>NZ_JAUTBG010000002.1:1005000-2951077 GCF_030819035.1 Agrobacterium sp. SORGH_AS 787
GCTTTGAACTGAAGCCCCAGTAAACGGCGGCCGTAACTATAACGGTCCTAAGGTAGCGAAATTCCTTGTCGGGTAAGTTCCGACCTGCACGAATGGCGTAACGACTTCCCCGCTGTCTCCAACATAGACTCAGTGAAATTGAATTCCCCGTGAAGATGCGGGGTTCCTGCGGTCAGACGGAAAGACCCCGTGCACCTTTACTATAGCTTTACACTGGCATTCGCCAAGGCATGTGTAGGATAGGTGGTAGGCTTTGAAGCAGGGACGCCAGTTCCTGTGGAGCCATCCTTGAAATACCACCCTTATCTTCGTGGATGTCTAACCGCGGTCCGTTATCCGGATCCGGGACAGTGTATGGTGGGTAGTTTGACTGGGGCGGTCGCCTCCGAAAGAGTAACGGAGGCGCGCGATGGTTAGCTCAGACCGGTCGGAAATCGGTCGTCGAGTGCAATGGCATAAGCTAGCCTGACTGCGAGACTGACAAGTCGAGCAGAGACGAAAGTCGGTCATAGTGATCCGGTGGTCCCGTGTGGAAGGGCCATCGCTCAACGGATAAAAGGTACGCCGGGGATAACAGGCTGATGACCCCCAAGAGTCCATATCGACGGGGTTGTTTGGCACCTCGATGTCGACTCATCGCATCCTGGGGCTGGAGCAGGTCCCAAGGGTATGGCTGTTCGCCATTTAAAGCGGTACGTGAGTTGGGTTCAGAACGTCGTGAGACAGTTCGGTCCCTATCTGCCGTGGGTGTAGGAATATTGACAGGATCTGTCCCTAGTACGAGAGGACCGGGATGGACGTATCTCTGGTGGATCTGTTGTCCTGCCAAGGGCATAGCAGAGTAGCTATATACGGAATGGATAACCGCTGAAGGCATCTAAGCGGGAAACCAACCTGAAAACGAGTGTTCCCTATCAGAGCCGTGGAAGACGACCACGTCGATAGGACGGGTGTGGAAGTGCAGTAATGCATGAAGCTTACCGTTACTAATAGCTCGAGCGACTTCTTCGTTCCCATTGTTCATGCTCATCGAAGATGAGCATCATCTCTTCTGTCCTGACGCGCTTAGCGCTCCGGACGGGCCGCGCCACAAGGCGCGACGACCGCTGGTCTGTATGGCTGCCCAACTCAAACTCGAGAAAGGCAACACACAGACAGGTCGGAGAAAGACGTGTTCAAATCAAATAGAGCAAAACGCTCTCCAGCTTCTCGATACAACAGCACATGCAAAAGCATGTGTCAGTTGCGTTTCGCCGACCTGGTGGTTATCGCGGGGCGGCTGCACCCGTTCCCATTCCGAACACGGCCGTGAAACGCCCCAGCGCCAATGGTACTTCGTCTTAAGACGCGGGAGAGTAGGTCGCTGCCAGGTCTGCTAAACGCAACAAAAAAATCTTCTCAAATCACACTCCTCCGGCCAAGGCCGATACCAAAGGCCGCATCCAAAGCGGCCTTTTGCAGTTCTAAAGATTACTCGACATCCAAGTCGATCGCAGTCAACGCGGGGTGGAGCAGCCCGGTAGCTCGTCAGGCTCATAACCTGAAGGCCGCAGGTTCAAATCCTGCCCCCGCAACCAAAAAAACGAAGAAATTCAACACGAAAGCCCTCCCGTTGTGGATGGCTTTCTTGCGTTTTGGCGCTGGCACGGTGCTCTCTCCTAGTGATCCTCAGTAGGCCATGCGGAAAAACAAAGCGTAGGTCGCATTCTGTAAGGACGGAAATGTAATGACCCGGTACTGAGCGACGGGCAATTGAAATAATTAGTCAGCGCAAAAGCTCAGATCGAGAACTTACTGGCTTCACGTCTCGCCATAACCGTGAAGGCGCCCACCCCCAACATCCAGCATGAATCTTGCTCCGCGACATTCGCAGGAGGTCGATGTCTCGACCGCATCCTTGGAACCTGGACCTCAGTGTCGTTGAACACACAAGGCGTGTCGTAATCCAGAACGTTTACCTCGGCCTTGCGTGGTCTCCTGTCAGCATCGAAACGTCACTTGAGGAGGTGGCGTTACTTGCGTCGATGACCGGGTTCAACCGGTCAGAAGGGCGATCATTCTGGAGGATGCATTGGTGAGGAACAGGTAGTCCCACTCTTCACCGGATTATCCATTGATTGTCCTATAGTGAAGAATGTCGCTGCCCTGACGGCTTCGACATTGATGTTCAAACCATGGAGGAGATGGATATGAGCAGGAACCGAGGCGTTGTCTATTTACGGCCAGGTCAGGTGGAGGTTCGTGATATTGACGATCCGAAGCTGGAGGCGCCGGATGGGCGCAGGATCGAGCATGGCGTGATCCTGAAAGTCATTTCGACCAATATTTGCGGTTCGGATCAGCATATGGTGCGCGGTCGCACGACCGCCATGCCAGGTCTTGTACTAGGTCACGAGATCACCGGAGAAGTCATCGAAAAGGGCATTGATGTCGAGATGCTCGAGGTCGGCGATATCGTCTCCGTGCCCTTCAATGTTGCCTGTGGTCGTTGCCGGTGCTGCAAGTCGCAGGATACAGGCGTCTGCCTCACCGTCAATCCATCCCGCGCAGGTGGCGCCTATGGTTATGTCGACATGGGTGGCTGGATCGGGGGCCAGGCGAAATACGTCACCATTCCCTATGCCGACTTCAATCTTCTGAAATTTCCCGATCGCGATAAGGCAATGTCGAAAATCCGCGATTTGACCATGCTTTCGGATATCCTGCCGACTGGTTTCCACGGTGCGGTAAAAGCGGGCGTTGGCGTCGGATCTACTGTCTATGTGGCGGGCGCCGGTCCGGTCGGTCTGGCCGCCGCAGCCTCTGCTCGCATTCTCGGTGCAGCCGTCGTGATGATCGGCGACTTCAATAAAGATCGTCTGGCGCATGCGGCGAAGGTCGGCTTCGAGCCTGTGGATCTGTCCAAAGGCGATCGCTTGGGCGACATGATTGCCGAGATCGTCGGCACCAACGAAGTCGATAGTGCGATCGACGCCGTTGGATTTGAAGCTCGCGGACATGCCGGTGGTGAACAGCCTGCTATCGTTCTCAATCAGATGATGGAGATCACCCGTGCCGCCGGCAACATCGGTATTCCGGGTCTTTATGTCACGGAGGATCCGGGCGCTGTGGATGATGCGGCGAAGCAGGGAAGCCTGTCGCTGCGCTTCGGTCTCGGCTGGGCAAAGGCGCAGTCCTTCCACACCGGACAGACCCCGGTCCTGAAATATAACCGTCAGCTGATGCAGGCTATCCTGCATGATCGGCTACCGATCGCCGATATCGTCAACGCCAAGATCATTGGGCTGGACGATGCGGTGCAGGGGTATGAAAGCTTCGACCAGGGGGCGGCAACCAAGTTCGTTCTCGATCCGCATGGTGATCTGATCAAGGCGGCATGACCGCTTCCGTTGAACCAGATCAATAAGAAGCGCCCGCGATTTTGTCGCGGGCGCTTTCTTCTGCGTCAACCGATAACGCTTGCCGAGCCGCGCGACTTATTGCGACGGACCGTCATTAAAGCCGACTTCATCGACCAGCTCGGACGCCTCTTTCCGGTGCGCTGCGATCTCGGTCAGCGACAATGTGTCAGGCTTGATCGGCCCAAATCCTTTCACGACATCGGACGGCTGCGCGCCGGGAAGCACCGGATACTCGAACACCTGCTTGGTGTAGATTTCCTGCGCTTCTCCCGAAGCCAGGAATTCCATCAGCTTCAAGGCGTTTTCTTTGTTGGGCGCGTATTTCGTCATGGCAACGCCGGAAATGTTGACGTGGGTGCCGCGATCTTCGGCATTGGGGAAGATGACCTTGACGCTGTTGGCCCAGACTTTTTCCTCTGGTTCCTGCTCATTGGTCAGCATCAGACCGACATAATAGGTGTTGCCCAGCGCAATATCGCATTCGCCGGAATAGATGGATTTCGCCTGGCTGCGATCCGTGCCATCCGGCTTGCGTGCCAGATTGTTCTTCAAGCCTGTCAACCATGTGCGGGTGTAGTCCAACCCGTGATGGGCAATCATCGAGGCGAAGAGTGCGATGTTATAGGAATGCTGTCCGTCACGAATGCAGATCTTGCCCTTCCATTTGGGGTCGGCAAGCTCCTCATAGGTGATCGCCTGCTGCGTCACGCGCTCCTTGGAGGCATAGACGACGCGCCCGCGGGTCGTCAGTCCAAACCACTCGCCTTCAGGATCGCGAAGATTGGCGGGAATGTCCTTTTCTATGACAGGGTCGTTGAGGACCGGTTGCGTCACGCCGCCTTCCTTCGCTTCCACCAGCCGCGCGATATCCACGGTCAGCAGAATATCGGCCGGAGAATTGACACCCTCCGCTTGGATGCGCTCGACCAGACCCTTATCCAGGAACAGGACATTGGTCTCGATTCCGGTTTCCTTGGTAAAAGCGTCAAGCAGCGGCTGGATCAATTCGGGCTGGCGGTAGGAGTAGACATTCACCTCACCACCGGCGAATGCTGATGACGCGCTGCCACAGGCGACAGATAACACCGTACCAAGCGTCAGAAAGCTGGTTTTCAAGCTTGCCATGCCACAGGTCTCCGCTAGGATTGAATAGTGGAGTTGTTTGTTCATGAATCGGCAGGCCGGTCAACGGTCAACCGCGGGAGATCGAACGGGTAAGGAAGTTTTTTTCATGTCTGGAATTGTTCTAAACTGAAAAACAAACTATATAACTCCACATTACCGACTAGGAGATCAGCATGCGTTTGACCAAACAGACCAACTATGCAGTCCGCATGTTGATGTATTGCGCCGCCAATGACGGCAATCTGAGCCGCATTCCTGAGATTGCCAAGGCTTATGGCGTTTCGGAACTTTTCCTTTTCAAGATCCTCCAGCCGCTGACCAAGGCTGGTCTCGTCGAGACCGTGCGCGGTCGCAACGGTGGCGTGAAGCTTGGCAAGCCTGCCGACAAGATCAGCTTGTTCGACGTGGTCAAAGTCACAGAAGACAGCTTTGCCATGGCGGAATGCTTCGAGGATGGCGCTGTCGAATGTCCGCTTGTCGATAGCTGCGGCCTTAACTCCGCACTTCGCAAGGCGCTGAACGCGTTCTTCGACGTCCTGACCGAATATTCGATCGACGATCTCGTCAAAGCCCGTCCGCAGATCAACTTCCTGCTCGGTCTCGATCAACTGGCGCCGCGCGTCCATCCGACCCCGGTCGCAGCCGCCTGATCAGAGCGTCGAGCCTGTTTCCAAAAGCCTGCCCGCAAAACTGCCGGCAGGCTTTTCTTTTGGAAGAGCTTGATTTCAGCAGCGATGACGGCGCAAGTGGACGTCTACTGTTTGCGTTCTGATTCCCACCGGTGCCATGATCTCCATATCCGAGCTTTCTCGCCTTGCCCTGACCGTCTTCATCGGCAGTCTTGGCGCGCTGTTCGGGGTGCTCGTCGGTCTGCCGGCTCCCTTTCTCTGCGGCCCGGCACTCGCCGTTACCGCCGCAAGTCTTCTCGGCCTGACGCTCTCCGTGCCGAAGAACCTTCGTAACGCCACCTTCGTCATTGTCGGCGTATCGATGGGAACGAACATAACGCCAAACGTCTTCCAAGCTGCCAGAACCTGGCCCTTGAGCTTCATCGCAGTGCTGTTAACGGTTGTAGCGCTTCTTTATACAGCCTATTGGATCCTGCGCTTCCTCTTCCGTTATGACCACACGACCGCGATGCTAGGTGCGTCTCCTGGCCACCTCAGCTACATTATCAGCCTCACGGCGGAGACCAAGAGCGATCTCGCAACCGTCAGCGTCATCCAGAGTGTCCGTGTTCTGGCGCTCACACTCACCGTGCCGCTGATTGTCAAATATCTCGATCTCGTCAGCGTCGAGCCCTCCATCCTGCCGCCACCCATGCCAGCGCTGGAACTTGGCCTGACACTGCTGGCGTCCCTGATCGTTGGGCTCCTCTTCATGCGATGGCGCTTTCCGGCGGCACTGCTTCTCGGTGGTGTTGCTGTTTCCATCGGCTCACACGTCACAGGCTTCTCCAGCGGCGGGGTGCCGGATTGGCTAGCGATCCCCACCTATATCGTTCTGGGAAGCCTGATCGGCACGCGCTTCTCGCGCTCCTCGCTGAAAGACATGCGGAAAGCGTTTTTGGCTGGTGCCGTCGTGACCGTCGCGGTTGTCGTCCTCGCCTGTTCGGTCGCCGTTCTCGTCTCAAGTCTGACGGGTGTTCCGCTGAACGCCGTGATGATCGCTTTCGCGCCCGGTGGCCTTGAGACGATGGCAGCCATGGCGGTGATGATGCATGCCGATACGGCCTATGTCGGCTCGCACCATGTGCTGCGCCTGCTGTTTCTGTCGGTGCTCATGCCGTTCGTGATCGGCAAACAAGCGCGCGGGCGTTGAGCGTCAGGCAAGACACTTCGGATTTTCCCTCGCCCGCATTTTTCGCTGCAACTTTTTTGTCGCTTACCTCGTTACCTCGTGCTGAACCGGGGACAGTCGCTCATCAGTGTTGGTCAGAAAGACGAGGCATTGTCCTGCCCGAGTAACCTTTCCGAGTGGAGATTGCCCATGAATCGTCTGATGAAGCTGGCCGGCGCTGGATTCGCGCTTGCTCTCTACGCCTCGATTGCCCAAGCGCAGGTTGTCGTCTCATCCAAGATCGACACGGAAGGCAGCGTTCTCGGCAACATCATCCAGTCGGTTTTGAACGTCAACAATATTGCCACCACCGACCGGATCCAGTTGGGCGCGACGCCTGTCGTGCGAAAGGCGATCATCGCAGGCGAAATCGATATTTATCCCGAATATACCGGCAACGCCGCCTTCTTCTTCGAGAAAGCAGACGATCCCCTCTGGAAGGATGCCGCCAAGGCTTATGAAGAAGCCAAGACGCTGGATTACGATGCCAACAAGATCGTCTGGTTGTCGCCTTCTCCGGCCAACAACACCTGGGGTATCGCGGTTCGCAAGGATGTGGCGGAGAAGAACAATCTCAAGACACTGAGCGATCTCGGCAAATATGTTGCAGGTGGCGGCCAGATCGTGCTTGCCGCATCCTCGGAATTCGTGAACTCCGCAGCCGCTCTACCCGCCTTCCAGAAGACCTATGGCTTCACGCTGAAGCCGGAGCAGCTGATCACGCTCTCCGGCGGCGACACGGCAGCGACGATTGCTGCGGCCGCCAACCAGACCAACAATGCCAATGCTGCCATGGTCTATGGCACCGATGGCGGTATTGCGCCGTCTGGCCTCGTCGTCCTCATGGATGACAAGAACGTGCAGCCGGTCTATCAGCCTGCGCCGATTATCCGCGAGGAGGTGCTGAAGAAGCATCCTGACATCGAGAAGGTCCTGAAGCCGGTCTTCGAAAAGCTCGACCTCACGACACTGCAGGAGCTGAACGGCCGGGTGCAGGTGGGTGGAGAGCAGGCAAAGGCGGTCGCGCTCGACTTCCTCACCAAGAACGGCTTCGTAAAGTAAGAGGTGTCGTTGCGGAGCGAGAACGCCATTTCAAAGCCGCAGAGCGTCACACGACATGTCGATAAGGTCGGCGTGCTGATCTGCGGCCTGCTTTTCTATGCTGCGGTCGTTCCCCCTTTTGTCAGCTTCCGCGCAAACCGTATCGTGCAAGGGGAAGGGCGCCTTCTGCTGGACAGCATGCCGCCTCCCGTTGGTTACGGCCTGATCGGCATCATCCTTTTAGCCGCCGCGGTCGCGCTCTTCGCCGCTAATACAAAGATCCGTTTAGCAACCGCCTTTGCTGCACTGATCGCGCTCGCCGTTGCTGTCGGCCTTTCCGCTTCATCTCTGATTCCGCCTGAAAATACCTATGCCCGCGTGTCGGCGGCCAGCGGTTTCTGGTTGTTGCTTGCCGGGCTGGTGGTCCTGGCAACGGATGCGATTGCAAGACTTCGTCCCAAGCCTTTGACACGTCTCATCCTGCTTGCTCTCTCACTGCTGCTTCTCAGCGCCTTTCTGCTCTCCGGCCTTTGGAAGGATCTTTCCGTCATCAAGGAGTACCAGAGCCGCGCCGATATCTTCTGGACGGAAGCGCAGCGCCACCTTCAGCTGGCTCTGGGCTCTGTCATCGCCGCTATGCTGGCTGGCATTCCTTTGGGAGTGCTGTGTTTCAAGGAAGAGCGCATCCGCGCCGCCATGCTGAACAGCCTCAACATCATCCAGACCATACCGTCCATCGCGCTCTTCGGCCTGCTGATTGCGCCACTCGGCTGGATCGGAACCCATGTCCCGGGCGCGTCGGACATCGGTATTCGCGGCATCGGCGCCGCCCCGGCCTTCGTTGCGCTGTTTCTTTATTCCCTGCTTCCGATCGTTTCCAACACCGCCGTCGGGCTTGCGGGCGTATCCCCCGCTGTGCGCGATGCGGCGCGCGGCATCGGCATGACCGGTCGGCAAAGCCTGCTCAAGATCGAGTTTCCGCTGGCGCTTCCCATCATCTTGACTGGCATCCGCATCGTGCTGGTGCAGAATATCGGACTTGCGACGATTGCGGCGCTCATCGGTGGCGGGGGCTTTGGTGTCTTCGTCTTCCAGGGGATTGGCCAAACGGCCATGGACCTCGTTCTTCTCGGAACCATCCCGACCGTCATCCTGGGATTTGCTGCGGCAATTCTGCTGGATGCCCTGATCGACAGCAAACTCCTGTCACGAGGAAAAGCCGCATGATCGAAGTCGAAGGCCTCACCAAGCGATATGGCGAAGCGACGGTGGTCGATACTGTGACCCTCACCGTCCAACCCAGAAGCGTTACCGTCATCGTCGGCACGTCCGGCTCGGGAAAGACGACGCTTCTGCGCATGATCAATCGACTGGTCGAGCCGACATCGGGCCTCATTCGTATCGATGGGCGAAACGTTCTCGATCTGCCCGGTTTCGAACTCCGCCGCAGTATCGGTTATGCCATCCAGGGGCATGGGCTTTTTCCGCACAGAACAGTCTCGCAGAACATTGCGACCGTGCCGGAACTGCTTGGCTGGGATCGCCAGCGGGTTTCCGCCAAAGTCCACGAACTGCTCACGCTCTTTCAACTCGATCCAAAACTCTATGCTGACCGCTTCCCCAGCGAACTCTCAGGTGGTCAGCAACAGCGCGTTGGCGTGGCACGGGCATTGGCAGCCGAACCGAATATTCTTTTGATGGACGAGCCCTTCGGCGCGCTCGATCCAATCATCCGCGCCAAGGCGCAGGAAGATCTTCTGACGATCCAGAAAAAACTCGGTGTCACCATCGTGCTGGTCACACACGATATGGATGAGGCCTTCTTCCTGGCGGATCGGATTGCCGTCATGGATAAGGGAAAGATCGTGCAATATGGACCATCGGCGGAACTGGTCCTCAACCCGGCAACGCCTTTCGTCAAAACGCTGATCGGCGAGCGGGAAAGGCCTTTACGGCTGCTTTCCGTGGCAACCGTCTCCGAGATCGTCGAACCCGGAGAGGCGGAAGGCGAACCGCTTAACGGCAGCCTCAGCCAACGCGACGCACTGTCCGCCATGCTCTGGGCGGGACGAGACAGTCTCCCGGTTGTCGGCACCGATGGGCAGAAGATTGGCCGCATCCGGCGCGAAACACTCTTGCAGCAAGCTGTGGGCCGTTCATGACAAGTCCTCGCTATAAAGCACTGTTGGGGCCGGTCCTTCTGTTGGGACTTGCGCTGCTGCTTGTCGTCTTCCTGGCGAAACCAAGCATCTTTTCCCCGATCTTCTCGCCGCTTGTCCAGACCAATGCGCCCGCCATCTATCAGCAGGCCGACCTTCTGTCCCTGACGCTCTCCCATCTGGCAATCGTGGGGATGGCAACGGCGGCCGCCACACTGGTAGCGGCCACACTTGCCGTCCTTGTCAGCCGTCCATTTGGTCGGGAATTCCTGCCGCTGTCCCGCAGCATCGTCAATATCGGCCAGACATTTCCGCCCGTTGCCGTGCTGGCGCTTGCCGTTCCGACCATGGGGTTCGGGCAGAAGCCGACGCTGGTGGCGCTATTCCTCTATGCCTTGCTTCCGGTCTTTGAAAACACACTCACGGGCCTGATGACGGTCCCCGCATCCATCACCGAGGCAGCCCGTGGTGCCGGCATGACCGGCTGGCAACGCTTGTGGAAGATCGATATCCCGCTTGCCATGCCCGCGATCCTTGCCGGCATTCGACTATCCGCCGTCATCAGTCTCTCCACCGCGACGATCGGCTCGACCGTGGCAGCACGCACGCTGGGTGAAGTCATTATTGCCGGTCTGCAATCCAACAATCTCGCTTTCATCCTGCAGGGCGGTTTGATCGTGGCGGCACTAGCGGTGCTGATCCATAGTGTCTTTTCGATGCTGGAAGCCAGGGCCGCACGTCGTGCCGGTCGGTAACGCATTTTGTCTAGACAAATTATTTTCCCTGTGAATTAATGCTCCTTAAAGAAGCGGTGGACATCGCCGCTCAAAAATAGAGCAACAGGGGAACGATCATGAGAAAGACACTGGGTTTTACCCTTCTCGCCGCCGCACTCTTTTCCACCGCGGCCCACGCTGAAACACCCGTCACCATCGGAATGTCCGGCTGGACGGGCTTTGCGCCGCTGACACTCGCCAAGGAAACGGGCATTTTTGAAAAGAACGGCCTCGAGGTCGAGATCAAGAAAATCCCGCAGGCAAGCCGCCATCTGGCGCTGGCCTCTGGTGACATTCAATGCGCGGCAACCACCGTCGAGACATGGGTGGCCTGGAATGCCAACGGCGTGAAATCCACCCAGATCTTCCAGATGGACAAGTCTCATGGCGCGGATGGCATGGCGGTTCGCACTGATATTGCCAAGATTGCCGACTTGAAGGGTAAGACGATTGCCGCATCGGCACCGGGCACCTCGCCATACTTCTTCCTCGCCTGGATCCTCAAGGAAAATGGCCTGACGCTGAAAGACGTGAAGGTAGTCAACCTTGAGCCCGGCCCGGCAGCACAAGCCTTTGTCGCCGGCCAGAACGACGCCGCCATGACCTATGAACCCTATCTCTCCACGGTTCGTGCCGCACCCGACAAGGGCAAGATCATCGCCACCACGCTGGATTATCCGGCCGTCATGGACACCTTCGGCTGCACGCCGGAATTCCTCAAGGCCCACCCGGATGCGGCCAAGGCGCTGGCGACGAGCTACTTCGAAGCGCTCGACGCTATCAAGGCCGATCCTGAGAAGGCCTATGCCACCATGGGCGCGGATGTGAAACAATCGGGCGAAGCCTTCGGCAATTCCGCCAAGTTCCTCGAATGGCAGGACAAGGCGGCCAACCAGAAGTTCTTCGAAGGTGAGTTCAAGACCTTCTCGGAGAAGGCCGCCGATCTGCTCCTCGAAATCGGCGTCATCAAGTCGAAGCCAGATCTTTCGACGCTCGCCGATACCTCCTTCATCAAGTAATCGGCCATCACGTAACACAATCGGGCGCGGCTTGCCGCCGCGCCCTGCCTCATGACTGTCGGGATCGACATGCAGCCACTACAGCCTATCAAACACAGCACGCGGATTGCGCTCGGCATCCTGTTCTTCGTGCTGTTCTTCCTCGCCTGGGGCATCGCCACACTGGGTGGATTCGTTTCGCCGACCTTCCTCGCAGACCCCATCACTATGTTGAATGACGGGATCTATCTGATCACCGCGCAGGGCTTTGCCTATGATATCGGCATGACCATCTGGCGCGTGGTGGGCGGTTTCGTCTTGGCGGCGATCATCGCCGTACCGCTCGGCATCGCCATGGGCGCTTACAAGCCGATCGAGGCATTGCTGGAACCCTTCGTCTCCTTTGCCCGCTATCTTCCCGCCTCGGCCTTCGTGCCGCTGCTGATCCTCTGGGCCGGGATCGGTGAAATGCAGAAGCTGCTGGTGATTTTCATCGGCGCAGTGTTTCAGATCATCCTCATGGTTGCCGTCGCCGTTGCTGGAACCAGACGCGATCTCGTCGAGGCTGCCTATACGCTCGGTGCCAAAGATCGCGGCGTGGTGCGCCGGGTTCTCATCCCGGCCAACGCGCCGGATATTGCCGAAATCCTGCGTCTGGTTCTCGGCTGGGCCTGGACCTATGTCATCGTGGCGGAACTGATCGGCGCGTCGTCCGGCATCGGCTACATGATCATCAACAGCCAGGCGCTGATGGCAACAGGCCAGATCATTTTCGGCATCATCGTCATCGGCGTTATCGGCCTCATCTCGGACTTTGCCTTCAAGTCTCTCAATCGCAAACTGTTCGCCTGGAGGCTTGCCTGATGAACGAACTCGTCATCCAGGGTGTCAGCCGCACCTTTCCCGGCGTGCGCGGCGGTACGCCGACGCTCGCGCTGCAGCCGACCGACCTCGAAATCCCCAAGAACGACTTCGTCACCATTCTCGGGCCATCGGGGTGTGGTAAGTCCACTCTGCTTCGCATCATCGCCGGTCTCGATCGCCCGACCACCGGCAAGGTTCTGCTGGCCGGTCAGGAAGTGAAGGGACCGGGGGCTGACCGTGGCATGGTCTTCCAGTCCTATACGCTGTTTCCCTGGCTCACTGTGCGCGAGAACGTTGCCTTTGGCCTGCGCGAGCGCGGGGTGGCGGAAAAGGAAAAGTGGGACGTCGTCGACAGCTACATCGACAAGGTGGGCTTGCGGGGCTTCGAGAATCACTGGCCCAAGCAACTGTCCGGCGGCATGCAGCAGAGAACGGCGATTGCCAGGGCGCTTGCCAACGGCCCACGCATTCTGCTGCTCGATGAACCCTTCGGCGCGCTGGACAACCAGACGCGCGGCCTCATGCAGGAATTGCTGCTCGGCATATGGGAGCGGGAGCAGAAGACGGTCATCTTCGTGACGCATGATATCGAGGAGGCGGTCTTCATGGCCAACCGTGTGGTGACGATGTCGGCGCGTCCAGGCCGCATCAAGTCCATCACTCCTGTCGATCTTCCGCATCCGCGTCATTACACCGTCAAGGCCAGCCCGGAATTCTCGGAGCTGCGTGCGCGGCTGACCGAGGAAATCCGCGGAGAGGCAATTGTGGCGGCCACCCATGGCTAAGCTTTGGTGACGGTGATATCAGGCGGGCTATCAAAGCGCCGTGCGTCCTGTTGGATGCACAAAGGACGCTTTACCTTTTGGAAGATACGCATCGTGCTTTTCCGAAAAGCGATTTCCGATTTTCGGGCCGATGTGTAAACGGAACATGAACTATGGCTGAAGCGGCGGCACCGCAGGAAAAGTCCTTGCACGAACGCATCATGAGCGACGTGGAAGGCCGGATTCTGTCGGGCGAATGGCCGCCCGGTTATCGTATTCCCTTCGAGCACGAGCTGACGAAAGAGTATGATTGTTCCCGCATGACGGTGAACAAGGCACTGACCGAGCTGGTCAAGAAAGGCCTGATCGAGCGCCGCCGTCGCTCCGGCAGCTTTGTCACCCGTCCGCATGCGCAATCGGCGGTTCTGGAAATTCACGATATCCAGCGTGAAGTCCAGCAGATGGGACTCACCTATGGCTACCGGCTGGATGATCGCGAGTTGCGCAAGGCGACGTCTCAGGATCGAGCAGCACTGGAGGTCAAGGCGGGTGCCAGCATTCTCTCGCTGACCTGCCGGCATTTCACCGGTGACATTCCATTCTGTCTTGAAGACCGCATCATCAATGTCTCCGCCGTGCCGGAGGCAAGGGAAGCGGATTTCTCTTCCGTCGGTCCGGGGTCATGGCTTTTGCAGATGGTACCCTGGAGTGCTGCCGAGCATCGGATCCGCGCCATCTCCGCAGATCGGCGGATCGCCGATGCGCTGGCCATTCCTACCGGCACCGCCTGTCTGGTCGTTGAGCGGCGAACCTGGCACGGCCAGACCTATGTCACCCATGTCACGGTGACATATCCGGGTGATCGTCATGAGCTGGTAGCGCAGTTCCTGCCCATGCAGCAGCAGTGATTCCTGGCAAGCGAGCGTAAAAACATCGCTTCATCACGCAGGTTTTTCCAAAAGATGAGTTTACAGCTCCGGTTTCTGCGATGTATTAGTTGCTAATCTTACTCCACTTATAGCGGGGCGGGCTTGCATGTCCGCTGCTTCGGTGCGGGTAGGGGCTATGCCGATGCGTCTGGTCGTCGTGCAGTACAGAAACCCGGGACCATCTGATGACCTCCACATTCTCGCTTTCTTCGTCCAATCCTGTCATGGCGCCATGGATGCGGCACCGACACGTAGCGCTGGCAATGACCGTCATGCTCTGCGTCTCTTCTGTCCAGGCCGTTGCCCAGACGGCAGCACCGACTGAAAACGTGCCCGCCGCGACGCAGATCGAGCCTCAGCAGGCTCCTTCGCCGGCTACGAATTCCACCCCGCCCGCTCCCGTTCAGCCATCGCAAGCGCCACAGGATCAGCAAGCGCCTGCAACGACGGCTCCTTCCCCAACAGGCGAAGCCCCCGATCAACCATCCGGCGTACAGACACCATCAGCAGCAGAGCCAAGCCCCGCCGGTGAGGCTCTTTCTCCTGTGGAGGTGAGCGCTGATGAACGCTCCGACATTCCGCACAATCTGTCTCCTTGGGGCATGTTCATGGCGGCAGACTGGGTCGTCAAAAGCGTCATGATCGGCCTTGCTCTGGCCTCGCTCGCCACCTGGACGGTCTGGCTGGCGAAGTCGATCGAGCTTGCTGCCGCACGGTTGCGCGCAGGCTCGACGCTGAAAATCGTTCACAAGGCGAAGACGCTGGCCGAAGCCACTGATGCCGTCGAGAACAAGGGCGGTCCTGCGGCCTTGATGTTGCGCATGGCCTCCTATGAGATGCAGCTTTCCGACGCTGTTGTGGCGCACACCGATGGCGGTGGCATCAAAGAACGCGTCTCCTCCATCCTGTCGCGCATCGAAACCCATGCAGGCCGTCGCATGTCGCGCGGCACCGGTGTTCTGGCTTCCATCGGTTCCGTTTCGCCCTTCGTCGGTCTCTTCGGGACCGTCTGGGGCATCATGAACGCCTTTATCGGTATTTCCGAATCGCAGACGACCAACCTGGCGATCGTCGCGCCTGGCATCGCTGAAGCGCTGCTGGCAACGGCAATCGGCCTCGTGGCCGCCATTCCGGCGGTGGTGATCTACAACGTCTTCGCCCGCTCCATTACTGGCTATCGCCATCTGCTGGCCGATGTTGCTGCGGGCGTCGAGCGTCTCGTCAGCCGCGACCTTGATTTCCGCCGCATCCCGCCTGGCAGCGCGTCCAAGCCCCAGGTCTCGCTGGTAGGACGATAAGATCATGGCGGGCGGTATTCGAGAAAGTCACGGGGAAGAACTTCCCGAAAACCATGAAATCAACGTCACGCCGTTCATCGACGTGATGCTGGTGCTGCTCATCATCTTCATGGTGGCGGCACCACTTGCGACCGTGGATGTCAATGTCGACCTTCCGGCCTCGACGGCAAAGCCGGCCGAACGCCCTGACGAGCCGCTATACCTGACGGTGAAGGATGATCTATCGCTCAATATCGGCAATGATGCGGTGGCGCGTGAAGCCCTTGCGACGAGCCTCGATGCCAAGACCGGCGGCAAGAAGGACACGCGTATCTTCCTGCGCGCTGACAAGGCGGTGGATTACGGCCACTTCATGGAGATCATGAACCTGCTGCGTGACAGCGGATATCTGAAGATCGCGCTTGTCGGGCTGGAGGGTATTGCAGCCCCAGCAACAAATGCCGCACCAGCCTCTCACTCCAGCCAGCCGCAACCCGGCCAGCCTGCGCCTGGTCCGAATGGAGGGACGCAGTGACGGACCCCGTCTACCCTCGTTCGGGACAATCTCGTTTGGGAGAGGTCGCGCTCTGGTCGGCGGCGGCGCTGGTGATGGTCTCGGTGCATGCTGCCGGGGCCTATTATCTCATGCACGAGAAGCCTGTTGAGCTGGGCGATAACGCGCCTCAAGCTGCAATCATGATCGAGCTTGCGGCTCTGCCGGAGGCCGTCAATACCGAGCAGACGGTTGAAGCCAATGACGAGATCGAAACAGAAGAAGTCAAGAGCAACGTTGCCGAACCGGTAGACGAACCTCCACCAGTCGAGCCGCCGCCGGAACCCGTTCCAGAGCCTGTCGTCGAGCAACCGCCACCGGAGCCTGAGCCCACACCTGAGGTGCAGCCAGAGATAGCGCAACCCGTCGAGCAGGAGCCTCCGCCGGAACCGGTGCAGGAGATCGATCCCATCGAGCAGCAGCAGGTGGCAGAACTCGAGAATGTCGAGGTTCCGCTTCCGGTGCTTCGCCCACCGCCGCCACCGGTGCAAAAGAAGGTGGAGAAGGACAAAGAGCCAGAAAAGAAGCGCGTGCAGAAGCCGACACAGGCGCAACAGCAATCACAGCGTCGGGATATCGCTAAAGCAGAGGCGGCCCAGTCCGACAGAACGGCTGCTTCACGCAATAGCGCTGGGTCCTCATCGTCTTCCATCTCTCCCGCTGATTGGGCATCGAAGGTTCAAAGCGCTGTTGCGCGCCGTATCGTACGCGGCGCGGGGCGTTCTGGCATGACAGTCACTGTGTCCTTCGTCGTGCAAAACGATGGCTCGATTGGTCGGCTCAGCGTGGTCAAATCCACGGGCGATGAGGCCGTTGATGCGAAAATCAAGTCGTCGATCGGCAGGGCATCGGTCTCAACGCCGCCGCCAGGTGCGCAGACGTCCTTTGTGGTCCCCGTCCAGATCAGATAACGGTCGCTTGCAAGGCGACCGCTTCCATTACCGTCAATTCTCCACGGTGAATTGCACCACATCCGCCGGAAAGCGGCTGGTGCCGAACTGGATCGGCTGGCCGTCCATGTCGATATTCAAGGAGTCGGAGACAAGAAGAATGGCCCCTGGTGACAATTCGAGATCGGCCAGATCGTCGGCCTCCGCGTGGCGGGCGGACACGGTGGTTGATGCCCGGACATAATCGGCAACGCCGGATCGTTTCAGCGCTTCGGTGATAGAGCGCGTTTCCTCGTAATCAGTGGCAATGCCACCGAACCGATCCGCCGGGAACCAGGATGTGGAGCGCGACACCGGCTTCTGATCGACCTTGCGCAGCAACTCCAGCCGGATGAGTGGCGCGCCCGGTGCGACATTCAGCTTCTCGGCGAGCGCCGTGGTCGCTCCTTCCAGAGAATGGGCCAGAAGCAGTCCTTCCATCTCCCGTGCCTGATCGCCGAGACCAGTGGTAAAGCGTGTACGTTTCGAGATCGGGAAACTGAGGCGGTCTTTGCGGGTGATAAGCGTGCCGCGTCCTTGCAGCGCCTGAACGATGCCTTCATCCGCAAGCGCTGCAATAGCGCCTCTAACGGTATGACGGTTAACGCCGAAGCGTTCGGCCAGCACCATCTCTGATGGCAACATGCCGGTTCCATCATATTCCCCCGCAGCAATTGCCGTCCTGATCCGGTCGGCGATCTGGCGCCACAGCGCGACGCCGTTCTTCTTTCGCATATTGTTCGTCAGGGTCATGTCACACGCTTGTCATCCTTAGGGCTTACATCTAAGCTATCTTGTATGGTTGTCTATATCAATAGACGTTTGAGGATAAAATGAACGAACCGACCGAAATTCAAGAGGCGAGAAAGCGGGCCGCAGGGCTCTTGGCCCGTGCGACGGTTGAAGAGCTTCTCCTGTGCTGGAATGCTCTCGACGCCAAGCCAACCGTCGAAAAGGTCCGTGGCCCGGAAACCGGGCTCGTCATGGTGCGCGGAAAGATCGGCGGCGGCGGTTCGCCCTTCAATCTCGGAGAAGCGACGGTGACGCGCGCGACGGTCAAGCTCGCCTCCGGCACGATCGGCCATGCCCATGCGCTCGGCACCAGCCGCAAGCAGGCATGGTACGCGGCAATCGCCGATGCCCTTTGGCAAGAAGAGGCCACCCGCCCTCTCGTCGAGCGTGAGGTTCTTTCTGTGGTCGCGTCCCGTATCGAGAAGCGCAAAGCAAACGCTATCCAGCAAACCGCCGCAACCCGCGTCGATTTCTTCACCATGGTTCGGGGAGACGACTAATGTCCGCCAAAGCAAATATCGTAACGGGTGGATTTTCCGATCCGGTCTTCGATTCCCAGCACATCTTCAAGGCCGTTATGGACGGCATGGCGCGTCCAGGGAAACTGCAGTCATTCAATCTGCCGATCCAGCCGCCAAGCCCGCTTGGCAAAGCCGCCGGCGGCATTCTCCTGACGCTCTGCGATTACGAGACGCCTGTCTGGATGAATGGTGCCTTCTCAAAATCGGTCGCTCCAAGCTGGCTGAGCTTTCATACGGGCGCGCAGATGGCGGCCAGCAAGGCCGAGGCTCGTTTTGCGGTGCTTGATGCCGGAAGCCAGCTCTCCTCCTTCGATCTTTTTGCTCAGGGCAGCCAGGAATATCCCGATCGCTCCGCAACGGTGATCATCGAAGTGCCGGATCTGGCAGGCGGTCCGAGATTGCGCCTCTCCGGCCCCGGCATCCGCGAGACCGAGACCATAGAGCCCACGGGCCTGCCAGATATCTTCGTACGCCTGTGGAGCGAGAACCGGGCGGTCTTCCCCCGCGGCGTTGACGTCATCCTCACGTGCGGCAGCCACTTCATCTGCCTGCCGCGCTCCACCCGCATTGAGACGGAGGCCTGAGCCATGTATGTTGCCGTAAAGGGTGGGGAAACCGCCATTGCCAATGCGCATCGCTTACTTGCAGATCGTCGTCGTGGAGACCGCAACCTGCCGGCCATGACTGTTGGCCAAATCGTCGAACAGCTTGGACTGGCCGTGGATCGTGTGATGGCCGAAGCGTCACTTTACGATCGCGCACTTGCCGCGCTGGCGGTGAAGCAATCGCGTGGCGACATGATAGAAGCGATCTTTCTGCTGCGCGCCTACCGCACCACCCTGCCACGGTTCGGTTATTCCAAGCCGGTGGAAACGGGCCAAATGCTGGTCGAGCGTCGTGTGTCTGCGACCTACAAGGATTTGCCCGGCGGACAGTTGCTGGGCCCGACCTTCGACTACACGCACCGCCTCCTCGATCCATCGCTTCTCGAAGATGGAGAGGTTGAGGAACCCGTTCTTCGCGATTCAGAACCTGAACATGTCATGCGCGTTTCGGAAATTCTGGCCGAAGAAGGCCTGATCGAGAGCGATGGCGAGATGCCGGAAGACCATATCCCCGGCGATCTGACGCGCGAGCCAATGGAGTTTCCCATGGCGCGGGATCTGCGGCTGCAGTCGCTCGCCCGTGGCGATGAAGGCTTCCTCCTCGCATTAGCCTATTCAACGCAACGTGGTTACGGTCGCAACCACCCCTTTGTCGGCGAAGTGAGAATTGGCGAGGTTGAAGTCGAGCTGGATATCCCGGAACTGGGTTTCGCCGTCTCCATCGGCGATATCCAGGTCACCGAATGCCAGATGGTCAACCAGTTCAAGGGTTCGGCCAAGGCACCGCCGCAGTTCACCCGCGGTTACGGTCTCATTTTCGGCCAAAGCGAGCGGAAAGCCATGGCGATGTCGCTGGTGGACCGTGCGTTACGCGCAGATGAATTCGGTGAGGATAGAACCGCACCGGCGCAAGACGAAGAATTCGTGATTTCCCATGCGGACAATGTTCAGGCGACGGGCTTCGTGGAGCATCTGAAACTCCCGCACTATGTCGATTTCCAAGCTGAACTTGGTCTTGTCCGAAAGATGCGCGCCGATTTCGAGGCTGCGCAAAGCTCAGATGAAAGTTGGTTGAACGATGCGGCTGAATAAAGACGTGGTTTTAGCGCTGCTCGTTGAACCAGTAAGCGCAAAATACGCTGGAAGCTGCAAATACAGTGAAGAACAGCGCAATGAGGATTCCGATCTCCATGATCATTTACTCCTGACATCCGTTGTGACTTACGGAAGGACAACGCACGATGCTTGAAGAAGTTTCATTTGAAGAGAACTTTGGCGATGAAGGTCTCGCAACGTACAATTTCGCCTATCTGGACGAACAGACCAAGCAGATGATCCGCCGCGCCATTCTGAAGGCCATTGCCATACCTGGATACCAGGTGCCGTTCGCCTCACGCGAAATGCCCATGCCCTATGGCTGGGGAACGGGCGGTGTGCAGGTGACAGCGTCGATCCTCGGGCCTGATGATGTGCTGAAAGTCATCGACCAGGGGGCGGATGATACGACCAATGCCGTCTCCATCCGCGCCTTCTTCCAGAAGGTCGCCAACGTCGCCGTCACCACCCATACCAAGGATGCCACCGTCATCCAGACCCGTCACCGCGTTCCAGAAGAAACGCTGACGGAAGGTCAGGTCCTGGTCTACCAGGTGCCGATCCCTGAGCCTCTGCGCTTCCTCGAGCCGCGCGAGACCGAGACCCGCGTCATGCACGCGCTGGAAGAATATGGCCTGATGCATGTGCGGCTCTATGAGGACATTGCCCATAATGGTCGCATTTCCAAGACCTATGCCTATCCGGTGAAGGTCGCAGGCCGATACGTCATGGACCCGTCGCCCACGCCGAAATTCGACAATCCGAAAATGCACATGTCGGAAGCCCTGCAGCTTTTCGGGGCCGGACGCGAAAAGCGCATCTATGCGGTGCCGCCCTATACCGAAGTCGTCAGCCTCGATTTCGACGATCACCCCTTCGAGATCCAGGCCTTTGACAAGCCCTGTGCGCTTTGCGGCGCAGACAACGTCTATCTCGATGAAGTCATCCTAGACGATCGGGGCGGGCGCATGTTCGTCTGCTCGGATACCGATCATTGCGAAGACCGCCGCGCCCATGGCCATCGTGGCCATCTGCTGGCCGATGAAGTGAAGGAGGCCGCAGAATGAGCGACCAACCCCTGTTGAAAGTCCGTGATGTTTCCAAATATTATGGCGACCGTGCCGGGTGCCGCAACGTCTCCTTCGATCTTTGGCCGGGAGAGGTTCTTGCGATCGTCGGTGAATCCGGCTCCGGCAAGACCACGCTGCTGAACTGCATCTCCACCCGGCTGATGCCGACCACAGGCAGCGTCGAATACCGCATGCGCGATGGTTCTTTGCGCGATCTCTACCATATGGGAGAAGCCGAACGCCGTTTCCTGATGCGTACCGACTGGGGCTTCGTTCACCAGAATCCGGCTGATGGCCTGCGCATGACGGTGTCTGCCGGTGCCAATGTCGGTGAACGGCTGATGGCGGTGGGCAACCGGCATTACGGCAATATCCGCAACACCGCCAGCGAATGGCTGGAGCGGGTCGAGATCGGCACCGATCGCATCGATGACCAGCCGCGCGCCTTTTCCGGCGGCATGCGCCAGCGCCTGCAGATCGCCCGCAATCTCGTCACCTCGCCGCGCCTCGTCTTCATGGACGAGCCGACCGGCGGTCTGGATGTCTCGGTCCAGGCGAGGCTTCTCGATCTCGTTCGCGGTCTCGTCAACGATCTCGGCCTTTCCGTCATCGTCGTCACCCACGACCTCGCGGTGGCGCGCCTCCTGTCGCACCGCATGATGGTGATGAAGGGTGGCAACGTCATCGAGCATGGCTTGACCG
Source organism: Agrobacterium sp. SORGH_AS 787 (assembly GCF_030819035.1). Taxonomy (NCBI): domain Bacteria; kingdom Pseudomonadati; phylum Pseudomonadota; class Alphaproteobacteria; order Hyphomicrobiales; family Rhizobiaceae; genus Agrobacterium; species Agrobacterium sp. SORGH_AS 787. The sequence continues at coordinate 1,026,441 of NZ_JAUTBG010000002.1, forward strand.
ACCGCGTGCTGGATGACCCGCGCGAGCCCTATACCCAGCTCCTCGTTTCCTCGATCCTGCAGGTGTGACATGCCGACCCCTCTCATCGTTTCGGAAGTCTTCAAAAGCTTCACCATGCATCTGCGTGACGGGATCGAACTGCCCGTCGTGCGCAATGTGAACTTCTCCGTCCAGGCGGGCGAATGCGTCGTGCTTGGTGGGCCTTCGGGGATCGGCAAAAGTTCGATCCTCAAGATGCTCTACGGCAACTATGCCATCGACAGCGGCCAGATCCTCATCAAGCATGAGGGGCAGATGGTCGATATCGGCAGCGCCGCACCCCGCACCGTTCTGGAAGTCCGTCACCGCAGCCTTGGCTATGTCAGCCAGTTCCTGCGCACCGTTCCGCGCGTCGCCGCTGTCGATGTCGTCGCCGAACCGCTGCTCGCCCGCAAAGTACCGGTTGAAGAAGCACGCGAACGGGCAGGGGAGTTGCTGTCGAAGCTCAACCTGCCGCGTGAATTATGGTCTCTTCCGCCCGCGACCTTTTCCGGCGGCGAACAGCAGCGCGTCAACATCGCGCGCGGCTTCATCACCGACCATGCCATCCTGCTGCTGGACGAACCGACGGCGTCGCTCGATGCCGCCAACCGCAAGGTGGTGGTGGAAATGATCCGGCAAAAGAAAGCCGAAGGGACAGCGCTGCTCGGCATTTTCCACGATGAGGAAGTGCGTGAGGCCGTCGCCGACCGCATTCTCGACGTTTCGCAGTTCTCGCCCAGAAAGATTGCAGCATGAGTGTCAAAGTCGGCCTTGAACCCGTCATCCACGAAACCGCCCGCGTCACAAACTCCAAGCTCGGCCGTTACACCGAAGTGTCGGAGCGCTGCCGTATCGAAGAGGTGGAGATGGACGATTACTCCTACATCATGCAGGACGGTGCCGTCTGGTGCGCCACCATCGGCAAGTTCGTCAACATCGCCGCCTCGGTGCGCATCAACGCCACCAATCATCCCATGTCGCGGGCAACGCTGCACCACTTCACCTATCGCGCCCATAATTATTGGGACGATGCGGAGGACGAGACGGAGTTTTTCGCGGCAAGACGCGCCAGACGCGTCGTCATCGGCCACGATGTCTGGATCGGACACGGCGCGACCATCCTGCCCGGCGTCACCATCGGCAATGGCGCCGTCGTCGGGGCCGGTGCCGTGGTTTCGAAGGACGTCGCGCCCTACACCATTGTCGGCGGCGTCCCTGCAAAGCTGATCCGTCGCCGCTTTTCGGAAGAGGTCGGCGAGCGCATGGACCGGCTGGCCTGGTGGGATTGGGATCACGCGAGGCTTCGCGCCGCTCTCGATGATTTCCGGTCGCTCGAAGCGGACGCGTTTCTCGCCAAGTATGACGGATAAGGGCGCGGATCTCCCTAACGTCAGCCTTGTAACAATTTCTTCATCAAACTGACATTCGTGCTTCACGCATCCCTGATAGGCCGAATCCGAAATAACGAGACTGGATTTGGCCTATGACTTTTCAACTCAAGCAGGTAACGCGCCGCTTCGGCAAATCGACCGCCGTGGACAGCGTGACGCTCGACATTCCCCAGGGCCAGATGGTCGGCGTCATTGGACGTTCGGGTGCGGGCAAATCCACCCTGCTGCGGATGATCAACCGTCTGGTCGATCCGACATCCGGCTCCATTCATTTCGGCGATCTCGAGGTTTCCTCGCTTCGTGGCGCCGCCTTGCGCCGCTGGCAGCGCGATTGCGCCATGATCTTCCAGCAGTTCAACCTCGTTCCCCGTCTCGACGTTTTGACCAATGTCATGCTCGGCCGTCTCAATCACCGCTCCACGGTCTTGAGCCTGCTCAGCATCTTCACCACCGAAGAGCGGTTGATGGCGATTTCAGCGCTTGAGCGTCTGGGGATCGAGCATGTGGCGATGCAGCCCGCGGGCACGCTGTCGGGTGGCCAGCAGCAGCGTGTGGCGATCGCACGTGCGCTGATGCAATCGCCGCGCATGCTGCTTGCCGACGAGCCCATTGCTTCGCTCGATCCGCTCAATGCCAAGATCGTCATGGACGCGCTGCGCGATATCAATGAGCGCGAAGGCATTACCGTCATCACCAACCTTCATACGCTCGATACGGCGCGCAATTATTGTGAGCGCATCATCGGCATGGCAGCCGGTCGCGTCGTCTTCGACGGCACACCCGCCGAGCTCGATGCCCGCGCGGTCAAGGAAATCTACGGCACCGATTCTCAAGGTGCCGGCATCGACGAAACCATGACGTCGACCAGCATCACCATTGAAGGCGCGGAGCTGACTGCGCGCGCCCAACACCCATCTGCCGGTCCTGAAGCTTCTGCTCCCAAGCCTCTTTCCATGGCTGGACTGTAAGGACTGCACAGCATCGATCCGCCCGCGTCAGGGGCGCCCAATACCACATTCCATGTCGTATCAAACTCCGGCTCGCCGGAAAAACGGAGATAAATCCATGTTGAAGAAAGCTCTTCTTTCGGCGGTCGCACTTGGCCTTCTGGCCGGTTCGGCTCTGGCTCAGGACGTCAAGGTTCTGCGTATCGGCCTCGATGGCGGCGAAAACTCCAACGACCAGCTGCGCAACGCACAGTGCGTCGCCGATGGTCTGAAGGCTGCAACCGGTGTTGAGCAGGTTCAGCTCTTCCCGTCGCCGGACTATAACGGCGTCATCCAGGGTCTGCTCGGCGGCACCATCGATATCGCTTCCATGGGCGCGTCGTCCTACGCCAAGATCGCTATTCAGGACCCGAAGGCTGTCGATCCGATCCTGACCTATACCGGCGCTGACGGCTCCAGCGGCTATTACACGATCATGGTTGCCCGCAAGGATTCCGGCATCAAGACGCTCGCAGATGCCAAGGGCAAGAAGCTCGGCTTTGCCGATCCGGACTCCACCTCCGGCTACCTCATCCCGAACGTCGCCCTGCCGAAGGAAACCGGCAAGCCGGTCAAGGAATACTTCTCTGAAACCGGCTTTGGTGGCGGTCACGAGAACCTCGTTCTCGCCGTCCTCGACAAGAAGTTCGATGTCGGCACCACCTTCGGCTCCGGCGTTGGCAAGTGGGAAGAAGGCTACAGCTCCGGCAATCTTCACCAGATGGTCGCCAAGGGCAACCTCGATATGGACGATATCGTCGAAGTCTGGAAGTCGCCGCTGATCCCGAACGGCCCGCTGATGGTTGCCAACAAGGTTGGTGAGCCGATGAAGCAGAAGATCGAAGCTTTCTTCCTCGACCTGCCCAAGAAGGACCTAGCCTGCTTCCAGGGCTTCACGCAGGGCAAGAACAAGGAATACATCAAGGTCGATCCGTCCTTCTACCAGACGATCGTTGACGCCCGTAAGGCCGTGATCGGCGGCTGATTGCCAGCAATCGCAAGGGACGGCGGCGTCAGAAAGACGCCGCCGTTTTTTAAAGCGCATGTCCGGGAAAGCCGCACGCTTCCTGAGCGATGCCGCTGAAACGGTGAATGAGAGCAGCGGTGAACGCATCGTCACCCACATGCTCTGGCAAGGAACACAAAGATATGGCCAGCACGCCAATCACGCCAGATACGTTGAGCGAGGCCTCGAAGAAGGTCATGCAGCACTACCAGCAACAGCTGGTCACGCGGCGTATCTACACCGGCATCGCCATTGTCGTCTTTCTCGCGCTGCTTTTTGCTTCGCTCGATTTCGCCAACAGCGCCAATTCCGGCAAGTTTTTCGAGCGGCTGCCCTATTTCTTCGATTTTATGAAGACCTTCCTGCCGAACAGTCCGATGGAAGTCGTTCGCGCCATGTTCGACCTGCCGTCACCCTATGCCGATGGCTCGCTGAAATACGACTATGTCTCGGAGCGGGTCTATATCGGCGACGGGTTTTATATTCCGCATTTTTTCTATCAGCTGATGATCACGCTGAACATCGCGCTGGTTTCGACGCTGATCGGTACCGCCTTCGCCTTCATGCTGTGCTTTTTCGCCTCCACCAATCTCGTTGGCGCCGGTGCCGTGCGTTTTGTCGTGAGACGCCTGATGGAAGTGATGCGCGCCTTTCCCGAGATCGTCGTCGCCGGATTGCTGACCGCCATTCTTTCGCTCGGCCCTATTGCCGCCATCGTTGCCATCACCATCCACACCGTTGGCGCGCTCGGAAAGCTTTTCTTTGAAGTCGTCGAAAATGCCGATATGAAGCCGGATGAGGGGTTGCGGGCATCGGGTGCCAACTGGCTGGAGCGCGTGCGCTTTGCCATCGTGCCACAGGTTCTGCCGAATTTCGTCTCCTATGCGTTGCTGCGCGCCGAAATCAATGTGCGCGCTTCCACCATCATCGGTGCTGTCGGTGGCGGTGGCATCGGCGAGGTCTTCCGCCTGGCGATCGGCAACGATCACGCCGCAAAAACCTATGCCATCATCATCATGCTGCTGATCACCATCATCGCCGTTGACCAGTTTTCCGGCTGGCTGCGCCGCAGGCTGATCGGCCATCAATCCTTTGAATTCGGACGGGGAGCGGCCTGATGTCCACCAGCATTGTCATCAATGGTGCCGATCGCGAACGTCTTCTTTCGCAATATCCGCAGGTCTTCCAGCAGAGCTTTTTGCGCCGCTACGGACTGTTTCTCGGCCTTGTCGCAGCCGTCGCCTATCTCATCATCTGCTTCTTCGCCTTCAATGTCGGTCCGGCCTTGATGAATGGCCGATGGGACCGCGCTTCCAGCTACATTCAGGACTGGTATTCCTGGCGCGCCCAGCCGCGCCTTCGTTTCGCGGATGGCAAGGTCGTGCCGCAATGGACGAGCCGCGGACAGTATCCCGCTAACGCCAGTATCAGCTGGTTGCAGCCGCTGCCGGATGGCGGATATAGCGTGATCTATGGCGGCCAGCAGAACCGAATCGATATCACGCCAACGCAGGCCGATGTTTATATCGACGGCAAGCTCTATCCGGTGACAATAGGCGCAGACCGCGTCACAGCCCCCGCGGGATCGCCCGTGCAGATCCGTCAGGACGAAAACAAGGTTGTTGTCGAATATGGGTTTGCCGGTCAGGCGGAAATCCGCACCTCGCAACTTTACGTCCAGCGCCGCTTCCTCGGTTGGGCCAATTTCTTCTTCGACACACGCTCGCAGTTCTGGGGTAAGAGCTGGGGGGAACTCGCCTCGCTCGCCCTCTGGCAACCCCGCGTCGATCCAGCGCAGTCCAACATCTCCAAAATGGTCGATGACTTCCTGGGCAACGATGCCTGGCAGCATGAGGATATTCTCTCCAAGCTGTTGCAGACGCTCGTCATGGCCTTCCTTGGCACACTTCTCGGAACGCTCTTCGCTTTCCCTCTGGCATTTATCGCCGCTCGTAACATCACTGCCAATAAGGCGGCGAATTGGGGCATGAAGCGGCTCTTCGATTTCCTGCGCTCCATCGACATGCTGATCTGGGCGCTGTTCTTTACCCGGAGCTTTGGTCCCGGACCGATCCCCGGCATCGCGGCGATCTTCTTCACCGATACAGGCGCGCTCGGAAAGGTTTATGCCGAGGCGCTGGAGAATGTTGATGATAAGCAGCGTGAGGGCGTGAAGTCGGTCGGCGCCTCGCCGGTCATCGTCAATCGCTACGGCGTCATTCCGCAGGTGCTGCCGGTATTCATCTCGCAGTCTCTCTATTTCTGGGAAAGCAACACGCGCTCGGCCACCGTTATCGGTGCGGTCGGCGCAGGCGGTATCGGTCTCAAATTGCTGGAGGCCATGCGCACCAATCAGGACTGGGACAAGGTCGCCTATATGGTGCTGCTGATCCTCATCGTCGTCTTCCTGTTCGACAATATGTCGAATGCGATCCGCTCTCGCCTCATCGGTAAAACGCACCATTAAATATGAGACTGATATCCGGCGAATTTCTCTCCCGATATCATCATTCTGTCATGGAAAAGGTCTACCCCGCACATCTGACCTTGCGGGGCCGAGACGAGTCGTCTCAAATGGCGCTTCCGCTGTTTTCATGACGTTTGAAAGTGCGACCCCGTGCGCTACGCAATCTATTTTACGCCTCCCGCCACCGATCCGCTCACTGAGACGGCATCGCGGTGGCTGGGGCGCAACGCCTTTTCTGACGAGGTGTTAGACGACTATGCCGACTTCGCAGGTGTCACCGAAGATCCAAGGCGCTATGGTTTTCACGCCACGCTGAAAGCGCCCTTCGAACTTGCCGAAGACAGAAGCGAAGCAGAACTGTTGGAGGCATTTTCAGCTTTCGCAGCCTCACAAGTCGCCTTCGATATTCCCGAAATCGTCATCGGTTCTCTCGGGCCATTCTTCGCCTTGGTTCCTGCCACACTCCATCAACCGCTTCAGGATTTCACCGCCGAGGTGGTGACGCATTTCGAACCTTTCCGCGCGCCGCTTTCCGAGCGCGACATCGCCCGTCGCAAGCCCGAAACGCTGAGCGAAAGCCAGCGCGCCAATCTTCATCGGTGGGGCTATCCTTACGTCATGGACGATTTTCGCTTCCACATGACCCTGACTGGGCCGGTGAGTGAAGGGCGCAGGCAAGAGATGGCGGATATTCTCACCAAGACATTTACCGGCTTCATTCATCGCCCGCTGACGATTTCCGGCCTTGGCCTTTTCGTTGAAAAGCAGCGGGGTGAGGCCTTCACCGTTCATAGCTGGCAGCCACTGGCTGCTCCCAATACGAAAGATGTCCGAAATGGCTGAACATGTCCTATCCAATGCGCGCATCGTGCTGTCCGACGATGTCGTCCAAGGCTCCGTCCTGATCCGCGATGGCGTGATTGCCGATATCAGCGAGGGTGAATCGAAAACGGGCGAAGATTTCGGCGGCGACTATCTGATTCCCGGCCTCGTCGAACTGCACACCGACCATCTGGAGCAGCATTATTCCCCGCGCCCGGGTGTGACCTGGGACAAGATCGCCGCCATTCAGGCGCATGATGCGCAGGTCGCATCGTCAGGCATCACAACCGTTTTCGATTGCCTGCGTCTTGGCTCGGACGAGGATGGCGGCTTTGCGCGCGGCGAAATGCGCGACATGGCCAATGCCATCGAAAAAGCCAAGGGTGAAGATCGTCTTCGCTCCGATCACCTGCTGCATCTGCGCTGCGAAGTCGCCTCCGCCGACGTGCTGGAGCATTTCGAAGACTTCGAAAACGATCCGCATGTGCGGCTGATCTCGCTGATGGACCATTCCCCGGGCCAGCGTCAGTTCCAGACGATGGATCAGTACGTCATGTTCTATCAAAAGAAGCGTGGCTTGAGCGACGAAGCCTTCAAGGCCTTTGTCGATCGACGCGTTTCCGCCTCGCAAAAATTCTCCGGCAAGCACCGTGATTATCTGTCGGCCCGCTGCGCCGAACGCGGCATCACCGTTGCCAGCCATGACGATGCGACGGAAGCCCATGTTGAGGAGGCCATCGTCCACGGCGTGCGTCTTGCCGAATTCCCGACCAGCGTCGAAGCCGCCAAGGCGTCCCACACCGCTGGCATGAGCGTGCTGATGGGCGCCCCGAACATCGTTCGCGGAAAATCCCATTCCGGCAATATTGCTGCACGCGATCTCGCCGAACTCGGCGTTCTCGATGTGCTGTCGTCGGACTACGTACCCTTCAGCCTGCTCTATGCGCCCTTCCTGCTGGCCGATCAGGTGGAAGGCATCACCCTTCCCAAGGCTCTGTCCATGGTCACGGCAACGCCCGCAAAGACGGTGGGCCTGACGGATCGCGGTTCCATTGCCGAGGGCCTGCGCGCCGATCTCGTGCGGGTTCGTCGCGAAAGCGGCGTGCCGGTGGTGCGTAGCGTCTGGCGACAGGGAAAACGTGTCGCATGAGCCTCACATCGTCTGACGCACCGTCACCAGGCCTTAACCTGCTCGGAACGATGATCGTCGTCGTCGGCCCGAGTGGCGCCGGCAAGGATACGCTCATCGATTATGCAGCAGAACACCTGCGGGATAATCCCGATGTGCATTTCGTTCGCCGTGTCATCACCCGAGACAGCGATGCGGGTGGTGAGAACCATCAGGGCTGTACCGAAGACGCTTTTGAGCGGAAAAAGCTAGCCGGCGAATTTTGTGTGTCATGGAGTGCCCATGGCCTCCATTACGGCATTCCCACCTCAGTCAAAGAGCATTTGAAGCACGGTGGCGTGGCGGTCGCCAACGGCTCGCGCTCGGCGCTGCCGCATTTCAGAAGTGCTTTCCCGTCATTGAAGGTGGTTGTGGTCACGGCCCGGCCGGAAATCCTCTCTGCGAGGCTCGCCAACCGTGGGCGTGAGAGCATGGCCGAAATCATGGGCCGGCTCGATCGTAAGGTTGAAGTGCTCTGCGACGATGTCGATGTGACGACAATCGACAATAGTGGCGAGATCGAAGAGGCGGGCTCTGCTTTGCTCGCCCTCGTTCAGGATTACCTGCCTGCTCGATAACACCGCGGTCACAAAAAGCTACGGCGCTCCTTCGCCACGATATCCTGGAGAAACTGCACCACCGTTCTGACGCGCGCTAGCTGCCGGGCATTTTCGTGATAAGCCGTCCAGTAGGAGCGTCGAATGGACATGTGCGGAAGAAGACGAACCAGAGCAGGATCGTCTCGGGCGATGTAATCGTGCAGGATGCCGATGCCCGCGCCGGAGCGGACGGCCTCCGTCTGCCCGATTGCACTCGAGACCGCAAAGCTCGGATCCCAGTCCCGCATGATCTCTTCGGTAAAATTGAGCGACGGGGAGAAAATCAGATCCTCGACATAGCCAATACGCCGGTGCTGCCTCAGCGCCTCGACGCTGTCAGGAAATGGGTGCTGCTCCAGATAGCTCTTCGCCGCATAGAGCCCGAGCGAGTAATCCGTCAGTTTGGAAAAGACCAGCCGCCCCTGTTCGGGTCGCTCGATCGTGATCGCAATGTCGGCCTCGCGTTGGGAGAGTGAAAAGGAGCGCGGGATGGGTACAAGCTCGATTTTGAGTTCGGGATGCCGCGCCGTCAGTTCTCCGAGCCGCGGCGCGAGGAAGGAAACCCCAAAGCCATCCGGCGCGCCGATGCGCACGGTGCCGCTAATCGACGCGACACCCTGGCCAAGCGCTGCCTGCACCGAAAGCATTTCCGTCTCCATCCGCTCGGCAGCCACCAGAAAGCGGCTACCGTCTTCGGTCAACACACATCCCGTGGTGGTTCGAAGAAACAGCTGACACCCAAGCGCTGCCTCCAGCGCGGTGACCCGGCGGCTTAGCGTCGCATGATTGACGCCGAGCAGTTTCGCAGCTGCGAGGAACTGCCCGCTCCGCGCCACACTGAGAAAAATTCGCACATCGTCCCAGTCCATCGCTGCGCCTTGTGTCTATTTATGCACAACGGATGCGTATTCCTGACCATTGATTTGTGCAACTCAAAACAGGATGGTGCAGCATCTAAAAGATCTTTGGAGGACACCATGAACGAGATCGGCCATTTCATTGACGGCAAGCGCGTGGCAGGCACGAGTGGCCGCACATCGAATGTCTTCAACCCGGCAACCGGCGAAGTGCAGGCAACGGTGGCTCTGGCAAGCGACGCGGAAATTCTCGCAGCGGTGCAGAGCGCCAAGGCCGCGCAGCCGAAATGGGCAGCGACCAATCCCCAGCGCCGCGCCCGCGTGTTCTTCAAGTTCGTTGAACTGCTCAACAAGCACATGGATGAACTGGCGGTGCTTCTTTCCAGCGAGCACGGCAAGACGGTCGAGGATTCCAAGGGCGACATCATTCGCGGTCTGGAAGTCTGCGAGTTCGTTTGCGGCATTCCGCATCTCGCAAAGGGCGAGTTTACCGAAGGTGCAGGCCCGGCGATCGACATGTATTCCATCCGCCAGCCTGTCGGCATTGGCGCGGGCATCACGCCGTTCAACTTCCCTGCCATGATCCCCATGTGGATGTTCGCTCCCGCCATCGCCTGCGGCAACGCCTTCATCCTCAAGCCCTCCGAGCGTGATCCATCTTTGCCGATCCGTCTTGCCGAATTGATGATCGAAGCAGGTCTACCCGCCGGCATCCTCAACGTCATCAATGGTGACAAGAGCGCGGTTGATGGTCTTTTGACCAACCCGGATATCGGCGCCGTCTCCTTCGTCGGTTCCACGCCGATCGCCCGCTACGTCTATGGAACCGCTGCCATGAACGGTAAGCGCGCCCAGTGCTTCGGCGGCGCGAAGAACCACATGATCATCATGCCGGATGCCGATCTCGATCAGGCCGTCAACGCGCTGATGGGTGCCGGTTACGGCTCGGCTGGCGAGCGCTGCATGGCCGTTTCGGTTGCTGTACCGGTGGGTGAAGAGACTGCCAATCGCTTGGTTGAAAAGCTCATCCCGCAGATCGAAGCCTTGAAGATTGGTCCTTACACCGATGACAAGGCTGACATGGGCCCGCTCGTCACCAAGGAAGCGCAAACGCGCGTGAAGGGCTTGATCGACAGTGGTGTGGAGCAGGGCGCAAAGCTTCTGGTCGACGGTCGCGATTTCAAGCTTCAGGGCTATGAGAATGGTTACTTCGTCGGCGGTTGCCTGTTCGACCACGTCACGCCGGATATGGATATCTACAGGCAGGAAATCTTCGGACCGGTCCTCTCCGTCGTCCGCGCCCAGAATTATGAAGAAGCGCTCGACCTGCCGATGAAGCACGAATACGGCAACGGTGTCGCCATCTTCACCCGCGACGGCGATGCCGCCCGCGACTTTGCCTCGCGCATCAATATCGGCATGATCGGCGTCAACGTTCCGATCCCGGTTCCGCTCGCTTACCACTCCTTCGGCGGCTGGAAAGCGTCCAGCTTCGGCGACCTCAACCAGCATGGCACGGATTCGATCAAGTTCTGGACCAAGACCAAGACGATCACCGCCCGCTGGCCGTCGGGCATCAAGTCGGGTGCTGAATTCGTCATGCCGACGATGAAGTGATGCGGTTTTTAGTGTGAAAGATGGAGGCCCCGTTCGCGCGGGGCCTTTCTTTTGGTGGCCCCAAACTCTCCCTCGGGTCATCCTCAGGCTTGACCCGAGGATCCATTTTTCCCAACGGCGTTAATGGCTTATGGATCCTCGGCTCAAGGCCGAGGATGGCGGCTAAGAGGGAAGTTGGCCGTCATCTTCAAGCAGAGTGTCGCTTGAGCTCATCTCTTAGTCGAGCGCTAAGCATCCCCTTGAAGTCGTATTTCATAGCAGGCGATATTCCCAGCCGTAACGCTGGCATCTTCCCCAACGAGCACGCAATCCATCGCCTCTAGCTTCACCGTCTCGCCCGCACTGGTGAACGTAACGGGGCCCGTCGCCAGAAGATACACCGTCTCCCCACGTTCACAGCCACGGACCGAGAACGAACTGGCGCGTCGCTCAACGCTATGCGCAAACCGCCCGCGACGCGTCATGACGTTGAGATCGGTGATCGCGCCATCCACAAGCGTTGCGTCGACAGGAACATCGGCGGCAAAACGAAGCGGATCGCTTTCCATCGTCAAAAGAACCGGTGCCGCCGCATCGATGGTGAGCGCCATGCCGTGCCCGGACAGAATGGATAGCGTTCGATCAATCTCCGGAAACAGCGAGAAAGCGCCGTCATTGACGACACTTGCCATGCTGATCCGCCACTCGAAGTCATCCACGGATGCGCCCGGCGGAAAGACGGCGATTTCCACCGTCTCTCCCTTGCCGTTCTTCCACGGCATGCGCTTGTAGTCGCGGGCAGCGAGCCGCTTCATCGCTCAGTTGCCCAGAATGCCGGGCAGGCGAAGGCCCTTTTCCTTGGCGCAATCGAGCGCGATGTCGTAACCGGCATCCGCGTGACGCATGACGCCCGTGGCCGGATCGTTCCAAAGCACGCGCTCAAGGCGGCGTGCCGCGTCATCGGTACCATCGGCGCAGATGACGACACCCGAATGCTGGGAAAAGCCCATGCCGACGCCGCCGCCGTGGTGCAGCGACACCCAGGTGGCACCTGATGCGGTGTTAAGTAGCGCGTTCAACAGCGGCCAGTCGGACACGGCATCCGATCCGTCTTTCATTGCTTCGGTCTCGCGGTTCGGTGAGGCAACGGAACCGGAATCGAGGTGGTCGCGGCCGATAACGACGGGGGCTTTCAGCTCGCCATTCTTCACCATCTCGTTGAAGGCAAGCGCCAGGCGATGACGATCGCCAAGACCAACCCAGCAAATGCGTGCCGGCAGACCCTGGAAGGCGATGCGCTCGCGCGCCATGTCCAGCCAATTGTGCAGGTGCTTGTTGTCCGGCAGCAGTTCCTTCACCTTGGCGTCGGTCCTGTAAATGTCTTCCGGATCACCCGAAAGGGCCGCCCAGCGGAACGGACCGATGCCGCGGCAAAAGAGCGGGCGAATATAGGCAGGCACGAAACCGGGGAAGGCGAAGGCATTTTCAAAACCTTCTTCCTTCGCGACCTGGCGGATATTGTTGCCGTAGTCGAGCGTTGGGACACCGGCATTCCAGAAGTCCACCATGGCCTGAACCTGCGTCTTCATCGAAGCGCGTGCTGCGACTTCGACAGCCTTCGGATCGCTCTCCTGCTTGGCGCGCCACTCGGCGACGCTCCAGCCGGACGGCAGGTAGCCGTGGATCGGATCATGGGCCGAGGTCTGGTCGGTGACGATATCGGGACGTGCGCCGCCTGCCTTCATTCGCTTGACGAGTTCCGGGAAGATATCGGCGGCATTGCCGATCAGACCGACGGATTTCGCTTCGCCCGCCTTGGTCCACTGGTCGATCAGCGCGAGCGCTTCATCCAGCGTATGCGCCTTGGCATCGAGGTAGCGGGTGCGCAGGCGAAAATCGACGCGGGTCTCGTCGCATTCAACCGCAAGGCAGCAGGCGCCTGCCATGACGGCGGCGAGCGGCTGTGCGCCACCCATGCCGCCAAGACCACCGGTGAGGATCCACTTGCCCGTGAGGTTGCCGCTGAAATGCTGGCGCCCGGCTTCCACGAAGGTTTCGTAGGTGCCCTGAACGATGCCCTGCGTGCCGATGTAAATCCACGAACCCGCTGTCATCTGGCCGTACATGGCAAGGCCCTTGCGGTCCAGCTCGTTGAAATGCTCCCAGGTCGCCCAGTGTGGCACGAGGTTGGAGTTGGCGATCAGCACGCGCGGCGCATCCTTATGGGTGCGAAACACGCCGACAGGCTTGCCGGATTGGACCAGCAGCGTCTCGTCTTCGTTGAGGTCCTTCAGCGTGGCGACGATCCGGTCAAAATCTTCCCAGGTGCGCGCGGCGCGGCCAATGCCGCCATAGACCACAAGTTCATGTGGGCGCTCGGCCACATCCGGGTCCAGATTGTTCATCAACATGCGCAGCGGCGCTTCGGTCATCCAGCTCTTGGCATTCAGTTCCGGACCCTGCGGTGCGCGGACCTCTCGTTCGTTATGACGCGGGTTTGTCATGATCTTTCCCCTTTATTTTCTGAAGTTCAGCGCAAAATCTTCCATGCGCGTCAGAATGGTCTTGAGATGGGTGCGGAGCGTCGCGGCCTTGTCAGCATCATAGGCGAAGGGCGGCGACTCGGTTTTGAGATGGGTAGACTGCGCAAGTTCCATCTGGATCGCATGCATACCCTGATCGGGCTGGCCGTAATGGCGTGTCGTCCAGCCACCCTTGAAGCGGCCGTTGAGGATCGAGGTGTAGCCTTGAGCCGCAGTCGTTACATCGACGGCAATCGCCTCCACGGCCGGATCGCAGGTCTTGCCCATATCCGTCCCGATGTTGAAATCCGGCAGCTTGCCCTCGAAGAGGAAGGGAATATGCGAGCGGATGGAATGGCAATCATAGAGAATGGCAACGCCATGGATCGCCTTTACCCGTTCGATTTCCGCTGCAAGCGCTGCATGATAAGGTGCATGGAAATGCTGAAGCCGGTAAGCGATATCCTCTTCCGTCGGCGCCTCACCCTCTTTCCAGATCGCCTCGCCATCGAAATCCGTTTCTGGAACGAGACCCGTCGTGTTCTGGCCCGGGTAAAGGCTTGTGCCGGAAGGATCGCGATTGGCGTCTATCACATAGCGGTGGAAGGTGGCGCGCACCGTCGTCGCGTCGGAGACCAGACCGCCATAAAGCTCGTGAATGTGCCAGTCCGTGTCCGCCAGCAGTCGGCCATTGTCGTTCAGCCGCTCCCAGATGTCCGCCGGAACGTCTGTGCCAGTGTGCGGCAGACCGAGAATGACGGGCGAGCGACCCTGATGGATATCGACGACTGACATCTTACGCCTCCAGCTTCGGCAGAATGCCGTCCGAAATTGCATCGACCAGCGCGCCGGTGGCGATCAGATCGGATGCGGCTTTCAGATCGGGCGCCATGTAGCGGTCTTCTTCCAGAGATGGGATCGCGGCGCGCAGCACCGATATGGCCTTCTGCAATTCAGGGCTCGTTTTCAACGGACCACGCAACTCGACACCCTGCACAGCGGACAGCGCTTCGATGCCAAGGATGGCAAAAAGATTGTCCGTCATCGGAAGCAGGCGGCGCGCGCCGTGGCAGGCCATGGAGACATGGTCCTCCTGATTGGCGGAGGTCGGCGTGGAATCAACGGAAGCCGGATGCGACATCTGCTTGTTCTCGCTCATCAGCGCAGCCGACGTCACTTCGGCGATCATCATGCCGGAGTTCAGGCCGGGCTTCTTGGAGAGAAAAGCCGGCAGACCATAGGAAAGGGCCGGATCGACCAGAAGCGCGATACGACGCTGGGCGATCGCGCCGATTTCGCAGATGGCAAGCGCGGTCTGGTCGGCGGCAAAGGCCACCGGCTCTGCATGGAAATTGCCGCCGGAGACGACGGAATTATCGGAAAGAACCAGCGGATTGTCCGTCACCGCATTGGCTTCGATTTCCAGCGTCTTCGCCACCTGTCTCAGAAGATCGAGGCACGCGCCATCGACCTGTGGCTGGCAGCGAATGCAATAGGGATCCTGTACGCGCTCGTCGCCTTCAATGTGGCTGAAACGGATTTCCGATCCTTCCAGCAACTGCCGAAGGGCTGCACCGGCGTCGATCTGGCCCTTGTGACCACGAAGCGTGTGAATATCCGGATGGAAGGGTGCCGAAGACCCCATGGCCGCATCGGTGGACAACGCGCCGGTAATGAGCGCTGCCTGAGCCGCGCGGTGAGCGCGGAAGAGGCCGGCCAGCGCCAGCGCCGTCGATGTCTGCGTGCCATTGATCAGCGCGAGACCTTCCTTGGCCGCCAGCACCACAGGCGTCAAACCGGCCTTCGCCAGCGCGTCGCGGGCTGGCATCTGCTCGCCACCGAAAAAGGCTTCGCCTTCGCCCATCATCACTGCGGCCATATGGGCAAGCGGTGCGAGATCGCCCGACGCGCCGACCGAGCCCTTTTCCGGGATCAGCGGAATAACGCCTTTTTCGAGCATCGCCTCGATCAGCCGCACCAGTTCAAGCCGCACGCCGGACGCGCCGCGCCCGAGCGAAATCAGCTTCAGCGCCATGATCAGCCGCACGACATTTTCCGGCAAAGGCGCGCCGACGCCGCAGCAATGGGAGAGGATCAGATTCCGCTGGAGGGTCGCGACATCTGCGGCATCGATCTTGATCGAGGCCAGCTTGCCGAAGCCGGTATTGATGCCATAGACCGGCGCATTGCCGGCGGCAATATCAGCGATGCGCTTCGCCGCCTTCTCGATACCTGCATCGAAGGAGGGATGAAGCTTGGCGGCACCATTCTCCCAATAGATTGTCGCGAGATCGGCAAGTGGCACTGCGCCCGGATGAAGAGTGATGGTCATGGTTCAGATCGTCCGTCCCTTGAAGATGCGTGCGTGAAGCGGATTGAAGCCGATGCGATAGACGAGCTCCGCCGGGCGTTCGATATTCCAGATGGCGAGATCGGCGGATTTGCCAACTTCGAGCGTGCCGGTTTCGGCAAGAACACCGAGCGCCTTGGCGGCATTGCGGGTCGTGGCAGTCAGGCACTCATCCACCGTCATGCGAAAGAGTGTCGCTCCCATATTCATGGTGAGCAACAGCGATGTCAGCGGCGAGGTGCCGGGATTGCAGTCTGTCGCAAGCGCAATGTCTGCGCCCGCGTCGCGCAGAGCCTGCATCGGCGGAAGCTTTGTTTCGCGCAACGCGTAAAAAGCGCCTGGCAGAAGAACGGCAACCGTGCCGGATGCCGCAAGAGCCTTGGCGCCTTGTTCATCCAGATATTCCAGATGATCGGCCGAAAGCGCGCCATAGGAGGCGGCCAGTTCTGCGCCTTGGAGATTAGAAAGCTGTTCTGCATGAAGCTTGATTGGCAGACTGAGCGCTTTGGCCTTATCGAAGACGGTGCGCATCTCGTCGACGGAAAAAGCAATGCCTTCGCAGAAGCCATCGACCGCATCGACCAGTCCTTCGCCGTGCGCACGCTCCATACCAGGCAATACAACGTCGGCTATGTAATCCGCATTTCGCCCCTTGTACTCGGCGGGTGTCGCATGGGCGGCGAGATAGCTGGTCAGGATGCGAACCGGGCGCAATGTCTCCAGCCTGCGCGCGACGCGGAGCATTTTCAGTTCCGTCTCGATATCGAGACCGTAGCCGGATTTGATTTCGATGGTGGAAATGCCTTCGGCAAGCAGCGTGTCGAGGCGCGGAAGGGCTTCCGCCACCAGTTCGTCTTCACTTCTGGCGCGGGTGTCGCGCACGGAGGAGACGATCCCGCCGCCGGCCTTGGCGATCTCTTCATAGCTTGCGCCGTTCAGGCGCATCTCGAATTCCATGGCGCGGTTGCCGCCGAAGACCAGATGGGTGTGGCAGTCGATCAACGCCGGCGTCATCCAGCGGCCTTCGCAATCGATGGCCTCTGCCTCGGCGGTCAGGTCTGAAGGAAGTTCGGACTCGGGGCCGACAAAGGCGATTCGTCCGTCTCTTACGGCAATCGCGCCGCCCTCGATAATGCCGAGGCCGTCGAGGGAAGGATCAAGCGTTGCAATGCGGGCGTTTCGCCAGAGCGAAATGCCGTTGCCGTCTGAGGTGGAATTCCGGTTTGTCATCAGTTTTTCCTTCCCTTCTGATCAATATGTATATACATAATAGAGGTAGAGGCAAGAGCCTGTTCGATGAAATTGAGGAGCCGACATGTTCATCCATGCTGAAACCGCTTTGTTACCGACGGGTTGGGCGAACAATGTTCGCATCGAGATCGCGGATGGCAAGGTGGCGTCGGTCACGCAGGGTGTGGAGCCGGTCGCCGGTGACGAGCGTCACGCCGTCATTGTTCCTGCTATGCACAACCTTCACAGCCACGCTTTTCAGCGCGCCATGGCAGGCATGGTGGAACGGCGCGGTGCGACGGAAGACAGTTTCTGGAGCTGGCGCACGCTGATGTACCGCTTCGCGCTGTCGATGACGCCGGAGCAGGTGGAAGCGGTGGCAGCCCAGCTTTACATGGAAATGCTGGAGGCCGGTTTCGGTCGTGTGGGTGAGTTCCATTATCTCCATCACGACAAGGATGGCGCTCATTATGCCAACATTGCTGAGCTGGCCGAACGGATCGCCGCCGCCGCATCACAAACCAGCATTTCTCTGACATTGCTGCCGGTTCTCTACGCCCATTCCGGTTTCGGCGGTCAGCAGCCCGTGGAAGGCCAGCGCCGCTTCATCAACTCGCCCGACAGTTTCGCCCGTCTCTTGGATGGTTGCCGTCGGGCCGTTTCAGGTCTGCCGGACAGCGTCGTGGGTGTCGCCCCGCACAGCTTGCGCGCTGTCACGCCCGAAGAGCTGAGCTTTGCCGCGCAACTGGCGCCCGATGCGCCGCTTCACATCCACATTGCCGAGCAGGTGAAGGAGGTCGAAGACTGCGTGGCCTGGTCGGGAAGGCGTCCCGTGGAATGGCTGCTGGAGAATGCGGAGGTTACGGATCGCTGGTGCCTCATCCATGCAACGCATATGACGGAAGCGGAAACGCGCGGCATTGCCGAAAAGGGCGCGATTGCCGGTCTCTGCCCGATCACGGAAGCCAATCTCGGGGATGGTACCTTTTCCGCCGTTGAATTCCTCAAGCACGGCGGCACCTTCGGCATCGGCTCCGACAGCAACGTGCTGATCGGCGTCGGCGAAGAACTGCGTCAACTTGAATATTCCCAACGTCTGGCCCACAGAGCGCGCAATGTGATTGCTCCGTCCAATGGCTCCACGGGCCGCACCTTGTTCGATGGTGCCTTGACGGGTGGCGCGAAGGCTTTGGGTGTGAAGGCGGGGATTGCAGCAGGCAAGGCTGCGGATTTTGCGTCCTTGAACGTAGATGCGGCTCCCTATCTCCAAGGTGACGACATTCTCGATGGTTGGATTTTCGGCAACCTCGTCAAGCCGTGTGACGTGTGGATCGGCGGCAAGCCGGTGGTGCGCGACGGCGCACATATCCGCCGTGATGAAATCGCAGGTCGCTTCCAGCACACGATGCGGCAGCTTTTGTCCGTCTGACGCACATAGATGAAGCTAATATAGACGCCGGACGACCTTGACTCGGAGAACAAGCTCGCCGAGTCATTGCGGTCAGGGAGTTCAGACACATGCCACATTTTCTTCGCCAGCTTTCGCCGACGGGTCTCGGCGTCGCGGTCATGCTTTTCGGCATGCTGCTCTTCGCGCTCAACGATGCGATGGGCAAGTTTCTCGTCTCTACCTACAGCCTCGGTCAGGTCATCGCCGTGCGTAGCATCGCGGCTGTCGTGATCCTGCTGCCGATCGTCTGGAAGGCAGGGCTATCGAAGCTGGTGAATGTCGAGCGCCCCGGTCTGCAGGCGGCGCGCGTCTTCTTCTCCACAGCAGAACTTTTCTGCTTCTACTTCGCCGTCGCAGCACTCCCCCTTGCCGACGTCATGACGTATTGGCTGGCAGCACCAATCTATGTGGCCGCACTCTCGCCCTTTCTTCTCGGTGAGAAAGTCGGGTGGCGGCGGTGGACGGCGATCGGCATCGGCTTCGTCGGTGTCCTAATCGCATTGAAGCCGAGCTCGGCCTCGTTGACCAGTGCAGCCTTCTTTTCGATCCTTGGAAGTGCCGCCTTCGCCTTCATGATGCTGTCCGGCCGGCAGCTTCGCAACACGCCCGACACCGTGCTGGCCTTCTGGCAGATCATCGGGGCGGGTCTTGCGGGTATTGTTGCCATTCTCGTGGCGCCGTCCGGCTGGATCCCGATACAATCAGGCTTTGACCTGTCGCTGCTTGCTCTTCTCGGCATCGTGGCAATGACCGCACATGTGCTCGTCAACCGCGCGCTCAAACTCGCCGACGCGGCGACCGTCGCGCCTTTACAATATACGTTGCTGCTATGGGCCGTCATCTTCGGCTGGCTGATCTTCGGCGATGTGCCGCAGCTCAGCATCGTCATTGGCGCCGGATTGATCGTTCTCTCAGGGCTCTACATCTTCTTCCGCGAAAATGCCGTGAAGCGTAAACAGGCAAAGACCGCAGTTCAGCCCATCGAAGATCTGGTCTGATCCTTCGGCGCACGCTGTATCGATGGCTTCGCGCCCAGATACAACCTGGGAGATATAAAGCAGGGAGAGTCGAGCCGGCGAGGGGCCAACTACAGGCTAAAAAACAACTTTAACCTTGACGAAATCACGAAGTTGGGAGACTAGAGTGACATGCTGCCCCTGACATCGGGCAGGATAAACCTTGGTGCCGGGCCCCTCTGGCGAGAGTTTTACGGCGCTCTCGCGATGTCGGTACCGCCTGCTTATGACGCCGGCGGATGAACACCCATGAAAAATCTGACCACGCATTCTGTGCTGACGCGCGACGCCATGCACATGTCCTGCTCTCAAAATGTTGCGGGGGCTTTCTGATGACCCCGACCACGCAATCCACGCTGTCCTATTTCAAATGGGCCTTCATCGTCACGGTGGTCGGCCTGCTTCTAGGCGGCTATCTCGGCTGGGAGATGACCGGCACTGTCAGTGGCACCGCCACGATCTTCTTCATCTGCGCGGTTCTCGCCGTGCTGGAAATCTCGCTTTCGTTCGATAACGCCATCGTCAATGCCAACAAGTTGAAGGACATGACGCCGGAATGGCAGCATCGCTTCCTCACCTGGGGTATTTTGATTGCCGTTTTCGGCATGCGTATTGTTTTCCCGCTTCTCATCGTCGTCATCGCCGCCAATGTCGGCCCCTGGACGGCTATGGTGATGGCAGCGACCGAGCCTGATCGCTACGCCCAGATCATGCATGACGCGCATCTGCCGATTGCGGCCTTTGGCGGTACCTTCCTGATGATGGTTGGCCTCAGCTTCTTCTTCGATCATGAGAAGGATGTTCACTGGGTCCGCTGGTTCGAGGAAAAGATTGCCACCTATTCCTCGATCAAGGGCATCGAGATCGCCTTCGTGCTCATCATCATGCTGATCTTCACCCGCATCATCAGCAACAGCACCAATCCCGGTCTGGGTCCGGAAGCAGCCAATGTGTTCTTCACCTCGGCGATCTGGGGTCTCTTGACCTTCCTTCTCGTCGAAGTCCTAGGCGGTGTTCTCGATCGTAGCCAGCAGATGCTGGAAGGCGCGGCGAAGGGCGGCTTCGGTGCGTTTCTATACCTCGAAGTTCTGGATGCCAGCTTCTCCTTTGACGGTGTTATCGGCGCCTTCGCCTTGACGTCGAACCTCTTCATCATCGCCATCGGTCTTGGCATCGGCGCGATGTATGTGCGCTCCATGACCATCATGCTGGTGGAGAAGGGCACGCTCGCAGAATACCGCTACCTCGAGCACGGCGCGTTCTACGCGATCCTGATCCTTTCGGTGATCATGTACACGCAAAGCCTCGTCCACATTCCGGAGGTCATCACCGGTCTCGGCGGCGCGACGCTCATCGGCATCGCGCTCTGGTCCTCCATCCGCTACAACAAGCAGGAAAAGGTCCGCGAAGCCGGTGCCGCGCCTGGTTCCAAAGTCTGACGAAGCACAAGACCCTCTGCCTCGAAGGGGAGAGGGTCAATGCATCTTAATTTTGCGCAGCGCTTAAAAAATCCTCCGCAGCCCCGCGGGACAGATGCGAATCAGCGGTGCAAAGCGGCCAGATTGTCGAAACCGCGAGTTGGCACGCTTCCTGCATCCTTGGTCTGCAAGTCCAGAGGGGACGTGAAAGCTCAAAAAGAGCAGATACAGACCGCCGCCATGTCGAAGAAAAAACTTCGATGGCGGCGGTTTCGTTTTTATTCACCGCTTGGCGCGATGATATGTGCGATTTTTCAAAGAATGGAGAGGTCCAACGTGCCAGTCGAATTGTCGCCAAGTCAGGCGCTTGGCTTGTGGCACCGCGTCGCGCTGGCGCAAGTAGAGGACAATGCACCTGACCTGACCCTGAGGCAGACGGCAATTCTTCTGCAAATCTATCTGGTGCCCCCGCCGCACACCGTGCGCGGCTTGGCGAGTGTGCTCGGCGTCACCAAGCCTGTGATCACGCGCGCGCTCGACAGCATGGGCGTGATGGGTCTGGTGGATCGTGAGCGCGATGAGAAGGACCGCCGCAATGTGGTGATCAAACGCACCGTCGCTGGCGCGCTTTATCTGGAAAAATTCGGCGATCTGATTATTGATGAAGCACGAAAAGCTTAGTGCTCGAAAGTTGCCGCATTGCCGTTCGATGAACGTCAGATAGACCTTTTGAAACAGGACCGAACGACCATGACATCCGCCGAAACGCTTGACCGCCGACTGAACGTCTTTCGCGCCGATATCGCGGATGCGAAACTTGAAGGCAGGGTCGAGGCACAGCGTTTCATTACTGGCGAACCAGCGCAGGTCGCCCTTCCCGTCATCGGGCTTCGCCCAAGGCCGGAGATGGCCTCTAGCATCGATACCGAACTGCTGCTCGGCGAGCCGATCCGTGTTTTCGATAGCGCCGACGGTTGGGCTTTCGTGCAGGCCGAGGTTGATGGTTATGTCGGCTACGTTCCAGATGCTGCGGTGGGCGCTGTGGAAGCGACAACCCATATCGTCATCGCTCCCCGCACCTTTCTCTATCCCGCCGCTGAACTTAGAAAGCCGCCCGTTGCGGCCCTTTCCATGGGCAGCCGCGTGACATTCGTCGGCGAAGAGGAGACGCGCGGGACGCGCTACCTGATGACGGCAAAAGGCGAGGGCGTGATTGCCGCCCATTGTCTACCCGTCGACCAGCATGTCTCCGATGATTACGTCGCGGTGGCGCTGCGCTTTCTCGAAACGCCCTATCTCTGGGGTGGCCGCTCCGGCTTTGGCATCGATTGCTCCGGCCTCGTTCAGCTGTCCATGGCCATGACAGGCAAATTTGCGTTGCGCGACACGGACATGCAGGTGAGGTCATTGGGACATGAGATCGAACGCGACGAACTTCGTCGCGGCGACCTCGTCTTCTGGAAGGGCCATGTCGGCATCATGGAGGACGACAGGACGCTATTGCACGCCAACGGCCATACGATGAATGTCGCACGCGAAAATCTGGACGAGGCAATTCAGCGTATTGGCTGGCTCTATGATAGGCCGACAGCCTACCGCCGTCCGTAATCGCTCACGAAAACGTTTTAAAAGGTATCCTGCGGATCACGCAGGCTCTGCCTATATGAACGTCATCTTGCATTGGGATGCGACATGATGAGAAGCCTGAGACGTGCCCTTGCCGGCCTGACCTTGTGCCTTGCAGTCTTGACAGTGCCCCAGGCAGGCGTGGCGCAAATCGTCTATAAGGACGGTTATCTGCCTGCCCCCGACGCCTATGCCAATCTGCCTGGCGTGAAGGACCCGAAGACGCTGCGGCCGCAGGAGCGCTATCGCTGCCATTCGACAGTGGTTGAATCCAGCACCCCGAACGGCCCTTATCGCGATCTCTTCGGTAGCGATGGCCTGCCTGTTCAAGGCTATCGCTGCTCCGACTCCTCAGGCACGTCTTTCTTCGGCACCAGAGTGCCGACATCGAAGGATTGGTATCCCGGCATCAACCCGCCCGCCACCGACTTCTAAAATTGCTTGAGCTTTCGCGCGTACCGTACCTGCATCAACCGGTCTGGACTTGCCATGCGCTTTTCAGATAAGTCTTTGACCCACAAGGTTCATGACCTTTAAAAAATGCGCGGCGATGCCGGACCTGTCTCATGCATAGGTTCGGCGTGGGGGATAGCAGCAGCAATGACGAAGACAGACATAGCGACCCGTGTTCACAACCACACCTGGAAGCTTGATCCCATCATCCGCAGCCTGATCGACACGGATTTCTACAAGCTGTTGATGTTGCAGATGATCTGGAAGCTTTATCCGGACGTCAACGCGACTTTCTCCCTGATCAATCGAACAAAGACGGTGCGGCTTGCTGAGGAGATCGACG
Organism: Agrobacterium sp. SORGH_AS 787; assembly: GCF_030819035.1. Taxonomy (NCBI): domain Bacteria; kingdom Pseudomonadati; phylum Pseudomonadota; class Alphaproteobacteria; order Hyphomicrobiales; family Rhizobiaceae; genus Agrobacterium; species Agrobacterium sp. SORGH_AS 787. The sequence continues at coordinate 1,049,762 of NZ_JAUTBG010000002.1, forward strand.
AGGTCGAACTGCGTGAACAGCTCGATCATGCGCGCAGTCTTCGGCTGACGAAGAAGGAAACGATCTGGCTTGCCGGTAACACATTCTATGGCCGCTCGCAGATTTTCGAACCGGAGTTTCTCTCCTGGCTCTCCAGCTATCAATTGCCCGAATATGAGCTCTTCAAGCGCGACGGCCAGTATGAGCTGAACTTCCACGGTCGCTGGATGGATACCACGCTATGGGAAATTCCAGCACTCGCCATCGTCAACGAACTGCGCTCACGAAGCGCCATGCGTTCACTCGGCTATTTCACCCTGGACGTGCTCTATGCCCGTGCCAAGGCCAAGATGTGGGCGAAGGTCGAGCGCTTGCGCGAACTTCCTGGCCTGCGCATCTCCGATTTCGGCACGCGGCGCCGGCACAGCTTCCTGTGGCAGCGTTGGTGCGTCGAAGCCTTGAAGGAAGGCATCGGCCCGGCCTTTACGGGAACGAGCAATGTCTTGCTGGCGATGGATTCCGATCTCGAAGCCGTCGGCACCAATGCGCATGAACTGCCGATGGTCGTCGCGGCTCTGGCGCAGAACGACGAAGATTTGGCTGCGGCACCCTATCAGGTGATGAAGGACTGGAACCGGCTCTATGGTGGCAATCTTTTGATCGTCCTGCCGGACGCCTTCGGCACGGCGGCCTTCCTGCGCAATGCGCCGGAATGGGTGGCGGATTGGACGGGCTTCAGACCGGATAGCGCGCCGCCGATCGAAGGCGGCGAAAAGATCATCGAGTGGTGGAAAAAGATGGGCCGCGACCCGAAGAAAAAGCTTCTCATCTTCTCTGACGGTCTGGATGTCGATGCCATTATCGACACCTACAAACATTTCGAGGGGCGGGTGCGCATGAGCTTCGGCTGGGGCACCAACCTCACCAACGATTTTGCCGGTTGTGCGCCGAAAACGATCGAGGGCCTGAAGCCGATCTCGGTGGTCTGCAAGGTCAGCGACGCCAATGGCCGCCCCGCGGTCAAGCTGTCCGACAATCCGCAAAAGGCGACCGGCGAGACCGACGAGGTGCAACGCTATTTGAAGTTCTTTGGCCAGGAAGACCGCAAGGATCAGAAGGTCCTGGTGTAAGCGCGTTCAAGAATCGCAGTCTAAGCCGGCCCGGCCATCCTCGCCTTGAGCGGCGAGGATGAAACTGTGCCCGCTCATGTCTTCACAAAGCGGCGGGAGATATAGTGGAACAGGGCGCGGATCGCCTGTGCTTCGCCGCCGATCGAGGTGTGCGGGCGCTCGCTGAGCGACCATCCGTAGATATCGAAATGCACCCATTTCTTCGTGGCGGTAACAAAGCGCTTGAGGAAGAGTGCTGCGGTGATCGAGCCAGCCATGCCGCCCGAAGGCGCGTTGGTGATATCGGCAGCACGGGAACGAATATCCTTGTCGTAACCCATGTAGAGCGGCAGGCGCCAGAGCGGATCGTCGGTGTCGATGCCAGCCTCTGCGATGCTGTGGGCGAGATCTTCGTCATCGGTAAAGAAGGGCGGAAGATCAGGCCCGAGGGCCACGCGCGCGGCCCCCGTTAGTGTCGCCATGTCGATCATCAGGTCGGGCGCGTCCTCGTCGGCATAGGCCAGCGCATCGGCAAGAATCAGTCGACCCTCGGCATCGGTATTGTCGATCTGGACGGTCAGGCCCTTGCGGCTCTTGTAAATGTCACCCGGGCGGAAGGCATTGGCGGAGATGGAGTTTTCCACCGCCGGAACGATCACACGCAGATCGATGGGCAGGCGCGCATCCATGATCATCAAGGCAAGACCAAGCACATTGGCCGCACCGCCCATATCCTTCTTCATCAGCGCCATCGAGGAGGAGGGCTTGATATCGAGGCCGCCGGTATCGAAGCACACACCCTTGCCGACGAGTGTCAGGCGAGGGTGGCCTGCCTTGCCCCATGACATTTCGAGCAGACGTGGCACGCTGGCGCTGGCGCGTCCAACCGCATGCACCAGCGGGAAGTTTTCCTTCAAGAGATCGTCACCGGCGATGACGGAGACCTGCGCCTTATAATGGGCCGCCAGACTGCGAAAAGCGATCTCCAGCTCATCAGGTCCCATGTCATTGGCGGGAACATTGATCAGATCGCGCGCCAGATAGACACCGGCCAGAACACGCTTGATCTCGGCATCTTCAGCGTCGCGGGGAATGAGAAGCTTTGGGCCCTTGTTTGTGGCGGCCCGGTACTTCTCGAAGCGATAGGCACCGAGACCGAATCCAAGCGCCAGCCGATTGACGGTGAGCGGTGCTGTCTCGATATGCCAGTCGCCTTCTGGAAGTTCACGCGCCAGCTTTCCTGTGATGAAGGGAAGCTCCGAAGGGTTGGTGCCGAGCCCAAGCAGTGCGCCGCCCAGCGCGCCTTCCGCCGACGGGATCAAGAGGATTGCTCCCGCGTCCGCTTTGAAACCTGCCTTCTTTGCCCAGTCGAGAGCGATCGGATCGATGGCGCCCTGATCGATATGGGCGGGTGTCACCGCAAAGACGGGAAGCGTTTCTCCCGGCTTTGAACTGAAGGGAGTGGCGCGCTCGATAAATTGATAGGGGACCATGGTCTGCTTTCGTAAACGGCTGAGGCGGGCAAATTAACACTCTGTTAGGGTTAACAGATTATTGCTGGAGCGAAAGTTGCGTAGTGCACGCTGCGTCGATGAAATATCCGATCACAGGGCCGGGGCGATATCATGATTGCGATTTCCTCACATCATGCCGAAAAGCGCATCCTCCTTCGGGGTGTCTGTGCCGCGGTTCTGGCACTCAGCCTCACGGCCTGCTCCACGAACCGTCCTGACCGTATGTCAACGGGCTCGATTTCTCCTGCGGTGTCGCATTCCTACGATCAGATGAACATGGATCAGCTGCGTCAGGCGGAAGCGTCGGTTGGCGCATCCTATGCCCGCAATCCCAAGGATCGCAATACCGGCCTGAACTACGCCAACATCCTGATGATGACGGGTAAGAACACTCAGGCGCTTGCGGTCATGCAGCAGGTGGCGATCGCCTATCCGGCGGATCGCGAGGTTCTTGCGGCCTATGGCAAATCCCAGGCTGCCGCCGGTCAACTGGAGCAGGCGCTCAACACGATCCAGCGTGCGCAGACCCCTGATAGGCCGGATTGGCGCCTCTATTCTGCAGAGGGTGCGGTTCTGGATCAGCTAGGCCGCTCGAATGAAGCCCGAACGAAATATCGTCAGGCACTCGACCTGAAACCCAACGATCCAAGTATCCTCTCGAATCTTGGTATGTCCTACGTCCTGCAAAACGATCCGCGCACTGCAGAAACTTATCTGCGCTCCGCCGCAGCACAGCCGGGTGCCGATAGCCGTATCCGCCAGAACTTGGCGCTTGTCGTCGGACTTCAGGGGCGCTTCGACGAAGCTCAGCGCATCGCTACGCAGGAATTGTCACCACAGCAGGCGCAGGCCAATCTGGCCTATCTGCGCGGTATGCTGTCTCAGCAAAATGCCTGGTCGCAGCTTTCCGACAAGAACAAGAAGACGGAAGTCCGTTAAGCGGCGATTTTTCCATCCTCTTAGCGACAGCGGAGCCATGTTCCGCAGCATTGCTGCCTATCATCTTCGATTTCGAGAAAAGAAAATCTACTGCCGTCAGCAGAGTCGTGATCAGAACGAGTCTGCGACGCGAATGCCAGCGGGTCCAAGAATGACCGCAACCAGCACAGGCAGGAAAAACAGAATCATCGGCACGGTGAGCTTGGGCGGCAAGGCGGCTGCCTTTTTCTCGGCCTCGTTCATGCGCTCGTCACGACCTTCCTGCGCCAGAACACGCAAAGCCTGGGAGAGCGGCGTACCATAGCGTTCTGCCTGGATGAGGGCTTGAACGACGTTCTTCACGCCATCCAACTGGGTGCGCAATCCCAGATTCTCCAGCGCGACTCGGCGATCCTGCAGAAAGGACAGTTCGGCAACCGTCAGCACCATTTCCTCCGCAAGCTCCGGAGACTGCTCGGTCATCTCATCTGCCACGCGACGCATGGCGATTTCCATGGTGGTACCGGACTCGACGCAGATGAGCATCAGGTCCAGCGCATCCGGCCAGTTCCGTTTGATCGACTTTTGGCGCTTGGTGATGCGGTTCGAGATATAGATATTTGGTGCGTAGAAGCCGATATAGCCAAACAGCAGAACGGCCATAAGGCGGACAAGAGCGCTGTAGTTAGCAAGGTTGTTCAGGCCATAGACCCAGAATGCTGCGACGGTGAGAAACATGAAGGGTAGAATGAAACGGGCTGCAAGAAATGTGTTCAACGCGTTCTGCGAACGAAAACCTGCTGCTTTCAGCTTGTTCATCGTATTGGCATCCACCAGCGCTTCCCGCAGGTTGAAGCGCTCTACGATCTTCGTGGCGGATTTGCTCTGGGTGGCCCGAAGGCTCGCTCTGCCGGCCTTGTTCGCACCATCCATCCGCTCACGTTCGCGCGTTCGCATCCGCTCACGTTCTGTCGAAACCGCTTTCGTACGCCTATTGAGATCCGCGCGGTTTAGATAGGGCATCGCCAATGTGTAAATGGTGGAGAAGGCCGCCACGGCCACGAGAACGGCGACGATCAGATGCAGATTGAGGAGGCTGGACATGATATTATCGAACATGGAACGGCCTCAAATCTCGAAGTTGATCATGTTGCGCATTATGACAATGCCGATCGACATCCACACCGCTGAGCAGCCTAGGATGAGGTGACCCCGCGGGTCGGTAAACAGCACCACCAGATAGTCCGGCGATGTGAGATAGACCAGAAAAGACACGATGAAGGGAAGGGCCCCGATGATGACGGCTGAGGCCTTGGCTTCCATCGACAGCGCGTTGACCTTGGCTTTCATCTTCCGCCGGTCGCGCAGCACCTTCGAAAGATTACCAAGCGTCTCGGAGAGGTTGCCACCCGCCTGCGCCTGCATCGCGATAACAATTCCAAAGAAGTTCACCTCAGGCAGCGGCATCGTCAGCGTCATGCGCTCGATGGCTTCTGGAAGCGACATACCGACTTGCTGGGAATCGACGATGCGCTTGAACTCCGTCTTCACCGGCTCCTGACCGTCGGAGGCAATAAGCCGCACCGCCTCGTTGAGCGGAAGGCCTGAGCGAATCGAGCGGCACATCACGTCGAGCGCGTTTGGAAATTCCTCCAGAAACTTGGTCTGACGACGTTTCACCAAGAAGCGTAGAACCCAACGCGGAGCACCGACAACGCCGATAAAGCCGATGCCGAGCGCCACGAGAAGCGGCATGTCGTAAAGCAGCGCAACCAATACCGCGAAAACCGAAAGACCGACGCTGATGAGATAGAGTCTGGAGGGTGAGATCGACAGATCGGCCTGAAAAAGCAGGCTCTTCACGCTGGCGCTGTTGTGCTTTTTGGACTTCTCGTTCTGCTTTTTCTCCAACTCCTTCAGCATGTCCTGCGTCGACTTGCGACGCTTGGTGGTTTCCTGAAGCCGATCGCGGGCAGCTTTCATGTCGACGCGGTCGGTTTCAGCCGCCTTCACGCGCTTGACGCGGGTCGCAGTCTTTTTCTCTGTCTCGATCTGCGGAAACAGGAAAACATAGGCGAGTGAGCCAGCCGAAATGGCGACGAGAACGATGAGGAGCAACATTGTCATGGTCATTGGCTGTTGCGCTCCATCGCCTCCAAGGCCGCAGCAAGACGCTGTTCCTCGTTGAAATAGCGAACCCGATCGTGAAAATGCGGCTTGGTGATGCCGGTGGACACGTGCCGGCCGATCAAGCGTCCGTTGGCGTCCTCTCCCTCGATCTCATATTTGAAGAGGTCTTGCGTGATGATCACATCACCTTCCATACCGACGACTTCCGTCACCTGGGTAATTCGTCTGGAGCCGTCGCGAAGGCGCGCGGCCTGAATGACGACATCGACGGATGAAGCGATGATTTCACGCACGGTCTTTGCCGGCAACGTATAGCCGCCCATGGCAATCATCGATTCCATTCGGCTCAGGCACTCGCGGGGCGTGTTGGCATGGATGGTCCCCATCGAGCCGTCGTGACCGGTATTCATCGCTTGCAGGAGATCGAAGACCTCCGGTCCACGGACTTCGCCGACGATGATGCGTTCTGGTCGCATACGCAGGCAGTTCTTGATCAGGTCACGCATGGTGATCTCGCCTTCGCCTTCGATGTTCGGCGGGCGGGTTTCGAGACGTACGACATGGGGCTGCTGGAGCTGAAGTTCGGCCGTATCTTCGCAGGTGATCACGCGCTCGTCGCGGTCGATGTAGCTCGTGAGGCAGTTGAGAAGGGTCGTCTTACCTGAACCGGTACCGCCGGAAATCACGACATTACAGCGCACGCGACCGATGATCTGCAGAAGGACAGCGCCTTCCGGCGTGATAGCGCCGAACCGCACGAGTTGATCAAGCGTGAGCTTGTCCTTCTTGAACTTGCGGATCGTCAGCGCGGGCCCATCGATGGAGAGCGGTGGCGCGATCACGTTGACACGGGAGCCATCCGGGAGGCGTGCATCGCAGATTGGACTCGATTCATCGACGCGACGGCCGACCTGGCTGACGATGCGTTGGCAGATAGACAGAAGCTGCGCGTTGTCGCGAAAGCGGATATCGGACTCGATCGTCTTGCCGTTGACTTCGATAAAGGTCTGCCCGGCACCGTTGACCATGATATCGGCAATGTCGTCACGGGCCAGGAGCGGCTCCAGAGGACCATAGCCCAGCACATCGTTGCAGATATCTTCCAGCAGTTCTTCCTGCTCGGAGATCGACATTGCGAAGCTTTTGATGGTGATGATATCGTTGACGATATCGCGGATTTCTTCGCGCGCGCTCTCTCCATCGAGTTTGGAAAGCTGCGACAGATCGATGGTGTCGATCAAGGCCGAGAAGACTTGCGCCTTGGTTTGATAGTACTCTTCCGTTCGCAGGCGCTTGCGTGGTTGGCCGCCGGTATCTTTTTGAACCGCGGACGGCTTCGGTGCAGGTGGCTGCAACAAGATGGTTTCTGATGGACTAGGTTCATCCATCACAGGCGGCGCGTTCATGACAGCCGGACGGGCGGTCGGCAAAGCCGGTCGTCCACTGTTTGCGCTTCGTCCGAAGCCTTCGCCGCCACGTTTTCCAAACATCTCTTGTCTTCCGGTCTATCGTCTCGTGGAGCAATCCACGTTTATTTGCGTTTGAGAATTTCCATGAACTTGCCCAGCCCCGGTCGTTTCGCCTTGCGGGCCGATGATCGGCCTGTCAGCACATGCGAAAGCTGGGAGAAGGTTTCTGCTATCGGCGACTTGGCATCGATCTCACTGATCATTCGTCCGCTGTTCGATGCGGAACCAAATAGCTGGACATCGAACGGAATGATGGCAAGAGGTTCAATTTCCAACGGTCCGAAAAAGTCGGAAGGCTCGATCTCGGGACGCTTGGCCATACCCACTTGGTTGAGAAGCAGGTGTGGCACCTTGTCGTTCGGTCGCAGTTTCTTCAACGCGTCAAGAAGGTTCTTGGTGTTCCTGAGGTTGGCTAGGTCCGGAACAGCGGTGATCACCACCTCATCTGCCTCCGCCAGCACTGCCTGCGTCCAGTCAGACCAGACATGCGGCATGTCCAATACGGCAATCGGCGCGCTCCTCCGCAGCAGTTCCAACAGCGGCTGGAAAGCGGCTCTATCAAAATCATAGGCGCGATCGAGAAGCGAGGGTGCTGCCAGAATCGAGAGGTTTTCGGAGCATTTCGTCAGTAGACGATCGAGAAAGACCTCGTCGAGCCGATCCGGTGCAAAGACCGCCTCGGCAATCCCTTGGGCCGGATCCTGATCGAAGTCGATATTGACCGTTCCAAAGGGAAGGTCGAGGTCCGCGAGAATAGTCTCTGTCGAGAACAGGCTCGATATCCCAAAGGCGCAGTTATGCGCGATGGCGGACGACCCAACACCGCCCTTCGCGCCGATGAAGGCAATGCTGCGGCCAAGCGGCTCGGCTTCCGGATCGACGAAGATTGCAGAAATCGACGCCATCAGGTCCGACATCTTGATCGGCGAAACGAGGTACTCGGAAATACCATTGCGCATCAGGTCTCGGTAAAGCGCGATGTCGTTGTGGCGTCCGATGATGATGACGCGCGTCGACGGATCGCAGACCTCTGCAAGAGGTGCGAGATCTGTGAGGAGCGTCGATGGATCACGGTGTGTTTCGAGGATGACGAGATTAGGCGTGGCGGTGGACGAAAACGTTCTGGCAGCCGCTTCAATCTCCCCGTTGGTCACCCGCATGCTAACCTTATTCATCCGGCGATCGGCTGCCAGCCTCTCCATCGTCCGATGCATCGCCTCGCTTTCGCAGAAGGCGTGGATCGAGATGCGCGGCAGAGGACGGACGCTCTCCAGCTCGCCGGGACGGAGCGTGTCTTCGGCGACTGGCACATCTGCGTTACTGTGCCGAATATCGTAGTTCACCGGGTTCATATCAGATCCTGTCGCTCAAGCTGAAAGGCGCGTCTCAGTCATTCGTGGTTGCTGTGTTCTTGCCGGCACGATACTTGCCGAGCACCACCGAGCGCCTTTCGGCGTCGATCGGGCTCATGCCGCGGGGGCCGACGAGATCCATGGGATTGGCAATCTGTGCCGCCAGATTGCTTTGGGACGCGCAGCCGAAATTGTACCAGTTCTTGTTGGAAGTGGTGTTGCTGTTCAAGTCCTCAGGCCATTGGCCGCACTGGCCTGTCATGGCAGTCACGGCTACGTAGGAGAGGCGTATGGGTGCCGCATCCCCATAGGGCGATGCACCATAGGGAACTTCGACGATCTTATTGGCAGGGATGCCTGACGAGGTCAGGACCGACCGAATCTGGCGTTTGATCAGGGACGCGGAAGCGGCATTGGCAGAGCCCGTGGGCACCTGCATTTGAACGATGCTGGTGGAGCTCGCCACGTAGTTCTGAACGAAGCCTTTCACATTGTCGGCCATCTCACCGGGCAGCTTGTTGTCTGCCGGAGAGACCGGAATATCCAGCGAATGCTGCGCTTCGGACAGAGTGATCGGGTGGCGCGTGCGATAGTCGTCCGGGATGGCGCCTGTGGTCTGTGGGTCGCGGGCACATCCCTGCAGTGCGGCGACGGCAGCAAGCACGCAGACGAGGTGACCGAGGCGCAAGTAAGAAACAGAATTCGTCATAGGGTGCGTTTTCGTCATTTGTAGATAAATCCCACCGAGCCCTGATACGGCTGTGCCTGAACCTGCTGTCTGTTGTTGCCGTAGACCTTGTTCACCCGGTTCATGAAAAACGTCGCGGAGTCGTTTTCCGGGCTGAAATTGTCATCGGGCCGCGCGATCTGATTGCGTGCGACAGGCCGCACCAGATAGGGCGTGGCAATGATGACCAACTCAGTCTCGTTACGAATGAAATCCTTGCTGCGGAATAGTGTGCCGAGGATTGGAACCTTGGACGCGCCTGGGAGGCCGGACATCGCCTGGCGGACATTGTCCTGCACGAGACCTGCGATCACGATCGAACCGCCCGATGGCAATTCCACGCTCGTGGACGCTTCGCGCTTGCGAATAGAGAGATAGGTGCTGCCCGGAACGCGGGACGTGTTGCCGTTGCCGGACACGACGTTGCCTTCATAGGTCGGCTCGGATACGTTGGTCTCGATTTTCAGGCTGATGCGGCCTGGAGACAGCACGACCGGCCGGAAATTCAACTCGATGCCATATTCCACCGTATCGGTCTGCCGCGTCACGGTTGGCACATTATTGTCGTCGAAGGTGACGTTCTGAACCCCTGCGAGGCGGAAGTCGCCGCCGACATAGAACTTTGCCTGTTCGCCGGAAATCGCAGTCAGGCTCGGTTCGGCGAGCGTGCGCATGACCCCCGCCTGTTCCATGGCATTGAAATAGCTGGATAAGGCGACCTTGCCGATGGCGCCTCCGATATTTCCAGAACCGCCGATCGCCAGCGCGTTACCGAGGTTGGCCGGATTGGAGAAAGAGACCGCGCCACCAAAGTCCGAGCCGGAGCCGCTAATAGAGCCGTTGAAGCCAAGCTGCTTGAGAACCTGGCGACTGACTTCCGCAACCGTCACCTTCAGCGTAACCTGATCCTCGCCCTCGATCGTCAGCATGTTGACGATAGATGATTTCTGGCGGTTTTCCGCGAAGATCGCCACGGCACCATCGCCGTTGCTTTCGCTGCTCGCTGTGATGTTGCGGGTTGTTGCTTCACCGCCTTGGAGGAAGGCCGTTGCGAGCTGAACCGCGCGTGCGGAATCCTGCGGCGTACGAACACTGCCTGAAAGAACAATGTTGTCCGATACGATCTCAACCCGGATATCCGATTCCGGAATGAAGCGGCGCAGATTGGCCTCAAGGCCCGTAATGTCGCGCTCAACCTCAAGATCAAGACTGACGATCTCCTCGCCGTGGGCGCCGAAGATGAAAATGTTGGTCTGGCCGACCGACTTGCCGAAGAGATAAATACGACGCGACGTGCGGGTTACCGCATCTGCCATGCTCGGATCGGCCACCAGAATGTCATGCGCATCCTGTGGCAGATCGACCACCAATGCTTTGTTCAACCCGAGCTTCACGCGCTTGCGCACGCCTGTTCCGCTTTCAGAGATCCGAAGAATGCTGGCGCTCTGGGCCAGCGCATCTGTCGTGCCAACACCAAATGGCGATGCGCCGGGAACGCCTGCAAAGCCTATGCTGAAGGCTATGCCTCCAATGAGCGAAGCCTTCAGGCCATCTCGGATCGATTTCGTCTTGCTCATTGTGCAGCTCCCTCATTTTCACGCACAATCGAGCCAGACTTGATGACCTGGATCGCCGGTCGGCCGGATCCGCCGTTGAGTAGATAGTCTGCAGATGCGGTGTCGCTATCCTGCACATCCGCAACGGAGCGGAGCGACAAGGTGAGGCGATCCGCCATCTGGTGTGCGACGGTGATGATCTTGGCCTGTTCAGGCGTCAGCTCCAGTGTCGCGGTGGCACCGATGACAGACGGCGTACCGTCAGGCCCTTCCTTGATCTGCTGGTCGATCGCCAGAACGCGAACATTGTTGAGGACGTTTTCGGTTAGGAAACCGCCGCTCTCGTTTTTGCGCACCATAATGACGTCGACGCGGTCATTGGGAAGAACGAAGCCGCCCGCACCGGTAGCAACCGATATTTCGGTAGAAACAGCCCGTTTTCCAGCGGGAAGAAGCGACGACATGATCCGCGTGCTGGAATCAACCACTTTTTCGGAGCGAAGAGGCTCGCCTTCGAAAAGCGGGAGGCGAACGATCGCCCCTGTTAACTCGGCGATCGCATCGGGTCGCTTTTCCTCGGTGACATAACTGTCATTGACGCTGCCTTGTGGCCATCGCGCCCACCGTACGGAACTTGCATCCAAGCGGCTTCCTACCGGTAGGTTGACCGCGGATACCAGAACGCTGACAGTTGGCTCTTTCTGGATAATGGCTGATGCCTGTTCCACCACCGCTTGCGGCGCAGAAATCTGCATGGCCAGAAGGCCCGCAAGACCAGCAGCCACAACGGCAACGGAAAGGATAACGACACGCGAGGACTTCATGTTAGGCCTATGAGGTAGATTCTCTGCCCCAGAGGATGGCCCGCCATTGGTGTAATTATGGTTAATAAGAGGTGGTTGTTTTGGGTTAATCGGAAATTAATGTGCTGTATTAGTAAGTTTAAATAGCGCTTTTGGGCTCTCGCTTCAAAGTACGGCGCGCATTGCGGCCTGTACGATCGGTGCTTCGGGGTAGGTCAGTAAACCTGCGATCGCAATTGCGATACCATAAGGCACCTTTTTGGCAACTAACAACGAGTCCGGAATCGGAAGCCCCGTTGCCATTATCTCTTCGGCGCGCGATCGTAGAATAACGATGCAAAGCGTCAACATGCCTCCAACGAGTGCAACCGCGATCAAAAATTCGAATAAAGAGTGATTGAAGCCAAACCAGACGGCGCACGAGGTGAGAAGCTTGGCATCTCCACCTCCCATGGTGTTAAACGCGAACAGGATGAAACAAGTCAGGAAAACGGTCAGCCCCGCTGCGAGACTTAGTGCGAAAACCTGCAAATCCATACCTGACGCGGGTCCCACTACAAGAAAGGCACTTAACAGAATGACCGAAACTCGGTTGGGGATCGTCATCGAAAAAAGATCAGTAAGCGCCGCAAACGCGAGGCACAACGGGACGACAAGGAAGATGGAAGCAGTGATCATGTCTTACCCCGAGTTATCAGCTAACTCTCATTTAGGAAGAATGCCGCCCAGAGGACGGCACTTTCCAATGCATAGTGAAAATCGGTCTCCGCAGCGTATCAGCCGCCAGTAGCGGCTTTGGAGTTCGTAAGCTCCGTGCCTACGCGGTCGAATGTCAACTTTAGCTTGCTGCCTATGACGCCTGCACCGCCGATGATAGCCACAGAAATCAAGGCAGCGATCAAGCCGTATTCGATGGCGGTTGCGCCGGACTCGTCCTTCAAGAAGCGAGCAAAAATATGTGTCATGCGGTTTCTCCTAATTCGTTGTTGGTCAGCACGCCGACAACTGTTTCTCGTTGTTCGGTTGAGGCAAACCTACGAACTTTCGATTGCCAAGCGCTTAAGGAACGGGCTTAACGTAACGTTAAATGAGTAATGTCGATTGCGTGGTAAACAAAGTTGAAGATTAAAAGGTAAAATATGAGTCTTTGCCATAGACCTAGTTGAGTAAAAGGTCATACAAGGCCGTTTTGAATATAATTTCTACCACGAGCCCGGTCTTGTGCAGTTAAGCGGCGCTCTGCTTTCATGTTAGAGTGCGTTTTGTGCAGCGACAGTTTCCCGTTTTGGCGCGTCTTTTAAGTCTTCATTCACCATTCCCGTTCATGGTGATGACGATGAAATGCGCCAAGCGTAACCAAAGGTCTATTCCGCTCATGCTATCTTCCACCGTCAAGAGATTTGCAATCGCAGCGGTAATCGCAAGTTTTGGGCCGTCTTTTGCGTTCTCCGCAGATGATGACATGCTCCGCGTCTCGATGAATCAGGCGCGTGTGCTCAAGCTCGATCGCGCCGTGAGCAAAGTCATCGTTGGCAACTCGAAGGTTGCGGACGCGACCGTTGCCGATGCAACAACGATCGTGTTGACCGGTCGCAGCTTCGGCACCACCAATCTCGTGCTGCTGGATGCTGAAGGTAACGCAATCGTCGATGAACGGGTTCTGGTGTCGATCGATGAGGGCAATACGGTCCGGGTCTATCGCCAGACCTCACGAAGCGTTCTTTCTTGTTCTCCCGCCTGTGAAGAGCATGCCCAGAACTGAATAGCGTAGAACAACCTGATTCGATTCAGGAGTGTTCTTGATTCACCAAACGTTTGCTCAACAGATGTGGTTACAACAGCGTTTGGACGGCATGCGCCGCGCGTTCAGGGAACGCCTTAAACATAAGTTTTACAGAAAGAACCTGGCCAATCATCACAGATGAGTCACTGCTTCTCGCAGCGCTCTTCGGCACTAAATTGTTGAGCGAGGGGTGCCAATACGAATGCTGGCAACAGTAGCCCCGTGAGGGGAAAATCAATTTCAATTTTTTGCTAAGCGATTGATCTGGCTAGGATCAAATAAGGAATGGTGCCCAGAAGAGGACTCGAACCTCCACACCCTTGCGAGTACCAGCACCTGAAGCTGGCGCGTCTACCAATTCCGCCATCTGGGCGACGAGGAGCCATGTACGGGGGCGGGCGGCTGGTGTCAACAGGGATTTTGAAGTTTTGTGACGATCCTTGTTTTTTCATCGAAAAACATCGCTGCGCGCTTCCCTCCGCATCTGGAATAGTCCGTCGTTGCTGATCTTATTCCGCCAGCATATCACGCGCTATGGCATTTGATCCTTCAGACAGCCTTGAGACGGCATCCAGAAAGCGTCATGTATCCAGACCTTCGTTCTTTTGCCGGTCGAGATGGCCGAGGTCGCGGTCGGGGTCGATGATGTCGCGCAGGCGCTGTTTCAATTCCTTGGGTCCCGGAAAACCGCCATCGCGCTTTCTCTCCCACAAAACTTCACCGTCCACCATGATTTCGAAGCGTCCGCCCGTAGCCGGAATGAGCGCGACCTCTGCAAGACTGTCCGAAAAGGTGCTGAGAAGTTCCTGGGCCATCCAGGCAGAACGCAGCAGCCAGTTGCACTGCGTACAGTAGATGATCGAAATGCGAGGTTTTACAGCGGCATCCATATGGGTGATCCTTCTCTAAGTTCACAGAAATATTACTTAGTTTGTCATGTTTTGAGCGGTGACGACTTGTGTTCAGGGTAGCTTCTTGCAGAAGGTCGGGAATTGCAATCAGCGGAGCATTCCATGGCGAATAATGAGTTTTCTCGTGAACGCTTGATCGTCCCGGCCATCGCGCCGATCTACAACAGCACCCACGAACTGGTCGAAACAATCTTGCGCGTTGTCGCGGGCGTGCTTCTCGTCACGCACGGTTTCGGCAAGATCACAACCCCCTTCGGTGCGGTCGGTATGGTGGAAAGCCTGGGCTTTTATCCGGGCGTCTTCTGGTCGCCCCTTTTGGCAGCAACGGAATTTTTCGGCGGGATTCTCGTGGCAATCGGTCTTCTGACGCGTCCGGCGGCTTTCGCCGCCTTCATCGTCTTGATGGTCACGGTCTATTTCCACTGGATCGTCAGGTCGGAAGGGCTCGTCGGTGCGGAGAAGTCCGTGCTGTGGTCGGCTATATTTCTGTTCTTTGCGGTGAGAGGCGGCAATAGACATTCTGTCGATGCCAAGTTGCGCAAAGTCTTTTGAGAACAAGATAATATGAGGTGCGGCGCTTCGTCGAAATGGCGGCAGCGCCTCGCCACAAATAGCGATGATCAATGGAAATATCAAAGCGCCACGAAATTGTCCTGAGGGACCGGAACTTTCCCGCCTCGAAACGATTACGCATGTGGTGAAGTGCGGGAAAATTCATGGTCGACTATTTGCTGCCTCTGGAAGCGCGTAAGGCTGGCGAGCGTTTGCTTGCCGAACATGCATCGGAAGACCCCTTTGCGGCAGCGTTCAAGGCAACCCGGATGCCAATGATCATTACCGATCCGAAGCAGCACGATAACCCGATCATTTTCTGCAACAAGGCCTTCAACGACCTGACGGGTTACAGCAGCGACGAACTGATCGGTCGTAACTGCCGTCTCCTTCAAGGCGAGAAGACAGACCGCCAGGCGGTGGCAAAAATACGTGAGGCAATCAATGCGGGCACATCCGTCTCTGTCGACATTTTGAACTATCGAAAAGACGGACGGGAATTCTGGAATGCTCTGTTTGTCAGCCCGGTCCGGGACGACAAGGAAGACGTGATCTATTACTTCGCCTCGCAGCTCGATTTCACCCGCATCAAGGACAAGGAGGCAGAACTCGCCGAGGCCCGTAACCTTGCTGAAGAAGAAGTCAGCCGTCGCACCAAGGATCTTCGCGATGCGCTCGACGCCAAGACTATGCTCGTTCACGAGGTCGATCATCGCGTCAAGAACAACCTCATGACGATGGCGTCTATCGTGAAGCTTCAGGAGCGGATGACCAAGAACGAGACGGCGAGCGCGACGCTGAAATCGGTGCTGAACCGCATCGAAGCGCTCAGCACCGTTCATCGCAAGCTGTTTACCTTTGACAATATCGCCCGTTTCGACGTCGCCGATTTCGCCGAAGACCTGGTGGTTAACCTGACGAGCCAGTTGAAGCGCACCGATATCAATGTGACGCTGGATCTATCCCCGGTTTACGTGCCCGCAGACAAAGCATCACCTCTGTCGCTCATCGTCAACGAGTTGGTGGGCGATGCGGTCAGACGTGGTTTGGGTGATGGTGGCGGCGACATCAAGGTGACGGTAAAGAGACTGAACGGACACTTCCTCATTCAGGTGGCCGATACGATCGACCTCGTCGAGGTCGATGAGGAAGAACAGCGTTTCAGTCAGATGTTGCTGGAAACCTGCGCACGCCAAGTCAGTGCGGAAATCAAACGAGAACAAAATGGCCGGCAGACGATCGTGAGTGTGACGCTGCTGGTTGGACATGAAAAGGAATCATGAATTTGCGCATCATCATCGTGGAGGATGAGGCACTCCTGGCGCTTGAACTGGAAAGCGAAGTCGAGGCCGCAGGCCATACCGTCATCGGTGTCGCAGCCGACAGCGCATCGGCCATGGCGCTGATCGAGAAGGAAAGCGCGGATTTCGCCTTTGTCGATATCCATCTTCTCGACGGCCCGACCGGCGTCGATGTCGGGCGCTTTCTTGCCAGCAGAGACATTCCTTATGTGTTCGTCAGCGGCAATGTGAAGCGCATTCCGCCTGATTTTGCTGGCGCCGTAGGCGCGATCGAAAAGCCCTACACCGTTAATGGCTTACAAAACGCGCTCGAATATCTCGATGCCATGATCAGCGGAAAAGACGCTCTGATTGTGCCACCGAACCTGATCATGCCCGTAACAACGACTCCGTAATGGTAATGACTGTGACTAGCGATACCGGCAATATCGGTCCGATCCTCACTCAACTCTTCGAACAGGCACCGAGCTTCATTGCGCTTTTGCGCGGCCCAAACCACCGCTTCGAGCTTGCCAATCCAAGCTATATGAACCTTGTCGGACGTCACGATATCCTCGGTAGAACCGTCGCAGAAGCGCTCCCCGATGCTGCGGAGCAAGGCTTCGTCAGCATTCTCGACGAGGTCTACCGAACCGGTACTCCCTATAAGGCTCTCGGCGCCCTCTTCATCATTCAGACCGAAGAAGGCTCTCCCGGTAGGGAATGCTATCTCGACTTCCTCTATCAGCCAATCCGCGATGAGACCGGCGCGGTCTGCGCCATTTTCGTCGAAGGCTCGGATGTCACTGAACGCACATTGTCGGAGCGGGCAAGGCGAGAAAGCGAAGACCTTTACAAGGGTCTGTTTGACGCAATCGACGAAGGCTTTTGCATCATCGAGTTTCTCGATGGGCCGCATGGGCCGGACAGCGACTATGTGCATATCCAGGCAAACGACGCCTATGCTCGCCACGCCGGCATTCCGAACGTCGTCGGTCAAAAGCTGCGTGAGATGGTGCCGGATGAGGCCGATGCCTGGATCGCGCGCTATGGTGCGGTTCTTCGAACCGGTAAGCCCATTCGCTTTCAACAGGAATTGGTTGCCACGGGCCGTTACTTGGAACTTGCTGCCGTCCGCATCGAGCCGAAAGAACGCCGTCAGGTTGCCGTTCTGTTTCAGGATATCACTGCACGAAAAGAGGCTGAGCTGGCGCTGGAAAAGCTGAACACCACTCTGGAGCAGCAGGTCGAGGAGCGCACCGCCGAATTGATGGTGGCAGAAGAAGCCCTGCGTCAGGCCCAGAAGATGGAGGCCGTCGGCCAGTTGACGGGCGGATTGGCCCATGATTTCAATAACATCCTGGCTGGCATCAGCGGCAGCCTGGAAATGATGAACACACGCCTCGCACAGGGCAGGGTTGGAGATCTTTCGCGCTATATCAATGGCGCGACGGGTGCCACCAAACGCGCGTCCGCGCTGACCCAACGACTGCTCGCCTTCTCGCGCCGCCAGACGCTCGATCCGAAACCGCTGAACATCAACACGCTGGTCGATAGCATGCTTGAGCTGGTGATCCGCAGCGTCGGGCCGGAGATCAAGGTGGAGACGGTAGGCGCGGCTGGTCTCTGGCCGACATTCGTCGATGCCAGCCAGCTGGAAAACGCACTTCTCAATCTCTGCATCAATGCACGCGACGCCATGCCGAATGGCGGCAAGCTCACGATCGAAACCGGAAATCGCTGGATGGACGAGCGCGCGGCCCGGATGCGCGGGCTGGAGCCTGGGCAATATGTGTCGCTTTGCGTTTCCGATACGGGAACCGGCATGTCGCAGGACATTATAGAGCGTGCCTTCGACCCCTTCTTCACCACCAAACCGATCGGCCAGGGCACGGGTCTTGGCCTTTCCATGGTCTATGGTTTTGCCGGTCAGTCAGGCGGTGCCGCTCGCATCTACTCGGAACTCCGCAAAGGCACGATGATCTGCATCTATCTGCCGCGCTATTCCGGCTCCATCGATGCGGCCGATCCGGAGGCCGAAGCCAGCATCGATGCTCCGCGCGCCGATGGCGACGAGACGATCCTGGTGGTGGATGACGAGCCTCTGGTCAGAATGCTCGCCGTCGAGGAGCTTCAGGATCTTGGCTATTCGGTCATCGAAGCGGAAGACGCGCCGTCCGCCTTGCGTCTTCTCAATTCGAACAGGCAGATCAGCCTCTTGATCACCGATGTCGGTTTGCCGGGCGGTATGAATGGCCGGCAACTGGCGGACGCAGCAAGGGTCAACCGGCCGGATCTTGAGGTGCTGTTCATTACTGGCTACGCGGAGAATGCAGTGTTGAACCACGGTCATCTCGACCACGGAATGCACGTCATGACCAAGCCCTTTCAGCTGGATGTCTTCGCCCAGAGGGTTAAGAGCCTGATCAAGCCGCAGGGGTAACGCCGGTGCGGTGACTTCAACACGAGTACTTGTGTTGGTCACGGGCCTGTCACACTAGCTTTAGAACCACGATAAAGAAGTGCAGCAAATCTTTCTTTTTGCTGCCTTCGCTGGCGCCATTCGCCTTGCAGCAGGAAAATTCGCTCCTTATATACGCCGCATACCAGCAGAAATGCTGACAAAAAGGCAAGACCATCCAAGTCAAGGAGTCGTCAGTGGAATGCCTGCCGGGGTTCCGATGACTCGCTTCAAGGAGAGAAGAAAATGGCAAAAGTAATCGGTATCGACCTTGGCACGACCAATTCCTGCGTCGCAGTGATGGACGGCAAGGACATTAAAGTCATTGAAAACGCGGAAGGCGCACGCACGACCCCTTCCATGGTCGCGTTCAGCGACGATGGCGAGCGTCTGGTCGGTCAGCCGGCAAAGCGCCAGGCCGTCACCAACCCAACGAATACGCTCTTTGCGGTCAAGCGCCTCATCGGCCGTCGTTATGACGATCCGACCGTTGAGAAGGACAAGGGCCTCGTCCCCTTCAACATCGTCAAGGGCGACAATGGTGACGCTTGGGTAGAAGCACAGGGCAAGGGTTATTCCCCGTCGCAGATTTCCGCGATGATCCTTCAGAAGATGAAGGAAACCGCTGAATCCTACCTCGGCGAGAAGGTCGAAAAGGCCGTCATCACCGTTCCGGCCTACTTCAACGACGCCCAGCGTCAGGCTACCAAGGATGCAGGCCGCATCGCTGGTCTCGACGTTCTGCGCATCATCAACGAGCCGACGGCTGCCGCTCTTGCCTATGGTCTCGACAAGAAGGACGGCAAGACGATTGCCGTATACGACCTTGGTGGTGGTACCTTCGATATCTCCATCCTCGAAATCGGCGATGGCGTCTTCGAAGTGAAGTCCACCAATGGTGATACCTTCCTCGGTGGCGAAGACTTCGACATGCGTCTTGTCGAGTACCTTGCAACCGAATTCAAGAAGGACAACGGCATCGACCTGAAGTCCGACAAGCTGGCTCTGCAGCGCCTCAAGGAAGCTGCTGAAAAGGCAAAGATCGAGCTGTCGTCTTCGCAGCAGACCGAAATCAACCTGCCCTTCATCACGGCAGATGCTTCTGGTCCGAAGCACCTGACGCTGAAGCTGACACGTGCCAAGTTCGAAAGCCTGGTCGACGACCTGGTTCAGCGCACTGTCGCGCCCTGCAAGGCAGCGCTGAAGGATGCTGGCGTTTCCGCTTCCGAGATCGACGAAGTCGTTCTCGTCGGTGGTATGAGCCGCATGCCGAAGGTGCAGGAAGTGGTCAAGCAGCTGTTCGGCAAGGAGCCTCATAAGGGCGTCAACCCGGACGAAGTGGTTGCCATGGGCGCTGCCATCCAGGCCGGCGTTCTGCAGGGCGACGTCAAGGACGTTCTGCTTCTCGACGTAACTCCGCTGTCTCTCGGCATCGAAACGCTGGGTGGCGTCTTCACCCGTCTGATCGATCGCAACACGACGATCCCGACGAAGAAGAGCCAGACCTTCTCGACCGCCGAAGACAATCAGTCTGCCGTGACCATCCGTGTCTCGCAGGGTGAGCGCGAAATGGCAGCCGACAACAAGCTGCTCGGCCAGTTCGACCTCGTTGGCCTGCCGCCGTCTCCGCGTGGCGTTCCGCAGATCGAAGTCACATTCGATATCGACGCGAACGGCATTGTTCAGGTTTCGGCCAAGGACAAGGGCACCGGCAAGGAACAGCAGATCCGTATCCAGGCCTCTGGTGGTCTCTCCGACGCCGACATCGAAAAGATGGTCAAGGATGCGGAAGCCAATGCTGAAGCCGACAAGAAGCGCCGTGCGGGCGTAGAAGCCAAGAACCAGGCCGAAAGCCTGATCCACTCCACCGAGAAGTCGGTTCAGGAGTATGGTGACAAGGTTTCTGAAACCGACCGCAAGGCAATTGAAGATGCCATAGCTGCCCTCAAGACGGCTGTCGAAGCATCCGAGCCGGATGCAGACGACATCCAGGCAAAGACCCAGACCCTCATGGAAGTATCCATGAAGCTCGGTCAGGCCATTTACGAAGCCCAGCAGGCGGAAGCCGGTGAAGGCGGCGCAGGCGGCAAGGACGATGGTGTGGTCGACGCCGACTACGAGGAAATCAAGGACGACAAGAAGTCCGCGTAAATCGTGGCTCTTGCTCTTGAACTTGGGTAAATGAGACTGAATCCGGCTGCCTCGTGCAGCCGGAAATCCATTTCGGGGTGTGTTATCTTCATGGCGAAAGCAGACTTTTACGAGACATTGGGCGTGAGCAAATCCGCCGATGAAAAGGAGCTGAAGAGCGCCTTCCGCAAACTTGCGATGAAGTATCATCCGGACAAGAATCCTGATGACGCCGAATCCGAGAAGAAATTCAAGGAAATCAACGAAGCCTACGAAACGCTCAAAGACCCGCAGAAACGCGCGGCCTATGATCGCTTCGGTCACGCAGCCTTTGAACAGGGTGGCATGGGCGGCGGTGGCGGCGGCTTCGGCGGCGGTGGTTTTGCCAGCGGCGGCTTCTCCGACATCTTCGAAGATATCTTTGGCGAGATGATGGGTGGCGGCCGTGCGCGCCGTTCCTCCGGCGGCCGCGAACGTGGTGCCGATCTCCGCTACAATATGGAAATTTCGCTGGAAGAAGCTTTCACCGGCAAGACGGCGCAGATCCGGGTGCCTACATCCATAACCTGCGATGTCTGTTCCGGTTCCGGCGCAAAGCCGGGTACGAGCCCTAAAACCTGCGGCACCTGCCAGGGTTCAGGTCGCGTGCGTGCAGCGCAAGGGTTCTTCTCGGTCGAGCGAACCTGCCCGACCTGTCATGGCCGTGGCCAGACGATTACCGATCCCTGCACCAAGTGCCATGGCCAGGGCCGCGTGACGGAAGAGCGTTCGCTCTCGGTCAACATCCCGGCTGGTATCGAAGACGGCACGCGCATTCGCCTGCAGGGCGAGGGTGAGGCTGGCATGCGGGGCGGTCCGTCGGGAGACCTTTACATCTTCCTGTCGGTGCGTCCGCACGAATTCTTCCAGCGTGATGGCGCCGATCTCTATTGCGCCGTGCCGATCTCAATGACGACGGCAGCGCTCGGCGGTACCTTCGATGTCACGACGCTGGACGGAACGAAGTCGCGTGTGACCGTGCCGGAAGGCACGCAGCCGGGCAAGCAGTTCCGACTGAAGGGCAAGGGCATGCCGGTTCTGCGCTCTGCGCAGACGGGTGATCTCTACATCCAGATCCAGATTGAAACGCCGCAGAAGCTGACCAAACGTCAGCGCGAACTCTTGCAGGAGTTCGAGGAAATCTCTTCGAAGGACAACAATCCGGAATCGACGGGCTTCTTTGCGCGTATGAAGGAATTCTTCGACGGCTAAAAGCCGCAACTAAAGCGCCGTGCGTCCTATTGGACGCACGAAAGACGCTTTATTTTTTGAATCAAGACAAAAACACAGAGCCGCCGGGTGATAAGCCCGGCGGTTCTGCTTGTTTGCGGCTTCCTCACCGTGGGTGATGCACCATGACGAAACGGCGAAAGCAGAGCATGACCAGAGGTGTGACGACGAAGATGATGGCCGCAACCATGATCGGCGCCAGCAACATGGTCCGTTGCCAAAGGGGCCAGTTTTCGGTGAATGGCCCCAGTGCATAAAGCAGACTGGTGATGACGGGATACACGGCAAAGGTCATGACCAGTGCAAGTCGAAGACGATGTGGTTTTGAGATAATCGATGAAGCTGTGGAAGACATGGCAACTCCAATGAAACGGAACGTTTCGTTTATAATAAAACAGGCCATTCCGTTCAAGGGATATTTCGGCTAAAGCATCGGCCGGAGAAGGCTCGATTTAGCGACGTCCCTTGCCGGTTTCTATGGGAACACGGGAGCTACAGGTAGCGAGTTCTGGAGGCATCCATGACCGATGAGACAAGGGCTAAAGCGCCCCCGGTCCGCCGCCGGTCCATCGGCGCGCAGCGCAACCCGGACAGCCGTGAGGCCATCTTGCGTGCCGCTGAAGCGATTCTGTCGGAGAAAGGACTTTCCGCCTTTTCGATCGAGGCTGTGGCGCGTGTTGCAAAGGCCGGAAAGCCGACGATTTACCGGTGGTGGCCGTCACGCGCTGCGCTTCTTCTGGATGCGTACCAGTTGAATAAGACCAGCATCCCGACCCCGGACACTGGGAGCGTGGAGGAGGATTTGTTTCTCTTCCTGAGGAATCTCGTCGCCTATTGGCTGGGCGGGGGCGCGGGTGCTATTTTCCGCAGCGTTGTGGCCGAAGCTCAGATCAATGAGGAGGCACTGGCAGCGCTCTCCGCTTTCCTTGTGGAGCGCCGACAGCAGAGCGCCGAAATGCTGCGCAGAGCGAAGGCGCGGAACGAGATCGAGCCTTGGGTCGATCCGGTAACGGTGATCGAAACGCTTTCGAGTTTTGCTCTCGACAGGCTGCTGACAAATCGCCTGGACCTGACGGACGATGAGCTGCGCGCTTTCCTTCGTCCGATTGTGAGGGGCATAAAGGTTTCGTCTTTAAAGTGCTGAAGCTTATCCGGAAAAACCGCCTTCGTCGAGAAAGGCGCGCTCTTCCACTGTTGTGTCGCGAAGCAGGATGTCGTTGCGGTGCGGGAAGCGGCCAAAACGCTGGACGATATCCCGATGTTCGATCGCGAAGGGCAGGTATCGTTCGCCAAGAGGCTCGCACAGCTTGCAGCAAAGCTCCTGATCGGCGATTTCTTCCGAATGCATGAAGGGCAGATAGAAGAAAATCCGGAGCTCAGGATCGATCGCCTGATCATGGCCGCGCGAAATCGCGTCGCGGGCATAATGAAGCGCCAGCGGATCGGTCGCGTACATATGCGCCGTGCCACGGAAACAGTTGCGGGGAAATTGGTCGAGGAGAAGGAGGAGCGCGAGGCTGCTTTCCGGCGCATTGAGCCAGCCGGTCAATTCTTGACGGGCCGCTGCGAAGTGCAGATCGTGAAAGCGGGCGTGGAAGGAGCTGTCGAAATGGGCGTTCTTCTCGAACCATTTATCTGGACCAGCCTCGTTCCAGAAGGAAAGAACCTCGGCGGCGGCTGTCGGTATCGCGCTCTTAGTCATCTCGACTCCTCACTATCTCGTACTGCGCTGGCATTCATCAGTAATGCGGTGGCTTGGTGATGGCTGGCGCGTCGAGCGACTGCTCCTCAAGGCTTAAGAACCGCTCGGTGAGACGATCGAGCTTCGCGCGCGTCTGCTCGACGACCTTCCATTGTTCCGCCAACTGATCGGACAGTTCCTCGATCGTCTTGGCCTGATATGCGACCGTTTCTTCCAGAGCGACAATCCGCGCGTCGTTGTGATCTGCCATAAAGACCTCCGTTTTCATTCACGCTGCTTTCGCAGTTTTATAAAGCTTAAACAAGACAGAGGCCGGACACGTCGTGCCCGGCCTCTGTTGTTGTGAAGACTTTTGACGTTGTGTCAGCCTTCCTCCTGAAAGACCTCTTCGCGCTTCTTCTTGACGCTTGGCAGGAAGACGACGACGAGAACCAGAAGGGCGATCAGAAGTAGCGTGGCGCTGATCGGCCTTGTGACGAAAGTGCTCGGATCGCCACGCGACAGGATCATGGCGCGGCGCAGGTTCTCCTCGAGGAGCGGGCCAAGCACGAAGCCGAGCAGCAGCGGTGCCGGTTCGCAGCGCAGTTTCACCAGGGCGTAGCCGATGAAGCCGAAGAAGGCGACGGCATAGAGATCGAAGACGTTGGAGTTGACGCTGTAAACCCCGATGGCGCAGAAGGCCATGATGATCGGGAAGAGCACGTAGTAGGGGATTGTCAGAAGCTTCACCCAAAGCCCGATGAGCGGCAGGTTCAACACCACCAGCATCAGGTTGCCGATCCACATGGAGGCAATGATACCCCAGAAAAGTGCTGGCTGTTCGGTCGCGACATTCGGGCCGGGCACGATGCCCTGGATGATCATCGCTCCAACCATCAGCGCCATGACAGGGTTGGCCGGGATGCCGAGCGTCAGGAGCGGGATGAAGGAGGTCTGAGCACCCGCATTATTCGCCGATTCCGGCCCGGCAACACCGGCGATTGCGCCATGGCCGAATTCTTCCGGATTCTTCGAGACGCGCTTTTCCACCGTATATGAGGCAAAGGCGGCAAGGATCGCACCGCCACCTGGCAGGATACCGAGAGCCGAGCCGATGATCGTACCGCGAATGACCGGCGCAATCATCTTCTTGAAGTCTTCCTTCGTCGGCAGAAGACCGGAAACCTTGGCCATGAGAACGGTACGTGTGCGTTCGTCTTCCAGATTGCGCAGGATTTCGGCGATACCGAAGACACCGACCGCGACCGCGACAAAGTTCAGGCCATCGGCATATTCGCGAATGCCAAGGGTAAAGCGCGGCGTGCCGCTGTAGATGTCGGTACCGACAAGGCCAAGCAGCAGACCGAGCACGACCATGGCGAGCGCTTTGACAATGGAACCGTGCGCCAGGGCGATGGACGAGACGAGACCGACGACCATCAGCGAGAAATATTCCGCCGCGCCAAATTCGAGTGCGATCGCCGTCAAGGGTGGAGCGAAAATTGCCACGAGAAAGGTCGCGACCGTACCGGCAAAGAAGGAGCCAATGGCAGCAATTGCCAGCGCTGCACCCGCCTTGCCCTTGCGCGCCATCTGGTAACCGTCGATGGCCGTCACCGCGGAGGAAGACTCGCCCGGCATGTTGATCAGGATCGCCGTGGTCGAGCCGCCATATTGCGCGCCGTAATAAATACCGGCCAGCATGATCAGCGAGGAGACAGGTTCTAGCTGGAAGGTGATAGGCAACAGCATGGCGATGGTGGCCGTGGCACCAATACCCGGCAGAACGCCGATCAGCGTTCCGAGAAGCACGCCGATCAGGCAGAAGAACAGGTTGTGAAGCGTTGAGGCCGTGTAGAAGCCGAGTGCCAGATTATCGAAGAGTTCCATGACGCGACCTCAGAAATTGAGCCAGGGGCCGAAGCGCTGGAAAGGCAGGCCGAGACCGTAATTGAAGACAATAACCGAAAAGACCGTGATGGCAGCCGACAGAAGCACGGCCATCATTGGTTTCATCTTGTGCGACGCAAAGGAGGCAATCAGCGCGCTGAGGAAAAGCGCGGGCACGAAGCCCAGTCCACGCACTGTGAAACCGAAGAAAATGGGCGCGGGGAGGATGAAGAAGATGCCCCGCCACGCAATCGAACCCATTGGCTCACCTGCGATCTTGCCGGCTCGCAGAAGGATCACGCCTCCAAGCAGCACCAGGATCAGCGAGAGGACGAGCGGAAAATATCCCGGTCCCATGCGGAAGGCCGTACCGAGTTCGAGATCATAGGATTGCCAGGCGAAGAAAATGCCAAGGCAGATGAAAATTGCGCCGCAGATGGCTTCCGTGGCATCGAAACTGACTGATTTCATGGTCGTCCCCGCCTGTGCATCGGTGTCGCTTCTGGCCCGATGTCTGTAGAGTTCGATGAGGTCTTTAAGCTGCGTTGTTATCCGCAAGCGGATACCGGGGACGACCCGCGTCATCCCCGGCCTGAAGTGGGATCAGTCGGCGTATTGGCCGGCAGATTCGATGACCGGCTTCCAACGCGCGATTTCGCTTTCGAGCTTCGCCTTTAGTGCGGCTGGCGTTGCATCTGCTTCCGGCGAAGGCGTGGTGCCGAGTTCGGCAAAACGTGCAGCGACGTTCTGATCCTTCAGGGCCACCTGAAGCGCCTTGGAGAGACGCTCATTCACAGCCGCAGGCGTGCCCTTCGGTGTGTAGATGCCGTGCCAGATACCGACTTCAAAGTTGGGCAGGCCCGCTTCCGCAGCCGTCGGCACGTTCGGCAGGACGCTCAGACGCTGAGGCGTGGTGACCGCGTAAGCCTTCACGGTCCCGCCCTGGATCTGCTTGGTGGTGTTGGTGGTCTGGTCGCACATGATGTCGACCTGACCGCCGAGAAGGTCGGTCATGGCAGGGCCTGTGCCCTTGTAAGGAACGGTGACGAGCGGGGTTTCGATGGCGCTCATGAACAGCATGCCGCACAGATGGGAGGCGGCGCCAATGCCGGCATTGGCGACCGTGACCTTGTCCTTGTTCGCCTTGGCGTAGTCGATCAGGCCTTTGAGGTCATTGGTCTCAAGATTCTTGCGCGACAGGATCGTCATCGGCACCTCGGTCACGAGGCCGACATAATCGAAGGCGTCGAGCGTCTTGTAGGCGAGCTTGCGGTAGAGAGTATCGCTGGTGGCCATGCCGATGTGATGCAGAAGGATGGTGTAGCCATCCGGATCGGCAGATGCCACACGACCTGCACCGAGCGTGCCGCCAGCGCCGCCGACATTCTCGACGACGATCTGCTGGCCGAGATCCTTGGACATGGATTCAGCAACGAGGCGCGCAACGGTGTCCGTTGGACCACCGGCGGAGAATGGTACGACCATGGTGATGTTGCGGCCAGGATAATCCTGTGCGGCTGCGGAAAGCGCAAAGAGCGATACGGCGGCGGCAGCCACTGCACCCGTGACGGATTTCAGAAGTTTCATCTTTTCCTCCCGATGAATATGGCCTCAGCGACGAGACGCACTCCTCTGCGCTCGTCCGGGGTAGGGTCATTTGCGGTCGAGACTGTGCTGGACGCAATCGAGGCAAGAAGACAAATCAGTAAAAGAGTGTCGGCTAACGGCCCCGATGGGTGGAATCCGAAACATCGCTGTCATGGCGTGGGTGGATTCCCACCCACGGGAATAAACGACAACAGAACTCAGAAGCTCGTCACGTCTTCATCGACGTGTACGTGCTTCGTCAGTTGGTATTTTTGCATCTTTTCGTAAAGCGTCTTGCGCGATATTCCGAGCGTCTCGTAAACGGCTTTCAGATTGCCTTTATGGCTCGCGATTGTTCTTGCGATGATGCCCTTTTCAAACTCCGCCACCTTGGCGGAGAGCCCATGGCCAGCAAGCGGATCACTGTGCGGCCCTTCACCGGAGCGACCGTCCAGCCCGAGAACGAACCGGTCGGCCTCGTTTCTCAGTTCCCGGACATTGCCCGGCCACTCTCGCATCGCGAGCGCTGAAACGACGGCGGAAGGCACCTCCCTGTCGCCGCGCCCATAGCGGGCGGCGGCTTCTCTCACGAGATGCAGGAAGAGCAGGGGAATATCGCTTTGTCGCTGCGCAAGCGACGGGACATGGATCGTTGCGACGTTGAGCCTATAGAGAAGATCCTGGCGGAACCGCCCCGCCAGCGCCTCCTGCGCCAGATCCGTCTTGCTGGTGGCAATGAAGCGGACATCGAGTTCCACGGTCTCGTTGGAGCCGAGACGGGTGATGGTGCGCTCCTGCAGCACGCGCAGCAGCTTGCCCTGCATATCGGGCGGCATGGAGCCGATCTCGTCGAGCAGGATGGTGCCGCCGCGCGCATGCTCGAACTTGCCGTAGCGTGCCCTCAGCGCCCCTGGAAAGGCACCTGCCTCGTGGCCGAAGAGTTCGCTCTCGATCAGATGCTGCGGAAGGGCGGCGCAATTAATGGCGACGAAGGCGCGATCCGCGCGCGCGCTGACATCGTGGAGTGCCCGCGCCACCACTTCCTTGCCTGCACCGGTATCGCCAATGATCAGCGTATCGGCATCCGCCGCCCCGATGGCGCGAATACGGTAACGCAGATCGACCATGACCTGCGTGCGACCCGGCAGGCGCGTTTCCAGATCGTCGCGCTTTCCGGCAACCGCGCGCAGGCGTCGATTTTCCAGCACGAGCGAGCGACGATCCATGGCGCGTTTGATGATGCCGGCAAGATACTGAATGCTGAAGGGTTTTTCGATAAAGTCGTAAGCACCGTTGCGCATGGCGCTGACCGCAAGCTGCACATCGCCATGGCCGGTGACGAGGATCACGGGAATCTCGGCATCCAGTTCCCGCACCTTCTGCAGCAGGCTCATGCCGTCGATGCCCGGCATGCGGATATCGCTGACGATGACGCCATCGAAACTGTAGCCGATCAGTTCAAAGACGTGATCGGCATTGTCGATGGTGACGACATCGAGACCCGCAAGCTCAAGCGCCTGGGCGGTGGAAAGCCGCAAATCCTCTTCATCATCGATCAGCAATACGCGGGACACACTCATTCCGCGGCAATCTCCATCGGTATTTCAGCGTCGAGCTCGATATCGAAGCGCGCGCCGCCATCCTTGAGGTTGGTGACGACAAGCCGTCCCCCAAAATCCTTGACGATATTGTAGGAGATCGACAGGCCGAGCCCCAGGCCTTTGCCGACGCCTTTGGTGGAAAAGAAGGGGTCGAAGATGCGCTCCATGATCGCGGGCGGCACGCCGGGACCGCGATCGCGCACCGAAACGATGATCTTGTTGCCGTTCTTTTGCACGGTGAGATCGATACGCCTATCGTCGAGCCCTTCCACCGCATCGGCAGCATTGGAGATGATGTTGACCAGCACCTGCTGCAGACGCACCGGCCCGGCCTTGACGAAAAGCGTCTCCGATCCAAGCGCTACCCGCAATTCGGCATCCGCCGCCTTTAACCGGGCGCTGACGATTTCGAGCGTATCGGCCACCACCGCATCGAGCGGAACCGGGCCGACATGCTCATTGGGCTTGCGGGCAAAGTTGCGCAGGTGCCTGCTGATCGAGGCCATTCGGTCGATCAGGGCTGAGATGCGGGAGAGATTGGAGCTTGCCTCCTCCACGCGCCCGCGTTCGATCAACAGTGACGCGCTTTCGGCATAGGTCTTGGCTGCGGCAAGCGGCTGGTTGAATTCGTGGGAAAGGGCTGCCGACATCTGGCCGAGCGCAGCAAGCTTGCCCGCCTGGATCAGATCCTTCTGCGTTTTTCGCAACTGCTTTTCCGTTTGCCGACGTTCGGCAATCTCCCGCTTGATGTCGCGGTTCACCCGCGCCAGATCCGCAGTCCGTTCTTCTACCCGAAGCTCCAGCTCGGCCTGGGCTTCGGCCTGATGGACGAGCCGGTCCTGTAGGCGCCTGCGCCTTTGCAGCATGGCCGCCAGCAGCGCGCCAGCAAGCCCAAGGCAGAGAAGGACGGCCAGCATCGTGGTTTGCACCTGGGTGCGCACTGAGCTGGTATCCATCAGCACATTCACCGTCCAGCCCGCTTCCGGCATCGGTTGGGACAGTACAAGATATTCCCGGTCCTGCTGTCCTTCACCGATCGTCATCAACCGATGGCTGGCGAATGTGCCTTCGGTCATCGGCAACTGGCTGAGCTTGGCGTCGGCATAGCGGCGCGAGGCTTCGGTTCTTGCAATTCTGTCGGGCGTCAGCGGCAGGACCGCTGAATAGAGCCACTGGGGCACCCCGGTGATGAATATGATGCCTTCCGGATCGGTGACGATGATACGGTTTTCGCCGGTACCGAAGAAAGCCTCAATGCCTTCAATATCCACTTTGAAGACGATGACGCCCTTGATGACGTCGTTGAACAAGATGGGTGAGGCGAAGTAATAGCCGCGTTTGTGTGACGTGGTGCCGAGTGCGAAGAAGCGCGATTGCTGGCCCTTGGCCGCATCCTGGAAATAAGGTCGATAGCTGAAATTCTGCCCGACGAAGCTTGTCGGCCCATCATAATTGCTGGCAGCGATCGTCTCGCCGTCCAGCGTCATGATGTAGATATCCGAGGATTTCAGAAGGTCGTTGATCGACTTTAGATAGATGTTGGCGCGCTGCCTGAGGCGCCGATCCTCCGGATGAGCAACCAGTTCCTCGATATCGTCGTGATCGGCCATCAGTGCTGGCAGCGGTTCGTATCGGTTGAGATGCCCGCCAAGGGCCGAGACAGCAAGCCGTAACGTCGTTCCGCCCTGTTCGGCAGCCTCGTTGAGATAGCTTTCCGCCAGCAACTCCCGTCCCTTGGTGAAGGCAAAGCCGCACAGACCAAGGCAAAGCAGAAGGATGCCGACCCACCGATATCTCACTCAAACCCCTCCACATCACGGTTTTTTCTGCCGCATGTCGTTGCCACACACTGGTGACCACCTTTGCGCGACATGCTGTAAAAAACCGTCCTCCGACTGAGGATAGTAAGTGCGGGTTCGTCTTTTTCCAAGCGGCATTGCGACGGGAGCTGAAGGCAACAAAAAAGCCGACCCAAAGGCCGGCTCGTTCGTCATGCAATCGCATCAAGAAGCGCTGATTATGCGCTTTCCTTCGGCGTCAGAACCTGACGGCCGCGATACATGCCTGTCTTCAGGTCGATGTGGTGCGGGCGACGCAATTCGCCGGAGTTCTTGTCTTCGACGTAGGTTGCTGCCTTGAGGGCGTCTGCCGAACGGCGCATGCCGCGCTTGGACGGGCTCGTTTTTCTTTTAGGAACTGCCATTTGTGTTACTCCACTGAAGCGGCGAAACACGGGAACCGGCCAGAACCATAGGCCGAATGTCGCATGTCTCGATATCGGAAATTTGGCGCGCTTATACATGCCCTGCGGGGCTTTGACCAGCCCCGACACGCATTTTTTCGCGAGATGCCGGCGCAATCGAAAATCGGCATCCGTTCAGCATATCCATATCAGATGGGATCGAAGACGATCAACTCCTCGAAGTGGTTCATATCAGCGAATGCACAGAAGGCTGGCGGACGCATTTCGATGACCGGCGCTGCCGCACGCAATTCGTCAAGGCAGTCATCCAGCATTGTCTGCCAGCGTGGCAGGCACTCCGGCTCGAACCAGCGGCGGGCATAGGCGAAGGTAATGTGGAATTCGTACGTGTCGTGGTCGGGATGACGATAGCCGAAGGCCTCGGCAAAGGCGTCGCGCCACGCAGCGATGATCCTGTCGTCCACCTCTGTTACCCCTTTCAGGATAAGGCCAAGGGGCGTGACGGATGTTACCTGCATGTTGAAGGCCGGCAGCGTCGGAAACTCTCCGAGGCGATCGAGGTAGAAGGCCGTCATCGAGTCGATGGTGCTGTCTTCCGGCATTTCCTTCGGCCAGTAGGGCCAGGCGCGGCGATGCTCGATGATGCCCTGAAACACCGTCATATGCAGGCTGGAGACGGGCGTGAAGGCAAGGTGGGTCGAAGCCTCTGGCATATCGAGAAGCCGCTGGCGGGCGGCAATGACCGCCTTTTGGGTCTGTGACCCCTCGACCAGATGGCAGACGACCGTATTGCCCGGCTCAGGCAGAAATTCTCCCTCGGGAGAATAGCGCGTTCCCAGATGTCGGGGCGGTGTGGTGTGATGGGTGGTGGAGAAGGTGGAAAGTTTTGGCGAAACGAGCGGGGCGTGCATGGGAAGGCTCCTTGATAGAAGCCTTCACCTACGCCTCATCCGCGACAGGCACGTGACATCCGTGCCCTTAATGCGCCTCGTCCCAGTTGCTGGCGGCACGCGCATCCACCTGTAACGGCACCCTCATGTCGATGGCAGGCATGGCCGCATGTTCCATGACGGATACAACGACCGGCAAAGTCTTTTCGATTTCGCTGTCCTCGACCTCGAAGATCAGTTCGTCATGCACCTGAAGAAGCATGCGGGCCGAAAGCTTTGCCTGTTCAAGTGCTGGCTCCATGCGGATCATGGCCCGGCGGATGATATCGGCGGCAGATCCCTGGATCGGTGCATTGATCGCCGCGCGCTCGTTGAACGCCTTCACCGACGGATTGGACGACTTGATTTCCGGATAATGGATACGGCGGCCGAAGATAGTTTCGACATAGCCATTCTCGCGGGCATAGGCCTTGGTGTTTTCCATATAGTCGCGAATGCCGGGGAAACGCTCGAAGTACTTCTTGATGTAATCGCCCGCTTCAGAGCGGCCGATGCTCAGCTGGTTGGCAAGGCCGAAGGAGGAGATACCATAGATGATGCCGAAGTTGATCGCCTTGGCGCGGCGACGCACCTCCGATGGCATGCCCTCTACCGGCACGCCGAACATTTCCGACGCCGTCATCGCATGAATATCGATGCCGTTCTCGAAGGCATTTCTCAGCTGCGGAATATCGGCGACATGCGCCAGCACACGCAACTCGATCTGGCTGTAGTCTGCCGAAAGAAGCTTGTTGCCGGGCGTGGAGACGAAGGCCGTCCTGATCTTGCGGCCTTCTGCAGTGCGCACCGGAATGTTCTGAAGGTTCGGTTCCGAGGAAGACAGACGACCCGTCGTTGTCGATGCCAGTGAGTAGGATGTGTGCACCCGCTTGGTATCGGCATGGATATAACCGGGCAACGCATCCGTGTAGGTGGATTTCAGCTTGGTCAGCTGGCGCCAGTCGACAATCTTGCGCGGTAGTTCCATCCCCTCGGCGGCGAGGTCTTCCAGCACCGAAGCGGAGGTAGACCATTGTCCGGTCTTGGTCTTGGAGCCGCCGGGCAGGCCCATCTTGCCGAAGAGGATATCCCCAAGTTGCTTGGGCGAGCCGATATTGAATTTCTCGCCAGCGAGCTCGTAAATCTCTTCTTCAAAAGCGGCAGCCTTCTGCGCCAACTCGCCGGAAAGCCGTGAGAGGATCTGCCGGTCGACGGAAATGCCGCGCTCTTCCATATGGGCCAGCACTGGCACCAGCGGTCGTTCCAGTCGCTCATAGACGGTTGTGAGACGGTCGGCGACAAGCCGTGGTTTCAGCACCATCCAGAGCCTGAGCGTCACATCGGCATCTTCGGCAGCATAGGCAGTTGCCTTGTCAATGTCGACAAAGTCGAAGGTCACGCCCGACTTCCCAGATCCGGCAACATCCTTGTAGGCGATCGGCTTGTGGCTAAGCCAGCGCTCGGAAAGTGCATCCATGCCATGCGCGCCCTTGCCCGCCTCCAACACGTAGGAGAGCAGCATGGTATCGTCATAGCTCTGCATCACGATACCGAGGCGCTTGACCAGCAGGTAGTCATACTTGAGGTTCTGCGCCACTTTCAAAACAGCTGGGTCTTCCAGCAGGTCTTTCAGCCGTGAAAGCGCAAGATCGAAGGGAATCTGGTCCGGTGCGAGCTTGATGCCGTCACTGAAGAGATCGCCACCGGAGCCGGTCTTGTGGGTCAGCGGTATATAGCCTGCGATAATGTCCGATCCCCTGGCATTCTTGCTGTTATCAGCAATCGCAAGGGAAAAGCCGACAAGCTCCGCCGTCATCGGGTCGAGCGAGGTGGTTTCGGTATCGAAGGCAACGACGCCCGTCTCGCGCGCCATGGCGATCCAGCGATCCAATTCTTCGATTGAACGAATAGTCTGGTAGGTGGTCGTATCGATCTTGGCGGCGGCGAAGATCGTCTCGCGGGCGGAGGCAAGCTCCTGTGGCGTATCGCCTTCCGCCTTGGAGAGAACGGCGCCGACATCCGCTACCGACGCTTCGCCAAGCGGAACGGATGCGGCATCGCCGCCCGTGTCGGTATCGGCATCGAGATCAGGTCCATGGGCCTCTGCCCCGCGCTCCACCGGAACATGTGCGGGCTCGATGGCCGACGCATCCGTACCCGTCGCTTCCGCCACGCGGCGGGTC
The DNA here is from genome assembly GCF_030819035.1 of Agrobacterium sp. SORGH_AS 787. Taxonomy (NCBI): domain Bacteria; kingdom Pseudomonadati; phylum Pseudomonadota; class Alphaproteobacteria; order Hyphomicrobiales; family Rhizobiaceae; genus Agrobacterium; species Agrobacterium sp. SORGH_AS 787. The sequence goes on from NZ_JAUTBG010000002.1 coordinate 1,083,779, forward strand.
AGCGTGGTGAATTCCATGGCCTTCAGGAAGGCTATCAGCTTCGGTCCGTCTTGCACCTCGAGCGTTAGCGCATCCAGCGCAAGCTCCAGCGGCACATCGGTTCGGAGCGAAACGAGCTGGCGGGAGAGGCGCGCCAGTTCCGCATTGGCGATGATGTTTTCCCGGCGCTTCTGCTGCTTGATTTCGCCCGCGCGCTCCAGCAGCGTATCGAGGTCGCCATATTCCTCCAGCAATTGCGCTGCCGTCTTCGGACCGATACCGGGAATACCCGGAATATTGTCGGTGGAATCGCCGGTCATCGCCTGCAGGTCAATCATCTTTTCCGGCGGTACACCCCATTTTTCGATGACGTCCGGCACGCCGATCTGCTTGTCCTTCATCGCGTCGTACATATGCACATTGGGCGTGACGAGCTGCATCAGGTCCTTGTCGGAGGAGATGATGGTGACATCCGCACCGATTGCTTCCGCCTGGCGGGCATAGGTGGCGATGATGTCATCGGCCTCGAAGCCTTCGGTCTCGATGCAGGGCAGGTTGAAGGCGCGGGTGGCGTGGCGGATCAGACCGAATTGCGGAACGAGATCTTCCGGCGGTGCCGAGCGGTTGGCCTTGTAGAGGTCGTACAGCTCGTTGCGGAAGGTCTTGGACGAATAGTCGAAGATCACCGCGAAATGCGTTGGCGTCACCCCCACATCGGTGTTGCGCGCATCCTTCAGCAGCTTCCACAGCATGTTGCAGAAGCCGGACACGGCATTGACCGGCAATCCATCGGATTTGCGGTTGAGCGGAGGGATGGCGTGGAAGGCGCGGAAAATGAAACCGGAGCCGTCCACGAGGAAGAGATGATCGCCTTTTTTCATGGGAAGCATGGATAGCGTGCGCCATGTTCAACGTCCACACAAACTTGCTGTTGATGGCGGGTCAAAGTCGCGCCGAACCGGCCAAATCCGCCTCGATTCTTTCACCGGAACGTTACCGATTTGTAATCCGCTCTTCCCTTGAAAAGCCGCATTTGCGGCCTCATTTCTAGGAGGACGGCGACTGATCACGCCGTAGTCTGATAGCTGGCTCGTCCCCCGCCGCGTCAGACCGGACAAAGGCCTTTCCCCCTCTCCGGGCCTTTGTCCCTCAATATGACCGCCATGACCGTCCCCTCCCGGTCATGGCGGTTTTCTTTTGCGCAAATGCCTCTCTCGATACGCATGCTTCACGAAAGCATGGGCCGCTACATAGCACGATATGTAAATGATCCGGACGATGTGCCCGATGGGATTTTCTCGACAGGACTCTGCAGCCTATCTGGCAGCGCAACTGGCCAAGGGCTTTTCCCAGGCTCTGCTCAAGCGCACCGTTGCCCTCGGCTTCTCGCCCGGCCAATTTCCTGTTCTGCTCGAGCTCTGGCAGGAAGACGGGCTGACGCAGCGCCAGTTGCTCGACCGGGTCGATATCGAACAGGCGACGCTCGCCAATACGCTTGCGCGTATGGTTCGCGACGGGCTGATCGAGCGTAAGCCCCATCCGACAGATCGCCGGTCGCAGATCATCATGCTGACGGAAAAAGGTGCCGCGCTTGAAGAGGCCGCCATTGCCGCATCGAGAGAAACGGAAGAGGCGTTGCTGAAGGACCTGCTGAAGTTCGAGCGGCAATTGCTGCTTGAATATATGAGCCGCGCCATCAGCGTCGCTAAATCGGAAAAGTAAGTTTTCCGGCTCGAAACCGTCTCATATTTACTCTATCGTCCTGCCATCTGGCGCATTGGCGCGATGACCGATACCGGTCGTCGTTACGCCTTTGCGGAGATTTAAAGAGGTGGAAATCGCCTTGCTCAGTGAAATGACGACTGGCGCCCCACACATGACAGGCCAGACATGACAGGATCATGCAATGACAGATATTTCCCCCGTTCTCTCGGCGGTTGACGACAATCTCCCCTCCAGCCTTGAGAGACTTTTCGAACTCGTTCGCATCAAGTCCATCTCCACCGATCCGGCTTACAAGGCAGAATGCCGCAAGGCGGCCGAATGGCTGGTGCGCGATCTGACGAGCATCGGTTTCGACGCCTCCATCCGCGATACCGCCGGCCATCCCATGGTCGTCGCGCATCATGATGGCGCGACCGCCGATGCGCCGCATGTGCTGTTCTATGGCCACTACGACGTCCAGCCTGTCGATCCGATCGATTTGTGGCAGGACGATCCTTTCGATGCCAAGCTGAAAGACATCGGCGAGGGTCGACAGGTAATTTCGGGCCGCGGGACGTCGGACGACAAGGGCCAGTTGATGACCTTTGTCGAGGCATGCCGTGCCTATAAGCAGGTGATCGGTTCGCTGCCGATCCGCGTCACTATTCTTTTCGAAGGCGAAGAGGAGTCCGGGTCGCCATCGCTGAAGCCATTCCTGGACGCCAACTCGAATGAGTTGAAAGCCGATTACGCTCTGGTCTGCGACACCAGCATGTGGGATCACGAGACGCCCGCCATCGCTGCGGCGCTGCGCGGCCTCGTCGGCGAAGAAATCGTTATCACCGCTGCCGACCGCGACCTGCATTCCGGCCTCTTCGGTGGCGCTGCCGCCAACCCGATTCATATTCTGACTGACATTCTCGCCGGTCTGCATGATGAGACCGGGCGCGTTACCTTGCCGGGCTTCTATGATGGCGTTGAGGAAACACCCGCCAACATCAAGGCATCCTGGGACAATCTCGGCCGCACGGCCGAATCCTTCCTCGGCGAAGTCGGACTTTCGATTCCAGCGGGCGAGAAGGGGCGCTCCGTCCTTGAACTGACATGGGCGCGGCCAACGGCGGAGGTCAACGGCATTACCGGCGGCTATACCGGCGAGGGCTTCAAGACCGTCATCGCCGCAAAGGCATCCGCTAAGGTCTCCTTCCGCCTCGTCGGCCGTCAGGACCCGGCAGCCATCCGCGAAAGCTTCCGTGCCTATGTGCGCTCGAAAATCCCGGCTGATTGCTCTGTCGATTTCCACGAGCATGGTGGCTCTCCGGCCATCCACCTCTCCTACGATTCGCCCGCCTTGACCAAGGCAAAGTCGGCGCTTTCGGATGAATGGGCAAAGCCTGCCATTGTCATCGGCATGGGCGGATCTATTCCCATCGTCGGCGACTTCCAGAAGATGCTCGGTATGGATTCGCTGATGATTGGCTTTGGTCTCACCGACGACCGCATTCATTCGCCCAATGAGAAATACGAGCTGAAGTCCTTCCACAAGGGTACGCGCTCATGGGTACGCATCCTGTCCGCCTTGAGCGCGAAGTAATGGACTTTTGAAAATGCAGTGCCGCGTTGAGCGGCACTGCGCCATAGAGCGAAGCCCCAAAAACAAAAAGGCCGGGCAAGCCCGACCTTTCATTCCCGTTTATGCGATCAGTGCCAGTACATCCGTGGTCAAAGTGCAAAAACGGTTTTGTGTCTCAGCACGGCGCCAACTTTTCGGCTGTCGCTCATGTCTTCCCTTTCATCATTGCGCGCCTTGGTTAATTTTTCATTAACGAGGGTACAACGCGGCGGCTCATCAAAGCCTCATCGGGAACTGCTGGAACACTGATGAACCCTATATGGGTGAGCATCGTGTCTTTTACAAGGCGGAGACGGAATTCAATTTATATAAATGCAAAAAGCCGGAACACGAGGTCCCGGCTTTTCAACTGACAGGCTGGATAAACCAGCCAAATCATGATTAGGCAGCAACGATGCTGTCGGCAGACATCTTGCCAGAACGACGGTCCTGAACGAGTTCGTAGGAGATCTTCTGACCGTCCTTGAGACCGCTCATGCCAGCGCGCTCGACTGCAGAGATGTGTACGAACACGTCCTGTGCGCCGTCGTCAGGCTGAATGAAGCCGTAGCCCTTGGTTGCGTTGAACCACTTTACTGTACCAGTAGCCATAACGAGTTCCTTCCGTTGGCGTATTACTTTTGCGCTGAAAATCAGCGCGGTTTTGGTCGAATTTGAAGGAAAGAAAGATCGTCTGAGCGTCTTTGGGACGCCGAAGCTCTGGTCGTCAAACAAATATCGATGCGAGAGAAGTAGGGCGAGGAAACAAATAAGTCAAGTTTTCCTCCAGCATGGTGTCGCGACAAATCTCACGGACGATTTTCAGTAGAGCATTTCGCAGCATTCTGAAGGCGCAAGAACGAGATCGCATTCTTCCTGCGGTTACCGTGTTCTTCACGGCGCAATTCCTGAAATTTGAAATTGTGTGCGTAACGGCGCGAAGGCTGCCATTCAGGCAATAAAAAACCCGGCGCGGGAGGAGGTGCGCCGGGTTTTTAAAACTGACTGACAACTGGGAGGAGGAGTGCTGTCAGTCCAATCGGGCGACGCTGGGAGGAGGAGTGCGTCGCTTCGATGTTTGTAAGATACAGGAGTTCCTGTCCGAAAACAGACTTATCATTGCAGTGCAGCATTGCATTTTTTGCATACCTATAGGGTTTCGTCTTGCTTTGAACGGCACCCCCGCCTAAAGATTGCGCATGAGCCTAGCTTCTGTCCAAGAATTTTTCGCCACCCATGCTCCAGACATCACGGTACTGGAAACAGAAACCAGTTCCGCGACGGTGGCGCTTGCCGCTCAAGCTCACGGTGTCGATCCCGATCAGATCGCCAAGACGATCTGCCTTAAGGCGGGCGACACGATTCTCCTCGTGGTGACGGCTGGCATGAAGCGGCTCGACAATCGCAAATTCCGCGATCGTTTTGCTGCAAAGCCCCGCATGTTGGGTGCGGAAGAGGTTGTCGAGGTGACGAGTCACCCCGTCGGTGGCGTCTGCCCTTTTGGCCTGCCATCCGATCTGCCGGTCTATTGCGATGTGTCGCTTAAGAACTATGCCGAAGTCGTTCCCGCCGCCGGCGCCATCAATGCCGCCGTTCGCATCTCGCCGGAGCGCATGGCGCATTTGACAAAGGCCGAGTGGGTCGACGTCTGCCAGTAAGGCGGGGCGCGATGACGCCGATGTGAGGGGCTCTCAGCCTTAACGCCACCTTAAATCGCCGCATTTAAGCTTCAACCGGATTTGTCTTGAATGACAGCATGTCCGTCGCGGCATCAATATCACGGAGCAGTTTCTGACAGATGGCAGGTAGCGGAAAATCACGCCAGAGAGTTGAACCTTCCTTTGGGGATTTTCACGATTCCGGCGACGACCTGCGTCTCGATGCGAGTGATCGTGTTGCCGGCACCAATGCTGGCAGCCGAAAGTCTGGTCCTTCCGATGCCCCGCCGCCGAAAAAGCGCGGAAGCCTGTCGTCGAAATCGAAATCGAAGTCCAAGCGGGAAACGCGTGAGCGCGGCGGGATCACCGGTTTTTTCCGCAGGATCATTTATTGGTGCATCGTGCTCGGCATCTGGGGTGGCATCGCAGTGGCTGGCGTCGTCGTCTATTATGGCGCACGCATGCCGAGCGCCAGCACATGGGCCATTCCCGAACGCCCGCCGAACCTGAAGATCGTCGCAGTCGATGGCACGGTTCTAGCCAATAGAGGCACGACGGGCGGCGAGGCTTTGTCGCTCGAGGATATGTCGCCCTATATTCCCCAGGCCGTCATCGCCATCGAAGATCGCCGTTTCTACTCCCATTTCGGTGTCGATCCGCTCGGCCTCGGGCGCGCTGTGGTCACCAACCTTCTTCATGGTCGCACGGTTCAAGGCGGTTCGACCCTGACGCAGCAACTGGCGAAAAACCTGTTCCTCTCTCCAGAGCAGACGTTGGAGCGCAAGATCCAGGAAGCGCTACTCGCCATCTGGCTGGAGCAAAAATACACCAAGGACCAGATCCTTGCGATGTATCTGAACCGCGTCTATTTCGGCTCGAACGCCTATGGCGTCGAGGCCGCCTCGCGGCGCTACTTCAACAAGTCGGCGCGCGACGTGAATCTCGGGGAAGCGGCGATGCTGGCAGGGCTGTTGAAAGCGCCCTCTCGCCTTTCGCCAGCGCGAGATCCGCAGGCGGCGGAAGAGCGCGCCCAGGTGGTGCTGCAATCCATGCGCGATGTCGGCTTCATCTCCGAAGACGAGATCAAGACCGCCATGTCCCAGCCGCCCACCAAGGCAAAGCGCTTCTGGTCGGGTGCGGAACACTATGCCGCCGACATGGTCATGGATGAGGTCAAAAGCCTGATCGGCGATGTGAAGCAGGATCTGACGATCGACACGACCATCGACCTCAATCTTGAGAAGGATGCCGAGAAGGCGCTCAACGATGTGCTGAAGAGCGAAGGCAAGAAGCTCGGCGCCTCTCAGGCTGCCCTTGTTTCGATGGACGGCTCCGGCGCTGTCCGCGCCGTCGTTGGCGGCGCCGATTACGCCGAAAGCCAGTTCAACCGCGCCACCAAGGCCAAGCGGCAGCCGGGCTCCGCCTTCAAGCCCTTCGTCTATATTGCCGCGCTCGAATCCGGCCTGACGCCCAACTCGGTGCGCAACGACGCGCCGGTCCGGATCGGCAACTGGACGCCGGAAAATTACGATCAGAAATATCGCGGTGAAGTGACGCTTGCGACCGCGATCGCCAACTCGCTCAACACCATTGCCGCACAGCTCGTCATGGAGGTCGGTCCGACCAAGGTCACGCAGGTGGCACATCGGATGGGCATAGAATCCGACCTTCAGGCGAATGCATCGATTGCGCTCGGCACCTCTGAAGTGTCGCTACTGGAGCTGACCTCGGCCTATGCGCCGATGATGAATGGCGGCTTCAAGGCAACGCCGCATATCGTCAAGCGCATCACCGATGCAGACGGTAAGGTTCTTTACGAGAACAAGTACGATAACCCGCCTCGCGTTCTGGATGAAGGCATCGCCGCGACGATGAACGGCATGCTGACCGGCGTCATCAATGATGGTACCGGCAAGGCTGCGCGTCTTAAAGGCTGGCAGGCAGCCGGCAAATCCGGCACGACGCAGTCTTTCCGTGATGCGCTTTTCGTCGGCTACACCAGCCAGCTGACCACCGGCGTGTGGTTCGGCAATGATGATGGCACATCGATGAAGAAGGTGACCGGTGGTGGCCTGCCGGCCAAGGCCTGGAAGGAATTCATGACGGCAGCCCATAGCGGCCTGTCGCCATCACCGCTCTTTGGGCTTGGCGCCTCTGGCGGTCAGGAGATCGGCCAACCCATGGCACAGAGCCCGCAGGCTCCAGCGACCATCGGCGATATCATCTCCAATGCGCTCGGTGGCGGCTCTGCCCCAACACCGACGGATTATCCGCCCGCACCTGTGGGCGCGGAGCAAACCGCAGGCACGGTGCCAGCGCCACCGCCGGAGTATCCGCAGCAAGCCTATCCGCCTCCGCAGGGAGGTGGACCCGTACCGCCTGCGGATATCGGCGGGGCCGCACCGTCGCGACAGAACGGGCCAAAGCGGACGACGCTTCTTGATATTCTTATGGGCAATTGACCCTGCGGAGCCGACTGTTCATCCGTTAAAGCATGGTCCACGCAAAAACGTGCATCGGTTTTCTTAGAACGACATGCGGTAGAACAATGGCCCAAAGCGTATGAGCGCATCTGAAAGATCGCGACACACTTTAGATGACGGACTTTTCACGCAGAGTTGAGACATGCCGCTTTTTACCTGCGTAAGCCTCGTCCTGTCGTAAAGATTGGATTCAGTCTTTTTTGATAATTTCCCGTTAGTCATACCTTTTGGTTATCAGGACCGGCGTCTCTTGCGCGTGTCCCGATTTTGTTTTGCGTACGGGTTCTCATGCGTCGATCGACAGTGCCAGCTTTTGTTCTCGCCTGCCTATCTCTCACGGGCTGTACCTCCAATTCCGGGCCGGACGCCCTGGTGGCGGGCCTGCCTTCGAAGGAGGTGACGAATTCCGTTACGCCTTCCGCCCCCGTGCCGCAGGCCAGCGTGGGACAGACCGATCAGAGAGTGCCTCTCAACACCAAGCAGCATCAGGAAGTTCTGGCATGGGGCGGACCGATGCCGGCGGGCTCGCCCGCTTTCGCGGCTGTGGACAAGCAGATGTCGACGCAGCAGCGGCTAGAACCGGTTATAGCACCTCCCGTCGTTCCCCAGGCCCGTGTCAATCTTCCTCAGGACCGACCGGTCCAACTGGCCATGGCGGGCAGCGTTGCCATGAGTGCAGGGTCGTCTGCACGCTCGCGCGTGTTTCGCCCGGCGTTTTCCGACGCCAAGCCGATCAATTTTGGCAGGGTTCAGCCAAAACATTTTGAAGTTCACGGCGTGGATGTCTCGCGCTGGCAGGCCAATATCGACTGGGAGCGCTTGAGAACGCGCGGCGCCAACTTCGCCTTCATCAAGGCAACCGATGGCGGCGACCATCTGGACCCGATGTTCCGCACCAACTGGGAACGGGCAAAAGCGGCGGGTGTTCGCCGCGGCGCTTATCACTTCTTCTATTGGTGCCGTCCGGCAAGCCATCAGGCGGACTGGTTCATTCGCAACGTGCCGAGGGACCCCGACGCCCTGCCGCCGGTGATCGATGTGGAATATAATGGCGAGTCCGCCTGCAAGATGCGGCTTTCCCGCGCCCAGGTGCTGGAAAAGATGCAGGTCTTCATGGACAGGCTCGAGCGCCATTATGGTAAGCGCCCGATCATCTATACCGCACCCGATTTCTACAAGGATCACCTGTCCGGCGAGCTGCACGACTATCCCTTCTGGCTGCGTGCCGTTGCCCAGCACCCATCGCGGGTCTATCCGGACCGCAAGTGGCTGTTCTGGCAATATTCCGGCTCCGGCCTCTCGCACGGCGTCGAAGGCAAGATCGATCTCAATGTCTTCAACGGCAGAGAAGAAGATTGGCACCGCTGGGTCGGCCGCGGCGGTAACGGTTGATAGGCGAGTCTACTTTGCGAACTTCCGCGCACCCGCCACGCAGGCGACCACGCCGAGCGTGACGGCCAGCATGGCGAGGCTGACGGGCTCGCCGAGCAATGTGGCCGCAAGCAACAGTCCGAAAAAGGGTTGCAGCAGTTGGAGCTGACCGACGGCTGCGATGCCGCCGAGCGCCAATCCGCGATACCAGAAGACGAAGCCGATCAGCATGCTGAAGAGCGAGACGTAAGCCAATCCGCCCCAGGCCGGCGCGGCAATGCCGCTCCATGTCGAGGGCATGGAAAAAAGCGCTAACGGCAACATGACCGGGAGCGAGATGACCAGCGCCCAGGAAATCACCTGCCAGCCGCCCAGTCGACGCGAGAGCGCCGCACCTTCGGCATAACCCAAGCCGCAAGCAAGAACCGCTGCCACCATCAACAGATCGCCGATGAGGCTTCCCTCGCCATTGAGGCTGAAGGCAAAGCCTGCGACCAGCAGGCTGCCGAGGCAAGAGAACAGCCAAAAGGTCGGACGGGGACGCTCACCGCCACGCAACACCGCGAAAGTTGCCGTTGCGAGAGGGAGAAGGCCGATAAAGACGATGGAGTGGGCAGAGGTGATGTGCTTCAGGGCAAGTGCGGTCAAAAGCGGAAAGCCGACGACCACACCGAGTGAGACGATGACCAGTGAAAACAGATCGTTGCGAGAGGGTCTCGCCTCACGGAACGCCAAAAGCAGGGCAGCACCCAGCAGTCCGGCGATACTGGCGCGGGCAAGGGTCAGGAAGAGCGGATCGAAACCCGTTACCGCAAGGAGGGTGGCCGGTAGCGATCCGCTGAAAATCAATACCCCGATGAAGCCGCTCAACCAGCCGCTCGACACTCTGTTCATTGTAGGCACTCCTTTTTGAGCGTCTATGGCTGCAAACCAGTAGCGCTGCCAGAGACAGTCGCATACAGTTTGGCAAAACTGTTATGGTATAGTGAGCAGAACAGATGGAACTGAAGGAGCGCCGGACAGAGAGTGCCTCGCCCCGCATCGACGCGGTGATGGCGGAAATCCGTCGCCGCATCGCCGCGCGCATATTGACGCCGGGCGCGAAACTGCCCTCCGTCAGAGCTTTGGCAAAAGCTTTGACGGTCTCGACCTCTACGGTGGTGGAGGCCTATGAGAGGCTCGTCGCCGAGGGCGCGATCCGCTCGCGTCCGGGTTCGGGGTTTTATGTTGCTACGGCGCTTGCGCCGCTCTCTCTTGTAGAGATCGGCCCGAAACTCGACCGGCAGGTCGATCCCTTCTGGGTCTCGCGGCTGGCGCTGGAGGGAGGGCAGGGGCTTACCATGCCCGGCTGCGGCTGGTTGCCGCCCTCCTGGATGCCGGAAGAGGCTCTGCGAAAAGCGCTTCGAGCCCTATCGCGCTCGCAGGCCAATATCCTTACCGACTATGCCACACCGCTCGGATTGCTTCCGCTTCGCCAGCTGCTGGCGCGACGATTGGTGGAGTCCGGTATCACGGTCGGACCCGATCAGATCCTTCTGGTGGATTCCGGCACGCAAGCGATCGACATGGTCTGCCGCTTCCTACTGGAGCCTGGCCAGACGGTGCTGGTGGATGATCCCTGCTATTTCAATTTCCATGCCTTGCTGCGGGCACACCGGGTCAAGGTCGTGGGTGTGCCTTTTACGCCGGAAGGGCCGGATATCGCGCTGTTCGAACAGGCCCTGGAGGAACATCGCCCAAGGCTCTACATCACCAATTCCGCCATCCACAACCCAACGGGCGCTGCCCTCTCACCCGTGAATGCCCATCGTCTCCTGATGCTGTCAGAACGCGCGGGCCTGACGATCATCGAGGATGATATTTTCTCCGACTTTGAAATCACCAAAGCACCGAGGCTTGCCGCTTTTGATGATCTCAACCGCGTCATCCAGATCGGCAGCTTCTCAAAAACCCTCTCGGCGTCTGCCAGATGCGGCTATATCGTCACGCGTAAGGACTGGCTCGATCCTTTGGTGGACATGAAGATCGCGTCCAATTTCGCCGGTAGCCAGATTTCTGAAGCCTTAGTGCTCGAAGTGCTGAAAGACGGAAGCTACAGAAGGCACATGGAAACGTTGAAGGCGCGGCTCGCGAAGGCGAGGGCACATGTCATGCAGACGTTGCGCTCGCTCGGCATCGAGCCCTGGTTGGAGCCGCAGGCGGGTGTCTTTCTCTGGTGTCGTCTTCCTTCCGGCATCGATGCTGCGGAGGTGGCGCGCCATGCTCTGACCGAGAATATGGTGCTGGCGCCCGGTAGCGTTTTCAGCCAATCGGACACGTTTTCAAGCTTCATGCGCTTCAATGTTTCGCAATGTGAAGATCCGCAATTCGCCCGTATTCTCTCGAGCGCACTCACGCCATCAAAACGCTGAGTGCCATGTTTTTTGGCATTTTAGGAACTATTCACGCAGACGTGCATTTTCTCCGCATTGGAAGAGGAGAAAACACCATGACTTTTGATCCAAACCTGCCACGCGATCCGAACCTCCGTCCGGACCGTCCTGAACTGCGCACCACCCCTGAAGCCCAGCGTAAATCCGCTGGCTGGGCACCATGGGCCGCGATCATCGTGGTCCTGCTGGTCGGCGGCTTCATCTGGATGCAGATGAGCAACCCGTCCACGACGGACCCGACAACCACGTCGTCCACGACACCGCCAGCGGTCAGCGATCAGGCTCCCGCCCCGGCACCAATGACGCCAACGGCTCCGGCAACCCCGCCAGCTAACGGCGCTGCCCCGGCTTCGCCGAACACCAACGGCACGTCGACCCAGCCTTAATCGTCACTAATGCAATTTTAGAGAGCCGCTTGCCGAAAGGCAGGCGGCTTTCTGCATTTGGTTAGAGGACGCGTCGGAGTCGTTCCGGCGAACGCTGACATGACCGACCGGATCGATGGTCTCGCAACAGATGTCAGTCGGGCGTTTCATGGCTTCGAAGTTGGGATTGAAGGAGGAGAGCGTGGGGTTGGCCGAAGGCTCGTCTTTGCAGCAGGCGTCACCGAAGACCTACCGCCGATAGCGGGTTTGCGTGATCGCCGCCTCCGCGCTTGCCATTCACCATGGATTGATGCTGCCAATGCGATGAAGCAGACAACGAAGCGCGGCGTCTTTGCCTGTGGCGATATCGCTCGTCCGGCTGGTTCGGTTGCGCTTGCGGTACCCGAGTCTAGACCGGCGATGAAACAAAAAATCCCGACAATTGGCCGGGATCTTCAAATGAGAGACGATGAGGCGCTTATTCGTCGTTCATCTTCAGCGCGGCGATGAAGGCTTCCTGCGGAATTTCCACCTTGCCGAATTGACGCATGCGCTTCTTGCCTTCCTTCTGCTTGTCCAGCAGCTTGCGCTTGCGGGTGGCGTCGCCACCGTAGCACTTGGCGGTCACGTCCTTGCGCAGCGCACGGACGGTCTCACGTGCGATCACCTTGCCGCCGATGGCGGCCTGGATCGGGATCTGGAACATGTGCGGCGGAATGAGTTCCTTCAGCTTTTCGCACATGCCGCGCCCGCGACGGTCCGCTGCCGAGCGGTGGACCAGCATGGAGAGCGCATCGACCGGATCGCCATTGACGAGGATCGACATCTTTACGAGATCGCCTTCGCGGTAATCCATGATGTTGTAGTCGAAGGAAGCGTAGCCCTTGGAGATCGACTTCAGGCGGTCGTAGAAGTCGAACACCACTTCGTTGAGCGGCAGTTCATAGGTGATCATGGCGCGGTTGCCGACATAGGTCAGCTCCGTCTGGATGCCGCGACGATCCTGGCAAAGCTTCAAGATGCCGCCAAGATACTCGTCCGGCGTCATGATCGTCGCCTTGATCCAAGGCTCACGAATTTCCTTGATCTTCACCACGTCCGGCATATCCGCCGGGTTGTGAAGTTCCTTCTCCGTGCCGTCCGTGAGCGTCATCTCGTAAACGACGGAAGGTGCTGTGGCGACGAGATCGAGATTGAACTCGCGCTCCAGACGCTCCTGGATGATTTCCAGATGCAGAAGGCCGAGGAAGCCGCAACGGAAGCCGAAGCCGAGGGCTGCGGAGCTTTCCATTTCGAAGGAGAAGGACGCGTCGTTCAGGCGAAGCTTGCCGACGGCGGCGCGCAGATCTTCGAAGTCCGCCGCATCGACCGGGAAGAGACCGCAGAAGACCACGGGCTGTGCCGGTTTGAAGCCGGGCAGGGCCTTTTCCGTCGGGCGCTTGTCATCGGTAATCGTGTCACCGACGCGCGTGTCGGCCACTTCCTTGATCGAGGCGGTGATGAAACCGATTTCGCCAGGGCCGAGACTATCCACGGTAACCATCTTCGGCGTCAGAACGCCGACACGCTCGATCGTGTATTTCGCGCCAGAGCCCATCATGCGGATCTGCTGACCCTTGGTCAGCACGCCATCGATGATGCGGACCAGAACCATGACGCCAAGATAGGTATCGTACCAGCTATCGACGAGCAGCGCCTTCAACGCACCCTTCTCACCGGCTTCGCTCTTGGGGGCGGGCAGCTTATGAACGATGGCTTCCAGAACGTCTGGAATGCCGAGACCGGTCTTGGCCGAAATCATCACGGCTTCGGACGCATCGATGCCGATAACTTCCTCGATCTGTTCCTTGATGCGATCCGGCTCCGCGGCAGGCAGATCGATCTTGTTCAGCACCGTGACGATCTCGTGATTGTTGTCGATCGCCTGATAAACGTTGGCAAGCGTCTGCGCTTCCACGCCCTGCGAGGCATCCACCACCAGCAGCGAGCCTTCGCAGGCCGACAGCGACCGTGACACTTCATAGGCGAAGTCGACGTGGCCGGGCGTGTCGATGAGGTTCAGCACATAGGTCTCACCGTCATTGGCCTTGTAATGCAGGCGAACGGTCTGAGCCTTGATGGTGATGCCGCGCTCACGCTCGATATCCATATTGTCCAGCACCTGCTCGGACATATCGCGCTCGGCAAGGCCGCCCGTCGACTGGATCAACCGGTCGGCAAGGGTGGATTTGCCATGGTCGATATGGGCGACGATGGAGAAGTTGCGGATATGGTCGAGGGGCGTGCGGGTCGAATTGGTGCTCATGCCCCGCGCTATAGAGGGTTTCGCGGGCAAATGGAAGCTGTTCTATGGCGGCAAGACGCGGCGAAATCGGCTTTTCAGGCCGGGAACTGTTCGCTCCAGTCACGCCGCGTCGCCACCTGTCCTTGCGTGCGCAGACGCGCCACATCGGCAAGGTCGATATCGACGATGAGCAGCGTGCTCTCCGTTACCGCGTCGCTCTCACTTTCCGCCACGATGCCATTGGCCGGCATGCCGTAGTCGGAGGGCACATAAAGTGCTGCGCGGCCGCGATTCTCATCGACCGCAGGCGACCACGGCGCTTCTCCGGCGGTGGGAGAGGAGAGGACGGCGAGCTGGTTTTCCAAAGCGCGCGCCTGTGCACCGATCCGCACCCGATAAGAGCCCGCCAATGTGTCCGTGCAGCTTGGCGCCAGCACCAGGTCCACGCCCATTTCGGCAAGCCTGCGGCCCAGCATCGGAAACTCGTTGTCGTAGCAGATCAGAATACCGAGCTTGCCGATACTGGTATCGAAGGCTTTGAGACCCTCAATTCCCGCATCGATAAACCATTGTTCGCGCTCGAAACGCGTCATGATCTGCTTGTCCTGATAGCCGATCAGCCCGTCAGGCCCAAACAGCCAGGCGCGGTTGCGGAACTTGCCATCGGCATCCTTCACCGGTGCGCTGCCCGGCTGGAACAGAATCTGATGCTGACGCGCCAGTTCTTCGCAGAGTTCCACCCAGGATGGGATCAGGCTTTGCATCGCCTCGATCGAGCCATGCAGATCGGAGCGGACATCCGGCGGCAGTTGTCCGGTCAGCGCCATGGCGGAATATTCTGGCAGCAGAAGCAGTTCCGCGCCTTTTGCCTTAGCGTCAGCCACGATTGCGGCAAGATGCTTGGCATACGCGTCCCAGGTTTCGATCAGCTCGATTGCATATTGGCAGGCGGCGAGCCGGGTCATTTGGAAATCCTTTTCATCCAGAAAGAGAGAGGCTTCGGGCTCTCTGCATCTTCATCCAGGTCCTGCCATGTGAAGCTGGTGCGAAGTTCCGGATGATGCGTATAGCCACGCTTGGCCCAGAAGTCGTTCAATGGCACGTAATCGGCGGGACGGCGCGGATGATCGACCGGGCGTTCCACGGCGCAAAAGGTGCACCATTCAAAGCAGCCAAGGCGCTTTGCATGTGCCTCCCGCTCCTCGAAGAAGCGCACGCCCACGCCATGGCCGCGATATTCGGGCAACAGCACGCTCTCACCGAAATAGAAGATGCGCTGGAGATCGTAACCTGCGTCCAGAAAAGGCGTCTTCACCTCAGCCGTTTCCGCAATCATCGGCATGCCTGTGGACATCCCGACTATCTTTTCGCCGTCCATGGCCAGCACGAACACTGCACCCTCGGCCTTTGCGTAGGTCGAAAGATAGGTGTGCTCGTAATCGAACGATCCGTCATAGAGGTACGGGAAAGCGCGAAAGACGGTAATGCGCAACCGTGACAGATCGTCGAAGAACGGTGCGGCATCGATGCCGGAAAGGGAACGGATTTCGACGGTCATGGGCATGTTCACCTGGATTTTCCTTGGTTATACCGTCATGGAAATGCTGTGCAAGTCTCGAAGGGAGCTGAACCATGTCCGCAGTCGAAACCATCCGCGCCTATTACGATGCCTTCAACCGGCAGGATATGGATGCCTTTCTGGCGCTTCTGACCGACGATGTGGTGCATGACATCAATCAGGGTGAGCGGCAGGTCGGAAAAGACGTTTTCGCCAAGTTCATGCAGCACATGAACCACTGCTATAAGGAAAACCTCACCGACATGGTGATCATGGCCAGCGAAGACGGCAAGCGCGCCTCCGCGGAATTCGTCGTCAACGGCCAGTATCTGAAGACCGACGAAGGCCTGCCGGAAGCCAATGGGCAGACCTATGTCCTGCCCGCTGGTGCCTTCTTCGAGCTGAAGGATGGCAAGGTGTCGCGCGTGACCAACTACTACAATCTCAACGACTGGATTGCGCAGGTTGGTGCTTAAAGGCTAAGGGCTTCGCTTGTGGCCATGGATCCTCGCCTCAGGGGCGAGGATGACGTTGGAGGAGGGGTTGTTGGACTAGCCCGACTCACGTCTCCAGCACGATACCGAGTTCTGCCCGCAGTTTCTTTGTCAGCCCTGCCGCCACGAGTTCGTAGGAGCGGCGCACATAATGCTCAAGTTCCTCGCCTTCCAGCGGGGAATGATCGCCGATCGACACCCATTTGCGTTTGGCGAAATAGGGTGCCTGGGCAATGCCTTCCAGAGAGGTCAGGATTTCGAAACTCTCTTCCGAGCATTTGACGACAAGCCGCCAGTCGTTCCGCTCTCCCAGCACCGCAAACACCTTGTCGCCGACCTTGGCAACATGCGAATCCCATTGATCGACAAAGCGCACGCCCGGCCAGGCCCCAAGCGTTGCGTCGAATGTCTTTCGCTCGAAAAGGCTCATTGCAGCTTCTCCGCGATCAGCGCGGCCAGTCGTTCGGCAACCTCCGCCTTCGAGAGGTCGGGCCAGGCATCGACACCCTTTGCAGAGATGATCTTCACCTGATTGCGCGCCCCACCCATGATACCGGTTTCAGGGGAGACATCATTGGCAACGATCATGTCGGCGCCCTTGCGCTGAAGCTTGGCGCGACCATTGTCCTCGACATTCTGGGTTTCCGCTGCAAAGCCGATCACCAGCGTGGGCCGCTTTTCGTGGTGGCCGACGGTCTTCAGAATATCGGGGTTCTCGGTCAGTTGCAGCGCCGGCGGCGCATCCCCCGGCTGCTTCTTGATTTTTTGGTCCGAAGAGCTCGCCACCCGCCAATCCGCAACGGCCGCGACGAAGACGGCGATATCCGACGGGAGCTTGCCAAGCACGGCGTCGCGCATCTCTTCGGCGCGCTCCACATGAATGGTCGTCACGCCCGCGGGATCGGGGATCGTCACCGGGCCGGAGACAAGCGTTACGTCGGCGCCAAGCTTGGCGAGAGCGGCAGCAATCGCGTGGCCCTGCTGGCCGGATGAACGGTTGGCGATATATCGTACGGGATCGATTGGCTCGTGGGTCGGACCGGAGGTCACAATGGCCGTCCTACCCTTGAGCGGCTTCGGTGCATCGTCCAGCAACTGCGCGACAGCCTCTGCGATCTGCAAGGGCTCCGCCATGCGTCCGACACCGGCCTCGCCCTTTTCCGCCATCTCGCCCGCCATGGGTCCGATGAAGGCAATGCCATCGCCCTTCAGCGTCGCGATGTTGCGCCGGGTGGCCTTGGCCTCCCACATTTTCGGGTTCATCGCAGGGGCGACCAGAACCGGCCGGTCCGTCGCCAGCAGCACGGTGGAAGCGAGGTCATCCGCGATCCCGTTCGCCATCTTCGCCAGAAGATCGGCTGTCGCGGGCGCGACCAGAACGAGGTCGCAGTCGCGTGCGAGCCGGATATGGCCCACATCCTGCTCATCCTGCCGGGAGAAAAGCTCGGTGAAAACATGGGTGGCAGAGAGCGCGCCGACGGCGAGCGGCGTCACGAACTCCTGCGCGCCCTTAGTCATCACCGGCGTCACCTTCGCGCCGCGCTCTCTTAGTCGGCGGATGAGATCGAGGCTCTTATAAGCGGCAATGCCGCCGGAAATGATGAGCAGTATATGCTTGTTCGACAGAGCCATGCGCAAAGACCAGTTTCCCGTTTAAGCGGGAAACTACAGCATCGGCCCGAAAATCGAAATCGATTTTCGGGTAAGCATCATGCGTCGATTCAAATGGCTCCAGCCCTTGTTTGGCAAAGTGCAATCACGCCGCCTTGGCGACGTGATATTCCTTGATGGCGACCATCTTGATCGCCGGAAAACGCTCGGCCTCGTAGCGCAGCGAGAACGCATCCTGCGCCAGAAACACTGGATCACCGTCGAGATCGCGAGCAATATCGCCACGCTTGACGTTCAGGAACTTTTCGAATTCCGCAGGCTGGTCGGACGAAATCCAGCGGCAGACGGAGAAGCGCGACATTTCAAAGGAGACCGGCAGGCCATATTCGCCCATCAGTCGTTCCTTCAACACGTCGAGCTGCAGTGCGCCGACGACGCCGACAATCGCAGGCGAGCCGTCTTCAGGCGAAAACAGCTGCACCACGCCCTCTTCGGCCATCTGCTGCAGTGCTTCTTTCAACTTCTTCGCCTTCATCGCATCTTCAAGCCGCACGCGACGAAGAATTTCCGGCGAGAAGTTCGGCACGCCCTGGAAGACCAGGTTTTCGCCTTCGGTCAGCGTATCACCGATGCGGAGCGTTCCGTGGTTGGGAATACCGACCACATCGCCGGCATAGGCCGTATCGGCCAACTGGCGCTGCGAGGCGAAGAAGAATTGCGGGGCGGTCAGGCCCATCTGCTTGCCGGTACGAGCAAGACGCGCCTTCATGCCGCGCTCCAGCTTGCCGGAGCAGATGCGTGCAAAGGCGATACGGTCGCGGTGGTTCGGGTCCATATTGGCCTGGATCTTGAAGACGAAGGCCGTCATCTTTTCTTCCGCCGCATGCACGAGGCGGGTATCGGCCACCTGGTCACGTGGCGGCGGGGCGAAATCGCCAAGCGCGTTGATGAGATCGCGCACACCGAAGTTACGAAGCGCCGAGCCGAAGAAGACCGGCGTCATATGGCCTTCGAGAAACGCCTGACGATCGAAGGGACGGCAAGCCTCCATCGCCAGTTCCGTTTCCTCGATGAAAGCGTCCCGCTCGTTTTCCGGCAGGCGGTCAGCCACGGCCTGCGGGCCGTTGACGGGCAGACCATCGACCTGCGTGTCATTGCCGCGGAAGGTGTTTTCGGCAAGATTGTAAGCGCCGCAGAAGGTCTTGGAGCGTCCGACGGGCCAGGTAATCGGCGCGGTATCGAGCGCCAGCTTCTCTTCCACCTCGTCGAGAATCTCGAAGGGATCGCGGCTTTCACGGTCCATCTTGTTGATGAAAGTAATGATAGGAATGTCGCGCATGCGGCAGACTTCGAACAGCTTCAGCGTACGCGGTTCGATACCCTTGGCGGCGTCGATGACCATGATCGCGGCGTCCACGGCCGTCAGCGTGCGATAGGTGTCATCGGCAAAGTCTTCGTGACCGGGCGTATCGAGAATGTTGAAGACCCGGTCGTTATATTCGAAGGTCATGACCGAGGTTACGACCGAGATGCCGCGCTCGCGTTCGATCTTCATCCAGTCCGAACGGGTCTGGATGCGATCCTTTTTGGCCTTCACTTCACCGGCAAGCTGGATCGCTCCGCCGAACAGCAAGAGCTTCTCGGTCAGCGTCGTCTTACCCGCATCCGGGTGCGCGATAATAGCAAAGGTGCGGCGGCGGGAGACCGCCTCGGCAAGTGTTTCGGCCATCTAACAAATCCTGTGGAATTGCGGGCTATCTAGCGTTTCGAGCCCGCTTTTGCAATTGACCTTGACCCCGCGAGCGCAAACTAATGCCGCATGAACACGCAAAACGCCCCGTCTCCCGCCCTGAAACTCATCCGTCTTCCTAATGGTGAAGGCATTGAGTTGCCATCCTACGAGACCGCCGGTGCCGCTGGCATGGACCTTCGCGCTGCCGTCGAGGCAGGTGAAACCATGACCCTTCGTCCCGGTGAGCGAGCACTGGTGCCGACCGGTTTCATCTTCGAGGTGCCGCTCGGCTATGAGGCGCAAATCCGCCCACGCTCCGGCCTCGCCATCAAGAATGGCATTACCTGCCTGAATTCCCCGGGCACGGTGGATAGCGATTATCGCGGCGAGGTGAAGGTGATCCTCGCCAATCTCGGGCAGGAAGATTTTATCATCGAGCGCGGCATGCGCATCGCTCAAATGGTCATCGCGCCGGTAACGCAGGTGACGGTCACTGAGGTGACTGAATTCACGCGAACCGAACGCGGCGCCGGTGGCTTTGGATCGACGGGCGTCTAACGGATCACGACGTTGTGAGTCGACGCGTTGTGGAGTATGTCTCGAAGGACGACGAAGGGACATCTCCATGACGATCACGACAATCCTTGCCTATGCGATGGCATTATTCATTGCCGCGGCCATTCCGGGTCCGGGCATGACGGCGATCGTTGCGCGCGCCCTCGGTTCAGGTTTCCGTGAGACGTTCTTCATGGGGCTCGGTCTGGTGCTGGGGGATATGGTCTATCTGACGGCTGTCATCCTCGGTCTCGCCTTTGTCGCCCAGACCTTTCAGGAAGCCTTCATGGTGCTGAAATTCGCCGGTGCCGCCTACCTGCTTTATATTGCCTGGAAGCTGTGGACCGCAGGGCTTCTGCCGCAGGACTTGCAGGCGAAGAAAAGCACCAGCATCGGCATGTCCTTCTTGTCCGGTCTGTTCATCACGCTTGGCAATCCCAAGACGATGTTGTTCTATGTCGCGCTCGTCCCGACCCTGATCGACATCCGCGGAATCGGCTTGTCCGAATATGCGGTTCTGATCGGCCTCACCTTTACCGTGCTGATGGCGGTATTGCTGCCCTATATTCTGCTGGCGTCCAAAGCCCGCACATTGCTGAAGCGCCCAAGCGCCTTGACCATCCTCAACCGTACCGCAGCAGGCATTCTTGCGGGGACGGCGGCGATGATCGCGACACGCGCCAGCTGAGAACATTCTTCCACATAAGCCATGGATATTGGTGATCTATCCCGGGTACCTGGCCCTTTAGGCACGTTTGTTCTCTGGCTTCCCTGCAAGTATCGCCCTATCCTGCGCGCGATTGCATGACATAAGGCAGGAGAGCAGGCATGTCGGAAGCGAAAAAACCCGGACGCGGACGCATCTATTCCTCGATCACCGAAACCATCGGCGATACGCCGCTGGTGCGTCTGGACAAACTGGCGCGCGAAAAGGGTGTGAAGGCGACGCTTCTGGCAAAGCTTGAATTCTTCAACCCCATCGCTTCCGTCAAGGATCGCATTGGCGTCGCGATGATCGAATCCCTTGAAGCACAGGGCAAGATCACGCCCGGCAAGACAACGCTGGTCGAACCGACATCGGGGAATACCGGCATTGCGCTCGCATTCGCCGCTGCCGCCAAGGGTTACAAGCTCATCCTCACCATGCCGGAAACCATGTCGGTGGAGCGCCGTAAGATGCTCGCACTGCTTGGTGCCGAACTGGTGCTGACCGAAGGTCCCAAGGGCATGAAGGGCGCCATCGCCAAGGCACATGAGCTGGCCGAAACGCTGCCTGACGCCATTATTCCGCAGCAGTTCGAAAATCCCGCCAATCCGGAGATCCATCGCAAAACCACGGCAGAGGAAATCTGGAACGATACCAATGGTGATGTCGATATCTTCATCGCCGGCATCGGCACAGGCGGCACGATCACCGGCGTCGGGCAAGTTCTGAAATCTCGTAAGTCTGATCTGAAGGTGGTGGCCGTGGAGCCGACGGACAGTCCCGTTCTCTCTGGTGGCACGCCCGGCCCACACAAGATCCAAGGCATTGGCGCCGGTTTTGCGCCGAGCATTCTCGACACCAAGGTCTATGACGAGATCGTCACCGTCAGCAATGACGATGCCTTTGAAACAGCGCGTCTTGCAGCACGGCTGGAGGGCGTTCCGGTTGGGATTTCATCCGGCGCAGCACTCGCCGCCGCCATCAAGGTCGGCTCGCGGGAAGAGAATGCCGGAAAGACCATCGTCGTGATCATCCCGTCCTTTGCCGAGCGCTATCTCTCGACGGCGCTGTTCGAGGGGCTTGGCCTGTAAAAACAGAAGAAAGCGCGCGGCAGCAGATGCCGCGCAGCCGCCTCATGCGATACGCTTGACGATGACAGGCGCTGCTACGCCGGGCGTTTCTGAGATCGTGTAGGCGTGTTGCACGGACGCGACGATGCGCTCGGCGTCCTCCCGGCTCGCAGCATGCACCAGAGCAATCGGCTCGCCGCCTTCCACCTTCGTACCAAGCGGCAGAATATCCGACAGGCCGACGCGATGATCGATCCGGTCGCTGGGATGACGACGACCGCCGCCAAGCTCGACCACTGCCATACCGAGATCGCGGGCCTGGCAGGCCGCAAGCCAACCGCTCTTTGGCGCTGGCACCGGCACGATATGCGGTGCTGCTGCCAGATACTCCTTGGGACGGTCGATAAAATCTGCCGGCCCGCCAAGAGCGGAAACCATCTGCCCGAAGTGTTCTAGCGCACGACCAGAGGAAAGCGCCTCACGTGCCAATGCCTCTGCATCGGCAAGCGTCGCCGCTACGCCCCCCTGCACCAGCATCTCGGAAGCGAAGGCGAGAACCAGCGTTTCAATGCGCGTTCCGCTTTTCTGGCCATGGAGGAAATCAAGGCAGTGGACAATCTCGAGCGTGTTGCCTGCCGCATCCGCCAAAGGCTCGTTCATGTCGGTGATCAGTGCGGAGGTTTTGACACCTGCGCCATTCGCCACCTGAACCAAGGCAGCGGCAAGCAGCTCCGCCTCGTCGGCGCTCAACATGAAAGCGCCGCTGCCGAATTTGACGTCGAGCACCAGCGTTTCAAGCCCAGCGGCCAGCTTCTTGGAGAGAATGGAGGCCGTGATCAGCGGAATGGAATCGACCGTCGCCGTGACGTCGCGGATGGCGTAGAGGCGCTTGTCGGCAGGCGCCAGATCGCCAGTCTGGCCGATAATGGCACAGCCGATCTCCTTGACTGTGCGACGAAACAAAGCCTCGTCCGGCATCACATCATAGCCCGGAATGGCTTCCAACTTGTCCAGCGTCCCGCCGGTATGGCCAAGGCCTCGGCCTGATATCATCGGCACGGCGAGACCGCATGCGGCCACGATGGGCGCCAGCATCAACGAGACATTATCACCGACACCGCCGGTCGAATGCTTGTCCGAGATGGGTTTGCCGATATCGGCCCAGGACAGCACATCGCCGCTGTCGCGCATCGCAAGTGTCAGCGCCACCGTCTCCTCGCGGGTCATGCCGCGAAAGTACACCGCCATAGCGAAGGCCGCCGCCTGACCTTCGGAAATCGAACCGTCGGAGAGTGCCGCGATGAAGGCCGCAATATCGTTTGCGGCAAGCGTCTCGCCATCACGCTTGCGACGGATGATTTCCTGCGGAAGCATGGGAGATCAATATCCGCTGGCAGCTTTGGCAGGCTCTCCACCCGCCAGCACATTCAAGACGTCATCCAGCAGGCTGGAGGCGCCGAAGCGGAAGGTGGAGGGCATGGCCCAATTGGGCTGCATGATGGTTTCCGCCAGCCTGAGATACAGCGTCGCATCTGCCACCGTGCCAATCCCGCCGGCAGGCTTGAAGCCGACCTTCTTCCTGCTGTCGCGGATGACCTGCAGCATGATGTCTGCTGCCTCCAGTGTGGCATTGACAGTCACCTTGCCGGTCGAAGTCTTGATAAAATCGGCCCCTTCGGCAATGGCGATTTCGCTGCCACGGCGGATAAGGGTCTTGTCCTTCAACTCGCCGGTTTCGAGGATGACCTTGAGCAGGATCGGCTCTGGGCAGGCCTTGCGAACCGCCGCCACCATCTCCGCCACTGCGGCTTCATCGCCTGCGATGAATTTGCGATAGGGGATGACAAGGTCGATTTCGTCCGCGCCATCGTCAATGGCGCGTGTCGTCTCTGCGACGACGGTCGCGACATCGAGATCGCCGGACGGGAAATTCACCACCGTGGCAATGCGGATGGAATGGTTGTTGCCGAAGGCGGCGCGCGCCTGAGCGACAAAACGCGGCCATATGCAGATGGCGGCTGTATTGCCGAACTGCGTGTGGGCTTTCTGGCAGAGGCTCGCGATCTGCTCCGGCGTGCAATCGTCTTTCAGATTGGTCAGGTCCAGCAAGGACAAGGCGAGGCTGGCTGCTTCGCGCGGGCGCTGAAGTTCCATGCTCAGTTTCCTCCCGAAATCATTTCCGTTAAAACAGCGGCAAGACGTTTGCCGCCGATCGGAGCCATATCCTTGGTCTCGTCATGGCTCAGTTCGGCGCCGGTCATTCCGGCACCGTAATTGGTAATAACGGAAGCAGCGGCAACGCGCATCCCGAAAAAGCGCGCAAGGATCACTTCCGGTACGGTGGACATGCCCACAGCATCGGCGCCCAGCGTTCGCGCCATGCGGATTTCAGCGGGCGTTTCGAAGCTTGGGCCGGAAAACCACATATAGACGCCGGAAAACAGCGGGACGGTCGCACGGATCGCCGCATTGCGCATGGCAAGCGTCAAATCCGCATCGTAAGCGCTGGTCATGCCGACGAAGCGCTTGTCGCTCTCCTCGCCGATCAGCGGGTTCATGCCCGAATAGTTGATGTGATCGGTAATCTGCATCACCGAGCCGGGCGGCATATCCTGGCGAACCGAGCCCGCCGAGTTGGTGAGAATCAGGGATTGGACACCGATACCGGCTAGCGCCTCGATCGCCGGACGCATGGCGGATGCATCGCCCTTTTCGTAGTAATGAACACGGCCGGACAGCATGATGACCGGTTGGCCGCCGAGATAACCGGCCACCACTTCACCGGCATGGCCTGAAACAGCACTTTCCGGAAAGCCTGGTATATCCGAATAGGGAATGCGGATCGGGTCCACGACCTCATCCACCAGGACGCCGAGGCCGGAGCCGAGCACGATGGCTGTGCGGGGAACAAGCCCACTCAGCCGTTCCACCAAAACGTCGATGATCGCGTGATCCATCTTACAACTCGGTCTTGAAGCTGAAGGGCAGAAGTTCGTCCATGGTCATGACCTTCTGCACACCGGTCTCGTCGCAGAGATAGACCTTGGTTTCGGGCGTGGCGAACTCGGCAATCTTCTGACGGCAGCCACCGCAGGGCGGGCAGAGCGCCAGCTTTTCGGCAATGACGGCGATCTCCTTGATCTCTCTCGCCCCGCCCATCACCATGGCGCTGATGGCGGATGGCTCCGCGCACCAGCCCTGCGGGAAGGACAGGTTCTCGATATTGGCGCCCTTATAGACCTTGCCATCTTCGGCACGGATGGCAGCCCCTACCGGAAACTTGGAATAGGGCGCATGGGCAAAACCCATGGCCTCACGGGCGGCTTCGAAGAGCGCGTGGGTCGTCTGTTCGTTCAGCATCGATCAACGCTCCTTGGAGTAGGCAACGCCACCAGCTTTCGGCGGCTTGGCGACGCCGATGAAACCGGCGAGCAGAATGCAGGTGAGGATATAGGGCAGTGCCTGGAAGATCTGCACCGGCACTTCGCCAATGCCGGGGATCGCCTTGCCCTGCATGAAGTTTGCCATCGCATCGAGGAAGCCGAACAGCAGGCAGGCAAACATGACCGGGACTGGCTTCCACTTGGCGAAAATCAGAGCGGCGAGTGCGATATAGCCCTTGCCGGCAGACATGTTGGCAATGAAGGCAGCCGATTGCGCGACGGCAAGATAGGTACCGGCAAAACCGCACAGGAAGCCGGCGACGATGACGGCGCGAAAGCGCATCCATGCTACCGAAATACCAGCCGTATCCACGGCACCGGGGTTCTCACCGACAGCGCGGAGACGAAGGCCAAAGCGCGTGCGGTAAAGCACCCACCAGGAAATCGGTACCGCCAGGAAGGCGAGATAGGTCAGGATGTTGTTACCGGAAATGACGTTTGCATAGAGAGGGCCGATGAAGGGCACCTCGCGCATCATGTCCGCACCCGGCAGAATGATCGGCGTGAAGCGGCCTTCGCCGGTGATCTGGGGCGTGCGTCCACCCTGGCCGAACCAGGCCTGCCCGAGAACGACGGTGAGACCGGCGGCGACGAAGTTTAAGGCCACACCGGAAACGATCTGGTTGCCGCGATTGGTGATGACGGCAAAGCCATGCACCAGCGAGAAGAAGATCGAGATACCGACACCCGCAGCAAGACCTGCCCACGGATCCTTTGTGAGATAGGCAACGCAGGCGGATGCGAAGGCCGCAGCCAGCATCTTGCCTTCGAGGCCGATATCGAAGACGCCAGCGCGTTCGGAAAACAGCCCCGCAAGCGCGGTGAACAGAAGCGGAATGGTCAGGCGGACGGTCGAACCGAGAATGCTGACCAGCATGTCGAAGGTTTCCATAGCCTTACCTCTTCACGAAAGTCTGGTAGATGCGCACAAGCGCGGGGCGATACATATATTCAAGGGCACCGGCAAACAGGATCACCAGACCCTGGATCACGACGATCATCTCACGGGTGATATTGGGCATTTCGAACGAGAGATCCGCGCCACCCTGATAAAGAATGCCGAAAAGCAGCGCCGCAAAGACGATGCCGAGCGGATGGCTTCTTCCCATCAGCGAGACGGCAATGCCGACGAAACCGGCACCGGCCACGAACTCCACCTGAAGACGGGCTGACGCGCCCATCACCGGGTTCAGCGCCATCATACCGGCGAGACCGCCGGAGATCAGCATCGCGATGATGACGGTGCGTGAATAGGGAATGCCCGCATAGACGGCGGCCGAAGGGCTGATGCCCAGCGTGCGCATTTCATAGCCAAGCTTGGTGCGCCAGATCAGCACCCACACCAGAAACGCCATGACGAGCGCGATGATGAAGGACACGTTGAAAGGAGCAGGGCCAAGCTTCAGGCCGAACAGTGCCATCAGCCAGTCGAGCTTCGGCAATTGGCCGCCCGGCAGGAAGGTGCGGGTTTCAGGCGCCATCTTGCCAGGAACGATCAGCACGTTGACGAGGAGATAGACCATCAACGCCGCGGCAATGAAATTGAACATGATGGTGGTGATGACCACATGGCTGCCGCGTTTGGCCTGTAGCCAGCCGGGAATGAAGGCCCATGCAGCACCGAAGACGGCCGCACCGATCACGGCGAAGGGCATTGTCACATACCAGGGCACATAGCGGTCCAGCGCGAGTGCCACAAGTGCCGCACCCAGGCCGCCAATATAGGCCTGGCCTTCCGAGCCGATATTGAAAAGTCCGGCATGGAAGGCGACGGCGACGGAAAGCCCGGTGAAGATGAAGCTCGTCGTATAGAAGAGTGTGAAGCCGATGGCGTCACCTCGGCCAAGGGCGCCTTCGATCAAAAGGCGAAGTGCCGCGAAAGGATCTTCGCCGATCGACCAGACGACAAGGCCGGAGATGAAGAAGGCCGTCAGGATGTTCAGAAACGGCAGAAGGCCGTAGGTCATCCAACCGGGAAGGGGAACGGAAGCTGTACTCATATGTGTGTGGCCTTATGCGGCAATGCCGGCCATCATCAGGCCCAGCGTCTGTTCTTCGGCTTCCGCCGTCTTTTCTCCAACCACCCGACCCGCGAACATCACCAGAATGCGGTCCGAGAGCGAGCGGATTTCATCCAGTTCAACGGAGACCAGCAGAATAGCCTTGCCCGCATCCCGCATTTCGATGATGCGGCGATGAATGAATTCGATCGCACCGATATCGACACCGCGGGTTGGCTGGCCGATGATCAGCATGCTCGGATCGCGCTCGATCTCGCGCGCAACGACGATCTTCTGCTGGTTGCCACCGGAGAAATTGGCGGTCTTCAACCGGGCATTCGGTGGGCGGATGTCGTATTTCTCGATTTTCTCGGCAGCGTCCTTGCGGATTGCTTCCGGATCGAGGAACGGACCTTTTCCGTAACGCTCGTCCCGATGATAGCCGAGAATGGAGTTCTCATACTCTTCGAATTTCAAAACCAGGCCCATATGGTGCCGGTCTTCCGGGATGTGCGCCAGACCGAGCTGGCGCAAGATGGCCGGGTCGACCTTGTCCACCTGCTTGCCATTGATCAGGATTTCGCCGGAATGGGGTTTGCGGATACCGGCAATGGCTTCCAGAAGTTCGGACTGACCGTTTCCGGCAACCCCCGCCATGCCGACGATTTCGCCTGCGCGCACATCGAAGGACACATTGTCCACCATGGTCACGCCACGGCTGTCCTTCACCGTCAGGTTGCGAACCGAGAAGAGAACCTCGCCCGGCTTGGCTTCGCCTTTTTCCACCCGCAGTAGAACGCGGCGACCGACCATCAGCTCGGCCAATTCCTCGACCGTCGTCTCGGAGGTCTTGCGCGTCGCCACCATCTCGCCGCGGCGCATGACGGATACCTCGTCGGTGATCGCCATGATTTCGCGCAGCTTGTGGGTGATGAGGATGACCGTCTTGCCCTGGTCGCGCAACACGCTCAGAATCTTGAACAGGTGATCGGCTTCGGCAGGCGTCAAAACGCCGGTCGGCTCGTCGAGGATCAGGATTTCCGCGCCGCGATACATGGCCTTCAAGATTTCCACGCGCTGCTGCAGTCCGACCGGCAGATCCTCGATGATCGCATCCGGGTTGACCTCGAGGCCATACTCATCCTCAAGGCGCTTCAGTTCCTTGCGGGTGGCCGCCGTGCCCTTGGCCAGAAGCGCGCCGCCCTCAGCGCCGAGCATAACATTTTCCAGCACGGAAAAATTCTCGACCAGCATGAAGTGCTGATGCACCATGCCGATCCCGGCGTCGATGGCCGCCTGGCTGTCCTTGATGGCAACGGGCTTGCCATTGACGCGGATTTCACCGGCATCGGCCTGGTAGAACCCGTAAAGGATCGACATCAATGTCGACTTGCCGGCACCATTTTCCCCGATGATGCCGTGGATCGTCCCCTTGGTGACGGTCAGATTGATATTTTTATTGGCGTGAACGGCACCGAACGACTTGTCGATACCCACGAGCTCGATTGCAGGGTTCATACTCAAACCAAAACCTCTCCGAAGGCTGGATATGAAAAGGGCGCAAGATGAAAAACATCATGCGCCCCAGTCAAATATCATATCATTTCGGGCAGGAATTATCCGACATGTAGTCGTGAACCTTGACGGCGCCGGAGATGATGTCGGCCTTTGCCTTGTCAGCCGCAGCTGCCATTTCAGGCGTGATCAGAGCCTTGTTGTTGTCGTCGACAGCGTAACCGACGCCATCTTCCTTGACGCCGAGCGCGTTGATGCCTGCGGTGAACTTGTCGTCCTTGACGTCCTTGAACGCGTTATAGACGGCGAGATCGACGCGCTTGACCATCGAGGTCAGAACGGAGCCCGGATGCAGATGGTTCTGGTTGGAGTCGACTCCGATCGAGTACTTCTTGTTGTCGGCTGCCGTCTGAAGCACGCCGAGACCCGTCGCACCGGCTGCCGCGTAGATCACGTCCGCGCCCTGGTCGATCTGGTTCTTGGTCAGCTCACCGCCGCGCACGGGGTCGTTCCAGGCAGCACCGGTCGTGCCGGTCATGTTCTGGAAGACTTCGATCTTGTCATTGGCAGCCTTGGCGCCCTGGGCGTAACCGCATGCGAACTTGCGGATCAGCGGAATGTCCATGCCGCCGATGAAGCCGACCTTGCCGGTCTTGGAAGCCATGCCGGCAAGAAGACCGACGAGGTAAGAGCCTTCTTCTTCCTTGTAGACGACCGAGCGCACATTCGGCAGGTCAACGACGGAATCGACGATCACGAACTTGGTATCGGGAAATTCTTTGGCCACTTTCTCCATGGCGGAGGACCAGGCAAAGGACACTGCAACCACCGGATTGAAGCCGCGGCTTGCGAAGTTTCGGATCGCCTGTTCACCCTGCGTGTCGCTGGTGGGCTCGAAATCGCGGAACTCGATACCAGTCTCGGTCTTGAACTTCTCAGCGCCCGTTGCAGCAGCTTCGTTGAACGACTTGTCGAACTTGCCGCCGGTTCCGTAGACCAGTGCAGGCTTGATGTCCGCAGCCAAAGCGGAAGCCGACATCGCAGCAAGCGCGAAAAGCGTCAGAAGGGATTTTTTCATTTTGCAGCCCTGTTGTTGCAGTTTAATTTTATAAAAAGGGTCCTCCCGCAAGCCCGTTAAACCGGACATGTTCTGCGGAAAAGCCAGCCTTATGGCTGTGCGTGAGGATTATCCTTGCACGGCTGCGAGAAAAATTCATCCGTTTTTTTTGCTCGGTGGAAAACCTGCTTTCTGATTGTTTTTTAATCTCTTCTACCGGGCAATTGCCATGCAACTAGGCAATATTGCAGGTCACTCCGGTACCCCTCAACCCGCAATAGCCACCCGGGTTCTTGGCAAGATATTGCTGGTGGTAGTCCTCGGCATAATAGAAGATATGGAGCGGCTCGATCTCGGTTGTGATCTTTGGACGATGACCGGCTGATGCCAATGCATGCTGGAATGCGTCGCGGGCCGCTTTTGCTTCGGCAAGCTGCTCGTCATTCGTCGTATAGATTACCGATCGATAGGTCGTGCCGACATCGTTACCCTGTCGCATACCCTGTGTCGGGTCATGTTCTTCAAAGAAGATTTTCAGCAGTTGAGCCAACGTGACCTGGGATGGGTCGTAGACGACCTTGACCACCTCGGCATGGCCGGTCAGCCCTGTCGTGGTTTCCTGGTAGTGCGGGTTGCGGGTAATTCCACCGGAATAACCGACGGCGGTGACGTAGACGCCAGGCGTCTTCCAGAACAACCGTTCGGCACCCCAGAAGCAGCCCATTCCGAGATAGATCGTCTCAAGGCCTTCGGGGTAGGGTCCCTTCAAACTTCTGCCATTGACGAAATGGTGTTCCGGCACAGTCACCGCCTCATCGCGTCCGGGGATCGCTGTCTCGGCGGTCGGCATCACTGTCTTCTTTGAAAGAGTATCGAATCCAAACATTGCAGTCTCCCTGCGGCGATCGGCGCCGCGCTCCGCTCTCATGCAGTGTGGGATGCTGGTATCGTCAGGCCGCAAAACGGCCGAGCGGTTTTGGCTTCCGATATCCTGCCATCCAGAAAAGCAGGGAAAGACCAAGAAGTACCGCGAAGGCAGGGACAGCATTCAAGCCGTTTTCGATCCAGCGCCACGCTTCCGGGTGGATATAGTGTGCCGTCACGCTTTCTGCCATGGCAAGCGAGGAAGGAAAAACTTCCGCCCAGCCTTCGCGAAAGCTCAGGAGATCGACGGAGGATGTGGAGACCGAGCGGATGGAATCGAAGACGCCGACAGCGATTGCGCAGAGAAGAAGCAGAAGACTGAAAAACCGGAACAACGCTTTCATGGCAGGACTCTCCGGCAATTTTTAAAATGGGATAGCCGCCCAAGGCGACGTTCTTCTGGTTCTGGATAAAGTCGAAGGACACGCTTTGCAATCTTCTCATGAACAGGCTTTTCACAGACATTTTAAAAAACTGTCAGAATCGGGTTGATCGCCGCGAATTCATCGGTATATATCGCGCCGTTCCAGTGATTTGCATTTCCCAAACATGCAGATTGTAAAGAAGGACAGGTGGCCGAGTGGTTTAAGGCGCACGCCTGGAACGCGTGTGTGCGTGAAAGCGTACCGTGGGTTCGAATCCCACCCTGTCCGCCATTTCGCGCCGAGAATTTCCCATCATTTACACAGCCTTACGAAAGCATACTGCTTTGCAGCGCTGTTCCGATCGCGGTCTTGACCCATTTCAAAACAATGATCTGGTGTTCTCCCCAAAATTAAAGTTTGTCCATATTACCAAAACTTAAGGTGATTTTGACGCGGGAAGGATGTTTCCTGATCCCGCAAGGTCTCAACGGTACGGTGGTGTGTCGCGGCCTTCTCTCCAAGTCGGATCGCCCGCATGAAAAAACTCTGGATACTCGTCAGCATCCTCGTTGTCGTCGCTGTGGCCGCTTGGCCGTTTCGTGACTCCATCCCCTATGTGAAATCGCTGCCATTCATCGCGTCGCATGAGCAAGCGACGCGTGTGGCTTCTAGCACAGATGGAAAGAGCGCCGACAGCCAAGGAAGCGGCGGGCGTGATCATGCCAAGGGGCAAGGTGGCGGTCGTCGCAATGGCGGGCCGCCAGCTGTCTCCACCATAGCCGTCGAGGAAGCAACACTGCCAATGGATGTCCAGGCGACAGGCTGGGCCGTGGCCGCGGATTCCACCAATATCGCGCCGCGTCAGCAGGGTACGGTCTCTTCGATAGCGGCCACCAGCGGCCAGGAGGTCAAGGCGGGCGATCTCATCGTCAAGATGGACGATCGCTACGCGAGTGCCGCCGTTGCCAAGGACAAGGCCAACATCGCTGCCGATCAGGCCAATCTGGCGCAGGCTGAAGCGGCTTTCGACCGCGTGTCTGGGCTGGCCAAACAGAGTGTCGAATCCCAGCAGATGCTGGAACAGAGCCGCGCCACGCGCGATTCCGCTGCCGCCAAGATTGACGCCGACAAGGCGACATTGCAGTCCGATCAGGCAACTCTTCAGGACACTGAAATCCGTGCACCTTATAATGGCCGCCTTGGCATCATCACGATCAGCCCGGGCGCCTATCTCAGTGCAGGCGTGACGATTGTCAGCATCACCCGTTACGACCCGATCTTCATGCAGTTCAGGCTGCCGCAGCGCTATCTTCAGCAACTGCATGAGGGACTGAAAAGCGGCGCGACCGTCGATATCGATACGGTGGCAACCGGCGGCAGTCCCGTCGTCGGCAAGCTCGCGCTCTTCGATAACGCGGTCGATCAGGCATCGGGGACTGTGCTGGTCAAGGCAGAGTTCAAGAATGACAAAGGCCTCGTCTGGCCCGGCCAGTCTGCCAATGTTACCGTCCACTTCCAGTCCGACCAGAAGCAGATCGTCATTCCGACGGTGGCTTTGAGGGCCGGTGCAAATGGGTCCTTCGTATACACCGTGGATGACAATCATAAGGTTCATGTGACGCCCGTCGAGGTCGCCCGCTCCAACGGCGACATGACCGCGATTACCAGCGGTCTTTCGGTCGGCCAGAAAATCATCGTCGAGGGACAGTCGGAACTGACGGATGGCCAGACGGTGGTCGACACGCCGAAAGCTGCGCCCGACCAGATGAACAAAGTCGCCCAGAACGCTCCCGTCACGGAGAACGCCCAGTGATCGCGCGCTTTTGCATCAATCGGCCCGTCGCTACCATTCTTCTTGCGATCGGGCTGACGCTCGCTGGCTTTGCCGGCTACAGACTATTGCCCGTCGCCGCTTTGCCGAAGGTCGATTTCCCCACGATCAACGTCTCGGCCTCGCTCTCCGGCGCCTCGCCGGAAACCATGGCGACCTCGGTCACGACGCCGCTCGTCAAGCAGTTCGAGACCATCCCCGGCATCAGTGAAATCAGCGCCACCAACACGCTCGGAAATACCTCCATCGTAATCCAGTTCGATTTGAACCGGGATATCGATGCGGCGGCAGCGGACGTGCAGGCGGCCATTTCGCGCGCGCAGCGGCAATTGCCGAGCAACATGACGACGACGCCGAGCTATCGCAAAACCAACCCGGCAGATGCGCCTGTCCTGCTGCTTGCCGTCAACAGCAAGGAGATGCCGGCAAGCAAGGTGGACGATATTGCGGAAAATGTGATTTCGCCGCTGCTCTCCACCATTTCTGGCGTTGCACAGGTCAGCATCTACGGTGCCAAGACCTATGCGGTGCGCGTGGGCCTCGAGCCTTCATTGCTGCAAGCTCGCAATATCGGTGTCGATACGGTGACGACCGCGATCGCCCAGGCCAATAATCAGGTGCCAGTCGGCGCATTGCAAAACCGTAGCCAGCGCCTGACGATCGATGCTGATACGCAAAGAACCAATGCGGATGAGTTCAAGTCGCTCGTCATCGCGACCGCAAACGGCGCGCCGATCCATTTGGGGGATGTCGCCAATGTGCAGGATGGCGTGGACAATCCGGATGCGGGCAGCTGGTTCGATGGCGAACCGGCTATCATTCTCGCCGTCCAGCGCCAGTCGGACGCCAATACGGTCGATGTGGTGAAAGCCATCCAGGACAAGCTGCCGGCGCTTCGCGAGCAATTGCCACCCTCGATCAACATCCATGTCATGAACGACACGTCCGTTGCGATCAAGGATGCGGTGTCGGACGTTCAGTTCACATTGTTCCTGACGATCGCGCTCGTTGTCCTGGTCATCTATCTCTTTACCGGACACCTGACTGCCACGATCATTCCGGGCCTCGCCGTTCCGTTGTCATTGATCGCTGCTTTCGGCGCCATGTATGTGCTCGGCTACAGCATCGACAACATCTCGCTTTTGGGGCTGACGCTGTCGGTCGGTCTGGTGGTGGATGATGCGATCGTCATGCTGGAGAATATTCTCCGCCTGCATGAAGAGGGCCTTCCCATGCGCGAGGCGGCGCTCAAAGGTGCGGCCGAAGTGAGCTCCACCATTCTGTCGATGTCGATTTCGCTTGTTGCGGTCTTCATCCCCATTCTCCTGATGGGTGGCGTGGTCGGTCGTCTGTTCAACGAATTCGGCATGGTGGTGACGCTTGCGATCATGGCCTCGGTACTGGTGTCGCTGACGGTCACGCCAATGCTTGCCTCGCGCCTGTCGTCGCATTCGTCGAAGCCGCCTGCGATTATCCGCTGGTTCAATGCCGGTTTTGATCGCACGCTTGGCGTCTACGACCGCTCCGTCGGTTGGTGTCTGCGCCACCGCGCCATCGTTCTTCTATGCTTCCTGGGCTCTGTTGCCGCATCCGGCGTGCTGTTCTGGACCCTGCCGTCCAGTTTCTTCCCGCAGGAAGACATTGGCCAGCTGTCGGTCTCGACCCGGGCACGTGAGGATATTTCCTACACCGCCATGAGTGACCTGCAAAACCAGGTGGCGGCGGCAATCCGAGCCAATCCGGCGGTGCTGCATGTCACCTCCATCGTCGGCGGCAGTTCGCGCAGCCCGCTCAACAACGGCTCCATGTTCGTACAGTTGAAGCCGAAGGACAGCAGAGAGCCGCTATCGCAAACGCTGGCGGAACTGACCAAGGCGACGGCAAAGATTCCGGGCATCAGAACCTACATCACGCCGCAGCAGAGCCTGCGCTTTGGCGGCCGTAGCTCCGCATCGCAATATCAGCTCGTCGTACAGGGCTTAAGCGCCGATGCCACCAGCACATGGTCGGGCAAGCTGATGGACGAGATGCGCAAGGATCCGACATTCACATCCGTGACCTCCGATGCGCAGAACGGTGCGATTGCGGCGACCATCGTGGTCGATCCGGAAAAGGCCGCAGCCTATGGCATCACCAATGATCAGCTGCGCAAGACGCTGGAAATGTCTTTCGGTGGCTATGACGCGGCACAGATCCAATCGACCGGGAACAGCTACAATGTCATTGTGGAGTTCGATCGCTCCAAGCCGTGGACGGACGACTTCCTCCGCGACATCAATATTCTCTCCACCAAGACCAATACGCTGGTGCCGCTCTCCAACTTTGCTACGGTGGAGCGCAAGCCGGCACCCGTGACCATCAACCAGACGGGGCAGCTCGTCTCGACGACCATCTCCTTCAATCTGCCCGACGGCGTTTCGCTGAGTCAGGCGATGCAGCGGATCGATCAGATCAAGACACAGATCGATCTGCCTGCAGACGTCTTCACCACCTATGGCGGCACGGCGGCGATCTTCCAGCAGTCGCAGGGCAATACCGGACTGCTGATCTTGGCGGCGGTGCTGACCATTTATGTGGTGCTGGGCGTTCTCTATGAGAGCTTCATCCACCCGCTCACCATTCTGTCGGGCCTGCCGGCCGCCGCTTTTGGCGCGCTTTTGGCGCTGGAGATCATGGGCATGGATTTCTCCATCATCGCCCTGATCGGGCTGCTGATGCTGATCGGTATCGTCAAGAAGAACGCGATCATGATGATCGACGTTGCAGTCGACAATATGCGCAGCAAGGGAGAGCCGGCTGCGGTTGCCATTCACGAGGCCTGCGTGCGCCGTTTCCGTCCGATCATGATGACGACCTTCTGTGCGCTTCTGGGTGCGCTGCCGATCGCGCTCGGCTCTGGTGCGAGTTCCGAGCTTCGCCAGCCGCTCGGCATCGCCGTGGTTGGCGGGCTGCTCGTGTCGCAAGTGCTGACCCTTTTTATCACGCCGGTGATTTTCGTCGAGATGGAACGGGCTGGCAAAGGTCTTGGCAGGCTGTTCTCAAGGCGTCACGCAGTGGCGCATGAGGACAACACAGAGACGTCCGGAACGCCGAACAAGGCGGCGGCGTGATCACGTAAGACATTCGAGCAAAACTGTGCCCGGCTCTGCATCCGGAACCGCTTCAGGTTGTCAGAAGACACCAAAAAGCCCGGTCTCCCGGGCTTCTGCAAGATCCAGCGTGATCAGTTCGTGGGCATCGGTGCTGCCGGTGCGTTCGGATCCGGCAGCGGTGCCGGGCTGTCGGAAAGCGTGCGCAGATAGGCGATCAGATCGGCGCGCTCGGTTTCCTTCTTGATACCGGCAAAGCCCATTGCGGTGCCTGGAACATGCTTCTTCGGGGCTTCGATAAAGTAGCTGAGGTGATCGTAATCCCATTTCTCCGAGCCACCCTTGGAGAAGTCCTTCATGCCCGCGGAATAGCTGAAGCCTTCGTGGCTGGCGATCGGGCGGTTGACGACGCCGTAGAGGTTAGGGCCGACTTTATTGGGGCCGCCCTTGTCCCCGGTGTGACAGCTCGTACATTTCTTGAACACGGTTTCGCCCTTGGCGGCATCGGCGGTTGCAAGAAGCTTGGCAATCGGCGTTGCTGGTGCCTCGGCTGCTCCTCCCGCGGCCTCGCCTCCACCCGATGTCTCCGCAACGATCGTATAGCCTTCCTTTTCCGGGGCAGCGGAATGAAAAATCCCGTCCGACGCTATCGATACCGTCATAAGGACGAAGATCGTGCCAAGAAGGGCACCGACCGCCATGTTAACCCGTGAATTCATTGATTTGCGCTCCCTCACAACCGTTTGCTTGAAACGGGCATCTTGAAATTGCGTGAAAGCTATGGCTTTTGCACAGCCTGCGCAACTTGAATATGCTCTCCGCCCCCCGTGACGTATTGCCACTTTTCCGGCGGAATTTGAAGGGTGTCGGATGAATAATCGAAATTTCGAAAAAGCCATCGTGCTTATTCCTGCACGAATGGCCTCGACCCGCCTTCCGGGCAAACCTTTGGCCGACATTAACGGCAAGCCGATGATCGTTCAGGTTGCCATGCGCGCCCGCGAAGCAGGCGCCGAACGCATCGTTGTCGCGGTGGATGACGAGCGCGTTTTCGACGCGGTCACATCAGCCGGTTTCGATGTGATCATGACCCGTCACGATCACCAGTCCGGCTCCGACCGCATCTACGAAGCCTTGCAAAAGGCCGATCCGGAAGGCCGTGCCGAATTCGTCATCAATGTTCAAGGCGATCTTCCGACCATCGAGCCGGAAACGATTCGCGCCTCGCTGCTGCCGATGGACAATCCTGAGGTCGATATCGCCACCCTGACCGTGCCGATCACCGACGAGGACGAAAAGACCAATCCGAGCATCGTCAAGATCGTCGGCAGCCCGCTATCCGAAACCCGTCTTCGTGCGCTTTATTTCACGAGAGCAACGGCGCCTTATGGCAACGGTCCGCTTTACCATCACATCGGGCTTTACACCTATCGGCGTGCGGCGCTGGAGAAATTCGTATCGCTGAAGCCATCCGTGCTTGAGCTGCGCGAAAGCCTCGAACAGTTGCGCGCGCTGGAAGCGGGCATGCGCATCGATGCCGAGATCGTGCGCTCCGTGCCGCTCGGTGTCGACACGCCGCCTCAGCTTGAGACGGCCCGCAAAATCCTTGCCAACAAACAGAATTGATGATCGCACCATGACCAGCAGCAATCGCATTGCCTTTCAGGGCGACTACGGCGCAAATTCCGACATGGCCTGTCGCGATGTCTTTCCAGAGATGGACCCGCTGCCGTGCCCGACCTTCGAAGATGCGTTCAACGCGCTGGAAAATGGCGACGCCGATCTGGCGATGATCCCGATCGAAAACACGCTGGCCGGACGCGTGGCGGATATCCATCACCTGCTTCCGGAATCGCGCCTGCACATCATCGGCGAATATTTCATGCCGATCCGCTTCCAGCTGATGGTGCTGCCCGGTGTGCAGAAGGATGAGATCAAGACGGTCCACAGCCATATCCACGCGCTCGGCCAGTGCCGCAAGATCATTCGTTCCAACGGCTGGAAGGCGGTTGTTGCAGGCGATACCGCCGGCGCTGCAAAGCTGGTGTCGGAAAAGGGCGATCGCAGCATGGCAGCCCTTGCGCCCCGCTTGGCCTCGTCGCTTTACGGACTGGATATTCTTGCTGAGAATGTCGAGGACTCCGAAAACAACGTCACCCGCTTCGTCGTGTTGTCCCGTGATGAGCAGTGGGTCAAGCGGACGTCCGAGCAGGACGTGATCGTCACCACTTTCGTCTTCAACGTCCGCAATATTCCGGCAGCGCTCTACAAGGCCATGGGCGGCTTTGCCACCAACGGCATCAATATGACCAAGCTCGAAAGCTACCAGATCGGCGGCAAGTTCGTTGCGACGCAGTTTTACGCCGATATCGAAGGTCATCCTGAGGATGAGCCGGTCCGGCATGCGCTGGAAGAGCTGAAATTCTTCTCCGAGAAGGTCCGTATTCTCGGTGTCTATAAGGGCCACGCCATGCGCGGTAATTTCAACACCGTCTAACAGTCTGGCGATAATCGATGTTGGACGCGTGCAGCTTAAGCCGCCCCGTCCCACTCGATCCAGTCGCGCATCAGCCGATGGGCGATCGCGCCTTTCGGCGGCGGCAGCTGGCCATTGGCTCCCGTCATCTGCAGAAGTTCCGCCACTTCCTCACGGGTAAACCAGCGGCAATCTTCGAGTTCCGCGTCGTCACGGCTGATGTCGAAGGACAGCGCTTCGGCGAAACAGCCGATCATCAGCGTATGCGGCATCGGCCATGGCTGCGAGGCATGGTAGCGAACGCGCCCGACCTGAATAGCGGATTCTTCCCGCGTCTCGCGACGCACGGCGTTTTCGATCGTCTCGCCCGGCTCCACGAAGCCCGCAAGGCAGGAATACATGCCCGGCGGAAAATGCGCTCCGCGGCCGAGAAGGCAGAGGTCCCGCTCCAGATCGACGGTCAGCATGATGACGACGGGATCGGTGCGCGGAAAGATCGTATGGCCGCAGCCGGAACAGATACGCTTGTAGCCACCGATCCGAAGCTCCATCTGACCGCCGCAGCGACCGCAGAATTTGTTGTCGGCATTCCAGTTGACCAGGCTCACCGCCTGCGCGACTTCGCCCTGCAGTTCCTCGCCGACCAACTGGTCGCGGTAAAGGGTGCGCGCATCGGCCGCCTTGTAGTGGCTGGCAAGGGCCTCTTCGGCAATCTTGACCGGCACGGCAACACGCGGTTCGCCATTTTCCCTATAGCCCAGGAGAATGGCCTGATCGAAATCGGGGTCGAGCTCTGCCAGCTCGTAAGCCGCGAACAGAGGATCGAGAACCTGATCGTCATGCTTGAGGATGAGCTTGTTGCCGGCAAAGGCCAGAAGATGGGTGCCTTCAACCTTCAAGGCATCGGCCACGCAGGTCTCGTTGCGATTTTCGGCAAGGCGATCAAGATCGTTCTGTGCAAAGGCCGTCAGGGCGGAGGGTTCGGGATGTGGCGAGGTCGTATCGAAAATGCGATGTGAAGTCATCAGAGTGCGCCAGCCAGTTTCTTTATGAAATCCTGCTTATCCTGTTCCGCATAAGGGATTGGGGTTCCCTGCCCCCAGATCGGCCCAGGCCAGCAAGGGTCGCCCTCGTTTCGGGCAATGATATGCACGTGGAGTTGGCGGACGATATTGCCAAG
This sequence comes from Agrobacterium sp. SORGH_AS 787, assembly GCF_030819035.1. NCBI lineage: Bacteria > Pseudomonadati > Pseudomonadota > Alphaproteobacteria > Hyphomicrobiales > Rhizobiaceae > Agrobacterium > Agrobacterium sp. SORGH_AS 787. The sequence goes on from NZ_JAUTBG010000002.1 coordinate 1,123,273, forward strand.
CGCGCCGACATTGATTTTCACAGCACCCGTCAACTCGTTCAGCGCCGAAGCCACGAGGTTGGTCTCAAAGGTCAGCACGGCCTGATCGAGCGGCGTCAGGTCGAACAGCTCGCTGACATCATTGCGTTGCGGCACCAGCACCACCCAGGGCCAGCGGCAATCGTTCTGCAGCCGCAATTGGCAAAGGCCAAGCGTGGTAATCAGGACGCTGTCGCGCGCCAGTCTGTCGTCCAGGTGGAATGGGCCCAAGGCATCCTCCCTAAAATGGTCCGCGGTCTTGCGCCGCAGTTCGCGCTTAATAACGAACTGTTTTCACAGAGATAGCAGTTTTTTCAAGGCCTGACTTGCATTTGCTTCTATTATTGCCGATATGTGGCGCCGGGAGGTTGGTGGTGGACGAGCCACTCGCCAACCGGGTCAGGTCCGGAAGGAAGCAGCCCTAACGAGCCAGGCACGGGTCGCCGTGCCAGCCTCCCACCTTTCTTTTACGACACGCTCTGCTTCGCCGGGCCAGTTGAGCCTGAAGCGGGCCCCACTTCGAAAACTGGCGAGGCGATGAGCGACACCGGAACCAACATGCCCCAGACAAATGAGCAGGGTACTGGTTACCGGGTTTTGGCGCGTAAATACCGCCCCAAGGATTTCTCCGATCTGATGGTCGGGCAGGAGCCCATGGTTCGCACGCTGACCAACGCGTTCGAAACCGGTCGCATCGCCCAGGCCTATATGCTGACCGGTGTTCGCGGTGTGGGCAAGACCACCACAGCCCGCATCCTGGCGCGTGCACTGAATTACAAGACGCCTGAGATCGACAAGCCCACCATCGACCTGCGCATTCCAGGCGAGCATTGTCAGGCGATCATGGAAGGTCGCCATGTCGACGTGATCGAGATGGACGCCGCCTCGCATACGGGCATCGACGATATTCGCGAGATCATCGAGCAGGTGCGCTATCGCCCGGTCTCTGCGCGCTACAAAGTCTACATCATCGACGAAGTGCACATGCTCTCGACGCAGGCTTTCAATGGCCTGTTGAAGACGCTGGAAGAGCCGCCGGAGCATGTGAAGTTCATCTTCGCCACCACCGAAATCCGCAAGGTTCCGATCACCGTTCTCTCGCGCTGCCAGCGTTTCGATCTGCGCCGCATCAGCGCTGCCGACCTCGTCGGCTTGTTCACCGCCATCGCGTCCAAGGAAGGCTTCGAGGCCGACCCGCAGGCGCTTTCGATGATTGCGCGCGCAGCCGAAGGCTCTGCTCGTGACGGTCTCTCGCTGCTGGATCAGGCGATTGCCCATGGCAGCGGCCGCGTAGAGGCGGACGCTGTTCGCGGCATGCTCGGTCTTGCCGACCGCACCCGCATCGTCGATCTCTTCCAGCACATCATCAAGGGCGATGTCGCTGCTGCGCTCTCGGAATTTAATGCCCAGTACGAAGCCGGGGCAAATCCGGTGGTCGTGCTGAACGATCTGGCCGATTTCACCCATCTCGTCACCCGTATGAAATACGTGCCGGATGCCGCGGAAGATCCGTCATTGTCGGAAGTCGAGCGCCTTCGCGGTGCCGAATTTGCCGATAGTGTCGCCGTTTCGACCCTCTCGCGCATCTGGCAGATGCTGCTGAAGGGCATCCCTGAAACCGAGAACGCGTCCCGCCCTGCCGGTGCTGCCGAGATGGTGCTGATCCGTCTGTCGCACGCCGCCAATCTGCCTGCGCCGGAAGATGCGGCTCGCCGTCTGGAAGAACTTTCGAATGGCGCTGGCGCCGTGCCGAATGGCGGTCCCGCCGGTGGTGGTGGAAATGCCAATGGTAACGGTGGCGGCGCGCGCGCCTACGGCGCGACACAGGCTGTCGCCTCGGCGCAGACATCCCCACAGATGCAGTCGGCACCCCAGCCGACGGCCATGCTGCGCGCCGTGCCGGACAGCCGCCCGCAGGATATGCAGGTCGCAGCGCCTCGCACGGAGGAACGGCCGGAGCCCAAGGTGCCGGTCAAGTCGGTGCAGGACATTGCTGATCTGGCGCAAAAAAATCGCGATCCGGTCATGCGCGCCAAGGTTCGAAACTTCGTTCGTCTGGTAAAGATAGAGCCTGGCCGTCTCGACATGCGCCTTGGCGAAGGCGCGCCGGGCTCGCTTCCGGGCGAGCTTGGCGTGAAGCTCAAGGAATGGACGGGCATCCACTGGATTGTCAGCCTCAGCAAGGAAGAGGGCGAGCCGACGCTTGTCGAAGCGGAAGGCAATGCGCGTGACGCCCGTCTGGTCGATGCGCGCCAGGACCCGGATGTTGCGGCGATTCTCGCTCAGTTTCCCGGCGCGAAGATCACCGATGTGCGCATTCGCGCGCCGATCCAGGAAGAGATCGAAGAAACAGCGCCGCCTTCCGTTGCCGAATCCAGCGAAGGCGACATCCTTCCCGGTGACGATATCGAATTTTGAGAAAACGGCGGAGCTGAAGACCTCAGCCGTGTTCGGATTGTCCGCCCCAACAACAAAAAACAGGAGTTTCAGCCATGCGTGACATTATGGGCATGATGGGCAAGGTCAAGGAAATGCAGGCCAAGATGGAGAAGGTGCAGGAAGAAATTGCCGCACTCGAAGTCCATGGTGCCTCCGGCGGTGGTCTCGTCACCGTGACCCTCAATGGCAAGGGCGAAATGCGCGGCTTGAAGATCGATCCATCGCTCTTCAAGGAAGACGAGGTCGAAATCCTCGAAGATCTGATCGTCGCGGCCCATAAGGATGCCAAGGAAAAGGGCGAAGCCCAGGCGCAGGAAAAGATGGCAGGGCTGACCGCAGGCCTGCCGATCCCGCCCGGCATGAAGTTCCCGTTCTAAAACCTGCGTCGGCCTTTTGCGACGCTGGCCACGAGGACTTAGGCGATCATCTCGCGAAAGCGGCTGGCGAGGGGCGTGTCGAGAAATGCGGCGCGCTCTTCCTGCGTTAAGCGGTTGGGACGAAAACGCTGCAGGACGACCGGGATCGGAAGTTTCGTCCCGTCATAGGGTGTGAAGGTCACGCTCTCTCCGGCTTCCATCATGCCAGACCGGAGCACGCGGCAGTAAAATCCGGGATGGCCGGCATCGCGAAAGCGCCGGGCGAAATGCGGATCGCCGACCCGGGCTGTGAGTGTCGCGCAGGGAATGCGCGCGGCTGTGACTTCCAGCGTCACCTGTTGAAGCGCGAGCCGATCTCCAACGCAAAGTGTCGCGCTATCGATACCTTCGATCACGAGGTTCTCGCCAAAAAATCCGGGCTCGATTACGTGGCCGCGGTCTTTCGACCAGAAATCAAGATCGCCGGAGCCCATGACATAGATCGCCTGGTCCGGCCCGCCGTGGTGCTTGCGATTACACACCGCGTCGCCAACGATGCCGAGCGCGTCCACCATCACAGGTCCGGTCAGTGCGTGTTTGAAGATGCCGGTCTTGGACGTCTTGCCGGGAAGCGATTGTGCTTCGGCGCGGCAGATTGCCTGAACTTTCATGAGATGCCTTTTGCCCTTACCGATTCCCGTTCAACGATTAATGCAGTAGAAACGCTCCATGGCAAAACGAGTCACCGGTCCTGAAATCGAAAAACTGATCCAGCTTCTGGCAAAGGTGCCGGGGCTTGGTCCCCGCTCTGCGCGCCGCGCGGCGCTGCACCTCATCAAGAAGAAGGAGCAGTTGCTCGGTCCGCTTGGGCATGCCATGGGCGAAGCCTATGACAAGGTCAAGATCTGCTCCTGCTGCGGCAATGTCGATACGATCGATCCCTGCACCGTCTGCTCCGATGTGCAGCGCGACCAGTCCGTCATCATCGTGGTCGAAGACGTGTCCGATCTCTGGGCGCTGGAGCGGGCAGGGGCGATGAACACGGCCTATCACGTGCTGGGCGGTACGCTTTCCCCACTGGATGGCGTTGGCCCAGAGGATTTGAACATCAAGGGCCTGATCGACCGGGTGAGTGTCGGTGGTATTCGCGAGTTGATCATCGCCGTCAATGCCACCGTAGAAGGCCAGGCGACGGCCCACTACATCACCGACCGGCTGACCGACCTCGGCGTCAAGATCACCCGCCTTGCCCACGGCGTGCCGGTGGGTGGCGAGCTTGATTACCTCGACGAAGGCACGCTGACCGCAGCGCTGCGCGCCCGCACGGCGATTTAAATAGCATGATATAAAGGAGACCGAATGCGCGCTCACACCATCGGCCTTGCACTTGCCGCCGCCGTTTCTCTTCTCTCGTCAGACTTCGCGATGGCGCAAACGGTCCCCACGGGTGCAGCCGCTGCGAAATATGATGCAGAGTTCAACGCCTGGCTGAAGCGGGAAATCTGGCCGGAAGCTAGAAAGGCTGGCGTATCGCAAAAGACGCTCGAAGCCGCGCTGACCGGCTTGACGATCAACTGGAAACTTCCCGACGTATTGGTGCCGGGCCAGAAGCCGCCGAAGGAGCAAGCGCAGAGCCAGGCAGAGTTTTCGTCTCCCGGCGCATACTTCTCCGAACAGCGTTTGCAGGGTCTGGCGGCCACAGGCCGATCCCTTGCCGCCACCCATGCGGCGACGCTGAAGCGCATCGAAGCAACCTATGGCGTACCGGGTAACATTGTCGTGGCGATCTGGGGTCGCGAATCCGGCTTCGGCCGCGCGAAGCTGCCCAATTCCGTGATCGATGTGCTGGCGACGAAGGCCTATGCCTCCACTCGTAAGGAAATGTTCCGCGCCGAACTGATCGATGCGCTGAAGATCGCCGAAAGCGGCGACGTGCCGCCCTCGCGGATGATGGGCTCATGGGCGGGGGCGCTGGGTCAGCCGCAATTCATGCCGTCGAGCTACCTGAAATATGCTGTCGATTTCGATGGCGACGGTCATCGCGACATCTGGAATTCGGTCCCCGACGCTCTGGCATCCATCGCCAACTATCTATCGAAGCGCGGCTGGCAGAGAGATCGCGACTGGGGCTTTGAGGTTTCCATACCAGACAATGTCTCCTGCGCGCAGGAAGGCCCGGATCTGGCAAAGCCGGTGTCGGAATGGGCCAAGATGGGCATTACCCGCGTCTCGGGAAAAGGCTTCCCCGCCAACGACTTAAGCGCTGACGGCATGATGCTGGTGCCTGCCGGTCGCCACGGCCCGGAATTTGTCGTGACGCCGAATTTCTACGTCATCAAGGAATATAACAACTCCGATCTCTATGCCCTCTTCATTGGCAATCTCGCCGACCGCATCGCCTATGGCGCGGGTCCCTTCAAAGCGGAATGGGGCAATGTCGGCTCCATGCTGCGCTCCGACGTGCTCGCCATGCAAAAGGCGCTGGTCGCCAAAGGCTACGATGTCGGCAAGGCGGATGGGCTGGCTGGCTTCAAGACCCGCCGTTCATTGGGCGACTGGCAGGCCAAGAACGGTCTGAAGCCCACTTGCTTTCCTGACGCGTCGCTGAGGTCAAAACTGAAATAAGCGCAACATTGGACTGGACTGCTCGATCCGCTCAGTGTGGTTCGATGTGGGCTTTGTGGAAAATATCGTCCTGCGGCGGAATGGCCTGTCGTTCGATCATGCGGTGGACACGCGGGCGGGTTTTGCCCTTATGCAGCGTCAAAATCCGGTCCCAGCTTTCGGCGTCCGCCTGGGTCCGCCGGTGATTGTGGCGGACATATTCGACCCATGTCGGCACGTGATAGATTTCCGTCCAGACATCCGGGTTTTCCAGATCCCGCATCAGGCTCCAGTTGCGCGCGCCATCGCGAATGCGGATACGACGGCGCTCGGCCATGATCGCCATGAATTCCGGCAGATCGACATCGTCGATCTCGTAATCCACCATGATCGCGATCGGGCCGCTGCGTGGCTTCACGTCCAGTCGCAAGGGCGGTTCGACGAAGCGGTTCAGCGGATCGAGGTTGAGCGACGCAAAGGCCGGCATGGTCAGCTTGAAGCCGACGACGACGCCGAGCAGCATCAGCACGCAGGAACAGAGAAGCGAGAAAGTCAGTCCATGATCTTCCGCAAGCGACCCCCACAGCCAGCTACCAAGCGCAATGCCGCCGAAGGTCAGTGTCTGGTAAAGCGAGAGTGCGCGTCCCACCACCCAGCGTGGGGTGGAGAGCTGCACGATCGTGTTGAAGAGCGATAGCGCCAGAACCCAGCTTGCCCCCGATATCGTCAGAAACAGGCTGGTGATAATGGCATTGGTGCTGATGGCCGTCACGCCAGCGCTCAGCGCAAAGCCGAGGAATGCGACGCGCACGATCCATTCGCTGCTCAGCATCTCGCGAAGCCTTGCGCTGATCAGCGCCCCGCCGATGGCACCGACGCCAAAGGCGCCGAGCATGATACCGTAGGTCAGCGGGCCACCTTCGACGAGATCGCGCGCCACGAGCGGCATGAGTGCGAGAATGGCACTCGCCGAAAGGCCAAAGAGAAAGCCGCGCACCAGCACCTTGCCGATATTAGGCGACATCGCCACATAGCGCATCCCGGCAGAAATCGCGGAGAGAAGCTGCTCACGCGGCAGGGTCGAATTGTTCTTCGGCGGCTGCCATTTGAACAGCGCATAGATCAGCGTGAAGTAGCTGAGCGCGTTGACGAGGAAGGCTGCGGCAGCACCCGCCGCCGCAACGATCACACCGCCGATGGCGGGGCCGACGCTGCGGGTGATGTTGAAGCCGACACTGTTGAGCGTCACCGCCGCCGGCAGGTCCTCGCGTGGCACCATTTCACCGACCGATGCCTGCCACGAAGGGTTGTTGAGGGCCGTGCCGCAGCCGATCATGAAGGTGAAGAACAGAAGCAGCCATGGAGTCAGAAGATTGGCCCATGCGAAGACGGTCAGCAGGATCGAGGCGATCAGCATCAGGAACTGCGCCGAAAGCATGATCCTGCGCCGGTCGAAGCTATCGGCGAGCGCGCCGGAGATCAGCGAGAACAGCATGATCGGCAGCGATGTGGAGGCCTGCACGAGTGCGATCATGTTTTCCGAGGTGGACAGCGCCGTCATCATCCATGCGGCGCCGACTGCCTGAATAAGCCCACCGAAGTTGGACGCGATGCTGGCGAACCAAATGCGTTTGTAGGTCGGGTGCCGAAGTGGCGCGAGTGGCGATTGACGGTCGGGCACGAGCGATCCAATTGATTTCAACTGCTGTTCTGGCAGCAGGCACTATAAAGGTCGGTGGCGGTGACACCACCCATTCGAACGCTGCAAAGGTAAAATTGTGGCAGAAAAAATCGAATATTCGGATTTGCGCCGCAAACCTTGCATTTCCGACCGGAAGGGTTTATATCCCCGTTCAAATTCTTGATCGTCTGATGAAGAGTGGGGTCCCCAAGGCCCCGCTCTTTTTCGTTAGGCGGATTGTCAAACCGGAGCAGATGTTCCGCGTAAAGAACACCGGAAGAGCATAATGGCAGCAGCCGAACCCAGACTGATAACCGAAACAGGCATCGATCAGCGGATCGCCGAGATCATTGAGCCGATTCTGACCGGAATGGGTTTCGTGCTTGTCAGGGTCCGGCTTTCCAGCCAGAATGGCTCGACGCTGCAGATCATGGCCGAGCGTGAAGACGGCACCATGACCGTGCAGGACTGCGAAGCCGTGTCCATGGCTATTTCGCCGGTTCTCGATGTGGAAGATCCCGTCGAAAAGGCGTATCATCTGGAAGTGTCCTCGCCCGGCATCGACCGTCCGATGGTTCGCAAGTCCGATTTTGTCCGGTGGCAGGGACATCTCGTCAAGGTCGAGACTTCGATCCTGGTGGATAATCGCAAGCGCTTCCGTGGCAAGATTGCGGAAGTCGATGCGGATAGCTTCAAGCTTGAGCGCGACCAGATCGGTTATGGCGAAGAGCCGGTTGTCACGATCCCGTTCAATACGCTGTCCGATGCCAAGCTGGTTTTGACCGATGACCTTATTCGTGACGCGCTGAAGGCGGACAAGCTGGCCAAGGCCGCTGCTGCTAACCAGAACGAAGAAGCAGACGAAGATTGATTTTTTGAGAGACCCTTCGGGGCTCTTTCCCAACGCAAACATGCGACTTACGGAGACAGAAAAATGGCAGTGAGTGCTAACCGGCTTGAGCTTCTGCAGATCGCCGATGCTGTGGCGCGCGAAAAGGTCATCGACCGCGAGATCGTGCTTGCCGCAATGGCCGATGCCATCCAGAAGGCCGCCCGTTCGCGTTACGGTTCCGAGACCAACATCCGCGCCGATATCAACTCCAAGACCGGCGAAATCCGCCTTCAGCGTCTTCTGGAAGTGGTGGACAAGGCCGAAGATTATTCGACCCAGATCCCGCTGGAACTGGCACGCGACCGTAACCCGGATGCAAAGCTCGGCGACTTCATTGCCGATCCGCTGCCGCCAATGGATTTCGGCCGTATCGCCGCACAGTCCGCCAAGCAGGTCATCGTTCAGAAGGTGCGTGAAGCCGAGCGTGATCGCCAGTTCGATGAGTTCAAGGATCGCATCGGCGAAATCATCAACGGTACGGTCAAGCGCGTCGAATATGGCAACGTCATCGTCGATCTCGGCCGCGGCGAAGGCATTATCCGTCGTGACGAGATGATCCCGCGCGAAAACCTGCGTTATGGCGATCGCGTCCGCGCTTATGTCTACGACGTTCGTCGCGAACAGCGCGGCCCGCAGATTTTCCTGTCGCGTACCCATCCGCAGTTCATGGTCAAGCTCTTCACCATGGAAGTGCCGGAAATCTACGACGGCATCATCCAGATCAAGTCGGTTGCCCGTGATCCGGGTTCGCGCGCCAAGATCGCCGTTATCTCCAATGACAGCTCGATCGATCCGGTCGGCGCCTGCGTCGGTATGCGCGGTTCGCGCGTTCAGGCCGTGGTCGGTGAGCTTCAGGGCGAAAAGATCGACATCATTCCGTGGAGCCAGGAGCCTGCAAGCTTCATCGTCAACGCGCTGCAGCCTGCGGAAGTGGCGAAGGTCGTTCTGGACGAAGAGTCCGAGCGTATCGAAGTGGTCGTTCCCGACGAGCAGCTGTCGCTTGCGATTGGTCGTCGCGGTCAGAACGTTCGCCTCGCTTCTCAGCTGACCGGCTGGGACATCGACATCATGACGGAGCAGGAAGAGTCCGAGCGCCGTCAGAAGGAATTCAACGAGCGCACCAACCTCTTCATGGAAGCGCTCGACGTCGACGAGATGGTCGGCCAGGTTCTGGCATCGGAAGGCTTCGCCCAGGTCGAAGAACTGGCCTATGTCGAGCTGGATGAAATCTCCTCTATCGACGGCTTCGATGAAGACACCGCCGTCGAAATCCAGACGCGCGCCAAGGAATATCTCGACCGCGTCGAAGCGGAAATGGATGCCAAGCGCAAGGAACTCGGCGTAGCCGATGAGCTGCGCCAGATCGACGGCCTGACATCGCAGATGATGGTGGCTCTCGGCGAAGACGGCATTAAGACGATCGAGGATTTTGCCGGCTGTGCGGCAGACGATCTCGTCGGCTGGACCGAGCGCAAGGATGGCGAGACCAAGAAGTTCGACGGCATCTTCTCCAAGCTCGACGTGTCGCGCGTCGAAGCCGAAAACATGGTGCTGCAGGCGCGCCTTCTGGCGGGCTGGATCACCGAGGAAGAACTGGCTGCTGAACAGCAGGCTGCCGAGGAGGCGGATACCGCCGTTGAGGAATGATTTCGCAAGCGCATGAACCGGACGCCGGATCCGACGAGGATCTGGCAGAAGGCAACGTCAATGGACGTATGTGCATTGTGACACGACAGAGCGGATCGCCAGATGAGCTGATCCGCTTCGTCGCAGGCCCGGACGGCACCATCGTGCCGGACCTGAAACGCCAATTGCCGGGGCGCGGTTGCTGGGTGACAGCCGACCGGGCCCTGGTGGAAAAGGCAATCGCGAAGAAGCTCTTTGCGCGCGCCTTGAAGACGGACGTCAAGGCTGGACCGGATCTTCTTGAGATGCTGGACCGGCTGATGGCGCAGCAAGTGACGGGCATGATGACCATGGCGCGCAAGGCGGGCCAGTTCATCAGCGGCGCAATGAAGGTCGATGCGGCCGTCCGTTCGGGACAGGCGCTGGCGGTCTTCCATGCCACCGATGCCGCCGCCGATGGCGTCCGCAAACTGGATCAGGCTCGCAAGGCCTGGGCACTCGGTACGGGTGCCGATGAAATACCGTCCTTCAAGCTCTTCACCGGGGCCGAAATGGACGAACGAATGGGCCAGAATGCTTTTATCCATGCCTGCGCGCTTGCGGGACAGGCGGGTGAGGGTGTAGTGAAGCGCGCAAAGATGCTCGAGCGATATCGCCATGGCGAAAAAGCTCTAGCGGACATTGGCGCTGCCCGGACGGAACGACAATGACGCGGTTATCGGACAACACCGGCCGCCGCGTTCGGATGCAGCTATTGAAAGACAGGGCCTGATGGTGTCATCCGGCTCTCGTCTGTAGGAACGGGAACGGAATGACCGATAACAACGACGACAAGACACTCAACGCACAACCCAAGAAGACTCTCACCCTCAAGCCGGGCGGGTTGAACCAGGGTACCGTGCGTCAGGACATGGGTCGTGGTCGCACCAACGCAGTCGTCGTGGAAACACGCAAGCGTCGCCCCATGCGTCCTGAAGACGAGAAGCAGGCTGGTGCACCAGCAGCACCGGTTGCCCAGCAGCCGCGCCCAGCAGCGCCGGCCGCACCGGCTCAGCCGCGCCCACAGCCGGCTCAGCCAGCACCTCGCGTCCACCAGACCCACAACCAGCAGCGTCCGCAGCCATCGGCTCAGCCGCGCCAACAGGATCGTCCGCGCGGCAATGTGCTGCACGATCTCTCGGCCGGTGAAATGGAAGCGCGCCGCCGCGCTCTGATGGAAGCTCAGGCGCGTGATGTCGTCGAAGCCAAGCAGCGCGCCGAAGACGAAGCCCGCCGCAAGGTGGAAGAAGAACGCCGCATTGCCGCTGAGAAGGAAGAAGCAGCCCGTCGCGCCGCCGAAGAAGCGGCCGCTGCGAAGGCTGCTGAAAATGAAGCGCCTGCAAGAGCAGAACAGCCTGAAGCGCGTCCGGCAACGACCGCCGCACAGCAGCCTGTGCGCCGTGACGTTCGTCCGCAGTCCACGCGTCCGTCGCCGGCAGCAGCCGCGCCTGCGCCTGCACCGGACATGCCCGGCCGTGGCGTTCCAGGCGCACGCCGCACCGAAAAGGATGACGAGGACGATCGTGGCGCACGCCGCACCGGCATGCCGATGCGTGGCAAGGCCCCGGTACCTGCACCCGCAAAGCCTGCTGCCCGCCTGAAGACGGAAGAAGAGCGTCGCCGCGGCAAGCTGACGGTTACCTCGAACCTTGACGAAGAAGGCGCACAGCGCGGCCGTTCGCTGGCTTCCATGCGCCGCCGTCAGGAAAAGTTCCGCCGCAGCCAGATGCAGGAAACCCGCGAGAAGATTTCCCGCGAAGTCATCCTGCCGGAGACCATCACCATTCAGGAACTGTCGCAGCGCATGTCAGAACGTGCGGTGGACGTCATCAAGTACCTGATGAAGGAAGGCCAGATGATGAAGCCGGGCGACGTCATCGACGCCGATCTGGCTGAACTGATTGCCGGCGAATTCGGCCACACCGTCAAGCGCGTGTCGGAATCCGATATTGAAGAAGGCATCTTCAATGTCGCCGACGTTGCTGGCGACATGGTTTCGCGTCCTCCGGTCGTCACCATCATGGGTCACGTCGACCACGGCAAGACCTCGCTGCTCGACGCCATCCGTCAGGCAAATGTGGTTGCTGGCGAAGCCGGCGGCATCACCCAGCACATCGGTGCCTATCAGGTTGAGCAGAACGGTCAGAAGATCACCTTCATCGACACCCCCGGCCACGCCGCCTTCACGGCCATGCGTGCCCGCGGTGCGCAGGCAACCGACATCGCCATCCTGGTGGTTGCGGCTGACGACAGCGTGATGCCGCAGACGATTGAATCGATCAACCACGCCAAGGCGGCCGGCGTGCCGATCATCGTGGCGATCAACAAGATCGACAAGCATGAGGCCAACCCTGAAAAGGTTCGCCAGCAGCTGCTTCAGCACGAAGTCTTCGTCGAATCCATGGGCGGTGAAGTCCTCGACGTGGAAGTCTCGGCCAAGAAGAAGCTCGGCCTCGACAAGCTGCTCGAAGCCATCCTGCTGCAGTCCGAAATTCTCGACCTGAAGGCGGACCCGACCCGTACGGCGGAAGGCACGGTTATCGAAGCCGAACTCGACCGTGGTCGTGGTGCGGTTGCGACCGTTCTCGTCCAGAAGGGTACGCTGAGGCCTGGCCAGATCATCGTTGCCGGTGATCAGTGGGGTCGTGTCCGTGCTCTCGTCAACGACAAGGGCGAACACGTCAAGGAAGCGGGTCCTGCCATGCCGGTCGAAATTCTCGGCCTGTCCGGCACGCCGTCTGCCGGTGACCGTTTCGCCGTCGTCGAAAGCGAAAGCCGCGCTCGCGAGATTTCCGAATATCGTCAGCGTCTTGCCCGTGACAAGGCCGTTGCTCGCCAGACCGGCCAGCGCGGTTCTCTCGAGCAGATGATGAGCCAGCTACAGACGTCCGGCATGAAGGAATTCCCGCTGGTCATCAAGGCCGACGTGCAGGGCTCCGTCGAAGCGATTATCGCATCGCTCGAAAAGCTCGGCACCGACGAAGTGCGCGCGCGCATCGTCCATTCGGGCGCTGGTGCGATCACGGAATCGGATGTGTCTCTCGCAGAAGCCTCCAACGCTGCGATCATCGGCTTCAACGTTCGTGCCAATGCCCAGGCGCGTACGGCCTCTGAGCGTGCCGGCATCGAGATCCGCTACTACAACATCATCTACGATCTGGTGGATGACGTGAAGGCAGCCATGTCCGGTCTTCTGTCGCCGGAACGTCGCGAGACCTTCCTCGGCAATGCCGAGATCCTCGAAGTCTTCAACATCACCAAGGTCGGCAAGGTCGCCGGTTGCCGTGTCGTCGAAGGCAAGGTGGAGCGTGGTGCAGGCGTTCGTCTGGTTCGCGACAACGTCGTCATCCACGAAGGCAAGCTCAAGACGCTCAAGCGCTTCAAGGACGAAGTCAGCGAAGTGCCGGTCGGCCAGGAATGCGGTATGGCCTTCGAGAACTACGAAGACATTCGCGCTGGCGACACGATCGAGTGCTTCCGCGTCGAGCATATTACCAGAACGCTCTAAGCGCTCTGCCTGACTATAGAACTTTAAGAGCGAGCGCTGGCTAACCGGCGCTCGCTGAATTTTAAGATACTCCGACAAGAGGGTCGCAAGCGGCCTTCAGCCGAGAGTGCTGGAACCGACGTTGGATAGCTGCGAAGCGATCCGACTGTCTTCCTCCATTTTGCTGAGGCAAGAATAACAATGGCAAAAGCAACTTCATCAGCCCCTTCACAACGGATGCTGCGCGTCGGCGAGCAGGTTCGCGCGGCTTTGACGCAAATTCTCCAGCGCGGCGAAGTGCGTGACGATCTTCTGGAAAAGACCGTGATTTCCATTTCGGAAGTGCGCATGTCTCCCGATCTCAAGATCGCCACCGCCTACGTCACGCCGCTTGGCGTTGCCGACCATACCGACAGCATTGATGCCTTGAACCGGCATGCGAAATTTATCCGCGGCCGGCTGGGCCCCCAGCTGCGCCAGATGAAATACGTTCCGGAAGTCCGCTTCCGCGACGATACCAGCTTCGACAATTATCAGAAGATCGACGCCCTGCTGCGCTCTCCGGAAGTGCAGCGCGATCTTGGATCTTCCAACGAAAAAGACGACGAACAGAACTGAAGAATGTCCAAACCACGCAAACCCAAGGGCCGCCCGGTTTCCGGCTGGCTCATCCTCGACAAGCCGTTCGATTTCGGCTCCACCGAGGCCGTCTCCAAGATCAAATGGCTTTTCAACGCGCAGAAGGCTGGCCACGCCGGTACGCTCGATCCCCTCGCCTCGGGCATGCTGCCGATCGCGCTGGGTGACGCCACAAAAACCGTCCCCTACGTCATGGATGGCCGCAAGATCTATGAGTTCACCGTCAGCTGGGGTGAAGAACGCACCACCGACGATATGGAGGGCGAGGTTCTCAACGCTTCGGACAATCGTCCGAGCGAGCAGGCTATCCGCGATCTGCTGCCGAAATACACCGGCACGATCCTCCAGACGCCACCGCAGTTCTCTGCCATCAAGATCGCCGGTGAGCGTGCCTATGATCTGGCACGCGAAGGCGAAGTCGTGGAAATCCCGGCCCGCGAGGTCGAGGTTCATCGCCTGACGCTTTTGGCCTGTCCGGATGAGAACACCGCGCATTTCGAAGTGGAATGCGGCAAAGGCACCTATGTCCGTGCGCTGGCGCGCGACATGGGCCGTGATCTCGGATGCTACGGCTTCATCTCCGAGCTCCGCCGCGCCATGGTCGCACCTTTCGCGGAAGACGCGATGGTGCCGCTGGAGAAGCTCACAGAGCTGGAAACCATCGAAGACCGCGACGAGCGCCTTGCTGCCCTCGATGCCTATCTTATCGACACGTCCGAAGCGCTCTCCTCGCTGCCGCACCTCATCATCAATGATGACCAGGCGCACCGCCTGAAGATGGGCAATCCGATCCTGCTGCGTGGACGCGATGCGCCGACGCAGGAATCGGAAGCCTATGCGACGGCGCGCGGCAAACTGGTTGCGATCGGCGAGATCGGCCAGGGCGAATTCCGACCGAAGCGCGTCTTCGGCTGACAACGCCAGCGCCTCATTAGAGCAGTTCCGGTGAACACGGGTTCACCTTCACCCCTCTAACTCTTTGTTCTTCCGCATTTCCGGACGCAAAACCGATTACACTTTTGCTGGAAATGCTCTAGATACATATCACCTGCGCGCTGGCGACCATCTTCGTCGCCAGCCTTCCAATGTCGTCAGAAGTGTGCCCGACGAAACCGCCCCCCCTTTTGCGCAATACGCTTTAAAAGCGGCCCTCAATGATCTGCCTCGCCAGAATTTTTACATCCTCATTCTCAGTCGTAAAATAGTAACCTTTCGTTCGATCGAACTCCGCGTTTTCAGTTACCGCCTTTACTAGGTTAATAGCGCCGCTGATCCAGAAATCCGCCGTGCCTGGATGAAACCGACTTGGAATGTCGGCCAAGGAGGCGTTCAAAACGTCAAGTACGAACGCTGGACTTCCCTTCGATAAGAGGGACGAGGCTGTTTCGAAATATACTTTGCGGGCCGTCGACACATCGATATTCTGGATATGCGCGATTTCAGAAGGCAGGGTTTCTCCACGCACGCCTTGGAATATGCCATGATGACCAATGTCAGGAATATGGCCCTTCAAAAGAGCCCTCAAGAGCCTATCCGACGGGAGGTTTGTGTCGGGGATAGTGATTTGGCTGAGACCAGCATCCGGGATAGGCTTGAACTCTTTCAGGGAGATTTTCGCAATCAGGTCCGAACTTTTCGCACTCAGCAAAAATCGGAGCTGTGTAAGAATCTGTGTATCGGAGATGTTGGAAGTGCGCGTTCCCACCATGGAAATGAAGCGCTGAAGAGCCTTGCTGTGAAAAAGCTCAACCTCGGAGGGAGACAACTCGTAAGGCTGACGCGGAGGAACAATTTTCCACAATGTTCGCTGCCAGTGTGCTGACTCCTCATCGTATGGTGGATGCATGACGCCGGTAAAGAGTAACAAGGTTTCTTCGATGGAAACTCTTAAGGCGGGGTCTCCGGCCTGGTATAAGAAATAGAGTGCGTTTAGTTTCTTATCGCGATTTTCGCGAACTCCGAGTAGACGTTCATCGAATTGTTGCTGGCCGGTGAGAGAGGCCTCAAGGCGTCTACGTGCTCCCATCACTTGCGGCAACCAGAGCTTGTTTGGCAATTCTCCTGCGTTGACACCGCCACCCAGTACTCTGAGTGGAAAACCGTCTGCTTCTCCCGAGCGAATTTGGGAGAACACGTCAAAGAAGTGAGAATAGTAAAAGTCAGGGCTCTTCGTCGACCTGTCCAATGCAAAAAGCACTGTATCGACGACGATCTGCTCCGCAGGCTTCGCGTATAAGGGACCTTCTCGCCAAATAGCGACGTAAGATACAACTACATTGATCAATATTATAACAACGATGAACAATTCCACCGGCATCGATGCACGGGATGAAAGATCGCTCTTCCAAGAAACATTCGAATTTTGATAGGAGAACCTGAGTAACGGATCCCATATCCGGTATTTATCGGCTGATATCGTTCTTTTTGCGAAACGGAGAATGTAAAATTTTTTTGAATTGCGTTGCGAAATATATCCGGACCGCGATTAACGGGCACAAAAACGCTGTCATCACATAAAGGACAGTACTCGTCTTAGCCATGAAGCTTAAAATGAACGCGGCGAGCGTCAATAGGATCATAAGAAGACCCAGCGGGCGATGGAAAGAGCGAGCGACGGCGTAGGACGGCAGAAAAAATTGTGTGAGTTTGAAGGACATCGGCCATCGGCCGAGTTCAAGTGCGTGACGATAATACCGCGACAGATTGAATCCATCGACTTCGTTAGGCTCTTCATGGGCAGGAAAAATCGGGATATTTCCCCGAAAGTAGGCGGTTTTGCCTTCAGCTAGACGATCGAGGATATTGCGTCCTGCGCGAGCTACATCCACCCACCCCAAATAGTTATAGGCCGAACCACGACTGCAGTAATTGAAAAGAAAAGGCCCTCTCTCGGAGAACCGCGCGTGTTCTTCGATCACGTTGGCGACGGCTGCAATCCCCTTTCCCTCCCCATAATCGGCCAAGCTCGTTAAGTATTTGCGGTCATATGGTGGGAACAGGCAATCGATCTTGGTTGCGACAACCTGAAGGAATGCGTCATGGCTCCCCAGATCCAATTCATTTGCAGCCTGATCGAAAAGCTTTGTCCATGGATCGGCCACCCAGAGGCGACTTGCAGGCGCTTCCGTCACCACTGGTCGGAGGGTGGTGACGAGCAGGTCCAATGAGGTGATGAGTCGGTTTAACTGGTCTGGTTCGTCAGGTGCCGCAGAAGCATAGCGATCAGGCGTCAAGTCGTACTGATCTTTGGCCGAAATGCTTGACCGAAGTTGCTCCTCAACCTCATATCTGAAGTCTCGGTCATCGTCACCGAGTTCACGCCCTTGGCGTTTTGCGCGCCATTCAGTCTCCAGAAGCGCAGCTTTCCGAGCTTCAACCAGAGCTTGGAATCCCACGGGATCCTCATCTGGTCTAAAGTCACGCAATCTTCGCGCATACGCTTTCCGGATGACACTCTCATCCTGTGTCGGGTAAATCCCGAGCAGGGACCAGCAATCCGCCGTCATAGAGGACTATCCCTGCCAGTCTCAAAAGCGTCCAGTTGTTGACTGAAGCGAGCCCGAAGAGGTTGCACATCGCGGACATGCTGGCTGTCCAAGCTTGATAGGAATTCGACGATAAGGGATGAGATTTCTTGTCGGGCCTCCCCAATTGTTTCTGCGTACAATCGTTCTGCCCGTGCGATAAGCGCAATATTCTCTTGCTGATCTCGAGGTGCCGTCTTGATCTTGCTGAGCTCTCGAAAGCGTTGCTCCAGATCAGCTTCAGACAAACCAGATTGATTGTTGAATAGCTTTCGATGAGTCTCACCCGTTGATAGGACGCGCACCTCGACTTCCAGAGCTCCGTTGATATCATAGGTGAACCGGACGCCTACGCTCTGACTGCCGGCTCTACCGGGTGGAACCGGAACGTCGATCGTGCCGATGAGGATATTCTGGGAGGGGCGAAAATTCTCTCCTTGGTAAACCTGTACTTCAATGCGCTTCTGCTGATCCGTTACGGTTGAATAGAATTGCTCCCGACTCTGCGGCACAGTCGCGTTTCGCTCAATGATTGGCGACATGACCAGTTCATTCGACCTATAGGAACGGTCTTCTGCGGCGATTCCTAAAGTGAAGGGACACACATCTGTCATGATGATTTCATCAAGGGCTTTATCGCGCGAATGAAGGGCCGCTTGGATGGCGGCCCCGATGGCGATCGCGTGATCTGGCTTTGGATGAAGTAGCGGAAAGCGGCCAAATAGGCGCGTTGCGAGAGTTTTTAGAAGTGGCATGCGCGATGCGCCACCGACTAAAACGACTTGATCGATCAATGCCGGAGAAATGCCCGCATCGCGAATGACGCGCTCGATTGGCGCGCGGAGGCGGTTAACGAGTGGCTGCCAGGCTTCTTCAAGCTCTTGTCGCGTAACCAGACCATCGAAGCGTATGCCGCCTAGATCAAAGTGGTATTCTCCCTGTGCGCGATCGGTCAGACCGTTTTTTAGAACAGTCGACTCTTTGATGAGGCGCGCATTGTCTTCCGCAGTTAGTGTTTTGGACTCAATGCCGTGCCTCTTGAGGAGGAATGCGGCAAGAGTGTCCCGAAAGTCGTTGCCGCCTAACGAAGAGTCGCCGGAAGAAGCGCAGATCTCCATCACCCCATCAAATCTGTTCAACAGTGACACATCAAATGTGCCTCCACCAAGATCTAACACCAGAAACTGTCCGTCACTTTCAGCATCGAGCCCATGAGCAAGCGCAGCCGCAGTAGGTTCATTGATAAGACGAGTGACGTTCAGCCCGGCCAGACGAGCAGAATTCAATGTTGCTTTTCGCTGCGGATCGCTGAAGTAGGCCGGAACGGAGATGACGACGTCTCTGACACTCTCGTTCAGATGGACCTCGGCATCCTCCTTGAGACTTTTCAACACCATCGCAGAAAGCTCTTCAGCGCGCCATCGCTTTCCTCCGAGTTTCACCTGATGGTCGGTTCCCATCCAGCGTTTAAAGGATGCAACAGTTCTTTCTGGATGGGTGATCAATCGATCCAAGGCTGGTTGCCCTACAATGCTCTCGCCGTCATCAGCAATATGAACCGCGGAAGGTGTCAAATAATGACCGAGTGCGTTCGGGATAAGCTCGGCGTTCGCCCCATTCCAATATGAAATCAAAGAATTGGAGGTTCCAAGATCTATTCCTAAAAGTGACATTCTAATCGCTCAATATTCCTGGATGAAGCCGACTATGCGTTAAGGCTTCTGCGACTGACCGCCAAGATTTTTTCTGCAATTTTGTAGGGTAAGTTCCTTTTTAGTTATTAATTTGTTATAGTTACATAATTTTACACCATTCGATATTGATTGCGCTGGGTAGCTGAGCCGGTATGCACCTATAGCGTGCTGCTATTGTAATAAAAGCCTGCGCTCTACTCACTGCCGCGTCTCGTCATCGATGATGACTAGGTCCAGCGCATGAAAATGGGGCAATCCCATTCTGCTGCGCCGACACAGGAATCGAAAGCCTCTGCGACGGCGCGCGGCAAACTGGTTGCGATCGGCGAGATCGGCCAGGGCGAATTTCGCCCCAAGCGTGTCTTCGGCTGACACGCTGACTGCGCCAGCCTCGTGAGGCGCGCTCAATCATCATGCCGCCGACCGCTTCGGCCGTCGGCATTTTCACGCGGCTGGAGCGTGGCAAGCCGTAGCATATCCCGTAAAATCTCGATGATTTGTCGAAGCATCACGCATCCTTCACGGGTCCGCTTTCGATGACGGTACCCATGTCTGTCGTTTCAATCTCTTGTCTCTGAAGCAGGTCGGTTGCCACCGGGCCAAAGCTGTCGAGATCTATTGAAAAGCGATTGCACCTTGCGTTCAAACGAGATTATCGTGCTCTTCATATGACTTGAGGTTATGCATGAAACGCAGTCGTCTGCCCCTAACGGCGCTCAGAAATTTCGAAGCTGCTGGACGGCTCATGAGCTTTACCAGGGCCGCCGATGAGCTCAGCATTTCGCAGGCTGCGATCAGTCGCCAGGTGCGCGAGCTTGAAGCGTTGCTCGATCAGCCGCTGTTCGAGCGCGGACACCGGTCCATTCGGCTGACCGAAGACGGTGCGCGCCTGCTGAGCGTCGTGACAGCCTCCTTCGATGCCATGTCCGATTGCCTTGCGGATATTCAGGAGAGAGAAACCGGCGATGTGGTCAGCATCAATGCCGAACCCTCCTTTGCCGCCTGCTTTCTCACCCTGCATCTTTCGGATTTTCAGCGCGGCCATCCCGAGATCGATCTACGGGTGGAGTCGGAGTCCGGACTGGTGGAGTTTCGCCATAACGAGTCTGTCGTCGCCATTCGCCACAGCCTGACGAGGAGCGACTGGCCGAGGTCGGAAAGCCGCCACCTGATGGATGTGCATATGGCGCCCTATCTATCGCCGGAATTGCTGGAGGGTAAAGCAAGACTGGAACAGCCCGCCGACTTGCTGAACTTTCCTCTCCTCTATGAGGATAGCCGGGATATGTGGCGAAGCTGGTTCGAAATGGCCGGTGTTTTCTCTGCCTCTTATCCGCGTGGTCCGATCTACACCGACGAGGGCATGACGCTTCAGGCGGCACTCCGCGGGCAAGGCGTGGCTCTGTTGGAAGAGCGCTTTGCAAAGGAATATCTGTCCTCCGGTCGCTTGATCCGCCCCTTCCGGCAGACACTGCCCTTTGGCGCCTTCTTCATCGTCGCGCGCCGTTTCGAAGGCTTGCCACCGGCAACGCAACGCTTTCTCGACTGGCTTTCTGCAAGTTTCCGTCAAGAGTGATAGCGATACACGAGTTGGCGGGCCGTCCTTCCTTTAGCCCACCTTGGGGCGTGACTGTCCATCGCCTCTTTCCTTTAGCCGCCAATTGGTTTATAGGCAGCGCCAGCTAGGCATTGCCTTTGCTATTGAATGGCCATCGCTGGACGACATCCCGGCCTTTGGCGACCCGTTTTCCTTAAAATAGAAAGGATCTTACGATGTCGATCACTGCAGAGCGCAAAGCCGCCCTCATCAAGGAATATGCAACGAAGGAAGGCGACACCGGTTCGCCTGAAGTTCAGGTCGCAATCCTGACCGAGCGGATCAACAACCTGACCGAACACTTCAAGGGCCACAAGAAGGACAACCACTCTCGTCGTGGTCTTCTCACGCTGGTTTCCAGCCGCCGTTCGCTTCTCGACTATCTGAAGAAGAAGGACGAAGGCCGTTACTCGAAGCTGATCGGTACCTTGGGCATTCGCCGCTAACATCTTGACCGGCGGGTTCCTTTCAAGGCGCCCGCCGGTTTTTTGATCCGGCAGCTGCTGGATCATGAAGACGGACCGGATGGGCCGGAACCGTCTGAACCAACCGAAGACCTGTCATGGGGCAGGATTGCAGGATGCTTGTGCCACCGTCCGTGGCACGCTTGATAAAGCCTCCCGCTGTCTTGCCCGTGATGTGTCGAAGCCGCTGCTTCAATGGTGGAGCCGCGGTGACAAGAAGGACAAGATATGTTCAATCAACATTCCGTGGAAATCGAATGGGCAGGCCGCCCGCTGAAGCTGGAGACGGGCAAGATTGCCCGCCAGGCTGACGGCGCCGTCATCGCAACCTACGGCGAAACCATGGTTCTTGCGACCGTTGTTTCGGCAAAGTCCCCGAAGCCGGGCCAGGACTTCTTCCCGCTGACGGTCAACTATCAGGAAAAGACCTACGCAGCTGGCAAGATCCCCGGCGGCTACTTCAAGCGCGAAGGCCGTCCGAGCGAAAACGAAACCCTCGTTTCCCGCCTGATCGACCGTCCGATCCGCCCGCTTTTCCCTGAAGGCTACAAGAACGACACCCAGGTCGTCGTCACCGTTATCCAGCACGATCTGGAAAACAACCCGGACATCCTGTCCATGATCGCGACCTCTGCGGCGCTGACGCTTTCTGGCGTTCCCTTCATGGGCCCGGTTGGCGGCGCGCGCGTCGGTTACATCAATGGCGAATATGTTCTGAACCCGCACCTCGATGAGATGGACGAGTCCGTTCTCGACCTCGTCGTCGCCGGCACCCAGGACGCCGTCCTGATGGTCGAGTCGGAAGCCAAGGAACTGAACGAAGACGTCATGCTCGGCGCCGTCATGTTCGGCCACCGTGGCTTCCAGCCGGTTATCGACGCGATCATCAAGCTCGCTGAAGTGGCTGCCAAGGAACCCCGCGAATTCGAGCCGGAAGATTTCTCCGCTCTCGAAACCGAGATGCTTGGGCTTGCCGAAGCTGAACTGCGTGACGCCTATAAGATCACTGAAAAGGCTGCTCGTTACGCTGCCGTCGACGCTGTCAAGGCGAAGGTCAAGGCGCACTTCCTGCCGGAAGACGGTGAAGCCAAGTACACGGCCGAAGAAATCGGCGCGATCTTCAAGCACCTGCAGGCCAAGATCGTTCGTTGGAACATTCTCGACACCAAGAGCCGTATCGACGGTCGCGACCTCTCGACGGTTCGCCCGATCGTGTCAGAAGTCGGCCTTCTGCCGCGCACCCACGGTTCGGCACTCTTCACCCGCGGTGAAACGCAGGCGATCGTCGTTGCCACGCTCGGCACCGGCGAAGATGAGCAGTATGTCGACAGCTTGACCGGCATGTACAAGGAACGCTTCCTGCTGCACTACAACTTTCCGCCCTACTCGGTCGGTGAAACGGGCCGCATGGGTTCCCCGGGCCGTCGCGAAATCGGCCACGGCAAGCTCGCATGGCGCGCTATTCGCCCGATGCTTCCTTCTGCCGAGCAGTTCCCCTACACGCTGCGCGTCGTATCGGAAATCACCGAGTCCAACGGTTCGTCCTCCATGGCAACTGTCTGCGGCACGTCGCTTGCTCTGATGGATGCTGGCGTTCCGCTGGCAAAGCCGGTTGCCGGTATCGCCATGGGCCTGATTCTCGAAGGCGACCGCTTTGCCGTTCTGTCGGACATCCTGGGCGATGAAGATCACCTCGGCGACATGGACTTCAAGGTTGCCGGTACGGCAGATGGCATCACCTCGCTGCAGATGGACATCAAGATCGCCGGTATCACCGAAGAGATCATGAAGGTCGCTCTTGACCAGGCACAGGGTGGCCGCAAGCATATCCTCAACGAGATGGCCAATGCCATCACCGAGAGCCGTGGTCAGCTTGGCGAATTCGCTCCGCGCATCGAAGTCATGAACATTCCGGTCGACAAGATCCGCGAAGTCATCGGCTCCGGCGGTAAGGTCATTCGCGAAATCGTCGAAAAGACCGGCGCGAAGATCAACATCGAAGATGACGGCACCGTCAAGATCGCCTCCTCTTCCGGCAAGGAAATCGAAGCGGCCCGCAAGTGGATTCACTCCATCGTGGCAGAGCCTGAAGTTGGCCAGATCTACGAAGGCACGGTCGTCAAGACCGCCGACTTCGGCGCATTCGTCAACTTCTTCGGCGCACGTGACGGTCTCGTTCACATCTCGCAGCTGGCTTCCGAGCGCGTTGCCAAGACCTCCGACGTCGTCAAGGAAGGCGACAAGGTCTGGGTCAAGCTGATGGGCTTTGACGAGCGTGGCAAGGTTCGCCTGTCCATGAAGATCGTTGACCAGGCAACCGGCAAGGAAATCGTTGCCGAGAAGAAGGCTGAAGGCGACGCTGCTGCCGAGTAAGGCGCAGGCGCTTGTTCCTATCGGGGCGCGGGATCTCTCCCGCGCCTTTTTTCTATTTTCAGAGCGGCTCCTGTTTGAAGAGAACGTGAAGCTGTTCCATTGTTGTTGAACGCATTGTCCCGAGGCAAAGACGCTAGGCGCTTTTCCGGCACATGTTCTTGAGGATGCTCCCGATGAGCCGTGACGCAGTCAAAACCCTGTTCCATCCCTTCGCTGCCGATATGCTGCCAGCGCCGAAAGCCGGCGAGCGTGTGCTGTTTCTGGGCGCGGAAGCGGGTGCGCCTCGCCTGGAAGGCTTCGAGGCCGAGATCGTCGCGGTTCAGAACCTGCGTCCGCTTTATCGCGCGCTGCAAGCGCATGGTTCTGAGGTGACACCGGAGATTTCCGGAGAGGACTATGATGCTGCCATGATCCTGTGTGGCAAGCACCGCGGCGAAAACGAAAACCGCATGGCGGAAGCCTTGAAGCGCGTCAAGGCGGGCGGTCTGATCCTGGCGGCAGGCGCCAAGGAGGACGGCATCGTCACCCTGCGCAAGACGCTTGCCAAGCTTGGTATCGAAGCGGAATCCACCCCGAAATATCACGGCGTCGCCATCTGGTTTGCAAGGCCGGACGATGTTTCGGCTGTGGTCGCAAAGCTCGAGCAAAAGCCCGTCACCATCGACAACCGTTTCACGGCCATGCCCGGTATGTTCTCCCATGATCGCGTGGATGACGGCTCTGAATTGCTTGTCTCGCGCATGCCGACGGATTTCGATGGCAATGCTGCGGATTTCGGCGCTGGCTGGGGTTATCTCTCGGTCATGCTGGCCGAGAAATCGCCGCGCACAGCCCGTATCGATCTCTTTGAAGCCGATTACAACGCGCTCGAATTCGCCAAGAACAATCTTCTGGAAAACTGCCCGCGACTGACCGCCCGCTTCTTCTGGCAGGACCTTGCAGCCGAGCCGCCAAAGGAAAAATACGACCTGATCATCATGAACCCGCCCTTCCATGCGGGCGGACAGGCAGCCGAACCCGCGCTCGGCCAGGCTATGATCAAGGCGGCAGCCACCGCGCTGCGCAGCGGCGGCAAGCTGCTGATGGTTGCCAATCGCGGCCTTCCCTATGAACCGGTGCTGGCAAGCGAGTTCCGCAAGAGCGAAGAAGTCTGCCGCAACGCCCGCTTCAAGATTCTGAGCGCCCAGAAGTAATCATTCGCAAGGGAGGCTGCGGCTCGTCTGCAGCCTCAGCTCAGTAACCACGCCCACAGCGATACACTCAGAACGCCGAACAGTGTCGATATGCTGATGGTGGAGGCAGCGATGCTGTGTCCGATCCCGAATCGGTTGGCCAGCAGCCAGGAATTGATGCCGGTTGGCACGCATGACGTCAGCACCAGCGCGGATGTCCAGGCGGGGTTGAGGCCGAGCAGATGCGCCGTCGCCCAGACGCAGGCCGGTAGGAGCAAGAGCTTGAATGCGGTGACAGTGGCTGCGATGTGCAGGTTTCCGCGCACCGGATATTTGGTCAGCGCCATTCCCAATGAGATCAAGGCTGCCGGTCCCGCCATGGCGGCGACCTGATCGATCACCGTTGTGAAGACGACGGGCATCGGTGCGCCGATCATGTTGAAGCAGAGCCCGAGAATAAGCGCGATCACCAAGGGATTGGTCGCGAGATTGCGGCCCACCTGTCTTAATACAGTCAGGGTGCTTCTTCTTTCGCCGCCCACCACCTTATGTGTGGCATTTTCCATCAGGATCGTTCCGGCAATCATCATGATCGGAAGATGGATGGCGAGCAGAATGGAAATCGCCACGATCCCATCATTGCCGACGGAGCGGCTGACGAGTGGCAGTCCGATAAAGATATTGTTGGCGAAGGCCGATGAGATGCCGGCGATGACGCTGACGCGCAAATCCTGCTTGAAGATGTAGGTCGTCACCATCTGGCCCGCAGCCCAGGTGATCGCGACGCCGGTGAAATAGGTGATCCAGAGCTTGAAGGGCGAAGCGCCGTGGAAATCAGCTTCCGCCAGCGTACGGAAGATCAGCGTCGGCACGGCGATCTTGAAGACGAAGTCGCTCAACACATCGCTCGCATCGGCCTTGAACAGCTTCGTTTTCACCGTCAGCCAACCGATCAGAATGAGCAGAAAGATCGGGGCGACATTGACGGCGACAGCATACATGGAGACGGGCTTTCACGGCGTTCTGCGGAAGAACTACCCTGTATAGGAAAGGCCAATGGTCTCAAACCGTTTTCTATGAGAAGCCGGAGCAAGAGCCATCTGTAGAAACAGAAAAAAGCGGGGATCGTCCCCCGCTTCAGCCTGTCATCCCCGTCAGTACATCCGTGCCGGGAACGACTGACTCATTAGCAGAGCTTCATGACAGGCAAATGACGCGGACAGTTTTGTTGCGGATGGCGCTGGCAGGCGAAGGCGCCTTTTCTCTTTTCTTGTCGGCAGAAATCTTTAAGACCAAGTTCCGGATAACGCACCGGGTCGGTGCGGCTCGGACAAGAGGCTCATGACAAAATTCGACGTACTGACCGTTGGCAACGCCATCGTGGACATTATTTCCCGCTGCGATGACAGCTTCCTTATCGATAACGCCATCACCAAGGGCGCGATGAACCTGATCGATGCGGAACGCGCGGAACTGCTCTATTCGCTGATGGGTCCTGCACTGGAAGCGTCGGGCGGAAGTGCGGGCAATACGGCAGCGGGCGTTGCCAATTTCGGTGCTCCGGCCGCCTATTTCGGCAAGGTGGCCGAAGATCAGCTCGGTGAAATTTTCCAGCACGATATCCGCGCTCAGGGTGTCTATTTCGAGACCAAGCCGCGTGGGACCTTCCCGCCCACCGCCCGCTCCATGATCTTCGTCACCGAAGATGGCGAGCGCTCCATGAACACCTATCTCGGCGCCTGTGTCGAACTCGGCCCGGAAGATGTCGAGCCGGAGATCGTCGCCCAGTCGAAGGTCACCTATTTCGAGGGTTATCTCTGGGATCCGCCGCGCGCCAAGGACGCGATCCGCGACTGCGCCCGCATCGCCCATGAAAATGGCCGCGAAGTCTCGATGACGCTTTCCGACAGCTTCTGCGTCGGCCGCTACCGCGACGAGTTCCTGGATCTCATGCGCTCCGGCACCGTTGATATCGTCTTCGCCAACAAGCAGGAAGCGCTGTCGCTTTATGAAACCGAAGACTTCGATATGGCGCTCACCAGGATCGCTCAGGACTGCAAGATTGCAGCTGTGACGATGAGCGAAGAAGGCGCGGTCATCGTGCGCGGCGCGGAGCGGGTCAAGGTCGATGCCTATCCGGTTTTCGATGTCGTCGACACGACCGGCGCCGGCGATCTCTTCGCCTCCGGCTTCCTCTTCGGCTATACGCAGGGTCGTTCGTTGGAAGATAGTGGCAAGCTCGGCTGCCTCGCGGCCGCGGCCGTCATTCAGCAGATCGGACCGCGTCCCATGTCGTCGCTGAAGGCGTTGGCTGAGAAGCACGGGCTTCTCTGATATCGTTCACAATGATTCCCGTGCGTCCATTAAGGGCGCACGGTTTCTGAAGAGCCTTGCTTACTTGAAGGCTTCACCGGGATAGGCACCCCAGATTTCGCCCTGCGACACCCAGCCGCTGACCTGACCGGCTTCCGCCTTGCACCAGTCTCCATTGCATTCGCCGATCCGGATCTGCACGCCGGGCTCGAGCTTTGCCACGACAGAAGCGCTCGATTGCGGCTCGCGGCGCATGTTGACGAACACGTCCTTGCCCTTGCCGCGCATCCATGGTGCTGCCACCGCAGTTCTTTCACCAGACAGCAGCGCCTGGTTCACCCAGCCCTCGGTGCCGTCGGCATCGCGGATCCGGCGCCAGTTTTCATATTCCTGAATGATCTCCACCGGCATGCCGGATTTCATATACATCCAAGACACGGCGTAGTCGGTGCTGGGACCGATGCGCATATTGACGCGCTTGGATTTCAGGCTGACGAAACGCGGCAGCGGCAGGCCGCTGGCGCCCTTCGCGGCACCCTGAGCCAGAGCCGGCGTCGCGGCGGCGAGAAAGCCGAATGACAATGCAATGCAGAGGAGAGAGACAAAGCTACGCATGTCGTTTGACCGTTTCCGTGAAACAAGAGAATGACGTTTGAGGGGCGTCCCAGTCCTGCCGCCGAAGAAGCAACATGCGAGATTTGTTTGTCTTCGCCGGTGGGTCTGGTAGAAACGCCCTTGGTGAACAAATTATCGCTCTTTCTGGTTAACGACCTCTGAACAAGGTGCCTGCAGACAATGACGAACAAGAAGAGACCGACCGTCTATTTGACCCGAAAATTGCCGGATCTGGTCGAGACCCGCATGCGGGAACTGTTCGAGGCTGAATTGAACATCGAGGACGCACCACGCACTGAAGCCGAGCTTCTGGCAGCCATGCAGCGCGTCGACGTTTTGGTCCCCACTGTGACCGATCGCATCACTGCGTCGATGATTGAGCAGGCCGGTCCTCAACTGAAATTGATCGCAGGATTTTCCAACGGCATCGATCACATCGATGTGGATGCGGCGGCCCGCAGGGGCATCACCGTCACCAATACGCCGAACGTTTTGACTGAAGACAGCGCCGACATGACGATGGCGCTGGTGCTCGCCGTTCCGCGCCGCCTTGTCGAGGGCACGCGCGTGCTCGCCAATGGCTCGGAAGACTGGCGTGGCTGGTCGCCGACATGGATGCTGGGTCGCCGCCTGTCGGGCAAACGCATCGGCATCGTCGGCATGGGCCGCATCGGCACCGCGGTTGCCCGCCGCGCCAAAGCCTTTGGTCTCTCGATCCATTACCACAATCGCAAGCGCGTCAGTCCGGCCACGGAAGCGGAACTCGAGGCGACCTATTGGGACAGCCTCGACCAGATGCTGGCACGCGTCGATATCGTCTCGGTCAACTGCCCGTCGACGCCCGCCACCTATCACCTGATCTCGGCCCGGCGTCTCGCGCTGATGCAGCCGACTAGCTACATCGTCAATACGGCGCGCGGCGATATCATCGATGAGGCGGCGATGATCGAGTGCCTGCGCCAGGGCAAGATTGCCGGTGCGGGCCTCGACGTGTTTGAGAACGAGCCTGCCGTCAATCCAAAGCTCATCAAGCTTGCCAAGGAGGGTAGGGTCGTGCTCTTGCCGCATATGAGCTCGGCCACCATCGAGGGCCGCATCGACATGGGCGACAAGGTGATCATCAACATCCGCGCCTTTTATGACGGCCACAGACCGCCGAACCGGGTGCTGCCGGGCAGGGCTTAACGGGGCAGATGCTTCGTCATTTCGATGGAGGTGACCCGCTCGTAGCCGGCGTGCGAATTCTCGGCCGTCTTGACGAAGCCCCAGGACGAAAACTGCCGGTGATTGTTGATAAGCTCGATCCTGGTCTCCAGCCTCAGGCTTGGCAGCGACAGCCTGTGCGCCGTCTCTTCTGCCTTCCTTAGCAACGCCTTTCCAATCCCACGACCCTGCGCGGCAGGTGAGACGGCAAGCTTGCCGACATAGAGAGAGGCGGCCTCCGGTCGACAGAAAATACACCCGAGCATAGCGCTATCATCGAGCGCGACAAAGGCAATCTCATCCCGGATCTTTTGACGCAGATTATCCGGCGTCAGGCGGTGGGCGGAGGAAGGTGGGTCGATCACGCCATCCATATAGGCGAAGGAGGACATGATGAGCGCCAGTAATTCATCGATGCGGTCGAAAGCGTCGTCGATCTGAACGATTGTAGTCATGCTGCCTGGCGCCTCTTGTAGCGAACGGTTTCGAAGCGGGCGGCGAGCGCATCGTAAAGCAGCAGCCGGCCGACCAGCGGCTCTCCCGTACCGGTGATGATCTTGATCGCCTCCATCGCCATGGTCGTGCCAACGACGCCTGTGAGTGCGCCGATGATTCCCGTTTCGGCGCAGGACGGGATCAAGCCCTCTGGCGGCGGGGCCGGAAAGAGATCGCGGTAGCGCGGCAGCAACGTGCCGTCCGGACCGTTCTCATAGGGCTTGAGAACCGTGACCGAGCCATCGAAGCGGCCGACAGCGCCCGTCACTAGCGGTACCTTCGCCGCCTCTGCAGCATCCGCGGCCGCATAGCGCGTGTCGAAATTGTCCGATCCGTCAATCACCAGATCGAAGCCACCAAGATGATGATGCGCCCAAACGGTCGAGAAGCGCTCCTCGAAGTGCAGGACGCGCACATGCGGGTTGAGCCTGGAGATGCTGCGGCGTGCGCTTTCGGTCTTTTGCTCGCCAATCGTGCCCGTGTCGTGAATGACCTGCCTTTGCAGGTTCGATAGCGAGACGATATCGTCATCGATGATGCCGAGCGTCCCAACGCCGGCGGCGGCCAGATAATACAGCACAGGCGCACCGAGCCCGCCCGCACCGATCACCAGCACCTTGGCCGCCTTCAGCCGCTGCTGCCCCATGCCGCCAATTTCGGGCAGGAGGATATGCCGCTTGTAGCGTTCGATTTCATCGGGGCTAAGAGCATCCATGATCCTGTCTCCGGTACCTCAATCGATCAAAGCCCTATCATGACACGCCGCCATGCGACACGGTGAAAAACTGCGCGCGATCCTGCAATGCTGAAAACATCGAGGCATCCGTTCCGGTCATGAAGCTCTGACCGCCAAGCGCGTGGATGAGATCGAAAAGCGCTGCGCGCCTGCCTTCATCCAGGTGAGCGGCAATTTCGTCCAGCAGAAGAATGGGAGCGTAACCGGTCATATTGGCAGTCAGTTGCGCATGGGCAAGAACGAGACCGACGAGAAGCGCCTTCTGCTCGCCGGTGGAGCAGCGTGCCGCGTCAATATCCTTCTCCGCATGTCGGACGAAAAGATCGGCGCGATGGGGCCCATCAAGCGTACGTCCCGCACTCGCATCGCGATAACGGCTTTCCCGGAGCGCGGCAAAGTACTCATCCTCAAGATCGACCGCCGGTCGATGATACTCATCGTCGAGAAAGCCGGCCAGCGTGAGCGCGGCCTTTGGAAAGCTGGTATCGCCGGAGCGGCTTTCAATCAGTGCGCGCAGCAAACCCAGCATCTCGTGCCGCGCCACCGCCATGGCAATGCCAAGCTCTGCCATCTGCTTCTCAATGCCGTCCAGCCAGACAGGATCGAAGCGACTGTCCGACAGCAGGCGGTTGCGTTGACGCATCGCCTTTTCGAAGTCGCTGGCACGCCGACCATGTGACGGGTCAAGCGAGAGAACGAGGCGATCGAGGAAACGGCGGCGATCCGAGGACGACCCGGTGAACAGCCCGTCCATGGAGGGGGTGAGCCATAGAACCCGCAAGTGATCGGTCAATTCATCGACGGACTTGACGGACGTACCGTTGAGTCTGAGGCGCCGCGATGGGGTCTCGCCCTCGCCATCGATGCCTGTTCCGATCGCAACCTCACCATCCATGCCCGATACGTCGGCGAAGATCGAGAAGCCCGTCTCCTCTGCGCTCACGCGGGTCACATCCGATAGAACGGCGCGGCGCAAACCCCGGCCAGGCGACAGGAATGAGATGGCCTCCAGCAGGTTGGTCTTGCCAGACCCATTGTCGCCCGTCAGCACGACATGGCGCTCATCCAGCCGCAACGACACCTCCGCATAATTGCGGAAATCGGTGAGTTTCAGCCGGGACAGGAAAACCTTGGCCGTCATGCCATATCCAGAATCGTCATGGCTTACGACCTACAGCATCCCGCCCAAAATCGAAACGGACTTTCTCCAAAACCGCGCGGCCGCCAACGCCACATGGAGTGCCATCTTGACCCGGAAATCTTCCGTTTACGTTCGCGTTCATCCAATTGCCAGTCTTAGATTTTGCCGCTATCGATGGTTGCCTAATTTAGCGGATATTTCATGCTCAGAGTCATTTCCCTTCTGCTCACCCTCGTCCTCCTTGGGTCCTGTGCCGGACGGCCAGGAGCCGACGTTCTGCAGGCCGTCAATACGCGGGCGGCATCGGGGAAGAGCATCACTGCCTATGTGGTCAGTACGCGTGAGAAGGAGCCGGGAAAGACGCTGGCCTTTGGGGCGGGGCGTGCCGACGTACCGAATTACGCGCGCTTCGACATCTCCATCCCGCCCGATCACAAGAAGGGCAAGATCGAGTGGCCGTCGGGAAAGCCAAATGCCAAGAAGGACTTCGTCGTCACCGATCGCGATATGCTGTCTCAGGACACGTTCAAGCGCGATCTCGCCGGCATTCTTTCATCCGGAAAGGATGTGGGCCTTTTCGTCCACGGCTATAATTACAGCTACCAGGAGGCCTTGTTCCGCGCAGCGCAAATGGCCGCGGACGCAGATATCAACGGTGTGCCGGTGGTCTTTTCCTGGCCGTCCATGGCGGATGTGACGGGCTATCTGGCCGACAAGGAGGCGGCGACCTACTCCCGAGATGCTCTGGCGGATCTGCTGATCGATCTGGCGCAAAAATCACCCCGCAAGAATGTCATCGTGTTCGGACACAGCATGGGCGCGTGGCTGGTCATGGAAGCCTTGCGAGAGCTCAGGCTGAAGGGCCGCAATGATGTGATCGCCAAGCTCCAGGTCATTCTCGCCGCACCGGACATCGACACCGACGTATTCCGAAAGCAGATCGAAGTGGTTGGCCGTCTCGATCCGCCACTCACCGTACTTGTATCGAAGGATGACCGAGCCTTGATGGCAGCCTCCCTGCTTGCGGGTGAACGAAGCCGGGTCGGAGCCTTGGACGTCACCGATCCCGAGATCAGCGAGGCTGCGAAACGCGAAGGCGTTCAGTTTGTCGATATTTCCGAACTCGATTCATCCGATGGCTTGAACCACGATCGCTACGCCGCCCTTGCCGCCCTGTTGCCGAAGCTCGATGAAAAGCGGCGCGGCGGCAGCAATGATCTGTCCCGTGCAGGCGCATTCGTTCTGGATGCGGTCGGCGCTACGGTTTCCAGCCCGTTCAGATTGGCAAGCAAAGTCGTCAATCCCAACTGAAACTGACGACGCGATGATGAGAAAGTTTGGCGGTCGGCTGAGCACAAAGCAACGAGGCTTCAGTTCCACATATCGATCTGGATATCGGCTTGGTGTGAATGTTCCACGACGCGCTTGCCGTTGGGCAGATCGTTCTCGTAGAGCTTGGCGTGGATGGCATGCTCATCCAGACCGTAGCCGATCCAGCGATCGCGAAGCCGCTGCTCAAGTATCGGATAGGATGGCCCGACGAAAATGGTGAGGTCGAAGCTGTCTTTCAGACGGTCCCACGGTGCTTCGTCCAGCAGCAGGTAGTTTCCCTCTGCGAGAATGAAGCGTGTATCTGCTGAGACCGCTCTTGCGGATGCAATCGCGATCTCGCGCGAGCGGTCGAAGACGGGCACCAGAACCTCTTCCCCGCCTTGGCGCACGGCTTTGACGATATCGATGAAGCCACGCACATCGAATGTCTCCGGCGCACCTTTACGGGCAATCAATCCGCGGCTTTGCAAGATACCGTTGTCCATATGGAAGCCATCCATGGGCAGGACTTCGGCAGTCTCGCCGCGGGCAATCAGGCTGTCTCTGAGCGCATCGGCCAGTGTGGATTTGCCGGCCCCTGGAGGGCCGGCGATGGCGACGATGTAACGGGGGGAATGGTCTGCACGTGCAAGAACATCGTCCGTCAACGCCGCAAGCGTCAGTGTCATGCGGCGATATCCTGGTGGGGCGGTTCCTTCGCGCCCGTCATGAAAGCGACCGCATCCGACATCGTATAGTCCTTCGGATTGATGACGCAGAGACGTCTGCCAAGGCGATGGATATGAATACGATCTGCCACTTCGAAAACATGCGGCATGTTGTGCGAAATGAGCACGATCGGCAGACCGCGCGATCGAACGTCCTGAATGAGTTCCAGAACGCGCCGGCTTTCCTTGACGCCAAGTGCCGCTGTCGGCTCGTCGAGAATGACGACCTTCGAACCGAAGGCGGCAGCTCTCGCAACCGCAACACCCTGGCGCTGACCACCAGACAGCGTCTCGACCGCCTGGTTGATGTTCTGAATGGTCATCAAACCCAGTTCGGAAAGCTTTTCACGGGCAAATTTGTCCATCGCCGCATGGTCGAGCTTGCGGAATACCGAGCCGAGAATACCGGGCTTGCGGAGTTCGCGTCCGAGAAACATGTTGTCGGTGATCGATAGCGCAGGCGACAGCGCAAGGTTCTGATAGACGGTCTCGATACCGGCATCTCGGGCTTCGAGCGGTGTCTTGAACTGAACCGGCTTCCCTTCCAGCCTGATCTCGCCCTCATCCGGACGGATCGCGCCCGACAGTGCTTTGATGAGCGAAGATTTGCCTGCACCATTGTCGCCGATCACCGCCAGGATTTCGCCCGGATAGAGATCGAAGTCGGCATTGTCGAGTGCGGTCACGCGACCGTAACGCTTGACGAGACCATGGGCTGAAAGAATGGGTTGTCTGTTCATATCCTGGGCCATCAGACGGCTGCCTTTCTGATCCATTGATCCACTGCTACGGCGGCGATGATCAGCCAGCCTGTCAACATAACCTTCCATTGTGGGTCGGCGCCGAGCATATTGAGGCCCATGGAGACCACGCCGACCAGCATGGCGCCGAACAGCGTCCCGAGAATGGAGCCACGTCCACCGAAGAGCGAGATACCGCCGATAACGGTCGCGGTAATGGCCTGCAGGTTGTAGTCGGTCACGGCGGCAGAAGGAGAGATCGAACCGTTCCGGCCGATGGCGACCCAGGCCGCGAAGGCTGCAATGACACCAGCGATCGTGTAGACGCTGAGCAGGACTTTGCGGGTCTGAATGCCGGAAAGCTTTGCCGCTTCCGGATCGTCGCCCACGGCATAGACGTGGCGTCCCCAGGCGGTCTGATTCAAGACGTACCAGAGCACGGCGACGAGCGCGACCATGGCGATGACGCCGAGTGTAAAAATGGCAGAACCGATACGGAAGTTTGTTGCGAAGAGCTGAAGAAGCGGTGCGGTCTGCTGCACGTCGGCATCGCGGATCGTTTCATTGGCCGAATAGATGAAATTCGTCGCCATGACGATGTTCCATGAACCGAGCGTCACGATAAAGGGGGGAAGTTTCACCACCGCCACCAGGAAGCCGTTGAAGAAGCCGCAAAGTCCGCCGACAACGAAGCCCGCGAGAATGGCGATAGGGGTGGGCAGTCCGTAGGTGACCGCCACATTGCCCATAACGACGGATGAAATGACCATCACCACGCCGATCGAAAGATCGATACCGGCCGTCAGGATGATCAATGTCTGTGCCGAGCCCAGAATGCCGACGACGGCGATCTGCTGCAGGATCAGGGTCAATGTGTAGGATGAAAAGAACCGTCCGCCGATCGTCATGCCGAAAATCGCAACCGACAGGATCAAGACGATGAGTGGCACGGCCGCCGGTGTCGAGTGTAGAAAATGCTGGGCGCGTTTGAGCGCGGACACGCTCTGCTGATCGAAGGAGGCGACTTTCTTGTCGCTCCCATCCAGCACGCGCTCGAATTCTTGAATTCCGCTCATGTTTCCTCCTCCCGCTCGCCAAACATCTATGCGCGGCGCCGAAATGTCAGCCGGGTATTACGAAAGCGAATGGTTTTGGGTGAAGTTGGCCGGGAGTGATCCCGGCCATGATCTTCAGATGGTGATCGAGGGCATCAGCCCCAGCACTTCGCCAGACCTTCCTTGACGCTGATCGAAGGGACGCCCTTGACCGGCTTGTCGGTGACCAGAGAAACGCCGGTGTCGAAGAAGGATTTGCCTTCGGTCGGCTTCGGCTTTTCGCCCGTGTCGGCAAACTTCTTGATAGCCTCGACGCCGAGTGCCGCCATCATCAGCGGATATTGCTGCGAGGTCGCGCCGATGACGCCTTCCTCAACCGACTTCACGCCTGGGCAACCGCCGTCAACCGAAACGATCAACACGTTCTTTTCCATGCCAACAGCCTTGAGCGCCTGGTAAGCACCTACAGCGGCAGGTTCGTTGATGGTGTGAATGACGTTGATGCCCGGGTCCTTCTGCAGAAGGTTTTCCATGGCCTTGCGGCCGCCTTCTTCGTTGCCGTTCGTCACGTCGTGGCCAACGATACGCGGGTCGGTTTCGTCGCCGATCTTATTCGGGTCCTTCGGATCGATGCCGAAGCCGATCATGAAGCCTTGGTCGCGAAGAACGTCGACGCTCGGCTGGTCAGGTGTCAAATCGAGGAAGCCAACCTTGGCATCCTTCGCGCCATCGCCCATGGTGCCCTTGGCCCATTCGCCGATCAGCTTGCCGGCCAGAAGGTTGTCGGTCGCGAATGTCGCGTCGGCAGAGTTGATCGGGTCAAGCGGTGTGTCGAGAGCGATGACCAGAAGGCCTGCGTCGCGTGCCTTTTTAATCGTCGGAACGATGCCCTTGGTGTCGGAAGCGGTGATCAGAATGCCCTTGGCGCCGTCGGCAATGCAGGACTCGATAGCTGCAACCTGGCTTTCGGAGTCACCGTCGACCTTGCCGGCGTAAGACTTGAGCGTCACGCCCAGTTCCTTCGCCTTGGCGGTCGCGCCTTCTTTCATCTTGACGAAAAAGGGATTGGTGTCGGTCTTGGTGATGAGGCATGCCGACGTATCGGCGGCCGATGCGACCGAAGTGAAAGAAACGCCAAGCGCAAGCGCGCCCAAAAAGGCGGAAACAGTTGTCTTCATATGATCCTCCCAGTGAAAACAAACAGCCATTTGGATGACTGGTCTGCGGCCCTTCTCCTCCTAGATCCGGCGCCACTGGAACCGATGGAACCACCAAATTAACAACCTGTCAATAAATAAATCCAATTGAATTATTAATTCGATCTGTCATGCTCTAACCCTTGGTGGCGGGAGTGGACGGGAGGAGACCGGGACACTTTTGCGCACGATATGGTGAGTGAAGCCGCTGCGATTGAACCCGTACCGGCTGGGAGGATGATAAGATGTCGCGATCACTGGAGATGTCGCAGACGCCGATTGCAGCGGCTACCGATTTGACGGGGGGCGCTAATCAGGTTCGCGTTCGCGCCTATAATGAACGGCTGGTGCTCTCTCTGGTGCGTCGTCACAACGCCTTGTCAAAAGCCGAAATCGCAAGGCGCAGCGGCCTTTCAGCCCAGACTGTATCAGTGATCATGCGCTCGCTCGAAAAGGATGGCTTGCTGATCAGGGGCGAATTGCTCCGGGGTCGCGTCGGCCAGCCTTCGACTCCGATGCGGCTTAATCCGGATTCGGTTTACTCCTTCGGCGTCAAGATTGGCCGCCGCAGCGTCGATCTGGTGCTGATGGATTTCGTCGGTCAGATCAAGATGCAGCTGCGCAATACTTACCCTTACCCGATGCCGGAATGGATATTGCCCTTCGTGACTCAAGGCATCGCCGAGCTGGAGGGGAGGCTTGATCCGTCAGAACGCGAGAAGATCGCGGGCGTCGGGATCGCCGCGCCCTTCGAACTCTGGAGTTGGGCGAAAGAAGTCGGTGCACCTGAAGGCAAGATGGACAGCTGGCGCCACGTCGATCTTCGCCAGGAAATCGCCGATACTGTCGACTATCCCGTCTTTCTTCAGAATGATGCGACGAGCGCTTGCGGCGCCGAACTGGTGTTTGGCAACGGCCAGGCCTATCCGGATTTTCTCTACGTCTTCATCGGTTCGTTCATTGGTGGCGGCGTCGTCTTGAACTCGGCCTTGTTCTCGGGACGGACAGGGGCGGCCGGTGCCATCGGTCCACTGCCGGTTCAAGGGCAAGATGGCAGAACGGTTCAGTTGCTCAAGATCGCCTCGATCTTCGTGCTCGAAGACATGCTGCGTGAAAGAGGCATCGATCCCAAACCACTGTGGTTTTCGCCCGACGAATGGATCGATTTCGGTGAACCGCTGGAAGTGTGGATCCGCAATACGGGCGCCGCACTCGCCCAGGCCGTGATTGCCGCCGCATCGATCATCGATTTTTCCACCGTCATCATCGATGGCGGCTTCCCAGGATGGGTGCGCTCGCGAATCGTCGAGGCGACAAGCGACGCACTGACGTTACATGATCTTCAAGGTGTGGCCGTGCCGGATATCAGGGAGGGCGCGGTCGGAAGTCAGGCGCGCGCTATTGGTGGCGCCAGTCTGCCGCTGTTCTCCCGTTATCTTCTCGACCAGAATGTGTTGTTCAAAGAAACGTCGACCTGAAAGACCGCGCACTTTTGCCGGTTCTCAGAGCGCTTCGATCTGACGCAAAATATCGTCTTCGATCGTAATGCCGTTCTCCAGTGACTGCTTGCGGATGCCTTGGCTGCGGCGGCCTGGAAGCCTCGCATTGTCCTGAGACTCGATTTCCGCTGCCATCTGCGAAACCCTCTCCGCCAGAACATCGTTGCCGGCAATGGTCGGGTCGATCGCGATGATCGTATGCCCAAGCGATGGCGCTGTTCCGGTATCGTCCAAAAGAGACGAGGCCTGGAAGCCGAAATTGCCGCCGGTAAGGCCCGCCGCCATGATCTCGACCATGAGGGCCAATGCTGCCCCCTTTGCCTCACCCGCTGGCACCATCGTGCCGTTGATCGCTTCCGTTGGATCGGTGGTCGGACGGCCTTGTGCGTCGAGAGCCCAATCATCTGGAATAGTGGTGCCTTTTTGCCGGGCGGCCATGATCTTGCCTCGCGCGACCTTGGAAAGCGCGAGGTCGATCACCAGAGGGTCGGCGTCCTTTATCGGCGCGGCAAAGGCGATCGGGTTCGTCCCATAAAGTGGCTTGATGCCGCCCCATGGCGCCATGGATGCCGGGGCATTGGCGACCATGAAAGCAACGAGACCCTGTTCGGCCAAACGCTCGACTGTCAAAGCCATGACACCCGCATGATGCGAGCGACCGATTGCGGCAAGCGCAATGCCCTGTTCACGGGCAAGCGGCGCAACGTCCTTGATCGCAAGATCGATAGCCGGATAAGCATATCCATGTCCTGCGTCGATGGAGATTACCGCGGGTCGTACCTTCGTCGCTGTTGGCACGGCGTTACCGTTCACTTTGCCGGCATGAAGCTGGGCCACATAGACCGGTATCCGCCGAAATCCGTGACCGCCCTGGCCACAGGCCTCGGCGGCAACCAATGCACGCGCAACGGAGCGCGCGCTTGACGCTAGAACGCCGTTCTTCTCGAAGATGGAAGAAACGAAATCTTCCGCCTGTTCTATGCTGAATTTCATGGTGTGATCTTAAACGGAAGAGAGTGAACGGTGAACTGATGGCGTGCCGTGCTAAGGCACTAGGTGGCGGGCGGCCCTCGACCAAAAAAATAAGGCCGCCCTTACACGATCAATGCGCGGCGGACATGTCGCCCAGAACGTCCTTGGACGCAACGGTGGAGTCGGCATTCAGCTTGTAGACCATGGGCACGCCGGTCGCGAGATTGAGCTTCAGGATTTCTTCCTTGCTCAGCTTGTCGAGCACCATCACCAGGGAGCGCAGCGAATTGCCATGGGCGGCAACGAGAACCTTTTCGCCACGCAGAACACGCGGCAGGATTTCCGTCAGGTAGTAGGGCCAGACGCGTGCCCCGGTGTCACGCAGGCTTTCGCCGCCGGGCGGCGGGATGTCGTAGGAACGGCGCCAGATATGCACCTGCTCTTCACCCCACTTCTCGCGGGCGTCGTCCTTGTTGAGACCAGAGAGATCGCCATAGTCGCGCTCGTTCAAAGCCTCGTTGCGGATGGTCTCGAGGCCGGATTGGCCGACATTGTCGAGCACGATCTGGCAGGTTTTTTGCGCGCGGATTAGAGAGGAGGTGTAAGCAACGTCGAACTTGATACCGTAATCGGCAAGCGCCTTGCCGCCAGCATTGGCTTCCTGCACGCCGAGTTCGGTCAGGTCCGGATCGCGCCATCCGGTGAAGAGGTTCTTGAGGTTCCAGTCACTTTGACCGTGACGAACGAGGACGAGGGTTCCGCTCATAAATACTCTCCAGGTTGATTATGAATTGTCGGCCAGACCGAGAACGTCCAGCATCGAGTAGAAGCCGGGCTTCTTGTCGAAAGCCCAGAGTGCGGCGGCGATGGCGCCACGCCCGAAAATGCTCCGATCCGCCGCATGGTGCGAGAAGGTCAATTGTTCTCCCTCACCAGCAAAGATCACGGAGTGATCGCCCACCACCGAGCCGCCACGCAGCGTTGCAAAGCCGATGGTGCCCGCCTGGCGTGCACCGGTGTGCCCGTCGCGTACCCTGACGGAGTGGTCGGCAAGATTGATACTGCGACCCTCAGCTGCGGCTTCGCCAAGCAGAAGGGCCGTGCCGGATGGTGCGTCCACCTTGTGCCTATGATGCATTTCCAGCACCTCAATATCCCACTGCTGTGGTCCGAGCGCTTTTGCCGCCTGACGTGTCAGCACAGAAAGAAGGTTGACGCCAAGGCTCATATTGCCGGACTTTACAACGCGTGCATGACGTGCAGCTGCGTTGAACTTTTCCTCATCCTCGACCGAGCAGCCGGTGGTGCCGATAATGTGGACGATACGCGCTTGTGCGGCGAGGCCGGAGAAGATCACACTGGCTGCCGGTGAGGTAAAATCCACCACGCCTTCAGCGTTGACGAAGGCCGCAAGCGCATCGCTGGTGACGGGAATCCCGATGGGACCTAGACCGGCAAGTTCACCAGCATCGCGTCCAACGAAGGACGAGCCCTCCCGCTCGATTGCGGCATGAAGTTGAACGCCGGGCGTCTCATGAATGAGACGGATGAGGGTCTGTCCCATGCGGCCTGCAGCGCCAACCACCACCAGTTTCATGCCGTTGCCGCTCATGTCGTCACCCTATGCTTTCAAAGTCCGCGAACGCCTGTCGCCTGAAGATTGTTGAGGCGAGCGTAAAGACCGCCTTCCTGTCGCGCAAGCGTCTCATGCGTGCCTTCTTCGACAACCTGCCCCTCATTCATCACCACGATCTTGTCTGCCTTGACGACAGTCGAGAGACGGTGGGCAATGACGATGACGGTGCGTCCGGTCATGGCTGTATCGAGCGCCTTTTGCACGACGGCTTCCGACTCGGTATCAAGTGCAGACGTCGCTTCATCAAGCAGCAGGATCGGCGCATTGCGGACCAGCGCGCGTGCGATGGAAAGACGCTGACGCTGGCCGCCCGAAAGGGTCATGCCGTTCTCACCAACCTGGGTATCGTAACCCAGCGGCTGTGCCAGAATGAAGTCATGGGCGAAAGCAAGCCTCGCAGCCTCTTCAATTTCAGCGTCCGTCGCTTCAGGGCGACCATAGCGGATATTGTCGCGGATCGTGCCTTCGAAGAGGTAGGGTTGCTGCGAAACGTAAGCCAGATTGAGCCGCACCGAATGCGTCGTGACATCGGCAATGTTCTGTCCGTCGATCAGGATTTCGCCACCGGTCGGATCGTAAAATCGCGGTATGAGATTGATGATGGTGGATTTTCCCGCCCCGGAAGGCCCGACAAGTGCAGTCGTTTTCCCGCCTTCGGCCACGAAACTGACGCCTTTGAGGATAGGCCCGGAATCCTTGTAGGAGAAAACCACATTGCGCAACTCGACCGTCGCATTGGCGATCTTCAGCGGCACCGCATTCGGCTTTTCGCGCTGAACCGGCTCCATGTCGAGAATCTCATAGATCATGCGTGCATTCACGACAGCACGCTCCAGGGACACCTGAAGACGAGCCAGACGGCGCGCCGGGTCGTAAGCCAGCAGGAGGGCGGTCACGAAAGCGAAGAAGGCGCCAGGAGGAACGTTGTCATAGATCGCGCGGTAAGCGGCATAGGCGAGCACGCTTGAGACGGCGATACCGGCGATTGTTTCAGTCAGAGGCGCAGTTCGCTCGGACAGCCGCGCGATACGATTGGAACGTCGTTCGGAAGCGTCGATCGTGGCGAAGACGCGCTCCTCAAGCGGCTTTTCCATCGTGAAAGCTTTGACGATAGCGATACCCTGCAGCGTTTCCTGCATGGAGCCAAGGACACGACTTCCCAGGATGATGGCTTCCCTTGTCGTTTCCCGAAGTCTCTTGGAGATGTATCGAAGGCCGAGAACCAGCGGCGGCACGATGAAGACGATGATGATCGAGAGGAACGGATCCTTGATAATCATCACGCCGATCAGAGCGATGAAGGTCAAGAAATCGCGGGCCACGGAGGTGACGGTCAAATTCATCACATCGCGGATGCCGCCGATATTCTGGCTGACCTGGGCTGCGAGATGCGCGGAACGGGACTCACTCAGATAACCAACCGAGAGTGTCATCAGATGCGAGTAAAGTCGCTTTTGATAGCGGGCAACAATGTTATTGCCAATTTTCGATAGCGCGACCGATTGAAAGTAGCTCGCAAGTCCCCGAAGGAAGAAAGCCATAAATATGGCACCGCAGATCAGAAATGCGAGATCAGCACGTCGGTTGACGAAGGCCTCGTTGATAATGGAATCCATGATCCATGCGGTGAACGCCGTTGATCCTGCTACGATGAGCAGGCAGAAAACGACCAATATATAGCCCTTGATATGATCACGCGCATTCTCAGCGAAGACGCGCTTTAGAACTGCAGCAATTGTATCGGTATCCACAGGACCCCGTGACTTGGCGGTTTTCAATCGCTCATCCACCTTTTGATGTTCCGGCGACTGGGCCGCCTTTTCAACCGGCGTCTATATCCATTAGGGCAGGCTTTGACCAGCCTCTACTTGGAAGCTCAGCTTTGCCAGCGACGCCCTTCGAGTGTCACGCCGAAATTCTCCGGTGTTCTGGCGAAGGTTGAGAGACCGGCAAGCGCCGCCTGCGGATGGGTGACCACATAGGTCGGAATGGAGCGCATGAGCGCGCTGTGCGGTGCCTTATCCTCAAAACCAGCGCGAAACTCAGGACGCTTGAGTGCTGGAATGATCTTTTGCGAAATGCCGCCGGCAAGGTAGACCCCGCCACGCGCCATGAAGACGAGCGCCATGTCTCCGGCAACGCGCCCAAGATAGGTGCTGAACAGTGATAGTGTTTCCTCGGCCTGTGCATTCGATCCGCCAAGACCATGTGCGGTGACATCTGCCGGGTCGGAGAACGTTGGCGTAACGCCATCCGCAGCGCAAATGGCGCGGTAGAGATTGACGAGGCCGCGCCCGCAAAGGATCTGCTCTCCAGAAATACGGCCCTCAATCGCTTCGAGGTGCGGAAAGACCTGACGATCCCGTTCCGTGCGAGGCCCGAGATCGACGTGCCCGCCTTCGCCAGGCACTGGAAACCACATGTGCCGTGCGTAGACGAGTCCGCCGACGCCAAGACCGGTGCCCGGACCGAGC
Source organism: Agrobacterium sp. SORGH_AS 787 (assembly GCF_030819035.1). Classification (NCBI taxonomy): domain Bacteria; kingdom Pseudomonadati; phylum Pseudomonadota; class Alphaproteobacteria; order Hyphomicrobiales; family Rhizobiaceae; genus Agrobacterium; species Agrobacterium sp. SORGH_AS 787. Next base: position 1,165,992 of record NZ_JAUTBG010000002.1, read on the forward strand.
ACCACGCGCGAAGCCATCATGTCCGGACGGTTCGGCCCGACGAGCTCACGATTGTCATCGTCAAGTGCCGCAATCGCCAAAGCCTGAGCCTCGAAATCATTGACGACGACGACATCGCTCAAACCAAGATTGCTCAGCATCTCTTTCGGTTTGACGACCCAATGGCAATTGGTCAGCGGTATCTCGTCGGACTCGATCGGTCCAGCGACGGCAAGGAGCGCCGAGACAGGCTTGATCGCCGTGTTGCTCAGCACGGCGATTTTGATGGCGTCGTCGATGGAGGGATAGTCGGCGGTTTTGACGGTCGTCAGATGAACGGCTTCAGATGTGGCGTCCGGCAGGATGCAGAAACGGGCATTGGTGCCGCCGATGTCTCCAATGAGGATCGGAAAGGAAAGATGATCGTTCTCGTTGGGCATCACTGCTCCTGAAGCCGCCTGATTTTGAAGATATGATCGCCGTATTCGGCGAGCGCCTATTTTTGGATGTGGAAGTCGATCAGTCGCTCGGCCGTCGCGCGGTTGAGCGCCATCGGTATGTCGTAGACGGTGGCAAGCCGTGTCAAGGCTTTCACGTCCACATCATGCGGCATAGAGGTGAGTGGGTCGACGAAGAAGATCAGCATGTCGACATCGCCGGTGGCGATCATGGCGCCAATTTGCTGGTCGCCACCAAGCGGTCCGCTTTTCAGGCGAATGACGTCGAGCTTTGGACAGGCATCCTGAACACGCCCGCCCGTGGTGCCGGTGGCGACGATCCGGAACGCTGAGAGTGCATCCTGATGCTCGCGGGCAAACTCCGCCATGTCGTTCTTCTTCTCATCATGCGCAATCAGCGCCACGCAGCGTTTGCTGTCCATCATCTGCCCCAAGCAGTTTTAAATCGATTTGAAGCCTTCTATATCAACTCTTCCAAGTTTGAAAAGCGGGCGTCTTTGGATCAATTCATCGAAGGACGCGCAGAAGGTCTTGGCACGTCGGCCGGCGGAACCGGTGCACCGGAGGATGAGGAGAGAGGGCCGCTCACCGTTGGAACGGCAGGGCTGGTGTAGGAGCTCTGCACCGCGGGCTGTGATCTTCCGGCGGAAGGCGCGACCGCAATGGCGGCACAGGCTTTTGGCAGGTCTGACACCATCATCGGTCGTGGCGGCTTTGGCGGTTTGGCGTTCGGATCCTTCTTCGGTGCCGCCCAGGGTTCCTTGGTGAACCACCAGGCAAGCGACTTGTCGCAGCCATCGCCCGGACCCACCGCCGCCTGCGGCTTGCAGTCGGTCGCGCCGGCGGGGCAGGAGAGGCGGACGTGGAAGTGTTCGTCATGACCGTAGATGGGACGGATCTTGCCCATGAAAGTTCGGTCGCCGGTCCAGCTCTGGCACAGCTTCTGCTTGATGGCCGGGTTGACGAAGATGCGCTCCACCTGCGGATAGCTTGCCGCCATCATTACCAGTCGCGCATTCAGTGGAGACCATTTGCGGTCGTCGACGGTCAGGAACTTGCTCTTGTCGAGCATCGAAATGAACGGCGTATCCTCGCGCTCCTGGGCGCTCATAATGTGGTCCGGCATCTGGCGCCACCAAATATCGACATCCAGCCCGATCTGATGGGAAGCGTGGCCCGTCAGCATCGGGCCGCCACGCGGCTGGGAGATATCGCCGATCAAGAGGCCCGGCCAGCCGATCTTCTGCGCATCCTGGCCAAAGCGTTCGATGAAGGAGATGAGCTGGGGTTGGCCCCAGCGCCGGTTGCGGGAAAGGCGCATGGCCTGGAAACCTTCGCCTTCCGTCGGCAGGGCAACCGCACCGGACTGGCATCCTTTTGCATAGGAGCCGTAAGACCTGGAGGGACCGGCGGAAGGAAGATCGATATGGCCAAAAACCTGTTTTGCAGGCAGGTCTTCCGCAAAGGCTGGGGCGAGATCTGCGCCGATCATCGAGATGACCGAAAAAGCGATAAGCGAAAGCCTGTGCGCTGTCATTGTCTTTAATCTCATTCGTCGCCGCCTGCGATCCGGTTGATTCTTTTGTGCGATAGTACGCTGGATCGCGAATTTGGTGAAAGCATGTTTGCGAATAACCGGCTTGTGAGGTGGCGCCTCTATTTTTTGACATTGTTTGGCTTATGCTTTGCCGCAACACGCACCGAAAGGAAAATCCGCCCATGGCTCTGGCAAGCGCAAAACCCTTCCTGCTCCTGGCAATGGGGGTATCGCTTTTCACGTCCTCGACAGCAACGCACGCGCAGGAAGACGGGCAATGGCGTGTGGGCATCGCCACGGTCGGAGAATTGAAACATCCGAAGGGCTTCGAGCGGTTCGACTACGTCAATCCGAATGCGCCGAAGGGCGGCGCCCTGCGGCTGTCGACAGCCGGTACCTACGACACCCTGAACCCCCTTCTTGCCAAGGGAGAGGCCGCGACGGGTCTCGGGGTCGTGTTCGATACGTTGATGAAGTCTTCCGAAGAGGAGCTTTCAGCATCATATGGCCTTCTTGCAGAGGCGTTGACCTATCCAGACGATATATCAAAGGCGACGTTTAGGCTGCGCGCGGAAGCGACATTCGCCGACGGGAAACCGGTAACACCGGAGGACGTTGTTTTCAGCTTTGAAAAGGCGAAGGACCTCAACCCGCAGCTCGCGACCTACTACGCGCACGTCACCAAAGCGGAGAAGACTGGCGACCGGGAAGTGACCTTCACTTTCGACGAGAAAAACAACCGCGAACTTCCGCAGATCATCGGGCAACTGCTCGTTGTTCCCAAGCACTGGTGGGAGGCCAACGGTCCGGATGGAAAGCCACGCGACATTTCACGCGGGACACTAGAGCCGGTCATGGGGTCCGGACCCTACAAGATCGCTTCCGTGGCGCCGGGCTCCACGATCACTTACGAATTGCGTGACGATTATTGGGGTAAAAACCTGAACGTCAATGTCGGCATGAACAACTTCAAGACGATCAGCTACACCTTCTATACCGATCGCGATGTGGAGTTTCAGGCCTTCAAAGCAGGAAATACGGATTTCTGGCAGGAAAACTCTGCCGGGCGCTGGGCAACCGGCTATGATTTTCCAGCCGTCAAGGACGGACGGATAAAGCGCGAGGAAATTCCGAATATCTACCGCTCGGTCGGTATCATGCAGGCCTTCGTGCCCAATGCTCGCCGGGACAAGTTCAAGGATCCGAGAGTCCGCAAAGCGCTGAACCTTGCCTATGACTTCGAGGATATGAACAAGACACTGTTCTTCGGCCAATATCAGAGGATCAACAGCTTCTTCATGGGAAGCGACCTTGCCTCATCCGGTTTGCCGCAGGGCAAAGAGCTGGAAATCCTGACCGAAGTAAAAGATGACGTGCCGCCGGAGGTCTTTACCACCGAGTATCGCAATCCCGTTGGTGGCGATCCTGCCAAGCAGCGCGACAATTTACGTGAGGCCGTCAAGCTGATGAAAGAGGCGGGCTACGAGTTGCGGGGCAACCGCATGGTCAACGCGAAGACGGGCCAGCCTTTCGATTTCGAAATCCTGGTTGATTCTCCCGCCATGGAGCGCGTTGTCCTGGCCTACACCCAAAACCTCAAGAAGATCGGCATCAATGTCACCGTTCGAAACGTGGATTCGTCGCAATACACCAATCGCACACGCGCCTTCGACTACGACATGATCGTCAATCTTTGGGCTCAAACCTCCAATCCCGGTAATGAACAAGCCGATTACTGGGGTTCGGCCGCAGCCAACCGCCAAGGCTCGAAAAACTTCGCCGGCATTAGCAATCCTGCGATCGACAAGATCATCCGTAAGATTATCTTCGCTCCCAACCGTGAGGATCAGGTTGCCGCCGTCAAGGCGCTGGATCGGGTTCTACTGGCGGGCAACTACGTCATCCCGCAATTCTACCGCGGCGAGATGACCGTCGCCTACTGGAACACGATCGTTCGCCCCACGGAATTGCCCTATTACGGCGTTGGTTTCCCTGAAGCCTGGTGGTCGGCCAGTGCGGCAAAATGAGCTTGGTCTTGCTTTATAGCCCAAGCCTTGATTCACATGCATGAAGACGAATCATTGGGCTGGCGATATGCGTCGCTCGCCGAGAAAGGAAACGGTTTGACAGTGGGGATGACAGCCGAGCGCGCTTGCACGGAGTGTGAACTCTAATGGGAGCCTATATTCTGCGGCGTCTGGCGCTTATGATACCGACCATTATCGGCATCATGGGCATTTCCTTCCTCGTCATTCAGTTTGCGCCGGGCGGCCCCGTCGAACAGGTCATCGCTCAATTGTCCGGTTCCGGCGATAGCGCTGCTGATCGCCTCTCCGGCGGTGGCGACCTCATGGGTGGCGGTGGTGTCGATGAAAGCGGGTCGAAATATCGTGGCGCTCAGGGTCTCGATCCCGAACTGATCGCCAAGCTCGAAAAGCAGTTCGGCTTCGACAAGCCACCGCTGACGCGCTTTCTGGAGATGATGTGGAACTACATTCGCTTCGACTTTGGCGATAGCTTCTTCAGAAACTCTTCCGTCATCGACCTCATCATCGACAAGATGCCTGTCTCTATCTCGCTCGGCTTCTGGATCCTGATCATTTCCTATGCCATTTCCATTCCCCTTGGTATCAAGAAGGCAGTGGAAGATGGCTCCAAATTCGATGTCTGGACCTCCGGCATCGTCATCGTTGGTTATGCGGTGCCGAGCTTCCTCTTCGGCATATTATTGATCGTGGTCTTTGCCGGCGGTTCCTTCTTTGACTGGTTTCCCCTGCGGGGCCTCACATCCGATAACTTCGCCGAGTTGACTTGGTGGCAGAAGATCATCGACTACTTCTGGCACCTGACGCTGCCGCTGACAGCTCTCGTGCTTTCTGCTTTCGCCACCACCACACTCCTGACCAAGAACTCCTTCATCGATGAGATCAAGAAGCAATATGTGGTGACCGCGCGCGCCAAGGGTCTTTCGGAACGAAAGGTGCTCTATGGCCACGTCTTCCGCAATGCGATGCTGATCGTCATCGCGGGCTTCCCTGGCGCCTTCATCTCCGCCTTTTTCACCGGCTCGCTTTTGATCGAAAACATTTTCTCGCTGGATGGCCTTGGCCGCCTTGGCTATCTGTCGGTCGTCAATCGCGATTACCCGATCGTATTCGGTACCCTTTTTATCTTCTCGCTCATGGGACTTGTCGTCGGCCTGATTTCCGACCTGATCTATACCTGGATCGATCCGCGCATCGACTTTGAGCGGAGGGACGTGTGATGACTGTCTCTACGCCCGCAACCACACCCGCGTCCGAAGCTATGCCTCCGCACAAGCGTCCGTTCTTTTCGCCGACGAGCATTCGCCGTTGGCAGAATTTTAAGGCCAATCGGCGCGGCTACTGGTCCTTCTGGCTTTTTCTCGTGCTTTTCGGCCTCAGCCTCTGTGCTGAGTTCATCGCGAACGACAAGCCGATCCTCGCCTCCTATAAGGGCGAGCTTCTGGTTCCCGTGCTGGTCGATTACCCGGAAGAAAAGTTCGGCGGCTTCCTGGCGCAGACCGATTACAAGTCTTCCTATATTCAGGATGAGATCAACGCCAATGGCTGGATGATCTGGCCTCCAATCCGTTATTCCTACCAGACGGTCAATTCCAACATTCCCCATTCGGCCCCCACGCCACCCTTCTGGTTGATGAGCAAAGAGGAGCGCTGCTCCGGCTATCCGCAAGGGTCGGCTGATCCCGGCTGTACTCTTGGCAATCTCAACTGGCTCGGGACTGACAATCAGGCGCGCGACGTGACCGCGCGTATCATCTACGGCTTCCGGATCTCGGTCCTATTCGGCCTGGCGCTCACCATCTGCTCGGCCATCGTCGGTGTCACGGCAGGCGCAGTGCAGGGTTACTTCGGCGGCTGGACCGACCTCCTGATGCAGCGCTTCATTGAGATCTGGTCGTCCATGCCAGTGCTCTACATCCTGCTGATCATCGCCGCGATCTTGCCGCCTGGGTTCTTCGTGCTGCTCGGCATCATGCTGCTCTTCTCTTGGGTTGGCTTCGTCGGGGTGGTCCGTGCCGAATTCCTGAGGGCACGCAATTTCGAATATGTAAATGCCGCCCGCGCACTTGGGGTCGGCAACGCCACCATCATGTTCCGGCATCTACTGCCAAACGCCATGGTCGCAACACTTACCTTCCTGCCTTTCATTCTGTCCGGCTCGATCACCACGCTCACATCGCTCGACTTCCTGGGCTTCGGCATGCCGCCCGGCTCGCCATCGCTGGGTGAGCTGATTGCCCAGGGCAAGAACAATCTCCAGGCGCCATGGCTGGGCCTCACCGCCTTCTTCACCATGTCTATCATGTTGTCGCTCTTGATCTTCGTCGGCGAAGCGGTGCGCGATGCCTTCGACCCGCGCAAGACGTTCCGGTGATGGCCATGTCCCAAACGAATACAGGCACAATGACCGCACCCCTGCTCTCCGTCCGAGACCTCTCCGTTGCCTTCCATCAGGGCGGTAAAGAAAGTCTCGCTGTTGACAAGGTCTCTTTCGAGATCATGCCCGGCGAAGTGCTGGCGCTGGTTGGCGAATCCGGATCGGGCAAGTCGGTAACGGCCAATTCCATCCTGAAGCTTCTGCCCTATCCGGCGGCAAGCCACCCTTCAGGTCAGATACTGTTCGAAGGCAGGGATTTGCTGACGATGCCGATGCGCGATCTGCGATCGGTACGCGGCAACGATATCACCATGATCTTCCAGGAGCCGATGACCTCGCTCAATCCGCTTCACAGCATCGAGCGGCAGATCGGTGAAATTCTGGAGCTGCACCAGGCGCTCACCGGAGCGCCTGCGCGTTTCCGCATCCTGGAACTCCTCAATCAGGTGGGCATTCGCGAGCCGGAAAAGCGGCTGAAAGCCTTCCCGCACGAGCTTTCGGGCGGGCAGCGTCAGCGTGTGATGATCGCCATGGCGCTCGCCAACCGACCCAAGCTGCTGATTGCCGACGAGCCGACGACGGCGCTCGACGTGACGGTGCAGGCGCAAATTCTCGAGTTGCTGGCGGGGCTAAAAAACCAGCATCACATGTCCATGCTCTTCATCACCCACGATCTCGGCATCGTTCGCAAATTTGCCGATCGTGTCTGCGTCATGACCAAGGGCAAGATCGTCGAGACAGGGACCGTCGAGCAGGTCTTCACCAATCCACAGCATGCCTATACCCGCCATCTTCTGGCCGCTGAACCGAAGGGCGAGCCGCCGCTTGCCGACCACAACAAGCCGGTGGTGATGCAGGGCGACGACATCAAGGTCTGGTTTCCGATCAAGGCCGGGTTGATGCGCAAGGTCGTGGATCACGTCAAGGCGGTGGATGGCATTAACATCACCCTTCGTGAAGGTCAGACGGTCGGCGTGGTGGGGGAATCCGGGTCAGGCAAGACGACCCTCGGGCTTGCGCTATCGCGGCTTATTTCCTCGAAGGGCCGGATCAGTTTCATCGGCCAGTCCATCGACAGCTATTCCTATTCTATGATGAAGCCGCTCAGAAACCGCCTTCAGGTGGTGTTCCAAGACCCGTATGGTTCGCTGAGCCCGCGCATGTCGGTTGGAGACATTATCGCCGAAGGTCTGAAGGTTCATGAGACATCGCTCTCCTATGAGGAGCGTGACCAGCGTGTCGCCAAGGCACTGGAAGAGGTGGGGCTCGATCCTGCCACCCGTTGGCGCTATCCGCATGAGTTTTCCGGTGGCCAGCGGCAGCGTATTGCGATTGCCCGCGCCATGGTTCTAAAACCACGCTTCGTCATGCTGGACGAACCGACATCAGCTCTGGATATGAGCGTGCAGGCGCAAGTGGTCGATCTCCTGCGTGATCTACAGTCGAAACATGATCTCGCCTATCTCTTCATCAGCCACGATCTCAAGGTGGTGAAGGCACTTGCCAACGAGGTGATCGTCATGCGCCATGGTAAGATCGTCGAAAGCGGCCCCGCCAAGTCGATCTTCGAGGCGCCGAAAGAAGACTATACTCGCGCATTGATGGCGGCGGCCTTCAATATCGAGGCGGTCAAGACCGAAGCCGTCAGCGAGTAGCGCGCGTCACGCAAACAGCAGTGAAGCGGTTTTACTGTTGCGTTCCCTGGTCGGGAACGCCATCTTCCTGATACGTCTGATGACGGACAGAGGAAGAAGAGCATGGCAGCGGATGTGATCGTATTGGGTGCCGGGATCATTGGGGTCTCGGTGGCGGTGCAACTGGCAAGGCGCGGAAAATCCGTCGTCCTTCTCGACCGCCGCGGACCAGGGGAGGAAACATCCTTCGGCAATGCCGGTCTCATCCAGCGTGAAGGCGTTGTTCCCTATGGCTTCCCCCAGGATCTCGGCCTGCTTGCGCGCTACTCGCTCAACAACCGCATCGACGCGCATTATCATATGGCGGCAGTGCCGAAGATCGCACCGTTTCTGGCGCGCTACTGGTATCATTCGCAACCTGCACGGCAGGCAGCGATCTCCCGTTCCTACGCACCGTTGATCGAACATTCGATTACCGAGCATTCGATCCTGATCGATGAGGCGAAGGCCGGCGATCTTATCGTCAAGAATGGTTGGATGGAGGCTTATCGAACGGAAGCGAAGCGCGATGAAGACTTCGCCTTCGCAGAGCGCCTTGCGCGCGATCACGGTATTTGCCACACCAAGCTGACCCAACAGGAATTGGCGGAGGCAGAGCCACATCTCTCAAAAGACTTTGTCGGCGGACTGAAGTGGAATGACCCCTGGTCGGTACTCGACCCGCATGGTCTCACCATGGCCTATCTGCGGCTGTTTGAAACTCTGGGCGGTACCTTCGTCAAGGGTGATGCGGCGGCTCTATCACAGACGCCGACTGGCTGGAAGATCCAGACGGACAATGGGCTGGTGGAGGCCGAGAGCGTGGTTGTTGCGCTCGGCCCCTGGGCAGATACGGTCACAGCACGGCTGGGCTATCGCTTTCTGATGGGCGTCAAGCGCGGCTATCATATGCACTATGCTCCGCAGGAAGGGACGAGGCTGAATAACTGGCTGATCGATGCCGAGCGTGGGTACTTTTTGGCACCGATGAAAAAGGGGATCCGCCTGACGACCGGGGCGGAGTTTGCCGATCGCGATGCGCCGAAATCACCTGTCCAGTTGTTTCGGGCAGAGCGGGTGGCCCGCGCCATCTTTCCGCTGGGTGGCAGGCTGGATGCGGACCCCTGGATGGGCGCACGCCCCTGTACGCCGGACATGATGCCGGTCATCGGCAAGGCACCGCGACACAAAAGCCTATGGTTTGCCTTCGGACACGCCCATCATGGTCTGACACTTGGACCCATCACCGGGCGAGTCCTGGCTGAGGCCATGCTTGGCGAGACCCCGGTCATACCGATCGCCCCATACGCTGCGGAGCGCTTCAACCCCTAATATCGAGATTGGGGGTGGCCTTCCTGCAAAAGCCTGCTTAACATGGCCGGAGGGAGGAAAAAGGGATGCAGCGGGGCATAGTGTCACGATGACGGCGCGATATCTGATCTACCAGCAGCAGGACGACTTTCATTAGTGTCGGCACCTATGGCCGACTGAGAAAGTAACGATCCAACTGGTGAATGATGGCTGATATCGAATACGCAAAGACCTTTTTCCAACAGAACCCCGATATTGAAATCCTCGAAGCCTTTGTCATCGACGCCAATGGCATTCCCCGCGGCAAGTGGATCCCGCGCGAGCGGGCGCTCGACGTGCTGGAAAAAGGCATGGCCGTGCCCCGTTCCGTTTATGCGCTGGATATATGGGGCCGCGACGTGAACGCCGCTGGTCTGGCAGAAGGAACCGGCGATCCTGACGGCTTGTGTTTTGCAGTGCCAGAAACCCTGTCGCGCGTCACATGGCTTGGGCGACCCACGGCGCAAGTGCTCCTCGCCATGACCGAGCCGGATGGTGCTGGTTTCTTCGCAGATTCGCGGCATGTTCTTGCGCAGGTTCTATCCGGCTTTACCAAGCGTGGCCTGACCCCTGTCGTTGCCACCGAACTTGAATTCTATCTGATCGATCCGGTCCGTTCCGCGCTCGACCCTGTGCGGCCGCCCAATAGCCGGGAAGGGCGCTGGCACACGGGTCAGACGCAGGTTCTCTCCATTTCCGAGCTTCAGGATTTCGAAGACGTCTTTCACGACATCGCCACTGCCTGTCGCGCCCAGAACGTGCTGGCCGATACGACGCTTCGCGAAAATGGCCCCGGGCAATACGAAATCAACCTCAACCATGTGCCCGATGCGCTGCAGGCGGCGGATTTCGCCGTCTTCCTCAAGCGCATCGTCAAAGGGGTGGCGCGCAAGCATGATCTGGATGCCACCTTCATGGCCAAGCCCTATGGCACGCAGGCTGGCAACGGTATGCATGTGCATTTCTCCGTTCTGGATAAGGATGGACGAAACATCTATGTGGGCGAGGACGGTCCGTCGGAAGCGCTGATGCACAGCGTTGGTGGACTTCTGGAGAACATGGGGGAAAGCATGGCGGTGTTCGCGCCGCATGCCAATTCCTATCGGCGGCTGCGCCCGAGTGAACATGCGCCGACCTATGCCTCCTGGGGTTTCGACAACCGCTCGGCCGCCGTGCGGGTGATAACCGCAAGCAAACCGGCCACCCGCATCGAACACCGCGTGGCGGGTGCTGACACCAATCCCTATCTCGTGCTTGCCATGATCCTGAACGCGGCGCTTTCCGGCATGCGGGAGAAGCGCCAGCCGGGCGGTGCTATTGCTGGCGATAGCCATGCCATCAATCACGAGCCCTTGCCGACGAACTGGGATTATGCGGTCCAGCGCTTTGCCCGTTCGAGTTTTGCCTATGCCACGCTCGGCCAGCGCTACAGAACGCTCTATGCTGCCTGCAAGCAGCAGGAAATTTCCGAATTCTCGCTTCGCGTCACCGATGTGGAATATGACGCCTATATCAGGACGGTGTGAAACATGGCTCAGGTAACCGCGCTTCCGAACCCCGGTCACACGACCTCCTGGTATGCGGCCTCCGCCAATGACAAGACTGTACGGCCGGCGCTCGAAGGCGAGATGCATGCGGATATCTGTGTGATCGGCGCTGGCTTCACCGGCATGTCGGCTGCACTCGAGCTTGCGGAAAAAGGCTTCTCCGTCATCGTGCTGGAAGGGACGCGCATCGGCTTTGGCGCATCCGGGCGCAATGGCGGGCAGATCGTCAATGGCTACAGCCGCGATCTCGAAACCATCGCGGGGCGCTATGGGCACGAGAAGGCCGTGAAACTCGGCGAGATGTCGCTGGAGGGCGGACAGATCATCCGCGAGCGGGTGGCGAAATATGGGATCGACTGCGATCTCGTGGATGGCGGTTTCTTTGCCGCTTTCACACCAAAGCAGATCAAGGAGATGGAAGCCAACAAGGCGCATTGGGAGAAGCACGGGCATTCCGGGCTGGAGATGGTGTCCAAGGCAGAGGTGGGCAAATATGTGAAGTCCGATCGTTATGCCGGCGGCATGATCGACCGGTTCGGCGGTCATATGCATCCACTGAATTACGTGCTGGGTGAGGCGGCTGCGATTGAGAAGATGGGTGGCCGCATCTTCGAAAATTCCAGAGTGATCGGTGTCGAGAAGGGAACGAACCCAACGGTCAGAACCGCGCATGGCAAGGTCACGGCGGAATATGTGCTGGTCTGCGGCAATGCCTATCTTGGCAAGCTCTTGCCGGAAATCGGCGATCGGATGATGCCGGTCTCAAGCCAGGTCATGGCGACGGAACCGCTCGATGCGAGCCTGATCGAGAGCTTGCTTCCCGCAAATTATTGCGTCGAAGATGCCAACTATATTCTTGATTATTATCGGCGTACTTCGGACAACCGGCTGCTCTATGGCGGCGGCATCGGTTATGGCGGCAGTGATCCGGCCGACCTGACCAGCGTCATTCGCCCCAATATGCTGAAAACCTTTCCGCAATTGAAGGACGTCAAGATCGACTTTGCCTGGAGCGGTAACTTCGCGCTGACGCTGACGCGCATTCCGCATATGGGGCGGCTGTCGGAGAACATCTATTTCTCCCACGGCGATAGCGGTCATGGGGTGACCACCACGCAATTGCTCGGGCGTATTTTGGCGGAAGTCGTCTCCGGTCAGGCAGGACGCTTCGATGTCTGGTCATCGCTGCCGAATTTTCCATTTCCAGGCGGCAAGACCTTCCGCGTGCCGCTCACCATGCTGGGTGCATGGTGGTACGGCCTGCGCGACAAGCTCGGACTATAAGGACTTCAACCCCTTCAGCGCGCGCTGGACGATCTCATCGGGCGTGGCCTCGATATTGACGGTGACGACTCCCGGTTCACCGGTTGGGACTTCCAGCGTGTCGAGTTGCGTCTTTAGCAGCGATAGCGGCATGAAATGGCCCTTGCGTGCACCCATGCGGCTCGTCAAAAGCTCGACGCTGCCTTCCAGGAAAACAAAGGCCAAGGGTCCGCCACAGGCCGCCCGCAGCCGGTCGCGATAGGACTTCTTCAAGGCCGAGCAGGAAATCACCACGCCACCGGCCTCATAGCCCTGGCGAAGCTCCGCGCCCACGAGATCGAGCCACGGCCACCGGTCATCATCGGTCAGTGGAATACCGGCGCTCATCTTCTCGACATTGGCCTTCGGGTGCAGCCTGTCACCCTCCTGAAACGGTATCCCGAGCTTTTCCGCCAGCTCCGCGCCGACAGTGGATTTGCCGCAACCGCTGACGCCCATCACGATGATTGCCTGTTTCACGCGAAAACCTTTCCCTTTTTTGGTTCTGCTGGCCTAGCAAGAAGGCGGAGATAAGAAAATCGTTTTTTATCAACGAAGCCTTCCCAGGCGCCGGATCGCGTTGTTGAAATCGCAATATCCACGTGCCTAAAATCCGCGAACACAGACTGTTGAGTCTCTGCATGCCGAGGCACCATGACCAGACAAAGACGCCGCTCTATTATCAAGGCAAGACGCACAGGAATGGGGCTGGCGCTGGTGGCCGCCATCTCGTTTGTGGCTGGAATGACGGATGCGATCGGGCTGATGATGTCGGGAGACTTCGTGTCCTTTATGACCGGCAACACCACCCGTGCGGCGATTTCGCTGGAGGCCGGCCAGTATGATCACGCATTGAAGCTTTTTCTTGCCATCATCACTTTCGTCGCTGGCAATGCTGCGGGCATCATTATCGCCCATAGTTCGCAGCGCCGCATCTTCACCGTCCTTTGCTCGGTTGCGCTCATGCTGGCACTCGCCGCCCTGATGCAGGCGTCCGCACTTCGCCCTATCGATTTCTATCTGATCGTCTTCGCCATGGGTATGATCAACGCAGCGGTCGAGCATATCGAAGGTCTACCAATCGGGCTCACCTATGTGACGGGTGCGCTCTCTCGCTTCGGTCGTGGTATTGGCCGCTTGATTTTGGGCGAGCGAAAGCTCGACTGGACGATCCAGCTTGCCCCCTGGCTCGGAATGGTGTCGGGCGCGATTTCGGGCGCGATCCTTGCGAGCCTGTTTCCAGATGGCGCACTGCTCGTCGTCAGTCTGATCGTCTTTGTCGTGGCACTGGCAAGCTTGCTGATGCCGAGGTCTCTCAGAAGCCGCTATAATCAGCGCGTCGCGATCAAGCGTGCCGCAACTGGCGCTTAGGCATCTTATTTGCGCGAGAGCGTGACGAAGGAGGTGCCTCTGACACGCACTGTCATTTCGCAAGGTACGCTGTCGGTCCGATCGCAATAGCGTGGATGCATTTTCAGCACGAAGACCATATTGCCGAAGCGCTGGATAAAATCGTAGCCGTAGATCGTGGCAGTTGCGATCAACAGATATCCGCCCTCTTTCACCTGGACGTAAAAGTTATAGGGGCAGCCGTCGTCATTGCAGGTGGTGCTCTTATGACCGTCGCAGGTCAGCGCTCCGCGATTGGTCACCGCATCCATCAGCCCGTCATTGTTGATGTCGATGCGGGAGATGTAATCGGGTCCGAATTCGGCGACCTTGCACTGTTTTTGGAAAAAAGCCTTCTCATAAACTTCCGGATCGCTAATCAATTCCTGTTGGGCGAGCGCTGGCGTCATCAGGCTCAAAAGCGCCAGCAGGCTCAGCATGGATGAGAAGAGACGTTTCAAGGCAGTGTCCTTCGCGGTCTGATCGCTGCCGTCAGGAACATCCATGAGCAAAACGGCTTCATCTTTACTGGATTTGCGTTATGGATGGCGCAGCATAATGATGGCGAGGTCTATAACCCGCCGTGCTTGCGTCACACTGACCGCCACCACAGAAATCAAGGAGCGCCTCTTCATGTCACTCTTGGCCTTCCTCGATTATGCGGGTGTCGCGGTTTTTGCGGCAACAGGCGCTCTGGCTGCCTCACGCAAACAGCTGGATTTCATCGGCTTCATATTCTTCGCTGCAGCGACAGGGATTGGCGGGGGCACATTGCGGGATCTGGTGCTTGGCCGTGCGCCGGTCTTCTGGGTAATCAATCCGACCTACATCCTCGTCTGCGTCGGTGTGGCAGCACTCGTTTATTTCACCGCGCACCTGTTCGAATCCCGTTACCGCCTGCTGATCTGGCTGGATGCCGTCGGCCTTTCGGCCTATTGCGTCATGGGGGCAGCCAAGGGTCTTGCTGCCACCGGATCGCCGACTGTTGCGATCGTCACCGGAACGATGACCGCCACCTTTGGCGGAGTCCTGCGTGATGTTCTCGCGGGCGCGCCTTCTGTTCTGCTGCGCCCGGAAATCTATATCAGCTGTGCGCTGGCTGGCGCCTGCGTGTTCACCGGCGTGCATTTCCTCGGTGCGCCCCTCATCGTGTCTTCCACGGCAGGCATTCTCACCGCTTTTGGCATCCGTAGCGGAGCGCTGATTTTCGGTTGGACCTTTCCGCCCTACAGGTCTCGCCCTGGCCGCCCACCCGAAGACGTGATGTAGGGACGAGGGAAGCCTCAAAACGATAAAGGCACCTTCCGGTGCCTTTTCCAATCGAACCATCTCGTATCAGCGCTGTTTGCGCCGCAGGCGGATAACGACATCCACGTGGGCGATTTCCATACCCTGTGGTGGTTCGGGAAGATTGCCGATCTGCAGATTGTTGACCGGAATATCGAGAACCTCGTTCTCACCCTCAACGAAAAAGTGATGGTGATCTGAGACGTTGGTGTCGAAATAGGTCTTCGCACCCTCAACCGCGAGCACGCGGATCAGGCCAGCCTCGGTGAATTGGTGCAGCGTATTATATACGGTTGCCAGCGAAACGGGCACGCCAGCCGTCACCGCCTCGTCATGAAGCTCTTCTACCGTCAGGTGGCGGTCGCCCTTCGCGAACAGCAGATCGCCAAGCGCAATGCGCTGGCGTGTCGGGCGCAGGCCGAAGCGGCGTAGCCGTGTTCCAATGTCCAAGCTGGCGTCAAATGCCATCGGTTGCGGTTCCTGAGAACGGTTATAAAGTGCGTCGTGAGGATGCATATATCTTTTAAGGACAAGGCTTTCAATAGTTTCCGGCGGAGCCGCCTGTCCTATTGGCGGCAAAAGGGCCCTTTTTGCAATTTTCCGCTGGTTCCGTCCTTACGCTTCCTGTATGCGGGCGCCATATTGAGAACAGGCCTCTGGCAAGTTGGTCTGCTCCAATGTGGATGCTGCCCTTGCGGTGCTTCATTTTGAGCCTAACTTGCTTTACAGAAGTCTAGAAACACGATGAGACGGGAAACGGAAGCAATGGCAACGAGGCAATCGAGCTATAATTATGAGGAAATTCTGGCATGTGGCCGCGGCGAACTGTTCGGCCCCGGCAATGCACAGCTTCCTCTGCCTCCAATGCTGATGGTTCATCGTATCACTGAAATTTCCGAAACCGGCGGCGAGTTCGACAAGGGCTTCATCCGCGCGGAGTATGACGTGAAGCCGGATGACTGGTACTTCCCGTGCCACTTTCAGGGAAACCCGATTATGCCGGGCTGCCTCGGTCTCGATGGCATGTGGCAGCTGACGGGCTTCTTCCTCGGCTGGCTGGGTGAGCCTGGCCGCGGCATGGCGCTTTCCACCGGTGAAGTAAAGTTCAAAGGCATGGTTCGTCCTGAAACCAAGCTCCTGCAATATGGTATCGATTTCAAGCGCGTGATGCGCGGCCGCCTCGTGCTCGGCACCGCCGATGGCTGGCTGAAGGCGGATGGCGAAACCATCTATCAAGCGACGGACCTTCGCGTTGGTCTGTCTAAGGAAAAGACCGCCTGACGTCTTTGGCAAGACGGGCGCAACTCGCGCCATCTGCGGCAAGCTTTAAGAAAAGGTCACCTTCATGAGAAGAGTAGTAGTCACCGGCCTCGGTATCGTTTCATCGATCGGCAGCGACGCGGGCGAAGTCACGGCTTCCTTGAGAGACGCGAAGTCCGGCATTTCGTTCTCGCCCGACTTTGCCGAACATGGCTTCAAGTGCCAGGTCTGGGGCAAGCCCTCGCTTGATCCGACCGATCTGGTGGACCGTCGCGCCATGCGCTTTCTCTCCCAGGGTGGAGCGTGGAACCATGTTGCGATGAAGCAGGCGATTGCCGATTCCGGTTTGGAAGAGGGCCATATCAGCGGCAATGAGCGCACCGGCATCATCATGGGCTCGGGTGGTCCGTCCACACGCACCATCGTCGAGGCATCCGACATCACGTTGAAGAACAACAGCCCGAAGCGCATTGGCCCCTTTGCCGTGCCGAAGGCCATGTCGTCTACGGCATCCGCCACCCTTGCCACATGGTTCAAGATCCACGGCGTGAACTACTCCATCTCGTCTGCCTGCTCGACATCGGCGCACTGCATCGGCAACGCCGCTGAAATGATCCAGTGGGGCAAGCAGGATGTGATGTTCGCTGGCGGCCACGAGGATCTCGACTGGTCCATGTCGAATCTTTTCGACGCCATGGGCGCCATGTCGTCCAAGTACAACGAAACGCCCTCGGTCGCCTCGCGCGCCTATGACGTCAACCGCGATGGTTTCGTGATCGCCGGTGGTGCAGGCGTTCTGGTTCTGGAAGAGCTGGAGCATGCCAAGGCACGCGGCGCGAAGATCTATGCGGAAATCGTCGGCTACGGCGCGACCTCGGATGGTTACGACATGGTGGCACCGTCCGGCGAAGGCGCCATCCGCTGCATGCGTCAGGCGCTCGCGACCGTGAAGGGCGATGTCGATTACGTCAACACCCACGGTACCTCCACGCCTGTCGGCGACAGCAAGGAAATCGGCGCGATCCGCGAAGTCTTCGGCGACAAGATCCCGCACATCCAGTCGACCAAGTCGTTGACGGGCCATTCGCTCGGTGCTGCCGGCGTTCAGGAATCGATCTATGGTCTGTTGATGATGCAGGAACGCTTCATCGGCGAGAGCGCCCACATCGAGACCATCGATCCGGAATTCGATGGCGTTCCGATCGTTCGCCAGCGCATCGACAATGCCAAGATCGACACTGTCCTCTCCAACTCCTTCGGCTTCGGCGGTACCAACGCCACGCTCGTCTTCCAGCGCTATAACGGATAATTGCCCATGAACGGCATCATGCAGGGTAAACGCGGCCTCATCATGGGCGTCGCAAACAATCACTCGATCGCCTGGGGCATTGCCAAGGCACTGGCCGCACAGGGCGCGGAACTGGCTTTTACCTATCAGGGTGACGCCCTTGGAAGGCGCGTCAAGCCGCTCGCGGCTGAGGTCGGCTCCGATTTCATCGTACCCTGCGATGTCGAAGATATTGCATCCGTGGACGCTCTTTTTGAAACCCTGCGCGAGCGCTGGGGTTCGATCGACTTCGTCGTTCACGCCATCGGCTTTTCCGACAAGAACGAGCTGAAGGGGCTCTACGCCGATACGACACGCGAAAACTTCAGCCGCACGATGGTCATCTCATGCTTCTCCTTCACCGAGATTGCCAAGCGGGCCGCAAGTCTCATGACCGATGGCGGCTCGATGTTGACGTTGACCTATAACGGCTCCCAGCGCGTCATCCCGAATTACAATGTCATGGGTGTGGCAAAGGCGGCTCTCGAGGCGTCGGTCCGCTATCTGGCAGCCGACTATGGTCCGAAGGGGATCCGCGTCAATGCCATTTCGGCCGGTCCGGTCCGCACGCTGGCAGGCGCCGGCATTTCGGATGCGCGCGCAATCTTCGCGTGGAACCTGAAGAACGCACCGTTGCGCCGCACGGCTGACATCGACGATATCGGCGGCTCTGCGCTCTATCTTCTGTCGAACCTCTCCCGCGGTGTGACCGGCGAATGCCACTACGTGGATTGCGGCTACAACATCACCTCGGTGCCGACACTGGAAGAGCTCCGCAGAGCTGACGCTGATTAAGCGGTCCGCCTGACCAGATCATGTTGAAAAAGCCCGGCATCGCTGGGCTTTTTTGTGTCCGATACTGAGGCGTTTGCTGGTGTTCCCGGGCGTTCGGAGACGCTTTTACTGACCTTTGTGTGTCGAAAAACAAGACATGTGGCAAATCTGAGATTTTCCGACAAGGAAATATAAAGAAAGCCCTCATAATGATCCTTGTGCGATACCACTCCCGCAAGATCAATTTCCGTCAGAGATAGAAGAGCGCATGCGAAGGCCAATGTTGCAGAAGGCATTACCTGGCAAGTTACTCCGCTCGCGCGATGGCGCCGCCGCGATCGAATTCGCCATTCTCGCCATGCCGTACTTCCTTGTCGTTTTCGCGATCCTGGAAACCTTCATCGCGATGACGGGCGAGCAGCTTTTCGTCAACGCCACCGACACCATGGCCCGCAAATTGCGCACCGGACAGATCGCCAACACGGTGACAGCGGAAGATTTCCGCAAGCAGTTCTGCAAGGAAATATCGATCATGGTGACGTGTGATGATAAGACGCCTTCCAAACTTTACATCGATCTTCGCCAGTTCAATAGCTTCGCGGATATACCCAAAACCATCCCGCTGATCCAGACAGGCCAATATTACGATCTCAACACCTCTGTCTTCG
The DNA here is from genome assembly GCF_030819035.1 of Agrobacterium sp. SORGH_AS 787. NCBI lineage: Bacteria > Pseudomonadati > Pseudomonadota > Alphaproteobacteria > Hyphomicrobiales > Rhizobiaceae > Agrobacterium > Agrobacterium sp. SORGH_AS 787. The sequence continues at coordinate 1,184,965 of NZ_JAUTBG010000002.1, forward strand.
GCTTCAAGCCCGGAGGGCCCGGCACGATCAATATGCTGAGGGTCTATTATCGCTGGCCGGTAATTACCGATCTCATTCGTCCCTATCTGACGAAGATCCGTCCGGCTGATGGTTCGATGCCCTCCCACTTCCTCATCGTTGCGACCGATGCGTATCGCAACGAGAATTACTAGCGAGCGGAAAAGATGAAGGTCAAAACCAGACCATCCTGCGCGAAGACCAGCGGCATCTTTCTACGCTTTGCCAGGCACCGGGAAGGTGCGGGCGCAATCGAGTTTGCCATCATCTTTCCGCTGCTCGTATCGCTGTATCTAACGTCGTTCGAGCTGACGATAGGCTTCAGCGTCTATAAGCGCGCGACGCGTGCCGCTGGAGCGATTGCCGACATCGTCTCTACCCAGACGAAGGTCGACAAGGACTATCTGGCGACGATGAAGGATGGGGCCGCGGCGATCTTCGTTCCCTACGGCACGGATGGATTGAAGCTCAAGATCACTGGCATCAAGATCGATACCAACAAGAATGCGACGGTGGTATGGTCCTGGGACCAGGGCGGCGGTCGTCCCTATGCGGTGGGTGCCGCGGCGGATGTGCCGGCAAACTTACGCTCTGTCAGCGACTTTCTCGTGCATGCCGAACTGTCGGTGCCACATAGTCTGCTCATGTTCATGCCGACGATGGTATCGGAAAACTCGACCATCACGATCAGCCGGGATTACTATTTCGCCAAGCGCGAGGGTGACCCGATTCTCTGCCGCGACTGCTAAAGCGCAATAAGTGCGAAACGATTTCGTGACGACGCCATGTACGAAACGCGCAGTTACGGCGTGAGGAGCGAATCCATGGAGCGCGACAATGCTCAACATGTGTTGCGCAGGTGCAGGGTAGCTCAGTCAAAGCATGGGCTTTACGGCTCATCGGAGAAAACAAAAAAGCTGCGAAACGTCAGAGTCTCGCAGCTTTCATTTTTAGATGCCTGGAAACCGATCAGGCGGGCATGTCAAGCTTGCGGCTGAAGAACAGCGCCACGATGGTGCAGACCGCACCGGACAGCAGGTAGATGCCGACGGCGAAGAGGCCGAACTCCGAAGAGAAGCCGAGCGCCACGAGCGGTGCAAAGCCCGCGCCGATCAGCCACGAAATATCTGAGGTCAAGGACGCACCGGTGTAGCGATACTCCCGGCTGAAGCGCGACGCCAGCGCGCCGCCAGCCTGACCGAAGGAAAGGCCGAGCAGCGAGAAGCCGACCAATACGAACAGATAGCGGCCGATATCTCCAGACGCCATCAGGATTGGCGCGATGAAGCTGAACACGCCGATCAACGACGCGGCAATGACCAGCAGCTTGCGGCGCCCAATACGATCGGCAAGCGCACCGGACACGACGATCATCCCACCGCCGATGATGGCGCTGATGAATTGAACGAAGAGAAAGTCCGACAGACGCTGCTGCGTATGCAGAACCACCCAGCTGATCGGAAAGACGGTAACGAGGTGGAACAGTGCGAAGCTTGCCAGCGGAACGAAGGCGCCGGTGATGACGACGCGCGACTGGCTGCGCAGCATCTCGAACATCGGCTTCGGCTCCAGTTCATGCTGGGTCAGCATGGCCTGGAATTCCGGCGTCACGATCATGCGAAGGCGGGCAAACAGTGCCAGAACATTCAGTGCCAGAGCCACGAAGAACGGGAAGCGCCACCCCCAGGCAAGAAACTCAGGGTTGGAAAGCTGGGTCACGAAGATGATGAAGAAGGCGCTGGCGAGACCAAAGCCCATGGCAGCCCCGATCTGTGGCATCATCGCATACCAGCCGCGCTGCTTTTCAGGTGCGTTCATGGCCAGAAGCGAGACCAGGCCATCCCAGGCGCCGCCAAGACCGAGACCCTGACCGATGCGGAAGACGGCAAGCAGGATCGGCGCCATGATACCGACGTCACCATAGGAGGGCAGGAAGCTGATCGCCATCGTCGATCCGCAGAGTGTGAAGAGGGCGGCAGTCAACTTGACGGCACGACCGAACTTGCGGTCGATCTGCAGGAAGATTAGGGAACCGATCGGTCGCGCAATGAAGGCGAGCGAGAACACGGCGAATGAATAGAGCGTCGCCGTCAGCGGATCCGCAAACGAAAAGAAGACGTAGGGAAATACCAGAACAGAGGCGATCGCGTAGACAAAAAAGTCGAAAAATTCAGTCATTCTCGCGAGAATGACAGCCATCGTGATGCGGTCCGGATCGACGGCTACGGGAGCCTGGCTCGATGGGGCGTCGGAGGCCGGAAACGTTGAGGCCGTGTCGGTATAGCTCATAATAGTCCCTCCTGCATATTGCGAACCATGTCCGTAACGCACGCGGCTCCTCATCCGTTGCGTTACATGCGACCGATTGTCACACACGCTAATGCACCCGTCAAACGGAATTGCCTGAAATTGCTTGCCGATGGGGCTCTGTTTGGAGTAACTGCTGGATACAGGAAAACTGCTTCGACCAGCTGTCATTGCTGCAGTGCAAAAGGCCGCTGCACCGCGACAAAATTACACATTTATTAAATGACATTTGGCAACTAATCCCGGTCCATACCGAATAATCGAGTAGAAGAACGTGCGCACGATCAAGAAACTTACCGCGGCCCTTGGGGGCCTGTCGTCGTTGCTGCTGCTCAGCGGCTGCAACCTCGTCGTCATGAACCCTTCCGGTGACGTCGCCCGCCAGCAGGCCGATCTGATCATCACTGCGACGGTTCTCATGCTGTTGATCATCGTTCCGGTCCTCGCGCTGACAATCTTCTTCGCCTGGAAGTATCGCGCGGCCGCCAAGGCGACCGATTACGACCCCGAGTGGCACCACTCCACCCGTCTGGAAATGGTCATCTGGTCTGCCCCGGTCGCCATCATCCTGATGCTTGGCACCGTTACGTGGATCGCCACCCACCGTCTCGATCCCTATCGCCCACTCGATCGTATCGATGAGGCCAGGGAAGTGACGGAAGCGGTCAAGCCGCTGACGGTCGAAGTGGTTGCCATGGATTGGAAGTGGCTGTTCTTCTATCCGGAACTCGGCATCGGCAGCGTCAATGAATTTGCCGCCCCCGTCGACGTTCCGATCAACTTCAAGATCACCGGCACGACGGCGATGAACTCCTTTTTCGTGCCAGCCCTTGCCGGTCAGATCTATGCCATGGGTGGCATGCAGACCAAGCTTCACGCCGTCATCAACCGCGAAGGTGTCTATGACGGCTTTTCGGCAAACTTCTCCGGCCCCGGCTTCTCGTGGATGCGCTTTAAGTTCCACGGCGTGAGCCAGCAAGGCTTCGACCAGTGGGTCGCCAAGGTCAAGGAAGGCGGCAAGCCTTTCGGTCGCATGGAATACCTGGAACTGGCCAAGCCGAGCGAACGCAATCCGGTGGAATACTTTGCCAATGTCGATCCTCAGCTTTATGACGCGATCCTCAATCGCTGCGTCGAGCCGAACAAGCTGTGCATGCGCGACATGATGCATGTCGATGCCAATGGCGGCGGCGGCAAGGAAGGCATCGATATCGCCAAGGCGCTGAACTCCGTGGTCTGCACCCCGCTTTCGCCCTACGGCGTGGCCACCGGTCCGGGCTCCATGCCTGCTGCCATCGAAGGCCAGACCTTTGAGCCTGCTGCGCTCCCGCAGGTCAAGGCGGAAGCCACGGCGTCTCCGGGCAAAGCCGGCTGAAATTGAAACGATTGTCTGCAGCGCGTTTTCGCGCTGCCCTTAAGGTTTGAAGCAAGAGGCTAAAATGGTCGCCACCACCGATCAAACGTCGTTCCTGTTCGGGAAGCTGACGTTGGAATCCATCCCGTACCACGAGCCGATCCTCGTCGTCACCTTTATCGGGGTGGCTATCGGGGCCATCGCCGTCCTCGGTCTCACGACCTATTTCCGACTCTGGGGTTATCTCTGGAGAGAATGGTTCACGTCGATCGACCACAAAAAGATCGGTATCATGTATATCGTCCTAGCGATCGTCATGCTCCTGCGCGGCTTTGCTGATGCTGTCTTGATGCGTACCCAGCAGGCGATCGCCTCTGGCGGTTCGGAAGGCTACCTGCCACCGCATCACTACGACCAGATTTTTACCGCGCATGGCGTCATCATGATCTTCTTCATGGCCATGCCGATGATCACCGGTCTGATGAACTATGTCGTGCCGCTGCAGATCGGCGCGCGCGACGTGTCTTTCCCCTTCCTCAACAACTTCTCCTTCTGGATGACGACTGCCGGCGCCGTGATCACCATGATCTCGCTCTTTATCGGCGAATACGCCCAGACCGGCTGGCTCGCTTATCCGCCTCTGTCCGGAATCGAGGGAAGTCCGAATGTCGGCGTCGATTACTATATCTGGGGACTTCAGGTTGCCGGGGTGGGGACGACCTTGTCGGGTATCAACCTGATCGTCACCATTATCAAGATGCGCGCGCCGGGCATGACCATGATGCGCCTGCCGATCTTCGTCTGGACGTCGCTGTGTTCGAACATCCTGATCGTGGCATCCTTCCCGATCCTGACCGGCACGCTTGCCCTTCTGACGCTTGACCGTTATCTCGGCATGAACTTCTTCACCAATGACCTTGGTGGCAATCCGATGATGTATGTGAACCTCATCTGGATCTGGGGTCACCCTGAAGTTTACATCCTGGTTCTGCCGGCCTTCGGCATTTTCTCGGAAATCGTCTCGACCTTCTCCCAGAAGCGCCTCTTCGGCTACACCTCCATGGTTTACGCGACTGCCGTCATCACCATTCTGGCCTATGTCGTTTGGCTGCATCACTTCTTCACCATGGGTTCCGGAGCCAGCGTCAACGCCTTCTTCGGCATCACGACGATGATCATCTCGATCCCGACGGGCGCGAAGATCTTCAACTGGCTCTTCACCATGTATAAGGGTCGCATCAAGTTCGATGTCCCGATGTTGTGGGCGGTCGGCTTTATGATCACCTTCGTCATCGGCGGTATGACCGGCGTTCTGCTCGCCGTTCCTCCGGCTGACTTCGTCCTGCACAACTCGCTCTTCCTGATCGCTCACTTCCACAACACGATCATCGGCGGCGTTGTCTTCGGTGTTCTGGCCGGTATCGTCTACTGGTTCCCCAAGGCCTTCGGCTTCCGTCTCGATCCGTTCTGGGGCAAGATGTCCTTCTGGTGCTGGTTCGTTGGCTTCTATATCGCCTTCATGCCGCTCTACATTCTCGGTCTGATGGGTGTAACGCGCCGTCTCAGCCAGTTTGAGGATACATCCCTGCAGATCTGGTTCGTCATCGCCGCCATCGGCGCTGCCACGATCGGTGTCGGCATTGCCTCCTTCCTGCTGTCGATCGTCGTCGGCTTCCTGAAGCGCGAAAAGCTTCGTGATGTCACCGGCGACCCCTACGACGGCCGGACGCTGGAATGGTCCACCTCATCTCCGCCGCCCGCCTATAACTTCGCCTTCACGCCGGTCGTGCATGATGTCGATGCCTGGGCGGATATGAAGAAGCATGGCGCGGAGCGTCCGGTGGATGGCTTCATTCCGATCCACATGCCGAAGAACACCGGCACGGGCGTTATCCTCAGCGCCATCAGCGTCGCCCTCGGCTTCGGTCTGGTGTGGCATATCTGGTGGCTTGCCGCCGCAAGCTTGCTCGCGATCATCGCGGTCTCGATTGCCCACACCTTCAACTACAATCGCGACTACTACATTCCGGAAACGGATGTGGCGGAAGTCGAAGCAGCGCGCACGAAGCTGCTGGCAACTCAGGCGTAACTCATGTCTCAAGCACCTGCACAGACCGCCGACAGCGCGGAAAAGCCGGTCTTCTACCTGAAGGAAGACCATCATACGGAAAACGGCACGGCGCTCGGTTTCTGGCTCTATCTGATGAGCGACTGCCTGATCTTCGCAACGCTCTTCGCCACCTACGCCGTTGTCGGCCGCAGCTATGCGGCCGGTCCCTCCGGTGCTGATCTTTTCGATCTGAAGCTGGTCGCCATCAACACCGGCTTCCTGCTCTTCTCGTCCATCACCTATGGCTTTGCCATGCTGGAAGCGCAGAAGAAGAAGGTCAATTCGACGCTGCTCTGGCTCGCCATCACCGGCGTCTTCGGCCTCTGCTTCCTCGGTCTCGAACTCTATGAGTTCCATCACCTGATCGAAGAAGGTGCCGGCCCGCATCGCTCGGCCTTCCTGTCCGCCTTCTTCGCGCTGGTCGGCACTCACGGTCTGCACGTCACCTTCGGCGTGATCTGGCTGGTAACGCTGATTGTGCAGGTGAAGAAGTTCGGCTTGCATGCGGACAACATGCGCCGCCTGACGTGCCTTTCGATGTTCTGGCACTTCCTCGATGTCGTCTGGATCGGCGTCTTTTCCTTCGTCTATCTGGTTGGAGTTCTGTGATGAGTTCGAACACGCATTCACACGACCACGCGCATGGTCATGCCCATTCTCATGGGGACGATCATCACCATGAAAGCGGCGAGGATCACGGCTCCTTCAAGAGCTACATGATCGGCTTCATCCTGTCGGTCATCCTCACCGCCATTCCGTTCTGGCTGGTGATGGGCAATGTTCTGGAAAGCCGCACCGCCACCGTGATCATCATCATGGTGTTCGCTGTGGTCCAGGTCTTTGTGCATATGATCTACTTCCTGCACATGAACACCAAGTCGCAAGGCGGCTGGACCTTCATGTCGCTGCTCTTCACGTTGGTCGTCGTCATGATCGCGCTCGTTGGCTCGCTCTGGGTCATGTACAACATGAACAAGAACATGATGCCGACCATGACGATGGAGCAGATGAAGAATCTGCCCTGACGTTTGGGTTCACCGATCAGGTCCGCGCCTGGATAAGGCGCGGATCATCCCTCCGAGAGAACATTTAACCCCATGAATCGGAGAGCGGATTCATGGGGTTATGTGTTTGAGCGTGATGCTCTTGAGGACTACCCATGCAGACCACCGCCAGAAGAGGCATACGCCCCGCAGCCGTCGTCGTCATTTTGATGACCGTCATTCTCACCGGTCTGTTGCTGGCGCTTGGGACATGGCAGGTGAAGCGGCTTTCCTGGAAGCTCGACCTCATTCAGCAGGTGGAGGAGAGGGCGCATGCGGCACCCGTTGATGCACCGCCGCCATCCGAATGGGGATCGCTGACCGATCCCGCAACCTATGAATACCGCCGTGTGAAGCTCACGGGTATCTTCCGCCACCAGGATGAGGTGCAGGTCTATACGGTGTCCGATCTCGGACCGGGCTATTGGGTGCTGACGCCGCTGCAACGCGATGACGGCTCACTGGTCATCATCAACCGCGGCTTTGTACCGAGCGATAAGCGCGATCCTTCGACCCGTCTCGCCGGCGAGTTGCCGGCCCGCGTGGAGGTTATCGGCCTCATGCGGGCACCGGAGATAGGCGGACTTTTCCTGCGCACGAATGATCCTGCGAACAATCGCTGGTACTCCCGTAACATTGCGCAGATTGCGGAAGCCAAATCACTCGGCACCGTAGCGCCTTTCTATGTCGATGCCGACGCGACGCCCAATCCCGGCGGCTTGCCGATCGGCGGGAAGACCATGCTTGTCTTTCCCAATAACCATCTTTCCTACGCGATCACCTGGTATATCCTGGCTGCCATGACGGTTGCCGCCGGCTGGTACGTCGCACGCAACCTCAATGCGCCCAAGCGCCATAAGGACGATCGGACGGGTGGGTCGCGCCAATAAAGCGTTTCACCTTTTACGCTGCGGTGTTCTATATATCGCCGTTGCAAAGCGACAATCATGTCGCGTCTTTCTTGGTGAAGCATGGCACGCGCATTTCTGCTCGTTCTCGATTCCTTCGGTGTAGGCGGTGCGCCTGATGCCGAACATTACGGAGACTTGGGCTCCAACACGCTCGGCCATATTGCCGAATTCTGCGCAGCAGGTGCGGCGGACAAAGCAGGCGTGAGATATGGCCCCCTGAAACTTCCCAATATGTCGGCGCTTGGCCTTTTGGAGATCGCAACGCTCGCAAGCGGTACGCGCCCGGCCGACATGCCGCCGCCGGAACGCATCTTCGGTCTGCATGGCTGCGCTAACGAAGTTTCCAAGGGCAAGGATACGCCATCCGGACATTGGGAAATCGCCGGAACGCCCGTCCGCTTCGAGTGGGGTTACTTCCCCACCGAGGGCGATGCCTTCTCGCCCGAGCTTGTCGAGGCGATCTGTGAGCAAGGCAATCTGCCGGGAATCCTCGGCAACTGTCATGCGTCCGGCACGGATATCATCGCCCGTCTTGGCGAAGAGCATATCCGTACAGGCAAGCCAATCTGCTACACCTCGTCGGACTCTGTCTTCCAGATTGCCGCGCACGAGATGTATTTCGGGCTGGAGCGGCTGATCGCGCTTTGCGAAGTGGTCCGCAGGATCCTCGATCCGTTGAATATCGGCCGCGTCATCGCACGCCCCTTTATCGGGGAGAGTGCATCGACATTCGCCCGCACCGGCAATCGGCGTGACTTCTCGGTTTTGCCGCCGGAGCCGACGCTTCTGGACCGCCTTGTCGAGCGGGACCGCAAGGTTCTGGCGATCGGCAAGATCGGCGATATCTATGCGCATCAGGGCGTGTCGCGGGTAATCAAGGCCAATGGCAACGACGCCTTGATGGATGCGACGCTCGAGGCCATGGATGAGGCTTTGAATGGTGATCTCGTCTTCACCAACTTCGTTGATTTCGACATGAATTACGGCCACCGCCGCGATGTTGCAGGCTATGCCGCAGCGCTGGAGGCGTTTGATCAGCGCCTGCCGGAAATTCATCGCAAGATGCAGCCAGGCGATGTCGCGATCCTGACGGCCGATCACGGCTGCGATCCGACCTGGCGCGGGACGGATCACACGCGCGAACGCGTGCCGATCATGGCCTTCGGCCCCGGTTTTCGCGAAAGAAATATTGGTATCCGCTCAAGCTATGCGGATATCGGTGAGAGCATTGCCGCCCACCTCAGCATACCGTCGGGACGGCATGGCAGGAGTTTTATGTGACACATCAATTATTGAAAGCTGAAATCCATTGTCATCTGGAGGGTGCGGCACCGCCAGCCCTCGTGCTGGAACAGGCGCACAAATACAATGTCGACACCGGCGCATTCCTAAAGGATGGCGCCTATGTCTGGAATGATTTTGCCGAGTTCATCCGCTGCTATGATAATGTGGCGCAGGTCTTCAAGACGGAAGAAGACTACGCCGCTCTCGCAGAGGCCTACCTCCTCGAGCTTGCGGGCGAAAATACCATCTATAGCGAGCTGATCATCTCTCCCGATCACGGCGATCGTATCGGCCTCGGTGCGGATGCCTATCTCTCCGGTATCGCCGAGGGGATGAGGCGGGCCAAGGAGAAGACCGGAATTGAAGCCCGTATCATCGTTACGGGTGAGCGCCATTTCGGCCCGGAGAGTGTCATTGCCGCAGCCGAATATGCTGCAAGCGTCCGCCATCCTCTGATTACCGGCTTCAACATGGCGGGCGAAGAGCGCATGGGGCGAGTGGCCGATTATGCGCGCGCCTTCGACATTGCCCGCGATGCAGGGCTTGGCCTCACCATCCATGCGGGCGAAGTCTGCGGCGCTTTTAGCGTTGCCGACGCCCTCGATCTGGTCAAACCGCAGCGGATCGGCCACGGGGTTCGCGCCATCGAGGATGCGGCACTCGTTGAGCGTCTGGTGGAGCTCGGAACGGTCCTTGAGGTTTGCCCCGGCTCCAACATTGCACTCAGTGTCTATCCGGATTTCGCCAGCCATCCCTTGAAGCGACTTCGCGATGCCGGCGTTCGCGTCTGCATCAGCTCGGACGATCCGCCGTTCTTTGCCACGTCCTTGGCGCAGGAATATGAGATTGCCAGACACGCTTTCAGCTTTTCGGACGCCGAGATCAACGCGCTGACACGGACGGCGCTCGAGGCTGCTTTCGTCGATGAGGAGACGCGGAGCAGCCTTCTTGCACGCTTCGATGCATCGACGGGCGCTGCTGCCTGATCAAAGGCTGTTGGCGCAAGAGAACCTCACACTTACGGTCTTGCGAAATACCCGCATTTGGTCGAAGAGAACAAAGATAAAAGCAAAAGGAAAGGCCAGTTTCCATGGACGGCGTAACAGTCATCGATCACCCGCTTGTGCAGCACAAACTCACCTTCATGCGCAAGAAGGAAACATCCACTGCCGGCTTCAGGCGGTTGCTGCGCGAGATCTCCACGCTGCTATGCTACGAGGTAACACGCGATCTGGACCTCACCTCCGAGACTATCGAAACGCCTTTGGAGACCATTGAGGCACCGGTGCTGGAAGGCAAGAAGCTTGTGTTCGCTTCGATCCTGCGCGCCGGTAACGGCCTTCTCGAGGGCATGCTGGAACTTGTTCCCTCGGCGCGCGTGTCTCATATTGGTGTCTATCGCGATCACGATACGCTGGAAGCCGTCGAATATTACTTCAAGGCACCGGAAAGCCTGGATGCGCGCCTGATCATCGTCGTCGATCCCATGCTCGCAACCGGCAATTCCTCGATCGCTGCTGTCGAAAAGCTGAAAGAGCGGGGCGCGAAAAACATGCGCTTCCTCTGCCTGCTCGCAGCACCGGAAGGCATCAAGAACTTCCGCGAAGCCCATCCCGATGTGCCGATCTACACCGCGGCGATCGATCGCAAGCTGAATGAGAAGGGCTATATCGTGCCTGGCCTCGGTGACGCAGGCGACCGCATGTACGGAACGAAGTAAGCAGCATCACAGCTTTTCGCTCACAAACGAGAAAAGCCCGCCGTCGGAAACGACAGGCGGGCTTTTTCAATTGCGAGGCTGTGATTACGCGCGGCTTTTGTAAGGTGCTGGACGCCCCGCGCTTCATACAAGGACGAGAAAGGCGCGGTCAGGATCTCCCGCCGCGCCCTTTTATTAAGCGTTGTTTTCGTTGATCAGTCGCTTCAGCAGCTCGACCTCATGGCCAAGCTTGCTATCGCCGGAAATCAACTCCTCGATCTTGCGCACCGCGTGGAGCACCGTCGTGTGATCGCGCCCGCCGAAACGGCGACCGATTTCGGGGAAGGAGCGGGGGGTCAGCATCTTTGCGAGATACATGGCCACTTGACGCGGCTTGACGATGACGCGCGTGCGACGATTGGAGACAAGTTCCTGCCGCGAGACATTGTAGTGGCGCGCGACGATGCGCTGAATGTCTTCGATACGCACGCGCTTGGCTTCGCCTGCCCCAACGAGATGGGCGAGCAGCTCGTCCACGCGCTCAACCGACAGGTTGGGCTCGAAGGAGCGGCGGAAGATCAGCTGATTGAAAGCACCTTCCAGTTCACGACCGCTGGCGGTGACGCTGCGCGCCACGTGCGAGACGATGTCCTCGCTGATGTCAAAGCTTGGGTCTTCCTGGCGTGCAACTGCGATACGCTGCTTCAGCATCTCGTAGCGCATATCGTAATCCGGGCCTTCGATCTCGATGGCCATGCCGCCTTGCAGGCGCGAGCGAACGCGCGGGTCAAGCGATTCCAGCTCCCAAGGCGCGCGGTCTGCAGCAACCACGACCTGCTTGGCACTGTCGAGCAACATGTTCAGCAGATGGCAGAACTCATGCTGGATCATCTTGCCTTGCAGGAACTGCATGTCGTCGATGATCAGAAGGTCGATATTGCGCAGCGTATCTTTCAGCGTCAGCGCGTCATTGTCGCGAATAGCGGTGGCAAATCGCCACATGAAATATTCCGCGGTTAGATAGACGACGCGCGGATTGCGCGGGCTATCGACTGCGGCGTTCGCAATCGCCTGGAGAAGATGGGTCTTTCCAAGGCCGACGCCAGCATGAATAAACAGCGGATTAAACCGTACTGCACCTGCGCCAGCCTCGGCAATCGTCTTTGCGGCGGCAAGCGCGACGCGGTTCGACGACCCTTCGACGAAGGTGTCGAAGGTAAAGCGCGTATCGAGCGGCGAGCCGAACAGCGGACCAGAGCCCGACGAGCGCGGTGCCATGGTGGGTGCAGACGAACCCTGCTGGCTTGCAGCGCTGGTCATCTGCGGAGGGATGAACGGCTTGGAGCGCTGTGCGGAAGGTGCAATGTCCTGGACGGGCTGAACCCCGTCATCGGTCGCGGCGGCACGAACCGGACGGCTGGCCGAACGCACCAAAATCTCGACCTTCAGGACGTTGGGGTCCTCTGCCTGCACCAGGCTGGTCATCAGATCGATATAGCGGTTGTTGATCCAGGATTTCAAAAATGTCGTTGGAACCGTGAAGCGCACGACGCTCTTCGACATCGAGTGCAGCTTCAACCTGGCAAACCAGCTTGCGTAAACTTCAGGGCCGACCTGCGCCTTTAGTCGCGCGCTAAAGCGCTCGAACAGCGCGTCGTTCTTCATATCCGATATATTCCCCGCCGCATCATTGCAAACTGCATCACCAGCTTTCTGTGTGCGGTCCCCGTTTGTCACCGCACCCATCGCCAAATTCAATTGCATTACTGCCGCCTTTCAAATTGCCAATCATAGCCTGATGGAGCGCCAACGCTCCGCCAGAGATACCCCTCTTACTGTCCCCGTAAGGATGGCCCCTCGAAAACCATCCTGAAGCGCAAGGCTTCAACCGCGAGCCGGTTATCCCACTAACCTCTCCATCATGAAGAGGCATGCTACTCTCAACGCATACTCTCACATCACAACTCAGACACTTGTCATCAAGACATGCGTATAGATTTCTACAACCTATAAGGTTGCAGCCAAACACACCCAGTGACTTGAAAAAACGGGTCCGAAAAGAACCCGTCCGCAAGGAGCTGACGCCTTCGAACTTTGTTTCGAGATAGCTTGTGGAAAGATATCCGCGCCCCTTGTCGAGATACATTTAGGCAGGATCGCATACCGAGATCAATGGCGTTTTTTCTGTGGTTGCGCCGATCTGCCATTGACTCGTTGGAGCCGTTTTGCATCGCCGGCAGCCTTGTCTGGAGAATCGCTTATGAATCAATGAGATTCATTTTCGTGCTATTTTTGAGGACGATTTTGACAGAAAAATAAAAAAATACTTGACTCAAGATTGTGGCTGCCTTCCGCGGCGGAAGGAGGGTGTCCGTTGAAAGACCTTCTGCAAGTATTTGAAATTAAATGATTTTTTCCGTCACGCGTTTGACGCGTAAATGTCATGCTGGTTGCGAAACCGTTAACGGGTCGTTAGAATCGAAAAAAGCCCGGCCAAACGGCCAGGCTTTTCAATCACAATATTGTCTTAGCCGGATTAGGCCGACAGAGCCTTAACACGCTGTGCCAGACGAGAAACCTTGCGCGATGCAGTGTTGAAGTGCATGACGCCCTTCGTAGCTGCGCGCTGGATCTCTGGCTGTGCAGCCTTGAGGGCTTCGGTCGCAACAGCGAGATCGCCAGTTGCCAGGGCCTCTTCGACCTTGCGAATGAAACCGCGGACGCGCGAACGGCGAGCCTTGTTGACTGCGGTACGGCGAGCGATCTTGCGAGTCGCCTTTTTCGCCGAAGTTGTATTGGCCATGTATGCCTCTCTTCGAAATCAAACCAAAATCCGCAACCACAGGATAGGGTCGTTCGAAGACCTCATGTTCCAAAATTGCGGGAGTAACTGGGACAAGCCGGATGACTTTCCCTAACCGTGGGCGGGCATATAACCCTAAAGCCGCTGCCCGTCAACGCGTTTTGCGTAAAAACACCGAGATTCCGACTCCCGGAAGAACGGCGGCCTGGCAGGTACCGCGGCCTACTTGTTCTGGAACAGCGGCTTTCTCTTTTCGATGAAGGCTTCCATACCTTCTTTCTGGTCGTCCGTGGCAAAAAGCGACTGGAACAGGCGACGCTCGAACCGCAAACCCTCCGAAAGCGAAACCTCGAAGGAGCGGTTGACGCTTTCCTTCGCCATCAGCACGGAGGCCCGAGACAGTGACGCGATAAGGCTCGCCGCTTCGACCGCCTCATCCAGTAGACTTTCGACCGGTACGATACGCGAGACGAGACCGGCACGCTCGGCTTCGGCGGCATCCATCTTGCGCCCCGTCAGCACGAGGTCCATGGCCTTGGCCTTGCCGACGGCGCGGGTCAGCCTTTGCGAACCGCCCATGCCGGGAATGATGCCAAGCGTGATTTCCGGCTGACCGAACTTCGCCGTCTCGGAGGCGATGATGAAATCGCACATCATCGCGAGCTCGCATCCTCCGCCCAGCGCAAAGCCTGAGACGGCCGCGATCACCGGCTTGCGGCTTGCGGCCACATCATCCCACCCACCTAGAAAGTCACCGAGATAGGCATCGACGAAATTGAGCGTACTCATCTCCTTGATGTCGGCACCTGCCGCAAACGCCTTCTCCGATCCGGTAATGACGATGGCGCCGATGGAATCATCCAAAGAGAAGGCGGAGAGAATATGGCGCAGCTCTTTCAGCAGGGCGGAGTTCAGCGCGTTGAGCGCCTTGGGACGGTTGAGCGTGACGATACCGACTTCATCGCGCTTCTCGACAATGATCGTCTCGTAATCCATGGATTTTGTCCTATCCCTTTTTCGGGCCTCTATTTCTGACAGGCCGCACAATAGAATGTGGAGCGCCCGCTCTGCGTGATCCTCTCGACCGTACCCCCGCAATCGGGGAAACGGCAAGCATGGCCTTCTCGATCATAGACCGAAAAGGAATGCTGGAAATATCCAAGCGAGCCGTCGGTCTGGATATGGTCGCGTAGCGACGAGCCGCCGGCTGCAATTGCATCGGCGATCACCTCGCGGATATGTCGGGTCAGATCGTCCAATGCAGGCTTCGGCTTTCCCTTTTTTGTGACGAGCGTTGAAGCCGCGCGTAGCGGCGAAAGATGGGAGCGCCAGAGCGCTTCGCACACATAGATATTGCCAAGACCTGCAATGACTTTCTGATCGAGAAGAGCACCTTTCAGCGGCTGCGTCTTTCCCTCAAAGCGGCTGGCGAGGTATTCGGCGCTCAGTGCGTTTCCCGTCGGCTCGGGACCAAGGCCGGCGAAGGCGGGATAAAGGTCGATATCGGCGCGGCGCACTAGGTGCATGAAGCCGAAGCGGCGCGGATCATTATAGATGATGCGTGTCTTCGCTGTTCCGCGTCCCAGATGAAAGATCACATGGTCGTGCTTGCCATCCTTGGAGCGGGGATGGTGAAACTCCCCCGGCGTCTCTGCCTCCTCATTTCCGCTTTCGATGCGAAACGAGCCGGACATGCCGAGATGCGAAACGATGGTCAGGCCGTTGTCGAGTTCGATCAGCAGGTATTTCGCCCGGCGCCCGAGTGACAGGATTTCGCGACCCTCCACGAGTTCGGCAAAACCTTCCGGAAAAGGGAAACGCAGATCCGGGCGGGTGATCGTCAGGAGCTCGATCCGCGCGCCTTCCATGACGGGCGCTAAGCCGCGTCGAACGGTTTCCACTTCAGGCAATTCGGGCATGGTACTCTCTTCACCTCTGTTTATCGCGGCGACCTTGTGGTCTATAGACGGCACACATACATGTCGCGAGCCATATCTATGGTGCAACAGATAGCGTTGCAGAGCCGTTTCCGCTATGTGTTGGTTTAAAGAGTTAGAGCCCTTCATGCGTCTTAAAGCATGCACGGCGCTCTCGTCGCAATTGAAGAATGGAGACTGATCATGACCGATGCCCGCACGACAGCCGAAGGCGGCATGGAAACCTCCTATGGCTTCCGGCAGGTCAATGAGGGCCAGAAGCAGGGCATGGTCAATGACGTCTTCCATAAGGTTGCCAAGCGCTATGACATCATGAATGACGTGATGTCGGCCGGGCTGCACCGCGTTTGGAAAGACGCCATGGTCGCCGCACTTTCGCCACGCAAGGATCCATCCTACAAGGTTCTCGATGTGGCTGGCGGCACCGGCGATATCGCTTTCCGCATCGTCGAAGCCTCCAACCGCATGGCACATGCCACGGTTCTCGATATCAACGGCTCTATGCTCGGCGTCGGCGAGGAGCGCGCGGCCAAGAAAGGCCTGACGGAAAATCTGACCTTCGTCGAAGCCAATGCCGAAGAGTTGCCCTTCGAGGCCAACAGCTTCGATGCCTATACGATCGCCTTCGGCATTCGCAATGTCCCGCGCATCGATGTGGCGCTTTCGGAAGCCTATCGTGTGCTGAAGCGCGGTGGGCGGCTTCTGGTTCTGGAATTCTCCGAAGTGGAAATGCCGCTCCTCGACAAGGTCTATGATGCCTGGTCCTTCAACGCCATTCCGCAATTTGGCAAGATGATCACCGGAGACGCCGAGCCCTATCAGTATCTCGTCGAGTCGATCCGCAAATTCCCTCGCCAGGATGATTTTGCCGCCATGATCCGGACCGCCGGCTTCTCGCGCGTGAGCTACACCAACTATACCGGCGGAATTGCCGCGCTGCATTCCGGCTGGAAGCTCTGATCGATGGCATTTCCAGGACATAGCAAGGCATTCGCATGAGCACGCTTGGCGCCTATTTTCGACTCGCCAAGGTTGGCTGGGTACTCGTTCGCGAGGGTGTGGTTCTGGCGCTCCCGGATGAAGGCCTTCCGGCGTCGGCCAAATTCGTCAAGGGCATGCTCAAGCCCTTTGCGCGCAACACGGCCTTGAGAAGCGGGCGCAGCGATCGACTGTCAAAGGCGGTCAGCCGTCTTGGACCATCCTATGTCAAGATGGGCCAGTTCCTGGCAACCCGGCCGGATGTAGTTGGCGCAGACTTTGCCGCAGATCTTGCCGGTCTCCAGGACCGCATGGATTTCTTCCCCGCCGCTGCCGCCAAGGCCAATATCGAAGGCTCCCTCGGTCGCCCAATCTCTGAGCTCTATGTGGAATTCGGCGATCCGATTGCTGCAGCCTCCATCGCTCAGGTTCACCCAGCCGTCATCGATACGCCGTCAGGACGCAAGAAGGTTGCGGTCAAGGTTATACGTCCCGGCGTGCGCCAGCGCTTTCAGGACGACCTGGAAGCCATGTATCTGGTGGCCGATCTGCAGCAGCGTTTCGTCCGCTCTGCACGGCGTCTGCGGCCCGTGGAGGTCACCAAGACGCTGGAACAGACCACTAAGATCGAAATGGATCTTCGCCTCGAGGCGGCTGCACTCTCCGAGCTCGCCGAAAACACCAAGGGCGATCCGGGCTTCCGGGTGCCCGAGGTCGATTGGGAGCGCACCGGTCGCGACGTCGTCACCATGGAATGGATCGACGGGATCAAGATGTCGGATACCGATGCGCTGAAGGCGGCCGGTCACGACCTCAATGCGCTGGCCGATACGCTGATCCAGTCCTTCCTGCGCCACACGCTGCGCGACGGTTTCTTCCACGCGGACATGCATCCCGGCAATCTCTTCGTTGATCCGGCGGGCATTATTGTCGCGGTCGATATGGGCATTGCCGGACGGCTAGGCAAAAAGGAGCGCCGGTTCCTGGCGGAAATTCTCTACGGCTTCATCACCCGCGACTACATGCGGGTGGCCGAAGTGCATTTCGAGGCCGGCTATGTGCCGTCCCACCATGACATGGCAAGCTTCGCCCAGGCGATCCGCGCCATCGGCGAGCCGATCCACGGCCAACCGGCCGAAACCATCTCCATGGGCAAGCTCCTGACGCTGCTCTTCGAAGTCACCGAACTTTTCGACATGGAAACGCGTCCCGAATTGGTCATGCTGCAAAAGACCATGGTCGTCGTGGAGGGTGTCTCGCGTATCCTCAATCCGCGCTTCAACATGTGGAAGGCGGCAGACCCCGTCGTCAGTGGCTGGATCCGCGACAACCTTGGCCCGAAGCGCATCGTCACCGATCTGAAGGACGGCGTGAAGGCAGCGATCAAGCTGGCGGAAGCTGCACCCGAGATCGCGGCGAAGACCGAGAAGCTGCACTCCGAGCTGATGTATATGAGCGAAAACGGCTTGCGCTTCGACGAACGCACGGCTGAAGCCATCGGCAAGTCAGAAGCCCGTCACACCCGTTGGGGCCGCCTGGCGCTTTGGGTGATTGCGGTGACGCTGATCTATATCGCTGTCAGGATCAGTTGATCCGATGGCGACCGGCGCGCTCTTAGGGCAATAAAGCATGTCGCGCAAAACTGTGCGGCGGTTTTTGCGATAACGTCATGCGACAAGAAACAGGCCTAAAGCGTAAGGAGCGAATCTAAAGATCGCGACATGCTTTAGAGCGCCGTTTAAGCGAGATCGGCCACCACCGAGTCGAGGATCAGCATGCCGGATGGGGTGCAGCGGACGCGGGAATTTCCAAGCCGCTCGAGGAAGCCGTGTTCCAGTAAAACGGCCTCGCGATCCGGGTCGAGATCACGGCCTGAGAACTCGCTCCAGCGGGCGAGATCAACGCCTTCGCGCAGGCGCAGTCCCATCAGCAGCAACTCGTCGGCCTGTTCATCGCGCCCCAGCATTTCCTGATCCACCATGCCATGCCCATCGCGCTCCACGGCTTGCAGCCATGTTTCGGGATGGCGCTCGGTCGCGGTTGCGAGTTTGGCGCCGCGCTGGGTGAGACGTCCATGGGCACCGGGGCCGATCCCGGCATAGTCGCCATAGCGCCAATAGGTCAGGTTGTGACGGCTCTCGGCACCCGGGCGAGCGTGATTGGAAACCTCGTAGGCCGGAAGACCGTGGCGAGCGGTAATCTCCTGCGTTGCCTCGTAAAGCACAGCGGATTGCTCGCCATCGGGAACGATCAGCTTGCCCGCCTTGTGAAGTCCATAGAAGGCCGTGCCTTCCTCGATCGTCAGCTGATAGAGCGACAGATGATCGACAGCATAGGAGATGGCCTCTTTGAGTTCCTTCTCCCACTCGTCCACCGTCTGGTTGGGGCGAGCATAAATAAGATCGAAGGACATGCGCGGGAAGATTTCACGCGCCAGCCGGATGGCTTTCAGCGCATCCGCCACATCATGCAGGCGTCCGAGGAACTTTAGATCGCGATCATTCAGCGCCTGCACACCCATGGAAACACGATTGACGCCGGCTGCCCTGTAGCCGCGAAAACGCTCGGCTTCCACGCTGGAGGGATTGGCCCTCCATCGTAATCTCGATGCCATCCGGCACGCGCCAGTGGCGGGCGATACCGTCCAGAATGGCGCCGACCGTCTGCGGGTCCATCAGCGATGGTGTGCCGCCGCCCATGAAAATGCTGGTGACGACCTTCGGGCCGCTCAACTGCCGCATCGTTTCCATTTCGCGCAGGAAGGCGGCGACAAAGCGCTCCTGATCCACGGGCTGGTGGCGAACATGGCTGTTGAAATCGCAATAGGGACACTTGGCCGCGCAGAAAGGCCAGTGAACATAGATGCCGAAGCCCGGCTCGCCTGTATCCGGCAGCAGGTCCGCATATCCGGACGGATGTGCGCCGGGCGCAGGAAAAAGGCCGCTCCCGGTCATCGTGCTGCTCATGCCTCCAGGCAGGTTTCGACAAAGATCTTGAAAGCGCGTGCGCGGTGCGACAGCGCTGCCGCATCGCCCTGGCGCCAGCCATGCTTTTCTTCGGACGACATTTCGCCGAAGCTCGTCGCATAGCCTTGCGGCTGGAAGATCGGATCGTAGCCGAAGCCGCTCGTGCCACGCGGCGGCCAGACGATCGTGCCGTCCACCTCACCGCGGAAAAACTCGGTGTGACCGTCCGGCCAGGCGAGGCACAGCACGCTGACGAAGCGGCTCGTGCGTTGCTCCGGTGTCGTCGCACCACGTTCCTGAAGCGCGTTTTCCACCTTTTGCATCGCCATAGCGAAATCGCGTGTGCCGTTGCCGGTTTCCGCCCAGTCCGCAGTGTAGACGCCCGGCGCGCCGTCCAGCGCATCGATCACCAGACCGGAATCGTCGGACAGCGCCGGCATGCCGGATGCCTTGGCTGAAGCGAGCGCCTTGATCGCAGCATTCTCTTCGAATGTCGTGCCCGTCTCCGCCGGCTCTTCGAAATTCAGTTCGGCGGCCGATTTTGCCGAAAAACCGAGAGGGCCGATCAGTTCGGCGATCTCGGCGATCTTGCCCTTGTTGTGGCTGGCAACGACGATGGTTCTCGTATCAAGTTTGCGCATGGTCTTGGTCCCGTTCAGGCAATCGCCTGCTTCTGCATCTCGACGAGTTCCGCACAGCCCGCCTTGGCAAGACTAAGCAGCGTCAGAAATTCTTCTTCCGAGAAAGGCTTGCCTTCGGCTGTGCCCTGAATTTCAACGATGCCGCCGGAGCCGGTGATGACGAAATTGGCGTCGGTCTCTGCAGAAGAGTCTTCCAGGTAATCGAGATCGATCACTGGTTGATTGGCGAAGATGCCGCAGGAGATGGCGGCGATGTGGTCCTTCAGAACCTTTTCGACCTTCAGCATATTGCGGCTTTCCATCCACTTCAGGCAGTCATGAAGGGCAATCCATGCACCCGTGATGGAGGCGGTGCGCGTACCGCCATCGGCCTGGATGACGTCGCAGTCGATGCTGATCTGACGTTCGCCAAGTGCTTGCAGATCGACGACGGCACGCAGCGAGCGGCCGATGAGGCGCTGGATTTCCTGCGTTCTGCCGCCCTGCTTACCGGACGATGCTTCGCGCTTCATCCGCTCGTTGGTGGAGCGGGGAAGCATGCCGTATTCGGCTGTGACCCAGCCCTTGCCGCTGTTGCGCAGCCACGGTGGCGTCTTGTCTTCGAGGCTCGCCGTCACCAGAACATGCGTATCGCCGAATTTGACGAGACAGGAGCCTTCGGCATGCTTGGAGAAGTTGCGCTCGAAGGAGACCTTGCGCATCTGGTCGGTTTTTCTGCCTGAGGGCCGCATATCGTTTCTCTCCGTCTCTTAACTTCCCGCCTTCTAAGGTCAGGGCGACGCTTTTGCAAAGGAAAAGCGGAAGAACAGGGCCTATAGCCGAATTTCCATTTTCACTTGGAAGACCGAGTGACTATATTCAAGACAGTCAAAAACAGCTTGGGGAATAACAAGCGGCATGGGCATAACTCCTCCTATTAGTAGAGAGCCGGGTGCGCTTCTGGATGATCGCTCGCGCGAAATCTTCCGGCGTATTGTCGAAGGCTATCTGGAAACGGGCGAACCGCTCGGTTCGCGCAGTCTCTCGCGCCTGCTTCCCATGTCGCTGTCGCCTGCCTCCGTGCGCAATGTCATGAGCGATCTGGAGGAACTCGGCCTCATTTATTCGCCCCATGTCAGCGCCGGACGCCTGCCGACCCAGACCGGTCTTCGCTTTTTTGTCGATGCCTTCATGCAGGTGGGCGAACTGCCTGAGGCCGAGCGTGCCAATATCGATCGTCAGATCGGCCCGATCTCCGGGCGCGAACAGTCTCTCGAAGGCCTGCTGTATGAAGCAAGCAGCATGCTCTCGGGCATGTCGCGCGGAGCTGGCTTGGTGCTGACCGCCAAGAACGATGCCGTGCTCAAACATGTAGAGTTCATCCGGCTCGAGCCCACCAAGGGTCTCGCCATTCTGGTCGGTGACCACAATCAGGTCGAAAACCGCATCATTGAGCTGCCGTCCGGCATCACCTCCTCGCAACTGACGGAGGCGGCCAACTTCATCAATGCGCATCTCGGTGGCCAGACGCTGCCCGAGCTTCGCAGCCAGATAGCACGACAGAAGAACGAACTTCAAAGCGCGCTGAGCACGCTGGCACAGGATCTGGTAGAGCGGGGGCTTGCCGTCTGGTCCGGCGACAATGAGGAAGGCAAGCTTGGACGTCTCATCGTTCGCGGTCGCTCCAATCTCCTCGAGGGCCTAGCCGGCGAAGAGGACATCGACCGCGTTCGGCTTCTCTTTGATGATCTGGAGCGCAAGGAGAACCTGATCGAGATCCTCAATCTGGCTGAAACGGGCTCGGGTGTGCGAATTTTCATCGGCTCGGAGAACAAGCTGTTTTCGCTTTCGGGCTCGTCACTGATCGTCGCGCCCTATAAGGATGACGAGAACCGGGTGGTGGGCGCTGTCGGCGTCATCGGCCCGACGCGGCTCAACTATTCCCGCATCGTGCCCATGGTGGATTACACCGCCCAGATCATGGCGCGTCTTTCCACCAAGCGACGCTGACCGCGACGCTCGCTTGAAAAATCGCTCCTTTTTCCCGTAAGCCTTGATTTTTGCATGGCAAAGCTCGATATCGGGCTCAATCTCATTGCAAGCCACACGACATATAATCTGGAGAACGTCATGACTGATGACACCAACAAGACCGGACCTGACGCAGGCGCTGCCGAAGAAGCAGTGGAAGCGACGACGGCGGACAATGCGGTGCCGGAGCAGGCAGAACCCGATCCGGTGGATGTGCTGAAAGCCGAGAATGCCGATCTTCGCGACAAGTTTCTGCGCCTGGCAGCCGAAATGGACAATCTCCGTCGCCGTACTGAACGCGATGTGAAAGATGCGAAAGCCTATTCGGTTGCGGGCTTTGCGCGCGACATGCTGGCCGTCTCCGACAATCTTCGTCGCGCGCTAGACACGATTCCCGAAGAGCTGAAGGCAAGCGCTGAAGCCAATATCAAGGGCCTGATCGAAGGCGTCGACATGACCGAGCGTTCCATGCTCTCCGCGCTTGAACGTCATGGTGTGAAGAAGATCGACGCCGAAGGCCAGAAGTTCGATCCGAACTTCCACCAGGCCATGTTCGAAATCCCAAACACCACCGTTCCGAACAACACCGTCGTTCAGGTGGTGCAGGCTGGTTTCACCATCGGTGACCGCGTTCTGCGTCCAGCCATGGTCGGCGTTGCCAAGGGCGGCCCTAAGGTTGAAACGCCGGCAGGTGCTGAGCCCGGCACAAGCGGTCTGAATGAGAAGGACGCCTGAAAGCGTTCTTCGTCTTCATCTGACCAATAGGACAAAGGCCCGGATATCTGATCGATATCCGGGCCTTTGTTTTACAGCATCGGCCCGAAAATCGGACTCGCTTTTCGGAAAGCACGATGCCTAGATTCAAAAATGTAAAACGCCGTGCGTCCAATAGGACGCACGGCGCTTTAAACGTCGAGGCACTCTTCGCGTGAACCGAAACTTGGCGTTCAGGCCGCGTTCACCTGCTCCTGGTTAAGAAAGGTGTAGATCGCCGTGTCGGAATCGGTCGCGCGCAGTTTCGCTACCAGTTCCGGGTCGCGCAGAACGCGGGCAATCCGCGACAGGGCCTTCAGGTGGTCGGCGCCAGCACCTTCCGGTGCGAGCAGAAGAAACACGAGATCGACCGGCTGGTCGTCGAGCGCTTCGAAATCGACGGGCGTTTCAAGGCGTGCGAAGACGCCGGTAATGGAGGAGATGCTGCTAAGTTTCCCATGAGGAATAGCAATGCCGTGACCGACGCCGGTGGAGCCGAGCCGCTCACGCTGCAAGATGACGTCGAATACGTCCCGCTCGGACACCCCGGTAATACGGGACGCCTTTGCTGCCAGTTCCTGAAGGAGTTGCTTCTTGGAATTGACCTTTAGCGCGGGAATAATCGCATCTTGGTGCAGCAAATCTGCCAATGCCATTTCTTTTTCCTTCATGCCATCGAGACGAACCGGAAGACGCTTGGGGGCGCCTTCCGGGTCTTTAGACTTCAGCTCTTGATCATCGTCGCGTCGACCCAGCCGATGTTTCCATCGTTGCGCCGGTAGACGATGTTGAGTTCCTTCGACGGGCTGCGGAATAGCAGGACTGGCTCATCGGTCATATCGAGAGCCATGACTGCGCTTGCAACCGTCATGGTTTTGATCTGTTTGGACGTCTCGGCCACGATCGTTGGCGCGAAATCCTCCGCGATTTCCTCATCCTCATCCGGGACCGCGTCCATCACCCTGTAGGCGACTTCCTCATCGATCCCCTTTGAAGCTGAACCGTTATGGTGATCCTTGAGCCTGCGCTTGTAACGACGCAGGCGCTTTTCAATACGCTCTGCCGCCGCATCGAAGCTGGCTTGCGGATCGTTGGCCTGTCCTGCCGCGTGCAGAACGACCCCGGTATCGAGGTGGATCTTGCAATCCGCAGCAAAAAGCTGGCCGGACTTCGCGACCGTCACCTGGCCGGAATACCCCCCATCGAAGTATTTGGTAACGGCTTGGCTTATATTGTCCTCGATCTTTTGACGGAAAGACTCGCCCACATCCATATGTTTACCAGATACACGCACACTCATGGAATTTTTCCTTTTTCAGTGATTTGCGTATACCAGCTTACGTCAAGCTGAGCGCTCATCCAAGCGTTTCGCGACCTCTTTCGTCCCTTTGCAGGCGAATGCCGCCATACGTGGAACACAACTCTCTCGCCAGACCCCCGTCTTATCTGCGGCGAGCTTCTAGCCTTGTCGACAAGGCAAGTCAATTGTCAATCTTAAGTATTTGTAAACTATAAAAGAATGGCTCAAGCTGAAGCCATGCGGGCCATCGCTTTTTTCTCCCGACGGCGCTGCACGGAGGAGGGGATGTTCATCGCTTCACGATATTTTGCGACAGTCCGTCGCGCAAGATCGATGCCACTTTTTTTCAGCTGATCGACGATATCGTCGTCGGAAAGAACAGAGCTCGGCGCTTCCTGCGCGATCATTGTGCGGATGCGATGACGAACCGCTTCTGCCGAGTGGTTGTCGCCACCTTCGGACGAGCCGATGGAGACGCTAAAGAAATATTTGAGTTCGAAGACGCCCCGTGGCGTCAACATGTACTTGCGCGAGGTGACGCGGCTGACCGTCGATTCATGCATCTTGATGGCGTCGGCGACCTGCTTGAGGTTAAGGGGACGCAAGTGGTCGACCCCATGCAGCAGAAACGCATCCTGCTGCCGGACGATTTCGCTCGCCACCTTCATGATCGTCCTTGCCCGCTGATCGAGACTGCGTGTCAGCCAGTTGGCCGTTTGCATGCAGGTGGAGAGGAATTCGCCGTCTTCCCCCGCGCGCGGTTTCAGCTTGGACACCTCCGTGAAATAGCTGTGGTTGACCAGCACGCGCGGCAGTGTTTCCGGGTTGAGGTCGATCAGCCAGCTTCCATCGGTGGAGGGATGGACGATGATGTCCGGTATGATGGTCTCGCACGAGCCAGTCTCGAAGCCAGCACCAGGACGAGGATTAAGACTGCGGATCTCGCTCAGCATATCGAGAAGGTCGTCCTCATCGACACCGCAAAGCTTTTTGAGCGTGGCAAAATCGCGCTTGGCCAGAAGATCGAGGTTGCCGACGAAAGCATGCATGGCCGGGTCGAGCCGGTCTTTCTGTTGCAGCTGGATCGACAGGCATTCGCTGAGGGAGCGAGCAAAGACACCCGGCGGATCGAAGCTTTGCAGGACGCGCAGGACCGCCTCGACATCCTTTTCCGGGCGTCCTAGCCGCTCGGAAACATCACTGACGGCGTCAGCCGAGATATAGCCGGTCTCGTCGAGATGATCGAGCAGAGCATCGGCTGTCATGCTGTCGGTAAGACCGGTGACCGAAAACGGCACCTGCTGTGCAATGTGGTCGCGCAGGCTCGGTTTGCGCGCGACGAAATCATCGAGATCGTAATCACCAGCCTCCGCGCCAGGCATGGATTTCCATTGGCCAAGAAGCTCCGGTGCGTCGGCTTTGCGTCCGCTCTCGTCATCCGGAAACACATTGCTGAAACTGGTGTCCAGCGCCTCGTTGAGGATAGGGGCATCATCACCGTACCATTCCACCGTTTCGGTCGTATGGGATGATTCAATACTGTCTACGGTTTGCGAACTCGCGATGTCGTCGCTGCCGAATGTTTCGCCAGGATCGCTGTCATTTGCCGCTATTTCAAGCAGAGGGTTCTTTTCGACTTCCTGGGCGATGAAGCTGACCAACTCGATATGCGTCATCTGAAGCAGCTGGATCGACTGCATCAGCTGAGGAGTCATCACAAGTGACTGATTTTGACGCAACAACAGGCTGGCGGACAAGGCCATGGCGGACGCTCGACTCCCAAACATGCCTTGTTTTGCAGAAATTTTTTGTTGTCTGGCAAAACAAGAAAAACTTGGCCCAAAAATTGCTTTTTATTTGGGTTTGGTCAAGATCAAGAGTGGGGTCAAAAGGAAGATTCTTTTGCGGGAACGCTGTGATATCATCACTTTCCTGCAAGAACTGCCACGCTTTCAGGCCGGAAAATGCGGCCTCAAAGGCTGAAGTTGTTTCCGAGATAGAGGCGACGAACATCGGCATTGTTGACGATCTCGTCGGCCCGGCCATGGGTCAGCACTTCGCCCGCATGAATAATGTAGGCGCGGTCGATAAGGCCCAGCGTTTCGCGCACATTATGATCGGTAATCAAAACGCCGATCCCGCGTGCCGTCAAGTGGCGCACGAGATTCTGAATGTCGCTGACGGAAATCGGATCGACGCCCGCAAAGGGTTCGTCGAGCAGCATGAAGGTCGGATCAGTCGCAAGAGCACGTGCGATCTCAAGACGACGGCGTTCGCCGCCTGAAAGAGCGACCGCTGGAGATTTGCGCAACTGCGAGATGTGAAACTCTTCCAGCAACTCGTCGAGTTTGCGGTTTCGCTTCTTCTCGTCCTTTTCATGCACTTCCAGGACGGCGCGAATATTGTCTTCCACGGTCAGTCCGCGAAAGATCGACGCTTCCTGCGGAAGATAGCCGACGCCAAGGCGCGCGCGGCGATACATGGGCATGCCCGTCACATCATTGCCATTGATGGCGATCTTGCCATCATCCACGGGAACGAGGCCGGTGATCATATAAAAGCAGGTGGTCTTGCCCGCACCGTTCGGTCCCAGAAGCCCGACAGCCTCTCCGCGACGCACGACAAGCGACACGCCGTTGACGACGCGGCGCGTGTTATAGGTCTTGGTCAGGCCGTGGGCGATCAAGGTGCCTTCATAGCGAGATTTATCGCCCGCATTCGCCTCGGCTGTCGACGGGCGTGCGGAATCTCTGCCAAGAAGCTTTGAAATCAGAGGTATTGTCACGATGGGCGGCTTACTGCTTTTTCTGCGATTTTGGATCGAGCATAATGCGGACTGGGCCGCCACAGCTCTCCAGCTTGGCTTCGCCGGTATTCATCAGCACCGTCAGCTTGCAGCCGGTGAAGACGTTGGTGTCCTGCGACAGGACGACCTGCTTGCCGGAAAGCGTAAAGGTCTGCGACGCCATGTCGAACTCGCCATGATCGGCGGTCGCCTTCTGTGTGCCGGACGTCAGGTAAACGGAGTTATCGACGAAAATCTTGTCGATATCGGCATCGCCGCCGGTCACCGATGTCGTTTGCCCGTCGCCCTTGTTCTTGTAGAGAACCGTCATCTTGCCGGCCTGCAGCGTGGTCGTTCCCTGAACGACTTTCACATTGCCGGTGAAGTAGGCCTTGTGCTCCTGGTCGCGCACTTCGAGCTGATCGCTCTCAATCGCAATCGGCTGGTCGCTGGAAAGCTTCATGCCGTCCATCTTGCTGGTCGTGTTCTGAGCAAGGGCGGGCATGGAAAGGCATGCCATAAGAATGGCAGCCGAAATTCCAGAAGTTCTCTTGAAGGGGGCGTTGCGGGAAATCTGCATCATCTGGTCGGGCTCTCACTTGCCTGCGTTCTGAATGGTGGATGCAGCTATACGCGCTCGTACCTGCCCCGAAAATACAATCGTTCTGCCATTATCGGCTATGCGTAGGCTTTCCGCCACAATCGAGCCTTCCTTCGTGGTGATGTCGACCGGCTGGTCGCTCTCCATCGTTCCCGCTTTCAGGTCGACATTGGCAGACTGAAATTTGGCTTTTAGGCCATTGCTCAGATTGATGTCAAAGGGCGCCGTCATTTTCAACTTATTTGTCGTGCGGTCGAAGATGCCTTCCTGTGCCACCACCTGCGCCACGATGTCATTCATCGGCACGGCGGCCAGCACTTTCTCGAGCGTCATCAGGTTCGGCGTCGTCACGTCCTGAAGCGCGCGCTCGGCATTCATCGAATAGTCGAAACCCTTGTTGTTGCGCCCGGCCAGAGCCGGCTTTTCCATGACGATCTTTCCGTCCTCGATCGAGGCGCTTTGCAACGACACTTCGGCCGGAAGCCATGTGCGGGCAAGCGAGACACCGATGAAAGCAAGCGAAACGAGCGCTGCTGCGATCGGAAGCCCGATCTTCAGCCTTTTGACGCGCGCGGAATGGCGTCTCGCCAGAGCGTAGGCGTCAGGCAGATTGTCAGCCACCGCTAATCCCGGCGCCGGTTGATTAAGTCTTTCGAGCATTCGTCAAATCCGGAGATCCTTAAGTGCAACTTATAGTCGCACGCAGACCTTTACATATTTATCTTACGTGTTTGGCACGATGGCCTTGCCCTGCCAATATGGTTTTTATCAGAAAGTGCGCAAGAGCCGGATGTTTTTTATAAAAACCGCGCTTTGCAAGTTCTCGCGCTTGCAAGAGGCCGTGACAAGGTTCATATGCCCGTGGCGAAGTTGAAGCTTAATTGCCGTGAAGCGAAGGTGATTTGATGGACCAAATGGCAATCGCAGACCGCAGGCAACTGCGCCGCAAGCTCACATTCTGGCGGGTTGCTTCCGTTCTCTTGCTGATAGCGGCCCTTTTTGCCGTCTATCGCTTCGCTCTCGCAGAGCCGGAGTTAAGCGCAAGGCCGCATATCGCCAAGATCGAGATCAGCGGCCTGATCCAGGACGACACCGAACTCCTGGAGCGGCTTCAAAAAATTGCAGACAGCACCAGCGCCAAGGGCCTGATCGTTTCCATCTCTTCGCCGGGCGGCACCACCTATGGCGGCGAGCGCATCTTCAAGGCGATCCGGGCCGTTGCAGACAAGAAGAAGCCGGTGGTTTCCGACGTTCGCACGCTTGCGGCCTCCGCGGGCTACATGATTGCGACTGCCGGCGATACCATCGTCGCAGGCGATACCTCGATCACTGGCTCCATCGGTGTAATCTTCCAGTATCCGCAGGTCGGACCGCTGCTCGACAAGCTCGGCGTGTCACTGCAGGAAATCAAATCCTCACCGATGAAGGCAGAGCCATCGCCCTTCCATGAGCCGCCCGAACAAGCGAAGGTCATGATCCGCAACATGGTCATCGACAGCTACAACTGGTTCGTCGATCTGGTGGCCGACCGGCGCAAGCTGCCGCGCGACGAGGTGTTGAAGCTTGCCGATGGGTCGATCTTCACCGGTCGTCAGGCGGTTGCGGTCAAGCTCATCGACACGCTCGGCGGCGAAAACGAGATCAAGTCCTATTTCGAGAGCCGTGGCTTGGCGAAGGATTTGCCAATCATCGAGTGGACAGCCCCATCGAAGCGTTCTCCCTTTTCCATCTTCAGCGTCGCAGGTCTCGCAAAAATGCTGGGCTTGGATGAATTTTTCCCGATTGCAGCGTCCCGCCAGCTGGGCACCGACAAGTTGTTTCTTGACGGTCTTGTTTCGGTTTGGCAGGTTGATGGCCGATAAAAACCCAATCCTTTCAGGGGGCAACCGTGATTAAGTCTGAACTGGTGCAGATCGTTGCTGCGCGTAACCCGCACCTGTATCACCGCGATGTCGAAAATATCGTCAATGCGGTTCTTGATGAAATCACCGATGCGCTTGCTGCTGGCAATCGTGTCGAACTTCGTGGATTTGGCGCATTCTCGGTGAAGAACCGGCCCTCACGCTCCGGACGGAACCCGCGTACGGGTGAGTCCGTTTTTGTCGAGGAAAAATGGGTTCCCTTCTTCAAGACCGGCAAGGAGCTTCGCGAAAGGCTCAATCCGGGTATGGGCGACGTCGAAGACGAGGATTGAGCGCAATCAACGCTCGACGCTTCGCAATCCGGCGTGACGTTCATCCAGATTGCATGAAGGCCCCCAAAGACGGAGTATGTTGAATGTCGAAGAAGATCGTCAACCTGTTGATCCTGCTGCCGCTGGCGATCATTCTGATCATCCTGTGCGTGGCGAACCGTGAGAGCGTGACATTGGCGCTCAATCCGTTTCAACCAGACGACAGCGTTCTGTCTTTCACCGCACCTTTCTTCGTTTTCATTTTTCTGTCGGTTTTGTTCGGCATTTTCCTTGGCTCCGCCGCAACCTGGATTTCGCAAGGCAAGCATCGCAAGCGCGCTCGCCTAGAAGCGAAAGAAGCCATTCGCTGGCATGATGAGGCCACCAAGGCAGCGGCTAACCCGCAAACGACATCGCCGGTTTCAAGGCAGCTCGCCGCGAAATAGGCGCTCGCCCCGGTTCTTTGATCCGTCGCCAGGGCGCATGATTTTGTCGCGACCTTTGATAATCCTCCATTCTAGTGATATGCGCTTTCCAACCGCATCGGGCCCGCCATTTGCCCGGGTGCAGACTGGGAAGCGCAAGTGGTACGGTCGATTGCCGTGCCGATAGCGTAAAGACGTGGAAAGACCGTCGTTGAAGAAGAAAGACAACCGCCAGGGCGCAAAGCCGCGCGCAGGACAGGACAATCGCTCGAGCAAGCCGGGCAGTAAGCCGTCTCGCCAGAAGGACGCGGCACGCACACGCGCTCCGGATTACGTCCGTCCGGCCGCGACCCCACTCAAGGAGAAGGTGCAAGCCTCCGCACCAGCCGTCGAAGTAGCTCCTCCACGCCCGTTGAAGGAGCGCTCGGGCGCGCTCCCGACCGAGCAAGTGCCGGTCATCCTTGCGTCCCTTGGCGCTGGTGACTTTCATCTGATCGATAGCGGCAATGGCTTGAAGCTCGAACAATATGGCGAGTATCGCATCGTTCGCCCCGAGGCCCAGGCGCTGTGGCGCCCGAGCCTCGCCGAGCGGGTCTGGGACAATGCCGATGCGATTTTTACCGGCGATACGGATGAGGAGGGCAGCGGCCGCTGGCGTTTTCCCAAGCAGGCGCTGGGCGAGACCTGGCCTCTTTCTCTGCTTGGCGTCGATTTCCTCGGCCGCTTCACGGCTTTTCGCCATGTGGGCGTGTTCCCCGAGCAGATCGTTCATTGGGAATGGTTGAAGCAGACCATCGAAAAGGCGGAGCGACCGCTCAAGGTCTTGAACCTCTTCGGCTATACCGGTGTCGCGTCTCTCGTGGCAGCCTCTGCCGGAGCGGAAGTCACCCATGTGGACGCTTCGAAAAAGGCGATCGGCTGGGCACGCGAAAACCAGACGCTTGCCGGTCTCGAAAATGCGCCGATCCGCTGGATCTGCGAGGACGCCATGAAGTTCATCCTGCGCGAAGAACGCCGTGGCAACAGCTACGATATCATCCTCACCGATCCGCCAAAATTCGGCCGCGGCACCCATGGCGAGGTCTGGGATCTTTATGATCATCTGCCGCTGATGCTGGATGTTTGCCGGGAAATCCTGTCGCCCAGGGCGCTCGGATTCGTGCTGACCGCCTATTCCATCCGCGCCAGCTTCTACTCCATGCATGAGTTGATGCGCGAAACCATGCGCGGTGCAGGCGGCGAGGTGGCCTCGGGCGAACTTGTGATCCGGGAAGCAGGCCTTGACGGCAAGACGCCGGGCCGCGTGCTTTCTACCTCTCTCTTCAGCCGCTGGGTGCCGAAATGAATGATCGCCATGAAAACGGCCCGCGCAGGGTAGGGCAGGTCAAGGAAGTCACCAGCCTTGCCAATCCGATCATCAAGGACATCAAGAACCTGACCCAGAAGAAGGGCCGCGAAGAAAGCGGGACCTTCATGGCGGAGGGACTGAAACTTGTTATCGATGCGTTGGAACTTGGCTGGACCATCCGTACGCTGGTCTATGCCAAGGCCGCCAAGGGCAAGCCGCTTGTGGAGCAGGCTGCGGTCAAGACGGTGGCGTCCGGCGGACTCGTACTGGAAGTCAGCGAGAAAGTCATCTCGTCCATCACCCGCCGCGACAATCCGCAGATGGTTGTCGGCATCTTCGATCAGAAATGGAAGCCTCTCCGAGACATCAGACCGGCGGCAGGCGAGACCTATGTCGCCCTCGACCGGGTGCGCGATCCCGGCAATCTCGGCACGATCATCCGCACGGCGGACGCAGCAGGCGCTTCTGGGGTAATCCTTGTTGGCGACTGCACCGATCCTTTCTCGCTCGAAACCGTGCGCGCCACCATGGGCTCGGTTTTCGCCATGCCAGTTGCGCGCGCATCGGTTGATGAGTTCCTGAGCTGGAGAAAGAGCGCTGGCGTCAGCGTTGTCGCGACCCATCTCGCGGGCTCTGTGGATTACCGCACCATCGACTACAAGAAGAAGCCTGTCGTGCTTCTCATGGGCAACGAGCAATCCGGCCTTCCGCCGGAGCTTGCCTCGCAGGCGGACCAGCTTGCCCGTATTCCGCAACAGGGCCGGGCCGACTCCCTCAATCTGGCGATCGCAAGCGCAGTCATGCTGTTTGAAGCGCGTCGACATCGTCTCGAACTTGCGACGGTAAAGTAATGGCCAAGCCCGCTCTCTTCTCCAGACCCGTTCCCGCCGTCGCCCTCATTCTTTTGGCCGTGCTTGCCGATCAGGTCATCAAGGTGCTGGTGGAAAAATATCTGCCTCTGCAGGAGATGGTGCCGGTCATTCCGTTCCTAGCGCTCTACCGCACCTATAATCTCGGCGTTGCCTTCTCCATGCTGTCGGGCATGGAGGGCTGGGCCATCGTCACCATGCGGCTCCTCATCGTCGCCTTCGTCATCTGGCTCTGGCGCAAGACCGATGGCGAGCGCACCTTCGCGCATCTTGGTTTTGCGCTGATCATCGCGGGTGCTGCGGGCAACATCTTCGACCGGTTTCTCTACGGGCACGTGGTCGACTACATTCTCTTCCACACGGAAACGTGGTCCTTCGCCGTCTTCAACCTGGCCGATTCCTTCATTACCATCGGCGCGGGCTGCGTTATCCTGGATGAGTTGTTGCAGGCCAAGGCAACGCGGAAGAAAAGCTGAGATCCTCCTTACATAGCCCACACGGAAGAATTTAACTTACGCTACGTCACTTACGCGGCTAACTGTCACTTTTCTGTCGTCAAGAAGTGATTTATGACAGCAAGATCAAACGGTGGCGGGGCGATTCTCCATGGTCTCGGAAGTTCTTGAACGCAGCATCACTGGCACGAGCCTGGGCAGCGCTGTTTTGCCGGCTGCCGAAAAGCGGGAAGCCGACGTTTTTGGCCGGATAGGCTCTCTCGAAACACGCCTTGCCAGAAACGAGCGCGAAATCGACTCAGCCCAGCAGGTCCGCTTCCGCGTTTTCGTCGAGGAGATGGGGGCGCGGCTTCCGGCAGAGGCGATGCGTCGCGGTCGCGATATCGATGCCTTCGACGCCGTCTGCGACCATCTTCTGGTTCTCGACAACGCCATCGAGGGAGATCCTGAAGATCAGATCGTCGGCACATATCGCTTGCTCAGGCAGGAGACGGCGCTGGCGAATAAGGGTTTTTATTCGGCAAGTGAATTCGATATCCAGAGCCTGATCGCTCACCATCCGGACAAGCGCTTCATGGAACTTGGACGCTCCTGCGTGCTGCCTGAGTACCGCACCAAACGCACCGTTGAGCTTCTCTGGCAAGGCAACTGGGCCTATGCCGTTCGTCACCGCATGGACGCGATGATCGGCTGCGCCTCTTTCCCCGGCATCCAGCCGGAGGCCCATGCACTGGCCCTGTCTTTCCTGCATCACAGCTGCGGCTCCAAGGGTGAATGGCGTACCGAGGCGCTGCCGGAACTCTATCGCGAAATGGACATGATGCCGCTCGAAGCCATCAATCCGCGCCGGGCGTTGAACGCCATGCCGCCGCTGATCAAGGGCTATATGCGTCTTGGTGCCATGTTCGGCGCCGGTGCGGTAGTCGATCATGCCTTCAACACCACCGATGTGCTGGTCATCCTGCCGGTCTCGTCCATCGCCGGCCGCTACATCAATTACTATGGCGGTGACGCAGAGCGCGTTAACGGTTGATACAGTGCGGACCTCATAGTCTGTTCAAAAATTTTCATTTGCCGTCGATAAACGGCGATTATCGGATAGACTGTCAAGCTTCCTGTGGGTTCGTCGTTGTGCGTGTTGTTCTTGGAGAGCTGCGCCGGTAGTCTCCGGCTTTGTTTTCCTTAAGCCCCAAGCAGATACGATCACGCCATTGACGGACGTTCATTCCACCGCCTCGCTCATCTCCGAAGAGAGCCGCGCATCGGCAACGCCGATGATGGAGCAATATATCGAGATCAAGGCGAACAACCCCGGTTCGCTGCTTTTCTATCGCATGGGCGATTTCTACGAGCTGTTCTTTGACGATGCGGTAGAAGCCTCGCGCGCGCTCGGCATCACGCTCACCAAGCGCGGCCAGCATATGGGCCAGGACATCGCCATGTGCGGCGTGCCGGTCCATGCGGCGGATGACTATCTGCAGAAGCTGATCATGCGCGGCTATCGCGTCGCCGTTTGCGAACAGGTGGAAGACCCGGCAGAAGCCAAGAAGCGCGGCTCGAAATCGGTGGTCAAACGCGATGTGGTGCGTCTCGTCACACCGGGGACGCTCACTGAAGAAAAGCTGCTTTCGCCAACCGAATCCAACTACCTCATGGCGCTTGCGCGCATTCGCGGCAGTTCGGAGGCGCAGTTTGCGCTCGCCTGGATCGACATTTCCACCGGCGTTTTCCGCTTGGCGGAGACGACATTGACGCGGCTGCTCGCCGACATCTGGCGCATCGATCCGCGTGAGTTGATCGTGGCCGACAGCCTGTTTCACGACGAAGAACTGAGACCGACCTTCGATGTGCTGGGTCGTGTAGCTGTGCCGCAGCCTGCGGTCCTCTTCGATAGCGCCACGGCGGAAGGTCGCATCGCGCGCTACTTCAACGTCTCGACGCTGGATGGCTTCGGAACCTTTTCCCGCGTCGAACTGGCAGCCGCCGCTGCCGCCGTCGCCTATGTCGAGAAGACTCAGATCGCCGAGCGCCCGCCTCTCGGCGCGCCAGAGCGCGAAAGCTCTGCCTCGACGCTGTTCATCGATCCCGCCACCAGAGCCAATCTCGAGCTGACCAAGACGCTTGCCGGCGAGCGCGATGGATCGCTCTTGCAGGCGATCAACCGCACGGTGACCGGCGGCGGTGCGCGGCTCTTGGCGGAACGGCTGATGTCGCCGCTGACCGACCCTGAGTGGATCAACGCCCGCCTCGATGCGGTCGCCTATCTGATCGACGATGTGTCCTTGAGCGATGGCCTGCGTGAGGCGTTGAAACAGGTGGCAGACATGCCGCGTGCGCTTTCACGTCTAGCGCTCGACCGTGGCGGGCCGCGCGATCTCGGTGCCATTCGTCAGGGACTTTACGCTGCCCGCATGGTCGGCCAATTGCTCGATCAGGGACTGTTGCCCGATGAACTCGCGGCGGCACTCTCCGACCTGAAGGCGTTGCCTTCCGCGTTGGAAACCATGCTATCCGAGATGCTGGCAGAGGATCTGCCTCTTCTCAAGCGCGACGGCGGCTTTGTTCGCGAAGGCTCTAACCCCGAGCTTGACGAAGTGCGGGCACTCCGCGACCAGTCGCGCCGGGTCATTGCCGGGTTGCAACTGCAATATGCCGAAGAGACGGGCATCAAGTCGCTGAAGATCAAACACAATAATGTGCTCGGCTATTTTATCGAAGTGACGGCTGGCAATGCCGATGTCATGACCGGCAGCGACGAGGCCAAGGCGCGCTTCATTCACCGCCAGACAATGGCAGGTGCCATGCGCTTCACCACCACCGAGCTCGCCGATCTGGAAAGCCGCATCGCCAATGCCGCCGCCCAGGCGCTGACCATGGAATTACAGGCGTTCGACCGGATGGTGCAGGCGGTGGTGGCGGAGGCCGAAGCCATCAAGGCGGGCTCTCTGGCACTTGCTGCCATCGACGTGGCGACGAGCCTTGCGCATCTGGCATCCGAACAGGCCTATTGCCGCCCGGTGGTCGACGGATCCATGACCTTTGCGATCCGAGGCGGCCGTCACCCGGTGGTGGAACAGGCGCTGCGCCGTCAGTCGAGCGGTCCTTTCATCGCCAATAATTGCGATCTTTCGGCGGTCAACGGCAATCGCAACGGTGCGATCTGGATGCTGACCGGTCCGAACATGGGCGGTAAGTCGACCTTCCTGCGCCAGAATGCCTTGATTGCCATCCTTGCCCAGATCGGGTCCTTCGTTCCCGCAGAGGCTGCTCATATCGGCATTGTCGATCGTTTGTTCTCGCGTGTCGGCGCCTCTGACGATCTCGCCCGCGGTCGCTCCACTTTCATGGTCGAAATGGTCGAGACGGCGGCGATCCTCAATCAGGCGACCGAGCGTTCGCTCGTCATTCTCGATGAGATCGGGCGCGGCACGGCGACCTTCGACGGTCTGTCCATTGCCTGGGCGACGGTGGAGCACTTGCATGAGGTGAACCGTTGCCGTGGTCTTTTCGCCACCCATTTCCATGAACTGACGGTGCTGTCTGAAAAGCTCGGACGTCTCTCCAACGTCACCATGAAGGTGCGGGAATGGGAAGGCGACGTGATCTTCCTGCATGAGGTTGGTCCCGGTGCCGCGGATCGCTCCTATGGCATTCAGGTGGCCCGCCTTGCCGGCCTTCCTGCCGCCGTGGTGGAGCGCGCGCGCGAGGTTTTGAACCAGCTGGAAGATGCCGATCGCAAAAACCCGGCGAGCCAGTTGATCGACGACCTGCCGCTGTTTCAGGTTGCGGTCCGGCGCGAAGCGGCAAGTGCCAAGGGCAACTCGAAGGTGGATGAGGCGTTGAAGGTACTGAACCCGGACGAAATGACGCCGCGCGAGGCCCTAGATGCGCTCTATGCGCTCAAGAAACAACTTGGCAACGCTTGATGCGTAGAGTGCCTGTCCATTCGGCCTCAAAATCGCTATAGCGCTGTGCCATCAGCGCAAGACGCATGGAATGGATATCGGCTCAATGGCCTCTAAGGACCTGGATTTCTCCGCGATACTGGATGTCGCAGCACTGAAGCACCAATGCGATCTCGTCTTTCAAGGCGATGGTAAGCGCGTTTCGGATGTGCGCTCCGACCTTTTGCCCATCTTCAAAAAGGCAAGCAGTGACGGACGGCAAATGGCGCGCGATCTTCTCGACTCCGAAGGCGGCGGCATCGACTGCGCAAGGCGTATTTCCTGGCTACAAGACCGTTTGATCGAGGTGCTCTACGATCTCGCCTGCCGGTATGTCTATCCGAAGGATGCGCCTAGCATCGCCATTACCGCTGTCGGCGGTTATGGACGCGGCACGCTGGCACCGGGATCGGACATCGATCTTCTGTTCCTGCTGCCGGTCAAGAACACGCCGGACATGCACAAGGCGATAGAGTTCATTCTCTACATTCTCTGGGATGTCGGCTTCAAGGTCGGCCACGCTACGCGCACCGTGGATGAGTGTATCAAGCTTTCCAAGGCGGATATGACGATCCGCACCGCCATCCTCGAAATGCGCCACATCTGCGGAAAGAAGCCGCTTGCAGACGAACTGGAGCGCCGTTTCGAAACCGAGGTCGTGACCAATAGCGGCCCTGAGTTCATCGCCGCCAAGTTGGCCGAACGCGACCAGCGTCACCGCAAGGCGGGCGACACGCGCTATCTGGTCGAGCCGAACGTGAAGGAAGGAAAGGGGGGCTTACGCGATCTGCACACGCTCTTCTGGATCGCCAAATATTATTATCACGTGCGCGACACGGCAGAACTGGTGAAGCTTAGCGTTCTCTCAAAAAGCGAGTTGAAGCTCTTCGAAAAGGCCGATGACTTTCTCTGGGCGGTGCGCTGCCAGATGCACTTCATCACCGGCAAGGCGGAGGAGCGGCTTTCCTTCGACATCCAGCGCGATATCGCCGCTGCTCTTCATTACCAGCCCCGCCCCGGCCTGTCGGCGGTCGAGCGCTTCATGAAACACTATTTCCTCGTGGCCAAGGATGTCGGCGACCTGACGCGCATTCTCTGCGCGGCACTCGAGGACCGCCAGGCAAAGGAAGTCCCGGGACTTTCCGGTGTGCTCCACCGCTTCGCCCACCGGCTTCGCAAAATTCCGGGCTCCAGCGAATTCGTCGAAGACCGCGGTCGCATCGCGCTCGCCAATGCCGATGTCTTCCGCAACGATCCGGTCAGCCTCATTCGGCTCTTCCATGTGGCCGATATCAACAATCTCGAACTGCACCCGGACGCCCTTCGCGTCGTTACCCGCTCGCTCGGTCTCATCAATCACGAGCTTCGCGAGAATGAGGAAGCCAACCGTCTGTTTCTTGCGATCCTGACCTCGAGGCGCGATCCGGCTCTCACCCTGAGACGCATGAACGAGGCGGGGGTTCTGGGCAAATTCATTCCCGAATTCGGCAAGATCGTCGCGATGATGCAGTTCAACATGTATCATCACTATACGGTCGATGAGCATCTGATCCGCTCGGTGGCGATCCTGTCCGAGATCGACAAGGGGCAGGCGGTCGATACCCATCCTTTGGTCAACCAGTTGATGCCGGCCATCGAAGACCGCGAGGCTCTCTATGTCGCCGTTCTGCTCCACGACGTGGCAAAGGGCAGGCAGGAGGATCACTCCATTGCCGGCGCGCGCGTCGCCCGCAAACTTTGCCACCGCTTCCGTCTCTCCACCAAGCAGACCGAGACGGTAATGTGGCTGATCGAGCAGCATCTCTTGATGTCGATGGTGGCGCAGACCCGCGATCTGCATGACCGCAAGACGATCACCGACTTTGCCGACAAGGTGCAGTCGATGGAGCGGCTGAAGATGCTGCTGATCCTCACCGTCTGCGATATCCGTGCCGTTGGCCCGGATGTCTGGAACGGCTGGAAGGGACAGTTGCTGCGCACACTTTATTACGAAACCGAGCTTCTTCTCTCCGGCGGCTTTTCCGAAAGTTCACGCAAGGAGCGCGCCAAGATCGCCCGTCAGCGCCTTTATGACGCACTGGACGACTGGGGTCAGAAGGCAAGACGCAAATACATCAATCTGCACTACGATGCCTATCTGCTGTCCGTCGCGCTGGAAGATCAGGTCCGCCATACCCGCTTTTTGCGGGAGGCCGACAAGCAGGAAAAGGCGCTGGCCACCATGGTCCGCACGCACTCCTTCCATGCCATCACCGAGATCACCGTCTTGGCGCCCGACCATCCGCGCCTGCTGTCGATCATCACCGGCGCCTGCTCGGCTGCCGGCGCCAACATCGCCGACGCCCAGATTTTCACGACATCGGACGGACGCGCACTCGATACGATCTTGATCAACCGCGAATTCCCCATCGATGAGGATGAAACACGCCGCGCCAACAATATCGGCAAGGTGATCGAAGAGGTTCTGGCGGGCAAGAAGCGTCTTCCCGAAATTATCGCGACGCGCACCAAGAGCCGCAAGAAGAGCAAGACCTTCAACATCCCGCCTTCGGTAACGATCTCGAACGGGCTCTCCAATAAGTTCACCGTTATCGAGGTGGAATGCCTTGACCGTCCAGGCCTCCTGGCGGACATGACGGCGGTGCTGGCCGATCTATCGCTGGATATCACCTCGGCGCGGATCACCACTTTTGGCGAAAAGGTCATCGACACCTTCTACGTCACCGATCTCTTTGGCCAGAAGGTGATGACGGAAAATCGCCAATCCAATATCGCGCTGCGGCTGAAGGCCGTCATGGCCGAGCAGGAAGATGAACTGCGTGATCGTATGCCGTCCGGCATCATCGCGCACCCGGATGTAGCAGCGCTTCCTGCTGCGCGCACCGCAAAGGCTTGAATAAAGAATGAGTTTGATCGGCAAATTCGCCACCGTTGGCGGCGCGACGCTTGGGAGCCGCCTGTTCGGTTTCATCCGTGAAATGCTGATGGCGGCAGCCGTCGGTACGGGACCGGTGGCGGATGCCTTTAATGCGGCCTTCCGTTTTCCCAACACTTTCCGCCGGCTGTTTGCCGAGGGTGCGTTCAACTCCGCCTTCGTGCCGCTTTTCGCCAAGGAGATCGAAACCCACGGCATGGAAGGCGCACGCCGCTTCTCGGAGGAAGTTTTCGGCGTTCTCTTCACCGTGCTGATGGCGCTGACGATCGTCATGGAACTCTCCATGCCGTTTCTGGTGCGAACGGTAATCGCGCCGGGCTTTGTGGAAGACCCAACGAAATTCGAAAACACGGTGCGCCTCGCCACCATCATGTTTCCCTATCTCGCCTGCATGTCGCTGGCGGCGATGATGGGGGGGATGCTGAATTCGCTGCACCGCTATTTCGCCGCAGCCATCGCACCCGTCTTTCTCAACGTCATCCTGATTGGTGTCTTGGCGCTTGCCTGGTGGAAACACTACGATCCGCTGCAGGTCGGCTATGCGCTCTCCTGGGGCGTCATGGCCGCAGGCTTTGTTCAGCTTGCCATCGTCTGGATTGCGGTGCGGAACGCCGGAATTCGAATTGGCTTTCGCCGCCCGAAACTGACGAGCAACGTCAAGCGCCTGCTGGTTCTGGCG
This sequence comes from Agrobacterium sp. SORGH_AS 787, assembly GCF_030819035.1. Taxonomy (NCBI): domain Bacteria; kingdom Pseudomonadati; phylum Pseudomonadota; class Alphaproteobacteria; order Hyphomicrobiales; family Rhizobiaceae; genus Agrobacterium; species Agrobacterium sp. SORGH_AS 787. Next base: position 1,225,293 of record NZ_JAUTBG010000002.1, read on the forward strand.
CTACCCGCCGCGATTACCGGCGGCATCACGCAAATCAACCTGTTGATCAACACCAATATCGCCTCTGGCGGCAACGGCGTCATCTCCTCACTTGCCTATGCCGACCGCATCTACCAGCTGCCACTCGGCGTGGTGGGGATTGCGGTGGCCACCGTCCTTTTGCCGGAACTGGCACGCGCGCTGCGCGGCGGCCATGCGGTGGAAGCGGCCAATCTGCAGAACCGTTCCGTTGAATTCGTGCTCTTTCTGACCTTGCCAGCCGCAGCGGCGCTCTTGGTCATGGCGGAACCCATCGTCCGCTTTCTCTATGAGCGTGGCAATTTCTCACCCTCTTCCACTGTCACTGTCGCGGAAATTCTCGGCATCTACGGCCTCGGCCTGCCTGCCTTCGTTCTGATCAAGGCCTTTATTCCGGGCTTTTTCGCCCGCGAGGATACCCGCACGCCGATGATCTTTGCTGCCATTTCCGTGGTGGTCAACGTCTCGCTGGCACTCACCCTCTTTCCATCTTACGGCGGCCCGGGAATTGCCACAGCGGAAATCACCGCCGGCTGGGTGAATGCCGCACTGCTTTTCGGCATGCTCTTATGGCGTGGCCACTGGAAACTCGATCTGCCGCTTCTCCTGCGCATCCCGCGGCTCCTCTTAGCGGCAGGCCTGATGGCCGTCGCCATTCACTATGCGCTATCCTATTTTTCCTACGAGCTGTCATCGGCCTCAAACCTTGCGGTCCGTGCAGGGACTCTGTTCGCCCTCGTCCTAGGCGCCATGGTCATCTATTTCGGCGTGGCCTTCGCCTCCGGCGGGGCAAACCTTGGGATGGTCAAGCGCGGCTTGAAGCGCAAGCGCAAGGCGGATGTTCAAAGCGAGATCGAGCCATGAGTTCTGGCTTCACGTCCATGCGCCGCATCGCACTCGTCTCTCTGGTGGTGGACGATTACGATCGCGCAAAGGCGTTTTACTGCGACAGCCTTGGCTTCGAATGCCTTTCTGATCAGCCGATGCCGGACGGCAAGCGCTGGCTTGTCGTCAAACCGAAAGGTGAGGGGGCAAGCGGCCTTCTGCTGGCGCAAGCGGATGGAGAGGCGCAGGCTGCCGCGATCGGCAACCAGACCGGCGGCAGGGTCGGTTTCTTCCTCTATACGGATGACTTCGACGCGGATTTTCACCGCATGAAAAACAACGGCATTCGCTTTTTGGAAGAGCCCCGTCACGAGGTTTACGGCACGGTTGCCGTTTTCGAAGACCTCTACGGCAACAAATGGGATCTGCTCCAGCCAGCTGCTGAAACCCCTTGATTGCAACGGGTTCCGGGTGCATAAGCGCGGGCCATATCACAGCGCGGGGCAAGGCCCTCCACAAGCCTTTTCGAGGACGATCATGAACGCATTCAAGCCGCTGGTTTTCTCCGGGGTTCAGCCCACCGGCAATCTCCACCTTGGCAATTATCTCGGCGCCATCCGCAAGTTCGTTGCCCTGCAGGAAGACAATGACTGCATCTATTGCGTCGTCGACATGCACGCTATCACGGCGCAGCTCGTCCATTCGGATCTGAAGGCGCAGACGCGCTCGATTGCCGCCGCCTTCATCGCGTCCGGCATCGATCCGGTGAAGCATATCGTCTTCAACCAGTCGGCCGTGCCGCAGCATGCCGAGCTTGCCTGGGTGTTCAACTGCGTGGCGCGCATCGGCTGGATGGAGCGCATGACCCAGTTCAAGGACAAGTCCGGCAAGAATGCCGAGCAGGTGTCGCTCGGACTGCTGGCCTATCCAAGCCTGATGGCGGCTGACATTCTGGTGTACCGCGCAACCCATGTCCCGGTCGGCGACGACCAGAAGCAGCATCTGGAACTGGCTCGCGATATCGCTCAGAAGTTCAACATCGATTTCGGCGATCATATCCGCAAGGCGGGTCTCGGCCTCGACATCACCGTCGGCGACGAACCCGTTCATGCTTACTTCCCGATGGTCGAACCGCTGATCGGCGGTCCGGCACCGCGTGTCATGTCCTTGAAGGACGGCACCAAGAAAATGTCGAAGTCCGATCCATCCGATCTGTCGCGCATCAATCTGATGGACGATGTCGATGCGATCTCCAAGAAGATCAAGAAGGCCAAGACAGACCCGGACGCGCTGCCGAGCGAAGTCGAAGGACTGAAGGGCCGCGCCGAGGCTGAAAACCTTGTCGGCATCTACGCAGCGCTCTCCGACAAGACCAAGGCAGAGGTGCTTGCCGAATTCGGCGGTCAGCAGTTTTCGGCCTTCAAGCCCGCGCTTGTCGATCTTGCCGTCAATGTTCTCGCACCGATCAATAGCGAGATGCGCCGCCTTCTGGATGATGTCAGCCATATCGACGCGATCCTGAAGGATGGCGGCGAGCGTGCTGGTGCCATGGCGCAAAAGACAATGGACGAGGTGCGCGACATCATCGGTTTCCTGCGGTGATTTTTCGGTGCTTCTCGTCATAGGGCGAGAGGCGCCTCCTCGTTTGTAAGGCTTTTCCGCACGCGTTTTGCTGTGAGGAAAATCGATTCCGCTTTCCATCGTGATACGATAAGCTCCGCCCGAACCGGCGGGCGGCGCTTCATGCCACGGCGGAAAAAGGGAGTGCTGAATGGTTTCAAAACGGCTGTCGCGCCTGGAAGGGCACCGGCGAAAATTTCTGGTGGTCATCGATGGCACACCGGAATGTGAGAGAGCCGTGCATTATGCCGGTCGCCGCGCCAAGAACTCCAATGGCGCTCTCGTTCTGCTCTTCGTTATCCCGGAAGGCGATTTCCAGCAGTGGCTTGGTGTCGAGCAAATCATGCGCGCCGAAGCCCAGGAAGAGGCCGAAGCCTCGCTGGCAAAGGTCGCGCAGCGCGTCCGCGAGACCGTCGGTATCGAGCCCGAGGCTGTGATCCGTGAGGGCAATGCTGCCGAGCAGATTCACGGTCTGATCGAAGAAGATCGCGACATCGCCATCCTGGTGCTGGCTGCCGGCTCCACCAAGGATGGTCCAGGTCCGCTGGTCTCCTCCATTGCTGGACGTGGCGCTGCCTTCCCCATTCCTGTCACGGTCCTGCCGGATACGCTGACGGACGAGGAAATCGACGCTCTCTGCTGAGCGCTATCCTTTGAGCCCTTCTGCCACGAAGAATCCTGTTCGGCTTTGGCGAAAACGGGTGTAAAAGAGGGCTGAAGATTTCTTGAACACGATTGTCATGTCAGGGCTTGAAGTCCTTCGTCGCCCGGCATATTTTGGAAGCATTCTAAATTACGGGGCAAGGATGCCCTGACCCGGGGCGCTGCCTCGAAGGAGATCGAAATGTTCATTCAAACGGAATCCACGCCAAACCCGTCGACGCTGAAGTTCCTTCCGGGCAGGGTGGTTCTGGAAAGCGGAACGGCGGAATTCCTGAACGCGCAACAGGCGCAGTCCTCGCCGCTTGCAGCAACGCTGTTTGAAATCCCGGGCGTCACCGGCGTCTATTACGGCTTCGATTTCATCACCGTCACCAAGGACGGTGCGGAGTGGCAGCATCTTAAACCCGCGATTCTCGGCTCTATCATGGAGCACTTCATGTCCGGCCGCCCGCTGATGGGCACCGCCGTCCATGCCGAGATTTCGGACGAGGAAGAAGAGTTCTTCGAAGAGGGCGACGAAACCATCGTTGCCACCATCAAGGAACTTCTCGAAACCCGCGTGCGCCCGGCCGTGGCCCAAGATGGTGGCGACATCACTTTCCGTGGTTTTCGCGATGGCACCGTGTTCCTCAACATGAAGGGTGCATGCTCCGGCTGCCCATCCTCCACGGCAACGCTCAAGCACGGCGTTCAGAACCTGCTTCGCCACTTCGTGCCCGAAGTGCAAGAGGTCGAGGCTGTCTAATAAACGGCTGAGCCAATCGATATCGATGCTGAGGCGAGGCGCGTGATCGCGCCTCAAGTCTTGAGTGGCTTTCTCACGAGCGCTCATCGTCTCGCTCCTTCCTCCTGCTGAGCACATGCGTAAGGTCCAGCTTTTCAGATGATCATCCTTTCCATCGATACATCCGGCGTGGATTGCTCGGCCTGCGTTTACGACAGCGCAAGCGATAATGTCCTTGGGGAGGTCACGGAGAATATCGGCAAGGGTCATGCCGAACTGCTGATGGGCATCATCGACGGAGCACTGGCGCAGGCAGGTCTTACCCTTGATGCGATTGAACGTCTCGCCGTCACCATCGGCCCTGGTTCCTTCACCGGTATCAGAGTAGGGGTCTCTGCCGCGCGTGGCTTTGCGCTATCGCTCGGTGTCGAGGCCGTCGGGGTTACGACGCTTGAGACTCTTGCCGCCCATCACCTGCGGCACCAGCCCGGCCAGCCTGTGGCCGTCGGTCTCGATGCCAAGCGTGACGAATGCTATCTGCAAATCTTCGCGGCCGATGGCGCGCCTGTGACGGACGCCGCTTTGGTGTCTCTTGATGAGGCCAGGCAATCGCTTGCCGGGTTCGACGGCGCGATCGTGGGCTCCGCGGCACCTCTCTTCGCTGGCGAAGAAACGGGATCGGGTCCGGACCATTTTCCGATCGCCACCGTGGCGCGTGTCGCTGCGACGAAACCCGCGCATCAGCCGAAGCCCGCGCCGCTCTACCTGCGTGGCCCGGATGCGCGGCCGCAATCCGGCTTCGCATTGGAGCGTCTTTCGCCCGCCTGAGAGAGTGCCGTTTCTCTCTGTCGAAAATCGATTTCGATTTGCCGACCGATGCTGTAGCCATCTGGCATTCATGGTGGATGATTCCCTGCAATGTTCGACGACTATCTGAGCTGGAAACCCTTTTTCGAAATCGTGCCGATGGCGCATGGCGATTGTGCCGATATCGCCGAGCTTCACACGTCTCGCTTCCCGCAAGCTTGGAGTGAAGGCGAGTTTTCGAGCCTTCTGTCGCAGAACAGCGTCTTCGGCGCGGTGGCTCGCCAGACCAACGCGTTCTTCAGCCAGCCGCTCGGTGGCTTTGTCTTGTCGCGCGAGGCGGGCGGAGAGGCTGAAATTCTCACCGTTGCGGTGAGTGAAAAATTTGCCGGTGCCGGACTTGGCTGGCGTTTGATGCAGGCCGCCATGCGGGAAGCGGAGATGCGCGGTGCCGAAACGATGTTTCTGGAGGTGGATGGCGGAAATGGTCCGGCGGTGCATCTCTACCGCAAGCTTGGCTTCAAGACGGTTGCGGAGCGCAAGGCCTATTACACCGCCAAGGATGGGACGAAATCCACAGCGCTTGTCATGCGGCGCGATCTTCGATAGTTCCGATAATACTAAGACTCTATGCCGCCACTCTGGTGGACCAACGACGCATCTGAAGGCCTGATTATCGTGGTAGACCTTTCGAAAACCCTGGAAGACATCTGTGCGGAGCGCGGTATGCGCATGACCGACCAGCGGCGCGTCATCGCCCGCGTTCTTCAGGAATCGGAAGACCATCCGGACGTCGAGGAGCTTTATCGCCGCTCTTCCGCCGTCGATCCAAAGATTTCGATATCCACGGTCTATCGCACGGTGAAGCTCTTCGAAGATGCGGGCATTATCGAGCGCCATGATTTTCGCGACGGCCGTTCGCGCTACGAGACCGTGCCGGAAGAGCACCACGATCATCTGATCGACCTGAAGAATGGCGTTGTCATCGAATTCCGCTCCGCCGAGATCGAGGCGCTGCAGGAAAAGATCGCCCGCGAACATGGCTTCAAGCTCGTCGATCACCGGCTGGAACTCTACGGCGTCCCGCTGAAACCGGAAGAGCGGTGAGGCAACAATCCATGGCCACGGAGCGAATGCGGCGATGACGTGGCTTCGGATGGCCTATACGGTCTTCATTCTCTCCATCGTCACCATCGTGCTGTTGCCACTGCAAGTCCTTGGACTCTGGCTCGATTTGCCGATCCGCCGCAGGATACCGCGGCTTTGGCACAGGGTCGCTTGTCAGTCGCTCGGCATCAAGGTCCATGTGCATGGTGGACTGGAGACCGAGAGGCCTCTGCTTCTGATTTCCAACCATGTGTCGTGGAAGGACATATTGGTTCTGGGTAGCGTGGCGGATGTCGCCTTCATTGCGAAGACCGAAGTGCGCGACTGGCCGATATTCGGCAAGCTGGCGCGTTTGCAGAAAACCGTCTTCATTACCCGAGAGCAGAAGCGCAGCGCCGGCACGCAGGTGAATGAGATTGCCGAAAGGCTGGCGGGTGGTGAGATCATCGTGCTGTTCCCCGAAGGCACGACGTCCGATGGCAACCGGCTTCTGCCGGTCAAGTCATCGCTGTTCGGAGCAGCGTCGACTGCTGCCGAGCAGGTTCCCAGTCAGCTCGTCCATGTCCAGCCGGTCGCGATCGCCTATACCGGCATCCAGGGCATGGCGATGGGGCGTTACCACAGGCCGGTGGCCGCCTGGCCTGGGAGCATAGGCCTGTTGCCGTCGCTGGTCGGGCTGGTCAAGGCCGGCGCAATCGAGGTTGACGTCACCTTTGGGGAGGCGATTCCCTTCCGCAAGGGTGATAATCGCAAGGCGCTGAGCGTCGAAGCCACCACGGCACTGCGCACCATGTTGAATTTCAGCCTGCGCGGCGGATGGCGAAAGTCGAGATAGCCCGGATTTCCGCATTTTTCTGTTTAACTGGTGGCCGAAAATCATTAGATACGCGCCATGACCCAGGATACGCTTGGCCTCGACGCCACACCGACCGCTATGGCTCACGCAGCCAACAGCCGTAAGGTCTTTATCAAGACCTATGGCTGTCAGATGAATGTCTACGATTCCGTTCGCATGAGCGATGCTCTGGCGAAGGATGGTTATGTGCAGACGGAGGATATGGGCGAGGCAGATCTGGTTCTGCTCAATACCTGTCACATCCGTGAAAAGGCGGCGGAGAAGGTCTATTCGGCGCTGGGCCGCCTGCGCGACATGAAGAAGTCACGCGAGGAAGAGGGGCGCGAATTCGTGATCGGCGTTGCCGGTTGCGTGGCGCAAGCCGAAGGCGAAGAAATCCTGCGCCGTGCGCCCGCCGTCGATGTCGTCATCGGCCCGCAAACCTACCACCGTCTGCCGCAGGCGCTTGCCCGCGTTCGCGAAGGCGAGCGGGTGATCGAGACGGATTATGCGGTCGAAGACAAGTTCGAGCATCTGCCGGTGGCCGAAAAGGCAAAGCTGCGCTCGCGCGGCGTGACCGCTTTTCTTACTGTTCAGGAAGGCTGCGACAAGTTCTGCACCTTCTGCGTGGTGCCCTATACCCGCGGTTCGGAGGTCTCCCGGCCCGTCAGCCAGATCCTCGACGAGGCGATGAAGCTTGTCGACGCCGGTGTGCGTGAGATCACGCTGCTTGGCCAAAACGTCAATGCCTGGCGCTCTACGGGCCCGAAGGGCGAGCAATGGGGGCTGGCGGAGCTTCTCTATCGCCTGGCCGAGATTCCCGGGCTTGCGCGCCTGCGCTACACGACAAGCCACCCGCGCGACATGGACGAGCGCCTGATCGAGGCGCATCGCGATCTGCGCGCTTTGATGCCCTATCTGCATTTGCCCGTTCAGGCAGGCTCTGACCGCATCCTGAAAGCCATGAACCGCCGCCATACGGGCGCGGAATATTTAAGGCTTATCGAAAGAATCCGTGGCGCTCGCCCTGATATTGCCATGTCTGGGGATTTTATTGTCGGCTTCCCAGGTGAAACGGATCAAGACTTCGAAGACACACTCGCCATGGTGGAGGCGGTGAAATACGCGCAGGCCTTTTCGTTCAAATATTCGACTCGTCCCGGCACGCCCGGAGCCGATCTGACCGATCAGGTGCCGGAAGATGTCAAGGCCGAACGGCTGGAGAGATTGCAGTCGCTGCTCTTGAAACAGCAGAACGAATTCGCCCAGTCGCTCGTTGGAAAGACCATGGATGTGTTGCTGGAAAAGCCCGGTCGCATGCCCGGACAGCTGATTGGTCGTTCTCCTTGGCTGCAGTCTGTAAATCTTGATGCAAACGACATGAAAATCGGTGACATTATTCATGTACGAATCACCGCGACCGGTCCAAACAGCTTGTTTGCCGAGGTGGCATAGAGTTAGAGTTGGGAACCGGAACTGACCTCGGACAGGAGCCTGACCGCTTGAACGCACACGAATTGGTCTCACCTTCATCGCGCCAGCCACGCTCACCCGCGACCGACGCCAATCACTTCGTCCTCACGTTCGAGAATAACAGAATAGCCGGAGAGCTATTCGGTCAGTTCGATCAAAACCTGAAATTGCTGGAGCAGCGGCTCAAGATCGATGCCCGCCCACGCGGCAATTCGGTGGCGATTACGGGCGATGTGGTGGCCACCAACCAGGCCCGCCGCGCGCTTGATTTCCTCTATGAACGCCTATTGAAGGGCGGCACTGCCGAACTTTCCGATGTCGAGGGTGCGATCCGCATGGCGGTCGCCGCAGACGATCAGTTGACCCTGCCGACGATGGAGCGCAAAGCCAAGGTGTCGATGGCCCAGATTTCTACCCGCAAGAAAACCATTGCCGCACGCACGCCGACACAGGATGTCTATATGCGGGCGTTGGAACAGTCGGAGCTTGTCTTCGGTGTCGGGCCAGCCGGTACGGGTAAGACCTATCTGGCTGTCGCCCACGCTGCCCAGCTTCTGGAGCGTGGCGCGGTGGATCGCATCGTTCTCTCTCGTCCTGCTGTCGAAGCGGGCGAGCGCCTCGGCTTCCTGCCGGGCGACATGAAGGAAAAGGTCGATCCCTACCTTCGTCCGCTTTATGATGCGCTCTATGACATGATGCCGGGCGACAAGGTGGAGCGTGCCATTCAGGCAGGCGTCATCGAAATCGCGCCCCTCGCATTCATGCGTGGTCGCACACTGGCAAACGCCGCCGTCATTCTCGACGAGGCGCAGAACACCACGACCATGCAGATGAAGATGTTCCTGACCCGTCTGGGCGAGAACGGCCGCATGATCGTGACCGGCGACCCGAGCCAGGTCGACCTTCCGCGTGGCGTCAAATCCGGTCTGGTCGAGGCCTTGCAGATCCTTGGCGACGTCGAAGGCGTCTCCGTGGTTCGCTTCAAGGATGTCGACGTTGTGCGTCACCCGATGGTGGCGCGTATCGTCAAGGCTTACGAATCCCATACGGCTGTGCCGGATGAGAGCTTGCCGAGACAAGGTTACTAAAAGCCGAGACGATGACGGTTCTGGATATTCAAATCTCTGTCGAGGCCGATGACTGGCCCTCGGAGGAAGAGCTTGTTGCCTTCAGCACGAAAGTGCTGGAGGCAACTGTTTCCTATCTGAAAGAAGAAGAGCAGCAGCCGTTCCCTGCCATGCCGGTGGAAGTGTCGTTGGTTTTCACCGATGACGCCGCCATCAAGGAAATAAATGCGCAATGGCGTAATAAGGATAAGGCGACGAATGTCCTGTCTTTTCCGGCCTTTCCGCTGGAGCCGGGCGGCATGCCGGGCCCGATGCTCGGCGATATCGTCATCGCACATGAAACTGTCATGCGCGAAGCCCTTGATCTTGAGAAGAGTTTCGAGGATCATTTGACCCATCTGCTGGTGCATGGATGTCTGCATCTTTTCGGTTATGACCATATGGAAACCGAAGAGGCGGAAGAAATGGAAGGGCTTGAGACTCGCATTTTGGCGACTCTTGGCCTATCTGATCCCTATGCGGGTCAGGACCCGCTTTGATCGAACTGTTTGGGACAATGAACGAACATTCTGCAAGACCGCCCCAAGAGGGCAAGGACGCCGGGGAACAATCCTCATCGGAGGAGGGCAGTAGTCCGTTACGTCAGGACTATCAAGCAAAGCCCCGCTCGACCATCTGGTCGAGAATTTCCCGGATCTTAAAGCCCTCGCAGGGCGAGCGTCTTCGTGAAGATCTGACCGACGCGCTGATGACCGATACGGATATCGGTGCCGCCTTCACGCCCGACGAACGGGCGATGCTCAACAATATTCTCCGCTTCAGAGAAGTCACGGTCGAGGACATCATGATCCCGCGCGTCGATATTGACGGGCTCGATCAGGAGACGACGATCGGTGAAGCGATGATCCGCTTCGAGGCGACGGGCCGCTCGCGTATGCCGGTCTATGACGAGACCCTCGACGATCCGAAGGGCATGATCCATATCCGTGATCTCTTGTCCTATGTGGGCAAGCAGGCGCGCAACAAGCGCCGTAGCGGCACGCGCGCGCCAGCCAATGGCGAGGCGAAGGCTCCGCGAACGCCGCGCGCCAACTTCGATCTTGCGCGCGTCGATCTCGAGACGACGCTGGCCGAAGCCGGGATCATTCGTAAGATCCTGTTCGCGCCTCCCTCGATGCTCGCTTCGGATATGCTCAAAACCATGCAGGCGCAGCGCACCCAGCTTGCGCTGATCATCGACGAATATGGCGGTACCGACGGACTTGTTTCCCACGAAGACATCGTGGAAATGCTCATCGGCGACATTGACGATGAGCACGACAAGGATGAGGCGATGTTCGTCCGTGTATCGTCGGATGTCTTGATCGCTGATGCCCGTATCGAACTGGGGGATCTCGCTCAGGCGCTCGGTCCGGATTTTGACGTTCGGGAACATGCTGAGGAAATCGATACGCTGGGCGGTCTCGTCTTCTTTGCGCTTGGCCGCATCCCTTCGAAGGGTGAGGTGGTGCGTGCGGTGCCGGGATTTGAGTTCCAAATTCTCGATGCCGATAATCGCCGCATTAAGCGCGTGCGCATCCTTCGCGACGAGTCCTCCACCGGCGAGGATGATCAAGCACCCGCGCCCGTCGTAACCAGCGAGATGATCGCGCTTCCTGCTCCATCCGATACCACGGACAAGGCTACGGTTTGACGGCTTGCGTCCCGGGCATCAGGGTCCGGGATTCTTATTTTCCAACAACCGAATAGATGAGACCGCTGCAATTCGCGGATTGCACAGACACGCCACCGCTGTCCTGTGGACGTTCGATTTTTTTTACAGTAAGTCGGAAGAGCATGCCGCATAACTATTCAGCGTTCGGCAGCCGAAACACGATCAGTGGTCTCTCCGACCGCGCGCGTTTCGAAGGCAAGTCAGGTTCTGGTATCCGCTTTCCGGTTTCGCGTTGCTGAACGGTGCCCCTCAAGGAGATTGATACTGTATGGAGCGGCTCGCGGGCACGATCATGTTGAGCGGTGGCTTCAGCCGCGTTCTCATTGCATTTCTGGCCGGCGCCATCGGTGCGCTCGCCCTGCCACCGATCGGTTTCTTCGCCAGCCTCTTCGTCTCCTTTACCCTTCTGGTCTGGCTGATTGACGGCACCACGGGAAGCCCCGATGGTGGCAGCGTGTCTCGCGCCTTCAGAGCGTTTCTGCTCGGCTGGATTTTTGGCTTTGGCTATTTCGTTGCGGGCCTATGGTGGCTCGGAAATGCGCTACTTCTGGAGGCTGACGAGTTTGCCTGGGCTTTGCCGCTTGCAATCCTCGGGCTGCCCGCCTTTCTCGCGCTCTTCTACGGTCTTGCCGTGATGCTCGCCAATAGCCTCTGGTCGGACGGCTGGGGCAGGCTTGCTGCTCTTGCCGCGGCTTTTGGACTGGTGGAATGGTTGCGCAGCTTCGTTGCCACCGGCTTTCCCTGGAACGCTATCGGCTACGGGATGATGCCGGTTCCGTTGATGATGCAGAGTTCCAACCTGATCGGCATCTTCGGCATGTCGATGCTGGCGGTCTTCGTCTTTTCCAGCCCCGCCCTTTTGGGAACCCGTCGTGGCATGGTGCCGGGCCTCACTCTCGCGGTCCTGCTGCTGGCAGGCCATCTCGGTTACGGCTTTTATCGTCAGCATCAGCCACTTTCGGAGCCAGCCGCGGACGCGGTCACGGTGCGCATCGTTCAGCCGGGTATCGACCAGTCCCGCAAAATGCTGAATGCCGATCGGGCTGAGATCTTTCAGGAGCATCTTCGCCTCTCGGCGCTCCCACCGACGCCCGGCAAGAAGCGGCCCGACATCATTGTCTGGCCGGAGACCTCCGTTCCCTTCATCCTGACACAGAACCCGGACGCGCTGGAGGAAATCGCCAAGACGCTGGAGGACGGTCAGATCTTGCTGACTGGAGCGGTGCGCATGGAGGATGTGGGGGCTGGCCATCCGCCGCGCTATTACAACTCCGTCTATGCCGTGGACAGTGAGGGCCATATTATCGGCGCCACCGACAAGGTGCATCTCGTGCCGTTTGGCGAGTATGTGCCCTTCGAAGACATACTGCGCCGCTTCGATATCGAGAATATCGTCAACCTGCCTGGCGGTTTCTCGCCGGCGGCAAGCCGGACACCCATCATTCTTCCATCCGGCAAAAAGCTTTATTCCTTCATCTGCTACGAAATCATCTTCCCCGATGAAGTACCGGCGGACATCGCCTCGTCCGAGGCGATCCTGAATGTCACCAATGACGGCTGGTTTGGCGATACCCCAGGTCCCTATCAGCACTTCCAGCAGGCACGTGTGCGGGCTGTGGAAACCGGCCTGCCGGTGATTCGAGCAGCCAACACTGGCATTTCCGCCATCATTGATCCGTTAGGTGGTATCGAGGCTGGTCTTGACTATGGTCAAAAGGGTATAATCGACGCCACTTTAAGTAGTACGGCAACGGACGCGCTCAGCGGCAATGCCCGTAAAACGAACTTTTGGTTGTTGTTTATAACAATGTTGATCGTGGCGCTGTTTTCTCGGTATGGTTTAGTCAGCCGCAAGAATTGACCGAAAACCCCTGAAATTGCATAGTGCGATTGTAGGGTTGTACAACGCAAGTGATATGAAGGAATGTTGCACTGATCCGACCTCTACGGTTTTGCGTTAATGTGTAACAATCACCGACAACAGGATGTCAGGACTAACATATGACCGAAAATAAGAAGAAGCCGAACCCAATCGACATTCATGTCGGAAGCCGCATCCGGCTGCGCCGCACCATGCTGGGCATGAGCCAGGAGAAGCTGGGTGAAAGCCTTGGAATTACCTTCCAGCAGATTCAGAAATATGAAAAGGGCACCAACCGCGTTGGCGCCAGCCGCCTTCAGAACATCTCCGCCATTCTGAACGTTCCGGTCTCTTTCTTCTTCGAAGATGCACCGGGCGCTGAGCCAGCCTCCGCTTCCGGCTCCGCCGAAGCGTCGAGCTCCAACTATGTGGTGGATTTCCTCTCCTCGTCCGAGGGACTGCAGCTCAACCGCGCCTTCGTGAAGATCAACGATCCGAAGGTCCGCCGCCGCATCGTCGATCTGGTCAAGGCGCTGGCCGCTGAAGGCGACGCCGACTAAGCGACCTGCAATCGGTTTCAATACCCTCTTGAACGGCCTTTCGGGGCCGTTTTTTGTTGCTGACTTGCAGAAATGAAATTCCGATATAAAGATATATTTATGTCGTTCTGTCCTTGTTTTTTCCGATGAAATGAATAACAAACGCACAGACCTGTTCTTTGAGGGGAATCCCGCATGCGCGCCAACTACCTGTTCACCAGCGAATCCGTTGCTGAAGGTCATCCTGACAAGGTTTGCGACCGAATTTCCGATGAAATCGTCGATCTGATTTATCGTGAAGCGACCAAGACCGGCGTTGACCCATGGACCGTTCGCATCGCTTGCGAAACGCTTGCCACCACCAACCGCGTGGTGATCGCTGGCGAAGTGCGCGTTCCCGACACGCTGCTGAAGAAGGACAAGGACGGCAACGTCGTCAAGGATGCCGCGGGTCATCCGATGATCAACCCTTCCAAGTTCAAGTCCGCGGCGCGCAAGGCAATCCGCGACATCGGTTACGAGCAGGACGGCTTCCACTGGAAGACCGCAAAGATCGACGTGCTGCTCCATCCGCAGTCTGCCGATATTGCACAGGGCGTGGATAACGCCTCCGACAAGCAGGGCGACGAGGGTGCTGGCGATCAGGGCATCATGTTCGGTTACGCCTGCAAGGAAACCCCGGAGCTGATGCCAGCGCCGATTTATTATTCCCACCGTATCCTTCAATTGCTCGCCACTGCGCGCAAGAGCGGCGAAGGCGAAGCTGCAAAGCTCGGCCCCGATGCCAAGAGCCAGGTGACCGTTCGCTATGTCGACGGAAAGGCGTCCGAAGCAGTTTCCATCGTGCTGTCCACCCAGCATCTCGATGCAAGCTGGGACTCCAAGAAGGTTCGCTCGGTTGTCGAACCTTACATCCGTGAAGCGCTTGGCGATCTGAAAATTGCCGACGATTGCAAGTGGTACATCAATCCCACGGGCAAGTTCGTGATTGGCGGTCCTGATGGCGATGCTGGCCTCACCGGCCGCAAGATCATCGTCGACACCTACGGTGGCGCAGCTCCGCACGGCGGTGGCGCATTCTCCGGTAAGGATACGACGAAGGTCGACCGTTCCGCAGCCTACGCCGCTCGCTATCTGGCAAAGAACGTGGTCGCCGCCGGTCTTGCCGAGCGTTGCACCATTCAGCTCTCCTACGCCATCGGCGTCGCACAGCCGCTGTCTGTCTATGTCGATCTGCATCAGACGGGTAAGGTCAGCGAAGACGAAGTCGAAGCCGCGATCCGCAAGGTCATGGACCTGTCGCCATCGGGCATCCGCCGTCACCTCGACCTCAACAAGCCGATCTATGCCAAGACGTCATCTTACGGCCATTTCGGCCGCAAGGCTGGCCGTGACGGTTCCTTCTCCTGGGAGAAGGTCGATCTGGTCAAGCCGCTCAAGGATGCGCTGAAGGCCGCTTGAGGTCATCGGCTCGAAACATCCCCCTCTCCTCCACTCCGGTCTTGCCATATGAGACCGTTTAGGGGATAGGGTCTGAAAACTTGAAACCCGCGCAATACCGATGAAACGGTAAGGTGCGGGTTCATCTATTTTGCTTGAGAGAGTTCACGATGACGGAAGAGCGGCGTTCACGATCGACGGAAGCGTTCTATGGCAGGCGCAAGGGCAAGCCGTTGCGTAACCAGCAGGTGGAGAGCATCGAGAGCCTTTTGCCGCTGCTGAAAGTCGATCTTGCAACACCGGCGCCGAAGCCGCTGGCCGCACTCTTCCCCGCCGATGTCAAATCCATCCGCCTGGAAATCGGTTTCGGCGGTGGCGAGCATCTGGTTCATCGCGCCGCCGAAAATTCGTCTACGGGCTTCATCGGCGTGGAGCCCTTCGTCAACTCGATGGCGAAGCTTCTTGGTGCCGTCAAAGAGCGCGAGTTGATGAATATCCGCCTCTATGACGACGACGCCACGCAGCTGCTGGATTGGCTCCCAGGTGAATGCATCGATCATATCGATCTGCTCTATCCCGACCCGTGGCCGAAGAAGAAACACTGGAAGCGCCGCTTCGTCTCTGATGTCAATCTTGCCCGCTTCCACCGCGTGCTGAAGCCCGGTGGCAAGTTCTGCTTCGCCTCCGACATCGACACCTACATCAATTGGACCCTGCAGCACTGTGCTCGCCATGGCGGCTTCGAATGGACGGCCAAGACCTCCGCCGACTGGTTGACGCCTTATGACAATTGGCCGGGGACCCGCTACGAGAACAAGGCCAAGCGCGAGGGGCGGAGTTCCGCCTATCTCACCTTCCTCAAAGTCTGATTTCAGACTTTCATGATCGCTGGTCCCGCCGCGCCGTAGGGCTTTAGCAGCTTGTCCGGTACGTCCGCATCCACGACGAGAGTGGTAATCTCGCTCAAGGCCAGAATGAGATAGGGTGAGGCGGCTCCGATCTTGTCTTCCGTCGCAACCAGGATCGTCTCGGCGCATTGGCGGGCGATCAACCTTTTGATTGCTGCCTCTTCGCGGTTCCCTGTGGTCGCGCCGGTCTCAGGGTGGATACCGGTCGCGCCGAGGAAGAACAGATCGGCGCGAATGCCGGAAATGGTTTCCGCGCTTGCCGCCCCCATCGAAACAATAGAGTGCTTGAAAAGCCGCCCCCCGATCAACTCCACCTCGACTGACGGATGATGCGCCAGTTCCACGGCGATGCTGGGACTATGGGTGATGATGGTTGCCTGTAGGGTCTGCGGCAGATGGCGGGCAAGCTGGAGATTGGTCGTGCCGCCGTCGAGGAAGACGATCTGCCCCGGCTTGATCAATCTGGCTGCGGCTCGGCCAAGCTTTTCCTTGGCGGAGGATGCCATCTGTTCGCGCGCACGATAATCGGCAACCGCCGGTGAGGATGGCAGCGCGCCACCGTGAACCCTTTGCAACAGTCCATCCTTGGCAAGTTCCCGCAGGTCTCGACGAATGGTGTCTTCGGAGACGCCTAGCTCTTCGGCGAAGCTCTTTGCGACGATCCGACCGTCCCGCTGGAGGACGTGCTGAATGAGGGTCTTTCGTTCCGATGTCAGCATGCGACTTTCGCCTTTGCACGAATTTTCTTGAATCTGCATGAAATTGCACGAAATTGCCGATATGTCCACGACCGGCCGGGTCTAGCCACAGGGAAGTTTCATGAGTATCGCGCATCGCATCAAGGTCGAGGATGTCAGAGTTCTCTCGAATGACTGGTATCTTCTGAAGAAAACCACCTTCTCTTTCCTGCGGGAGGATGGCACCTGGCAGAAGCAATCGCGGGAAACCTATGATCGCGGCAATGGCGCGACGATCCTGCTTTACGACAAGGACCGCCGCACGGTGATCCTGACGAAACAATTCCGCTATCCGGCCTTCGTCAACGGCCATGACGATCTTCTCATCGAAACCCCGGCGGGCCTTTTGGACAATGCCGAACCGGAGGCGCGCATCCGTGCAGAGACCGAGGAAGAGACGGGCTTCAAGGTGCGCGATGTTCGCCAGGTCTTCGATGCCTTCATGAGCCCGGGCTCCGTCACCGAGAGGCTGCATTTCTTCGTCGGCGAATATCAGCCGACTGACAGAACCTCAGCCGGTGGCGGAAATGAAGACGAGGGCGAGGACATTGCCGTCATGGAAGTGGGGATCGATGAGGCGATGAGCATGATCGCCTCAGGCGTCATTCGCGACGGCAAGACCATCATGCTGCTGCAATACGCCGCCCTCAACCTGTTCAAGCATGCTTGATCAGATGCGAGGGCGAGCGGAGTTCCGTTGTATTAGAGCTGCGCGTCCACATCCGCCGCTACGGGGATAGACGGCTGGGCGCCCTCCCGGGTGCAGGCCAGCGAACCGGCCACAGCGGCACGGCGAAGCGCCTTCTCGAAGTCCATTCCAGCGTCGAGGCTAGCAGCGAGATAACCGCAGAACGTATCGCCTGCACCCACCGTATCGACGGGCTCGATCTTCAGGCCCATCGACTTGAAAAGCTTGCCGTTGCGAATAGCAATGACACCGTCGGCGCCAAGCGTGACGATCATCGTCTGGCCAGTCTCCGCGTGCAGCGCGGTCAATTCCTTTTCCCGAGCGGCGGAGGACAGTCCATTCTTGCCGATCAACAGCTCGAACTCGGTCTCGTTGGCGATAACGATATTGGCGAGCTTGGAAAGGCGGGCCGCATCGGCTGTCAGGGGAGCGGTGTTGATGATCGTCGTGACACGCTTGGCTTTCGCGGCCTTTAAAGAAGCCTCGATGGCATCGGCCGGAATTTCGAATTGCAGCATTAGCGTATCGCCCTCGGCCATTTCAGAGACGGCGCGCTCGGCATCCTGCAGCGATACGGTGCCGTTGGCAGCGGGAATGACTGAGATCATGTTCTCGCCGCCCTCGCCAATCAGGATCACCGCAGTGCCCGTTGGTTCCGCAACGGTCTTCACCAGAGACAGATTCGTTCGCGCATCGCGCAGCAAGGTCAGCGCGGGAGCGGCAAAGGTGTCGTCACCAATGGCGCCTGCCATCTTCACCTCGGCACCGGCGCGACGTGCGGCCAGCGCCTGATTGGCACCCTTGCCGCCGGCGGCGGTGGAAAAGCTTTTGCCGGTGACCGTCTCGCCCGGCTTCGGCAGGCGTTCGGAGGTGGCGACGAGATCCATGTTGATGGAGCCGAAAACAGTAATCATGCGAGGCTGATCCAAAAGGCAAAGACGTTGACAGTGCCGACAGTGCTACCGCATCGAGATCGAAATCGGAAATCGATTTTGCGAGGGTGGCAATGTTCGGCTGTTTCAGCGCCGCCTATTCGTCATCCACCACGCGCAGCTTGGCGGCACCCGCGCGAGCATCGGCGATACGACGCAAATGCTCGACCTCCGAATGCGGAATGTCCTTGGTGCTTGTCGAAAAATCGAGGCTCTCGATCTTGCCGCCGCGTGCCAGAACCTTTTCCGACGAGGTCAGCATCATTTCGACATCGCGCTGCGCCTGGCCGAAATGCGTCTGGAGCTTACGGGTGCGCTCATCCAGGCGCCGCACATCGTCCATCAACAGCGCCACTTCACCCTGAATCAGGTGAGCCTGCTCCCGCATCCGCTGATCCTTCAATACCGATTGAATGACCTGAACCGACAGCATCAAAAGCGATGGGGACACGATCACCACGCGGGCGCGGTGGGCACGCTGCACCAGATATTCGAAATGCTGATGAATATCGGCGAAGATCGATTCCGACGGCACAAAGATGAAAGCGGTATCCTGCGTTTCACCAGGGATCAGATACTTCTCTGCCACATCGCGAATATGAACTTCCATGTCCCGGCGGAACTGCTGGGTCGCAGCGCGCTTGGCTTCCGGTGATTCATCCGCTTTCAACGCATTCCAGGCTTCGAGAGGAAACTTCGCATCGATCACCAGCGACGGTGCATTGTTCGGCATCTTGATCGTGCAGTCCGGTCGAAAGCCGTTCGAAAGCGTCGGTTGAAGCTGGTAGGTACCGGATGGCAGCGCATCGGCAATCAGCGCTTCCATTCGTGCTTGTCCGAAGGCACCGCGCGTCTGCTTGTTGGACAGAATGGCCTGAAGCCCTATCACATCCTTGGCGAGATCCTGAATGTTGCCCTGCGCAGCGTCGATCACCGCAAGGCGTTCCTGTAGCTTGCTGAGGTTTTCATGCGTCGAGCGGGTCTGTTCCGTCAGTGTCGTTCCAAGACGCTGCGACATGCCATCCAATCGCTCGTTCAGCGTCTGGCTCATCTCATTTTGTCGCGCGGAAAAGGCTTCGGCCATCGCGGCGATGCGGCCTTGCAGCTCTGTCTGGGTCTTAAGAAGCTCGGTCAGTTCTTCCCGCGGCTGATCCGGTGCTACCGGTTTGCGCAGAAGAAAAAGGACGGCCACGAGCCCGGAAAAGGCAAGAACGACAAGCAGCGCGCCGATCGAGATGTTGACCGTTCCGACACTGAAAGCCGTCTGACCGAGAGCATTGAGATCGATGTTCATAAGGCAATCTAGCAGAGTTATTCTGATTCGTACAAAACAAGAACATGTCCGCGGCAAAAATGAGTCGGCTATCGAGTCTCGGCGTTGAATCGACCGTATTTTTTCGTTTCCTCGGCTGATCAGATGGGTTATGGGAAGCCATGACGATCAAGCCTCTTATCATTTTGCCCGATCCGCTGCTGCGCCAGCAATCCAAGCCTGTCGAGACCGTGGATTCGGAGATCCAGCGCTTGGCAGACGACATGCTGGAAACCATGTACGACGCGCCGGGCATCGGCCTTGCCGCGATCCAGGTGGGCGTTCCGCGCCGGATGCTGGTGATAGACCTCTCGCGCGACGATGAGGAAAACAAGCCGCTCGTCTTCATCAATCCGGAAATCCTCAAAGTGTCGGACGAGGTCTCGACCTATGAAGAGGGCTGCCTCTCCATCCCCGATTATTACGCCGAAGTCGAACGCCCTGCCTCGTTGACGGTGGGATATGTGGATCGCGACGGCAAGCAGCAGACGGTCGAGGCGGATGGTCTTCTCGCCACCTGCCTGCAGCATGAGATCGACCATTTGAACGGCGTGCTCTTCATCGACCACATCTCGCGGCTGAAGCGCGACATGGTCATCAAGAAATTCACCAAGCTGGCCCGCGCCAAGGTCTGATCCGGTCGGCCGAGAGGCCGCTTGGTGTGATCAGCAGGGCAGGGGGCAACAATGGCTCTTCGCATCATCTTTATGGGAACGCCGGAGTTTTCGGTTCCCACGCTGCGCGCGCTGAAAGAAGCGGGCCATGATGTCGTGGCGGTCTATACGCAGCCGCCCCGCCCAGGCGGCCGCCGTGGACTGGATCTGCAAAAATCCCCCGTGCATCAGGCCGCAGAGCTTTTGGGCATTCCGGTTCTGACCCCGCTGAATTTCAAGACGGAGGAAGATCGTCAGCAATTTGCCGAGTTCGATGCCGATGTCGCGGTGGTCGTCGCCTATGGTCTTCTACTGCCTGAGGCCATTTTGAATGGCACACGGCTTGGCTGTTACAATGGCCATGCCTCTCTTCTGCCCCGCTGGCGCGGTGCGGCCCCCATCCAGCGCGCGATCATGGCGGGCGATGCTGAAACCGGGATGATGGTGATGAAGATGGAAAAGGGGCTGGATACCGGCCCCGTCGCTTTGACCGCCCGTGTCGCCATCGATGAGAACATGACGGCTGGCGAGCTGCATGACGCCCTGATGCTGAAGGGTGCGCGCTTGATGCGTGACGCCATGGCGAAGCTCGAGAATGATGATCTGCCGCTGACGGTGCAGTCCGAAGACGGCGTTCTCTACGCCGCCAAGATCGACAAGGCGGAAACGCGGATCGATTTCTCCCGTCCATCGCGGGATGTCCACAACCACATTCGCGGCCTTTCGCCTTTTCCCGGCGCCTGGTTCGAACTGGAGATTGGCGGCAAGCCTGAACGCGTCAAGGTATTGGCAAGCGAGCGGGCGGAAGGCATGGGGGAGGCCGGTTCCGTGCTGGATGACCAACTGACGATTGCCTGCGGCAGCGGCGCCGTGCGTCTGACAAAGCTGCAAAAGGCTGGCGGCAAGCCGATGCTGGCGGCAGACTTCCTGCGCGGAACGCCCGTTCCCGTCGGAACGAGGCTGTAGCGGATGCCGCGTTTTCGCATGACCGTTGAATATGACGGTACCCCCTATGTTGGCTGGCAGAGGCAGGACAATGGCAGGTCCGTTCAGGGTGCACTCGAAGCGGCAGTCCTGTCGCTGACGGGCGAAAAGGTCGGCATTCGTGGGGCAGGCAGAACCGATTCCGGTGTGCATGCGGTCGGTCAGGTCACCCATGTGGATCTTGTGCGCGATTGGCAGCCATATAAGCTTCGCAACGCGCTGAACGCCCATCTGGCAATGGCAGGCGATGCGGTCTCGGTGCTCGACGTGGCAGCGGTGACGGAAGATTTCGACGCCCGCTTTTCCGCCATCCGCCGCCACTATCTCTATCGCATCATTTCGCGGAAATCGCGCCTGGCGCTGGAACACAAGCGGGCGTGGTGGGTCTCGAAAGACTTGGACCATGAGAGAATGCATGCGGCCGCACAGACGCTGGTGGGACGGCATGACTTCACCACCTTCCGCTCGGTGCATTGCCAGGCCAACAGTCCCGTCCGCACGCTGGACCGTCTCGATGTCACACGCACCGGCGATCTGATCGAAATCCGCGCAACGGCACAGAGCTTCCTGCACAACCAGATCCGCTCCTTTGCCGGCACGCTGAAGCTCGCGGGTGAGGGCGCCATGACGCCCGACGACGTGCGCGCTGCACTCGAAGCGCGAGACCGCAAGGCCTGCGGCCCCGTTGCGCCGCCGGAAGGGCTCTATTTCATGCAGGTGGATTACCCGGCGGTCATACAGCCGCGGCAACCGCGGACAGCGGAAGCAGAGGGCGGAGACGCCTGACCCTTCGGGCAGGCGATTACGTCGGGTATACGCCGAGAAAGCGCTGCAGCATCTCCGACAGGATCATCCCCGGCACAAGCAGGGTCATAACCAACGCCGTGACCAAGAGCGGCTGGTCGCGCACGAAAAACCGCACGATCCTCGAGAATGTGAAGACGAGCGTCAGCAGCAGCGCAAACCAGAGGATTGCGACAAGCCCGTGCAAGGCGGGCAGTAGGAGCGCAATCAGGATCAGAAGCGAATAGGCGTAGGAGAAGGGCAGTGACAACCAGTTCGCCACCACGATGATGGCTTGAAACTTGTCTCTCGCTCCAAAAGCATAAAGCAGTACGCCGATCAGGATCAGCGGCACCATCCAGCAGATCGCTTCGACGATGGCGAGACGGACGAAGAAGATCGCGCCGGTGTGCACACCTTGCGGCAGGCCGGAGAGATAGGCCTCATGCCACCAATACCAGGAGAGCGCCATGGAGGGCAGGCACCAGAGGGCCGCGTAGAACGAGCGCAGCATGCCGCGGTCGCTGATATCGAGAAGACGCAGGCCCTCCTTATTGCCGAGAAACAGCAACCACAACCCGCGCAGATAGATGGCGACTTCACTCCGTGGCGGCATGGCCGAACCAGCGTTCGATGAAGGTTTCATAGATGCGTGTCAGCGTCTCAAGGTCCGCTACCGCTACACGCTCATCGACCATGTGCATGGTCTGGCCGACGAGACCGAACTCCACCACAGGGCAATAATCCTTGATGAAGCGGGCGTCGGACGTGCCGCCGGTCGTCGAAAGCTTCGGCTCCAGTCCCGTGACCTCGGCCACTGCGCCCGAAAGCGAGGAGATCAGCGCATTGTTGCGCGTCAGGAAGACGTGGCTTGGCCGGTCGGCCCAGACGATCTCGTAATTTACGGGTGTACGATCCGGGCGAAGCGCGCCGTCGACTGCGGCCGCATCCAGACGGCGGATGATCTCCGCTCGCAGCGTCTCCGCCGTCCACGTGTCGTTGAAACGGATGTTGAAGGACGCCGTCGCCCGTGCCGGTATGACGTTGGTCGCGGCATTACCCGTATCGATCGTCGTCACTTCCAGATTGGAAGGCTGGAAATTGTCGGTTCCAGTGTCGAAAGGCGGGTCCATCAGCGCCTGTGTCAATTGCAGCATGCCGCGAATGGGATTGTCGGCAAGGTGCGGGTAGGCGGCATGGCCTTGGACGCCATGCACGGTGATGCGGCCGGACAGCGAACCGCGACGGCCAATCTTGATCATGTCGCCCAGCTGGTTCGGATTGGTCGGCTCGCCGACGACGCAGGCATCCCAGCTTTCACCCTTGGCGGCAGCCCATTCCAGAAGCTTCGAGGTGCCGTTGATCGACGGGCCTTCTTCGTCACCGGTAATGAGGAAGGAAACCGAGCCCTGCGGCTTTCCATGCTTTTCGATGTGACGGGCGATTGCTGCAACGAAGCAGGCGATCCCACCCTTCATATCGACGGCACCGCGACCATACATCTCGCCGCCGTCAATCTCCGCGGCGAAAGGCGGATGGCTCCATGCCGCCTCGTCACCCACGGGTACGACATCCGTATGACCGGCAAACATCAGATGCGGTCCATCGGTGCCAAGGCGCGCGTAAAGATTTTCAACATCCGGCGTGCCGTCTTCCATCGCCACCATCCGCTCGACAGCAAAGCCCAGCGGCGACAGCAAACTGTCGAGCAGGCTGAGCGCCCCGCCTTCCGCCGGTGTGACGGAAGGGCAGCGGATCAGTGCGGCAAGATTGGCGACGGGATCGGTGGCGTTCATGGGATTGTCTACTCTCTGCCGCTTCTACTCTTCGCCGGTCTTCTCAGGTCAGTCGCGCAGCAGTTCGTTGATGCCGGTCTTGGAGCGCGTCTTCTCGTCGACGGTCTTGACGATGACGGCGCAGTAGAGGCCGGGGCCCGGCTCGCCATTTGGGAAGGGCTTGCCAGGCATGGTGCCGGCCACGACGACGGAGTAAGGCGGTACTTCGCCGTAGAAGATTTCGCCCGTCGCGCGGTTCACGATCTTGGTGGACTTGCCGATATAGACGCCCATGCCAAGCACCGAGCCCTCGCGGATGATGCAGCCTTCAACGACTTCCGAGCGCGCGCCGATGAAGCAATTGTCCTCGATGATGGTCGGGCCCGCCTGGAGCGGCTCGAGAACGCCACCAATGCCAACGCCGCCCGAAAGGTGGACATGCTTGCCGATCTGCGCGCAGGAGCCGACGGTCGCCCATGTATCGACCATGGTGCCTTCATCGACATAGGCGCCGAGATTGACGAAAGATGGCATCAGCACGACGTTCTTCGCCACGTAGGCAGAGCGGCGGACAACGGCGTTCGGAACGGCGCGGAAGCCTGCGGCGCGAAACTGATTTTCACCCCAATTTTCGAACTTGGAGGGCACCTTGTCCCACCAGGTGGATTCGCCCGGGCCGCCGGTGACGATTTCCATATCGTTGAGGCGGAAGGAGAGCAGCACGGCTTTCTTCAGCCACTGGTTCACCTTCCAGTTGCCATTGGCCTCGCGCTCGGCCACGCGGGCCTCGCCTGCGTCGAGAAGGTTCAGCGAGGTCTCGACCGCATCGCGAATTTCACCCTTCGTAGAGGAGTTCACGCTGTCGCGGTTTTCGAACGCGGTTTCGATGATGCTTTCGAGGGTGCCGAGATCCGAGCTGCTCATGAGAATTCCTTAAACTTCGCTGACTATCGTCATTTCAGGGAAACATCCGCACCGCTGGCCGGACACGGTCAATTGCTCTAAGCGAGTGTTTCAAGTGCGTCAATGCGATTTGGACGATTTGACGCAAGCATCGGAAAGGCATGGAAATGGCGAAACTGAAAAACGGCAAGCTGCGGCGCAAAGATGGGGTTTGGGACCCGCTGAAAAGCAGTTCGGACGACAAGAACCAGGCCGAAGTTATTCCTAAGACACCGCAAAGCGCCTCGCCCTCCTACCGCCTTGCCTATACGGATACCGACTTCCTCTGCCGGGAAGAGTTGCGCCCGATCCGCCTTCAGCTCGAATTGCTGAAACCGGAGATGATCCTCTCCGAACGCGGCATCAAATCGACGGTGGTGATGTTCGGCGGTGCGCGCATCCCCGAGCCCGGTGGCGCTGCCTGGGCGGCGCGGAATGAGATGCAGAAGAAGAACCTTGAAGCAGCCTCTGTCTATTATGACGAGGCACGCAAATTCGCGCAGTTATGTGCTGTCGAAGCGGAGAAATTCGATCACCGCGAATATGTCGTCATGACGGGCGGCGGGCCGGGCGTGATGGAAGCGGGCAACAGAGGTGCGTCGGAAGCGGGCGCACCCTCCATTGGCCTCAACATCCTTCTGCCGCATGAGCAGGCGCCGAACCCCTATGTGACGCCGGAACTCAGCTTCAACTTTCACTATTTCGCTATCCGGAAGATGCACTTTCTCATGCGCGCCAAGGCCGTGGTCGTCTTCCCCGGCGGCTTTGGCACCATGGACGAGCTGTTCGAAACCGTGACGCTGATCCAGACCAAGCGCATGGCACCGATCCCACTCATCCTCTTCGGCAAGGATTTCTGGCACTCGATCATCAATTTCAAGGCCTTGGCTGATTTCGGCACGATTGCGCCGGACGATATAGACCTGTTCCACTTCGCCGAGACGGCGGAAGAAGCCTGGAAGATTGTCGCCGATTTCTACGAGCTGTAGGGGCCATTATAGTCGGCGAGATAAACGTCGCACAAAAATGCCCGGGCTCGACTTTCGTGGAGCCCGGGCATGATGATCTGGAAGAGTGATCAGAGCCGCGCGAAGCGCTCCGTCAGAAGTGCGAAGAAGCCGTCGGCATCCACATCGCGGAAAACCTTGGCATTGACAGGACGGCTGGTGACCTTCCACCAATCGACCACGGTCATGCCCATGGTCAGCTCCGAAGACGTCTCGATTTCCACATTGCAATCGCGCCCAGCAAAGAGCTCAGGCTTGATGAGATAGGCAATCACGGTCGGGTCGTGCAGCGGGCCGCCATCGGAGCCGTATTTCTCCACATCGAAGCGCTCGAAGAATTCGAGCATCTCGGCCATTGCGATTGCCGGATGCGTGCCGATGTCACGGATGCGTGCAACACGCGCCTTGGTGGTCAACAGCTTGTGCGTCACATCGAGCGGCATCATCACGAGCGGAATGCCGGAGCGGAAGACGATCTCGGCTGCATGTGGATCGACATAGATGTTGAACTCGGCCGCTGGCGTGATGTTGCCACCCTCGAAGAAGCCGCCGCCCATCAGCACCAGTTCTTTTACCCGCGGGGCGATATCCGGCGCTTTCTGAAGGGCCGTCGCGACATTGGTCAGCGCGCCGAGCGTGCAAAGCGTCACCGTGCCTTCCGGCTCGCGACGAAGCGTGTCGATGATGAAATCCACCGCATGCTGTGACTGTGCAGCAAGTGAGGGCTCCGGCAACGTCGGGCCATCGAGGCCGGTGCTGCCATGCACATGCTCGGCGGTGATCGGCGCGCGTACCAGCGGGCGCTCGCAGCCCTCATAGACCGGCACCTCAGGGCGATTGCACAGCTCGAGAATGATGCGGATGTTCCGGCTTGTCAGCTTCAGCGGCACATTGCCTGCCACGGCGCAAAGGCCAAGGATTTCGATCTCGTCGGGGCTCGCAAGAGCAAGCATGATCGCGGCTGCGTCGTCCTGCCCGGGATCGGTGTCGATAATGATTTTTCTGCGCTCGGCCATGAGAATCCTGTCTGTCTTGACTGACAGCCTTTTCAAGCTGCTTTTGCCGCCTTGTCAATGGGCCTGTCAGGCGTAGACGGTTTTCGAAACGCCGTGTTCTTGCGTTCCGGGCGCCATGTTACCATATGCGAAAGAGCTGCCGAAACGGGGCTTGGCGACGCATTTACCGCGTGCGCCATAAGATCGTCGCTTGGATACAAGGACACGGGACTATGAGCCGCATGACACCCTTCACGCACCCGCTGATGCTTGGCTTTGACGCCATGGAAAAGACGCTGGAGCGCATGGCGAAATCGAATGACGGCTATCCGCCCTATAATATCGAGCGGCTGGCGGCGGTAGGCTCAAGCCCTGAGCGGCTGCGTATCACCATTGCGGTGGCCGGATTTGCCGAAGACGATCTCGATGTTACGACCGCGGACAATCAACTTGTCATTCGCGGGCGCCAGCAGGATCAGGAGAAGTGCGATTACCTTTATCGGGGGATCGCTGCGCGCCAGTTCCAGCGTGTTTTCGTACTGGCCGATGGCATGCAGGTGCACGATGCGCGGCTGAAGAACGGTCTGCTCTCCATCGAACTCACCCGCCCGGAAATCTCCAACGTGGTGAAGAAAATTAACATTTCCGTCTCACAGTGAGAGTCTGAGCATGTAGACCGATTCCGTTCGGTCTATTGATCAAAGACCAACGCATCGGCGCAAAGATCCGAACGATCTTCGCAATGGACCGCGCGTCGACTTGAAATTCAGAGTGCCCAAATACGTCCTAAAAGGACGCAATGGCGCTCTATGGAGGCTGAAATATGCTTTTAAAAGAAGCGCATGCGCGCCTGACCAAATCCCAGTTGGCCCATCTCGGTGCGGGCGAAGTGGGCTACATTCGCAAGATGCGAGCGGAGCAAGTGATGAAGTGCTTCCCCGAGGCGCCCGAAATCGATCCCGGTCTTGATCTTTGGGCTCTCTTTGGTGCGGACGGTACACCCATCCTCTTGACCGACAACCGGTCCAGTACCTTCTTCAAGGCTGCAGAAGACGAATTGCGGACCATCAGCCTGCACTAGAGCGTTTCCTTGTTAAATAGAAACAGTTCTGTTGGTTCAAACGGGATCGACTGATTGTCCGGAGGGCGCGTGCCGTAGCCAAAGCATACGGCCAAGCCGTCCGGGCAAGCAGGTGGCCCGTTTCAACCAACCCGAAGGGCCGGGCATCTTTCCGCCATGCTCAAAGGCGATCGGCTCGACCGTACCTTTAGGTATGCCCTTCGCCAATCGCCTTTGCCCTGACGAAAACCTGCTCCGGCAGAACGTTTCTATTTAACAAGGAAACGCTCTAATTACATGGTCTACAACATCGGCCCGAAATCGGACTCGATTTTCGGAAAGCAGGATGCGTCGATTCAAAAGGGTAAAGCGCCTTTTGGCGTCCAATAGGACGCACGGCGCTTTAGATGAGCGATCGGTCCTGGAGCCTTTCGTGGAAAGTAAAAAGGCCCACCCTGAGCTAGGGCGGGCCTCAATTGGTCTTGAAGGCTCGTTAGAGCCAGGGGCGATCCGGCATGTCGTCCACGCTGATAACGCCGTCATTGTTCCGGTCTAGACTCGTGAAGATCTTTTCGCCAGCGGCCATGAACTCCGGCTTGCTGAGCTGACCGTTGCCGTCCGTATCGGCTGAGGCGAACATGCCGCCCATCTTCCCCTTACGGTCTTTGCCCTTGCGTTCTTCGCGGGCTTCACGACGCTTTTCGCGCTCGCCATCCTTCTTGTCACCTTCGGCCTTCTTCTGGTCACCCTCGGTTGCGGCTTTTTCCGGTCGCGGATTGGCTTCCCGCCAGGCTTCCATTTTCGCCTTGCGGTAATCGCGCATTTCCTTCGGCGTAATGGAGCCGTCCTTGTCGGCGTCGATCTCGGTGAAAAGAGCCTCCTGACGGGCGTTGAACTCTTCCTTGGTGATCTTGCCGTCCTTGTTGGTATCGGCAACCTTCAAGAGATGAACGAACATCGGCTCGGGGCGCATGCGTGGTCCATCCCGGTCGGCCCCACCACGAGGAGCCGCCATCGTCATGGACGCAGTGGTGCTGAGCATCAGGGCAGCGCCAAGAGCGGTGATGGCGATCTTCCGTTTTAGCATATCAAAACCTTTCCATTGATGTCCCTCGCAAGACGCTAGAGGCGACGCTTCGTTCCCACCAGTTAAACATCCGTAATGAATATGAAATATCGGTAATATATGAAGTGCCTAAGCCTGCTTGGCTTGGAGCCCTGTCAGAAATTCCGACAGATTGTCGGTGATGTAGTCAATGTGGTCATCCGTCTCAGCCGGGATTTCCCAGCGCTCCATCACGATGCCTTCGAAATTGCGAGGAACGAGAAGCACAGTCTTCATTCCCATCGACTTCGGGGCCGTAAGATTGCGTGGCAGGTCCTCGAACATTGCCGCCCGCCTGGTGTCGAGCTGTTTCAGCGCGGCAAATTTCTCGTAGGTCTGGCCCGCTGGTTTCGGCAAATAGCCCGCAGCGACAATGTCGAAAATATCTTCGAAGTGATCGAGGATACCCAGCGCACCCGCAGCGGCCTCAGCGTGCTTGACGCTGCCATTGGTCAAAATGAATTTGCGGCCAGGCAGCGCCTTGATCGCCTCTCCAAGCTCCGGATCGGGAAGCAGGGCGGAGTAATCGATCGCATGTGCCTTTTCCAGAAAGTCGTTCGGATCGATCCCGTAATGGATCATCAGCCCTTGAAGCGTCGTGCCATGCTCGTGGTAGTAGCGC
This sequence comes from Agrobacterium sp. SORGH_AS 787, assembly GCF_030819035.1. Classification (NCBI taxonomy): domain Bacteria; kingdom Pseudomonadati; phylum Pseudomonadota; class Alphaproteobacteria; order Hyphomicrobiales; family Rhizobiaceae; genus Agrobacterium; species Agrobacterium sp. SORGH_AS 787. The sequence continues at coordinate 1,254,486 of NZ_JAUTBG010000002.1, forward strand.
TTCTGAAGAACGCGCGCTTCTTCCGGCTCCATCTGCAACAGCTCCGCCACATAGGCGGTCATGTTGCGGTCGATCTGGGAAAAGAGATTGATGTGATGCGGGTAGAGCGTGTTGTCGAGATCGAAGACCCACTCTGTGACATGGGCAAAATCGGCTGGCTCTGCGGTGTTCTTAGGCTTTGTGTTCATGCAACGCTTATGCCCGTTTCGCCACTCAAATAAAATCGAAAACGCGCCACCCGTGACGAAAACCGTCCTTGGCGGCGAACCTGCGCCAATGCTAATCGAAGGCATGGAATTGTGGATCGGGATCACCCTGGTCAGCGCCTTCTTGCAGAATCTGCGCTCGACCTTTCAAAAGCATCTGAAGAAGAGCATGGGCACCACAGGCGCCACCTTCGTGCGCTTCGGTTTCGGCATGCCCTTCGCGCTGACCTATCTCGCTATCCTGCATTTCGGGTTGGCAAGGCCGTTGCCGTCCATCAACGGAGCTTTCGTGCTGTGGTCCGCAGTTGGGTCGATGGCGCAGATCGGCGCGACCTTCCTGCTGGTGCATCTGTTTTCGTTCCGCAACTTCGCTGTCGGGACCGCTTACTCGCGCACAGAACCCGCCCAGGCAGCTCTCTTTGCCCTCGTCTTCGTCGGGGAAAGCGTCAGCGCCGGAACGCTGCTGGCCATCGCCATCTCGGTCTCCGGTGTCATGCTGATTTCGGTGGCGAGAACGGCACTCTCACCCGTCTCCATTATAACCTCCGTCTTCAGCCGAACCGCGGGGATCGGGCTTGCGTCGGGCGCACTCTTCGGCCTCTCCTCCGTCGCTTATCGTTCCGCATCGCTTTCGATAGCCGCAAACCTGCCGCAGCCAGACGCCATCATGCAGGCGAGCTTCACGCTGGTGGTGGTCATCGTGACGCAGACGGTCACGATGCTGATCTGGATCATGCTGCGGGAGCGGGAAGAATTGGGGCGCATCGCCAAGGCATGGAAACCGGCAATCGCGGTCGGTTTCGTTGGAGCCACAGCCTCATTCGGCTGGTTCACCGCCATGACGCTGCAACAGGCCGCAGTCGTCAAGGCGCTGGCACAGGTAGAGATGCTCTTTGCTTTCGCCTCGACTGTGTTTTTCTTCAAGGAAAAGATCAACAGTCTTGAACTGACCGGCTGCCTGTTGATCGTCCTTGGCGTGCTGGCACTTCTGGCCTTCGGCTAAGAGACGCCGAAGGCTTGTTCCTCAAGGCACGATCAGCGTGCCGGCACCTTCCGTAAAGATTTCCAACAACACCGAATGCGCCGTCTTGCCATTCAGGATCACGACGCCCTGAACACCCGCCTTGATTGCCTCGATGCAGGTTTCCACCTTCGGGATCATCCCACCGGAAATCGTGCCGTCCTTGATCAGCGCCCTGGCCTGGGAGACCGTCAACTCCTTGATGAGTTCCTTGTTCTTATCGAGAACGCCCTCGACATCGGTCAGGAACAGCAGGCGGGTAGCATGCAGCGCACCGGCAATCGCGCCGGCGAATGTGTCGGCATTGATGTTGTAGGTCGCGCCGTCACGACCTGGTGCAACGGGTGCAATGACCGGGATCATTTCGGACTTCGCCAAGAGATCAAGAAGCGTGCGATCGACTTCGACCACTTCACCGACGAAACCGAGATCGAGAACCCGCTCGATATTGCTGTCCGGGTCGATCACGGTCTTGCGCGCCTTTTCAGCGAAGACCATGTTGCCGTCCTTGCCGCAAAGGCCGATGGCCCACTCGCCTGTCTGGTTGATGAGGGCAACGATCTCCTTGTTGATCGAGCCTGCCAGGACCATTTCGACGATCTCGACAGTCTTGGCGTCGGTAACGCGCAGGCCGCCTTCGAACTTCGATTCGATCCCCATCTTCGTCAGCATCGCGCCGATCTGTGGGCCACCGCCATGGACGACGATGGGGTTGATGCCGGATTGCTTGAGAAGGGCGATATCTTCGGCGAAAGCTTTTCCAAGAGTGGTGTCGCCCATGGCGTGACCGCCATATTTTACGACGATTGTCTTGTTTTCATACTTCTGCATGAAGGGAAGGGCCTGAGCCAGAAGCCGGGCCTGCATTTCGCTTTCGAAACTCGCCATGAGAAAAACCTCGTCCTTGATTGCGCCGCTTGTAACGCAAGTTTTTGACGGATGAAACACGGATGGGGCAGCCGAGGAATATTAATTCGCAGAGGATGGCACATGCGCTGCCTAATCGGATTGACACGCGGGCGCATTCGGACCAGCCTTGTTCAGGGAGTCTGCGTCCGGCCGATCGAGGTTCGAATCGGCAGGCTGTCATGATGACGGTGGCGCGAAGCAGCGGAGTTTAACGAAGACATGGCCTTGCCGGATAAGGATATGCGCGGCGGTTTGAAGGATCAGGTGCTGGCGGGCAAATATGTGCTCGGCGCGCTGCCGGAAGACGTGAAAGCCGAGCTTGCCGAAAGGGTTCGTAAAGACCAGCAATTCGCCACCATCGTGCGACGCTGGGAAGACAATCTTGCTGAGACCGAAGTGCGAGAACAGCGTACCTTCGCATCCTACGTGGATGCCTCGATGGATCACGCACTTCGCAGATCGGACGATAAGCTGCATCGCAGTATCTATGGCCGTTTCGCCATCCTCACAGCTCTGTGGAACTCCACGCGCTTCTGGCGGATGACGACGCTTGCGGCCATTCTATGGGCCGCGGTGCTGCTCTTCACTGCTGTGTAAAGCGTGTCGCGCAAAAGTGTGCAGCGGCTTTGCGATAACGGAATGCGATAACACAAAGAAGTAAAGCATGAGGCGAGTCTAAAAGATCGCGACACGCTTTAAACAGTCCGGGCCCTGGCATTGTCAGGGCTGCGGGTAGCCAACTGTTTTCAGGATCTCGGCGCGCAGTTCATCGAGACCAGCCGATTTTTCCGATGACGTTGCCAGAACTTCCGGATAGGCGGCAGGCCGCTTGCGGATCTTTTCCAGTGTTTCACTGATGAGGCGAGGAACGGCGGGTTCCTTGATCTTGTCAGTCTTCGTCAAAACGATCTGATAGGAGACGGCCGCCTTGTCGAGAAGGCTCAAGACGTCCTCGTCATTCTTTTTGATGCCATGGCGGGAATCGATCAGCACATAGACGCGCTTCAGTGTTGCCCGGCCACGCAAGTAATCGAAGACGAGCTTGGTCCAGTTATCGACCTGGTCCTTGGGCGCCTGTGCGTAGCCATAGCCCGGCATGTCGACCAGCGCCATCGGAGGCAGATCGTCTCCAGCGCCGGAATAGCCCTCTGGCACGAAGTAGTTGAGTTCCTGTGTGCGGCCAGGCGTGTTCGATGTGCGGGCCAGTCCCTTGTGACCGACAAGCGCATTGATCAGCGAAGACTTGCCGACATTCGAACGCCCGGCGAAAGCGATTTCTGCCGGGCCTTCGGGAGGAAGGAACTTCATGGCCGGAACGCCGCGGATGAAAATCCACGGCCTTCCGAAGAGGGGCTTGTCAGCCGTCATTTGGATTGCACCGGCTTTCGTTTGAACAACCCTTTGATATTGTCAAAGAGCTCGATCTTGGCACCGTGGCGCTTCATGATCACGGCCTGCTGCGAGATCGACAGGGTATTGTTCCATGCCCAGTAGATCACGAGACCGGCCGGGAAAGACGCCAGCATGAAGGTGAAGATCAGCGGCATCCAGGTAAAGATCATCGCCTGGGTCGGGTCGGGTGGCGTCGGGTTCATGCGCATCTGCAGAAACATCGTGATGCCCATGATGATAGGCCAGACGCCGATCATCAGGAAGTGCGGCACGTCATAGGGCAGAAGACCGAACAGGTTGAAGAGCGAGGTCGGATCTGGCGCAGACAGGTCGTGGATCCAGCCGAAGAAAGGCGCGTGACGCATTTCGATCGTGACGTAGATGACCTTGTAGAGCGCGAAGAAGACCGGGATCTGCAGAAGCATCGGCCAGCAGCCGGCAATCGGATTGATCTTCTCTTCCTTGTAGAGCTGCATCATCGCCTGCTGCATGCCCATGCGGTCGTCGCCGAACTTGGCCTTCAGCTCCTCGATCTTGGGCTGCATGCGCTTCATGTTTGCCATGGAGGCATATTGCTTGCTGGCAAGCGGGAAGAACAGGAGCTTGACGACGATGGTGGTCAGCAGGATCGCCACGCCGAAATTGCCAAAGTAACGGAAGAAGAAATCCATCAGTTTGAACATCGGCTTGGTGATGAAGTAGAACCAGCCCCAGTCGATCAGCAGATCGAACTTCGGAATGGAATACTGCTTCTCGTAGCGATCGACCAGCGGCACTTCTTTCGCGCCGGCAAAGATCATATTCTTCAGCTCGGTGGAAGCGCCCGGCGCCACCGTCAGGGCATCGCTGCGATAGTCGGCCTGATAACGCGGCTGACCATCGGTGAAGTGCGAGTAGCGGGTTTCGACAGCCTTGTCCTGCGGAGGAACGATCGCCGCCGCCCAGTACTTGTCGGTGATGCCGAGCCAGCCACCGGTTGCCTTCGGCAGGACATAGGGCTGTTCCTCGACCTTCTTATAGGTCTCTTCCGTCAGGCTGCCATCAGCACCGGCAACGCCCAGGAAGCCTTCGTGGATAACGAAGACGGACGGGGTGACCGGCTTGTTGTTGCGGGTGATACGGCCATAGGCGGAAAGTGTGATTGCTTCCTGACCAGGGTTCTCGATCTTGTCGGTGACGGTGATCATATAGTGATCGTCGATCGAGATGGTGCGGTTGAAGACCACACCCTTTTCGTTGGTGTAGGAAAGTGTGACCGGCGTCGTCTCGGTCAGTTTCGCACCGGCTGGCGCGGTCCAGACCGTGGTCGGGCCAGGCACGGAGCCAACGCCCTCATTGCCGATATAGCCGAGTTCGGTGAAGTAGCCGTCATGCGTCTCTGCGGGCGAGAGGAGCGTGATGATCGGGCTCGAGTTATCCACCGTCTCATGGTAGTCTTTCAGACGAACGTCATCGAGACGCGCACCCGTCAGATTGATGGAGCCGGCAATGGCGTTGGTGTCGATTTCGACGCGCGGCGTCTTCGCCAGCGCTTCGGCGCGCGTAATGGTCGCGGCCTGCTGGCTGGCGGTGCCGGGGAGAGTGCCGTTCGACGTTGTCGCCGGGGCGGACGAGCCGTCGGCAGGGGCCGTCGTGGTCTGTGTCTGTTGCGTGGCCTGCTGCGCCTGGCGTGCCTCTTCGGCGCGGCGCTGCTGTTCGATACGCGGGTTCATGTAGAGAAACTGCCAGGCAAGTACGATGACAACCGAAAGGGCGATCGCGATAAAGTAATTGCGGTTTTTTTCCATCATTCTTTCCTGGAGCGGGTCTCCCGGGAGCGTCCGTTTTTCGCGCGTCCCTCGATCCGCTCTATGAGCAAGTTTTCCAGTACGGCGAAGTCGGTATTCAATGCGTCCCTTCGGGCGACAATCACATAGTCATGCCCGGGTTTCATTGCAAACCCGGCAGAAAGCCTGACGGCTTCCCTGAGGCGGCGACGCATACGGTTGCGTTCCACCGCGTTTCCCTGGCGCTTCGTTACGGTAAAACCGACCCTGGGTTCGGTTTCAGGAGCCTGCCGATCCAGGACCTCCAGAAGAAAAGCGCTTCCACGCCTCTTTTCGCCCGCCTGAACGGCAAGGAAATCCGGCCGGTTTTTCAACCGACCGGGCATTTTTTTCTTATCTGTCATCTGCCGCGACTTTCATCGGGCAACCACTTGATTAAGCGGACAGACGTGCGCGACCGCGAGCGCGGCGAGCTGCAAGAACCTTGCGGCCGCCAGCTGTAGCCATGCGAGCACGGAAACCATGACGGCGCTTGCGAACAAGCTTGGACGGTTGGAAAGTACGCTTCGACATTTATTTAATACCGCGGGGTGCGGCCCTTCTTGACTTTGCCCTTATGGGCAAGAGCGTTTCGACTGATGCCCGGAAAACCATCATAGACTGCAAAATGCCCGGACGTGCGGGCTTATAAGGGCTTATGGCCCGCAAAGTCAATTGGTGAACCGCATCACGCGCTCACAGCGCACGAACCGAAGGGCACGGCTTTTCACAGCACTGTTGATCCTGCTGCCATCGGTTAGCTTTTCATTATTCTTGCACATAAGTAAAATCTGAAATTGTTTTTTAATTGACGTTTAATAACGTTCTTGTGACCAGGCAGCCGGGGGCGCTCTTGGCTAGGGGGATCTGGGATATCGGGGGGAATTCGCAGTGAAAATTCGGAGCAAGATCAATCTTCTCGTTGGCTTTTTGAGCCTTGTCGCCTGTAGTATCGGCGGTCTTTCGATTTACGCCATCAACAAATATCAGACCCACGCGATCGCTCTGGATGCCGTTGCAGATCGTGCCCGCTATGGCGAAACCCTCAACCGGCTCGTTACCGCGGTCGTCATGGAATCTCGCGGCGTATATGCGGCGAAGGACACAGCGGCCGCGGCGAAGTTCGCCGACGGCATCGTCACCAACCTCGACGCGATGGCCGCGCTTCTGAAAGAATGGAAGCTTCGCGTCCCTGCTTATCAGGTCGCTGCTTTCGACAATATCGAAAAGCGCTTTGCCGAGTTTCGCACTTTCCGCAGTGAGACGGCCCGTCTTGGCCGCGAAGTCGGTCCTCAGGAAGCCAGCATCCAGGGCAACAACGAAGCCAACCGGGAAAACCGCAAGGCCTATCAAGGCGAAATCGACGCGGTGGTGAAGGGCGACCTTAAGGATCTCGACGCGATCAAGGCAGAGATTGAAGGCTTCGGCCATGTCATCTTTCTGGTTGTCGCTCTCGTCACCATTACTGGCGTCGGTGCTGGAGCCATCATCGGGCTTTATGTCGGATCCAGGCAGCTGAGTGCACCGATCCTGAAGGTGTCGGAGGTGATGAAGTCTGTCGCCGACGGTCATCTCGAAGCCCAGGTTCCTTATCTCGACCGTAAGGACGAGATTGGCGAAATGGCTTCGGCCGTCGAAGTCTTCAAGCGCAATGGTTTGGATATGCGCCGCATGAATGCGCAGGAGACCGCCATGCGCGCCAAGAGCGACGATCTGCAGGCGGGTATGGCGGATGTGGTTGGCGCTGCGGCACAAGGCGATTTCAGCCGCCGCATCACCAAGGATTACGGCGACGACAACCTCAACCGTTTCGCAAAGACGATCAACGATCTTCTCGGCAGCGTCGATAGCGGCGTCTCCGGAGCGGGCCGCGTGATGGCCGACCTTGCGAAGGGCGATCTGACACGCGCCATGAACGGCGAATTCCATGGTGTGTTCGCCGAGCTTCAGGCCAACATCAACGACACGATGTCCAAGCTGAAAGCGACGATGGCGGAGGTGCGCGACAGCACCGGCGGCATCAATGACAACGCCAATGAGCTGCGCTCAGCGGCTGACGATCTGTCAAAGCGTACGGAGCAGCAGGCGGCAGCCTTGGAGGAGACCTCCGCGGCACTGGACGAAATCACCGCCGTTGTGAAGAACTCTACCGCACGCGCTCAGGAAGCGAGCGCCATGGTGTCCGAAACGAAAGAGAAGACGGCCCATTCCGCGAAAGTGGTTCGCGATGCAGTCAGCGCTATGGGCCGGATCGAGCAGGCGTCGCGCGAAATCAGCCAGATCATCAACGTCATCGATGAGATCGCATTCCAGACGAACCTCCTGGCTCTGAACGCAGGCGTTGAGGCCGCACGTGCAGGTGAAGCGGGCAAGGGCTTCGCAGTCGTTGCGCAAGAGGTGCGCGAGCTGGCGCAGCGTTCGGCCAATGCCGCAAAGGACATCAAGGCGCTCATCACCAAATCTGGAGCGGAGGTTGGCAGTGGCGTGACGCTCGTTCGCCAGACGGGTGCGGCACTCGAAGACATCGAGACGCGCATCTTGAGCATCAACGACCATATTCATTCGATTGCCACAGCAGCACAGGAGCAGGCGACAGGTCTTCAAGAAGTCAACACGGCCATCAACCAGATGGATCAGGTAACACAGCGAAATGCCGCCATGGTGGAGGAAACCTCTGCTGCAACTCATAAGCTCAGCGGCGAAGCGGCAACGCTGGTCTCGCTGGTCGGCCGCTTCCGCCTTGGGAACGAGACTTCGCAGGCTCAAAGATCTGCGGCTCCAGCCCGATCGTCCTCTACGCCAGTTGCCTCTCCGGCGCGCAGAATGATGGGCACGGTGGCACGCGCTTTCAGCAGCTCCGCCGCAGTTGCACCGAGCAAGGACGAGTGGCAGGAGTTCTGATCACATAACTTTGGCCGATACGGAGCGCCGCCGTTCAGGCGGCGTTTTCCGTTTTGCCCATCGAATTGTGTATCCGCCTTGCATCCGTTTGAAATTTCGTGTCGAATCCTTATGATATCCTCAAATGACGCTGTTTGCCGAATTGGACGCCGCCAAGGCTTCTGACCGCTGGCCGGCAGACCAACAGGAAAAGCCCTGGTGTTTTCAGCACTCAGAAACCGGATGAATGGCGAGCGGGAGGATGAGGCCACGAGCCGCCCCCTGCGCGAGATGCCTGGCCTGACCCAAGGCCTGTCCGGACGCCTTCTTCTGTTGACGATCATTTTCGTCATGATCGCCGAAATTCTGATCTTCGTGCCGTCCGTCGCCAATATGCGCCTGGCATGGCTGCGTGACAGGTTGAACACCGCCGCTGCTGCGGGCGTGGTGATCGACGGTCTTCAGACGGAACTTCCCCGAAGCGTCCAGAACGACACGCTGCTCGCGACCGGCGCAAAGCTCATTGCACTGAAGAAGGATGGCACATCCACTCTTCTCGCCGCCACCGAAGTGCCGCCGAGTGTCGACGATCAATACGACCTTTCGGACGTCTCGCAACTGCAGGCGGTGCGCGACGCCTTCTCAGTGCTGCTCTTCGGCCAGAACCGCGTCATCCGTGTCTTCGACGTGATCGGCGACAGCAACATGATCATCGAAATCGTGATGAGCGAGAATAAGCTGCGCGCCGCGATGATCGCCTATGCCGGCAACGTGTTGATGATTTCGGTGGCGCTGTCGCTGATCACTGCAAGCCTGATTTTCGTCTCCATCAACCGCATCCTGATCCGTCCGATCCGGCGATTGACCGTTGGCATGCAGACCTTCTCGGAGCGACCAGACGATCCTGCAAGCCTGTTCAAGCCGGAAGAGGGGACCGATGAGCTGGCGGTTGCTGGACGACACCTCGCTGACATGCAGGTGCAATTGCAAAAGACGTTACGGCAACAGAAGAACCTCGCCGATCTGGGTCTCGCCGTCTCCAAGATCAACCACGACATGCGCAACATCCTGGCGTCCGCCCAGCTCATGTCGGATAGGCTGGTGGATGTCGAAGATCCCATGGTCCGCAGCTTCGCGCCAAAGCTTCTGAGAACCATCGACCGCGCCGTCGGTTACACGAGCGAAGTGCTCGCCTATGGAAAGGCAACCGAAGGCGCGCCAAAACGCCGCCTGATCGAGCTTGCTGAAGTGGTTCAGGACGTGAAGGACATCCTCGCCATCGAACCGGAGAGCGGGATCGAGTTCGTCGACACCATTCCGGAAGGTCTGAAGATCGATGCCGACAGCGAGCAACTGTTTCGGGTTCTCTACAACCTCTGTAAAAACAGCGTGCAGGCGCTTCAACAGGCCAATGGGTCCGACTACCCAGCAAAGCGCCTGACGATTGCCGCCCAGCGCAACGATGCCGCCGTCAGCATCGTCATCGACGACAACGGTCCCGGCATGCCGCAGAAGGCCCGCGAAAACCTGTTCTCGGCCTTCCGCGGCTCCGCACGCTCTGGCGGAACCGGCCTCGGCCTTGCTATTGCCCGAGAGCTTGTCCTGTCCCACCGAGGAACGATTGCCCTTGTCGAGAAGGCCGATCGCGGCACGCAATTCCGCATCGAAATCCCCGACCGTCCCCGGCCCGGATCGACTGCGGCCACGAGCTAGTTTTACTGCCGATCCTGCTACCCTGCACACCGCCAATACGCCATGCCTTTTTTATCGCGAATTTGATCCCCAAATAGGTCTTGTCGAAAAATCATTTATTTTCAACATCTTGTGAAATTCATTGCAGGAAAATGACGATTTGAAAACAAAATCGCTTGCATTCGAGGGTGGGACGTTTTAGAGGATCGCCACGCCAGCAGAACAGGCACGCACCCGTAGCTCAGCTGGATAGAGCACCAGACTACGAATCTGGGGGTCAGGAGTTCGAATCTCTTCGGGTGCGCCATTCTTTTCCTAATGCATTGTACTGCCAAAATATCTAAGGTTTCAGGACCTTAGCGCAAGCCCTCTGCTACACTTCGGTTACGCACAAGGGTTTCACACTCATGGCAGGAATCACCTACATGCAAAGGCGTCCCGGATCAGGCATCTACCAATTTCGAAAGCGGCTCCCGAAAGAGTTAGCTGGTCAGGTTGCCCCGGATCACATCAAGCGCCACCTCCCTGAGCTCATCAACACTGATACCGGATGCTTCAAGCGTGAGCTTGTGGTGTCTCTTGGCACTAACGATTTGCGAGTCGCCAAACGCAAAGACCTCGCGGAAGCCCTCAAGGCCGCTGACCTTTTCGAGAGAGCACGGCAGCTCTTGCTGAGCGGAGACAAGGGCACCTCGCAGCGAACGCCTTCCATTTTACCCGATAGCGCGACCATTCAGGCGTGGGCCTTCCGTTCGGTCTTGGTAGCGGATGAGCAGACGAGGAAGCAGGGAGACTTTCGCAAGCAGCTACAGACCCCCCAAGAGCGGAGCCAATGGCCAGACCTTGAGCGTATCCGTTTTGGGGGCATGGGCATGGAGGCAATCCATCTTGAGGTCCATGGGGAAGAGCTGGACATGTGGCTTGCCGACTACCGGGATGCTCTCGCTCGATACGATATCACCATCATCCAGAAAGAGCTTCATGCCTACCTTACAGAAAACCGCTTTCCCATTGAGCCGCACTCTGAGTTTTACCAAGAGGCTGGCTTAGCGATCCTGCGGGGATATGTGGAAGGCTATGAAGCGGCCAAGCTTAGGCAAACCGGCAAGAACATACTGACTCCCGCCCAGCCTAGCCCCGTTGAGCGCGGCCCGAAGCTGTCTGAAGCGTTTGCCGAATGGAAGGCGGGGAGCCCAGCGAGAGGCGGCAAGAAGCCAACCGGGACGACTGTGCGGGAAGCTGAGCGTGTCGTCCGGTTCTTCACGGAGTGGCACGGGGACCTGCACCTTGCCGACATCACCAAAGAGAAAGCCCGCGAGTTTCGCAATGCGTTAGCCAGGATGCCCACACGTCTGAAGGGGAAGCAGCGAACCATGTCTTTCAGGCAGCTCATTGAGAGTGCTTCTTGCGGGGAGGGGGAGGTTGCTCACGCGGCAAGCGTCAATAAGTATCTCAACCTTTTGGTGGCGCTTGTCAGCAACGCGGAGCGGGATGGCTATACCTTTTCGAAGTGACTTTGGAGGCTGAGAGTACGCCTTCGGGGATGGGATAAGATGTATCGCGTCGGGCACTCTCTACCGATCCGGGAAATGCAAAACGACACTACCGAATCGCGTAGTATTAAGGCATCGTAGCCTGCGGGAAAGGGGGCTCCATGACCAACGTAAAGCTACATATTAATATTACTCAGGGTATCATTGACGCTGAGGGCGATCAGGACTTCGTTTGGCGTGTCTATGAGGATTTCAAGGACAGGATTGTTAGCATCAATCCCAGTGCCGCCCCTCCGATAGCTGACAATCAAGACGCTACAGAGGTAACGCCAGACATCCAAACAGTTCAAGCGGACAAGCAACGTAAAAAACCGAAGAGGCGTGCGTCCCCTGTGGCAGTGTCTACGGGTGGTAAAGAAAAGTCCGCGCCGCGCATCACCAGCCACAAACCGAGACTCCTTCACGATCTAGATACCGGTGGTATCAAAGAGTTTCTGGCCCAGTTCAACCTGACGAACAACTCCGACATTATTGCTGCGATAGGGAAATTTCTCGAAACCAAGGGGCGGCCGATGGCCAGCGTCGATGCATATTTCACCTGCTTTCACGATGCATCCATAAAACCACCTGAGGCGTTCGGGCAAGCATTTGTGAAGGCGCGTGGAAACACGAAAGGCTATATTACGTTTACAACCGCTGACGACATTGAGCTTACGATACGCGGACGCAATCGCGTAGATCACGGCGATATCAAAAAGACAGTTGATGCATGAGGCCTGCCGTAACCCGATTCTATGAGAGTATTACCGACCGAGCTTCAGTAACCGACAGGGACCTAACGTCGTTCTTTGTGTATTTCCTTACGGTGGAGCAGGGTGAGGAGGCCGTAACCGCTAAAAGCGTTGCCCCGTGCTTCTCAAGCTGTGACCTCGCGGTTCCCACCAGACTCTCAGCCTACCTGTCGGAGGGGCTGAAGGCCAAGCCACAGCGATACGTAAAGACACCCTCTGGTTACCGTTTGCACCGCGTTTTCAGCGACACACTCTCAGGTCAGTTTGGGTCCAACCGCGTTGTGCTTCAGACCAGTGCAGAGCTACGATCTCTTGAGAAGAACTTTGATGACGGACCCAAAAAGCGTTTCTTGGCGGAGGCTGTTGACTGCTTCGAAGCCAACGCTAATCGAGCCGCAATCGTGATGGTGTGGATACTAGCAATAGATCATCTCTTTGAATACGTCCTCACTTCCAAGCTTAACGATTTCAACTCGTCGTTGGCGGCAAGTCCGGACAAGAGGATCAAAAAGGTCTCGACCAAGGAAGACCTTTCAGAACTCAAGGAAAGCAAGTTCATCGAGCTTTGCCGCTCCGCAAACATCATTTCTAACGATGTCCGGAAGATACTTGAAGACGCCCTTGGTGTCAGGAACACAGCCGCGCACCCCTCTTCGGTGGAGGTCACACGAAGTAAGGCAATAGCCGTGATAGAGGACCTAATCCTCAACGTGGTCAAGAAGTTCTGACTGAGGCACCTGGTTAACTTCCTGCGTGCTTCAAGCATCCTACTCAGCCAGACGCCAGCATTAAGGTGGCCAGGGGAGGCTCTTTGCTGCGCATGGGGAGCGGCCTAGGGGGACCGGGGGAAACCCTCGCTGCCGCTGCTACGTGATTACCTCTGAGATATGTGACCCCTGTGTAAGTCGGGACGGTGACTTGAAGTAGCCTCTCAGCCACGAGACCTCAATGCACACAAATAACGAGGTCTTAAGCTGAAAGGTCGGCATTGAGGGAGACATCAGGGTGAAGCGCACAGGTTGTGAACAAGGCAGTTTCCACATGAAGTTTAGTTGCCAAAGCCTTCCGAGTCGCTACCATAAGCCACTGTAATGCAGTCCATTGTCTGCATTCGGGAATGAGTGGGGGTACATATGGCGGTAGAATTAGCATTAGTCTCTGACCTCGCGGGAACATTGAAAACCGCAGCAGAGCTAGCGAAAACTGTGAAAGACGCAAATGACATGCCCACCATAAAGGGCAAAATCATTGAGATGCAAGACCTTCTCCTAACCGCACAATCCTCAACAATGGCTGCATCAACAAAGCTCTTTGAGTTGCTTCAAGAAAACGCGTCACTGAAGCGTGAAGTTGAAGCTGCGGATGTCTGGAGGTCTACCGCACAGAGGTATGCACTCAAAGACTACGGTGGGGGTACGTTCGCTTACGAGCTCAAACCCGAGGAGACCAGAGGGGAACCCATTCACAAGATTTGTCCGGTGTGTTTCGAAGCTAACAAACGATCCGTGTTACAGTTTAGGGGGCGTACCGCCTCACGGCAGGAGATGTTTAGGTGTATGCCTTGCGAGCACGATTACTTTTTTGGGACGGCTGATACCTCCAACTGGAACAGGCGTAACCATAGTGACGGCTGGTGACAACTCGGCTCAGGTGTGCATCTAAACGAGAGGCAACCCGATTGGCTCCTCCAGACTTTGCTAGAAACATCATCGACAATTTATCCCGGAGGGCAGCGCTAAGGTGCAGCAACCCGGATTGCGATAAGCTCACGACTGGCCCCAATTTGGTGGACAGCAAGGCTACGAACATAGGTGAGGCTGCTCACATTTACGGAGCGCGGCCTGGTGCGGCCCGTTATCGACCCGAAATGTCTGATGATGAAAGAGCTTCCATCTCAAACGCAATTTGGCTTTGCAGTGACTGCCATGGTCAGATTGACAAGGATGCTGGTAGGTTTCCCGAAAACCTTTTGCTGATCTGGAAAGAAAAGCATGAAGAGAAGCTAATGCAGGAAATAGGAAAACCTGGCGAGCTCCTTAGGCGCTTGGCAAACGATCGGGAGATTGGGCAACTGGGGTCAATTCCCCTTTATGCAGAGCAGATTATCCGCGAGAAGCCACCGTACTGGGAGTACATGTTAACAGCTGAGTTGCTGGATTATCATCTTAAGCCCGTTTTGAGGGCGGCAAGAGACCTAGAGCTGGGCCTCTCGGTGAGACCGAGAATACACCTGCCACGCGGTGAGTTCTTTCTATGGATGGGCACAAAACCAGCTGACCTAAGAGCATTCATACAAGCTCTGGAAGGGCTCTTAGAAGAATTTCGTAATGCTTGGGGAGCACCAGGGCAGCCAGGTGATGCAGAGTTGATCTCCCACGTAGCGCAGCTTGTCGGTAGGGCAGCCCGTCATATGGTGGAAGTTGCTGAGGAAGCCAAGTTCACTAATGTTCCTGAGGGTTTTGAGGGGCTGGCCGACTGCTTAGTTGATGGTGCGCTTCATCCCATCAAGAACCTGCCTGAGCTTTCGAAGTTTATCAGATCAATTTTCCACTCCACCTCAAACCCAAGTAGCAACTTTGAGTACGTTCTTAAAATAGAAATGCCAGAGGGCTGGACTGAGCGCTTTCGACGAGAGCTTGCGAAAGGCCAGGCCGCACTAGAGGCACGTGGAGGTGAGTGGTAAAACGATGCTCTTGCCTACCAAAAGAGCGTCAGAGCAACTACTCGTTGGGCTTAGCTTCAGGCAGCGGCAGCTTATCACCTACTAGCCAAGGCTTTCCCAGCGTGGAGGACACAATATCGCGGGCCTCAACCACCGAAACGCCAGAAGCCACCAGCCGCAACAACTCGTTATACATTCTGATGTGATGCTCAGGGTCTTTCCTCAAAAACTCAGGAAGCTCCTTCCCCTGTCGGCAAGCAACAAGCGAAACCCCATCGTCTGCATCCCGCCACTCAATGAGAGGGTCTGGTATAAAGTCGAAGCGCGACGATAGCTCCACCGTCTGTGGCGTAAGGCAAAGCCATTGGCTTCCCATCTTGACCACAGAATGCAATATCAAATCTTCGCCTAGTACCATCCACCCAAACACATGACGACTTGAGCCGGTCGTGTCGTTAGCCTCCTGCGTGGCGCAGTTGGTATGGCAGTCGTAGGGCACCATGTCGGCGGCTAGGAGTTCCTGTTTAGGTGGGCGCGTTACGACCACACGAGGAAGAGCAGTTACATCATTGTACGCCTGCGTCTCGTTTTCGGTAACTGGCCTAGCGAAGATCGCAGTATTCCTCAGGATTAGGTCATCTATTCCCAGAGCTGTTTTCGGGGCAATCGTGTTTGAAAGCAGATAGTTTTCCATTGTCGTATTGTCTCCACAGTAACGAGAATCGCCTGACCTCTAGCTCCACGAATATAAGTACATCAAGAAGGCACTTTCCACGTCCGCCCCCATCTGCTACACACAGCGTAACTGGATGGCTTGCGCCACATTGTTTTGGTTAAGCTTTTAGGAAATTTAGGCGTTTCTCTTCGGGTGTGCCATTTCCTCTTCTTTAATTAGTACACGTTTTGTTTCGCATCATTGTTGCAAGGGTGCGTGTTTATGCCTTGCAGGTCGTCCTCCTGTTCATCGAGTCTGTTATGCGCTCGATTTCGATCGGGAATGGTGATCGAGGATTTCTCTAGTTACTTCGGCATATGGCCTTCGATTTTCTTCCTTAGCCAGATTGCCACCGGCAGATAGCTTCTGGAAACCGACAAGTCGTGGCAAAGCTAGAATGATGGGACGCAATGATTTGCGTGACTCTTCACTCGGTCGGGATATTGAAACCACCTGACGCGGGCGCTGGATAACGCAGTGCTTGAGGTATGTGTGCTTAAAATCTGGCCTATTTTGGGGTCGTGTGATAGCGGTTTCAGTCTTTATCCTTTAACTAGATTGAGTGCCGCTTGTTACCTCAAGTAACGCCGTAAGCTTCGCACCATACAAACTTGTCATCTACTTCTTGAGAATTGATCAGAAGCCTGCTTATGGCGAGCCAAGGTGCGGAACGAATGCTGACTATGCAACAAAACACGGCAACGGCGATGCCAGCTTCGCCAGTTGAGACGACTGTCGATGAAGAATGGGCATCTTGTCCAGCACTTGATGAGACTGCTTTAAGCGGCACTTTTTGGCAGCTCTTTGATGGTGATCGTCGCACTCTCGCGAACTTCCTCGTTCTAGCTCCGCAAGGTTTGCTGGGCGGTTTTGCTTCATCATCGGCGAATATGTGGGCAGTTGTGAACGGCAGGCTATGCCTCATTGGAGAGAATGGCCTTCCTTCAGTCGTGTTCGCCGCCGCGCGGATCATCGAAGGGACGATTGTCGGTTTTGCGGGGCGTGGCACGATCGACGGGCGATCAAATCTCTACGTTCTTGCAACGACCGAACACCCGCAACATCCGCAATTCTCGTCGCCACCAAACGAGGAAAGACGTGCACTGTTCACCACCCAACCGGAGGGCGGCCCCTTACGCCCCAACCTCGTCATCGTTCCCGCTGGAGCGGGCTCTCTCCATCCGCGATGGCTCGAGGACGTAACCTCTTTGACTCGCAATTGGGACCTTTGCATTGGCTATTACGGTGTGGAGGAGCCAGCCATCGCATCGGCATTTGAATATCTCGCGCACATCCCTTCGACGAAGAAATTCAGGCTGCTCTACAATTTGCTGTATGATGGGAGCCCTCTGTGGAAGTATGAAGCCATCTGGTTACCCGACGATGATCTTGATGGTACCGGGACCGATATTAATCGCATGTTTCACATTTTCCGCCAGCACGGACTTGATCTCGCTCAGCCTGCCCTGAAAGCCGGTCCCAACTCCTTCCCGACGCACCCGATCACGGTGGCGCAGCCAGGCAGTGTTTTGAGGCACGAACCGTTCGTGGAAATCATGTGCCCGATTTTCTCGAAAAGAGCGTTGAAAATCTGCGTGGGCTCCATGAAGGATGTCATGTCGGGCTACGGTCTCGATCATCTGTGGCCATCCTTTCTTGGAAATCCGCGCTCACGCATGGGCATCATCGACGCGGTCTCCTTCGCCCATACACGGCCTATCGGCGCGACCTACAATGTGCAGGCGGCAGTCGATGAGCAAACAGAGCTTTTCCACGCCTATGGCTTCACCTATCGCAGGATAGCAGGCGTTTGGTGAGGCCGATCTTCATAGCCGGTCTGCGGCTATGAAGACACAGCAACACCTAAAAGCGGCGGCTGGTAACACCTTTACCGGTCGCCAACACCCTTTCATTCTGCAATAAACAGGGCGGTTGATCGCCAATGGTTCCTGTTTTTCGGCGCCCTTGGCCTGTCCTGGAGTATCGGAATGGCCGCAAGGCTTGTTGCTTTGGTCACCTTGCTGACCGTTCTCGCCGGCTGCGGCGGGCGTCCGGTCGGGGTGATGACGCCAACGGGGCAGGTGGTGCAGGGCACGACGCCGGTCAGTCTGCTGGTGGCGACGACACGTGCGCCGGCTGAGGACAAGGCGGTGCTGTTCGGCGGAGAGCGCGGCACGGGTCTGAAGGTGGATGCCGTCACCGTCTCCATTCCGCCGGCTGCCAACCGCAAGGTGGGCCAGGTGCAGTGGCCGAAGAAGCTTCCGCCGGATCCGTTGAAGGACTTCACCACAATTTCGGTGGAGCCCGTCACCTCGGCGGCCGAGACGCGCAGCTGGATCAAGCGCCACAGCCCGAAGGACAGGCGCGTTCTGGTCTTCGTCCATGGCTTCAACAACCGCTACGAAGAATCGGTCTACCGGTTTGCTCAGATCGTCCATGACTCCGGAACGGACGTCGTTCCAGTCGTGTTCACATGGCCCTCGCGCGCCAGCATTTTCGATTACAATTACGACAAGGAAAGCACAAACTATTCGCGCGATGCGCTTGAGGAGATGCTGACGCGCCTTGCGAAGGATAGCTCGGTCAGTGACATCACCGTCATGGCCCACTCCATGGGCACATGGCTTGCAGTGGAAGCACTGCGCCAGATGGCAATCCGCAACGGCCATGTGCTGCCGAAGATCAACAACGTGATCCTGGCGGCTCCCGATCTCGACGTGGATGTCTTCGGCCGTCAATATGCAAGTCTTGGCAAGGACAAGCCGAAATTCACCCTCTTCGTCTCGCAGGATGACCGGGCGCTGAGCCTGTCGCGCCGCATCTCCGGCAATGTCGATCGCCTCGGCCAGATCGATCCGGCGGCGGAACCCTATCGCAGCGAATTGGAGAAGGCAGGCATCACGGTTCTCGATCTCACCAAGCTGCAATCGGGCGACCGCCTTAACCACGGCAAGTTTGCCGAAAGTCCGGAAGTCGTTAAGCTGATCGGCGACCGCCTGATCGCCGGTCAGACGGTGACGGATTCCGATGTGGGTCTTGGCGAAGCCATTGGTGCCGTCGGCATCGGTGCGGCACAGACGGTCGGCACGGCGGCAAGCGTGGCCATTAGCGCGCCGATTGCTGTCTTCGATCCGCGCACGCGGGAAAATTACGGACGGCAAGTGGAGCGTCTCGGTCGCTCCGTGGAAAACACCGTCGGCTCGGTGGGTGACACCGCGACCAGCGTTGTCGATCCGCAGGTCCTCGATAGCGGAAATCGCAGCCAGACGGATTGTTCGCTTCGCGCCAAACGCAACAGCGCGGCCTGCCGCAGCCGCTGATCTGCCAATATACAAACAGTATTTAATCCGCTATGAGGGGGAAATCCCCTTTTGGAGTAATGCCCCATGCGCTGGAAACGTACCCTTCAGCTTCTCGATGTTCATTGCGAAGGAGAGATCGGCCGCGTCGCCACCGGTGGCGTGCCGAAGATTCCGGGCGCCACGGTTGCCGAGCAACTGCACTGGCTGAACACCGATCCGAAGGGGGAGAAGCTTCGTCGATTCTTGACGCTTGAGCCACGCGGGACGCCGATCGGCTCCGTCAATCTGCTGCTGCCACCCAAGCACCCGGATGCTGATGCCGCCTTCGTCATTCTCCAACCCGACCAGGCGCATGCAAGCTCCGGCTCCAACTCCATTTGCGCCACGACTGCACTGCTTGAAAGCGGAATGGTGGAGATGAAGGAGCCTGAGACCATCGTAATGCTGGAAACCGCAGCCGGCCTCGTCAAGGCCACTGCCACCTGCCGGGATGGCCGCTGCGAAAAGGTCAAGCTCACCATGGTGCCGTCCTTCGTGCATAAACTGGATGTCGAGATCGACACGCCCGACTGGGGCCGTATCCGTATGGATATTTCCTATGGCGGCATCTTTTACGCGCTCGTGGATGTGCGCCAGATCGGGCTCACCATCGACAAGGCCAACGCTGCCAAGCTCGTGGCTGCCGGCATGGTGCTGAAGGATATCGTCAACCGCGATATCCCAGTCGTGCATCCGGAAATCCCCGCCATTTCCGGCGTCGCCTATGTGATGTTCCGAGATACGGAAGAGGATGGCACAATCCGCACCTGCACCACCATGTGGCCGGGCCGTGCCGATCGCTCGCCCTGTGGCACCGGCAACTCCGCTAATCTGGCGACGCTCCATGCGCGCGGCAAGGTGAAGGTGGGGGACACCTATAAGTCCCGCTCCATCATCGGCACGGAGTTCGAGGTTGGGCTGTCGGCGCTGGCACAGGTGGCGGGCAAAGATGCGGTCATCCCCACCATTACCGGTCGAGGCTTCACCTTCGGTCTGCACCAGATCGCGCTCGATCCGTTCGATCCACTGGCGGATGGCTTTGCCATGACCGATGTCTGGGGCCCGCAGGCGGGCTCGATCGGTGAGGCGAAAAAGTAGCCCGAAGTCACGCCAAGGCGCTGTTTTATTCCGTGGAAAGGTGCTAAGCGGGCCGCACCCCATACATTGTTCTTCGCAAGGTCTTCACGCGCAAACTGCGAGACACCTTGCGCGGACCTGCTTGAGAGGCTCACAATGCAGACGATCACCCTTCGCCGCCCGGATGACTGGCACCTGCACCTGCGCGATGGCGCAATGTTGGAAGGCGTGATCGGCGATACCAGCCGCCATTTCGCCCGCGCCATCATTATGCCCAATCTGGTGCCGCCGGTCGTCACCACGGCGGATGCGCGCGCCTATCGTGAGCGCATCGTCAAGGCCATTCCCGCTGGCGATCGCTTCGAGCCGCTGATGACGCTCTATCTCACCGAGCATACGAGCGCCGATGATGTGGAAGAGGGCAAGACAAGCGGCCTCATCACCGCTGTGAAGCTTTACCCGGCCGGTGCCACCACCAATTCGCATGGTGGCGTGCGCGATATGGACAAGGCCATGCCGGTGCTAGAGCGCATGGCAAAGATCGGCCTGCCGCTTTGCGTCCACGGCGAGGTGACGACGCCGGACGTCGATATTTTCGACCGCGAGAAGGTCTTCATCGATACGGTTCTTGCACCACTGCGCAAGCGCTTGCCGGAACTGAAGGTGACGATGGAGCATGTGACGACGCGGGATGGCGTAGATTATATCCGCGAGTCGGAGAAAAACCTCGCCGGCTCCATCACCACGCATCACCTCATCATCAACCGCAACGCCATTCTGGTTGGCGGCATCAAGCCACACTATTACTGCCTGCCTGTGGCAAAGCGCGAGGAACATCGTGTTGCGCTGCGCGATGCGGCAACGTCTGGTGACAAGCGTTTCTTCCTCGGCACGGATTCCGCTCCCCACGTCGATCCGCTAAAGGAATGTGCCTGCGGCTGCGCTGGTGTCTACACCTCCATCAACACCATGAGCTGCCTTGCCCATGTGTTCGAGCAGGACAACGCGCTGGATAAGCTCGAAGCCTTCACTTCCCTGAACGGCCCGGCATGGTACGGCCTTGCTCCCAATGACGAGACGATCACACTCGTGAAGCGCGACGAGCCAGTAGCATTTCCGGCGAAGATCGAGACGGGTGCTGGACCTGTGACGGTCTTTGATCCGATGTTCCCGCTGCATTGGGATGTTGAAAACTAACGTTCAAACTGCCGGTTTATCCGGCAGTTTTTTTATCGATAGCTGAGAAGAAAGAGGAAGATGCCGATGGCCCAATTCAATTTCACCGACCGCACCGTGGTCGCCGAACTCGTTGCGAAAATGCTGTGGGAAATCAAGGCCGTCCATTTCAACTCCGAAGCGCCCTATACTTTTGCATCGGGCATGAAGAGCCCCGTTTATATCGACATGCGCAAGCTGATCTCCTATCCGCGCATCCGCTCTGCGGTGATGGATTTTGCCGCGGCCAAGATCGTGGCCGATGCCGGTTTTGAGAAGTTCGACTGCGTTGCGGGTGGAGAAACCGCAGGCATTCCCTTTGCCGCTTTCCTGGCCGAACGCCTTGGCCTGCCGATGATCTATTGCCGCAAGAAGCCGAAGGGTCACGGTCGCAATGCGCAGATCGAAGGCCATATGCCGGAAGGCGCACGCGTTCTGGTCATCGAGGACCTGACCACTGCGGGCGGTTCGATGTTCACCTTCATCGATGCCATCCGCGCGGCTGGCGGCATCGTCGATCACGGCATCGCGCTTTTCTATTACGGCATTTTCCCCGAGGCCGAGGCGCGCTTTGCCAACGGCAATGTGAAGCTGCATTACCTCAGCACATGGCGCAACGTACTGGAAGCGGCGCGTTCCGAAAAGCTGTTTGACGACAAGACCCTGTCGGAAGTGGAAGCCTTCCTTGACAACCCGCTGCCTTGGTCGGCGCGTCATGGCGGCATCAGCGAATTGCCGCAATCGTAATTTTGGCTGAACCTTGCCCGGGATATTGACCGGGACAAGGTGCTGCCGTTAAGCATCTAATCGATTTAGATTTGGAGGAAATCGGATGATCCTGTGTTGTGGCGAAGCCCTGATCGACATGCTGCCGCGTGAATCGACCAAAGGCGAGGCGGCTTTCGCCCCTTATGCGGGCGGCGCGGTCTTCAACACCGCCATCGCACTCGGGCGTCTTGGCGTCCCATCTGCTTTCTTTTCCGGTATTGCCGATGACATGATGGGCGAGATTCTGAAAGAGACGTTGCGCGCCAGCAACGTCAATTACAGCCTCTGCGCCTTCTCCAACCGCCCATCCACCATCGCCTTCGTCAAGCTGGTCGATGGCCACGCAACCTATGCCTTTTATGATGAAGGTACGGCAGGCCGCATGCTGTCGGAAAAGGATTTGCCGCATATTGGCGGCGAGTGCGAAGCGATGCATTTCGGTGCGATCAGCCTGATCCCCGAACCCTGCGGCAGCACCTATGAGGCGCTCATGGTGCGGGAACATGAGAAGCGGGTCATCTCACTCGATCCCAATATCCGTCCGGGCTTCATCCAGGACAAGCAGAAGCACATGGATCGCATCAATCGCATGGCGGCCATGTCGGATATCGTGAAATTCTCGGATGAGGATCTGGCCTGGTTCGGCCTGAAGGGCGATGAAGACACGCTTGCGCGCCACTGGCTGCATCACGGCGCCAAGCTCGTCGTTGTCACCCGCGGTGCAGAAGGTGCCGTCGGCTACACCAAGCAACTTCGCGTCGAGGTACCGAGCGAACGTGTCGAGGTGGTCGATACGGTCGGCGCCGGCGATACCTTCGATGCCGGTATTCTCGCGTCCCTGAAACTCCAGGGTCTCCTCACCAAGTCCCAAGTCGCCTCACTCACCGAAGACCAGATCGCCAAGGCGCTGGCACTTGGCGCCAAGGCGGCTGCCGTGACGGTGTCGCGCGCAGGCGCTAATCCGCCGTGGGCAAATGAAATCGGGCTGTAAGGCCTGCGACAGAATGGACGAGACATTGGTCCGAGCGGCGGAAAAGAGCGATCTTCCAGCGTTGCTCGACCTTTACCAGCATCTTTCACCGGGCGACCAATCTCCAGACTTGCCCGATGCCGAGGCGATATTCGATCAGTTTCTAGCCTATCGCGGCAGCGTCATCGTGGTGTGTCAGGTGGGCAGCGTCCTCGTTGGCTCATGTGTCTTGGTGGTGATACCTAACCTTACACGCGGCGGTCGGCCTTACGCGCTGATCGAAAATGTCGTGACGCATAGCGACTTTAGAAGGCAGGGGATCGGAAAGCGGGTTCTGGACTTTGCAACGGCTCATGCTTGGCAGGCTGGCTGCTACAAGGTCACGCTGATGACAGGCTCCACGAGGCCGGAAACACATGCATTTTATCGAAACGCAGGGTTTGAACCTTCTAAAACCGGTTTTCAAAAGCGGCAACTTCCGGCGAGGGGAGAGGGCTAAAAGGTCCTTCCGAGACTGTCGTCAAACCCGGATCGCCGTTTCCTCTTTCGCTGTCCTGATCACCACCATCGTCACGAAACGCGCGACATTCGTCTGGTCGCGAAACAGCCTGTCGCATAAGGCGTCGAACTCCTCCATGTCGGTGAGACGCAGCATCAGCATCACATCCATATCGCCGGTGATCGCATAGGCATGCGTCACCGCTTCCTCGGTCCGAGCAAGATCGAGAAAGCGCCGCATCTGCTGTTCGCCGTGTAGCTTCAACTCGACCGACACCAGAGCCTTGATGCCGCGCCCGGCCTTCGCCGGATTGAGGATGGCGACGACGCGGTCGATGATCCCGGATTTTGTGAGACGCTGAACCCGTCGCAGGCAGCTTGATGGAGAGAGGCCGATCTTCTCTGCCATCTCCACATTGGTGAGTGAAGCGTCTCGCTGCATCAGATTGAGAATTTTGCGGTCGATCTTGTCCATCAGCCGATCATAAACAGGAAGGAGAGACCTGCAACAAAATTGCAAACAGACGCAATCTTTGACCAAAAATGCCACTGGCCGCAGGCTATAGAGTGGTCAGCCCCAAGGAGTTGCCGATGCCGTTCTTTCAATCCCTGCTGCTGAAGTCGCGTGAAACGCTTGATATCTATTGGTTGCTGGTCAAGATCACAGTGCCGATTTCGGTGTTGACCGAGGTCCTGTCGCGATTGGGCGTTGTCGAAGCCATCGCTCCCGCCTTCGCGCCGGTGATGCACGCCGTCGGCCTTCCTCCAGAACTGGGCCTCGCGTGGCTGACTGCGATGCTGGTCGGGGTATGGGGTGCGGTGCCCTTGATCTTCGCCCTTGTTCCGGTCTCGGTGCTCAGCACGGCGGATGTCACGGTGTTTTCTGCTCTGGTTCTCTTCGCCCACGGACTGCCGCTGGAGCAGAAGATCATACAGAACGCCGGGCCGGGCATGGTGGCAACCACGACACTTCGCATCGTCGGAGGTTTCGTTTATGCGCTTATCCTCCATCACCTGTTCCAGGCCACCGGCTGGCTGTCCGCGCCCGTCGCTCCGGCATGGGTGCCGGGCGCGGTTACACCAGACTGGTCCGTCTATGTCTGGGGACTGGCCGAAGCCATGGTGATGATGCTCGTCGTCCTGCTTCTCCTTTCATGGACGCTTGAAGTGCTGAAGATCACGGGCATCCTGGGCTTGATGATGAAGGCGATAGAACCAGTGCTGCGACTGGCTGGCATTAAAGGCGAGGCGGGGCATTTGACTGCGATCGGCCTTTTCTTAGGTATTTCCTACGGCGCCGGTCTTCTGATCCGTGAAGCGAGATCCGGCATCATTGCGCCGCGCCAGATCTTCCTCTCCTGCGTTTTCATGGGGTTTGCCCACAGCATCATCGAGGATACGCTGGTGATGGTCTCGCTCGGCGCCGATGTCTACAGCATCCTGATCGGGCGTGTCGTCTTTGCCATTGGCGCAACAGCAGCCTTGGCGCTTTCTCTGGCAGCCATATCGGATCGAGCCTTCTTCGCACGGCTCTACAAAAGCCAGCCGCAAGACGCTTGAGGTGAAACAAAATTCTCCACATTACCGATCGCGCAAAATCCAATTCGTTGAAATTCTGTGCATGGCGCCGAATATAGGAGCAATCCTTCCCTTCACGCGTTAGATGCTCAAGCATTCTCGCATTCACGGAATTCAACACCATGTCTGCTTCATCTTCCTCACAACGGGCGCAGAAGCCGTTCTACGGGTCCTTCGGTTTCCAGGTTTTCGCCGCCATGGTTGTGGGTCTCGTCCTTGGCTACGTTGCCCGCGAAATGGGTCCCACGGAGGCCGGGCCGAACTGGCTGGTCCAGGCGCTCTCCACGGTCGGCTCCATCTTCGTGCAACTGTTGCGCGCGCTTGTGCCACTTCTGATCTTTACCGCCATCGTGGCCAGCATTGCCAATCTGCGCGAGCTGAACAATGCAGCACGCCTTGTCTGGCAGACGCTGCTCTGGTTCGCCATTACCGCGCTGATCGCAGTGTTGATCGGCATCACGCTCGGCCTTCTCATTCAGCCCGGCCTCAACACCGGCGTAGAGGCAACTGCGGCGGCGGCACCCTCCACCACCGGCTCATGGCTGGATTTCCTGAAGGGCCTGATCCCTTCAAACATCCTCGGCCTGCAGGCCTCGACAAAGGTCACGCAGACGGGAGCCACCACGGCGCTCAACTTCAACGTTCTGCAAATTCTGGTCGTCTCGATTGCGGTTGGCATTGCAGCCCTTCAAGTAGGTGAGAAGGCCGAAGCCTTCCTCTCCTTCAATCGTTCGCTGCTCGCCATCACCCGCAAGACGCTCTGGTGGGTTATTCGCCTGACGCCGATCGGAACGATCGGTCTGCTCGGCAACGCGGTTGCTGTCTATGGCTGGGAAGCGCTGGCTTCGCTCGGCTGGTTCTCCGCCGCGATCTATATCGGCCTCGCCATCGTTCTCTTTGTCGTCTACCCGGTGATCCTGGCGGCAAACGGGCTGAACCCGGTGCGCTTCTTCGCAGGCGCATGGCCGGCAATCCAGCTCGCCTTCGTCTCCCGCTCGTCCATCGGCACTTTGCCGGTGACGGAACAGGTGACCGAGCGCAACCTCGGTGTGCCAAGGGAATATTCCGCCTTCGCCGTGCCGCTTGGTGCGACCACCAAGATGGATGGCTGTGCTGCGATCTATCCGGCGATCTCCGCCATCTTCGTCGCCCAGTTCTATGGTCTGCCGCTTGGCATTCAGGAATATGTGCTGATCGTCTTCGTTTCGGTGCTCGGCTCGGCGGCAACGGCGGGACTGACGGGTGCGACCGTGATGTTGACGCTGACCCTCTCGACACTCGGCCTACCGTTGCAGGGCGTCGGTTTGCTGCTTGCGGTCGACCCCATCCTCGATATGGGCCGCACCGCGGTCAATGCCGCAGGCCAGGCGCTGATCCCGACGATCGTCGCCAAGCGTCAGGGCATCCTCGATCAGGCGGCCTATGATCGCCATGAAGGCATCGACGCGCTCGATCCGGCAGCAACGCCGGCGGAGTAAGTTCACTTGCGAGCGCTCAGAAAGCCCGCCCTGCAAAGCAGTCGGCGGGCTTTCTTTTGGGCGCTTGTTACGCGTGATGGCTGATCGAGGATGAAAGAGCGCTCGGCGGATGGCCGACAATGCGTTTGAAGGCACGGCTGAAGGCGGCCTGCGAGCCATAGCCAAGTTTCTCCGCCGCCGTTTCGATCGGCATCCTCTCCTTGCCGATCCACTGCATGGCAAGCCGCATCCGCAACTCGGTGAGGTAGCGCACCGGCGTCATGCCGGTGACGTCCAGAAACCGTTCGGCAAAGACGGAGCGCGATGCGCCCATCACGCCAGCCAGTTCCGCGAGAGTCCAATCATGGCCGGGATTGTTGTGGATCGCGAGAATGACGCGACCAAGACGAGGGTCGCGAAGCGCGGCCACCCAGCCGGAGGAATCGCCGCAACCGCATTCCACCCAGGCCCGCACGATAAAGGCGGCAACGACATCGGCAAGCCGGGCGAGAATACCGGCAAAGCCGGCGCGCGCCTGGCGCGTCTCCCGCTCCATCGCTTCCAGCATGGGAAGAAGTTCCGGATAGCGCGAGGTGAGCGTGTTGACGAACATCACCTCGGGCATCAGCCCGGTAATCGGATGCATGGCTCCGAGATCGAACTCCATGCAACCACTGAACACCAGGACGCGCTCTTCGCTCGGCACGTCGGGTTCGCAGGTCTTGATGGCGCTGACGGAGTTGCAAAGAGGTGCGGCATCCAGCGAGCGGATGTTCTGGCAGGCAATATCAGGATCGGAAAGCAGCGCATGCGGCCCGCCACGCGGCAACAAAACCGCATCGCCCGCATCCATCTTATGCAGCATACCGGAGGAGGTACGAAGATAGACCGGTCCGCACGCCACGAAATGAAACTGCGCGCGACCTTCTACTTCACCGAAGGAAAACCCGAAGGGAGCGGAAGCCTCGATGCGGCGATAATCCAGTCCGACAAGCCGCATCCCCATCAACAATTCGCTGATGAGGTCGGGTGAGGGCTGATTTCCGGACGTTTGATCAAACATGGCGGATTTTGTGGCATGGATCGTCCGGAAAGTCGAGTCTATGCTTCTGCCATCTTCTCCTCCCAAAGGACATACCGATGAACCCGACACCTATTTCAAATCCCGCCGCGGATGACCCCGAGGTGCCCGCCTGGGGCGCCGTCATCTCCATGGCGCTTGGCGTCTTCGGGCTGGTCACCGCAGAATTTCTGCCGGCAAGCCTCCTCACACCCATCGCCGCAGACCTCGGCATCACCGAAGGTGCAGCCGGTCAGGCGGTCACCGTGACTGCCGTTGTCGGCATGGTGGCCAGCCTCCTGATCACATCCGTCGCGCGTCGCATTGATCGGCGACACCTGATGATGATCTTTTCGGCCCTCCTCGTCATCTCTAACCTGATGGTGGCGGCGGCTCCCGGTCTGATGATACTTCTGATCGGACGCTTGCTGCTTGGCGTGGCGCTCGGTGGTTTCTGGGCCATGTCCACCGCAATCGTCATCCGGCTGGTCCCTGCAGCCAGCGTGCCACGCGCGCTCTCTATGATATTCAGCGGAGTTTCGGCAGCAACCATCGTTGCGGCACCCGTTGGCAGCTATGTGGGTGAGCTCGCAGGCTGGCGCTTCGTTTTCGTGCTGACGGCATTGCTCGGTGTGGCCGCTTTCTTCGCACAGTTTTTCACTCTACCGAAGCTTGCCCCGACAGGAACCAGCAGCATCAAGACACTTGGTGTTGTGCTGAAGAGGCCTGGCATTGCGCTCGGTCTTGTTGCGGCGACGCTGGTTTTCGGCGGCCATTTTGCTTTCTTCACCTATCTGCGTCCCTATCTGGAAGCGGATATCGGTGCGGGTATCGGCATGGTTTCCGCCCTGCTGCTCGGTTTCGGACTGGCCAATTTCGTCGGCACCCTCGTTGCCGGATCACTGATCAGCCGCAGCCTGAAAATGTCACTCGCAGCACTTCCTCTTTTCATGGCGTTGATTGCAGTGCTTTTTGTAACGACGGCGCCGCCTTTGCCGCTTGCCGCAGTCCTCGTCGCCTTCTGGGGCTTCCTTTTCGGCGCCGTGCCGGTCGCCTGGTCCACCTGGCTGGCGCGCACCATTCCAGATGAAGCGGAAAGTGCCGGCGGTCTCCTTGTCGCCTCCATCCAGTTCGCAATTGCCATGGGTGCGGCAGTCGGCGGCATCATCTTCGATCTCAGTGGCGCAGTCAGCGTCTTCGGCACCAGTGGACTGATCCTCGCCCTTGCCGCCATCGGCATCATGGTCGGCGTGCGGTCGCGGCCAGAAGCCAGCATGGCGTAAGGAACACCCAAAACTGACATCAAAAGCCGGGGAGATCTTTCCCGGCTTTTTCTGTCGGAATGTCAGTGTGTTTACCGGGCCATGCCCGGCCACGGCCAAGTCATGAAATCGATGGCGAGTGACCCTCGCGGGAAAACCGAGATCATGACTGGATGGTGGATGCTCCCAAAAATCGCGCAGTCGACTTTCTCGGGATAAGGGTCGGGGCGGATACGAGAATGCGGTTCTCGCGCGGGGCGGTGGTGTGGGTAAGCAAGTCGAGCGCGTGAGAGGCAATCTGGTCGAAGGGAACGCGCAACGTCGTGAGAGGCGTCGAAAGATGGCTGACGATGGGGATGTCGTTGTAGCCGATGAGCGAAATGTCATCGGGGACAGATAGACCCATCTTGTTCAGCGCGGAGAGCGCCCCGATGGCAGTATTGTCGTTCACGGCAAAAATAGCCGAGGGTCGACAGTCGAGCGACATCAGTGTCTGCACCGCTTCGGCGCCGGACTGGATTCCGAATGTCGACGGCACGATGAGGGCGGGATCGACCGGAATGGATGCTTCGGCCAGCCCGTGCTTGTATCCTTCGACACGTCCGGTGGCGCTGGAGGCATAATCCGGTCCGGCAATCACGCCGATCCGTTGATGTCCGAGATCAAGCAAATGGCGTGTCGCCAGATATCCACCCAGGCGATCATCGCCAACGGCTGAGAGGCTATGATGATCCGTTCGCAACGCCAGCACATAGGGTACGCCACGCTCGTTAAGTTCATCCGGGAAGGTGTCGTCGTCCCGTGCCGTTGAAAGAATAAGCCCGTCGACACCGCGGTTGAGCAGCGATTCCGCGGCAACGCGATCCGCCTCCGGATTATCTTCCGTCGTCGCCACGATGGCGAAACGACCGGTGCGGGCACAGGCTTTGACGATTGCCTCATAAAGCATCGCCATCACCGTATCCGTCAGCCGAGGCACGATGACTCCGATCGTCATCGTACTGCCGCGCCGCAGGCTGGCCGCGGAGACATCCCTTACATAGCCAAGCTCCGCGGCGATTTTCCGCACGCGCCGCGCCGTCTCGCTGTCTGACCGCGGAAGCCGTTCGTCCAGAATGCGCGATACGGTCGATTTCGATACGCCTGCGGCAGCCGCCACGCTGTGAACCGTGACTCGGGGCTGACGCGAACGCTCTCTTGATTCCATTTCTCTTTTTCCATTCCAACTCTGGTGCTCAGCACTCGAAGATCACATTGCACGAAAAATGCCGTTGACTCCAGAATAATAAAGATCGATAACGGGAACGTTCCCATTAACGATCCCAACTGCTGATCGATAGAGGACAGCAGCTGATAAGGAGGAGAAATCAGATGCAACCCATGGATCTTCGTGGCTTGAGCCCCGCACCCGTCACCGCTTTCACCCGTGATGGCGAAGTGGACTACGCGGCCAATGCAAAAATCGCCAAGTGGTTGGCCTCGATGGAGGGGGTAAAGAGCCTCGTCATCCTCGGTCATGCAGGCGAGGGCACTTTCCTGACGGAAGACGAACGTCTCGAACTCATCCGTGTTTATGTCGAAGCAGTTGGTGGGGAAATTCCGATCATCGCCGGTATAACCGGTGAGGGCACACGTGTTGCCGCAGCAGAAGCCAAGAAGTGCAAGGCTGCCGGTGCCACCGGCGCACTCGTCTATCCCAACCATGGTTGGCTGCGTTTCGGTTTCCAGAAGGGTGCACCGCAGGATCGCTACAAGGCGATCTGGGAAGAATCGGGTCTTCAGGAAATCCTCTTCCAATATCCAGATGTGACGAAGGCTTCTTACGATCTCGATACGCAGCTCGCCATTGCTACACAGCCTGGCGTTGTCGCCACCAAGAACGGCGTGCGCAACATGAAGCGCTGGTATGTCGAAATTCCTGAACTCAAGAAGGCCAATCCGAACCTGCAGGTTTTGAGCTGCCATGACGAATGGCTGTTGCCGACCATGTTCGACGTCGATGGCCTCCTCGTCGGCTATGGCAATATTGCGCCGGAACTCCTGGTCGAGCTGATCAAGGCTGGTAAAGCCCAGGATTATCCGAAGGCCCGCCAGATTTTCGAGCGGCTGTTACCGGTAACGCGCGCCGTCTACCATCGCGGCTCTCACATGGAAGGTACGGTCGCCTTGAAGCTCGGTCTCGTGCATCGCGGCATTCTCGATCACGCGACGATCCGCGAGCCGCTGAAGAACCTCGGTGAAAAGGCGGAGCAGGAAATCTTCGCCGCCTTCGAGGCTGCGGGGATCGGCCCTGTCGAGCATCTTCTCGCCGCCGAATGATCGTCGTGCCGTCTCGGCCCCTTGCCGGGACGGCAGCTTTTTAGCCGGATACAACACACCATCCGGCTCTGCGCCAATTCATCGATGTCTGGCAGGAACGGCTTAACAAAAGAAGCAGAAGCGTAGAAACAAGGTTCGTCGTCGGGAGAGAGCGGCGATGGGTGAGGAGGAACTCATGAACGTCATGCAGCCCGTGAAGGGCACTACAAAGGTCCTTGCAGACCCGCAGGCCGATATCAGCGCCAGGCTGGAGCGGCTTCCGATTACCAGAGAAGTCTTCTGGGCGCGCAACATCGTCGGGGCGGCGACGTTTTTCGACGGCTATACGGTGATTGCGATTGCCTATGCCATGCCCGTTCTCGTGCGCGAATGGGGGCTCACGCCGGCCCAAACTGGCATGATCCTGTCGATGGGATATCTCGGTCAGCTCATTGGCGCGATCCTGTTTGGCTGGCTTGCTGAAAAGGTCGGGCGCCTGAAAGTGCTGCTCTTCACCATCCTTCTTTTCGTTAGCATGGATGTGGCCTGCCTCTTCGCCGCCGGTGCCGGGATGATGATGGCCTTCCGCTTTATGCAGGGGATTGGAACCGGCGGCGAAGTGCCAGTTGCCAGCGCCTACATCAACGAGCTGATTGGCTCGAAGGGACGAGGCCGTTTCTTCCTGCTCTACGAAGTCATGTTCCTGCTCGGTCTCGTCGGCGCCGGTCTGATCGGTTACTTCATGGTGCCGGTCTATGGCTGGAAAGCCATGTTCGTCGTCGGTCTGGTTCCTGCCATCCTGATGATCCCGCTGCGTTGGTTCCTGAAGGAATCGCCCCGCTGGCTTGCCGCCAATGGCCGTTATGACGAAGCCGACGCCATCGTCTCTCGCATGGAGGAAAGTGCGCGCTCATCCGGCAAAGCGCTTCCAGAGCCGCGCATCGTGGCAACGCCGGTAAGACGCAAGTCTGACTGGAAGGAATTGTTCCAGGGCATCTATCTGAAGCGGACACTCTCGATTTGGGCGATGTGGTTCTGCGCCTATATGGTGGCAAACGGAACGATCACCTGGTTGCCGACGCTCTATCGCCAGACCTTCAACCTCCCTCTCGAAACCAGCATTCTCTATGGCTTCATGACCTCTGCCGCAGGCGTCGTCGCGGCTGTCATTTGCGCGCTTCTGATCGATAAGGTCGGCCGCAAACGCTGGTATGCTGGCGCCTTGCTTCTTGCTCCGGTACCGCTCGTCATTCTCGCATGGCTTGGCGCGACCTCGCCATTGCAGGTACTGATCCTGGCGGGTCTCGCCTACGCCATCGTGCAGACGGTGACTTTCTCGCTCTACCTCTATTCGGCGGAAATCTACCCCACCCGGATGCGTGCAATCGGTACCGGCACAGGTAGTGCCTGGCTGCGTCTCGGCTCTTCCGCTGGTCCGATGCTGGTTGGCTTCGTCATGTCGTCCTTCGGCATCCAATATGTCTTCGCCACATTCGCCGTCATCCTGGTCATTGGCGCCATCGTGACGATGCTGTTTGCGGTGGAGACCAAAGGCAAGGTTCTCGAGGAACTGTCGCCATAACGCTTCCTCAATCTGACGACGCAAAAAAGCCGGGATCGACGTCCCGGCTTTTTTCGTGATCAGGCTCTTTAAGCGGAAGCCAGCCCTGCCAGCGCCTTGACCAACCCTTGCGTCGAGCTGTCGTGACCAGCCGCACTTTCCTTGCCTTCCACCACGGGAAGCAGGCCGGTTGCCAGTTCCTTGCCGAGCTCCACGCCCCACTGGTCGAAGGAGTTGATGCGGAAGAGCACGCCTTCGACGAAGACGCGGTGTTCGTAAAGTGCGATCAGGCGGCCGAGTGCGAAAGGCGTCAGCTTGTCGTAGACGAAGGTGATCGATGGGCGGTTGCCGGTGAAGACGCGGTGCGGCGCGATGAAATCAGCCTTCTTGTCGTCCATGCCCTTGGATGTCAGCTGTGCCTTGGCTTCCGCCAGCGTACGGCCCTTCATCAGCGCTTCGGACTGGGCAAGGCAATTGGCGATCAGCAATTGGTGCTGGTGGCGCAGTTCCTTCTCGAAGCCGTTGGCGGCGATCATGAACTCGGCAGGGATGATGCTCGTGCCTTGGTGGATCAGCTGGTAGAAGGCGTGCTGTCCGTTGGTGCCGGGCTCGCCCCAGACGACGGGGCCGGATTGGCCGTCTACCGGTGTGCCGTCAATGGTCACACCCTTGCCGTTCGATTCCATGTCGAGCTGCTGCAGATAGGCCGGGAAGCGCGACAGACGCTGGTCATAGGGCAGGATCGCGCGCGTCGGGTAGTTCAACACATTGCGATGATAGAAGCCGATCAGACCAAGCAGCATCGGCAGGTTCTGGCGGAACGGCGCCTCTCGGAAATGCTTGTCCATCACATGCGCGCCATCGAGAAACTCGCCGAATTTTTCAGGGCCGATAGCGATCATCAGCGGCAGGCCGATAGCCGACCAGATGGAGTAGCGGCCGCCAACCCAATCCCAGAAACCGAAAATTCGGTCGCTGTCGATCCCGAAGGCGGCGACCTTGTCGAGTGCTGTCGACACGGCGCAGAAGTGATGCTTGACGGCCTCTTCACCCAGCGCATCTGCGATGAACTTGCGGGCAGTCGCCGCGTTCGTCATCGTCTCGATGGTGGTGAAGGTCTTGGAGGCGACGATGAAGAGCGACGTTTCCGGGTCGATCAGCTTCAGCGTGTCGGCAATGTGAGCGCCATCGATGTTGGAGACGAAGTGGGAGCGCGGGCCGTCATGGAAAGGCGCGAGCGCCAGCGTCGCCATGACCGGGCCGAGATCCGAGCCGCCAATGCCGATATTGATGACGTCGGTGATCTTCTTGCCGGTTGCGCCCTTGAGCGAGCCGGAGCGGATCGCATCGGCAAACGTGCCCATGGCGGAAAGAACGCCGTTCACATCCGGCATCACGTCCTTGCCGTCCACAAGAACGGGCTTGTTCGAACGGTTGCGAAGAGCGGTATGGAGGACAGCGCGCCCTTCAGTGAAGTTGATTTCCTTGCCGGAGAACATCTCTTCGCGCTTTTGGGCAACGCCGCCTTCGGCTGCGAGCTTTTCCAAAAGTGCCAGAATGTCGTCATTCACGGCGCATTTGGAGTAATCCATCAAAAGGTCGTCGAAGCGGGCGCTGAAGCGTTCGAAGCGCTCACCATCCGCAGCAAAGGCGGCTCGAATGTCCGTGGCGTTGGTGCTGGCGGCTGTGGATTTCAGGGTCTCGACAATGGCCTGCATGGAAAGCTCCTCATGCTCCGTGGAAGGATGAGGAAACTATTCTCTTTCATCGGGCCAAATCAAGGCGTGTTCGGCTGAATTATTCCAAACGACGCCAATCAGTTAGCCAGCTTTCTCAGTTCGCGGCGCAGGATCTTGCCGACATTGGTCTTCGGCATTTCGGCGATGAACTCGATATGCTTCGGCCGCTTATAGTTGGTCAGCCCCTCGGCGCAGAAGGCTTTCAATTCCGCCGCGGTCAAAGACTGGTCTTTCTTGACCACATAGAGCTTCACGGCTTCGCCGGAATGTTCGTCCGGCACGCCGACAGCGGCGCATTCCTGTACACCCGGATGGGCCGCCGCCACTTCTTCGATTTCATTCGGATAGACATTGAAGCCGGAGACGAGGATCATGTCCTTCTTGCGGTCGACGATCTTGGTGAAGCCGCGTTCGTCCATCACACCCATGTCGCCGGAGCGGAAGAAGCCATCAGGTGTCATCACCTTGGCGGTCTCGTCTGGACGCTGCCAGTAGCCCGCCATCACCTGCGGACCGCGGATGCAGATTTCGCCCACTTCTCCAATCGGCAGGCTGTTGCCGTCATCGTCGCGAATGTCGATGTCGGTGGATGAAACGGGAAGACCAATGGTGCCGCTGAAGCCGTTTTGATCGAGGCAGTTCACCGTGGCGACCGGCGAGGTCTCCGAAAGGCCGTACCCTTCGCTGATCGCGGTGCCGGTAATCGAGAACCAGCGTTCGGCAACCGGGCGCTGCACCGCCATGCCGCCGCCGAGGACGAGAACCAGCGAGGAAAAATCGATCTTGCGGAAATCCTCATTGTTCATCAAAGCGTTGAACAGCGTGTTGATGCCCGGGAAGACATGGGCTTTGTAGCCCGACAATTCCTTGACGAAGCCGGGAATATCGCGGGGATTGGCAATCAACAGGTTGTGACCACCAAGCGCAATGCCCATCAGCGAATTCACCGTCAGCGCGAAGATATGATAGAGCGGCAGCGCGCAGACGAAATTCAACACCTCGGGGCGGTTCTTGCGGGCAAAGACCGGCTCCATCCAAAGGGCGATCTGCGCCTTGTTGGCCAGAAGATTGGCGTGCGTGAGAACAGCGCCTTTGGAAATGCCCGTCGTGCCGCCTGTATATTGCAGAAAGGCGATATCGCCGCGGGTCAGATTGACGGGTTTCAGCGTCGTGTTGGCGGCCTGTTTCAGAACCGTCTTGTAGCTGATGGCCTGCGGAAGCGCATAAGGAGGAACGAGCTTCTTGACCTTGCGCACCACGAGGTTGACGATGTGACCCTTGAAGCCCAACAGGTCGCCCATGGTCGCGACGATCACGTGTTTCACATCGGTTTTCGGCAGCGCCTGTTGCACGACATGGGCGAAGTTTTCCAGAACGAACAGCGCTTTCGCACCGGAATCCTTCAGCTGATGTTCGAGCTCACGCGGGGTATAGAGCGGATTGACATTCACCACCGTCAGGCCAGCGCGCAGGATCGCGTAAGTGGCCACAGGGTTCTGCAGAATATTCGGCATCATCACCGCGACGCGATCACCCTTTTGCAGGCCGATGCTCTGCAGCCAGCCGCCAATGGCGCGTGTCTGTTCTTCAAGTTCGCGATAGGTAATGGATTTTCCCATACTGGAAAAAGCCTTGCGATCGGCAAACGTCTTGCAGCTTCGTTCCAGGAGTTCGGCAAGCGAGGTGTAACCGAGATCGGGCAATTCCGCCGGTATCCCTTGCGGGTAAGATGCAAGCCATGGCCGCTGCACGGCTCGAGGCTCCTGACGAATCGCAGTGGTATCGCTCATTACTTTCCTCCCATTCCGCTCCCCGCAGTCCTCCTCGGCATCCTTATCAATCTGAAGGGTCCTCATCCATCAGATTGTCTGCCGTCCTCGGTCACGAGGGTAGATGATGCTCCCGAAGTCATCCACTCACATCAGCGTAATTAACTCTAACGTAAACGTCAACTCTTCTACGTCACCGGCGACGTGTCGGGAAATTTGCGTTTTGACTTTAATCCTGAATTGCGCAATCAAGAAACTGACGTCGATGATGGATGTTTTTGATGACAGAGGTTGCAGCGCTACAACTGGGCGGCATCGGCAAGGTCTTTGCCGGCGTGCCGGTTTTGAAAGATATCGATCTTTCGGTGTCGAAGGGTGAGATTATCTGCCTTGTCGGGCGCTCCGGCTGCGGCAAGTCCACGCTGCTGCGCATCATTGCCGGTGTCGAGACGCCGGACGCGGGCACTGTGCGTATGAATGGCACCGAGATTGCCGGCCCTTCTCTTTTCGTAGAACCGGAAAAGCGCCGCATCGGCTTCGTCTTTCAGGATTATGCGCTGTTTCCCCATCTGACCGTCGAACAGAATGTAGCCTTCGGGTTGAAGGGAATGCCGCGGAAAGACGCGCGTGCCCGCACTACAGAGATGCTGGAGCATGTTCGACTGTCGGATCTTGCCACCCGCTATCCGCACACGCTTTCCGGCGGCGAGCAGCAGCGTGTCGCGCTTGCCCGCGCCTTGGCCCCGAAGCCTGAAATTCTGCTGATGGATGAGCCCTTCTCGAACCTTGATCGCGGCCTGCGCGACAGCGTGCGCGAAGAAACGATTGGCCTGTTGCGCGCTCTTCAGACGACCGCGATCATGGTGACGCACGATCCGGAGGAAGCGCTTTCTGCCGGCGACCGCGTCGTTCTCATGCAGTCCGGCCACATCGTCCAGTCGGGGACGGGCTATGATCTGCATGACCGTCCCGTCAGCCGCTACGCCGCGGATTTCTTCTGTGCCTTCAACAAGGTGGAAGGGATGGTGAGGAACGGACACGTGGAAACGCCGATTGGCCGGTTCTCCCACGGCAGCGCCTTGCAGGAAGGTGCGCCGGCTCTCGTTTATATCCGTCCGGGCGAAATTCAGGTGCATGGCGCCAGTGTCGCGTCTCACACCAACCTCTTCCAAGGCCAGGTATCCGGTCGGATGTTCATGGGTGAGATCGAACAACTGTCGATCAGCGTTCCGGGCTTGCAGCGGGATTTGCGCGTACGCAGCATGAAACGCACACCGATCGACGTCAAAGATGTTCATCTTGCGGTCGACCCTCAGCATGTGCTGATATTTACTCAAGATTGAAATCTGAAAAGTCGCATCGGAAAACCCAACCATTTTCAACTCAAAGTGATCATTTCGCTTGATCGACCGGCAAATTAAACTTGATTTATATTATCATGTATGGTCAGTGCCCTTCGACATCATTCGAAGTCCGAAGGGGAAAGAGATGGGTTTTTTCAACACCAAACATATTGCACTTCTAGCTGGCGTTGCCGGAGCGGTTTTTGCAGGCGCGGCCAATGCAGCAGAAATCAACATCTACACCACACGTGAGCCGGCGCTCGTTCAGCCGTTGCTGGATGCGTTCAGCAAGGAAAGCGGCGTCAAGGTCAACACGGTCTTCATGAAGGACGGTTTGGCCGAGCGCGTTCTGAGCGAAGGCGCAAGCTCCCCTGCTGATATTCTGATGACGGTGGATGCCGGCAATCTCGTCGATCTCGTTGAGAAGGGCGTCACCCAGCCAGTCGAGTCCAAGGTTCTGACCGAGTCCATTCCTGCAGAACTGCGCGACGCGAAGGGCAACTGGTTCGCGCTCTCCATGCGCGCCCGCGTCCTTTATGCCGCCAAGGATCTCGACGTGACGGCCTTCAACTATGAAGATCTGGCCGATCCGAAGTGGAAGGGCAAGGTTTGCATTCGCTCCGGCCAGCACCCTTACAACACGGCACTCTTTGCTGATTACATCGCGCACTACGGTCCAGAAAAGACCGAAGCCTGGCTGAAGGGTGTGAAGGACAATCTCGCCCGCAAGGCAGGCGGCGGCGACCGTGATGTTGCGAAGGACATCCTCGGCGGCATTTGCGATATCGGTCTTGCGAACTCCTACTATGTCGGTCTGATGCGTACCGGCAAGGGTGGCGAAGAGCAGGTCAAGTGGGGCGAGGCGATCAAGGTCGTTCTGCCCACGTTCAAAGATGGTGGCACTCAGGTGAACATCTCCGGTGCGGCGGTTGCCAAGAACGCGCCGAACAAAGCCGAAGCCGTGAAGCTTCTCGAATATCTCGTCTCCGACGAAGCGCAGAAGATCTATGCTGAAGCCAATTTCGAATATCCGGTGAAGCCGGGTGCGGCTCTCAACGACGTCGTCGCGTCCTTTGGCACGCTGAAGATCGATCCAAAGCCGCTGACGGAAATCGTCTCCTACCGCAAGCAGGCCAGCGAGCTGGCTGATAAGGTCGGCTTCGACAACTAAGGCTTTAGCCTCGGATCAGCGGTCCGGCATATGCATAACAAGGCGCCCGTTTCACGCGGGCGCCTTCACCGTTTTCAGT
Organism: Agrobacterium sp. SORGH_AS 787; assembly: GCF_030819035.1. Taxonomy (NCBI): domain Bacteria; kingdom Pseudomonadati; phylum Pseudomonadota; class Alphaproteobacteria; order Hyphomicrobiales; family Rhizobiaceae; genus Agrobacterium; species Agrobacterium sp. SORGH_AS 787. The sequence goes on from NZ_JAUTBG010000002.1 coordinate 1,293,238, forward strand.
ATATCGATATTTCATGCACGATAAGGCTTGAGTAACCGCATGGTTTCAGACACCGTCAGTCACACACCGATGAAGGCCAGACCGCGATTCCACGCGAATGTCTGGTGGCTAGCGGCATCGGCGGTGATTGCAGGCCTCGCCCTTCTGCCTGTCGTGGCATTGGTGACGGAAGCCGTACAGGGCTCGGCGGGGCTGTGGGCGCATCTTTGCGACACAGTGCTGGCAACGGCCCTGCCGGACACGCTGATATTGCTTCTCGGCGTCGGGATCCTCGCCGGTGTGCTGGGGACCGCGTCAGCGTGGCTCGTGGCAGCGCATGATTTTCCAGGCCGCGGCATTCTCGAATGGGCGCTGCTCCTGCCGCTTGCCATGCCCACCTACATCATGGCTTACGCCTATCTCGATATTCTCCACCCGCTCGGTCCCGTCCAAGGGGCCGTGCGCTGGCTGCTTGGCTATTCCAGCCCGCGCGAGTTTCGCCTGCCAGATATCCGCAACATGACCGGATGTATTCTGCTGCTCGGCTTCGTACTCTATCCTTATGTTTATATCCCCGTGCGGGCCATGTTCCTGACCCAGGCCGGCAATCTGCTCGAGGCGGCGCGGCTTCTCGGCACCTCTCGCAGATCGCTCTTTCTGCGGGTTGCCGTACCCTTGTCACGCCCGGCAATCGCCGTCGGCATCAGCCTGACATTGATGGAAGCGCTGAACGATATCGGCGCCTCGGAATTTCTTGGCGTTCGCACCCTGACGGTTTCGATCTACACCACCTGGGTGACGAAGTCGGATCTGCCGGGTGCGTCGCAAATTGCCCTATGCATGCTGGTGCTGGTCGTTGCCCTCGTGGCTTTGGAACGCTGGGCGCGGCGCAGGCAGCGCTACTCGCTCTCCGCGCAGAAAAGCCGAACGCTCGAACCGCTCCGGATAAAGGGCGCCTGGGGTTGGCTTGCTTTTGCGCTCGGCAGCCTGCCGATCCTGATCGGCTTCGCTGGCCCCGCGCTTTATCTGATCACGCAGGCCTGGAAGCGCTATCAGTTCAGCGGTGTTTCCACGCGCTTTCTTTCTGAGGCCGTAAACACGATCGTCTTTGCCGGGCTTGCCACCCTTGTCACTTTGCTTCTTGGGCTCGTCGTCGCTTATGCCATGCGCATCGTTCCAGGCAGGGCGTCCTTGTGGTGCTTCCGGCTGGCGACGGTGGGCTATGCTGCGCCCGGGACTGTGATCGCCATCGGCGTGCTGATCGCCCTTGGCGGCTTCGACAGATTCCTCGATCAAACCATGCAAAGCTGGTTTGGTATTTCCACCGGGCTTCTATTTATCGGCAGCGGCGCGGCACTGATTTTTGCCTACACAACGCGCTTCCTGACAATTGCGGCGGGGGGCGTCGATGCCGGCTTGAGCCGCATTCCTCTGTCCTTCGACCACGCGTCGCGCACCCTGGGGCGTGCGCCCGGCGCAACCTTCCGCCACGTGCACTTGCCCCTGTCAAAAGCTGCCATGGCGGCCGCCGGTCTGCTGGTCTTTGTCGATTGCGTCAAGGAACTGCCGGCGACGCTGCTGCTGCGACCATTGAACTTCGAGACTTTCTCTACGCAGCTTTATGGCGAAGCGGCGAGGGGTACTTATGAAGAAGCCTCGATTGCGGCGCTCGCCATTGTGGTGATCGGCATTCTGCCCGTCATCCTTTTGGCGCGTGTCGGCAAGCCGAAGACGGTGTCACACGCGATCTGACATCACCATCTCACGCAAATGCGAACACGCCTCCGCGCCCTGCTCGGGAACGATTTTTCCGTGATCGGGTTAATTCGTCATCAACGCACCGAAAAAGAGGAGATGCAATCATGCTTCACCATGAACCCCGTGCCGGCCAGGACCCCTATGTCCAGGATACCCCAAGCTTCATCGCCAGCGACAAGGTCGAAGGCACGAACGTCTATGGTGCCGACGGTAAGAAGATTGGTTCGATCGAACGGATCATTCTCGAAAAGCGCGGCGGCCGTGTCGCCTACGCCGTCTTGAGCTTCGGCGGCTTCCTCGGCATCGGCGATGAATATTATCCTCTGCCCTGGGAAAAGCTTCATTACGACGAAGAACTTGATGGCTACCGCGTCGATTTGACCAAGGAACAGATTGAAAACGCGCCGCGTTTCGCTGAACGAGAAGACGAGAGCTGGTACGGCCGCGAAGACCGCAAGGTCTACGACTATTACGGCGTTCCTCCATATTGGATGTAAGAAAAAGATGAGGTGGAAAACGGCTCCGAAAGGGGCCGTTTTTCTGTGACGTTGAGGACAACGGATACTGTAATGAGTTGGTACCGTGCTGTCACTCGAGGGTTGGCCAGACGGCAGAAGAGAAGCTTTTCGCCGCGCGCTAGCAACCCTATCCTCGATTTAATCCAAGGACGGCAACACGAAAATTATGAGATGTCCAACAGCGTAAAGGCCGCTCAGTGCGGCCTTCCTGTCTTCGCCTCCGAGATTGCATCTTCAAAGCAACGACGCGCCTCTTCGGGCGTTTTACGTCCATCGAGCGCGGCGCGGCAAGCGCTTCTAGCGCGCACGAACATCAGTCCCCGCGCGTGCGGCCAATTCTCGGTCAGCAGCGTCAGCGCATCGAATGGGCCAGAAATCACGTTCTGGCTATTCTTGTCGAAGCTCACTTCGACAGGTTCTGTCCATACAGTCTGCTTCATTGAACACCTCCCTAACAACCTAACCAAACGCGTCATGCATTGGCGTGGTTCCCGTTAGGGAGATTATTCCGGTGATCCCGATTTTACAACCGGGAGATTAGCCTCAGCGGAAGCCGAAGAACGACAGGATCGCGAGAACGATGACCACCAGGCCGACGATATAGATGATCTGATTCATGGATGATCCTCCGCTGGGAGCCGGCAGCGCCGGCGCTTGAAATCTTTCACCATAACGTGAAGAAAGACCGCAAGTTCCCGAAGAAGGCATATTTTCGGTTGTGGACCAGCAAATCGCGTGCGTTGCTTTACGTCTTCAGCGTGAATTGAACGACGTCGATACGCCCGCCTCTAAAGCCCGCCGCGCAGTAATGCAGATAATACTGCCACATGCGGCGGAAGCGCTCGTCGAAGCCCATGGGTTCGATCCGTTCCCAATTGGCAATGAAAGCACGGTCCCAAAGCATCAGCGTCCGGTCATAGTCCTGGCCGAAGCGCAGTTCGTCGGTCACCGAAACGCCTTCGCGCGCCGCCGCCTGGCGGAAAGCAGTGATGGAGGGCAGCATGCCGCCGGGGAAGATGTAGGTCTGGATGAAATCGGCGTTGCGGCGGTACTGGTCGAAGTAAGGCTCATCGATGGTAATGACCTGTACGACGGCCTTGCCGCCAGGTGCCAGCAGCTCCTGAACCCGTCTGAAGTAAACCGGCCAGTTCTCTTCACCCACGGCTTCGAACATTTCGATGGAGACGATCTTGGAGTAGGTACCCTGGCAATCTCGGTAGTCCTCCAGGCGGATGTCGCTGCGCTCGGACAAGCCTGCCTTGGCAAGCCGGTTGCGGGCATAGGCGGCCTGCTCCTGAGATAGCGTCAGACCGGTGACGCGGCAGCCGGTTTTCGCCATGGCATATTCGGCAAAGCCGCCCCAACCGCAGCCGATCTCCAGCACGTGATCGTCAGGCCCGATCTGCAACTCTTCAACGATCCGGTCATATTTGGCGTTCTGCGCTTCAGCCAGACCCTGTCCAGGTTTGGTAAAGAGTGCGGAAGAGTAGGTCATGGTCTCATCGAGCCATGCACCATAGAAGCGATTGCCGAGATCGTAGTGGAACGCGATGTTGCGGCGGCTTCCGGACTTGGAGTTGCGACGCAGACGGTGCCGCAGATAGTCGATTGTTGCGGTAAGGCGTGACGGCTGCGAGAGCGACAGCCAGTTGTGCTCATTGGCGAGTGCCAGTTCCAGAAGTGCAGAGATGTCGGGGCTGTCCCAGTCACCATCCATATAGGCGCGGGCAAAGCCCATATCGCCACCAGTCACCAGGCGTCGAACCAGCCGTCCCCGGTTCAGCGATATCACACCGTGAGGCCCGGGTTCCTTGCCTTGCAACACATATTCCTGTCCGCCAGGGAAAACGAGCGTCAGACGTCCATGCGTCAATCCGCTCAGTCGACGGCAGATCATCCTTTGCCAGAAAGGGGCAGTGTGAAGGAGAAACGGGCGCGTTTCCTGTTCAGCGTGGCTCATTGTTCATGCCTCCCATGATTGCGGCGTTTTGGCGGGGACGGAGCTCGCAATGCGGCTCTCGGCGGCCTTGTGGCGATAAAGCGGATTGCCCTTGACCCAAAGGATAAGGGCTTCCCAGTGGATGGCGCCCATGATCTTCAGCGTCATCAGCGGATGGGACAGAAAACACCTGGCAAGCGCGCCATCCGTCAAAGGACGGCGCTTACCGGTGAAGGAGGCGAACAGCAGCTCGCCTTCGGCATCACGCTCGTTAATGGCGACGCGCACCGTCTCCTCAGGCGGATCGATGCGGAAATCGTAAGTGCACTCCATCGGCACGAAGGGCGACACATACATTTCCTTGTCGCAGGCGTGCCGGACAGTCCCGCCATCGGCTTGCGGCGTGGGAATGATATAGGTGTGGCGCTCGTGGAACGTGTTGCAGACCTCGTAGAGAATGGCGACCAGCCGATCATTCGCCCGCCGGTCACGGCAGAAATAGACTGTCAGCGGATTGAAGACATAGCCAAAGATGCGCGGATAGCAGAGCATCTCGACGCGGAGATCTTCAAGCGGCAGATCGATATCAGCCTCGCTAAGCCGCGCGCAGCACCAATCCTTCAGCGCGCCCTTTTCGCCGATGCCGTGATCCTTGTCGTGGAAACTGAAAATCGAAAACCGGTTATGGGCAAAGAGCCGTATGGTGGCGTCGACCAGCGGCAATTCATCCAGATCGAGAAGCAGCGAAAAAACGCGGTAACGAAGCTTATGCGCGCGCGGGCGGTGGCGCGCATGTACGACGTTCCCTGCGTAGATCGCGGAGCGCAACGTCATCAGACGTGCTCCTCGATTGTCGAGAGGAAGATGCGGCTGGATTCGTTTTCCACCGTCCAAGGTCGCTTCACGCCGCTCAGCGCTTCCGCCACCGCAAGCCCGGACTGGATGCCGTCCTCATGGAAGCCGCTGCCGAAATGTGCGCCGCAAAACCAGGTATTGCGACGGCCCTGCAGCGACCAGAGCTTCTTCTGTGCTGCCATTGCCTTCGCATCGAAAAGCGGATGGGCATAATCGAAGCTCTGGATCACCTTGGCCGGATCGACCGCACGCGATGGGTTGAGCGTGACGAAGAGCGGCGTTGCGGGATCGATCGGCTGAAGTTTGTTCATCCAATAGGTGACGCAAAGCGCTTCCGTGCCGCGAGATCCCGGCTCGCTGAGATAATTCCAGCTGGACCACACCGCTTTGCGTTTCGGCATCAATCGCTCATCGCTGTGAAGGACTGCCATGTTGCTCGTATAGTCGAATGCGCCGAGAAGGGCTTGCTCCTGATCGTCGGCATCGGTGAGAAGCGCAAGGGCATCATCCGCATGCGTGGCGATCACCACCTCGTCAAAAACCGAGACATCGCCCGCACGATCGACAACCGTTACGCCCTCTCGAGTGCGGCGGATACCGGCAACCGGCCTTGAAAGGCGCACCGTTCCGCGAAATTCGGCAAGCACGCGGGACACATATTCCCGGCTGCCACCCTTGACCGTGCGCCATTGCGGGCGGCCGGAAAGCTGGACGAGGCCATGATTGACGAAAAAGCGGATGAAGGCGTGCAACGGATAGTCGCGCATGTCGTCGGCGGTCATCGACCAGATAGCCGCACCCATCGGAAGGAGATGATCATCGACGAAGCCGGCCGAATAGTTGTTTCGATCGAGATAGGCGCCGAGACTGACGTCGCGCAGGCTCTCGTCGTGCAGAAGATCCGGCGCCACCTTGTAGAAGCGCATGATGTCACGCACCATTTTCCAGAAGCGCGGGCGAAAGAGATTGGACTTCTGCCCGATCAGCCCGGCAAGGTCGGAGCCGGAATATTCAAGCGCTCCACCGCCAAGCGATGCCGCAAAGGACATGTCGGAGGCAGCCGTCTGCACGCCGAGATGCGCGAACAGCGCTACGAGATTGGGATAGTTCTTCTCGTTATAGACGATGAAGCCGGTATCGACGACAATGGGAGCTTTGTCCGCACGCTCGACAGTGACCGTGTTGGCATGGCCGCCTAGTCGATGATCGCTCTCATACAGCGTGACCTCGCAGGACTTGTCGAGCAGCCACGCAGCCGAGAGACCTGAGATGCCGGAACCGATAACGGCAACCTTACGCAGCGCCTGTCTGTCTCTTGACCGTGACGATATATCCATGACTTCCAGGTCCATTTTCTTCATGTCGAACGTTACGCAAGGCAGTGACCAATGGATTTCCGAAGTGTTAAATTTTGTCTTCTCCCACACCGTGAGTGATCCACCGAAATAGACCTGCCGTAGTCGCCAGCATGACGATAAATGTTTCCATAGCGGCGGCGCCGTGCCACTATATGAGCAACAATAGGAAGAAGCCTGTTGCTCAGAAAATGCGTGGGAGCGAGGTAAAACCTATTCGCATGGGTGAAACGGTCCAGAACAATATCGAGGACGAGCTTCCCGGACTGCTAAGAGCAATTGCATCTGAACGCAGTGTGGAGGCCTTCGAAGCTGTATTCCGATACTTCGGACCACGCGTGCGTATCTATATGTTACGGCAGGTGCGTGATGCGCAGGCCGCTGAGGAACTGATGCAGGAAACAATGATGACGGTCTGGAACAAGGCCGCCCTCTTCGATCCGGCGAGAGGCAACGTCTCTGCCTGGATCTTCAGAATTGCCCGTAACCTGAGAATTGATGCGCACCGGCGCGACCGCCGCCCCGAGTTCGATATGAACGATCCTGCCTTCGTTGCAGACGATGCGCCGGCGGCCGATGCCCAGATGGAAGAGTTGCAGGATGCCGAGCGTCTGCACCGTGCGCTGGCCGACCTTCCGCAGGAGCAGCGGGACCTTCTGAAGCGTTCCTTCTTCGAGGAAATGTCTCACAGCGTTATTGCCCAGCAGCTCGGTCTTCCCATCGGAACCGTCAAGTCCCGCATCCGGCTTGCTTTTGCCAAACTGAGAACAGCTCTGGAGTCGCGCACATGAGTGTTTGGCACCACATCAGCGATGAATTGCTGCTCGATTACGCCTCGGGCAGTCTGGCGGAAAGCTGGAGCCTGGCAGTCGCCACCCATCTTGCGCTGTGTCCGGAAAGCCGCAAGCGTTTGCACGCCATGGAAATGACCGCGGGTGCGCTTTTGCGTGATGCCGGACCTGTTCAGGAAATTTCCGAGGGTCAGTGGAGCGCGATGAAGGCCCGCATGCGGGCCGAGGCCCCCTACACGCCAGCAAGTGTGGCCGCTTCAGCCGCCAAACCCTCGGTCCTGCCGGAACCTTTGCGCTCCTACGCGGGTGGGGATGTCGACAAGCTCAAATGGAAGCCGCTCGGCCCCGGCGCCTATCATTTCCCCATTCCCACCAGGGATGGCGAAGCGCAGGTCCGGTTGCTGAAGATACCTGCTGGTAAGCCTGTTCCTGAACATACCCATGGGGGCCGGGAGTTGACGGTGGTTCTGGCGGGATGCTTCCGCGATGGCGACGATGTCTTCCGTCGTGGGGATTTTGAAGAGGCGGATGAAGACCTCACCCATCAGCCGATTGCTGGTGAAGGCGAAGATTGCATTTGCCTGGCTGTCACCGATGCGCCGTTGAAATTCAAGAGCTGGATCGTCAGACTGGTTCAGCCCGTTCTGGGAATTTAACCCTCATTTATAAGAGGAGGCTCGCCGTATGCAGCTGATCGTCGCCTATGTCGCAACGGCTATCGCTTTCTTCGGACTGGATTTCGTCTGGCTGTCAAAGCTGGCTGTCGGCTTTTACAAACGCGAAATCGGGCAACTCATGCTGCCAAAGCCAAACTTCGTAGCAGCGGGTATCTTCTATCTCTTTTATATTGCGGGCATCGTCTACTTCGCCGTCGCACCATCTTTCACCGGAGGTTCGATCGGTGAGGCGCTGGTCTCCGGTGCGGTCTTTGGCTTTCTTGCCTATGGCACTTACGACATGACGAACCTGTCCACCCTCAAGGGGTGGACATGGCGCTTATGCGTGGTGGATATCATTTGGGGAACGCTGCTGACGGCCCTCGCCGCAGCGGCGGGGGCGTGGGCGACGCAGGCTTTTGCCTGATTTTTTCTATAGGTGCAGCGCGTACACCTGTACCATCAGCGGATCAGGATCACTTTCGCAAGATGACCCAGATCGCGTGGATGATGCCGGGCAGGTATCCGCACAGTGTCAGCAGAATGTTCAGCCAGAAATGAAGGCCGAGACCCACCTGCAGGAAAACGCCGACGGGCGGCAGGATGATGGCGAGAAGAATACGAATGACGTCCACGATCTGAAATCCCATGTCCATTGTTGTCGGGCGGGTAACGTGGTTTTAAGCCGATTGGTTTCAATCTTGCCTTCCGCTGTCCGCACACATTCCGTTCATCCAACCGATCGTTTCGCGCACCCAACGGACGTCCATTCGGACATGCGCCCGAAAATAGTTTTGCGTTAAAACGGCTATGGTGTTGTCTTTTTACGGTTTGATAACCAAATGTATCGGACGGTAAGAAAGGGTGTTTATCGCCTCACCATATCCACATTAGCGCCTATGGTAGGATCCATGAGAAAGCCGATAGACAAAGCCGGACTGATCTTCGTCGCTCTCCTATGTGTCCTCGTAGGTCTCGTCCTCAGCATCGCCCTTTTCCGCGACAACATCCACATCGCCCCACAGGCCCAGGATGGATCTTTGATCCCCCGCACCACCCCGCATAAGCAGGTCAATTAGGCGGGGCAACCGATCTTCCTTTCTAGCTCAAGTGAAGGAGAGGCCAGCGCGACAGGCTCTCTGTTGCCGTGAGCGTGAGCCAACGACTATCAAATTCCGTCGAGCGCGACTTCGCGAGAGGTACGATCGATGCGCTCCTGAAGCGCAACGGAGACGGCCTGCAAAAAATCTTGGCGTCGTCTTTCGTCCGTTGCCTCTGGTATGGACTTTAATCGCCCGAGGATTTTTTCCATAAAACCCACATGGTTGAAGCGATCCGCCGCGATATTGACCTCAACCTCTTCCATGTAATGCGCCAAGTGCGGCCCCAGCTCCAGATTTTCATCCATCTGGTACCGATTGGCCATCTGCTCCCCAAGCGTCGCCATCTGCACGTAAGGGCCAAATTCGTCGATCATTCAATCTCCTCTTGCGTTGGGAGACTAAGATAGGCGAAGCGAGGAAGAAGGACGAGATGCTCGGCAGTCTCATCGCGAAAACGTGAGATCGGGTCAAAGGCGATGCGCTAGAAATGTCCAAACGCTGATCGACGCCCTGTTACAATGGATGCGCCAACTGAGCGGAATGCGGCTTTTGCCGGTACTACCCGAATGTATCCGCTTAGACTTGGCTTTTGGTGCCAAAGAAGTGTTGGAACACGGTTGCTTCAACACGCAAGCACCTTTCCGCGCCGAATGTTGTGGATGCCCCTCTTTACAGTTCAAAGGGATCGTCGGAAGTTTTAACCGATGGGGGAGCGGTGAAAGGGTCTTCGTCCTTTGGTGGAGACTTTTGAGTGCTGACGAGCTTGTCAGTTGTATCCTGACAATCAAGCATCTCATTGATTGCCTTTGAGGAACCTTTAAGCCGCAGGAATATAATTTGCTTGCCGGCGTAGAACGCCTTCAAGCCCAACTTTTTACTGAATTCGACGAGAAAATTTGGGTCGTGAGTACCGACCTGAAGGTACTTATAGGAGTTAATTTCTGCCGCCGACGCCTTTGCTTCCCAAGGCGTTTCGTCATCGAACTGGATGCGGACAGGATATTCTTTGCCCTCTTCCAACGATTTCCATTTGGCGTTGCCAAACGAAAAGTAGAGCTCGCGCTTACCCTCCAGAAAGTTGAAGCCTAGCCGCAGGATCGTTCCGTCCTCGTATGCAGTCGATAAGTAGCAGGCATTCCCCATGCTAGGGTCCATGCGGATCGTCCACCCCGCTACCTCCTTCCACGGAACCGTATCCGATTGCGCAAGGAGCGGGCTAGGGAGGGCAAACATTGCGGCGCAAAATATGGCTTTCATGCCTGTACCATAGAGATTAGGTGGTGCTGCCTTATTTGCCCATGAGTTGTGATCGCTGTCGAGTCGAAACGTATGCTAATCTCACGGCAGGCGATTGCTTGCACTTACAGAGCGCCCATCTAGGCAATGTTTAAGCAAGAGACACAGAAAGCGTTAGACGCTCAGGCCAGGCTTGAATCAACCGCTATGGGTTTCGATCCTCACCACAAAAGATGCATGAGCTATGAGGAAATGGTGCCGCTTACGTGACTCGAACACGTGACCCCGTCATTACGAATGACGTGCTCTACCGACTGAGCTAAAGCGGCCTGCGCAAGCGCCGAAAATCTCTCGGCGCGGCGTATGGCGGGCTGATACAGGCATTGAGGCAGGATTTCAAGCGTTGAATGTCAGCTTGTTGAAAATTTCCCGCCTGCAATGACCTCCATGCCTAGGATGCGCAGAGGCGCTGCTTCGCCGAGGCGTATTCCTGCGCCAACCGGTCAACCAGTGCGGAGACGGGTTCGACGGCCTTCACCGCACCCACACCCTGACCTGCGCCCCAGATGTCCTTCCAGGCTTTGGCGCCGGTGGAGGCTGCGGCAAAATCCATCTTCGAAGGGTCGGCGACGGGCAGGTCGTCCGGGTCGAGGCCGGAGGCGACGATGGAGGCTTTCAGATAATTGCCATGCACGCCGGTGAAGTAGTTGGAATAGACAATGTCATTGGCGTGCGCCTCGACGATCGCCTGCTTATACGCCTCCGTCGCGCGCGCTTCGCGGGTGGCGATGAAGGGTGAGCCGATATAGGCCATATCCGCACCCATGGCCTGGGCCGCGAGAATGGAGCCTCCATTGGCGATGGCGCCCGCCAATAGAAGAGGGCCATCGAACCACTCGCGAATTTCCTGAACGAGTGCGAATGGGGAAAGGGTGCCCGCATGGCCACCGGCGCCGGTCGCGACCGCTATGAGACCATCCGCGCCCTTGCGGATCGCCGAGTTGGCATGGCGGTTGTTGATCACATCATGCAGCACGATCCCGCCATAGGAGTGGATTGCGGCATTGACCTCCGGGACAGCGCCCAGGGACGAGATGACGATCGGCACCTTGTATTTCACACAGAGCCCAAGATCGTGTTCCAGTCGCTTGTTGGACATATGCACGATCTGGTTTACCGCGAAGGGCGCGGCCGGTCGGTCCGGGTTGGCGGCATCGTGCGCGGCAAGTTCCTCCGTCAGCATCGCCAGCCACTCGTCCAACTGGCTCTCCGGGCGAGCGTTCAAAGCGGGAAACGCGCCCACAACGCCCGCCTTGCATTGCGCCAGCGTCAATTCCGGATGAGAAATGATGAAGAGCGGCGAGGCAATCACCGGCAGTCGGAGATTGTCCTTAAGAATGGACGGCAGCATGGTTCCTCCCATGAATGACATTTGGCGACTTACGTTTACGCGCACGTAAGATTTAGCCGAGGTGGATGCCATTGAAAAGCGAAAAGAGCAGGTGGGGCGGCACGGGGTCAGACCTGCGCCATGACGAGGCCACCAGCGCTTGCGGCAAACCTTATGCTCCAACCGCCACAGTCATGACGTTTTCCCCAAGCCAATTTCCGCTTTGCTGATCAGGTGGCTTGCGGTTGTGGACACGAGTCGTTACCGAATCGTAAACGTGGTGCCGAAGCGTTGATCTTTCGCGTGTGGCGAGGAAGAAGGACCGAGAGTGAGCGGACTGGAAACGGCAATCAGAAATGCCCTGGAAAAATCGGATCGGTCGAATGCCGAAGTGCGCGCGCGTATCTATCAGTCGTCGCGCCAGGCCTTGGAAGCCGGTCTGCGGAAGCAGGGCATAGACGATCAGGGCGTCGTTGCGCAGCAGCGTCAGCGGCTGGAAAACGTCATTCACGCCATCGAGACGGAAGAGCGGAACCGACTCCTGGATGTGGTCGAAGACCACGTACGGAGGGAAACGCAACGCACTGCTCCGCCTGTTGTGGAGCCACCTGCCGCCACGCGCTCTGCTCCCGCTGTCGCGGCACCGTCGGTTGCGCCCGCGCGGCGGCATGAAGACGAGGATGAGGGTGCGGCGATGCCGGTGGAAGCGCCAGTGCGCGCAGAGCCGCGCAGCGAGCCCGCACATCAGCCGCCAGAGATGAGCGATTTTCGTGCCGAACGCACCGACGAGGGCTTGAGCCGCATGACCTCGTCAGCCGGTCCCTCCTTTGAAGCCTCGTCGCTTGCCTTCAAGCCGGAGCGTGCGGCCAAGGGCCGCCGCAAGAAGGGCATCATCACACGCCTCTTTATCTGGTTCACGTTTTTGGCCTTCATCGGCGTTGGCGGCTGGTGGGTCTATAGCTCCGGCCTGTTGCTGAGCCCGAACGAACGGGACACCAGCGTGCCGAACCCGCCGCCTTCGGTGGAAGCCGAAGATTTCGGCGGGCAGCAGAACACCCAGGAGCCGACGCTCGCCGCTGGTCGCGGTTTCTCCGACGCCTGGCAGGAAGTCTTCAACGCGGATCGTGGCAATGCGGGGCTCCAGCCTGGCTCGCTCTCGAAGGTGGAAGATGTTGCGACCGGTGGCGGAAAGGCCGTCCGCGTGACCTCGCAGACGGCGGATGCCGCGGGCAATATCGCGATCACGGTTCCGGTCGATGTGCTGCGGGATATGGCGGGCAAGGCCTCTACCATTTCGATTACGCTGCAATCTGCTAGCAACGGCCAGAGCCAAGTGTCGGTCTCGTGTGATTTTGGAACGTTGGGCGACTGCTCGCGACACCGTTTCACCGCCACGCAGGAGCGCGCCGATATGCTGATCAATCTCAGCTTCGATCGCACCATCGCACCTAATTCGCCTGGCCGCATCTTCATCAACAGCGATATTGACGGCAAGTCGCGACCGATCAACCTCTATTCGGTTCGGATATTGCCCGGTCAGTAAGGGCGCTTGCGCCCCAATTTACAGCACGGGCCCGAAAGTCGGAATCGACACGCCTGTTCAAAGAGTAGGACCGCTTCAGTAGCCGAGCGCGATCCCGTCCTTGCGCGATTCAGACGCACCGACCAGCGTTCCGTTCTCCCAGTCGATCCTCACCGCCTGGGCACCACCGATCGGATCCTCGGCCGGCACGATCTCGAACCCGCGGCGGGTGAGTTCGGCAATCGTTTCCGGTGAGATCGTATGTTCCGCTTCCACGCGCGGTATCTTGCCGCCAACGGGAATGAGGCGCGGCAGGTCGATGGCATCCTGGATGTCCATGCCGTAATCGACCACCTTGGATATCAGATGCGCATGGCCGAGCGCCTGATAGTATCCGCCCATGACGCCGAAGGACATCTCCGTGCGGCCATTGCGGGTCACCATACCGGGAATGATGGTGTGAAGCGGCCGCTTTTCCGGGGCGATCACGTTCGGATGCCCGCGTTTCAGCGAAAAGCTCTGGCCGCGATTGTGCAGGATCACGCCGGATCGGGGCGCAACGATGCCGGTGCCGAAACTGTCGAAAATCGAGTTGATGAAGCTCACCGCATTGCGGTCTTGATCGACAATCGAGATATAGACCGTATCGCGGTGCAGCGGCATCTCGAAGTCCGGCAGGTCGGTCAAAGCATGACGAAGATCGATCATCTCGGCCAAGCGTTTCGCGAAGTCGTGCGAGAGCAATTCCGCCACCGGCACGTCTGCCTTGGCGGGATCGGCGATCCAGGCGTCGCGTGCCGCATAGGCAAGCCGCGTCGCCTCGATTTCCAGATGCAACCGATCCGTCGAGCCCGGTGCATGGCGCGTGTCGAAATGGGAGAGGATGTTGAGGATGAGAAGGGCGATGATCCCTTGGCCGTTCGGTGGGCACTCATGGATCATGTGATCGCGGAATAGGGTGGTGACGGGCGTGACATATTCCCCACCGGCAGCAGCAAAATCCTCCATCGTGTGCAGGCCGCCAAGTGAGCGCAGGTGGCTTACCATATCCTCGGCGATATCGCCTGAGTAGAAACCGTCACGGCCTTCTGTGGCGATCTTGCGCAGCGTCGCACCAAGCTTCTCCTGCCGGTGAACCGCGCCAATGGCGGGTGCGCGGCCGCCTGGCAAAAAGATCTCCGCCGCCGCCGGGTCCTGCGATAGCAGCATTTCCTCCCGCACCCAGTCGCGGTGGACGCGCGGCGCGATCGCATAGCCCTGTTCGGCGTAACGGATGGCCGGGGTCAGCACGTCGGCGAAGGGCAGGCGGCCGTGGTCGGCGTGCAGTCGTGTCCAGGCGTCAATGGCGCCGGGGATGGTGACGGCGGCGGGCGATTGGCGTGGCACTTCGGTCAGCCCACGGTCTTCGAACCAATCCACCGTCAGCGCCTTCGGCGTGCGTCCGGAGCCGTTATAGGCGATGATCTCGGCGCTGCCTTTCGGTGCGTAGAGCGCGAAGCAGTCGCCGCCAATACCAGTCGAACCCGGCTCCACCACGCATTGAACGGCACAGGCGGCGATCGCCGCATCCATCGCATTGCCTCCGGCTTGCAGGATCGTGATGGCGGTCAGCGTCGCGGAGGGGTGGGATGTCGCCGCCATCCCCGTGGTCGAAACCGCGATGGACCGTGTGGGCTTCTCGAAATTGCGCATCCTGGTGGTCTCCTCTTAGTCTTTTTGTTTGCCGCTTCGCCTAAGCGCGGCGGCGATAGGGCGTCAGCCGGTTCTCGATAAGGCCGAGCGTCCGGACGATGATGAAATTCATGGCGAGATAGATGGCGCCGGCGGCGATGAACACCTCGATGGCGCGGTAGCTCTGGGAGATCAACCCTTGTGCAATGCCGGTCACTTCCATCAGCGTGATGATTGAAGCAAGCGAGGTGCCTTTGACCATCAGGATAATTTCGTTGCCATAGGCGGGGATCGCCTGCCGGATGGCTAGTGGCAGGATGACGAGGCGCAAGGATAGCCAGCGAGACAGTCCAAGCGCGAGTGCCGCTTCGCCAAGTCCCCGCGGCACGTTGCGGATGGCACCGCGCAGGATTTCACTGCCATAGGCAGCCGTGTTCAGGGTCAAGGCCAGGATGGCGCACCAATAGGGCTCGCGAAAAAGCCACCAGAGACCCGCTGCCTGAAGGGAGGGCCGAAACTGGCCAAGCCCGTAATAGATCAGGAAAATCTGCACGAGCAACGGCGTGCCACGGAAGACGGCGACGAAGCTTCGAATAGGCCAGACGGCAAGGCGATGTCCGCCGATCTGGGCAAGCGCAAGCATCAGGGCAAGACAGAAGCCGAGGAGCAGTGAGCTTCCTGCAAGCTGCAGCGTCAGCGGCACGCCAGAGAGCAGCTTGGGGATGATCTCGAGGAAGAAGCCGACATCGATCATCGTTCGCGGATCCCCCGGAAGGCGCGTGCTTCGGCGAGGCGGAAGGCCTGCCCGGTTATCCCGGCAATGACGAAATAGAGAAAGGCCGCAGTGAGATAAAAGAGAAAGGGTTCACGCGTCGAACCTGCGCCGATCTGGGTTTGGCGCATCAGTTCCACCAGGCCAATGACCGAAATCAGCGCCGAATCCTTGAGAACGAGCTGCCAGACATTGCTGAGGCCTGCGACCGCGTGGCGCAGGAGCTGCGGGAGGATAACGAGGTACAGCATTTGTGTCCGTGACAGAGCGAGTGCTTTGGATGCGTCGAACTGGCCGGGATCGACGGCGAGATAAGCGCCGCGATAGACTTCCGACTGGTACGCTCCGGAGATGATGCCGATGGCAAGAATGCCGGTTGCCAGCGTCGGCAGGCCGATAAAGTCCTGTGACCCCATTTGGTGCGCAATCGCGGTTAAGGCGACACTGCCGCCATAGTAGAAGAGATAGATGGTCAAAAGGTCGGGAACGCCGCGAAACACGATCCCGTAAGCCTCCGCCAGCCCGCGCGCGCTGCGCCGCTTCGACAGACGCCCTGCCGCAGCCAGTCCGCCGAACAGAGCGCCAAGCGCAAAGCCGAGAAGCGAGAGGAGCAGCGTCATGGTCGCAGCGCCAAGAAGCGACATGCCCCATCCGCCATCGCCGAAGCCGAGGAGATGCAGTTTATCCATCATGCGGGCGTGATCCCCTGTTGATATCCACGCGGCCGGAACCCTGTGGTGTCCGGCCGCATGCGGTCCGCCCTTACTTGACCGGGGTTACGTCCGTCTTGACCCACTTTTCCGAAAGACGCTTGATCGTGCCATCCGCAATGGCGCCATCGATCGCGGTATTCAGCATTTCCTTGAGCTTGGTATCGCTCTTGCGCAGGCCAGCGCCCGAGCCGAGCCCGAAGACACCGCCGACGAAGCCGGGACCGGCGAGCGTGTAGTCCGCAAATTCGGGCTTTGCCAACGTGGCGGCCAATGCGGATTGCTGCGCGAAGAGCGCATCGACCCGGCCAGCGGCCAGATCCAGATCGTGTTGCTCGGTTGTCTTATATTCGCGAATCTCGACCGTATCGGCGAAGTACTTCTTGAGGAATTCGAGATTGGTGGTGGCGGCCTGCACGCCGACGACCTTGCCCTTCAGGAGGGGTTTAAGCTTCTCGATGGCAGCCTTGGCAGAGGCCTCGTCGTCGAGCTTGAACTTCTCGGTAGCACCACCGAGCTTACCGAGATCGCTGTCTTTGGCGACAGCGAAGCCAGAGGGGTCGACGGCATAGGGATGGCTGAAGTCGATAGTTTCAAGGCGCTTGGGCGTGATGAACATGCTGGCCATGATCACGTCGAACTTGCCGACCGTGAGGGATGGAATGAGACCGTCCCAATCCTGAGCGATGATGGTGCATTTGATCTTCATGCGGGCGCAGAGATCGTTGGCAAGGTCGATTTCGAAGCCGTCCAGCTTGCCGTCGGCGGTGGTGAAGTTCCATGGCGCATAGGCGCCTTCAGTCGCGATCTTGATTTCTTTTGGGGCATCCTGCGCAAGCGCGGCTGGCGCAAGGCCAAGCGGGGCAAGCACGAGTGTGGTAAGTGCAGCCGCAAGCGCGGCCATGCGACGGATCGTCATGACTTTTCCTCTTGTTTTAGAGCCGTTCGGTGACGGCGGTTCCCCGTCCGTACCGGATGTCGTCTCCGGCTGCGGACATATTGACCGGACGGCTCAGCGCCGACCGGGACTGGCGTAATCGGCAAGCAGGTTCGCCGTTTCGGCGATATGGTCCTGCATCACCGCCTCGGCATCGCGAGTGTTGCCGGATTTCAGGACGTCGATCAGCCGCTCATGCTCCTGACGGGCTGAAAGCGGCTTTTCCACATAGTCGAACCAGATGCGCATATAGGGCTCGATCATCACATGCAGTGCGTTGATCTGGCGGATCAGCTTCGGTCTGCCGCTGAGGCCGTAGATCAGCGCATGGAATTCCTGGTGGCGCAGCACCCAGTCGCCGCTGCCGGATTGCCCGGCCCGCTCCATCCGCTCCAGTAACCGCTCAAGCTCCTCAAAGGTCTCTGTCGTCATGCGTGGCGTGGCGAGCCGGACGGCGAGCCCCTCCAGCACGGAGCGGATCTCAAAGGCTTCGCGAATTTCTTCCAGCGTCAGCCCGGCGACGATGCAGCCCCGGTTCGGGCGGAGCGTCACCAGACCGTCGGCGGCGAGCCGCCGGAAGGCCTCGCGCACCGGCATGCGGCTCATGCCGATATCCGCTGCGATTTCTTCCGGAATCAACCGGTCGCCGGCCTTGTAGCGACCCTGCCGCAGTGCCTGCTGAAGATGCACGTAAGCTTCCTCCTCCGCCGTGGCGGGAAGAGAGGCTCTGGATGCAGTCGCATAGGTCATCAGCGGCTCATTGGATTTTTGTATCCACTTATCCAATCAGCAGCATCGGCCCGGGTCAAGACGTTTTGTAGGGTCTATTATGAAAAAGGCAGAGCAGGCCTGATGCCGCTCTGCCATTCTCCATCCGCAATCGCCTTCACTTTTGGAAAGGGGGGCAGGTGCCGTAAAAAGGGCTCCGAACTATTTCAGAAACTTTGGCCCACTGCCCAAAATCTTGTCGTCGATCTTGCCGATCGCCTTCTCATCCTTGCCGTCATAATCGAGCGAGGTGAGAATATGGCGAATGAGATTCAGTCTCAGCCTGCGCTTGTCATTGGCGCGGATCACCGTCCATGGCGCGTCGTCTATGTGCGTCTTTTCCAGCATCTCGTCACGGGCCGCGGTATAGTCGTCCCATTTGGTCAGGGCGGCGATATCCATATCCGAAAGCTTCCAGGATTTCAGCGGGCTGTGCCGGCGGTCATGGAAGCGTTCCAACTGGGTCTCGCGACCGATATCGAGGTAGAACTTGAAGAGGTTCACACCCTCATGCACCAGCATTTTTTCCAACCGCGGCACTTCCTTCAAGAAGCGCTTGTGTTCTTCCGGCGTGCAGAAGCCCATGACGGGCTCCACACCGGCGCGGTTGTACCATGAGCGGTCGAAGAGTACGAACTCGCCCGCTGTCGGAAAATGGGCGATGTAGCGCTGGAAGTACCATTGCCCTTTTTCGGTTTCGGTCGGCTTGGTCAGTGCCACGACACGCGCATAGCGTGGGTTGAGATATTCCCGCACCGCGGCGATAGAGCCGCCTTTGCCTGCGGCATCGCGGCCCTCGAACAGCGCCATGATGCGCTGGCCGGTGGCCTGCTGCCAGAACTGCACCTTCACCAGTTCGATCTGAAGCGCTTCGATCTGTGCTTCATACTCCTCCCGGCCAAGCTTCTTGTCATAGGGGAAATCGCCTGCCGTCAGCTTCTTGTCATCCACCCAGTCGGGGAGCACCGGATCGTCGATATTGAAGACCCGCTCCTTGCCGTTCATCGTCAATGTTACGGATCTGTCCTTGACGGTTTCGCTCATGCTCACTCCCTTTTCAGCCTACGGCATTTTGTCTTCTTAAGGTCAGCCTGACGCTCTACGAATTCAAGGGCAAAGAGATTCCGGCATCGAAGCTCCATCCACATAAATTTTGCCGGCTAAGGCTTGCGAAAGGACAGGGCGAAGAATCTCTGTCATGAAAGGCGATTATGACGGTCGGATCGGGAGCGAGACGAATGGATAAGATTCGCGATGGCAATGGCAGCGATGGACGGGGAGGGTGCGTTGCTTAAACAGATGCGCCGCATGCGGAGAAACTGGCTTGCGCTTTTTGTCGTCACGATGCTGGCAGCCTTGGCGCTTGTCGAATGGCGTTCACCTTACGTCGTCGTTGCATTGTGGCTTGCCGCTATCCTTGCCATCCTCTTCGTTGCGCCATCCAATGTCATCAAGAAGGACGAGAAGAAACCCAAGGTGGAAGCGCAGGCTCCAGGCGCGGTTGATCAAGGGTTGATCGCAGGCGTGCGAGCCGGCATTGCCGTCCTCGATACGCCTGTCTTCATCCTCGACCAGGACGCCGGCGTGCTCTTCGAAAACGCCGCCGCCGAACGCGCCTTCGGCACGCTTCCGGTTGGTTCCCATATCTCCGGAAGGCTGCGCTCACCCGGCCTGCTCGATGTCATTCGGGAAACCATCGCCACCGGACAGCCGAACCAAGTGGAGCACTCCGAACGACTGCCCTCGGAGCGAGTGTTCATCGTGCGCATCGCAGCTGCGGATATGCCACAGACGGCGGGAGCGCCCTTTTATATCCTCTCTTTCCGCGACATTTCGGATCTGCGTCGTATCGACCGCATGCGCAGCGATTTCGTCGCCAATGCCAGCCATGAGCTGAGAACGCCGCTGGCCTCGTTGCGCGGCTTCATCGAAACTATGCAGGGGCCAGCGCGCAACGATCCCAAGGCGCAGGAGCGCTTTCTTGGCATCATGCTGGACCAGGCAACCCGCATGAGCCGCCTGGTGGATGACCTGATGTCGCTCTCGAGGCTAGAGCTTCGTGCCAATATCGCACCGGATCAGACCGTCGATCTCGTGCCGCTTCTCGGCCATGTTCGGGATTCCTTGCTGCCGCTCGCCGGCGATCTGGATGTCGAGATCAAGCTGCATATTCCCGAAAACCCGGTGCAAGTGAACGGCGACCGGGACGAGTTGGTGCAGGTGTTCCAGAACCTCGTCGAAAACGCCTGCAAATATGGTCAGGATGGCAAGGTGGTGGATGTGTTCCTGCGCGCAGAGGTGGGCAAGCCTGTCGAAGTCAGCGTCGTGGATAAGGGACCGGGCATTCCCGCCGAGCATGTGCCGCGTCTGACAGAGAGGTTTTACCGCGTCAGCGTGGCAGACAGCCGTTCGAAAAAAGGCACTGGTCTCGGCCTTGCCATCGTCAAGCACATTCTGACCCGCCACCGCGCCCGCCTCATCATCCGGTCGGAAATTGGCGCTGGTACGGACTTCACCGTGAGATTTTGACACACAAGCCGGGTCGTATTCGTCACGTTTTAGAAATGCATATAAATATCAGTAATTTAATCTGTCACAAATCTTTCACCGAAGTGACATAAAAGGGTGTGGCAAGACTGGTTATGAAGAGGCCGCCGGGACAGCCCAGACGGGTTTAAGGATTAAGCCTCTTGCCGGCACAGTTCACGAAAGCCCGAAGAAGGGCCCCACGACGGGAGAGTCATAATGAACTTCTTTAAATTGTCTGCAGCAGCTCTGGTGGCCTCCGTTGCCTTCGCGGGTGCTGCTTCTGCTCGCGACCAGATCCAGGTTGCTGGTTCCTCCACGGTTCTGCCTTACGCAAAGATCGTTGCTGAAAGCTTCGCCGAAGCTTTCCCGAACTTCAAGGCACCGGTTGTTGAGTCCGGCGGCACGGGCGGTGGTCTGAAGGCATTCTGCTCCGGCGTGGGCGAAGGCACGATCGACATTGCCAACGCTTCGCGCAAGATCAAGGCTGACGAACTGGCAGCCTGCAAGTCCGCTGGCGTTGCTGACGTTCAGGAAGTGAAGATCGGTTACGACGGTATCGTCTTCGCCATGGACAAGTCCAACAAGGACGTCAAGTTCGAGCCGAAGGACCTGTACCTCGCTCTCGCCGCCGAAGTCGTCAAGGATGGCAAGCTGGTTGCCAACCCCTACACCAAGTGGTCCGAAATCAACAAGGACCTGCCTGACGTAGAAATCGCTGCCTACATCCCTGGCTCCAAGCACGGCACGCGCGAAGTCTTCGAAGAGAAGATCATGGCTGACGGCTGCAAGGAAGCCGGCGCGACGGATGTGATCAAGGGTCTGATTTCCGACGCCAAGCAGGCTGCTGCCAAGTGTGTTGCCATCCGTAAGGACGGCAAGGCTGTCGATATCGATGGCGACTACACCGAGACGCTCGCTCGTATCGATGCCAACAAGTCCGGCGTCGGCGTCTTCGGCCTGGCTTTCTACGACAACAACAAGGACAAGCTGAAGGTCGCGACCGTCGGTGGCGTCGTTCCGTCCACGGAAACGGTTGCTTCCGGCAAGTACCCTGTCTCGCGTCCGCTGTTCTTCTACGTCAAGAAGGCTCACCTGGGTGTCATCCCTGGCCTGAAGGAATATGTCGAATTCTTCACCTCTGACGAGATGATCGGCCCTGACTCTCCGCTCGCCAATTACGGCCTGGTTGCTGCCCCTGACGCAGAGCGCAAGGAAATCCGCGCTCAGTTCGAAGCCGGCAAGACCCTCTAATATATCCTGGGAAGCGCGGTGGCATAACGCTGCGCTTCCCATCTCTTCTGTTGGCAAATTCGGTTTGCGGCCATTGCTCAGTCCGGAAGGGTTGACAGTTCCTATTTATCGTAAGACCAAGCCGCCGATAAATATGATCTATCAACCCGGAATGCGTGAACTGAATGCAGATCCGGCATCGTGCGGTGATCAGCCGCAGGTGCTGCGCTCTTGGTGAAATGATGCCGCATCGTGCCGCGTGGTGCGCCGAGGAAACTCTCCATGAACACATCCATCCTTTTGCTCATATTGGCACTGATCGGCATATCCAGCTATGTGCTGGGCAAGCGCCGTGCCGCAGTGCTGGCGGGCGCACGTCCCTCCAACATGCATTCCCGCTCTGGTTATCACGGCTCCTACGTCCTCATCTGGGCGCTTATCCCATCCGCGCTCATTCTGGCTCTGTGGCTGATCATCAGCCCGCTCGTCATCAACTCCGCCGTGCATGCGAGCTTCCCGGAAGAGATCAAGGCGCAGCCGGAAGCCCAGCAGAGCCTGACCTACGGTATGGTGACGTCGATTGCCCGTGGCTTGAGCCAACTCTCGACTGCTGAATATGATGCCGTAAAGGCCGACCCGGCCACTGCCCGCACGGTTCTTGCATCGAAGGGTGTCGCCATCGCCGGTGATCCGCAGCCTTACATGATCGAGGCCGCCGAAAAGCTGAACACCCTGACCTCGACCAGCCGCATTGCCATGGCGCTGGTCGTGCTGATCGTCGCACTCGGCGGCGCATTCCACGCCCTTCGCGCCATCGCACCACGCTTCCGTGCCCGCAACCGGGTGGAACAGGTCATGCTCGGCGCACTGCTCGTTGCCTCTTCGATCGCGATCCTGACGACCATCGGGATCGTCATGTCGATGCTGACGGAAGCGGTGCAGTTCTTCCAGATGGTCCCCGCCCACCAGTTCTTCTTCGGCACGGTGTGGGATCCACGTTTTGCCGCAGCAGGCTCGACCGACAGCTCCGGTCAGTTCGGTCTTATTCCGTTGCTCGCCGGCACGCTTTACATCGGCTTCGTCGCCATGCTGGTCGCGGTTCCGGTCGGTCTATTCTCGGCGATTTACATGGCCGAATATGCAAGCCCGCGGTTGCGTTCGATTGCCAAGCCGCTGCTGGAAGTGCTCGCCGGTATCCCGACCATCGTCTACGGCTTCTTCGCGCTGACCACCGTCGGCCCGTTCCTGCGTGACATCTCCGCCCAGATCAACGGCCTGGCAACCGGCAATTATGCCAGCTTCATCCAGGCACAGAGCGTCATCACCGCTGGTTTCGTCATGGGTATCATGCTGATCCCCTACGTCTCCTCGCTCTCGGATGACATCATTACCGCGGTGCCGCGTTCGCTTCGCGACGGATCGCTTGGTCTTGGCGCGACGCGCTCCGAGACGGTCAAGAAGGTCATCCTTCCCGCCGCTCTTCCAGGCATCGTCGGCGCAATCCTGATGACGGCTTCGCGCGCCATCGGTGAAACCATGATTGTGGTTCTGGCCGCCGGTGTTGCCGCGCGCCTGCAGCTCAACCCCTTCGAGCCGATGACGACGGTGACCGTCAAGATCGTCAGCCAGCTGACGGGCGACCTTGAGTTTACCTCGCCGCAGACGCTTGTTGCCTTCGCGCTTGGCATCACGCTCTTTGCCATCACGCTTTGCCTCAATATCTACGCGCTCTATATCGTGCGCAAATACCGGGAGCAGTATGAATGACCGACGTCGTTACTCCGGGCGTCTCCGCCCCCGCCGCAACGAAGAAGGTCCGTCGCGATATCGGCATCAAGCGCCGTTACGCTGCAGAGCGCCGCTTCCGCGCCTATGGCGTCGCCGCGATCTCCTTCGGCCTGCTGTTTCTCTTCCTGCTTCTCTGGTCCGTCATCGGCAAAGGCTATACGGCCTTTCAGCAGACGATGATCACGATCCCGGTCGAGTTCTCGCAGCAGATTATCGATCCGGACAATGTGCGCGCACAGAACCCGTCGAAGCTGATGACGGCGAATTATCCGGTGGTCGCCCGCAACTCGCTTGCCAAGGTGCTCGGCGTGTCGCTGGAGGACCGCACGGCGCTGCGCGCCGTCAACGCGCTCATTTCTGACAGTGTCCGCACGCAGCTTCGCGATATCGTCACCTCCGATCCAAACGTGATCGGCACGACACGCACCGTGTCGCTGCTGGCATCCGGCGATGTCGACAGCGCCTTCAAGGGCCAGGTCGATATGTCGGGCGATGAACAGAACCGCCGCATCTCCGACCAGCAGGTCGGCTGGATGAATGAGCTGGTTGGAAAGGGCGCTCTGGAGAAGAAGTTCAACACCGGCATCTTCTTCAATGGCGCTTCCAGCCGTCCGGAGGCCTCCGGCGTCGGCGTTGCGCTGATCGGCTCTTTCTACATGATGCTGATCGTGCTGGTACTGTCGCTGCCGATCGGTGTTGCGGCCTCCATCTACCTGGAAGAATTTGCGCCGAAGAACCGCCTGACGGACCTCATCGAGGTCAACATCAACAATCTGGCTGCCGTGCCGTCCATCGTTTACGGTCTGCTCGGTCTCTCGGTGTTCATCAACTTCATGGGCTTCCCGCGCTCTGCCTCGCTGGTGGGCGGTCTGGTGCTGACACTGATGACGCTGCCGACCATCATCATCGCAACGCGCGCTGCCTTGAAAGCCGTGCCGCCTTCGATCCGCGCAGCGGCGCTTGGTCTTGGTGCCTCGAAGATGCAGACTATCTTCCACCACGTGCTGCCGCTGGCCATGCCCGGTATCCTGACCGGCACCATCATCGGCCTTGCCCACGCGCTTGGCGAAACCGCGCCGCTTCTTCTCATCGGCATGGTGGCCTTCGTGGCGAATTACCCGACGACCCCGCTCGATCCTGCAACGGCCCTGCCGGTTCAGATCTATATGTGGGCGAACGAAGCCGAGCGCGCCTTTGTCGAAAGAACATCTGGCGCTATCATCATCCTGCTTATGTTCCTCCTGGTGATGAATGTGGGCGCAATCCTGCTGCGTCGCCGCTTCGAACGGCGCTGGTAAAGCATTTCGAGGAAAAGTGGATACCGGTTTTCCATCTGGAAATGCGATAAGAACCAAGGGAGAACGGAACAATGAACATGTTGTCGGAAGCAGCAGTTGAAAAGGCGCTGGACAAGAAAATGAATGAAGTTTCCCATAAGATGATCGGCAAGGACGTTTCCGTTTACTACGGCGAGAAGCGCGCCCTTTACGATGTGAACCTCAACGTTCGCGAGAACACGGTGACGGCTCTTATCGGCCCGTCGGGCTGCGGCAAGTCCACCTTCCTGCGCACGCTGAACCGCATGAACGACACGATCGACGGCTGCCGCGTGACCGGTCAGATCACGCTTGACGGTGAAGACATCTACGATCCTGCAATCGATGTGGTCGAGCTTCGCGCCCGTGTGGGCATGGTGTTCCAGAAGCCGAACCCGTTTCCGAAGTCGATCTATGAAAACATCGCCTATGGCCCGCGCATTCACGGTCTTGCCCGCAACAAGGCGGATATGGACCAGATCGTCGAGTCCAGCCTGCAAAAGGCGGGTCTCTGGAACGAGGCCAAGGATCGTCTGCACGAATCCGGCACCGGCCTTTCCGGTGGCCAGCAGCAGCGCCTGTGCATCGCGCGCGCCGTCGCCGTCTCGCCGGAAGTCATCCTTATGGATGAGCCATGCTCTGCGCTCGACCCGATCGCGACCGCCAAGGTGGAAGAACTGATCCACGAGCTTCGCGCCAACTACACCATCGTCATCGTGACCCACTCGATGCAGCAGGCCGCTCGCGTTTCACAGCGCACCGCCATGTTCCACCTCGGCCACCTTGTTGAGGAGAACGATACGGACAAGATGTTCACCAACCCGGATGATCAGCGCACCCAGGACTACATTATGGGCCGGTTCGGCTGATCCTGCTGTCGCTTGCGCATCACACTGCGCCCGTCGCTCGAGCCGTTGAGAAGGCTTGCGACAGGGCGTCTCGAAACTGGAGACCACGAACATGCCGACACATTCCCACATCATGTCAGCCTATGACGAGGAGCTGAAGTTCCTCAGCCGCCGGATCGCCGAAATGGGCGGGTTGGCCGAGCAGATGTGCGCCGATGCCGTGCGCGCGCTCGTCAATTCCGATGCGGCGCTGGCGCAGAAAGTCATCTCGGACGATACGATCCTCGATCACGCCGAGCGTGAAATCGGCGACAAGGCGATCGTCACCATCGCCAAGCGCCAGCCGATGGCAGCAGACCTTCGTGAAATCATCGGGTCGTTGCGCATTGCCGCGGACCTCGAGCGTGTCGGCGATCTCGGCAAAAACACCGCCAAGCGTGTGATTGCGGTTGCTGGCACAGGCGTTCCGCGCAAGCTGGCGCGCGGCCTTGAGCATCTGTCGGAACTGGCGCTGGTGCAGTTGAAGGAAGTGCTGGACGTCTACTCCACGCGCTCGGCGGAAAAGGCCCAGGCCATCCGCGAGCGCGACGAGGAAATCGACGCCATGTACACCTCGCTGTTCCGCGAGCTTCTGACCTACATGATGGAAGATCCACGCAACATCACCACCTGCACGCATCTTCTGTTCTGCGCCAAGAACATCGAGCGCGTCGGCGACCACGCCACCAACATTGCCGAGACCATCTACTACATGACCACCGGCAGCCAGCCGGCGGGTGAGCGTCCGAAGGACGATAGTTCCAACACGCTCGGCGCTGTGACCGAGTAAGCGACAGATAGGATCTGGAGCCATGGTGCCGAAAATCGCCGTTGTCGAAGATGAGGAGGCGCTGAGCGTCCTCCTCCGTTACAATCTCGAATCCGAAGGCTATGATGTCGACACCATTCCGCGTGGCGACGAGGCCGAAATCCGCCTTCAGGAGCGCACGCCGGATCTTCTGATCCTCGACTGGATGTTGCCTGGCGTCTCCGGCATCGAGCTTTGCCGCCGCCTGCGCATGCGTCCGGAGACAGAGCGTTTGCCGATCATCATGCTGACGGCTCGTGGCGAGGAAAGCGAACGGGTTCGGGGCTTGGCAACGGGCGCGGACGACTATGTCGTCAAGCCCTTCTCGACACCGGAGTTGATGGCACGCGTCAAGGCGATGCTGCGCCGCGCCAAGCCAGAGGTTCTGTCCTCCGTGCTGAAATGCGGCGATATCGAACTCGACCGCGAGACGCACCGCGTTCACCGCAAGAGCCGCGAAGTCCGTCTTGGACCAACCGAATTCCGCCTGCTGGAGTTCCTCATGACCTCGCCCGGCCGTGTGTTCTCCCGTTCCCAGCTTCTCGATGGCGTCTGGGGACACGATATCTATGTGGATGAACGCACGGTGGACGTTCATGTCGGCCGCCTGCGTAAGGCGCTGAATTTCTCCAGCATGCAGGATGTCATCCGCACCGTTCGCGGCGCGGGCTATTCCATGGAAGCTTGATCGTCTCGGGGCGCTTAACCCGATGGTGAAGTGCACCGATCCTGTGGCGCCGGACTTGCTGGCGTCACATGAATGATGACGGGATGGGATATCGCGCGGCGTCTATCTCGTCCTGCGACAGCGGGCTGTGTCTCAGCACGTCCAGATAGTTGGCCATGGTTCGGGTGCCGTAGCTGTCTTTGATGGCGCTCAGCGCGAGTAGTCATTCGATCCAGAGAAACAGCGGGCTGTGCTTTCCCGAAACTCCAGCTCGCGGTCGCGCACCAACTCGCCTGCAACGATGGATATCAACTGGAACGCGGCATCGTCCATGTCCGTGGCTTCACGACGCCAATACTCTTCCCCGCGCTCCTCGCAAATCAGTCAGTAGCGTCCGCGTCGGCATTCGACATAGACGGTTGCGTCTCCGCACCGGCGACGCGGGATCGGCGGGAATGGCGTGTCGACGGCTTTTGCCCACAGTGTCGAGATATAGTCGTCCAGCATATCGATCGCATCCATGACGATAGTCTGGGCACAATCGCTGCTGCGGGCAAGTTTTGATTATTTGAGGATGGGGGAGACGGGCCAACAAAAAAAGCGGACCGAAGCCCGCTTTCTGTAATCGCTATGAGAGACCTTACGCCTTACGGCGTTCGCTCACCGGCTGATAAGCCATTTTCGCGTGGAACTTGCAGTAGGGCGAAGCTTCGGACGCTTCGCAGCCGCAGAAATGGAAGTCGTCCTTAAGCGGGTCGCCGACAGGCCACTTGCAGGTGCGCTCGGTCAATTCCGTCAGCGTCAGGCGACGCGAAATCGGAATAACAACGTTGTTGGAAGAGCGGGCATATTCCATGGGCTCGACCGTGTCGATGTCCATATCTTCCTTGAAAGCCAGCGCACCCGTGTTACGGGCAGGTGCCGGACGGTTCGTCGCAGCGCGGGCTGGAGCCGCATAGCTCGCCGGACGCGGCGCTGCCGCCGGACGCTTGGCTGCTGGGCGCGATGTGGCGACCGTGCCACCGGCCTTGGCGCGACCCGGCAGGTTGAGGCGGTGAACCTTGCCGATGACGGCATTGCGGCTCACACCGCCTAGTTGTGCTGCGATCTGGCTTGCGCTAAGCCCTTCGGACCATAATCTCTTGAGCTTTTCTACGCGTTCGTCCGTCCAGTTCATGCCGCTTCTCCGCTCGTCGCGTTGTTCTCGGGCAGAATCCACCCACGATGCCGTGGAGTGAACCACGCGCAGGCCATTCGCCAGATTGTAGGTGACTAGTTCCGCCGCATTGCAGTCTAGTAATTGACGGTTAACCTAATCGTCGGTTGACTCCGTGACAAGAGTCGCGGGAATCATCTGGAATCGATTTTCCGGTTTTCCCCAACTTGCTTCCCCTGTGAGTCAGAAAGGCAACAGTTGGTGGCTGCGCGCAACGCGCCTACCAGAGCTTGAGACGAGCCGAAAGTGCCGAGATTTGTTGACATTAGGCGGGGAAGTGACAATAGTGCGCTGGCAATGAAGACAGCATGCAAGCCGCCGCGAGGCGGCATTTTTGATTTTCAGGGCAGGGATAACCCGATAGCCCTATTGACAGTCGTCTGTCCCGACTTGACGTAAGGAGTGATGTCGCCATGGCCGAAGCTGCCCCCAAATCCGGGCCGTTGTTCGATACGTTTTCCAGAGCCCCCCTGCGCTTCGAACGAGGCGAGGGCGTTTGGCTGATCACGGAAAGCGGCGAGCGATATCTCGATTTCGGTGCGGGCGTTGCCGTGACCTCCGTCGGCCACAGCCATCCCCATATGGTTGAGTCCTTAAAGGCGCAGGTGGAAAAGGTCTGGCACCTGTCCAACCTCTATGAGGTTGCAGGTCAGGAAGTGCTGGCAAAGCGTCTGACGGATGCGACATTCGCCGACAAGGTGTTCTTCACCAACTCCGGTGCGGAAGCGCTGGAATGCGCCATCAAGACGGCACGCCGTTATCAGTACACCCACGGCCATCCGGAAAAATTCCGCATCATCACCTTCGAAGGAGCGTTCCATGGCCGCACGCTCGCCACCATCGCGGCTGGCGGCCAGGCGAAATATCTGGAGGGCTTCGGCCCAAAGGTCGAAGGCTTCGACCAGGTGCCATTCGGCGATCTTGAAGCACTGAAAGCTGCCATCGTGCCGGAAACGGCTGCACTCCTGATCGAACCGATCCAGGGCGAAGGCGGTATCCGTGTCGTTCAGCCCGAGTTCCTGCGTGCGCTTCGGGCGCTCTGTGAAGAGCATGGCCTGTTGTTGATCTTCGACGAAGTGCAGACCGGTGTGGGTCGTACGGGCAAGTTCTTTGCCTATGAGCGCTCGGGTGTCGCGCCTGACATCATGGCCGTTGCCAAAGGCATTGGCGGCGGCTTTCCCTTCGGCGCATGCCTTGCAACGGCGGAAGCCGCTTCCGGCATGACCGCAGGCTCGCACGGCACGACCTATGGCGGCAATCCGCTGGCCATGGCCGCCGGCAATGCCGTGTTGGACATTGTTCTCGCCGATGGCTTCATCGAGCATGTGCGCGATGTCGCGCTGATCTTCCGCCAGGGGCTGGCGTCGCTGAAGGATCGCTATCCCGATGTGATCGAGGAAATCCGTGGCGAAGGTTTGCTGCTTGGCATCAAGGCGCGGGTTCCATCCGGCGATCTGCTTCAGGCGATGCGTGCGGAGCATCTTCTTGGCGTTCCGGCGGGCGATAACGTCATCCGTCTGCTGCCGCCGCTCGTGGTTACGGCTGAAGAAGCGCGTGACGGGCTTGCGCGCATCGAGAAGGCCGCAGAAGCACTCACCACCAAACTGGCAAAGAGCGCCTGACACGGGGCGCATTGAGGGCCGGCGTAAAGGGTGGCCCGCATTGATGGGACTAAATTAAATGGCAAAGCATTTCCTTGACCTTTCGGCCGTCGGTTCGGAAGACCTGCGGCTCATTCTTGAAGACGCCAAGAGCCGCAAGATCGCGACAAAGAACGGAACGGCAGAACAGCCGCTGGCCGGCAAGATGCTGGCGATGATCTTTGAAAAGCCATCGACGCGCACCCGCGTGTCCTTCGATGTCGGCATGCGCCAGCTTGGCGGTGAAACGCTGTTTCTCTCCGGCACCGAAATGCAGCTCGGCCGGGCCGAAACCATTGGCGATACCGCCAAGGTGCTGTCGCGCTATGTCGATGCCATCATGATCCGCACCACCGACCACTCGCGTCTGCTGGAGCTTGCCGAACACGCCACTGTTCCGGTCATCAATGGCCTGACGGACGAGACGCATCCTTGCCAAATCATGGCCGATATCATGACCTTCGAAGAGCATCGTGGCCCAGTGAAGGGCAAGACCATTGCCTGGACGGGCGACGGCAACAACGTGTTGCATTCGCTGGTCGAAGGCTCTGCCCGCTTCGGCTACAAGATGAACATGGCTGTGCCGATGGGCTCGGAGCCTTTAGACAAGTACCTCAATTGGGCGCGCAACAATGGTGGCGAGGTCATGCTTTGCCATGATGCCGAGCGCGCTGTCGCCGGTTCCGACTGCATCGTCACTGACACCTGGGTTTCCATGAACCAGGAGCACAAGGCGCGCGGCCACAATATCTTCCAGCCCTATCAGGTCAATGAAGCACTGATGAAGAAGGCCAATAGCGAGGCACTCTTCATGCACTGCCTGCCCGCGCACCGCGGTGAGGAAGTGACCGATGCGGTGATCGACGGCCCGCAATCGGTGGTCTTCGATGAGGCGGAAAATCGCCTGCATGCGCAAAAGGCCGTGATCGCCTGGTGCATGGGCGTCATCTGAGGCCGAGCGTAGGCTAAGAGTGAGGGCGAGCCTGGAACTTGAATTTCCAGCGCAACGCCCCATCTTTACGCCAACCAGTGCTGCCGGTTCACGGCGGCGTTTCATCAATCGTTTATCGCGACATTTGGGCCGGGGATGGTTTTGTTTTGCCATTCTCCGCTCTATCTTTGCGGAAACAGGACAAGAGACCTGCTGGCCGCGGCCGAAAACGCGGCGATCGTTTCCGAACAGGGGAAAGCAGGGTCGAAGGAGCAGAAGCATGGCGGACGTGACCATAGAACTGGATGATATGAACTTTGCCGGTGACGACAAGGTCGTCCCCTTCCAGGTAGAGGGGCTCGACATTCGTGGCCGCGCGGTGCAGGTCGGTCCGTTGCTGAACGCTATTTTGCAGCGCCATGACTATCCGCCCGTCGTCGCCCGGCTTCTGGCGGAGGCTCTGGTGCTCACGGCGCTGATCGGCACGTCGCTCAAATTCTCCGGCAAGCTCACGGTGCAAACCAAGGGCGATGGCCCCGTCGATCTCTTGGTGGCGGATTTCACCGCACCTGAGAACATGCGCGCCTATGCCCGCTTCGACGATGAGCGTCTGGCGCAGGCGACGGCGGCTGGGGAGACATCGCCTGAGCAACTCCTCGGCACTGGCATTCTCGCTTTCACCATCGACCAGGGGGTGGGCATGCAACCCTATCAGGGCATCGTGCCGCTGGATGGCTCGTCGCTTGAGGAAATCGCCAGTGTTTACTTCCGACAGTCGGAACAATTGCCGACACGGGTGCGCCTCGGTGTGGCAGAGTTCTTCGACCGTGACGGCGAAGGTAAGCCGCGCCGCGGCTGGCGTGCGGGTGGCATCATCGCGCAGTTCCTGCCTCAGGCGCCGGAGCGCCTGCGCACCCGCGACCTTCACGGCGGCGATGGCGATGAAACGTCGTTCGCAGAAGCCGACGACGACGCATGGACCGAAGCGGTGGCGCTGATCGACACGGTGGATACCGACGAGCTGACCGACCCGCAGGTGCCGGTAGAACGTCTGCTGTTCCGGCTCTTCCATGAGCAGGGCGTGCGCGTCTACGAGCCGCAGTCGATCATCGACAAATGCAGCTGCTCGCGCGAGAAAATCAAGGGCGTGCTGTCTGGATTTTCGGCGGAAGAAATCGAGGATAGCCAGGAAGATGGCATCGTTTCAGTCAGCTGTGAGTTCTGCTCGACAACCTATCAATATCCTGTCGAGGAACTGCAGGGGTGAGATCAGGAGCGGGGTGAAAGCCCCGCTCAGTTCAACACGCG
The DNA here is from genome assembly GCF_030819035.1 of Agrobacterium sp. SORGH_AS 787. Taxonomy (NCBI): domain Bacteria; kingdom Pseudomonadati; phylum Pseudomonadota; class Alphaproteobacteria; order Hyphomicrobiales; family Rhizobiaceae; genus Agrobacterium; species Agrobacterium sp. SORGH_AS 787. The sequence goes on from NZ_JAUTBG010000002.1 coordinate 1,325,518, forward strand.
CGCAAGACCTGGGCTGTCCAGCGAAAAGGCTGGAATTTCTACGGTGAATATGTCGCCCTTGTCGGTCTCCATCTCGTAATGACCGAACATCATCCCTGAAGGCGTATCCAGCGGGCAACCGGAAGAATACTCGTAACTGTCGCCGGGACGCAGATGCGGTTGTTCACCAACCACGCCTGGCCCAGACACTTCGTCCACCACGCCATTCTGGTCGGTGATATGCCAGTAGCGGTTCACCAGCGTCACCGCCTGGTTGGAGTTGTTCGTGATCACGACCGTGTATCCCCAGACGTAACGGCTATCGTCCGGGTCCGATTGTTCTTCGAGATAATACGGCTCGACGGTGACCTCTATCTCTTTTGTCGATGCACGATACATATTCGCGACCTTGGCTGTCTCTGCCTCTAGCATTTTATTCTACTACACCGAATGAGGGACGGGAATGTCCGTTGAGCCGATCTGCGTAGTTTCAATGCGTTACGAGGCTAAAGCGTTGCGTATCTGGATTGTTTCTTCATTCAATACGCACAAATTCGTGAAAAGAGAGTAGAGAAATAGGAGTTTCTCTAAAATAATGTGGGTTTTGAGCGGGAATTCGTGTGACGAACAGACGCCTTGGAAAACGAGAAAAAATTGCCCGGTGATCGCTCACCGGGCCTTCAGTATGAAGTATGTCGCGCAAAATTGTGCAGCGGTTTTGCGACAACATGCGATAAACAAAGACCTAAAGCTATAGAGCGAATCTGAAAGATCGCGCCCTGCTTTAGGCAGAAACCTTCGCCAGCGCCGCGGCGAAATCGTCCAGCAGGTCGTCGGTGTCTTCGATACCGCAGGACAGTCGTAGCGTGCCACCGGAAATGCCGAGTTCGGCGCGTGCCTCATCCGTCAGGTTCTTGTGGGTCGTGGTGGCCGGATGGGTGATCAGGCTCTTCGCATCACCGAGATTGTTGGAAATCTTGACGACGTCCAGTGCGTTTTGAAGCTTGAAAGCCGCTTCCTTGCCGCCCTTCAATTCGAAGCAGACGAGCGTCGAACCGCCGGACATCTGCCGCGCAATGATGTCGGCCTGCGGATGGTCGGCACGGCCCGGATAAATGACTTTGGCGACCTTGTTCTGCTCCGCCAGGAAGTCTGCGATCTTGCCGGCATTCGCCGTCTGCTGCTTGACGCGCAGAGGCATCGTCTCGATCCCCTTCAGCAGCGTCCATGCGTTAAAGGGGGAAAGCGCCGGGCCGGTGTGGCGGAAGTAATCCTGAAGCTCTTCCTCGATCCACGTCTTGTCCGACAGCACCACGCCGCCAAGGCAGCGACCCTGGCCGTCGATGTGCTTGGTGGCGGAATAGACGACAATATGCGCGCCAAGCTCCAGAGGCTTCTGGAAGAGCGGCGTGGCAAACACGTTGTCAACGACGACCTTCGCGCCGATCTGGTTGGCAAGCTTGGCAACGCCAGCAATATCCACCACTTCCAGCGTCGGGTTAGTCGGGCTTTCAAGGAAGAACAGCTTTGTATTCGGCTTGATCGCCTTTTCCCAATTGGCAAGATCGCGGCCATCGACCAGCGTGCATTCGATGCCGTATTTCGGTGCCAGCGTTTCGACGACCCAACGGCAGGAGCCGAAAAGGGCGCGAGCGGCAACGATGTGATCGCCGGCCTTCAGCTGGCAGAGAATGGCAGCGCTGACAGCGGCCATGCCCGATGCCGTGGCGCGCGCGTCTTCGGCACCTTCCAGCAGGCACATGCGCTTTTCGAACATGTCATTGGTGGGGCTTGCATAGCGCGCATAGATGAAACCGTCTGTTTCGCCCTTGAAGCGTGCTTCCGCCGCTTCCGAGCTTTCATAGACGAAGCCCTGGGTCAGGTAGAGTGCTTCGGACGTTTCACCGTAGGGGGAGCGCAGCGTACCGCCATGTACGAGTTGAGTTGCCGGGCGCCATTTCTTGCTCATGTGATCACCTTCAAACAAAAAAACCGGTCGCAAAAGCAGACCGGTTCCAAGCACCCGGTCTTTTTAGCCACTTGTTTAACGTGGCTGCAAGCCGACCGGCCAAATCACCACGGGATAAGCTTGCCATACTGCCGTTAACAACTTGCGTCAATGGCTTCCTTTTGATTTTGTCGGCGCGGAACAGGAACGATGACGATGACGAGAACCACGGGTATTCTGGCCGATGGCGCGATACGGGCGCTGTTTTCTTCCGGCCACCTGAAGAGCGAGCGGGCGCTGGATGTGGACCAGGTGCAGCCGGCAAGCCTCGACTTGCGTCTCGGTGCGAAAGCCTACCGGGTGCGCGCAAGCTTCATGCCCGGCCCATCGACTAAAGTGATTGAGAAGCTGGATCGGCTGCGCCTGCATGAGATTGATCTCAGCGAGGGTGCGGTGCTGGAAACCGGTTGCGTCTATATCGTGCCACTGATGGAAACGCTGGCGCTGCCCGCGGACATGTCCGCGTCCGCCAATCCGAAAAGCTCCACCGGCCGCCTCGATATCTTCACCCGCGTCATCACCGACCACGCACAGGAGTTCGACAAGATCCCTGCAGGTTATCAGGGCCCGCTCTATCTGGAAGTCAGCCCGCGCACCTTCCCGATCGTCGTGCGCCAGGGCTCGCGCCTTTCGCAGATCCGCTTCCGCATCGGTCATTCGCTGTTGAACGAAGGTGAATTGCAGGCGCTGCACGAGAGCGAAATCCTCGTGGCCAGCGACACGCCGAACGTATCGGGCGGAGGGATCGCGCTGTCCATCGATCTGCAAGGTTTTGGCGGCAACGGCCTCATCGGTTATCGCGGCAAGCACCACACCGCGGTTGTCGATGTGGACCAGAAGGCAGCCCACGACGTTCTGGATTTCTGGGAGCCGCTCTACTCGCGCGGTCGCGCCGAACTGATCCTCGATCCGGATGAATTCTACATCCTCGTGTCCCGCGAAGCCGTGCATGTGCCTCCGCTTTACGCAGCAGAGATGACGCCTTTCGATCCGTTGGTCGGCGAATTCCGCGTCCATTATGCCGGCTTCTTCGACCCCGGCTTCGGCCACGCCGGCGCTGGCGGCACCGGCAGCCGCGCCGTCCTCGAAGTCAGAAGCCACGAGGTGCCCTTCATCCTCGAACACGGCCAGATCGTCGGCCGCCTTGTCTATGAACATATGCTGGCCAAACCCGAAGGTCTCTACGGCACTGGCCTCGGCTCCAATTATCAGGCCCAGGGCCTGAAGCTCTCCAAGCATTTCCGCGCCGAGTGATCTGTCTGAAGAGATGTCGATAGAGAAACGATCTGCGGCTCGCCTTGACAGCCGCGCCGTTCTATCGGAAGTTTTCGAATATGCGGGTGTAGCTCAATGGTAGAGCAGCAGCTTCCCAAGCTGAATACGAGGGTTCGATTCCCTTCACCCGCTCCAGCTGCCTTTTTAAAATTTTTTTTAGTGTATTTGTTGCCGTACATGGTGCGGAGCGTTCAGGTGAAAGGCCCCGAACGAGCCGCCATTCAAGCGTGGTCGTACGTGAACGACGTCAGCAAGGATGTCACGAAGTTGCTGGCTTTTTCCTTGACGAGGAGTTCCGTCCATTCGTCCGTGCCGCGAAACCTCAGATCCGTCTGGATACTGTCGACCGCTGCCGTTTCGATGCGCTCGATATGTTCTTTGAAATGCGCTTCGCCCTTGGCGTGGTAAAGGTCACGGATCACCACCCGAAGGATTTCCTGCATCGCGATCTGCCAGGCAGTGTTGGTCGCGTTGAGTTCGTTGGCTGTCGTTGTTGACATGCTTCCCACCTGTGTTGCTGGATTTCTTGGCTCTCACCGGGGATGTCGCGCAAAAGCGCGATGCGGTTTTGCGATAACGGCATGCGACAAAACAAAGGTGTAAAGCGTAAGGAGCGAGTCTGAACGATCAGGACGCGGGACGGGCTGACGGCGTTTTCTTGGTACGCTTGGTAATCAGAGCGGCGACTGCAGATTTGCGGTCCGCCAATTCTTTTGCAAGGCGGGCCGCCTTTAGCCTGGCTGTTTTCGCGTCCCGCGCATCGACGGCAGCTTGTAGCTCATCGGCGGCATGATTTTTTGCGAAGAATGGCGTCTGAAGCTTGCCGAAGGCCAGCTCCGCCTGCTGGCGGGATTTGCTGTGTGTTTGTGTCATGGATATTTGCCTTTCCGGCCAAATGCCGAAATGAAAAAGGCCAGGCGAAACGCCTGGCCTCGAATGAAATTGCTCCCGGCAGTGCCAGTACATCCGTGGTCAAAGGGAAGCGGATCTCACTTATGCGGACTGCAGATTGGTCGCAGACATCTTGCCCGATTTGTTGTCGCGCTCGAGTTCGAAGCCAATCTTCTGGCCTTCGACGAGTTCGCGCATTCCTGCGCGCTCGACAGCCGAAATGTGAACGAACGCGTCAGCGCCGCCATTGTCAGGCTGAATGAAGCCGAAGCCCTTGGTGGAATTGAACCATTTAACTGTGCCAGTGGTCATAATGAACCCTTTCAAAGCATAGAGTGAACGACCGCGCAACGAATGCCACGCGGGTAAAAACCGACTATTTTTGAAAGAGAAGTTCGCTTAGAGCGCGGTGCCAATCGCGCGGTAGACAAAGCTCGGCAAGCAAAAGATCGATGATGTATCTATAGGGCAGTTCTCTGCTGCAGTCAACGAAAAGTTTTCACTTTTATCGATGTTCTTCTTTTGGTTGTGTATTTCGCAGGTTGCGTCACTTTTCTTTCGCATAGCCTAAGGGGGCCGTTCCCGCTGGCCGTCACGCCCGCGCCCTTGTCGATACGAAGCGCCGCGCTCCCTTGTGCGTCGGCGCACGGGTCACATCTTCATAAGGCTATGTCCTTCATAGCGACTAGACGAACGCAGACCGTACGGAAGCGGCGAGGGACCGCGCCCATCAAGGCGCGGTCCAGGCGGTCTAAAGCGTATCGCGATCTTTCAGATTCGCTCATACGCTTTAGGTCCTCGTTATCGCATGTCGTTATCGCAAAACCGCTGCACACTTTTGCGCGACATGCTTTTAGGTATGAAGGGAGGATCGGCACTTCAATCCTGCCGCGGCATCGTGCATCGACAGGATTTTTGGAGCGCGAGGGACCAGCGCATGCGGTCCTTCGCTCTCATGAGTGGCCGTTACCGCTTGTTCACCGCATCTGCCAGCTTCATGGCGCGCTCCAGGCAAGCGGGCTGTTGGTCGGCAAAGCGTTCTGCACCGATTTCCATGATGAGGGTGGTGTCGGGAAGGAAGGTGAGTTCGGAGAAGATGTCGTCCCAGTCGATATCGCCCCAGCCGATCGGCAGGTGAAGGTCGCCGATGCCGAGCGCGGTGGCTTCTGCCGGGTGGTAGAATTTTTTCATCGTGTAGGGCAGGCCGAAGCTGTCATGCACATGCAGATGGCCGGTCACGGGCGCCATGGCGCGCAGCTCGTCGCGGAAATTGAGGCCCTTGAAGGTGGATTCAATATAGGCGTGGCTGAAGTCGATCAGGGCTGCGAGATTGTCGTGGCCGACGGCCTTCACGGTCTCGGCCACTTGCGATGGCGTCTGGCGGTACTGGCCGTCTTCCGTGGTGAAGATGTTTTCCAACACGATGCGCACGCCATAGGTCTTGGCAATCTCGGCCATCTCAAAAAGAGCCTCACGCTCCATCTGGTCGAGATCGCTGCCATTCACGCCATCGGACAGGATCGCATTGCCGCTATGGTGGACGAGCACCCTAGCGCCCAGCCGGTCGCAGAGTTCGAGCATGGCGCGAACGACCTTTTTCTGCAGATGCAGGTGCTCGCGATCCATGAAGTTGGAGACGATCTGGCCGTGCAGGGACAGTTTCTTGAAGTCGTACCGCTTAACGATATCTCGAACGCGCTGCGCCCGGTCTTCGATGATACGGCCGCCGGAAATGATTTCCTCGCCATAGATGCCAATCTCACAGGCGCTGGCGCCGGTATCGGCAATGATCTTCAGGGACGAGTCCAGGGTGGAGAGATCGCCGCGCCCTGTGGCATTGCAAAAGCCGACGGCAGAAATGATGGAGGTCATGTGCGTTTCCTTGATGCGCTCTATGAAGCTAACGACATTCAGGCACTATGGGCCAGAATATCCTGGTGGGTGACGCCGGCTCGGTTGGCCGATGCGAGATCGGGATCGATCCGCCGTTCCGTGCTGGGATCGAAAAAGTGAAGATGTGCTGCGGGAAACTGCAGCATGACCCGGTCGCCTGGGCGGACGGTGAGGTCTTCGCCAATCGCAGCGGCAAAGATCTGGCCGCGAATATCGGCGTAGACGATGCGACCGGAGCCGAGTTCCTCGACGAAATCCACCACGGCCGAGATCCCTTCGCCATTGCGGGTGACGATGCACTGCTCCGGTCGAATACCGGCAATGATGTCCTCGCCTGAGGCGGCACGTGCGATTTCCGCCGGCATGGAACTCGTCCAGTTGCCGAAGCTTAGGCAAGCAGTGTCACGATCCACTTTGGCATTGAAGAGGTTCATGGCGGGAGAGCCGATGAAGGAGGCGACGAAGGTGCTCGCTGGTCGGTTATAGATGTCGAGCGGCTGCCCCACCTGTTCGACGTTGCCCTTATTCATGATCACCAGCCGATCCGCCAGCGTCATCGCCTCCACCTGATCATGGGTGACGAAGACCGATGTCGCGGAGAGCCTTTGATGCAGCCTGCGGATTTCGGCGCGCATGGTGACGCGCAGTTTGGCGTCGAGGTTGGACAGCGGCTCGTCGAAGAGAAACACATCCGGCTCGCGAATGATGGCGCGCGCCATGGCAACGCGCTGACGCTGGCCGCCGGAGAGGGCCGCGGGCTTGCGCTCCAGATAGTCGGACAGGCCCACGATCTTCGCCGTTTCCTCGATCCTGCGGCGGCGCTCGGCCTTGGCCACGCCTGCGACCTTCAGCGCATAGCCGATATTGTCGGAAACCGTCATATGCGGGTAGAGCGCATAGTTCTGGAACACCATGGCGCAGCCCCGCTCGCGCGGTTCCAGGCGGTTCACCACCTTGCCGGCAATGGCGATTTCGCCGCCCGTAATGTCTTCCAGCCCGGCAATCATGCGCAGCAGAGTGGATTTGCCACAGCCGGAAGGCCCGAGAATGACGACGAATTCTCCGGACGGAAAGATGAGGTCGACCCCATGCAGCGTCTTGGTCTTGCCGTAGGATTTATGCACCTGACGAATGTCGATCTGCGCCATGGTTTGGCACTCCTGTTCTTTTAAACTGTCATTTCTCGGTGGAGACGAGGCCGCGCACGAACCAGCGCTGCAACAGCCCGACGACAAGAAGCGGCGGCAACATGATGATGAGGGAACCGGCAAGCGTGACGTTCCAGTCGGGCGTGCCGTTTTCGGAAGGGAGGAGGCTGGAGAGCGACATCATCACCGTCTTGTAGGACGGATCGGTCACCATCAGGAGGGGCCAGAGATACTGGTTCCAGCCATAGACGAACATGATCGTCGTCAGCGCCAGCATATTGGTACGAGATAGCGGAAGGATCATATCGACGAAAAAGCGCATCGGTCCGGAGCCATCCATGCGCGCCGCTTCGGCCAGCTCGTCCGGCAACGTCATGAAGAACTGCCGGTAGAGAAATGTGCCGGTGGCGGTGGCAATCAGCGGCAACGTCAAGCCCGCATAGGAATTCAAGAGATTCCACTCGATGTTGATGTCGATGCCGGAGACCGCGTTGATCAGAAGCGCGAAGGGATGGAACATGTCGGCGGCGACCGCATAGGTCGGCACCACACGCACTTCCAGCGGCAGCATCAGCGTGATGAACACCGTCCAGAAAAACACGTGCCGCAACGGCGAGCGGAAGAAGACGATGGCAAAGGCTGTGAGGGCAGACAGCGCAACTTTGCCGACGGTTACCAGCGAGGCCATGATGAAACTGTTGAGCATGGCATTGCCGAGATTGGCACGGTTCCAGGCCGCGTGCATGTTCTCAACCAGTCGATCGCTTGGCATGAAGCTGAAGGGCACGCTGTTGATCTGCTGCAGCGACTGGCTGGCGCCGGAAATGATAACGATGAAGGGGCCGATCAAGAGCAGGAAACCGATGATCATCAGCCCGTAGGTAAAGGCATCGGCGTAGGGGGTGCGTTGGATCATCGCCGTCTCACTTGTAATGCACGCGCCGCTCGATGAAGCGGAACTGGATGAAGGTGAAGACCATGATGAGGCCGATGAGAATGATGCTCTGCGCCGATGCGCCGGAATAGTTGAGCCCCTGGAACGCTTCCTGCACGATGCGGAACACCATGACCTCGGTTGCATGGTTCGGACCGCCGCCGGTCGTGTGGTGCACGATACCGAATGTGTCGGAGCCGACGAAGCCCTCCGTCATCATGGTCACGGTCAGGAAGAAGAGGGTGGGCGCCAGGAGCGGCACCTGAATATCGATGGCGCGGCGGATTGGCCCGGAGCCATCCATCGCAGCCGCTTCCGTCAGGCTTCGCGGCACCGATTGCAGTCCGGCCAGCAGGAAGATGAAGGTATAGCCTGCCCACTTCCAGATGAAGATGATGATGACCAGCGCCAAGGCATGGCTGCCATATTTCGCCGGGTTCCAGATATCTGGATAGATGGCGTTCAGCGAGGCGGCGAGCCCGCGTTCCGGCGACAGGATGAAGCGAAACGCCATACCGGCCGCAGGACCGGCAATCGCAAAGGGCAATATGTAGAGAACGCGGAAGAAGCCGGAGCCCGGCAGTTGTCGATCGACTGCCAGAGCGAGCGTGAGCCCGATGAGAATGGCGAAGAACGGGCCGACAATCGCAAAGATCAGACTAACGGTGACCGAGTTCCAGTAAAGTGGATCGGCGAAGGTCTCGTAGAAATTGGCAAGCCCGACAAACTCCGCGGCCCCACCGAAAGGCGGCTCCAGCGTGAAGGCCCAGTTTACCACAGCCACGGCGGGCCAATAGAAGAACAGGGCAATGAGGACGAGCTGCGGCAGGGCAAAAAGCAGGGGTAGCCAGGTGCTCTTGAAGACGGAGCGCTTTTCCATGGAAATTCCAATAGACAATCTGGATTGTCGTGCCACCCGCGTTGACGGGTGGCACTTTTGGGGAGCGCTTAGTTGATGGAAACGCCGGCAAAGGTCTTTTCGAAGCGGCGCAGGCCGACATTGGAGCGCTCGACAGCCTTGTCGAGTTCCTGCTGAACGTCGCCGTTCTGCATGTAGATCGCCTCAAGTGCGGTGGAGAGTTCCTTGCGGATCTGCGTGAAATTGCCGAGGCGGATGCCGCGCGTGGTATCGGTCGGCTCGGTCAGCGTCAGGCTTTCAATGGCGATTTCACGGCCCTTATACGGCGCCTTGTCGTAGAAGCCGTTCTTCTTCATGCTCTCGAAGCCGGTCTTGGTGACCGGGATGTAGCCGGTGACGGTGGACCACCACTCGACCATGTCCGGTTGGGCGATGAAGTTGAGGAATGCTGCGGCACCCTTGTATTCCGCGTCCGGGCGGCCAGCCATGACCCACAGCGAAGCGCCGCCAACCAGCGACTTCTTGCGCTCGGTACCCTTGAAGACCGGCAACATGGCGACATCCCACTTCACGCCTTCCGGCAGCGTCTTGCCGACGGTGCCGTGATCGGCAATCGAGCTCATCGCCATCTGGCATGTCTGCGATGTGAAGGAGGGGATTGGATCCATGCCGAGCGTCTTGGTCTTGACGACGAAGAGCTTCTCGTCCTGCATCTTCTTGAAGAACTTCAGTTCATCAACGACCTTGGTCTTGTTGACCACGAGTTCCGCATTCAGGCCCTTATAGCCATTGCCTTCGGTCGCGATCGGCTGGTCGTGGATGGCGGAAAACTGTTCGACCAGCGGCCAGGGATCGAAGTTGAATGCCAGCGGGCATTCGTAACCGGCAGCCTTCAGCTTCTTGGCGGCCTCGGCCACATCTTCCCAGGTCTCCGGCTTGCCGGTCACGCCGGCCTTCTCGAAGGCGCTGACATTGTAATAGAAAACGGCGGTCGAGGAATTGAACGGGAAGGAGTTCAGCTCACCGGAAGCACTCGCGTAGTAGTTGGCAATGCCGGGGAAATAGTTGTTCCAGTCGATCTTGTAGCCATTGTCGGCCATCAGCTTTTTGGCCGGAACGAAGGCCTTGGACAGCATCATGTCCAGCGTGCCTGCGTCATAAATCTGCGCGATGGTAGGCTGCTTCTTGGCGCGGTAGGCAGCAATCGTATTCTGCAGCGTCGCGTCATAGCTGTTCTGCGAGGTGCAGACGATTTCATAATCCGGCTGCGACGCGTTGAACTTCTTGCAGGCGTCCTGTACTCGCTCGCCGAGATCGCCGGAGAGGCCGTACCAGAACTCGAATTTTGTCTTTTCAGCATGGGCGGCCGTGGTGCCAAGCGCGGCTGCGACAGCAAGCGATGCCACGAAGGAAGAAAGGGTCGACGTTTTCATGAGGGGAGCCTCGTTGGAAAGGAACGATGGCCTGGTCGCGGAATTTTTCGGCCCAGCGAGCAAAACCGGCGCCGTCCTAACAATGCTGTATGACAGGTCGCGGACGTTTTCTTGAATATTAGATGACGGGCTTGTCATCTTGACGGTCACTCGACCGTCGAAGGATCACCACCAAGCTCTTAATGAGGGATGCCTCGAGGGTCTGCAATTTCTTGCCCCGACGGCATGGCTTTGCGCGAATCTTATGTATAATCACACGCGTAGTCACTGACCTGCACCATCGTGCCAGCCCCTGAACGATGGCGCTTTTACTTCATACCGGGCCGGATCATCTGAATGCGCTCTTTGATGGCACGATTGAAAAATCTCGGTCTTCGAACGTCGATTTTGTGCATGGCCGCATTTGCGCTGAGCGGCGCAGCACTTGCCGAAAGCGGAAACCTGCCGGTGCTGTTCGACAAGCAGGAACGTCTTCCGGGTGCGGATCTCTCGTCCATTCCCCGAGTCCGGTTTCTGATGTCGGTCGATTTCCCGCCCTTCAATTTCACCGATCAGGACGGCAGGCTGGTGGGCTTCCATGTCGATCTCGCCCGCGAGATCTGCGCGCAGTTGAAGATCGAAAGCAAGTGCCAGGTTCAGGCACTGCCCTTCGATGAACTGGAGGCCGCGCTGGAGCTGGGCGAAGGAGAGGCCGTGATGTCGGGCGTTGCCTCGACGTCGGATTTGCGCAAGAGCTTCAGTTTCACGCGACCTTATTTGCTTCTGCCGGCGCGTTTCGCAGTGTCAAAAGCCGCCAAGCTGGAAGGGCAATCGGCATCGGCGGCACTCACCGGCAAGAAAGTCGGCGTCGTCAGCAATTCGCGCCATGAAGCGATGCTGAAAGCGTTCTTTCCCAAGGTCGTCGCCACAGGTTTCGCCGGCTATGAGCCCATGTATGAGGCGCTTAAGACCGGCAAGGTCGATGCGATCTTTGCCGACAGTCTGCGTCTGCCCTTCTGGGTGGCGGGCACCGCATCGGACAATTGCTGCGCCATGTTTGACGGCCCCTATATGTCCGACAAATTTCTGGGCGAGGGGCTCTCGATCATGACGGTCGATCCTGAAAACAAACTGGTGCCAGCCTTCGACCAGGCGCTCGCAGCCCTTTCGCGCAACGGGCGGCTGGAGGAAATCTACCGCCGCTATTTCCCGTACGGGCTTTTCTGACGTTCGCAGACGTGGAGGCGGTGTCAGTCTCCTAAGCGACAAGAGCAGGTTGGTTCAGCTTCGAAAGCTGAATCACCGCCTGCGTGCGACTGTCCACATTGAGCTTCAGCAAAATGGCCGAGACATGCGCTTTGATCGTCGCTTCGGAGACATTCAACTCATAGGCGATCTGCTTGTTGAGTAAGCCTTCCGCAAGCATCCCGAGCACGCGGCTCTGCTGCGGCGTCAGCGTCCTCAGCCTGTTGATCAGGTCCGTCATATCGGCGTCCTGATCGCGGCTGGACTGACAGGACGCCGGAATCCAGACATCGCCTTCCAGCACGGTCCGGATGGCTGTGCGGATATCATCGATGCCGGAGGATTTGGAAATGAAGCCCGACGCGCCAAGCTCGATGGCGCGACGCATGGTGGCCGGATCGTCGGTGGCCGACACGATGATGATGGGCAGGCTGGAAAATTCTGCGCGTAACGACATCAGGCCGGAAAAGCCGCTGACGCCTGGCATGGCAAGATCGAGCAGCATGAGATCGGCGTCCGGCTGCTCTTCCGCGCGGCGTCTCGCATCGTCGAAATCGCCCGCTTCGATAAAGCTATTGTTGCCTTCGAGACCACCCACTGCCTGACGCAGAGCGCCGCGAAACAGCGGATGGTCATCCGCAATGATAATCGTGAGTTCTGCCATGCCGCGCCCCCTCCCAAGAGCATTTCATGCGACTCTTCCTCCTGCAGGCCGACAGGCGACTGCGCCGTTAAGATTGCGCCAAATTGGCCGCAACACAAGCCTTCAATTGCGGTGCAGCCTCACCACATGCTCGTCGACGATAAAAATCTGTGTGAAGCGATGGACAACAGATACCATTTGCGGCAAACCGCCCTGACATGAAGGAGATGCCCGATGAGCCAGACGCCCCCTGTCATCTACAAGATCGTGCCGGATGCCCTGTGGCAGACAGCAAAGCACGAGGGCGTTTTCAAAGGGGCAGCCATCGATCTGACCGATGGCTACATCCATTTCTCCACGGCCGATCAGGTGAAGGAAACGGCGGCCCGCCACTTCGCCGATCAGCAGGATTTGCTTCTCATCGCAGTCGATGGCGGTGCTCTTGGTGACAAGCTGGTCTTCGAACCATCGCGTGGCGGTGACCTCTTTCCGCATCTCTATAGCGAGCTTCCGCTCAATGCCGTGCTGTGGGAAACGCCACTGACGCTGGGTGACGATGGCGCCCACCAGTTTCCGGAGATTTGAGCATGAGCGGATTGTTCTCCTCCCTTGGACGCAAGGGCCTCTTCCTGCTTGACCCCGAAGTCGCGCATGGCATGTCGATCGCGGCTCTACGCAGCGGTTTCATCCCCACCTGCCACGTGCCGCATGATCCGCGCCTTCAACAGACGGTGGCAGGACTGGTTTTCCCCAATCCACTTGGCATGGCGGCAGGCTATGACAAGAATGCCGAAGTTCCCGGCCCACTCCTCAAGCTCGGCTTCGGCTTTACCGAAATCGGCACGGTCACTCCCCGCGCGCAGGCCGGCAATCCAAAGCCGCGCATTTTCCGGCTGGTGGAAAACGAGGCGGTCATCAACCGCCTTGGCTTCAACAATGAAGGCCATGCGGCGGCACTTTCGCGCCTGATAGCAGCGGGTCTGCGCGGCATCGTCGGTGTGAATATCGGCGCCAACAAGGATAGCGACGATCGCATCGCCGATTACGTGAAGGGCATCGAAACCTTCTCTTCCGTTGCCTCCTATTTCACGGCCAACATTTCCTCGCCCAACACGCCGGGCCTTCGTGACCTTCAAGCGCGCGAAAGCCTTTCGGCGCTTCTTTCTGCTGTGCTGGCGCAGCGCGATCGCGAGGCCGAGAAGTTGTCCCGTCACATCCCCGTCTTCCTGAAGATCGCCCCCGATCTGACCGAGGAGGGGCTGGATGACATTGCAGCCGAGGTTCTGTCTCACAGGCTGGACGGCCTGATCGTCTCCAACACCACCCTGTCACGCGACGGTCTGGTACCGGGCAGCAACAACCAGGAAACCGGTGGCTTGTCAGGCAAGCCGCTCTTCGAGCGCTCCACAGCGGTGCTGGCAAAGATGCGCAAACGCGTCGGACCGGACCTGCCGATCATCGGCGTGGGCGGTGTGTCGTCGGCAGAGACTGCCCTCGAAAAGATCAAGGCAGGCGCCGATCTCGTGCAGCTTTATTCCTGCATGGTCTATGAGGGACCAGGCCTGCCGGGCACGATTATCCGAGGCCTGTCGAGCAGGCTGGAGCGGGACGGGATCAGGAACATCCGGGAACTGCGTGATAGTTCCGTGGAAAGCTGGGCGGCGCGGTCGATTTAAACGGCCCGCTCCCTTTCGCTGTCATGATGCTCGCATCAAGCGCGAGGATGATGGCACAGAGTGTGATGAACGTCAGCTCGCATACAGCGCGAACACGCCTCTATCAGGCGCAAAGCACCATCGCCCAATAGGGCCGGTTCTTCGCCGCGCTGTCATAGGCGACAGCAACGCCAAGCCCGCCATAATTGCCGAGCATGTTTTCCAGGTGATGCGGCGAGCCGATCCAGGCTTTGACCACGCGCTCGACCGTATCCTGGCCTGCGGCGACGTTTTCTGCGGCGGGCAGAGGCACGTTGCCGTTCTTCATGCGGATGAGAAAGCTGTCGGTGATGCCGATGAGGTGCGCCATCTTCTGCGCCTTCACCATGCGGTTGGCCTGATAAATGGCTGCCTGCTGTGCCGCCGGATTGGCGGAGAGCGTCGAAAGACCTTTCGAGCGGCGAAGCTCGTTGACCATGGGTAGTGCTGCTGCCGTCTCGTCGCGCGTGCCGGAGGGCAGGCCCTTGTTGGTGGGAACGGAAACGCAGGCCGAAAGAACGGAGCCAGCAGACAGCAGCACGAAGCCGCGCCGGGAAAAGGTCGTCAGGGAATGGTCGGTCATATCAACGCAAGCTTAGAAGTCTGAGAACGATGAAGACGGGGATGACGATGACAGCGCCCGCCAGAAGATAGTCGCCGATGCTGCCAAGCGCGTGGAAGCCCGAATACCAGATGTTCAGAACGAAATCGCGGACACCATAGATGATGCTCCACGGCGTCAGGCCGAAGACGGCCATCAGGAATCCGACGATCAGCGATATCACCAGCAGCTTGACGATCGTGCGCCCAACGCTGTCACCCAGCACCTTGTTGACCTCACCGGCCATCAGCAAATCTCCTAAAGCATGCCGTCGAACAAACCCGCATCCTTGCGGTGATGACATGCATTCTCAAATCTTGATCAAGACATATGAAGCGTGGCGCTTCGATGCAAGCATCACGGTCTTTACTTTGTCCATCCGGGCTTTGCGATGAACATAGGACTTGAGTTTTTTTATGGCTTGATGAAAGAGAGCCCACCTCTTTCAGGAAAAATTCGTGAATGGCCCAGAACCAGCATTCCTCCGGCGACGTCATTGCTGATCGTCGTGCCGATTACGCCCGTATGCTGGCAGAAAGCGGCGACCACCAGGCCGCGGCGGAACTGATCGAACAGGCACTCGAACTTGCCCCACTTTGGGCAGCAGGCTGGTTTCGGCTGGGCGAGTACAGCGAAAAGGCGGGTCAGCACGATAATGCGGTGAAAGCCTATGAAAAGGTGGCCGAGCTTGACGAGGAGGGAATATTTGCAGCTCCTCTGAAGCTTGCCGTGTTGGGCGCAGCCGAAACGCCAGAGCAGCCACCGAGCCGCTATGTGGAAGGCCTTTTCGACGACTATGCCGATCGGTTCGAAACCTCACTGGTGAAGAAACTCGACTATAGCGTGCCGGAGAAGTTGGCGGCTCTCATCGAAACGGCGCGCCCCAGTGGTGAGCGCTTTCGCTGTGCAGTCGATATCGGCTGTGGCACAGGATTGCTGGGTGTCGAAATCCGCGACTGGACCGAGCGGCTGGAAGGCTTCGACATTTCCACGAACATGCTGGCGAAGGCGGAAGAGAAGAGCATCTACCATCATCTCGCGCAGGCCGATCTTTCTCTCGATGAGGAAGCTTCCGGCCTTTTTGCCGAGGGGCTTCAAAAAGGCCGTGCCGATCTCGTCGCCGCTGCCGACGTGATGATGTATCTCGGCAGCCTTGAGACCGTCATGCCGCTGGTTCTGGCGCTGCTTCAACCGGGAGGCCTCTTCGCCTTTTCGGTAGAAGATGCGGGCGACGAGGGCGGTTTTATCCTCCAGCCGTCGCTCCGCTACGCGCACTCGCAAACCTATGTGAGCAACCTTCTTGCCGCCTTCGGCATGGAAATCCTCCAAATCCGAAAAACGACCATCCGAAAAGATGCCGGAAAACCGCTTTCCGGCATTCTGTTTCTTGCCAGAAAACCCGCCTGATCTTTTCGTTTCTTGCCATTTTGGCGATTGGTCAGGAGAGCTGACATATAGCGGTTGTCGCGCGTTATTTTGCGGTGCAAAATAAGCCGTCTCCGCAGTAGCTTATACCTTGTGACAAGGACGCGGAGACCATCAACAAAATCAGGTCCTATCGAGGGGATTTTGCATGGCATTCACCAGAAGCGTCTATGGCATGTGGAGTGTGGATCCGGCCAAGCATTCACCGATTGAGGACGTGCAGGGCATCGTCACCGGAAGCATCGTTTCGGCGCTTGGCTTTTACATCCTGAACAAGGTCGGCCTTCTGACGGGTGGCACTGCGGGCGTCGCCTTCCTCATCCATTATAGCTTCGGCATCAGCTTCGGCCTGCTGTTCTTCATCGTGAATTTGCCGTTTTACTACCTTTCCTTCCGCCGTCTCGGCCTTACCTTCTCACTGAAAACCTTCATCGCCATCGGTCTCGTCTCCGTGCTGACGGAACTGGAATCGCGCTGGATGGTGATCGACAGCGTCAATCCGCTTTGGGCTGCCATTCTCGGCGGTCTTCTCCTCGGTTACGGTCTTCTTGCGCTCTACCGCCATCGCGCCAGCCTGGGCGGCATCGGCATTCTGGCGATCTATATCCAGGATCGTTTCGGCATCCGCGCCGGTCTGATCCAGCTTGCTTTCGACACCTGCGTGATGATCGCCGCCTTTGCCGTCATTGAACCGAAGACGGTGCTCTACTCCATCGTCGGCGCCTTCTTCCTCAACATGTTCCTGGCCATCAACCACCGCTCCGACCGCTACATCGTGGTGCGCTGACGCTTGAAATCCGGCCCGCGTTGGCGCAAGGAAAGCCTGTCGCAATCGTGGGGATGGCAATGCGCGATATGATCTGGAAGAACCGTGCAAGGCTGTGGGCTACGACGCCCGACCGGCATTCTCTGCTGGAAGATGTTCAGGGTGTTCTAGCCGGAGCCATGTTGGCGTCGCTCGGCGTCACCCTGTTTTCCGCCGCTGGTCTGCTGACAGGCGGCACCGTGGGCCTCGCTTTCCTCGTCCACTATGCAACCGACGTGCAGTTCGGCCTCATCTTCTTCCTGGTCAACCTGCCCTTCTACTATCTCGCCTTTCGTCGCCTTGGCCTTGCGTTCACGGTCAAGACCTTTAGCGCCATCGCCCTGACGGCGGTGCTATCCGACATGATGCCACGACTCTTCGCCTTCCAATCGATCAATCCCATCGCCGCTGCGCTATTCGGCGGTTTGACCGTCGCAGCGGGAATGCTGGCGCTTTTCCGTCACCGCGCCAGCCTTGGAGGCTTCGGCATTCTGGCGCTCTATCTGCAGGACCGTTTCGGTTGGCGGGCCGGATTCATCCAGCTGGCCTTCGATGGCATGGTGCTGCTGGCGTCCTTCTTCATCGCCACGCCCTTCGTCATTCTTTGCTCGGTTCTTGGCGCATTGGTGATGAATTTGGTGATCGCCATCAATCACAGAAACGACCGCTACATCGCAATGTAGCAGTCGCTTCGGCAAGGAATGTCAGGCGGCCTTTGCGGCAGCATCGACCGGATGCTGCATTCTGAAGCCGACGGCAATGCGGTTCCAGCTGTTGATCGTACCGATGGCAAGCGTGATCTTGACGATCTCCTCTTCGCTGAAATGCGCTCTCAACGCTTCGAAATCACCATCCGGCGCGCTGGTCTCGGCAATCTTCGTCACCGCATCCACCCAGCCGAGCAAGGCTCTTTCCTGCGCTGTGTAAACAGTCGATTCCTGCCACACGCTCATCAGGTTGATCCATTGCTCCGACAGCCCGTCCCGGCGGCTTTCCTTCACATGCATGTCCACGCAATAGGCG
The DNA here is from genome assembly GCF_030819035.1 of Agrobacterium sp. SORGH_AS 787. Lineage (NCBI taxonomy): Bacteria > Pseudomonadati > Pseudomonadota > Alphaproteobacteria > Hyphomicrobiales > Rhizobiaceae > Agrobacterium > Agrobacterium sp. SORGH_AS 787. The sequence continues at coordinate 1,343,353 of NZ_JAUTBG010000002.1, forward strand.
CAGCCATTGATGATGGAGGCGCGCAGTTTGATGAGGTGAACGAAGCGGCGCTCCAGCCCGCAGTTCTGGATGAATGTTTCGAGCGCCAGAATGGCCTTGTAGGATTCGGGCGATGCCTTGGTATGGTTCAGTCTCGTTTCCATAGTCCTATCTCCTTGGTTGCTTTTGGTCATGCGTCATCGTTCGAACGGGCGGTTGCCTGTCCGTCATGGAATTGCAGAAGTGCTTGTCTCAGCGCGTCGTCTTGCGCTCGTTCAGTTCCAGAAAGGCGCAGCCGCGTGCGGCGATCCCGCCATCATCGTTTTGCGCCAAGTCCTGGCGAATATCCGCCACGGTTGTCTTGGCAAGCTCGGCGCGATAGGCCTTCTCCGCCTTCAGCATGGCGGCATTGATGCCGCAGGGTTTGCTGAAATAGCGGTCAGGCAATGGGTTAGGTCCCCGTTGACGGATTTCGGCGCAGCGGAAAGCGGGTGCCGGGCCTTCCACCGCTAGCACGATATCGAGAAGCGTGATGGCCTCGGGTGGCTTCGCCAGCCTGTAGCCGCCTTTCGGGCCGGGAACGGTTGCCAGAATCCCGGCACCGGAAAGCGACTGAAGGTGCTTCAGCAGATAGCTGGTCGAGACGCCATGAAACTCTGCCAATGCCGCTGCGGACAGCACGCCGTCGGGTGAAAGCGAGGCGAGCATCGCCACGCTGTGGATGGCCTGTTCCACGCCATCGCTCATCTTCATTTTTTAGTCTCCTAAATCATGGATATTATTTATCCACGATTGAACGTCTCTGTCAAGCGGCGCCTGAAGGCTCTTCTTTTTTGGAAGAGTTTCACTACTTTAGAGGGGTGAAACACATCGATCCGCCCATACTGGCGAAAAGTGCCGGAACCCTGCCTTTACCCTTCCAGAAATGGTTTGCGGAAAAAGGCTGGAGCCCGCGTGCGCATCAGCTGGAATTGTCCGCCCGGGCACGGGCTGGCGAAAACATGCTGTTGATTGCGCCGACCGGCGCCGGCAAGACGCTTGGCGGTTTCATGGCATCCCTGACCGATCTGGCCGAGCGCGGCAAGGTGGCGCCGGGCTCTGCCTTTGTCGGCGTCCACACGCTTTATATCTCGCCACTGAAAGCGCTTGCCGTCGATATCGAGCGCAACTTGATGAAGCCGGTCTCGGAGATGGGCCTGCCGATCACGGTAGAAACCCGCACCGGCGACACACCGCAGGGCAAGCGCCAGCGGCAAAAGCTCAAACCCCCGGATATTCTTCTAACCACGCCCGAACAGGTCTCGCTGCTGCTCGCCAACAAAGAGGCAGAGCGCTTCTTCAAGGATCTGAAGTATGTGGTGCTGGACGAGTTGCACTCGCTCGTTACCTCCAAGCGCGGCCATCTCTTGTCGCTGGCGCTCGCCCGCATCCGCCGCCACGCGCCTGCCATGCGCACCATCGGCCTCTCGGCAACGGTGGCAGATCCGATGGATTTGCAGCGCTATCTCGCGCCACAGGTGGACGGCGAACCACCGGCGGGGCTGATCACCGTCGAGGGCGGCGCGAAACCGAATATTGCAATTTTGCAGACGGAGGAGCGTATTCCATGGTCGGGCCACTCGGCCCGCTACGCCATGCAGGATTTGTATCCTGAGATCAAAGACCACCAGACGACGCTGATCTTCGTCAACACCCGCTCGCAGGCCGAGCGGATCTTTCAGGAACTCTGGACGATCAATGACGACAATCTGCCAATCGCGCTTCATCACGGCTCGCTGGATGCCGGGCAGCGGCGCAAGGTGGAACAGGCCATGGCCGACAACAAGCTGCGCGCCGTCGTCGCCACCTCCACGCTCGATCTTGGCATCGACTGGGGCGATGTCGATCTCGTCGTGCATGTGGGCGCCCCGAAGGGAGCAAGCCGCCTTGCACAGCGTATCGGCCGCGCCAATCACCGCATGGATGAGCCCTCCAAGGCGATCCTCGTTCCCGCCAACCGTTTCGAGGTGATGGAATGCCGCGCGGCGCTCGATGCGAATTACATCGGCGCGCAGGATACCCCACCGATAGCCGAGGGCGCGCTGGATGTGCTGGCACAGCATGTGCTCGGCATGGCCTGCGCCGAACCCTTCGACGCGGACGAGCTTTATCGCGAAGTGACCAGCGCCTCTCCCTATGCCGATCTGTCGCGCGAGATGTTCGACCGCGTGGTGGATTTCACCGCAACCGGCGGCTATGCGCTGCGCACCTATGAACGCTATGCCCGCATCCGCCAGATGAAGGATGGGCGCTGGCGCGTTTCCAATCCGCAGGTCGCACAGCAATATCGTCTGAACCTTGGCACCATCGTCGAAGCCGCCGAGCTGAATGTCCGCATGGTCAAGCGCAATGCCAAGGGCACGCTCGGGCGCGGCGGCATGTCGCTCGGGAAGGTGGAAGAGCATTTTCTCGAGCAACTGGTCCAGGGCGATACCTTCCTCTTTGCCGGCAAGGTCCTGCGCTTCGAAGGCATCCGAGAGAATGAATGCCTTGTCAGCCAAGCTTTCTCCATGGACCCGAAGATCCCTTCCTATGCCGGGGGCAAGTTTCCGCTTTCCACCTATCTGGCGGACCAGGTGCGCTCCATGCTTGCCGACCCCACGCGTTGGCATACCCTGCCCGATCAGGTCCGCGACTGGCTGGCGATCCAGAAGGAAAAGTCGATCATCCCGAAGCGGGACGAGTTGCTGGTCGAGACCTTTCCGTTTCGCAAGCGCTTCTTCATGGTCATGTATCCCTTCGAAGGGCGATTGGCACACCAGACGCTCGGCATGCTTCTAACCCGCAGACTGGAGCGGGCAGGGGCAAAGCCCATGGGATTCGTGGCAACCGATTACTCGCTCGCCGTCTGGGCAATGGAGGATATGGGTCAGCGCCTCCAATCACGCCGACTGTCTCTTGCCGACCTTCTGGATGAGGATATGCTGGGTGACGACCTCGAAGCTTGGCTCGATGAATCCTATCTTTTGAAACGCACCTTCCGCAATTGCGCGGTCATCGCAGGACTGATCGAACGCCGTCATCCCGGCAAGGAAAAGACCGGGCGTCAGGTCACCGTCTCAGCCGACCTTATTTATGACGTTCTTCGTAGCCATGAGCCGGACCACATCCTGCTGGAAGCCACGCGACGCGATGCTTCGGCTGGACTTTTGGACATTGCTCGACTTGGCGATATGCTAAGGCGAATCAAAGGCCACACGCATCACCGCGCTCTGGACCATGTCTCCCCGCTTGCCGTTCCCGTGATGCTGGAAATCGGTCGCGAAACGGTTGTGGGACAAGCGCAGGACGATGTGCTGGCCGAAGCCGCCGACGAGCTGATCGCCGAGGCGATGGCGTAGGCTTCTTTCGAAGGCCACGCCGGAAGATGCGTGGAAACAAAAGGGAGAGCAGCCAGATTGCTCTCAGGGAATTCGAGAAGACGTGCTGAGCCGACTTGCCTTGAGCGAAAGATTGTCCACCGGCTTTGAATGCTTTGGTGCCGAAACCGCCGTGAACGGCGTTGCGGCCCTCTGCGACCCGTTGGGCGGGCTTTACATGCCGGATTTGTCGCTGCTTGTCGTATCCGACCTTCACCTGGAAAAGGGGGCGGCCTTCGCACGGCGCGGCATGATGCTGCCGCCCTATGACACGATCGCGACCCTGAAAATCCTCGCCTCGTTGATTTCTCGCTACGACCCGAAGATCGTCGTCAGCCTTGGCGACAATTTCCATGACCGCAAGGGCTCCGAACATCTGCCACTGCCGTTGCGCGAGATCATCAAGGAGATGGCAAGAGGCCGCGAATGGATCTGGATCAACGGTAACCATGATCCCGATGGAACCGTCGATCTGCCGGGCTCGTCCGTCGATGAGATGTTCTACGCCAACCTCGTTTTCCGCCACGAGCCGAAGCTGAAGGGTGTGGACACGAAGGGCGAAATCGCCGGACACCTTCATCCGTCCGCGACCGTGCGCCGCCGTGACAAGACGGTTCGCCGTCCCTGTTTCGCCACCGATGGGGCACGCCTGCTGATGCCTGCCTTCGGTGTCATGAGCGGCGGCCTTGACCTTCGCCACAAGGCCATGCGCGGCCTGTTCGATCATGCCGATCTTATCGCGCACCTGATGGGACGCGACCGCATTTATTCGGTTCGGTTCGGAAGCCTGCTGGGATAAGGGGCAATCAGTCCCTGCGGAACAACAGGCTCGCGCCCCAGCCGGTGATTACCGCCGTCAGCACACAGAGAATACCGTAGACAACCGGAGTCTGGTGCGCGGCATCGGTGATGGCCTGCTCCATGCCGGTTTTAACCACGCGCAGCTTCAGCTCTCTTTGAGCAACAGGCATGCCACTCTTGAACAGATAGGCCCTTGCCGTGTGCACGCCATTCGGCACGTTGGCAGGCAGGCGGAGTGTTGCCCAGAAGAGGCCGGTTCGCTCCAGCCGCACGCCAGTCGTGTCGTTACGATAGATACCACTGGCAAGCTTCAGGCGGCGATAGGCCTCCTGAAAATCATAGACATTGTCCGGCACGCCGGAAAACACCGCACTGTTCAGTGGAAGATGCTCGACGCCGAGGCCCATCGCCTTCAACGTGCCGGGAGAGGCGATGTCGTTGATGTTGCGGGTGCTGGCCATGGAATAGGATTCCGGCAGCGGCGCGAAGGTGATGGCGCTGGTATTGATCCAGATGCCCGCCACGCGGCTCTTTTTACGCACGGTCGTATATTCGTTCGGGCCCTCCAGCGTGACCACGACGTCGTATTGCCCGATGGCAAGCAGCAACTGGTCGACGTTGTTGAGCGCGCCGAAGAGGGTGAAATCCGCGCCGCGAAAATCCGAGGCGATCGAAATTTCGGTGGTCGACGCACCGATCTCGATGTTCTCTTGAAGCGTCCGCGGCTTGCCCTGGGCGTCTGGAGAGACCGCGAGCGGGGGCGTTTGCGCCAGAGCTGTGCCGGCGCAGAAAACCACCAACGATGCCAGGAGGGCAGCGCGCATCAATAGCCAAGCCCCCCGACCGCGACGGAAAAAAGATCTTCCGGACGCACCACAAGTCCGATGGCAAGGCGGATGCCGACGGCCAGAACCAGAAGCGCCAGAAGCGCGCGCAACTGCTCGCCACGCAGCTTCTGGCCGACGCGCACGCCATATTGGGCGCCGATGACACCCGCTAGCATGAGAATGAAGGCCAGCACGATATCGACGGAGTAGTTCGTCGCCGCCTGCACGATGGTGGTATAGGCGGTGACGAAAATGATCTGGAACAGCGATGTGCCGACAACCACATTTGTCGGAATGCGCAGGAGATAGATCATCGCCGGCACCATGATGAAGCCGCCGCCGACACCCATGACGGAGGTGAGGATGCCAATCGCGAAGCCAAGCGCGATGATCGGAATGACGCTGAGATAGAGCTTCGACTTCTTGAAGCGCATCTTCAACGGCAGGCGATGCACCCAGTTATGGTGACCGGGACGGCGCAGCGGAATGGTTTCATTGCGTGCCGTGCGGCGAATGGCGGAAATACTTTCCTTCAACATCAATCCGCCGACAGTCGACAGCAGAACGACGTAGAGAAGCGAAATGATCAGGTCGAGCTGGCCGATGCTGCGCAACAGGGTGAAGAGCCACACACCGACGGTCGCCCCGCACAAGCCGCCGATCAAAAGCATGAAACCCAGCTTCACATCCAGCGTGCCACGGCGGAAATGGGTAATCGAGCCGGACACCGAAGAGGCGACGACCTGGTTTGCGCCGGTGGCAACGGCCACGACAGGCGGGATGTTGTAGAAGATCAGGAGCGGGGTGATGAGGAAACCGCCGCCCACGCCGAACATGCCCGAAAGAAAACCGACAGCCGCGCCCATGCCGAGGATGATGAAGACATTCACCGACAATTCCGCAATGGGCAGATAGACAGTCACAATCGGACCTCGGGCAATGGTTCCGGGCGCCCGGCCCGCACGAAGCTTAACCGTCCGCCAATTCAAAACTCTGTCTGAAAGAAGGCTTTAGGCCTCTTCTTCGTCATGCCCGGCAGGGCAGAACGTGTCAATCATTCAACGGCAAATACGTTGATAATTTGAAAAGAAGAAGGGCCGGAGCGACAATGTCGTCCCGGCCCTTTAACATTTCTGTTTTTCGCTCAATTACTTGTTGCGGGCGAGAAGCGCTGTCACCAGCTCGTCGGTAATGCGACCGTCCGGAGTCTGACCCACGGATTTCTGGAATTCCCGAATGGCGGCGACCGTGGTCTTGCCAAGCTTGCCGTCCGGCGTACCAGCCTTGAAGCCGTTATTGTTGAGGATGGCCTGAATGTTGCGGATCGCCTTTTGCATGTCGACGGAGGAGGTCTTCACGCCGCCGGCATTGGTCCACTCATCGGGAAGGTTCACCGAGTTGGCGTCTTCATTGAGCGGCGTCACTTTCCACGCGTCGACCTTGGCCTTGGCGCTGGCAAGCTGCTCCGGCTTCATCGCCTTTGCCACGTCGTCACGCTTCTGGGCCGAATCGGCATCGCCATCGCGTGCGGCGATGGCAAACCACTTATAGGACTCTTCCAGGCTCTGCTGAACACCGCTGCCGCGCGCGTAGAGGATCGCGAGGTTGAACTGGCTATCGCGAACGCCGAGTTCGGAGGCCTTGATGAACCAGTCCGCCGCCGCCTTGTAATCCGGCTGGCCAGCGGCATCAGAGGTCAAGAGAACGGCGAGGTTGTGCATCGCGCCGGCGTTACCCTGGCTTGCAGCCATTTCGTAATAGCGTTTGGCTTCCGGCAGATTGCGTTCGACGCCATTTGCCTTTTCATACATGTTGCCGAGACGATATTGCGCCGGTGCGAAACCGCGGTCTGCCGAAAGCTTGTACCATTTCGCCGCCTCTGCACGGTCGGCCTGGACGCCAACGCCATCTGTATAGCGTGCGGCGATTTCAAAGAGCGCTAGCGCGTCGCCTTTGCCCGCTGCCTCTGCCAGAGAGGCGGGCGTGATGGCAGCCGGAATGGCGATGGCCGGTTCGGCCTGTGGCGCGGCGGTATCGGGTTGGCTCGTATAGGTGCTGCCCATATCGGTCTGCGGTGTCGCACTCGGCTGAAGCCGCTCCGCCACGCCCAGTTCAGCGCGGGGTGCTGCGACATTGATGGCAGGTGCCTCTTGCGGCAGAGGTGCGCCGCCAATCGGCCGCGTGTCGATCAAATGACCCTGTTTATCGGCATCGCTCTGCATCCGGTCGGCTTCCGCCTGAGCGGTCTCGTCAACCGGGGCGGTTGAGGGCTCTGTAACGGCTTGGTCGGCCACTCCCGGAATGGCAGACAATGCAATACCGGACTGAGCGTCGACCGCGCTTGTCGTCAGCCGTTGAGCGGGAGGTGCATCGGAACCGACAAGTGATTTGACCACGGGCATGGCCATCATCGCCAGAAGAATGGCGCCAATGCCAAGCAGAAGTGGGCGACGATAGCGCGCCAGCATGGACGCGCCCTTGGGGCTGCGACCGCTTTTTGCCGACCCGGAGTTTGGCGCTCTTTCGGGCATGGTTTCAAGTGCGGCGGCCTGGGCGGCACGACGTGCGGCCGCGATGAAATCGGCGCGGTTGTCGCCGTCCTTATCGCCAGCGCGTTGAGCGTTCTGGCTGGCGCGAACACGCTCCAGAATCTTCTTCACATCCGGAGCACCGGAGCCTGGCTCCAGGAGTTCATTTTCATCGTCGGACGAGAGAAAATCGATCGGATCGAGAGCCGGTGCGGGGTTGACGCTGGTGCGCGCGTTTGCTGCGGCAGACCCTTCTGCCTCGGATCTGGCTGCACCCGATTTGAACCGGCGGGTCAGGCTGGCAAGCAGGCCCTGCTTTTCTTCGGCAACAGGTTTTGCCGCTGCGGGAGGCGCAAAGGTGGTAGCAGTATCCCCATCGTAGGAAGATGTCGCGGTCGCAGCTGCCAGCGAGGAGAGACTTTCTTCCGAGAAGCTGGCGAATGGCATCGGAGGGTTCGATGAGGCCGGATGCTCTTGCTCATAGGCAGACTGAGAGCCACGGCGATCATCCAGCGCGTCCAGGCGGCTTGCAATCTGCAGCAGGGTTTCGTGCAGCGCCTCGAAAGTGCGGTGAGTGCGTTCATCGGTATTGCGGCTCAGGCCTTCGAGTTTGCGAAGGTCGTTCGCCAGCTCCGAGAGCAACACCATGTCCGCGGGGCTCGCGGTCTGCGCCAGGTTGTTGCGCGTGTGCGCTTCCAGCACGGCTTCCGCTGCCTGCCGTGCGGCCTCGATGATATATTCGTCATTGGACGCCATATAGTCTTCGATCGCGCTCATCCGCGCATCGAGCTCCGGCGACATGCCCATCGGCTGAGCGTGGCTCTGCTCGTTCAGCATCGAGGACAGATTGGCGATGTGGCTTTCGAGGCTCGCCAACGCACCCGGATCCGTGTCGCGGGAGCGAGAGGTCTCGTCGAGCTTGGCGGCAATCTTGCCGAGACGGTCTTCAAGGCGAAGGAAGGCAGAATCATAGGCTGCGGTTTTACCGGATACCGGTCGCGTCTCAATATCGTCGATGCGGCGAGCAATCTTGTCCAGCCGCTCGGCCAGCTTGTCATTCACCGCGCCATTGTCGAGCAGATCGATCTTCTTGGAAATGTCGATGAGGAACGACGTCAGTTCGGGCTGCGTCGATGCGCGCTTGGATTGCTCAAGATAGGCGGAGAGTTGGTCGAGTTGCTCGGTGAGCTTCGAGATGTGGCGATCCGATGACAGCTCCTCGATGCGGTTTGCCAGCGCATCGAGACGGCCCGTCAGCGCGTCGGACGGCTTGTCCTTCTCAGCGCTCATATCCTTCAACTGGTCGAGCTGACGCGCCAGGCCGTTCAGGCGGTTCTCAAGTCGTTCGGCCAGCGCGCCATCGGCAGAGTGCTGAGCGCGCGTGGACGTGGCGGCAATCGCGCGGCTGATTTCATCCAGACGCTGGTCGAGACCGGAGAAATGTTCGGTGAGGACATTCTCGTTCGGCTGAATGCGGCGGCCCAGCTGCTCGACAAAACCCGCCATGGTGATGAGCTTGTCTTCCAGCGCGCGGATGGCCGGGCTGTTATTGGCATTGCCAAGGTCGCTCTTGATGTCGTCAAGCCGATAGGCAAGCGCGACGATCTCTTCTTTCAGCGCTGTCTGGTCGAAGCCACGCAACGTGTCTTCGACCTCGTCCCAGCGACGCTCCATCTTGTGCATGCTGTCTTGGCGAGCCATCTGCTCCACCAGCGAGCGTAGCTCTTCTACCTCAGAGCGCAGTGCCTGGGAATCCGGTCCGGACGTCGCGCTGAGGCGGTCGATGCTTGCGGCAAGACGGGCAACGTCTTCGCGAATATCCTCGGCGAAATCCTGATTTTCGGCAAAGGAGCGGATGTTGCGCAACTCGCTGCGAACACCCTGCATCTCTCGGGCAACTCCTTCGGAGAGTTCGTTCTTCAATTCCTGTCGCAGGTTGACGAGTGCTTCGGCCACTTCGCGCAACGCTGCGTCGCCCTGAGAGGCTTGCGCAGGGGCGGCTGGTGCTGCACGCAACGGGCGGCTGCGCTCGACACGCGATGCTTCGACCGGTGCTGCCGGCCGCGCGCGATAGGCCGGAATGGCGGTGGAGGCACGGTAATCCTGCTCGTCGTAACGGCGCGATTCCGGCTGCGCTGTACTGCGAGCAGACCGCGGAGCGTCGTAGCCGTCGCGACCCCAACGATCGTCGAGCGCCTGCTGACGGCGTCGAATTTCATCGACCGGGTCGAAGCGGCGCGACTCGGGCTCGCGCTGGGCACGGGATGGAGCAGGTGCGCGCTCTGGCGGGCGTTCGGCAGGGGGCTCGCGACGGTTTCGTTCCATCGGCCCGCCCAGCAGGTCTTCCAGGCGTGCTTCCAGGCCTTCAATGGTGCGATTGAGCGCGTCCAGCGACGATCTGTCACTCTGTCCTCGGGAATTCGATCGCAATCCGCTCATCTTCCTGCTCGCTTCGTCTTTGCCGTTTTACCTGTCCACCGACTGGAGAGGGGTATGCCGTTCGTCCTCGCTGGAACTGCGTCGTTTCCGAAGCACTTCCTTAAAACAGGACAATTGCCTATCTATGGTTAATTAAAAGTTAATTAGAATTTACTGCTTTAATACTTTCTTTATGGCTCCGCGGGGCGGAACTTAGTCAAAGTTGCAATATGTTGTTGCGAGTCGAGACGATGGGAAAAATCTCGCCAAAGACATTTGACGTTTACGCGCACGTCAAATATTGTGAGGTCATCTTGAGGCCGGATAAGGTCCGGCGAACGATGCGGAGGAACATCGGTAATGCCTGTGTACAAGGCCCCTGTCAAAGACACTCTTTTTATTCTGAACGACGTTCTGGGTCTGGAGCGCTACAACAACCTGCCCGGTTTCGAAGACGCAACGCCCGACATGATCGAGGCGATTACCGGCGAGGCTGCGAAGCTTGCCGAAGAACAGCTTTTCCCGCTCAACCTTTCCGGCGACCAGCAGGGCTGCAAGCGTGCCGAAGACGGCTCGGTTTCCGTGCCGGACGGTTTCAAACAGGCCTATGATGCTTATTGCGAAGGCGGCTGGAGCGGTCTTGCCGTGCCGGTCGAGTTCGGCGGGCAGGGGCTTCCCTACACGCTGCACGCCGCCGTCGGCGAATTCATGTCGTCCGCCAACCTGTCCCTGATGATGTATCCAGGCCTGACGCAGGGCGCGATCGCCGCGATCCTCGTGCACGGTACGGATGAGCAGAAGCAGACCTATCTGCCCAACATGGTGGCTGGCACGTGGTCCGGCACCATGAACCTGACCGAGCCCCATTGCGGCACCGATCTCGGCCTTTTGCGCACCAAGGCGGTTCCGCAGGGTGACGGCACCTACAAGATATCCGGCCAGAAAATCTTCATCTCCGCCGGCGAACATTCGATGACAGACAATATCGTGCATCTGGTACTCGCCCGTATCGAAGGGGCACCTGAAGGTACCAAGGGCATTTCGCTCTTCATCGTGCCGAAGTTCCTGGTCAATGCCGATGGCTCGCTTGGCGAGCGTAATGGCGTCGTCTGTGGTGCGATCGAGCACAAGATGGGCATCCACGGCAACGCCACCTGCGTCATGAATTATGACGACGCGACCGGCTTCCTCATCGGTGCGGAGAACAAGGGCCTCTCGGCCATGTTCGTGATGATGAACGAGGCGCGCCTCGGCGTCGGTCTTCAGGGTCTCTCGATTGGCGAGATTGCCTACCAGAACGCTGCAAACTATGCCCGCGATCGCATCCAGGGCCGCTCGCTCTCCGGTGCCAAGCACCCGGACAAGAAGGCGGACCCGATCATCGTCCACCCCGACATTCGTCGTTCGCTGATGACGATCCGCGCTTATAACGAAGCCGGCCGCGCCTTCCTTCTATGGACCGCGTTGCAATCGGACATTGCACATCGTTCGACCAATGAAGCGGAGCGACAGGCGGCGGATGACCTGCTCGGCCTCGTCACTCCGATCGTCAAGGGTGTGCTGACCGACAAGGGCTTCGACCACGCGGTTGCTGCCCAGCAGGTCTATGGCGGTCATGGCTATATCGAAGAATGGGGCATGAGCCAGTATGTCCGCGATGCCCGTATCACCATGATTTACGAAGGTGCCAACGGCATCCAGGCGCTCGATCTGGTTGGTCGCAAGCTCGGTCTCAATGGTGGCCGCGCCGTCATGGCGCTCTTCAAGGAGATCGGCGATTTCTGCGAGGAGAACCGCGCGAACGAAAATCTGGTCGTCTACACCAAGGGCCTGAAGAAGGGCTTGAACGATCTGCAGGCTGCAACCATGTGGTTCATGCAGAATGCCATGGCAAAGCCTGACAATGCCGGTGCAGGCTCCACCGACTACATGCACCTCTTCGGTCTGGTGGTCCTTGGTTACATGCACGCCCGTATGGCCAAGGCAGCGCAAGCTTCGCTGGCGTCCGGTTCTTCCGACGAGGAATTCCTGAAGGCAAAGCTCGTCACCGCGCGCTTCTTCATGGAGCGGTTGATGCCGGAAACCGTGCTGCGCAAGACCCGCATCGAAGCTGGCAGCGACACGATGATGGAACTTGCTGCCGAAGCGTTCTGAGTTGGGCGAGGAGGCCGCATGCGGCCTCCAACGATTTTCAGGCAGTCAGCTGCCACAGGGAGATGAGATATGACCGACGTTTTTATTTATGACCACGTCCGCACCCCGCGCGGACGTGGCAAGAAGGATGGCAGCCTGCACGAGGTGCCGTCCGTTCGTCTTGCCGCCAAGACGCTGGAAGCCATCCGCGACCGCAACGGGCTCGATACGGCGACCGTCGATGACATCATCATGGGCTGTGTCGATCCGGTCATGGATGCCGGTGCCGTGATCCCGAAGGCGGCAGCGTTTGAAGCTGGCTACTCCACCAAGGCGCCGGGCATGCAGATCTCGCGCTTCTGTGCCTCGGGCCTCGACGCCGTCAACTTCGCCGCCGGCAAGGTCGCCGCAGGCTCGGACGAGATCGTCATTGCAGGCGGCGTGGAAAGCATGTCGCGCGTCGGCATGGGCATGTCGGGTGGTGCCTGGTACATGGACCCGTCGGTCAATTTCCCCGCCTACTTCATGCCGCAGGGCGTCTCGGCCGATCTGATTGCCACGAAATACGGCTTCTCCCGCGACGACGTGGATGCCTATGCAGTGGAAAGTCAGAAGCGTGCAGCGCACGCCTGGGAAAACGGCTACTTCAAGAACTCCGTCGTTCCGGTGAAGGACCAGAACGGTATCACCATTCTTGACCGTGACGAACATATGCGTCCGGGCACCGACATGCAGGCGCTCGCCTCGCTCAACGCCTCCTTCCAGATGCCGGGTGAAATGGGCGGCTTCGAAGCCGTCGGCATCATGGCCCATCCTGAAGTGGAGCGGATCAATTATGTCCACCACGCCGGCAACTCCTCGGGCATCGTTGATGGCGCAGCTGCGGTGCTTGTTGGTTCCAAGGCGGGTGGCGAAAGCATGGGTCTGAAGCCCCGTGCGCGCATCCGGCACTTCGCCAATATCGGCTCTGATCCCGCACTGATGCTGACCGGTCCCGTGGACGTGACAGAGAAGCTTCTGAAGAAGACGGGCATGTCGATTGCCGATATCGACCTCTTCGAACTCAACGAAGCCTTTGCCGCCGTCGTTCTGCGCTACATGCAGGCCTTCGACATCAGCCACGACAAGATGAACGTCAATGGCGGCGCCATTGCCATGGGCCATCCGCTCGGTGCCACGGGCGCTATGATCCTCGGCACCGTTCTCGACGAACTGGAACGCCGCGATCTCAACACCGCGTTGGTCACGCTCTGCATCGGTGCAGGCATGGGCACCGCGACGGTGATCGAGCGGGTTTGATAGGCTGAGGCTGAAACTGCGCCGGCCCCTCCGTCATCCTCGGGCTTGACCCGAGGATCCACCCCCGGCGCTTGGATCCTCGGGTCAAGCCCGAGGATGACGAGGAAAGCGAAGCGGCCATTACGATTCAGGGAAGAGGAATCCCACAATGAGCACTTACACCAATTTCAAAGTCGAAACCGATGCAGACGGCATTGCCCTTGTCACCTGGGACATGCCGGAAAAATCCATGAACGTCTTCACCGCCGAGGTGATGGAAGAGCTGAACGCCATCGTTGATGCAACGGTGGCCGACGCTGCCGTCAAGGGCGTGGTCTTCACCTCCGGCAAGAGCACCTTCTCCGGCGGCGCCGATCTCTCCATGATCAAGTCGATGTTCTCCTTCTACCATGAGGAGAAGACGAAGAACCCGGATGAAGCAGCCCAGAAGCTCTTCGATCTGGTCGGCAAGATGAATGGCCTGTTCCGCAAGATCGAAACCAATGGCAAGCCGTGGGTGTCCGCCATCAACGGCACCTGCATGGGCGGCGCCTTCGAACTGTCGCTCGCCTGCCATGGCCGCGTGGCTTCGAGCGCGAAAAGCGTCAAGATCGCGCTTCCGGAAGTCAAGGTCGGCATTTTCCCCGGCGCGGGCGGAACGCAGCGCGTTTCGCGCCTGACAGATGCGCAGTCGGCGTTGCAGATGATGACGACCGGCCAGTCTCTGACTGCCCAGCGCGCCAAGGCGATGAACCTCGTGCATCAGGTGGTGGAGCCGGATCAGCTGATTCCGGCTGCCAAGCAGATGATCAAGGATGGTCTGAAGGCCGTCGCCCCATGGGACGAAAGAGGCTTCAAGGCACCGGGCGGTGGCATTTGGACGCCGGCGGCCGCACAGTTGTGGCCAGCCGCACCCGCGATCCTGCGCCGTGAAAGCGCCGGTAATTATCCGGCGGCTCTCGCTATCCTGAAATGCGTCTATGAAGGTCTGCAATTGCCCTTCGATACCGCATTGAAGGTCGAGCAGCGCTACTTCACCGAGATCCTTCGTTCGAAAGAAGCCTTCGCGATGATCCGCTCGCTGTTTATCTCCATGCAGGAGCTGGGCAAGGGCGCGCGCCGCCCTGCCGGTCAGCCGAAGAGCGACCTGAAGCATGTTGGCGTTGTCGGCGCTGGCTTCATGGGCGCCTCCATCGCCTATGTCACGGCTGTGGCAGGTCTCGACGTCACGCTGATCGACCGCGATGAGGAAGCCGCAGCCAAGGGCAAGACGACCTGCGAAGGTCTGGTCAAGGGCTCGGTTGACAAGGGCCGGATGACGCCGGAGGAGGGTGCCGCCATTCTCGCACGCATCACGCCGACGTCGGATTACAGCGCACTGAAGACTGCAAACCTCGTGATCGAGGCCGTGTTCGAAGACCGCGATGTGAAGAAGGCTGTGATCGAACAGGTGGAAGCGGTTCTGCCGGAGGGCGCCATCTTTGCTTCCAACACCTCGACGCTGCCGATCACCGGCCTCGCAAAGAACTCCAAGCGCCCGGGGGACTTCATCGGCATTCACTTCTTCTCGCCCGTCGAGAAGATGATGCTGACCGAAGTGATCCTCGGCAAGGAAACCGGCGACAAGGCGCTCGCCGTCGCGCTGGATTACGTCGCCAAGATCAAGAAGACCCCGATTGTCGTCAATGACACGCGCGGCTTCTTCGTCAACCGCTGCGTGCTACGCTACATGGCGGAAAGCTATGAAATGCTGATCGAAGGCGTTCCGCCGACGATGATCGAAAACGCCGCGAAATTCGCTGGCATGCCGGTCGGTCCGCTGGCGCTGAACGATGAAGTGGCAATCGACCTTTCCTACAAGATCCTGAAGGCAACGGCGGCCGATCTCGGAGACAAGGCCGTCGATCCGCGCCATATGGAGTTGGTCAAGAAACTGGTGGAAGATGAAGGCCGTTTCGGCCGCAAGAATTCCAAGGGCTTCTACGACTACCCGCCAAAGCCCGCCAAGAAGTCTCTCTGGCCCGGCCTGAAGGACCTCTACGCGCAGAAGAAGCCAGAAAACGTCGATATGGATACTCTGAAGCAGCGCTTCCTCGTCACTGTCGCACTGGAAGCGGCCCGCACGGTGGAAGAGGGCATCGTCACCGATCCGCGTGAGGCCGATGTCGGCTCCATCCTCGGCTTCGGCTTCGCGCCCTATACAGGCGGCGCGTTGTCCTACATCGACGGAATGGGTGTCGCGAATTTTGTGGCGCTGGCCGAAAAGCTCGAGGCTGAATATGGCCCGCGCTTTGCCCCGACCCCGCTTTTAAAGGATCTGGCTGCCAAGGGCGAGACCTTCTACGGTCGCTTCGACCCCTACGCCAAGGCTGCCAAGGCCGCTTGAGCGGAACAGTTCGAAACAACAAGAAGGCGGCCATCGGTCGCCTTTTTCTTTTGTGCGACAGCATCGGCCGGAAAATCGGACTCGATTTTCGGAAAGCACGATGCGTGGATCAAAGAAGATTGAGCGTCCTTGTGCGTCCAATAGGACGCTCGGCCTCTAGCGCGTCGCGCTTCCTCCAGGCGACACTGCATCCTTTTCTCCCCTCCGGCGTTTGGAGAGGGAGTTCTCCTGAGCACGATCGGGAGCCCAAGGATTTTCCAAAAGGAGATGTGAATGAGAGCGCCCGCACGATCCCACGGTTTCGACAAACCAGCCGACTTGGAGGACGAACTGGCCCAGTTGGACGAAGAGCGAGCCGACGGCACACTCCAAACGCTCGATAGGCGCCCAGCTCCGCCAAAACCCGGTAGAAAGCCTGCGGAAGAAGCGTCGTTGCGCGCGCAGATCGCCGAGCTACGCCGCGACCTCGATGAGGTTCGTCGAGACGTCGAGAAACTGAGCGCATCGCGCAACACGCCATCACGCTCTGCCTCCGACGTGTCAAACTGGTTGCCAGTGGTGCGCTCGGTGGCCATCACCTCGCTCGCCAGCCGGATTTTTGCCTCGTCACCAATGATTGCCCTGATGGTAGCGGCCGTTCCGTTCGCGTTAGGCCTCACCGCAGGATCGAAACAGTAAGCCTTCGATTGGCGCATAAGAGCGGCCCCTCAAGCTTGAGAGGCGAGGAGCAGATTGCTTCCTCACCTCTCTCGTTTTGGTATCGTTAGAGGCTCTAAAAAAGCCCGAAGAAAAACTGTCAAAAAAGTTCGCCTGGGCGCTTGCCATGGCCGAACAAGCTGCTATAACCCCGCTCACTTCCGGGGCGGAACACTCCCCGGCGCTTCAAAAAGCGAAGGTTCTTCAAGAGCCTGTAGTGCCCGGATAGCTCAGTTGGTAGAGCAGCGGATTGAAAATCCGCGTGTCGGTGGTTCAAATCCGCCTCCGGGCACCATTAAATCCTTAATATCATTGGTGTTTTGAAAAGCTCTTTGATCCTGCTTGCGCTGGAAATACGCTAGCGCACATCTAGCACACCCCACAAAATTGCTCTTTCCCTTCAAGGCTCGTCCTGCCTGCTACGGCCTGGATTAGCGCAGCTTTAACGCAGGCGTGCTAGCAACGTAACCGATCGCGGAGAGTTTCATGTTGCAGCGTACCAAGCAGCCATTTGCCCTGTTTCAACGCCCCGGTGGGACCATATGGTCGGTCCGCTTTTCAGCGGGTGGCAGACAGGTTCGAAAAAGTCTTGAGACCGAGAATTATGAAGAAGCTCATCACAAGGCCTATCAGATATGGAGCGAAGCCAACTATCGCGTGAAGAATGGCTTCACAGCGGTTGTCCGCCCCTTCTCCGAAGTCGCAGAGGAATTTATCAAGCTGGTGATCGCGGAAAGTGAACGAAAGGACCGGAGTGAGTATCACCCACGCGATTGGCCTCCCGTTATCCGGCGCTACCTTGTCGGCTTCTTCGGAAATAAGCCGATTGATACCATCCGTGAACCCGACATCGAACGCTATATGGAGTGGCGGCGCAATTACTGGGTGTCCGGTCCGGGTAAGGATATCGAGTTCATCCGATATGAACGCAATGGTAAAATCCTGCGACGTTCGGCGCGTCATGAAGTTCCGACGGTGAGCAGGCAGAGGGGTGAGTTGACCATCGTCAGGGCGTTGTTTCAGCAGGCCGTTAAATGGGGTTATTGCGGTAAGCTCGATATTCCTGACATCAAGGTTCGCAAGCGGATTGATAACAGTCGCCCCAGCTTTACGCCGGAGGAATTCGAAACCCTCATCGGTACCAGCCTTCAGCGCATTTACCCTGATCATAGCGGGCAGGGAACGCCGATCCGAGGGCGCGATGGCCGGGTATGGCGGCAGTTCCGGCAGAACATGCATGTGATTTCCGACAGGCTGAAACTCCACGCCCACATCGAAATCGCTTCGGGTACGGGCATGCGACCGACTGAACTCAAGAACCTCAATTGGGGCCATGTCGTCGGCTTCCGCTCTGTGCGTCTTAGCAAGCTGGCAGAGCAGGATGTGCGGTTTCAGGTGCAGGGAAAAGGCAAGCATGGCGCCGTCGTGCCACAGCTATCTGTTATTCCATGGCTCCACGCGCTTTGGGATGCTTTCGAACGTGAGCTTGGGCGGGAGCCACATGATGACGATCCTGTATTTGCCGATCAGAATGGTCAACGCATTCAGAGTTTCAAAAAAGGCTTCTCAGAGCTTTTGAAAGTTTGCAATCTACAGACGGACTTTCGTGGCGTGGCGCGCACGACATATTCGCTACGGCACTACTATATCTCGGAGATGATAGCGCGGGGCGTGGATGTATATGACATCGCTCGAAATACGAGAACCTCTATTGCGATGATCGACAAGCATTACGGTCAGGTGAGCACCGAGCGCCGCAAGGATCAGCTGAGGCCGGATCATAAGGAGTGGTGAAGGCGGTTACTCAGAGACAGGCCGGAAAACACCAATAACCTTGCCGTCTTTGATCCCGTAGGCGGTGATACCGTTCCCGACCACGACGACTGCCGATAGGTTTGCGCTGTCGAAACAGATATCCGAGATAAGTTCGGCGACTGCTGCATGCGCTTCTGCGCGTAAAATGTATCGCGCGTTGGCATCCGCCGCTTCCTCCCACGCCCGCCGCAGAGCTGCCAGGCGATTAAGGGTTCCAGCTTCATCGCAATTGCGTGCTGAGAGCCGTTGACGCTCCTGCTGGCGATCCCGCAAGTCATGCTCTGCCGCGTAACGTTCGCTCTGTCGTAGACGGAGCAACGCGATAAGGGTTTCCAGTGATTGGCTGTCATCCTCTATGGCGGCGGCAAGCCTATGCTCCTTGCGCCGTAGCTCTTCGATGCTGATCGCCAGAACGGCGATTGCCTCATCCATCTTGATCACAGCGTCATTGGTTCTTTGCCGTTGCAGGACGGTGGCAAAATCTAGCTCCCTGACATTATCCAGAATGGCAGCTTCGAATGGCTCATAACGGAAATGCCGGGTGCCATCCGTGCATCGCTGTCCACGAACGTAATTGCTGCATACGAGATATCGACCGTTCTCATTCCCCTTGACGCGACTGAACTTGATCGTCATAGGCCCGCCGCAGTGGGCGCAGTGACAAAGGCCAGTGAACAGATTGGCGAAGGTGTTACCCTTTCGGCCTGGTCTGCCGGGATTGTTGCGCATGGCTTGCACCCGCAGGAATAACTCCTTGTCGATGACGGCGGGGAAATAACTCTCTATCGGATCGCCATCGGGGACGCGCTTGCCGTCCTGCATGCGATGCGGCTGGAATGTGCCGATGACATCATGACGGCGCAGCAAAGCCTTAATGATGCTTTGATACCATCCGTTCCTGCTCTTGAACGCCGGAACGCCGTCCCAATTGAGCTTGCGCGCAATCGCCGTCGCGCCTAGCCCACGTGCTGCCATCTCGTAGATCGCCTTCACCGCTTCTGCATGATCATTGAGAGTGAAGCTATAAGAGTTCGTCCCGGTTCGCGCTGCGTCGATCCATGCAGGTGTAACGCTGGTAATCTGACCGTTGCCGTCTCTGGCACGTTCGCGCTTTCGTGTGTTCGCCGCCCGCACCCGCTCGCTCTTGGTTTGGCTTTCTTCATGTCCACGCGACATCACCGCAAGGCCGATGATAAGCTTGGTCCAGTCCCCATTGAGTGTGTCACGGCTGTAAACCTGCCGATCTTCACCAAGCGTCGCAATGGTGATCCCGGCATTGATGATCGCCATGAACAGCGTCAGAGCATCCGGCACGGCTTCGCGCGAAAGCCTGTCAAGACTTTCGATCAGCAGGTAGCTCCCTTTTGGTACCTCTCCGCTTTCCACCATCGCCAGAAACCTGCCAAGCGCACCCTGTTTGAAGTTCCTGCCCCTCCACGCGCTGACACCCAGATCCTGCAAGCTATCGTCCAGAAGCAGAGAGTGTTCATCCGCAAAGGCCCGCGAGCGCTCAAGCTGCCTGCGCAAGCTGTCGCCGCGAAGCTGTTTGGCGGTGCTCATACGGACGTAGGAATAGGCGCGGGTCGGAAGCGCGCTCTTATCGTTGCTCATGTCTCTGCCTCCTGATATCGCGTGCCGCTAACATAGCGGCGCTGGAGGGGCGAGCGAGGGCATGAAGCGCAATTGGCTAAAACAGCGTGCGCATCTGGCTTGCGGGATGAGATTGCAGGAGTGCGATGCAAATCATCGCAGGTTTAAGGAGATTAGTGCATCCAGCATGGTTAAGAGAAGGTTAATTGCACGCGAGCGCAAACGTCTATGCGAGGACGATGGCGTGGCTGGCGGGCATAGGGTCCGAGGCGACAATGACCAGTATCCTGACGAACCATTCCGCCATGGCCGCGCTGCAAACGCTTCAAGCCGTCGGAACAAATCTAACCGAAACGCAGCAGCAGGTCAGTACCGGCCTGCGAGTAGGTCAGGCATCAGACAATGTCGCCTATTGGTCGATCTCGACCACTATGAAATCTGACCAAAAAGCCCTAACAGCAGTTTCGGATGCGATAGGTATCACACGCGCTGTTCTCGATACCACTTACGCTGGACTCGATGCCATTATGGGAGAGTTCATGTCCATAAAATCCCTTTTAGTGACCGCAGCATCAATGCCCACGCCTGATGTTTCTTATCTTTACAGTACGAGTGACGACTGGAAAACCGTCGATCCCCTCTATGCGCAATCGCAACAGGCCAAGGTGGCAACGGATATCGATCACCACATGCAGCAGATAAGATCGATCTTTATGAGTTCATCCTTTGCAGGGACTAACCTTTTATACATGCAAGATAACAGCTCTGTGGAGGCAAAGGACGTCGTCAATACCTTTGTGACCGGTTATGTTCACGGACAGATTATGAAAGTCGAAATTCCGTTGACCGATACTCTCCTCGTTAATGATAGTCATAAGGACGAGGCTACCTTCTCGAATATGGACCCTGGAAATGGAGGTCTTTTCGATCCTTCTTTCAGCCTATCTGTCACAGGTTCCGACGGAATACGACGCTCTACAGGCATAAAGACGTTCACCAATTGGAGCGTGAGTGCATCTGGCGGGCGGACCGAACCTATAATCCACAGCAACGACATGGTTCGCACAGTTGAGATGTACACCCAAAAATATGGAGCAGATCGTCATGATGCTTGGGATCAGGTAATACGCCAATGGGACGAGCGTTTGGGAAAACTGACAGATTTAATGGCTCGTGTAGGGAGCATTCAACAGTATATGGAAAGGACAGATCAGCTCTTGATGGTCAAAAGGGCGTCTATTGAAAAAGGTGTTAGCAGACTTGTTGATGCCGAGATGGAAGACGCATCAGCGAGACTCGCCGCGGTAAAGACGCAACAACAGCTTGCGTTACAATCGCTCCAGATCGCCAACGAAAACCCCCGAAGGTTACTCGTCCTCTTCGGTTGACCTGTACTCGTTCAAAAATGGATATCAAATATCCACTCGCCCTTTTGGCAGACGGCTATATCCCGGAACACACGTTCAACGGTTTCGGAAAGGATTACAGCATGTCTCATCTCAAGGCTCTCAAGCTTACGTCTGCCGTTCCAGTTCGCGCCACTGCCGACCCGGTTCAGCGGGCGCGGGAAAAGATGGTAGCGGCACTGGCAGAGCAGAAGCTGATGGCAGAGGCAAAGATTGCCGGTCAGGCCTTCACCCCCACACATATTGTCCGCAGAAAGAACGCCGAAGGGCAGCGCGTCGAGGTCGAAACGCCGAAGCGCGTCCGTCAGGGCTGGTTCACGGACGCGGCGGGCAAGGTCTTCTTCGTGCTGCGCTATGCTGGCAAGTCCATCGACGTCGCCAAGGACAAGAACGCAATCGAGGTCGGAGAGCTGGCAGCTCTTCCCGCGATCATCGATACGCTGGTTGAGGCGGTACGCGCTGGTGAACTTGATGCGCAGTTGACCGCCGCCGCTGTCGAGCGGGGCAAAATGCTGCGCAAGGCGAAGTAAGTAGCGCAGTCTTCTTCAATGTATGTCCGAACCCCATGAGATGGTATCCATCTCATGGGGTTCGTGTTTCTGCCTATGGGTCCAATGGAGCGTCAACGGCACGCGTCTCGCTCTGACCGCTGTCATGCTGCACTTTGAGGCTTGGCCGCATTCCTTGATATGTCTGTGCTTCTGAATGATAGCGCCGGATGTTGACCCCGCCCTCTGTCTCCCTGCTGGCTCCATCGGATATTCTGATCGCTTTCCGCCTCTTTGCTCGCTCTTTCGGGCCAAAGGCAGTTTTCTCCCGCCGGAACAGAAGCGGGAGCCACATGCGAGAGCAAAAAAGATCGCGCCGCCACGGCGACAACGACAATCAGAAGGACGCAGAGCAGGCACGGATCGATCTGGCTCTGCTATTCATGACCGAAATGCATGTGGGTGCTTTCCCCTTCCATAAACAAAAGGCCACGAGATCATCGTTGGACCTCGCTTACGAAATAGACGGGGTTACTCACCGCCGCAGCTATCTATCACCCCTGTCCTGGCGTGCGATCATGCTATTTGCGCTCAATGATGGCAAAACCGTCACCGTCCACGAGATAGACAGGCCGGGACGGTATCAACGGCTCTTTCCAAGGACCTTGATGCGACGCCTTATTGGCATGCGCGACCGGACGCGGATTTCCCGCCGGTTGCCCGCCTTTATGATCCGACAGGGCAAGCCGTTATGTTGCTGACCCGTAGCCGTTTTTGCGGTCATGCCGTTGATGCTCTCCACAATCTCGCAGATGGCAAGCCTGTGTTTCAGCCATTGTGGATTTCCGATATCATGGCGCTACGCCCAATGCTTGGCATCGAATTCGTTCGGGATGAGACCTTCACAGCAACTTTCCCGATCAGCACCTATATCAAGGCAGCGGCCAATACCGGGCGCATTCTCGATACGCCTGACTTATCAGAACTGGACCTTTCCGACACTGTTCCGTCGCTCTCGTCGCCACAGCCTACGCCAGTCATCTCCCGCATCTTCGACCAGCAATGTCGAGAGCATACACAGATGGAACAGCTTCGCGGGCGGACGATCTACGAGGATTATGGATTCTAGCGTGCACCGCCTATGGTTTTGCTACGACAACTCGATCCGGACGACCCGACAGGCAGCTCCTCAAAAAGTCGCGGCGATCCAGTAAATGTTCCGATCCCATACGAAGGCCTTGAACCGCGTACTTCGTCGCGATGACCTCGTTGCCCTTCTTCATTTCAGTTCTTGTGTGGCGAAAATGGCTTTTACCTGAAAACTCCTTTAGCACGATGTTTTCGCAACGATAGACTGTGCAGCCTTTGCTAACAGCCTCCATCGCAAGCAAAGTGTCCTCCCCAAGTCCGGTATGCGGCGGAGTAAGAATTTGAGGCCTGTCCGATAGCCTGAAGTTCCTGACAATGAAAATGCTGCCCTTAAGGTCGTGGTTGCCGGAAAACACATGATTGTCCCGATACAAAACCGGATCAGCAGACCATATGGTGTTCTGCCCCGGCAGCTTTCCCGGATTAATCGGGAAGAACATGTCGATGTCGTCATAGGCGCTGGAAGCATTCTTTGCCATTTCCGAAAAGAATGCTGCACCGCTATTATGGTTGGGGCTATCATAGAGAATAGCATCATCGTCCATGATGATCCCCCAAGGATGGTCACTTGCGTAGAATGCTTGGAGAGCAGCATTCCGATTGAGAACAACGGATTGCGCAGGCGCGTTGATAACACTACCGCCACGCGCCGCTAAACGACCAAGTTCCGGCGCACTCTTCAGGGCAAGCGGTTGCCAGTTGGAGGCGATGACGTGAACAGGGATATCGGTCATCAGCTCCCACCAACGAAGTTGCTTTTCGATATCGAGCCGCCGTGCGATCCGATGTTGCGGATCATCCGGCATGAAGGAAACGATATAGGCTGCGAATAGGCCGCCCGATGGGTGCGGCGTGTCAGGGAATGTGACGGGTATGCTTCCATAGCTCTTGTCGATGGTGGGCATTGGTAAACCTTCGATTTGGATGGGTTTGGATGTGGTTTTGGCAAAGACACGACCTCAACGGTCGTCGTCCTCCAAGCCGCTGCTTGCACTGTAGTGTCCGAGAAAACGCTTGTATCGTGCGATCTCAGTCACGGGCGTCTGGCTTGAAAATATGGCATCGAATCCCGCCCACGCTTGCCGGATATGCCAAGGGGTTTGGCCCTTGGTACTGGTTTCCGCCTCGGCCAAGCGATTGACCTCGGCCAGCGCAGTGACCTCCTTGAAGACCTCATGGTGAGACAGCATTTGTATTCCTAGCGTGTCCCAGCCCGTAGCGCTGTTGGCATTCGCCGGATTGAAGTCTCCGATCGTTGCTCGGTCACCAAGCGGGCTTGAAAACGGAAACCGTGCCTGCCGATCCAGCGCGGACCAGTGATCAGGAAAGTGATAACGCAAGAACCGCATATCCTGCCGGTCATAAGTGATGCCGGTCGTGATCTGCTTGTTGACCTGCACAATCCTGAATGCGAGCGAGCTGTCGTAGCTAATCGTAATATCGGCGCGCAAATGCTTGCGGAGCGCCCTTTGCAAGCCAGTTAGCATGACGCCAACACCTGGTTGCGCGGTGCCGAGAACATGAATCCAGCGCAGGCCATCTAGTTGTTTGTTATCTCGCATTTTTATAAACAATTCTGCCCACAGAGCGAGATCAAGTTTCATTGCGCCCGCAAGGGCAATGCCTTCAAGGTCTGACTGGTAAGGCGCGACGGCCTTCTGCCAAATCCGCGCTTCTTTCCGATCGCGGCCTTGCATGACGCTAAGCAAGCGCATATCGGAATTCGCTCGCTTCTCAATCGCATAGCGGATACTGTCCAGCGTTACGTCCAAACAGTCCGTCAAGCTACGGTACTTCCCGCCCTTGATATCAAGGGCTCGCGTCGGGACATCAAGAATGATGCCGACATCGCAATTTTGCTCTTGCCATGCCAAAGATTTCGGACGGAACGTTTGCAAAGGTTCCTTGAGGCCGTTGTTGATCTCGGTGAAGCCGCCGCTATCTCCAACAATGATTGTGCTTTTTCGATCCCGTTTCGAGATGATCGTCTCGTTTGCCTCGTAGACGCCGAAAGCCGCACTATGCAGGCCTGCATGATAATGAAACAAGGAGCTTGCGGGATCGAGATAGTTCAGGTCGCGAGGGGTCAGGCCCGCAGGCATCCTGCGGACTGCGTGCTCTGAATACTGGATGGGAAACCGCGCAAAGGTTTCGTTGATAGCCGGGAGAAAAAGGGCATGGTTTTCCGTGCCGACGGAGAGATCGGTTGGCATACTAGGCATCCTGTCTTTTAAAAAGATTAGCGAATGGCAGCGCGGGTAGAACCCGCGCCATCTTTAGCAATCATGGGCTATTGGGAAGTTTAAACGGTGCGACAAGCGCGGCGGTACGGTCGCCGCTAGTCGTCAACGCTGGGATGTACACCTCATAGCTGAAGTGTTGTGTCGCAAACGCTAAGCAGAGCCCTGTATGGCGTTCTGCTCTCACCGTGATTTGACCAATAACAGGGAGCGTCGCAATGATCTGGCTGACCCGGTAGAAGTCACCAGCCATCACCTCGACGTCAGTAACCAACCCGGTTCCGGTCACGTCCCTCGCATCGTCCTTTTTGGACGAAACAATCTTCCAGGACGTCGGGCTCAAACTATGCTTCTGTCGTATGCCCGCCGCTTTACCCACAGGCTTTGTCGCAATCGCGACATACCCGTCATGGCGACTTTTCCACGCTACTAGGCTGATGTGACCTTCGATAGAAGGGGTGAGCCGCTTCAGATCAATAGTGAGCGGCAGGTTGCCTTGAGTAGAACGCAGGGGCTCAACAAGCACACCGACGTTCCGCCCATTGTCCTTCTCATCAGCCGCAGCCTCTGTCTTCACCTCAAAGCGGAAGACGCCCGAAGTCTTTCCAGCTGAAGAAACCTTTCCAGAGAACACCTTACGGCGTTCGCGGTCAGCGATGTTGGCTTCCATGATCCTGCGTTCGCGAGTACGAAGATGGCAAGGAGCGTCGAGTACCTCCGAAAACAACCCTACAATCGGTGTTGCACGAACGATAACCGAAGAACTGACAAGTATCGGAGAAATCACGACCGGTTCACCATCAACAAACACAAAATGTCGAAATGCGTTGCGAAAACCGTGCTCAGGATCTTCTGGATCATCAAGAGGGTCTGCCAAAGCCGTCGTTTCCTCTTCGGCAACCATCTGTCCAGCCTGAAGCAATTCGCCAAGGCGATCCACCAACGGGTCAATGACTTCCATGTCGAGCAGCGCCTGCTCCAGCCGCTCGTCCGTGGCAGCGAGCGTCACACCAACGCTCGTTTGGGAGCCATCTTCGTAGATGAAGCCGAGCTTGACCACGGCGCCATCACTCGGCTTGCCCTGTTCCAGTTGCTTGCGTGCTCGCTCAATTCGTTCATTGCGCACAGTTGCTGGATCGAGCGCGATCTTTGCTGTTCGCCTAGCAGGTTGCCTCTTGCCGCCGTTAAGATCCCTTTGCAGACCAGCAATTCTCGCCATTCCGCCCTTTTCATCAATAAGCTTCACGAGCGTTTCGATCCCGGCTTCATCCGCGGGATAGGCATCCGGCTTGGCCATCACGCGCGCCGCAAGCCACTCGACCGAAAGCGCCATCCGATCAAGGAAAGCAGAACGGGCTTTTTTTGCCTTGTCGTCAGAGGCACGAGCGCCGAAAGTGGCCACTGTCGCCGCCATGTATTTGTGCCCGCTTTTCGGTACATCGAGCATCAAGTCGGCAGCTTCCCCGGCCCAGTCGTAATTTGTACGATTGGCAATCTCAATTGCCAACATGGCAGCCGCATCTTTCAGCTTTGCGCGCGAGCCTTCGAATTCGCTCTGACTGTCCTGGCCAAGCGTGCGGCGCACATGGGACCATTCATCCCATGGAAACTGAGTAGCGGACGTTATTGCCTCTAGCGGAGCCGCGTTCGCTTCTGCGGCATGATTTGGGCTTGCCGCTGCAGATTCCGCAGTTGCTATTGATCCTTCGGACTCGGCTGGAAGCGTTGCGCGGGTTTTACTTGTCTTTTCGGCCATGGTCATAAACTCCTTATTGGCTTGTTTGAACCGCCATTAGGATGACCGAAAGCATGACGCTGATCTCACCGAGAAGTGCGGTGAAATCTTTGCTGATTGCTCTAGATAAGTCGCATATAATCTTTTAATATTAGATGCTTAGGAGGATTTCTACCTTTTCGCGCGATGGCTGTTTTTTGTGCAGCAAGAAACGCGTTGTACTTTCGGGCCACCAAAGCCGCCTGCACTAAGTCAAGCCGATAGAGCGAGCTGCGTTTCGCGACACTCTCTACTGACGCTATGCAGATAGCAATGCGGGCGGTTCTCGACGCGATCAACGGGAGTACATCATATTGTGGCAGACAATCGGCGTGATAGCGAACTTCGAGCTTTCTGAGATCGATCGGCGACTTCCGGTGTAGGTCTAGCTCAAGAAAATACAGGGCCTGACTTGCGTTTAACGATTGGGACCCGCGCCAAACAATTTGCCTTTTAACAAAGGACATAGAGGCACGACGCTTCGCGGCTGGAAGGGTTCGATCCGCCGTGAAGTATTGATCGGCCAGTCTATAACGCTCTGTTGCCTTGAGGGTTTTGTTGAACTGAAACGTCTCGTCGCTGATAGGCCGCGGGATACGTTCGTCCAAACGCTGCTCAAGCATGTCAACAATCCTGCGTTCATTAGGTAGCATGCCGTCTCGCATCACGCCTGCAATATGCTCGGTGACTTGATCGGCAGAACGAGGACTCACGGTAGAATCAAAATCGGACCGAAGGAGTTGAAACCAGAAGAGGTAATTGCGCGACATTTTCTGTCCGCTACCCGGTAAGGCAGTCCGTCCGGATTTCGACATAGCCGCGCTATATCGCCCGGCGTCGTAAAGCGGCTCTATACGATCTAAAAACTCAACCGCGCTGCCAGCATCAGGCGGATTCTCATCGTTATGAAAGCGATCACGTTTATCGGCAACGTTGCGGTAGATCGAGCGCGACAGGATTGAAGAATGAGGATTATAGGGCGAAATACCTGGAATGCGACGGGTTTTCGAAGTCATCACTTAAACCGTATGGCCTGGGATTGAGGGGAACGCTGTGACGTCCTGAGGATAACAACGTGTTTCTTTTAAAAAGATTAGTGGGGAAAATTTGGTCCGGTCGAACCTTGGTGGGATTTTGAATGTGTTGATGTTTGAGCAGCCATCGTCTTTGAAACATATCATGCTCGATATCTTCGTTCGAAGATATTTTCGGTCTCATTGAACCTTATCATCTGTTGGTAGAATTCCATTGCCACTCGTTTGAAGCAGCAAGAACGTTGGAGATATGCAATGCGTGTAAATGCAACGTAGGCGTGGCCACACGGGTTTACGCGCATCTATGGTTCAATGCTTCATAAACTGACCGGCGACGACGACTTGATCGCCGTTGAATGAAAAGTTCGACATTTCCTTGGTGCAATAGCCAGCGACGCCAGCAACGTCATATATCGGCTGGAAATTCGTTGTCCCTGCCTTTGTTAAAATGTTCCATTTACGTGCCGTCAGGAGCGGAAGGTCAACCGTTGGGTCGTCTGGAAACTTCAGCAGTCCGTGGGCATGAATGTTGGTCTTCGTATGCTCGATGACAAAGATTCCGTTGGTCCGTTTATTGGTAGGGTAGGTGTGAAACTTATGCCCGCATATTTCGCGATCCATCATTCCGCAAAACTTGCCGATGAGCCTGGTCATTTCGAGTATTTCACCAGTGTCGTTCGTCGCCAAGGTGACGAATGCATTTGGCTCCATCTGCTTAGCCAGCTTAACATAGTTGTCGCGTAGCTGTTGGCGCAGTTTTTGATTGTTCTGTGTCATGCCATCTCCCTGCTGCTGCTTCAGCAGCGACCGTTGATAAATAACTGAGTTATTTATGCCTCAGCAGCACACGGCGGCGCGCTGAGGAAGGTCTTCGAAGGAGCGTATTATGGTGCTGGATGTCGAATTGCTTGAGGCGCTGTATCAACGGCTATCAGGTGCCGGGCTGGTGCAAAGCAAAACAGAGTTTTCAACTGAGATGCTGGGCAAAGGTGCGAGCTACCTCACCTCAATGAGTGCGCGGGAGCGACAGGTTCCTGAAGCAGTATTCCGTTCGCTGCTTGAGCGCCTTGAGCTTGATACCAAGTCAACAGATCGTCGTATCAAGGAGCTTGAGGTAGAACATCTGCTGTGCCGAAGTCAGCAGTATCAACGAAAACTCGTTGTTCAAATGCTCCTTGAACGGCTCTCAACGGACAAACCAAGGCAGCGCCTTTATGCCCGCTTATGGGTGTCTGTGTTACGGCCCTTCCTGGCATCAGTCGGCCTCTGTCGCATTCGACACTCGACAACCATGGAAATTCCACACCGCGCTGTCTGAAACGAATTTCACGGTCTTTCCCACATCTATGATCGTATTGGCGAAGCCGTTCGGCTGATATGCCGGATAGGCCGTTACCTTCATAGGCTCGTACCGGTCGTTGACACAATTGAACTGTATGTTCTTCAACGGAACCTGATCGCGGTTCGTCACGTAAAAATCAGTCCTGCCGTCTTTAACGTTCCGTTCGAAGCGCAGCTCAAGCTTGAATGGCAATGGCGCGACGAACGTCGCGTCTGTCGGCCAGCATTTCATAAGGTTCGGATCGCTGCGGTACCGTTTGAAATCGGTGGACGTCGCCACAAGTGTCGTCGTGCCGTATCCAGTATCAAGTTGCGCCAACCGGCCAAACCCACCGCTGAACAGCTTAGCGACCGGCTCTCCGTTATCGTGAAAGATGCGACACGCCACGTTGGCGGAGATCATCGGGTCTTTGCCTACATTTGTGATGCGGACGGCACCCGTCACTTGACCGTTGTCGCGCAGTATCTCTACGCTGATCGGCACGTTTTCAGTGAGCTTGTATGTAGGCAGATCAAGCGCCCAAAACCGAAAGGTCGCTCCGAGGATATAGGAAAGCCCTATCAGCCCGACGACAATCAGCCAGCAATATGCGCCAAGTCCCGCCCACGCGGTCACGCGGATTGCAATGACGCCGCTGACAACCAACGCGAGGAGGATCACGATATAGAACGAGCCGAACATGTGAGAGAACGAGCCGCCACCTGCCCAGGTGGACAGAACGACCACAGCGAAAACAATGAGATGAGGCATGCTTCACCTCACAGTAAATCGACGGCGGCTTTCATCATGTCGTCCCGCACATCAATATAGCGTTGAGTGGTGGTGAGGTTTCGATGACCGGCAAGCGTCATGATGACCTTCGGACTGACCCCGGAATGTGCAAGCCGGGTGATGAACCAGCGGCGACCGCTGTGCGATGTCGCCCCTTCAAGCCCGGCCAGCTTATAAATCTGTCCCATCAACTGACAGAGCGTGTTCGCGGAAAAGGGTGTGCGCTTCTGTGTAAGGAGCAACGGCGCATCAGCATCCCCGCTTTCGGGCCGATCCATGCTGAAACGCTCGATCTCGCGGCGCAGCCGTTCATTCAAAAAGACCGTCCGAGCATGGCCGCCTTTGGTGGTTTCAGCCCGAAGCCGCAATTGCTCCCGAACCTTACCCTCACCGTCGAAGACATCGCGCGCGGTTAGCGCCGCAATTTCACCTACACGCAAGCCTGCGAGATGGGAGAGCATCAAGGCCAGCCTGTTGCGTCCGGCATGTTTCATCTGCGCGACGATGGCCAGCACCCGCTTGAATTCTATTTCCGTTAAAACCCGAGCTTGCTTCACCTAACCCTCACAAAAAGCTGCGTTTCCATGCTATTCGTTATGTTGCCGATGACACGGAAGGGCGAGCAGAGATTGCGCGGAGGGAATTGCTCTACGGATGCAGCAGGTTAATGGACAGAAATCCTGAAATCTAAGAAAATGCGTGTTTTATTAAGTATGGAAATAAAGAATTGACAGCTGTCTGCATCCTTGCTTCCAGATCTCGCGGCATCCGCTCCGCAAGGTCACACCACCGGATCAATCCAACGTTACTAAAACATGACGGTAATGATCTGGGACGGCTGGGTGCAAACGAGCAATATTATAGTATGAGAACCGAACTGGAGGCGATCCGGGGATCGATCGCTTGCGGTTATCACTCTCGCCCCCCGGAGATCAAACGATGAGCAAGGATGGTCGGGATCCCAATTGGATTTCGCCACGCACCGGGCATGACTGGCGTGACGATGAACTGATGCTGGCCGTAGCCTGGCTCAAGGGCCTGGTCCCGCGAAACGACATCGAGCGTCGTCTCGATGCGGCCAAAGCATATCTGGCCAGAGCGCGGCAACTTCAAAGAAGCGGAGGGCGACCATCACTCTTCGATAAGAGTGACACGATCGCTTGGTACATCCTGCAGGCTGAAACGTTCGCAACAGACCGGACGTTCTTCGCACCGGAGGGTGTAATGCGGGCTGTTCCGTACCTCACCCGCATCGGCAAGGAATTATCGTCGATGCTGTCCGTTGAGGGAGCGGAAGAGCGGGCCGCGCGAATGATGACATCTGACAGGGCGCAGCCTGATGGACCGTTGTTCGAATTACTTGTGAGCCTGGCCTGGAAGCGTAACGGCTGGAAGGAGGTGAAGTTCTTGCCCGAGAAGAAGGGGATTGCGAGAACTCCCGACCTCTTGGCCTCAAAGCCACGGACGACCTGGGCGATTGAATGCAAACGCATGGTCACGTCAACGTATGCAAAGAGCGAACGTGCCATAGGAATGAAGCTTGCAGAACCTATTCACGCAATGTGCCTCGATCGGTACGAGTCCCATATCGTCGAGGTGATTTATAAGGTCGAGCTGTCGCAGATCCCGGAGGATTATCTAATCACCACCGTCGACCGTGTTTTGACACGCGGACTTTCTTATGGCTGGGATGACGAGATCTCCAAGGGAATTGTCCGACCTGTCGAGTGGAATCTCACTCGTCGTGTGATGGCGCGCGATTTCGTGTATTATGGCGGTAGTCGCATGATAGAGCTTCTCGCAGGAAGATACGAGCCTGATGCAGACTACAGCATGGCGGCCAAGTGGCGGCCCAGGCCGGATAGACCGGAGTACGCCGACGCCGTTTATCAAGCTAGCGTTGTCGCTTGGGATTGTATCGCGGCAGAGGCGACCAAGAGGAAAGCGGCGCATTTCAGGAGGCTGTTGGCCAATGCAGAAGGCCAGCTGCCAACGGATATTCCAGGCGCTATCCACGTCGGAATTGAAAGCTACTCAGGAAACTTTGTGGATTATTTCCGCCACATGCAAAATCGCTCGGAGGCGCGCTCTTTCCGGCCCTCCACGTCTCGTCTCCGCTGGGTGTATGCCAACCATTTTGTCCCGGAGGATACGACACAGCACGACGAGACTTGGGCGATCACCGAGACGATGGTTCCCTACAGGGTAGGTAAGCACGGAACGAACTCGCCTCTTCCCGGGCATATGCTGGTTTCTTTGGAGGCTGATGCGAACCCCTGGTCACATTGGTCACGTCCCCGGGAATAGTGGTACTTGCAAGGACGCTAGTTTTGCTCTTGTGGCATTACGTAATCTAAAATGGTGTACGTTCAGATGATCGAACGCCGATGAAGCTCGTCGCCGGATATCTAGCGGCATCTGCTTTTGGCCTCAAAAATTACCTTAATTTGATACATCAGAAATTATACATCTTAGCGACGAATGGCCATCGTCTTTGCATTTTCGTGAAGTACGAGGAACCTCCACGATTTTCCCGATAAGAACTTATAGGAGTGCATTTGGTTGAGAAGCGAGCTTTAGCTGAACCAGTATCACCTGGCCGCAGGCGTAATATGCAGGCGATTAAAGCGAAAGATACTAAGCCGGAGTTGGTCATCAGAAAGCTCTTGCACAGTCTCGGCTACCGTTACCGCCTCCACGCCAAAGATCTACCGGGAAGGCCAGACATTGTGTTTCGCCCACGGAAGAAGGCAGTGGAGGTCCGCGGTTGCTTTTGGCATCGCCATCAAGGATGCAAAAATTGCGCGACGCCGGGTACGCGTACTGATTGGTGGGAAGGAAAACTCACCGCAAATGTTCTGCGCGACGAAAGGAATATGGCAGACTTAACCGCTTTGGGTTGGGAGGTGTTAATAATTTGGGAATGCGAAACAAACCATAATGACATTCCCAAACGTTTGATCGATTTTCTAAAATAGCCCGCCTTCATGCGCCGGCAGGTGGCGCAAAAGAGAAAAACCAAAATGTTGAAACTCAGCTCGCTGATGTCACAAGTTCGCGCAGAAATTGAACTTAGAGGAATTGACCTTGCGCGGGCATCCAAACAAATCGGAGTATCGCACGATACTCTGAGAAAGCATTTAGCGGGAGAGCACGTCCGAAGCGATTCTGCCCTGAAATACCAAGACTGGATTAACGGGCGGAAATCGGTCGGACGATTTGCCTCGATCGAAAAGCGTGACAAAAATATCTTGCCTCCCGATGATCTAGAGAAATTGATTTTGACCACTCCAACGAAACCTCGGCTGGTCGTTGATATTTTCTCTGGTTGCGGTGGATTGAGTTTAGGCTTCGACCTGCTGCAGGACGGCAAGCAATTTGAAACGATACTTGCGATCGACGTCAATCGCGAGCCTGTTGCCGTCTTGAATAAAAACAAAGAAAAATTCTCTGACACCGAACTTCCAGTCGGTCGTCAACTCGACTTGACCGAATTCTCTAGCCCCTATGAGTTTTTAGCGTTCTATCTTCAGCATGTGGCAGCTCTAAAAGGTGATGACGCGACTCTCCGGCGTCTAGATGAAATCGGCGGGGGCGCTTTCCCGGAATATCGAGCGGTGATTTCCGCGGCCGATCAAGCATTCGAAAATGCGCTCATTGAAGTTTGGCAATCGGCAGAATGGCGTCAGATGATGAGCTCCTTCAACCGGGACGCGCTCTCACAAACGTCGGTTGCCGCATTTCAAGATCGACTTAAGCTCCCCAGGCTAACTCAAAAAATTCCCACAGTACGCCGGACCCTGTGGAATGATCGTCACAACGTTTCAGGCCTATCATCCTCGCCGTCAACCGAGTTCATTATTGCGGCGGAACGCGAATGGGATGTCGAGGCAGGAGAACTGAAACGCAGGCGGGGAGGCAAAGGCAAAGGGCAACTTCAGGTCTCGGCGCGTCGCGTCATGGAATTCTGCGATCTATTGGATGCGGACGCTTTCGCACCCATTAAAGCAGCATGGATAGATTGGCGTGCAGTTTGGCTAGAAGCCAGACTATTGGCATTTTCAGGCGATTTATTCCAAACAGAGGTGAGAGACCTTTATCAAAGCACCTATCCGGTAAGTGTTTTGGTTGGTGGCCCTCCATGCCAGGGGTTCAGTCGAATTGGACGAGGAAAGATCAGAAGCCTCCATGACGCGCAGATGCATGCACACAGTAGCTCTGAAGCCGGGGACTCGAGAAATCTGCTGTTCAACCAATACGTTATGATATTGGATGCATTGCGACCTCGCTCTTTTATTCTTGAAAACGTGCAGCATTTCAAATCCACCGTTAAAGCTGGAAAAGGAGAGTTTCCGGCGACTGACGTGCTTGCAGAGGCTATTGCTAATGTGTCGGATGACCAAGCGAGTTATCAAGTTGCCTCAACGGTTCTGAATGCAGCAAGAGCCGGAGCACCACAGAACCGGATAAGATATTTCATGTGCGGGCTTCGATCCGATCGCCGCGAATTAAGCGAAGTCTTGGCCGAAGCGAATTGGATATTGGCTCTTCCACGGCAGCAGGAGGCTTCGCTAGACCTTGCCCTTGCTGGGCTCCCTGACCCTTATTTCACGGCTGATGGAACGAGTAGCCGAGCCGCCATGGAGAAGCTTGCGGAGATAAGCGAGATTCCGACGGCACCGTCGCAGTCTCCATACCTAGATTGGATCCGCCGCTCTCAATTTGGCGCACGGGCTAAAACCACTCGTAGGGTGGACTCTCATGCGGCACGCAGTCCTCGGTCGGATGACGCGGCACTATTTTCTCTCATATCTCCCGGAAAACGCTGGATGGACTACCGCGCTGAAAGTGCTTCGACCATTGAGGAATTAGGTTGCTTAGTGAGCGCGATAATCAACCTTCCGGCGAACGTGAAAGAATTGATCAAGTCGTCCGCAGCCGGGTCAAATACATGGTTCCCTGATGATCAGCATCTCAACAAGCTACATAGCAAGCTTGATGGATCGCTGCCCATACGCCTCCTACTAGAGCAAATAAGCGCCGAACTCGGACACGATCACCACCTTCTTCGAGACACTTATCTCGCTAAGCGTGACAGTCAGCATGGGGATTGGCTTGCACGAATGGATCCTAAGAAACCTTCGAAAACGATGGTCAGTCATATGAGCAAAGACACTTACGCCTTTGTCCATCCGTATGCTCCACGAACTCTTTCCGTGCGAGAAGCTGCCCGAATCCAGACATTTCCAGATTGGTTCTCATTCTCGAATGTCTCGATGACGGACGCGTTCAAAATGATTGGGAATGCTGTTCCGCCATTTCTCAGCCATCTTCTAGCTTTCCGCATGGCGCATGCTTTGGAGAATTCGGCGCGGCCGGCGCTCCACCTAGTTAAGTCCGCTTAAATTTACTGCTCAGAAAAAAGTGTGAAATAGCGAATGTCTCTGCTCTCAATATGGGAAGACAACTACGGCACTGAGAACCAGAAAGCCCTATGGCAACTGGTGGCAATGGCAGGCAAAGGACATGTCAAAGACAATAGTCAATGCTCTGAGGAACTGAGAACCTTTTTTGGCCAAGTGGACGCTGATACACTCGAGGCGTTCGCGGACGAATGCCTGCATGACGGCTTCGAAGGAAGCGGATTTGTACTCCAAGATATAATCAACGAGATAGGCCGTCGGCTGGAATTTGATGTCCACCCCGGTGCTTATCGGGGTGCGAAAGGTCGAAATGGTTTCGATGGAATTTGGAAAGCCGGTGAAGGATTTGAGTTTGTCATAGAGGTCAAGACCACTGATACATATAATGTCAAACTCGACGTCATAGACCGGTATCGCAGCGATCTTATATCGAGCGGGCGCCTCGGCGAAAATAGCTCGATCGTCTTCGTGGTTGGCCGACAGGATACCGGCTCCCTGGAAGCGCAAATACGCGGTTCGCGGCACGCCTGGACCATGCGTGTGATCGGAGCAGCTAGCCTCATAAGACTATTAAAGATAAAAGTAAAAGCGGATTCGAATGAGGTAGTTGCTCGCATCAAAGCGCTTCTCCGACCAGTCGAATACACCCGTGTCGATGGTATTGTTGATCTGATGTTTGATGCGACAGAGGAGCAGGCCCTCGACACCCCTCCTGAACAAGCGACTTCGGAGACAGATACACCTGATTCACAAATTCAGAGGCTCAGAACTGGATCTGGTGCTGCTAGTGCCGGAATCGAGGAATTTCGTGGGATTGCTGCTGATTATCTTTCGAGAAAGTTAGATGTCCCGCTTCTCCGCCGGAGACGGTCGATGTTTACATCTGCCGATGACGGTGTTCGTGCGGTTGTCGCAGTTTCAAAGCGTTACGACAGAGATTACCAAGCTTATTGGTATGCACTCTACGAATCTCAAAAGACTTATCTTGATGAGGCGAAGACGGGCTATCTCGTGCTCGGCGCCCTCGATACAGCTAAAATATACGTGCTCCCGCTCGATTTTATCTCCCCTCTGCTTCCGAAGATGAAAACAACTGTTCGAGATGAAGGGCAAACCTATTGGCATATTGCAACAAAATTAGTGGGTCCAGAATGCCGCCTTGTTGTGGGATCCGAAGAACTACCGATTAGCCAATTCGAAATACAAATGCGAACCGCCTAATCTGTGCGTCGCGTTATCGGAACTCAACAATGCCGGGTCGCGTACTGAAGTTAGCGACATGCGTCGCTAGTTCGCTTGCGAGGGCTTCACGAAGGCGGATAACAGGCTTCAGGTCTGCCAGCCGAGCCTCCGGTAGGCTAACACGATACCGCATATTTGCGATGACGCTATATCGCCCTTTAGCACCTTTAAACGGAGGGGTCTGGAACAGCCATTCTCTTTTATCCGGGAAATCTCTGAACGTGTTGCGCTCGTGAAGATTTACAGCTGTGTAGGAAACTTCAGGCACCTCGACAGCCAAAACCCCATCTAATACGCGCGTCTTGTTATTGGCGTGATCGCACGACGCTCCTAGCCGCACGAATCGCCATTTGCATGAACGGGCGAATTTGGCCTTATCACCGTCAGTTTTCAATGTTCCCCCCTTAAGCGGGAGGAACTCGTTGGCCAGTAGAGCTTCACGGCTACTTTTAAAGCGGCCTTCAAGAAAGGGTCGCACATCTGAATACTTCAGATCATACACGACCCCGAAACTCGATGGCGCATCGCTGCTTAAAAGTTCTACGTGGAAAAATGTATTTAGCGCAGCCTTCTGAGTATCGTTGGGATTGCCGACATTTGCAGCAGCCAAGATCCGCTGCCATGCAGCTTCAGCTTGGAGGTCAGGTTTTCTATAATCTAAGCGGTCTGCCAAGACTGCTGACATCCCATTTGTAAAGGCTCGGAATGGGCGGGCTTTAGCCTCAACGTTGCCGGCAGCAGCATGACTCACAGCGTGGACAGCTTCTGAAACTGCAGCCCCGCCTGCTAATCCAAACCTTTCGGATAATTTCATTATTTCCAACACGGCCCGGTCTGCAGCCGAGATCACTGCAGCCTCCCAATCAAGCAACATAGAAAGTCCCGGAAGCTCGTTTTGTAGCGTCTTCAACTTTTCAATAAGGCTCGGTCCGTCTTCGAGATAGTCAGGTTTGGAGAGGCAAAAGGTTGCGCTGGGTCGCAGCGTCGGATCAAGATGCTCCTGCAAATGATTAGAAAGCGCATCGTGCGCATTTGGATTATTCGTCCAAGTTACCAGAGCATAAGGGCCGTTCTCGGGGGAAATCAATTTCCGAATAATTGCCATAATGGGCGAAAAAGTACGAGCGCTTACATCTAAGCCTGCTCCAGGAAGCAGATTTATGTCCATGAAGAGCACTCTTACACCATTCCGGAAGGGAGTCTGCCTATCTTGGGCCTCGTGAGCTTCGAGGCACTCGCAAAGCCCCCCTAAAGCACCAAACGCACGCCTTAGAGCTTGTAGGTGCTCGATTGTATCATCTACAGCTACGATACGCGGTGCGACAATCATTATTTCCATTTCCCCTGGCGGAATACTAATGCAGTTACAGCCCCATCATAGCTAGCTGGCAAACCAACATCTTCTGCACTGGGAAATGCGATGAAGCCATCGCATGCCTCCATTACCAATCGCGCGTAGTACATTCCTATTCCCATTCCATCTGCTTTCAAGCTAATGAAAGGTTGTAGAACATCTTCCGGAGCAAGATTATATCCAGGTCCATTGTCGGCAATTACTAGAGAAGGCCCTTCTGAAAAATAATTGCTCGTGGTGATTCGAATGCCTCTACGTGATTTTTTAGTATCATTGGGCCATTTTTGATCTAGCCAATAAATCGAATTGTCTAGAACGTTTGATATTGCACCCATAACAATATTTCTCGGCACCTTGAGCTCAAAGTCGCTCGCCTCCTTGCTCAGCACAGGCGTTGATAATACTATTTTATGTCTATCGAACCGATCGGAATTGAGTTGGCTCACGGTGTGCACTAATTCAGAGACCCGTACTAGAGCCTCGGGCGTTTTTCTGAAGAAATTGCTGAAACTATCCAGCAATTCCACCAGTGAGCCCGACCTCTGTTCGAGCTTGTCAATTGGTTCACCACGCTTAATTGCCGAGTAGAGCGCGCGAACGCCATGTTCAACCTCGTGAAACAACGTTGCAACGTGCATCTGCGTTGCACCTGGACGCAAGAGCGTCTCTTGCATATCGCGTACCCGCGCTTCAACCTTATCGACTAGTTTGGTAATCTCTGGGCCTAGTGACCTTTTTTCCACTTCTCGTCTGAGATCTGCTATTGCTGAATTGGGATTGATGCGGGAATCCTGACCGTTCTTAGCTAGAACCCGTCTCATCCTCCCTTTATCTATCGAACGTTGTCCTTCGAGATGAGTAAGGGCAGATAGAACGATAGCTCTCAAGCGTTGATAAGTGACGTTATCATCAAATCCATCACGACTAGTCTTCTCTTTCAATCCCGCGCTAGAGGACATCTGAAGGTTGATTAAGCCGACGATATTGTTGTTGCTGATGGCCTTCGCGGGCTGGTTCACTCGCCTAAGATCAAGGCCTAGCCAGTCATCGCCGGGTTCGCCGTAGTTGTATACGCGGATTTCATCGCGATAGACTCGGACGCCGCCATTCTCTTCCAAGAACGACGCGATTTGATTTTGTTCAGCTATAAAGACGGTAACATCTCGATCTTGGTCAAAGACAAAGAACGTACCCGAGACAGGCCCAATGTCATCGGTGAAATTTTCTGGAACAATATTTGGAAGCTTCTCTTCATCGAACAGCCATTCGGCAATTCGTTTCGGAAGCGGTAGGTTTTCATCGGCGCCGCTGCGCTTGTAACCTTCCACTTTCATCCCAGGCGGAGGATTAAATTGGTAGTCCCAATTAAATTTTCCCTCTGCGAAAGAAAAATCGTACCTCCATATCGCAGCACCAAGAATGTCACCAACACCGAGGAGATCTTTGACCCAAGCTTTCTGATTTGGCACGTCAAGCTTTACGTCAAAATCGTCCTGCGTAGAGAATGGTGCTGATATCGATGTCACGTTGCGCCATAGGCGCCTTATGTCTCCGCGAGTCCATTCAGCTTTGAGGTCGCTTATTTCAATGCGAGTGCCTGTCTCACTTCCCTTGAAATACTCTCCCGCCGTCTCCTCGATAAGTATTTCCGTCTCGTCCATATATCGGCGATTAGTTTGTTCACTCCAGTCGATTCCCACATGAAATTCAGGGCTATCTTTTGCCTTCGTCCACAAATCGATCTTATTTCCGAGCTTGTGTGCCGCAAATCGTCCTACACCCTTCTCCCCGAGCGGAAGCCGATTATACTTCGGACTTCTTATACCCCTATGTCGCTGTAGCTCCCGCACATCTGCGCCGGGCTCAAGCCAGACGCCGGTGAGTGTTTCCAGCGTCATGCCCGAACCGTCATCGACGACAGAAATCTTCCCTGCGGGTGTATTGGGATTCGCCAAAGTAACTACGACAGAATTCGCGTCCGCGTCATAAGAGTTTTTTACCATTTCAAAGACAGCAAGGCGGGCATTGTCAATCAGCTGCTCACCAAGCAGAGCTAGCAATCTAGCGCGAGGCCTAAATGCACGGCGTATTGGTTTATTTGTTATGGTCTGTCTCCCATGCATCTTGCGCGACGCTGGGTCGGCCATCGCTCAATAAAGCCGCATCTAATAGAGAAAATCCACTTTTTTATCGTACCAAAACTTAGATATCACCGATAAATTCAATGCAAGGTTTAAGGCACTGAATACGCGGCCAAAAAGTAAGTGGAGCTTAGCACCCGAGTTTTTCGAGCGTGAGCTGTACATTTGCACGCCTGGGCGGGCCCACATCACGGGATTAGTTCTATAAGTAGAGTACTACTGGGGCAATGGCAAAACCGAGTATTAAACCTTGAATATTTCGAACCGAAATTTTTTCGGTTTGATTTCTTTCGCCATCGGTCCAGTGTGGCTGATTAGATTGAATTCTTGCTCACCAGCAAAATAATGTTAGTGGTGAAGTTTAGCGCACGAGCAGCGCATATCGGGATGAGGTAAGTGAATCCAAATGGTTATAGGGAGCTATTGGAATTGAAAATCCGCGTGTCGGTGGTTCAAATCCGCCTCCGGGCACCATTTCATTTTCCAAGTAGTTCTGGTTTTTTCGCAGGTGCTGTGCTGGCGGACCGATGTGTCTATGATGGTTGCTCGATTAAACATCGGGTGGCGGTGCGTCACCATGCCCTGATCGTAGATCGTATTCTAAGATTCGGAACACTCTCCTGTTACCGAGGTTCGCTTCGGAAAAAAGAGCAACCAGTGTCACGCGATATCGACGAGCGCATCCCGAACCTGCCGAGTGATCGCAAGGAGACACGTGGGCTCACTTGGCGTCCAAGGCCGGCGGGGACGAAGACATTATCACCAACAATGACGAAGGCGCGCCGCCTGTACCCTTTGGCCAGTCGGGAGACCGCGAGCAGGGTCCCGAGAGTGACGATGGGCGGGAGTAGGCAGCTTTCCTCATTGAGCATATGGACACGCCACGACATATGCTCATGGGCGTGTCGTTGCGATAGGTGCGAAGAGATCGATAGGTGCGCTAGCTCCTCCATCCTGGATACCAGAAACAAAAAAGGCCGGGGCGAATTCGCACCGACCTCTTGTCGCTTGTCATCTGCCGCCAGTACATCCGTGGTCAACGTGCAAGCGGTGGCGCCGCCACGCCACTCGACTGGGAGAATGCGCGGCGGCGTGTTTGGTTCCAAATTTTAATCGAGTAGTTCTGCGGGTACCTTGCCGCCATTTTCTGATAGTTTTTTAAGCAAAGCCTTATGAAGCCAGTTGTTCATTTCGGCTGAACCATTGAGTTCCCCGGTATAGCCTAGCTCCTGCGCCAGCTCTTTGCGTTCTGCGAGGCTCGCATCCATGCCGAGCGCTTTCATCAGGTCGACGATCGAATGCTTCCAGTCCAGACGTTGTCCACTGCGCTTGACTGCAGCGTCAAGCTGCGAAGCGACATCGACCTGCTGGGTGGATGCAGAGGTTGGCGCCGACGGGACAGGTGCCGAGCTGCCGGAGGTGGAGGGAACGGCTTGGCCGGTGCCGCCGACGGGCGGTGCGGTGGTTGCGGCGGGTTCGGGGATGGATGAAGGCGCTGGTGTCGGTTCCGTGGCGGACGGGGATGTCTGCTCGGCATGGGCCGAACCGAAGATCGCGTCTTTGATTTTACCGAAGATGCTCATGATGTTTCCTCTTTCGACTGGCTGTGGATGTTGGTCCAACGGTTCGAAGGCGGATCGCGTTCCGATTGGATGCGAAAAAGCTGGCCCTACCCAAGGTAGTTGTCATCATCGACACGGTGATGGGTTCTGACACTGGGACAATCATATCCCGTATGAGAGGCTGCTTGCAGAGATCCTGCGGTTCTTTCTAAATGGAAAAGGGGCAGCCAATCGACCGCCCCTTTTCAATTCTATTGCCGAGTTCGCGATCTCAGGCTGGCCGCTCTTCCGCGGCGTTTGGACGCCAGGTGATGAGCTTCTTCTCCGCGACATCGAGGATAAGGTCGATGATGAGAACGAAGATGGCCAGGATGATGATACCGGCAAAGACGCCGACCGCATCGAAATTGCCTTCCGAGCGAGCAATCAGATAACCAAGACCTGCGGAAGCACCGAGATATTCGCCGATGATGGCGCCGACGACTGCGAAGCCGACGGAGGTGCGCAGCGAAGACAAGATCCAGCTTGCTGCGGCTGGGAAGTAGACATGGCGCAGAAGATCGGAGCGCTTTGCGCCCAGGATACGAGCGTTCGACAGGACCACCGGGTTTACTTCTTTCACGCCCTGCATGGCATTGAAGAAGGTGACGAAGAAGACGAGTGTGACGGCCAGTGCAACCTTTGACCAGAGGCCCAGTCCCAACCAGAGGACGAAGATCGGAGCCAGAACGACGCGTGGAATGGCATTGACCGCCTTGATGAACGGATCGAGCACGCGTGCCACGAATGGGCTTAGTCCAAGCCATACGCCGGCTGCGACGCCAAGTCCCGTACCGATGAGATAGCCGAGCACCGTTTCACTCAAGGTAATGCCCACATGCTTGTAAAAGCCGGCATCAGCTATCCATGTGACGACCTGCTTAACGATGTCAAATGGGGCGGGGAAGAAGAAGCGATCAATGGCGCCGGTCGATACGCCAAGCTGCCATCCACCAAGAATGATGACCAGAAGCGCAACCTGAATGAGGCGGATATTAATGGCGTGCATAGCTCTTCTCCACTTCGCCGCGCAGGGATGCCCAGATGTCGCGGTACAGAGTCATGAATTTCGGGTCGAGTTTAATTTCGGCGACATTGCGCGGCCGCTCGAGATCAACAGGGAAGCTTTCGATCACGCGGCTCTTCGGGCCAGCGGCCAGAACCACCACACGGTCGCCAAGCGCAATGGCCTCTTCCAGATCATGCGTGATCATCACGACCGCGCGGCGATCTTCCTGCCATAGGCGCAGAAGCTCGTTCTGCATCAGATGACGGGTATGGATATCGAGCGCCGAGAAGGGCTCGTCCATCAGGATGACCTTCGGCTCGGTGATCAGCGCCTGCGCCATCTGGACGCGCTTGCGCTGGCCGCCGGACAGCATGTGCGGGAAGCGGTTCTCAAAGCCCTTGAGGCCGACTTTTTCAAGCCAGGACATCACCTTCACCCGGCGTTCTGCTTCCGGCACGCCGCGAAACATCAAGCCAAGTTCGACATTCTGATAGGCCGTTTTCCAGGGAAGCAGGGCGTCCTGCTGAAAGAGATAGCCGATATTGTTCTGCACGCCGTTGACGGCAGCGCCATCGATGCTGACGGAGCCTTTGGCAGGTTTCAACAAGCCGGCAATTGCGTTCAGGATCGTGGACTTGCCGCAGCCGGTCGGTCCGACGATGGAAAGGAATTCTCCATCGCCAACCGTGAGGTTGACATCCTGAACGGCAGTGAAAGCACCGAATGCCATCGTCACATTATCGATGGCAACCATCGATGTGGGTTCTGACTGTGCCACCGGCGTTAGCTTTCTGACTGGTGAAGACATGGACGGGCCCTCAGTTTGCGGGTTTCGAAGCGGCGGCTTCGACGAACTTGTTGGTGTAGGTGGTGTTGAGGTCGATCGTGGCCTTGGCCACAGCCTCGTTGAAGCTTTTCAGCACTGCGAGCGGCGTCTCGAGATCTTTCGGCTCGAACTTGCCGTCTTCGGAGAAGATCGCCTTGGCCGCGTCGACAGCCTTGATGTAGGTCGCCTTGTCGCCCGAAACGAAATCGTCCGGCAGCTTTTCGACGATCTCTTCAGCCGAATGTGCCTTCATCCAGTGCAGCGCTCGCACCGTGGCGTTGGTCACCTTCTGGATCACTTCCTGATTGGCGTCGATGTAATCCTGGGTCGCGTAAAGGACAGAGGTGGGGTAGATACCGCCATAGACATCCTTGGCGCCCTGATCGCTGCGCGCATCAATCAGGATCTTGCCCAGACCACGCTCGACGACGATGGTCGCAGCCGGATCGTAATTGACGAGCAGGTCGATCTTGCCCTGCTGAAGAGCGGCAACGGCAGCAGCACCGGAACCGACGCCGATGATGGAGATGTCGTTGTCGCTGAGATTATGCTCCTTCATGTAGTAGCGAATGAAGAAGTCCGAGGACGAACCGGGCGAGGTGATGCCGACCTTCTTGCCCTTGATCGTTTCAGGCTTTGCCGGATCGAAGTCCGTGTCGTTCTTGCCGGCGAGAACCAGGCCGGAGTTGCGGGCCAGCATGACGAAGCCGACGACATGCTTGTTCTGCGACTGCATCTGGATCGTGTGGTCGTAAAAGCCGACAGCGACATCCGTGGAGCCAGCCACAAGCGCCTGAAGCACCTTGGAACCGCCTTGAGCGAAGTTCTCGGTGGTCACATCCAGACCTTCGTCCTTGTAGTAGCCAAGGCTGGCGGCAACAGGGAAAGGCAGGTTGTTGAGGTTGTAGGAGCCAACGCTCATTCTCACGGATTCGGCATTGGCGGTGGCTGCAATGGCGCAGAGTGCGGCAGTTGCTAGCAGAAATTTACGCATGTGGGTCTCCTCCCGGTTTTCTCTATGCTGTGTGCCATAATGGCGTCGTCTATGCTGCGTGTTCAATCGCGGCTGCTGGTTTTGCGAAGGCGAAGCCCTCGAAGAGACGGCGTGCGGTTCTGACAAGACCGGCCGCAATGGCGCCGTTTCGCAGTTCAAGTTGGACGTCGAGACGTCCTGCCGGATGCTCGATCCGGATGAGTGTTGGGACACTGGGTTTGCCAGCTTCCTCGAATGCCACCGTGCCAGCGGTAACGGCAGCCGTGGCGATGCCGACGGCACCTGTGGTGGCCAATGCCGGATGGCA
This sequence comes from Agrobacterium sp. SORGH_AS 787, assembly GCF_030819035.1. Classification (NCBI taxonomy): domain Bacteria; kingdom Pseudomonadati; phylum Pseudomonadota; class Alphaproteobacteria; order Hyphomicrobiales; family Rhizobiaceae; genus Agrobacterium; species Agrobacterium sp. SORGH_AS 787. The sequence goes on from NZ_JAUTBG010000002.1 coordinate 1,388,303, forward strand.
TTCATTCGGCATGAAGTAACGGACGGACATCGTTCCGTCTTTTCGCGCTGGCGATATCAGAACAGGCTTGGGAATGACCATGTCGGACACGTCGCCCATGCCCATCAACTTGCCGGCTTCGAGACGGATCCGCGTCATCCGATCGATCAGCGCGCGATTGGCTGTCAGCGCCTGAGGATCCTCATACCCCGTGATGCCGAGATCAGCAGCCCGCATCAGGACCATCGGCATGGCGCAGTCGATCGCCGTGACATCGACCCCATCGATGATGTCGATAGGCTTTCCGGTCGGCAACAGCTTGCCCGTCTTCGCACCCGCCGAATCGACGAAGGTCAACGCAATGGGTGCTGCAAGGCCGGGAACACCATCGATCGAAGCATCGCCCAAGTAAATCACTTCACTGCCACGGGTGGGCACCTTGGCCTCGATCAACTTGCCGGTATTCACATTATGAATGCGAACCAGCGTGTCATGGTCCTTGGCCGCCACTAGTCCCGCTTCGATGGCAAACGGGCCAACGGCCGCAAGCATATTGCCGCAATTGGGAGAGTAATCTACGAACTGGCGGTCCGTCCGAACCTGGGCGAAAAGATAGTCGATATCCGCACCCTTCACCTTGGAGGGCCCGATGATTGCAACCTTCGATGTGACCGGATTGCCGCCGCCAATGCCGTCGATCTGAAGCGGATGACCTGACCCCATGATAGACAGAAGAGCGGCATCGCGCTGGGCCGGATCGCGCGGCAAATCAGATGCCAAAAAAAACGGGCCACGAGACGTTCCGCCGCGCATCAGCACACAGGGTATCTTAAGGAGATCGTTCATCTTCGCCTCAATCTTGCATTTCATGGATCAATCCATCCAGTTGTTGCAATATGAGGAAGAAAGGCTTATTTGTTAAATGCAATTTTCGAGAGGTTTATTGCGATATGAGCATCAATTGCGAGATTCTTGATCTTCGTGCTTTTCAGGCGGTGGTGGAGCTTGAGAGTTTTCATCGCGCTGCGGAAGCATTGCACATATCGCAACCGGCGCTCACACGGCGCATCCAGAAACTGGAGCAGGCTATCGGCGCCCCCTTGCTGGAGCGCACCACCCGACATGTGGCGCCGACAGCGATGGGGCAGGAGGTCATGCCGCTCGTCAGGCGCATGCTGGAAGAGTTCGACGGCTCTCTCTTCGCCATGAGGGATGGAGCGCTTCGCCGTGGCCTGATCACCATGGCCTGCGTGCCGACCGCTGCTTTCTACTTCCTACCCACCGTCATCAAGACCTTCAGCGAGCAATACCCGCATATAAGGCTGCGGATCCGCGATCTGACGGCCAATGAGGGCTTGCAGGCGGTCGCGCGGGGAGAGGTGGAATTCGGCATCAATCTGATGGGAAATTCCGACCCCGAACTGTCTTTCGAGCCGCTGATCGACGACCCTTTCGTTCTTGCCATGCGGAAGGATCACCCGTTGGCAAAGTACGACACGATCCACTGGAATCAGCTGGAGCCCTATCCGCTGGTGGTGGTCGACCGCTCCAGCGGCAACAGAACGCTGCTGGATGGCGCGCTGGCGCGACACAATCTCAAGCTCAACTGGTTCTATGAGGTGACGCACCTCAACACGTCATTGGGACTTGTAGAGGCGGGGCTCGGCATTTCCGTGTTGCCGCGTCTTGCCACCCCGCAGGAGGACCATCCCTATCTCGTGTCTCGCCCGATTGTCGATCCAGTGGTCTCGCGAACCATCGGTATCGTGCAAAGACGAAGCAGTGCGCTCTCGCCTGCGGCGGAAAAATTCGTCGCGATGCTGCTCAAGACGTGGAAAACACCCTGAGGATCGTCAGCGCCTGATCCGATAGCGGCCACGTAAGGCGTATCCTTATGTATATGAAGAAGGGTGGTCTCTGATGTGTCACCCGTGCAGGGCGGACACTATCGGACGGCTGAGCGTCGATCGCTGTATTCGTTTCATGAAACAGGAAGCAGTTTCCGACTCACGCGAATCGTCTGCCCATTGGTTCAGGCATCGCCTTGCCCGAATCGTCACCTCTGTCGTCCTGTCTTAACAGATCGAGTCCTGACGGTGGCGGCCTGCCAAACGTTAACAGCGTGTTAAAATCCTGCCGCCATATTCGTCCGACCTAACGTAAGTTGTGCCTAAAATACAACACGCTGAAATTCGGACAATCTGAAAACGTACTAATTTAGTGATATACGATTGCGAGAGCGGGAGGGTTTCGGTCTATTGGCTCGTGAAGCGGGGGGCACCTCAAGGGCATGTTCCTGGTCGCCGCTTTTGTAACGAAACATGACTGGAGGTCATTATGAACATCAAGAGCCTTCTCATCGGCTCCGCTGCAGCTCTTGCAGCAGTATCTGGCGCAAAGGCTGCTGACGCTATCGTCGCTGCTGAGCCAGAGCCCCTGGAATATGTACGCGTCTGCGATGCATTCGGCACGGGCTTCTTCTACATTCCTGGCACTGAAACCTGCCTGAAGTTCGGCGGTTATGTTCGTTTCCAGACCGAATTCGGTCGTGATCGTTCCGGCACGTCTGACTGGGACTCCTTCACGCGCGCTCAGTTCGAAGTTGACACCCGCACTGACACCGAGCTTGGCGCTCTGCGTGGCTTCATCGGCTTCCGCGGCAATGCTGACAATGGTTCTGCAGCTTCTTCGTCTGTATTCGTTGACCAGGCCTTCATCGAACTCGGCGGCCTGAAGGTCGGTAAGTTCTACAGCTGGTGGGACGATGGCCTCTCTGGCGAAGCTGACGTTCTCTCCACGAACGCTCTGTTCAACTCCATTCGCTACACCTACGACGCTGGCTCCTTCTGGGCTGGTATCTCGGTTGACGAACTGGAAGGCACTGGCAGCCAGTTCGCTACGCAGGTTGGCACTGTCACGACCGGCGCTGGCACCTTCGGTGTATTCACGCAGGAACCTGACAACAACGTGGGTATTACTGGTGGCATCGGCGGCAACTTCGGTGGCGCATCACTTCAGCTGATCGGCTCCTACGACGTTGATCAGGAAGAAGGCGCAGTTCGCCTGATCGGAACGGCTGAAATCGGTCCTGGCACGCTTGGCCTGGCTGGTGTTTGGGCTTCCGGCGCAAATGCTTACTACGCAGAGTCCGAATGGGCGATTGCTGCTGAATACGCTATCAAGGCTACCGATCGTCTGACGATCACCCCCGGCGCTCAGTGGTTTGGCAATGTTGCTGACCGTGCAGCCATCGGTGGCGTTGTCGACGTCAATGGTACTCCGACCTTCGTTCAGACGGGTACGGCTATCCTGGGCAACGACTTCTCGAACCGCGATGCATGGCAGGCTGGTATCACGATCGATTACAAGATCACCGAAGGTCTCTCCACCAAGGTCGCAGTTAACTACTACGACGAAGACGGTGCAGACACCGACCAGTGGAACGGTTTCGTTCGCCTTCAGCGTTCGTTCTAATATAGTCTAACCGACTGTATTGACTGAGAAAGCCCGGCATTCTGTCGGGCTTTTTTATTTTAGAAAAACCTAAAAAATACTGGACAAGCTAAATTTTTCTGGCATCATACCCTTAGTCAAAAGGCGTGATCCACAGCCAAAAGCTTCGTCTGTTGACTCCAGTCAAGGCCCATCAGCCCCCCTAGGCTGATGGGCAGGCACTGCCAAGCAGTTGTCAGAAGGCTGTCTGACGCTCTCAAATCTTCCTAATCATTCCGTCACGAAACGATAGCCGACTCCTGATTCCGTCTGGATGATTTTTGGCTGGGCAGCATCCCGTTCGATCTTCTGTCGCAACTGGCCGATGAAGACTCGAAGGTAATGCAGGTCCTCTCCATGTGCCGGACCCCAGACCGATGTCAGAAGCGTGTGATGCGTTACGACGCGCCCGGAATGGTGTGCCAGAAGCGTGAGGAGATCATATTCCTTCGGCGTCAACTTGATGGCCACACCGTCACGCGCAACGATACGGCGCTGGGTATCGATGGATAAGCCATCCGCCTCGACAGAGGAGGGCGGGCTCTCGGACTTACCGACATGCCGCATGGCAGTGCGAATCCGCGCGGTCAACTCACCGATACCGAATGGTTTTTCGATGTAGTCGTCGGCGCCCAGATCGAGCGCGGCGATCTTTTCGGTTTCGCGGTCGCGGGCCGAGAGAATGATGATTGGCAGTGTCGACCAGCCGCGAAGATTGGCGATGACGTCCTTGCCATCCATATCCGGCAGGCCGAGATCGAGAATGATCACATCGGGCGCAGCGGTCGCCGCCGCCTTGATAGCATCAGCGCCGTTCTCCGCTTCGATCACATCGTAACCGGCGGCAGCCAGCGCCGGGCGCAGGAAGCGACGGATCTGCGGCTCGTCATCCACCACCAGAATGCGTCCCAAGGTCATTGCTTCTGCCTGCCTTCGCTTTTGTCATTCACCGGAAAACGCATGACGACGCGTGTTCCGCGCTTTTTCACCGCTGGGCTTTCCGCATGGATTCGCCCGCCCATGGCCTCGATAAAGCCTCGCGCGATGGAAAGGCCAAGCCCCGTGCCTGGAGAGCGCCCATCCGACCGGGAGCGACGATAGAATTTTTCGAAGATGCGGTCGAGGTCTTCGGCGGGGATGCCCTTGCCATTGTCGGTGACGGAAACGACGATTTCGTCTCCATCGCGCCTAGCATAGACATTGACCGGCTCGCCTCCGCCATATTTCGCGGCATTGTCCAGAAGGTTGAACAGCACTTGGCCGAGCAGAACCGAATCGGCACGAATGACCGGCAAGTCTTTGGCAATACCCGTCTCGAAGCTCTGCGACGGAAAATACTTGCGCGCCCGCTCTACCGCGGACCGGATCACATCGGCCACATCCACCCAGTCCCGCTTCGCCTGCAAGGTCCCGGCAGTGATGCGGGTCATGTCCAGAAGATTGGCGACGAAACGGCTGAGCCTTGCGCTTTCCTCTTCGATGGATTGCAGAAGATCGTCGCGGCTTTCCGGCGACATGCGATCGCCCAATTCCCGCAGGCTGGTGACCGAGCCGGTAATCGTGGCGAGCGGCGTGCGCAGATCGTGAGAAATGGAAGATAGCAATGCTTCCCGGTAGCGCTCGCCTTCCAGCCTCGCCGCCTGCTCGGCGCTCTCGGAAGAAAGGCGCGCCCGGTCAATGGCTGTCGCCGCCTGGTCGAGAATGGCGGCGAGCTTCCGCTCGGCATTGGAATCAAGCCCGTTTGGTCCGGGTTCGAAGCCGCAGACACCGACGATGCCGTGCGGGCTGGTCAGCGGACGGAACTGGAAGCGTCCGTTGGGAAGCGTGCCTGTACCGAAACCGGAAGGCTCCGATCGGCTGCTTGCCCACCGCGCCGCCGTAAGCTCTGAGACGCCAAGTTCGGTATCGGGCGGCCAAGCCGCCACCACGTCCAGATCGTCGCCTTTGGGCAGAAGCATGACCACGTGACGGCCGATACTGCCCTGCAACTGCGTGACCGATGCCCACAAGACCTCTTCCGGCTTCGCCGTGCCGGCAAGCTTGCGGGAAAAATCATAGAGCCCCTGCATGTCGGCGGCGCGTTGACGAGCCGCCTGCGCCTGTTCGCGAATGCGCGATGCAAGACTGCCTGCGATCAGTGCCGCCACGATGAAGACCACAAGCGCAAAGACCTCATGCGGCGAGGCGATGGTGAAGGTCTCGACGGGGGCAATGAAGAAGAAGTTGTAGGCCAGCGCCGAAACGATTGCCGCCATCAGGGCCGACATGAAACCAGCGGCGGATGCGGCGCCCAGAACCGCAAGGAGAAACAGAAGAGAGATATTCGGCAGATGGGTGAACTGATCCAGCGCCAAACCGGCCAGCGTCGCGACTGCGACCGCACCAATGGCGCAGATCAAGGACCGGGAGAGGGCGGAAAGCTGAAAGCCCTTCTTCTTGCGGGTCGGCACACCCGGCGCTTTGGCTGCATCTGCAGTGACGAGATGGAGACCAATGCCGCTCGCCTCCTTCGCCAGGGCGTCGGAAAGGCTGCGCCGAAATGGATTGGACAGCCACCTTCGGCGCTGAGAACCGATAACGATCTGGGTGGCATGTTCGCGCCGCGCGAGTTTCAGAATTTCCGTGACGAAATCGTTGCCGGTGACGTGTCGCGTCTCGGCTCCCAGCTTTTCGGCAAAGCGGAAGGCCTCGTCGATCCGCCTGAGACTGTCCTCGTCCATGGTTTCCTGATCGTCCCGCGCCATGCTGACCACGGTCCAGGGCGCGTTGAGCCCTGAGGCAAGACGGCTCGCCACGCGCACCACCTTGTCGGACAGCGCATCCGGTCCAATACAAACCAACAGCCTCTCGCCTGTCGCCCAGGGGCCTTCGATGGCGTTCTGACGCAGATAGTCCACCATCTGATCGTCCACTCGGTCTGCCGTGCGGCGAAGAGCGAGCTCGCGGAGCGCCGTCAGATTGCCAAGCCGGAAAAAGCGATCGGTAGCACGTGTGGCGCTCTCCGGCAGATAGACCTTACCTTCCTTCAGTCGCTGGATGAGTTCTCCCGGCGGAAGATCCACCAGCACCACATCGTCGGCACGCTTCAGCACAGTGTCCGGCACCCGTTCGCGAATGGTAACGCCGGTGATCTGCGAAACGAGATCGGAGAGACTTTCGAGATGTTGGATATTAAGCGCCGTCCAGACATCGATACCCGCCGCGATCAGTTCCTCGATATCCTGATAGCGCTTGGGATGGCGGAATCCGTCCGGGTTGGAATGAGCGAGTTCATCAACGATGATGACGCCCGGCTTGCGGGCAAGCGCTGCGTCCAGATCAAACTCCTTGAGCGTCTTCCCGCGATAATCGATTTCAAGCCTGGGCAGAACGTCGAGACCTTCAAGCAGCGCGGAGGTCTCTGCCCGGGCATGGGTCTCGACAAGGCCGACCATGACCTCCATGCCATCGGCTTTCAGCCGACGCGCGCGCGCGAGCATAGTGTAAGTCTTACCGACGCCCGGCGCAGCGCCTAAAAATAGGGTGAGCTTGCCCCGGCGGTCTTTCTCCGCCAGGGCAAGCAATGCATCGGGATCGGGCCTGTTCAAGCCCTCACGGTCATGTGACGCCATTCGTCTCAGCTCTTCAGCGCATCGAGCGCAAGGTTCAGCTCTAGCACATTCACGCGGGGTTCGCCGATAATCCCGAGGAGCCGCCCTTCGGTTTTTTGTTCGACCAGCGCTTTCACGGCTTCAGGAGGCAGGCTGCGGGCCTTGGCAATCCGCTCCACCTGGGCGGCAGCGAAATCCGGCGTGATATGCGGGTCCAGACCCGATCCAGAGGTGGTCACCGCGTCGGCTGGAACCGGCGAAGCGATACCCGCACCGTTCAGCCGTACAACGTCGCCAGCAACCCGGTCCTTCAGCTTGGCAGATGTGGTACCAAGATTGGAGCCAGAGGAAGCGGCGGCGTTGTAGGCATCTGGGCTGGTCGCGGAGGGGCGCGGCCAGAAGTAGCGATCGGAGGTAAAGGTCTGGCCAATCAGGCTGGAGCCGATGACCGCATCGCCGTTGCGGATCAACGATCCATTGGCCTGCGCGGGCATTAGCGCTTGCGCGATGCCGGTAATCGCCAGCGGATAACCGAGACCGGTCAGCGCGATGAAGAAGGCCAGGATGATGATGGCGGGACGAATTTGGTTCAGCATGATTACACCAGATGAAGTGCGGAGACCGCGATATCGATGACCTTGATACCGGCAAAGGGCAGCAGCAGACCGCCGAGGCCGTAGACAAGCAGGTTTCGTCTGAGAAGCGACGCTGCCGCGGCGGGGCGATAAGCCACACCCTTCAGCGCCAGCGGGATCAGCGCAATGATGATCAGCGCGTTGAAAATGACCGCCGAGAGGATGGCCGATTGGGGTGAGGCCAGCGCCATGATGTTGAGGATGCCAAGCGCCGGATAGGTGGTGACGAAGAGCGCCGGGATAATTGCGAAATACTTCGCCACGTCGTTGGCAATCGAAAACGTCGTCAGCGAACCGCGCGTCATCAGCAGCTGCTTGCCGATTTCGACGATCTCGATGAGCTTGGTCGGGCTGGAATCGAGATCCACCATGTTGGCAGCTTCGCGTGCAGCCTGCGTCCCAGTCTGCATGGCAACGCCGACGTCGGCTTGCGCCAGTGCTGGTGCATCGTTGGTGCCATCGCCGCACATGGCAATCAACCGGCCGCCCTTCTGTTCGCGGCGGATGTAGTCGAGCTTGTCTTCCGGCGTCGCTTCCGCCAGAAAGTCGTCCACACCCGCTTCGGAGGCAATCGCCGCTGCGGTGACTGGATTGTCACCTGTGACCATGACGGTTCGGATACCCATGGCGCGCAGCGCGGCAAAACGCTCCTTGATGCCGGGTTTGACCACATCCTTCAGATGGATCACACCAAGCAGGCGGTTGCCCTCGGCAACGCCGAGGGGCGTGCCGCCTGTGCGGGCGATACGGTCCACGGCCTGGTGAAATTCGGCCGGCGCTTTGCCATCGGCGGCATCGGCGAACTTCAGGATCGCGTCAATGGCGCCCTTGCGGAAAGACTTGCCGTTTGTGTCGACGCCGGACAGACGCGTCTGCGCCGAGAAGGGGATGACGGCATCGACGGTCACCTTGGGTGAGGCAATGCCGAACTCGCCCGTCGCAAGTGCTGCGATGGAGCGACCCTCCGGTGTTTCGTCTGAAAGGCTGGCGAGGAGAGCCGCTTCCGCCACCTGTTCGGCCGTCACGCCCGGCACGGGGATGAAATCTGCCGCCATGCGGTTGCCGAAGGTGATGGTGCCGGTCTTGTCGAGGAGAAGCGTATCGACATCGCCTGCGGCTTCCACCGCGCGGCCTGAGGTGGCAATTACGTTGAAGCGCACGAGACGATCCATGCCAGCAATGCCAATGGCCGAGAGCAAACCGCCGATGGTGGTCGGGATAAGCGTGACGAGAAGCGCTGCCAGCACCGTGACGGACACCAGGGTGCCGGAATATCCGGCAAGCCCCCAGACAGTGACGACGACGATCAGGAAGACAAGCGTCAGTCCAGAAAGCAGGATCGAAAGCGCAATCTCGTTTGGCGTCTTCTGGCGCTCCGCACCTTCGATCAGCGCAATCATACGATCGACGAAGCTTGCGCCGGGCGGCGTGGTGATGCGGATTTTCAACTGGTCGGAGAGAACCTGTGTGCCGCCGGTAACAGCCGAACGGTCGCCGCCGGATTCACGGATGACGGGAGCCGATTCCCCTGTGATCGCGCTTTCATTCACCGAGGCGACACCTTCGATGACTTCGCCATCGCCGGGGATCAATTCGCCCGCATCGACGATGACGATGTCGCCGACCTTGAGCATCGTGGCCGCGATGCTTTCCTCTTTGCCATCTGCGCTGAGGCGGCGGGCGGAGAGGTCCGAGCGGGTACGCTTGAGGCTGTCGGCCTGGGCACGGCCGCGTCCTTCCGCCACGGCTTCGGCGAAGGTGGCGAACAGCACGGTAAACCAGAGCCAGGCTGCGATCTGGCCGGAAAAGACGGCCGTGCCATTATTGGCGATCAGGTCGCGGATGAAGAAGAGAGTGACGACGGCTGCAACGATTTCGGTAACAAAGATCACCGGATTGCGCATCAACTGCCTGGGATCAAGCTTGATGAAGGCGTTTTTGATGGCCGGTCCGACGATGGTTGGGTCGAAGAGACCCGGTCTTGCTGGAGCCGATGAATGTGGATGTGCGGACATCTTTTTACTTTCTAGAAAGTCTGGCCGGCAAGCATCGCGAAATGTTCGACGATGGGGCCGAGTGCGAGTGCGGGGAAGAATTGCAGCCCGCCGAGAATGAGGATGATGCCGATGAGAAGGCCGACAAACAGAGGGCCGTCCGTTGGAAAGGTACCGCTGGACGCGGGGACTCGGACTTTGGCGGCAAGCGATCCGGCAATCGCCATGACCGGTACGACATAGGCGAAGCGGCCAAGCAGCATCGAGATGCCGAGCGTGGTGTTGTACCAGCCGGTATTGCCGGAAAGTCCACCGAAAGCTGAACCGTTATTGCCGGCCGCAGAGGTGAAGGCATAGAGGATTTCCGAAAGTCCGTGTGGACCGGCGGTGCCGATGCTGGCAACGGCAAAAGGCAGCATGGCGGAAACGGCGGTGAAACCGAGAATGACAGTGGGGAGGATGAGAACCGCCAGCATGGCGAATTTCATCTCGCGACCCTCGATCTTCTTGCCGAGAAATTCTGGTGTGCGACCGACCATCAGACCCGCGACGAAGACGGACAGAAGCGCAAAAACGATCATGCCGTAGAGACCGGAACCGACGCCGCCCGGCAGAACCTCGCCAAGCTGGATAAGGAACATCGGGGCCAAGCCGCCGAGACCCGTAAAGGAACCGAGCATGCCGTTGACGCCGCCATCCGAGAGACCGGTGGTGACAGCCGCATAAAGTGCGGTCATGGCCTGGCCGAAGCGGACTTCCTTGCCCTCCATATTGCCCTGTGCGGCATCGACGCCGATGGAGGTCAGGATTGGATTGCCAGCACTTTCGGCCCAGTAGACAGTGGCAACGCCTGCGATTAGCAGAACGGTCATTGCGGAGAGCAACACCCAGCCCTGGCGGCGGCTGCCGACCATCTGGCCGAAGGTGTAGATAAAGGCCGCCGAAATGGCGAGCATCGCGAATATGTTGAGATAGTTGGCAAGCGCCGTCGGGTTCTCGAAGGGATGGGCGGCATTGGCGTTGAAGAAGCCGCCACCGTTGGTGCCGAGCTGCTTGATCGCTTCCTGGCTGGCAACGGGGCCAAGCGAGATGACCTGCTGGCTTCCCTCAAGCGTGGTCGCCGTGACGCTGGCATCCATCGTCTGCGGCAGGCCCATTGCCACGAAGGCGAGCGCGACGATGACCGCAATCGGCAGCAGCACATAGAGCGTGGCGCGTGTCATATCGACCCAGAAATTGCCGAGCGTGCTGGCCTGCGAGCGGACGAAGGCGCGCGTAAAAGCAATGGCGAGGGCCATACCGACCGCAGCAGAAAGGAAGTTCTGCACCGTCAATCCAGCCATCTGGCTGAAGTTGCTCATGGTCGCCTCGCCGGCATAGTTCTGCCAGTTGGTGTTGGTCACGAAGCTGACGGCGGTATTGAAGGCAAGGCCCGGCTCCACATTGCCAAAACCCTGCGGATTGAAAGGGAGGAAAGCCTGAAGGCGCAGGATGCCATAGAGTGCGAGAAAGCTGGCAATGGAGAAGGCGAGCATGGAAAGCGTGTAGCCAAGCCAGCTCTGCTCCTTCTTGAGGTCAATGCCTGCCGCGGCGTAAAGACCGCGTTCGATGGGAGCGAGGATCGGCGTCAACCAGGTCCGCTCACCATTGAACACATGCGCCATGTAAAGGCCGAGCGGTTTGATAACCAGAAGCACGGCGATGAAAAGGAGGCTGATCTGCAGCCACCCGAGAATTGTCATGGGATTTCTCCAGGAAAATTAGAAGCGTTCCGGACGCAGCAGGGTGATGATGAGGTAGACGCCGAGCGCAATCGCCACGACGAGGCCGAAGATGGGTTCCAGCATGGCGCAACCTCTCAAAACCGGTTGAGGGCGCGCGCATAAAGCGCCAGCACGATCAGCGTGCCGAAGCCGAGCGCCAGAAAAAGGACATCGGGCATGGTGTTCTCCTGTTATGTCAGGAGCGCATGATGATCCTTATCTTCGTCAGATTTCGATTGGGAAGATGGAGTGCCAGCATAAGGAAAACATAAAGATGGGTGGCAGGCCGAAGCGTCGGGGCGACCTGCTGCCAGCACATCTACGTCCCAGGCCCAACGACGAGAGATCGAAAGAGCGCATTCGAAAAACACTCTTGACCTCAACCGCCCTTGAGGTCGCAACGTCATCCAAACGGACAGGAGTGGCCACCCAATGGCGATAGTTCTGAATGACGACGATCTAGCAGGCTACACCTCGATGAAAGTGGCGATCGAATCCGTCGAAGGATTCTTGTTGGCCCGTGCCTTGGGCAAAGCGGTCTCGCCGCCTCGCCACCACGTTGCGTTTGGGGATCATGGAAATCTGGTTTTTACGGTAGGAGGCCTCACCGGCGACAGACCGCTTGCAGGCTTTCGTGTCTACGACACGTTCAACGGAGATGCGCACGCCCAGCTCGTGGCCGTCTGGTCGGCTGATGATGCTCGACTAAAGGGCATTGTTGTCGGTGAGGGCCTGGGCGCGATTAGGACCGGTGCCATAGGCGGTGTGGCGATCCACCACCTCAGTTCCCCACAGGCGAGCGTCATCGGCGTGATAGGGAGCGGGGCTCAAGCAAGAATGCAGTTGGCAGCCGCAGCATGCGTGCGCACAATCTCGAAGGCCTATGTCTATAGTCGTGACGCGAAGAACCGCGCCGCTTTCGCCCAGGGTATGCAGATTGAACTCGGCGTCGACGTCGAACCTGTGGCGCGCGTAAAGGATGCTGTTCGCGATGCAGATATCGTGATTTGCGCGACATCCAGCTCACAGCCCGTCGTCGATATATCCGATCTGAAGCCCGGCGCACATGTCAACACTGTCGGTCCCAAGACGATTGAAGCTCATGAATTGGGATTGAGTATTGCCGATGCCGCCAGCATCATTGCAACGGACTCTTCCGAACAGACGCGCTCATACGGCGCGCCGTTCTTCTTCGACGGTTCTGGCCAGGAGCAACGCATGGTCGAGTTGTCGGATATTGTCGCAGGGCGCACCGCGAGCCGGACATCCTCGGATCAGACCACTCTGTTCTGCTCGGTCGGTCTTGCGGGAACCGAAGTCGCCGTGGCCGCTGCCATCTTCGACATGCGTTAAGCCAAGAGCGAACGCTTTGCATGGCGCGCTTGAAGTCCGATAGCCGATGCAAGAGAGGGAAGCTTTTCACCGCGACAACATCATGTAACTTTCAGTGATGGCGAATCGCGATTTTGCGTGAGACGCACACCAACAAAAACAGGTCACGGTGCGGGAACGGATAACCGTCCGCACCAGTCGGTCAAAGATGGGAACGACGCACGGTACTGGTTCCAAGGGACCGCTACATGCGCAAGCATTGGAAGGAAGACGCTATGGCTGCGCCCGGCGAAAACATGCGCGTGAATGCCGACAGGCTCTGGGACATGTTGATGGATATGGCGAAGATCGGTCCCGGCATTGCTGGCGGCAACAACCGCCAGACGCTGACCGATGCGGATGCTGAAGGGCCGTGCTCTTTTCCAATCATGGTGCGAGGCCGCAGGGCTCACCATGGGTGTCGACAAGATGGGGACGATGTTTGCGACACGCGCCGGCGAAGACCCTGAGGCGCTGCCGGTCTATGTCGGTTCCCATCTCGATACCCAGCCAACCGGCGGCAAGTTCGATGGAGTCCTGGGCGTGCTGGCGGGCCTCGAGGTCGTGCGGACCATGAATGATCTCGGCATTCGCACAAAGCACCCGATCGTCGTCACCAATTGGGCCAATGAGGAGGGCGCCCGCTTCGCGCCCGCCATGCTCGCCTCCGGCGTCTTTGCCGGCGTCCACACACTGGAGCATGCCTATTCGCGCAAGGATACTGAAGGCAATACCTACGGCGACGAACTGAAGCGCATCGGCTGGCTGGGCGAGGAAGAGGTGGGTGCACGCAAGATGCACGCCTATCTCGAATATCATATCGAGCAGGGACCGATCCTGGAGGCCGAAAACAAGACGATCGGCGTCGTCACCCATTGCCAGGGGCTGTGGTGGCTGGAGTTCACGCTGACCGGCAAGGAGGCCCATACCGGTTCCACGCCCATGACCATGCGTGTCAATGCGGGTCTTGCGATGTCGCGCATCATCGAGATGGTCCAGACGGTGGCAATGGAGAGCCAGCCCGGTGCGGTCGGCGGTGTCGGTCAGGTGATCTTCTCGCCCAATTCCCGCAATGTCTTGCCCGGTCATGTCGTCTTCACCGTCGATATCCGTACACCCGATCTCGCCAAGCTGAACCGCATGCGCGAGCGTATCGAGGCGGAAGCCGCTGAGATATGCCAAGCGATCGGCGTCGGCTGCTCGGTCGAGGTCGTCGGTCATTTCGACCCTGTGACTTTCGATCCTGTGCTGGTCGATACGGTGCGCCGCTCGGCGGAAAAGCTGGGATATTCGCACCTCGATATCATCTCAGGTGCCGGACACGATGCCTGCTGGGCGGCGAAGGTCGCGCCCGCCACCATGATCATGTGCCCCTGCGTTGGCGGCCTGTCGCACAATGAGGCAGAAGAAATTTCCAAAGACTGGGCAGCGGCTGGCTGCGATGTGCTGTTTCATGCTGTCGTGGAGACAGCGGGGCTTGTGAAATAGAGCAACAGGCAGCCGGACTTCGCAATAAGGGGAGCAATCATGACCATCATCAAGAACGGCACCATCGTTACCGCCGATCTCACCTATAAGGCCGATATCCGCATCGAGAACGGAATAATTGCCGAGATCGGACCGAACCTGAAGGGCGGCGAGGAACTCGATGCAACAGGCTGCTACGTGATGCCGGGCGGTATCGATCCGCACACGCATCTGGAAATGCCCTTTATGGGCACCTATTCGGCCGATGATTTCGATAGCGGCACGCGCGCGGCGTTGGCCGGCGGCACGACCATGGTCGTGGACTTCGCTCTGCCAAACCCCGGACAGTCCATGCTTGAGGCATTGACCATGTGGGACAACAAGACCTCGCGTGCGGCCTGCGACTACTCCTTTCACATGGCGATCACCTGGTGGGGCGAGCAGGTCTTCAACGAGATGGAGACGATCGTTCGCGACAAGGGCATCAACACCTTCAAACACTTCATGGCCTATAAGGGTGCCTTGATGGTGGATGATGATGAGATGTTCTCGTCGTTCCAGCGCTGCGCCGAGCTTGGGGCGCTTCCTCTGGTCCACGCCGAGAACGGCGATGTGGTCGCGCAGATGCAGGCCAAGTTGATGGCTGAGGGTAACGACGGCCCGGAGGCACATGCCTATTCCCGCCCGCCGGAGGTGGAAGGCGAGGCCACCAATCGTGCGATCATGATCGCCGATATGGCGGGCTGCCCCGTTTATATCGTCCATACCTCCTGCGAGGAGAGCCACGAAGCCATCCGCCGCGCACGGCAGAAGGGCATGCGCGTCTATGGCGAGCCACTGATCCAGCATCTGACGCTGGATGAAAGCGAGTATTTCGACAAGGATTGGGACCATGCCGCTCGCCGCGTCATGTCTCCACCCTTCCGCAGCAAGGCGCATCAGGACAGCCTCTGGGCCGGGCTTGCTGCAGGCTCGCTGCAATGCGTGGCGACGGACCATTGCGCCTTCACCACGCAGCAGAAACGCACAGGCCTTGGTGATTTCCGCAAGATCCCGAACGGTACCGGCGGATTGGAAGATCGGCTGCCGATGCTGTGGACGTATGGCGTCAGCACCGGGCGACTGACCATGAACGAGTTCGTCGCCGTCACCTCAACCAATATAGCCAAGATCCTCAACATCTATCCGAAGAAGGGGGCAATCCTCGTCGGTGCGGATGCCGACCTCGTGGTTTGGGATCCAAACCGGGGCAAGACGATCACCGCTGCAAGCCAGCAATCGGCGATCGACTACAATGTCTTCGAGGGCAAGGAGGTTATGGGTCTGCCGCGCTTTACGCTCACACGCGGTCAGGTTGCCGTCGAGGAAGGCGCGATGAAAAGCCGGGAAGGCCATGGCCGCTTCGTTTCCCGGCCCCCGCTGACGGCACCGGCAAAAGCGCTTTCCACCTGGAAGGAACTGACTGCACCGCGCAAGGTGCAGCGCTCTGGAATCCCGGCAAGCGGCGTCTGATCAAGAAGTTCGGACGCGGCCAACTGCCGCGTCCACAATCTTTCCGCGGATTATAGCTTATCCGGCTTGCTCGGGTTCTGTTCGGCGCGGTCGCGATAAAGTGCTGCGCGGCCGAGGAGCATCAGTGAGACCGGCGTCGTGATCGTCATGAAAATGCCGATGAAGATTTCGTGGAAGACGAAGCGTCCGCCGGACACCGAGAAATAGATAATGGAGGCCACGGCTATACCGCCCGTTCCCCAGCTGGTGCCGAGCGTGGGGGCATGCAGCCTTTCATAGAAGCTCTGCAGCTTGGCAAAGCCGATCGTGCCGATCAGCGTCAGCGATGAGCCCAGCAGGACGAAGAAGGCAACGAGAATGGCTGCCCAAAGCGGGAATTCGCCAGCATCGATCATTCGATCACCTCCCCACGCATCAGGAATTTGGATAGGGCCACCGTCGAGACGAAGCCGAGGATCGACATCAGAAGTGCAGCCTCGAAATAGATATCGTTGCCGGTGCGCAATCCGAAGGTCATCAAAAGCAGCATGGAGCTGACATAAAGCGTGTCGACACCGAGCACACGATCCTGCGCGCGCGGGCCGATCGCGATGCGATAGACGGATATCGACATGGCAATTGCCAGGAAGATTTGGGCCACAGAGAATGACCAGAAAAGGATAATCGAACTCATTCGAATATCTCCATCAGCATTTTTTCATATCGGTTCTTGATGAGATTGATCCAGGTGGTCTCGCTGACGTTGTCGAGCACATGGATCAACAGCGTACCTTGTGACGAGTTGTATTCCAGCCACGCGCTGCCCGGCGTCGCCGTCAGAATGATCGCGAGAAGCGCAAGACCAAGCGGATCGCGAATGTCGAGCGGGATGGTGAGGAAGCCGGACTTGCTGCTCCTTTTGCGCCCGAACAGGATCAGCGTTGCGACGGCGATGTTCGACCGGATGATATCGTAAAGCACGATGAAGGCCAGCTTCACCACCGCGCTCCAGCTACGGATCCTCGGCTTGGCGGGTCGAAGAGACGCCATCGACCACGAAGCGATCAGCGCCACCGCTGTTCCGAGCACAAGATGCCCAGGCGAAAAGCTGTTGATCGTCATCCAGAAGATGATCAGCGATAGCGTCAACAGCGGGTAGGGGAGAATATAGCGGATCATTGGGCGGCCTCCCCGGCATCACCCGCCCGCGGTGCCGTCATAACACCTTGGATATAGCTTTCCGGCAGGTCGAGAATGCGTGCGGTCTCCTGCATGTAACGCATGATCGGACCGGCCTGCACGGTCATGGCAAGTGTCAGGCCAAGAAGCAGCATGACGGGTGCGATTTCGATGACGAAGACCCGCGGAACCGTGCCTTCGAGAGAGCCCCAGAAGGTGCGGATGCCGGCGCGCGTCATCGAGATCAGAGCCGCAAGGCCTGAGAAAACGATGAGGAAGACAATCCACCAGGAGAGCGTCGAGATTTCGCTATCCGCGCCCATGCCTTGCGGATTGAGGATGGCGGAGAGCATGGAAAATTTGGCGATGAAGCCGGAGAGGGGCGGCAAGCCGGCAAGCAGAATGCCGCAGGCGGCAAAGCAGATGCCGAGCACCGCCATGGTGCCGGGCATCGTCACCCCGACCTCCTCTTGCTCTTCCTCCTCTTCACCATCGCCATAGGCTTCCATGGTTACAGCAAGAACGTTTGCGCCCGCATCCTGGCCGCGTTCCACCAGCTCGATCAGCATGAAGAAAGCGCTGATGGTGAGGGTGGAGCTAACCAGATAGTAGAGCGCACCGGCCGCCACCATCGGATTACCCGTGCCCATGGCTGCAAGCAGTGTTCCCGAAGAGACGAGCACCGAAAAGCCGGCAAGACGACCAAGGGCCTGGGAGGCCAACACGCCGATCGTACCGAAGACGATCGTGGCAATGCCGCCGATCAGCAGTGCGTCGTGGCCGAAACCGGCTGAATCCCCCGCCGTCTGGCCGAAGAGCAGGAAGGACAGCCGTGCAATGACATAGATGCCCACCTTGCTCATGATCGCGAAGATGCCGCCGACAGGAGCAGAGGCAGCGCCATAGGCCGAAGGCAGCCAGAAATTCAACGGCCACATGCCGGCCTTGACGAGGAAGGCAATGCCAAGCACGGCGGCCCCGGTCTCCAGTAGCATGCGCTGGTCAGGATTGAGACCGGCAATCCTCTGCGCCAGATCGCCCATGTTGAGCGTGCCAGTCACACCATAGATCAAGCTGACGCCGATCAGGAAGAAGAGCGCGGCAACGAGGTTGATCGCGACGTAATGCAGGCCGGCCTTCACCCTCAACTGACCGGAGCCATGCAGCAGCAGACCGTAGGACGCCGCAAGCATCACTTCGAAGAAGACGAAGAGGTTGAAAAGGTCGCCCGTCAGAAAGGCGCCATTCACGCCCATCAGCATCAGATGGAAGAGTGAATGAAAGTGGGCGCCGGACTTGTGCCACTTGGCCAATGAATAGACGAGCGACGGGATCGCCAATAGCGACACCAGAAGCACCATCAGCCCCGAGAGCCGGTCCGCCACCAGCACGATGCCGAAAGGGGCAGGCCAGTTGCCGAGAAGATAGACGCCGGTGGAGATGATCGCCGCGATTTCGGTGTTTACCGTCGAATTGACTTCGATGAAAAGGCCAATGGAAACGGCGAGCAGCACCAGGGTGGAAATGAAGCTGATCGCGGCCTTCGTCTTGCGCTTGCGCTCGTCGATGAAGAGCAGGATTGCCCCGGTGATCAGCGGCACCAGAATGGGTGCGATCACGATGTGGGATGGGAACGAGTTCACTTGCTCTCCCTCCCGTCCACATGGTCAGTGCCTGTCAGGCCACGCGCTGCAAGAAGCACGACGAGAAAGAGGGCCGTCGTGGCAAAGCCGATGACGATCGCCGTCAAAACCAGCGCCTGCGGCACTGGGTCGGCGAGCTGCGAGACGGAAACCCCGTCAAGCAGAACCGGCGGCGCGTTTGTCTTGATGCCACCCACCCCGAAAATGAAGAGGTTGACGGCATAGGACAGGAGCGAGAGGCCGACAATGACCTGATAGGTTCGTGGACGCAGGATGAGCCAGACGCCCGATCCCGTCATAACGCCGATGCCGATGGCTAGAATGAGCTCCATTACACATCCTCCGCTTTGGCGGCGTCGGGTGTGCGTACCTTGTAGTTACGCAATGATTGGTGCGCCAGTGCTATCAAAATCAGAACCGTGGAGCCGACCACGAGCGAGAAGACCCCAAGATCGAAGAGCAGGGCGGATGCCGTCGGCATTTTCGCGATGTAGGGGATTTCCGTATACTGGAAATAGGACGTCAGGAACGGATAGCCGAAGTACCACGATCCCATGCCGGTCGATGCCGCCATCAACAGACCGAAACCCATCCAGCGCAGCGGCAGGATGCGGATGCGATCTTCCGCCCAGCGGGTGCCGCCTGCCAGATATTGCAGCAGGAAGGCAATCGCCATGGTGATGCCCGCCGCAAACCCGCCGCCTGGAAGGTCATGACCGCGCATGAAGAGGAAGATCGAGAAGGTGATGACGACCGGGAACATCCACTGCATGATGACCGAGGGCACCAGCAGATAGTCGCGCACCGTATCGCCTTTGCTGCGCTCGGGGCTTTCGGCATCGAAGGCGTTCTGGATCAGCTGTTGCTCAGGCAGGCCGACACTGTCCTGCGCCGGACGGAAACGACGTAGCAGAGCAAAGACGGTGAGACCGACAATCGCCAGAACAGCGATCTCGCCCATCGTATCGAAGCCGCGGAAATCGACGAGGATGACGTTGACCACATTGGTGCCGCCGCCTTCGCTATAGGCTCGCTCGAGGAAGTAGTTCGCAATGGTGTTGGGCACAGGCAGCGTCATAACCGCATAGGCAATCACCGTCATACCGATGCCGCAGAAGACGGCCAGCAGGAAGTCGCGGCCACGACGAAGCTGCGCGGGCAGTTCGTTATTGTTGTCGACCTTCACCACGCGCTTCGGCAGCCAGCGCAGGCCAAGCAGGATCAGCACCAGCGTGACGATTTCGACGAGCAGTTGCGTGATGGCGAGGTCGGGAGCGGACAACCAGACAAAGGTCAGGCAGGTGACGAGACCGGAAACACCGAGCATCACAAGCGCGGCAAGGCGGTGATACTTCGCCTGCCAGGCAGCACCCATGGCCGCAATCATGCCGATGCCCCAGAGAACCGCAAAGATCGGGTCGAAGGACGTAACCCTCGGAAGGGTAAGCGAAAACTGCGATGACACCAGCGGCGAGAAACCGGCAACGAGCGCGACGAATACGAGGATACGCAACTGTGGCTGCAACCGCCTTGTGCCGAGCGTGCTTTCCAGCCAACGCGCCCACTTCCATGAAACCGTGACGATGATGCGCTCGAAGATGCGCTGACCTTTCAGATGCCGGAAGATCGGCGGACCGTCATCGCATTTGGAAAAGTAATCCCCAAGAAGGGCATAAATCGCGACACCGCCGATTAGGGCAACAATACTCATGATCAGTGGCAGGTTGAAACCATGCCAGATCGCAAGGCTATAGGTCGGAGTCTGGGGTCCGAGGACCGACAAAACAGCCGTATGCAGGAATGGCCCGACGGAAAGGCTTGGCACCACGCCGACGATCAGGCAGGCAAGCACAAGGAACTCGACCGGAAAACGCATCCAGCGTGGGGGTTCGTGCGGATTTGGATTAGGAATGTCGCTGGGCGGCGGCCCGAAGAACACGGTGTGGATGAAGCGCAGCGAGTAGGCCACCGCAAAGGCCCCGGAAAGGGTCGCGACATAGGGAAGCGCCTTGTCGAGCAGCGAGTCCGCATGGGTCTCGATGGCTTCGGCAAAGAACATTTCCTTGGAGAGGAAGCCATTGAAAAGCGGGACACCTGCCATGGCAGCACTTGCGGCCATGGCAAGGGTGGCAGTCGCTGGCAGATAGCGATAGAGCCCGCTCAATCTGCGCATGTCGCGCGTGCCCGTCTCATGGTCGATAATGCCGGCCGCCATGAAGAGCGACGCTTTGAAAGTAGCGTGGTTTGCCATGTGGAAGATCGCCGCAACGGCTGCCAGCGGACTTCCAAGGCTCAAAAGCGTGGTGATCAGGCCGAGATGGCTGATGGTGGAATAGGCGAGCAACCCCTTCAGGTCCTGCTGGAACATGGCGAAATAGGCGCCGAGCAGAAGCGTTGTAATGCCGGCAAAGCCCACGAGCCAGAACCACTCCTGCGTGCCGGCAAGAACCGGCCAGAGCCTTGCCAGCAGGAAGACACCGGCTTTCACCATGGTCGCAGAATGCAGATAGGCCGAAACAGGTGTCGGCGCCGCCATGGCATTGGGCAGCCAGAAGTGGAAGGGAAACTGCGCGCTCTTGGTCAGAGCGCCGATCAGGATCAAAACAAGGGCCGTCAGATAGAGCGGGTGTGCTTTAACGTCTGCGGCCTTGGCGATAATCGCATCGAGATCGTAGCTTCCCGCAATGTGCCCCAGGACCAGCAGACCAGCGAGAAGGCAGAAGCCGCCAATACCCGTAACCGTCAAAGCCATGCGAGCGCCGTCACGCGCCGTGGCATTGTTGTGCCAGTAACCGATCAGCAGGAAGGAGAAGATGCTGGTCATCTCCCAAAAGATCGACAGGATAATGACGTTGCCCGACAGAACGATGCCAAGCATCGACCCCATGAAAGCCAGAAGAAAGGCGAAGAAACGCGGGATGGGATCTTCTGCCGACATGTAGTAGCGGGCGTAGAGCACCACAAGAAAACCGATGCCGGTGATCAGCCCCATGAACATCCATGCAAAGCCATCCAGTCGAAGCGTGAAGTTCAGGCCAAGCTGCGGCAGCCACTCCACATCATATTTGAGCACCTGGCCGTTCGTGACACTGGTGTAGAGGAAAATCGTGGAGATGAGACCGAAAAGCGCGATGCCGCCTGCAACGGCTGCTGGCCCACGGGCCGCACCACTGCGCGGCATCATGGCAGTGGCGATGCTGCCAATAAAGGGAAGGGCGATCAAAATGGGAAGGATGACGTCAAGTCTCATACAGTATGGCAATTTTCTCTGGTGTTAAAACATTCCGCGGTTGTTTCCGCCAGAGATGCCAATCCTTCCAACAAAGAAACGGCAGTCCGGCGGACTAGGACAGGTCTTTTACGGGAGGTCCGCGCGGTGAAGTCACACGGACGTGGTGAACCGGACACAAAATCGATCGCGCCGGGTCGAACCCAATCTGGGTTTTGATGTATGCCGTTACCACCCCTGGAGCGGATAAAAATGCGTCAACAAAATCGTGAACGGGAAAACTGCCGGTGTAGCGGCAAGGGATCAATCCAGGCTGCGCGAGAGGCTGCTCCAGAGACGAGAAACCTCGGTCTTCACCGGAGACACAGGAACGTTCCAGACGTTGAAGCTTGAGGGCGGAGCTTGAGCTTGCCAAGGCTGGGACGCCGAAGAAAACCAGCATGCCCGCGACGAGGAGGTTCATCAACCTTACAGGATGGTGCGGAAGACCGCGATGTCGTCCCATCCATGGCAAAATCGTTACCTCCTACGTGTGTGTCGCCTCAGCTAAATCGTGTCGCGATCTTTCAGATATGCTCCAGCGCTGTGTTTCACTGCGTGATGTCACCGCAATACCGCCCAAAAGTGTTGGGTAACACGCGTAGAGCCATCACGTCTAAGCAAATATCATATTGATTATCTTAGGGTAATGGCGCAAGGCTTGTCCAGCGCGCGAGGGCGAAAAAGATAAAAAACCGGCGAGATATCGCGAACGCTGGAAACCAAACTTTCCGCTCGCCGACCCGTCCCCAAAATCAATGACATATTTTAACAATCATGCTGTGAAATTAAGATTCTTAACCTTCAGGCAAGGAATTAACCATAAAGATTACTCGTATTTCACGGCGAAATGGGGAGCGACTCTCCTTTCAGGCATGATGCCGCACTGCCGTACCGGGTTGATCCGGTATTCCGTTTGGTTGCAGAAGGCTCAGCTAACGCTTGTGAGGCGTCCGTTAACGGATGCCCATGTCGTGAACATCCCTCAAGGATACTGGCGTTCTCTTAACCGTCATCTGCCGGTCTAGCCGGTGAACCATTGGGGACGTCATTTGGGGCAGGACCTGCCAACAGATCATTCGCGAAGGGCAACGGGCGGTAGTCTGGCTGGCCGATTGCGTTTTGCTGGTCTTGATCAGGACCAGTGCGATCTGCTGCGCCGTTACCGCACCATGCTCGAACCGCATCTGAAGGCGGGACTTCGCGACCTGATGGTACGCTTCCAGTCCCTGCCGGACTGTTCGCCATCCTTCGAGAGCGACAATCAGATCGAACGTCTGCACGACATGCAGACGGCGCACTGGTCGGTGCTGACCGATGCACGCTTCGACGCGCTCTATGCCGAACGCGTCAAGGTTCTCTCCGATACCGAGAGCCGCATGGGTCTTGATCCACGCTGGAGCGTCGCAGGTCGCGCTGTCGTGCTGGAAAATCTGCTGGCAGGCTTGATTGCGCAGCATCCGCCGCGCTCGCTGCTGCCCGGCGCACGCAAGCGCCACCAGGAATTGGCCGAGGCGGTGAAATCCGTCATCCGCCTGGTCATGGTCGATACCGAGATCGCCGTCTCCCTCCGTTTCAACGAATTACGCATCCGCCACACGCAAGAGCTTGCCCGTCAGCGTGAGAGCGATCAGGCCGAGGTTGTGACGCTATTTGGCGACGCACTCAATGCCTTTGCCGCTGGCGATCTGACGGCCCGCATCGGCGGCGAATTGCCAGAGGCCTATCGCGAGATCGCCGAAGCGTTCAACGCGGCGATGGAGCGGATCGGTCACTCGATGGCCGCCACCCGCGACAGCGTTCACAAAGCGCACACGGTTACCGAGCGGATGTCGCGGGAAAATGCCGGTCTCGCAACTGTATCGACGGAACAGTCGCGCCGCCTCAGCGATGCCTCACAGCGCCTCGGTGTGGTGATCCACGATGTCCGTGACAGCAGTGACCGTATTTCAGCTGCGGAATCGGCAGTTTCGCAGGCACGCAATGCCGCCACCGAAAGTGGCATGGCCGTCGGCGAAGCGATTAGCGCCATGTCGGACATTGAGCAATCGGCAGAGCAGATCGGCCGCATCATTGGCTCTATTGACGAAATCGCCTTCCAGACCAATCTCCTGGCGCTGAATGCCGGCATCGAAGCCGCACGCGCGGGGGAAAGTGGACGCGGCTTTGCGGTCGTCGCGCAGGAAGTCCGGGCACTGGCGCAGCGATCTGCCGAAGCTGCGCGCGAAATCAAGAACCTTGTCAACGGCACGAAGACACAGGTCGACGAAGGTGTGCGCATGGTTCATCGCACGCAGGAAGCGATCGAAGGCGTGGTGCGTCAGGTTTCCGGTATCAGCGACATGATCGGCGATGTCGCGCGCCGCACGGGCGAGCATTCCGGTCATCTCAATCATGTGTCCGTCGAACTGGACGCCATTGGCACGGACGCGCATCGCGCCGCCGATCGCCTGTCCTCATCGGCTGCGGAAGCCGATGATCTTCACACAGTCATTCTCGAGCTCGGCCGCACGGTGCGTGAGTTCCGTATCGCCCGCCAGGCCTACGCCGACGAGGCTATCGCGCCGGAGCCGAGAAGAACCAATGCGACCGTCATGCGCCCCGAGCGCATGGATTACGGCCATGCGCAGCAACAATACAAACGCCAAGGAGTCATTTGATGGCAGGCAGGACAGCAGCGCATTCGACACTGAAATTGTCACCTGTGCTGGACCTCAATCAAGCATCCGTCTTGCACGGAAAATTGAAAGAACTCAGGGGCAAGCCGGTTACGGTCGATGCCTCCGAGGTCGAGCGTGTCGGCGCACAATGCGTCCAGATATTAATGGCTGGCATCAAGGCCTGGGAGGCTGATGGCAAGCAATTCACATTTTCAAAGGCCTCTGAAGCCTTTGATAAAACCCTTAAACTGATCGGTGTCGATATCGATCATATGCTCCCGAAGGAGATATAGTCATGAAGAAAAAAGTTCTCACAGTCGACGACTCCCGCACGATCCGCAACATGCTGCTGGTCACGCTCAACAATGCCGGTTTCGAGACCATTCAGGCCGAAGACGGCGTCGAAGGTCTGGAAGTTCTGGAAGGTTGCAATCCGGACGTCATCGTCACGGATATCAACATGCCGCGCCTTGATGGTTTCGGTTTCATCGAAGGCGTTCGCCGCAACGAAAAGTACCGTGCGGTTCCAATCCTCGTTCTGACCACCGAAAGCGATGCCGAGAAGAAGAACCGTGCCCGTCAGGCTGGCGCGACCGGTTGGATCGTCAAGCCCTTCGACCCCGTAAAACTGATCGATGCCATTGAACGTGTAACTGCCTGATACGGGATCATTCACGATGGATATGAACGAAATCAAAGAAATCTTCTTCCAGGAATGCGAGGAACAGCTCGCAGAACTGGAATCGGGACTTCTTAAACTGAATGACGGCGACCGGGATCCGGAAACCGTAAATGCCGTCTTTCGTGCCGTTCATTCCATCAAGGGTGGAGCCGGTGCTTTCGGTCTCGATGAACTGGTGGCTTTCGCGCACGTCTTCGAAACCACGCTCGATTGCGTTCGTTCCAACAAGCTCGATCCTAATCAGGATGTCCTGAAAGTGATGCTGAAATCGGCGGATGTTCTCGCCGATTTGACAAACGCTGCCCGCGACGGCGGTAGCGTCGAGGAAAGCCGTACCCGCGGTCTCGTCAAGGAACTGGAGGCTCTGGCCAACGGTGAGACGATCACGCCATCTGCAGCTGAACCGGCCGCTCCCAAGCCGACAGCGAAAGCAGCCGTCGTGCCCCCGCCGGCACCAGCACCTGCTCCGACAGATGAGAGCGGCTTCCAGCCGATCGCCTTCTCCTTCGGCGATTTCGAGGATGCGGCCATTCCGCTGATGGAAACGCCGACCTTCAATGTCACCTTCAAGCCGTCGGCAGCCCTCTATTCCAAGGGCAATGAATCGGCTCTGCTTTTGCGCGATCTCGCCCGCATCGGCGAGATGAGCGTCAATTGCGATATGAGCACGCTGCCATCGCTCGATGACATCAATCCGGAGGGTGCCTACTTCTTCTGGAAGATCACAATCAAGACCGACAAGGGCGAAGAGGGCATCCGCTCCGTCTTCGAATTTGCCGAGTGGGATTGCGAACTCGACATCGTGATGGCCGAAGACGAAGTGGCGGCCGATGAAGAACTGCCGATGATCCCGGTGCCCTTCGATCTTTCCGTTCTGGAAGAAGAGGTCCATGAGGAGCCTGCGGTTCAGCCAGCCTCGATAGACGAGCCGGTCGTTGCCAAGGCTGTCGCCACCGCATCGGCTGCAACCGAAGTGACCCAGGCCGTTGCCGCTGCCGTCGAAAAGCGCGAGGCGGCGTCGCCTGCTGCTGCGGCGAATGCCGCCAACGCTGCCAACAATGCGAGCGCTGGCCAGACGATCCGCGTCGATCTCGACCGCGTCGACCGCCTGATCAACCTCGTCGGCGAGCTCGTCATCAACCAGGCGATGCTGTCGCAGAGCGTCATCGAAAACGACACGACGGGTACATCTGCCGTCAACATGGGTCTGGAAGAGCTCCAGCAACTGACGCGCGAAATCCAGGACAGCGTCATGGCGATCCGCGCACAGCCGGTGAAGCCGGTCTTCCAGCGCATGTCGCGTATCGTCCGCGAAGTTGCCGACATGATCGGCAAGCAGATCCGCCTGATCACCGAAGGTGAAAACACCGAAGTCGACAAGACGGTCATTGACAAGCTGGCCGAGCCTCTGACCCACATGATCCGCAATGCCGTCGACCACGGCATTGAGACGCCGGAAAAGCGCGAGGCCGCCGGAAAGAACCCGGAAGGCACCGTAAAACTGACTGCCAAGCATCGTTCGGGCCGCATCCTGATCGAGTTGCAGGACGATGGCGCCGGCATCAACCGTGAGCGTGTGCGCCAGAAGGCGATCGACAACGATCTGATTTCGGCCGATGCGAACCTCACGGATGAGGAAATCGATAACCTCATCTTCGCACCGGGCTTCTCCACCGCCGACAAGATTTCGGACATTTCCGGACGTGGCGTCGGCATGGACGTGGTCAAGCGTTCGATCCAGGCACTCGGTGGCCGCATCAGCATTTCGTCCCGTCCCGGTCTCGGTTCCACCTTCACTATGAGCCTGCCGCTGACACTGGCCGTTCTCGACGGCATGGTGGTCACGGTTGCGGGCCAGACGCTGGTCGTGCCTTTGACGGCGATCGTCGAGACACTGCAGCCGGAAGCGCAGAACATCCATTCCTTCGGCTCCAATCAGCGGCTGATCTCGATCCGCAACTCCTTCTGCCCGCTGGTGGATGTCGGCCGGATCCTGAACTTCCGTGCCACACAGGCCAACCCGGTCGATGGCGTGGCGCTTCTGGTGGAATCCGAAGGTGGCGGCCAGCGCGCCCTGATGGTCGATGCCATCCAGGGGCAGCGTCAGGTGGTCATCAAGTCGCTTGAAGCCAACTACACCCATGTTCCGGGCATCGCTGCCGCAACCATCCTTGGTGATGGCCGCGTCGCCCTGATCCTCGACGTGGATGCCGTTGTCGGCGCCTCGCGCGGCCAGTCCCTGAAACAAGAAATGTCGCTCGCGGCAACAGGCTGAAAAGTTGGTGATGAATGACAGCGCTTAAGTTCAACGAACAGCGTGGACCACAGGATGACGTGCTCGTCAGCGGAGAATTCCCGCTGACGCGTCGCGACCTGGCGGATATCGCCGCAATGATCTACGCGGATGCCGGTATCTATCTCAATGATACCAAGGCGTCGCTCGTCTATTCGCGCCTGTCCAAGCATATCCGCAATCTCGGCCTTTCCGGCTTCAAGGATTACTGCGCACTGGTCTCTTCGGAGCAGGGTGCCGCGGCTCGCCGGGAGATGCTGTCGCATCTCACCACCAACTTCACCCGCTTCTTCCGCGAGAACCACCATTTCGATCACCTGCGCGACGAGGTTCTACCGGGCCTCATCGCACGGGCAAAGAGCGGCGGACGCGTGCGCATCTGGTCCGCTGCCTGCTCGGATGGCCAGGAACCCTATTCGATCGCCCTGACGGTGCTCGGGCTCTTCCCGAATGCTGCCGATTACGACTTCAAAATTCTGGCAACCGATATCGACCCCAAGATTCTCGCCCAGGCGAGGGCTGGCCTTTACGACGATGGTGCACTGGAAACGGTAACTCCCGCCATGCGCAAGCAATGGTTCCAGGAAGTGGATGCTACTGGACGGCGCAAGCATCAGATCAGCGACAAGGTCAAGCGTCTAATTACCTTCAACGAACTGAACCTGATGGCACAGTGGCCGTTCAAGGGCGGCTTCGACGTGATTTTCTGCCGCAACGTCGTCATCTATTTCGATGAGCCGACGCAGGTGAAGATCTGGTCGCGTTTTGCCGGTTTGCTGCCGCAAGGCGGTCATCTCTATATCGGTCATTCCGAACGCGTTTCCGGCGAAGCCAAGGAGCTGTTCGACAATACTGGCATCACGACTTACAAATTCATCGGTAAGTCTGCCGGGAGGCGAGCATGAGTACGCCCGCCCGCGTTCTCGTAGTCGATGATTCTCCCACCATGCGTGGCTTGATCTCCGCCGTCCTCGACTCTGACCCCGATGTCGAGGTCATCGGTCAGGCTGGCAACGCCATGGAAGCGCGTGCTGCCATCAAGGAACTCAATCCGGACGTCGTGACGCTGGATATCGAGATGCCTGAAATGAACGGGCTTGAGTTTCTCGACAAGATCATGCGCCTGCGCCCCATGCCGGTCATAATGGTTTCCACGCTGACCCATCGCGGCGCGGATGCTTCTCTGGCAGCGCTTGAAATTGGCGCTTTCGATTGTGTCGGCAAGCCGGTGCCGGGCGATGCCCAGCCCTTTCCGGATCTTGCTGACAAGGTGAAGGCAGCCGCCCGCTCGCAGCACCGTACCTATCGCAGCGTCGCCGCCGAGAGGCCGGCCGCATCACCACCGGCTGCGGTCACCAATTACAGCGTCGGTCGCAAGATCGTTGCCATCGGCTCCTCCACCGGCGGCGTCGAAGCGCTGATCGCCGTCTTGCAGAAGTTTCCGGTCAATTGCCCGCCGACGGTGATTACCCAGCATATGCCGCCGACCTTCACCAAGAGCTTTGCCGAGCGCTTGAACCGGCTCTGCGCACCCGTGGTGGAAGAGGCGACGGATGGCGCGCGGCTTCAGACCGGTAAGGTCTATCTCGCCCCTGGCGGTGACCGCCATTTGCAGGTTGTTAATCATGCCGCGCCATGCTGCAGACTGATCGAACGGGAGCCTGTGAATGGCCATCGGCCATCGGTAGACGTTCTGTTCGATTCAGTGGCCGAACTGGCCGGTCGCAACGCTGTCGGTGCCATCCTGACCGGAATGGGACGCGACGGTGCGGCAGGCCTCTTGAAGATGCGTCATGCCGGTGCCCGCACCGTCGGCCAGAACGAGAAAACCTGTGTCGTCTATGGAATGCCGCGCGTGGCTTACGAGCTTGGCGCTGTCGAACATCAACTTCCGCTGAACGCCATCGGCGAAGAAATTCTGAAACTAACTGCTGCCCGAAAAGAAGGTTCTGACTAATGTCTCTCGCAGAAAAGATAAAAGTGTTGATCGTTGACGATCAGGTCACCAGCCGCCTGTTGCTGAGTGACGCGCTCACGCAGCTTGGCTTCAAGCAAATCACTGCCGCCGGTGACGGTGAGCAGGGCATGAAGATCATGGAGCAGCAGCCGCACCATCTGGTAATCTCCGACTTCAACATGCCGAAGATGGATGGCCTCGGTTTCCTTCAGGCGGTTCGCACGAATCCGTCGACGAAGAAGGCCGCTTTCATCATTCTGACCGCGCAGGGAGACCGCGCTCTGGTGCAGAAGGCTGCCCAGCTTGGCGCCAACAACGTGCTGGCCAAGCCATTTTCGATCGACAAGATGAGGGCGGCGATTGAAGCCGTATTTGGATCGCTGAAATGATCGAAACCGCAGCCAAGCGCGTACACATAATTCAGGGCGAGTATAAGATCGCCAATGATCCCGATGTGGTCCTGTCGACCATCCTCGGCTCGTGCGTGGCTGCGTGTCTCAGAGACCCTGTTGCGGGCGTCGGCGGCATGAATCACTTTCTGCTGCCGGGTACAGGGGGTATGGGGGGTGGAGATGCGACCCGTTACGGGGTGCATCTCATGGAACTTCTGATCAACGGCTTGCTCAAGCAGGGGGCACGCCGTGATCGTCTGGAAGCAAAGGTCTTTGGTGGCGCCAAGACCATTGCCAGCTTCTCCAATGTGGGGGAGCAGAACGCAATCTTCGCGATGCAGTTCTTGAAGGATGAAGGCATTCGGGTGGTCGGCAGCTCCACGGGCGGAGACCTTGGCCGAAAGGTGGAGTTCTGGCCGGTTTCGGGCAGAGCGCGCCAGCACCCGTTGAGTGGTGCCGAAACCCAGAAGACCGTCGCGATGGAAACCCGTCCGGTTCCGGCTGCAAAGCCGGCGGCAAGCGATATCGAGTTTTTTTGACAACGGAGTTGCCTATGCATATCGCTGAGCGTGCTGGACCTGAAATGTTTGAAGAGGCTTTGCCCACGATCCTGATGCGGGTCGTCTCAGAACTGCATGATGTTGCCTATCTGATTGAGCGCATCGAGCCGCAGCTTCTGGAGGCCACCAACGGTGCGGTCACCGATGACGGCTTGAAGCTCTTGCAGGGCATCGATCTTGCCGTCCAGAAGGCCCGAGGACTTGCAGAGTTCATCGATACCATCACGGGCTCCATTCCGGCCGAATGGGCCGTTGACGTGACGACGGCTCTCAGCCTCGTCAAGCTCGCCGAAATGCAGAAGGCACTTGGCGCTGGCCTGCGTCACGGACACTCTCAGCCGATCGACAAGGCATCCGGCGACTTCGATCTGTTTTAGAGCGGCGTGCATGCTTTTGAAGCACAAGGACGCCTATTGCTTTTGAAGGACGCATCGTTCTTTTCCGACAATCGATTCCGATTTTCGGGTCGATGCCGTTGGGCAGGAAAACAAGGTCTTTCCTCGATCGAAGCCAGCCCCTGGGCCGCATCGCATAATTCACGGTGCGTTATCCGTCACTAAGCCGGAAGCGGCTTGCACAATCCCGAGCGCCGTAAAATCCGCGCCTGTGACAGATGTCTGAGCTTCTTTGTCTAAGAAGCCCTTTTTAGGCATTCTTTCTTCCCGCCGCATTCGATGACAGCAGGTTTTTTGGACGCTGAGCATTCGTGGGAATGCAGCGGAAACGTAACATTTTGAAAAACATATGAAACTACAGTTTCATGTAATCTGGCACGAAACCTGCATTGCGTATCCCGACTGAGACATACTCAGCGTATCGAACGAGAGGGAACGCATGACACACGATTTCAGAAAAGCACCCGGAGCTGCGGGCATTATCGAGAAATTGCGCCGCGCCCGGTTGATGGGCTCTGCTGCATTGGCGTTTCTGGCCATGACCGCAAGCGAAACTTTGGCCGAAGGGACGCTCCGCATTGGCATGACGGCTTCTGATATACCCCTGACCACCGGGCAGACCGATCAGGGCGGCGAGGGCCAGCGTTTCATGGGCTACACGCTTTACAACGCTCTGATCGAATGGGACCTGTCGAGCGCCGACAAACCATCGACCCTCATCCCGTCCCTTGCCACATCTTGGTCCGTGGACCCCGTTGACAAGACCAAGTGGACATTCAAACTGCGCGACGGCGTGAAGTTCCACGATGGAAGCAATTTCGATGCGGCGTCTGTCGTCTGGAACCTCGACAAGATTCTCGTGCCGGATTCACCGCAGTTTGACAAGCGCCAGTCGGCGCAGGGCAAATCGCGTATTCCCGCCGTGGCCTCTTACAAGGTCATCGATCCGCTGACGGTTGAAATCACCACCAAAACGCCCGATGCGACGCTGCCCTATCAGTTGAGCTGGATCCTCATGTCCTCGCCCGCGAACTGGGAAGCACAGGGTAAGAACTGGGATGCCGTCGCCCAGAAGCCATCCGGTACCGGACCATGGAAGCTGGAAAACGGTTTTACGCCGCGTGAGCGTGCTGAGTTGACGCCGAACAAGGACTACTGGGACAAGGCGCGCGTGCCGAAGCTGGACAAGCTGGTTCTCGTGCCTCTTCCCGAACCCAATACCCGTGTGGCCGCCCTGCGCTCCGGTCAGGTCGACTGGATCGAGGCGCCAGCGCCCGATTCCGTCAAATCCCTGAAGGAAGCGGGCTTCAACATCGTCAC
This sequence comes from Agrobacterium sp. SORGH_AS 787, assembly GCF_030819035.1. NCBI lineage: Bacteria > Pseudomonadati > Pseudomonadota > Alphaproteobacteria > Hyphomicrobiales > Rhizobiaceae > Agrobacterium > Agrobacterium sp. SORGH_AS 787. The sequence continues at coordinate 1,420,434 of NZ_JAUTBG010000002.1, forward strand.
CAATTCCTATCCACATAACTGGACCTGGCACCTGTCGCGTGTCGAAGGTTCGCCCTGGAACGACGTGCGCGTTCGCAAGGCCGCCAATCTTGCCGTGGACCGCGAGGGGATCAACGAGCTGCTCGGCGGTCTTTCCGTCCCGGCACAGGGATACCTGCCGCCCGGCCATCAGTGGTTCGGCAATCCGACATTCAAGCTGGAATACAATATCGAGGAGGCCAAGAAGTTGATGGCCGAGGCCGGTTACGGTCCAGACAAGCCGATCAACACCAAGGTCGTCATCTCCTCCTCGGGCTCTGGGCAGATGCTGCCGCTGGCCATGAACGAATATATCCAGCAGACGCTGGCGGAAATCGGCATCAACGTCGAATATGAGGTTGCGGACTGGAATACGGTCATCAACATCTGGCGCGCCGGAGCCAAGGATCCAAGCGCGAAGGGTGCCACCGCCGTCAACTACAGCTACTTCATTCAGGACCCCTTCACCGCGCTGATCCGTCAATCGCAGTGCAACCTTGCTCCGCCGAATGGCACGAACTGGGGCTATTACTGCGACCCCGAAATGGATGCGCTGTTCGCCGAAGTGCGCAACACCTTCGACGCAGCGGAACAGGACAAGGTGCTGAGAAAGATTCACGAAAAATACGTCAATGAAGCGCTGTTCCTGATGGTCACGCATGACGTCAACCCACGCGCCATGTCGAAAAAGGTGAAGGGCTTCGTGCAGGCACAGAACTGGTTCCAGGACTTCTCGCCGGTCACCGTCGATCCCTGATCCAAAGCGATAGCAGGCCGGGTTGTTGCCCGGCCTGCCGTTTCCGATCTTTGCCACGAAGACCAAGAGGATTTCATGCTTCTCTACGCGCTCAAGCGACTGCTGCACGTCATCCCGGTGGCGATTGGCGTCAGCATGGTTTGTTTCATGCTCATCCATATCGCTCCCGGAGATCCACTGGCCGCCATTCTTCCGTCGGATGCTTCGGCTGAGATGCAGGCGCAAATGCGCGCTTTCTACGGTCTGGACCGTCCCCTGGCTTTACAATACGCGATTTGGATGTGGCATGCGCTGCATGGCGATCTCGGCACCTCGATCGCTACGGGACGGCCTGTTCTCGGCGAGATTATCGACGCATCCATCAATTCGATCATTCTCGCCGTGTCTGCGGCGGTGATCGGGTTTGTGGGTGGAGCGACCCTCGGCTTTCTCGCCGGCGTGTTTCGCGGCGGATGGGTCGATCGCATCGCCTCCGGTATCTCGATGCTTGGCGTCAGCGTACCGCACTACTGGCTCGGCATGGTGCTGGTCATCGCCTTTTCCGTGACGCTCGGTTGGCTTCCGGCGATGGGAGGCGGACCGGGTGGGTCTGCCGGCCGCAGTTTCAGCTGGGATTACATCCAGTATCTGGTGCTGCCGGCGGTCACCATGTCCGTTATACCCATGGGCATCATCGCCCGCACCATTCGCTCGCTGGTGGCAGACATATACGCGCAGGACTTTACGCTGGCACTGGCTGCCAAGGGCCTGATGAGCGGGCGTATTCTGCGCCATGTGGTGCGCAATGCCGCCCCGACCGCTCTCTCTGTCATGGGTCTGCAACTGGGTTATCTTCTCGGCGGCTCGATCCTCATCGAAACCGTATTCTCATGGCCGGGTACCGGGTTCCTGCTGAACGGCGCGATTTTCACCCGTGACCTGCCGATCCTGCAAGGCACCATCCTCGTGCTTGCCATGTTCTTCGTCGTTCTCAATCTCATTGTCGACGTGTTGCAAAGCGCCATCGATCCGCGCATCCAGAGGAGCTGACAATGGCCGCAATAGCCGAAGCATCCGCAGTTCCCGTCGCGAAAATCGCCAAGTCTCCCGGCTTCTGGAGCGGCGTTCTGACGCGGCTGCGTCGTGATCCCGTTGCCATGGTGGCGCTTGGGATCCTCCTTCTTCTCATCCTCATGGCCATTTTCGCGCCTTATCTGGCGCCCTACGATCCGGCGAAGGGCAGCGTGATCCGCAGGCTCAAGCCCATCGGCACACCCGGCTATATCCTCGGCACCGACGAGCTTGGACGTGACATGCTTTCACGCCTCATCTACGGCGCGCGGCTGTCGCTTCTCATGGGCGTCATCCCCGTACCCATCGCCTTTGTCATCGGTTCGGCGATCGGCATTATCGCCGGCTACGCGGGCGGGGTGACCAACACGCTGATCATGCGGACCATCGACGTGTTCTACGCCTTTCCTTCGGTGCTGCTGGCGGTTGCGCTGTCCGGCGCGCTTGGCTCCGGCCTGACCAATGCGCTCGTTTCCCTCACGGTTGTTTTCATCCCGCAGATCGCCCGTGTCGCAGAAAGCGTCACCACCCAAGTCCGCAAGCTGGACTATGTGGATGCCGCCCGCGCCTCGGGGGCTCCCGCCTTCACCATCGTCAGGGTCCATATTCTCGGCAACGTGCTCGGACCGATCTTCGTCTTCGCAACGAGCCTGATTTCCGTATCGATGATCCTTGCGTCGGGTCTCTCCTTCCTCGGGCTTGGCGTGCGTCCGCCGGATGCCGAATGGGGGCTGATGCTGAACACGCTGCGCACTGCCATCTATACCAACCCACTCGTTGCGGCATTGCCCGGCGTGATGATCTTTATCACCTCGATCTGCTTCAACCTTTTCTCAGACGGGCTGCGCACAGCCATGGACGTGAAGGCATGATGAAAGTCGTTGGAACACCAAGCCTTGAACTGCCCATCGGAGAAAGGGGCGGCCCGGTTCAGCCGCTGATTTCCGCCCGTGGGCTTCTGAAGCACTTTCCCGTCAAAGGAAGCGGTTTCCTCAAGCCGAGGAAGGTGGTGCGCGCCGTCGATGGCGTGGATTTCGATATCCTGAAGGGCGAGACACTGGGCGTCGTCGGTGAAAGCGGTTGCGGCAAATCGACGACGGCACGGCTTCTCATGCAACTGATCGTACCCGACCAGGGTGAAATCCTCTTCGACGGCGAAACGGTCGGCGGCGCCTTGCCGCTTTCCGCCTACCGCCGTCAGGTGCAGATGGTATTTCAGGACAGTTACGCTTCGCTCAATCCTAGACTGACGATCGAGGAATCCATCGCCTTCGCACCGCAGGTTCATGGCACACCGGCCACAAAGGCGATTGCCACAGCCCATGATCTGTTGCACCGCGTTGGCTTGGAGCCATCGCGTTTTGCCGGGCGCTATCCGCATGAGCTTTCCGGCGGTCAGCGCCAGCGTGTCAACATCGCCCGCGCTCTGGCGCTCAAGCCGCGCCTCGTCATCCTGGATGAAGCTGTCTCGGCCCTCGACAAATCGGTGGAAGCGCAGGTGCTCAACCTGTTGCTCGACCTCAAGCGCGATTTCGGCCTGACCTATCTGTTCATCTCCCACGACCTCAATGTCGTTCGCTTCATGTGCGATAGGGTCATGGTCATGTATCTCGGCAAGGTGGCGGAGGTCGGAAGCCGTGACGCCATATACGACAATACCGGTCACCCCTATTCGGCAGCGCTTCTGGCCTCAATGCCGAAAATCGACCCCGCAGAACGCACGGAAGCGCCGCCGCTCACCGGTGATCCTCCCAACCCCATCGATCCGCCTTCCGGCTGTCGCTTCCACACCCGCTGCAGCTTTGCTGAGGATGTCTGTCAACGCTCAGTGCCGCCGCTGACCGAGATGTCGCCGAGTCAGGCAGCCGCCTGCCTGATGGCAAAACCCGGTTCCGGCCACAGCCGTGCACCAGTGCTGACGGAGGCATGACGATGCAGAACGACAATATGATTGATATTCGCAACCTGTCGGTCACGTTTCGGCGTGGCGGCAAATCCGTCAAGGCCGTCAACGGCGTCAACTTGGTCGTCAAGCCAGGCGAGGTGGTGGCCCTGCTGGGGGAATCCGGCTCAGGCAAGAGCGTGACGATGCGCTCGCTTTTGCGGCTTCATCCCAAGGGAACCCTTATCGAAGGCGCCATGTCGGTCGACGGGCGCGACATTATGGGGCTTTCCAGTCGCGCCCTGTCCGATATGAGGGGCGCCATGGTCTCCATGGTGTTTCAGGAACCGCGTCTGGCGCTCGATCCGGTCTATACGGTGGGCAGCCAGATCGAAGAGACCATCATGCGCCATGAGAACGTCTCGCACGCTGTCGCAAAGCAACGCGCCCTTGCTCTGTTTCAGAAGGTTCGCATTCCTTCGCCGGAGCGGCGCCTTGCCAATTACCCGCATGAAATGTCGGGCGGCATGTTGCAGCGTGCGATGATTGCCATGGCGCTTGCCTGCAATCCGAAGGTGCTGTTGGCAGACGAACCCACTACGGCCCTCGATGCGACAGTACAGATTCAGATATTGCTGCTGATCCGCGAGTTGCAGAAGGAATATGGCCTTTCGGTCATCTTCGTGACGCATGATATCGGCGTTGCAGCGGAAGTCGCAGACCGCATTGCCGTAATGTATGCCGGACGTATCGTCGAGGAAGGACGTGTCGGCGATCTTATCCGAAATCCGCACCATCCCTATACCAAGGGCTTGCTGGGCGCGCGCGTTGAGCTGGCCGAAGGTCGCGACCGGCTGATTACCATTCCCGGCGCGCCGCCGGATCTTGCAGCCATGCCGCCGGGATGCGCCTTCGCGCCGCGCTGCGAGTTGGTGCGGGAAGAGTGTCGTTCGCGCGTCCCTCCGCTTGTGCCGCTATCTGCCGATACGCAAGTGGCCTGTGTTCTCGCACATTGATCGTCTCTGCATGGGGATGCTGGCTTAAAAACAGACCGGATTGAGAAGGGCGGGTGTCTTGGCGGCACCTCGAAAATCATGAAACGCATAGGATTGATCAACCCCAACACATCGCAGGCAACCACTGCGATGATGACGGATATTGCGCGTCTCTACCTGCCGGACGGCTTTGTTATTGAAGGTCTGACGGCGAGGCGAGGGGTATCGATGATCCTTGATGAGGAAGAGCTCGCGGCTGCCGAAGACGGCGTGATTTCCATGGGATTGGAGCTTGCCGGTCGCTGTGATGGCCTCATTGTCTGCGCATTCGGCGATCCGGGGTTAGAGCGGCTTGCCGATATGTCTGGCTTGCCATGTGTTGGCATATGTCAGGCAAGCATGATGGAAGCGTCCGCTCACGGGCGGCGTTTCGGCATTGCCACAGTCACGCCGGACCTCGTGGAGAGTTTCTTTGCCAAGGCAAAGGCTCTTGGCGTCGCATCTCTGTTTACCGGAACGCGGCTGACGGCAGGCGATCCGCAGCAGCTCGCCTCCACACCCGACGCATTGCTTGCAGCGCTGGAAGTCGCCGTGCGTCAATGTTTCGAAGAGGATGGGGCTGAGGCTGTGATTATTGGCGGGGGACCTCTCGGACAGGCAGCGGAAGCGTTGCAGCGCATCTTTCCCGCTCCAGTCATCGCGCCGATCAGGTCGGCGGTGGAGTGGATGGTTCGAGCGCTTCCTGAAGGGCAGTCATCGACCGTCCATGGTTGAGCCTGCCTCTCGAGCGTCTTTATCGGCGCGTCGTTTTTTGTTGCAAGCTTCGTGCGGGCAGCGGAAAGTCACCCATCGCCCGTTTGCCGGAGCACGCTGTGGTAAAGGAAAAATCGTTTCTGTTTCGAGTGAGGCAAGCGCTTCCGGACCTGCATCCTGCTGAAAAACGCATTGGCGAATTCATCTGCGATTTCCCCGGCGAGCTTGCCAGCTATTCCGCCCAAGAGCTCGCTGCCTTGGCGCACGTCTCGAAAGCGACCGTCACGCGCTTTATCCAACGGCTTGGATACGACAATTATGAGGAGGCGCGGCGTCATGCGCGCGAGGAGAAGCAGACCGGCTCGCGCCTCTTCCTAGAACGCTCCGACGACAGTGAAACGATGCAGTCGGTTCAAGCGCATGCTGCGCAAGACATTGCAAACATCGAGGCGACATTTCTTGCCATATCTGACCGACAGATAGAGAGTGCCGCCGATTGTCTGCTTCAGGCGCGTAAAGTCTGGGTGATCGGATTTCGCAGCAGCCAGCCTTTCGCTGCCTATTTGCAATGGCAACTGACGCAGGTCATTGAACATATCGTTGTCATACCCGGCCCCGGCCAGACACTCGGTGAATATTTCGCCAGTATGCAGGAATCCGATATCGTCGTGATGTTTGCCATGCGACGTCGCGTGGCCCAGATCGATATCATCCTTGACCATGTCAGGGCGTCGGAGGCCAAGCTCATCTATGTGACCGACGAAGGGGCTCCCGGCCATAGCGGCGCCACCTGGCATTTCCGATGCCAGACACTCGCGCCGGGCCCGCTGTTCAACCACACGGCTGTCATGGCGCTCTGCCATTTGCTGATCACGCGTTGTCTTGAAAAAGCCGGCCTTTCTGGACGCAAACGCTTGCGCAAGATAGAGACGCTGAACGATAGCCTCGATGAGTTGTGAGAGCTTCCTGGGGCGGCGCGGCCATCGTCATTTGATGCGTTTTCCGTGTGAAATTCCAGGCAAATCCCGTGATTAAAAGCCTCGCCAATGACATCGCGCATTGGGCGCTTCTCCGGCGCGAAGGCTGTATCTTCCGCCATCCAGGCGTAAAGCGCCGCACAAGCTTCATTGTATAATTGATCTCCAGTCTATCACGGCCATGGTGCCGCCTCCGGCGGTGCGGCCGGTTTGAAGGTTCTGAATGCAATGAATGCATCGATTGGCGGCACGGTCCAGAATTCGCTCCTCCCGACCTTGCTGGAGCTTGCAAGGACCCAGCGCCTTTCGCTGGTGGACCTGCTGAAATTCGCGGAAACGCTGACAGCGCAAGGTCAACGCCAAGAGGCGGCAGAACTCTACAAGACCTGGATCGCCTTCAATGAGCCGCATCCTGGCCAGCATATGGTCTGCTTCAATTTCTCCGTTCTGTTGCGGCAGATGGACGATGTTGCAGGCGCCATCACCGCCATGCAGGCGGCGTTGAAACATGATCCGATGTTCGGTCCCGCCCATATCAATCTCGGCCTTGCCTATGAGGATGCCGGGATGGCGACGCTTGCCATTCAGCAGTGGCAGGGCTTTGCGGAGAAAACATCTGAGACGACGCCGGATCAGCTTCTCTATCGCCACCTGGCGCTGCAGCACATCGGTCGCGTGATGGAAAATGCCGGACTGATGGAGGAGGCGGAGGCAGCTCTTTGGCAGGCCATGGAACTTCGCCCGCACAAACTTGAATCGGGACAGCATTGGAGCGCTCTGCGCCAGCGGCAATGCAAGTGGCCAGTCCTCACGCCGTCTATTCACGTCACTCAGCGGCAGATGATTGATGCCATGCCGCCGCTGACGCTTGGCTGCTATGCCGACGATCCGATCTTCCAACTGGCCAACGCTCATCAATACGGCAAGACGCTCGTCGGGCGACCGGATATCAGAGATTTCCCCCGGCCCACCGTCCGGCAGAAAACGGGCACCGGCCAAAGGCTGCGTGTCGGTTACGTGTCGTCGGACCTGCGCGATCACGCGGTCGGTTTTGCACTGAGGGAAGTGCTGGAACTGCATGACAAGGCGCGTGTCGAAATCTACGCCTATTACTGCGGCGAAGCGGTTGCGAACGATCCGACACAGGCGCGGATGAAAGCGGTCGTCGATTGCTGGCGCGACGTCGCCAAGCTCTCCGATGAAGCCGCCGCCCGGCAGATCGCCAGCGACGAGATCGATATTCTGATCGACGTCAACGGTTACACCAAGCATGCCCGCACCAAGATTTTCGCCTATCGTCCCGCACCCGTCATCGTCAATTTCTGCGGCTATCCGGGCTCAATGGCGACGCCTTTCCACCAGTACATGATTGCCGACGAGGTCATCGTGCCGGAGGAGAGCGAAATCTATTATACGGAAAAGGTGCTGCGGATTGCCTGCAATCAGCCGCTTGACCGCAAGCGGGTTATCGCGGAACGCCCGTCGCGCCAGGAGGCTGGCTTGCCGGAAGACGCTTTCGTCTTTGCCTGCTTCAACGGCATGCAGAAGATCACGCCCTCCACGTTCACGCAGTGGATGAGCATTTTGAACGAGACCCCGGGCAGCATCCTTTGGCTCCTGACCGGTGGCGACAAGACCGATCAGCGCCTGCGCGATCTGGCAGAGGCGGCTGGGATTGCGCCGGAGCGGCTTCTCTTCGCGCCGAAAGCTGCAAACGCTATGCACCTTGCCCGCATCGCGGTGGCAGATCTTTTCCTCGATACGTTCCCCTATGGCGCCCACTCGACCGCAGCGGATGCATTGACGGTCGGTCTTCCGGTTCTGACATTCCCCGGCAAGTCCTTCCCTGCGCGCTTCTGCAGCAGCGTCGTTGCCGCAACGGGTTGTTCGGAGCTTATCTGCGCCGGCCCCGAGGACTATGTCGCCAAGGCGATTGCTTTTGCAAAGACGCCTGCAAGCCTGAAGGCCGTAAGGAAGAAGCTGGAAGCGGAACGGGAGACGAGTGTCCTGCGCGATATTCCTGGCACCGCGCGAAGGCTCGAAGATCTATACTGGCAGATGCAGGGCGAAGCCGAACGGGGTGAAACGCCTGTCCCCGATCTTCGCAATCTCGATGTCTATTACGAGATCGGCAGCGAGCTTGTCTCGGAGAACCTCGAATACGTCGATGAGGCAACCTACCGCGATCGTTACGTTCAAAAGCTGCGGGACTGGAACGCTTTCTCGCCCATCCATCATGACAACCGCTTGTGGACGACGCAAGCATCCGCCACCGCTTGAACAAAGGCAGAGCCGCCGTGTCCCGACAGAAAATTGCAATCGTAGGCGCCGGGCTCTCCGGTGCGGTGATCGGCCGTGAATTGGCGGAAGCCGGTCACGAGGTCGTCATTTTCGACCGGCGGGAGCATGTTGCGGGTAACTGCCATACTGAGCGCGACACTGAGACCGGCGTCATGGTGCATGTCTACGGCCCGCATATCTTCCACACCGACGATGCGGAAGTCTGGGATTACGTCAACCGCTTCCAGACCTTTAAACCCTACAAGAACCGGGTGAAGACGACGAGCCGCGGCCAGGTTTTTTCCCTGCCGGTCAATCTGCATACGATCAATCAGTTCTTTGGCAAGACCCTGCGCCCGGATGAGGCGAAAGCCTTCATCGAAGAGCAGGCCGATACGTCTATTACCGATCCGCAGACCTTCGAGGAACAGGCGCTGCGCTTTGTCGGACGCGGCCTCTATGAGGCGTTCTTCGAGGGCTACACGCAAAAGCAGTGGGGCTGCTCGCCGAAGGATCTGCCAGCCTCCATTCTCAAGCGCCTGCCGGTCCGCTTCAACTATGACGACGACTATTTCTTCCACAAATATCAAGGCATGCCGGAAAACGGCTACACCGAAATGGTGGACGGCATCCTGGATCACCCGGGCATCGCGATCCGGTTGAAGACCGGTTTCGAACGGGCGGACAAGGGCAACTACGACCACACCTTCTACTCGGGTGCGCTGGATGGCTACTTCGACTATGCGAAAGGCCGTCTCGGCTATCGCACGCTGGATTTCGAACGTTTCACCTATGAGGGCGACTATCAGGGCTGCGCGGTGATGAATTACGGGGAAACCTCCGTTCCCTATACCCGCATCACCGAACACAAGCATTTTTCGCCGTGGGAGAAGCATGAAGGATCGGTCTGCTACCGCGAATTCGCCCGCGAATGCGGTCCCGACGACACACCATATTACCCCATCAGACTGGTGAAGGAAAAAGAACAGCTGGCCGACTATGTCGCTCTTGCGAACGCCGAAGACGGCATCAGCTTTGTGGGACGACTGGGCACGTACCGATATCTCGACATGGATGTCACCATCCGAGAGGCGCTGGATACCGCGCGACTGTTTCTGTCCATCCCCAACAAGCAACAACGCATGCCGGCCTTTCTCAACCCTCCACTGTGATAGAGGGGGTCCCTCCGAAAGCTGACAGTTTCGCACAAGCAACTACACCTAGGATTGTTATAGCCGGACGTATTCCGTCGATGGGATGTATCCGAGGTAGAATAGAGGGGCACACTGCCCGTCTGAGCTTTGGTCAGGTTTATCAATGACATCGATCGTATCTTCGCTGAGCATCAACCAGATCAGAAGTCTCACGCCAGATCAGGTTGCTGCCTGGAGCACCGAGGACATCTCTTTTCTCACCTCGCAGCAGATCAAAGCCCTCTCTTCCGATCAAGTGGCCGCACTGGACACTGAGGACGTCAAGGCCTTCAACCCAAGCCAACTCAGCGCAGTGTCTACCAACGCCATCATTGGGCTGACGCTTGCTCAACTGGCGGTCCTGGACAGCATCTCGATTTCAAGCCTCACCGGCAGACAGGTCGGTGCCTTGACGGCCGAACAGGTAGAGGGTCTGACAAGCGCGCAGGCCGAAGCTTTGACGTCGTCCCAAGTCGCATCGATGACCTCCGATCAACTGGCGATGATGAGCCCGGAAGACATCAAGACATTCTCCACGGAAGATATTGCGGCAATCTCCAGCCGTGCTATCCCGGGGCTGACGCCTGAATTGCTCGCGGCGTTATCGTCCGAGAAGATTGCGGCAATCAGTCCGAAGGCGATACCCCGTCTGACAACGGCTCAACTCGAAGCCCTGAGTGCAACTCAGGTGAAGGCTCTGACGTCGCTGCAGTTGGGGGCACTGAAGCCCACACAGCTTGTGGCATTCGATGCAGAGGACATCGGCAATCTGACGGCCGGTGCGATCCAAGGGCTGTCTACGACCGCCGTCGCGTCGCTGTCGACGGAGCAAATCGGCGCGTTCTCCACCGCGCAACTGACCGCTTTAACCTCGACACAAGTCAAGGCTCTGACCTCGGCCCAGGTGGCAGCCTTGAGCACGGACTCCATCGCCGCCTTCACCACTGGACAGATTCCGGCACTCTCCTCCCGAGCGATCACCGGCCTGACCGCCGAACAGCTTGAGAAGCTTTCAACTGCCCAGGTCGAGGCTTTCGTGCCGTTGCAGGTCAAGGCGTTGAACTCCAATCAGGTCGCTGCTCTCACATCGGCGCAGATCGCCACCTTCTCGACTGCCGATATCGCCGCTATCACCAGCGCCGCAGCGGCTGGCCTTAGCACGGCCATCCTGGAGACGCTGACGACAACGAATATTGCAGCGCTGAGTAGTGCGGCATTTTCGAAGCTTAGCACCGACCAGATCGATGCGCTGACATCAGCGCAGCTAGGCGCAATCACCAGCAGCCAGGTCGCGGCACTCTCATCCACTCAGGTTGCGGTGCTGGGCTCAGAGAAGATCCAGGCGCTCAACACATCGGCGATCGGCTCGCTCTCCGCCAAGGCGATGCCGGGCCTCAGCATCGAAGTCATTAAGGCCTTCACGACCGATCAGGTGAAAGGCCTGAGCACGGCGATTATATCGCGGCTGAGCGTCGAGCAGATCGGCGCGCTTTCGGTAGATCAGGTCGAAGCCTTAACCGCCTCGCAGATCAAAGTCCTCAGTTCCAGCCAGATGACGGCGCTCCACGCCGACGACATCGCGACGTTTACTGAGGATGAAATTGCCGCCATCTCGACAAGAGGGATACTGGGCGTCAGCACCGCAGCGATCGAAGGTCTGACCACAAACCAGATCGCAAAATTGTCGACCGCCGCCTTTTCGGCCCTTTCCACCGACCAGCTCAAGGCTTTGACGTCAGACCAGCTCAAATCGATCACGACCATCCAGCTCAATGCCTTGAAGGCCGCTCAGATCAAGTCGCTTGCGGCTGAAGACATCGCTGCCCTGACAAATGAGCAAATCGCCGCGCTCAGCACCGAAGCCGTTGCAAATCTGACGACGGCCCAAGTTGACAATTTAAAGCCATCGCAGCTTGAGGCGATGACCTCCGTTCAGGTCAGGGCTATGACCTCTGCCCAGCTTACGGTTCTCGATGGCGCGGATATCAATTCTTTCTCTACGGCAGATATCAATGCGATCAGCGCCCGGGCCGTCGTCGGACTGAGCGCCGATGTCATTGCCCTGCTGACGCCAGATCGCGTGGCCGCTTTGGCAACCGCCGCAGTGGCTGCGTTGACGACGGAACAGGTCGAGGCACTGTCGTCGACGCAGTTGTTTCGCCTCTCGTCGTCTCAAGTCGCGGTCATGAGCTCCTCACAAGTCGAGGCGCTAAAACCGGATCAGGTCAAAGATGTCTGGTTGCCCGCCGAAGGAACTGAAAAACCCGCTCAGATCGCAGGCCTCTCGACAGCCGCCCTTGCTGCCTTGAGCACCAAGGCGGTGCCCGGTCTGTCGACGGGTTTGATGGCAGCGCTGACCACAAGGCAGCTGGCGGGCCTCAACCCCAGCGCTGTTGCAAAACTGACGTCTGAGCAAATGACCAGCCTGTCGAGCGTCCAAATCGCCGCTCTTTCGAAAGAGCAGGTCAGCGCGCTGGGTTCGATTCAGGTCGGAGCTTTGACGACGGCATCCATCGCCAAGCTGACGACCGACCAGATTAAATCATTGACTGGCACAGCACTGAAGGGCCTGAGTTCTGAGCAGGTCGGCGCGTGGTCGACAGAGCAGGTGTCTGCGCTGTCACCGGGGCAGATTGCTGCGCTCACATCCACTCAACTGGCGGGCCTTGGTACCGAAGACATCGCCGTTATTTCGACTGCAGCCATACAGGCTTTTGCGACAGGGGCAGTTGCGGGCCTCTCGAAAGAGGTCATCGCTGCCTTGTCCTCGGACAAGCTTGCGGTACTGAGCACCGGGGCCATAGCGACATTGACGGCGGAGCAAGTGGCTGCACTCTCGACCGCTCAGGTGGACGTCTTGACCACGAGGCAGATTTCCGCCCTCGGTTCCGCGCAGACTGCGGCTTTGGGACTTGAGGATATCGCGACATTTTCGACGGATGATATAGCCGCTTTGTCGGCGGCTGGCCTTTCCGGGCTGTCGACTGCTGTGATAGCATCGCTGACAAGCGAGAAGATCGCCGCCTTGTCGACTGGCGCTATCGCGGCCCTGACGGCGGATCAGGTCGAAGCACTCAAGACGAACCAGCTGGCTGCGCTGACGACGAAACAGGTTGCAGCGCTGAATTCCGTGCAGACTGCTGCACTTAGTTCATCTGGTCTGGCAGCGCTTTCCGCCGATCAGATTGCAGCGTTGAAAACGAGCGCCGTCACCAATCTTCCTGCCGACCATATCTCTGCATTGACCACTGCTCAGCTGGCCGTCCTGTCGACATCCCAAATCGCTGCCTTCACCTCGTCCCACATCGCCGCCTTGGGAACGGCCCAAGTCGCATCACTTTCGACAGGCCAGATCGCAGCGATCAGCACGGCTGCGATCGCCGCGCTCTCCGCAAGACAGCTCGCCGCTCTGAAGACGGAGCAGGCAGAAGCGTTGACATCCCGTCAGGTCGCGTCCCTTTCTGCCGACCAGCTTGAGGCTTTCGGTACGGATGACATTGCATTGTTTTCGACAGGCGATATAGCCGCCATCGGATCGAGCGCGATCGGCGGTCTCTCCACTACCGCTGTGGCAGCGCTCACCACCGCTCAGCTTGCGGCGTTGAACGCCAGCGCAGTCGGCAATTTGGCGACAAGGCAGGTTTCTGTCCTGTCGACTGTCCAGATCGGCTCGCTGACAACGAAACAGATTGCAGCGCTCTCGGCCGATCAGGTCAAGGTGCTTGGTACGGGGCACATTGCGTCGCTCTCGACAGCACAGGTGGCGGCGTTCAGCACCAACGGTGTCTCGGGGTTGACGGCCACCCAGATGGCCAAGCTCACCACGCTTCAGGCAGAAGCGCTGACCGCTGTTCAGGTTGGCGCTCTCACCTCCGCGCAAATTGCCGTCCTGGGCAAGGAGAACATCGCCACATTCTCTACGGCCGATATCGGTGCCATCGCTCCTGCCATGATCGGCGCCTTGCCGACCGAGACGATCGCAGCCTTGAGTACCGGCCAGATCGCAGCTCTCGGGACCGCAGCAGTGGCTGCTCTTACCACAGGACAGGTGACCGCGCTGACCACCGGCCAGATCGCTGCCTTGTCGACGAGGCAGGTGGCTGCATTGACGTCCCAACAGGTCGCGGCTCTCGGAACGGACGATCTCAGCGCATTGTCAGCGGCCGCGCTCGGCGCGATCAGTGGATCGGCGGTTGCCGGCCTGTCCACCGAAACAGTGTCGAAAATGATCACTGAAGACCTGGCTGCGATCAGCCCGGCCGGAATTGCTGGACCCACGACCGGTCAGATCGCTGTCCTGAGCGCCGACCAGCTGAAATCACTGACGGCGAAACAGGTAGCCGCACTCTCGTCCCGGCAGATCGCCGCGTTGGGCACAGCAGGTATCGCGACACTCGATACCCAACAGATCGCGTCCTTGAGCAAGGATGCTGTCCTTGGTCTCTCTGCGGCTCAAGTGTCAAAGCTGACCACGCTTCAGGCAGAAGCGCTGACCAGCGAGCAGGTTGGCGCGCTGACCTCCTTACAGGTGGCAGCGCTATCGGCCGATCAGATCAAATCGTTTTCGTCGAAGGATCTCGCAGCCTTCACCTCAGGCGCGATTGCGGGTCTTCCGACTGCAACGCTGGCCGCGCTGCCGACGGAAGCAATCGCGGCTTTGTCCACCGCCGGGGTATCCGGCTTGACGACCGCCCAGGTTGCGGCGCTGAGCGTGGCGCAGGTGGGTAGCCTGACGACGTCGCAGGTCGGCGCTTTCGGATCGCGCCAAATCGGCGTTCTGGGTACGGCTGCCATCGCAACTCTCAGCTCATCGCAGATTGCCGCGATGAGCGATGCCAGCATTCCGGGTCTCACCGCAGCGCAGATCTCGAGCTTGAGCACGTTGCAAATCGAAGCGCTCAAGACCTCGCAGGTCGCCCTGTTGAGCTCGACGCAGGTTGCCGCACTTGGAACGGATGACTTGGCGGTTCTCTCGACCGCAGAGCTTGCGGCGCTGAGTTCAAGTGCGATCTTGGGCCTGTCGACCACGGCACTCGCCAGCCTCTCCGCCGACCGTATTGCCGTTTTAGGAACGACGGGTGGCATCCAAGGCCTTTCCACAGGCCAGATGGCATCACTGACCAGCGCGCAGCTTGCCGGCTTGACGACAGCGCAGATCGCCTCGCTTGGCTCCAGACAGGTGGCCGCCATCTCCACAGCCAACATGCCAGCCCTGACGACAGCACAGATTGCTGCTCTCAGCGCCGCCGGCATTGCAGGCCTGTCTTCTGATCAAATTGCGGCCTTGAACACGAGCCAGGTCGAGGCGTTCAACACCGCCCAGGTCGCAGCCCTCACTTCCCTTCAGGTCAGCGCGCTCGGTACCGACGATCTTGGCACCTTCTCGACCGCGGAACTGGCGGCGTTGACATCGTCAGCGGTTGCCGGCCTGTCCACCGACACACTTACCAGCCTTTCCGCGGACCGCATCGCGACACTCGGAACGGCGAGCATCGCTGGCCTTTCGACCGCTCAGATAGCAGTCTTGAAGAAAGAACAGCTGGAAGCTCTCACCACGGCTCAGATAGGCGCTCTCGGCTCACGACAAATTGCCGTTCTCGGCATCGCAAGCATTGGCGCGCTCTCTCGCGAGCAGATTGGCGCATTGAGCACTGCTGCCATCGCGGGGCTCTCTTCAGCGTCCATCACGGCGCTATCTGCCGATCAGGTCGAAGCGCTCAATCCTGCACAGGTTGGCGCCTTGACCTTCACGCAGATCGCGGCGATGGGGACGGATGATATCGCCCGCTTCTCGACTGAAGACCTTGCGGCGCTGACGTCAAGCGCCATATCGGGCTTGTCGACCGACGCCATTGCCCTTCTATCTCCAGACAGGATTGGCGCTTTTAGCGCTGGCGGGATTGCCGGACTGACGACGCTTCAGATCAAAGCGATGAGTGTCGATCAGGTCGAGGCTTTTACGCCGACCCAGGTCATGGCTCTGGGATCGAGACAGATTGGAGCGCTCAGCGCGGCCCAATTGCGCTCCTTCTCGACGGCGGATATCGGTGCGATCAGCGCCACGGGCATTGCCGGTCTGTCGACAGAAATGATTGCATCGCTGTCGGCAGAGACAATTGCTGCGCTCAGCACGCTTGGCATTTCCGGTCTCTCCACCGCGCAGCTTTCGGCATTCTCTCACGATCACCTCGTTACTCTTTCCACCGGCCAGATCGGCGCTTTGTCTTCGAAGCAGATCGCCAGCTTGAAGACGGCCGATCTGTCAGCGTTTTCGACCGCCCAGATTCTTGCATTCAGCACCGGCAGCATTCCGGGGCTGACCAGTGAGCAGGTCGGGGCGCTGAGCCTCGAGCAGGTGCATGCGCTGTCAACAGCGCAGATCAACGCGCTGACCTCTGGCGCCATCGCGGGATTGACATCGCAGATGCTCGACACCTTTACGCCTGAGAGGCTGTCTGCGATCAACGCCTCCGCCATTGCAGGCCTATCCACCGGCTTCATCGCGGCGCTGTCGACCGGCGAAGTCGCAGGCCTCGCGACGGCTGCCATCGCCGGGCTGACGAGCAAACAGATCGCTGCCATGGCGCCCGATCAGATCGGCGCCCTCTCGACGGGTCAGATTGCGGCGCTGAGCGCAGATGGCCTCGCAGGCATTTCCTCCGCGGCTATGGCCACGTTCTCGACGACCGATATCGCGGCGATCAGCACAGCTGCGATCCGCGGTCTCTCCACCGCGCTTATCTCGTCCCTGACCAGCGCCGATATCGCAGTTCTCAGCCCAAGCCAGATCGGCAACTTCGGCTATAACCAGATCGTGGCACTCAGTACCGCCCAGATTGCTGCGCTGACAACCGCACAGATTGGCGGTCTCAATGCAGTTCAGGCCGCAGCGCTTGGCACCGACGACATCGCCCTTTTCTCGACCGAGGAGATCGTCGCCTTGAGCAGTGGCGCTGTCTCAGGTCTCACGACCGGCGCAATCTCGTCCCTGACCACCAGCCAGAGCGAGGCTTTGACGCCTGCGCAAGTCGGGGCTTTGACCGCCGCGCAGGTCGCTTCGCTTTCCAAGGAGAATATTGCCAAGTTTTCGACCGAGGACATTGCCGCTTTCAGTTCCAGCGGCGTCGCCGGGCTCTCCACTGAGACACTGGTCAGCCTCTCCAGTGCCCAGGTCACGGCGCTTCTCAACACCCACATGCGTGCGCTGACATCCGATCAGGTCGCAGCCGTCATCTCCACCTACTTGGCCGCCTAAAGTGGACTTTCAGCGGTTGTACTCCCGCCCTCCGCCCGGAGGGCGGCGTCAGCGACAGCATCGGCCCGAAAATCGGAGGCGATTTTCGGAAAGCATGATGAGTGGACTAAGGAGATAGAGCGTCCTTTGCGCGTCCAACAGGACGCAGGGCGTTCTATGGGAAATCCTCGCGCAAGCTTCGTCTTCTAGGGTGGCATCGGGACCAGAAGGTCTCGAACCCATGAATGACGGTGCGGAACAGAATGAATCTGTTAAATCAACTCCCTCAGGTTTTTAAAAACTTCGCGGCCCTTGGCCAGACGCGGCTTTTGGTGCTGGGTGGTGTGGGCGTTCTGTCCATGGCAATTATTCTCGCTGCAGCTCTTTATGTGAACAAACCGGCCTACGAAACGCTGTATGTTGGCCTGGAAACCATGGATCTGAACAAGATCAGTATTGCGCTTGCCGAGTCCAATGTCGATTTTCAGGTCGGCTCGGATGGCACGAGCATTCAGGTTCCAGTTGGCATGACGAGCAAGGCTCGTTTGCTGTTGGCCGAACGCGGCCTGCCCGATAGCGCCAATGCTGGCTACGAGCTGTTCGACCATGTCGGCTCTCTCGGTCTGACCTCCTTCATGCAGGAAGTCACGCGGGTGCGGGCTCTCGAAGGCGAGATCGGCCGCTCGATCCAGCAGATCGACGGGATCGCAGCAGCCCGAGTTCACATCGTTATGCCAGAGGTCGGCAACTTCCGGCGGGGGGAACAGAAGCCCACCGCCTCCGTCATGATCCGGGCGAGCGCGTCCGCGGGCCGAAAGGCCTCTGCTTCCATTCGTCACCTTGTTGCATCCGCTGTGCCGGGCCTCGAAGTCGATGATGTGACCCTTCTTGATTCCACCGGCCAGCTTCTGGCGTCTGGCGACGATGTCAGCAACGGCGCGATGAGCCGGTCCCTGACGCTGGCGCAGAACGTGCAGCAGGAACTTGAGGCGAAGATCGACAAGGCGCTTGCGCCCTTCCTCGGCATGGACAATTTCCGTTCGAGCGTGACCGCATCGCTCAACACCGACAGCCAGCAGATCCAGGAAACGGTCTACGATCCGAACTCCCGTGTCGAGCGTTCGGTTCGCTCGACCAAGGAAGATCAGAAGTCCCAGGAAACCCAGCAGGATTCCGCAGCCACGGTCGAGCAGAACGTGCCGCAGGCCGCACCGCAGAGCGGTGGCGGCGGTCCGAAGTCGTCCGACGAGACGGCGAAGAAGGAAGAGCAGACCAACTACGAAATCAACTCCAAGACCGTGGCGACCGTTCGCAACGGCTACTCGATCGACAAGATTTCCGTTGCCGTCGTGGTCAACAAAGGCCGCCTTGCAAAGATGATCGGCGATCCGGCCGACCAGGCCAAGATCGACGCCTATCTCGCGGAAATGCAAAAGATCGTCACCTCGGCTGCGGGCACTTCGACCGAGCGCGGTGACGTGGTAACCATTACCGCCATGGACTTTCTCGAAACACAGCTTCTCGATGAGGCCGTCGCTGGCCCTGGTATCACCGAAGTGCTGAGCCGCAACTCTGCCGGCATCATCAACTCGCTGGCCTTCGTCGCGGTCGCCTTCCTGGTCGTCTGGCTCGGTGTTCGTCCGGTCGTCCGCTCCATGTCGGCAGGTGGCGCCTCTACTTCCGCGGAACTGGCGCAGGATTCGGCTGGGCTCGAACTGCCGGACTTCTCTCCGGCGATGGGAGGCGGCGCTCCCGGAGGTCTCATGGAAGGCTTCGGGGCGGACTTCGGCTTCGACAGCACCGACGATCTTCTCGGTGGCGACACGGGCGAGGGCGACTTCAACCGCAGGGTCCGCGAAGGGCCGGAACGCAGGCTTTCGCGCATGGTGGAAATCAGCGAAGAACGCGCTGCAAAAATCCTCCGCAAATGGGCCGTGGAAAAAGCTGCATGATGGAAGAAAGGCTGGATCAACTCCGGCCTTTTTCGTTTATTCTAAAATTCTTGCTGTAGATGGTTGGCATATGTAATTTAGTATTTGTTCATCAAATCGCCGATTTCAGTGGGGGATGTTGAAAAGGCGGATGTGCGCAAATACGAACGGGTATATGTTCAGGGTTGTAGTGCACGCGAAAAAGAGTGGATAGGTCGTTACAGACGGGTACATTTCTTCAAGCGTCTCCTAGAGTATAACGATTCGGTCACCAGGAGTGTTCGTCGAAAACGGCGCTTCTGAATGGAAATGAGTTCCATCCCGTTTAGGCATCCCCGCCTGGGGAACGAGAGGGCGTAGGCTATTGAAAGTGGATGTCGATATTCGCAGGCTGTCTGCTGCGCCAACTGAAACGATTGCGAGGCCCTTGCCCCGCAACCAACTCATTCGCAAGATTGCAGCCGCAGCGGCGGAAAGTGACATCGTCGCTGCGATGGAGCATCTGACATCCTATGTCGGCGCTTCGCATTATCTCCTCGCCCGTGAAGACCTCCTGCAGGAGGCAAGCCTCAGCTTCATCGTCACCTCCGACTGGCCGTTCGATCTGGTGCGCAAGCTCGCCAATGAATTGACCGGGACACAGAGCCGTTCCAGCGAAATGGAGAAGTGCCTGTCCTTGCTCAGGCCGCGTCTGCTGTCGCTTCCCGACGATGCAGTTGCGCCGGCAGGGATCGACCGCCAGTACTGGACGATTACCTTCTGCGTTGGACGCATCCGCTTCTCGTTGCTTTTGATGTTTGCCGAAGGCGTTCTGCCGGCAGAGGATCGTCTTCGTGAAGCTGGAATGCTGGCCGGTTACTTTGCAAGCTTCGGCATCGTTGAAGGCACCAAGACCGAGCGCGATATCGATCTGACCGAAAGAGAGCTTGAATGCCTCTTCTGGATTGCCGAAGGCAAGACCAGCGATGAAATGGCCATGATCCTCGGGATCTCCCGCAACACCATCAACAACTACATCACCAGCGTCATGCGCAAGACAGCAACCAAGACCCGTTCGGAGGCTATTGCCTACGCGGTCCGCAACAACCTTGTCTGAAGGGCGCATCATGGGTTTTGTCAAGGATTTGAGTAATGAGGAATCGGGTCACCCGATAACGCCGAAAACCGTTCCCCCGGTGACTCGGTCCGACCTGTTTCCCAAACTGGTTGCGATGCAGAGAAGCTTAGGCGCCAAAAACTTCATCGTGCTGCGGGCCGTCGCAGCCGGATTTCCCAACAAGCGGAAGCTCTCCTGCGAACTTGAAAATCTGGGTCTGGCTGCTGGCGAACATAGCGCTCAACTGGTTCAGGTTCTCGGTGAACGTCTCCTCGATCATCTCGAATCATCCTTGCTACCCGTCGCATGGATGAGCGAGCAAGAATCGGGCTTTGCGGATTTGCCGGACGTTCCAGCCCTTCTTATTCGCCTGGACAACACCGTTCTCGGCTATTCCGGCGTCGGTTTCCCCGTGAGACTTGGGACCATGGGCAACGGCTTCGTCATCTTCTGCGGTGGAAACCTGTTGCTCGATAATGAGCTGATGCTGGAGCAACACGTTAAATCCACGCAGATCATGATCGATCTCCTTGCCATGGATGAGCGTCGCGTCTCGCCGTCGGAGGCACTCAGCGAGCGCGAAGTCGCATGCCTGCAATTGGCAGGAGATGGCCGGATCAGCGAAGAAATCGCAGCCAAGCTTGGTCTGTCGGTTCACACAGTCAATGCTTACCTCGGCTCCGCCACGATCAAGCTCGATTCCGTTAATCGCATCCAGGCGATCGCCAAAGCTATCCGGCTTGGTTTTATCCACTGACACGCGCCGCGATGTTCTGTCCCGCCTTTGGCGCCTCTAAGTCGCCCCGCCGGTACAGTGAGCAGAAGCGCCCGACGCTTATGCACGGCGTGGCTTGAAAAGCGCGCTGGTGACAGGCTTTGTATGACGCACGCGCACCGCTCGGAATTATAGTTTTTTGATAAAAGTCATTCTTTTCCGACCCGGTCGTTATGGCTCTCTGAGACATTGCGACGTGAAATCAGCGCCTTAGAGTTGATCCGGAAGCGAAATGGGTTAGTTTAGCCTATTGTAGAATTCCCTGAATATTAATCCTTTTACTTCAAATTGCCTAAACTTGGTAGGAGTGGGGTTAAGCAATGGGGCGTTTCGTTTCGAGATCCATCGTGTTTCAGATCGTATGTCTGACCATCGGTCTCATTTTCCTTGGTATCGTTGCCGTCGGTGTTTCGACCTATGTACGGTTGAAAGAAGACGTGTTGCAGACGGCTCTCATGGACACAGAGCGCGCCGTCCGCAGCATGGCAATTCTTTATGAAATGAAAGTCGGCGGCACGACTGTCGCAATCGAAAACGGAGAGCTGAAATCGGTCAGCCGCCCCAGCATCGGCACCTTGCTCGACTTCGACCTGGTGGATCGCGTCGGCATGGCCAATGGCGGCGTGGCGACCGTTTTCCAGGCGCAGGGTACGGATTTCCTTCGCATCTCGACCAGCCTGAAAAACGAAAAAGGCGAGCGCGCCGTCGGCACGAAGCTTTTGCCGGAAAGCCCAGCATTTGCAGCGATCACAAAGGGCGAATCGTACTACGGCCCCGCCACACTGTTCGGTAGGGATTACATGGCTGGCTATATGCCGGTTCTGTCCAAAAAAGGAGCACCCGTCGGCATCCTCTTCGTCGGCGTACCCATGAACTTCTATCAGGGACATATTGACGGCCTGCGCAACATGATCCTTGTGGTCGGCGCGGCGGTCATGCTCGCTTTCGGTATTCTCGGCTATGTCCTCATCAAACGCAGCATGCGTCCCCTCGGTCATCTGACGGACGCGATCAAATCCCTGTCCCAGGGCAAGCTCGAGACTGAAATTCCCTATATGGAGCGGAAAAATGAGTTCGGCGATATCGCTCGGGCTTTAGAGGTTTTCCGCGACAATGCACGCGAGAAACTTCGCATCGAAAGTCAAAGCGCCGAAGAGCGCGCTCAGTCGGAAGCCGAACGCGCCCGCAACGACGCCGACAAGCTCAACACCGATCGTCAAATCGAATTCGCTGTGGGCCAGCTCGCAGCCGGTCTTGCGCGGCTTTCCGACGGCGATCTCACCCAGACGCTCGACGTGCCCTTCTCTGGCCGTCTCGAACAGCTCAGGGTGGACTTCAACACCTCGCTTGCCAATCTGAAGGATGTGCTCCATCAAGTGCGGGAACGGACCTTCGTCATTCAGAACAATGGCGTCGAGATGCGCAAATCATCCAACGATCTGTCCCGCCGCACCGAATCGCAAGCCGCTTCACTGGAGCAGACCGCTGCCGCCGTCGAGGAAATCACGGTCACGGTCAAATCCTCCGCTGAACGTGCGCGCGAAGCCAACAGGGCTGTTCTTATCACGCAGGAAAGCGCCGACAGCTCCGGTACGGTGGTCAAGAACGCTGTCGATGCCATGGGTCGCATCGAGGAAGCGTCGCAGAAGATCGAGCAGATCATCGAAGTCATCGACGACATCGCCTTCCAGACCAATCTTCTCGCGTTGAATGCCGGTATCGAAGCCGCGCGTGCAGGCGAAGCGGGCAAGGGCTTTGCCGTTGTCGCGCAGGAAGTGCGTGAACTTGCCCAGCGTTCCGCCGATGCTGCCCACGAAATCAAGGCGCTGATCAACCAGTCGACGCGGGAGGTGAATTCGGGTTCGCTTCTCGTACAGGAAGCCGGTCAGGTTCTCTCCTCGATCAGCCAGCAGATTGTTACCGTCAGCAAGCATGTCGAGACCATTGCCACTGCTACCCATGATCAGGCGTCTGCGTTGCAGGAGGTTAACAGCTCCGTCAACCAGATGGATCAGATGACCCAACAGAACGCCGCCATGGCCGAAGAGTCGAGTGCGGCGAGCCAGATGCTCGCCGATGAGGTCGACGCGTTGCTCGGTCTTCTCCAGCGTTTCCGCATGGAACAGTCGCAGGCCGGAGCCATGCGGCACAGCCAGTATGGCCGGGCAGCCTGACCCAACCGAACGATGTAATGACAAAAGCCGCCCTTTGTCTGAAGGGCGGCTTTTGTCGTGCAGGCGCAAGGCCTCCTTCATTCACTTGAGAAGGTTACTCCGCGGCGGCGCGTCTGGTGTTGAAAACTTGCGTGACGTAAGCACGCAGCGCCGCGGGGCGCACCGGCTTGTGCTGAACCCCGATACCGTGCTTCTCGGCCTCGGCGCGGACCTCAGGAGTGCGGTCGGCCGTAATCAGCAGGGCCGGGATCTGCGACGTCAGCCTTTCGCGCAGATATAGAATGAGATCGATACCTGTACCTTCAGCAAGGTGGTAGTCTGCGACGATGAGATCGGGAATGTTCACTTTGCCGAGAACGGCATCGAGATCATGAGCGGAGGCCGCTTGCGAGACCTCGCAGCCCCAGCCGGTCAACAGCACAGACATTCCTTCCAGAATCTTTGGCTCATTATCGATACAGAGGATATGAAAGCCGGATAGTCGGGTCTGCTGAGGGGAGGGGTTAGCGCGTCCTGCCTCTTTGCCATGCCTGTCACTCTGTGCTTCGCGCGGCAACTGGACTTGGAACGACGTGCCTTTGCCGACCACGGAGGACAGCTGGACAGGATGGTGCAGCACCCGCGAAAGACGATCGACGATCGAAAGGCCAAGACCGAGGCCCGCCGCTGCCTTCATGCCTCCATCAAGCCGGGTGAATTCCTTGAAGATCGTCCGGAACTTCGAGGCAGGAATGCCCATGCCGGAGTCCATCACCTGGATCACCACATCGCCACCGCGCCGACGCGCACCCACCAGGACCTTGCCTGACATGGTGTATTTGATGGCATTGGAAACCAGGTTCTGAATCAGCCGCCGCAGGAGGTTGATGTCGGAGCGCACCGTCAAGGATGTCGGCATTACCACGAATTCGAGGTTCTTCTCTCGCGCCATGGGCGCGAAATCGGTTTCGATGCGCTTCAGGAGGTCGTTGAGTGGCACTGCCGCCATACGCGGCTTCATCGAGCCGGTATCAAGGCGAGAAATATCCAGCACCGCGCCAAGGATCGTTTCGACCGATTCCAGCGCGGAGTCGATATTCTGCACGAGATTGGTATTTTCCGAATGGCCGATACGCTCAACCAGTGCAGAAGAATAGAGACGTGCGGCGTTGAGCGGTTGCAGGATATCGTGACCGGCTGCGGCGAAGAACCGGGTCTTGCCAATATTGGCCTCATCGGCAGCTGCGCGCGCCTCTGCCAGCTCGCGATTGACCCGCGTGAGTTCGCCGGTGCGTTCCGCCACGCGTTGCTCCAGCGTCTCATTGGCCTGTTTCAAGGCTTGGTCGCTCGCCACGCGCTGTGTGATGTCTGTGAAGGTTGCGACCACACCCTTGTCCGGCATGGCATTGGAGCGTACCTCGATAATGCGCGCACCGCCGCTGAGCACCAAGGAGAAGGGACGATCCATCGTCAGAAACTGGTTGATCCGTTCGCCATGATCGCCAGGCTCGATGTCGCCGCGCTCGTCGAGCAGCGCGACGATTTCAGTCAGCGGCAGACCAACGCGGCCGAAATGCTCCGGCAGATCGAGGAGGGTGCGGAAGCGTCTGTTCCAGATCGTCAGCTGCTGCGAGGCATCAAAGACAGCGATGCCCTGATCCATCTGTGCCAGAGCCGTTTGCAGCATATCCTGATTATATTGCAGCGCCTCGCTGGCCTGGTCCAGCAACCAGGCGGTATCGGCGCTGGTGTCTTCTGCCTTTTGCAGGATGAGGGACAGCACCAGTCGGGCAGAGGAGGAGCCGATGGCGCTCCCCAACAGTTGTTCGGAGAAATGGATCAGCGCCATATCGGCAGGCTGCTCATCCTCTAGCTTTCGTCCTGCGGTTTTCTCGTAGGCCGAGAGCGAGCGAAGCATGCGCTCTTCGCCAAGGTACCGGGCGACCGCGCTTTTCAAGTCACCGACGCTGACACGCGTCTTCCACCCGCGTGTGGCGAATTGCGATTTTGAATGGCGCTTGACGAAGATGCCGGATTGGATGCGCTCCACCGGACGTGGATTGCGCGAAAGCGAGCCGAGCACGAAGGCGAGCGAATTGATGAGCAGGCTCAGCGTCACCGCATTGACGAGCGGATCGGCGCCCGGCCCGCTGAACATCTCCGTTCCGGGAAAAATGAAGCTCAAAACGCCTGCCGCGACATAGGAATAATCGGGGCCACCGAGGCTCGGCAGAAAGAGAAGATAGGCCCAGACGAGAAAGCCCGAGCTCAGACCTGCGATCGCACCGCGCGCATTGGCCCGCCGCCACAACAATCCGCCAAAAAGCGACGGGGCCATCTGCGCGATGGCGGCAAAGGCCAGCAATCCAATGGAGGCCAGACCCGATGTGCTGTCTGCCGCCCGATAGTAGAAATAGCCAAGCAGCAGGACGATGAAGATCGCCGTGCGGCGAATGTTGAGGAGCGTCTTGGCGAAGTCGTCGCTATGGGGCGAGCGGGTCAGCAGTTTCTGTCGCAGGAAAATGGGGATCAAGATATCGTTGGAGACCATGATCGACAGCGCCACCGAAGCGACGATCACCATCGCCGTTGCAGCGGAGAAGCCGCCGATGAAGGTGATCAGCGACACGAGCGGCACGCCGTTAAACAGCGGTAGCTGCAGCACATAGAGGTCGGCATCGCCATTATTGCCGATCGTCAGAAGACCAGCGACGGCAATCGGCAGCACGAAAATATTGATAGCAATCAAATAGAGTGGCAGCAAAAGACCTGCGGTGCGCAGTTCCTTCGGTGTTCGGTTTTCCACGACCGTGACATGGAATTGCCGCGGCAAGAGGATGATGGCAAAGCCGGAGAGAAGCGTCAGAACGATCCAGCGGCTGATCGGCGTCTGGTAGGAGACCGCTTCCATCACTTGGGCGTTTTCAGAAGCGACGCGCCAAAGCGCCGACGGCCCATCGAAGAGGAAGAAGACGACATAGATGCCTGCGGTGCACATCGCCACCAACTTGACGACCGACTCCATCGAAATGGCGAGGATCAACCCGTCCTGATGTTCCGTCGCATCCGTATGGCGCGTACCGAACATGATGGCAAAGCCTGCCATCACCACCGTGACGATGAGCGGAAGATCGAGGAAGTGGAGATTGCCGCTGCCAATGCCGTAATCGCGCGGATCGACCATCGTCGCGACCGAACTGGAAACCGCCTTCAATTGCAGCGCGATGTAAGGAATAGCACCCACCAGGGCGATGATCGAAACGATCATGGCAACGGTCGGGTTCTTGCCGTAGCGTGCGGCGATAAAGTCTGCCACCGATGTGAGTTTCTCGGCTTTCGCCAGTTCCACGATGCGCCGGATGATGGGCATTCCCAGTGTGAAGGCGAGGATCGGGCCGGTGTAAATCCCGAGAAATTCAAGCCCGCGTTCGGAGGCAAGGCCAACGCCACCGAAATAGGTCCAGGAGGTGCAGTAGATCGCAAGGCTGAGCGCATAGACCACCGGCCGCCCCTTGTGGGGAGCGGTCCTGCTTCGGCTCTTTCGATCGCCGTAACTCGCTACTGCAAAGAGCAACAGAATATAGGCGAAGGCCGAGACGAATATGATCCACCCGGGCAGCAATGCAGTGTCCCCTCCACTCATTCCGTAGAAGCTTATGACACTTCCAGTAAAATGAGAATTGGCGCCGCATTGGCATAAAGTTCAACAGACAAGCACATGGTCGTGCATCAACCGAAGGATGTGTGGAACGAAACACACGGATTGCGCGTCATAACGCATGGTCCACGCAAAAGTGTGGGGCGGTTTTGCGATGACGACATGCGATAAAACAAAGAGCTAAAGCGCATGAGCGAATCTGAAAGATCGCAACAGGCCTTTAGGACCTGCACAATAGCAAACGGAGTGCTAGTGCTTACACGTCGGTGGCGTTTCGTCCCGGCAGATTAAGAGGGCTTCAAAGAGGGACATCTTCATGCTCAACGAATTCAAGACATTCATTGCGCGCGGCAACGTCATGGACCTGGCTGTCGGCGTCATCATCGGAGCGGCTTTCAGCAAGATCGTCGATTCGGTCGTCAACGATCTGATCATGCCGATCGTTGGCGCGATCTTCGGTGGTTTCGACTTCTCGAACTATTTCATTCCGCTGAGCTCCACGGTGACCGCCACATCTTTGGCCGCCGCGCGCGAGCAGGGTGCGGTTATCGCCTACGGTAATTTTATTACCATCGTCATCAACTTCCTCATCCTGGCCTGGATCATCTTCCTTATGGTCAAGGGTGTGAACAAGATCCGCGCGTCGGTCGAGCGTGAGAAGGTGGAAGAGCAGAAGGCGCCAGCCCCGCCGCCGGAAGACGTCAAGTTGCTCACCGAGATTCGCGACCTTTTGAAGACGCGCTAAAATTCGGTCCACGCAAAGGTGGGAAGCGGTTTTGCGATAACGACGTACAGTAAACCAAAGCCCTCAAGCGGAGGGAGCGACCCGAAATATCGGGCTGCACTCTAACCTCCACCCATCAGCAAAATCCGTGGTTTCTTCACGGAATATCATGCAAACCGCGCAAGCGATGCGCTAAGAAGGCACTCGAATGGAGTGCCTTCTATGTCGGTTTTGAACAGTCTCAGTGTCCGCTCTCTTGCCGCGCCTGAAAGCGGTATCGTCGAGGTGAAGAAATACGCCCACGCCCGCGAAAATCTTTTGCCATTGTGGGTTGGTGAGGGTGACCTACCAACGCCGGATTTTATTTCCAAGGCTGCGGCCGACGCATTGAACGCCGGTGAAACCTTCTACACCTGGCAGCGCGGCATTCCTGAGCTTCGCGATGCACTTGGCCGTTACTATCAGCGGCATTTCGGTGCTTCGCTGTCGCCTGAGCACTTCTACGTCACCGGTTCCGGCATGCAGGCCATCGTGCTGGCCGTCCAGGCACTGACGTCGCCCGGCGATGAGGTGATATACCTGACCCCGACATGGCCCAATATTGTCGCTGCCATCGGCATTGCCGGCGCGACAGCCGTGCCCGTTGGGATCGATTTTACCCAGGGCAAATGGAACATCGATATCGGCAAGCTCGAAAGCGCCATCACGCCGAAGACCAAGGCGCTCTTCATCAATACGCCCTCCAACCCCACCGGCTGGACGGCAAGCCTGGACAATCTGCGCGACATTCTGGCACTGGCAAGAAAGCATGGCCTCTGGATTGTCGCCGACGAAATCTACGCGCTCTATCACTATGCAGGCGCCCGCGCTCCCTCCTTCCTCGATATCATGGAGGAGGGTGATCGGATCGTTTTCGCTAACTCCTTCTCAAAGAACTGGTCGATGACGGGCTGGCGTGTCGGCTGGCTGGTCGCGCCGCCGGAAATCGGGCAGGTGATCGAAAATCTGATCCAGTATTCGACCTCCGGTGTCGCGCAATTCATGCAGCGTGGTGCAATTGCGGCCCTGGATCACGGTGATGATTTCATAGCGCAGAATTTCGCCCGAGCGGCACGCTCTCGCGACATTCTCTGCGATGCCTTGATTGCTACCAACCGCGTCGAGACCTTGAAGCCGGATGGGGCTCTCTACGCATTTCTAAAGATCGATGGCGTTAAGGACACGCGTGCGGCGGCTTTCGATATTGTCGACAAGGTCGGCGTTGGACTGGCGCCAGGCATGGCATTCGGCGCAGGCGGAGAGCTCTTCCTGCGTGCCTGCTTCCTGCGCGATCCAGCACAGATTACCGATGCCGCGGAAAGACTGTCGGACTACATATTGAAAAAGTCGGCGTGATGCAGCCAGCACCGGCGAGAGCATTCCCAGCCGAGGCGTGATCGTTTCGGCGTGGGATAATGCGGCAAAAACGCATTGAACGCCGTCGCGCAGCAGGCGCTTCCGGCCTGAGTTCAATGGACAAGACAAAAGAGGCGCATCGTCCCATGCGCCTCTTTTGTCGTCTAAGGATAAATGTTCATGCGGGTGAAACGGTCAGGATTTTAGTGCGCTGCATTCATCGCAGCGGAGTCCACGTTCTTGTAGAAGGTGGCATAGCGCAGGCTATCCGCCAGAAAAGCGGTGTTTTCGTTCGGGTCGTTCGATGGGTTTTGGAAATTGATGTAGTTGATATTGACGCCGGCATGATCCTTGCCGAGCATCAATTGCGCATAGATCGTGACGCCCTTCGGCTTGATCTCAAGATCGAGCGTGATCGAAGGATAGGTGTCCCAATCGAGCGTGTAATCTCCCCCAATTCCGAAATGAACAGTTCCCGGGTGGAAGTATAGTTCGGCTGCCGAATCCACGAGATCCGACAAGCTTTTGTAATATTCAAACTTTAAAAGAGATATCAGATCAGCAGCGTCAATCAGACGAAGCTCGGCCGCTACGGGACCGATTGCGCGTGCAACTATCTCTTCTCGTTGAGCCGAATATGGGCATTTTTTCATGTCAATCAGTTTACCCGTCTTTTGTTCTGACGTGCGGCGTAAACCTTATGAA
This sequence comes from Agrobacterium sp. SORGH_AS 787, assembly GCF_030819035.1. Lineage (NCBI taxonomy): Bacteria > Pseudomonadati > Pseudomonadota > Alphaproteobacteria > Hyphomicrobiales > Rhizobiaceae > Agrobacterium > Agrobacterium sp. SORGH_AS 787. Next base: position 1,450,010 of record NZ_JAUTBG010000002.1, read on the forward strand.
TGAGTTCCGCCACAGCCTTATAAAATACTGACGGAATGACGCTATCGACCGAGACTTGCGCAAACATGGAGCGGGCGAGTGGCGGATCTTCAAAAATCGGGATGTTGTGCTCTGTGGCGATCTCTCTGATGCGCAGCGCAATCAGATCCTGCCCCTTGGCGACGACAATCGGCGCATCGCTCTCTTCCTTTACATAGCGCAACGCAACTGCAAAGTGGGTTGGGTTGGTGATGATGAGGGTGGCTCTTGGAACGCTGTCCATCATGCGGCGACGGGCGCGATCGCGCGCAATCGAGCGCTGGCGGGCCTTGACGACCGGGTCACCCTGCGACTGCTTGTGTTCGTCCTTGACTTCCTGCTTGGTCATTCTCAGGTTGCTGTACCAGCGATGATTGGTCCAGAAATAGTCGGCGACCGCGAGGATGCCCGTCGAAAACAGAATGACGATCATCATCTTCTTCAACGCTTCGTAGCCGGTCGGAACGATCATCTGCGGATCGGTATTGAGCGCGCTCAGCAGCCTGAAATAATCGCCCTTCAGCACCATCGCCATGATGATGGCGACGATGACGACCTTGAACAGCGATTTCCCGAAATTGATCAGACCGTCGACGCTATAGATGCGCTTGAAGCCTTTGATTGGCGAGATGCGCTCGGCCTTGGGGGTGATTCGGTCGAGAACGAATTGCGGAAGGTTCTGCGCAAAGGACTGGCCCAGACCGAAGATGATGAACATGATCGCCGCTGGTAATAACAGCGCGCTTGCTTCCTTTGTGAGGTGCAGGCCAAGAGACAGCAGATCGCCCGCGGTATTCAGGCGCCATTGTTCGGGCCTCTCGATCACATCCTTCAGTGTTTCGCCAAGTCGCCTCACACCGTCCGGTGCGAAAAAAACGAGATAGACGTAAAAAGCCAGTGAAGACGCAAAGAGAGACGCTTCAGTTGAGGCAGGAATATTACCTTTCTCGACCGCGTCGCGAAGTTTTTTCTCTGATGGTTCTTCTGTTTTACTGTCTTTGTCTTCGTCGGCCAAGGCAAGACCTCCCTAAGGCATGTCACGCTAATCTTCAGCGGTTTTGCGATAACGGAGTGCGTTAAGACAAAGACTTAGACGCCGGGAGCGAACACAAGGATCGCGGGACGCTAAAACTGAAAAAACCCGCCTTTTTCTGGCAGGTCCGCGAAAGAAGGTACAGTCTTGGTGGGCGACCTGCAAGATGGCAGGGGTTGGCTGCAGGTGTTATCAACCGGGAAGGTGCTATGCCGCTGCCGGTTCGCCTTCTGCCGGGGCGGCTTCCTTGAGGACGATCTGGCCGGAATTGGCCATGCGAATGGCTTCCTGTGCCACTGCACGTCGCGCGACGGCCACTTCGCGGGTGTTGATATTCGTGCCGCCCGCAGAAAGATCGGACTCGATCATGCGGCGCTGGCGTGGGCTGATGCTGGACAGCACACATTCCTTGATTTCCGCCGTGGCGCCACGCAGCGCCATGGTGATGACATCGCCGGTAATATCGCTGAGGAGCGTAACACGGCTGCGCTGCGGCATATACAAGAGGTCTTCGAAGAGGAAGATCTTCGGTTTGACCTTGTTTGCCGATTCCCGGCTGAGGGTTTCGAGCGAGCTGAGAAGTGTATCGACCTGGGGCTTCTCCAGCTCGTTCATCAGGTCTGCGACCTTGATGGAGCCGGTTGCGTTGCGTTCTGCCTCGACTTCGGCGATCAGTGCCAAGACGCGCTTTTCGATGATCTGCGCGGCAGTCGGGCTGACTTCCTTCATGTTCACCGTACGGTTCATGATATCCGCACGCTGTTCGTCGGGGATTGTCAGCAGAACCTTGGCGCCGAAGGAAGATGGCAGCATTGAAAGGATGTAGGCGATCGTCTGCGGATGCTCGCGCATCACATACTTGCCGATGAACTGCGGATCGGAATCCTGCAACTGGTCCCAGATGGAAGTCTCGAAGGCCTGGAAGGTCGCACGACGGCCAAGAAGGCCATCCACTTCTTCAGGGGTGAGGCCTTCTTCGAGTATGGCTTCGATAGCCTTGGCATTGTCCATGAGGCCGGTACCCTCGGTGAAGAGGTCCTCGAACTCGGCGACGATCTGGGCAAGTTCGTCTGGGGGGATGACACGAAGAGTCTGAGCGGAGTTGATGATGGTCTGAAGCTCGGCCTGGGTAAAAAACTTCAACAGTTTTCCAGCGACGCCCTTGCCCATTGCCAGGAGCACGGCGGCAGCCTTTTCAGCCTGAGACAACGGTTTCCCTAAGATCGGGTTACCGAAATCCTCAAAGTCCATCATGGTCTTTCCTCTCCGTCCCCACAGGGATCAGGTCTTCTTAGTACTCAGCACTTCGATCAGCTTCACACCGAAACGTGTATCGTCGTTTTCCAGAACGGTAATTTCGCCGCGTGCAATGCAACGACCGTTCACCATGATCTCAACAGGTTCGCCGATTCGTCGATCGAGCGCAATTGTTGCTCCCTCTTCCAGGCCCATCAGGCCCGATACCAGCATGCGGCTGGTTCCCAAAACGATCTGGACATCGATCGGGATGTCCATGATCAGGTCCAAGTTGTCCGACAGGCCGCTGCCAAGCGGTGCTGCGGAAGGTGGTGTGCCCGCATCAAAGCCAAACGCGTCGAGGTCATCGCCCAGCGGGCTTGCAGCGGCGCCATCAAAGTCGCCGAAGTCCCCGAAGCTGGAGAGCGAACCCTCCGCGTCGCTTTTCAAGACGTCGCGCAGCCCACCGATAGCTTGATCCAGTTCGCCCGTGTCATCGAGCGAAGGCATCAGGTCGTCGTCGGTTACAGGGGTCTTTTTCGTAGCCATGCGATAATTATTCCTTTTGAAACTTGCGTCAGCCTGCCTAAAACCTAAGGTAGTATTGAGCGATCTCAACCCATCAGGTGTCTTAGGATTTCGTCATCCGTGGAGACGTTGTTCTTGACCCGAACCGTGTAGCGGTCCCCGGCTCGCCCAAACTCGCAATTATACATCTTTGCTCCGTTTGCGCTTACTTCGACGCAGATATCATCCTGCTTCGCGTCCCGGAAAGGAATAACGTCTCCTTCCACGAGGCGTGAGATGGTCTTCAGTGTCAGTGTCTGAAGTCTGATTTTCGCTTCAAGCGTTACCTGGGAACGCTTGACCTGTTCGGAAATCATCTCCATCCACTCTTCTTGCTTCTTAACGGCCCCCGCCGAAGGCTTCGGCGTGACGATCGTGGTCTTGAGAAGCGTGCGCTGAGGAATAATCAGCGCAAATTCGGAAGCAATCTTGCCGATTGCGATCTTCATCCGGATCAGCATGCCGAATTGGCCGAACATGGCTTCTTCGTAAGCGCTCTTTCCGGTTGCATTGAAGGGCGGCTCGATCGTCACTTCGAAGCCGCCGGAAGCGTTGACCGCCGAGCGCAACACGCCAGCGATTCGGTCGAGGATCAAAGCCGCAAGATCGAGCTCGATCGGCGACAGGGGCCGGACTTCCGGTTCCATGATCGTATCGGGTGCAGCACCCAGCATGCGTTCCATCAACGCCATGACGAATGCGTTGCCGACACCGATCATGAAATTGTTGCACCAGTTGCGAAGCGAACAATCCGCGACAGCGTAATCCTTACCGAGCTTCGCAATGAGATCGGTCATCAGGCCGGATTCGCAAGCCTCATAATCAACCTCGATGGTGATGCTGGTTTGACTGTGGAAGACGTCGGGCAGGAAGGTGCCATAGACTTGGCCGATCTCGTTGCCGATCTTGGCGACGGTCTTGCTGTCCCCAAGCCCACCGGTGAGCTTCGCGAGCAGCGAGGGTTCCATTCCCAAGGAAGAGCTATGGTCCGCAGCAATCGCCATCTCAAGCCGCCTTCTGGTCGCCGCCAGGGTTCATCATTTCCTGCTCCACGGCGTCGATCGAAGGACGCTCATAGCCGGAAATCGTCTTTCGTCCGTATTCCAGCGCAACCTGGGGAACCGAGCCGTTCATATAGGCGATCAACGTTTGCTTCACGATGACATACAGTCTGTGTTGCTTCGAGCGGACGATTTTGACCTGGGAGGCGAGCGGGTTACAGATCGAGTAGGAAAGAAGAATGCCAAGCATGGTGCCGACGAGCGCAGCGCCGATAAGACCACCGAGAACCGCAGGTGGTTCGTTGATCTTACCCATGGCCTTGATAACGCCGAGAACGGCGGCGACGATGCCGATCGCCGGGAAGGAGTCGCCCATTGCGGTAATGGCGTTGTAAGGCTTCAGCTTGTCGTAGAGGATCGTTTCGATTTCCTCGTCCATCAGCGCTTCGATTTCATGGCTGCGCGCATTGCCGATGATGATCAGGCGGACATAATCGCAGATGAAGGATGTCAGTTCCTTGTTCTTCAAGACCGAAGGTGCCGTCTGGAAGATGGAGGATTCCTCCGGATTATCGATATGGGCTTCGATCTCGTTTCGCGATTTGGTGCGCAGGTCGCGCATCAGAGAGTAGAGAACACCGAGCACATCGAGATAGTGACGCTCTTTCGGCACCGCGAACTTGAATGCTTCGCCAAGCGCTTTGCCGGAGTCCTTCACCACTTTCATGGGGTTGGACATGATGAAGCCGCCAAGGCCTGCGCCGCCGATGATCACGAGCTCGAAGGGCTGAATAAGGACGTCCAAGTGTCCGCCCATGGCCATGAAGCCGCCGAGAATACAGCCGAAAGTAATAACCAGTCCAATAACGATATTCATCTGACGCTCACACCTGCAGCCAATTTTTCTCCTGAATGGTTAGGCATCATGCCTTGCGCGAGGCTGGCTTAAGGCGCTTCGCTACTGGCGCCGCACCTTCTTGATGGTCGCGAGGGGCATGTTTGCCCGAACCCTGGCATCGTCTGATGCAGCTCGGTCTTCGCAAGGTCGATCGCGGAGAGCGACCAAAAGTTTCGCGCAAGCAAACCCCTCTAGGTCTTTGAAGCCATGATGCGCCGGGTTTGGGCGCACGTCCTTGGCTGGAAGTCCGAACAGGAGAACGACATGCAATCTGGTATCTATGTTGGTATTTCGTCCCAGATCGCCTTGGAACGTCGCCTCACGACCATCGCGGACAACATTGCCAACATGAATACGGTCGGCTTTCGTGGCACCGAGGTGAAATTTAACCAGGTGATGGCCCAGACGAAGAACGATCTGCGTGCCAATATCGCCTTCGTGACCCAGGGCAACGACTATCTTTCGACGGTCAATGGCGAACTTGAGCGGACTGGAAACCCCTTCGATTTTGCCGTCAAGGGTGATGCATGGTTTGCCATCAACACACCGTCAGGCCAGGTTCTGACGCGCGATGGCCGCTTTTCCATGTCGACGACTGGCGAATTGATCTCGACTAAGGGCTATCCGGTTCTTGATCCCGGCGGCGCGCCGATCCAGCTCAACCTTGCTGCGGGGGAGCCGACCGTTGGTGCCGATGGTCGCATTAGCCAGAATGGTCGGACGATGGGCCAGATCGGATTGTTCACCGCAGATGCGAAGAAGGGCTTCGTTCGCTATGAGAACAGCGGCGTGATCTTTGCTCAGCCGCCACAGCCGGTGGTGGATGCTGATCGAGCCGGTGTCGTGCAGGGCTATCTCGAAGCTTCCAACATCAACGGCGTCTCGCAGATGACGCAGCTTATCCAGGTCAACCGGGCCTTTGAAGGCATTTCGTCGATGATGAAGTCGACGGAGGACAATCTCTCCCAAGCGCTCCGCACGCTGGGTGGCGGTCAGTAATCGGCATGAACCAAGATGGATAGCCAACCGCAGCCCTCGCCGTTTCACAAACTGGATGCCCTGTCCCAGATCGCGGCTGCTCAACTGGTTTCGGGCGCGCCAGTGTCGCGCGGCGGGCGTGTGCGCACCATCGCTGCCGGCCACTATACGGTCAGCGGCCTGTCGGAACATGTTCGGCTTGGCGAGTTCGTCGTCCACAAAAGCGCGACCGGTCTGCACCTGGGTGAAGTGGTGCGTGTCGAGCCGGACCTCATCTATGTCTGCCCCATCGAACCTGGCGAGCCGATCGGCGTCAACGATATCGTGCTGCGAGAGGGCGAATTTCGTGTTCAGCCCGACGATAGCTGGTGCGGCCGGACGATTAATTCATTGTGCAAACCGATCGATGGCAAAGGCCCGCTTCTGAAAGGTGCACGGAAACGCACCGTCATGGCCTTGCCCCCACCATCCATGAGCCGAAGCCGCGTCATTACCGGCTTTCGGACCGGGGTGAAGGCCATCGACATTTTTACACCCCTGTGTCTGGGTCAGCGTCTCGGTGTCTTTGCCGGATCGGGTGTCGGTAAATCCACTTTGCTATCCATGCTCGCCAAGGCGGATGCCTTCGACAAGGTGGTCATCGCGCTGGTGGGCGAACGCGGTCGCGAAGTTCGCGAATTCATCGAAGACACGCTCGGCGACAATATGAGGAAGTCGATTGCCGTTGTCGCGACAAGCGATGAAAGCCCGATGTTGCGAAAGATGGCACCACTGGTCGCAATGACCATTGCCGAACACTTCCGCGACAAAGGCGAAAATGTTCTCTTCATCGCAGACAGCATCACCCGCTTTGCCCATGCGATCCGCGAAGTTGCGATTGCCGCTGGCGAGCCGCCAATCGCGCGCGGATATCCGGCTTCGGTCTTTACGGAACTTCCAAAGCTTCTGGAGCGCGCCGGGCCGGGCAAGGAGGGGACGGGTACCGTCACCGCCATCATCTCGATCCTTGTCGATGGTGACAATCACAACGATCCGATCGCGGACTCCACACGCGGCATTCTCGACGGCCACATTGTGCTCGATCGATCGCTCGCCGATGAAGGCCGTTATCCTCCGATCAATCCGCTGGCATCCATCTCGCGTCTTTCCCACAAGGCTTGGACACCCGATCAGCAGAAGCTGGTCTCGCGGTTGAAATCACTCATTCACAATTTCGAGGAAACGAAGGATCTGCGCCTGATCGGTGGTTATCGGCCGGGCGTCGATGCCGAGCTCGACATGGCGGTCAAGCAGGTGCCCTTTGTGTACGAAGTTCTCAAGCAGTCGCCGGGCGATCCGACGGTAATCGATGCCTACGCAGAACTGGCAAATGCACTGCGAAATGCGCCCGTAAACAACCAGTCTGCGACTGCACAGCGACGGGGACCATGACTATGAAGTTCAAAAAGCGCAACAAGACCGTCACGACGGCCGATGCCGCCAGGCAATTTGATCGTTGGCTGACAGGCGGCCTGATCGGGGTGGCCGCAGCGGCAGCGGCGCTGCCTTGGTATGTCTTCCTCAACCCGGAGAAATTCGGCATGAGCGGTCGCGGTTGGGAGGCTTTGATGAATGTCCCGCAACGCGGCGGTGGTGGTGGGGATGCGGTTATGCCGCATAATGATAATTCCGTCGCTACCAGCCAGTCCAAAGATGCTATCGTCGACAACGTCATAACCGCGACGGTCCCTGCGAACGACAAGAATGTCAACTCAGACGGTCCAATGCCCCAACAGCCCTTCCCGGGTGGGGCAAACTTCAAGCTGCTGCATGTCTCAAACGGACGGGCACTGATCGAGGACAAGTCCGGCATGTTCCTGGTTCAGATCGGGTCGGTCCTGCCGGACGAAAGCAAGCTTCTCTCCATGACCAAGGTGGACGGACGGTGGAAGATCGTGACCTCGGCCGGCGAGCTCTACTCGGAGTAAATCCGCGGTGTGATGTCAAGCGAGGCCTGATCCAGTCCAGTTGAACTCAGTCCATCATCATGCCTTTAAGAAGAGCAAGCCCCGTTGCTCGACGCCAGACACGAAAATGGCCGCTTCTTTCGAAGCGGCCATTTTCGTATTTGGAACCTATCCACTTAACAGGAAACGATCGAGGTATTACCGTTCGAGAAAGGGGCCGTCGCGCTTCGGGAGTGCCGGAACATCGAAATGATCCGGTTCGGCTCCCTGCTTTGCGCGCTCGACCATCATCTCATAGGCAGTTTCGAGGTGACGGCAGAAGCGCTCGGCATCGAAGAGCGGTGTGACGAAGCGGTTCGCGTCGATGCGGTCGCGGATTTCTTTCAGACGATCCGGATTTTGCGCGTAGAACACGGCCTGCCGCACATAGTCTTTGTCGTCTTCTGCCACGAGTTCCGGCGTGCCGATAGCGTTCAGCAGGCTCTCGCTGACGCGGGAAGCGAAATTCGTTCCTTTGACGGTAAGCACCGGCAGTCCTGCCCAAAGCTGCTCGGACGTCGTCGTATGGCCGTTGACCGGGAAGGTGTCGAGACCGAGATCCGCTGCGGTGATGCGATTGAGGTGAAGTTCGTAATCGAGCTTGCCTGTGATGAAGACACGCCGCGAGTGAATGCCTTTGGCGTTGAATTTCTTCAGGATGTTGGCTGAGCTGTAAGGGCTGCTCTGCATGATCCAGATCACGCTGTTTGGCGTCTTTTTCAAGATCTCGCACCACATGTCCATGACCTTGGGTGTGATCTTGCGGTTGGCATTGAAGGACGCGAAAACGAACGCGTCCTCAGGCAGACCGACTTGCGCGCGGGTGACTTTTTGCGCGAGTGGGCGGTTGACTGAGTCGTTCGGCTGGTAGCATTCCGGCAACCGAACGAACTTTTCATAGTAAAAGGGCTTAGAACTGTCCTGGAGGACGTAGGGGTCTCCGATCGCATAATCGAGATCGACATTGACCGTCGAGCCGGGAAAGCCGATCCAGGCGACCTGGATAGGAGCTGCGCCGAGGTTTAGGATGGATGTACGGTTGTTGGCAGTATGACCCTTCAGATCGACCAATATGTCAATATTGCGCGCCCTGATTTCATCGCAGGCCTCTTCGTCACTCATGTCGTAGATCGTGACAACATCACCCCATTGGCTGCGATCGGCCTCGTTCATCTGAAGATGAACGGGATCGGTATGGCAGAATAGGGTGATTTCGAAACGGTCACGGTCGTGTAACTCCAGTACGCGGCGGATCAGTTTCATGGTCGCGTGTATATCAAAGAAGTCTGACGACATGTATCCGATCCGGATCTTGTCACCCCACATATGTGGCAGGGCTCGCCGCCGCGCTGTCATTTCAGGTGTGAAGAACGGCGTATTACTGCGCGCGAGTTGGTTGAGGTGCTCGTCGCCCGTCCAGTGGAGGTTGAAGAACGTTCCGTCATCGGCGACGAAAGACGTATCGCCCGATGCGATTGCTGCATCGATAATGGGTTGGTGGATCTCTATATTGTCGAACCTGCTGTTTTCCCGGCTGAAGACAAGAAACATCAGACGCACTGCATTTTCGCGCGGCAGTCTCGAGAGCAGCACGCGCGCCGTTTCGAGGTCGCTCGGATCGAAGACATCCCATGTGGTGATCGCTATGCGTGCGCCCAACAGGATGTGATCGATATTATCGCTCTTCATCAGGATGTTTTTCAACGTCCGGGCAATGCGGTTCTCGCCACGCTCGAGCAGCAGCTTTCCGACGATGAAAGCGATATCGGGATGCTTGTGAAAGCGGTTGATGAGCTTGTTGGAGAGCGCGAGTGCCTTGTCGTTCTGCTTGCACTCGTAGAAAAGCTTGATGCTGTTCACCAGATGCGCTTCCGCGTCCATTCCGCCCTGCTGATAAGCAAGCTCGTATGCAGTAGCGGCTTGGTCGGGTAGGCCGACCTGCCGCAGCGTTCTTGCAAGCAGCGCGTAGGTTCGCGCATCTTTCTTGGCATCGATTAACTCGTTCAATGCGGCCAGTGCTTCGGTGTATCTGCCTGCCTTGAAGTGTTTCGAGGCTACCGAGTAGCTGATTTCATTTAACATCGACCTGTCGCATCCTTTTGCTCGCCATATCCCCGTGTGGTCACGTCGGCTGGGGCTATAGAAAATTCATCCGAGCCTATCGGATGAACCTTGCTCGAAGCGGGATGTTTCAGCTCTTTGTTCAGTCCCTCCGGGTGTTAACCGAATGTTAACTTTAAGCTCGGGAACGATAGATTCGACCGGTCAAATTAAGAAGTTGGAAATGCTTGGCAGGCATTTTCATCCTCACGTGACGGGTTTGGTTTCCCTACAAGAACGGAACCGAGTGGCATGAAGCCGAACCGTTTACGCCGGTGGAATCCGGCATGTCCCTCCCAAAGTATCTCGTAAAAAGGGGCAATCATGTCTAGCATCAACTTCAATTCCAGCGCCACAACCGCTCTTCAGAACCTACGTAACGTCAACGGCAACTTGGCAAAGTCGCAGAACGTCATCTCCTCAGGCCTGAGGGTATCTAAGGCGTCGGATAACGCAGCATACTGGTCGATCGCCACGACCATGAAGTCTGACAACAAGGCTCTGAACGCTGCAACCGACTCACTCGGCATCGGTGCCGCCAAGGTCGACACGGCCTATGCCGCGATGGACAGCGCCAAGGATGTCGTCAACGAACTCAAGGCCAAGCTGACGACTGCAAGCGAAAGCTCCGTCGACAAGACCCAGGTTCAGCTTGAAATTGGCAAGCTGCAGGAGCAGTTGTCTTCCATCGGCCAGTCGGCTTCGTTCAACGGTGAAAACTGGGTGGTCAAGGCAGCCGGCTCCAGCACGACAGTTGTAGACGGCTTCATTCGCAACAGCGACGGCACGGTCAAGATCACCACGGCATCCTACGAAGCCGGAAGCTACGCGATGTTCTCGTCCGTCTCGGGTGGCGTGGGTACGGGTGGTGTTCTTGGTTCGGTGATGTCGATCAGCCTCAGCGCCACGACAACCCAGGGCCAGATCGACACTTATATGACGACCGTTGAAACAGCTCTGAAGAAGTTGACGAAGGGTGCAGCCGCTCTCGGCGCGCTTTCCAAGCGTATCGATCTTCAGGATCAGTTCTCAAGCAAGATCTCCGACGCGCAGAAGGCTGGCATCAGCCGCCTGGTAGATGCGAACATGGAAGAAGAGTCCGCCAAGCTTTCTGCATTGCAGACGCAGCAGCAGTTGGCCGTTCAGTCTCTCTCAATCGCTAACTCCAGCTCGCAGAGCATCCTGTCGCTGTTCCGTTAATCCTGTTCTAAATAAAGTATTAATGAGGCTGGGCCGGAAGGCTCAGCCTTTTTTGTTCGTTAATCTCAGTTAAAAAAGCACTATTAATTTTCTTTGAAATTTTACTCAATTTTAATTAAATATTATTTGTTGCTTAACCTTAATATAGTTAGATAAGCCTATCAAAACGACTGCTGAAGGTCTGGTTAATACTTTCTGCGGGCATGATGCCATATGTCGTTTTCCGGTAGGAGCGGAATGTCCCTTTTAATATCTCGTGCCATAGGGGCAGTTTTACTATGACCAGCATTCTGACGAACACATCCGCTATGTCTGCACTGCAGGCTCTTCGCAACGTTAACAGCAATCTCTCCACGACTCAGAACGCCGTCTCCAGTGGCCTGAAAGTTGGCAAGGCGGCCGACAACGTCGCTTATTGGTCGATTTCCACGACCATGAAATCGGACAACAAGGCCCTGTCGGCGGCGACTGATGCGCTGGGTGTCGGCGCTGCGAAGGTCGATACGGCCTATGCCGCGATGGACAGCGCTAAGGATGTCGTCAACGAAATCAAGGCCAAGCTGACGACCGCAAGCGAAAGCTCCGTCGACAAGACCCAGGTTCAGCTTGAAATTGGCAAGCTGCAGGAACAGTTGTCTTCCATCGGCCAGTCGGCTTCGTTCAGCGGTGAAAACTGGGTAGTCAAGGCAGCCGGCTCCAGCACGACAGTTGTAGACGGCTTCATTCGCAACAGCGACGGCACGGTCAAGATCACCACGGCGTCCTACGAAGCCGGAAGTTACGCGATGTTCTCGGCCATCTCGGGTGGCGTGGGTACGGGTGGCGTTCTGGGTTCGGTGATGTCGATCAGCCTCAGTGCCACGACGACCCAGGGCCAGATCGACACTTATATGACGACCGTTGAAACAGCTCTAAAGAAGCTGACGAAGGGTGCAGCTGCGGTTGGTGCTCTCTCCAAGCGTATCGAAATGCAGGACACCTTCTCCAAGCAACTGAGCGACGCGCAGAAGTCTGGTATCAGCCGCCTGGTAGATGCGAACATGGAAGAAGAGTCCGCCAAGCTTTCTGCATTGCAGACGCAGCAGCAGTTGGCCGTTCAGTCTCTCTCAATCGCTAACTCCAGCTCGCAGCAGCTTCTCTCGCTCTTCCGCGGCTAAGCCTAGTTCAAAGCCATTCGACGCCGCGCTTTCGCGCGGCAACGACCTTGAGGCCGGTACATCGCAAGCGATGTACCGGCCTTCTGCATTTCTAGAACTCTCCGGTAATTGAAAATATCTCGAGATGACCTGACATGTGGCGAATATGACTCGGGTTCCTGAGCCGATAAGCAACTTCGCCCGCTTGACAGTGTTGCGCGCCGCATACCCTCTCCTGTGTCCAGAGCATTATCCGGTGTTCTACAGATGTCTCGATAAGGAAGGTTATCAGACTTGTTTTTCAGACGATCACCGCAACAAGTGCTGGTCTCCACCCGGTCTCAAAAATTGGTCTATACTGCGGGCAAAGAGCAAGAAGCTGAACAGCTCGTACCTCGTTGACAGCTATGCCTCCATCAGTGATTTTTAACACTAAAGCGAGGCCTAAGAGCGTTGATATATCCGAGCACCAAGACCATGTTCCTTTGGTTTCTTTCTAAAATAAAAAATGTATAAATATCAATAACTTGGTTGATGATGGGAGCGTTAGGACATTAACGCCTCGTTCACCGAGGTAAAAACTTTCCTGCACTTAAACCTTTGTTAACCATAACAATGTTTTCTGTGGCCATCGAAACAGCACGCCGAACCATTCATTCGGTAAGCATGAAGCTGCCCGCTGCGTTTCCCGGTACGACCGGAATGTCCCTTCTTATACCTAGGCCAAAGGGGCTAATGAGATGACCAGTATTTTGACCAACACCTCTGCAATGTCCGCATTGCAGTCACTTCGCAACGTCAACAACAGCCTTTCGAGCACCCAGGAGCGCGTGTCATCGGGCTATCGCGTTGCAAAGGCATCAGACAACGTTGCCTACTGGTCGATCTCCACGACCATGCGGTCCGACAACAAAGCCCTCAACGCTGCTGCCGATGCTCTGGGCGTTGGTGCAGCGAAGGTAGACACGGCTTACGCTGCGATGGACAGCGCCAAGGATGTTGTCAATGAAATTAAGGCCAAGCTCTCGACGGCAAGTGAAAGCTCAGTAGACAAGACACAGGTTCAGCTGGAAATCACCAAGCTGCAGCAACAGCTGTCTTCGATCGCTCAGTCTGCATCCTTCAACGGTGAAAACTGGGTCGTCAAGGCCGCCGGTTCCAGCTCGTCTGTCGTTGACGGCTTCATCCGCAACAGCGACGGCACGGTCAAGATCACCACGGCGTCCTACGAAGCCGGCAGCTATGCGATGTTCTCGGCAATCGCCACTGCAACGGGCATTGGTACCGGCGGCATTCTTGGATCTGTGATGAATATCAAGCTCACATCGACGACGAGCCAGACCAACATCGACTCTTATCTGGACACCGTTGAAACTGCGCTGAAGAAAATGGTGAAGGGTGCTGCCGCCGTCGGCGCTCTGAAGACCCGCATCGACATGCAGGACAGCTTCTCCAAGAAGCTCAGCGATGCCCAGAAATCCGGTATCAGCCGCTTGGTAGATGCCAACATGGAAGAAGAATCCGCGAAGCTTTCTGCGCTGCAGACGCAGCAACAGTTGGCCGTCCAGTCTCTCTCCATCGCAAATTCCGGCTCGCAGCAGCTGCTCTCGCTCTTCCGCCAGTAGGATTTGGACAGATCATAAAGCAAAAGGCCGCGTTTTTCCAAAGACGCGGCCTTCTTCATTAAGGCGTCCTTCGATCCATTAAGCGATCTCCAGCCTCACGCAAGCTTGACCATGGTTTCTTCGTGTATTTGGTGTCGCGGTGATTCGCAGAGTTTGATAAACGCGGTGTCCGGCTTTTCAGCCTCTTCATGAAGAGAGGCGCATTCGCCAGAAATGGCATGTACTCCACTCTTCTTGAGACGAATGGCATGACCAAGATTCTTTCCTCGAGCTATGTGCAGAGCGCACTACAGACGCTTCTCTTCAGCGCGGACAATCTGCAAAAAACGCAGCTGCGGGCAAGCTCCGGTCTCAAAGTCGCGGAAGCCGCAGACAATGCCGGATACTGGTCGACCTCGCAGAAGCTGAAATCCGAGGGTAAGGTTTTGACCAGCGTCGGAGATGCGCTGACCCTGGGTGCGGCGAAAGTAGACACGACCTATGAAAGCGTATCGTCGACGATTGAGCTTCTCGACAAGATAAAAACGCAGCTGACGACTGCCAAGGAGTCCAGCGCCGATCGCGATGCGATCAATGCATCCCTTTCTTCGCTCAAAAGCAATCTTGAGTCAGTCGCCAAGTCGGCAAGCTTTTCGGGAGACAATTGGCTATACAACAACAATGAGCAGCTGATGGAAAGCAAATCCATCCCTTATTCCTATGAAAAAGGAACGGATGGAGCTATTACACTGCAGTATCTCACCATCAGAACTTCCGAGACGACCTTAGTCGATACGAGCGATCCCCGGCGTGGTATACTCACAAGTGCTGTCGACGCTGCCCCGCTCAATCCCCAAGGGACAGCGACCCCAAGAGATTATTACCTTTTGCACATTGATGGCACGACGGCACCGGCGGGTGCTGAGATTAAGGTCTCGGCTGATACAACGCAAGAGCAGCTCGACGACATGATCTCTGTTGTCAGTGACCTCTCTCGAAAAGTGCAGGGACTGGGAAGTTCGCTCGGCACAATGTCCCGCCGGATCAATCAACAAACCTCCTTCGTCAAGGGTATGGGCGATTCTCTCGACCTAAGCGTCAGTCGTCTCGTTGATGCTGACATGACGGAGGAGTCCACAAAGCTTGCCGCCTACAAATCTCAACGAGAGCTAGCGGTGGAAATGGTGTCCATGGCCAATAGCTTCCGCAGGAGTCTCAACGATCTCTTCGGCTAACGGCGGATAGGTTCATCCTCGCACAAGTTTGGCTCTTTACTCTCCGTTTCTGAAAAGCTGCCCTCTCCAGTTCTCCCGCAGGACAGACGATGCAGCTGCGAACACCTTGCGCGAATAAACGCGGTAAGGCTTCTCGGATTGAAAAGACAGATGTCATGTCTGTCGCCAGGTGCGTCGATGAGTGCAGCGCTGACAAAATACTTGAAGGATTTCAGCCAGTTCGTGCCGGTTGAAGAACCCGTGGCGATCGATTTCGAGATGCCGGCGGTGACCTTCGAGAATGAATGGGCGTCAGCTCCCGAGCCTTTGGTCGATTTCGAGGAGGAGAAGCGGAAGGCGTTCGAGGATGGTGAGCAATCTGCAAGACAGAGCCTCCAAGAGAACCATCAGGCCGAACTCGACGCCTTGAAGCTGCGCCATGAGGAGGAGCTGGAGGCCCAACGTGTCCGGTTTGAGGAAGAAATCGCCGGTCACCTCGCGACCTCGGTCATCACCATGAAGCAGGTGATGAATGAGCACGTCGAGGCCGCTTGTCTCAAGGTTCTCAGCCAGTTTGTCGAACATGAGCTCGCACAGAAGACGGCGGCCGAACTTTCGGCGCAGGTCCGTCGCGAGATACAGGATGGCTATGCTGGCACGGTCAAGATCAGCGGGCCGGAGGAACTGCTTTCCAAGATGCGTAGGGAACTGGAGGGGGTTGATCACCCCATCGACTACGAGATGTCGGACGACATCGATATTCAGGTTCACATGGATAATTCAATTTTAATGACGAGATTGTCGGAGTTCTTCCAAGGCTTGAGGGGCTTGTCTGATGAGTGAGAGCGAAAATCACCATCACGGCAAGAATGAAATCATCATCGTCAAGCGGCACAAGGGTGGGCATGACGGTGCGCATGGGGGTGCCTGGAAGATCGCCTTTGCCGACTTCATGACTGCGATGATGGCCTTCTTCCTCGTCATGTGGCTCGTCAACGCGTCCAACGAAAAGACGACAGCCTCGGTCGCCAGCTATTTCAATCCGATCAAGTTGACGGACGAGCAGCCTGCCGAACGTGGATTGAAGCAGCCTGCCAAGAAAGAGCGAGGGGAGGAGACCAGCGCGAAATCCGACACCAAGACGACCAAGTCGACGGAGGGCAGCGCTGCCGCAAGCGGCGAGGACTCGACCACGACGTCTGGCCAGAATGTTAATTTCTCCGAAACCGCCTTCTTCGAAAATCCCTATGCGGTTCTCGCGGAGATTGCCCAGGAGGTCGGGCAGCAGGCCAATGTCAGCGCCAAGGGTGAGGGTGGCGCAAGCGAGTCCGGTCCCTCGACCGGCGCATCCGGCGGCGAAGCTTATCGCGATCCCTTCGATCCGGATTTCTGGAGCAAGCAGATCGACACCGCTCAGCAGAACCCTGCTGTTGTGGTCCAGGACACAAAGCTTCCGGAAAAGGAGCAGAAACCTGAAAGCGTGAAGCAAACGCCACCCAAGGAGGATGTTGCGGGCATCATCGGCGACCCGAACGATCTCGGAACGCCCCCCGACCCCAAAGCGGCCAAGGTTGAGCAGGTTGCGGCGGACGATCTGGATGCGGAAGCGGAGAAGCCAACCGAAGTCGCAATGGCTATTCCGGTCCCCAGTCCAAAGCCCAATCAGGTTTCCGGCAAACAATCGGCAAAACAGGATGCGCAGACGAAGCAAGACGCTGAAAGCGAACCCGCCACGCCCGTCAAGGTATCGCAAACCAGTGAAAAGGCCGCTGACGCATTGCGAGCGGAGATCTCGCAGGAGGTCTCCGGCGTGGCTGGCAAGCTTGCCGAGGGCATCGTTGTGACCCCTGCCGAAGGCGGCACGCTGATTACCATCTCGGAAAAGGCGAGCAGTGCGATGTTCAGCGTCGGCTCCGCGGTCCCCCAGCGCGATCTGGTCCTGGCAATGGGAAAGATCGGCGAGGTTCTCAGCAAGCAAAAGGGTGCTGTCGTCATTCGCGGCCATACCGATGGCAGAGCCTATAATAGCGGTGGCAAAGACAACTGGACACTGTCGATGGATCGCGCCCATGCGGCCTATTACATGCTGGTGCGCGGCGGACTGGATGAAGGGCGGATCAAGCAGCTCTCCGGTTTTGCCGACCGTCGCTTGCAAAGCACGGATGACCCGATGAACGGCGCGAACCGCCGTATCGAGATATTGCTCGAGGACGGTTGAGGCCAGCGGATGATGAGAGCCACTCATATTGCTGGATTGTTGATGGGGGTATCCTGGCTTCTGGCGGCTGGCCAGGGCCAGGCCCAGAGCGACCTGCCGCCCGCCAAGATCTTGCGGTCGCTGCAGTTCGTGCAGGATTCCGTCGTCATGGGCGACCATTCCGCGCGCGACATGCAAAAATTTCTGCTGGGGACTTTCGACACCACGTTACGGACGTCGGACATGTCGGTGTTCTCCGACGCGAAGAATGCCGATGCGGCGCTGATCTACATCATGAGCGGCGGCAATCCCGCGACACTCAACTACCTCGTGGCCAAGGACGTGCAGGGATACTTCGATTCCCGTGTGGTCAATGTCTTGCAAAAATATCTCAGCGGCCGTGGCGGTCTGGTGGATAAGGTCGTTTCCGATCTGATCCCAGAATATCGTAACAACCGCCTGGGCCCTTACCTCATGCTGATTGCGGGCAACATCGCCTATACGAGAGATGCGGCTGCAGCACTGCCATTCTTCGATGATGCTCGGTTGAGCGCACCGGGTACGATTATCGAGGAGGCGGCGCTGCGCCGTTCCATCATGGCGACGATGCAGTTGAAGCAGCCTCAAAAGGGAATGCTCTACGCCCGAAAATACGCAGTCCGGTTTCTGCACTCACCCTATGCATCGCAGTTTGCCGATCTCTTTGTCAGCCTTGCCGTCGATAGCTTTGGCCCCGTGACAACGAAGGACATTGGTGAGATCGCCGAGTTGATGGATCCGGAGAGGGCTCAGGAAATCTATCTGCGCATCGCCCGACAGGCATCCTTGCAAGGTAAGACCGAGCTTGCCCAGTTCGCGGCGGAGAAAGCCAACAGAATTGCAGAGGACACGGGTGACACGACCCGCGAGCCTCTCTCTAAGCTCTATTCGGGACTGACCGACATATCGGGACAGGATGTTCTTGGCGCACAGAAAAAGCTGGCAAGCATACCGGAAGCGGAACTGTCGCCGCGCGATCTGGCGCTGCGCGATGCGGCAAATACCATTGCGAAGCAGATCATGCAGCCGGCCGCTCTCCCGGCCGCGCCGCCTGCTTCGAGTGGCAGCAGTCCCGCGGCTAGAGGTGTTGAAGACGCTCCAGCACATGCTGGTCAGACCGAGGAGGCTGCATCCCATGCAGCCGATGCCGCACCATTGAAGACATTTTTCGATAAGAACCGCGCTCGATTGAACGAGATCGACTCCATGCTGAAGCAGGAAGGGGGATAACATGAACGTCCTGAGCAACTTGGTGCCGAGCCATACCGAGGCCGTAAAGGTTACAAACAGTCGGGACCGTGGCGGATCGTCCAAGCAAGGCGCATCCGGCTTCTCCGACGCGCTCGGCGCCGCGGGCGATCGCAACGGCCGGCAACCTGCGCCAGCAAACAATGCCAACGCCAGGTCCAAGGCGCAAGATAGCGATAGGGCCCAGAGCACATCGTCAAGCACTGTGTCGACCGACACCAAGCAAACCTTACGCGACCGGCCTGCGAGTAAGCCTCAGGATGATGCGCCAACCCGTGCCGCAAACGCTGACGGTAAGCAACCAGCCGCTAAGGACGATGTCACCGATGAAGCGTCGGAAAGCAAACCTTCGCTTCTTTTGAAGCTTGTCGACCCGAGCCTGAGCGTTCAGACCGCGCCGGTGACGCCTGCGGCGCAGGAAGCGCCGGCGGTGGTCGAAGAGCCTGCAGCTTCGCTCGCAGATCTGGTGAAATTCATCGAGACGCTGACCAAGGCGACAAACACGACCGAAGGGCCGGTTGAGGGCGATAAAGGCGATAAGTCTGCAGACGAGACTGATGTGACCGACGTTCCGAGCACGAGTGCCGACCTTATGTCGCTTCTCGCCGCCACGAACATGCCGAAAGAGCAGCCGGTAACGCCAGCGCACGCTGATGCAAAGGCAAAGCCGACCGATGGCGCAACTCTGCTTCCTGTGGGTCCATCATCAGGTGACGATCAGGCCTTGCCCGCGACAGTGGTAAGGCTCGCCAAGGCGGATGCTCCGGCGATCGATCTTCACATTGCATCGCATGAGGATGGATCGTTGAAGGTCGATGCATCGCTGTCGTCGGCTCCAAACGTTGACGTGGTGCAGGTACTCGATAGCAGACGTTATCTCGCTCTTGCTCCAACCTCAAACGCCGCCAACGTCACAGCGTTGATGGCATCCGACCCGGATTGGGCAACGGCAATGGCGGCCAAGACCAGTGGAGCGCCTCTGGTGACCACCACTGGGCAGGTCGTTCACACGCTGAAGATCCAAATGAGCCCTGTCGAACTCGGTCATGTGACGGCCGCCATGAAGCTGGTGGGTGATGAGCTGAGTGTCCACCTGACCGCCCATACGCTGAAAGGCTATGCGGAACTGCAGAAAGACAGTTCCGCCATCCTGGATGCTTTGAAGTCGCAAGGCTTCAGCATGGATCAGGTAACAGTCTCGCTTTCTTCCGCATCCGACCGTCAGGACAACACAAGCAACAACCGCCAGCCGAACGATCTAAACCAGCAAGGTGCGCAGCAAGGCGGCCAGCGTGGCAACGAGGATCGATCGCAGGAGCAGTTCTATCGGCAGACGCGCCCCAACGCGCCCGAAGAGGTCAATGGCAATGATATTTCGGCTCAGCCTGAAACACTTCCTCGCGATACCAGCGCTCGTCCTGACCACGTCTACCTGTGAGGCCTCCCAGCCCGTAGCTGCGGTGGAGTGTGAGCAGCAGATCCATGATGCCGCAGGCCAATATAACATTCCGGAAGGAATATTATATTCGGTGGGTCTGACGGAAACCGGACGCAAGGGTTCGCTCAGCCCCTACGCGATCAACATCGAAGGCAAGGCTTTTTTTCCTGAAAGCAGGATGGAAGCCTATCGTCTGGTGGAGGAGGCGCGGGCACGTGGTGCGAAGTTGATCGATGTCGGATGCATGCAGATCAACGTCTATTTTCACGGCGCCGAGTTCAGATCGATCGGCGAAATGTTCGAGCCTGCGAAGAATGTGGCCTATGCTGCGCGCTTCCTAAAGCAGCTCCACGATCGGCATGAGACCTGGACGATGGCAGTCGCAAGGTACCATGCCGGCCCCAATAATGACCCCGCGCAACAGCGCTATGTCTGCCGTGTCATCAGTAATCTGGTCGCAACAGGCTATGGTCAGTGGACCGTCAACGCCCGTAAATTTTGCCAGGCTTAACCAATCTTAAGTTGCATGTGTTGACTCCGTTTTTGCCCATTTTTGAAATGCGGCAAGAATGGGCCAAATTCATTGAGTCAATCCCCCTATTATCTTCCACATGTTTATCCCAGGAAAAAATATCCCATTTTTGGTAAGCACATACTAGATATAGTCCAAATCGGCACAATATAGTTAATCAACTATTAATAATTACCTGTATTTTCCTGTAATTGTTAGAGATTCCCCCGATTCGTACACCCTAGGACGTAGGTGAGCTACACTGATTCGGAGGCGGACGAATGATCGTGGTAGTTGATGAGCGCAAGCTCGTTAAAGAAGGGTATACAGCCCTGTTTGGACGAGAGGGGATACCCTCGACTGGATTTGATCCAGCAGAATTTGGCGAATGGGTAAACACCGCAGCGGATTCAGACATCGCTGCGATTGAAGCATTTTTAATTGGTCAGGCTGATACAACGCATGAACTGCCAAGAACGATCCGTGATCGTTCGCAGGCCCCTGTCATTGCGGTCAGCGATCAGCATTCCCTCGATGCAACACTTGCATTGTTCGATTGTGGCGTCGACGATGTCGTGCGCAAGCCTGTACATCCCCGTGAGATCTTGGCACGAGCAGCAGCCATTCGCCGCAGGCTCAACGTCATCACGCAGTTTACCGATGTTGGACCAATCCGGGTTTTCTCCGATGGTCGTGATCCGGAAGTGAATGGCGAAGTGTTCCCGCTTCCGCGTCGTGAGCGGCGCATTCTGGAATATTTAATCGCCAACCGCGGTCGCCGCGTTTCCAAGGCGCAGATCTTCAACGCGATCTACGGCATCTTCGACGAGGAAGTCGAAGAGAACGTGGTCGAAAGCCACATCAGCAAGCTTCGCAAAAAGCTTCGCAAGAAGCTTGGCTTCGATCCAATCGACTCGAAGCGGTTCCTCGGTTACTGCATCGACTGGTCCTGAACGTCATCGCGGGTTCGGGAAGCCCGCGATATTTGTTTATTAATTTCAGCACCCTCATTCCTAAAGACCGGCCCGAGCGCCGGTCTTTTTCGTTTCTGGACGTCTCCACTCCTCGATGGCTTTGGCGCTGAAAATTTCCATGGTGGAGAAAACAGACAGCCTCACGCAAGGCCCGCATCCTAACGTCATCAGGAACAGGAATAGAGGATTCGACATGAGCCTTTTTGGAACGATGAAAACTGCTGTATCCGGCATGGGCGCTCAGGCCAACAAGCTCGGGACCGTCGGTGACAACATCGCCAATGCCAGCACCACTGGCTACAAGAGTGCATCGACATCCTTTTCGACCCTCGTGCTCGGCGCGAACGGCGGCACTTATAATTCCGGTGGCGTGATGACGAAGGTCAACTATTCCATCACCCAGAACGGACCTTTGCAGTCTACGCAATCTCCAACCGATATCGCCATTCAGGGCGATGGCTTCTTCGTGGTCGAAGACCCAAGCGGCAATGTGTTTCTCACTCGTGCAGGCCAGTTCGTGCCGGACGATGACGGCTTCCTCGTCAATGCGTCCGGCTTCAAGCTGTTGGGCTACAAGTATGATGGCACCACGCCAACCACCGTGATTAACAGCTATGACGGTCTCGTTCCTGTCAATGCATCGGCTGACGGCATGCAGGCAACGGTCTCCACACTCGGCTCGTTAACGGGCAACTTGTCTTCTTCCGCGCCGATCGTGGCTGCTGGCAACCGCCCCAGCGCGAACAACAGCTCGGTCGTCGTCGATCAGGTCAGCACGTTGAAAACGTCTGTCACCGGCTACGATCCGCTCGGCAATTCGGTGAAGTACGATTTCTACTTCACGAAGACCGCAGACAACGAGTGGGAAGTTTCCGTGTATGACGCCAAGTTCGCGACCGATCCGGGCGGGTTCCCTTATTCCCAGCCTGCCTTGTTGAACGAAACATTGACCTACGATGCTGGAAAGCTGCAGAATGATCCGCCCAAGATCACTGTCTCCGATAGCGTCAACGACATGGACGTGACGTTCGATCTCTCGGGAATGTCCCAGCTCGGCGCGGACAAATCGACGATTTCCAAGGGCGGCGTGAACGGTAACGCGGCTGAAGCGGTTCAGTCGATCTCTATTACGGCGGACGGGACGGTCTATGCAACCTATGCCAAGTCCTCGCCGCGGCCGCTTTACCGCGTTCCGCTCGCCGATGTGGCAAGCCCGGACAATCTCAAGGTCCTTTCCGGCAATGCCTTCCAGACGACTGCTGAATCGGGTGTGGTCACCTTGGGCTTCGCGGGTCAGACGGGCTATGGCTCGATTGCGTCCAAGCAGTTGGAGCAGTCGAACGTCGATATCGCGAACGAACTGACGGAAATGATCCAGGCCCAGCGCAGCTACACCGCGAACTCAAAAGTCTTCCAAACAGGTTCGGATATGATGGACGTCCTCATCAATCTGGCACGATAACAGCTTCTGGAGACGGGTGAATGGCGCTCAGTACGACACTTAATACGGCTAAGGCCACTCTGGGTAACACGTCACTCTCAAGTGCCGTCGTTTCGAATAATATTTCGAATGCAGGCTCAAGCGACTACAACCGTCGGGCTGCGATCACCACGGTCAATACGTTGACAGGCGCAATCACCGTCAAGATTGAGCGTGCCGAAGATGGTGCTCTTCTTAAGCAATATCTTTCCGCCGCCTCAGATGATGCGGGCAAACAGAAGTTGCTGGCGGGCATGAAGTCGTTGAGCGTGGTTATGGGAGGTGACGAGTACACCGCTGCCCCATCCACCTATCTCGCGTCCCTGCAAAACGCGCTGAATACCTATGCCGCGTCGCCGACAGATATCACGCTGGCCTCCGCCGTTGTCAGTGCCGCTACCGATACGACCAATGCGCTGAACACCTCCACTAAGGCAGTTCAGCAACTTAGGGCAGATGCCGACAGCGAAATCGATACGTCGATCACGCGATTGAACCAGTTACTGACCGATTTCGGCCAAGCCAATGATCAGGTCAAATACGCTACTCTCGTCGGGCGGGACCCCAATAATGCTCTCGACAAGCGCGAAAGCCTGCTCAAGGAAATTTCCGGTATCATCGGTATCTCCACGGCAACGCGCCCCGGCAACGATATTGCGATCTATACGACCGATGGCACGACGCTGTTTGAGACGACGCCGAGGAAAGTGTCGTTTGACGCGAAGGCCGCGTATGATGCGAGCACAAACGGTTCGCCGATCTTCATAGATGGCGTGATGGTCAAGACTGGCTCCGGTAGCAATACCACGGCCAAGGGAAGCCTGCCGGCACTTCTTCAGTTACGTGATGAAGTGTACCCGACCTATCAGGCTCAGCTTGACGAGATCGCGCGCAGCTTGATGGGATCCTTCGCCGAAAAAGATGGCGCAGGAAATCCGATTGCCGGTCTGTTCACAACGCGCGATGGCTCAACAGTCGACTTCGAAACCCCGGCGAAGATACCAGGCCTCGCCGGCTTGATTTCGGTCTCGGCCGATGCGGTCGCAACCCCCACGAAACTGCGTGACGGCAACATCGCCGGCGTCAGTCCTAACACAGCCGGATCGAGTGGCTATTCCACCGTGCTTTACGGATACGCGAAGGAGATGAACACGCAGAGGGATTTCGATCCCGCTGCGGGCATCTCCAGGAACACGACGCTGCTCAGTTTCGCAACGGACTCGGTTGGCTTTGCGGAGCAGTATCGCAGCAATGCCGCGTCGGCGGCCGACAATACATCGGCCATGTTGACGAAGTCGAAGGAAGCCTACTCGAACGCGACAGGCGTCAATCTCGATGAAGAGTTGATCCAGCTTCTCGATATCGAGCAGTCCTACAAGGCTGCAGCAAAGCTGATGACGACTGTGGATGACCTTCTGAAGACATTGTTGGCGGCGGCGAACTGATATGAAAACCACCTCAATCTCATCCCAAAGTGTTAGCACGGCCATGCATTTGACGGTGTCCAATGCGCAAGCAGAAATCAGCAAGCTGCAGAAGGAAGCCGTTACGGGCACTTACGCGGATGTCGGTTTGGAGCTAGGAGCGCGGACATCGACGAGTCTCGACTACACGCGCGAAAGCAAACGGCTTCAGTCCATCATCGAATCCAACTCGGTCGCGCAGCAGAGAATGGATGCTTCTCAGCTCGCGATGAAAAACATGTCCGAGTCAGCTCAAACGCTTCTCAATTCGATTGTGGCTTTGGGTGGCAGTTCCGACTCGAGCAGCATCGGCGTCGCTGCGAAGACTGCTACGTCGGTGCTTGAGAATTTTACCAGCTATGCCAACACAGCTGTGAACGGCGAGTATCTTTTTTCCGGCATCAACACCGACGCCCAAACTCTCAATGACGGTTTCATCAACAGTGTCACCACTGATTTCAAGGCCAGGTTCGACGCGGAGTTTCCTGATCCATCTACAGCAACGGCGTCAGATGTAGCGAACTTCCTGCAGAACTATCAGGCTGGTTTTGATTGGGGCAGTTGGACGAACGCGTCGGAAACGACGATGAGCAGCCGTATCAGTACGTCGGAAACCGTGTCGACATCTGCTAGCGCCGCCTCTGAAGGGTTCAGAAATCTCGTACTTGCCAGCGTCATATCCTCGCAATTGGTTGGCTCCGGGCTAGGACCTGGGGCGCTTGCTGCGGTGAACGACACCACTACCAAACTTGCTGGCGCCGCGATTGCCGGTATCGACACGCAGCGTGCGAATATCGGTCTGTCACAGGAGCGGGTCGAAAAGGCGAACAGCTACATGGGTGCTCAGAAGACCATTATCGACACGCAGCTTACCGGCTTGGTTGGCATCGACACATATGAGGCATCCACGCGCCTTACGACCCTGATGAACCAGGTTGAGACATCTTACAAAATAACTGGGAAAATCCAGGGACTTAGCCTCGTCAATTTCATCTAGAGGGACTTATACGCCGATGAGGGGCGGTACATTGGGCCATGAAGGAAAGATAAATGTTCCAGTTTTCATATGCGGAGATAATGGAGGATGACCCACATGTCGCTCGCAATAGGGAAAGACAGGTCTTGGAGCGCTCCATTGAGCTCTTGGAAATTGCCAAGAACCAGGGGCGATATGGCAAGGACGGGATAGAAGCGATCTTTTACACTCGACAGGTATGGACTCGTTTCATCGACGATCTGCAGCAGCCCGAGAACGAACTGCCAGTCGAGCTGAAAGCCAACCTTATCTCCATCGCAATTTGGATTTTGAAAGAGTGCGAAGAAATACGCAAGCGCGACTCGACGAACTACCAAGGCATTATTGACGTGACAACCATCATCAAGGATGGACTTAAATGAAAAGTACACTGCGGATTTCCTTGAAGTCTGGGGAAAAGATCTTCATCAACGGCGCAGTTCTTCGTGTCGACAGGAAGGTTTCCCTGGAATTCCTCAACGATGTGACGTTTCTCCTTGAGAACCATGTCTTGCAGCTTGAGGATACGACGACACCTCTGCGGCAGCTGTACTTCATCGTACAGATGATGCTGATCAATCCGGAAGGCAAGGAGCAGTCTCTGACCCTCTTCCGCAAGTCGATCACCATGCTGCTTGCGACTTTCAAGAACGAAGAGATCCGTTCTGAGCTGAAGCGTATCGATGCCACCGTTTCGTCGGGCCGTCCTTTCGACGCACTGAAGACTATTCGCGGTCTCTACGCCAAGGAAGAGACCATTCTCAGCAGTCAGGAAATCACGCCGGCTGTTGTCAACGAACTGCGAAGGGAAATCGCACCATGGTAGACGCCGTAACGGGTGCGAAATCGACGCAGACAACCTCGGCATCGAAAACCGACGCCAAGAAGGCGTCGTTGGATTACGACAACTTCCTCAAGCTCTTGATCACCCAGATGAAGAACCAGGATCCGACGAATCCAATGGACCCGAGCCAGCAGGTCGCCCAGTTGGCCACGTTCTCTCAGGTCGAGCAGTCGATCAAGATGAACACCAATCTGGAAAGCCTGATCTCGGCATCGTCACTGTCGAACGCGTCCTCCTATATCGGCAAGACGATCACCAGCGCCGACGGTCAGACCAGCGGCGTCGTGAAGTCCGTCGAAGTCACCGCCGAGGGTCTCTCCGCAACCACGGTGGCAGGATCGACGATCGCGATCGGCCAGGGCATCAAAATCTCGCAGACGGCGTCTTAACGCCTTCTGTCGAATCATATAGCGTCTCCCATGGTCGTATCACGCGGCCATGCCCACCGTTTCAGGTACGGCATCCTTTGGCCGAATGAGACGAGCGGATCGAGATGAACGAGGCAGACGCTCTCGATATCATGCAAAATGCCATATGGACCGTGCTGGTGGCATCGGGACCTGCCGTCCTTGCCGCAATGGCAGTCGGCATCATCATCGCATTCGTGCAGGCCCTGACCCAGATTCAGGAAATGACGCTGACCTTCGTACCGAAGATCATCGCCGTCATGGTGGCGATTGCCTTTTCAGCGCCCTTCGTTGGCTCGCAAATCTCGCTCTTCACCAATCTGGTTTTCTCCCGCATCCAGTCCGGCTTCTGATCGGATCCTCTTGTCAAGCTTCTTCAAAGACTAGGCTTGACCAAGTGGTGGCGTTCATTCGCGTCCGTGTTGTCGTTGACATTTTTGTAGATAGTCAGCCATCGAAGTGTCGTGCAAAACCGTTGCACGTGGTCCTGGCCAGTTGAGCCAGGTTACTGATCGTGGAGGGGGCTTGGCAAACAGGCGATTGACCGAAGAGGTGCCAAGCCGAGACGGTTTCTTCAGCCATAGGAGAAATCGCGATGAACCATGTGCTGCTTGACGTAAAAGACAATCAGGTCCGTTGAACGCGGTGCTCAATCGAGCAAAAAACTTCGATCTTGTGGGAGAAATAGATGGTGCTGCGAAAGAGGATTGAACTCTCGACCTCTCCCTTACCAAGGGAGTGCTCTACCACTGAGCTACCGCAGCATCTGTCGCCGAAGCGCTGCCTCGACATCAAGTGGGCGCCTATTGCCATAGGTTTTTGATGAGCGCAAGCGTCAAAGTGCGACTTCACCATACCTTTCTGAAAAAAGCGACGGACACTGTTGAACGGCGCGAAATTCGTTTATGACACCGCCTATGGACGAACATCAGGACGAAACCCCGCAAAAGCCGCTCGCATCCGGGCAAAGCGGCCCCGGCGAAAAGGCAAAGCAGCGAGAAGCGGAACGCAAGGCACGAGCTGCAAAAAAGCTACGTGAAAACCTTGCCCGCCGTAAGCAGCAGCTGCGCGCCCGTCGTGCGGGCGACGAAGACGATACAATCGGACTTCCTGCCGCAAAAACGAACGAATCGTGCTGACAAGAACGAAAGCATGTCGCGCAAAAATGTACAGCGGTTTTGCGATAACGACATGCTGTAACAAGGACCTAAAGCGTATGAGCGAATCTGAAAGATCGCGACACGCTTTAGCCGGGGACAATTGAAACGGACAGGGGTTTCATCTTTCGCGCCAACTCTCGTCTGAGTGGGCGGCATCAAATCTTTTTCAGCTGTGCTGTCGCTTGCCGGCATGCCGGCACCAACACATGCCTGAACGGCATCAAGGAAAGGCGAGCGCAAGGCTCGTAAGGGACGAATGGATCGTATCAGAATCACAGGCGGGAATGAGCTGAACGGCATCATCCCGATTTCCGGCGCCAAGAATGCCGCACTGCCGCTGATGATTGCATCGCTGCTGACCAGCGACACGCTGACGCTCGAGAACGTGCCGCATCTTGCCGATGTCGAACAGCTGATCCGCATTCTCGGCAACCACGGCGTCGACATCTCCGTCAACGGCCGTCGTGAAAGCCAGGGCGAAAGCTATTCCCGCACCGTGCATTTCACCTGCCGGACGATCGTCGATACGACCGCGCCTTACGAACTGGTCTCCAAGATGCGTGCGAGCTTCTGGGTCATCGGCCCGCTTCTTGCCCGTGAGGGAAGGGCGCGCGTTTCGCTGCCCGGCGGCTGCGCCATCGGTACCCGTCCCGTCGACCTCTTCATCGAAGGGCTGGAAGCGCTTGGCGCGACCATGGAAATCGATGGCGGTTACATCAACGCAACCGCACCCGCCGGTGGTCTGATCGGCGCGACCTATACCTTCCCGAAAGTCTCGGTCGGTGCAACGCATGTCATGCTGATGGCGGCAACGCTTGCTCGTGGCACGACGATCATTCACAATGCGGCTCGTGAGCCCGAAGTCGTGGATCTTGCCGAGTGCCTATCCGCCATGGGTGCGAAGATCGAGGGAGCCGGCACCTCCACCATCACCATCGAAGGTGTGACCTCGCTCTCCGGCGCCCGCCACCGCGTTCTCCCGGATCGCATCGAAACGGGAACCTACGCCATGGCGGTCGCCATGACAGGCGGTGACGTTCTTCTGGAAGGGACGCGCGCCTCGCTGCTCGACAACGCCATCGATACGTTGCAGCTTGCCGGCGCAACCATCACCGAAACGGAGAGCGGCCTGCGCGTCGTGCGCAACGGCAACGGCATCCGCCCCGTCGATGTCGTCACCGAACCATTCCCCGGTTTCCCGACGGACTTGCAGGCGCAATTCATGGCGCTGATGACGCGCGCAGATGGCGTGTCGCATATCACCGAAACCATTTTCGAAAACCGCTTCATGCACGTGCAGGAACTTGCCCGCCTCGGCGCCAAGATTTCCCTGTCGGGCCAGATGGCGCGCATCGAAGGCGTCTCCCGCTTGCGCGGCGCGCCTGTGATGGCGACTGACCTTCGCGCCTCGGTTTCGCTCGTCATTGCCGGACTTGTGGCCGAAGGCGAAACCATGGTGTCGCGCGTCTATCACCTGGATCGCGGCTTTGAACGTCTCGAAGAAAAGCTGAACCGTTGCGGCGCGAAAGTCGAGCGCGTCAGCGACTGATCCTCCATTGACGGGGCCGCGTCCGTTGAAGAACCGGCCCCGACTGCCTATCTCCAGATCAACCACTTGAACAGCGACGCAAACGCGCATGCGGCACGCGTCGTGTTTCACACATGTTGAACGCGAGAGTGCGGACTTGTCCGCGAGATGAGGACCAAGAAACGATGAGCGGCCTTAAACTCATGGCGCTGGATGGCGAAGACCTTGCCATCATTTCTACCCACATGCAGGACAGTGTCTTCAAGCTGAAAGACGTGTCATTCGAGCCGAGACCTGGCCAGTTCGTTCTCTCTGCCAACCGTTTTGTCTGGGAACATGGGGTCAAGAAGAACCATCCGCCAGAACGTTGCCGCTCTGCTCTGGTTCTCAAACGCGTATCGGCCGTCCGCTCCAGCGGCATCAACCGCGCCGACAAGGAGCAGGTTCACTCCCTTCTCGCCATCCGCTTCATCCAGAAGGGCGAGGGTCCTGACGGAACCATCGAGCTGACGCTTTCCGGTGGCGGCGCCATTGCGCTCGACGTGGAATGCATCGAGGCGCAACTGACGGATCTCAGCGGTGCGTGGGAAACCGAATCCCGCCCCTTCCATCCGGCAGACTAAATCTTGAGCTGACGAAGCGGGCAGGGAATTGCCTTGCCCGCATGTTTCGATTTATGCCACATACCCATGTGCCGTCTCATCGTTGGGGCTGCAGAGAATTTCGCCTCGCACGCATCGCGAGGCTCTCGAAAAGGGTGACGTGAAGTGGCAATCTGGCTGGAGCAATCCTCTTCTGATTTCGAACAGGCTTTCGCCGCGTTCCTGACGACGAAGCGTGAGGTTTCGGAAGATGTGAACGCGGTCGTTCGTGACATCATCGAGGAGGTCCGAAAGCGCGGCGATGAGGCCTTGGCCCATTACTCGCTGAAATTCGACGGTCTGGACTTCTCTAAAATCTCCATGCGCGTCACCGAAGCGGAAATCGACGCCGCAGTGGCCGAGGTCGATCTCGTCGTTCTCGACGCCTTGAAGTTCGCAGCCCAGCGTATCGAAAAGCACCACGCGCGGCAGATGCCGAAGGACGATATCTACGAAGACGATATCGGTGTGGGCCTAGGTTCCAGATGGACGGCGATCGAGGCTGTTGGCCTCTATGTACCAGGCGGTACCGCTAGCTATCCGAGCTCGGTGCTGATGAATGCCGTTCCGGCAAAAGTCGCAGGCGTTGAGCGTATCGTCATGGTCGTTCCCGCCAATGCCGGCAAGATCAACCCGGCAGTGCTGGCGGCAGCGCGTATCGCAGGTGTGGAGGAAATCTATCGTATTGGTGGCGCGCAGGCTATTGCCGCCCTTGCCTATGGTACTCAGATCATTGCCCCCGTGGCCAAGATCGTCGGACCGGGCAATGCCTATGTGGCTGCCGCCAAGCGCCATGTATTCGGCACCGTCGGCATCGACATGATTGCCGGACCGTCAGAAGTCTTGGTCATTGCCGATAAACATAACGATCCGGATTGGCTTGCCGCCGATCTTCTGGCACAGGCCGAACACGATCCGGGCGCGCAATCCATTCTCATCACCGATGATGCGGAGCTTGGCCGCGCAGTCGAGAAAGCTGTCGAGCGTCAACTGAAGCAGCTTTCCCGTGCGCAGACTGCCACCGCCAGCTGGCGCGATTTCGGTGCGATCATCCTGGTGGATGAGCTTATCGCCTCGATCCCGCTTGCCAACCGCATCGCTGCGGAGCACCTGGAACTTGCCGTCGATGATCCCGATGCGCTGATGGCGGGCATTCGCAATGCGGGCGCCATCTTCGTCGGTCGCCATACGCCGGAAGTCATCGGCGACTATGTCGGCGGATCGAACCACGTCCTGCCCACCGCTCGCTCGGCACGCTTCTCGTCGGGTCTTTCGGTCCTGGATTTCGTCAAGCGCACGTCGATCCTGAGGCTCGGCCCGGAACAGTTGCGCCAGCTGGCACCGGCTGCCATCACGCTTGCCAACTCCGAAGGGCTGGATGCACATGCGCGGTCGGTCGGCATTCGCCTAAATCCGTAAGGGTAGCAGATGGCGGCAGGCGATTTCAGACTCTGCGACGTGGTGCTGGACGAGAGTATCGGCCGGTCCACGCCTGACGTGGAGCATGAGCGCGCCGTCGCGATCTTCGACCTGATCGAGGAAAACAGCTTCGAGCCGATTGGGCACGAGGGCGGACCGTACCGGCTGAACATCTCGCTGGTGGATGCAAAGCTCGTCTTCGCCATCACCACGGAGGATGGACAAGATGTCGCCATCCACATTCTCTCGCTGACGCCATTTCGCCGCATCATCAAGGATTACTTCCTGATTTGCGAAAGTTACTACGAGGCGATCCGGTCCTCGACGCCGAGCCAGATCGAGGCGATCGATATGGGCAGGCGCGGCATTCACAATGATGGATCGCAAACGCTGATGGATCGTCTTGCGGGAAAGATCAAGGTGGATTTCGATACCGCACGCCGCCTCTTTACCCTCGTCTGTGTCCTGTATTGGCGAGGCTAGGGATGGAAGGTCCGGCCGCTCCAGACTTGAAAGAGAAGGCCCCGCGCGCCATATTATTCATGTGCGGCATGAACTCCATCCGTTCCCCCATGGCAGAGGTCATCGCCAAGCAGATCGTCGCTCCCGGCATCTATATCCAGTCCGCGGGTGTCAGGGCAGGCGAACGCGACCCCTTCGTCGATGCGGTTCTGGACGAGTCCGGTCTCACACTTGGCAAGCACAAGCCGCGCACGATGGATGAGATCGAGGACGATTTCTTCGATCTGATCATCACCTTAACACCCGAGGCCCATCACGCCGCACTTGAGTTGACGCGTTACAATGCGCTTGACGTGGTCTACTGGCCGACCATGGATCCGACGGTCGAAACCGGCTCCAGAGAGCAAAGACTGGAAGCCTATCGCGAGGTTCGCGATCACCTGAAAAAGCTCATTTCCGAACGCCTGCCGCAACGCGCACAGCCATTTTCGGAAACGCTTTAAAGCGGACGACAATTTAGGTTCACAAATGTGCGGCGATTGTGTAGTTTCCGCGCAATTTTCCCGGGCACTTTACGCCTGGTATCATCAACAGGAAGAAACAAACCTATATGACAAAAGAAGAAGTCCTTGAATTCCCGGGCGTCGTGACCGAACTCCTGCCCAATGCGACGTTTCGTGTGAAGCTGGAAAACGAGCATGAGATCATTGCTCACACGGCAGGACGCATGCGCAAGAACCGTATCCGCGTTCTCGCTGGCGACAAGGTCCTGGTCGAAATGACCCCTTACGACCTCACCAAAGGCCGCATCACCTACCGTTTCAAGTAATCGCCCGATAGATCGGACGGCTGGCAGAGCATGACAGACCCAAAACAAAAGCTGATTCTGGCTTCCGGATCGCCACGCCGTCTTGAGCTCCTGCATCAGGTGGGTATCGAACCCACGCGCCTGATGCCGATGGACATCGACGAAACTCCCGCGCGCCTCGAACATCCCCGCACACTCTGCCGTCGCCTGTCTTTGCAGAAGGCACAGGCCGCTCACAAAGCGGTCAAGGGCGAACTCGCTTGGCGGGATGCCTATATTCTCGGTTCGGATACGGTCGTCGCCGTCGGTCGCAGGATTGTCGGCAAGGCGGAATATATCGAGGACGCTTCGGCGGCTCTCCATCTTCTCTCCGGCAGAAGCCACTGGGTCTATACGGGCATTTGCCTGATCACTCCGAATGGCAAGGTGCGTCAGAAGGTGGCCGAAACCAAGGTCCGCTTCAAGCGCCTGTCGCAGTTCGAAATTGAAAACTACATCGCGTCCGGCCAATGGCGTGGCAAGGCTGGCGCCTATGCCATTCAGGGCATCGCCGGCTGCTTCGTACAAAAGCTGACGGGCTCCTACACCAATGTGGTGGGACTGCCGCTTTATGAGACGGCGGCGCTTCTGGCAGGCGAGGGCTTCGAAGTCACGTCGGGCTGGCAGGAAGGCTGAGAAGCATGACGTCCGATCCCAAGGTCACGCCCCTACGCAAGGCACAGCCATGCCCCGAATGCGGCAGGCCATCGACCCGCGAAGATTATCCCTTCTGCTCCGATCGCTGCCGTTCGCTCGATCTATCCCGGTGGCTGAACGGCTCTTACGCCATTCCCGTCGCCGATGACGAGGAACTCGCCGAGAAGCAGCGCCGCACCGATAACGATAGCGACTATTAGAGGCGCAATTCGTTCAGCGGGACGCGCGGCGCGCTAACTTTTTGAACCTGCGCATCGTGCTTATACAAAAATCCTTCCGAATCCGGGCGAACGCTGTAAGCGCGTCTCATCGATGGGTTCACTGAA
The DNA here is from genome assembly GCF_030819035.1 of Agrobacterium sp. SORGH_AS 787. Classification (NCBI taxonomy): domain Bacteria; kingdom Pseudomonadati; phylum Pseudomonadota; class Alphaproteobacteria; order Hyphomicrobiales; family Rhizobiaceae; genus Agrobacterium; species Agrobacterium sp. SORGH_AS 787. The sequence goes on from NZ_JAUTBG010000002.1 coordinate 1,483,636, forward strand.
CCAAGAAGACACTTTGACGTTTGACCAGCACCTCTACCTACCTAGAATGAGAAGAGACGTATCGGTGGTGGACTGGTTCTGTGCGTCGTACAGCGCTGTAAAGCGCTTCACCAATCCATCTACATAAGTGGTGTCATTCAGCTTGGTGACGTCCATAAATTTCTTCACGACAGCAACCTGCTTGTCGACATCCATATTGCCAATAGCGGCAGGCAGGCTGAACGTGGTCTTGAAGAATTCGAACAGAGCCTTGTCGGCGAGGATCGTGTAGGCACTCGTAATATCTGGCGCTTTCCGCTTGAAGTAAAGCGCCAGGCGCACGGCAGCGTTTTGGTCGCCCTGTTGTTCTTCGAGCGTCTGTCGTACATATTGTGTCGTCGTGTCCAAAATGGCACCGCGTTGCTGAATGCCCTTCTTCGCCGTTGGGTCTAGCTTGCCTTGGGTGTTGAAGTTGAATGACGCCACGATTTGGGCGAACTTGCTATCGCTCTGGAGATTCACAAAGCTTTTCGGATCGGAAAGATCCGATTTGAACATTCTACGAAGGTCGGACGCATTGACGCTCTTAGGATCTATGCCATTCGCTTCAAAGATGAAGCTGGTCAGTCGCGTATCGGCGATCAACTGATCGGAGGATGTGATCTCCATCATCTTCGTCTTGTAGTAGTCAATTTCTTTATCGGCCGCCTTCGTTGCGGTCGTCAGCGCTGCGCCCGTCAAAGACCTTAGTTTCGTAGTTTTATATTCGGTCGTCAGCTGCTGGACCATGCTCTGCGACTGCGCGGTCAGCGGAGATTCGGTAGTGCCATCGGAGGAAAAATTGAAAGCTTTTGCAAGTTGGACGAAGCGATCGTCTTTTAATGTGTTGACATAACTTTTCTTGTTATCAGTGTCGCTTGTCAGGATCCTCTTTAACTTCGTCGTCGAAACCTCGTCAGGGTCGATCCCATAAGCACGCAGAGCCACGTTCCAGATTTCCGTGACCTGATCATTGTTTGCGTCATCGTCCTTTTTGTTGGAAACAAAAAAGTCGTCGAGTTTCGTTACTTTCGCGATACGCGACTCATAATTCGCGGCGGCTTTGTCGATCGAAGCACTACGCTCTTTGACGAATACATCACTATACTGTGTCGCAAGCTTCGAAACCTGGTCAGTGGTTTGCGGCGTTTTTCCTGGCGTGACGGAGCCATCGTTTTCGAAGTTAAAGAACGAAAGGAGCTTGGTGTTGCCATAGACTGTCGCAAAGGATTCGCTCGACATAAGGCTAGCAACGCTGCTGGCCTGAATGGATGTGGGAAGGCTAAATGCGGTCTTGACATAGCTGAGAAGGCGGCTGTCCTTTACCAGATCCTGTGCACTCGTAACCTGAGAGATATGTTTTTCCCAATATCGCTGGTTGGCACTCAACAGCGTGTTCGATTGGAAGGTCGACATCTTCGCAACATAGTCGAGCTTCAGGTCTTCAGTCTGATCCGCTGTCTGAACCTGACCATTGATCGTGCCGTCCGCATTGAAGTTGAAGGCCCGTGTAAGCTGCTTCCATGCTGTGTTACTCGCTTTGTTGGCCACACTGTTCGGATCGTTCAGGTCGCTTGTCAAAACCTGCTTAAGATAGTCTCTTGAGGTAAACGTTGGATCTAGGCCGGCGGCATTCAGCATGTAGGTACGGAGCTTGGCGTTGTTGACCAGGTCGTCAACATTCGTAACCGAGCCAATTTGACTGGAAAAGTAGGCTGACTCCTGTTTGATCCTGCTCTCTTCTGCCGGAAACGACGCTTGATAAGCTTCAGCGAGCTTGTCGGCCTGCGCCGTGTTCTGGGCAACTTTAGTATCCCCAGCGAAGTTGAACGCCTGTGCGAACTGCAAATATCGCTTGTCTGCAAGCGTATTGGCAAAACTCGTCTGGTCGTTGAGATCGCTTTCAAGGACTTTGCGCATGAAGCCTTTGCCGAAGGTCATCTCTTCAAGGCCGTAAGCCTTCATCGCGTAGGAATAGAGCCGATAATTGTCCAGAAACTCGTCGACCGTTTTAACGTTGTCGATGTTGGCTTCGTAATAGTCTGTTTCGCGTTTCACAACGGACTGCTCGCTGACTTTTGACAACGAAGTCTTGAGGTCACGATTAACGTTTAAATAGCTTGCATAGCTGGACAGAGCGGAAACCATAACGAGCCTTGCTTCTTGGAAGACCGTCTCATGGTCGACTTGCACGCTTTCATGGCGCCTATACCGAAATGCACCATACCACAAAACAGAAGCGGCCCAAAGCTAAAAAATGTAACTGTGTCATGGCCATGAGGTCCAAGCTACAACTGGACGGAGGCCACAAACAAAGAGCTCTTTCCGAGCCCAGAACTCCATTCTCGCACAAGCTTGACCCATTAAGCCTCGGTCGTTGATCTGCGTCCAACGGGTCGGCAAGGCCTTTTCATGATGGAAAGGTTCTGGACGTCCTGCCGGTTCTCATGATGAGATGGAGTTAGAATGGCTACCCCGCCCAGCGTAATGCCACTTCCGAAAGTCGCCCCCCGAGGGCGCGACATTGGGTTTGCTGCGGGCATCGTTGCCATTTTGTGCATCCTGTTCCTGCCGATCCCGCCCTTCATCATCGACATGGGTTTGGCTTTCTCTATTGCCTTCTCCGTTTTGATCCTGATGGTATCCTTGTGGATCCACCGTCCGCTGGATTTCTCTTCCTTCCCGACGATCCTGCTGATCTCGACCATGATTCGCCTCGCGCTCAACATTGCGACGACGCGTGTGATTCTTTCCCATGGTCACCAGGGGCACGACGCAGCCGGCGGCGTGATTGCCGGTTTCTCGAGCCTCGTCATGTCCGGCGACTTCGTCATCGGTCTGATCGTCTTCCTCATCCTCATCGTGGTGAACTTCATCGTCATCACCAAGGGTGCCACGCGTATCGCGGAAGTCGGCGCCCGCTTCACCTTGGATGCCATTCCAGGCAAGCAGATGTCGATCGATGCGGATCTATCCGCCGGTATCATCAACGAGAAGGAAGCGCAGCTTCGCCGTCGGGAACTGGAAGAAGAAAGCTCCTTCTACGGTGCGATGGACGGTGCGTCGAAATTCGTGCGTGGCGACGCCGTCGCCGGCCTGCTCATCACAATGATCAATATTTGCGGCGGCATCATCATCGGTGTCTTCCGTCACGGCATGCCGGTCAGCGAAGCTGCCGACGTTTTCGTCAAGCTCTCCGTCGGTGACGGTATCGTTTCGCAGGTGCCGGCGCTGATCGTTTCGCTCGCAGCCGGCCTTATCGTCACACGCGGCGGCACGCTTGGCTCGACAGACACGGCCGTCATCAACCAGCTGAGCGGTTATCCGAAGGCGCTTTCCGTCGCTGCCGGCTTGATGTTCATTCTTGCGCTCGTTCCGGGCCTTCCCTTCCTTCCCTTCATGTTCCTCAGTGGCCTGCTCGCACTCGGTGCCTGGTTCATTCCCCGCCAGTTGCAGCGTGAACAGGATGTCGCGCGTGCGGAAGAAGACCAGAAGGCCGCCGACGCCACGCAGGCGGAAAGCGAGACGGTCAAGAGCGTTCTGCGCACCACCGAAATCGAGCTGGCACTTGGCAAGCAGGTCTCGCCACGCCTTCTCGGCGCGCACCAGGAACTGGGCTTCCGTGTGGGCAAGATGCGCAAGAAGTTTGCCGCGCAATACGGCTTCGTTGTGCCGGAAATCAAGGTCACCGACGATATCGCCATCCCCGACAAATCCTACCAGATCCGTATCCACGGCACGACGGTCGCGGCCAATACGCTGCGCGTCGGCGAAGTGCTGGTCATCACCGGCAAGGGCAGGCGCCCTTCGGTTCCGGGGGACGATGTCAGAGAACCCGCTTTCGGTATGCCGGCAGTCTCGGTGCTGGAGCATTTCGTCGACGATCTGCGGCGCGAAGGCTTCCATCCGATCGACAACATCTCCGCGCTTCTGACGCATGTCAGCGAAGTCATCCGCAACAACCTGCCGATGCTTCTCTCTTACAAGGACGTCAAGGTCTTGATCGACCGGCTCGATCCGGAATACAAGAAGCTCGCCGACGAGATTTGCTCGTCGCACATGTCCTATTCCGGCCTTCAGGCGATCTTGAAGCTTCTGCTGGCGGAACGTGTTTCCATCCGCAACCTGCACCTCATTCTCGAAGCGGTGGCGGAACTCGCGCCACATCTGCGCAAGACCGAGCAGATCGTCGAGCATGTTCGTATTCGCATGGCGCAGCAGATTTGCGGCGACCTTTCCGACAACGGTGTTCTGCGCGTTCTGCGTCTCGGCACCAAGTGGGACGTCATCTTCCAGCAGGCGTTGAAACGCGATCCAAAGGGCGATGTCATCGAATTCGATATCGATCCGCGCCAGGTAGAAGAGTTCTCCAACGAAGCGACCCAAGTAATCCGTGAATACATGGATGTCGGTCTGCCATTCGTGCTTGTCACGCTGCCTGAAACACGCGCATATGTAAGAATGATTACGGAACGACTCTTCAGCACATTGCCTGTGCTGTCCCATGTCGAACTGGCAAAGGGTACGGAAATCAAGATCCTCGGCTCCATTTCATGATAACTGACCCGCAGGGAACCATCATGGCGCTGTTCCTGGCCTTTTGCCGGATCGGTTCCTGCCTTATGGCGATGCCGGGCTTTTCCTCTGCCAGGCTTCCGGTCCAGATCAGGCTCTTCCTTGCGCTAACGCTTTCCGTCGCTTTACTGCCGCTTCTTTGGGATGTCATTTATCCCGTCACGCAGGGCAACACGGTGACGTTCTTCCGTGCGATGCTTTACGAGACTTTTATCGGCACGATGTTCGGCTTGATCGCCCATCTCTATCTGCTGGGGATGCAGTTTGCCGCAACCGTTATGGGCACGGCCATTTCCTTTACCGGCCCGCCCGCGCAGGATGTGCTGGAAGATACCTCCGAAAGCCAGCTTGCGGCCATGCTGACATTCGGCGTGTTGCTCGTGCTGTTCATTCTGGATTTTCACCACGTCATCTTCAAAGCGCTGGTGGAATCCTATTCGTCGATCCCGCTCGGCGGACCGATCTCTGCCCAGCGCATGCTGATTACGCTCACCGATACGCTCGTGGCCTCGATGAATGTTGCGATCCGGGTGGCAAGCCCCTTTATCCTCTTCGGCTTCCTGTTCAACGTGGCGATCGGCCTGATCAACAAACTCGCACCGCAAATTCCGGTTTACTTCATCTCTACCCCCTATGCTCTGGCCGGCGGTCTGTTGCTGCTGTATTTCGGTATTGCCGCGGTGGTGAACCAGTTCGTCGATGGCTTCTTCCTCGTTTTCTCGAACATGTGAGTGAGATGGCGGATCTTTCCAAATCCAAAAAACTCGACAGGCTGGTGAAGGTGCAGGGGCACCTGAAGAAAATGGTCGAGAACGAACTCGCCATCACCACGCGTGAGCGCGCCGAGCTTGCCGAGAAGATCGAAACACTGTCCGGCTATCTGACCTCCTATGATCCGCTGCATCAGGACATGCTGAAGCATTATGTGATGCGACACAGCCGGTTGATGGCCCGCGATGTCCGTCTTGAATCCATTCAGGAAGCGCAGGAAACGCAACTTCTGAAGGAAACCAAGAAGGGCGAGAAGCTGGAAGACAAGCGCGACAGCGCCCGCGAGGACGAGGCGAGGGCGCGGGACGACAACAGCATCTATGAGCTGGTCGATCTGCAGATCAGCATGAAGGCCTCCAGCCTCCAGCAAGGTTAAGCGCCTATCGTCATCCGATCAAAACGGAAAGGATGACGACGTGGCGATTTCTCCTCCAAGCGATCTTGTGCTTGATGTGGTCAATGCGGCCGACCCGATGCAGGTCTCCGCTGCCCGTGAAAAGCTGCGGGCGGTGAGCGCGACGCGGGAAGCTTCGGTGCTGACTGCCAGCAATGCCGGCTTTGCCTCTGCGATCAACAGCATCGAGACGCCGGAGAGCCGCGCGGGGCTGGGAAACATCCACAGGCAGGAGCATCACGAGAAGATTCCTGAAACCTACCGCAAGTTCGAGGCGAGCGTTCTCAACACATTCATCCAGAACATGATGCCATCCGACACCGAAGAGGTTTACGGCAAGGGCTCGGCAGGCGAGTTCTGGAAAAGCATGATGTCCGAGCAGATGGCCGACCAGATGTCCAAGAAGGGCGGGATCGGCATAGCCGAGCAAGTCTACTCGCAGGCGCTGCAGCGCCAGCGCAATGCCGCTCCTGTCTCTGCCGTCAATGAAGACGAAAAGAAGATCGCCATGAGCATGGTCACCGACTTCCAGCGACGCATCTTCTCCGACACCGAAACCAAAAAAACCAATAGCTGAGTAAGGCGGAGCGCTGAAGCACCATGGAAATTGTCAATAATGATTACAGAGTTCAGGCTGTGCTTGGTCGTCTCGAAGCGGTCATCGACAACGAGAACGCCCGGATCGGCAAAGAGCCTGATTTCGATTTCAAGCTGTCGAACGCCCATAAGAGCCGCTGCCTCTACGAATTGACCATGCTGATCCGCGACGTCGAAAGCCCGAAGATCGCCGAGGCACATCGTCAGCAGATCCTCGACATCAAGGAAAAGCTCGCTGTGAATACCCGCCGGGTCGAAGCGAGCCTCAAGGCCGTCAAGGCGGTGGTCGATCTGTTGAAAGACGCACAGAAGAATGCCGAAGACGATGGCACCTATTCGCTGCAACAGTTCGCTCGTGAGGCGCAATGATAAAGCTGATTGCCACGGGGGTCCTGGTGCTGGTCATGACCCTTGGCGGGGTCTTTGCCGCTGTGAAATTCGGCCAGCCCCCCGCGGATGATCACAAGGTCGATGCGCCGCCGCCGCCGCAATATGTGCAGGGCGATCTCATGACGCTGCCTGTCCTCAGCAACGGCGCCGTCTCCGGCTACTTCCTGATACGCTCGACGCTTCTGGTCGACTCCGTCATCATGAAGGATATCAAGGCACCGATGACGGCCTATATGACGGACGAGCTTTTCGGCCTGCTGGTTGGCGACAAGATCCTCGACGTCAAGGAGGGCGGCAAGTTCGATGTGGCGGGCTTCAAGACCAAGATCAAAGACGGCATCAATGCCCGCATGGAAAAGCCGCTTGTCCGCGACGTGATGATCCAGCAGCTGGATTACATCACCAAGGAAATCCTGGACGCTAGGGACTCTACCCGCAAGCCGCAGAAGATCGTGATCAACACCGATCCCGAGCCGCCGAAGGCGGCCGCTAGTCCATCGCATTAGCACGGTCGCGTCGCTGACCTACAGCATCGGCCCGAAACCCGACACGGTTTTCGGAAAGCGCGATGCCTAGTGTTAAGGGAGATGAAGCGTCCTTTTGCATTCAAGAGGACGCAATATGCTCCGGTTCGGCAAGCCGACGCAAAGCGCGGCTGTCAGGCGAAGTAGCTCTGTACCCTTTGGTCGGTTTTGGGTCCGGAATGTGTGAGGTGCTCCACAGGCGCGCTATGGTCATCGACGCTGCTGACAACGCTTAATGGGCCGCCGGTTACCGTTTCAGCTCTCCATGCATCGTACAAAATAAACAGATCGCACCGATTGAAATAGTGGAATGTTTTTGTGTTGTAACTACATTTATCTTCCGAAAGCGCGAAAACATCGATGGCATATTTGCTGCAGCGCAATACTTTCAATGAAATATTATATAATGTTTTAACTATTATATTCTAAAAATTTAAAGGAGACATATACTGAAGGATGTAGTTGATTATGATCTCCCGTCTGTCTATTCGTGCCACGTTAAGTGCGTTGATTTTTTCGATAGGCCTCGTCGCAACCGTCTTTGCGATTATTTCTTTCTGGCAGGCAAGTTCCGCTTCAATTGAGTCTAACACTGCTCGGCTTTACGCTGCTGTTGACCGCAATCTTCTCGTCCTGCAGATGGGTCTACTGTCGGAAAAAGCCGATAGTCCCAACGTGCTGCGAATGAGCGGCGACGCCTTGGCCAAGGCGCGCGCCAGCATGGCTGAGAATCGGCAGACGGTCGACAAAGGGTATCAGGCAGCCGACGCTCTGATGGCCGATGCCAGCGATCCTTCCGTGCTGAAAGCCTATGGGGACGTAAAGTCTGCCATGACCGATTTTCTGCAGGCTCGTTCCGCGATCGATACCGCGCTTTCAAGCGCCAAGCCGCAGGAAAGCTCCGCGGGTGAAGCCATTGGCCGTGCGGGGAACGTCTTGATGGAGCGTGCCATCAATCTCGCACAAATGCTGGAAACCGCCATGGCGGAGAGCGAGCCGGTTCTTGGTGATCTCGGTGCCATCAAGCGTATCGCCTGGCAGGTTCGCAATGTCGGCGGCTCGGTCTGGGAAGTCGCCCATGGTCCCTATACCGGTGGTCCAGTACTGACCCCCGCGCTCATCAAGAAGCTTGATACGATCGAAGGAAGCACCCGCTCCTATTGGGAGTTGCTGCAGTCCATGTCAAAGTCCAGCACAATTCCGGCCCCAGTGAAGGCAGCCGTCGATCAGGCGCGCTCTGAATATTTCGAAGGCAGCTTCGGCACGCTTCGCCAAAGCATCGTCGCCGATGTTCAGGCCGGCAAGATGCCGCAGATGGAATTCTCGGTATGGCTGCCAAAGCTGATCGTTGCGATCAATACGATCACCAATGTGGCAATCGTGTCCATGGACCAAGCGAATATCATTGCCGAAAACGCCCAATACGGCGCATTTAGAACCGCGGCTATTTCGGGTGTGGTTGGGCTCGCGGTCCTGGCGCTTTGGGGTCTTGGCTACCTGGTTATGAAGGGCAGACTCTTCAATCCGCTTGAGCTGATGACGGATGCTGTGAGACGCCTCGCCAAAAATGATGTGGCGGTTGAGATTCCCGCCTTTACCCGCCGCGATGAAATGGCCGAGTTGGCGGGCGCCGTCGCTGTGTTCAAGCAAAATGCGATCGCCCGGATGGAACTGGAGGAGAAAGCCCGTCAGTTCCAGCAGGAGCTGGACAGGAAGCTACGTGAAACGCAAGCGGCCTTCGAAGCCGCTGGAGCAAGCCAGAAGGCCTTCCTCGGCACGCTTGCCACTGGTCTGGAGCGCTTGGCGCTTGGTGATCTTTCCACAAGGATCGACAAGAATTCCGATCCTGCATTCTTGACCATCCAGGAGAACTTCAATGGTGCGATCGGGCGCCTTGAAGCTGCGCTCTCGGCGGTGCTGGAAAGCGCCAATGCCGTGACGGATGGCGTCCAGGAAATCAGCCAATCGACCGACAGCCTGGCACGCCGCACGGAACAGCAGGCCGCTGCACTGGAGCAGACGGCCGCGGCCCTCGAAGAGATTACCGCCAATGTCGGCAGCTCCGCGGGACGATCCTCCGAGGCCCGCACGGTTGCAGTGAACGCGGTCTCCAATGCCACCAAGTCCGGCTCGGTCGTTGCTGAAGCTGTGGCCGCCATGCGCCGCATCGAGGAAGCCTCGGCAAAGGTCCGCAACATTATCACCGTCATCGACGAGATTGCGTTCCAGACCAACCTTCTTGCCTTGAATGCAGGCGTTGAGGCGGCTCGCGCCGGTGAAGCCGGCAAGGGTTTTGCGGTTGTGGCGCAGGAGGTGCGTGAACTCGCGCAACGATCTGCCTCGGCCTCGAAGGAGATCCGCGACCTGATCCAGCGTTCCAATCAGGAAATCGGCGAAGGCGTCAAACTGGTTGCCGAGACCGGCGAGGCCCTGCACACGATCGAACACGATATCGCAACGATCAATGACCATATGGAAGCGATCGCCGTTTCGTCGAGCGAACAGGCCGCCGGCATTTCTCAGGTCAACACGGCCGTCAACCAGATGGACCATGCGACACAGCAGAATGCGGCGATGGTGGAAGAAAGCAACGCTGCTGCAAGCCTTCTGGCTCAAGAAGCCAACAAGTTGCGGCAAGCCATGCGTGGTTTCAGAATTGGCGAGGGTTCGTCGACCTATGGCATGCGCAACGCGACACGAGCTGCCTGACCTTATGTCTAGGTGAACCGGTCCGATAGCTTGTTGAACGCCGTGCATCCTTTCGGACGCGCGGCGTTTTCACGTCTTGCAGAAACGCATTGTGCTTTATGAAAATCGATCCCGCCGCTGAAACACTCTGGGCGCTTGAGCTTCAGTAAAAAGATCGCACCAGCGATCCGACCAGCAGATTCCAGCCATCGATCAGCACGAAGAACAAGATCTTGAACGGAAGTGAGATCGAAGTCGGGGGCAGCATCATCATGCCCATGGCCATGGTGATCGTTGCCACCACCATGTCGATGACGAGGAAGGGCAGGATGACGAGAAAGCCGATTTCGAAGCCGCGGCGGATTTCAGACAGCATGAAGGCTGGAACGAGGATGCGATATTGCGGCTGCGTGCCGTTCATCGTTTCCTGGCCACGTTCGCTCGCCAGATCGACGAAGAGGGCCAGATCCTTTGGACGCGTATTGGCAAGCATGAAGGTCCGGAAGGGTTCTGCCGCCCTCTCGATCGCCTGTGCTTCGGTGATCTGGTTCTGCATCATCGGCTGGATGCCATCGTTCCACGAACGCTCGAAGGTTGGCGCCATCACGTAGAATGTCATGAACATCGCCATGCTCGTCAGGATCATGTTGGATGGCGTCGTGCCAAGCCCCATGCCGGAACGCAGGATGGAAAAGGCGATGATGAAGCGGGGAAAGCTCGTGACCATGATCAGGATGCCGGGCGCGATCGAAAGGATCGTCAGCAATCCGAAGGTACGAATGATCCACGCCGCAGCGGAGCCGTCGACAGGCAGATTTAACAAATCGGCCGGTGACTGCTGCGCAAAAGCAATCCCCGGGATCAGGGCGAAAGCAATCAGGCAGATAAGGGTGCGAATCATTCTATCACGAAGGTTTTGAATAAAACCTTGGATACGCGCCCTTTCGTCCTGAGGTCAACGATCTCTCTCAGGTCATCCCTAAGATATTGAAAGCCGCGTGGGCCCTGAATTTGCTGGAGAGGCACGGTTCTGACGTAAGCCATGATCTCCTGATGGAGTTCCTGAACCACGGCCGGGTCCGAAGGACCATTGAATTGCAGTGCAAGTTCAAGCCTGATCCAATTCTCGGCAGGATAACCGAGATTGGTGATGATCGGGTCCAGCGACACCAGGCTTGGGCCGGCCGGCGCACCATGGCCATCCTTGGCAGGTTCGCCATGAGCCTCTGCCTTGGGGGCTTCGCCGTGCTCCCCCGCTGCCGCAACTTCCGCTGGAGCCTCGTGCGCGGGGGCCGCCGCTGGCGTGGATGCAGCGGGTGGAGCGGGCACGAAAAGCATCTTGCCGACAAACCAGCCGCCGCCGAGACCCAGAAGACACAGCACCGCAATCACTCCGATGGCCGGAATAGGCGAGCTCTTCTTCGGTGCAGGTCCTTCAAGTGCCAACTGGTCGGTCATAGGTGTGTTGCCTGTTTCAAAGTTAGGGCCTGGCCGGACGTGAAAACCTTATCCGCCATGTCGAGCGTCTCCACCGACGCTCGGTCAGGACTGTATTTCGCGCTTCAGTTCCTGCCTTGCCAAAGTCAGATCGGCGAGAAGAGGTCGACGACCTGCTGCCCTACCGGTGGCTGCTGCACTTCCATGATGCGTCCGCGACCACCATAGGAAATGCGCGCTTCCGCGATCTTTTCGTAGGATACGGTATTTTCCGAATTCACGTCCTGTGGCCTGACGATGCCCGCGACATTGAGAATGCGGATTTCGTGGTTGACGCGCACTTCCTGCGAACCGCTGATCAGCAGGTTGCCGTTTTCCAGAATGCCGGTGACGACCGCTGCGACGAGGAGGGTCAGCTTTTCCGCGCGGTTGATGGACCCCTTGCCATTGGCTTCGCTGTCATTGTCGAAGCTGAGAGAAGAGTCCGCCTTCGGCTTCCAGCCAAGGATCTCCGCGTCGGCCTTCCAGCCGGTCTTGCGGTTGTTCTTGCGGCTGCGGTCGGTCTGGTTGTCGAACGACGCCTTGTCGTTGATCTGGATGTTGACTGTCAGAATGTCGCCGATATTGAGCGCGCGGGAATCCTTAAACAGCGCCGCCTTGCTGTCGCTCCAAAGCGAATAGCCGCTTGCCGCGTGAAGCGGCTGCTTGGGATAGGACGCCAGTTGCGGTGCCTGGTTGAACTGCAAGCCGCTGCCGATCGGACTCATTGCCGGGGCGTTGCCGATTTCTTTCAGTGTCTGGTTTTCCGTAACGCTCTGGCATCCTGTCAGGATGCTCGCGGCTGAAAGGGCGAGAATGAGCGCTTTGTTCATGAGGGATCTCTTGATGTGGTCTTATCGGTCGCGCTGGCCATGATCGAAGCGACGGTCGCCGCCTTTTTCGCGTTCATTTCGCTGAGGATCAGCCCGGACTGGCGCGGTGGTAGTTTCATGATGATGGCCGCAGCCATTCCCGGATCGAGTTCCTGAAGCTGGGGAGCAGCGGCATCCGCCTTCATCGTCTTGTATACTTCGACGAGGTTGCTCTCCGCCTGCTTCAGAAAATCGTTACGGCGTTTCAGCCAGTCTTCATACTCGGCCTTGCGGGCTTCGAGGATGGCGACGCGCTCGTTAATGTCTTCCTGAAGCTTCTCGAGATCCTGCTTCTGCATCAGATAGCGCTGGTCGCGCGCCTGATCGACGATGTTGGTGCAGTATTGCTGGATTTCCTGGCCGCTGGTCTCGCCGGTGGTGACGCGCACCTGCTCCTGCGCGCGTGCCGAAGGAAGCGAACCAGCGACAACGAAGAGGGCGAGAAGAACGCGTTGAGGCGTGAAGATCTTGGAAACGGCGATTGTCATTGTAGTACCAATTCTGCCTGGAGCGCACCTGCGGACTTGATGCCTTGAAGGATGGCGATGATGCCGTCCGGTTTGACGCCGATATTGTTGAGACCCGCCACCAGTGACCGGAGGCTCGGACCTTCGAGAATGGCGACCGGGCCGCCGGTCTTTTCAGCCTGGATATCCGTCTGTTGCTGCACGGCGGTTTGTCCGCGCGAGAAGGGGGCGGGCTGTACGACCTGCGGCATTTCGGTGACCTGGACCGTCAGCGTGCCGTAGCTCACCGCAACCCTCGAGACACGCACATCTGCACCGATGATGATCGTGCCTGTCCGTTCGTTGATGACGACCTTCGCCGGTGTATCGGTCTCCACCGAAAGGTTCTCGATGCTCGCCATAAGGCGGGTAAGATCGGCGGTGCGTGGCTTCTGGATGTAGACGACCTGGGAATCGCGCGCCTCGGCAATCGGCTCGTTGTAGGAGGTGCGGGCAAAGCCGTTGATCGTATCTGCAATGCGAATGGCGGTCGAAAAGTCCGGGTTTCTCAATTGCAGCACGAGGCTGACGGAATCCTTGAACTGCGAGGGCAGTTCCCGCTCGATGATCGCGCCGCCCGGCACGCGACCGGCTGTCGTCACGCCCTGTGTCACCTGTGCCGCCTGGCCCTCTGCATTGAAGCCGGAGACGATGACGGAGCCTTGAGCGACAGCGTAGATCTGGCCGTCGGCGCCGGACATGGAGGTCATGATCAGCGTGCCGCCGCGCAATGACGAGGCGTCGCCAAGCGAGCTGATATTGACGTCCAGCCTGCTTCCCGGGCTTGCGAAAGGCGGCAGGTTGGCGGTCACCATGACGGCCGCGACATTCTTGGAAGAGGTCTGGTTGCCCTGCATCGAGATGCCGAGATTTTGCAGCATCGCGCGCATCGACTGTTCGGTAAAGGGCGAGGAACGCATATTATCGCCGGACCCCTGGAGGCCGACGACAAGACCATAGCCGATCAACTGGTTTTCACGTCCGGACTGAAGTGACGCAATATCTTTCACGCGCGCCATCGTCTGGGCAAAGCCTTCCGGGGCCGCTGCGAGAAAAGCGATTGCCGCAAGTGCCGCGGCGAAAAAACGCGGACGAAAACTCATTTTTGGAAGACCTCCACGGTCCCGTCGAGCTTCGCCGTTCCGGTCACCGTCACCCCGGTGTCCTTGTTGCGCACGCGAATGATATCGCCGGCCATGCCGTCTTCGATGGCAATGCCGGAGGCCGAAAGGTTCATGCCGTTGTTGTTGTAGGTGATGCGCACTGCGGCACCGCGTTCCACCGCGTAAGGATCGCGCAGATCGCCGAGCGGAATGGTCCGTCCGGCAACCAAGGTCTTTTTGGAAACCTTGCCCACCACTTCCTCCATCGATTGCGAGTAGCCGGGAGCGATGTTGGGGTTTGTGACGGGAACTTCCGTCACACGGCCCTGGGTAATGATTTCGCCCGAAAGAATCGTGACCGTGGGGACGACAGCAAACTTCTGCTGCGACATGGCACCGTGCGGAGAAAACACCGCAGACGCGAGTGCCAGCGCAAACGTGACCTTGCGACCTTGAACAGGCATGATTTTCGGGCGGAACTTCATGTTACCCTACCTTCCACTTATTTCAGGTTCTGACTGACGATCTGAGCCATCTGGTCGGCGGTGGTGATGACCTTGGAGTTCATCTCATACGCACGCTGGGCGGAAATCATGTCGGTGATTTCCTTGACCGAATCGACGTTGGAGCCTTCCAGATAGCTCTGCTTTACGTAGCCGAAGCCGGTCGATTGGGGCGTTCCATCGACGGCTGCACCCGAAGCATCCGTCTGAGCAAAGAGGTTATCGCCCAATGGACGCAGACCGGCTTCGTTGGCGAAGTTGCTCATCGTCAGCTGACCGACTTCGGTCATCTGGTTCGACTGGCCGATACGCACCGACACGATGCCGTCGTCGGTGATCTTGGTTTCGGTCGAATCCGTCGGGATGGTAATCGCCGGCAGCACCGGATAACCATCGGTCGTCACCAGGCGGCCTGTCGAGTCCATGTTGAATGCGCCTGCACGGGTATAGAGCGGAGTGCCGTCCGGACCCTGCACGCGGAACCAGCCCTTGCCGACGATGGCAAGATCGAGCGCGTTGCCGGTCTGGGAAACAGGTCCCTGGATGTGCAGCTTGCGCACTGCAGAGGTCTGTACGCCGAGGCCGATGTTCGCGCCTTCCGGCACCATGGCCTGGTTGGCACGGTTCATCACGCCCTGTGCGCGCTCGGTCTGGTAGAGCAAGTCGGTAAATTCGGCGCGGCCGCGCTTGAAGCCGGTGGTGTTGATGTTCGCGATGTTGTTCGCGATGACCTCAAGGTTCGTCTGCTGGGCATCCATGCCCGTTGCTGCGATGGCTAGAGCTCTCATTTCTTAGTTCCTCACGGGTCAAATCTGCATTTTAACGACATCGAGATAGGCCGAAACGAGCCGGTCTCTGAGCGCGACAGCGGTTCTTAGGGTCTGGTCGGCCTGCATGACGGCATCGACGACTTCTCGGGTATTGGCCTTGCCCTGCATACCGGCAAAGGACATCGCTTCGCTGTTCTTGAGCGAGTCGACCGCGTCCTGCGCAACCCCGCCAAGAACGCTGGCGAATGTCGGGCCAACGGTCGCGGTTGCGGCCGTGGTGACGGCGGCGCCCGCAAGTGAGGTCAGGCCGCTGGCAATGCCCTTGATGCTGTCCGTCGCGGAGTTGTTGGTCAGCGATTTGACGTGGCTGATAGATTCGATCATCACTGAGCCTTCAAGAGGTCGATAGTTGAGGAAATCAGATCACGCGTTTGCTTGATGACCTGGAGATTGGCTTCGTAGCTGCGGTTGGCTTCACGAAGGTCGGCCATCTCGATCAGCATGTTGACGTTCGGCAGCTTCACCATGCCTTTTTCATCAGCCGCCGGGCTGTCCGGATCGTATTCCTCGATGAAGTTGGAGCGGTCGTAACCAAGCTTCTTGACCTCGACGAGGTTGGTGCCTGATGCGCGATCCAGCTCATTGGCAAAGGTAATCGTCTTGCGTCGATAGGGATCGGCCCCCGGCCCATCACCCGTGGTACGGGAGTTGGCGATGTTTTCCGAAACGATGCGCAGACGCGTTGCCTGCGCTTCCATTCCGCTGCCTGCGATCTTCAGCGAGGTTGATAGTGAGTCCATCTTACTTGCCCACCGCGGTCATCATCATGGAGTGGAAGGTGCGGACGAGCTGGGTGTTCAGTTCGAACTGCCGCTTGATTTCGCCGGTCTTTGCCATTTCCGTGGAAAGAGAAACGGTGTTGCCGGATATCTGCACACCGATTTCATTGTTCAACGGGGCATCCCTGAGGCCGATCTTGCCAGCACCCGTGACTGCCATTTCCATATGCCCCGGGTTCGTACGCGCCATCTGCATGCCGGCCGTCTTCAGTTCGGTTTCGAACGGAACGACTTCCTTGGCGCGATATTGCGGCGTGCTCGCATTGGCGATGTTCGTGGCGACAACTTCCTGACGGATTGAGAGCCACTCGGCCTGCCGGGAGGCCAGAGCAAACAGCTGAATAGGCTGCATGACAATTCTCCGTGTTTAATCTGACCTCGGTCTAGACCCACAATCTTGCGCGGGACTTACCCGCGGGTCGGACGCTGGTATTGCGGGCGCCACACCATAAATCGCCCAGGCATTAACCATTTGTTTGCCATGGCCCTTTAGATTTCGTTGATATTTCCGCCAGACGGACGGTTCTTACATCCCTGCGGGTTTGCAATGGCTCTTCACACAGAAAGACATGTCGGTTCGGTTACGCAGCAGCCTGCGACAGGCAAGTGGCGGCGTTTCGGCGTTTCGGCTGCCTTCGTTCTGACCTTTGCGGGCGTTGGCGCCCTCTTGCCTTCCGCCTTCATTCCTGCGCCGTCTACAGGGTACGTCTCGCACGCTGTCGTCAGAGTCTCGGCATCTAGCGTGAACCCCGTCGATACTGGCCGGGTGGCTGCTTCCATGCAGCAAAGCCTACTGTCCCCGGTATCCCTGACGCTTGCCATTTCCGAGCTCAAGCTCAAGGCTGGCGATGTGACAGGCATTGCGGGGGAGGGACGCCTTGCCATGCTGGCGAACCTGCTTCTGGGCGACGTGCAGCCAACAACCCCCGTTAACGCCATCGAGGACGCGCTTCGTCAGTCCGTCAAGATTACCTCGGCATCGAAGACGGACATCGACGTCGGTGTGACCGCAGCAACGCCGAAGGCCGCTGAGCGGATCGTCGATTATCTTGCTCACCAGGTTGTCAAGGGCATTGGCGGCGATCACGCCGAACCCGCCTTGCAGACGGTCGAAAAAGCCCGCACCGCGCTCGACGCGGCAGAAGGTGCATTGACCGGATTTCAGATGCGCCACGGCAACGATATCGTCTCGCGCATCCAGGGCCTGCAACAGTCGCTTCACGAGGCGGACGCCAGGATTGCGGCTTTGAGTGAGAAGGAACACGACCTCGCCCAGGCTGTCACCAAAGTCTCGGCGATGAAGACGGACGACGTGCTGACGAAAGCATTGCCGCCGCTTCCCGTTTTCGAAGCCCTCGCACCTGTCAGAGACAACTACACCACCGCGAAGCTCGCGCTCGACGACGTCAATGTCGATCACGGGCCGAAACACCCGCGCACCATTGCAGCCCAGGGGGCTGTCGATGCTGCAAGATCAGCTGCCATGCCGGCTCTGCGTCGTGCTTTGGACGGCGCGAAGGCAGAGTTGAAGGACGTTGCCGCCACGCTTGACGCTGAGACCCGCGAGAAGGCCGCCGTTGAAGAGCAATTGCGCGCCATGGGTGACGCACCGGAAGAGCTTGCCAAGCTGGAAAAGGCTCTTGAGACGGCGCGTCGCGATTATCTGGCGGCCAGCGAAAAGGCCGGTCCTTTCGCAGCACCCACCGTGACGGCGGCGATCGTCAAATCCGCGTCACCCGCAGTCCTTCAGGAAGAGGGTATTCTTCCGCAGATGATGCTCAGCTTGATGGCAGCCGGAGGCGCGCTGGTTGGCGTGCTGCTCGCCCTCTTCCTCATGAGCTTCCGCCGCACGGAGACGGAAGACCGGGTCGGCCCCGCGATTCAGATGGCAATAGAGGCGGAGACTGCCCATGAGGCCGCTCCTGCAAAGGCTGAAGCGCATGACGATCGGTTCGACATCGCGCCGGATATTTTCCACGATCTGGTTGAGGACGATGTTGAGCCCGTTTACGCCAGCGCGCACGACGATGTGACCGAGGACGATACGTGGGAATACGACCTCCACGACGAGCCTGCCAACGATATCCCGCTCGATGAGCGTGTCCGCCAGGTCTTGCTCGCCAACCGCGTCCGCTATGCGGAACCGGCGCAGGAGCAGGATGGCTTCCGTCTGCCGCCTTTGCTGGCCGCCGCACTGGAGGGCAAGGCAGATCATGCGCAGGCCGAAACGGACGAGATACGAGCGCTTCGCCAGGAACTTGCCCTGCTCAAGCAAAGATTGAACGGCTTTGTCGAAGACGACATACGGCGTCGCGGCTGATCCACTGATTTTCCCTTGCAATCTGTAGCCTCCCGCAGCATTAGGGGTCTCACCCCTCAAGGCTGGTTTGCGGGTTCTCAGGAGGCATGCATATGGTGGTTGTGATCGACGGCAAGGCCAAGGCGGCATCCGTGACGGATGCTGTGCGGGACGCGGCGGAGCGTCTTGAAAAGGAGACCGGCAAGAAACCGGGTCTCGCTGTCGTCATCGTCGGCGATGATCCTGCAAGCCATGCCTATGTGAACTCCAAAAGCAAGATGGCAAAGCAATGCGGTTTCAACTCGGTCCAGCACACGCTGCCGGAAGAAACGACACAGCAGGAACTCGCGGCGCTGGTCGCCAAGTTGAATGCCGACGCATCGATCCACGGCATTCTCGTCCAGCTCCCGCTGCCGAAGCATCTCGATTCCGATCCGATCATCCAGTCGATCCTTCCTGAGAAGGATGTCGATGGTCTGAGCGTTTTGAATGCCGGAAAGCTCGCTGTCGGCGATCTGAAGACAGGGCTTCTTTCCTGCACCCCGGCGGGCGCCATGCTTCTGGTTCGCAGCATCCACGGGCAAGATCTTTCGGGCCTGAACGCGGTGGTGATCGGTCGTTCCAACCTGTTCGGCAAGCCGATGGGTCAATTGCTCCTCAACGCCAACGCAACGGTGACGATGGCGCATTCGCGCACCAAGGATCTGGCTTCCGTCTGCAAGTCTGCCGACATTCTGGTTGCCGCGGTCGGCCGGGCGCAAATGGTGAAGGCCGATTGGGTGAAGCCCGGAGCGACTGTCATCGATGTGGGTATCAACCGCATTCCCGCACCCGAGAAGGGCGAGGGCAAGTCGAAGCTCGTCGGCGATGTGGCATTTGAAGAAGCAAGCACCGTTGCCGCCGCCATTACGCCAGTCCCAGGCGGCGTTGGTCCGATGACGATTGCGATGCTGATGGCCAACACAGTGATCGCCGCACATCGTGCATTGGGCAAAGAAGCGCCAACCTTCTGAGCGAACTATCGAGGTGCAGCGCCGGTCGAGGCGCGCACAACCAGTTCCGCCTTCCAAAGCTCGTGGAAAGGCTCGTTTCGCCCCGTCTTGATCTGGGCGATCAGCCGTTCGGCGACACGCATGCCTGCGGCTCTGAGCGAAGACCGTGTGGTGGTCAGCGGCACGGAAAAATTGACCGGCTTCAGGAGAGGCAGGACGTCGTCATGGGCGATGAGGGAAATATCCCGCCCGGGACGCAGGCCCCGCTGGTTGAGCGAGCGGATGGCACCGAGCGCCAGTGCCGTGGAGGCACAGAGAACGGCGGTGGGCTGTTGCGGCTGGTCTAGAAGGCGTTCCATCATCAAGAAGCCGGCCTCGTCCGTCATCACGCTGTGGCTGACCTTGTCAGGATCAAGCGAATGGCCGTGAACCGCCAATGCGGCTTCGACCCCGCGATAGCGCCGGAACGTAAAGTCATAACCCTCCGGCCCATTGATCAGCGCGATGTCCTTATGACCAAGTTGGAGCAGCAGTGATGCCGCATCATGGAAGGCGCCCTCGTTGTCGACGTCGAGATAAGGGTAATCCGGCTCTATCCCCCAGGACCTGCCATGCACCATGAAGGGGATCGACAGGCTTTTCATCATCGCGATCCGCCGGTCATTCTTTTTCATATAGGCGAGATAGATTCCGTCGACAGTGCCATTGGCCGCAAGGTCCTTCAGCGCTTCATCCTCATCGCGCGGATCGGTCGGCATGATGACGAGGTGAAATCCGTTTTTGGCCGAGACTTCCCCAAGCCCGTTGAGGAACTCCCCGAAGTGAACGTCGGATTGATGTTCTGCACCCGTGGGCATGACAAGGCCGATGGAGCCAACCTTGCCGGTCGCCAGTCGTTGCGCTGCTGCGTTGGGTCGATATCCGTTTTGCCGCGCCGCCTCGATGATCTTCCGGCGTGTCTCGGCATTGACTTCGGGATAGCCATTCAGGGCGCGGCTGATCGTCGTTTGGGAGATGCCAAGCAACTGCGATAATTGTTTCAGATTCATGCCCAGCCTCCCTCTGCTGCTCAAGCCCGCGGACTTTGGAAAGAGACAGCTCCTCCACCGTCTCCAAACCGCTTTGAAAGCTATCAAGTGTTTGGGCGCTATACAATTCAAAAAACTCTGCTGCAGCGCAAATACAGTCTCCCGCACAGCAAAACAGGACTAAATTTGGGATGATCATCAACCCTCTTGACTCTGACCAATTCTCAATGAGATGAATACGCAGCCAAAGCGCTTTGAAAAGATACGCCGAAGCCGATTAATGTGATGGGAGGTAGATCACATGAGAAAGATATTTTTGACGACAGTTGCCATCGCCACGCTTCTGTCGGGAGCATCCTTTGCCGCCGAACTCAAATTCAAGCCGGGTGAAGACAGCAAATTCAACTGGAAGAGCTACGAAGACTTCAAGGCTGCAAATGCCAGCCTGAAGGGCGAGACGCTGACGATCTTCGGGCCATGGCGTGGCGAGGATGAAGCGCTGTTCCAGTCCGTCCTGGCCTATTTTGCCGATGCAACCGGCGTCAATGTCCGTTACTCGTCGTCTGAAAATTACGAGCAGCAGATCGTCATCGATACGCAGGCAGGGTCTCCGCCCAACATTGCGATCCTGCCGCAGCCTGGCCTTCTGGCTGACTTGGCCGCCAAGGGGCTTCTTGCTCCGCTCGGCGACGAGACGGCAAACTGGGTGAAGGAAAATTACGGCGCAGGCCAGTCCTGGGTCGATCTTGGCATGTACAAGAACAAGGACGGCAACAAGGCCTATTTCGCCTTCCCGTTCAAGGCCGACGTCAAGTCGCTGGTCTGGTACGTTCCTGAGAACTTCGAGGAAGCCGGTTACAAGGTGCCGGAAACCATGGAAGATCTGGTCAAGCTCAGCGATCAGATCGTTGCCGATGGCGGTACCCCATGGTGCATCGGTCTCGGCTCCGGTGGCGCGACCGGCTGGCCGGCAACGGACTGGGTTGAAGACTTCATGCTGCGCACGCAGCCGCTCGATGTCTACCAGAAGTGGACGACGAATGAGGTGAAGTTCAACGATCCGCGTGTCGTGGCCGCCATCGAGGAATTCGGCAAGTTCGCCAAGAACGACAAATATGTCTCGGGCGGTGTGGCCGCTGTCGCCTCCACCGACTTCCGTGACAGCCCGAAGGGCCTCTTCGACATTCCACCGAAGTGCTATCTGCACCGTCAGGCTTCCTTCATCCCATCCTTCTTCCCTGAGGGAACGAAGGTCGGAACGGATGTCGACTTCTTCTACATGCCAACTTTCGCCTCCAAGGCCGATCTCGGCAAGCCTGTTCTGGGTGCTGGAACGCTGTTCACCATCACCAAGGATTCCAAGGCGGCTCGCGCCCTCGTGGAGTTCCTGAAGACGCCGATCGCCCATGAAGTCTGGATGGCGCAGTCTGGCTTCCTCACGCCGTTCAAGGGCGTCAACAAGGATGCCTATGCCAATGATCAGGTGAAGCGTCAGGGCGAAATTCTGACGACGGCCACCACCTTTGGCTTCGACGGCTCCGACCTCATGCCCGGCAAGATCGGTGCTGGCGCGTTCTGGACCGGTATGGTCGATTTCGTCGGTGGCAAGTCTGCCGAACAGGTCGCCAACGATATCCAGAAGGCCTGGGACGGCCTGAAGTAAGCCTCAGATTCAGCCCGGTAGTCATCGCTGCCGGGCTGTTATGACGAAAACGGCACGGACACACGGGCTGAATACAAGTAAGATCGGGGAGGGAATGATGATTACGCAGATCGTATCCGCGCTGGGCGTCGTTATCGTCGGAGTCTTTGCCTGCGCAGCCTATTACTGGCTGTCGGACAAAGCATTGCAGTTTATCTTTCCGGTGAAAGACGGCGACGTCATTCACGCCTCGCGCAACCTCAATAGACGCGCTGCCATTCGTCCCTGGCTCTTTGTCGGTCCGGCCTTGCTGCTGCTTGCCGTCTATCTCGTCTACCCGGTCGTTGCGACGTTTATCCTATCCTTTTACGATCGGACGGGTACCAATTACGTCGGCTCTGCCAATTATGTCTGGGCCTTTTACGACGCCGGTTTCCGCCAGTCGATCTTCAACAACATTCTCTGGCTCGCTGTCGTACCGGCCGCATGCACCTTTTTGGGTCTCGTCATCGCCGTCATGACCGACCGCATCTGGTGGGGCAACGTCGCCAAATCCATCGTCTTCATGCCGATGGCGATCTCCTTCGTCGGCGCGTCCGTGATCTGGAAGTTCATCTACGAATATCGCGGCGAGGGCCAGACGCAGATCGGCCTCCTCAACGCGCTGGTGGAATTCTTCGGCGGGAATCCGCAGGTGTGGATTTCCATGCCTTTCTGGAACAACTTCTTCCTGATGGTCATCCTGATCTGGATCCAGACCGGCTTTGCCATGGTCATTCTGTCAGCGGCGCTTCGCGGCATCCCGGAGGAAACCATTGAGGCGGCCGTGATCGATGGCGCCAATGGCTGGCAGATTTTCTGGAAGATCATGGTGCCGCAGATCTGGGGAACGATCGCGGTCGTCTGGACCACCATCACCATTCTCGTCCTCAAGGTCTTCGACATCGTCCTGACCATGACCAACGGTCAGTGGAACACCATGGTTCTTGCCAATCTCATGTTCGACTGGATGTTCCGTGGCGGTGGCGACAGTGGGAGAAGCGCGGTTATCGCGCTCGTCATCATGGCAGCCGTCACGCCGATCATGATCTGGAACATTCGCCAGGCGAACCGCGAGATGGAGGGCCGCTGATATGACCATCACAACGCGTCTGCGCCGTATCGGCCTCCCACGTCTTATCGTTCACGCCAGCGTTCTTTTCATCGCCCTGCTGTGGCTTTTGCCGACGCTCGGCATTCTCGTCAGCTCGCTGCGGGACAAGGACCAGATCGTCGTTTCCGGCTGGTGGACGGCCTTCTCCAGCTCCAACCAGACTCAGGCCCTTCGCCTTGGCGATCCATCGACACAGACCCAGCAGGGCGATCGCTTCGTTATTGCCGGAAACGTCTTCGGCGAAGGCAAGAGCGGCCATGTCTCGGCCTTCGGCGTGCGCGTTCAGGAACCGGCAGCCTTCAAGTCCGGTACGTCTGCCGATCTCGGTGATGGCGAAACGCTTCAGCTCAACGAGGACGGCAGCTATCAATACAGCAAGAATGCCAGCTTCGAAGGATCGCGCGCAAAACGCGTCTATGTCGTGGTTTCTACCCCGCCGATCTTCACGCTCGACAACTATCGCACCGTCCTCCTCTCCGAAGGCATCGGGCAGTCCTTCGTCAATTCGCTGACGGTTGCCATTCCCGCAACCATCATCCCGATCCTGATTGCCGCTTTCGCAGCCTACGCGCTCTCATGGATGCGCTTCAGAGGTCGATCCTTGATGATTGCACTGGTCGTCGGACTGATCGTCGTGCCGTTGCAGATGTCGCTCATTCCTTTGCTGCAGCTCTATAACTCCATCGGCAACATCTTCGGCATACCGTCCAAGACCTATGCCGGCATCTGGCTCGCACATACCGCCTTCGGTCTGCCGCTCGCCATCTATCTGCTGCGCAACTATATCTCCGGTCTGCCGAAGGAAATCATCGAGAGTGCCCGCGTCGATGGCGCCAGCGATTTCGAAATCTTCGTCAAGATCGTGCTGCCACTTTCCTTCCCGGCGCTTGCCTCCTTTGCCATCTTCCAGTTTCTCTGGACGTGGAACGACCTTCTCGTCGCCATGGTCTTCCTCGGCACGCAGAAGGATGAGCTGGTGCTGACCGGCGCGCTGAACGCGCTGCTCGGTTCGCGCGGCGGCAACTGGGAAATCCTCACCGCGTCGGCTTTTGTGACCATCATCGTGCCGCTCTGCGTCTTCTTTGCGCTCCAACGTTACCTTGTCCGCGGCCTCCTGGCTGGCTCCGTCAAGGGAGGCTGATCGAACCCATGAATGCTTTCAATCAACAGGACACGACCATGACCGTTTCTTCCGCCCTGACTCCCGACAAGGATTGGTGGCGCGGCGCTGTGATCTACCAGATCTATCCGCGCTCCTATCAGGACTCCAACGGCGATGGCATTGGCGATCTGAAGGGCATCACCTCCAGGCTGGAGCACATCGCCAACCTCGGCGCGGATGCGATCTGGATTTCGCCCTTCTTCACCTCGCCCATGAGGGACTTCGGCTACGACGTCTCCAACTATGTCGATGTCGATCCCATGTTCGGCACGCTTGCGGATTTCGATGGCCTGATCACCGAGGCCCATCGTCTCGGCATCCGTGTGATGATCGATCTCGTCCTTTCGCACACCTCCGACCAGCATCCCTGGTTCGTCGAAAGCCGCTCCAGCCGCAGCAATCCGCGCGCCGACTGGTATGTGTGGAGCGACAGCAAGCCGGATGGCACGCCGCCCAACAACTGGCTGTCGATCTTCGGCGGTTCCGGCTGGCAGTGGGACCCCACCCGCATGCAATACTACATGCACAACTTCCTGACGTCGCAGCCGGACCTCAACCTGCATAATCCGGACGTTCAGGAAGAATTGCTGAACATCACCCGTTTCTGGCTGAAGCGCGGCGTCGATGGCTTCCGTCTCGATACGATCAATTTCTACTTCCACGACAAGGAACTGCGCGACAACCCGGCACTTGCGCCAGAACGCCGCAATGCTTCGACCGCACCTGCCGTGAACCCGTACAATTTCCAGGAACATATCTACGACAAGAACCGCCCGGAAAACCTGGAATTCCTCAAGCGCTTCCGCGCCGTTCTGGACGAGTTTCCGGATATCGCAGCCGTTGGTGAAGTTGGCGACAGCCAGCGTGGCCTGGAGATCGTCGGTGAATATACGTCCGGCGATGACAAGATGCAGATGTGCTACGCCTTCGAATTCCTGGCGCCGGATGCACTGACCCCCGCCCGCGTCGCAGAAGTTCAGGCAGCCTTTGCCAAGGCCGCACCAGAAGGCTGGGCCTGCTGGGCCTTCTCCAACCACGACGTGGTGCGCCATGTCAGCCGGTGGGGTGAGGCGGTTGAAGACAAGGATGCTTTGGCCAAGGTGCTGTCGGCTCTGCTCATGACGCAGCGCGGCTCAGTTTGCATCTATGAGGGCGAAGAGCTTGGCTTGACGGAAGCCGACATCGCCTTTGAAGATTTGCAGGACCCCTATGGCATTCAGTTCTGGCCGGAATTCAAAGGACGCGACGGCTGCCGCACGCCGATGGTCTGGGATGCCGGTCACGCACAGGCGGGCTTCTCCACCTCGGATAAGACATGGCTTCCCATTCCGACGGAACACAAGATGCGAGCAGTCAGCGCCCAACAGGGCAACGAGGGCTCCGTTCTTGAGCATTACCGTCGCTTCCTGGCGTTCCGCAGGCAGCACCCGGCTTTCGCCAAGGGCAAGATCGAGTTCCAGGACGCGGATGCGACTGTCTCGAGCTACACCCGAACGCTGGGCAACGAGACAGTGCTCTGCCTCTTCAACCTCTCCGCGGTCTCGGCAACGGCAAGACTGCCGGAGGGCGATTGGGAGGTGCTGGAAGGTCACGGCTTTTCGGCTGAACTAAATGGCACAACCGTAGAACTTCCGGCATGGGGCGCGTTTTTCGCCCGCCACGCGTAACACGATAGGGAGGAGCACCGCATGACTGGTCTTATTCTCAAGGGCATCCGTAAATCCTATGGTGAGGTGAAGGTCCTGCATGGGATCGATCTCGACATCAAGCAGGGCGAATTCATCGTTTTCGTCGGCCCATCCGGCTGCGGCAAGTCCACGCTTCTGCGCATGATCGCCGGTCTGGAGGAAATCACCGGCGGTGAAATGTATATCGACGGCCAGTTGGTGAACGAAATCCCGCCATCTCGGCGCGGCATCGCCATGGTGTTCCAGTCCTATGCGCTCTATCCGCATATGACGGTCTACGACAACATGGCCTTCGGCATGAAGATCGCCAAGGAAAGCAAGCAGGAGATCGACCGCCGCGTTCGCGCTGCTGCCGAAATTCTACAACTCACCCAGTATCTGGAGCGCCTGCCGAAGGCGCTTTCTGGCGGCCAGCGCCAGCGCGTCGCCATTGGCCGCGCGATCTGCCGCAACCCCAAGGTCTTCCTCTTCGACGAGCCGCTCTCCAACCTCGATGCAGCACTTCGCGTCGCGACGCGCATCGAGATTGCCAAGCTCAGTGAAAAGATGGCCGACACCACCATGATCTACGTGACGCACGATCAGGTGGAAGCCATGACGTTGGCGGACCGGATCGTGGTGCTGAATGGCGGTCGCGTGGAGCAGGTGGGCGAACCGCTGGAGCTTTACGAAAACCCCGCCAACCTCTTCGTCGCCCGCTTCATCGGCTCGCCGGCCATGAACATCATCGCCGCGACGGTGAAGAACACGGGCGAAACGACAGTGCTCGAGCTTGCCGCTGGCAAAACGCTTTCGGTTCCGATTCCGACCGCTGCCAGCGAGCAGGGCAAGCAAGCCTCCTTTGGTGTTCGTCCGGAAGATCTGTTCATCGCGACAAGTGATGATTACCTCTTCGAGGGCAAGGTATCGATTGTCGAAGCGCTCGGCGAGGTGACGTTGCTCTATCTCGAGGCGCCAGCTGGCGAAGAGCCGATCGTCGTCAAGATTCCCGGCATTGCTCAGGTCAAAAAAGGTGAGACGTTGCGCTTCTCCGCTCCATCGGAAAAGCTTCACCTGTTCGATGCGCTTGGCAAAACCTACCGTCGATAGGTTCACCGATGAAACGGCTTGTTCAGCATGGTAACAAGCCGTTTCGATACCGCCGAAGCCGCTTCTGGTTGAAAAATTTACAGTTTCACAAAATTATTTAGTTCATTGTTTTGTTGGCGATGCGCGTCGCCCGCTTCTCCTCAGCCGCCGCGTTGCTTTGTGCCAGATCGGGACAGCGTGAGAAAATCTTAAACTGTTCCGCTTAGTCTTTCTGTCAAAGACTTTAAAAGGAACGTCGCCGTGAATGTGCGGGCTGATCTCGATAAACCCACCTATTTGAGCAAGGAAGAATCTTTCATGTACGACCGCGAAGGTCGTTTCAAAATGGAAGATACGATGAATGCTGCCCGTATTGAATATACGGAGAAGGGGGTGATGAACATGGCGTCCCGCCGCTGTGACGTCATCAGGATTTCCCAGTCCGAAGCCATTCTGGCATTCATCATCGATCAAAATCTGCCGAGCCAGTTCTACCTCGATATACCCGACGCGCGCATCACCAAGATCGGCTGTGTGCTGATCAAGACCCATCCCAACAAGACCGTTCAGGTGCGCTTTCTTCGCCTGTTGAACCAGAAGGAAATGGACCGGATCTTCGTTTTCAGCACGCATCCTGCGCATCGCAACAGAACACTCGATCTGCGCTCGTTCTGACGAACCTCCGAAGCGTTTCGATTGAACAGCGACGTGCTTTTGCGGTCAGGCCAGTCCTTCGAGAACAGTCTGTTTGAGCTTTACATTCGCCACTTCGGTGAAGGTAAGATCGTCACGGCCGAAATAGGATTTCTGGTTGGTGGCTGACCAGTCGTTACAGACGAGCTTGTAACGGTCTTTCGGGGCTGGAGTTTCCGGCATCGCATAAAGATAATCGCCGGTGCGTCTGGCGAGCGGAATGTCGCCATCCTGATTGCAGCGGCTCAGAATCTGTCTCAGTGCCTCGCCATCGACTTCTGTGACCATCAACTTGCCCTCGAAGCGCAGGCATGCATTGAAGTCGTAGCGGCGTATATCGCCTTCCGGCAGACCGGCACCGAAAGAGGTGTGGCCGATGAAGCCGACATCCGCACCGGACTTGACCGCAATAAGCTCGGCCACGTGGCGACCTGCTTCGTCGACGGTCATGGCCTTCGGCGTTCTGGCGACGGTTTCCCGTTCCTCCGGTGTCAGATGCTGAGCGAGCGTCTTGTCGATCAGCGCGCCCAGCGCCGGGGAAGGTTTGGCGCTGCGATCGATCGCCACCGTCTCTATGGTTGCGGCTTGGCGCATGCCTGGGATGCTTGCAACTGCCATCGATGTGCCCCAAGAGCCGGTATGGACATAGCGGGTGGCACCGGCTTCATGCACGAAGTTCAGGTGGTCGTGGCCACCCACGATCAGCGTTCCGTCTGGTAGCAGAGGGAGGATATCGCGGTCCGCCACCACACCGGCATGGCTCATCACGATGTTGATGGCATCCGGTTTCAGGATCTCTGGAAGGTTGGCCTTCGCCCATTCCACCGGCTGGGGAATTGTCAACGCATCACGCGCCGCCTTCGGATATGTGTTGATGGCATTGGTGGCGAGACCAGCCACGACGACCTTTTGTCCGCCAATCTCGAATGTCTTGCTCGCTGGCGCGTAAGGAACACCGCTGCGCTTGTTGATGATGTTGGAAAGAACGGTGATCCCAAGCCCTTCAGCGCGGCTGACGAAATTGGCAAGGTCGTTATCGATGTCCGGCTCGTGGTTGCCGATATTCACCACTGTCGGTGCGAGTTTGGCAAGTGCGGCGAGGAAGCTCCACTCGATTTCACCCTGAGACCGCATCGCGACCGTATTGCCGCTTTCGAAGAGGTCGCCATTCAGGAGAATGATGTGCGGGCCTCTGTCCGCGGAAATGCGGGTTTCGATCGCTGCCAGAAGCTGCCCGAGACGCTCATAGGCGGAGTGCAGGTCCGAAATGACGATGGCGCGGAGCGGGGTTTGCTGGTCGGCTTCTGCCGGTAAATGCAGCAATGGCAGCATGGCAGTTCCGGCCATGAGTTTCAGTAAATTACGGCGTGTGCGTGAGAAAATCATCATATTGGCCCCGTCACTTCAGACTATGCCACTCGCCCCCGCGGCTGGCTGAACAGGCCCTATAGGGCGCTCATCACAGTCGCATGACAGGAGCGGCGCTTATCTACAGCATCAGCCCGAAAATCGCACTCGATTTTCGGAAAGCACGATGCGCCGATGCAAAAAGAGAAAGCGTCCTTGTGCGTCCACATAGAACGCACGGCGCTTCAAGCAACAATAGGGAAGGAGGAGGTAGTGGATGTCAAGGAATGATGCCAGAGCATCGTGGATGCTCTGGCTGGACGACGATGGGACAGGTCAGTGGAAGACGCTGGCGCCCTGGTCGGCGGTTCCGGCATTGCGGCGGAAGGGGGCGAAAAGCTCACGGCCCATGCCCCATTCATTGGCAGAGAGATCGGCCTGCGCTGGCTCGCGCTTGGAAAGCTCCGCTGCCGATACGAGAACTTCCAGCGTACCAGAGATTGCGTCGAGACGAATGATATCGCCATCGCGAATGAGCGAGATCGGCCCGCAGTCGGAGGCTTCCGGCGTCACGTGAATGGCGGCAGGTACCTTGCCGGATGCGCCGGACATGCGTCCGTCGGTCACGAGCGCCACCTTGAAGCCGCGATCCTGCAGCACGCCGAGCGGCGGGGTCAGCCGGTGCAGTTCCGGCATGCCGTTCGCCTTCGGTCCCTGGAAGCGCACGACGGCGACGAAGTCGCGGTTCAGCTTGCCATCCTTGAAGGCATCCTGAAGTTCCTGCTGGTCGTGGAAGACGATGGCAGGCGCCTCGATGATGTGCCGCTCCGGCTTCACAGCAGAAATCTTGATGACGGATTTGCCGAGATTGCCGGTTAGCATCTTCAGACCGCCTGTCGGCTGGAACGGCGTTTCGATTCGGGAGAGAACCTTCGGATCGTGGCTCTCTTCGGGGGCTGCGTCACGCTGAATGCCGCCGTTCTCGCCAAGCTTGGCATCGATCGTATAGGCCTCAAGCCCGTGACCGAAGACGGTGCGGACGTCATCGTGCACGAAGCCCTGCTTCAGAAGCTGCTTGATGAGGAAGCCCATGCCGCCGGCGGCGTGGAAATGGTTCACATCCGCAAGACCATTTGGATAGACGCGTGCCAGAAGCGGCACGATGTCGGAGAGATCGGATATATCCTGCCAGGTGAGAATGATGCCTGCGGCTCGCGCCATGGCGATCAGGTGCATGGTGTGGTTGGTGGAGCCGCCCGTCGCATGCAGGCCCACCACGCCATTGACCACGGAACGCTCGTCGATCATCTCGCCTGCAGGCGTAAACTCGTTGCCCTGCGCGGTGATCGCCAATGCGCGCTTCACAGCTTCTCTGGTCAGCGCATCACGCAGCGGCGTATTCGGATTGATGAAGGAGGAGCCAGGCATATGGAAGCCCATGATCTCCATCAGCATCTGATTGGAGTTGGCGGTGCCGTAGAAGGTGCAGGTGCCGGGGCCGTGATAGGACTTGGATTCCGCTTCGAGCAGCTCCGCACGGCCGACCTTGCCTTCCGCATAAAGCTGGCGGATGCGCGACTTCTCGTCATTCGGCAGACCCGTCGTCATCGGCCCGGCTGGAATGAAGACGGCCGGCAAATGGCCGAAGGTCAGGGCTGCGATCACCAGGCCGGGTACGATCTTGTCGCAGACACCGAGATAGACGGCCGCATCGAACATGTTGTGCGACAGGCCGATGCCGGCTGCCATCGCGATCGCATCGCGGGAAAAGAGCGAGAGCTCCATGCCGGGCTGGCCCTGCGTGACGCCGTCGCACATGGCAGGCACCGCACCTGCCACCTGCGCAATGCCACCGGCTTCCCTCGCCGCATCGCGAATGATCTGCGGGAAGACCTCGTAGGGCTGGTGGGCGGAAAGCATATCGTTATAGGCGGTGATGATACCGAGATTGGGTACCCGGTCGCCGGCAAGGATATCCTTGTCGGCGGGGGAACAGACGGCAAAGCCATGGGCGAGGTTGCCGCAGGAAAGGGTGGAGCGATGAACGCCCTTGGAGACCTGCAGCTGCAGCCGCTCAAGATAGATCTCGCGATAGGGTTTCGAACGTTCAACGATGCGGGCAGTAATCTCTTGAACGCGTGAGTCGGCAGCCATGGGCTTCATCCTGTCCTTCTGTTGAGCGTCGGCCCCAGGCTCAGGAGACCGGGCCGACGATCATGTTTCATTCAAATGCCGGACACCGCCGCCGCGTGAATGCGGATCGTCATGGTGCCCAGTAGATATTCACCGTCGAATCCGCACGGTTCAGGACGGAGCGGATCGGCATCTCATCCTCGTCGAGGTCGGACTGCGCTTTCTCCAGCGTCTCCTTCTTCGCCGCACCTTCGATGTGCAGCACCAGGAAACGTGCGTCGTGAAGGGCGGCGAGGTTGAAGGTCAGCCTTTCCTCGCCGGCATTTTCCGCAGCCATGGTCAGCACGGAGCGCGGCTCATCGAGATCGAGCGCTTCTTCGAGGTTGTCCCCGCCGGGGAAGAAGGACGCCGTATGTCCGTCGGTCCCCATGCCTAGAATGACGACATCGAACGGGTCGCAGATGTCAGCGGTTCTTGCTGTTGCCAGTGTTGCCGCATCTTCAGGTGAGGCGGCAGACTGATATAGCGGCACGAAATAGGCAGCCTTCGCCTCGTTCTGCAGAAGGTTCTCGGCCACCAGCTTGTGGTTGGAGCGATCATTGTCCGGCGGGACGAAACGTTCGTCCACCAAAGTGATGCTGACGCGCGGCCATTCCAGCTCATGCTTGGAGAGCGTCTGGAAGAACAGCTTTGGCGTGGAGCCACCGGAGACGGCCATGCTAGCCGCCCCACGCTCGTCTATGACTGCTTTCAGATGCGCCGCAACATCGTCTGCGAGCTTCTCGGCCAGTTCTGGACCGTCCTTGAAGATGTGCATGTTCGGTTCCATCCGCATCTTCCTTAGTCGGCTTCGTGCCAGGTACGACCGTCTCGCTCGATCAGCGCGATTGCGCCACTTGGTCCCCAGGTGCCGGAGGTGTAACCCTGCACGCCCTGACCGACGGCTTCCCAGCTTTTCAGGATCGGATCGACCCAGTTCCATGCCGCTTCCACTTCGTCGCGGCGCATGAAAAGCGTCTGGTTCGAGCGGATCGTATCCATCAACAGACGCTCATAGGCATCCGGGTTGCGCACGTTGAAGGCCTCGGCAAAACTCATATCGAGCGATACCTGACGAAGACGCATGCCGCCCGGGCCCGGATCCTTGATGAGCAGAGACTGCTTGACGCCTTCATCCGGCTGGAGGCGGATCACCAGCTTGTTGGCTTCGATCTTGCCGGCAGCGTCATCGAAGATCGAATGCGGGATCTGCTTGAAGGTGACGACGATTTCCGAAACGCGCGTGGCAAGGCGCTTGCCGGTACGGATGTAGAAAGGTACGCCCGCCCAGCGCCAGTTGCCGATTTCCGCCTTGAGGGCGACGAAGGTTTCCGTGTTGGAAACGCCGCCTTCCAGCTCTTCCAGATAACCCTTGACCGGGCCGCCTGCCGAAGCACCAGCGCGGTATTGTCCGCGCACGGTGTTCTTCTCTACATTGGATTGCGTGATCGGCTTCAGCGCGCGCAGCACTTTCAACTTCTCGTCGCGCACCGCTTCGGCGTTCATCGACGATGGAGGCTCCATCGCGACGAGGCAAAGCAACTGGAGAATATGGTTCTGCACCATATCGCGAAGCGCGCCCGCCTTGTCGTAGTAACCTGCGCGGCCCTCTAGTCCGACGGACTCGGCAACGGTGATCTGCACGTGGTCGATATGGGTGGAATTCCACAGCGGCTCGTAGAGCGCGTTGGCAAAGCGCAGAACCATGAGGTTCTGAACCGTCTCCTTGCCCAGATAGTGGTCGATACGGAAGATCTGCTCTTCCTTGAAGACGTTACCAAGCGTGTCGTTTAGTTCCAGCGCGGAAGCCAAGTCACGGCCGATCGGCTTTTCCACCACGATGCGGGTGGATTTGGTGATCAGCTTGTGGTCACGGATCTTCGAGGCGATGTCGCCAAAAATTCCAGGCGCAACGGCAAGGTAGAAAGCGCGGATGCGATCCTTGCCTTCGTCGAGAAGTTTCTTCAGCTTGTCCCAACCATCGTCGGACTTGGCATCGACAGGAACGTAGAAGAGGCGCGCACAAAACTTGGCGACCTGCTCCTCGTCATATTCGCCCGCCTTCAGATGTTCCTTCAGGGCATCCTGGGCAAACTTCCGATATTCCTCATGCGTCATGACAGAGCGGGAAGCGCCGATGATGCGGGTCGGTTCGGTCAACTGGCCTTCCACCTGACGGTGGTAAAGGGCGGGCAGAAGCTTGCGTTCTGCCAGATCGCCTGTGCCGCCAAAGACGACGCAATCAAAGGGGTCAACGGGAATAATTTGACTGCTCATGTCGATTCTCTCGATCTCTACACGTTAGGGCATCCATAATCTAATCGATTTAAAAATGCCAGAGTTGATGTAAGAAATAATGAATTTTGCTGCTGGCCGGTCATGCCAGCGAGGGGTCCAATCGCTGCTTTTGCGTAATGTGAAGGCAGGCTCCTTCAAAACCTGTCCCGTAGAGCATACCATGTCAGCGCCAGGAACAGGAGGGGCGCCCGCAGCGATGTCCCGCCCGGGAAGGACGGCACGTCGAGTGCGGCAAACTGATCGAGCGCCTTGTCCTTGTTGATCACCATATCCGCATAAAGCTTGCCGCAATAGTTGGACAGCATCACACCGTGGCCGGAATAACCGCCGATGGAAATCACCCCCGGCATGACTTCACGCACGAATGGCTGGCGGGTCAGCGTGATACCGACAGAGCCGCCCCAGGCATGCGTCATGTCGACATTGGCAAGCGCGGGGTAGATTTCCGAAATCTGCTTGCGGATGTGCTTGGAAATGTCGCGTGGCGAATCCGCCGTGTAGGCTTCTCGCCCGCCAAACAGCAGGCGGTTATCCAGTGTCTTGCGGAAATAGCGCACGACGAAGCGCGAATCCGCCACGGCTTCCTTGTCCGGAATGATCGATGGAAACTGATCAAGCGGTGCCGTTGCCCCGATGAAGGAGCGGATCGGCATCACATGCGCCGCGGTGACAGGCTCCAGATTGCCGATATAGGCATTGGTCGCAATCAGCGCACGGTTGGCAGTGATCGTGCCCGAGGGCGTTTCGATCAGCGTCTTACCGCCGGACTGACGGATCGACTTGGCCGGCGTCATCTCGAAGATATCGGCGCCCGCTGCTTTCGCTGCTTTCGCCAGCCCGACCAGCAGTTT
Organism: Agrobacterium sp. SORGH_AS 787; assembly: GCF_030819035.1. Classification (NCBI taxonomy): domain Bacteria; kingdom Pseudomonadati; phylum Pseudomonadota; class Alphaproteobacteria; order Hyphomicrobiales; family Rhizobiaceae; genus Agrobacterium; species Agrobacterium sp. SORGH_AS 787. The sequence continues at coordinate 1,518,055 of NZ_JAUTBG010000002.1, forward strand.
CAGTGGATGAATGTGGCCGGTGCCGGTATCGCGCACGCCGCAATGATAGTGAGACGACCCCAAGCGATGAGCGGTTTCGTCCTTTTCCATGAAGGAGATTTGCTCATAGCCATAGCGGCCGACCATGGCGTCGACGCTGTCTCGATAACTCTTCTCATAAGCGCGCTTGTGCGAGACGTTCAACTGCCCGGGCTGGAACTCCATGTCGATCTGATTGTCTCGGGCAAAGTCGAGCACATAGTGCTTGGCATTTTCCGCAAGGTCGAAAAGCGCTTTGGAGCGTTCGAAGCCGATCTTCTCTTCAAGCTCATCCGGCCAGGCGCGCTGGCCCGTGCCGAATTGCCCGCCATTGCGTCCCGAAGCGCCATCGCCAAAGCGATGCGCCTCGATGAGGGTGACGGAAATGCCCGCGCGCGCCAGATTGCAGGCCGCTTGCAAGCCGGTAAAGCCGCCGCCGATAATGGCGACGTCGGAAGTCCGCGACCCATCCATCGCCGGATAGTCGGGTCTGTCGGCAACCGTATCCTGATACCAGGAAATACCCGGCGCAATCGGGCTCTGCCATGTCATATATTTACCTCACACGTTCAGCAGGAGGAACTCGCGCTCCCAGGGGCTGATCACCTGCATGAAGGTTTCGAATTCGCCCCGTTTCAGGCCAGCATAAAGGCCGACGAATTCGTTTCCGAAGATGCGTTCGAACTGCTGCTCCTGCTCCAGAAGCGCGACTGCCTCCAGCAGGCCGCGTGGAAGCTCTATCGAGCCTTCATTGGCCGTCTCATAGGTCGGTTCGGTCGGCTCGATATTGTTCATGATGCCGAGCCAGCCACAGCCGAGTGAAGCGGCAAGCGCGAGATACGGATTGGCATCTGAGCTCGGTAGGCGGTTTTCGACGCGCCGCGCCTGCGGGCCGGAAATCGGCACGCGAAAGGCCGTGGTGCGGTTGTCATAGCCCCAGGCATTGTTGACCGGGCAGGCCATATCCGGCGTCAGGCGGCGATAGGAATTCACATAGGGTGCAAGCATGACGAGCGCGTTCGGCACATAGCGCTGCATGCCACCAACGAAGGAGAAGAACTCCTTCGACGGGCTCCCATCCTTGTTGGAAAACACGTTCTCGCCGGTCTCGATATCGATGACGGACTGGTGGATGTGCATGGCCGAACCGGGCTGGGCCTGCATGGGCTTCGCCATAAAGGTCGCGTAGATACCATGTTTCAGCGCGGCTTCGCGAATGGTGCGCTTGAAGAGGAACACCTGATCGGCAAGCTCGACCGGATCCCCATGGCGGAGATTGATTTCGAGCTGCGCGGGGCCTTCTTCATGGATAAGGGTGTCGATCTCGAGACCCTGCTTTTCCGAGAAGTGGTAGATGTCGTCGATCAACTCGTCGAACTCGTTGATACCTGCAATCGAATAGCTCTGGCCACCGACAATGGAGCGCCCTGAACGACCCTTCGGCGGATGCAGAGGATAATCCGGGTCGTCATTCATCGCCACGAGATAGAACTCGATTTCGGGCGCCACGACCGGCTTCCAGCCCTTTTCCCTATAAAGAGAGAGCACGTTCTTCAAAACGTTGCGAGGCGTATAGGAGACGGGTTTGCCTTCTTGATCCACGACATCGCAAATGACCTGCGCGGTCGGGTCGCTTTCCCACGGTACGACGGAAAGTGTCGAAAGATCAGGGACCAGCTTCAGGTCGCTGTCGCGGGGTTCATAGCGGAAATTCGCGGTCTCATCCGGATAATCGCCGGAAATCGTATGACGATAGAGTGCAGAGGGCAGCGCCAGCGAGGTATCGCCGGTAAACTTCGCCGTCGGCATCATCTTGCCGCGGGGAACGCCTGCCAGATCGGGAGTGATGCATTCGATGTCTTCGATCCCGCGTGCCTTCAGCCATTGAGCCGCTTCGCGCCAGGTGGAGACGCCGCGGGTAGAGGAGAGTTCAACGGGTGGTTTCTTCGCCATGGTTGCCGGTTTTTTCGGGCGGAGCATGGTTTTCTTCGGGGGCATAAATCACCGGGGTGTGTTTCGACTGGGGCCATAATAGTCAGACTTTGACAATTGGCGAGAGGGGAATGCGCATTGACAAGAAGCCGGACTTCGAAAAGAGGAAGTGCAACAAGGATAAGGAAAATCCATGACGGAAAAATGTGATGTGCTGATTTTGGGCGCCGGGGCCGCGGGCATGATGTGCGCCATCCGCGCCGGTCAGCGCGCTCGCTCCGTCATCATTCTCGACCATGCCAAAGCGCCGGGAGAGAAAATCCGCATCTCCGGTGGCGGGCGCTGCAACTTCACCAATATCCATGCCGGGCCGAAGAACTATCTCTCGCAAAACCTGCATTTCGCCAAGTCGGCGCTTGCCCGCTACACGCCGCGCGATTTTCTCGATCTGGTCGAGAAGCACAAGATTGCCTGGCACGAAAAGACGCTCGGCCAACTCTTCTGCGACGACAGCGCCAAGGACATCATCCGCATGCTGCTGACGGAGATGCAGGCGGTGGGTGCCAAGCTGCGGCTACAGACGGAGATTACGTCGGTCGAAGGCATGGCAACGGACGGCTTTCGCGTGGCGACGTCGCAAGGGTCTATCGAGGCAAAGAGCCTGGTGATTGCCACCGGCGGAAAGTCGATCCCCAAGATGGGCTCCACCGGCTTCGCTTACAAACTTGCCGAGCAATTCGAACTCTCTTTGGTCGAGCCGCGCCCTGGTCTCGTGCCGCTAACGCTCGATCCGGCGCAGTTGGAGCGACTGTCGCCTCTCGCTGGCGTTGCAGTTCCGGCCGATGTCTCGCACGGTAAGACGACATTCCGCGAAGCGCTGCTTTTTACCCATCGCGGCTTGAGCGGCCCGTCCATTTTGCAGATCTCATCCTATTGGCGGGAAGGCGATTCCATTTGTCTGAAGCTTGAGCCGGATCAGGATATTGCCGAGAAGCTGAAGGCCGCCAAAAAGGCCAATGGCAAGCAGTCTGCCCAGACTGCGTTGGGCGAAATCTTGCCGAAGCGGCTTGCGCAATATCTGGTGGAGCAGTCGGGTCTCACCAGCCACCTCGCCGATTTGTCGGACAAGGCATTAGCGGCGCTTGCGGCAAGCGCGCAGGAGTGGCAGATCAAGCCATCCGGTTCGGAAGGATATCGCACCGCCGAAGTGACGCTGGGCGGCGTCGATACCACTCATTTGGACTCAAAAACCATGCAGGCAAAGTCGGTGCCGGGGCTCTATTTTATCGGTGAGGGCGTGGATGTCACAGGCTGGCTCGGCGGCTATAATTTCCAATGGGCCTGGGCATCCGGTTATGCTGCCGGAGATTCTGTTTAGTGCAATTCCGATAAAGATGTGCCCACCGAAATTCCGCCAATGCCCGATCTGATGTAGTTCGGAGGCAAGGCCGAAACAGTTTTACTGGAAATGCTGCAGCGCGGCGGGGCCTTAAACATCTTGTTAAGGGGCCGGAGTCATGCTGACCTCTATGCCAGCACAACGCGAGTTGGAACATGAGGTCTCGCTGGACGCCGGAACCCGGCATTGGACGGTTATGTTTTTCGTTGGAAGCCGCTCATAATGATGTCCAGAAATCGCGCTCGCGCCGTCGCTATTGCCCGCACACGCAATGACAACCTCCTTTTTGCCTTTCGCCTGAGCCTGATTGCGGCCGGTGCTCTCGCGGCTTTGCTCGCTATCGCGCTTTAAGCTTATAAGCCCGCGCCTCAGTGCCGCAAAAGCGCGCCGCATGATGCCTGGTGCGCAGGCTTCAGCATAAAATTTTTCCTCTGCTTCCCGCCTCGCCCTCGGGCCTTCAGGAGCGGGCACCCTTATGAAGCCAAAGGCTGCGTAAATCTCATGCATGGTGAACTCCCTTTTGTTGAGTGTCACCATCCTGCACGCCTGTTTTTGCTTTATCTGCATCCGGGAATGCCTTACGTTTTTCAATCATGAAAAACATCGGATGGGATGCCTTTCAGCTTTTTCTCGACGTCGCCAGAGGCGGCGGGCTCACGGGTGCGGCAAGGACCACGCGCCTCAGCCCGGCTACGATCGGTCGTAAGATGCTGGAGCTAGAGCAAAAGCTTGGTAAGGCACTCTTTGTCAGAAGCCAGACCGGATACGCGCTGACGGCTGACGGTCGTACCCTCTTCGATAACCTTCTTGCGATGGAAGAGGCCGCCGGAACGATCGATGGCTGGCGAAAATCAAGCGTCACCACATCTCTGGTCCGGATCGCGCTAGGCACATGGAATGCGCAGTTGATGATGAGCAATTTCTCAGCCATTTGCAGCGAACGCGACAGTTTCCGCATCGACCTCTTCATCGCCGAACAAAGAGCGACCCTGGCGCATCGCGAAAACGATATCGGCATCCGCGCTTTCGAGCCTGAAGAACGCAATCTGGCAGCGGTCAAGACCGGCGACGTTGCTTACGCGGCTTACCGGTTGCGCAATGCGCCTCAATCCGTCGCCGACCGCTGGATTGCGATCGACAAGGAAAATGCGATCTCCGCCTATCTGCGCTGGCCGCATGAGCTTGCTCCAGACAAGATAGCGGTGACGGTGAACCGCCCGTCAGCGTTGCGGGAACTTATTCTGTCTGGCGCAGGCACAGCGGTGCTACCGTGCTTCATCGGCGACGTGGATGCGCGGCTCGTGCGGGAGGGCATGGAGATCGGTGAGCTTCGTCATCAGCAATGGCTGGTGATGAACAACGAGGACCGCCACCGCCGTGATATACGGACGGTGGCAGACCGAATGATCAAGCTCATCAAACAGAACGCCGACCTTTACGCGGGGCGGACGTCTGCACGTTAGGCCGCAGCCTTGCTCTGCGCCACGATAACCGGGATCAGCAGATCGCCCCAGTTCCCGTCGCCGCCATGATGGCGGGCGGAGCGGACGAGTTCGACGGAGATTCCGGCCTCGACCGCATTCATGACCGCCTGGTTGAGGCGGTGCAGATCATTTGCCAGCATACGGATGGCAGCCTGTTGATCCTGCGTCATGGCAGAGGACTGTTCTTCTGCCCGTTCTCTTACTCTCGAAATCGAAGCCATTGTCTTTCCTCCTCGAAGATCATGCCGCGCAAAGCTGTTGAGCGGTTTGCGAATAACGACATGCGTTAAAAAAAGTACCTGAAGCTTTTCACACTTCAGATGTTACTCTGCGGCCGGGCGGAACTGGTCATGCTCGGTCGATTCACTCATGGCGGTGGTGGACGATGTGCCACCGGAAATTGCGACAGAGACCGCGTCGAAATAGCCGGTGCCGACTTCCCGCTGGTGTTTGGTTGCGGTGTAGCCGTTGATCTCGGCTGCAAATTCCGCCTCCTGAAGCTCCGAATAGGCTGCCATCTGGCGATTCTTGTAGCCGCGTGCCAGTTCGAACATGCCGTAATTCAACTGGTGGAAACCGGCAAGCGTGATGAACTGGAACTTGTAGCCCATCGCGCCCAACTCGCGCTGGAACTTCGCAATCGTCGCATCGTCCAGGTTCTTCTTCCAGTTGAAGGACGGTGAGCAGTTGTATGCAAGCTTCTTGCCCGGATGAACCTTGTGGACGCCTTCGGCAAATTTGCGGGCCTGCTCCAGATCCGGCTTGGATGTTTCGCACCAGATCAGATCGCAATAGGGCGCGTAAGCATTGGCGCGGGCGATGCAGGGCTCAAGCCCGTTCTTCACCTGATAGAAACCTTCGACGGTGCGACCGGCATCGTAATCGACAAAGGGGCGGTCCCGCTCGTCGATATCGGATGTCAGAAGCTTCGCCGCTTCCGCGTCGGTTCTGGCAATGACCAGCGTCGGAACACCCATGACGTCTGCTGCAAGGCGCGCTGCCGTCAGGTTGCGGATATGCGCCGCCGTCGGGATCAGAACCTTTCCACCGAGGTGGCCGCACTTCTTTTCCGATGCCAGCTGATCCTCATAGTGAACGCCGGCAGCACCCGCCTCAATGAAGGCCTTCATGATTTCGAAGGCGTTCAGCGGACCACCGAAGCCAGCCTCGGCATCGGCAACGATTGGGGCAAACCATGTGTCAACCGAAAGGCCATTGCCTTCGGCGGTTTCGATCTGGTCGGCGCGCTGAAGCGTGCGATTGATGCGCTTGGCAAGTTCGGGCGCGGCATTTGCCGGATAGAGCGACTGGTCCGGATACATGGCCGACGCCGTATTCGCATCGGCTGCAACCTGCCAGCCGGAGAGATAGATGGCCTTCAGACCGGCCCGGACCATCTGCATGGCCTGGTTGCCGGAAAGCGCACCCAACGCATTGACGAAGTTCTCTTCGTTGATCAGCTGCCACAGGCGGTTGGCGCCCATTTCGGCAAGCGAATAGCGAATATCGACCGAGCCGCGCAGCTTCAAAACGTCTTCTGCCGTGTAGGTGCGCTCGATGCCGTCGAAGCGTCCCTTTGGAGCATTTGGAACAAGTTTGTAAAAATCAGTCACATCTCTCTCCCATGTCTATGTGCTGCCACTTCCCGCTGCTTCTGAATTGGATCGGTAGCAGCGATCTGATGTGACTGAATTTACATTTCTCGATTTTCTATGACTAGATGAAAAGGAAAAACAGTGACTTGAAACGGGTTATGCTGTATCGTCTTTGACAGAACCAACTTGTAAAAATGTAAATTTTGTAAAAGTGGCAAGTGCTCATATTGTGTTAGCCTTTGTCAAAGGGGAGGGGCGATGGCGGAAACAAAGATCTTTGCAGGGCCGCGCGTGCGCCGGGTGCGAAACGGCTTGGGCCTGACGCAGACCGCCATGGCGGAAGCGCTGTCCATCTCGCCATCCTATCTCAATCTCATCGAGCGCAATCAGCGGCCTTTGACGGTTCAACTGCTGCTGAAACTCGCTTCCGTCTACAAGGTCGATCTCGACGACCTGCAGGGCGAAAGTGGTGGCACCGCCAGCCAGTTGCGGGAGGTCTTCGCAGATCCATTGCTGGCAGGGGAGATTCCGTCACCGCAAGAACTCGTCGAGGTGGCGGAAGCAGCACCAAACGCCGCCATGGGCGTGGTTAAGCTCTACCGCGCCTATAGCGAACAGGCCAAGCGTCTTAGCGATCTCTCCGACCTTCTGGCACGCGAGGGCCATCAGACGACCCTGTCGGCGGCGCGGCTACCGATCGATGAGGTTAGGCAGGTGTTCGAAAGCAGGCCAGCGCATTTCGCCCTTCTCGATAGCGCGGCGGAGAGCTTTCACGCAGCACTTGGAGCCAGCGACGATCTGGCATCTGCCTTGAAATCCTGGCTGCAAAAAAACCATGGCATCATCGTCCGCAGTCTGCCGGTCCATGCTATGCCAAACCTTCGCCGCCGCTATGACCGGCACTCCATGCGCTTGTTTCTCTCCGAGCGTTTGTCGACGCATGATCAGCTTCGCGAACTGGCCATGGAGGTTTCATTACTGGCGCTGACCGCGGAAATCTCGCAGGAACTGGAGGCGCTGGCGCTTTCAAACGAAGAGGCAAAGCGCATCGCTCGTTTTGAACTCGCACGCTATGCCGCCCACGCTTTGATGATGCCCTATGCTGCTTACCTGGCTGCGGCGCAGCGCGCACGCTACGATATCGATGTGCTGCGCGCACGCTTCAACGTCTCCTTCGAACAGGCGGCCAATCGCCTCGTTTCGCTGGCAAAGCCGGGATCGTCCGCAGTCCCTTTCTTCATGATGGAGACAGACAGTGCCGGAAACCGCTTTCGCAAGGCCGGGGCGCTAGGCTTCCCGCAGGCAAAGTTCGGCGGACTCTGTCCAAGGCTCAACATTCACGCGGCCTTCGCCCAGCCGGGGCAGGTGCTGGTTGAGAGCGCCGAAATGCCAGATGGCGCCGCCTACATCACAATCTCACGTACACTGGAAGGACCGCAGGCCGGGTTCGGAGAACGGGTGCGCCGTACAGCCCTGATGATCGTCACCGAGGCGGTCCACGCGAAGGATATGGTCTATGGCGAAGCGCTCACTGGCTCGGCCAGTGCGATTGCGATCGGCCCGTCCTGTCGACTGTGCGAAAGGCAGGGCTGTCTGTCACGGGCGGAGGCGCCGCTGACGCGTCCGCTGGGTCTCGACGAAATGGTGACAGGCCTCAGCGTCTTCGATTTTCAATAGCTTGGCTTGGAGATCTCGCGTCACCGGGGTTTCGCACAGGTCTCACGTCTCCTCGCCAAAATGTCATCTGCCTGAAATTTTCGCACTGCACATTTCTGCTTGCGGAGGCCGATTTTCCTTCTTAGTCTCTGCGAAAACAAAGGGGTTTGCGCAGTTTCTCGTCATGCGCCATATCAGGAGAAATCATGGGTTACCGATCGCTTCGTTTCACTCTGGCTTTTGCCACGGCCGTTCTCTCTGCCGGCGCTGCCTTTGCCCAGGAAAAGGTCGTCCACGTCTATAACTGGTCCGACTATATTGACCCCTCCATCCTTGAGGACTTCACCAAGGAAACGGGTATCAAGGTCGTCTACGACGTTTATGACGGCAACGAAGTTCTGGAAACCAAGCTTTTGGCGGGGAATTCCGGTTATGACGTGGTTGCGCCCACATCGCCTTTCCTTGCGCGCCAAATCAAGGCAGGTGTGTATCAGAAGCTCGACAAGTCCAAACTGCCCAACCTGAAGAACATGTGGCCGGAAATCACCACGCGTTTGTCGCAATATGACCCTGGCAACGAATACGCCGTCAATTACATGTGGGGAACCACCGGCATTGGCTACAATGTCGCCAAGGTTAAAGCCGCACTCGGTGACGTGAAGGTCGATAGCTGGGACATTCTGTTCAAGCCGGAAAACGCCAAGAAGCTGCAGTCCTGCGGCATCAATATTCTCGATGCCTCTGACGAGACTTTTGCAATTGCCATGAATTATGTCGGCAAGAACCCCGACAGCAAGGAAACAGCCGATCTTGAGGCTGGCGGCAAAGTCTACGAAGCCATCCGCCCCTATGTGAAGACATTCAATTCCTCCGCCTATATCGATGAGCTTGCCAATGGCGACAGCTGCATCACCATCGGCTGGTCCGGTGACGTGCTGCAGGCCAAGACCCGTGCCGAGGAAGCCAAGAACGGCGTCGAGGTCAATTATGTGATCCCGAAGGAAGGCACCTATATCTGGATGGACTCCTTTGCCATTCCAGCTGACGCCAAGAATGTCGATGAGGCACATGCCTTCATCAATTACATGATGAAGCCGGAAGTGGCCGCCAAGGCTTCCGATTTTGTTCAATACGCCAACGGCAATCTCGCTTCCCAGGCGCTGATGAACCCGGCGGTTGCGAAAAATCCTTCTGTCTATCCCGATGAGGCGACGATGAAGAAGCTCTTCACCATCTCGCCCTATGGGCCGCGTGAGCAGCGCGTTCTGAACCGCGTCTGGACCCAGATAAAAACCGGCAGCTGATCGGGCTTTAAAAAGGGGCGGGCAAAACACCTGCCCCTTTTACGTTCGGCACTTTCGCAAACAAACAGAGCAGGTCATGGCGAAATCACTCGGCCCGGTAAAACGCACATTCTCTCCTTGGACAGATCCATCCTCGGTCCCCTTCATCCGGTTCGAAAACGTGACCAAGCGGTTTGGTGATTTCACCGCCGTCGACAATCTCACGCTGGATATTTACGAGCGCGAATTCTTTTCCCTGCTCGGGCCATCCGGTTGCGGCAAGACCACGCTGATGCGCATGCTGGCAGGCTTCGAGGAGCCGACCTCGGGCCGCATTCTGCTGCAGGGAAAAGACATTTCCGGCGTGCCGCCCTATAAGCGTCCGACCAATATGATGTTCCAGTCTTACGCACTGTTCCCCCATATGTCGGTGGAGAAGAACATCGCCTTTGGTCTGGAGCAGGACGGCCTGCCGAAAGCCGATATTGCAAACCGCGTCGCGGAGATGCTGCGCCTCGTCAAGCTGACCGAGTTTGCCAAACGCAAACCAAGCCAGCTTTCCGGTGGTCAGCGTCAGCGCGTGGCGCTTGCCCGTTCGCTCGCCAAGCGCCCCAAGGTGTTGCTCCTCGATGAGCCGCTCGGTGCTCTCGACAAGAAGCTGCGCGAAGAAACCCAATTCGAAATCATGGATCTTCAGCAGACACTCGGCCTTACATTCCTGATCGTTACCCACGATCAGGAAGAGGCCATGACCGTCTCGGATCGCATTGCGGTGATGGACAGGGGCATCGTCGTGCAGGTGGCAACACCTGCCGAAATCTACGAAGCACCGAACAGCCGTTACGTGGCAGACTTCATCGGCGATATCAATATTTTCGAAGCGAGGATCGACAGCAAGACGCCTGCTGACGGCAAGCCTGCACAAGTTGTGCTCGATTGCCAGGGGCTGAAGGTGACGGTGGAGCAGGAATGCCAAGCCGCCATCGGTAGCCAGGTGGCCTTTGCCGTTCGACCGGAGAAGGTCCGCATCTCGCTCGATGCGCCGGCCGATGGAACGGTGAACGTCGCCCATGGCGAGGTTTGGGATATCGGCTATCTCGGGGATTTCTCCATCTTCATCGTCAAGCTCGATGACGGTCGCATCATGCGCGCCGCCCAGGCCAATGTCTCGCGCCTTGTCGATCGCCCCATCACCTTCGATGACAAGGTCTGGCTCACCTGGAAAGCCGATTCCGGCCTGGTTCTCACCCGATAGGAGAGCGACAAATGGCGATCCCTTCTCCTGAAAGCCGCCGAAGCCCACTACAATGGCTGGTGGTGGCTGTTCCTTACTTTTGGCTGCTGCTGTTCTTCGCAGCCCCCTTCTTCATCATCGTCAAGATATCGCTCTCCGATACTGCGATCGCCATGCCGCCCTATGTACCGGTCTTTGAGGGCTTCAGCCGGATCGGTGAGTTCTTCTCGCAGCTCGATTTCGACAATTACCTGTTCCTGACGGAAGACCCGCTGTACATTGAGGCTTATCTTTCTTCGCTACGGATTGCCCTCATCTCGACGTTGCTGCTGCTTCTGATCGGATATCCGATGGCACTGGCCATGGCGCGAGCGCCGAATCACATTCGCCCGACCTTGGTGATGCTCGTCATCCTGCCGTTTTGGACGTCATTTCTCATCCGAGTCTACGCCTGGATCGGTATTCTAAAGCCGGAGGGGCTGCTGACCGTGCTGTTCCAGTCACTCGGCATTCTTGGGCCTGACGAGCAGGTGAACATCTTCCGCACCGAAATTTCCGTCTTCATCGGTATCGTCTATTCCTATCTTCCCTTCATGGTGCTGCCGCTCTACTCGGCGCTGGAAAAGCTCGACAACACGCTGCTGGAAGCTGCTGCCGATCTTGGCTGCCCGCCGTGGAAGGCCTTCTGGAAGATCACGTTCCCCCTGTCGCTTCCGGGTGTCATTGCGGGCTCGATGATCTGCTTTATCCCGATCACCGGCGAGTTCGTCATTCCCGATCTTCTCGGTGGCGCTCAGACGCTGATGATCGGCAAAACGCTCTGGACCGAGTTCTTCGGCAATCGTGACTGGCCGCTCGCCTCGGCTGTTGCCGTGCTGCTCTTGCTGTTGCTGGTGGTGCCGATCGCCATCTTCCAGAACCAGCAGAAAAAGGTGGGGTGAGCCATGAAACGCGGCAAGTTCGATACGACCATCCTCACCATCTGCTTTGCATTTCTCTATATCCCGATCCTGATTCTGGTGATCTACTCCTTCAACGCCTCCAAGCTGGTCACGGTCTGGGGCGGCTTTTCACTGCACTGGTATCAGTCCATGTGGTCCAACCAAGGACTGATGGATGCGGCCTGGATCACCGTGCGCGTTGCGGTGCTGAGCGCCACCATCGGCACGATCCTCGGAACGCTGGCAGCACTGTCACTGACACGCTTTGCCCGTTTCCCCGGACGTATGCTGTTTTCCGGGATGATCTACGCACCGCTCGTCATGCCGGAAGTCATCACCGGTCTGTCGCTGCTACTGCTCTTTGTCTCTATCGGCGTCGACCGCGGCTTCTGGACAGTCGTCATTGCCCATACGACCTTCACCATGTGCTATGTGGCGATCGTCGTGCAATCCAGGCTGCTGACCTTCGACCGCAGCCTGGAAGAGGCGGCGCTCGATCTCGGTTGCCCGCCGGTCAAAACCTTCTTCCGCATCACCCTGCCTTTGATCCTTCCAGCGGTCGTCGCAGGCTGGATGCTGGCCTTTTCCCTGTCGCTTGACGATCTGGTGATTGCAAGCTTCACCACGGGACCGGGCGCCACCACACTGCCGATTAAGATCTATTCCCAGGTGCGTCTTGGTGTTACGCCGGAGATCAACGCGATCTGCACCATTCTGATTGCATTGGTGACCATCGGCGTGATTTGCGCCTCGATCACCTCCAAGCGGACAGAGCTTCAGCGCATGAGGGATGAGCACGCGGCCGCCAAGGGCTAAAAACATTCGGGGCAGGAGGAGGCCACCGTGACTGACAACAAGCCGCTCTGGACGCCGTCGGCTGAGCGCGTCGCGCAATCGCCGATGACGCATTTCATCGACTGGTGCGCCAGCCGCTATGGCGTAACATTTTCCGATTACGATGCCTTCCACCGCTGGTCGGTGGATGCGCGCGAAGACTTCTGGAGTGCGGTGTGGACCTATTGCGGCGTGATCGGAGAGCCGGGGGAACGCGTTCTTATCGACCGTGACGACATGCTCAATGCGCGGTTCTTCCCAGATGCCGAGTTGAATTTTGCCGAAAATCTGCTGAGCCGCAGCGGGCCGGATGATGCGATAATCTTCCGCGGTGAAGACAAGGTCGAGGCGCGCTGGTCCTGGAATAGGCTGCGTGAGGAGGTCTCTCGCTTGCAGCAGGCCTTTGCCGAGCGGGGCATCGAGCCTGGCGACCGCATCGCTGCGATGATGCCGAACATGCCGCAAACCGTGGCGCTGATGCTGGCTGCCACATCGCTGGGCGCCGTCTGGTCCTCATGCTCCCCCGATTTTGGCGAACAAGGCGTACTGGACCGTTTCGGGCAGATCGGGCCGAAACTCTTCATCGCCTGCGATGGCTATTGGTACAATGGCAAGCGGCAGGAGGTGGCGGATAAGGCCAAGGCGGTTGCCGAAAAGCTTGGCGTTCCGCTGCTGCTGGTGCCCTACGCGGGAACCAGGGGAACCGATCAGGAGAGTGAAACCGGCATCGTTCACTACGATGATTTCATTCAGCCATTCCAGCAAAAACCGCTGCATTATGTCCGTCAACCATTCAGCCATCCGCTCTATATTCTCTTCTCGTCCGGCACCACCGGCGTGCCGAAATGCATCGTGCATTCGGCGGGCGCAACGCTGCTTCAGCATCTGAAGGAGCATCGCTTTCACTGTGAGCTGAAAGAGGGCGAGCGCTTCTTCTACTTCACCACCTGCGGCTGGATGATGTGGAACTGGCTGGTGACCGGCCTCGCTTCGGGCGCAACGCTCTGCCTGTATGACGGATCGCCATTCGCGCCGGATGGCAATGTGCTGTTCGACTATGCGGCAAAAGAAGGCTTCGCCGTTTTCGGCACCTCGGCCAAATATATCGATGCGGTCCGCAAGTCCGGTCTGGAACCGGGCAAGACGCATAATCTCTCGGCGCTGAGGCTCGTCACCTCCACCGGATCGCCGCTATCGCCGGAAGGCTTCTCCTTCGTCTATGATGGCATCAAGAGCGATGTCCAGCTGGCGTCCATTTCGGGGGGAACCGATATCGTCTCTTGCTTCGTGTTGGGCAATCCGGTGAAGCCGGTCTGGAAAGGCGAGATCCAGGGGCCGGGTCTTGGTCTTGCGGTGGACGTATGGGACGATGAAGGCAGGCCGGTGCGCGGCGAGAAAGGCGAACTTGTCTGCACGACACCCTTTCCGTGCCAGCCGGTCATGTTCTGGAACGATGTGGATGGCGAAAAATATCGCGCCGCCTATTTCAGTCGCTTCGACAATGTCTGGTGCCACGGCGATTTTGCCGAATGGACGCCCCATGGCGGGCTGATCATTCACGGGCGCTCGGATGCCACCTTGAATCCCGGCGGCGTGCGCATCGGCACGGCAGAGATTTACAACCAGGTCGAGACGATCAACGAGGTGCTGGAGGCGCTTTGCATCGGGCAGGACTGGGACGGCGATGTGCGCGTCGTGCTGTTCGTGCGCCTGAAGGATGGTGCGAGCCTGGATGATGCGCTGATCTCACGCATCAAGGACCGGATCCGCAGGGGTGCATCGCCCCGCCACGTTCCGGCAAAAATCATCGCCGTCGCCGATATCCCGCGAACGAAATCCGGCAAGATCGTTGAACTTGCAGTTCGCGACGTGGTGCATGGGCGTCCGGTCAAGAACAAGGAGGCGCTGGCCAATCCGGAGGCTCTTGCCTTTTTCGAACGGCTTGCGGCGCTTCAGGAGTAACCGTTTCAAGCGTGGATGAGGCCAATGATTCCCACCTGCGATTCACCATCGCGTGATGCCCTATAGGAATTGTCGCCCGTCAAAGGTGGGAGGCGGTTTTAACCTTCTCTTAAAGTGAATTGTCCAAAAATGAATTCAACGCGGGTCCATTCAATGACCGGATGGAGAGCCGGTGGCTCCAAAAAGACATGATGTATTTTCGATCCTACTCTCGTTAAAAGCACAAATTTAGTGGCAGCGTCAGCTGCCTCTTTTTTTATGCGTTGTTGTCCAAGGAGTGGGAGACGAGGATGACCGGCACCAGCCCCGCCACAATGATGACGAGCGCGGGAAGTGCTGCATCCTGCACGCGGGAGCGCGACGCACTTTCATAAACCATCGTTGAGAGCGTATTGAAGTTGAAAGGCCGCAGCATGATGGTGGCCGGAAGTTCCTTCAGCGATTCGATGAACACCAGCAGCGATGCCGTAATGGCGGCGGGTCGGATATTGGGCAGCAACACGCCAACCAGCGTCTGAAGCCGGGTTCGGCCAAGTGTGCGCGAGGCCATGTCGAGATGGGGCGACAGCTTTTGGAAGCCGGCATCGACCGTGCCTTCCGCGAGCGTCATGAAGCGCACGCTATGCGCATAGATGATCGCAAAGGCCGTGCCCGACAAAAGAAGCCCGGTGGAGAGGCCAAGATGGGTCCGCATCACGCCGTCGACAGCATTGTCGAGACCGGCAAGCGGAAGCAACACGCCGATGGCAAGCACCGTGCCGGGAATACCGTAACCGAGCGATCCCACCCTGACCGCAAAACGCGTCGGCCATGAGGGCTGCTCCCGCTGCGCATAGGCCAGCAGAAAGCCGCCGAGTAGTGTGACGAGCGCGACAGGAAGGGACACTTCGAGACTGTGGAGCAGCGCTTTGAAGAGTTTTGGATCGGCAAGCCCATTCAGCCGTTTGAGAGCGTAGCTACCAAGCACGAGAACGGGGATCGCAAAGCCGGAGAGAAAGGGGAGGGCGCAGGCGAGCGTCGCAAGCCATCCACCCGCTGAGCAAAGCGTCACTCTCGCCGATCGCTGATGCATCGCCGTTGCTTTACCCGCGGCAAATCGCTGTCGTCTGCGGGCTCTCCGCTCGATGACGATCAGAGCCGCAACGATGAGGACGAGGCAAGCGGCGATCTGCGTGGCGCCAGCAAGATTGCCGCGGTTGAGCCATGTCTCGTAAATGGTGAAGGTCAGCGTATGAACGCCGAGATACTCCACCGCGCCGATGTCGTTCAGCGTCTCCATCATCACCAGTGCAAGGCCGATGATGATTGCAGGACGCGCCATCGGCAGTTGGACGGAGAGGAACAGGCGAAGGGGCCCGACGCCGAGCGTCCTGGCTGCATCGGTGGCAAACCGCCCCTGCAACCCAAAGGCCGCGCGGGTGGAGAGATAGATGTAAGGATAAAGAACCGAGCCTAGAATCAGCACGGCGCCGCCAAGCGAACGGATATCGGGAAACCAGTAATCGCGAATGGTCTGGTAGCCGAAGAGCGCGCGTAACGCGCTCTGCACCGGGCCGGCAAAATCCAGAAACTCGCCGAAAGCATAGGCTGCAAGATAGGATGGGATTGCCAGCGGCAGCACCAGAGCAAAGGACAGTAGCCGCCGGAACGGAAACTCGAACATGGTGACGAGCCAAGCCGTGGTAACACCGGTGATCGTGGTAAAGGCGCCGGTCATAACCAGCAGAAGCAGCGTCTGTGCGCCGGACCGCGGCAGGACATTGACGAGAAGATGCTGCCAGCCATTTGTGCCTCCCGTCAGAGCGATGACGAAGATGGCAATCAGCGGCATGGCGACCAGTGCGGACAGCAGGATGGCCGCTATTGTCAGGGGGTTGACGCGCAATCCTGCCCGCATTGATGCGGCGGTTGGATGTTCGGCTGGATGCAAGGCGTTTATCCTCCCGTGACCGTTACGTGTCGGCCACGGATGTTGCTAACAGCTGAGCCGATCAGTTCGCAAGAACCCGCTGCGATGGAAAGCTGATTTCGACCAACGTTCCTTCATTCGGCGTTGAGGTGATGGAGAAGTTGGCGCGGTTCGCATCCACCATCGCCTTCGTCAATGGTAGCCCGAGACCAGTCCCGTCACCACGCACCCGGCTGCTGGAAGCCGAGACCTGGCGGAATGGCTTCATTGCCTGCTCCAGCTCCGAACGCGTCATGCCGATGCCGGTATCCCGTACCCTCAGCACCACGCTGCCATTCGCCTCATAGGCGGTCGATACGACGATCTGGCCGCCGGAAGGTGTGAACTTGATGGCGTTGGACAGGATGTTGAGCAGGATCTGCTTGATCGAACGTAGATCCGCAACGACCGGCGGCACCGATTGCGACAGCGCGGTGCGGATAATCACCCGCTGGTTGTTCGCCTGCGGCTGCACGAGCGAGACCGCTTCAGCGATAGTCTCGTTCAGCGCCACCGCCTTGAAATCCACATCCATCTGGCCGGCTTCGATCTTGGAAATATCCAAAAGATCGTTGACGATATCGAGGACATGGCGACCGGAGCGGACGATATCATTGGAATATTCGATGTAGCGCGGGTGACCGATCGGTCCGAAGCGTTCCGTCGCCATCATATCGGCAAAGCCGATGATGGCGTTGAGCGGCGTGCGGATTTCGTGGCTGACGCGGGCCAGGAAGTCGGTCTTGTGAGCGTTGGCAGTCTCCGCCGCCCGCTTGGCATTGCGCAAATCTTCCTCGGTGCGCTTCCACTGCGTGATGTCGCGGATTACGGCGCAATAACCGTTGGTGGATTTCAACCGACCGATCGTCATGAACAGCGGCAGGAAGCCACCCGAGGCTTCACGACCGATCACCTCGCGCCCGTCATTGAGAACGCTCGCGACGCCATTATTGGCCAGGCCCGACAGATAATCCAGCACGGCGCGCTGGCTCTCATGCGCAAACAGCGTCACGAAGGGTTTGTTGGCGATCTCGGCATTGTCGTAGTTGAAAAGCGCGCTGGCCGAGCGGTTGAGCGAACGGATATTGCCGTCCTCGTCCAACAGAACCACGCCGTCGGTCGCCGTCTCCAGAATAGAGTGAAGCTCCTCGATCTCGCCCTTCATCCGCGTGGCGTCTTCTGCGGCTTCAGTGGCCGGCTCTTCACTCGCGGTATCAGCCAAGTGAACAGGGCCAGCATCACGCGCCGGTTCCGTCGGGATAAGCGACAGCATCAGGGCGCTTGAGTCCTCCCAGCGAACCGACTGAAGCTTTGCCCGCACAGGAATGAGTTCGTTTTCGGCGCTGACCGCGACCATGCCGCCGCTGCGCTCGGAAACATTCTCCAGTTCGTCGCGCTGCAACAGCGCATCCAGACCGCCAAGCGCTGCGAGTTCGTCGAGATCGGTATAGCCGGTCAGGCGCAGGAACTCAGGGTTCGCATGGATCAGACGATCGCCGCTGTGAATGAGAAGCGCAACCGGCATCTGGTCTACGGTTTCGGGCAACAATCCAGTCGAAAGACGCGGGGATGGAGCAAGTACGGCATCCTCAACCTTGATGGCGTGATTGCCATCCTCTTCCAGCCTAGCCGGTTCTTCGCTAGCAGCCGCGGCGTCTTGATGACCCTCATCTTCCTTGTCATCGTTGCCGCTTTCCATGCGGTTGCCAATGGGCGGATGGGTGAAGGCAACGGGCTCGTCGCCGCGCGTATAGGCGTGAAACGCGTCGTCGTCGGTCTGCAGTGCCGGATGGTCAGCATCGACAGTAGTGGTGGGGACAACCAGCTCTTCGCCTTCGACCTTGGCATCGTTTGTCTGAATTGCATCCTTGACAGCGTCCTCGGCTTCCGCCTCGACCGAGATTTCGTCTGTGACATCGTCCGACGACGTGGGTTCAGACACAGCCGGCGTCGCGTTCTGGTCTTCGGCCGGCTTCAACGTCCGGCCGATTTCACGAAATGCCGCCTGTTCGCTCGCCGTCAGGCCGTCGCGTCGATTGCGGTGGTCATCAATATGTACGACCTTGTCGGAATAGGATTGAACAGGCTTTTCGGCGATCTTCAGCACCGGAACCTCATGCTCCGGCGGCTGGTGGAAATGCTGCGGCCCGGTCTCATCTGGCGTGGAAGCGGCTTCGAATTCCTCCGCCTCGTTCTCGTCCCCATCCTCGAAGGAAAATGGAACGGGTTCCTCAATGCTTGCCGGCTTGGCCTCGGCCAAAACCTCGGGTTCTATGGTCGCCGCGTCATCCCGTTGATCCTCCGCAACCCCTGGCTGATCGTCGGGATCGCTTTCGCCAGCCAGCGCAATACCGGCCGCATGCGGGTCTTCCACCGCATCGGCGATCCGCACAATGCCGAAGCCGCGGAAGCCATCGAACTCCCGCGCGCGGGTGTAGGTCGGAAGGGCTGCGAGATCGATCGGCACGGCAAGAGACGTGCCTTCGACAGGCCAGTAGATGGTCTTGCCCGACCATGTGTCGCGACGCTTCAAGAGTTCGGCGATCTTGCCTTCAGGATCGAGGTTGAAGAGAGCCGCCAGGTCGGAAAAGCTCATGCCTTCGACAGCGGCCGCTTTAGGCCCGACGGCTTCGGCAAATTCATGCGAAATTGAACTGAAGCATCCTGCGGCGTCGATCTTCCAGACAAAGCGGCTTGCCCGGCCATTCGGATTGAACACGAAACGGGACGGGGTTGTTGGCTCGTCGGCGGGCTCTTGCGTATCCGTCTTCAGGGCCTGGGGCTCGGCCCCCTCGGGGAAATGCGCCTCCTGTACTTCGGACGTACCGTTTTCCAGGCTTTGTGCGTCTTCGGTCTTGCGGTCCGGGTCGCTATCGCTGGTGTCGTCATGCCGTCCCGTTGTCGGCTCTTCTTCTTCTGCTGCTTCTGCCAAAGGAGAATCGTCCGCATGCGATACCGCCTGAACGGTTTCGAGCTCTTCGTCCGTGTCCTGCTTATAGGCTAGGAAAACGGACTGGTCCTCATTCGACATAGCCTCTGCAATGCCGTTACCGTCCGCTTCTTGCTGCTCGTCATCCGTCTCTTCGATCTGTGCGACCGCGTCGAGAACGCTTTCGAAGGCCAGTTGTTGCGACGGCATTGATGCGGGTACGGCCTCCGGTTTTTCTTCGGTGACCGGGACCTCAGTATCGGGCCGGGCCTCGATGAAATCGGAGGAGGGGTCGAGTTTGCCGAGTGCCGTCTCGACCACGAAGACGAGATTCAGGATGGGCTCTTGCGTCAGTTGCGCCGTCGCGGCGGGAAGGTAGCCCTTGCCGGTCGGAACAGGACGCTTCACCAGCTTGCTGGTATGACGCGCCGCCATGGATATCAACGTTCTCGCGGTCTGCGGCGCAATGGCGAGATCGGCAAATTTTGCCGAGGCAGCGATAATCGCGCCGCTGTCATCCATCACGGCCATATGAATATCGGGATCGTCGAAGCCTTCGATCATCCGCCAGGCGCGTTCTTCCAGCGACAGGCCGGATTGATCCAGCATCGCGGAAAAGAGCAGCACCGGTTGCTGCCGCTCGACTTCGATCACTTCGAGTGAAGCGGAGACCGCAACGCTGCGGAAGCCGGACAGAACGCGGATCATGAATTGCTGGCGGTCGCCGATATTGTGCAGGCGGCTTGCCGCTCCCGCAACCTGACGGAAGGTCACATCCTGCGCCTTCGGTCCATGCTCGATAAAATCATAAATCATCGGCGTACCGAAAAGAGCGGCACCGCGTCCATTTGCCCAGAGTGCGCTTTTCAGGTCCATGGAGAAAAGCGCCAGTGCTTCACCCCTGGCAAATTTTTCCCGAACACGCTCATGCACGGCGATATCGATAAACGGGTATTGAACGGCGGGCATGTCGGAACCTACTTTGGCACTACGTGACCTTCGCTGCCGCACGGCCTCCTCATGAGGCACCACACAGCCTGCATCGGCGTGACGTTAACAGAATCTTAAATAACTTCACAGAGCCGCCGGGTCCATAATCGCCTGAGGGAATTGGGAAATAGAGTTAATATCATGTAGACCGGAGCGCGCGGTTCCCGGTACTGGATGGATGTGCGAAAACGCGCTTGCTTTCTATATGTTTTTTCGCAAAAATTAGAGAAGGACTTGCAAAAGGGAAAAACTCCCCGTATGTGAGCCCCCGTGGCGCGAAAGCGTCGCTTGTGCGGTTGTAGCTCAGTTGGTTAGAGCGCAGGTTTGTGGCACCTGAGGTCGGTGGTTCGACCCCACTCAACCGTACCATTCTCTTCTCCCCGTCAGTCATTTCGTCACACCGACTTGCGGGGAGAAGAGAAGTCTTTCTTTTTGATCTCCCCTTACGGCCTGCTTACCCTCACCCGAAATGGCGCGCGCGATGTCTCGCGCCGGCAAAAATCGGTTGGCTAGAATGTCACATACTGGTAAGGTCACCTCAACGTAACCTTATGAACGCCAGCGGCATGCCTTCGGGCCTTTGCGCGGCGGAATGGAAAAAACAGTGATTGACCCCGGCAACGGCGTAAAGCCGTCGGAACCAGGGGCGTCGGTGGCAGAAAAAGGGAAAGCGAAGCGTTCCCGTCGTGGTAAGGGCAAGCGAGGCGGTAAGAACCGTTCCGCTCCTGCTTTGCCGCAACTGCTTGTTGCCGACTCCCGTCAGGAGCCTCCATCCACAGGCTGTATCGAGCCTGGAACGGAGCCGCGCAAACGTAAACGCCGCAGGCGTTCCGGCGGGCAGGGCGCCCCAAAAACACCTCAAGGCATTGCGGCAGAAGGCCAGAAGCCGGATCTATCGGCGCGTACTGAGCAGCTCCCATCCAGCAAGAGAAAAGCGCGCAAGCGCAAGCGCCCGCACCGCGATCCGCAAGGCAGACCTTTGGTGCCAAGCCAGACGCCACGGCCTGCCGCCAAGCAAAATGGCCAGGCAACAAATGGTGCAGCGGTCGTGGTGGAGCCTGCAGGCTTTGCACATTTGCGGCATGCAGGCGGGCGGGAGGCTGTCGAGCCCGGTTCCGACATGTATGCGGCGCTGGACCTTGGCACCAACAATTGCCGCCTTCTGATCGCGCAGCCCACACGTCCCGGCCAGTTCCGGGTCGTCGATGCCTTTTCGCGCATCGTTCGTCTTGGGGAAGGTCTGGTATCGACCGGACGACTATCCGATGACGCGATGGATCGCGCTGTCGAAGCGTTGAAGGTCTGCGCGTCAAAGCTTGCCGGACGGCCCATTCGCCGCATGCGGCTGATTGCGACCGAAGCCTGCCGTGCGGCTGCCAACGGCGAAGAGTTTCTCAAACGCGTCACGCGTGAGACCGGCCTTCATCTTGAGATTATCAGCCGTGAGACCGAGGCGCGCCTTGCTGTCTCCGGTTGCTCTTCCTTGGTGGGACGCGAGGCACGCTCCGTCGTGCTCTTCGATATCGGCGGAGGCTCTTCGGAGATTGCCGTCATTCGGCTGAACGAAAACCGTTCGAACCGGCTTGCCAACCACATCACCCATTGGACCTCGCTTCCTGTCGGCGTCGTGACGCTCTCGGAGCGCCACGGCGGTCGCGATGTGACGCCGCAGATATTCGAGGCGATGGTGACGGAAGTCGAAGGACTGCTCGATGCATTCCATTGCCCGCCGCTATCGGACCAATCGGCCCTTGATGATTTTCATCTGATCGGAACCTCCGGCACGGTGACGACACTCGCGGGCGTCCACCTCGATCTGCCGCGTTACGATCGCCGCAAGGTTGACGGTCTCTGGCTGTCCGATGCTGAGGTCACGGCCATGCAGAACAAGCTTCTGGCCTGGGATTTTGCCGGGCGAGCCGCCAATGCCTGTATCGGCCCGGACCGCGCCGATCTGGTTCTGGCCGGTTGCGCCATTCTGGAAGCGATCCGCAGACGCTGGCCCGCAAGGCGCATGCGCGTGGCAGATCGTGGGCTGCGCGAAGGCCTGTTGACCGATATGATGGCAGATGATGGCGCATGGCGCCGCAACAAGATACGCCGTGCCCAGACACAGGGCAAAATAGAGCGGAAGGGTTGATATGAGCAAGGCGCCCACGAGCACCAACCGTACCGGACGCAAGATCGGCCAGAAGGTGAAGAAGACGAAGCTGAAGGCATCGTCCCGCCGCTGGCTGGAGCGGCACATCAATGACCCTTACGTGCAGCGCGCCAAGCTGGAAGGTTACCGCGCCCGCGCGGCTTTCAAGCTTCTGGAAATCAACGACAAGCATCAGATTTTGAAAGACGCGCGTCGCATCATCGACCTAGGTGCTGCTCCCGGCAGCTGGTCGCAGATCGCCGCCAAGGTGACGGATTCGACCGAAGACGATATCCGCGTCGCGGCGATCGACTTCCTCGAACTCGACCCGATCCCTGGCGTGAAAATCCTGCAGCTCGATTTTCTCGATCCAAAGGCACCTGAGCTTTTGATGGAAGCGGTCGGCGGCACGCCCGATCTCGTTCTCTCCGATATGGCGGCACCCACGACCGGGCACCAGAAGACCGACCATATCCGCACCATGCATCTGTGCGAAGTCGCAGCCGATTTTGCCGTGCAGGTTCTGGCAGAAGGCGGGCATTTCCTTGCCAAAACCTTCCAGGGCGGCACGGAGAAGCAGTTGCTCGATATGCTGAAGCAGAACTTCAAGCAGGTCATTCACATCAAGCCCGCCTCGTCGCGATCTGAGTCGGTGGAAATGTTCCTGCTCGCCAAGCACTTCAAGGGCCGCAAGGCAGCCCCGGCTGAAGCAGCGGACGAATAGAACCCCCGAATAGGATTATTCGGCTGGCTGTGTGGCCTTGCCTCTGTGGCCGGAAACCGCAGCGCCGGCAGCCCTGTCCATCCCGATCAGCGGCAGGGTCGCGAACAGCGAGACCAACGCCACAACCACGAAGGCCAGATGGAAATCGGCAAGCTGGAGATGGCCGCCGGAAAAGTAACTGCTGACCTCCAGCACCGTTGCCGCAAAGGCGACGCCGAGCGCCAGGCTGATCTGCTGCAGCACGGAGGCCATGGATGTGGCCTGGCTTGCCTGACGGTCATCGATATCGGAATAGCTCAGCGCATTCGTGCCGGTGAAGAAGAACGACCGGGCAAAACCGGCGACAACCAGGCATATCATGATCAGCGAATAGGGCGTGTCCGGCGTGAAGAAACTATTCGCGGCTGTGGTACAGGCACCGACCACGCCAGCGCTGATCAAAGTCGCTTTGAAGCCGGTTGCGGCAAAGACACGGCGCGCCATGAACTTGGTCGTGATGGCGCCGATGGCCCCTGCAAAGGTGATCATTCCCGATTGAAACGGATTCAGTCCAAAGCCGATCTGCAACATCAACGGCATCAGGAAGGGGATGGCGCCCGTTGAGATGCGAAACACCGTTCCGCTGATCGAAGCGGTACGGAAGGTGGCATTCTGGAAAATCTTGAAATCCAGGATCGGTGCCGGATGAATTTTTGCGTGGCGGATATAAAGTGCACCACAGATAAAGCCGATGATGATGGCGGCAATGCCGACAAAGGGCGGTAGAGCGGGCAGGCTGACCACCGAAAAGCCGAAGACCACGCCGGATGCGGCAAGGCCGGACAGCACGAAGCCGATAAAATCCATGGGCGGTGGATTGGTGGTCTCGATCTCCGGAAGATAGATCGTAGAGAGCCAGATGCCGATCACTCCGATCGGGACGTTGATCAGGAAGATCCAGTGCCAGGAAAAATAGGTGGTGATGAAGCCGCCGATGGGTGGGCCTGTCAGCGGTCCGACGAGGGCCGGAATGGTCAGCAACGCCATGGCGGAAACGAGATCGGTGCGCTTGGTGGTGCGAAGCAGAACGAGGCGACCGACGGGCGTCATCATCGCGCCGCCAATGCCCTGCAGGAAGCGTGATACGACGAATTCCACAACCGAGCCGGACACCGCACAGCAGATGGAGCCGACGACGAAGACCGCGATGGCAAAGCGGAAAATCTTCTTCGCGCCGAACTTGTCCGCCATCCAGCCGCTGATCGGGATGAAGATGGCAAGCGACACCATATAGGCGGTCAGCGCGAGCTTCAGGGTGATGGGGCCGACATTCAAATCCCTCGCGATTGTCGGCAGAGCCGTGGCGATGACGGTCGAGTCCATCTGCTCCATAAAGAGGGCGACGGCGAGGATAAGCGGAATAATTCTGTTCATGGCTTGACTGCGGCCCACCCCGCATCGACAAAAGTTCGGACCACTTACTACTCCCGCATCCAGGACTTGCCAACTAAACATTTGGCAAGAATGGAACTGTCTCTCACCTCACGACGCTGTGACGACTTGCTCATGAACCGAATGCTGCAGATGCTCGTTAAGCCCCTTGGTACCCCAACAAGCGGAGATATTCATGACGGACAGGATGAACATCAGCCGGCGCGTGCTGCTCGGCACGGCAGGCGCCGGAGCAGTGGCCCCCTTTGTGCTGAGCCGCACAGCAACGGCCCAGACAACCCAGCCCCAGACGTCCATGGAGATCAACCACGCAATGCCGCCCGAAACCAATCGTTTCAAGCTAGGAGACTTCGAGGTGCTGGTCGTCAAGGACGGTGCGCGTCCCTCCGGCAAGCCGGGTGAAACATTCGGCACGAACCAGAGCCCGGAAGCCGTCGGCGAGTTGCTGCAGAAGAACTTTTTGCCCACCGACCAATTCGTCAACAGCTTCTCACCCGCCTTGATCAATACCGGGTCCGATTTGGTGTTGTTCGACACCGGCTTCGGCGAGCAGGGCCGTGAGTCCGGCAATGGGCGGCTCCTCGAGGGGTTGGCTGCTGCGGGATATACGCCGGACGACGTGACCGTCGTGGTTCTGACCCATATGCACGGCGATCATATTGGCGGCCTGATGGAGAAGGGCGAGTCGGCATTTCCGAAGGCGCGCTACGTATTCGGTCAGAAGGAGTACGATTTCTGGACCGACGAAAAGCGCGTCGGCACGCCCGCCGAGAATGGTCACAAGGCGGTGCTTGCCAATGTGAAGCCACTGGCGGAAAAGGCGACCTTCATTGGTGATGGTGCAGAGGTCGTGCCGGGGATCAATGCGATGGCCGCTTTCGGTCACTCCCCTGGTCATATGATCTTCAATGTCGAGTCCAGCGGCAAGCGGCTGATCCTCACGGCCGATACGGCAAACCACTTCGTGCTGTCGCTGCAGCGCCCGGACTGGGAAGTGCGTTTCGACATGGACAAGGCGGCAGCGGCTGCAACGCGCAAAAAGGTCTTCGATATGGTGTCGACCGACCGCGTTCCGTTCCTCGGCTATCACATGCCTTTCCCGTCTGTCGGTTATGCCGAGAAGCTCGATACCGGATACAGGTTCGTGCCGAAATCCTACCAGTTCGATATCTGACCGAAGTTTCATCACAAGACCGGCAAGTCGGGGTCGAGAAGACCGCGGCTTGTCGGCAACATGGTGCATTGCACAGCATTCAGGGTTTTTTCTATTCCCTTCCCGTCATAACCGTGTTACCAGCCCTCGCCAACTTCCAAGCAATCCTTTGCAGGACCGCCGGGGTGAACATTCGTTCCGGATCGGCCATGCATTTCATACTGAAGGAATTTGGTCATGGCACGCATCATTGAAACTCCCACTGGTCTCGACGCGCTGACGTTCGACGACGTTCTCCTCCAGCCGGGGCACTCCGAAGTCATGCCCGGCCAGACGAACATCGCGACCCGCATCGCGCGTGATATCGAGCTCAACCTTCCCATTCTCTCGTCCGCGATGGACACGGTCACTGAAAGCCGTCTGGCAATTGCCATGGCGCAGGCTGGGGGCATTGGTGTCATTCACCGTAATCTGACACCGATCGAGCAGGCCGAAGAGGTTCGCCAGGTCAAGAAGTTCGAAAGCGGCATGGTCGTCAATCCGGTTACGATCGGACCGGATGCCACATTGGCCGAAGCTCAGTCGCTGATGAAGGCGCACGGCATTTCCGGCATTCCGGTTGTCGAAAATGGCGGCAGCGGCGGTCACAAAGTCGGTCGCCTCGTCGGCATTCTGACCAACCGCGATGTGCGTTTTGCCTCCGATCCGGCGCAGAAGATTTACGAATTGATGACCCGCGAGAACCTTGTCACCGTCAAGGAAAGCAGCGTCGATCAACAGGAAGCCCGCCATCTTCTGCACAAGCATCGCATCGAAAAGCTGCTCGTGGTGGATGGCAAGGGCAACTGCGTTGGCCTCATCACCGTCAAGGACATCGAGAAGTCGCAGCTGAACCCCAACGCGACGAAGGATGCGCAGGGTCGCCTTCGTGCCGCAGCTGCCATCAGCGTGGGCGACGATGCTATCGAGCGTGCCGAGCGTCTGCTCGAGGTGGGTGTTGACGTTCTGGTGGTCGATACCGCGCACGGCCATTCGCAGCGTGTTCTCGATGCGGTAAGCCACGTCAAGAAGATGTCGAATTCGGTTCGCGTCATTGCCGGTAACGTCGCGACGTCGGCTGGCACGAAGGCGCTGATCGACGCCGGTGCGGATGCCGTCAAGGTCGGTATCGGCCCGGGCTCGATCTGCACGACGCGTATCGTCGCAGGCGTTGGCGTTCCGCAGCTGGCTGCCATCATGTCCGCTGTCGAAGCGGCGCAGGCGGCAGATATTCCCGTCATCGCCGATGGCGGCATCAAGTTCTCCGGCGACCTTGCCAAGGCGATTGCCGCCGGCGCATCCGCCGTCATGATCGGCTCATTGCTGGCCGGTACGGATGAAAGCCCCGGTGAAGTGTTCCTTTATCAGGGCCGCTCGTTCAAGGCCTATCGCGGCATGGGCTCCGTTGGTGCCATGGCGCGTGGTTCGGCAGACCGCTATTTCCAGGCGGAAGTACGCGACACGCTGAAGCTTGTGCCTGAAGGCATCGAAGGCCAGGTTCCCTACAAGGGTCCGGTCTCCGGCGTCCTGCACCAGCTCGCCGGCGGTCTGAAGGCTGCCATGGGTTACGTTGGTGGCGGAACGATCAAGGATTTCCAGGAGCGTGCCACCTTCGTTCGCATCTCTGGTGCTGGCCTGCGTGAAAGCCACGCCCACGACGTGACGATTACCCGCGAGAGCCCGAACTATCCCGGCGCTGTTTGATATTCCGTTTCCTGCGAATAGACGATAAAGATGATTTCACGCTCTCCGAACCCGGTTCGGGGAGCGTCTTTTTGGAATAAGGAGAAACGCAGCATGTCCTCGACGAGTGCAATGTTCTGGCCGATGATCGCCCATGCCTTCCTCGTCTTTTGGCTGTATGGACTGCTGGCGTACCGTCGCCGAAAATACACGTTCCTCGATAGCGATGCGGTGCGTCGTTTTCGGGATGCGGGAGAAGAAGCGCGCGAGAGCAAGCTGGTCAACAAGAACATCGCCAACCAGTTCGAACTGCCGATGCTCTTCCACGCGGCGTGCCTACTGCTCTACATCACGGATGCGGACAATATCGTCACCATTGTGCTCGGCTGGGTTTTCGTTCTCTCTCGGATCGTCCATTCCTATATTCACGTGACCAGCAACCGGCTGCGCTACCGTGGCCCGGCCTTCATCACGGGGTTCGTCGCGCTCGTCTTGATGTGGGGTTGGTTGTTCATCTGGCTCGCGCTGGAATAGGAACTTCAGATACTAACGGATGCACTGCCTGATGGCATCTGCAAGCGCGGCGATGTCCCCTTTACGACCGCTCGCCATGCGCCAGACAAGGCCGATCTCCCTTGCGGGGGCCGGATCGGCAAAAGGAACGATGCGAAGATTGTTGCGCATCGTTTCTGTCGGAATGGCGATCTCCGGGATCAGCGTCATTCCCATGTCGTGGGACACCATCTGCAAAAGCGTCGCCATCGAGGTCGCACCGTAGTTGACGAGGCTACGCTTGCCAGCCGTATCGCAGACTGCCAACGCCTGATCGCGAAGGCAATGCCCTTCTTCCAGAAGCAGCAGTCGATCCATGTCGACTTGCCCTTCATTGACAGGCGAGACAAGCACCTTGTCGTCGCTCTTGGCGGTCGCCATGAAGAAGCGATCGGTAAACAGGTGGCACGTCTCCAACCCTTCGCCTTCCACCGGGATTGCGGCAATTACCGCATCCAACTTGCGGGCTGCAAGATCGGCCAGGAGGCGGTCGGTCACGGTCTCCTTCAGTTCGATCTCGATCAGTGGATGGTGGGCGCGCAGATGCGGTACGAGCTTTGGAACGAGATAGGGCGCGATGGTGGGAATGATGCCGATCCGAACCAGCCCTTCCAGCGCGCCCGAGGTCTTGCGAGCGACTTCTTCCAGCCGCTCGACCTCTAGAAGAATCGTGCGCACATGTTGCAAAACTTCCTCGCCTTTGGGTGTGATGGTGATGTCGCCACGGCTGCGCTCCACAAGCTTGACGCCGAGGTGCTCCTCCATGTCCATGATCTGCACGGAAAGTGCTGGCTGGCTGATATGGGCCTCTGCCGCAGCCTTGCCGAAATGCAGGGTGCGGGCCAGGGCATCAAAATATCGCATCTGTCGGAGTGTGAGCATGATAGGCTTTTCCTATCACTCATGGCTCATCTCGGAAAGATGAAATTATCGGCTAGGACCGGCTCAAGCGAATTACCAGCCCGGAGCGATATAATTGGCTTTGAGCTTCTGCATGCCAGGCAGCATCTTCACCCGCGAGTCCAGTTCCTCCGGAGGAGGGCTGAGCGTGATATTGTCGAGGCAGGCGGTGATATGATCGGTAATCGCATTGACGAGGGAAGGAGAAAGGCCAGGACGCTTCATCAGGCCGATCTGGACCGGGGGCAGAGGCGGGAAGCCGTCTGCCGACGTCAGCACCCGCATTCCTGTTCGAAGTGTGGATTCTGGCAGGACAGATACGGCCATGCCGGCAAGAACCGCAGCGGCAATCACGGTTGAGGACCAGCTGGTAAAAAGAACCTGATAGTCGCGACCGTCGGCATCGAGCGCCGAGCATGCAAGCTGTCGCCAGTGGCAGTCACGCCGTCCGACGGCGAGCGGCACGGGCGCATCATCACGCAACGGGTGGTTTGCCGAGGTGACCCAGCAGAGCGGCTCGGTGCGTACGATATCGGAGGTGCGCGCCCGCGGGTTATGGGTCACGAGAGCGATGTCCAGCTCGCCGCGTCCCATCTTCTCCGCAAGGCTGATCGAGGGTTCGCAAACGATGTAGAGTTCGACATTCGGATGCGTCTTGGCGAAGCGCCCGATGATCTCCGGCATATACCGGTCGGCATAATCATCGGGCGTGCCGATGCGCAATGTCCCTTCCAACCGGTTGTCGTCGAAGGCTGCAACTGCTTCGTTGTTGAGGCGAATGATCCGCCTGGCATAATGCATCAGCTTCTCGCCTTCAGCCGTCAGCCTGTTGCCGCGCCCGTCCTTGGCGAAAAGCTGCTTGCCCAAGCGCTCTTCCAGCCTGCGCATCTGCATCGACACGGCCGATTGTGTTTTGAACACGCGGTCTGCGGCCTTGGTAAAGCTGCCCGTATCAACAATGGCGATGAAAGTGTGAAGCTGATCGATATCGAGCGGAGCGGACATGGTAGATCATCCATAAGAGCTATTGATATCTGACATTAGAAACATTCGTTGGACTGATCAATAGACTTGCGACATTTTGACACTCGAGACATCCGATCAACACCGCCAACGCTTTCGGGCAGCGGCCTCAACCTCACCAATGTCTTCGTGCGGAAGCGCGAAGCAATATCCTCACGTGCCTCAAAGGAAGGACGTTGTCATGCGCACGGCAGAACGGAAAATGGAATTGCAGATTGTAGCCCCCGCGATCTCGATGGAGACGCGTTGGACCATGGCTCTCAATCGCATGGCGAAATTCGCGCGTTCCATCATGAACCGTCTGGCCGTGAATAAGCTGACGGAGATGACCGATCAGCAGCTTGCCGATATCGGACTGGTGCGCAGCGATGTTGTGAACGCGCTTGAGATCGGTCTTCTCGACGATCCGAGCCTGCTTCTGGCGCGCGCCGCCAAGACGCGTGCCGCATCCCGCTTCACGCATCTTCGCCGCCGCTGATCTCGACCACTGGGTTTTTGCCCAGCATCAAGTTTCCCCGCAGGGTGATTGCCAATAGCCCTGCCTTTGCCCGGTGTCAGGCCCTAAGCCGCACCGGGCTTTTTTGCCTTCAGATTATGGGTGCTGGGCTGCTGCCCCTAGAGCGTTTCTATTTTACAAGGGAACGCTCTAGGGGCAGCGCTATCAATACTGGTACTCTTCGAATACGGGCAGAACCGATTGCTGCCAGCGGCCATGATAGAGCGCCAGCATGTCTTCTGCGAGCGTCGACTTCTTGGCGAGAACCTCTTCGAGCGGCGACAGGAACACGCTCTCGTCCTGTCCATCACGGTTCAGTCGCGCCCGGCTTTGCAAGCCCTTGCGGGAGATCGCCACCACGTCACGCGCGACATCAAGCAGATCACGACCGGCGATCGTCGCCTTCAAGCCTTGTACCGGAACCGCATCGCGAAGCGCCATCACGTCTTCCACCGTCCAGTCAGCGGTGAACTGGTCGGCTGCCGCCAGCGCTTCGTCGTCGTAAAGCAGGCCCACCCAGAAGGCTGGAAGCGCACAGATGCGCCGCCATGGACCACCATCGGCGCCGCGCATTTCGAGGAAGCGTTTAAGCCGCACGTCCGGGAACAGTGTCGACAGATGGTTGGTCCAGTCACCGAGATTGGGCTCCCACTCGGCAATCTCACCCTTCAGAGCACCCGCCATGAACTGGCGGAAGGTGATGTTGGTACAGTCGCGATACTTGCCGTCGCGCACGATGAAGTACATCGGCACATCGAGCGCCCATTCGACATAATCCTTGAAACCGAAATCCGGATTGAAGGTGAAGGGAAGAACGCCGGAACGTTGATTGTCGGTATCGCGCCAGATATCGCCGCGCCAGGACAGCAGCCCGTTTGGCTTCCCTTCGGTAAAGGGCGAGGAAGCAAAAAGGGCTGTGGCAAGGGATTGCAGCTTCATTGAAACGCGCATCTTGCGGCGCATGTCTTCTTCGGAAGAGAAGTCCAGATTAACCTGGATCGTGCAGGTCCGGTACATCATGTCCAGGCCCTTGGTGCCGACCTTGGGCATGTAATTGGTCATGATCGCATAGCGCGACTTCGGCATCCGCGGCGTTTCTTCCAACGTCCAGAGCGGGCTTCCACCAATGCCGAGGAAACGAATACCCATGGGCTCGGCGATCTCGCGCAACGTCGCCAGGTGCTGATTGGATTCGCGGCAGGTCTCGTGCAGGTTTTCCAAAGGTGCGCCGGAAAGCTCGAACTGGCCGCCGGGCTCGATGGAAATCGCGCCCATACCGCTCGGCTCGCCAAGGCCGATGATATTGTCGCCGTCCATGATCGGGTCCCAGCCGAGCTTTTCCTGCATGCCCTTCAGCAGAGCAGAAATGCTGGCCTCACCGAAATAGGGAACCGGCTTGTTGCCATCGCGGAAGAAGGCGAACTTTTCGTGCTCTGTCCCGATCCTGAACTTGTCTTTCGGCTTGCAGCCTTCGGCCAGATAATCTGTCAGTTCCTGCACGGAGGAAATTGGCGTCTGGTCGGTGGTGTCGCGGGCCATGAAATTACCTTGTTGTCGTTGCTGCCTGCGCAGCGATATTGCCATCGCTGATAGGGTGCCGTGCGTGCGCAAGCAAATGAATTTCTTTTAAGCATGAACTCGTGCCGCGAATTTGCGCGAGCGCGACATCAAACGCTGAATTATTTCCAGTCGCCGATGCTGGCCTGAATGACGGCGAGCGCAGCAACTGCTGCCGTATCGGCTCGCAGGATGCGCGGTCCCAGGGGGATAGGTGTCACAAAGGCCTTGCTGCGCAGCAACTGTCGTTCTTCCTCAGAAAAGCCACCCTCCGGTCCGACAAGAAGAGCCAGTTGCTTTTCCTTAATCGCTTGAAGCGAGGGCAGGGGGTTCTGTCCTGCGTCGCCTTCGTCGCAATAGATGAGACGGCGTGAAGGAGACCAGTTCTCCAGCATGTCTTTCAGCCGCACCGGTTCATCGACATCGGGAACGGCAAGAATACCGCATTGTTCCGCAGCTTCGACAACATTGGCCCGCAGCTTGTCGAGATTGGTGATCTTGCCCTGCACATGCTGGGTCAGCACCGGGCGCAGAACGCCGGCCCCCATCTCCACCGCCTTCTGCACCAGATAATCCAGGCGCCCGGTCTTCAGCGGCGCAAAGATGTAGTGTAGGTCCGGCTTTTCCGGTTGAGGGCGTGTCTGCTCTACAGGCGTCAGCACGATCTTTTTACGTGTCGGGAAGGAAAGGCTCGCCTTCCATTCACCATCGCGCCCGTTGAAGAGCAGGATTTCCGCGCCATCGCCCATGCGCAACACATTGGCGAGATAGTTGAACTGGTCGCCGTCGGCCTCGACACTCTTTCCTGCCCCCAAGGACTGGTTGACGAAAAGCCGCTGCATTCTGAAATTGGCACGCATGTGAGTACTTCGATGAGTTGGTGATCTGTCCGCTCATATAAACAGAAGATGCATGATTGCGTAGAGCACGGCTGCAAGTGCCGCGCTTGCCGGAAGCGTAATGATCCAGGCGGCGATAATCGTCATGAAGTGCGACCGGCGCACGAGATAGCGCCGCCGCGTTTCCGACGCGTTTTCATCCGGTTCGTCACTGGGAGTTTCGGCTAAAGCGATACTCTTGCGCAGTGCTTCCTGCTGCTTTCGGCCCTGCTGCGTGTACCACTCGCGAAAGAAGCCGACGCCGAAGACGGCGCCGATTGCTGTATGAGTCGTGCTGACGGGCATGCCGAAATGCGATGCGGTGAGAACGGTAAGTGCCGTCGAGGTGGAGACGCAAAAAGCGCGCATGGGGTTGAGTTTGGTGATCTGCTCGCCGACGAGCCTGATCAGGCGCGGCCCGAAGAGCAATATGCCGCAAGACAGGCCGAATGCGCCGATCAGCATCACCCATTGCGGCGCTGGCGCAAACACCTCGGTAAGGTTGCCGTAATCCGCACGCACGATGGCGACCACCGGCCCGATGGCATTGGACACATCATTGGCCCCGTGACCGAAAGACATGAGGGCGGCCGCGAATATCAGCGGCCATTGAAACAGCGTGCGAAGCGACTGGTTGCGATTCTCCAAACCTTCGGACTGGTTGCGGATCAGTGGAATACAGAGCCGCCAGCCGATGAGGCCGACAGCCAAGCCCGCTGCCAGAGACGCCCACGCTGGAACATTCATGACCCGATGCAGACCGAAGCGCATCAGATAAGAGGTCATCACCCCGCCCATCACGCCCAGCAGCACCGGCACCCATTTGCGCGCGGCGGCAATCTTGTCATCGCGATAGATGATGAATTCCTTGATAAAGGCGAGCAGAGCAACGGCGAAGAAGGCGCTGATGAATGGCGTAAGCACCCAGGTGAGCGCAATACTGAGAAGTGAGGTCCAGTCCACCGCGCCAACGCCGAAAGCGGCAGTGCCGGCACCTGCGACCGCACCGACGATGCTGTGGGTGGTGGAAATCGGCGCCTTGAGCAGATTGGAAAGATTGACAAGAAGAGCCGCCGCCAAGATGGCGCCGAGCATCGCCCAGGCAAAGACATGCGGGTCCGGCACTTTCCTGACATCAACGATGCCGCTGGCAATTGTCTCGACGACATTCCCGCCTGTGATGAGGGCGCCGAAGATTTCACAGATTGCAGCAATGATCAGTGCTGCCGTGAGAGGCAGAGCCTTTGAGCCGACAGCCGGTCCGACATTGTTGGCAACGTCCTTGGCGCCGATATTCATCGCCATATAGGCGCCGATGATGGCTGCGGCGAGTGTGATCACCGCGCCTGGCGTTCCCCCTGCATAGGAGCTGGCGACCAGAGCGGTGACCACCAGAAACAGAAGTGCAGCGCCCGGCGCCACGAACCGCTGGCCGAGATGGTTTACCGCTTCCTCGACGCGGGTCATCTTGTCGAGATCCTTGTCGAGCGTCGGCTTTTTGCGATTTTCGGGTAATTGCGCCATGGAAACGCTCTACAGCATCGGCCCGAAAATCGGAACCGGTTTTCGGAAAGCACGATGCATAGACCAGGCCAAGACAAAGAGTCCTTTATGCGTCCAATAGGAGGCGCAGCACTCTAAAACGACATAGGGTGCGTTTGGCCGACGTATTCGCGACACGGCGTCGTTATGACGAATGGGCGGCCTTTTGCGGCAAGGGTGGCGCGGTTCTTGCCATGTGCTTTCTGAAAGCGACGAAGAGCTGCTTCAATTCGATCTCGTTCACCCGCTTTTCCGCTTCCTCGGGCGAAACCCATTCCAGCTTACGGCTCTCACGCTCAGGAAAATTTTTGGTCAGCTCCATCACTTCCAAAAGGTGAACCTGCACCAGACAGGTAACCTTCACGCCGTTCTTCAGCTTTTTCTCGTAGTGGAAAAAGCCAAAGGGCTCCTTTTGCGCCGTTCCCCGGACACCAGCCTCTTCGAAAGCCTCTTGTTCTGCGACTGCGTGGGCCTTCTTGCCTTCCATCGGCCAACCCTTGGGGATCACCCACCGTCCTGTATCCCGACTGGTCAGCAGCAGCACTTCCACATCGCCGTTCTTCTTATTACGGCGGTGGCATATGGCACCATATTGCTGACGAGGTGGACGACGTAGCATCAGGCTGACGTCTTTGGCCAGACGGCTCAGAAGGTTCAACGCGAGATATTCCTTTCGGGGTATAGGTATGCGAAAGCCCGAACCACAAGGTGTTCGGTGTGTTTCATTGTCTGCTTATGAAGAAAGCGGATCAATGCAGATGTCCCACACTTACACCAATATTTCTGGGCTATTTTTGGGTCTCGGAAGAAGAGATCCAGTGCTTCAGCCCCAATATTACGCCGTCTGCTTCTTCTTTGGGCGCGATGAACAAATTGTGTTTATCGCTGGCGAAAGATCGCAGCTCTTCGAGCGCATTGGCGACAACCACGCCACGCACATCAGGCAGCTCGAACATGGCCCGGTCGTTGCCGGTGTCCCCCGCCACGACGATTTCATCGAGCCCGACCCTCAGGTGATCGCAGAGCCAGCGAATGGCCGCACCCTTATCCGCCGCGCGGGGAAGAACATCGAGGTCGCGTGCGCTGGAATAGACGATACGCGCGTCAACACCATTGTCGTTCAGCCGCCGCTCGATATCTGCCAGCACATCTTCATCGGCATTGTGAAGGTACCAGCTGGATTTCAGACCATGTTGGTATCGCTCCGGCTGAAGGCTGATGCCGGGCACATCCTTCATGACCGAGGCGATCCTGTCGGCGTCGAAGGCCGCGCCAAGCTGCGAGGCGTAAGCCTTCGAAAGCCCTGGTTCGTCCTGGCGTGACAGCATGGTCCCCACACCGCCAATGATGTAATCGGGGCGAGGCAGGGGTACGGTATCCAGAAGTTCTAGCTGATCGTCGATCAGCCGTCCGCTGTTGAAGACCAAGAGCGGGCGTCTTTCTTCCGGAAGCGCGTTCCAGAAATCGCGGAAACGCGCCGTCGCCTCATGATTGCCGACGACGGTGCCATCCAGATCCGTGGAAAAAAGGCGAACCGGTTTCAATCGCCGTCATTCCATGGTTCGGCCCAATCGGATTCCTCCAGAACGGGCATCATCGTGCGGCCTTCGACAACGGAGAGAAGTTGTTGCGCAATGCCCGTCCAGGTAAACAGGCTACGCGCCTTATGGGCTCCCATGCGTGACAGCCGGCCATAGAGACGCTCGTGCTTGAACGGCTTCATCATCGTGATGCCAAGATCTTCCTTGTCGAAAGGATCGGCAAACAGTGCATGACGTCCATAGCTCACGGCACGGAAGAGGCCGCCATGAATGGTCACGACAGTTGGCGTGCCGCTTGCCATCGCCTCGATCGCCGTCATACCGAAAGGCTCGTAACGGCTGGACAGGACAAAAAGATCGGCGGCGCGGTATATATCCGGCAGATCCTCATCCGAGACGTAACCGGAGAAGACCACCTTGTCTTCGAGGCCGAGTTCCCTGACCCGATCCTTGAGTTGGTTCAGGATCGTCGTCTCCTGGGCATCCATATTCTCGCCGCCAACGGCAAGATGCAGGCGCGCTTCGGGCTCGCGCTCAGCCAGCACGGAGAAGCCATCGATCAGAAGGTCGTAGCCCTTGTTGGTGGCCAGGCGGCCAAGCGCAAGAACGGTCTTGCCTTCGAAGCCGAAACGCTGACGCAGCATCTGCCGTGAGGCTTCCGATACAGGGAAGAAGCGGTTGTCATCATATCCCGGCGGGATCATATGGACCTGCTTGCGCTTCAGCCCATAATCTTCAAGCAGCACATCAAGCTGCACCGGAGTCGTCGCGATCACCATATCGCAGCTGCGGTAGATGATCAGTTCGTGTTGAATGCGTTCCTTGAAGTTGAATTCCAGTTCGAACGTATCGGACTTTTCCGGATAGTCGGTTTCCATCTGGCGCTTTTTCCAGATGCCGAGAGAATGGGGCGTATGAAGGTGGGGAATTTTCAGTGCTTCGGAGAGCCGCTGTCCCGCAACTCCGGCGTCCCAGTAATGACTGTTGATGAAGGAATAGGTAAGGTCGTTTTTCTTGATGAACCGTAGCGCGTTTTCGCACCATTCCAGCAGATGGCGGTGAAGATATTCCTTCGGAATAAACTCCTTGCCGCCGCAAGGAATGCGAACGACGCGGACGCGATCGTCCACCTCATCGATTTCCGGCTGATCCTCAAAGCGACGGGTGTACAAATCGACCGTGTAACCGAGTTGGCCGAGTTTCTTTGCAAGTTCGAGGACATAGACCACCTGTCCTCCGGTGTCGGCTGCGCCAAGCGGCGGGTGTGCGGCTACATAGCCATGCGTCGATATGAGTGCTATCCTTGGATAGCGTTCAGTTTCGCTCGTGGTAGTCATCGCGTCCCATCTTGGTAGAAATTTCCAATAACCCGTCAAGAACGTCTTGAAGTTGATAAAGTTCCCGGGAAAATTGCCCGATCAGGATTTTTCTTTCTGCAGGAGTGCAAAGCCGCTGTCTTTGTGTATGGGTATTTTAGCAGTTGCCCTGCGTCAACTCGGCACCTGCCAATGCATCTTGTCATTTGATAAATAAGGATGATCGAGACGGAGAATGCCGGATGGCCAGGGGACGATTTGCATTTGCCAGCGCACCTGAAAGGGCGCTGGCGCTAGGGGAAATTCATGCAAGGCCGACCGTGCTGCTCGGTCCCTCGCGCATCATCGTCCAATTGGCCTTCATGATGGATGGCGGCGCCTCCGTCCATCACTCCGCGATTGCGGAAATGTCGCGTAGCCGCGGTGTCGCGCCACCTGAACGTGACGCACGACACCACACCATGCCATGTGGGCTGGGAACGCTTCGGTGGGAGAGACACACCGAATTCTCGACCTGGTTCTGGGATGGGCCGGCACCGGAAAAGATCGGCGGCGATATCGTTGGCGATCCGTTCGGCGACGGCTTTTCGCCGCCCGGCTCGCTGATCTCGGCCGTCAGGCTGGAAATCCGCCCTGACGGGTTGGAGACGGTCGATGCGGAAAGTCATTTCGATCCGATCAGCCTCTGTCACTCGACGGTCCGCGAAGGGCAGGCTTCCATCCTCACCGATTTTCGCCAGGACCGCGACGGGCTGACGCAGTTTCTTCTGCTCGATCGTGGACTGACGGATTCGGGGCGCGGCGGTATCGTGCAGCGTCTGCTGGACATCGAAACCTATCGCACACTGGCGATGCTCGGGCTTCCGTTGGCACAGACTCTTTCTCCGGAAATTCGCCGGATCGAGGACGGTCTGACTGCGATTACGCAGCGGATGAAGAACGGTGCGCGCGAAGAGGCCGATGCGCTTCTGGCCGAAATGACGCGCCTTGCCGCAGAACTGGAAGCCAATGCGGCGCTCAGCCTCTACCGCTTCGGCGCGAGCCGCGCCTATGACGTGATCGTGCGCGAGCGCATCCGCACACTGGCGGAAACGCCGATCCAAAGTCATGAAACCATGGCGACCTTTCTGGAGCGGCGCCTGGCCCCTGCCATGCGTACCTGTCAGTCGGTGGAAGAGCGTCAGGCAAACCTGTCGCGCAAGCTCTACCGCGCCACCGCTTTGGTCCGAAGCTGGATCGATGTCGAGCTGGAGCGACAGAATACCGTGCTTTTGAACAACATGAACAAGCGCGCCGCCATGCAGTTGCGCCTGCAGCAGACGGTTGAGGGTCTCTCGGTTGCCGCCATTTCCTATTATGTCGTTGGACTGATCGGATACCTCGTCAAGGCGGTCACACATGACCTCCTGCCGATCGATCCGGCGGTGGTCACGGGCGCCTCGGTCCCGGTGGCCGTGCTCGGCGTCTGGTGGGTCGTGCGCAATATCCGCAAGCGCCATGCCGATGGCACGCATTGAGGTCTACAGCAGGATGCACCGACTCAAAGAGTGGGAGCATCCTTGTCCCAATAGGGGAGCGGACCATAAAGGCCCGCGAGGTAATCGATGAACAGGCGAACCTTGGCGGGCAGGAAGCGGCGGCTGGAGTAGACTGCCGAAAGAGCGACATTCTTCGATCCTTCATAGGCAGGCAGAACCTGAACCAGCGCGCCGGATTTCAATTCTGGCCCGATATCCCAGGTGGAACGCAGCGCAATGCCGAGCCCGGAAATCACGGCTTCACGGATCACCTCTGACGAGTTGGTCACAAGCAGACCTTCGGGCCGTAGATTGAACGCGCCCTCTGGTCCTTCCAAGCGCCAGAGATCGTTGTTATGGGCAGGCAGGCAGCGATGGTTCTTCAGATCCTCGATCGTTTGCGGTAGCCCATGCGCTTCGATATAGGTCCGAGACGCGCACAGCACGCGGCGGACCGGCGCCAGCCGCCGCGCAACGAGGCTCGAATCGGAGAGATCAGCGATGCGGATTGCGAGATCGTAGCCACCGGCAACGATGTCGATGAAGTCGTCGCTGAGCGTCAAGTTGATGGAGAGCGACGGGTGCTGGTCCATGAAACCTTTCAGATGCGGCGCGACATGCATGCGTCCAAAAGAAGTGGAGGCGGAAACCTTCAGCGTTCCGGTGAGCGTGTTCGACCGGCCAGAAACGAAATCCTCCGCCTCTTCCAGCCCCTCCAGCACGGCAAGAATTCTCTGGTGAAACCCCTGTCCCGCTTCGGTCAGGGAGATTTGCCGTGTGGTGCGCTGAAACAGACGCGCACCAAGCTTCTCCTCCAGCCGCTTGATTCGCTTGGAGATGACAGCCGGAGAATAGCCCAACTCCTTGGCGGCCACTGACATGCTGCCGGAGGCTGCGACGCTGGCAAAGACTTCGAGATCGCCAAGATTCGTCATTGGTCACCACTATTCTTTCCGGATTGGAAACAATCTCTAGCATTTGCGAGGGTTGCCACCAAGGCGCAAACGCCGCATAGGATTGTGTGGATGAGGGAGGCATCGGCAGACCATGTCGCAATCCATTCAATTCTTGAAACCGCGCGCCGGGGTGCTTTCCAATCGGGATCGGATCGTTTCCGACCTCGCAGACCTGCTTCCGCCGGACTGTCTTGTGCATGAGCCGCGAGAGCTCGTTCCATTTGAAACCGACGCCTTTGTCTCCTATCGCCGCCTGCCGCTTGCGGTCGCGCTACCGAAGACCACGGCGCAGGTCGCGGCCGTCCTGAAATACTGTCACCGCTATGACATACCCGTGGTGCCGCGAGGAGCAGGAACGTCGCTCTCCGGCGGAGCGATCCCGCAGGAAGATGCCGTGGTGATCGGCCTGTCGAAGATGTCTTCCATTCTCGAACTGGATTTCTTCAACCGCACCGCCACCGTCCAAGCGGGCGTTACCAATCTCTCGATTTCCGATGCCGCTGGACCGCAGGGCTTCTTCTACGCGCCCGATCCTAGCTCGCAGCTCGCCTGCACCATCGGCGGCAATATCGGCATGAATTCCGGTGGGGCGCATTGCCTGAAATATGGTGTGACCACCAACAACCTTCTCGGCGTGAAGATGGTTCTGGTGGATGGCACAGTGCTGGAACTTGGCGGCAAGCACCTGGATGCGTCCGGCTATGATTTGCTCGGCCTCGTCTGCGGTTCGGAAGGCCAGCTCGGCATCGTCACGGAGGCGACCGTGCGGCTGATCGCCAAGCCGGAAGGTGCGCGCCCTGTTCTGTTCGGGTTCGAAAGTTCGGAAGAGGCCGGCTCCTGCGTGGCCGATATTATCGGCTCCGGCATCATTCCCGTCGCGATCGAATTCATGGACAAGCCGGCGATCGAGATTTGCGAGGCTTTTGCCAAGGCGGGTTATCCGCTCGATGCCGGCGCTCTCTTGATCGTTGAGGTCGAGGGCTCGGAAGACGAGATGGATGCGATGTTGGCCGATATTGTCGCGATTGCCCACAAGCATGCGGTCAAGACGGTGCGCGAGTGCCAGTCCGCCATGGAGGCTGCGGCGATCTGGAAGGGCCGTAAATCTGCCTTCGGCGCCACAGGCCGGATTGCCGACTATATCTGCATGGATGGCACGGTACCGCTTAGCCAGCTTTCCTACGTGCTGAAGAAGACGAGCGAGATCACCGACGCGCTTGGCCTTCGCGTCGCCAACGTCTTTCATGCGGGCGATGGTAACATGCATCCGCTGATCCTGTTCAATGCCAACGACCCGGAGGATGCCGCGCGCGCCGAGGAGGCGGGCAACCAGATATTGAAGCTCTGCGTGGATGCGGGCGGCTGCCTGACCGGCGAGCACGGTGTCGGCATCGAAAAGCGCGACCTGATGCGTCACCAATATTCCGACGAAGATCTGGCACAGCAGATGGCAGTCCGTTCGGCCTTTGACGAGGGCTGGATCTTGAACCCCTCCAAGGTCTTTCCTCTGGAGGGGCGGTCGTGATGGACGCCGCATATCCGACCTTTACTCCGCAGACGGAAGCGGAGGCATGCGGTCTCATTCGCGGCAGCGCAGAGGCGGGGCGCAAATTCGCCATTAGCGGCGGCAACACCCGCTCTGGCTTGGGCAATGCTGTAGAGGCGGATGCAACGCTGTCGTCGCGGTGCCTGAGCGGCATCGTCTCCTACAATCCTGCCGAGATGGTCATGACGGTCAAGTCGGGAACGCCCGTCGCCGAGGTCGAGGCAGCATTGGCCGATGCCCGGCAGATGATGGCTTTCGAGCCCATGGATCATCGTGCGATCATGGGAACGGCAGGTGAGCCCACCATCGGTGGCGTTTTTGCTGCCAATGTCTCCGGCCCCCGGCGATATGTCGCTGGTGCCGCGCGCGACAGCCTGCTCGGCATTCGCTTCGTCAATGGCCGGGGCGAGGCGATCAAGGCCGGTGGACGGGTGATGAAGAATGTCACCGGGCTCGATCTCGTCAAGCTTCTGGCAGGCTCTTACGGCACGCTGGGCTTCCTGACGGAAGTGACCTTCCGCGTGCTGCCGGTTCCGCCCGTAGAAGTGACGATGGTCATTTCGGGGCTGGAGGATGAGATTGCCACCAACGCCATGGCGGCGGCGATGGCGACGAGCTTGGAAGTGTCCGGTGCGGCGCATCTGCCGGAAAGCGTCAAATCGCGTTTCTTGGGCGGGATGCTGCCTGAGGGTGCGGCCACCGTGTTGCGACTGGAAGGTCTCTCCGCATCGGTCGAGGCCCGGTCGAAAAAAATCCAAGCGCTTTTGTCCGCATTCGGTCCCATGATCGTACTTGCGCAAGACGAGAGTCGGGCATTGTGGCGAGACATCAAGGACGTAGCGCCCTATACCGGCAATCCATCCAAGCCGCTCTGGCGCGTGTCGGTCGCGCCATCGTTGGGCCACAAGCTGGTTGCCGCACTCCGGTTGGAAGCGGGCATCGACGCTTTTTACGATTGGCAGGGCGGGCTTGTCTGGATGCAGATGGAGGCCGATCCGGACGCGCAGTTGCTGCGCGGTTGCATCCGCTCACTCGGCGGTGGTCATGCGATGCTTCTCCGTGCAGCAGATGCTGTGCGGGAGACGGTTCCGGCCTTCGAGCCGCTGAATTCGCTCGAGGCGGCTTTATCTCAACGCATCAAGGAAAAGCTCGATCCGGCGGGGCTCTTCAATCCGGGCAGAATGGGGATCTGACCATGCAAACCTCCTTCTCACCTGAGCAGCTGGCCGATCCACATGTCGCGGAGTCCGAAAAGATCCTGCGCAAATGCGTGCATTGCGGTTTCTGCACGGCCACCTGTCCCACCTATGTGACGCTCGGCAACGAACTCGATAGTCCGCGCGGTCGCATCTATCTCATCAAGGACATGCTGGAGAACGACCGTCCCGCCGACCGTGAGGTGGTGACCCATATCGACCGCTGTCTGTCCTGTCTTGCCTGCACCACCACCTGTCCGTCCGGGGTGGATTATATGCACCTGGTGGATCATGCGCGCATCCATATCGAGAAGACCTATCGCCGCCCATTGATGGACAGGCTGATCCGCAGCCTGCTGGCGGCCGTCTTGCCGTATCCCGCACGCTTCCGGCTTGCATTGAAGCTCGCGAAGATCGGTCGCCCACTCGCACCGCTTTTGCGCAAGGCTGCTCCGTTGAAGCCGCTGGCTGCCATGCTCGAGCTTGCGCCGAGCGACGTTGCGCCGGCGGTAGACCGACCTGCGGTTCATGCTCCCGTCACAGAGAGGCGGGGTCGTGTCGCGATCCTCAGCGGTTGCGCGCAGCCGGTTCTCGATCCGGCCATCAACGAGGCGACGATCAGGCTTTTGACGCGCCTCGGGATTGAGGTCGTTGTGCCGAAAGGCGAGG
The DNA here is from genome assembly GCF_030819035.1 of Agrobacterium sp. SORGH_AS 787. NCBI lineage: Bacteria > Pseudomonadati > Pseudomonadota > Alphaproteobacteria > Hyphomicrobiales > Rhizobiaceae > Agrobacterium > Agrobacterium sp. SORGH_AS 787. The sequence goes on from NZ_JAUTBG010000002.1 coordinate 1,561,119, forward strand.
GCTGTTGTGGCGCGCTCGTTCATCACATGGGCCGTGAAGAGCAGGCGCTCGCCTTTGCCCGCCGCAATGTCGATGTCTGGATGGGCGCAGTGGAAGAGGGTGGGCTCGACGCCATCATCATCACCGCATCCGGCTGCGGGACGACAATCAAGGATTACGGCCATATGCTGCGGCTCGATCCGGCCTATGCGGAAAAGGCAGCGAAAATCTCCGGGCTGGCCAAGGATATCACCGAATATCTGGCGACGCTGGAACTGCCCGCGCTGGAACGCAACGGCCTTTCGGTCGCCTATCATTCCGCCTGTTCCATGCAGCATGGTCAAAAGATAACCATGGCGCCGAAGACGCTGTTGAAGGCAGCCGGTTTCGTGGTGCGCGATCCGGCTGAGGGACATCTCTGCTGTGGTTCGGCCGGGACCTACAATATCATGCAACCGGAGATTTCGGGTCAGTTAAAGGCGCGCAAGGTCAGGAACATCGAAGCGACCAGGGCCGATATCATCGCCACCGGCAATATCGGCTGCATGACGCAGATCGCCACCGGCACGGCTATGCCGATACTGCATACGGTTGAATTGTTGGAGTGGGTTTACGGCGGTGAACAACCGGCGAAGTTACGCCAGAAACAAAAAACGAGCGGCTGAGCCGCTCGTTTTTCATCGGTTGCTGCTAAAAGCGCTTCACCGTGCCCCCTGGCATCCCCCGCCAAAGTTGATGGATTGCAATCTAGCGTTTCCGGCAAGGGCCGCAAGTATTCGTATGAAAAAGGACAGTGTCCGGCATCAAACTTATAGTCCGGCGTTGCTATCAGATCACAATAACCCTCGTGCCAACTTTCACGCGCTCGTAAAGGTCGGTGACATCTTCGTTACGCATGCGAATGCAGCCCGACGAATTGTTGCTGCCGATAGTCCAAGGCTGGTTGGTGCCATGGATGCGGTAGAGCGTCGAGCCCAGATACATGGCGCGAGCACCCATTGGGTTTTCCGGTCCGCCTTCCATGAAGGCTGGAAGATAATGACCCTTCGCGGCTTCGCGGGTGATCATTTCCTTTGGCGGCGTCCAAGTCGGCCATTCCGTCTTGCGGGTGATGGAATGTGTGCCCGCCCATTCGAAGCCAGGCTTGCCGACGCCCACACCGTAACGGCGTGCCTTGCCACCTTCCATCACCAGATAGAGCAGCCGGGCAGGGGTATCGATGACGATCGTACCGGGCGCTTCTTTTGTGTCGTAGTCGACGATCTGGGGTAGGAACTGCGGGTCGATTCCCACTCTTGGGGCATTGGGTCGCGCAGCCACCGCCTGAGGGCGCTGCTGCACGGCGCGACGCTGGAAGAGTGGCTGGCGCTGTGGCGGCTGCGGATAGACGACGGGTTGCACATTGCCACGACCCAGTTGCGTCACCCAGGGCGCCGTCAGATCGGGGCTGACGACGATCGGCGGACGTTCGCGATAGCGGTCATTGGCCATTGCCGGATTGAGAGCGGCACAAACGGCGCTCAAAGCTAGGAAGACGGTTTTCATCGACATCGGGTGGACTCTTTTACATGACACCGGAAACTGATCGTCACGTTCGCATGCGCAGACCAGCGAATGGTAAAGAGGCTTCGGTGAAATATGCGATTTTGCTGAAACCTTTCGATAAGGTTAGCAGGCGGTTTTAAAACAGGGTGAATCAATGGTAAGAACCGTGCTGAAAGAGACGGTGGCGCATGAGTGAAGACGGGTTGTTGACGGGCGAGGATGGCAAGGTCCGCTGCTTCTGGCAGCAGGGGCTGGAGGATTACCGCCGCTACCATGATGACGAGTGGGGCCACCCTGTCACGGACGACAAGCGGCTGTTCGAGAAGATCTGCCTCGAAGGGTTCCAGTCAGGTCTTTCCTGGCTGACGATCCTGCGCAAGCGTGAGGGCTTCCGTGCCGCCTTTGCCGGCTTCGATTTCGACAAGGTCGCTGCCTTCGATGATACCGATATTGAGCGGTGCCTGGCTGACAAGGGTATAGTCCGTCATCGCGGCAAGATCGTTTCCACCATCAACAATGCCAGGCGTGCAGTCGCTCTTCGCGAGGAGTTTGGTACACTGGCGCGCTACTTCTGGAGCTTCGAGCCCAAGCAGGAGGAGCGCCCGGATGTCTTCGATTATGCCACCCTGCGCGCCAATCCAACGACGCCCGCCTCCATTCGCCTGTCCAAGGATCTGAAGAAGCGGGGCTGGAGTTTTGTCGGCCCCACCACCGTTTATGCTTTCATGCAGGCCATGGGCATGGTCAACGACCACATCGAGGGCTGCCATTGTCGCTCTCGTATCGAAACGATGCGGCAGGGGTTCATACGGCCGTGAAGACATTTTTGAGATGTGCTCTTGCCTGCTTGCTGATCGCGACCGTTTCCGTGCCGGCCGTTGCCGAACAGCGCAATGTAGACGGCATGTGGCTCGACGATGGGGAACAGTTGAAGGCTGTAGAAATGCCAGCCTCCGGCAATCTGAAACTGAATGGCTGGACCCGTCAGGGCAGGGGAGATGTCTATCGCCTGAAGGTGAAGGCCGGTGAAACGCTGAAGGTTTCGCTCGTGAGCCGTAGCGAGTTCGTCGTCATGGCGATTTTTGATTTCGCCAAACCGGACGACGATGCGATCTTCTTCAGCGATACCGGCAACAACACCACGGTGCTGACACCGAAGGAAGACACCGAATGGCTGATCCGGCCTATCCTGGTGCTGAGTTCGTCGCGCCGGGGTCTTGGTGCCAATTACACCATCACCGTTGAGCGCCAACCCTAAACGGATCAGCCTGCAATCGCGATCAGCCCGACCGACAGCGCGCAAAGCAGCATCAGCGACGCTGTGGCAGCCACGATCACCTTGCCGCCTGCATGCCGTAGCGAGCGGATATCCACGGAAAGACCGAGGGCTGCCATGGACATGATGGTGAGCACATTGGCAAGGCTGCTGATGGGCGCCAACGCACCATTCGGGATCAAGCCGAAGGAGCGCGCCATGATCATCAGTACGAAGCCGAGGATGAACCAGGGCACCATGCGCTGTAGATCGAGACGACCGCTCGCACCCCGGCCATGAATGATCGACAGCGTGGTGACGACGGGACCGAGCATCAGCACGCGGATGAGCTTGACCACCGTACCGGTTTGAACGGCAACCGCGCCCGCCGGTGCCGTTGCCGCCAGAACCTGCGGCACGGCATAAACAGTCATGCCGGCGAACATGCCGTAATGAACGGCATCCATGGAAAAGAGGCCCGGCAGTGCCGGCATGATGATGACGGCTGCGACACCAAGGACGGCGGTAAAGGCAATGGCTGCGGTCACATCCTGCGCCTTCGCACCGACGGCAGGTGCTGCCGCAGCAATGGCGGAGTTGCCGCAGATCGAGTTGCCGCAGGCAACGAGAATGGCAAGCTTTGGCTCAAGGCCGATTACACGGCTGATGGCGTAGCTGCCGGCAAGCGACAGGGCGACGATGAGGGCGATGCCGAAGATCAACAAGCCACCTGCGCCCTTCAGAATGGAAAGGCTGAGTGACGCACCGAGAAGCACCACCGCGACTTCCAGCAGCGTCTTGGCGCTGAATTTGATGCCGGCCGTGGTTGCTTCCGGAAGCCGGGAAAAGCTTTTAAGAAGAACGCCAAAGACAATCGCGATCACCAGATCGCCAAGCCAGGCATGACCGGCCAATCGTATCTGAGCGCTTTCAACGACAATGGCGGCAAAACTGATGGTGCCGCATAGAAGGATGCCCGGAAGCATGCGCAACGCCGGGAAGCGCGATAGTGACAGAGACGATGTCAATGAACGATGATGAGCCATGCATGCATCATCTTCCGAATATCCGTTCCATTCCATCAAATAATATGGCATGTTTCGTTCGATAAAATCGAATGATTGCCGATGACGTTCGAACAGTTGAGAATATTCGTGGCTGTCGCAGAAAGACAGCATTTGACCCGCGCCGCCGAGGCTTTGGGCCTGACAGCCTCTGCCGTCAGTTCCGCGATCAAGACGCTGGAGGCCTATTATAATGTCGAGCTGTTTCACCGCGTCGGCCGCGGCATCGAGTTGACGGAAAGCGGTCGCGTCTTCCTCGACGAGGCGCGTTCTACCTTGAACCGGGTGCGCAGCGCCGAACTGATCCTCTCGGAAATGGGCGGCCTGACGCGTGGTGAAACTCGCGTCTTCGCCAGCCAGACCATTGCCAGCTACTGGCTGCCGTCCATCCTGATGCAGTTCAAGCAATTATATCCTTGCGTGACGGTGACGCTTGAGGTGGGCAACACTCGTACCGTGACGGAAGCGGTGCTGAAGGGCGTCGCGGAGATCGGCTTCATTGAAGGTGATATCGATGAGCCGGCGCTCTCGGTTCGACCCATCGTGTCGGATAAGCTGCTCGTCGTGGTAGGCCCGCTCCATCCTTTCTCGGACGGCCGACAATTGAAGGCGCAGGACATTCGCTCGACGACATGGGTGCTGCGCGAGCAGGGCTCTGGCACGCGTTCCGCCTTCGAAGCCGCTTTGAGGGCCATGGGCATGTCCCTGGCCGATTTGCAAGTGACGCTGGAGCTGCCATCCAATGAGGCCGTCGTTGCAGCAGCGCGCGCGGGCGGTGCGGCTGCGGTGGTGTCGGCATCCGTTGCGGCCTTGATGCTGCGTCAGGGGCTGCTTACCCGCGTCGGCATCGACTTGCCTGCGCGGCAATTTTCACTTCTCATGCACAAGGAAAGGCATCCGAGCCGCGCCTCGCTCGAACTGGAGCGACTGAGCCGGGAATTCGCTGGTAGCTACAAAGCAGGGCTCACCGGGCTTTGATGCGGGTCTTTAAGGGAAGCGCCCTGGAGCGCTTCCCAAGGCGTGGACTAGTAGCCCTTTGACTTCAGCCACTCTTTCATCATGGCGATTTCCGCTTCCTGCGCCTTGATTACCTCTTCGGCCAGTTTGCGGATTTCCGGGTCCTTGCCATATTGCAACTGCACCTTGGCCATATCGATCGCGCCCTGATGATGCGGGATCATGCCACGGACGAAATCGACATCGGCATTGCCGGTATAGTCCTGCCGCATGGCGGTGTGCATTTTTTTGGAAACCTCCATGAAGGCCTTGGTCGAGGCGCTGTCCGTGGCTTCCTGCTTGAGCATAGTGTGGCCGGCATGGCCCATTGCGTCCTGCGCAAGCGTTGGCATGGTAAGAAACGCGCTGATTGCTGCAGCGATGGAGATGGTCTTGATAGACATGGGATATCCTTCCTCTGTCGGAAATTTCGATTGAGCCTGAACGTCGAAATAATCAGATGCGGGGAGGAGGAAGAGGTGGCACGGGAGCATCGCCAACGAGACTTGCTTGCAAGCCCGGCACGGGAGCGGCGTCAGGCGATCGGCCTTTTTCCGCAAAGATAAGGTCGGGTAGAAGAACGAGGCAAGCAGCGCAGAAGGGTGCGTGCGTCATGCTCTTTCCATGCGGGCACGGAGCGCTATGTCTGCCCGTCTCTTCGGAGCCATCCGTCATACCGTGCCCGGTCGGATGAGTCTTCGCCATGCCATGTGCGTGGCTCTCGCTTGCAGGCATCGATGCATCCATTGCCGCCGTACCCGGCATGGCGCCGTACAGCAGGCAGGCAAGAAACATCAATGTGCGAACCAAAAAGCGCATGTCGTCATTCTAGCGCATCAATCGCGGTTATAAAATGGCGCTCATCTCACTTCGCTGGCAACGACCTTGTGGATGATCTGATAGTCTCTGCTCTCCTCGCCGAAGGGCGCGACCGGCCAGTCCCATTGCTGTACGACCTTGGGAACAAGCACCCCATGCAGCAGGTCTTCCTGCTGGTGCACTTTCCCGATTTTGTCGATGATGTCGAAACGTGTATCTGTGAGAAGGCAGACCTTGCAGGGCAGACCCGAAAGACCATCGACATGGGCCTGGATCAACCGGTGGAGCGTATCCTCCAGCGAACCGCTTGCTCCCTCCTGTTCCATTCTGTGGCGTGCGCCTGTGCCGATCTGGGACAGCAGATTGGCGGAAATGACGAGATCGAGATAAGGAACCTGCCTGAGGAAACTCAACGGCTCGAATGCGCCGCCCGTCTTCAATGCATCATAGCCGGAAAGATCGCGGCTATTGAGAACGACATTGCGGTACTTCCGTCCGTAGAGCGTCATCCGCATGCTGGACAGATGCACCAGATCGACCAGCACCAGCGTGTCGAACACTGCGGCGAGCTGCCGCCATGGTACATCCCGCAGTAGGCCCGAGCCGAGGATAACGGCTGTGCGTCGTTGCTTCAATTTCGATGCTGTCGAGAGCATGAAGCGCTTACAGTTCTCTTCATGCTCTTCCCATGCTTTCGCACATCGGTTGGCCCGTGCCCACAGATTGACGGAGTAGCGGATATGCGGGCGAAATTCCGGCGCTGTTTTCCAATATGTTCCGGCGTAATTCAGGGCTTCGAGGATCATTGCGTCTTCATTCTGAAGGGGAATATGGGACCTGTGCAGGCTTAACCCGCCTGCACAGGTCAACGCAGTATCAACTGCGCTGCGGTTCGACCAGAGCATTGACGATCCGCCGCACCAGCGGCAATACAAGAAGCAGCGTCGGGAACGCCACAAACCATGAGAGACCCCAGGCGGGCAGCCACCGGATCATAAAATCCTCCGTAAAGCCGATGGCGCGGACCGTCGCGATGAGCGAAACGACAAATGTCATCAGGATGGAAAGCACCATAGGCATGAGAATGGCGCCGTAGCGCGCGGGTAAGCGTGAGAATGTCATGAAACATGTCTTTCTAAACGTCGTCTTCAAAAGCGCACCTCGTTCGCGCCCTCAAAGAGCGAGGGGGTAAGGCGCGTTGCTTGACGTTAGACGCTTACGGTCGAAATCGACGACGAAGACGAGCTAACACGGGCGCAGAGAGCTTTCAAGCGTTCTTGCGTTGCGCCTGCGATCTCAAGCGCGATCGTTAGGGATAGACGTCTCGGCGATGACCGATTTCGATGACGACAAGCTTGTGATCCTGGCTGTCGCAGATGATGCGATAATCGCCAACACGGTAGCGCCAGAAATTGCCGAGTTCCGAGCCTTGTAGCGACGATCCCGTTTGCCTCGGATTTTCCAACTGTAGCAGCCTGTCTTGCAGAAAGGAGCGGATGCGATGTCTTGTCTGTGGGTCGAGTTTTTTGATCTGTTTATGAACGAGAATGTCGTATTCAATTGTCCAGGTCACGCCAGAACGCCTCGGCGCTTATAACCTTGGATTCACCGCGTTGGATGCGCCGCGTCGCCTCTTCCGCCAGAGACAAATCCTCCATATCTTCAATATGTTTTTCTATCGCTTCACGGATGTAAAATGCGGAGGTGCGGCCGGTGCGCTCAGAAAGTGCTTTCAGGCGTTCATAGGTCTCATCCGGCAGGCGGATGGCGGTTTGCTTGCTCATGAGGTTCTCTCCGGAAGAGATTGGGATGCATGTATCCCATCTGGCAGTTTTCGCATCAAACGCCAGCAAATGCGCTGGCCTCCGGCCTTGCCGCATGGGGCGTCATCCTCTAAGACACCGGCTTGATTTCAAGAGACAATCGGACTGGCATCATGAGCGAAAAAGCAAAAAAGCCTCAGAAACTGAAAGCCCGCCTGCCGCGCGGCTTCGTGGACCGTTCGGCTGCCGATATCCATGCCACCAATGAGATGATCGAAAAGATCCGCAAGGTCTATGAGCTTTACGGTTTCGATCCGGTCGAGACCCCGTTGTTCGAATACACCGATGCGCTTGGCAAGTTCTTGCCAGATAGCGACCGGCCGAATGAAGGCGTCTTTTCGCTTCAAGACGATGACGATCAGTGGATGAGCCTGCGCTACGATCTGACGGCGCCGCTTGCCCGTCACGTGGCGGAAAACTTCAACGAAATCCAGCTGCCTTACCGCACCTACCGAGCGGGCTACGTCTTCCGCAATGAGAAGCCCGGTCCCGGCCGGTTCCGCCAGTTCATGCAATTCGATGCCGATACTGTCGGTGCTGCAGGCGTTCAGGCGGATGCGGAAATGTGCATGATGATGGCCGATACGCTGGAAGCGCTCGGCATCAAGCGCGGCGATTACGTCATTCGCGTCAACAACCGGAAGGTTCTGGATGGCGTGATGGAAGCCATCGGTCTCGGCGGTCAAGAGAATGCCGGCCGTCGTCTCAACGTGTTGCGCGCCATCGATAAGCTCGACAAGTTCGGCCCGGAAGGCGTGAGGCTCTTGCTCGGTCCCGGTCGCAAGGATGAGTCCGGCGACTTTACCAAGGGTGCTGGGCTGGACGAGGCGCAGGTCGACAAGGTTCTCTTCTTCGTCGGCATCAAGGATTATGCGGCAAGTGCGGACGATCTGGCAAAGCTTGTCGCCGGCACCTCCAAGGGCGAAGAAGGTGTCGACGAACTAAATGTCATCGGCGCGCTCGTTGCAGGCGCCGGTTACGAGGCAGATCGCATCAAGATCGATCCGTCGGTCGTTCGCGGCCTCGAATATTATACCGGCCCGGTTTACGAGGCCGAGCTGACATTCGATGTCACCAACGAAAAGGGTGAGAAGGTCGTTTTCGGCTCGGTCGGCGGCGGTGGGCGCTACGATGGTCTCGTGTCGCGCTTCATGGGCCAGCCGGTTCCCGCAACCGGTTTTTCCATCGGTGTCTCGCGTCTCATGACGGCGTTGAAGAATCTTGGCAAACTCGGTCAGGCAAAGCCGCTTGCTCCTGTGCTCATCACCGTCATGGATGGCGATGTGGAAAGCATGGGACGTTACCAGCGCTTCACACAGGCTTTGCGCGCTGAGGGCATTCGCGCCGAGATGTATCAGGGCAACTGGAAGAAGTTCGGCAACCAGCTGAAATATGCCGACCGCATGGGCGCGCCGATTGCCATCATTCAGGGTGGCGACGAGCGTGCAGAAGGCGTGGTGCAGATCAAGGACCTGATCGAAGGCAAGCGCCTCTCCGGCGAGATCGAGGACAATGCGACATGGCGCGAAGCGCGTGTGGCTCAGGAAGTGGTGCCCGAAGCCGATCTGGTCGCGAAGGTGAAGGAAATCCTTGAAGCACAGGCTGAAGACCGGCGCCGGGCAGAAGGCTGAGTGCCATGACCATTCTCCGTCTGGATCATGTCCAACTGGCAATGCCTGAAGGCGGGGAGCAAAGGGCGCGCCCTTTCTATGCGGACCTTCTCGGTCTCGAAGAGGTTGAGAAGCCTGCCAATCTGGCAGGGCGTGGCGGATGCTGGTTTGCGCTTGGCGAGGTTCGCGTGCATCTCGGCGTCGCGGCCGATTTCGTTGCCGCCGCCAAGGCCCATCCTGCTTTTGTCGTCGATGATCTTGCAGAGCTTCGAAAAAGACTTGAAACCGCAGGCTGCCATGTGGTTGAGGATGAGCCGCTGGAAGGGTATCACCGCTTCTACGTGTATGATCCCTTTGGAAACCGCATCGAGATGATGCAACCGCTCGAACCGTGACGAAAAGTACTGCTTCATGCCCTTGATCGACATGCCGGAATTTTCCGGAGAGTTGCTGGACGAGTTTGCGGCGCGCAAGACGATGCGGGTCAACACGCCTGTCATCCAGCCTGCCGCGCCGTTCCTTGATATGGCTGGCGAGGATTTGCGCCGTCGTATTTTCCTGACCGAAAGTGAGACTGGCGAGAGCCTGTGCCTCCGGCCGGAATTCACCATTCCTGTCTGCCTTCGCCATATCGAAACGGCAACTGGCACGCCGAAGCGTTACGCCTATCTGGGCGAAGTGTTTCGTCAACGCCGCGAGGGCGGAAACGAATTCTATCAGGCCGGTATCGAAGATCTGGGCGATGGCGATGTCGCCGCTGCCGATGCGCGCGCGATTGGCGACGCTTTTGGTATTCTGAACCGGTTGCTTCCAGGGCAGACGCTTTCCGCTCGTTTGGGCGATCAGAAGGTCTTCGAGGCTGTGATTGCCGCGCTCGGCCTGCCGCTTGGCTGGCAGAAGCGTCTGGTGCAAGCCTTTGGCGATATGGCGCAGCTCGATGCGCTGCTGGAAAGCCTTGTCAGCCCCAAGCCGATGACCGGGCTCGATGCCCGCGTGGCGGGACTGCTCGCGACCGGTGAGGAAAAGGTTCTGGTCGATTATATCGACAGCGTCATGCAGGAGACCGGCTACTCCACCAATGCCAGCCGCTCCCCGCAGGAAATTGCGCGCCGTCTTCGCGAGAAGCTGGCACTTGCCGCCACCCGTCTGCCGGACGACAGTTTCCAATTGCTGAAGCAGTTTCTCAGCCTTCAGGCACCGTTGTCCGAGGCATCGAAAACGCTTTCCGACTTTGCCGAAAAAGCAAAGCTGAAGCTTGGGCGCGCCATTTCCGATTTCGACGCCCGCGTAGCGGCCCTTGGCAATGGTGGTGTTGATCTTAGCACTGTCACCTATGGTGCTGCTTTTGGCCGCCCCCTGGATTACTATACCGGCCTCGTCTTCGAAATCACCCAAAAGGGGCAGACGGCAGTGCTCGCGGGCGGCGGACGTTTCGACCGTCTGATGACGTTACTAGGCGCCACCGACACCATTCCTGCCGTCGGCTTCTCGCTCTGGCTGGACCGTATCGAAGCTGCGAGGGCCGCTGCATGACCATCACCATAGCGCTGCCCTCCAAGGGTCGTATGAAAGATGATTCATCCGCCATTCTCGAGCGTGCCGGGTTGAAGATCACCGCGATCGGCAGCGATCGCTCTTATCGCGGCCGGGTCGAGGGGCGAGACGATATCGAGATTGCCTATCTGTCGGCGTCCGAGATCGCGCGCGAGATCGGCAATGGAACCGTCGACTTCGGCGTGACGGGTGAAGATCTCGTGCGCGAAGATCTGAGCAATGTCGATACACGCGTGGAGTTCTGCGCCCGCCTCGGCTTCGGCCATGCGGATGTGGTGGTGGCCGTGCCGGAAATCTGGCTCGATGTTGACAGCATGGCCGATCTTGGCGATGTCGCTTCGGAGTTTCGCGCCCGCCACGGTCGGCGGCTGGCCATTGCCACCAAGTACTGGCGGCTGACACAGCAGTTCTTCTCTCGCCAGCACGGCATTCAACTCTATCGCATCGTCGAAAGCCTCGGTGCAACAGAGGGCGCTCCGGCGGCGGGTCAGGCAGATATCATTGTCGATATCACCTCCACCGGTTCGACGCTGAAGGCCAACCACCTGAAAATCCTCACGGACGGCATCATTTTGAAATCTGAAGCCTGCTTTGTGCGGGCCCGCAAGGCAGAGCATGAGGGCGACGTTGTCGTCAAAGAGATCGTCTCGCGCGTCAAGTCGGCGCTTGGCTGAAGCCATATTTTGTCTATGCTGCGCTCCTAATAGAGGAGGGTGTCATGCGCATCACAGGCCAGTGCCATTGCGGTAACGTTCAATATGAAGCAGAAGCCGATCCGGAACAGGTGGTGATTTGCCACTGCACGGATTGCCAGCGTTTGACCGGCTCGCCCTACCGCGTGACGTTGCGGGCGAAGCGTCAAGACATTCGCCTTGCCGGTGCAGAGCCGACGCTTTATCGAAAGAAGGCGGAGAACGGTAATATCCGTTTGATGCATTTCTGCGGTGACTGTGGCACGCCGCTCTTCAGCAGTGCAGAGCATGAGACTGGCACCTGGGGCATCCGTTGGGGCTCGATCAATGAACGGGCCGCGTTGGAGCCGCGTGCACAGATCTGGGCGCGCTCCAAGGCCACGTGGGTCGATCATATCGACGCCATCCCCTCCTATCCCAAAGAACGCACATGAAGAAAAAGCCGCCGGATCGCTCCGACGGCTTTTTTGGATCAGCTTAACTCAAGCGTGGGCGAGCTTCGGGCCGCGCATCGCGTCGACCGAGTACGCACCGGCGCCAAAGGCTCCGAGAAGGATATAGGCGCCAGCCAGCGTGATGTTCTTCATCAGCATGATGCCATTCAGCGTGTTGATCCAGCCGAGAGCCGCATCCGGCCAGCCAGGAACGGCAACGGTGCCACTATGGAAGACAAGGCCGGTAAACACGCAGAAGGCGGCAAGCGCAAAGGCAGCAATCTTCGTCTGGAAGCCGACGAGAACGGCAAGGCCGGTGACCAGTTCGAACAGGCCAGCGAGGTAGGCAAGCGCAGTGGCAGCCGGGAAGCCTGCGCCGGTGATCATGCCAGCGGTGCCGGCAGGGTCCATCAGCTTGCCAAAGCCGGAATAGACGAAGATGAAAGAAAGAAGGATACGTGCGACGAGCACGAGAGCGTTCTGACTGCTGGACATTCGATGTCTCCGTTAAAGGCTTTCGTTCAAGCCGTTGAGTGAACTCTGGAGACAGTTCTGGCGGATTTTTTAAATTGACGAAAGATAAACGCACGAAGACTGTTCGTCTTCAAAAAGTGAACAATTGGAAATGGATCTGAAGCGCTAAAGACGTTTGCTTAAGCGTGGAGCGAGGCGAGAACACAACAGGATAAGGGGAAAGAAGATGAGGATCGTCAGAGGCACTATCGACCATGTCGATCCATGGGCGCGTTTGCGCACAGCGCTCTGGCCGGATGGCTCCGTCGAGCGACATCGCGAGGATGTCGTTCAGACCTTTCTAAAGGGAGCCGATAAGACCGTCGCCTTTCTCAGTGAAAGCGAGGGGGGCGAGATCGTTGGATTTGCCGAAGGGAGTTTGCGCAGCGATTATGTCAACGGCTGCGAGTCTTCGCCTGTCGTCTTCCTCGAAGGCATCTATGTCTTGTCCTCGCACAGGCAGATGGGGATCGCCAGGCTGCTCTGCGATGCGATCGGTATATGGGGCAGGTCCCGCGGATGTTCGGAGTTCGCCTCCGACGCCCCGCTTGATAATGAGGTGAGCCGAAAGTTTCACGCCGCTCTCGGTTTTGCGGAGACACAACGCGTGGTCTTTTTTCGCAAGGATATTGAGGCCTGATGCAGCCGAAGTTAAGCGATCAATCGTGGCCCTTTATTGCTGAGCTTTATGGGTAAAATCACAAGTTTTTCGGTTTTCCGATCTTGAACCATGCCTTGGCGATCTTGCCGCGAGCGACCTGGTAGAGACACACAACATCGACTTCACCACGTCCTTCCGGAAAATTCCGCGTCACCGTCTCGTGGTCGATGACCATGTCTTCAAGAACGATACGCGCGAGCAGTCGCCCATGAAGATCTGGCTCTTTGAAGCGCTCGACGTGGCGCTCCCGAATTTCTTGAGAATTGCTCGCCAAGAGCGTTGATGGGAAAGCAAAGTACTGACAGTCGTCAGCCCACCACCGCATGAATTCATCGATGTCCCGGGCGTTATAGGCCTCGAGCTGTTTCTGCACCGGAAGTTCGACGGTACTGTTCAAGGGACACCTGTTCCACATGCTCGCATCGGAGGCGACGCTTTATTCGACCTCTTTGTTTAGCGGTAGGCACGTTCCAAGATCAAGCAGACTTAGAGTGTTGCTGCCGATGGACGGCTTGCGATGCTTGGAATGAGCTGAGGGCAACCTGATCGCGCGACTGTGGATGCCCCAAACAAAAAGGGCGATCCGAAGATCACCCTTTCGTATTCCAGAGGGGAATGGACTGATTAGAAGTCCATGCCACCCATGCCGCCGCCTGGCATTGCAGGCATTGCGGATTCCTTCTTCGGCAGCTCGGCAATCATGGCTTCCGTGGTGATCAGCAGCGAAGCAACCGAAGCTGCGTTCTGCAGAGCCGTGCGGACAACCTTGACCGGGTCGACGATACCCATGGCGATCATGTCGCCATATTCTCCGGTCTGAGCGTTGTAACCGAAGTTGTCGTCAGCCTTGTCGAGAACCTTGCCAACAACGATCGAAGCTTCGTCACCGGCATTGTCTGCGATCTGGCGAACCAGCGACTGCAGAGCGCGGCGAACGATGTTGATGCCAGCTTCCTGGTCGTCGTTCACACCCTTGACGGTGATCTTCTGAGCGGAACGAAGCAGAGCGGTACCACCGCCAGCAACGATGCCTTCCTGAACAGCAGCGCGAGTTGCGTTCAGAGCGTCGTCGATACGGTCCTTGCGCTCCTTCACTTCAACTTCCGTTGCACCGCCGACGCGGATGACGGCAACGCCACCAGCGAGCTTGGCAAGGCGTTCCTGCAGCTTTTCGCGGTCGTAATCGGAAGAGGTCTCTTCGATCTGAGCCTTGATCTGGGCAACGCGGCCTTCGATGTCGGTCTTCTGGCCGGAGCCGTCAACGATCGTGGTGTTTTCCTTGGAGATGGAAACCTTCTTGGCCTTGCCGAGCATGTCGAGGGTAACATTTTCGAGCTTGATGCCGAGGTCTTCGGAGATCACCGTACCACCGGTCAGGATCGCGATGTCTTCCAGCATGGCCTTGCGGCGGTCGCCGAAGCCAGGAGCCTTGACGGCAGCGATCTTGAGGCCGCCACGCAGCTTGTTGACGACGAGCGTTGCAAGAGCTTCGCCTTCGACGTCTTCAGCGATGATGACGAGCGGCTTGCCGGTCTGAACGACAGCTTCGAGAACCGGAAGCATGGCCTGCAGGTTGGAGAGCTTCTTCTCGTGAAGGAGAATGTAAGCGTCTTCCAGATCAGCAACCATCTTTTCAGGGTTGGTTACGAAGTAAGGCGACAGGTAGCCGCGGTCGAACTGCATGCCTTCGACGACTTCGAGTTCGGTTTCAGCAGTCTTGGCTTCTTCGACGGTGATGACGCCTTCGTTGCCGACCTTCTGCATGGCTTCCGCGATGTCGCGGCCAACCTGCGTGTCGCCGTTAGCGGAGATCGTACCAACCTGAGCAACTTCCTCAGAGGTGTTGATCTTCTTTGCCTTGGCCTGCAGGTCCTTGACGACTTCAGCAACGGCCAGATCGATACCGCGCTTCAGGTCCATCGGGTTCATGCCGGCGGCAACAGCCTTCTGGCCTTCGCGAACGATCGCCTGGGCAAGAACGGTTGCAGTCGTGGTGCCGTCACCAGCGATGTCGTTGGTCTTCGAAGCAACTTCGCGGACCATCTGTGCGCCCATGTTCTCGAACTTGTCTTCCAGTTCGATTTCCTTGGCGACGGAAACGCCGTCCTTGGTGATGCGCGGTGCGCCGAAGGACTTGTCGATAACAACGTTACGACCCTTCGGGCCGAGCGTGACCTTCACTGCGTCAGCGAGAACGTCGACGCCCTTGAGCATCTTTTCGCGCGCCGAGCGGCCGAATTTTACTTCTTTGGCTGCCATGTTTCAAAACTCCTGGTTTCGAATGACCGGAACAATGTCCGGCTTCAGATTACGGAAATGCGGAAGGCGGCTAAATCAGCCGATAATGCCCATAATGTCGGCTTCCTTCATGATGAGAAGGTCTTCGCCGTCGAGCTTGACTTCCGTGCCGGACCACTTGCCGAACAGGATGCGGTCGCCGACCTTGACGTCGAGAGCGACGATCTTGCCAGACTCGTCACGTGCGCCGGAGCCGACGGCGACGATTTCGCCTTCCTGCGGCTTTTCCTTGGCGGTATCAGGAATGATGATGCCGCCCTTGGTCTTAGCTTCAGACTCAACGCGACGAACGACGACGCGGTCGTGCAGTGGGCGGAAATTGGTGCTTGCCATTGTCTATTCCCTCGATCAAATGACATTCGCGGATCGGATACGATCACGCTTGGATTAATGTTAGCACTCTCATTTGCCGAGTGCTAGCGAGAGTGAGATAAGCAGGGCGTCAGGGACTGTCAAGAACGGCCTGTCGGAAAAATTTCACGTAAAATGGTTACTGCGGTTGCATGACAGATTTTTTATGCCGTGAACCATCCTGCATCCATCCGACCTTGTCCGAGCTCTTTTTGGTTTTCGGCCGCGTCGGCCTTTTGAGCTTTGGCGGACCAGCCGGGCAGATTGGCATGATGCACCGCGTGCTGGTCGATGAGAAACGCTGGCTCTCCGAGGAGCGCTTCCTGCACGCGCTCAATTACTGCATGCTTCTTCCCGGACCGGAGGCGCAGCAACTGGCAACCTATGCCGGATGGCTGCTGCATGGCAGACGAGGCGGCATCATTGCCGGTACACTCTTCATCCTGCCCGGCTTTCTCGTCATCGTGGCGCTCGCAGCGGCTTATGCGCTCTATCAGGATACACACTGGCTCCCCGCACTCCTCTTCGGGCTGAAGGCGGGCGTGCTTGCCATCGTCATCGAAGCGTTGCTGCGGGTGGGGAAGCGTGCCTTGAAGAGCCGCTTCCTCGTCGGTGTTGCGGCTGCCGCCTTCATAGCCCTGTTCTTTTTCGCCATTCCCTTTCCGCTCGTTATTCTCGCCGCTGGTGTTGCTGGCTTTCTCAAAGCGCGGGGAGGACCTTCGGTAAAACCTGACGAGGGCAGCAAGTCGCCATCTCTTCTGCGCCAACTCCGAGGCGTCTTGGTCGGCATTCTGATTTGGCAGATGCCGTTCCTGCTATGCTGGCTTGTGGCGGCGCCGAGTTCACTCTTGGAATTGCAGGAGTTCTTCTCACGGCTCGCGGTCGTCACCTTTGGTGGCGCCTATGCGGTTCTTGCCTATGTGGCGCAGGTTGCGGTGGAAACCCATGGCTGGATGACGGCAAGCGAGATGCTGGATGGCCTGGCGCTCGCCGAGGCGACACCTGGACCGCTCGTTCTGGTCCTTTCCTATATCGGCTTTCTTGCAGCCTTCCGGCATCCGGGCATGCTCGATCCCATGCTGGCCGGCGTACTGGGGGCAAGCATTGCCGCCTGGGCAACCTTCGTTCCGAGCTTCATCTTCATTTTTCTCGGCGCGCCCTATGTCGAGCGTTTGAAAGACAATGCGGCTTTGTCCGGCGCCCTGTCTGCTATTACCGGCGCTGTCGTGGGCGTCATCCTCAATCTTTCAGTCTGGTTCGGCCTGCATGTGCTTTTCGGAAAAGTCGATCGGGTTGAACTGCTTCCCCAGATCAATTTCGGCATGTCACTGCCGGACTGGAGCACGCTTGACCTCGTATCGCTTGCGCTCTTCGTGGTCTCGGCCATCATGCTGTTTCGCCTGAAACTCGGCATGGTGCCAGTTCTTTGCGTCTGTGTCGCGGCGGGTTTCATCAGGCTTTGGCTCGGTTGAGCCACCAGCGATTGGCCCTGGCCTGTTGTCTTTTTCGCTTGCCATCGCAACCGGCCTTTGCGATGTCACGAGCTTGAAAATGATAGAAAGAGTTGGAAGATTCATGGCGCACCGCATTGCCACCCTTGGCGACATCACCTCCCAGTTCGATGTCATTCTCTCCGATGTGTGGGGGGTGCTGCACAATGGTGTAACCGCTTTCCCTGCGGCCGGTGTCGCATTGGCCGAGGCGCGTAAGAACGGCAAGACTGTCGTTCTCATCACCAATTCCCCGCGTCCGGCTGTCGGCGTCATTCCTCAGCTGCGCGCGCTCGGCGTGCCAGATGAGGCCTATGACCGCATCGTCACGTCGGGCGACGTGACGCGGGAACTGATAGCCGAAGGACCGAAGAAGGTCTTCCTGCTCGGCCCCGAACGAGATATGCCCCTATTCGATGGTCTCGACGTTACAGTCGTCGGTGAAAGCGACGCGGAAGCTGTTGTCTGCACCGGTTTCTTCGATGATGAGACTGAAACGCCGGAAGATTATACCGAGATGCTGAAGGGCTTCGTCGCCCGTTCCGCACCCATGATCTGCGCCAATCCGGACCTTGTGGTCGAGCGCGGCGAACGCATCATCCCCTGTGCAGGCGCGATGGCGGTTTATTTCGAGCAGCTGGGCGGCGAAGTCCGTATTGCCGGCAAGCCGCATGCGCCGATCTACGAGGCCTGCTTTGCCGCGGCAAAGGACGTGCGCGGCGAGTTCAGCAAGGACCGCGTTCTGGCAATCGGCGACGGCATGCCGACCGACGTCAAAGGCGCCATCTCCGCCGGTCTCGATCTCCTCTATATCAGCGGCGGTATCCACGCGGCTGAATACACCTTGAATGGCGAGATCGATGAAGCGCTGCTCAACAGCTACCTGAAGAGCCAGAATGCAGCACCCGGCTGGTGGATGCCGCGTCTGGCCTAGAAAGTCTCCAATGACCGTGTTCCATCGCAACGAGAAGAAAGAACCGCTCCCGGATGCATTGAAGGGTGGCGTGGTCGCCATCGGCAATTTCGATGGTGTTCATCGCGGCCATCGCGCCGTTCTGGATCAGGCGCTGGAGCTTGCAAGATCGCGCGGCGTCGCCGCTCTCGCTCTGACATTCGAGCCGCATCCGCGCACCGTCTTCCGGCCGGAGACGCCGGTCTTTCGCCTGACGCCAGCGCCCTTGAAAGCGCGCATTCTCGAGGCGGAGGGGTTTCAGTCTGTCATCGAATATCCCTTTGACAGGACATTCTCGCAGCGCTCGGCAGAAGACTTCGTGAAGTCCATTCTGGTCGACTGGTTGGGTGCGGGCGGTGTCGTTACCGGCGTCGATTTCCACTTCGGCAAGGGTCGTGAGGGCGGTCCGGCCTTTCTGATGCAGGCAGGCAAGCGCCACGGCTTCGATGTGACCTTGGTGGATTCCTTTCGGGATGAGGGTGCAGAGGTGATTTCCTCAAGCCGTATTCGCGAGTGCCTGGCTGAGGGCGATGTGGCGGGGGCCGCGGGGCTGCTTGGCTATCGCTTCACCGTGGAGGCGGAGGTCATCGGCGGACAGCAACTCGGTCGCACGCTCGGCTACCCGACAGCCAATATGGCACTTGCGCCGGAAACCGAACTGAAACCCGGCATCTATGCGGTGCGGTTCAGGGAGGCGAATGGGACGCTTCACGATGGTGTCGCAAGCTTCGGCTACCGGCCAACCGTGACGGATGATGGTGCAGCACTTCTCGAAACCTTCGTCTTCGATTTCAGCGGCGATCTTTACGGCCAAGTCTGTTCGGTGTCCTTCTTCGGCCACTTGCGCGACGAGCTGAAATTCGATGGACTGGAGGCGCTTGTCGCGCAGATCAGGCAGGACGAAGAAGAGGCGAGGGCGCTTCTTGCCGGTGTGACGCCGCTCAGCGACGTGGATGCCAAGATTACTTTTTGAGCGGGCGAGCTGCGCTTTGCGATCTATTCCCTTTTCAAACAGGCTGAAACGTCCTAAACAACCGCCCATGAACCAATTTCGGTCGACGTTCATATCCCGAATTATTGGCCCGGCCTTCCGCCCGCTCTGAGAGCCGGAAGGTCCGGGATTTTGGCGCTTGTCTCAAGCATGTCGTCCTGACATGCGTCAGACGATCCAAGCGCCTTCGCTAAGCCCTCTTTTTTGTTGAGACGGCGCGAGCCTCATTCGGCGCCGCGATAATGGTACGATCATGAACGACACCGCAGAAAAAATCGATTATTCCGCAACACTTTACCTGCCGCAGACGGATTTCCCCATGCGCGCCGGACTGCCGCAGAAAGAGCCGGAGCTGGTCAAGCGCTGGCAACAGATGGACCTCTACAAGAAGCTGCGTGCCTCCGCCGCTGGCCGTGAGAAGTTCGTGCTGCATGATGGCCCTCCTTACGCAAACGGCAACATCCATATCGGCCATGCGCTGAACAAGATCCTGAAGGATGTGATCACCCGTTCTTTCCAGATGCGCGGTTACGACTCCAACTACGTTCCGGGTTGGGATTGCCACGGCCTGCCGATCGAATGGAAGATCGAGGAAGCCTATCGCGCCAAGGGCAAGAACAAGGACGAGGTCCCGATCAACGAATTCCGCAAGGAATGCCGTGACTTTGCCGCCGGTTGGATCAAGGTTCAGTCGGAGGAGTTCAAGCGCCTCGGCATCGAAGGCGATTTCGACAATCCCTACACCACGATGAACTTCCACGCCGAAGCGCGCATCGCTGGCGAGCTGTTGAAGATCGCCAAGAGCGGCCAGCTCTATCGCGGCTCTAAACCCGTCATGTGGTCGGTCGTCGAGCGCACGGCGCTGGCGGAAGCGGAAGTCGAGTATCACGATGTCGAAAGCGATACGATCTGGGTGAAATTCCCGGTCGTCGAGGGTTCGGCTGAGCTCGCAGGCGCTTCGATCGTCATCTGGACCACAACGCCATGGACGATCCCGGGTAACCGCGCGATCTCCTTCTCGTCGCGCATCCAGTATGGCCTTTATGAAGTCACGGCTGCTGCCAATGATTTTGGTCCGCAGCCGGGCGAGAAGCTTGTCTTCGCCGACAAGCTTGCGGCGGAATGCTTTGCCAAGGCAAAGCTGGAGTTCAAGCGCCTGCGGGACGTTTCGTCTGACGAACTCGGAAATGTTGTCTGCGCCCATCCGCTGGCCGGTCTCGGTTACGACTTCAAGGTGCCGCTGCTCGATGGCGAACACGTCACCGACGATGCCGGTACGGGCTTCGTGCATACCGCGCCGAGCCACGGTCGCGAGGACTTCGACGCATGGATGGCAAATGGACGTCAGCTGGAAGCGCGTGGAATCTCGGCGAAAATTCCTTTCACCGTCGGCGACGATGGCTTCTACACGGAAGATGCCCCCGGCTTCGGCCCCTCGGCAGAGGGCGGCGCTGCCCGCGTGATGGACGATAACGGCAAAAAGGGCGATGCCAATGAGCGCGTCATCAAGGCGCTGATTGCCGCCAATAACCTGTTTGCCCGTGGACGCCTGAAGCATAGCTATCCGCATAGCTGGCGCTCCAAGAAGCCCGTTATCTTCCGCAACACACCGCAATGGTTCGTCTATATGGACAAGGAATTGGGCGATGGCACCACGCTGCGCTCAAGAGCCCTGTCTGCAATTGACGACACACGCTTCGTCCCGGCCGGTGGTCAGAACCGCCTGCGCGCCATGATCGAAAACCGTCCGGACTGGGTTCTGTCGCGTCAGCGCGCCTGGGGCGTTCCGATCGCCGTCTTTGCTGATGACAAGGGCGAGGTGCTTGTGGACGAAGCCGTCAACGCCCGTATCCTTGATGCTTTCGAAGCCGAAGGTGCCGATGCCTGGTTCGCCGAAGGCGCCAAGGAGCGCTTCTTGGGCAAAGACCATGACCACGCCAAGTGGCATCAGGTCATGGACATTCTCGATGTCTGGTTCGACTCGGGCTCCAGCCATACCTTCACGCTCGAAGACCGCCCGGACCTGAAATGGCCCGCGGACGTCTATCTCGAAGGCTCAGACCAGCATCGCGGCTGGTTCCATTCGTCGCTGCTGGAAAGCTGCGCGACGCGTGGCCGTGCGCCTTACAACGCCGTCGTCACCCATGGCTTCACCATGGATGAGAAGGGCGAGAAGATGTCGAAGTCCAAGGGTAACGTCGTTGCGCCTCAGGATGTGATGAAGGATGCAGGCGCCGATATCCTGCGCCTTTGGGTCATGACCACCGATTACTGGGACGACCAGCGTCTCGGCAAGGCGATCATCCAGACCAATGTCGATGCCTATCGCAAACTGCGCAACACCATCCGCTGGATGCTCGGCACGCTCGCGCACGACAAGGGCGAGGAGATCGCCTATGCCGATCTGCCGGAACTGGAAAAGCTTGTCCTGCATCGCCTGAGCGAACTCGATAAGGTCGTGCGCGAAGGATATGACAGCTTCGAGTTCAAGAAGATCGCCCGCGCGCTGGTGGATTTCTCCAACGTCGAGCTCTCGGCCTTCTACTTCGATATCCGCAAGGATGCGCTCTACTGCGATGCGCCGTCTTCATTGAAGCGCCGCTCGGCGCTTTACGTGATCGCCAAGCTTTTCGATTGCCTCGTGACATGGCTGGCACCGATGCTGCCTTTCACCACGGAAGAAGCCTGGCTGTCGCGCCATCCGAACGCCGAGTCTGTTCATCTCGAACAGTTCCCGACGATCCCGGCAGAGTGGCACAGCCCTGCCGTCGATGCCAAGTGGGAGAAGATCCGCAAGGTTCGTACGGTGGTGACCGGCGCGCTGGAAGTCGAGCGTCGCGAAAAGCGCATCGGCTCCTCGCTGGAGGCGGCGCCTGTGGTTCACGTTGCCGATCCGGATCTGATGGCAGCACTTGACGGTCAGGACTTTGCAGAAATCTGCATCACCTCGGCAATCTCCGTTGTCGCTGGTGAAGGTCCGGCCGATGCATTCCGCCTCGGCGAGGTGCAGAAAGTGGCAGTCGAGCAGAAGCTGGCGGAAGGGCAAAAATGTGCCCGCTCCTGGCGGATCACGACCGATGTCGGCTCCGACCCGCGATACCCTGACGTGTCGGCCCGTGACGCGGCAGCGCTGCGCGAACTTGGTGTTGGTGTCTAACATCAGTGCTTAAGAAAATGGCCGGATGAATTGCGCTTTTGCCGTTCATCCGGTAAACCTGCCTGAAAATGGTCGGAATTACGCATCAAGGGGTGCATCCGGTCGTCGGGACATCCGCGCGCGCATAAGAAGATCAGGGTGATTTTCGGGAAGCGTACCGCGTGGTTTTAATATGTAGAGCGTCTGTTTTGCGTCATTCGTGCCGCGCGGCGTTCTGGGCGGAAGGGTTTCATGAGCATGACGCAGAGTTTTCGCATGTATCGCACCGTGGCAGGCATTTCCTTCGCCTGCCTGGCGCTGAGCGCGTGCACCAGCCCGACCTATGGTACGGGCAAGTCTGCAAGCGAACAGCTCCTGGACGATCTTGGCAACGCGACCTCGATTACCGGCGACCAGACCAAGCGGAATGTGAAGTACAATCCGCGCCCCGGTCTCGTCGTACCGGCCCAGGCCCGCGCAGAGCAACTGGCCCAGCCCCAACAGAGCCTTGCCAACCGCGAGACCAATCCGCAGTGGCCGGAAACGCCGGAAGAGGCACGTGAGCGTCTTCGTGCGGAAGCTGAGGCCAACAAAGACAACCCGAACTATCGCTCGCCGCTCTTGGCTGGCAATGGCACCAACGGCCAGATGACGGAAACCCAGAAGTGGGAAGCCTTCCGCAAGGCCAAGGCCGATGCGCAGGGCGGTACCGTGGTCAACACCAATACGCGCAAATATCTGACCGATCCTCCAGTCGAGTATCGCAATGTTTCTCAGGACGAGCTGGCCGATCTCGGTGAGCCGGAACTGAAGAAGGAAAAAGAACGCAAGAAGAAAGCTGCTCTAGCCGGAACCGGCAAAAGCTGGTGGAACCCCTTCCAGTAATCCCACCGAGGTTCATCTTACAAACGCGACGCCTCTGACGTCGCGTTTTTGTTTTCGGTTTCTTTGCATACGGAGTTTGTCGTGACGCTGCTGATCAGGGACGCGGTTGCCGCTGATGCGCCCACCATTTTGCGCTTCATTCGCGAGTTGGCGATTTATGAGAATGCCGAGCACGAGGTTAAGGCCACGGTCGAAAGCATCACGGCCTCCATTTTCGGTGAGGGCTCCGTGACCTCAGCGCTGATCTGCGAACGCGATGGCCAGCCCATCGGCTTTGCCGTCTGGTTTCTCACCTATTCCACCTGGCTATCTAGGAACGGTCTTTATCTGGAAGACCTCTATGTGACGCCGGATGCGCGTGGCTCCGGCGCCGGGAAGGCGCTGTTGAAGCGGCTGGCAGCGATTGCTGTTGAAAAGGGCTGTGGCCGCTTCGAGTGGAGCGTTCTGGATTGGAATGAGCCGGCCATCCGCGTCTATCAAGCCATTGGCGCTGAAGCGCAGGACGAATGGGTGCGCTACCGTCTTTCAGGCGACGCTCTGAAGGCTTTTGCTGCCGAGGCCTGATTCTCAGCCTATTCAGTCGCGCTTGGTTTGAAAGAAGGCCCGCAGGATCTCGGCGCTCTCGATCTCGGCAAGGCCGGAATAGACCTCCGGTGCGTGATGACAGGTCGACTGGCTGTAGAAGCGAACGCCGCTCTCCACGCCGCCGCCCTTAGGGTCGTTCGCGCCGTAATAAAGCCGGCGGATGCGGGCAAACGAGATCGCCGCAGCACACATGGTGCAAGGCTCGAGCGTGACGTAAAGATCGGCGCCGGGCAGCCGCTCCTGGCCAAGCTCTTCACAGGCCATGCGGATCACGGCGATTTCGGCATGGGCCGTCACATCGTTCAATTCCCGTGTGCGGTTACCGGAACGGGCGATCACGCGGCCATCATAAACGAGCACGGCACCGATGGGTACTTCGCCACGGGCACCCGCTGCCTGCGCTTCTTCAAGCGCAATGTCCATGAAATGCGTCGTTTCCGCCATGCTTCGTGCAATTTCCTCTTAACCGTCGCCGCGTGACCTGATAGGACACGGCAAACAACAGGCAAACAACAAATGACATTCAAAGACAAGCCGAAGCGCGCCGGTGGCAAGACATTCGACCGTGACAGGAAGCCGAAATCATCGGGCAAGCCGTCAGCCGACGCGTCAGGCGCGCGTGAAAAGAAGCCTTTCAGGGAAAAGCCGGAAGCCGCGACCGTGGTAGAAACGGTCGCTTCCAAGCCAGAGCGCATTTCCAAGATCATGGCGCGCGCAGGCGTGGCCTCGCGCCGCGATGTCGAGCGCATGATCATGGAAGGCCGCGTGTCTTTGAATGGCGTCAAGCTGGACAGCCCGGTCGTCAATGCGACGCTCGATGACAAGATCGAAGTCGATGGCGTCCCGATCCGTGGCGCAGAGCGCACCCGCCTGTGGCTCTATCACAAGCCTGCGGGCCTCGTGACCACCAACTCCGATCCCGAAGGCCGTCCGACGGTCTTCGACAACCTGCCGAAGGAATTGCCGCGCGTTCTCTCGATCGGCCGTCTCGACATCAACACCGAAGGCCTGCTGCTGCTGACCAATGATGGCGGCCTGTCCCGTGTGCTTGAGTTGCCGACCACCGGCTGGCTGCGCCGCTACCGCGTCCGCGCCCATGGCGAGGTCGATCAGGCAGCTCTCGATAAGCTGAAGGACGGCATTGCCGTCGACGGCGTGCTCTACGGCGCGATCGATGCGACGCTCGACCGCACGCAAGGCCACAATGTCTGGATCAGCATGGGCCTTCGCGAAGGCAAGAACCGCGAAATCAAGAACGTGCTCGGCGCGCTTGGCCTTGAAGTCAACCGTCTGATCCGTGTGTCCTACGGACCGTTCCAGCTGGGCGACCTGCCGGAAGGCCAGGTTATCGAGGTCCGCGGTCGCATGCTGCGCGACCAGTTGGGTCCGCGCCTCATAGAGGCTGCTGGCGCCAACTTCGATGCGCCGATCTATGATCACAAGTCCGAAGAAGATGAGGACGAAGCGCCTGCGAAACCAGCGAAGCCCGAGTGGGGCAAGCAGGACCAGGCCGTGCGCCGGTCCCGCGACGGTGACGAACGTTCCGCTGGTCGCTTCGATGGCAAGCGCTCTGATAAGCCGGCTGGCAAGTTTGGAGCGAAGCCAGGTGCTAAGGCTGGCGGCAAGTTCGCCGGAAAGGGCAGGGACGAAGCAGAGGCCGATGATCGCGGTCCGAAGCGTCCGCCACTTGGCAGCAACCGCACTGCCAATGTCTGGATGGCACCTGGCGCCAAGCCGACCCGCGACGGCAAGTCTCGTAAGCTCTCCGCTCGTGCGGAAGCCGAAAGCGTCTTCAAGCAGCCATCGGCACAGGCCGAGGCTCGCCGCGCTGTCGTGCGCCACGCCGATGATGAGGGCGAATGGATCCGCTCGGATTCGAGCAACGAGGCCGGACGCGATGAAGGTCGCGGTCGTGGCCGCGGTGATCGCTCCTTCGGCGACCGCAAGCCACGCGAAGCGGGCGATCGTCCCTCACGCGGCTCTTTCGGTGATAAGCCACGCGGCGACCGCAAGTTCGGCGACCGCCCCTTTGGCGACCGCAAGCCGCGCGAGGATGGTGAGCGCGGTGATCGCCCCCGCAATGATCGCCCGCGCGGGGAAAGATCCTTTGGCGAGAGAACCGACCGTTCGGATCGTCCAGCCCGTTCGTTCGACGATCGTCCTGCCCGCAGTGAGCGCTCGTTTGGTGATCGCAAGCCGCGTGAGGATGGTGATCGCCCGGCACGCAGCGAGCGCCCCTTCGGCGATAAGCCGCGTGGCGCAAAACCGTTTGGCGGCAAGCCTTCCGGTGGCAAGCCATCAGGCGGCAAATCCGGTTTCGGTAAACCGCGTGGTGAACGCTCCGACGGCGGCAGCGGCGCGAAGGGCTTTGGCGGCAAGGGCGGCAACCGCGGCTCCGGTGGCAAAGGTTCGAGCGGCGGCGGTGGTCGTGGACCGGGTGGCAAGCCCTCTGGCGGTAGACCCTCCGGTCCAAGAGGCGGTTCGCGAGGGAACGGCGCCTAATGCGGATCGTCGGCGGTGAGTTTCGCGGACGCAGTCTGGCCGCGCCCAAATCCAATGCCATCAGACCCACGATCGATCGGACGCGGGAAAGCCTGTTCAATATTTTGAGCCATGCTTACCCCGAAAGCCTCGACGGTACGCGCATTCTCGATGTCTTTGCAGGCACCGGCGCCGTTGGTCTCGAAGCGCTCTCGCGCGGCTGTCGTGTTGCTCTTTTCGTCGAAAACGGCGTCGAGGGCAGGGGGCTGTTGTGGGAGAATATCGATGCGCTCGGTCTTCATGGCCGCGCTCGAATCCTGCGCCGTGACGCAACGAAACTCGGGGGCGTCAACAACATCGAACCCTTCGATCTTCTCTTCGCTGACCCGCCTTATGGTCAGGCCCTAGGTGAAAAGGCCTTCCAGGCCGCCCATCTCGGCGGCTGGCTTGTGCCGGGTGCACTGGCGATTCTGGAAGAACAAGGCGATGTGGCCGTCATGGTTGACACCGCCTTCAAGCCGCTGGAAAGCCGCACCTTCGGCGATACCAAAATGCATTTCTACCGCTACGAGCCCTGAAGCACCATCGTTGACGCGAGGCGAGAGCCGTACGCGTCACTGTCCTGTCGTCTTTATGTCATAGAGCCAGTCCGGGATGACCGTCGCGACGCTTTGCCCAGATGCTTTGCCAAGCCGCTTTGCTCAGGCGCGACTGCATGACAGGAAATGAGGCTGTTCTCGTGGCTGCGAAGAAAAAGAAACTCTCCGACAAAAAGCGTAAGCGCAAAGAGATGCCGCCGGAGAGACGCGATCCCACCTTTGCCGTTGCCTTCGGCGGTGGTGGTGCGCGAGGCATCTGCCACATCAACGTTATCGAGGCGATGGACGAACTTGGCATCCGTCCATGTGCCATTGCCGGTGCGTCTATTGGCGGCATCATGGGTGCAGGCATGGCAGCCGGCATGAGCGGCAAGGAAATCCGCGACTACACTTTGGCCCTGATGGGCAAGAAGGGAAGCGTTGCCAACAAGCTCTGGAGCCTTGGTCCAGCTTCCATGCGCCATGCTGCCTTCGGCTTTCGTTTTGGCCAGTTCAATCTCGAACTCATTCTCGATGCGCTTCTGCCTTCTGCGCTGCCGCGCGATTTTGCCGAACTCGGTGTTCCGTTGAAGGTAATCGCAACCGACTATTACGCCCAGATGGAAGTCATCTGCCAGGACGGCGATCTGCGCCAGGCGCTCGCTGCATCGGCGGCTATTCCCGCTCTCTTCATGCCGATCCGCATGAATGATCGCATTATGATCGATGGCGGCATCTTCAATCCAGTTCCTTACGAGCATCTTCTCGACGATGCCGATATCGTCATCGCTGTCGATGTCGTGGGTGGACCCGAGGGCGATGGCACCACCATGCCAAGCCGGATCGAAAGCCTTTTCGGTGCCAGCCAGTTGATGATGCAATCTGCTATCGGACTGAAGCTGCGCATGCGCCCGCCGCATATTTTTCTGCGCCCGCCGGTCAACCGTTTCCGTGTGCTGGATTTCCTCAAGGCTCATGAAGTTCTAGCCGAATCGGATGGTATCAAGGACGACCTGAAGCGGCAGATCGACATGCAGATCGAGCTGTTTCACCGAGGGCGTGGCCTGGATATCTAAACGCTTCTGCTCAAATGCAGGTGAAATGGCGCTTTGACCTTGATGCGGCAAAAGCTCGGCCATAAATGAAGGTCAACGAAAGGCCCGCCTCATGTCCTCAGAAATCGATTCTTCCAAGCTTCTTGACCGCGCAAGCGAACTCGTCACTCTCGCCAAGCGCGCCGGTGCCGATGAGGCGGATGCGGTGATCGTGCGCTCCCGTTCGCAGTCGGTGGGCGTCAGGCTTGGAAAGGTCGAAAGCACGGAATCCTCCGAGAGCGATGATTTCTCGTTGCGTGTCTTTGTCGGAAAGCGGGTTGCAAGTGTTTCGGCCAATCCGGGTTTCGACCTGAAGACGCTTGCCGAGCGCGCCGTTGCGATGGCCAAGGTTTCGCCCGAAGATCCCTTTGCGTGTCTTGCCGACAAGGAGCGTCTTGCGACCTCCTATGACGACCTTCAATTGTTCGATCCAACAGAGGTGTCCACCGACCAGCTTCGTGATGCGGCACTGGCAGCAGAAGAAGCAGCGCTTGCGGTGAAGGGCGTGTCGAATTCCTCTGGAGCCGGTGCCTCCAGCGGCATGGGTGGCCTTGTTCTCGTCACCTCTCATGGCTTTTCCGGCAGCTATATGGGCAGCCGTTTCGGTCGCTCGGTCAGCGTCATTGCTGGTGAAGGCACGAAGATGGAGCGCGACTACGATTACGACAGCCGTCTTTACTTCGCCGATCTCGATGCGCCGGAAGAGATTGGACGCCGCGCCGGGGAAAGGGTCGTCAGACGCGTCAACCCAAGGCAGGTCGATACCGGCAGCAATATCACGGTCGTGTTCGACCCTCGTATTGCGCGCGGCTTCGTCGGCTCGATTGCGGGCGCGATCAATGGTGCGTCGGTGGCGCGCAAGACCAGCTTCCTGCGTGACAAGATGGGCCAGCAGGTGCTGAAAAAAGGCTTGTCCATCACTGATGATCCGCAGATCGTCCGTGGCCCATCCTCGCGCCCGTTCGATGGCGAGGGCGTGCGCGGTGAAAAGCTGGTGATGATCGAGGACGGTGTCTTGAACCACTGGTTCCTCTCTACCTCCACGGCCCGGGAGATCGGCCTTGAAACCAATGGTCGCGGCGTGCGCGGTGGCACCTCCGTGTCGCCCGCATCCACCAACCTGGCGCTGGAGCCTGGCGACATCTCGCCGGAAGACCTGATCCGTCAAGTTGGCACGGGCTTCTACGTCACCGAACTGATCGGCCACGGCGCCAACATGATCACCGGTGAATATAGCTGTGGTGCAAGCGGTTTCTGGATCGAGAATGGCGAAACTTCTTTCGCCGTTTCCGAGGTGACGATCGCGTCCAACCTCAAGGATATGTTCATGCGCGTCACGCCTGCAAATGACCTAGACAGGAAATATGGTGTGGCAGCACCCACGCTTGCCATCGAAGGCATGACGATAGCGGGACGCTGAAATCGCCATTCGGCGGTTGCTTTCGCATCTTCCCCATGCGCATGTGAAAGCACAATTGGAAATGTGCGACACGCGCAGAACGGCAGTATGATCATTGATACCTCTGGAGCCGATTGGCGCTCCGATCTGGACCTTGTTTTGAATGCCTCGCGAGAGGCAGGACAGGCGGCCCTTCAGTATTTCCGCAAGGACCCTGAGGTCTGGTGGAAGGATGGCGGTCGCTCGCCGGTGAGTACCGCTGATTATGCTGCCAATGACATTCTCGAAAGACTGCTCCGCTCGTCCCGCCCGGATTATGGCTGGCTATCGGAAGAAACCACCGATGATGAAAAGCGCCTGTCGTGCGACACGCTCTTCGTCGTCGATCCGATCGATGGCACCCGCGCCTTCATCAACGGCAAGGATACGTGGTGCGTCAGTGTTGCGGTGGTTCACAAAGGCAGACCGGTGGTCGCGGCTCTGGTGGCGCCAGCCTTGGGTGAGGAGTTCACAGCGTTTCAGGGCGCTGAGGCTGTAAAGAATGGTGAGGTGCTTCACATCACCGAGACGGCCGGCGGACCGATCGAGCTTGCTGCTCCCGAGGAAGTGATTGCGCGCCTGCCATTAGACTTCAAACCCTTGGTTCGGCGTATCCCGCATGTGCCCTCTCTTGCCTACCGCCTTGCCATGGTGGCCGACGGAAGGATAGACGGGACGCTGGTTCTCCCAAATTCGCATGACTGGGATCTCGCAGCCGCCGACTTGATCTTGCAGCAGGCGGGCGGTCAGCTGGTCGATCTCGACGGCAAGCCATTGATATACAACCGGGCGCAGGTCAAACATGGCGCTCTTTGCGCTGCCGCGAACCACATCTTGCCGACCCTGTTGATGCAGCTTGGACGATCGGCCAGAGGTTGATTTTTACGGTAAAATCCAGCAGATGAAGGCTTGCTTGAAGGCCTTTGAGAAGAAAGAAGAGACGACAGGACATGACCGAAGCGAACACCAAGAAACAGCTCCTTCACCTCGTATTTGGCGGCGAACTCGACAATCTCCAGGATGTACAGTTTCGCGATCTGAACGCACTCGATATCGTCGGCATTTTCCCCGACTATGCAACTGCACTCAGCGCCTGGAAGTCAAAGGCACAACAGACGGTCGATAATGCCCACATGCGCTATTTCATAGTGCATATGCATCGTCTTTTGGACCCTCAGAGCAAATAACGTCTTTCCTCCCATTTATTCTCTACTATAATTCGTTGTGCATATTGGTAGTGCGTCTCCCTTGGGGCGATGCACAACATATTGGGTGTTAAGCGACATTTTTCTGCCTTGACCCGATCATAACAAAAAAGACGCATTTTCATCAGACATAGCCGGCGACGTTAACGGGGGAAAAGCATTGCGCAAAGTGATCGAGGGCAGCATCGTATGAACAGCCGGATCGCACGTTTCGCCCTGTCGGGTTATAGAATGGCGGGCATGGCTGCCTATCCTTTCGCCCGGCCTTACCTGTCCTATCGAGCAGCGAAAGGCAAAGAGGATAAACACCGGCGGCTTGAACGTTTCGGCTATCCGAGTGCGGAGCGCCCACGCGGCCCGCTGGTCTGGTTTCATGCGGCAAGCGTGGGCGAAACCCTGGCGATGGTCCCGCTCATCCGCGAAATCCGCAAGCGCGATATCCATGTGCTCTTGACCACCGGCACGGTAACGTCGGCCGATATCAGCCGCACGCGGCTTGGCAATGATGTGATTCATCAATATGTGCCGCTCGACATCAAGATTTGTATCAATCGCTTTCTCACCTATTGGGCGCCCGACGCCGCTATCACCGCTGAATCGGAAATTTGGCCGGTCACGATGATGGAGCTGGAGCGCCGGCACATCCCGCAAATTCGCGTCAATGCCCGCATTTCCGACCGGTCCTTCGACCGGTGGAAGCGCTATTCCGATATCGCCGAAGCGCTCTTCAGCAAGCTGGCGCTTGTCGTCGTCCAGTCGGATGTGGATGCTGAACGTTTCAGAGACCTCGGCTCGTGGCCGGTGATTACCTCCGGAAATCTTAAGGGCGATACCGATCCGCCGCCCTGCGATCCGGCGCAGTTGGACATCTATAAGCGTCAGATCGGCAATCGAAAGACCTGGGCGGCGATCTCCACCTTTGACGGTGAAGAGAAAGCAGCGGCGACCGTTCATGTCGCGATCAAATCCCGCAATGGCCAGTTGACGATCATCGTTCCCCGCCATCCGGAACGTGCGGATGAAATCGAAGCCATGCTGAAGGGCATGAACCTTACGGTCGCGCGCAGAAGCCGCAATGATGTCATCACACCCGAGACCGATATCTTCCTCGGAGACAGCATCGGCGAAATGGGCCTCTACCTGCGTCTAACGGAACTGGCATTTGTTGGCCGATCGCTGATGGCGGAAGGCGGCCAGAACCCGCTGGAGCCTGCCATGCTTGGCTGTGCGGTTCTGTCCGGCGCCCACGTCCAGAATTTCCGCGAAGCCTACCAGAAGCTTCTGCGCTCCGGCGCCGGTCGGATCGTCCGCGATGTCGAGATGCTGGCTAAGGCGGTGCACTACCTGCTGGCCAATGACAATGAGCGCTACAAGATGATCGATGCGGGCGGCCGGGTTATCCAGGACATGCGCGGTGCTCTGTCGTTGACGCTGAAGGCGCTTGAGCCCTACATCAACCCATTGACGGTGTCTGCCAAGCTCCGGCCACGCAGCGCGGTGGGCTGAAGCCTTGGACCATAACAATTCGATGAAGTCCGCCGCCGACATTGCCGCTGTTCTTTTCGATAAGGACGGCACCTTGATTGGCTATGACGCCAGTTGGGGTCCGGTCAACCGCGAACTGGCGGCGATCGCCGCTGAAGGCGATGCAGCGCTTGCAGACCGTCTTCTTCTCGCTTGCGGCATGGACCCGGTCACCGGCCATGTGAAACCCGACAGCTTGCTGGCGGCAGGCAATACGGCGGAAATCGCCGCTGGCTTGATAGCAGCCGGATCGCCTTGCGCCTTGCAGCCTTTGACGGAGCGGCTTGATCGGCTGTTTACCGACGCGGCGAGCAAGTCCGTAGCGGTCACGGACCTGAAAGTTTTCTTCGGAAAGCTGAAGGACAGAGGGTATAGGCTCGGTGTCGCCTCTAGCGACAACGAAGCCTCCATTCGGGAACTGGCAAAGCGCTTCGGCTTCGATGTCTATCTCGATTTCGTCGCGGGTTATGATAGCGGCCATGGCGCGAAGCCGCAGGCGGGCATGGTTCTTGGTTTTTGCCAGGCGACCGGCCTGAAGCCAGAGCAAGTGGCGGTCGTCGGCGACAACAATCACGATCTGCATATGGGACGCAATGCGGGGGCGGGGTTGCGCATCGGCGTGCTTACCGGCACCGGATCGCGTGAGAGCCTCGCGGCCGATGGCGATTATTGTTTCGATGACATCACGGGTCTCGAAGCTTTGCTGCCGGAGCGCGCTTCTGTCTGATTTCGGACGATTGTCCCGCCATCGTCACATTGTCGCATGTCCATGTCGCAAAAGCGCTGGACACTTCTGCGCGACATGCTTTAGCTCTCGCTACCATAAAATGTAATTGGGGGTCATAAGGCCAATGGTTTCGGAAGCGCCGCCCTTCTGGTGGAGAAAAGCTGGCTGGGAAGCCTGGGCTCTTAGCCCATTTTCCTATCTCTATGGCCGGGTGGCGGGCCACCGCATGAAAACGGCACGGCGAGCCTCGCTTCCCGTTCCGGTCATCTGCATCGGCAACTTCACCGTGGGCGGTGCGGGCAAAACGCCGACGGCGATCGCCATTGCACGCGCAGCACTCGACAAGGGGTTGAAGCCCGGCTTCCTCAGCCGCGGCTATGGCGGCACGCTGGACGTCACGACGCTGGTCGATCCGGATCATCATCGCTCTGCTGCGGTGGGTGACGAACCGCTCCTGCTTGCGCGCGAGGCGACGACGGTGATTTCGCGCAAACGCGTCGAGGGTGCCGAACGCCTCGTCAAAGAAGGCGTCGATCTCATCATCATGGATGACGGTTTTCAAAGCGCCAGGTTGACGCTCGACTACGCCTTGGTTGTCATCGATACGCGGCGGGGAATTGGCAACGGGCATCTTGTGCCGGGCGGTCCGGTGCGCGCCCCTTTGGCCGAACAGATGCGCCAAGCCACCGCTATTTTGAAGGTGGGCGACGGAAATGCTGCGGATGCGATTATCCGAACGGCAGCCCGCGCGGCGAAACCGGTCTTCGTCGCCTCGACCGAGCCGCGCCCGCTGCCCGGCTTTGCCGGACAACGTGTTCTGGCTTTCGCTGGTATTGCCGATCCCAGCAAATTCTATCGCACCGTCGAGTCCCTCGGCGCTGAGATCGTCATCGAACGGTCATTCCCCGATCATCATCAGTTCAGCGAGGACGAGCTTGCCGATATGGTGGAGGAAGCGAGGAAGCTCGATCTCCTGCCGGTAACGACGGCAAAAGATGCCGTGCGCCTCGCGGGCCTCCCCGGACAAGCGGCCGAACTTCTCTGGAGCAGTCGGGTTGTTGAGATCGATATGATCTTCGATGATCCGATGGCGGCTTCGGCGATGATCGATATGGCATTTGAAAACTGCCGGACGCGGCGTCTTTCGCCGCAATAGATCGATAACCTTGTCCCGCGCCTCGGCGGGACAAAGGAACAATCGGCCGTTGCAACTCTTTTACCTCCCAGTGAAGCTCAATTTGGGCTCTTATCCGGAGGAGGAGAGAGATTATGCAGCATACGAATGCGGAAAAGAAGACGTTCACTCCGCGCGAAACCCGTCAGGGCTTCAAGGGTAAGCCGGTGCTGGTCATCCTTGTGGTTAGCCTTGTTCTGGCACTGGCCGTGTGGCTGGCCGCAGAAATCTGGGGCGAGAGCACTGCACCTGCGACCACGGAAACGCCTCCGCCTCCGAGTCCTGCAACCTCAGGCCAGACGGTCAATCCCGGCGCGCAGGGTGGACAAGCTTTCGATAACAACCCGCCATCCGGTGCAACCCCGCCCACAGAAGGCGTTGATCGTAACCCTTCCACACAGGCGCCTTGAGGCGCGACCGAATTCTCAAACCATTGGGAATGCTTGATGGGCAAGCAGAATCATCGCAACAAAAAAGCCGGAGCGAATGCCCCGGCTTTTTTCGTGACGGTATTCGATATCAGGCGGCTTTCTTACCAGATGCGTTCAAGGACGCAGTTGCGAGCGACGACAGGTCTTCGTCCGTCTTGGTCTCTTCCTTCAGCGTTGCGTCCAGCAGCTGCACGGCCTGGCTGTGACCAAGCTGCTGTGCCCATGCCTTCAGCGTGCCATAGCGTGCCATCTCATAATGTTCGACAGCCTGCGCCGAGGAGATGAGGCCGGCATCGAGCGCCGGGCTGCCCTTGAAGTCTTCCATGATCTCTTCGCCTTCGGCGATGATGCCCTGGATTGCTTCGCAGGTCTTTCCCTGAGCGCGCTTGCCGATGATTTCGAAGACTTCCTGCAGGCGCTCGATCTGGCCCTGGGTTTCTTCCTTGTGCTTCTCGAATGCCGCTTTCAGCTTATCGCTGCTGGCTGCTCGCGCCATCTTGGGCAAGGCCTTCAAGATCTGGCGTTCTGCAAAATAGATATCCTTCAGCGTGTCGTAGAAAAGATCGTCGAGCTTTTTCTCTGCCATGTGTATCTCCCAAATGTTGGTGCTGATGATCGCACGGCACACCGAACATCGGCTCCCCTTGATGGTTCCTGAGCTAGAGCACTAAGGGCTCTCATCGATTCCGATTTTGGCGCCGATGCTGTAGGCAGAGAAGTTGAAGAAGAGGCGGAGGCCTCTTGTCGTCAGTCGACGATAAGGTGAGGCACGAAGCGCGAGAGATTGGTGGTGATGCGGTTTTCATCCTCGCGAATGCTCAGGCCGCAGGCCACGTCCCCAACGATCCAGCTTCCCAGAATGGCGTGAACGTTATCGACATCGAAAAGCGGCGCCAGCGCCTGCACCACGTAACCTTCCGCGCCATAGATGCCGGGATTTTCAGCAACCAGTCGCTGGTCTTCAAACAAGGAGACGCTCTCCCCCTCCCGCGAGAAAAGCGGCTTCCTGACGTAATCGGTTAGACTACGCGCCTTCGGATCGTCGGCAAAATAGCTCGGCAGAAGATTGGGATGTCCTGGATGACGCTCCCACAAAAGCGGCAGGATGCCTTTATTGGAGAGAATGGACTTCCACAAAGGTTCAATGAACACGTCGCCTGCCGTAGGCAGATGCACCGCGAAAGGCTCCTTGAACATCACCTCCCACGGATAGAGCTTGAAGCAGCGTTCGATCAAACGATCTTGAAGGTCGGTAAAGCGTCCAGTTCGATCCACGCCGATATCGCGAATATCGATGAGTTCCACATGGTGGCCGGCCTGGATGGCGCAGTCCATCAGATAGGTCGTGGTGCCGCGGTCCTCTTCATTGTCCAACATCGTTGAAAAGTGAAAGACGCTATCGGTCGGAAACTGGCGAAAGGCTTCGACCAAGCATTCCTGAAGGGAGTTGAACTGGTCGGCGTCTTTCGGCAACGCGCCTGAGGCAATCTGGTCGGTCAGCCAGTCATATTGGAAATAGGCGCTCTCGAAGATCGAGGTCGGCGTGTCGGCATTATATTCGAGAAGCTTTGCCGGGCCCTCGCCCATATAGGCAAGATCGAACCGGCCATAGAGATGCCGGTCGCCCCGCAGCCACGACTGGTGCACCGCATCTCGCATCTCTTCGGGAATTTGAAGCTTCTCAAGCGCCTCTTCGCTGGTAACGACATCCGCCACAAGGTCCATGCACATCTCATGCAGTTCCTGCGAGGGCGCTTCGATGTCCTCTTCGATCTGATCGTAATTGAAGAGGTAAGCCGCATTGTCGACCCAGTATGGCTCCCCATACATCTCGTGAAACCCGAAGCCGACGGACTTTGCCTGTTCGCGCCAGTGGGGTCTTTCAGGAAGGGCGATGCGTTTCATTTAACTGCCATAATGGCTGGACGAACTCCAATGGCCAAAACCGCTCCGTGCGGTCGTTTCCGGGACGCCATAGCTGACATTTTTCAGGAAGCGATAGGAGTTGTTGCCAGCCTGACCGTTTTGGCTTCGCGCAACCATGGCGGTGCCCTGCCGATCCTTATAAACGGCCGAGCCGCTGCCGGAGCGAAATGAACCGCCGCCACCGCCGCTGCCTCCGACACCGCCGGAGCTGGCTGCGGCTTCCTCTTCTTCTTCCTGCCGCTTTCGCTCGGCATTATACTCCGCAATCGAGCGAACATTGCGCGCCAGATAGAAACCCGTCAGGACAGGGATGAACGGCGCGACATCCTGCGCATCGCGGGGAGATCGAGCACAAAGCCCGCTACCGAAGCTGTCTTCGCAACTCGCCTGGTCGGCAAAACGCGGCGCGTTCTTTGCGTAGTCGGTCGTGGCGTCGCGAAAGGCGACATCGCAGACATCCGCTCCGATACCGCTCATCACGCATTGTTGCGTCGACTTGAAGACGAAGGCATCTGGAGGCTGTTCGCCGCAGCCTGCGAGCGCCAACCCCGATACGGTGATCGTCCCTAGCGCAAGAACCGGTCTTGCGTGACTTCGCATCCGTCTTTTCATGCGAAGTCTCCTCAGTAGGTCATGCAGGCAGCGTTGAGGATACCGATGATGAGCGCGATGCCGCCGCCCCAAACGCCCGCGGAAACTTCCCCTCTGCTGATCTTCTCGTGGATGCCTGGCAGACTGGCGCGCGCGACGTAGAAGGCCAGGATCTGGACGACGATGCCGATGATCGACCAGATGACGAAATCGATGATGTTGACGGAGTTTGCAGCGGCCGATGCCATCGGCAGACCAAAGCCCGCGAGAGCGCCTAAAAACGCGATCGTGGCAGAGAGATTGCCGGAGCGGATCAGCCGCATTTCGTCGTGGGGTGTCAACCGCGTGTAGATGCCGGCAAACACCGCATAGGCAAGAAGTCCGAATGCGAAATAGCTTAAAAATGCAGGTAACCCCGCAACATATCCGAACATATCGGTTCTCTCACAATGACGATTTGAACATTCAGGCTCGTGTGATTTTCTTTACGCGCGCTTCTGGTTCGGAAGGGCGCCCGCCCGCTTTTCCGCCTCCACAGAGGCCGCAGCATCCGCGTAAGGCTCCTGGCGTGCGACGCTCCAGTAGCGCAATTCATCGACTGGAATTTGAACGCCCGTCATGGCGCAAACCACATAGGAGCCGGTCTGGACGATACGCAGGTCGCCATCGAGATATTCGATCTTCGCTTCCCGTTGTCCACCGTCAAATCTGTTCATGCGCTTTCGTCTCCTCGGTCTTCTCATCTCTGGATGCGATCTCTATTCCTACGCAGCCTGTAATTCTAGTAGCCTCAGCTTCTGCCGAAGAGCTTTTCGATGTCGGCAAGCTTCAGTTCGATGTAGGTCGGGCGGCCGTGGTTGCACTGGCCGGAGCCCGGCGTGTTTTCCATCTGCCGCAAAAGCGCATTCATCTCCTCGGGCCGCATCCGCCGTCCGGAGCGAACAGAGCCATGGCAGGCCATGGTGGCAGCAACATATTCCAACTTACTGGAGAGACTGCTGGCCGTATCCCATTCGGCGATCTCATCTGCCAGTTGCCGGACGAGCCCTTGAACATTGACCTCACCCAGCATGGCGGGCGTCTCGCGAACCGCGACTGCGCCCGGTCCAAAACGCTCGATGGCAAGCCCCATCTTGTCGAAGCCATCCGCATGCTCCATCAGCCGGTCGCAATCCTCTTCTGGAAGATCGATGATTTCCGGGATCAGAAGAACCTGCGACGCGGGCCGCTTGGCGTGCAGCGCCTTGCGCATCTCCTCGAAGACGAGGCGCTCATGCGCGGCATGCTGATCGACGATCACCAACCCGTCCTCAGTCTGCGCGACGATGTAATTGGCATGCACTTGCGCGCGTGCCGCACCCAACGGAAAGCGCGATGGCTCGAGGGTCGCGGCCGGCTTTTCTTCCGTGTGGAAGACTTCCGCCCGTGCCGTCGGCATGGTGATGTCGATAAATTGCGACTGCGCCGGTTCGCGCAGAGCCAGCCCATCCGATATCTCCAGCGGCCTGGATGGGGAGGTCGCGGGTGTCCAGGCCTGCGAAGCAAAGGGTCTGACCGTCGATGGACTGTAGCCGGGGCGGAACGCATTCATCATTTGTGAGGCGCCTGTGGTCGCGGCGCGGTCTCCCTCGCGGGACAGCGCCTGGCGGACCGCGCCAACGATCAATCCTCTGACGAGGCCGGGATCGCGAAAGCGCACGTCGGATTTCGCCGGGTGCACGTTGACATCGACCAGCGCCGGATCGAGGCGGAGCGACAGCACCGCAACCGGATATCGGCCATGCGGCACCGTCTCGGCATAGGCGCCTCTGATCGCGGAAAGCAGCAGCTTGTCCTGCACCGGGCGGCCGTTGACGAACATGTACTGATGCGCGGAGTTACCACGGTTGAAGGTGGGAACACCGGCAAAGCCGGTAAGCTCGACATCTTCGCGCACGGCATCGATCTCGATGGCGTTGTCCTTGAACTCGGCTCCGAGGATTTGCGCCATGCGGGCCAGATGGTCGTCCCCGGTCGATGGCAATTCCAGCGTCGAGCGATCCGTGCCGGAGAGCACGAAGCGGATATGCGGGAAGGCGATCGCCATGCGCTTGACGATCTCGGTGATGGCGGCAGCTTCGGCCTTCTCCGTCTTCAGAAATTTCAAACGCGCTGGCGTGGCGAAGAACAGGTCGCGCACCTCGACGATCGTTCCGGTATTTGCGGCAGCAGGACGCACTGGCGAGACCCTGCCGCCTGTAACGGATATGATCGCACCTTCGGTCGCGCCCTGCGCGCGACTGGTGATCGTCAGCTTGGCAACCGAGCCGATAGAGGGCAGGGCTTCGCCTCGAAAACCGAGCGTGCGGATATCGTCGAGCGTCGAGGAGATCTTCGAGGTACAATGCCTGCTGATCGCGAGTTCGAGGTCGGGGGCCGACATGCCGCAGCCATTGTCGGTAATGCGGACCAAACCCTTGCCGCCTCCCGCCGTCGCGACCTCGATCCGGGTCGCTCCGGCATCGATGGCGTTTTCGATGAGTTCTTTCGCGGCGCTCGACGGGCGCTCGATCACTTCACCCGCGGCGATCTGGTTGATCAGGGTTTCTGAAAGCTGCTTGATGGACATGCGGCCATTCTCGCGGATTCGTGGCTCCAACGAAAGAGAAATCGCGCCTCTCCACCCAAAACACGTTCCCTGTCTGCCCATCCAGGATTGTTCTTTTTTCAAGTTTAAGAGGTCTTTAATCCTGGAGCGATATCACTGATCGTGCTTGAATGAGTGATCTATTTGCCTTTTTAGGGTGGTTGATATGGGCATGACGGAAGCGCTGGGGCCGTCCTGTTTGATCCTGAAGGGTTTTCGAGCGTCTTGCCCGCATGTTCCCATTATTGCCAAAGCCTATTGCTGTTGCAGGTTTTCAAGATGAATTGAGCGCGTTCTCGAAACGTGTGTAGGGAATTGTTATGAATGATTTAGCGCCAGACGGCGTGGCCATTCAAGCGGCGGTGCTAGACGCTATCAGCGATGCAATGTCTGCAGCGATTCTCCTTTATGATCGTGACGACAGCCTTGTGTTTGCCAGCCACCGCATTTTCACGCTTCTGCCGCTCGAGAAGGCAGAGGTGGCACCTGGCACCAGGCTGAAAGATGTTCTCGGCGCCATTTATGATCGTGCTGGCTTTGGCGAAACGTCTTTGCGTGGCAGCCGCGTCGATCGCGAGGAATGGATCGCGAAGAGCCTTGCGGCCCATTGGGCGGAGCGGTCGGAAACGGTAGAGCAACGTCCAGGCGACCGATGGCTGCGTTTCACCAAGCGGCGTGTTCCTTCCGGTTTCTGCATTTGTGCAGTGGCTGACATCACCGAGCAGAAACGACGTGAGGATCATTGGCGCGCCGATGTCGAGCGCGTCCAGATCACCGAGGAAATTCTCGACAACCTTCCACTTTCCATCTTCGTCAAGGATAGAAACCGCATCTATTCAGCCGTTAACAAGGCCGGCTGCTCGATGATTGAAACCTCACCGGACCTCGTCCTCGGCCGCA
Organism: Agrobacterium sp. SORGH_AS 787; assembly: GCF_030819035.1. Classification (NCBI taxonomy): domain Bacteria; kingdom Pseudomonadati; phylum Pseudomonadota; class Alphaproteobacteria; order Hyphomicrobiales; family Rhizobiaceae; genus Agrobacterium; species Agrobacterium sp. SORGH_AS 787. The sequence continues at coordinate 1,601,447 of NZ_JAUTBG010000002.1, forward strand.
ATGTTTTCGATCTTCATTCGCATGAGCTGGCGACGCGGATCGACGCGATGGACAGGCGAGTGCTGGAGACCGGCGTTCCGGCCATCCTGCCGGAAATGGTCACGCTGCTCACCGGCGATGAGATCCTCGTCATCACCCGGAAACACAGGGTTGGCAAACCAGGCCATTATTTTCTGGTGACGACGATGGACGACGTCACCGCCTTTGCGGTGACCCAGCCGGATGGCAGGCGCATCATCCCGGGGCTGGAGCACCTGTCCTTCCTGCGCAGTTCTTACATGGACGATGAGAATCACCAGGCATCATTGGTGATGAAGGGCCGTCGTGTCCTTCTCGTGATGCAGGATGCCGAGGCCGGCAATGCGGCTTGCAAGCGATTGACGACGATCGGTGTGGATTGCGCGGTTGCCGTCGGGCTCCAGGAGCAGGAAGCATTCTTGAGCTTTTCCGCATCCATGGGCGTGAATATCGACCTCGTTGTCGTCGATGTGCAACTGCCGCTCGAGTGCCTCGACGTGCCGACGACATTCGGCGTCGGCGTGATGACGGTGGATGAATTCGAGATCGGTAGTTCGCTGGTCAATATGCTGACACGTCATTTCCGCTCGCTTGAAACCATCCAGCAGGGCAGGGGCAAGGACGACGATTGGGTTGTTATCAACAGCGATGACGAATCGCTAAACCGTCCGAAGCTCGATGTTCTCGTCGTTGAGGACAACAAGATCAACCAGATCGTCTTTTCGCAAATACTCGAAGGTCTTCAGATCGAATACAGGCTGGCGCAATCGGGCAATGAAGCGCTGGCACTCTTCCAGTCGGAAAAGCCCTCGGTTGTCCTACTGGACACAACTCTACCCGATATTGATGGCTTCGAAGTTGCTCGACAAATCCGGGAACGGGAATCCTTGACGGGCGAAAGAACGCCCCTGATCGGCGTTGTCCCGCTCGCTTTCGAGGGGGATCAGCGCGCCTGCCTCGATGCTGGTATGGATGAAATGTTGCTCAAACCCATTAGCCCGGATATAATTGATACGCTGCTGAAGCGTTTTTTGCCGCGTTACTCCCATAGCCTTCATGGATGACCGCACACATGTTCGTGGTGGTGGGATTTCGTATTCGTGCCGATATTCTTTGTTAATTGCGGGCCACGAATACTACCGACCACCGCAGTCCCACAGGATATGTGAATGAACTCGTCCGGGCCGAACCTTCCGCTTATCAGTGAGCAAGAATTGCAGGCTATGGCGTATAGCGATCCTTTGACGGGGCTCGGTAACAAGTACCGCTTGCGCGACAAGATAAAATTGCTGGCGGCCGAACGCGCGGAGGACCCTGCGCCTTTTGCGGTGGGTATCGTCAATATTGATGGCTTCAAACCGATCAACGACCTGTTCGGTGCGCATGCCGGAGACGAAATCCTCTGCCAGGTGGCGCACCGGCTGAAAGCTTGCATGATGGATGGATCGATCGTCACGCGCCATGATGGCGATGAGTTCGCCTTCATCCTGCCGCTGATTTTCGAGCGCAGCGGTGCCGAACGGCTCGGCCAGATGATCAAGGATGTCCTGTCGGCACCCTATGATCTTGGCGATCGCAATGTACGCCTGTCCTCCTCGTTCGGTTTTGCCATCTACCCATTCGCAGGCGAGGAATTCGAAGACTTGATGAAAAGTGCCGAGACTGCACTTTATCGGTCGAAGCGCCGCGGACGCGGTCAGATCACCGTCTATTCCCGCGAAATTGCCCAGGAGATGAAGCGCGCCACGCAACTGGAACAGGCGCTTCGAAACGCGATCATCAATGACACCATCGATGTGCATTTTCAGCCGATCGTTAGATTGGCTGACAGCTCGGTCGTTGGCTTCGAGGCCTTGGCACGCTGGCATGATGCGGATCTCGGTTTCGTGCCACCGGATGTATTCGTTCCGCTGGCGGAAGAGCGCGGCTTCATCGATGCGCTGTCTGAGGCTCTGCTGCGAAAGGCAGCCGAGACTGCACTGTCATGGCCGCGTGAACTCTTTCTCTCCTTCAATCTGTCGTCCGCCCAATTGATGGATCCATCGACCGCGGCCAATATTCTCTCCATTCTCAGTCGCGTTGGCCTCGATCCGCGGCGTTTGGAACTGGAAATTACCGAGACGGCGGTGATGAGCTCGGCAGATACCGCGCAGCGCATCATCACGGAGCTTCAGCAGGCCGGCGTACGCATCTCGCTCGATGACTTTGGAACCGGACAGTCCAGTCTCGGCCGCCTCCGCGACTTCACCTTCAACAAGGTCAAGATCGACCGCGCCTTCGTTTCCCGCATTAGTACCGACCGGCCATCGGAACATATCATCAAGGCGATCGTCGCCATGTGCGATGGCCTTGACCTGGAGGTCGTGGCCGAAGGGATTGAAGATGGTAGCGAGGCCGACAAGTTGCGCGGGCTTGGCTGCGCCATGGGGCAGGGCTACTTCTACGGTCGCCCGGCAGATGCCGCATCCACACGCCGCTATCTGCACGACAGCTATCGTGTTCCCAGCACAGATTTGAATTGATTTGACGGTGGAAGCGGCGAGGGGCCTTCGCCGACCGTCGTCCTCGTTAGAGCGCTTCCATTTAACAAGGAAACTCTAGACATCCGTTGTGGCAGGATTGTGCGGAGCTAATCCTGAAGGTTTGCACGCATGGTCAGAAGGGCGCATTTTGGATCTTAGCGCCCTCCCGTTTCCCAAACCTACAGCTTGTAGATCCCGTCTAGCCTGCCCTTGACCGTAATGCCAAGATCGAAGGTGGCGCCATGCATGGGGTTCGCCTTGATCTCGTCCTCTTCCAGTCCTTCGCATGCGGACGTCACCAGCAAACGGTCTGCACCGGTGGCGAAGAAGGCTGGGCAGGTCGTGCGAGATGCCGGAAGTTCATAGTGGTCGGTGTGCCGGCCGGTTGGATCATAGCGATCCACCGCACCTTCGCCCCATCGTGCGTTCCAGATGTTGCCCTCGGCATCGCAGACTGCACCATCGATACCGCCTTCGTCCTCGGATCGATCGAGGAAAATGCTCGGAGCGCCGGTCGGCAGTCCGGTTGCGGGATCGAGCGTCACCTTCATCAACCGGTTCACATTGGTGTCAACGAAGTAAGCCATTGCGCCATCCGGTGAAAAACAGATGGCATTGGGAATGCTGAGTGAATCGAAAAGCGTTGTCACGACGCCCTTGGCGACGTGATAGATCGCGCCTGCGCCCTCTTCGGCCCTTTTGCCCATGGTGCCGATCCAGAGTGCGCCGCTTTGATGCACTCTGCCGTCATTCGAGCGATTGCCGGGCTTGTTTGGCTCGAAATCGACATGCAGCGAGAGTTCACCCGTGAATCGGTTCCGGATGAAGAGGCCCTCTTCCGTTCCCAGCAATTGACGCTCCGCATCGATGGCGGCGACTACACTCGCCATGAAGGGCAAAGACGCCACGGTCTTCTCGCCCGATGCCGGGTCGAGTTCATGCAACTCTTTGCCGATAATGTTCAGCCATCCGATCCGTTTGGAAATCGGGTCGAAGCTTGGGCCTTCACCCAGCATCAGTTGCGTGCTGTCGAGAACCTTGCCCTGAAACGGGTGATTGGTCGCCATATATCTTATCCTCCCACGGCCACGTCATAAGCCTTGATGGTGATCTCTGCCCGTTCACGGGCCTCACTTGCATTCATACCAGGCTTGTAGAGACTTGTTCCAAGGCCAAATGCCTTGATGCCGACACTCGTGTAGTCGGAGAAGTTTTTGTCCGACACGCCGCCGACTGCAGCGACCAGCGTATCCTTCGGCAAAATGGCACGAATGGCATTGATGCCCGAGGGGCCGAGTACGCTTGCGGGGAAGAATTTGAGGCCCGTCGCCCCCGCTTTCAGGGCGAGCAAGGCTTCGGTCGGTGTCAGAACACCCGGCATCGTCACCATGCCTTTGTCGCGTGCCGCCGTAATCACGTCGGTATCGACATTCGGGCTAACCATCAGTTTGCCACCGGCGCTATCGAGCCGTGCGACGTCATCGACGGTCAGAACGGTACCCGCACCGATCAAGGCATCGGCGGGCGCAAGCTTGGCTGCGATTTCGATGGAGCGGAACGCATCTGGCGAGTTCAAGGGAATCTCGATGGCGCGAAGGCCGCTTTCCAGCAGGGCAACAACAACGCCCTCAGTCTCTTCAGGGCGAATGCCACGCAAGATGGCAACGAGCGGATACTTCATGTCGGGGAAGGGAACGTACACGGGCTTGAAACTCCTCAGTGCCAGATGGATGTCGCAGCGGCAATAAGCCCCCGGCGAACCGCATCATCGGCGTCAATTGTGGTAAAGCTGATGGAAAGAGCGTTGAAGGCCGCCTTGTAAAGCTCACCAAGGCCGCCCGAGGCGATCAGGATGACAGAGGAATCGCGCGGCGCACTGGCATGCGCGCCGGCAATCTCCATGCCGATCAGGGTTCCGGAAAGTCTGGCTTTGGCATCTGTTGGCGAGAGCCCATGCAGCAACTGCCCGGACCGCAAGGTAAAGAAGCGGTTCGTCGCCATTTGCGGATTGTTGTAAATGTCGATCACCGCATCGCTAAACGCCGGAAGGTCGCCGCTAAAGGCTTCGGCATCCGCTAGCGCGTGGGAAAGAATGGTGTGCTTCGAAATGACATCGAAAATCTCGCCGGTCATGAAGGTCGAGAATTGCGTGACGTTGAGATCCTTGACGCGAACCCATTTGGAGTGGGTGCCCGGCATGCAGACGAGTTGCGACCCGCTCCGATGATCGGTCGATAAGGCGCCAAGAAGCTGCGTTTCCTCGCCTCGCATCACATCCGGCATGTTCTCTGCTCTTTGTGCGAGGCCAGGAAGAATGCGGATATCGCTCGTCTGCTCCGGCACGCGGGTTGCGCGATCCATGACTTCGGACAGATTGGCGGGGACATCCACATATCCAGCTTCGACCCAGCCCTGCCGAGCGCCTGCCATGCCGCAGACAATCACCGGCAGACCTTCCGGTGCGGAGATTGCTGCGAGATGCGATGCCAGAACCTCGGCAAAGCCTGTGCGCATGGCAGTCGTCATGCCTTCGGAGCTGCGCCGCTCGGCTAGAACCTCGCCTGAGCGGTTCATAAGCCACAGGCGGAAGCTGGTCGTGCCCCAGTCTACGGCAACGAATGCAGCATCTGACATTATAGAAGACCTCCATCGATAATCATTGTTTGTGCGGTCATGGCGGCGGAGGCATCCGAAGCCAGAAAGACGCAGGGTCCGACGAGGTCCTCGCCGGTCAAGGTCCTCTTGAGGCACTGTCGGTTGATGGTATGTCTGATAGACTCGTCCGTGAGCCAGAGGTCCTTCTGCCGCTCGGTCACGATCATGCCGGGCAGGATCGCGTTGACGCGGATGGTCTCAGGTCCAAGTCGGCCTGCAAGGCTCTTCGTCAGTCCGATGATGCCTGCCTTGGCCGCCGTATAGGCGGGCAAATCGCCCATATTGAGCAGGTAGGAAATCGAGGAGAAGTTGATGATGGACGCACCCTCTTCTTGTCTCAGATAAGGAAGTGCGGCTTGGGTGACGAAGAACACCTGCTTCAGGTTGACAGCCTGGTTGGCATCCCAATATTCGCTGGTGACGGTATCGATATCATGCCTGTCGTCCCAGGCAGCGTTGTTGATGAGAACCCTGATTCCGCCCAGCGCATCTCCAGCAGCCTTCACGGCTACGGCAAGCTCCGACTGGTTTCTCAAGTCTGCCTGTAGGAAGAGCGGAGCAATGCTGTCTCCCGTTGAAAGCCTGCTGACAAGCGCTTCGCTCGCGCGCGTATCGATATCGATGAAGGCGACTTTGGCACCCATCCGGACGAACGCTTCCACCAGAGAAGCACCGATGCCGGATCCACCTCCGGTGATCAGAACACCTCTGTTTAAAAATTCCGACGACGGGCTGAGATGGCTGTTCATGACGACATCAACTTAATGGTTGAAAGTTCCATTATTTGGAACTAAGTTTTACTAAATGGAATAATCGCCTTGTGTTGCTCGCGATGTCAAGCGCAGTCGCGCGGCCTTCGGAGAGAATTGCGTGCCTAACCCTCCTGATACTGGAAGCAAAGACAACTTGACCGGTACGCTCGGCAAAGCCATCTCTCTGCTTGAGATGGTGGTGATGGCGCAAGAACCGCCGCGTTTTACGGATCTTCTGAAACAATCCGGGCAGCCGCGGGGCACATTGCACAGGCAATTGTCTCATTTGGTGGAGGAGGGGCTTCTTGAGCAAAACAGCGATCAATCCTATAGCGCTGGAATTAGGCTGCTGAAATTCGCAGCCAAAGCTTGGAGTGGAAGCGATCTGCGCACGGTTGCTGCGCCTCACTTGCGTGATCTGCATGAAAAGACCGGTGAATCCGTACATCTTGGCGTCGTCCGCGGGTCTGAGATCATCTATCTCGACAAGATCGACGGTAAGCATGCCGTCAGGATGTACTCGCAAATCGGCCGCACCTCGCCGCTCTACTGCACCGGTGTCGGCAAGGCGGCCCTGTCACTCTTTGCGCAGGACGAGTTGCTCAAAACCATCAAGGCTCTGTCGCTGACGTCGTTCACACCAAACACCATGACCAGCGAGGTGGCCCTGCTGGAAAATATCCAGACGATACGCGAGCGTGGTTATGGCTTTGATCTTGAAGAGCACGAACAGGGCATTCAATGCATTGCCGTACCGATCGAAGCGAACAGGCCGGGGCTCTATGCCGCGATCTCTGTGACCGGGCCAGCTTACCGATTGACACGCGAGCGACTGGAAGGCTGGGCCCCGTTCGTGACAGACATTGCAAGACGAATTTCTAACGATGCTGCGCTGCGTCTTGCGCCCTCTCCCTGAGGTGGAAATTTGCGCATCTCTAAAAAGAGTTACAACTCTACCCAGGTTATGTACGCTCGCTTACCAACTTTCGTTTGCGTTAAATCTGTATTTGGCTAACTATATTACTCATGTTTCTCTTTTTACGTTTTTCTTAATTTAGTCCATTGTAAAGATCATTGGGAATGTCTGTCGCTGAACCAGAAAAATTTTCTCCTATGGGGGCAGACAGCGTCTCCGAGTTGGCCTGTCTGGAAAGTCAGTACGACATCTTCCGTTTCATGAAGCGCGTGACGGAAAGCTGGGGTATGAAAGCGTTCATGGTGATGAATCTGCCGCTTCAGATGTCACTGACGCTGTCGCAATGCACTGTCATCACCAGTTGGCCAGCTGATCTGCTTCAGCAATATGATAATGACGGACTCTTGATTGATAGCAACGTCTATAGCGCGCTGAAGAAGGCGAGCGCGCCATTCGTCGTCAACCAGGACTTCATCAGCCACGGCTTGCGGCCAGTCGTGGCGGACAAGTCCAAGAGCCTGTTTGCCCGCTTCGAGATGATGAATTCTGTATGGTGCCCGGTGCAGGATATGACGGGCACGCGCGGCGCGGTGTCTCTCTCGGGGAGCAGGTCGTCCTTTTCTCCCTCCGAGGTCGCGGAAATCTTCTACCTATCCGCACATGTCTACGGACATCTTGCCCATGTTCGCAGCCTCGACTCACGAATCAGTGAGACGTTGACCGACCGCGAGATCGACTGCCTAAACTGGACGGCGGCGGGAAAAACAAGTGCCGAGATCGCCGATATCCTCACGCTTTCCGAGCATACGGTCAATCATTACCTCAATCGCGCGACAAAAAAGCTCGATACGGTCAATCGGACGCAGGCTGTCGCAAAGGCTTTGCGCGTGGGCCTGATAAAATAGGGATTTTTTCTTTTTCCTGTTGTTATCCGGGATAGTGTGAGTGATCCTCCTACTCTCGGCAAAGAGGAGACTGATTTGGCAGGAACACGGCGCTTCAGGGCAGCGTTTTCTCCTACCGTAGACTGCGCCATTCTCGTCGCAGCATTTGAAAAGGGTTTTGCCGCCGACGAAGGCGTCGCCCTTGAACTGATCAGAATGAACGGCCCGCGTGACATTCTCGACGCATGGTCGTCTGCTGAACTTGATGGCGCGCATCTGTCCGTGTCGTTACCGGTGGCCCTCTCATTGCCATCGGCTGAAGTCGAAGCGGATCTCATCATTCCCTTCATTCTCGCGACCGGTGGCTCCACGCTGGTGGTCAGCTCTCTGCTATATGATGATCTGGTCGAGCAGGGTATGAAAATCCCGGATCCCGGATCGGTAGCCCGAGCGCTTTCGCGCGTCGCTCTGGCGCGTCAAAAGGCTGATCTGCCGCCCCTCATATTCGCCACGGAGCACCCCTCTGCGACATCGACCTATGAGCTTCTTTATCTCATCGCCAGCACGCGCCTGATTGGCAAGCACGACGTGACACTCCTGGAAGCGGCGCCCGCTGAGATGCCCGGCCTGCTACAAAAGGGTAGCATCGACGGCTTCTATGCGGGTGAGCCCTATGGAAGCTTGGTCGCGATGGAAGAAGAAGGCCGGATCGTCACGACCAAATCCCACATCTGGCAAAACGGGCCCGAAAAGGGTCTTGCCGTTTCGAAGCAATGGGCGGCGACAAACGAACAGACGCTGCACGCGATCCTGCGCGCCTTCTACCGCGCGGGCGAATGGTGTGCGTCTGTCGCTAACAGAGAGGAACTGGCTGATCTTCTGGCCGCGCCTGCCTATCTTTCCTGTGACGTCGAGCACATTCTTGCCTCGCTATCCGGTTTCATCCCACATTCACCCGCCCGGTTGTTGGAATGCCATGACTTCTTCTGCGTAAGTGCGAACGCGGTGAACTTCCCCTGGCAAAGCCAGGCTCTTTGGTTCTTCAACCAGATGCTCCGCTGGAACGAATGCCCGCCTCATATCGCCGCCGCTGAGAGCGTTCGAGAAGGCGCTGCCGAAGTCTTCCGACCGGACATATTCCGCAAGGCCGTAAAGCCGATCTTCGCGCCTGTGCCGGCGGCGAACATGAAGCTGGAAGGAACGCTTCATACGAGGGTGTATGTGGGCGCCGATCGAGCACCGCTTCTCCTTGGGCCGGATACCTTCTTCGATGGGCAAGTCTTTGATCCAGAGAGCTTTGCCACAAGTCACGAAAGCTGATGATGCTCTCTCGTGAGATCCAATTCGGAGCAAACCGGGCCCGGTCCCCTTATAACGCATGCCGATTTGCGCGCCGGGACGTTTCTCTGTTAAACCCGATACTCTGATATTGGCGAATGGCGTGGGCTCCCTTATCTAACCCTTGCTGAAGCGGATGGGGGTTGGGCATGGCACAGGCAGATAAAAGACAGATCGAGCAGGCTCTCGATCAGGTGATCTATCCAGGCAGCGACAAGAGCATCGTCGCACTCGGTATGGTCTCGGAAATCTTTCTGAGCGATTCAAAGGTCTATTTCTCCCTCACTGTGCCCGCGGATCGCGCCAAGGAGCTGGAGCCTCTGCGGCTTGCGGCCGAGAAGGCGACACTTGCCGTTCCGGGTGTCAAGGCAGCTGTGGTGGCTTTGACCGCCAATAGCAGGCCGGGCAGCGCCTCCAATACCACGACGCCGAAGGCACCACCGACAGCACCGAGGACTGCGCTGCAGCAGCAGGCGAAGGCTGGCGTTCCGGGAATCGGATCGATCATCGCGGTCGCCTCCGGCAAAGGCGGTGTGGGCAAATCCACAACCGCCGTCAACCTCGCTTTGGGTTTGCAGGCGCTGGGTTTACGCGTTGGCGTTCTCGACGCCGATATTTACGGCCCGTCTGTTCCTCGGCTGCTCGGCATATCGGGTCGCCCGAAGCAGGGCGAGGGCCGCACCATCATGCCGATGGAAAATTACGGCCTAAAAGTCATGTCCATGGGTTTCCTGGTGGATGATGAAGCGGCCATGATCTGGCGCGGTCCCATGGTGCAATCGGCACTGATGCAGATGCTGCGCGAAGTCGTCTGGGGAGAGCTGGACGTTCTGGTTCTCGATATGCCGCCCGGAACAGGCGACGTGCAGTTGACAATTGCCCAGCAAGTCCCGCTGGCAGGCGCGGTGATCGTCTCCACGCCGCAGGATCTGGCACTCATCGATGCGCGCAAGGGCATCACCATGTTTCGCAAGGTTGAGGTGCCGCTTCTCGGCGTCATTGAGAATATGAGCTATTTCATCGCGCCGGATACCGGCAAGCGCTATGACATTTTTGGCCATGGCGGTGCGCAGGCTGAGGCTGAGCGTATCGGTGTACCATTCCTGGGTGCTGTGCCTCTGACAATGTCGATCCGAGAAATGTCGGATGCCGGGACACCGATCGTCGTCTCCGAACCGGATGGCCCGCAGGCGCAATCCTACAGGGAGATTGCACAAAAGGTGTGGACAGAGATTGGAAGAGGCACCGCCCGCACGGCGCCAAAGATCATATTTGAATAGAAAGCTTTGAAAATATTACGGAAAACCCGCTGGGATCGATGCATTGACTGCATATCTATCGAGCACCGGAGGCAGGTCAGAAAGATTTGCACCGAGTAAGAAGGGGGACAATAGCTTGTTTTGAATGCCTTTTTCTTAAAGCTAGCTGTTCCGGAGGTCGGGTAGCCTGACGCCTTAGACGAAAATACCCCTTGATTCTTTACCCTGTTGGGAGCATAGCCCGGCGCCGTTTGAACCGCAGTCTTGCTCATGCGTTTGCGAACGCTACGCATGATGTGTTAGATCGACCAGCCGATGACAGTTGGCGCCGCGGACCGGAGAACCTGATTGATAAAAGCCTATCGCTCGAATTGCGAGGCGATCAGCCTGTCTGCTGACGGGGAGCTTACGCATTTATCCGACGACATCGTCTGGATCGATCTCATTAATCCCCACCGCGACGAGGAAAAGCGTGTTGAAGCCCTGCTTGGTACAGAGCTTCCGACGCGTGAGGATCTGAAAGACATCGAGCCTTCCAGCCGTCTCTATACGGAGGACAATAATGTCTTCATGACGGCATCGCTCGTCTGGAAGGCAGATTCTTCCGATCCGCAACTGACCGATGTCGCTTTTATCCTTGTCGGCAACCGGCTGGTGACCATCCGCTACGCGGAGCCGAAGTCTTTCAATCTGTTCATCGCTGCCATTGCCCGCACGCCGCATGAGATCCGCAGCGGTGCGGCGCTGCTTTTGAAGCTGCTCGAAACCATCGTCGACCGCACGGCCGAGATCATCGAGAACACCGTCGTCGGTATCGACCATGTGGCGAAGGGTATCTTCGGTGGCGAGGCGCGCAGCAAGCGCAAGGCGCCCCGTTATCTCGAAGACAAGATTTCCGAGATCGCTTCATTCCATCGCCTTGTCTCGAAAGTGCGCGACAGTCTGACCTCGCTTGCCCGTGTCCAGTCTTTCCTGCAGGCGACGGCGCTGGTTCAGGAGGACAAGGATGCGAAGGAAATGGGCGGCTCGATCGCGCGCGACATCCATTCGCTGTCCGAGCACGTATCCTATATTTCCGGCAATCTGACCTTTCTGCTGGATGCATCGCTTGGCATCATCAATGTCGAGCAAAACGCGATCATCAAGATTTTCTCCATCGCATCGGTCGTCTTTCTGCCGCCGACGCTGGTGGCCTCCATTTACGGAATGAACTTTGCGCACATGCCGGAATTGCAATGGGCCTATGGCTATCCGCTTGCAGTCTTCGTCATGCTGATATCGGCGATCATCCCGTTTATCGTTTTTCGCTGGAAGGGCTGGCTCTAGAGGGCCAGGATTCATATGCCTAATCCGTTTGAAAAAGACATGCTCGACAAGCCTGAAGTGAAGGACAACCACCAGCAAGGGCTGTTTGCCGCCATGCTCGGCTCTATTGGCGTTGTGTACGGCGATATCGGCACAAGCCCTCTTTATGCGTTCAGAGAAGCGCTGAAGCCGATCTCCCAGGACGGGCTGACCGAAGCCGAAGTCATCGGCCTTATTTCACTGATGATTTGGTCGCTCACTATCATTGTCACGATCAAATACATCTGTTTTCTGCTGCGGGCGGACAATGATGGCGAAGGCGGAACGCTCTCGCTGCTGGCTTTGCTGATGAAGAGAGCAGGCGCGCGACGCAATTTCCTCATCATGCTGGGCCTGATCGGTGCGGCTCTCTTCCTGGGCGACGCGATGATTACGCCGGCGCTTTCGGTCCTTTCCGCCGTGGAAGGCCTGAAGCTCGTGACCCCGCAAATGGATGAATTCATCATTCCGATCTCGCTCGTCATTCTGGTCGGTCTCTTTGCCATCCAGTCGCATGGCACGGAGATCGTCGCCAAGTTCTTTGGCCCGATCACAGCAGTCTGGTTCATCGTGATGGGCTTTGTCGGGCTCCTGCATATCTCTGACGACTTCAGGATCCTCTATTCCTTCAATCCGATCCATGCGGTCGAGTTTCTGATGAATGAGGGTTTTTATGGCCTTGTGGTGCTCGGTGCGGTGTTTCTGACCATTACGGGTGCCGAAGCGCTTTATGCCGATCTTGGCCATTTTGGACGCAAGCCCATCCAGTGGGCCTGGTTCGCGCTGGTCTTTCCCGCACTCACCCTCAATTATCTCGGCCAAGGCGCACTGGTTCTGAAGGACCAGTCCACCATGTCGAACCCCTTCTATTTGATGTTCCCGCAATGGGCGCTGCTGCCGGCGGTTATCCTTGCGACGGCTGCCACCATCATTGCCAGCCAGGCAGTGATCACGGGTGCCTTCTCGATGGTGCGCCAGGCGATCAACCTCGGCTACCTGCCGCGCATGGAAATCCTCTTCACCTCCGAGACCAACACCGGACAAATCTATCTGCCGTCCGTCAACACGGTGCTACTCATTGGTGTCGTCGCCCTGGTGTTCACTTTCAAGAGTTCCGACGCGCTCGCTACCGCCTATGGTATCTCCGTTACCGGCGCGATGGTCGTGACCAGCCTGTTGTTCTTCCAGTTTGCCCGCAGCCAATGGAAATGGTCGCTGCCCCTCACGCTCCTGGTCGTTCTGCCCTTTATCACGCTTGAACTGATTTTCCTCGGCGCCAACCTCTTGAAAATCCATGACGGTGGCTACGTGCCGGTCCTGCTGGCAATTGCCTTTACCGTCATTATGATGACGTGGCAGCGCGGCTCCAAGATACTCTTTGCCAAGACTCGGAGAACCGACGTGCCGCTGAAGGCTTTCGTCGCCTCTGTGGAGAAGGAAAGTGCGCATGCGCCGGTGCGTATTCCCGGCACGGCGATCTTCCTGACCGGCGATCCTGAGACGGCACCCGCCGCATTGCTGCATAACCTCAAACACAACCACGTTCTGCACGACAAGAACGTCATCCTGACGATCCGCACGGAGGATACGCCGCGCGTTCACACGGACAAACGCTACACCATGACCAAGATCAGTGAGCGCTTCGTCGTGGTCGAATTGCATTTCGGCTTCATGGAAACCCAGAACGTCACCCAGGCACTCGGCTATCTGCGCCGCACCGGCTACAAGTTCGATATCATGTCGACCTCCTTCTATCTGGGACGTCGAAAACTGGTGCCGGATTCGAAATCGGCCATGCCTGGCTGGCAAAACCGGTTGTTCATCGCTCTGGCGGAAAATGCGGCTGACCCATCCGATTATTTCCGCCTTCCGACAAACCGCGTCGTCGAACTCGGCTCACACGTGGTCATCTGAGCTTCCAATACAATGTTTTAGCAACGCGTCGCTCTCCTCTCCAAGAGCGGCGCGTTTTAGTATCTGGTCACACATTAATGTGAGGTGGCTTTCAAAGGTGCATCGTTAACCAAGCATCAAGGTTAATGAGAGATTATCCGGCTGTGTAGCAAGTTGTTTGCGTGTGTCCGGAGTCATGGTTTTGCGTTCAAGAAAAGTATCGCGTCGCGGGCCCCTCATTGCCTATGAGAAGTGGACCTCGCCTGTTGTCTTTGGCCTCGTGGCCTGGCTTGCCTTCCCCTCCCTTGCAGCCCGCGCGGATCTCGCTTCGCTTCTTGCTGGTCTCGATGCCGGCGGCGAACAGTGGCGCATGGTGCTGACCAACTCCCCAGCGGGTTCTGTTCACAACGCGTCTCTGGCTTTCAATGATGCGAGCGATACCGCGGCCATCACCGGCGCAGGCATGACGCTTCCCGATGGCCGTAAAGTTGCCTTCATCACCAAAAAGGGTGGCCATGAGACGACGCCCGATAGTGAGCGTGTCAATCGCGCCGCCAAGAAGGGCAGGGTGATGGCCACCGAAGTGATGCAGCCGCCGAAAGCCTTTACTGCCGGCTCGGTTCTTCAACGCACAAGCATGATCGATATCGAGCCGCTCAAGCGCAAGGATCGAACCGCCTTCGTCAAGCCGAAGAAGAGCAAAGAGATCGAACTTGCCTCCTTCTATTTCCGCCGCGATGAGAGGAAGGCCGATAAAACCGTGTCGCCAATGCTGGCGGGTCTGGTCACCAACCGCACCCCGGATGTACTGGCCACGGCCTACGCCCCGGCGGAGCCGGACTTCGCCCGCGAGTCACCCTTCGACGCCATCCTGAAAAAGCCGGATACCGGACGTTTCATCCCACCAATCTCCCCGGATGATCACGCCTGGGCGGCGACGCCGCTGCCGGCAGAAGCCTTTTCGGCTGCGGAGCAACAGTGCCTGGCCTCCGGCATCTACTTCGAAGCCCGCGGCGAATCCATCAAGGGGCAAGCGGCCGTCGCTCAGGTCATTCTCAACCGCGTGCGCAACCCCGCCTATCCGAAAACCATCTGCGGCGTGGTCTATCAGAACAAGGATTGGCGTAACCGCTGCCAGTTCTCCTTCGCCTGCGACAACATCAAGGACCGCGTCAATTCCGAGCGGCACTGGAAGATGGCGCGCGAAGTTGCCATGGCAACGACAGCCGGCAAGATCTGGCTGAGTGAAGTGGGCTCTGCTACCCATTATCACGCCATCTATGTCCGACCCGCCTGGGGCAAATCCATGAAGAAGGTCGGCAGGATCGGGTTGCACGTCTTCTACCGGACCTATGGCGGCGGCTGGAGCTAGAGCGTTACCATTTAACAAGGAAGCGCTGTCACGATCACGCGGATTTGCCTGCAAAACCCGTGTCAAAAATGCCGATTCCATCGGCAAACCGTGCCAAGATTCCGTGTTTGTCGACCAAGCGATTGATTTTAATCAGAAAATTTGTGCTGAAACAAGCGCCGACGGTGCCTTGACTAGCGAAGTCCCTAAAACTATGTTGCGCGCGACTTCAGAGCGGGCTGGAACAGGCTAAAAGCCCTGCCGTTTACAACTCCAAAGGGTTCTGGCAACGCTGGAACGGAGCGAAAAGGGCAGGATTTTAAAATGACCGGCAACCGTAACGATAGTCTGGATGAGCGCCGCAAGCGCCTTGCCGAGGGATTGGCCAAGGTTCATGCGGACGATGAGGCGGAGAGGCGGACGGAGCAGAACGCGGAGGAGAGCCGGAAAGGCTTTGCGATGGCGATCAAGCTCTCTTCGGAATTCATTTCCGCCATCATTGTCGGCGCGATGCTGGGTCATCTTCTGGACTATTTTGCTGGCACGTCGCCGTGGGGGATGATCGTTCTTCTTCTTCTCGGTTTTTGTGCAGGCGTATTGAATGTTCTGCGGTCTGCGGGGATGGTGGCAAAGCCGCCGCTTCTTCAGGATGGGCTGGGGAAAGATCAGGGTGGGGAGAAAAACGGCTGATGCCGTTCTTTCCATGAAATATAGATGCGAGGTGCCGCGGTTCTGCGGCAACAGGTAAAGAGGGCAGCCGGTGGCAAACGATCCGACTCATCAGTTCTTGGTGCAGCCGATTATCCCGATCAATATCGGTGGCGTTGATTTTTCGTTCACCAATGCGTCGCTTTTCATGGTTGCTACAGTCGCTGCGGCGTCGGG
This sequence comes from Agrobacterium sp. SORGH_AS 787, assembly GCF_030819035.1. Taxonomy (NCBI): domain Bacteria; kingdom Pseudomonadati; phylum Pseudomonadota; class Alphaproteobacteria; order Hyphomicrobiales; family Rhizobiaceae; genus Agrobacterium; species Agrobacterium sp. SORGH_AS 787. Next base: position 1,617,264 of record NZ_JAUTBG010000002.1, read on the forward strand.
CTTCCTTTATTTCGCAACGTCGAACCGCGGACTGATCCCGGGCCGCGTGCAGTCCGTTGCCGAAATGTCCTACGAATTCATCGCGTCGATGCTTCGTGAAGGTGCGGGCAAGAAGGGGATGGTCTTCTTCCCCTTCGTCTTCTCGCTCTTCATGTTCGTTCTGACTGCCAACCTTCTCGGCATGTTCCCGTATTTCTTCACGGTAACGAGCCAGATCATCGTGACCTTTGCACTGTCGTGCCTCGTCATCGGAACGGTCATCGTCTACGGTTTCTACAAGCACGGCCTGCACTTCCTCGGCATCTTCGCTCCTTCGGGCGTTCCTGCCGTTCTCTTGCCGCTTGTGTCGGCCATCGAGGTCATTTCCTTTCTCTCGCGTCCGATCAGCCTCTCTGTTCGTCTTTTCGCGAACATGCTGGCAGGTCACATCACGCTGAAGGTATTCGCAGGTTTCGTCGCTTCAATGAGCGCGCTTGGCGCGATCGGTGTCGGCGGAGCGATCCTGCCTCTCCTCATGACGGTCGCCATGACCGCTCTCGAATTTCTCGTCGCCTTCTTGCAGGCATATGTCTTCGCGGTACTGACATGCATGTACCTGAATGACGCCGTGCATGGTGGTCACTGAGAAGTAAAGTCGCTGGCCCCGGAACCGGGTGTCAAAAAACAGCCGCAACAACCATTTCAAGGAGCTTAATATGGAAGCGGAAGCAGCAAAGTACATCGGCGCAGGTCTCGCATGCCTCGGCATGGCTGGTACGTCCCTCGCTCTCGGCCGTATCTTCGGCGATTTCCTCTCCGGCGCACTGCGCAACCCGTCTGCCGCTGACAGCCAGTTCGGCCGTCTGGTATTCGGCTTCGCCGTTACGGAAGCTCTGGGCATCTTCTCGCTGCTCGTTGCTCTCCTTCTCCTGTTCGCTGTCTAATAACGGCATCAGGTTTGGATCACGGCTCGCAAACGGCGTGCCGTGATCCTTCGCATTTGCAGTACCCCTGGAGGTGAGCATGTTCGTGACCGAGGCTCTTGCCCAGTCAGCAGCGCCGTCAACCGGAACGACGACGGAAACACCCGCTGTCGGCCAGACGGCCCCGGAAGCAACGCATACGGAAACCGGAGTGGCGCATGACGCCGGTCACGGATCCGGCGTATTTCCGCCTTTCGATTCGTCGACCTACGCATCCCAGCTTTTGTGGCTGGCGATCTCGTTCGGCATTTTCTACGTGCTCATGAAGAAAGTCATCGTGCCGCGTGTCGGTGGCATCCTTGAGGATCGTCATGGCCGTATCGCACAGGATCTCGATGAAGCCTCCCGGCTGAAGTCTGAGGCTGACGCTGCGATCGAAACCTACGAAAAAGAACTTGCTGCAGCACGCGCCAAGGCTGGATCCATCGCATCCGCCGCTCGCGACGCTGCAAAGGCCAAGGCTAATGCGGACCGCGCCGCGGTCGAAGCGGAACTGGCTGAGAAGCTTTCTGCTGCCGAAGCGCGTATCGCGTCCATCAAGCAGCAAGCATTGGCCGATGTCGGCACGATTGCCGAAGAAACCGCGACTGCCGTCGTCGATCAGCTGATCGGCCTGAAGGTCAAGGAAACCGATGCCAAGGCAGCCGTTGCTGCGGTATCCGACGTGAAGGGGGCTTGAGATGGCGTTTGACGCAACATTCTACGCACTCGTAGGTCTCATTCTCTTCTTCGTGCTGATTGCCTACCTCAAGGTTCCGGGCATGTTGGCAAGCTCACTCGATGAGCGCGCCAAGAACATCACCGAAGAACTGGCGGAAGCCAAGCGGCTGCGTGAAGAAGCCCAGCACCTGCTGGCTGAGTATCAGCGCAAGCGGAAGGAAGCGGAAGCGGATGCAGCGAACATCGTTGCCGCGGCTGAACGCGAAGCTGCAGCGCTGACGGCGGAAGCCAAGGCAAAAACGGAAGAGTTTGTCGCTCGCCGTACCGCGCTTTCCGAGCAGAAGATCAAGCAGGCTGAAACAGATGCGATCGGCGCTGTTCGCTCCGCGGCAGTCGACATTGCGATTGCAGCGTCGGAGAAGCTGATTGCCGAAAAGACGACGGCTGCTGCCAAGGGCAAACTGATCAAATCTGCTATCGGTGAAGTCAAGTCGCGCTTGAACTAAGCTCTGTAAGATCTGATCGCATTGAATAGTAGAAACCCCTTCCGGTAGTCACCGGGAGGGGTTTTTTTGTTGTTCTATTCTGGAGACCGGGAACCGCATGCAGCGTCACCTTTGAGGTGCGGGATAGAAGCGGTGAGCCATGTCGTGAGCTGGAAAACATCCCGAAATGGCCATCGCGCCGCGTTGTAGGACATGTTGAGACGCCGACGCCCAGGGCTTCACATGCTTTACGATGTAGAAGCCCGCGTTTATTTTGGAAGACTAGGTGAGATGTCGTTTAAATCGAAAGTATCAGTCGGTTATTGTTTCCCGCGGGGGTAGTCGCTTTACAAGAGAAATCGTCGAAATGAACGCGCTGTTGCTCATTAATTTTCGTATCCGCAATGAGTCTGTTGGGATGGCGGAAAAATATAAAGAACTACTATTTCAATGAGTATTTTAATTAAATATAAATAATATCTAATAATATTTGGTTATAATTTTCGTAGATGGCGCTATGAAATAACACTGCTCGCGTCGATGAGCATAACTCGAATAAACCTCGAACGACACGGTTCTACCACCAAGATTACTTCCACAGATTTATTTGAGGATGATGCTATGAAATTATCGATCGGCAAGGTTCTGGCTGCTCTGTCTGGAGTCATGATTCTTGTGGCGGGTGTGCAAGGCATCTCCTCAATCATATCCATGTCGCAGATCGAAGATGGGATCGGTGTGATTGTCCGGGAGCGGGTGTCCGGTTTTATCGTGATTGGCGCCATCAATGCCGACATTGGAAGCATCAGAAATGCACAGAGCGCAATTGTTATTGCGGATCCGGACGCACGAGCCAATTTTCAGGCCGACTTGGCGAAGGCTGAAGGTGCGCTTGCGGCGAGGGTGAAGGAGTATCAGGAATATCTCGTTGATGATGCGGACAAGCAGAACTTTGAGAACTTCAACGCGCGCTGGGCTGTGGCCGAAAGCAAGTGGACACAAGTGCAGGCCCTCGTCGATGCCAACAAGATTGATGAGGCGAGATCGATGTTCGCCGGTGGTGCGCTGACTGCCTACAATCAAGCGAAGAGCACACTTCAAGACGCAGTCAACGACATTGAGGCGGATGTGCGCCGTGAGGGTAATGTCACCGTCTCGACGGCTGGCTCCGCGATCACGCTCAACTACATCGCGCTTGCGCTTGCGCTGACGATCGGCCTTGGCGCGGCGGTCTTTGGCAATCGTTACATCGCACGGCCGCTCGTGCAGATGACGGGCGTCATGCGCAAGTTGTCTTTGGGTGATACGCAGATCGATATCCCAGGGCGTCGCCGCAAGGACGAAATCGGCTCCATGGCGGATGCCGTAGAGGTCTTTCGTCAAAGCGCGATCGAGAACAAGCGCCTTGAGGCCGAGGCTGAGCAGAACCGCTCGCGCGCCGAGGCTGAACGTCTGGAGGCCCAGCGAAAGGCCGAGGCTGACGCCGAGGAGCGGCTGCGTGTGGCAACATACGGCCTTGCATCGGGACTTCGCCGCCTTGCTTCAGGCGATCTGGCGTTCCGCCTTAACGAGAAATTTGCGCCTGATTTCGAGCCGCTCAGAAATGACTTCAATCAGTCGATCCAGCAGCTTGGAAATACGCTCATGGAAATTTCGCGCGCCATTGAGACGATGAACAGCGGAACCCGGGAAATTGCCGAAGGGTCGTCCGATCTTTCCCGGCGCACCGAGCAGCAGGCCGCAACCCTGGAACAGACGGCGGCGGCGCTGGATGAAATTACCGTCAACGTTGCGAACTCCACCAAACGTGCCCAGGAGGCGACAGGTGCTGCGAGCGAGGCCAACCGCGCCGCAAAGGTCTCCGGTGATGTCGTTGCAGCGGCTGTGGATGCCATGCAGCGCATTGAACAATCCTCGGGCCAGATTTCCAATATCATTGTGGTGATCGACGAGATTGCCTTTCAGACCAATCTGCTGGCGCTAAATGCGGGTGTTGAAGCCGCGCGTGCTGGTGAAGCGGGCAAGGGCTTCGCCGTTGTTGCGCAGGAAGTGCGCGAACTGGCGCAACGCTCAGCGAGGGCGGCGAAGGAAATCAAGGAACTGATCGGTAAGTCGTCGCATGAGGTGGAGAATGGTGTGAAGCTGGTCCAGCAGACCGGTGAGGCACTCAAAGCAATCAGTCACCATGTCGAAGCTGTCAATGAGCATATGGGCGCGATTGCCACCTCATCCCAAGAGCAGGCGACCGGTCTCACGGAAGTCAATACAGCCGTCAACCAGATGGACCAAACGACGCAGCAGAATGCAGCATTGGTGGAGGAAACCACCACTGCAACCTCGGCACTGGCGACAGAAAGCGACAGACTCCGTGCGCTGCTGGAGCGGTTCAAGCTGGCCGATCATGCGCAGCGCGATGATGGTCGTGCTAGCGATATGCGGCTTGCCGGCTAATGGGTGGAACCTTGCTCTCCTATCGACGTAGCAGAAGTTCCAGGTTTTAAGCCACGTCTGCTTCGGCAGCGTCCTGACGAAGCGGCCGAAAGCTCATTCGATGAAGGGAACACGCGCCATGGGCCTCGATGGCGCGAAGATGCACAGGCGTCCCGTAACCCGCATGAAGCTCGAAGCCATAGGCGGTGTGCACCGTCCCGGCACGCTCCATCATCCGGTCTCTTGTGACTTTGGCGATAATCGATGCGGCGGCAATCGACAGGGATCGCGCGTCACCCTTGATCACAGCCTTCGCTTCACAAGACATGCCGGGCGGTTGATCGCGCCCATCAGCCAATACCAGTCGAGGCGAAAGCTCAAGGCCAAGAACAGCGCGGCGCATGGCATCGAGGCTGGCGCGGAGGATATTGATCCGGTCTATCAGAACAGGCCCGGATGACGCGACCGAGACGATCGACGTTTCCACGATCTTCGTGAACAGCACTTCCCGTTTCGCCTTGGTCAGCTTCTTTGAATCATCGAGACCATCTGGGATATTGTCGGGGTCAAGAATGACGGCGGCGGCAACGACGGGGCCGGCCAGAGGCCCGCGTCCAGCCTCATCCGTCCCTGCCACGGGCCAAAGGCCTCGCTGGCGGGCTTCTAGCTCCATGCTGAAGTCGGGGCTCGCCGGAGCAAGATCGAACAGGGCAGGAGAATCGGATGCTGTGCGTCGCTTCATGCGGCGGAAACTTGCACAGACACCCGATCTCCCGCAAGCCCCCGGTGCGGCGATAGACAACCCGTAGGGCGTGGTTGTCATCCGTGGCGCGAGAGGCCAGGATCGTTTTCTTATAGGGCGGAGGAAAACGAGAAATCGCACGCGAGGCGGCGGAACCGGGGGCAATGCCGGTGCGTCAGGGACGCGCACCGAACATTTCTTCAAGAGTGACTTAGTAGCCGTGGTCTTTACGCAATAATCTAGAGACGCTTGGAAACCGATGTCATAAGGCGGAGTTGGCGTGGCCGAGCGTTTCCATCCTTCAAAGCAAGGAAAGTTGGACGCCGGCACCGCCGGGCGGAGCAAAGAGATCATCACGCAGCTGGATACCCCTGCGAATGAGACCGAGCCTTTTGGTCGCCATCTCGAAGCGGCGGCTGATCTGCCAGGCATAGGGACCTGCACCCTTCATGCGCTTGCCAAACTCCGCATCATAATCCTTCCCGTCGCGCATGGAGCGTACCAGCGACATGACATGACGGTAGCGGTCCGGGTAATTACGCAGCAACCAGTCGCGGAACAGCGGGCTAACCTCGAGTGGCAGGCGCAGCAGCACATAAGAGGCTTCCATAGCCCCGGCGGCTTTGCCAGCCTCTAGCACACGCTCGATCTCATGATCGTTCAGTGCGGGGATGACAGGAGCCATCATGACGGCCACTGGTATCCCGGCTTCCGTCAGCGTTTTGACTGCCTCCAACCTTTTCGATGGCGTCGAGGCGCGTGGCTCCATGCTGCGGGCCAGCTTGCGATCGAGCGTCGTCACCGAGATGCCGACTTTGACGAGGCCCTTCTTCGCCATGGGCGCCAGAATATCGATATCGCGCGTGATCAGCGCCGATTTCGTGACAATGGCGACCGGATGTTCCGCCTTGGCCAGCACCTCAAGGATCTGATGCATGATCCGCCATTCCTTCTCGATCGGCTGGTAGGGATCGGTATTGGTGCCGATCGCAATCACCCGCGCCTTGTAGCCAGGCTTGGCAAGCTCGCGCTCCAGAAGTTTGGCGGCATCCGGCTTGGCAAAGAGCTTCGCTTCAAAATCGATCCCGGCCGAAAGTCCCATATAGCTATGCGTTGGCCGGGCGAAGCAATAGATGCAGCCATGCTCGCAGCCGCGATAGGGATTGATCGACCGGTCGAAGGGAATGTCGGGCGATTCGTTGCGGGTGATGATGGTGCGCGGCTTTTCCACCTGCACATCCGTCTTGAACTCCGGGAGTTCTTCGATAATGTCCCAGCCATCGTTAAAGGCTTCATGCTGTAACGTTTCGAAACGACCGCCAGGATTGATGCCTGCACCTCTGCCGCGACGACGATCGATTTCGATCCTGAGACCGGAGTCATCTGCCAGAGCATTGGCAATATCCGGCGTATGGCCCGGCTGATAGGCAGCCTGCCCCGAAAGCACTTGGTGTCTCATCTGATGCTCCTGACCGGCCAGCGCCAGCGAATTGGATGAGCAAATATCTAATGCACAAATGAGAACAATACAAGAACAAAAATTGGGGCAGTGAGATCGTCGTGTAGTGAGGAGGCGATGAAGGTCTGCTTTATGGGATCCGGAGCAAGCGAGAAGGGAAAGATTTTTGAGCGACCAGCGCGTTTGGAAAGGTGATTTGGGCTCGCGCGCCTTACCCCTTTTGAGTCTACACACTGTGCTTTCCGAAAATCGGTTCCGATTTTCCGGCCGATGCTGTAGCGATGCTATAGAGACTTTATTGATCGGAACGCACCGCAAGTGACAAAGAGATGCTGACAGTCATCATGGAATGCCACAACAACGAACCAGCGCTAGCACACACGCTTTCGGCGCTGGTCACGGGCGCCGTGAAGGGTCTGATCAGCGATGTCATCATTCTCGACCACGCCTCGCAGGATGGCTCGGCGCGGGTTGCAGAGGCTGCCGGTTGCCGCTTCCATCAGAGCTGGAAGATCGACGATGTCATTCAGTCGATCCGCGGCGATTGGATTTTGCTGATCGAGCCGGGCAGCCGTCCGCAGGGTGGCTGGATCGAGGATGTTCTCGAATACATGGCGTTGAATGAGCGACCGGCGCAGTTCTCGCCATCACGCTATTATAAGAAACCCTTCCTTGAGCGAATGCTTCGGCGCGGTCCACCTCTGGAGTTTGGCCTCTTGCTGCGCAAGCGGGATGCAATCGAACTCGCAAAATCCGGCCTGCCGCTGAAGGAGTTTTCAAAAACGCAGAAGCCTCTCAGATTAACGGCGGAGTTGGTGCCGGCTTGGGCGCTCAGTCCTGTGCGGTAGAGCGTCCTTTTGGACCCAATAAGGACACTCTATCTCTTTGAAGCTACGTATCGTGCTTTTCCGAAAATCGATTTCGATTTTCGGACCGATGCTGTTGGCATCAGCCCTTTGTGCGGCGCAGGTGCTCGTCCAGCCGTGGCATGATTTCCACGAAGTTGCAGGGCATGTGGCGATAATCCAGCTGCGCTTTCAAAATCCCGTCCCAAGCATCCTTGCAAGCGCCAGGTGAGCCCGGCAGAACGAAGATGAAGGTCGTATTGGCAAGCCCCGCGGTGGCGCGCGATTGAATGGTGGAGGTGCCGATCTTGTCGTAGGAAATGCGGTGGAACACCTCGGAGAAGCCGTCCATGTGCTTGTCGAAGAGTGGCTCCAGAGCTTCCGGCGTCACGTCGCGGCCGGTAAAGCCCGTGCCGCCCGTGGTGATGACGACGTCGATTTGATCCGACAACGTCCAGTCACGTACCTTCTCACGAATGACAGCGATGTCGTCGGGGACGATCGCGCGATCCACCAGATGGTGGCCAGCCTCCTCGATTCGGGCTGCGAGCGTGTTGCCGGATTTGTCGTCCGCCAATGTGCGGGTGTCCGATACGGTCAAAACGGCGATGCCGACCGGAATGAATTGCCGCTCTCCACCCGTCTTCATCTGGCTCATAACACTCTCCCTGCAATTGACATTGTTTCCTGAACATACCATCCGGGTTTCCGTTCCCGAAGCCTTGCCGCTGCTGCCTCTGCTTTTTGTAGGGAGGAAAAAATGCCAAAGCATGTGGCGCCGGAACCGGACATGCGTGCGAGATCCGCGCCCTCCGAACGAAGCATCGCCAACACATCGTTGATCTCAGGCAAAAGCGAGATGGCGGGGAGCTGCAAATCGTTTCTGAGCCCGTCCATTGTCGGAAGCCAGGACTCGCCTTCATCATCAGGCGGAGCGGGAAGAGGTTCGTTCTGCTTGTGCGCCAGCAAGCGGAAAATCTGCGGCGTCGAAACACCCTTCAGCGGGTTCACCAGCACCAGCGCCAATTGCGGGAACTGAGTAAGAAGCGTGAGCTCTTCACCGATCCCCTGCGCGATCAGCGGCTTGCTGGCAAGGCACATTGGTACGTCGGCCCCAAGCGTGAGTGCGATTCCGCTCAGGTCCTCGTCGCCGATGTCCAATTGCCAATGGTGGATCAAGCCGCGCAAGGCGGCAGCGGCGTCGGCCGATCCGCCACCGATTCCCGATGCGACTGGCAGGTTCTTTTCGAGTTGAATAGCGACCGGTGTTGTCGCGATGTCGCGTTGCCGCGCATGGCTGCGCAGAAGATCGCGCGCCTTCAGCACAAGATTGTTGCTCGCGCCCGACTGAAGAAGGTCCGAGGCGAAACGCCCGGATATGGAAAAGCTATCTTCGTCAGCATGGCGAATGCGAATGACATCGCCTGCTTCGGTAAAGGTCACCAGCATGTCGAGGAGGTGATAACCATCCTCCCTTTGCCCCGTCACATGCAGGGCAAGGTTGATCTTCGCCGGAGCGGCCTCGACAGTTTCGACCGCCCCCTTGCCATCAGCCGGGCCCATCAGACGTCAGGATTTTTTGTCCGGGGCAGGGGCGGGCGGTGCAGGTGGCGGCGGCGCCTGATCCTTCTTTGCGGTGTTTTCCGCATCCTTCTCCAGCGGCGGCAGGCCGTTGGCGATCTTTTCCTTCACCTTCGCCTTGTCCACATCGTCGCTATCGCCGATCAGCGCGCGGTTCCACTGGTACACGGCCTCCAGCTTGCGGCCGACGCGCCAATAGGCATCACCCAGATGGTCATTGATGGTAGGGTCACCGGCGCGAAGCTCGATGGCGCGTTCCAGTTCGGTCACGGCCTCATCGAAAGCGCCAAGACGATAATGCGCCCAGCCAAGCGAATCGACGATGTAGCCGTCATTCGGGCGAAGCTCCACCGCACGGCGGATCATCTCGATGCCTTGGTCGAGATTCATGTTCTTATCGACCCAGGAATAACCGAGATAGTTCAGGACCTGTGGCTGCTCAGGGTTGAGCTCCAGTGCCCGCTTGAAGTTCGGTTCGGCCTTGTCCCATTGCTTCAGACGCTCATAGGCAATGCCCCGCTGGAAGAAGATCGTCCAATCTGACTTCTTCGGGACAGCGCCGATCACCTCGGCAGCCTTGTCGTAATTGGCAGCCATGGCGGCATAATCCTTGGCATCAGACAGGACGGCGCCATAGGCGAGGTAGGAGCGGATGTCGTCAGGATCGGATTCGAGCAGCGCCTTCAGATGCTGGCGCGCCTCATCCACCTTGCCGGTCTGCGCCAGTGTCAGGCCAAGCTGCAGCTCGGAAATGCGGTGCATCGGCGAATCGGCCGGCACCTCGCGATAGAATTCGATGGCGCGCTCCGCCTGCTTCTGCGCCTCGGCCAAGCCACCAAGCAGAATGAGCGTATCGGCGCTCTTCGGATCGAGCGCACGCGACGCCTGGAGATAGAGCGTGACGATTTCTTCCGCACCTTCGCGGTTCAGCGCACCGGCAATCGAAAACATTACCGAGGCAGCACCTTCAACCGCGGTCTGAACCTGCTGGTCGGGCTTCTCGCCCTTTTCGATGCTTTGGCGCAGCGCCTTCAACGGCGCATAATTCGGAGCAAAACCGTCGCCGACGGCAATCGTGTCTAGCGCTTTCTGCTTGTTGCCCGCTTTCGCCTCCAACCGGGCCAGCGCCATCACAGCGCGCATATAGGTGTCCGTCGCGGTCGCCCCGCCTTCACGGTCGGCCACCGCTTCGCTCAGGCTCTTGCGGGCCGCGTCCGTGTTGCCGGTCACCAGCGCAATGGCGCCCGCATTGTACTTCTGGAAGATCGAGAACCAGCCCGGACCCTTCATGCCATTGACCATGGCGAGCGCTTCCTTGCTCTTTCCGGCACCGGCGCGCGCCCATGCAGCAAGAAGCGTATTGACCATGCGGTCCAGATCGTTCGGGCCGCTATATTTCAGGATTTTTTCGGCGGAGGAGAATTCCTTGTGCTTGATCGCCGCAAGCGCACGCACGATCGTCGTTACGCGCTCGACCGAGCTGTCGTCCTTCAGGCTGTCCGCGATCTTCGCGCCAGCCTCGAAGTCGCCGCTCAACAGTTGTGCGATCATCAGGCGCTGGCGAATTTCGGTATTGGCGGGATCGAAATCCAACGCCTTCTGATAGAGGGTGATGGCGGTCGCATAATCCTGGTCGACATCGGCGGTGCGGGCAGCCAGAAATGCGCCGGAGAAGGTGGTAACTCGACCTGGATCGAACTTGACGGCCTCTTCCGCCTTATCGGCGGGCTTCGTCTCCGCGAGCGCGGCAGAGCCTGCGCCAAGCGTGAGTGCGGCAATGAAAGCCGCGCTGCCGAAAAGACGAAATGCTGGATTGCGCCGCATGAAGGAACCCTTGCTTGTGTGCTTCCGCACTGAAAAATCAGCTTCAAACTCAACAGCGCTGGGCAAAATATCTGCCCATAATGACTGCAAAGCTTGAGATAGACACGCCATCGGAAACCGGAATCGGTTCAGAAAGCCATGCATCACGTCATGATAGAATGGCTTTTTTGAAGCAGGCCTGCAACAAAATCTGCTGGTCTTCTTCCTTCCGTCGACCGTTTCCTTTTTGACGAAAAGCTCGACCGACCGTCAGTTGACGCGCTCGATGCAGAAGTCGATCACTTCCATCAGTGCATCCTTCCACGGGCTGTTCGGCAGCGGTGCCAGCGCATCGCGCGCGATCGTGCCATAGTGGTTGGCGCGAGAGATCGTGTCCGTCAAACCATTATATTTCTTGATAAGACCCAGCGCGATCTCGAGATTTTCATCCGTGCTCTCGCCGTTCTCGATCGCGCGCTTCCAGAACGCCCGCTCATCGGTCGTGCCCCGGCGATAGGACAGGATGACCGGAAGGGTGATCTTGCCCTCACGGAAATCGTCGCCGGTGTTCTTGCCGAGATCGGCGGATTTGCCGCCATAGTCCAGCACGTCGTCCACCAGCTGGAAGGCGAGGCCGAGATTCATGCCGTAGGATTTCAGCGCACCGCGCGTCGCCTTGTCCGTCTTGGCAACGATCGGGCCGACTTCGGCAGCGGCCGCAAACAGCGCCGCGGTCTTGGCGCGGATAACCTGGAGATAGTCGTCTTCCGTCGTCTCCATGTTCTTGGCGACGGACAGCTGCAGCACCTCGCCTTCGGCAATCACGGAAGCGGCGGTGGAGAGCACGTCCAGCGCATCCAGCGAGCCGACATCCACCATCATGCGGAAGGCTTGACCCAGCAGGAAGTCGCCGACCAACACGCTCGCCTGATTGCCCCAGATGGTGCGTGCCGTGGACTTGCCGCGACGCAGATCGCTCTCATCCACCACGTCGTCATGCAGGAGTGTTGCGGTGTGCATGAACTCGACGCTGGTCGCGAGCTTGATATGGTGGTCGCCGTCATAACCGAACATGGAGGCGGAGGCGAGCGTCAGCATCGGGCGCAGCCGCTTGCCACCGGAAGAGATCAGGTGGTTTGCCACTTCCGGGATCATCTGCACATCCGACCCCGCCTTGGAGAGGATCAGTTGGTTGACGCGTTCCATGTCCGGACGGGTCAGATCGACAAGCGGCTTGACGGATGCGAGTTTGTTTTTGCTTTCTTCAAGCGGTATGACGACGCCCAACGGAACGGACTCCTATTCGATTTCGGTTTTGACAATAGAAAGCGACGATGGTGGCGGCAAGTGTGGAATCGCCTCATGACCTTCAAAAATATGGGAATGTGGAAACTCATTGATGCGTGAATTGATCCGAACAAACGACGCTGTCCTGCTTTCTTTTGCAGAGAGCCTGATGAAAGATGCCGGCATTCATTGCCTCATTGCCGATCAGGGCATGAGCATTCTGGAGGGTTCGCTTGGGCTTCTGCCGCGCCGTTTTCTCGTGGAGGATGACAGGTCCGAGCAGGCGCGTCGCATCCTGATCGATGCGGGTCTTGCCGACGAGTTGCGAGACGAGGCCTGATCGACGATGACGTCGGAGACCATCGACGCATTCCACCGGGGTCGGTTTCATCTCGTCCAGCCGAAGGGCAGGGGACACAGGGCAGGCATGGATGCCATGTTGCTCGCCTCCCTCGTGGCCGATGACAGACCCTGCCGCGTGGCCGATCTTGGCGCTGGCGCAGGTGCAGCCGGATTTGCCGTTGCTGCTCGCTTGGAAAAGGCCGAAGTCACGCTTTTCGAATTTGCGTCCGAGATGGTCGATTTCGCCACACGCAGCATTGCGCTCCCGGAAAACGCACACCTTGCGGATCGCCTTACAGTCCGTCAGGCGGATGTGACGTTGCGGGCCAATGCCCGCGCCGAAGCCGGTCTCATCGATGACCATTTCGATCACGTCATCATGAACCCGCCTTACAATGATGCCGGCGATCGCAAGACACCCGATGCCTTGAAGGCGCAGGCCCATGCCATGACGGACGATCTTTTCGAGCATTGGATCAGAACGGCAGGCGCGATCATGGTGCCAGGCGGGCAGCTCTCCCTGATCGCCCGGCCCCAATCGGTGGCCGACATCATCTCGGCATGTGGCCGCCGTTTTGGCGGGATGGAGATTACCCTTATCCATCCCAGACGAGGAGAAGACGCCGTCCGAATGCTCGTGACGGCGATCAAGGGTTCACGCGCGCGTCTCACCTTTCGCGCGCCGTTGATTATGCATGAAGAGGGCAGTCACGCCTTTTCCGCGTTTGTCGATGATCTGAACAACGGACGAGCCGCTTATCGACGCAACGATAAACGCATGCGTATCCTCGGCTGAAGTCGACCACTGGAAACGCTATCCGGCAAAACGAATTTCCAAGGCCGCCATTGCGTTTGTGAGCGCGATACATACATCCCTCTTCAAGATGAACGACCGAGAGGATAAGATGGCCGGGTTTTTGAAGCGCATTGTGCCGAAGCGATTTCGCAAGCAGGAATTGGTGGTCCCGGTCGTGCGCATGCACGGCGCGATCATGGCAGGCGGCAGCCAGCTTCGCCCCGCTCTCAACCTTGCAGGCTATGCGCCGTTGCTCGACAAGGCTTTCGGCATGAAGGATGCGCCGGTCGTCGCCATCTCGCTGAATTCTCCTGGCGGCTCGCCGGTTCAGTCGCGGATGATCTACAACCGCATCCGTCAGCTGGCGGAAGAGAAGGACAAGAAGGTCTTGATCTTCGTCGAGGATGTCGCAGCTTCCGGCGGCTACATGATTGCGCTCGCAGGCGACGAGATCATTGCTGATCCAACCTCCATCGTCGGCTCCATCGGTGTCGTCTCCAGCGGCTTCGGCTTTCCCGAAATGCTGCGCAAAATCGGCGTCGAACGTCGCGTCTATACGTCAGGCGAGAACAAGGCGATCCTCGATCCCTTCCAGCCGGAAAAGGAAGGCGATATCGAGTATCTGAAGTCACTCCAGTCTGAAATCCACAACGTCTTCATCGACATGGTCAAGCTTCGCCGTGGCGCGAAGCTAAAAGACGATCCGGCTCTGTTCTCCGGCCTCTTCTGGACAGGCATGCGTGGCGTCGATCTCGGCCTCGTCGATGGGCTGGGTGACATGAAGGACGTGCTGCGCAGGCGCTATGGCGAGAAGGTGAAGATGCAACTGATCAGCGGTGCAAGAAACCTGTTCGGCAAGAAGGTGCCGGGCGTCGATCTTTGCGCACAGGCAATCGCCGCTTCCGCCGCGTCGGGACTTGCAGAGGTCGCCGAAGAAAAGGCATTGTGGGCGCGATACGGATTGTGATGGACGCGATTTAAATGGCCCAATTGATAACGCTCGCCCTGCTCGTGATCGGGGCGATCATCCTCTATCGCCGCTTTGTCACGGACGCTGAGAAGCTGTCTGCCAAGTCGAAGCGGCAGGAAAAGGAGCGCCAAACGGGCGCAACCGGCACCTTGGTCAAGGACCCGACGACAGGCGAATACCGTGTCAAGAGAGAAGACGAGGTTTAAGCGTGGCGCGGTTCGCTGGCCGCGATGATTGATATACTTGCTCATCGTCAGAAGTACTCCACGAAGAACCGACAAGCGTGAGGGCGCAACGGCGGCTACCAGCCGCCACCACCACCGCCGCCACCACCAGAGCCGGAAAAGCCGCCTCCTGAGAAACTCGATGATGAAGACTGTGGAATCGTCGCCGAAATAGTTGACGCCACGGAGGATGAGAACGCGCCGATCCAGTCGCTGGGGCCTTTCACGAGACCGTAGTACCAGCCCGGCACATAGTTTTCGGAATCCTCTGTCGCTTTTGAAAACCACCTCTCGAATGCCTCGGTCCAAGGTTCCTCGACATTGAGCGCCACTGCATAGGGCAGCAGCGTTTCAAAATGCTGCGGCGACATTGTCGGCGCCCCTTGCATGTTCATCCGGTCTTTCTCCGCGACACGCAGATAGAGACGCAGACCTTCGATCTCATCCATGACTTTGCGACCGAGCGGCGTCGGTGCCTCCATCAAGGAGAAAAAAAGCATGTTGATGAGGACAATAAGGCCGGCCGCTCCAAGGCCAATCAAGTTCGGCTCACGAGTGATCTCGAACCAGACGGTGCCGACGATGTATGCGCCGTATGCGATAATTCCGTATGCGAGCAGAGATAACAACACGATCCCGCCAAGCTTGTTTTTAAGCGATGCTCTCGGATGCAGGAGCTTCCGGACCCAAATCACCAATGATGTGATCTTCACACATCCGTATGCGACGATTAGGAACGCCCCTATATCGTCTGGATGTTTGGAAAAATAGATCGTTCCAATCACGAAGACGGCGCTGAGAAGAAACCCAACTAGGACATAGACGTCGTTGCTTCTGAAATACCTGTCGCGGTGTTCCTTTTCAACAGCAGTGAAAAACCGCTCTCCCATTTTCTCAACCGCCTCGCCATTGTCCTCGTTAATGGTGAAGCCATGTCCGGGTGGCCCGATGGTCGTGAGCAGTGTTTTCTGGCCGACTGGCAGACGGTCCTCGATTTGTCTATGCGTGCGATGCAACATCACGGCTTCGTCCAGATTCTCGATCTCAAGATAGCCTTTGACGGCAAGATCGAGCGCGCTGGCGGAAACGGCCGTCCAGCCATCTTCTTCGAAACCCTGATGGTCGATATAGTTCATCAGCCCGGGTGAGACACCCTCAGGCGGGTGCCATCGCGGCACTACGATGCCCGCAGCAGGATCACGGCCAACCGCACGCCACGCCTGGAAGTAATAGACAAGCACGACCAGCAGACCGACGCACCCTATGATCATCGTGTTATGATCGCGTATCCACCATTCACTTTGTAGAGCAGTCGAGGGCGTAACAAGCACACCCTTTGGTAGCTTCACCGCCACCGTCATCCCTTCGCCCTTGCTGAAGGGGCGGGTTGAAGTGAGGATCGTTTTATTGCCCTCTACGCGGACGTTTGCGTCCTTGCCCACTGCGCCAGGCGGGCCGGTGAAAAATGCGGTCTCGCTCGGACTTGTGCCTTCCGGCAACAGGATGGTGGCAGAAACATCCCGCATCGGAAAGTCCCAGCCAGTGCCTGTCACGTTCCAGGTCAATTCGTCATAGGTATCGAAGTGGCGGATTTGTCTGTCCGTCGCGTAGGTGATTTGAAAGACATGATCGCCCTTCGTCAGCAGGCGATCGGCGTCGCCGACATAGATGCGAGTACCGCCATCGATCCATTTCGTATCCCAATATTCCACAGCACCGTCACGCTTCACCGAAACGATGTTGAACCCCACCTTGGTGAGCTTACCGTCACCATCCAAAGTGTAGAGCGGGAAATCCCGATAGATGCCGTGCTTGATCCGATCCCCTTCCGCCCGGGCCTTGATGGTTTCGGTCACGGTCAGTTCGCCATTTTTGGCGATGGAGATCGTGGAATCATAGGAGAGGATGAATTCTTCGGCAGAGGCCGGCAGCATCGTGGCCAAGAAGAAAAAGAGCGCAAGAAATCTGGCAAAAGTGGTCGTCACGGAAAGTCGTCTCCAGATGTCCGGCTGTCGTCAAGTCGTATAGAAAAGGTGGATGGCGCCAGGCTTTCTCAGCTGCGGGAGCGGTTGATGCCCCGGAATACTACTGACAGACGTCCGACCTACGCGGCAAAGCACGAGTTTAGAGGCCTTGGCGTCTTACCAGCCGCCCCCACCCCCGCCGCCACCGCCAGAGCCGGAAGACCCGCCGCCACCTGAAAAGCTGGATGACGAGGAACTGGGTGGTGCAGGAATAGTGGAGGCAATCGTAGAGGCCATGGAGGATGAGAACCCGCCGATCCGGTCCCCGAAGCTGTTGTAGTTGCCGTTATACCAAGTCGGCGCATAAGCCGCAGCCCCGGCGGATGCCGCGGCAAGCCAGGTCTCGAACGCTTTGCTCCAGGGCTTCTCCACACCAAGCGCCACTGCATAGGGCAGCAAAGTCTCGAAATGCTGCGGCGACATCTGCGGCGCGCCCTGCATGTTCATGCGGTCTTTCTCTGCCACCGTGAGGTAAAGCCGTAAGCCCTCGATTGCATCCATCAACTGCCGGCCAAGCGGAGTCGGCGCGCCCATGACCAGCACGAAGAGCACATTCACAAGCACGATGAGCGCCAGCGCAACGACCGCCAACGTGTTGGCATCATGGACGTGATCGAAAAAGATGCGGCCAACGACTGCCGCAATCAGCGAAAAGGTCAGAAAGCCGGAAATGGCCATGAACACGATTCCACCCAGGCGCGAGAGGACGCCGCGTCCGCGACGGCGTTGTTTGCCGTAGATCGTGGCGCTGACGGCAAAGAACACCGCAGCCATGGACAGCGAAATGATGGTACCGATATCGCCTTCATCGAAACTGCCGAAGATCAAGGTTGCAACGATGACCCCGAAGCTGAGCACAAGTCCGCCGACGATATAGCCGCTATTGCTCCTATAATATTTCCCGCGATGCTCTTTCTCGATGGACGAGCGGAAATCCGACCCGACTTTCTGCACCGTCTCGCCATTCGCCTTGTCGATCGTCAGGCTATTGCCGGGAGCACCGATGGAGGACAGCAGTGTGCGTTGACCGACCGGCAAACTGTCCTCGATCTTCTTCTCCGTGCGGCGAATGATCAGGCCGTTCTTCAGATCTTCAATTGTGACGAAGCCTTTGACCGCAAGATCGAGTGCCGTGGCAGAGAGCGCCGTCCAGCCGCCATCGGCAAAGCCGCGGCCGTCGACGTAATTGACAAGCGCAGGCGACAGACCCTCTGGCGGATGCCAGCGCGGCACGATCACGCCCGCTGCCGGGTCGCGACCAACGGCTGCCCATGCTCTGTAGTAATAAGCAAGAACGATCAGCAGGCCGAGACCGGCGATGATGAGGGCGAGGCGATCGCGCAGCCACCATTCCCGCTGCTGCGAGGTGGAGGGTGGATCCAGCACGCCCTTTGGCAGCTTCACGGCCACCGTCATGCCTTCGCCTGGATAGAAGGGGCGGGTAGAGGCAAAGAAGACATCGTTGCCTTCGGTCAGGATACGCGCGTCCTTGCCAGTTGCACCCAACTTGCCGGTGAAGACGGCCGTATCGGTTGGTCTCGCACCCTGTGGCAAGGAGATTGTGGCAGAGATTTCGCGCATCGGAAACTGCCAGCCATTGCCGGTGACGTTCCAGGTCAATTCGTCGTAGCTGTCGAAATAGCGGATTTGCCGATCGGTGTTGTAGGTGATCTGGAAGATGTGCTCGCCCGTGGGGAGCAGGCGGTCGGCATTGCCGGTGTAGATGCGAATGCCACCGTCTATGTTTTCCGTATGCCAGTCTTCGGGGGCGCCGTCGCGCTCCACGGAGAGAACCTTGAAGCCGACTTTCGTCCACTTGCCGTCCTTGTCGACCGCATAGAGCGGGAAGTCGCGAAAAATCCCTCGCTTGATGCGGTCGCCTTCCGCCCGCGCCGTAATCGCCTCCGTCACCGTCAGCGTACCGTCTTTGGCGACCTCAACGATGGAATGATAGGAACTGATGAACTCTTCGGCGGAGGCTGGCAGCACTGCTGCGAGAAGGAGAAACAGCCCGAGAAGTCTGGCGAACAAGGTCTTCACGTGCGATCTCTCCAGATGGTGTTTGCTTCCCGAGCCGGTCAGTTGCGAAAGGTGCGTTTTAAACCGGCTTTTCCACTTCCTGATAGGTGACGCCGAGGGACGCGAGCGCCTTCCAGTATCCTGGATAGGTCTTTCCCACGCAGGCCGGGTTCTGGATGGCAATTCCATCCGTCTTCAAGCCCGCAAGTGCAAAGCTCATCGCAATGCGGTGGTCGTGGAACGTGTCGATGGAGGCGTCAACCGTCTGTCCTGCGAGCGCCGGATCGGCATGAACGATCAGGTCGTCGCCCTCTTCATGCGCAAGACCGTCCCTGATCTGGTTGAGACCGAGCGACAGCGCGCGAATACGGTCACACTCCTTGACGCGCAGATTGGCAATGCCGACGAAGCGCACTGGCGTGTTGTTATAGGCAGCCAAGACAGCAATGGTGGGAATGGCATCCTGCATCTGGCTGCCGTCGATTTCGGCGGGAAGGTTCGGGAACTGCGCCATCACCGCATGCGCCTTGGCATCGGGCTGGGTGAACGCTTCGGCTGGCGTTCCGATATCGATCTTGCCGCCGGTCAAAAGTTCTGCGCCCCAGAGGTAGGTGGCGGCAGACGCGTCTGGCTCGATGTGGAAATCCGTCGCCTTGTAGCCAGTCGGATGCACCCGCCATATGGCATTGCTGACGCGCTCGACCTTGGCGCCGAAAGCTTCCATGGCTGCAACCGTCAGATCGATATAGCCTTTCGCGCCAATATCTTCTCCGGCGAGAATGATGTCGAGCGGCTGCGCGCCGCAAGGGGCGGCCATCAAAAGTGCCGAGACATACTGGCTGGAAAGATTGCCGTCGATCGTGACACTGTCCTTGGTGAAGCCCTTGCCGTTTCCCTTGACCGTAACCGGCGGGCATCCGGTTTCTGCTTCGGCCTCGATCCCCAATGCTGTCAGTGCTTCCACCAGCGGCTTGATCGGACGCTTGCGCATATGCTCATCGCCATCGACGACCACCGTGCCATTCACGGATGCGACCGCAGCCGTCAAAAAGCGCGTTGCCGTCCCGGCATTGCCGAGGAAGAGAGGTTTTTCTGGCGCGGTGAGAATGCCCGAGCTTTCTACGACAAAGCTCGTCGCGTCTGGCTCCGTGACGGTCACGCCCATCGCCCGCAAGGCTTCCGCCATATAGAGCGTGTCGTCGCTTTTCAGGGCGCCCGTCAGTCGGCTTCTGCCTTTGGCAAGACCTGCTAGAAGCAGCACGCGGTTGGTGATGGATTTGGAGCCGGGTGGCTCCACCTTGCCGGAAAGCGGTTTACCGGGCGGGGTGATGGTCAGTTCGATCATGTCTTTATCGTCTTCTTGCCAGCGGACTGGCGATCATTGTCAGAATTTCACGGTGGGAACGGCGCGATCCGCCTCATTGGTGATTTCGAAGTAAGGCGCTTTCGAGAACCCAAACTGCCCGGCGATGAGGTTGGAGGGGAAGCTCTCCACCTTCACATTCAACTCGCGCGCAGCACCATTGTAATAACGGCGCGACATCTGGATTTCGCTTTCAAGCGTTTCGAGCGAGCGCTGCAATTCGACGAAATTCTGATTGGCCTTAAGGTCCGGATAGGCCTCCGCCAGTGCAAACAGCTTGCCGACAGCCTGCCCGAGCAGGCCTTCGGCTTTGGCACGCCCTTCGACATCTCCCGCAGGTACAGCTTGCGCCTGATTGCGGAGAGACACCACCTCTTCAAAGGTGCTCTTCTCATGGGCCGCATAGCCCTTCACCGTTTCGATGAGGTTGGGGATCAGATCAGCGCGGCGCTTCAACTGCACGTCGATGCCGGACCACGCCTCTTCCTTCATCTGCCGTGCTTTGACGAGGCTGTTGTAGGTGAAGACGGCGTAAAGGCCGATCAAGACGATGGCAGCGAGAGCCAGATACATTCAGCGATATCCTCCAATGGCGCGTAGGCAGTCGGACATTATTCGTCTCACTCGTTTTTGTCATCTGAAACAGTCTGCGGTAGAACGTCAAAGTTTGCCATCAGCAGTCTGCATGGCTTATGCTCCGTGTCTTCGCAGATTTTCAAGGCCTGCCCGCGGGCGCGATCGCTGATACCGCGCCCTTCGTTGTAATGCAGATGCCCAGTTCCGTCTTTCGCCATGGCCAGCGCGCGCTCAGCCGTCCCCTGTACCAGATAGGTGTCCAGCTCCGCCTGCTGTTGTCGCGTCAGCTGTTTGCGCAGTGCGTCCGTTGCAGCCATGTCCCACGATGGCAGGTCGTGATCGCGCAAAAAAGCGTCGATCAGAGGATGGAGTACGGCGCGACCCTGCGGAGAGAAAAACAGTTGGTGGCCATTGATATCGCGAGGGGACACGAGATCGACCTGCGCATTGCCGCCGTGGTCCGTCCATGCCTCCTGGAAGCTGTGAACGATATCCGGCTGGAACCACGGATCATTTTCTTCGTACACCCATAGCTGCGGCATAGGCGCCTTTGATGCATAGTCACCGAGGGCGGCAATAAGCTTGTCGCGGTAGGATGTGCAATGGTCATAGACGTGGAATGGTAATCGTTCCGATCCCTTATCGAGATGATAAACACCGCCGGAGACGGAAATCACTGCGGTAAGATGCGCCTGCGGTCTAGCGGACAGCGCCAGCACGTCTGCTCCCCCACGCGATTGCCCGATGGCGATCACTTTCGACATATCCGCATCCGGCCGGCTGGCGATGGCTTTCAACGCTGCTTCAAGATCGTCGGCATCGTGCTGCAACAACACATCCGGCGTCGGGCTTTCGCAGCTCCCGCCCATCTGGTTCACCACACCATCGGAATTTCCATAGCCGCGCCGCAAAACCGCGACAGCCAGATAACCGCGCGCGGCAAAGTCCAGCGCCCAATTTCCAAGCTCTTCCTGAGCGCTTAGTTTTTCGGGGGTATCGCTCGATCCATGGGTGATGAGCGCAACGGGAAAACGACCCTCAAGCGCAGGTTTGGCGATAAATGCTTCGAGCCCAACCGCCGCGCCTTCGATGTGTGTCGAGAGACGCGTCGACTCAAATGTTAGCGGTGCCGCCTGTGTCTCGGTATTGAGGAAAAGAAGCAGGAAAAAGACGTAAAGTAACAACTTAGGGAACATCGTAAAGCGCTGCCCGAAACGGATCCAAACGCTTCATACTTTATCCCGTCAGGCCGCTTTATTCCAGTTCAAGCCACCAGCATCCGTCATCAAAAACGCTTCGCCACAGGCCTTTGCCAACGTGCGTACCCTCAGAATGTAGCTCTGACGCTCGGTCACCGAGATTACGCCGCGCGCATCCAGAAGGTTGAAGACGTGTGAGGCCTTGATGCACTGATCATAAGCGGGAAACACGCATTTATGCAGCATCTGGTTGGCATTGTCGCCGGGCGCACCGGCAGCCAGAAGCGCCTGGCACTCCTTCTCGGCGTCGATGAAGTGGCGATGCAGCATGGCGGTGTCGGCATATTCGAAATTATGGCGTGAATATTCCTGCTCGGCCTGCAGGAAGACGTCGCCATAGGAAATCTTCTCTTCGCCTTGGCGACCATTGAAGTTCAGATCGTAGACATTGTCCACGCCCTGGACGTACATGGCAAGGCGCTCGAGACCGTAGGTCAACTCGCCGGCAACCGGCGAGCATTCGATGCCGCAGACCTGCTGGAAATAGGTAAACTGCGACACTTCCATGCCGTCGCACCAGCATTCCCAGCCGAGACCCCAGGCGCCCAGCGTCGGGCTTTCCCAGTCGTCTTCGACGAAACGCACGTCATGCAGCAGCGGATCGAGACCGATCGCTTTCAGTGAGCCGAGATAAAGCTCCTGAAGGTTGGACGGGTTCGGCTTCAGAATGACCTGATACTGATAGTAGTGCTGCAAACGGTTCGGGTTCTCGCCATAACGTCCATCGGACGGGCGACGGGATGGCTGGACATAGGCCGCTTTCCAGGGCTTCGGACCAAGCGCTCGCAGTGTCGTCGCCGGATGAAACGTTCCCGCGCCGACTTCCATATCGTAAGGCTGCAAGACAGCGCAGCCCTTGTCCGCCCAGTAATTATGCAGCGTCAGGATCAGCGCCTGAAAGGAACGCTTCGGGTTCATATGGTCTGGAACGTCGGTCATTGCGGTCATCTTGGTCAACAGAGGATAAGTAAGGACTTACTTCGATTGCGGACAGGTGCCATGGCAGGGGTTGCGGGTCAAGAACTTCCGTCATGCCCGCTCAAGCGAGACGAGCGCTGCTTCGCAAGAGAAGACCCGAGGCGTCTGCCGATATTTACATTGTGCATCTGTCGCAAATTTTGCTAGCAGAGGCCAACCGAAAATCCGAACCCGAATATCTCTGACACCGGAAAACCAAAATGCCCGATCTTCTGCTTGAACTCCGCTCCGAGGAAATCCCTGCCCGTATGCAGCGGAAAGCGGCTGGCGATCTGAAGAAACTCGTCACCGATGCGTTGGTGGAAGCGGGCCTCACCTATGAGGGTGCACGCGAATACTGGACGCCCCGCCGCCTGACACTGGACATTCGTGGTCTGATCGCGCGCTCTGCCGATGTTCGCGAGGAGAAGAGGGGACCACGCACCGATGCCAATGAAAAGGCCATCGAAGGCTTTCTGCGCGGCGCGGGCCTGAGCGATATTTCTGAGGCGCAGGTTGTTTCCGATCCGAAGAAGGGTGATTTCTATGTCGCGATCATCAACAAGCCGGGTCGCGCCGCCGAAGAGATCATCGCAGATGTAATGCCGGGTATTATCCGCACGTTCCCCTGGCCGAAATCGATGCGCTCCGGTGCTGCGTCCATGCCCAAGGGTTCGCGCTATGGCGGCATCGAAGGCAAGGGCTCGGAAAGCCTGCGCTGGGTGCGCCCGCTGCAGTCCATCGTCTGCCTGTTCGGACCCGAACACGACGAAACGCAGGTCATTCCCTTTGAGATCGACGGTATCGTCGCCGGCAACGTCACCTATGGCCACCGCTTCCACGCGCCGGACGCCATCACCGTGCGCCGCTTCGATGACTACGTCGCAAGCCTTGAGAAGGCGAAGGTCATTCTCGATGCCGAGCGCCGCAAGGACATCATCCTGCATGATGCCAAGGACCTCGCTTTTGCCAATGGTCTCGACCTCGTGGAAGATGAAGGCCTGCTGGAAGAGGTGTCCGGTCTGGTCGAATGGCCCCAGGTTCTCATCGGCACCTTCGAAGAAGACTACTTGCAGATCCCTGCTGAGATCATCCGCCTGACGATCAAGACCAATCAGAAATGCTTCGTCACCCGCCCGCAAGGCGCAGAAGAAGGTCTGTCGAACCGTTTCATTCTGGTGTCCAATATCCAGGCCAGCGATGGCGGCAAGGAGATCGTTCACGGCAACGGCAAGGTGGTGCGTGCGCGCCTGTCAGATGCCAAGCATTTCTGGACGCGCGATCAGGGCGATCTGCCGGACCTCGAGACCTTGACGGACTCCGCGAGGAAATTCGACCTCGATCTCAACAAGCCGCTCGACCAGCGCATGGCAAAGCTCGACGCGCTGAACGTTACCTTCCACGCCAAGATTGGCACACAGGGCGAGCGTGTGGCCCGTATCCGCGAACTGGCAAAGCAACTGGCGCCTGTCATCGGTGCCGATTCCGCCCTCGTTGACCGCGCCGTGGTTCTGGCGAAGGCCGATCTGCGCACCGAAGCCGTTGGCGAATTCCCGGAACTGCAGGGTTTGATGGGACGCAAATATGCGCTCCTACAGGGCGAGAACGAAAGTGTCGCTGCAGCGATCGAGGATCATTACAAACCGCAAGGCCCGTCAGACCGCGTGCCGTCGGACAAGGTGGCCATTACCGTGGCGTTGGCTGACAAGCTGGATACGCTCACCGGCTTCTGGGCGATAGACGAAAAGCCGACCGGCTCCAAGGACCCGTTTGCGCTGCGCCGCGCTGCGCTCGGTGTCGTTCGTATTATACTTGAGCGCAACGTTCGCCTGCCGCTGCTGACCGTCGTCAAGGATGCCGATCTGCTGTCATTCTTCCATGATCGTCTAAAGGTCTATCTGCGTGACCTCGGCGCCCGCTACGATCTGATCGAAGCGGTGCTGGCACCGGAATCCGACGACCTGTTGATGGTAGCACGCCGCGTCGAGGCTCTCACGGCCTTTATCACCGGTGAGGATGGCAAGAACCTGCTGGCCGGTACCAAGCGCGCCACGCAGCTGCTTGCTGCCGAAGAGAAGAAGGGCACCGTCGTTGCCGATGGCGTAGCGGACGAACTCCTCAAGCTCGATGCCGAGAAGGCGCTTTATGCGGCGATCAAGACCGCCTCCGCAGACGCGGCCAAGGCTGTTGCGGCGGAGGACTTCCGCTCAGCCATGCAGGCGCTTTCCACCCTGCGCGCGCCGGTCGATACCTTCTTCAACGATGTTCTCGTCAATGACGAAGATGCCGCGATCCGGGCCAACCGCCTAGCGTTGCTGAAAGCTATCCGCGAAGCCACGGGTACTGTCGCGGATTTCTCCAAGATCACGGGATAACAAGGTTCAGCGCTGATGACGTCCAAGATCCTCATCAGCGCCTGTCTTCTCGGTCACGCCGTGCGCTACGACGGCAAGGGAAAGCCGCTCCACCACCCGGCCATCCAACGATGGCAGGAGGAGGGACGACTGGTAACGATCTGTCCGGAGATGGCAGGTGGCATGCCCGTTCCGCGTCCGCCTGCGGAAATCGAAAACGGAGCTTCCGGCATTGATGTGCTGGAGGGTAGGGCGCGTGTTGTGGAGGTCACCGGAGCCGATGTCACGGAGGCCTTTATCGCCGGAGCATACAAGGCTCTCACCTTTGCCAAACAACACGGCTGCGCCTACGCGCTGCTGATCGATGGAAGCCCGTCCTGCGGCTCGACCGCCATCTATGATGGGACGTTTTCAGGCATCAAACATGCGGGACATGGCGTGACGGCGGCACTGCTGTCAAAGGCAGGAATCAAGGTTTTCTCGCATACAGATATCGACCGTCTGGACACCATCACGAAATGAAAACGCCGGAGAAGTCTCTCCAGTGTCCTTCAAATCGACCGTGTTTGTGACGTTCCGCTTGCCATACGCATCTGGCGCGCTACGCCATGCAACGAGTCCGATTAATGCTGGGATACGCGGAATGTGCGGATCAGCGTCAGCAGCTCTTCGGTATCCTACGTCAATGCATCGGCAGACGCCGTCGTCTCTTCTGCCATGGCAGCGTTATGCTTGGGCATCCAACTGGTTGAGCGACGAGGAGATGGAGCGCATTGTCGTATCTTGTTCGGCAGCAAGGATGAACCTTGCCTGATCAATGCGATGGCCGTATCGACATCAAAGTGATGTTGCCCAGTCCATCGGCCTCCGCCAAGACAGGTCGGGTGGTCTGGGTTGGCAAGGGATTGCCCTCAAGCGCGATCTGGTTTTCCACCGCTTGAGGTGTGTGCTCGGCAACCACAGGTACGGGATGGTCTTGAGGAAGCCACAGAGGATTGCTGCTAACGAAGGTCACGGGCGAACCGCCGAGCCAAGCTTCTGTTCGAACCGTCTCCTTGCGGCCACCAACCTCCCGCGTCGATATGCTCTGCATGCCGCGCTTCAAAACAGGCTTTGCGCTTGCCTTGCCGGAAAATGGAGCGGAAGAACATGTGTTGCAGGTGACGATCAGCACGCTACCATTGGATGTCTTGGTGCCATGCACAACCTCAATTGAGGATGCCAACGCCGTGCCGCTGATGAACATCATGCCTGCCGTCAAAACAAATTTAAACATACTCAACCCCGTAGCCCACGGTCTGATCGCCGCTTTACACAGTAGCAATCCTACAAGGTCTTCCTTTCCACACGGTCAGGATATTTGGTAAAAATTGAACGAAAGCAGATTCTACGTCGCCTCACGCGCCACAGCCTGCCAGCCGATATCACGGCGGCAGAAGCCGTTTTCCCACTTAACCTGACCGACCAGGTCATAAGCACGCGCCTGCGCTTCTCTGACCGTGCTGCCGCAG
Organism: Agrobacterium sp. SORGH_AS 787; assembly: GCF_030819035.1. Taxonomy (NCBI): domain Bacteria; kingdom Pseudomonadati; phylum Pseudomonadota; class Alphaproteobacteria; order Hyphomicrobiales; family Rhizobiaceae; genus Agrobacterium; species Agrobacterium sp. SORGH_AS 787. The sequence goes on from NZ_JAUTBG010000002.1 coordinate 1,643,913, forward strand.
GCCGTGACATTAAGCACGCGCCCGCCGGTTGCGACGAGTTGTCCATCCTTCATGGCAGTGCCGGCATGGAACACCTTGGCCTCTTTGCTCTCCTGCGGAATAAAGGCGATGGGTGTGTTTTTGTCATAGGAGCCGGGATAGCCTTTGGAGGCGAGAACCACTGTCAGTGCCGGGTCGTCGCGCCATTCAATGGTGACCTGATCCAGCGTGCCTGTGGCGGTAGCGTAGAGAATTGGCAGCAGATCGCTCTTCAGACGCATCATCAGCACCTGGCATTCCGGATCGCCGAAGCGAACATTATATTCGATGAGTTCCGGGCCTTTTTTCGTGATCATCAGACCTGCAAAGAAAACGCCGGAGAAGGGATTGCCATCCTTCGCCATGCCCTTGATCGTCGGTTCGATGATCTCGCGCATTGTACGCTGAACCATCTCGTCCGTCATGACCGGGGCAGGGGAGTAAGCGCCCATTCCACCCGTGTTGGGTCCGGTATCGCCGTCCCCGACGCGCTTGTGGTCCTGGGCGGTTGCAAGTGCAAGTGCCGTCCTGCCATCCGAGAGGCAGAAGAAACTTGCTTCCTCACCGTCGAGATAGGCTTCGACCACGACTTCTGCGCCGGCCGCACCAAAGGCGCCGTCGAAGCAATCGTCCACTGCGGCAAGCGCTTCCGCTTCCGTCATGGCAACGGTCACGCCCTTGCCCGCTGCCAAGCCATCGGCCTTGATGACGATCGGCGCGCCCTGCTCACGGATATAGGCCTTTGCCGGCTCGGCGGATTTGAAGCGCTGATAGGCGCCGGTCGGGATGTCGTAGCGCGCGCAGAGATCCTTGGTGAAGCCCTTGGAGCCTTCCAACTGGGCGGCGCTCTTGGAGGGGCCGAAGGTGGCAAAGCCAGCAGCGCGAAGATCGTCTGCCAGACCTGCAACCAGCGGAGCTTCCGGGCCGACCACGACGAAGTCGATCGAATGGTCGCGGCAGAAGTCGACGACGGCAGCGTGGTCTTCAACGTTCAGCGATACCAGTTCCGCATGTTCGGAAATGCCTGGATTACCGGGTGCGGCATAGAGTTTGGTCAGCTTTGGGGACTGGGCGATTTTCCAGGCCAGAGCATGCTCGCGTCCGCCGGAACCGATCAACAGAACTTTCATGCTCGACACCCCTGTTTCAATGTCCTGCGGCGTTAAGGGCAGGGTGAACAAAGGTCAAGACAAAAGGCAGCCTGCGCCTGCCGCTTTTCTGTGGAATCGCTTGGTCTCGGTGTTGTCATGCCACAATCAGCCTCTATGTTCGGCAAGAATTACAGAACATGTCAGAGACCCTTATGTCCGCAGATAATGCCCGCCTCTCATCCCTTATCGCTTCCGAAATCAACGCCCGCGCTGAGCAGGTGAAGGCGGCGATCCAGCTTCTCGATGAGGGGGCGACCGTTCCCTTCATCGCGCGCTATCGTAAGGAAGTGACCGGCGGTCTGGACGATACCCAGCTTCGTATTCTCGCTGAGCGCCTTTCCTATTTGCGGGAACTGAACGCGCGCCGCGCATCGATCGTTGACTCCATCAATGGTCAGGGAAAAATGACCGACGAGTTGATGCTGAAGATCATGCAGGCCGCGACGAAGGCGGAACTGGAGGATCTGTATCTTCCCTACAAGCCGAAGCGCCGCACGAGAGCGGAAATAGCACGGGAGCGTGGCCTCGGTCCTCTGGCGGAAGCAATATGGGACAACCGTGCCGTAGATCCGGCAAAGCTCGCGGAAGCCTATGTCCAAGGGGAGGTCGCCGATGTGAAGGCGGCACTTGAGGGAGCGCGCGATATCGTCGCCGAAACTATGACGGAAAATGCCGATCTCTTGAAGCGGCTGCGCGACTATATGCGCCAGAACGCCACGCTCCGCGCCAAGGTGGTAGATGGCAAGCAGGCGGCGGGCGAAAAGTTTTCCGACTATTTCGACCACACGGAAAAATGGGCGACAGTGCCCGGCCACCGGGCGCTCGCCATGTTGCGCGGGTGGAACGAGGAAGTTCTGACCTTGACCATCGATGTGGATGCCGACGATCCGTCTCCGGTCAAGCCTGCGCAGCGCACGATCGCTGCGGCTTTCGATATCCGCAATGCCGGTCCCGCCGATCAGTGGCTGATGGAAGTGGCGGGCTGGACTTGGCGCGTCAAGCTCTCCATGTCGCTGTCGCTTGATTTGATGCGCGAGTTGCGCGAGCGGGCGGAAGAGGAGGCGATCCATGTCTTTACCCGCAATCTGAAAGACTTGCTGCTGGCAGCACCCGCTGGCTCGCGTCCGACAATGGGTCTCGATCCCGGCATTCGCACAGGCGTCAAGGTTGCCATCGTGGACGGCACTGGCAAGCTGCTGGAAACGACCACGGTCTATCCCTTCCCGCCGAAGAACGACATTCGCGGCACGCAGGCCGAGCTGGCCTCGCTGATCCGCAAGCACGGCGTTGAACTGATCGCCATTGGCAACGGCACCGGCAGCCGTGAAACGGAAAAACTGGTGGCGGACATGCTGACTCAGATCACCGGACCTAAGCCCACGAAGGTTATCGTCTCCGAGGCCGGGGCTTCCGTCTACTCTGCGTCCGAGCGTGCTGCTGCGGAGTTTCCCAATCTCGATGTGTCTCTGCGCGGTGCCGTTTCTATTGCCCGCCGCTTACAGGATCCGCTCGCCGAACTCGTCAAGATCGAGCCAAAGTCCATCGGCGTCGGGCAGTATCAGCACGATGTCGATCAGGGCAAATTGTCCCGCTCTCTCGATGCGGTGGTAGAAGATGCGGTGAACGCCGTCGGTGTCGATCTCAACACGGCGTCCGCACCGCTTCTGGCACGGGTCTCTGGTCTTGGAAGCTCGATTGCCGATGCGATTGTGCTCCATCGCGATCAGGTCGGGCCGTTCGCCAGTCGCAAGGAGCTGCTGAAAGTGCCGCGCCTCGGCCAGCGCACTTTCGAGCAATGCGCGGGCTTCCTGCGCATTCCGAACGGCAAGGAGCCACTCGATTCCTCCTCCGTCCACCCGGAGGCCTATGATGTGGCAAAGAAGATCGTTGCCGCCTGTGGGCGCGACCTGAGGACCCTGATGGGCGACAGCGCCACCTTGAAGGCGCTGGACCCCAAGCGTTTCATCGACGATCGCTTCGGCCTTCCGACCGTCAAGGATATCATCGCGGAGTTGGAAAAACCCGGCCGCGACCCGCGTCCAAGCTTCAAGACCGCGACCTTTGCAGATGGCGTAGACGAGATCACTGACTTGAAACCCGGCATGCTGCTGGAAGGCACGGTGACCAACGTCGCCGCCTTCGGCGCCTTCGTCGATATCGGCGTTCATCAGGACGGGTTGGTGCATGTCAGCCAATTGGCGGATCGTTTCATCAAGGATCCACATGAGGTGGTGAAGGCTGGCGATGTTGTGAAGGTCCGCGTGGTCGAGGTGGATGTGAAGCGCAAGCGGATCGGACTGACAATGCGCAAGGATGGCGGTGAAGCGGCACCTCAGCCGATGCGTGAAAAGGGCAATGCCAATGCTATGCGCCACGCCAGCGCAAAGCCGAAGGACCGTGCGGAGCCTGCGCAATCCGGAGGTGCGCTGGCGGCGGCTCTCGCCGAGGCGATGAAGCGGCGCTGATACATGGTTGAAGCGGCGCCTTTCCTAAGCCGGGCTAGGCGCCTTTGCTCCATGAAATCGTTCAGTATTTTTGAAACCATCTCGGCTTGAAACTTTGCCGGAAAGGAATACGGTAACATCGACTTGATAAGTGAGACTTAGCTTATTGGGGGTGCTATGGCCTCGTCTCTGCATACGCTGCTTCAGAAAATCGTCAAAACCGGAAACCTGATCGTGACAGGGCCGGGCGGACTTCATTCCTTCGGAGACGGGAGCGGCAAGCGCGTTGCGCTCAACTTCACCGATGAACAGGCGATGGAAGAAATCGCCGCCGATCCAGCGCTAAAGCTGGCCGAAATCTACATGGAAGGGCGGATGACGGTCGTCGAAGGCGACATTTACGACTTCCTCGCACTCGTTAAAAGCAATACGCTCAGCGAAGCTTTGACGTTCGGCATGGTCTGGCGCGGAATGGCGCGGATCATCGCTTCACGCATCAAGATGCACCTGCCCGTTAATCACAACAAGCAGAATGTCGCGCATCATTACGATCTGAGCGCCAAGCTCTTCGATCTCTTTCTCGATCAGGACTGGCAATATTCCTGCGCCTATTTCAATCCTCCCGGTATCACGCTGGATGAGGCGCAGGTGGCCAAGAAGCGCCATATCGTTGCCAAACTCATGCCGGAGCCAGGACAGCGCGTCCTTGAAATCGGTTCCGGCTGGGGCGGCATGGCCATGTATCTGGCCGAGAGTTCCGGCGTCGACGTCACCGGCATCACGCTCAGCGAAGAGCAACTGCGCGTGTCGCGGGACCGGGCGGAGAAGCGAGGGCTGACGGATATCGTTCGCTTCGAACTTCAGGACTACCGCTATCTTCCGCCTGACAGGAAATATGATCGTATCGTTTCGGTTGGCATGTTCGAACATGTCGGCCCGACGCATTACAGGGAGTATTTTCACAAGGCAGCGGAGGTGTTGGAGGATGACGGCGTCATGCTTCTGCATTCTATCGGCCAGCCTTATCCCGCTCTTGCCACCAATCCGTTTATCGAAAAATATATTTTCCCCGGCGGCTATATCCCGTCCCTGGCTGAGGTTTTGCCGGCGATCGAAAAGACCGGGCTTCTTGTCAAGGACATCGAAATCCTTCCGATGCATTACGCGCATACGCTGCGCCACTGGCGCGAGCGCTTCGTCGCGCGGAAAACAGAGGCGGTTGCGCTTTATGATGAGCGCTTTTTCCGCATGTGGGAATTCTATCTGGCCGGCTCCGAAATGGCCTTCACCCACGAGAACTTCCACATCTTTCAGATCCAGCTTACCAAGCGCGGTGGGGTGGTGCCCGATAATCGCGACTATATCGCCCGCAACGAGGCAAGGTTGATGGAGTTCGAGAAGACGCGCGCGCCGTTGGAGAAGGTGGCTTTTTAAGCGGCGCGGTCCTGCCTCAACCGAACTGAGGACAGACCATAACAAAAGCTGAATCCGAGCTACCGTGTTCTTTGTCGATGCGGTAGAAGTCCCCATGGTTCACAACAGCGATCTTTCCGGCCGCGTTTCGGACGCGCCATCCAACAATTGGGTCTATCGGATCTTGCCGAGAGGCCTTTGGCCCTATGCGCAGCTTGCCCGGTGGGATCGGCCCATCGGCTGGCAGCTTCTGATGTGGCCCTGCTTCTGGTCGGCGGCGGTCGCCGCCAATGCCGCACAACAGATCGGCACATTCTCCTGGTCCACGTTGCTGTTCCACCTCTTCCTGTTTTTTGCAGGGTCGGTCGCGATGCGCGGGGCTGGCTGCACCTATAATGATCTGATCGACCACAAAATCGATATGGCAGTGGCGCGCACTCGCTCAAGACCGCTGCCGTCCGGCCGGGTAACCCGGTTGCAGGCAAAAATATTCATCGTGATACAGGCGCTCGCGGGCTTGGTGGTGCTGCTGTGCTTCAACAGCTTTGCAATCCTGCTCGGCCTGTCATCGCTGATTTTCGTAGCGATCTATCCCTTTGCCAAGCGCTTTACCAACTGGCCGCAGTTTTTCTTAGGCCTCGCCTTTTCCTGGGGCGCGCTAATGGGTTGGGCCGCTCAGTTCGGGTCGCTAGGCGTAGCGCCTGTACTGATATACGCCGCATCGATCGCCTGGACGATCGGATATGACACAATCTACGCGCATATGGACAAGGATGACGACATAGCCGTCGGCATCGGATCCACCGCCCTTCTGTTCGGAGATAGGACACATGGCTGGCTGGTGGCCCTTTATGGCACAGCCGCGGTGTTTCTCTTCCTTGCATTCGCAATCGCGAATATTAACCCGGTCGGATATGCAGGCCTCATCGTCGCCACCGCGATGCTCTTCTATCAGGTGAAGTCGCTGGACATCGGCAATGTAGAAAAGTGCCTGGCGCTCTTCAAATCCAACAACCGCGTCGGCCTGTTGATTTTCGCAGGCTTGATGTTGCCATTGATCTTCTCATAGCGAAAAGCCCGGACGCGAGGCGCGTGCCGGGCTCACTTTCGTCCGCAGTCGAAACGCCGGCTGAACGACGGCGTCGCGTGGATCAGTTGCGGGCGATAATTTCCTTGCCTTCGATGCGCATCGTCAGGCCGAGCGAACCGGTACTGCGGCGCACGAGGAAGCGTGGGCGGCGATCGGCGAAATAGGAGTGGCGGCGGCGCGGGCGCGTCGACTTTGTGCGGACGTGGCCGAGATGATCTTCGAGAGGGCGGGCGACACCGTCGGCTTCCACCATCAGCATGGGAATATTGTACTTTTCCGACCAACTGCGCCAATCGGCGGCGATGTCGCACAGGTCATGCGCCACCAAGAGCGGGACGCAGAGATCCGGATCGTCGTGATGAAGTTCGAGCGTCACCGTCACGCCACCATCACCATGGTCGATGGCACGGGCTGCAACACCCTTGAAGGCCCGTGCGGGCAGGGCAAAGGACAGCGGCAGACCGCTGGAATGAAGAACCTTGCGCAGAACGGCGCCGCGCTCGTCGAGCGTGATAGCGACATCTGCCGAACCATTGCTGTTGCCATAGGTCAGCTGCTGCGGGAACCGCGTCGGATCGAGCCGGAGAGTTGCGCCTGCCCATTCGGGCTTCAGAACGGTGTTGTTCATATCATGCTATCCTTGTTTTACCTGAGAGCCGTTTCATGGCCTCGTTCGGGACTTTTCGTCCTCTGATAGGTGGAAGATAGCCAGCGCATCTTCGAAACAGCTTAAAAATCGAGGTTAAGAAAACTTTGCATTCCCAAATGGTTAGCAAAACCCAGCCGCTTAAGGTTTCAGATTCCTGAATTGGGACGATGGCGCGTCATCCGGCCCACAGGTGGTACAGGTCGACGAAGTCTTGAGAAAAACGCCAGGGATCGGCCTGAACGCATGTCCTGAAAAGCACTTCAACAGCTGTGAGGGAAGGCGGCAATAGCCATTGCGGCGAGAGCCAAAATGAGCGTGGGGGGCCGCTCTACAGCATCGAAGCACGATGCTGAGATGGAAGGGTCATAGCGTTACCGGCGGCTCGAAGGACGCTCCAAGATCAGGAGAAGACAACCTTGCCCGGGTTCATGATGCCCGCGGGATCGAAAGCTGTCTTGATGCGGCGCATCAGGTCCATCTCGATCGCCGGACGGATGGCGGCCAGTTCGTCCCGCTTCAACTGGCCAATGCCGTGTTCCGCAGAGATGGAGCCCCCGAAGGAAAGCACGATGCCGTGGACGATCTCGTTGATCTCTTTCCACCGGGCAAGGAAGGCTTCCTTATCGGCACCCACAGGCTGGGAGATGTTGTAATGGATGTTGCCATCGCCCAAGTGTCCGAAGGCGCAGATACGCGCGCCTGGAATGGCGCGCATGACGGCAGCTGCCGCTTCATCCATAAAGGCTGGAACGTGCGAAACCGGTACGGACACATCATGCTTGATCGAGCCGCCTTCCGGCTTTTGCGCGTCCGACATGCTTTCACGCATGTGCCATAGTGCCTGCCGCTGGCTCTCCGAGGAGGCGATGACGGCATCCTGCACGATCCCCGCTTCAAAACCCTGTTCCAATAGCGTTTCCACCATCGTTTGCGCAGTTTCAGCCGAGTCGGAGCTGGAGATATCGATCAGCGCGTACCAAGGATGCGGCGTTTCCAGTGGGTCGCGCACGCCGGGAATATGTTTTGCGGTGAATTCGACGCCAATCCTTGGCATCAGCTCGAAGCCGGTCAGTGCCGTGCCGCAAAGAGTGGATGCGCGCTCGAATAGTGTCAGCGCATCTGCCGGAGAATGGAGACCGGCAAAGGCCACCTGATGGCCGAGCGGTTTTGGGAAGAGCTTCAGGACCGCGCCGGTGATAATGCCGAGCGTCCCCTCCGAGCCGATGAAGAGATCACGGAGATCGTAACCCGTATTGTCTTTCTTCAACCGGCGCAGGCCGTCCCAGATTTCGCCGGTGGGGAGAACGACTTCCAGGCCGAGGCAAAGCTGGCGCATATTGCCATAGGCCAGCACCGCCGTACCGCCGGCATTGGTGGCGAGGTTGCCGCCGATGCGGCATGAGCCTTGCGAGCCGAGCGAAAGCGGGAACATCCGCTCCACCTTCTCCGCGGCCTTGTGAACATCGTCCAGAATGCAGCCGCCATCGACGACAAGCACATTGGCGACGGGATCGATATCGCGAACTTTGTTCATGCGTTCCAGCGACAGGATCACATCGCTTCCGCCGCTGCGCGGCGTTTGCCCGCCAACAAGGCCGGTGTTACCGGTCTGCGGCACGATGGCCGTGCCGGTTTCGCTCGCAAGCTTCATGATGGCGGCAACCTCCTCAGTCGTGGAGGGACGCAGCAGAAGCGGCGAGCTGCCGTGATAGAGGCCACGGTTCTCAACGAGATGTGGTGCGAGATCGGAAGCGTCACGCAGCGCATTCTTCTCGCCGACGATAGCGACAAATCGTAGAAGCAGTTCGTCAGAAATGGCGGTTGGCGTCATGAGAATTCCTCCGGAAATCGTATCTGGCGAGGTCAGGATCGCGGTGCAGCCGCGCGCTCCAACCGGTCATTGATGGCTTCGCCAAGCCCCGTCTTGGGAATGGGCGTTACCGCAATGGTGGCAGCACCGCTCGCATCGGCAAGTTTCAAATGGTCGAAAAGATTGGTAGCGGCTTCGGCAAGATCACCGTTTGGGCTGAGATCGAGCACGGCAACCGCATCGCCTTTTCCCGTCACCGGCTTATTCCCAAAGCGGATCAGTGCTTCGCCCTTGTGAACTGAGGTCGCGTTCAGACGAACCGACGCACCCGGTGCATAATGGGAGGCCAGCATGCCAGGTGCTTCTATCGCCGCAGATGCCCTTGCCGGTCTCACCAGCTCGACCCCCGTTACCCGTTCGATCTCTTTCGCCACCAGTCCACCGGGGCGCAGGAGGCGGACGGAGCCATCGCTCTCCACCTTGATGATGGTGGATTCGACGCCGACGGGAGCAGCGCCACCATCCAGAATAAGGTCGATCTTCTGCCCCAGGTCCGCCTCCACATGGGCGGCACTGGTCGAGCTGATCTTGCCGGAACTATTGGCGCTGGGGGCCGCAAGCGGCCGACCGAGTTTTTCGATGAGCGCGCTGGCAAAGCCCTTGGGAATACGAATGCCCACGGTATCGAGCCCGGCTGTCGCTAGTGAATGGATGGGGCTTTCTTTTCTCAGGGGCAGGATCAGCGTGATGGGTCCTGGCCAGAAGGCTTCTGCCAGCTTGCGCGAGATCGGATCGAAGATCGCATGTTGCTCCGCCATCGCGATGCTCGCCATATGGCAGATCAGCGGGTTGAACTGAGGACGCCCCTTGGTCTCGTAAATTCGGGTGATAGCTGCAGGATTGGTCGCATCTGCGGCGAGGCCGTAAACGGTCTCTGTGGGGATGGCGACGGGGAACCCCGCCTTGAGCACGCGGACGGCGTCATCCAATGCCTCTTCCGGCTGCTGCTCGATATCGATGTGTCGCGCCATCTTTGAAGGCCCTTTCCTTGGGAAAGGCTCTTAAAGCATGTCGCGCAGAAGTGTGAAGCGGTTTTGCGATGACGACACCCGAAAACGTAAGAAGGTTTAACGTAAGCTGGGAATCTCGACGATCTGCGCAATCGGTAGAATGTCTCAACCGCTATCGGGAATGAGGTGGCGTGAGAGCGCGTAAGCCTTACAGCGCACGGATGATTTTGCGCAACTCCTTGGAACGGGCACCCAGTATCAACACATTCTTCAGGGCTTCTTTCGGGTCCTGTGTCTGGAACAGCAAGCCGCCGCGATGAATGGACGTGTCGATCGCCACAGATGTGCCGCCGCCCTGCGGCTGCATCGCAACGGCGAAATACATCCGCGACCGGGTCTGGTCGATCTTCTCGAAGAAATGCTCCTCGCCGCACAGTTCAGCAAAGAAATTGGCGAGGTAAAAAGACCATAGAACCGGTTTGCTTTTGTCGAAACGGGTTGTGGAAGCGGTCACATGGCAATAGCCGAGATGGGGAGTGCTATCGATCAGTTTGTGAGAGATCATATTGGGGAAACGGATACTGGGGTGAAAGCCATTCAATCGTGAATGCGTTTTGGAGCCGGCGTCGTGCAAACGACGTGCTGTGATCTCCGCAACGTGTTCATGGCTAAGGTATCGTTTTCCGCCGGGCGGCAGCGCTTCTTCGAAGCGGCCGATGCGTCCGGTCCGCAGAAAATCGGAATGTGCGGTTTTCGACCTTATGGGCGTGATCTTGCCGGACTTTGTGTCCACATAGCGGATACGAGTTTCCTTCTCCACTGCCATATCCTCTTTGAAAGATATAAGCTTTTTAGCCGACCAGGGTTAATATGGGGTTTCCGGTGCCTCCGTGGCTTCCATCATAATGGGCAAAGGGCCAAAGTCTCATTGCGACGGTGGGCTGCTTGAATGACACTCTAAGTCACTGTTTTACATTCACAAAAAATAAGGCGGTACTTTTGAGGGCAATGTCGCAATTTGTCGCCAATGCGGGACAGAATGTCGCGCAATGTGGTGCTGCAAAAAGACGTCAATGATTAGATCAATCCACACCATGCGGCCGTGATTGTTGGGTGGCTGCAGTATTACTCGAGGACATGGCCATGGAACTGCGTGAAACCGTATTGCGCCAATTGAAGAATCGCCGCGAAGGCTTCAGCCTTGAGCAGCCATTTTACACCGATCAGGATTACTTCCAGCTCGACATGGAAACCATCTGGTATCGCGATTGGCTGTTTGTCGGTCACGACTGTGAAGTGCCGAAATCCGGCATGTATTTCACCGTTCAGGTCGGCAACTATGCTGTCGTGATTGTTCGCGGCAAGGATGGCACCATCCGCGCATTCCACAATTCCTGCCGCCACCGCGGTTCGCGCGTCTGCACCAGCCAGAAAGGCCAGTCGGCCCGTCTCGTCTGTCCTTATCACCAGTGGACCTATGATCTGGATGGCAAGCTTCTTTTCGCGCGCCACATGGGCGAAGACTTCAACAAGGAAAATTTCGGGCTGAAGCCGGTCGCCTGCGAAACCGTTGCCGGTTACGTCTTCATCTGCCTCGCTGAACAGCCCATGGATTTTGCGCCGGTTCGGGCGGAAGTCGAAGCCTACATGAAGCCACATCGGGCTTGGGAAGCCAAGGTGGCGCATGAAAGCACCATCATCGAAAAGGGCAACTGGAAGCTCGTCTGGGAAAACAATCGCGAGTGCTACCACTGCGCGGCCAACCATCCCGAGCTCTGCCGCACCTATCCGGAAAACCCGAGCGTCACCGGTACCGATGGCGGCGCCAGCGATCCAGAAATCGGCGGCCACTGGGCGCGCTGCGAAGCGGCAGGCCTGCCAAGCCGTTTCAAGATCGACCCCAAGGGCCAGTTCCGCGTAGCGCGTATGCCGCTGATTGGTGAAGCGGAAAGCTACACCATGTCCGGTAAGCCTGCGGTTCGCCGCCGACTCTCCGACGATGTCACCATCAGCCATATCGGCGCACTGCTGCTCTTCCATTACCCGACGACCTGGAACCACTTCCTCGGCGACCACATGATTTCCTTCCGCGTGCTGCCGCTCGGTCCGCAGGAAACCATGGTCACGACCAAGTGGCTCGTCCACAAGGATGCCGTGGAAGGGGTGGACTACAATCTCGAAGACCTGACCCATGTCTGGAACGAGACCAACGATCAGGATCGCCAGATCGTCGAGGAAAATGCTTTCGGCATCCGCTCGCCAGCCTATGAGCCGGGTCCTTACTCCATGGAAGACGAAGGTGGCGTCATGCAGTTCGTCAACTGGTATGCCGACTTCATGATCGACCGGCTGTCCGGCGACAAGAAGAAGCTTTCCGCAGTGGCTTGATGCAGATGACCGTGCCCGTGACCTATAAGCATATCGATGAGATGAAGCCTTGGAGCGACAAGCTTCACATGCTGGAATGCATTTCGGTGACTCCCGAAACGCCGGATGTGATGACGTTCCTGTTCCGCTCCACTGACACAAACTGGTTTCGCTATATTCCGGGCCAGTTCGTGACGCTGGAACTGCCAGTGGGACCGGAGCCGCTATTCCGGACCTACACGCTGTCGTCCACGCCGTCTCGTCCCTATGCAGTAGCGGTCACGGTCAAGGCACAGAAGAATTCGATCGGCACGCGCTGGATGTTCGATCATCTCAAGCCGGGGATGAAGATCCGCGCGCTTGGTCCTCTGGGTGACTTCTCCTATGTGAAGCACCCAGGCGACAAATACCTGTTCATCTCGGCGGGCTCCGGTGTTACGCCGATGATGTCGATGGTGCGCGATATGTGCGATCGCGCACCGCACAGCGACATTTCTTTCATCAACTGCTCGCGCACGCCGTCCGATATCGTGTTCCGCCACGAACTCGAATATCTCGCGCGTTACATGCCGAACCTGTCGCTGGGGTTCATCGTGGAGTCCTGTGGTCGCACCGATCTCTGGTCTGGCCTGAAGGGCTTTGTCGATAAGGCCAAGATTGCGCTTCTGTCTCATGATTTCATGGATCGCACAGTCTTCTGTTGCGGCCCCGAGCCCTTCATGGCGGCGGTCAGTTCCATGCTCGAAGCCTCCGGTTTCGACATGACGCGCTATCATCAGGAAAGCTTCGCGCCCGCCGCGCCGCCTGTTGCTGTCGGGGAAACCGCGCTCGAAGCTGATGGTGAGGCACTCACGACGGTCGGCTTTACGCTCTCGGGTAAGGAAGTGCCGTGCCAGCCAGGCCAGACGGTTCTGATGACCGCCAGATCGGCAGGCGTTCGCATCGGTGCGGCTTGCGAATCCGGCATCTGCGGCACATGCCGCGTGCTGAAGCTGTCGGGCGAGGTCGAGATGAACCACAATGGCGGCATTCTCGATGAAGACATTGCCGAAGGCTATATTTTGGCCTGCTGTTCCAGGCCGCTGACCGACGTCAAGGTGGAGGCATAAAGCCTCCTCCTACCTTTCCTTTTCGCTCCTGCAATCGGCCTTTAGTCTGATCTATGGAACGACTTTGTAGTTTTCCCGTTTCTAAAATGTCTGAGGCTGTGTCACTGCGGGCTGTTTCCGCGTTTATGCCGAAAGATATAAAAACAGCACAACATCAATGTGCAAAGAAACGGAGGAAATTCATGCTGAATTTGCGGAAGACGAGCCTCGCTACCGCTTTTGTCATGGTCCTGACGAGCTTTACGCCATCGCAGGCCTTTCAAGTTCCCACACCCATTCCGGCACCGGTTGCGGCGCAAGACCACGTCGTAGACGTTCAGTATCGCGATTGGCGTGACCGTCGCGAGTGGCGCCAGCGCCACGGACGCGATTGGCGTCACCATCGCGAGTATCGTCGCCAAGGCTTCTATAACGGTCACCGCGGCTATCGCGAACGTCGTCCGGGTTACCGCTACCACAACGGCTACTGGTTCCCGCTCGCAGCCTTTGCGGCTGGCGCGATCATCGGCGGAGCAACCAATCAGGCCCGCCCATCCTATGGCAGCAGCCATCAGCAATGGTGTGCAAATCGTTGGCGCTCTTACCGCGCTTATGACAACACCTATCAGCCCAATAACGGCCCGCGCCGTCAGTGCGTCTCGCCCTATAGCTGAGACAGGTCACTTGGAAGGCCCGGCTTGTCCGGGCCTTCTGCCGTCCTGGTGGCAAACGGTCAAGTATCTGTGATCATTCTGTTAATGCTGCATTCAGGCTGAATTTCTTATCGTGAATATAAGGCGGGTCAACGCCGTTAAAAACTGGAAAAGCAGGAGAATAATCGTCGTAGTTCACCCCGTCCGTTTGTGTATCCGGATGTGAATGGAGAAGGTCAGATGAAAACTTACATGAAGACTATTTTGGCTGCCGGCCTCTCAGCAGTCGTTACTGCCGGATCTATTATCCCGGCACAGGCTATGCCTATCGTGCCCGCGGCGCCTGTCGCACCTCAGGCCGACAACAACATCGTCAACGTGCAGTATTGGCGCGATCGCGGTTACTATCGTGACTACGGTCCGGGCTATTACCGCGGTCATCGCGGCTACCGTGATTACCGTCCCGGTTATCGCCACCACAATGGCTACTGGTTCCCACTGGCAGCCTTTGCGACCGGCGCGATCGTTGGCGGTGCTCTGTCTCAGCCGCGTGAGGTCTATCGCCCCGTTCCGGAATATCGTCCGCGCCCGGTCTATCGCGAGTATCGACCAGTCGTCCGCGGTGGACTGAGCCAGGCGCATGTGAATTGGTGCTACGGTCGTTATCGCTCCTATGATGCGTATAGCAACACGTTCCAGCCCTATCACGGCCCACGCCAGACCTGCTATTCGCCTTACGGCTGATCGCGAACGCAACATAGGATTGATAAGGCCGCCCCGCACCCGCGGGGCGGCTTTTTATCAGATAATGCCCACGCGTCGCAGCAGGAACCAGGCGAGAAGACTGGACGCTATGATGAAGCCGGCCGCATAGAGCGTACCGTTTCCGCCATCGATGAAGGGCAGGGCGCTGGTATTCATGCCAAAGAAGCCGGTCACGAGTGTCGGCGGCAAGAGAAACGCCGTCATGATCGACAGGATGTAAAGATGGCGGTTCGTTTCGGACGAGAGCTTGGAGTCGATTTCTTCATGCAGCAGACGTGCGCGCTCCTGGAGGGCATAAACATCGTAATCGACTGATTCCAGCCGGCTCGTCAGCCGCCCGGCAATCTCCTCGAAGCCTGCGGGCATTTCATCCTCGTCAGCGGCCGAGGCCCGCCGCATCAAGGTCAGTACGGTTCGAAGATGACGATGCAACCGCACGACCGTGCGCCGGACGGGTGCCAGCCTTCGCCGTTCGTCACGCGGCGCGGTGTCGTAGACATAGTCCTCGATCGCGTTGAGCTCTTCCGTCGTCTCCATCACCAGAGTGATCAGACTGCGCTGAAACTCCGCCACCAGTCCTTCGAAGATATGCGATGGTGTGCTGTAGCGCTTCGGGTTCTTGTCGATCGCTGCGCGCAGGCGGTCCACTGACCGCAATGGCTGAAGCCGGGTCGTAATGATAAAGCGATCCGTCAGCGCGAAATGCAGCCAGCCGAGGTCGCGCGTCTCCTGATCGAACTCCCTCTGAAAATCCACAAGAGTGCCGTAAAGTGCGCCCTCATCCACGGTGATGGAGGGGTGCGTCTCATGCGTGGTCAGAATGGCGCGACTGTTTTCGTCAAGGCCGGGGATCGCTTCCAGAAAGGTCGCCACCCGCGTGTCGACCAGATTGAGATGCAGCCAGAAGAAGCCCTCGCTGCTTTCCATTTCGCTCCACTGGGCGGTTGGTGCAAGACGCGTACAGGCCTGGTTCCCGGGCTGGAAGCGATAGGCCCAAACGAGGCCGGGAATGGCTGGGTAATGAATATCCATGTCTTGTTCCTGAGAGGCGGGCGGGGGCATAGCGGTCGCCTCTCTCGGCGAAAGGCCGCATCATGCAGACCAGAGTTTTATGACAGTTTCATAACAGTGACGATCCCGCCAAGCTTTGGAGCGAAAATCCGAATCGATTTTACTGAGGTACGAGGTGCGGAGGCGAATAGGGGTCTCGGTCCTAAAGCACGGTCCAAGCAAAAGTGGGCAGCGGTTTTGCGATAACGACATGCGATAACAATGACCTAGAGCGTATGAGCGAATCTGAAAGATCGCGACACGCTTTAAGGACGCATGGCCTCTCGGATAAATTTCAAATTGACGTTTACGTAAAAATCAATTAGCCCCTAAAGACATTGCATTGTAGGCAGACGCTTCGGGAGGAGGCAGGATGTATACCGCGCCGGTAGACGATATCGCTTTTACGTTGAAACACGTTGCGGGGCTGGGCGAGGCTCTTCAGAGCGGTGCGCTCGGTGATCTCGATGAAGACCTCGTCGATGCCATTCTCCATGAGGCGGGACGTTTTGCGACTGAAGAAGTTGCGCCTCTCGCCGAAATCGGCGATCGCCAGGGATCGCGTCTCGTGGACGGTGAGGTTCGCACGCCAGATGGATGGGCCGGTCTTTATCATCGCTGGGCCGAAGGCGGCTGGAACGGCCTGACGGCGCCGGAAGAATTCGGTGGGCAAGGTCTGCCGCATATGCTGAATGTCGCCGCGCTGGAAATGTGGAACTCCGGTTCCATGGCATTTGCGCTCTGCCCGACGCTCACCATGGGCGCGGTCGAAGCCATCACCGCCCATGGCAGCGAGCAACTGAAGGCTATCTATCTTGAAAATCTCGTCAGCGGCAAATGGACGGGTACGATGAACCTGACGGAGCCGCAGGCGGGCTCCGATCTTGCCGCACTGAAGAGCAGGGCCGAACGGGCCGACGACGGCACATACCGCATTTTCGGCCAGAAGATCTACATCACCTGGGGTGAACACGACGCCGCCGAAAACATTATTCACTTGGTGCTTGCCCGTCTGCCGGATGCCCCTGCGGGGACACGCGGGATCTCGCTTTTCCTCGTGCCGAAGTTTCTGCCGGATGCGGTTGGCAATCCGGGTGAGCGCAACGATCTCTTCTGCCATGCTCTGGAGCACAAGCTTGGCATTCACGGCTCGCCGACCTGCACCATGATTTTCGGCGATGGCCGTTACGGTGAGGAGAAAGGTGCTATCGGCTGGCTCGTGGGTGAGGAGAACAAGGGGCTCGCCTGCATGTTCACCATGATGAACAATGCCCGCCTCGCCGTCGGGATGCAGGGTGTGGCAATCTGCGAAGCCGCAACCCAGAAGGCGATCCAATATGCCAAGGAGCGGACTCAAGGCAAGGCGCCCGGAACGACGGCGACGGGCATGAGCCCGATTATCGAGCATCCGGATATTGCCAGAACGCTGCTGACGATGAAGGCGCTGACACAAGGCTCGCGTGCCATCAGCTTCGCTTGCGCCCATGCCATCGACATGAGCCATGCGGAAAGCGATGCCGGGACACAGAAGTTCTGGCAGGAACGTGCGGCCCTCCTGACGCCGATTGCCAAGTCCTTCTCCACCGACGCTGGCGTGGACGTGGCCTCGCTCGGCATTCAGGTGCATGGCGGTATGGGCTTTATCGAGGAAACGGGTGCTGCCCGCTATTTGCGTGATGCCCGCATCGCCCCGATCTATGAAGGCACCAACGGCATTCAGGCCATCGACCTCGTCATGCGCAAGCTGCCGCTCTCCGAAGGTCACCACGTTCGCGGCTTCATCGAAGAGTTGAAGGCCATTGCCGAAGACGTTCGTGCATCGAACAAGCCGGAACTGGGCGAAACGGCGCGCTACCTCGACCAAAGCATTGCCGATCTGGAGGTTGCCACCGACTGGCTGCTGGATGCCCAAACCAACGGACTGGTAGCCGCCGCGCTTGCTGGCGCGACTCCTTACCAGCGCCTCTTCGGCCTCTCACTGACAGGTGTCTATCTTGCCAAGGGCGCGCTTGCAGACGTTGACGACGGGCAGGGTGCCAAGCGCGCCTCGCTCTGCCGTTTTGCGGCGGAAAATCTTTTGGCGGAAACGGCTGCGCTGAAGGATCGAGTCGTATCGGGTGCCGCAAGTCTCGAAGCCGCACGTGTCGTTCTTGGCTGAAGGAAGAATCCATGTCTGAAGATCATATCCTTCTCGAGCGCCCTCAAGACGCCGCCGGTGTGCAAGTCATCCGCTTCAACCGGCCAGACAAGAAGAACGCCATTACCGATGCCATGTATCGCAGCATGATCGAAGCGTTGAAGGCCGCCGATGCGGACGAGGACGTTCGCGCCATTGCCTTTCTCGGCACGCCGGGCTGCTTTTCTGCCGGCAATGATATGGCTGATTTCCTTGGGTTTGCAATGTCGGGAGGCAAGGGGCAGCTTACGGCTGGAGACTTCCTGCACACGCTGGTCAGTGTGGAAAAGCCCATCGTCTCCGGCGTCGATGGCTTAGCGATCGGCATCGGCATGACGCTGAACCTCCACTGCGATCTGACGGTCGCTTCCAGCCGCAGCCTGTTCAAGACACCCTTCGTCGATCTGGCACTGGTGCCGGAAGCCGCCTCCAGCCTTCTCGTGCCGCGCATTGCTGGCCATCAGCGAGCGTTCGCGCTTCTTGCGGCAGGTGAGGGCTTCTCGGCGGAGCAGGCTCTGGCTGCGGGCCTGATCTGGAAGGTCGTCTCTGAGGCCGATGTCGAGGAGGAAACCCTGAAGATTGCCGCTAACCTCGCGTCGAAGCCACCGCAAGCGCTGAAGATCGCCCGCAATCTCGTCCGAGGTGACGTCGATGCCATTCGAACACGGATCGACGAGGAAATCGTTCACTTCGCCGCCCAGCTTCAGAGTAGCGAGGCACGCGCTGCCTTCGAGGCATTCATGCGCCGTTAAGTCTCTTGAGAAGAAGGTGTCGGTCTTTACGGAACGGGAAGTGTTTCCGGTTACTCGATCAACATCTTTACTTGGGAGAAGGTCGCCATGATGCGCAAAACTGCTCTTGCAATGATTGCTATACTGTCACTGTCCGGCATTGCGGAGGCGGGCATGCTGTCCTCGCCGATGATATCTTCGCCTGGAGAGAATGATGTCGTTCAGGTGCAGGATTTCAACAGCCGCTCGCAACGCAGCAATCAGAATCAGAACAACGGGTGGGATCGTCGGCAGCCGCGTTTCGTCTGCGTCATCACGCCGCCCGATAGCGCCGACCGCTCACGCCCCTATGTCTGCCCGGTTCAGCAAGGCCGTGTCGGTGGCCGTTGCCGCTGCTCCGGCGTGGTCGGTAGCGGCAGTATCGATACGGCGTGGTAACGCGACTTATTTTTCCAGTGTCACGACCGCCTCGACATGCGGCGACCAGAGGAACTGGTCGATCGGCGTCACGCCTGTAATGCGATAGCCACCCTCGACCAGGATGGAGAGATCGCGCGCTAAGGACAGCGGATTGCAGCTGACGGCGACGATCTTCTTCACCGTGCTGCGGGCAAGCTCCTTGCATTGTGCTTCCGCGCCTGCACGTGGCGGATCGAAGACGACGGCGTCGTAAAGTTTCAGCTCCTTGGCAATCAAAGGATGGCGGAACAGGTCGCGCCGCTCGATGGTGACCGGCTTCAAACCGGGTGTGTTGCGTGCGGCAAAATCCAGCGCCTTCAATGGCTTGTCTTCCGCTTCCACACCATGCACCTTGCCGATGCGTGCGAGCCGTAGCGTGAAAGTACCGGTGCCACAGAATAGATCGGCGATCCGCTTTGATTTGCCGACATGCGCCAATACGCGTTCGGCCATGGCCTCTTCCGCCACCTTGGTGGCCTGGACGAAGCTGCCCGCGGGCGGGGCGACTTTGACGCTGCCGAATTCGATGACCGGCTTCTGCGGTTCGATTAGAATTTCGCCGGAGAGCGATACACGTGCAATGCCGCGCATGGACAGAACCGTTTCGGTCAATGCGCGACGCTGCTTGTCATTGACGGACTTGATGCCCTCAACGGCAATATCCAGCCCCGAAAGCGTCTCCATCACCGTCATGCGGAAAGGCTCCGCATTGGATGCGAGCGGCAGACCGATAGCCCGGATCGCATCGAGCCTCGACACGATGGCGGGCGAGGCGATGGGACATTCCTCGATCGCAACGATGTGGTGGCTGTTGGCCTGGCTGAAGCCGAGGAGAAGTCCCTTCTCGGTCTTGCGCGCGGTAAAGACGACGCGCCGCCGCTCACCGGGCCGACAGATCACCAGCGGATCGACCTCCACATCCAGACCCTTTGAACGCAGGGCAGAGACGACGAGGTTACGTTTGAAGGCGTGATAGGGCTCGTCCGCAACATGTTGCAGCGAGCAGCCGCCGCAGGTGCCGTTTTTGCCATCCGGTCCGAAATGCCGGCAGGCAGGCTCGCGCCGATCTGGCGATGCTTCCGTAATCGACATGATCGTGCCCTGGTCCTTTACCCGAGCGATCGCGACTGTTTCTCCGGGGAGCGTAAAGGGCACATAGACCGCGCCCTCGGGACAGTGCGCAATGCCATCGCCCTGCGCGCCGAGGCTCTGGATCTTGACGGTCTGCGTACTCATGGCTTTCTGCCTCCGAGAAGGAATTCTACATTGCCATCCCCTCCGGCAATGGGGGAGGGGATGAGACCGAGGCTTTCCCAGCCCATGTCTTCTGTGAGCCAACGCTCCAACTCTTCGGCAACCTGCGGTGCGGTCTCGGGCTCTTTCAACAGGCCAGCCTTGCTGATCGCATCGCGTCCGGCCTCGAATTGCGGCTTGACGAGCAGAACCGCAAGCGCGCCATCCTTCGCCAGATCGAGCGCGGGTGCCAGCGCCAGCTTCAGCGAAATGAAGGAGACGTCCGAGACGATGAAGCTGATCTCGCGACCGTCAACATCGTCTTCTGTCAAGAAACGCGCATTCAGCCCCTCGATGCTGGTCACACGTGGATTGTTCTCCACCCGCGGGTGGATCTGCCCGTGACCTACGTCGATTGCGGTGACGTGGCCTGCACCGCGTTCCAGCAGCACCTCCGTAAAGCCGCCGGTGGAAGCACCCACATCCAGGCACTCATGGCCTTTCGGGTCCAGCTCAAAATGATCGAGCGCAGCGACGAGTTTTAGCGCGGCGCGAGACACATAATCCTGTGCTGGATCGTCGATTGCGATAACCGCGTTCTCGGCAAAGCAGAGGCTCGGCTTGGTCACGATCTTGCCATTCACGCTGACGGTGCCGCGCGACACAGCATCGCGCGCGCGAGAGCGACTGGCAAACAGGCCCTTGGCGACCAGAAGCTGGTCAAGGCGTTGGTTTTCGGATGTTTTGGTCATGGAGAGTGTCAATGACGGCCAATCGGGCGCAGTGCAAGCGCTTTGTGTCTGCTCCCTGCGGAAGACTTCGTTTACCCTGACCAATACTGTGAGGGTTTGTTTCTTTAGAGAGTTCAAATTTAAGCAAAAATCAACCGCTTTGCAGCAATTTGCGAGGCTGAAAACAGATCCCGTCCTGACATGAAGGTTAGGACGGAAAACTATTGGTTCGCGGTCTGATGACTGATGCGCGGTCCTGCGTCGAAGAAGAGCTGTCGATGTCTTTGAAAAATTTGCCTATCAATATCAAGTTGATGATGACCTTCGTCGCCTTGATGGGGGTGTGCCTTGTGGCCTCGGCATTCGTGTTCTTTCAAACGCTGGACGCACAGCGCTTGTCTGACACGCAGACTCGCACGGTTCAACTGATGCAGACAGTAGACGAAGCGAAGGCAGCCATGCTGGAGCAGGTCGTCAATCAGCGCGGCTTTCTTCTGTTCCGGAGTGACAGCACCTACAAGGATGTCTTTGCTCAGCGTGACGTGATGCTGCAGAAATTGAAAGAGGCACGTGGATATGCTGCCGACCAGCCCGATATTTTGAAATCCATCGATGAGATGGAGGCGACGGCGACTGTGTTCTATAAGCAGTTGGCAGAGCCGCAAATGGCTGCTCGCAAAACGACGGAAGCACCGGTCTCCGAAATCATCGAGATCGGCCGCAACCAGGCCAAGGGCCAGGTCGACGGCTTCCGTGCTGCTGCCGAAAAGATCAAGGAGCAGCTGAACGCACTCGCCAAGTCGCAGATTGATGCCCAGCAAGGCGCCCAGGCCAACCTGCAATATGCGTTGCTTGGCGGTGGGGCGGCAGCGGGTCTCGTGTCCATCCTCTTGATATGGGCGCTATCGCGCGCCATCGTCACGCCCATTGTCGGCATGACCGATGCCATGGGCCGTCTTGCCAATGGCGATAACAACGTCGACGTTCCCGCCCTCGACCGAGGCGATGAAGTTGGGAAAATGGCACAGGCCGTTCTGGTCTTTAAGGATGCTGCTATCGAAAAGCAGCGTCTGTCTCATGAGAGTGATCGTTTGCGCGCCTCCACTGAGGCTGATCGTCTGCGCAACGAGGCTGAAAAAGAGCGCGCCGAAGCTGAGCAGGCTTTCGCTCGTGAGGAGCTTGCCAAGGGGTTGCAGGCGCTCGCCGACGGCAATCTCGACTACCGCATCGAAAAGCCCTTCACGCCGTTCATCGAGCCGCTTCGTTTGAACTTCAACACGTCGCTTGAAAGCCTGCAGCAGACCTTGCGCAAGGTGGGTGAAAACGCTGCGGCGATCCATGCCGGTGCTGCTGAAATGCTTTCTGCAGCCGATGACCTGTCTCGCCGCACGGAACAGCAGGCTGCTTCGGTCGAAGAGACCGCTGCCGCGCTGGAAGAAGTCACAACCACCGTTCGCGATAGCGCCAAAGGCGCCGAAGAAGCGGGCGCTCTTGTGCAGCGCGCCCGTGCCGGTGCCGAACAATCCGGGACAGTCGTGCGCCGCGCCGTGGCCGCCATGCAGGAGATCGAAAAGTCCTCTGGCGAAATTACCAACATCATCGGCGTGATCGACGATATTGCCTTCCAGACGAACCTGCTCGCATTGAATGCGGGCGTAGAAGCAGCCCGTGCCGGCGAGGCTGGTAAAGGCTTTGCCGTCGTTGCACAGGAGGTGCGCGAGCTTGCCCAGCGCTCGGCCAATGCGGCAAAGGAAATCAAGTCGCTGATCAGCAACTCCAGCAAGCATGTGGAAAATGGCGTGGGCCTCGTTGGCGAAACCGGCAAGGCACTGCAGATGATCGTGGCCGAGGTCGAAGAGATCAATACCCATGTGAGCGCCATCGTCACGGCCTCGCGTGAACAGGCAACCGGCCTGAATGAGATCAATACCGCAGTGAACACCATGGATCAGGGAACGCAGCAAAATGCAGCCATGGTTGAACAGCAGACGGCCGCAAGCCACTCGCTCGCCCGTGAGGCCGAAGCACTCACAAGCCTGATCGGCCAGTTCAATCTGGGCGCAGGAGCGGCCACGCGCGTTGGATCCTTTGCATCGGGCCCGGCTCCGGCTCCGGCTGCGCCACGCGCTACACAAGCGGCTGCACCAAAGCCGGTCTATTCGACGAAGCCGAGCTTCACACCCGCCGCAGTCAAGCCGGCTGCCCGCCCGGTGGCTTCCCCTGCGCGCGCGCTCGGCGCAACACTGGCCCAGGCGTTCGGAGCAAAGGCCGAAACGCCCCACCTGAAGGCGAGTGAGCAGAATTGGGAAGAGTTTTGAGGACAGGGCTTCCTACCAAAAAGCCGTAGGAGGCTCCGCCAGCGGCTATAATGCATGCGGCAAATGGTTCTGGCCCAGAACCAGCGAGCTATGTCGCTTGTTGGGGCGGCGGACACAGGCCCGCCCCTCGAATTCATAGCGAGACCCAATCGGCTTACGTAAATCTTGGTCCTGATAAAATCTGCTGAAGACCTGATCAAAGTCCTAAAAGCGATCTCCTCCGCTGCCTCGCCAATTGACTCGACCTCCAGTCTGTTCATGTTCCCGCAAGTCTTCAACGTCGACGTCTCTGTGAGCTGAGCAGCGCGTCCATAGCACGGAAAAATGGATCGCCCGCGCCTTCGTGCCTGACGTGGCGCTCTCTACCGTTATTGTAGTCGCGCCAGCTGTTCCCCCTTGCCCGGAACTAAACAGCTAAAATCGGGGTCTGCCGAGCCCTGTTGTGGCATCGGGCCCAGTGTGGATGGCAGACAACCGAAAGCCGCAAGGATCGTTCCTGTGGCTTCTTCGTTTTCGAATCATAGGCTTATCCGGCAAAACCGACGTCGATCTGTTTTTGGCCTAGAGCCTGAAACACGGTCTTGATGATGCCAGCGCGGTCTAGACCCGCTTTTGCATACATGGTTTCCGGCTTTGCCTGCTCTACCCAATGGTCGGGCATGGTCAGCGTGCGAACCTTGATACCGGTATCGAGAAGGCCGGCTCCTGCCATGAAGTGGAGCACTTGCGCACCGAAACCTCCGGAAGACCCTTCTTCGATGGTGACGAGAACCTCGTGATGGCTCGTCAGCTGGCGGATGAGATCAAGATCGAGCGGCTTGGCAAAGCGTGCATCGGCCACCGTCGTGGAAAGCCCTGCTGCGTCCAGATCTTCTGCGGCTGCCAGGCATTCGGCGAGACGAGTCCCGAAGGAGAGAAGTGCGATTTTCGAGCCTTCCTTAACGACGCGGCCTTTGCCAATCTCAAGGATTTCGCCACGGGCTGGCATCTCAATGCCGACACCTTCTCCTCGCGGATAGCGGAAGGAAATCGGGCCTTCGTCATAGGCTGCGGCGGTGCGCACCATGTGTTTGAGTTCAGCCTCGTCGGACGCGGCCATCACCACTATGCCGGGGAGGGTGGCAAGGAACGTGGTGTCGAAGGAGCCCGCATGGGTTGGGCCGTCGGCGCCAACGAAGCCAGCGCGATCGATCGGAAAACGGACCGGTAATCCCTGCAGCGCCACATCGTGCACCAGCTGGTCGTAACCCCGTTGCAGGAAGGTGGAGTAGAGCGCGCAGAAGGGCTTGTAGCCTTCCGCAGCAAGACCCGCCGCAAAGGTCACGGCGTGCTGCTCGGCAATGCCGACATCGAAAGTGCGCTTGGGGAAGAGCTCGGCCAGCTTATCGAGCCCTGTGCCGCTCGGCATGGCAGCAGTGACGCCGACAATCTTGTCGTCGAGCTTTGCTTCTTGCACCAGTGCCTCGGCGAAGACGCTGGTATAGCTCGGCGCATTCGGCTTTGCTTTCGCTTGGGTGCCGGTGATGACATCGAACTTGTTCACGCCATGATACTTGTCGGCGGCGGCTTCGGCCGGGGCGTAGCCCTTGCCCTTCTGCGTCACGACATGGATCAGCACCGGACCCTTCTGGTTGTCGCGCACATTACGCAAGACGGGGAGAAGATGCTCGAAGGAATGGCCGTCGATCGGGCCGATATGATAGAAGCCGAGCTCTTCGAACAGCGTGCCGCCCGTTACATAGCCGCGCGCATGGGTCACTGCGCGGGTTATGGCACGGTCGATCGTTTTGCCGAGATAGGCCGTCAGCTTCTTGCCGAAGTCGCGGAAGCCCATATAGGTCCGGCCGGATGCAAGGCGTGCCAGATAGGCGCTCATGGCCCCCGTCGGCGGCGCGATCGACATGTCGTTGTCGTTGAGGATGACGATCAGCCGTGCGTCCAGCGCGCCGGCATTGTTCAGCGCCTCGAAAGCCATACCGGCCGACATCGAGCCATCGCCGATGATCGCAATCACCTTGCGGTCACTGCCATCGAGTTCTGCCGCAACCGCCATGCCGAGACCGGCGGAAATGGAGGTGGAGGAGTGGCCTGCGCCAAAATCGTCATACTCACTTTCGGCACGACGGGTGAAGCCGGAAAGGCCACCTTCCTGGCGCAGCGTGCGGATGCGATCGCGACGACCGGTCAGGATTTTATGCGGATAACACTGGTGTCCGACATCGAAGATCACGCGGTCGTCAGGGGTGTTGAACACCTTGTGGATGGCGATCGTCAGTTCCACCACGCCGAGGCCGGCACCCAGATGTCCACCGGTCTTGGAGACCGCATCGATCATCTCGTCGCGCAATTCCCTCGCCAGTTGCGGCAGGTCGCGATCCTCGATTGCTTTCAGATCGGATGGGAATTTCACCCGGTCAAGCAATGGTGTGTCTGGCATTCCGGTCAATCGTTTGGCCTTCGTGTTCTCTTCAAAAACGTACCCTTTAGATGGGGCAGGGCGCAGCCTTCGGCAAGCATGGTCCCGTTCTACAGCATCGGCCTGAAAATCGAAATCGATTTTCGGAAAAGCATGATGCGTGAATTCAAACATTTAGAGCGTCCTTTGTGCGTCCGAAAGGACGCTCGGCGCTCTCACACATTTCAGCTTTTGGGCAAAGGTACAAACTCGTCTTCATCTCCCGGTACGATATCGAAACGTCCGGTTCTCCACTCTTCCTTGGCCTGCTCTATGCGTTCTTTTGATG
Organism: Agrobacterium sp. SORGH_AS 787; assembly: GCF_030819035.1. Lineage (NCBI taxonomy): Bacteria > Pseudomonadati > Pseudomonadota > Alphaproteobacteria > Hyphomicrobiales > Rhizobiaceae > Agrobacterium > Agrobacterium sp. SORGH_AS 787. Next base: position 1,669,813 of record NZ_JAUTBG010000002.1, read on the forward strand.
ACGAGACGAAATTCCACCAGATATAACGCCGCGAATTCAAGGCTGCGCCCCCGAAGAGCATGATGTGGCAACCATCGACGCCGCCCTTCAGGGTGATGTCGTCGCCTGCGCGAAAGGCCAGCAACTGGTCTGCGGCAAACACATCGCCAGCGACTTCCAGTGAGCCGGAGAGAATATAGATCGCTCTTTCTTCGTGATCGGCCGGAAAAGGAAACTTCGCGCCCGCGGCAAGCGAAAGGTCGGCATAAAGCGTATCGGTGAAGGTCTTGACCGGTGAGTGCAGGCCCGCAAAATCACCAATAACGACACGTCCGGTTGCGCCCGCCACATCGATCAGTGGCATGGAATCGCGTTCGGTGTGGGAGAAATCCGGAGCGATCTCTTCCTTGTCGTCCGGTAGGGCAAGCCAGGTTTGCAGGCCGGACATGGAGAAAGGATGTCCGCGCAGGTTTTCGGGTGTACGCTCCGAATGGACGATACCGCGACCTGCCGTCATCAGGTTGATATCGCCCGGCCGCACGACGATTTCCGTTCCGAGGCTATCGCGGTGCTTGATCTCGCCATCGAAAAGATAGGTCACGGTGGAAAGCCCGATATGCGGATGCGGCTTTACGTCCAGCGCGTCCCCGGCCTTCAAGATCGCCGGCCCCATCCTGTCGAAGAAGATGAAAGGTCCGACCAGACGGCGATCCCTCGTCGGCAATGCGCGACGAACGGAAAAGCCGCCAATATCGCTCGAACGGGGAACGATAAGATTCTCGATGGCATCACACGCAAAAGCATCGCCGACGGCGGGATCATTGCCTGGAAAAAACGACATGGATTGCTCCTTCACCGTGCTTGCTTCGCAGACTACCACGATTTGATCCGGTGCGTGAGCATTCTCTTATGGAGGCGGCGCTGCTGCGACCTGCAGCGAGCAAGGCGACGAAAACCAAGCTCACGAGCATTATGCTTGACGTACTAGCTTTATTCGCCGTCCAGTGGCTCGACACCCTGAGGTTTGCCTGCGCGGTCCAGGCGGATCTTTTCGATGCGCTTTTCGGCGGTCGTCAGCAACGCTTCGCAATGCTTCTTCAGGGCTTCTCCGCGCTCGTAAATGGCAATGGATTCGTCCAGGGCCACATCGCCGCGTTCCAGGCGGGCAACAATGCTTTCCAGCTCGGCGACGGCCTTTTCGAAAGAATAACCGCTGACATCGGCCGTGTTGGCATTTTCCGTCATCTTCAACCCTTCATCATTCTCAAGATATGCATGGCCGCCGATTCCGCCAGCCCTTCCAGATCATAACCGCCTTCCAGAAGGCTGACGACCCGGTTGCCGGCATATTTATCGGCCATCTCCAGAATTCGCCCCGTTGCCCAATCGAAATCCTCACCCACCAGATTGATGTGGGCGAGCGGATCGCGGTGATGGGCATCGAAACCGGCGGAGATGATGATCAGGTCCGGCGAGAAATCGGCAATAGCAGGCAGAACCCTGGACTTGAAGGCCTCGCGGAAATGGTCGCTTCCCGTGTTAGGGGAGAGCGGCGCGTTGACGACATTGTTCTTCACGCCCGTTTCGTTTTTGTCGCCGCTCCAGGGATAAAGCGGCATCTGGTGGGTGGAACAGAAAAGCACCGATGTGTCGTTCCAGAAGATGTCCTGCGTGCCGTTACCGTGGTGAACATCCCAATCCACGATTGCCACGCGCTCCGCACCATGGACTTTCTGCGCGTGACGGGCAGCAATCGCCGCGTTGTTGAAAAGACAGAAACCCATCGCCTTTTCGGTTTCCGCATGGTGGCCCGGCGGACGGCTTGCGACGAAGACGTTGTCGGCTTCGCCCTTGAACACGTCATCCACGGCGGCCATGGCCGCACCAATTCCGGTCAGGGCTGCTTGCAGGCTTTTCGGAGAGGCGTAGGTGTCGGCTTCGATACGGCTGATCTCGCCGTCTTCTTCCGGGATCTGACGCATTACGGACAGAAGATGGCTTTCCGGGTGAGCCAGAAGCACCGCATCCTCATTGGCCTGCGGTGCTTGGGTGCGAACCAGCCGCTCGAAATTCGGATGCTCGAGCGCGATGTTCAGCGAGCGTAGTCTGTCTGGCCGCTCCGGATGCCCATCAGGGGTGATGTGTTCCAGGAAGATCGGATGCTCGTAAAGCCGTGTGGCCATGGGTCGCTTGCTCCTGAAACGGATAAAATCGTTGTTAAGCGCGCTGCGGCAGCAGCGGGTAACCAGCCATCACCGCCCGGCCAGCAAGCGCTGCCACGACGGCCTTGATCAGATCACCCGGGACGAACGCCATGGAGCCGATGAATGCCTTGCTGAAACCGATGCCGGTTGCGAAAGCCAGGTAAGTGATCCCGAAAGCGTAAAGGACAATGACACCACCTGCGACGCAGGCGAGAAAGAAGCCAATGCCTTGCGTCAGCGCGGTCTGGTTCGCCTTCACAAGGCGTTCGGAAAGGATGCCTGTCACGAATGCAGCGGCGATCCAGCCGATCAGATAACCCGTTGTCGGAGTTGTGAAAATAGAGAGCCCACCTCTGCCGCCGGAAAGAATCGGCAGGCCGATGGCCGCAATCAGGATTGTCAGCAGCACGGCAAGCGTGCCGCGCTTTGCGCCAAGCACGACACCCGCCAGCATGACGCCGAGTGACTGCGCTGTGATCGGAACCGGAATGAAGCCGAGTGTGATGGGCGGCAGCAGGCCAAGCGCGATGATGATGGCTGAAAACAGCGATATCAGAACGAGGTCACGGGTCGTCATGGGGCATCTCCCTTTTGCTTAAGTGAGGTTTGACCTCTGAAGCCGCGCGCGTCAATGGCATCCGCAATCGCGTCGGCATCCTTCAACGTCATAATGACGAGTGGGACGAGAATACTGGTGAGCCTCACACGACTGCCGCGTGCCCGGTGCGCATCGCTCAACGTGTGATACCGGCTGATGATTTCAGGGACAAAGCGAACCACAAGTCCAACCGCAAGACCCACGTCTGCCGCATTCGCCAGGCCGAGCTTTTCCAGCGGGCGAAGCGCGTAAGTGATCTCATCCATGAACTGGGAGATGTTGACGCTTGCCGTTATCGCCGTTGCCAGTAGTGTCAGCGCGCTCAATCTCAAGAGGGTGATGGTGGCATCCATGAATGGGATCAGCAGGACGCTGAACGCGGCGATGAGGGCGATGGTCAGGAAGACCGGGCGAAGCCGGGAGAGCGTTCCGCGCAGTCCGAGATGGGCCTGCCAAAGAATGAGCACCGCCAGGATGACCGCAAGACTGAGGATCAACGGATCGCGAGTGAGAAACAACCCCGCGCTGAAAGCTGCAAGCGTCAATAGCTTGATGCGCGGCGAAAGCCTGTAAAGCCAGCCCGTTCCCTCGGCATAAAGGCTTCTCATGAAAGTGCGATCTTCCGGTATTGGGCAATAACCTCTTCTGGCTTACCATCCAATGTCAGCATGCCCTGATGAAAGAGCAGAACGCGATCGAAAGTCTCAAGCAACGATAGGTCATGGGTAATGACGACCACATCCTGCTCCAAACTGAGGATCGTCCGCTCCACCACGGCGCGGTTCTTCAGGTCGAGCTGGTTCGTCGGTTCGTCCAGGATCAGAATGTTTGGGCCGGTGATGGACAGCGCCGCAAGTGCTGCAAGCTGCAACTCGCCGCCCGACAGTTCATGGGCACGGCGGCCTGAAAGGTGTTCGATGCCGAAGCGATGCAATATCGCCGTCACGGCCTCATCGACCGCGCTCTTGCCGAGACCGCGATTCCTCAATCCAAAGGCGATGTCGTCGCGAATGATCGGCAGGATGATCTGGTTCTGCGGGTTCTGGAAAACAAAGCCCACCTGTTTCAAGACAGCATCGGCATCCTTTACCGTATCGAGCCCGTTGACGATGACCCTTCCGGTCGTTGGTTTGGTCAGACCATTGATCAATCGGGCGAAGGTGGTCTTGCCGGAACCGTTGAGACCGATAATGCCGATGCGCCGTTGCGACAGCGAAAGATCGAGCGGCGCAAGCGCCGTTCGTCCCTCGAAAGTTACACCCGCATTCTGGAACTGAATGTCCACGTCGTTTCCCTTGTCGTCCTCTACGCCTCTATAAACACAAAGGGCTATCGACGAAATCAAGAACAAAAAAAGAACATTGATTTCGCGAAACGGGAATCCTAGACTTCCTGACATGGCGATTCTGGTTTCCAACGAAGCAGCACGGCGTATTTTTCTGGCACGGCAGGGTCTTTCGGCGCCGCCGAACAAGGCACTGTCGAAGGACGGATTGCTCGAGCTCATTACGACTCTCGGCTTTGTGCAGGTGGATAGCATCGCAACAGTAGAGCGAGCGCATCACCAGATCATCTTCTCCAGAAACCAGACCTATAGGCGCGAGCATCTGAACGCGCTGCTGGAAAAGGACCGCACGCTTTTCGAGCACTGGACACATGATGCGTCGATCGTGCCGACGGCCTTTTATCCCTACTGGAAGCACCGCTTCCGCCGCCGCGAGCCAATCATGCAGGAGCGTTGGCAAAAATGGCATGGCGAGGGATTCGATTCCGCCTTCGAGGAGACCTATCGGCACATTGCAGAAAACGGTGCGGTCATGTCGCGCGATATGAAGGCCGAAGATCATCAATCCGGCGGCTGGTGGAACTGGCATCCATCCAAGACGGCGCTTGAATATATGTGGCACACCGGCAGACTTGCCATCGCGCGCCGCGTGAACTTTCAGAAGGTCTACGATCTCGCAGAGCGCGTCATCCTGAAGGAGCACTACTATCAGGACGTCAGCCACGAAGCCTTCATCGATTGGGCCTGCCGTGAGGCACTATCTCGGCTGGGCTTTGCGACCTCAGGAGAAATATCCGCCTTCTTCAATCTGGTGACGCCGAACGAGGCGAAGGACTGGGTGACGTCCCATCGGGACGAACTGGTCGAGGTCTCGCTGATCTCAGCCAACGGTGCTAAGGAGCGCGCATCCCACGCCTTTGCGAGCTTTGCAGCAGAAATGGATGCGGAGGCGTCGCTCGAACCGCCGCAGCGGGTCCGGGTTCTCAGCCCCTTCGATCCGTTGTTGCGCAACCGTGCTCGTACTGAACGCCTCTTCGGCTTCTTCTATCGGATCGAAGTCTTCGTGCCGGAGCCGAAGCGACAATATGGCTATTATGTCTTCCCGCTTCTGGAAGGCGATCGCATGATCGGGCGCATCGATATGAAGGCAGAGCGCAAGAACGGTTCGCTCGACGTTAGACGTCTATGGCTGGAGCCGGGCGTGCGGCCATCATCGGGCAGGTTGGGAAAGCTGGATGCGGAACTGAACCGGCTGGCAAAATTCACCGGCGTTGCGAGCGTGCGTTATTTGGATGGCTGGCTAGCTGGGGAATAGGGCCAAGAGCGGACGAGCCCGCTCCTGGCATTTTCACGCATCAGCAGAGCTCGGTGGAGCTGATCTGGATACCAAAGCCTTCCAGCCCGACATAATGGCGCTCGCGTGTGGTCAGCAACTTGATGGAGCTGATGCCGAGTTCCTTTAGGATCTGCGCGCCAAGGCCGATTTCCAGCCATTCTTCTTCGCGAGAACGCGCCTGCTCGTGAGTCTCGTCCGCATCACGCGCCTTGCGGCGGCCTTCGACCTTGCCGACGCCAACTGAACCCTCGCGAAGATAAACGATAACGCCGCGACCTTCCTCGGCAATCTTCTGCATATAATTGCGCACCGGCTGCTTGCTGCCGAAAATATCGTCCGCCACGTTTTCCGGATGCAGGCGAACCGGAATATCGACGCCATCGCGGATATCGCCGAAAATCACCGCCATGTGCTGCATCGGGTCCCAGGGCAGGGAATAGGTCTGCGCCTTGGCCGGGCCGAAGGGTGTATCGATGGTGAACTCGCTCTCAATCTCCACCAGAGTTTCCTTGCGCTGGCGGTAGGCGATCAGGTCGGCAACGGACACCTGTTTCAGACCATGGGTTTCCGCAAAGCTCGAAACCTGCGGACCACGCATGACGCTGCCATCGTCATTGACGAGTTCGCAGATGACGCCGATCGGTGGCAGGCCTGCAAGCCTGCAGAGGTCCACGGCTGCTTCCGTATGGCCCGAGCGCATCAGCACGCCGCCTTCGCGTGAAATCAGCGGAAAGATGTGGCCGGGACGGGTAAAATCAGCGGGGCCGACATTCGGGTTCGCAAGATTGCGCACCGTCAGCGTACGGTCGTCGGCGGAAATGCCGGTCGTGGTTCCGTGTTTGAAGTCGACGGACACGGTAAAGGCGGTCGTATGCGCGCTGTCGTTTTCGGCGACCATGGCGTTCAGGTTCAGCCTCTTGGCTTCCCCCCGCGGCATGGGCGCACAGACGATGCCGGAGGTGTGGCGCACGATGAAGGCCATTTTTTCAGCCGTACAATGCACGGCGGCAACGATGAGATCGCCTTCGTTCTCGCGCCCGTCATCATCCATGACTACCACGATCTCGCCAGCCTCGAAGGCGCGGATCGCTTCCACGACGCGTTTCTGATCGTATGCCATGCTATTTCTCCTGTTTATTTCAGTCTGCCAGTCTGGCCGCGGTCGCGCAGATAGTGGTCTGCTACTGTGCAGGCGACCATGGCTTCGCCAATGGGAACGGCGCGAATGCCCACGCAAGGGTCATGACGGCCCTTGGTGCGGACGTCGACGTTGTTTCCATCGGCGTCGATGGACTGGCGTTCGGTGAGGATCGAAGAGGTGGGCTTGATGGCAAAACGTGCGACGATCGGCTGACCGGTCGCAATGCCACCTAAAATGCCGCCGGCGTGGTTCGACAGGAAGAAAGGCTGGCCATCGTTGCCCATGCGCATCTCGTCGGCATTTTCCTCGCCGCTGAGTTCCGCGGACGCAAAACCTTCGCCGATCTCGACACCCTTGACCGCGTTGATCGACATCAGATTGGATGCGATGTCCTGATCGAGCTTGGCATAGATCGGTGCGCCGATGCCTGCCGGAACGCCCTCGGCGACAACTTCCACCACAGCACCGATGGAAGAGCCCGCTTTGCGGACCGTATCGAGATAGTCTTCCCAGACAGGCACCATCTCAGGATCCGGGCAGAAGAATGGGTTCTCGTTGACCTGCGCCCAATCCCAATTGTCGCGGTTGATCTTGTGCTTGCCGATCTGCACGAGTGCTGCGCGAACGGTCATCCCGGGCACAACCTTGCGGGCCAGCGCGCCGGCCGCCACGCGTGCTGCTGTCTCGCGCGCAGAAGAGCGGCCGCCACCGCGGTAATCACGAATGCCGTATTTCAGATCGTAGGTGAAATCGGCGTGGCCTGGACGGTAGCGCTTGGCGATCTCGCCATAATCCTTCGAGCGCTGGTCGGTGTTTTCGATCAGCATGGAAACCGGCGTGCCTGTGGTGATCATGGTCTCGCCGTCCTCATCCAGCATCACGCCGGAAAGAACCTTGACGATGTCATCTTCGCGCCGCTGCGTGACGAAGCGGCTCTGGCCAGGCTTACGCTTATCCATCCAGGCCTGCACTTCCGCAAGCGTGAAGCGAATGCCGGGAGGGCAGCCATCCACCACGCAGCCCAGCGCCGGACCATGGCTTTCGCCCCAGGTGGAAACGCGGAAGAGGTGACCGAACGTGTTATGCGACATGACAATAAAACCAGACCAGGCAGCGTTTCCTTAGAGAGACGCGATATTTACAAAAATGCGCGGTCATCTCCTTAGTGTAAAATAACAGGAAGGCAAAAGCCTTTCTTTGATCCGGCTGGGGCAGCGTGCATCAAGACACGCGACGCAGTTCCTGCTGTAGGGCAAAGGCTGAAAACTCGTGTGGTGGCAAAGGCGCGGCAAAGGCAAAGCCTTGAAGGATATCGCAGCCCATATCTTTCAGCATAGCGGCATGCTCCATCGTTTCCACGCCCTCTGCCACGGTCTCGACGCCGAGCGAGCGGGCGATGTCGATGATGGAACGGACCAGCGCCCGCTCCTGTGGAGAGTTTAGAATCGGCATCACCAGCTGCCGGTCGATCTTGAGGCGTTTCGGCTTGAGGCGCAGCAGGCTGATGAGTGAGGTATGCCCGGTACCGAAATCATCGATTTCGACATCGATGCCAAGCGCTTTGACCCTGTCGAGATTTTGGACGACCTGCTCGTCGCTGTCATCGAGGAAGATGGATTCAACCAACTCAAAGACAACTTCGCCAGGCCGGATGTGAAGTTGTTGCAGGCTTTCCAGCAGATGCACGTCATGCAGACGACGCACCGAAACATTGACCGAAACGCGGGGGATTTCCAGTCCCTTCATACTCCACAAGCGCCGGTCCTGTAGCGCGGATTGCAAGGTCAGTCGATCGAGCGCCTGAACGACGTCCAGCTCCTCTGCGATACCCAGGAATTTGTCCGGCGTCAGCAGGCCGCGTGTGGGATGGCGCCAGCGGACGAGCGCTTCCATGCCTGCGATCTCGCCGGTTCTGGCGCAGAGTTGCGGCTGGTACCAGGTTTCGAACTCACCCTTTTCCAGCCCCTCCAGAATCTCATCGGCCGTGCGCTTGTGATTGACGATCTCGGCTTGAAGATTTTGCGTGAAGAACTCGTAGCGGTTCCGGCCCATCGCTTTAGCACGATAGAGGGCGAGGTCGGCGTTGATGAGAATCTTGCGCGCGTCGTTGTCCTGGGCTTCGCCAAAGGCGATGCCGATCGAGACGCCGCATCGGCAGGTAAACCCTTGAAAATCGAAGGGATGCTGGAAAGCTGCGATGATGTTCGATGCGATCAAGGTGACGGTGTGCTTGTCGGCCAGCTGCGGGATGAGGATGACAAATTCGTCGCCGCCAATACGGGCGATGATGCCCGCGTCACCGACATTGAGGGTCAGAATTTCCGCGGCTCTGGCAAGCGTCGCATCGCCCGCCGCGTGCCCCAACGTGTCGTTGATCTGTTTGAAGCGGTCGAGGTCAAGGTGAAGGATGGCAAAACGCGACCGGCCATCTGCCATGGGCGATGACGTCAGATCGTCCAGCTCCTTATCCAGCTTTCGACGGTTTGCCAGCCCGGTCAAGGGATCGTGCAGCGCGTTGTGCTCGATGTGTGACTTGGCCTCGATCAATTCCGCGTTGCGTGCCTCGGCCTCTTCCTTCGCGGCCTTAAGCTCCTCGGCAAGGCGCACATCTGCGGTGATGTCGAAAGCAATGCCGATGACCTTGCGATCTCCATCCCGATCGACATGGATACTGCCCACGGAGCGAATATAGCGTACCTCTTCATCTTGAGGCAGCACGCGCTGAATGCTGGAGAAGGGCTCATTGTTGGCTGCGGAGCGATCGGCCTCAGCGGCGGCCTTCTCTCTGTCATCTGGGTGGAGGCAGTTCAGCCATTTCGCTCGATCCGTGTAACCTGTTGTATATTCCAGCCCATAGAGTTGGTGCATACGACGATCCCAATAGGAATGGTCCTTGGTGAGATTGGCTTCCCAGATGCCGCAATTATAGGATTGGAGCGCGAAATCGAGCCGTCGCGACAACTCCATCAGATCGTGTTCGCGGGACGACAGTTCCTGAAGTGCAAGCTCAAGCTCGGCATTCTTGACGCGGCTGCTATAGATTGAGTTCTTCAACGTCTCTGCGATCTGCATGTCCGAGGTGACATCCCAGATGATGCCGCTCGTGTGCCGGGCACCGTCCGGTGTGCCATAGTTTGCGCCTGCAGCCCGCAGATAGCGCATCTCACCGGATCGCAACTGAATTCTATAGGCTTCGGAATGGGTTTCCTCCCCATCGGTGCAACGCCTCAGAAAGTCGGTGATCTTGGGCCGGTCTTCTGGCGCGACCGCTTCCAGCCAACGCGTGAGAGAAAACCCGTTCTCGGTCGTCGCGTAGCCATGCAGTCCTGCAGCACGACCATCCAGATAGCACGCGTCGCCGCCATTCAGCTCCCATAGGCCGATATTGGACGAATCCATTGCGAGCTTGAAGCGCTGGGAGAGTTCGAGGAACTTGCTCTCTCGAATATGAATCATCGTCAGATTGTGATTGCGCTCTGCAACCAAAAGGAGAATGACGGTGAGAGGCAATGCAATCCAGAAGGAGGCCGGATCGATAAAGTAGATCACCGCAAGCGACACGCCCGCCGAAGCTCCGAACAGCATCTTTTTTCGTTTGCTCTTCTCGCGGATGCTGCGTGAAAATGTCGATGCTGATGCCACGTCAGACAGTCCTCAGTCCAAGCTAAGAAAACAATGGTCGAGGAGAACCCTAAAAGATAATCTAAAACAAATAGTATAGCTGCGCGCCCCCGCTGGTGTTTCAGAGGCCACGTCTCGAAAAAAGTCTAAACGTTTGATATTGGTTAAAATCCATTCACCAATTATACGGAAATTGACATTGTTACGGGCGAATTCCGCCACATTCGGGAGAGAAATCTTGTTGCATGAGAAACTGATCCAGGGCCTGAAGGAGGCTAGAACCATGCGCTTGATGATTGCCGCACTTTTAGCCACCGCAAATCTGTTTGCCCCTTTGAACAGCTTTGCTCAGAGCGTCGATGTCGAGTCGACCATCAGCAAGGTTGACGTGAAGGGCCTGAACATAACGCTCGCTGACGGCAAGAATTACAAAGTGCCGGAAGAGTTCAACTTCGAGGGACTGCAACCGGGCGTGAAGGTTCTGGTGTTTTACACGGAAGTGGACGGAAAGCGCGTCGTGGATGACCTTGAGGTCGTGCAGTAAGCGAATGCAGCGTTCACATCAGTGATCTGTTTTTAGGCTGTTGACACGGGCACCGTTTTACTGCGGCACTTCTAATTATTTCAGGCATTTAGCACGCAACTCCGAAATCAATTTCGGCGCGTTGGTCAATTCGAAACCCGTACTATATTCCACCCGGGCGCCGGACGTTGAAAGGCTTGCCCAATCGGCGCCCGATGTGAGCGCTGCGAGCAGCTTCGGTTCCTTAGCAAGACTGATCGCTTGTTCATCGTTCCTGACGGGAGGCATCTTGATCGTCCGTTTGTAGCGGCCGATCTCAAAGGTCATCTTGCTAATCCCAAATTCCGCTATATCGGCCTCCTGCATGACGAAGACCAGTTCGCCTTTGTCACACCGCACGAGATAACAGATGGTGATGTCGCCAGTATCGTCCGGCGAGCACGTCCCAACGGTGCCGGTGTTGCGACCGTCAAGATGTCTCCACGGTGCTGGAGGTTCAGTCTCGGCGGGCTCTGTATCCTGTGCGTTGGCCAGACTTGCCATCATCACGGCAACAAGGAAAACCGTTTTGCCAAGCATATCATGCTCCCTGAACCTCAGCGTTCTGAAGAAGCTATTTGAAGCCTTTCTTTACGTCCAGAGCGGCAGACACAGGGTAAGACTAGACGGTTTCTCTGACGTCAACCCATTCGGCCAGATTCTTGTCGGTCTCGACTTTCAATATCTTGTCCTGTGGAATGGGAATTTCCGCCGCTTCGTCCTTGTCCATGCCAGAGACCAGCCGGAACATGCTGCGGATCACGCCGCCATGGCAAACACAAACGGTCTTGCGCTCGACGGATGAAAGCCAGGCGCCGATGCGCCAGGAAAGTATCTCATAGCTTTCGGCATTCTGGCCCGGCGGAATGAAATCCCATTTCGCCGCCTTGCGCGCCTTGACGCGGTCAGGAAAGGAAAGCTTGAGTTCGGGGAGGGTGTAGCCTTCCCAGTCGCCGAAGGACACTTCGACAAGGCGCTCATCGGTGCGGTAGTCTATAGGATCAAGTCCCATCGCACCGCGCACAAGTTCCATTGTCTCACGCGTGCGGCCAAGGGGACTTGCGACGTAATCGAATTCCGTGGCTGTCGGGCCGAGAATAGAGGCGAGGGTCTTGCCGTTGCCGACCGCTTGGGAGCGGCCGAAGTCGTTAAGCGGGATGTCCTTTTGGCCTTGAAGCCTTCTGATCGCGTTCCAGTCTGTCTGTCCGTGGCGGATAACATAGACCAGCACTGCTCACCCCTGCGTTTCTAACTCTGTCCTTTAAAGACGTGACGGCGCCGCACGTCAAAAATGAGGCGGCGCCAGTCCTTATCTCTGAACCGTGTTAGTCTTTTACGACGGAGATGTCCGGCGCGTCTACAGCCTTCATGCCGATTGCGTGATAGCCCGAATCCACATGATGCACTTCACCCGTCACGCCGGTGGAGAGGTCCGAGAGCAGGTAAAGCGCAGACTTGCCGACTTCCTCGATGGAAACGGTGCGCTTGAGCGGTGCGTTGTACTCGTTCCACTTCAGGATATAGCGGAAATCGCCAATGCCTGCAGCGGCAAGCGTCTTGATCGGGCCGGCGGAGACGGCGTTGACGCGAATGCCTCGGTTGCCGAGATCGACCGCCAGATAACGCACGCTTGCTTCGAGCGCTGCCTTGGCGACGCCCATGACGTTGTAGTTCGGCATGACCTTTTCAGCGCCATAATAGGTCAGCGTCAAAATCGAGCCACTGTCATTCATGATCGGCTCGGCGCGCTTTGCAACGGCCGCCAGAGAATAGACGGAGATGTCCATGGTGCGGTTGAAGTTGTCGCGGCTCGTGTCGAGGTAACGACCCGTCAACTCGTCCTTGTCGGAAAACGCAATGGCGTGCACGACGAAGTCGATCTTGCCCCAATGGGCTTCGAGATTGGAAAAGACAGCGTCGACCGTTTCGAGATCGGTGACATCGCAGTGCCCGGCCATGAAGGCGCCCAGTTCCTGGGCCAAAGGCTCAACGCGCTTCTTCAATGCGTCACCCTGCCAGGTGAAGGCAAGTTCGGCACCGGCATCGGCGCAAGCCTTGGCAATGCCCCAGGCAATCGAACGATTGTTTGCGACGCCCATGATGAGACCGCGCTTGCCAGCCATCAGGCCGGATGTCTGAGCCATGTGATGCTCCCTCATATTCCAGATTGATCCTGCCTATGGCATAGGCAGAACCGCTGTTCAAGAAGGCCTCAGATCATCTCATGTAAGGGAGCGTAACAAAGGGTGCGTTGTTCACCGCTTTCACGCAGGCGTCACAGATAAAGGCCTTCGCGCATGTGGCGCATCAGGTCCGTTACTTTAGCATCTGGTGTTTCAAGCAGAACGATACGCAGTTCGACGACGAGATCGCCGAAGGTGCCATCTTCTTTTTGCAAGCCTTTGCCCGGCACGTGAATGGCCTTGTCCGAACCGGACCATGCCGGCACTGAAACCTGCTGTTCTCCACGAGGCGAGTGAACCTTGGCCTCGCATCCCAGCACGGCATCGGCAAGTGCGAGCGGTAGACTTGTGTGGATATCGTAGCCCTTCACGGTGAACGCGTCGTCGCGGGCGGTCAAAACCGTGACGACGAGATCGCCACGCGGCGTTTCCGGCAGCTTGAGGCCCTGGCCCTTCAGTCGCACCACATGTCCATCGGTGGTTCCGATCGGCAGGTGAAAGCGCACTTCCCGCTCATCGGGCATACGAAGCGTCACCTGCTTCTGAGCGATAATGTCGTTCACGGTTACAATGGCTTCGGCCGTCATGTCGGGTGCTTTCTCCACGACTGGAGGAGGCGCCTTGAAACGACGGATAAGGGCGTTGAAAAAGCCGAGGGCAACGGAGTTTCCGGCGTCCGATGTTTCGCGAGCGGATGCGTCGTCGACCGATCCGTTGACGGCGAATTTTGCCGCGTCAACGCCGCCTTTCACCTTCGCTTCCGCACCGAAAATGCGTTCCAGCATATCCTCGGGAGATTCCGGTTTGGCGCTACCCTTTGTTGCGGCGGCAGAGGGATCTTCTGTGCTCTCTGCGGCCGCCTTCTCGTTGCGCGCCTGCGCCCGGGCCAGTTCTTCCATCAGTTTTTCGGCGGCCTTTGCGCGTTCCGCAGCCTGGCGGGCGGCCTCCCTTGCGGCCTCCCGCTTCTGCATAATGGTTTGTTCGCGTTGCTTGCCGTCTGAGGCCCGACGTGCCTGGTCGTAGAAACCGCGCTTCTTTGGATCCTTCAGCAGATCGTAGGCCTGTCCAATCTCGGTGAAGCGTGCAGTGGCATCCGGATCATCGCGATTGTGATCGGGATGAACGGTCTTCGCCTTGGAACGCCAGGCGGCCTTTATCTCGTCCGAATCGGCATCGTGCTTGACACCGAGAATTGAATAGGGATCACGCATCCGAACCACCAGTTACGCCCGAAACTGCTGCCGCTTGTCGAAGCGGCCTGAAACAGAAGAAACTCAGACCTGAACGTGCCAACCTTTGAAAATGTTGCACGATCAGTGTCTTGAACTGGATAGGACTGTGGCAAGAAGTTGCTAATCAGACCTTTACACACGCGTTACTGAGCGCATTGCCGGTCTGATCTCTGAGGATAGGGTAAATGTTTTACTTCTGGTCGAAGCGGGTCATCAGCCATTCGCCTGTCTCGGAAAGGCACGCTTGACCCGTATAGCTGGCCACGCCTTCAAAGGAATGGCGCGTGGTGTTGAAGTTGCGGCAGACGAAGCCGGTGCTTCTGTCTTCGCGGATCGCGGTTACGACGCCAGCGCTGCCGGTTGCAGCATTCGCCCATGGAACAGGGGAATCGGCAACTTTCACCAGGTCGGCAGACGTGACGGCATTGCGAATGGTGGCATCATCGGAGAGCACCGGCTGGGTCGGCTGGTTTGGCACGGACGCCGTGGAGAGCGAGCGGTCGACTTTTTCGCCGCCGAAAAGATCAAGACTGACACAGCCTGTCAGTGCAACGGCCATAAAGCCGGCGGCAAAAACATTGACGACCGATGACAGGAAGCTCTTTGTGCGACTGTTCGACTTTGCTATGACGATCACCATCTCTTACCCAGAACTCATCTCTGGTACGCAAATCAGCTTTGGAGCATTTTATTCAATATGTCGGAAACGGGGTTAACATCTAGTGACTTCACGGAAGAAAATGAACCATTCGCGCTTTTCGCTGAATGGTTGCGTGATGCAACCGCGTCCGAGATAAATGATCCAAACGCGGTGGCGCTGGCCTCCGTGGACGAGGACGGAATGCCGAGCGTGCGCATGGTGCTGTTGAAAGCGGCGGATGAACGCGGTTTTGTGATCTACACGAATTTCGAGAGCCGCAAGGGTCGCGAGCTTCTTGGACAGCAGAAGGCCGGCTTGTGTTTCCATTGGAAAAGCCTCCGCCGACAGGTCCGCATTCGAGGTTTGGTGGAGATTGTCTCGGACGAAGAGGCAGATGAATATTATGCCTCACGCCCCCGTGGCAGCCGTATCGGTGCCTGGGCCTCCAAGCAGTCCCGACCGCTGGAAAGTCGCTTCGCGCTTGAAAAGGCCGTGGCGGAGTATACCGCCAAATATGCGCTGGGTGATATTCCACGTCCCCCATATTGGTCGGGCTTCCGCATCAATCCGCTGACCATCGAATTCTGGCACGACCGGAAATTCCGTCTCCACGACCGCGTGGAATTCCGGCGGGAAACCACTGACGCCCCTTGGGCGAAGGTCCGCATGTACCCGTAAAGCGCCGTGCGTCCCATTGGACGCACGGCGCTTTACCTTTTTTGAAGCGACGCATCGTGCTTTCCGAAAATCGAGTCCGATTTCGGGCGGATACCGTAAGCGGGATGGCCGTCGACAGCGGCGGCCGAATCATGATCAGTATTCGTGTGAACGAAGAGGGAACACGATGCTGGCCGACTTGATGCAAAAATTCGAAAAAGCTTCGGCGTACTATGCCGCATCAAACAGTATTGAGCGCGATCCGGACTGGTTCATGCTGAAGCTGCAGGAAGAGGTTGGCGAGGTAACGCAAGCGTGGAACCGCTTGACGGCGCGCGGTCGGGCAAAGGGCAAAACGGCAGAAGAGATGAGGCAGGACCTTTCGGACGAGCTGGCAGACCTGTTCGGCCATGTTCTTCTGCTTGCCCATCACAACCAGCTTGATCTCATCGGTTCGATCCAACGCAAATGGCGCTTCGATCCAGCCGCTGCGGATTAGCCGCGCGTCGGTTCCGCGCGCAGCAATGCAGCGACGTCCGAGAGACTAGGGCAGATCGCAACGCATTTCTCCCGCATCCGCTCGGTCGCAGGCGCTACATCCGGCACCATCACCGTCATCATCCCGGCAGAGGAGGCGGATTGAACGCCATGATAGGAATCCTCCAGTGCCATGCAGTCGGCAGGATCGACGCGGAGACGGTTGGCGGCAGTCAGATAGGGCATGGGGGAAGGCTTGGGCTCGGTATAATCCTCGCGCGCCACGATGTGATCGAAGCGCCCGAGGAGGTTATGAGGTCCGAGGTGTCGATCGACGGATTCGTGCCGGGATGAGGTGGCGATGGCACGCGGCAGCTTCAGATCGTCCAGCAGATCGAGCATCTCCACAACGCCAGTCTTGATCTGCACGCCCCCTGCCATGCTGATCGCCAGGTGGCGTAGCCATGCGTCGCGAAACGCATCCATGGGGAAATCCGCACCATTCTCGGCAATGATGGTTCCGCTGATCACATCCCACGGACTACCGCAGACGCGCTGGTAAAGCTCGACAGGCAAGTTGTGCCCGCCCTCTTGCGATGCCGCAAGAAAGGAGTCGCGGTAAAGCGTCTCGCTGTCGATCAGGAGGCCATCCATATCGAAGATGACCGCTTTCGGCACGTGCGGTAATGTCATGTCCATGCCTTACTCGAACCGAAAGACGCGTTCGCCGAGGCTCTCGAAAGGGCGAATGAGATAGCCATCCGGGTCGGCAACGACGAACTGCCGGTTGCCTACTTCAGTCTCTCCTTTGCGATACCATTTCTCTTCGAGCGGGAGAAAGAGCGGAACGCGTGCAAGCTCCAACCTGTCAAGGATGAGCTGGAGGGAGGGAACGGCCAATTGCAGGTTCATGCCGCGGCCGAAGGGATAGCTGATCGGCGCATTCTCCTGCTCGAAGGTACGTCCAGCACCGATCTGGTCGATCATCAATTGCGCGTCGCCGAGCGCCAGATAGGTGAAACCTTCTTCCGGGCGCTCATAGACGACATGAAAGCCGATCAGATCACAATAGAATGTGCGGCTCTTGTGCCAGTCGCTGACGGCAAGTTCGGGAACGAGTGCATTGGAAACGAAGGTCATCTTTTCCTGATCAATGGGGAGGGGTGTTTATCGTGCGGATGAGGGCGGGATTTCGGTGTTCAGCGTCTTATGAATGAAGTCGGACTTGGCCTGCGTATAGGCATCGCCATCGTGCCTGTATGTCTTGGCGAGCACCATCTTAAGCGTCGCATAGTCATTGGCAAGAGAGGGGTTCTGGCGAAGGATTTCACGGAAACGCATTCTATTCTGGTGGGTCTTGCTGCCCGGCGGGCAAAGATAAACGCGAAGACCCGGCAACGGATCCCGAACCATGAAAGCAAACACGCCGTCACCATGGCGCGATCCGCGTGGCTCAAAGCCTGCAGCTTCCATGCGTGACCTGGCATCGTCCATGCAGCTGGAATGCTTCAGGACGACATCGATATCGATATAAGGCTTGGCGGGAAGATTGGCGACGGATTTACTGCCGACATGCTCGATGTTTTCGACCATGCCGCTTAACAACAGGACCAGACGGTCTTGAGTATCGAGATAGAGACACGGCCAGTCAGGATCGTAGGCAACGATCTCGACGAGCGTTGCCATCCGCCCACCTCAAGCCCTGGTGCCGCCGACCGTGATCTGGTCCATACGCAGATGCGGCTGGCCAACGCCGACCGGTACCCACTGGCCTGCCTTGCCGCAATTGCCAATGCCGGTGTCGAGCTTCATGTCGTTGCCGATCATGGTCACGCGCTTCATCGCGTCCGGTCCGTTGCCAATCAGCATGGCACCTTTGACGGGTGCGCCGATCTTCCCGTTCTCGATGAGATAGGCTTCCGTGCAGCCAAAGACGAATTTGCCCGACGTGATGTCCACCTGACCGCCGCCGAAGGAAACGGCATAGATGCCCTTTTTAACCGACCCGATGATCTCTTCCGGCGTCTTGTCGCCGCCGAGCATATAGGTGTTGGTCATGCGCGGCATGGGAACGTGGGAATAGCCCTGACGGCGTCCGTTGCCCGTTGCGGTCATGCCCATCAACCGGGCATTCTGCCGGTCCTGCATATAGCCGACCAGCTTGCCGTTTTCGATCAGTACATTGTAGCCGGACGGCGTGCCCTCGTCGTCCACCGTCAGCGAGCCGCGACGGTTGTCGATGGTGCCATCATCCACCACCGTGACGCCGGGTGCGGCCACCATTTCACCAAGCAGTCCCGCGAAGGCAGATGTTTTCTTGCGATTGAAATCGCCCTCGAGACCGTGTCCGACGGCTTCATGCAGCATGACGCCAGGCCAGCCGGAGCCGAGCACGACATCCATGGTACCAGCAGGCGCATCGATCGCTGTGAGATTGACCAGCGCCTGACGCAACGCTTCGTCGGCACCTCGCTGCCAGCTCTCGGTTTGGATGAAATCGCCGAAGCCGACGCGTCCGCCAATGCCGTAAGAGCCGGTCTCCTGGCGATCGCCTTCACCGGCTACGACGGAAATATTGATGCGCGTCATCGGACGGATATCGCTGACGCGGTGGCCATCGGCGCGCAGAATATCGACGATCTGCCAGCTTGCCGCAATTGATGCAGTCACCTGACGAACTTTCGGATCCTTGTCCCGCAGATAGCCGTCGATTTCGGTCAGAAGCTTCACCTTTTCCTCGAAGGAGGGTGAGCCGATGGGGTTTTCGTCGCCATAAAGCTTCTTGTTGGTCCGCTGAGGTGCCGCCGCGTAAGAGCCGGAGTATCCCTTGGTGACTGCGCCGACAGCATCGGCCGCGCGTTGCAATGCCGCAGTCGAAAGTTCACCCGCATGGGCGTAGCCTACGGTTTCGCCAGCGACCGCACGAAGGCCGAAGCCCTGATCGGTATTGAAGCTGCCACCCTTCAGGCGACCATTGTCGAAGGTCAGCGATTCCGCCTGGGCGTGTTCGACGAAGAGTTCGCCGTCATCGGCACCGGCAAGCGCGTCTGCCACGCGGCTCCGCAACGTCCCCTCATCGCAATCGAAAAGCGTCAGAAGGTCTTGGGTCATCGCGTACTCCAGGCGTCAGCATCCATCATCTGTTCATGTGAGATTTAGGTGCTGGAATGTGGCGGCGCAAGCCGCCTCACAGGTCTGTTGAGGAATTGTCAATCGGTAGCATCGCGGCGCGCTGCCGGCCCACATAGCTCAGGGAAGAGCGTCATAGCCTTCAGCAAAGCCACTGAGTTCGATCGGAATACCGACACGATCCTGATCGACCGATTCACGCAATGCGAACACCGCGTGCTTTCCCGCGCGCAAAACCTTCATCAACTCGTCATCGATATCGACTTCCACATAGCAGCCCTCGGAGAAGCAGCGGGTGAAATAGGCGCGGCCGATATTGTTGTTGTCGATATAGAGTTCCATTCCATCCTTCAGCAGCACGCCGAGCGGTGCGAGGATGCGAAGGATGCGGGATTTGCGGTCAGCGGTCTTCAGCACCACGACAGAAAGGCCAACTTCCGGGCGATCGTCGGCAATGACGTTTTGCATCAATGCGCATTGCTCTTCGGACGCGCCGGCGGGCTTGTCGCAGATGACCGACCATGAGCCGTGTGTGGACTTCGGCGTACCAGGCGGTTGCTGGGCGACGCTCGCGCCGGACGCGAGAAGAGAGAAACCGGCGGCGACAAGAGCGGCGCGCGCAATCGGGGGCAGACGCATGGATACCTCTGGAATTCGAATCAGTGCGCTATTTTGACTTCCGATACGGGAAATGAAAGAGCTGGCTTCCTCATTTCCAAGTGAGTACGGCCAAAATAGGACCTGCCACAGCTTAAATCTGTTGCAGCTTCAGCAATGGCGCGCACCATTTGTCACCTTTCGAGATCGTTACAGCGAAGGGTGAGCGGGAAGAATTTGGGGAAGAAAAATGCCTCTCTCCGAAAGCTGGGCGATATTGCGGCAGTGGACAAACTATGATTTGAGTCTAAGCTATAAGCATGGATTCTGTGCCTGGGATTGATCATGACCAGGTGCGTGAGGGAGAGGTACCGTGATTACTAGGATTAACGCAGCGTTAGCGGGCATGATCTGTCTGCTCTCGGCTGTCGGCGCCCGCGCTGACCAGCCGAAAGAGTGGCAGATGGGATTGCAGGAGGCCGCAACGCCAATCATGCACGAAATTCGGTGGTTTGAACAATATACGCTGTGGTTCATTGTTCCCGTCACGCTTTTCGTTCTCGTCCTGCTCATTCTTGTTGTCGCGAAGTTCAAGGCGTCCAAGAATCCGGTACCGTCCAAGACCAGCCATAATACGGCGATCGAAATCATCTGGACGCTGGCTCCCGTCCTCATTCTTCTTTTCCTGGCATTCCCGTCCTTCAACCTGCTCAATGCGCAGTTGACGCAGCCGGAAAATCCAGACCTGACATTGAAGGCAACCGCCACTCAGTGGCAGTGGAATTATGAATACCAGGCAGCGGAAGGCTCCGAGCCTCTCGCGTTCGACAGCTACTTGCTGAAGGACGCCGACCGCGCTGCTGCCGGCAAGGAAAACCGCGCGATCTATCCGCGCCTTCTCGCCGTGGACAATGAAATGGTCGTTCCGGTGAACAAGACCGTTCGTCTCCTCGTCACCGCCGCGCCGACGGACGTGATCCATGCATTCGCGATGCCGGCCTTTGGCGTCAAGATCGATGCTGTTCCAGGCCGTCTGAATGAAACCTGGTTCAAGACCGAGAAAGAAGGACTTTACTACGGCCAGTGTTCCGAGCTTTGCGGCAAGGATCACGCCTTCATGCCAATTGCCATACGGGTGGTTTCCGAAGAGCAATATAAAACCTGGGCTGCTGCCGCTGCGTCTGACTTGAGCGGTGCCAACCGGGCGCTGATGGCTTCTGTGGATGGCGCAAGCGCCCTTCGCGTCGCTTCGAATGAAACCAACTAAGGCAAGGGGTGAGGACAATGGCTGGACATTCCGCACACGACGACCATCACTCTCATGCTCGTGCCGCCCATGAGACCCATGGCGACGATCACGCACATCACGATCATACGCCGAGTTTCGCGCAGCGCTGGTTCTTCTCGACCAACCACAAGGATATCGGCACGCTCTATCTGATCTTCGCGATCATTGCGGGCATCATCGGCGGCGGCCTCTCGGTCGTCATGCGTATGGAACTGCAAGAGCCTGGCATCCAGATCTTCCACGGTCTGGCAACCATGGTCTATGGCTTCGAAGGTGACGCTGCCATCGACGGCGGCAAGCACATGTACAATGTGTTCACCACCGCGCATGCGCTGATCATGATCTTCTTCATGGTCATGCCGGCCATGATCGGCGGTTTCGCCAACTGGATGGTACCGATCATGATCGGCGCGCCGGACATGGCCTTTCCACGCCTCAACAACATCTCCTTCTGGCTGCTCGTGCCTGCCTTCATCCTGCTTCTTCTTTCGCTCTTCGTCGAAGGTCCGGCAGGTGCCTATGGTGTGGGTGGCGGCTGGACGATGTATCCACCGCTGTCAACGAGCGGTATGCCGGGGCCGGCGGTCGATCTGGCGATCTTCGCGCTCCACGTGGCCGGTGCATCCTCGATCCTCGGTGCGATCAACTTCATCACCACGATCCTCAATATGCGCGCGCCGGGCATGACGCTTCACAAGATGCCGCTCTTTGCCTGGTCCGTGCTCGTCACTGCCTTCCTTCTGCTTCTGTCGCTTCCGGTTCTGGCAGGCGGCATCACCATGCTTCTGACGGATCGTAACTTCGGCACCACCTTCTTCTCTCCTGAAGGCGGCGGTGACCCGATCCTCTACCAGCACCTGTTCTGGTTCTTCGGTCACCCGGAAGTGTATATTCTGATCCTGCCTGGCTTTGGCATCATCAGCCACATCGTATCGACCTTCTCGCTGAAGCCGATCTTCGGTTACCTCGGCATGGCCTATGCCATGGTCGCGATCGGTGCCGTCGGCTTCATCGTGTGGGCACACCACATGTACACCGTCGGCCTGTCGCTCGAAGCGCAGCGCTACTTCGTTTTCGCAACCATGGTGATTGCGGTGCCGACCGGCATCAAGATCTTCTCCTGGATAGCGACGATGTGGGGCGGTTCGCTGACCTTCACGACGCCGATGATCTGGGCGATCGGCTTCATCTTCCTCTTCACGGTGGGTGGTGTTACGGGCGTTCAGCTCGCCAATGCTGGCCTCGACCGTTCGCTTCACGACACCTACTACGTTGTGGCCCACTTCCACTACGTTCTGTCGCTCGGCGCCGTCTTTGCGATCTTTGCCGGCTGGTACTACTGGTTCCCGAAGATCACCGGCTACATGTACAATCAGAAGATCGGCAACCTGCACTTCTGGGTCATGTTTGTCGGCGTCAACCTCATCTTCTTCCCGCAGCACTTCCTCGGTCTGGCCGGCATGCCACGCCGTTACATCGATTATCCGGATGCCTATGCGGGCTGGAACATGGTATCGTCCTACGGTTCCTATATCTCGGCGGTTGCTGTCCTGATCTTCCTCTTCGGCGTATGGGAAGCCTTTGCCAAGAAGCGCATCGCTGGCGACAATCCTTGGGGTCCAGGTGCCACCACGCTGGAATGGCAGCTGTCGTCTCCGCCGCCTTACCACCAGTGGGAGCAGCTTCCGCGCATTCGCTGAGGCATTTTGTCCGAGCGTTTTGTCCGGCGTAACATGATAGATGTCAGTTTTACGCCGGACGAAATGAGATAAGGCGCCGCATTGCGATGGGGCGTCTTTCGGGAAAGCAGGAAATAATGACCGTTATTGACAATCGCGACACGCTGGCAATCGACTCCGCTTCGCTTTCGGAAGCTGGCGCGCGTGATTATTTTGAGCTCTTGAAGCCCCGTGTCATGTCGCTGGTGGTGTTCACGGCCTTTTCCGGGCTCATTCTGGCGCCGGGAGAGATCAATCCGATCCTCGCCCTGATCGCGATCCTCTGCATTGCCGTCGGGGCAGGGGCCTCCGGCGCTTTGAACATGTGGTACGATGCCGATATCGATGCGGTCATGTCCCGCACGGCCAAGCGCCCTATTCCGTCGGGCCGGGTCGCACCGGGCGAGGCGCTGGCCTTCGGACTGACACTGTCGGTGTTTTCGGTTGCCATTCTGGGTCTCGCGGTCAACTGGTTTGCGGCCGGTCTTCTCGCCTTTACCATCTTCTTCTATGCCGTCGTCTATACGATGTGGCTCAAGCGCTCGACGCCGCAAAACATCGTTATCGGTGGTGCATCAGGTGCCTTTCCGCCCATGATCGGCTGGGCCTGTGTGACCGGCAATGTCTCCCTCGACAGCACGATCCTGTTTCTGATCATCTTTCTCTGGACGCCTGCGCATTTCTGGGCCTTGGCGCTCTTCAAGATGCGCGACTACGGCTCTGTCGGCATTCCGATGATGCCGAACGTCGCCGGTGAACGCTCGACCAAGAATCAGATGATCGTCTATGCCGTACTGACCATGGCGGTCGCCGTGGCCCCCTATTTTTCCGGTCTCGCTGGATTGGGATATGGTATTTTCGCTGCGGTACTGAGCGTCATCTTCGTCTACTGTTCCATCTCCGTTCGGCGCATGCCGGATGGCGATGAAAAGATGATGCCGGCAAAGAAGATGTTCGCCTACTCGGTGTTCTACCTGTTTGCGATTTTCTCCGCGCTTTTGGCCGATCACCTCGTGCCGTCCTTTGTAACGATGTTTGGAGGTGCGGCGTGATCGAGACCGTCAAGCTCAACGAAGCGCAGAAGAGGTCGAGGCGCGGGCGCAACGTCGCACTCGGCCTAACACTCGCGGCTCTGGTGGTGCTGTTCTACATCATCACCATCATCAAGATCGGCGGTCATTGATCGCACGATATTCGGGAGGAGGGAGACATGGGAGCAGATCAAAAGACGACGGGAAATAGAAAGACGAGCAACGGCTCGATCCTTGTGCTTTGCCTCGTCTTCGTTTGCGGCATGGTCGGCATGGCCTATGCCTCTGTGCCTCTCTATCGCCTGTTCTGCCAGGTCACCGGCTATAACGGCACCACCCAGCGCGTCGAGCAATATTCCGATGTCGTTCTCGACAAGACGATGAAGGTGACCTTCGATTCCAATACCTCCAACGGGCTGAACTGGGACTTTCGTCCGGTAAACAAGATGGTCGAACCGAGGATCGGCGAGACGATTCAGGTGACCTTCAAGGCGACCAACCGTTCGCCGGTAGCAACCACAGGCACGGCGGTCTTCAACGTGACGCCGATGGAGGCTGGTGCCTATTTCAACAAGGTACAGTGTTTCTGCTTCACTGAGACGACGCTTCAGCCAGGAGAGACGCTGGAGATGCCGGTCGTGTTCTTCATTGATCCAGACATCGTCAAGGCCCGGGAAACGAAGAACATTCATACATTGACCTTGTCCTATACGTTTTATCCGTCAAAAGCGGAAAAACCGGTTGCGTCCTTACCGGCAAAGACTGAACGTGACGAAACGAGACTGTGAGAGGGAGGCGTGGTCGCAAGATCGCGCCATGGAATGAACCGGTCGCCTGATATCAACTCAGCGAGGCGGGTTCAGCGAGATAGGGAAGAGCCTTCGGGGATTGATCACATGGCAGATACGCAGCAGAAAAACCACGACTACCATATCATAAGCCCGAGCCCATGGCCGCTTCTGGCATCGATCGGCGCGTTCGTGCTGACCTTTGGCGGCATCTGCTACATGCGCTATTTGAATGGTGGCTCCTTCAAGCTGTTCGGGCTTGAGCTTGCCAATCCTTGGCTGTTCTATATCGGCCTCGTCATCGTTCTTTACACCATGTATGCGTGGTGGGCGGATACGATCAAGGAAGGTGATGAGGGGAACCACACACCGGTCGTGGCGCTGCATTTGCGCTATGGCATGATCATGTTCATCGCGTCGGAAGTCATGTTCTTCGTGGCATGGTTCTGGGCTTACTTTGATGCGAGCCTCTATCCTCATGAGGCCATTCAAGCGTCGCGTCTTGCCTATACGGGCGGTCAATGGCCGCCAAAGGGTATCGAGGTAATCGACCCCTGGCATCTGCCGCTCTACAACACGGTTATCCTGCTGCTGTCTGGCACCTGCGTCACCTGGGCGCATCACGCGCTGCTGCACAATGACCGCAAGGGCATGATTACCGGCTTGGCCTTGACCGTTGCGCTTGGCGTGCTTTTCTCTGCCGTGCAGTTCTACGAGTATGTCCACGCACCGTTCGATTTCAAGAATTCCATCTACGGCGCGACATTCTTCATGGCTACGGGCTTCCATGGTTTCCACGTCTTCGTTGGAACCATCTTTCTGCTGGTCTGCCTGTTCCGCGCCATCGCTGGCGGTTTCACGCCGAAGCATCATTTCGGCTTCGAAGCAGCGGCCTGGTACTGGCACTTCGTTGACGTCGTCTGGCTTTTCCTCTTCTTCGCCATTTACATCTGGGGTGGTTGGGGCGCGCCTCTGGCGGAGACTGGCCACTGACGAGGCTTGCAAAAGGCGGTGCGTTACCGCCCTGCGCCGGATGGCGAAGGGCAAGTGTCGCCTCATCCAGCGGCGGTATAAGCGCGGCGTATGGCCGCGCTTGTTGATCTGAAGAGGCCGGAGGAGCCATGAGAGAGACTACAGGCGAATTCCCTCCCGTCGATCCCATCAAAGTCGGTTTGCAAGGCTGCTGCCCGCGCTGTGGGCGAGGAAAGCTTTTCGATGGGTTTTTGAAATTGAAGCCACATTGCAGCGCCTGCGGGCTGGATTACGCTTTTGCAGATGCTGGCGATGGCCCGGCAGTCTTCGTCATGCTGATCGTCGGTTTCCTGATTATGGGTCTCGCGCTCTGGTTCGATTCCGTATTCGCTCCCCCCGTCTGGCTTCATGCGTTGATCTGGCTTCCTTTGACCGTGATCGTCTCGCTCGTTTTGCTGCGTAAGCTGAAGGGCATCATGGTGGCGCTGCAATATCGTAACAATGCCAGTGAAGGCAAAATCGATCATGGCTGATTCTGGCGCTCTCAAGCCATCCCACCGGCGCTTGTGGTTTGCCGGTCCGCTGGTGCTTCTCTTGCTGGTTATTCTTCTGTCGCTCGGAACGTGGCAGGTGAAGCGGCTTTACTGGAAGGAAGCCTTGCTGAGTGAGATTGAGCTTCGCGTTCACTCGGCGCCCGTCGAACTCGGTGAGATCGAGACGATCGCTGCCTCCGGCGGGGATATCGAGTATCGCACCGTTCGCCTTTCCGGCATTTTCGATCATGCCAAGGAGAGGCACTTCTTCGCTACCCACCAAGGGCAGACGGGTTATTATGTCTACACGCCGCTAAAACTGGATGATGGCCGAGAGATCTTCGTCAACCGTGGCTTTGTGCCTTACGAAATGAAAGAGCCCGCCAAGCGTGAGCAGGGTCAGGTTACCGGTCGTGTCACCATTGAAGGCCTGGCGCGGGCGCAGCTTGCATCCAAGCCGTCGATTATGCTGCCGGACAATGACGTGGGTAAGAATATCTTCTATTGGAAAGACATCCGCGCCATGGCGAAAAGCGCCGGCGTTCCGGCAGACACGCTCGTGCCGTTTTTCGTCGATGCCAATGCGGCGCCCAATCCAGGTGGCTGGCCGAAGGGTGGCGTAACGCTGATCGACCTGCCCAATAATCACCTGCAATATGCGATTACATGGTACGGTCTTGCCGCCGCCCTTGTCTTCGTGGCCGGTTTTGCCTATGTGCGGGACATGAAGGGTCCGAAGAAGTAGGGCAGTCGCGTGTTCGTCCAAGACCGTTGAAGTGGGACGTTGATGGGCGAATGCCTGCCGGTATCTCTGAAATGCGGGAGGCAAAAGGAGCAGGAATGAACATGGCCGTTTCCAAGCCGCCTCTTACCATTAGGCTCTGTGGCCCGCGCGGTTTCTGCGCCGGTGTCGATCGCGCGATCCAGATCGTGGTGCTGGCGCTGAAAGCCTATGGCGCACCCGTCTATGTGCGCCACGAGATCGTCCACAACCGTTACGTGGTCGAGGGGCTTGAGGCGAAAGGCGCGATCTTCGTCGAGGAACTGAACGAGATTCCTGCCGAGCATCGCCAGCAGCCGGTCGTTTTCTCCGCCCATGGCGTGCCGAAATCCGTGCCGGAAGACGCGCAGGCGCGAAACCTCTTCTATCTCGATGCCACATGCCCGCTCGTCTCCAAGGTGCACAAGCAGGCCATGCGCCACCAGCGGCTCGGTCGTCACGTCATCCTCATCGGCCATGCCGGCCATCCCGAAGTCATTGGCACCATGGGGCAATTGCCCGAAGGCACAGTATCACTGATCGAGACGGTGGAAGATGCAGCGCTTTATCAGCCGCTCGATGCCGAAAACCTCGGCTTTGTGACGCAGACGACGCTCTCCGTCGATGATACGGCGGGCGTCATTGCCAAGCTGCAGGAGCGGTTCCCGGCCATGCAGGCACCAGCGGCCGATAGCATCTGCTATGCCACCACCAACCGGCAGGATGCGGTGAAGCAGGCAGCTCCCGGCTGTGACCTCTTCATCGTCGTCGGTGCGCCGAACTCGTCCAATTCCAAGCGTCTGGTTGAAGTAGCCTTGCGCGCCGGCGCCAAGCGTTCCGTGCTGGTCCAGCGTGCCGGTGAGATCGACTGGAGCGACATCGGCGACGTTCGCACGGTTGGTCTTTCGGCGGGCGCCTCCGCGCCGGAAGTCATTGTCGACGAGATCATCCAGTCATTTAAAGAACGCTTCGACACGACGCTCGATCTTGCCGTAACGGTAGAAGAGACCGAGCATTTTCTGGTGAATCGGGAGCTTCGCAATATTGAACTCACCACGCAAGACATGGCATTCGTCAATGGCAGCGCGATCGATGCGCTTCCGCCAAAGGCCGTGCTGAACGGCTGATCCTTATCCATCCTCTTACAAGAGAATTCCATTGGCAGTTTACACGGACATCACCGAAGATGAGCTGAGACAGTTTCTCGGCCAATATGACGTCGGCGAATTGACCTCCTATAAGGGCATTGCCGAGGGTGTCGAAAACTCCAATTTCCTGCTGCACACGACGAAAGATCCACTCATCCTGACCCTCTACGAGAAGCGGGTGGAAAAGTCGGACCTGCCGTTTTTCCTCGGGCTGATGCAGCATCTGGCCGATAGAGGCCTATCCTGCCCGCTGCCTTTGCCGAGAAAAGACGGCGAGCTACTGGGCGAGTTATCTGGCCGTCCCGCTGCGCTGATTTCCTTCCTCGAAGGCATGTGGTTGAGGAAGCCGGAGGCGAAGCATTGCCGCGAAGTCGGCAAGGCACTGGCTGCGATGCATCTGGCGGGCGAAGGCTTCGAGATCAAGCGGCCAAACGCTCTTTCGCTGGAAGGCTGGAAAGTGCTGTGGGACAAGTCTGAGGCGCGCGCCGACGAAGTCGAAAGCGGGTTGAAGGAAGAGATCGATCCCGAAATCGCCTTCCTCGCGGCCCATTGGCCGAAGGATTTGCCGTCGGGCGTTATCCATGCCGATCTCTTTCAGGACAATGTCTTCTTCCTGGGTGATGAGCTTTCCGGCCTGATCGACTTCTATTTCGCCTGCAATGATCTTCTCGCTTATGACGTCTCGATCTGCCTCAATGCCTGGTGCTTCGAGAAGGATGGCTCCTATAACGTCACCAAGGGCAAAGCGCTGCTTGAAGGCTATCAGTCGGTCCGTCCGATGAGTGAAGCCGAACTGGATGCCATGCCGATCCTGGCGCGTGGATCCGCGCTACGCTTCTTCCTGACCCGCCTCTATGACTGGCTGACGACGCCGGCGGGCGCGCTGGTGGTCAAGAAGGATCCGCTCGAATATCTGCGCAAGCTGCGCTTCCACCGCTCCATCGGCAACGTGGCCGAATATGGTTTGGTGGAAGAATGAAGCACGTCGACATTTTCACCGATGGCGCCTGTTCTGGTAATCCCGGACCAGGCGGGTGGGGCGCCGTTCTTCGCTATGGCGAGGTCGAGAAGGAACTGAACGGTGGCGAGGCTGAGACCACCAACAACCGCATGGAACTGATGGCGGCCATTGAAGCGCTGAACGCACTGAAGGCTCCTTGCGAGGTCGATCTCTATACCGATAGCGCCTATGTCAAGGACGGCATCACCAAGTGGATTTTTGGCTGGAAGAAAAAGGGCTGGAAGACCGCCGACAATAAACCTGTCAAGAATGTCGAGCTCTGGCAGGCGCTGGAGACGGCGCGCGAGCGACACAAGGTCACGCTGCACTGGGTCAAGGGTCATGCCGGACATCCGGAAAACGAGCGCGCCGATGAATTGGCGCGAAAAGGCATGGAACCGTTCAAACGGCGGTCATGAAGCGATGGTGTAGTCTCGGACCGAGCTGCCCAGTCGAAGAGGAGAGGCACTTGACAATACTTCACTGCGTATTCCTGCGGTTTAAATCCGCAACCACCACCGCCGAAAAGCAGGCGATCTATGAAGCGATCACAGCGCTGAAAGATGTCATTCCCGGCATTTCCGACATCAAGTGCGGCCAGAACGTATCGTCGGAAGGCTTGAATGGTGGATTTCTGGATGGCTTCATCGTCACCTTCGAGAGCACCGAGGCGCGCGACGACTATCTCGTCCATCCGGAACACGTCGAGGTTGGCGAACGTCTGGCTGGCCTGACAGATGGCGGCCTGGCCGGCATCCTCGTTTTCGACATGGCTGTTTGACGACAAGCAGCTTCATGTCCGACATCTATGATGAATGGCCCTCATCACCCGGCTGGGTGAAGAGGGCCATTCAGTTTCAAATCAACTGGACTTGTTGATGGCGTCCGAGATCTTGTCGACGTTGTAGCGGAACATCTTCTCATAGGTCGGGGCAGGGCCCTTCGCCTTGGAGAGCGACTCGACATAAAGTTCGCCGCCGGGCGCAGCACCCGTCGCCTTTGCCACCTGCTTCACCAGTCGCGGGTCATTGGAATTTTCAAAGAAATAGGTTTTCACGTGCTCGGCCTTGATCTGCTCGATCAGCTTTGCCACGTCGCCGGCTGAGGCTTCCGTTTCCGTTGAGACACCGAGCGGCGACAGGAAGGTGACGTTATATTCGCGACCGAAGTAACCAAAGGCATCGTGGCTTGTGAGAATCTTGCGGCGATCCTGCGGGATGGGATCGAACTTCTGGTGCGCGTAACGATCCATGTCGTCAAGCTTCTGGATGTAGGCGGCGGCATTCGCCTTGAAGTCGTCCTTGTCCTCCGGATCGGCAGCGGCCAGCGTCGTCTCGATATTCTTCACCCACACCTTGACGTTGACCGGGCTGTTCCAGACATGCGGATCGGTGACGGTCTTGCCGTCCTCGTCCATTTCGCGCGTCTTGATGCCTTGGGATACATCGACAGGTGTTCTCTTGTAGCCCGACGCGGAGATAAGCCGGTCCATCCATCCTTCCAAACCAAGCCCGCTCACGAAGACGACGTCTGCAGCTTTCAGGCTTTTTGCATCCGCAGGTGAGGGTTCGAACTCATGGGGATCGCCATCCGGCTTCACCAGGCTGGTGACGGTTACGTGCTTTCCGCCCACCTGCTTCACCACATCGGCAAGCACGGTGAAGGAGGCGACGGCTTTCACCTCTCCAGCCGAGGCGGCATTGGAAAAGGCCATGGTGATGGGAAGCGCGGTCGAGAGAAGAAAGAAGCGTGGTGACATTGGCATTCTCCTAAAATTAGCCCTTCAGATGAGGGCGGGTGAAAAGGCGGGAACCAAGGCCTGCGGGCGCAATCAGAATGGAGAGCCCGTAGAGACAGGTGGCCGCGATGATGATGGTGGGGCCAGATGCCGTCTCGAAGTGATAGGAGGCGACGAGGCCGAGATAGCCGGAGGCCGCAGCACTGCCGCTGGCAATCGCCAGCATGGCGGGCAGGCTGCGTGCCCAAAGCTGGGCGATGGCCGCTGGCAGCATCATCAGGCCAACGGCCATCAGCGTTCCAAGCGCCTGGAAACTTGCGACCAGATTGATGACGACCAGCAGCAGGAATGCCACGTGATAGATCGGCCCTCGGCCGCCAACGGCGCGCAGGAAGCCCGGATCGAAACACTCGGTCACGAGTGGGCGATAGATGAAGGCCATCACCACCAGTGTCAGCGAAGTAATGGCGCCGATCTGATAAAGCGCCGGTGCGTCGATAGCCAGGATCGTGCCGAACAGCACATGCAGCAGATCGACATTCGAGCCGTGCAGCGAGACGATCAGAACGCCAAGCGCGAGCGACGCCAGATAGAAACTCGCAAAACTCGCATCTTCCTGAAGCGGCGTTACGCGGGTGACAATACCGGAAAGAAGTGCCACGGAGAGCCCCGCCACGAGGCCACCGAGCCCCATGGCCGTCAAGGACAGCGAGCCGGCCACCAGATAGCCGATCGCCGCGCCCGGCAAGATGGCGTGGCTAAGCGCATCGCCCATCAGGCTCATCCGCCGCAGGGCAAGCAGCACGCCGATGGGGCTTGCGCCGAGAGAGAGGCAAAGGCAGGCGACCAGCGCACGCCGCATGAAGCCGTAATCGTGAAACGGCGCAATGAAGAGATCGTAGGCCATCATGCCGCTGGCTCGCAAATGTCGCTATTCTCATCCCAGCGCTCCGCCATGGCGCGGGCGCGCAGGAGGTTGGCAGGCGACATCACATCGGCTGTTGCGCCCCAGCCGACGAGCTCGCGGGCGATCAACAATGTCTGGGGGAAATGCGCTCGCACCTGATCGAAGTCATGCAGCACGGCGATCACGGTGCGTCCCTCGCCATGCCAACGGGCAACGATGTCCAGCAGGTCGCGCGTTGTTCTGGCGTCGATGGCGGTAAAAGGCTCATCGAGCAGAATAACCTTGGCATCCTGCACCAGAAGCCGCGCAAAAAGCACACGCTGGAACTGTCCGGCCGACAGCGAGCCAATAGGCCGCTTCTCGAAACCCTCAAGACCGACGGCCGACAATGCGCGACCACCTGCGTTCAACTGCTCATTCGTGAGACGTCCAAATGCGCCCGCGGTCTTCCAGGCCCCGAGCAGCACGGTATCGAGCACAGAGATCGGAAAGCGCCGGTTGATATCCGCCGCTTGTGGAAGATAGCCGAAGTCTGTTCGCTTCAAGGAGTGGATGATCTGGCCTTCCGATGGCCGCAACTCTCCGATGATGGACTTGAGCAACGTGGATTTGCCGGCGCCATTGGGTCCGGCAATGGCCGTCAGGCTCCCGGCATGAAACGCACCAGACACATGATGGACTGCCGGATGCCGCTCATAGGCAACGGTCAGGTTTTCGATGCGAAGGATGGATGGCTCTGTCATGGAAGAATGACCGCCCAATAGATCGCTGCCCATAGAGGCAGGAGGAGCAGGAGAACCAGCAAAATACGGTGAGCTGCGGATTGGCGCAGCAGGGGAGGCAGGAAGGACAAACGCAGCATGGCGCGCTCACAAAAATGTTATACCGTTACCGTTATGGTGTAACAATTGAGGCGGAAGAATGGCGGGCCTCGTGAGGTTTCGTCAGGGCGCAGGATAGCCTGAAACGTGAAAGGCCCGACTGAATGCCGGGCCAGTTTTCGATGAGCTGTTTATCGAAAGATCAGAGCTGTTCGATCATCGTGGCGGCGGAGGAAACCGTAGCCTGGCCGGGATTGTCTTCGATGTTCAAGGACTTGACCACGCCATCTTCCACCAGCATGGAATAGCGCTTGGAGCGCACGCCGAGACCGCCAGCGGAAAGGTCTGCATCAAGGCCAAGCGCCTTGGTAAAGGATGCGTCCCAGTCTGCCAGGAAGTGGATCTTGCCCTGGCCGCCGCTGGACTGCGCCCATGCACCCATGACGTGCCAGTCATTGACGGCGACGACAGCGATATCGTCCACGCCGCGTGCAAGGATGGCGTCACGATTTTCCAGATAGCCGGGCAGATGGTTCAAAGAGCAGGTTGGCGTGAATGCGCCGGGAACGGCAAAGACGACAACCTTCTTGCCGCTGAAAAGCTCGTCGGTCGTGGTTTCGACAGGGCCGTCCGGGGTCTTTTCCTTGAATGTGGCGGAAGGCAGCTTGTCGCCGATCTTGATGGTCATAATATCGCTCCTGTGGCAATGACGGCGCGACTATAGAGCATGATCAAGAAAACTGTGAAGTCGTTTTCTCGGATATCCGAGATCCCTTACTGAGCGGGAAAATTCAGCGGTGCTTCCATGGCGCGCGCGCCGGATTTGACCAGAATATGCCAGCTCTGTCCTTTCGGATTATAGCTCTTGGGCAGACCCTTAATGTTCATGTAGAAGGAGAGCTTGCGCTTGTCGCGCACAAGGTTCTGCGGCTCGAAATAGGCATATCCCGATGGGCCGGCGACGTAGATATCGGCCTCCTTCGGCGCTCCCTCGGGCAAATACAACTCCACACCGAGCAGGGTCTTGTCCGGGGTGATGTGGAAGTTGACTACCTTGAAATCATCCGATGGTGCCTCTGGAAGATTTGCCCTGCTCGACTGGATGAAAGCGACCTCTTCTTCCGTGGCCTCTGCCTTCCTGTCGATGTCGAAGCTGGCTTCGAAAGGAATGCAGATGTTGAGGCAGACACCGATAAAGGCCGTCAGCTTGGCCGCGTCGGCTTCGTGCCCAGCACCAGATTGCAGTGTGATCGGGAAGTTCACAGGCTGGTCGTAGCCGATATCTGTGATGTCATCGTTCTTTATCAGCTTCGGCACGGGAAACGACATGGAGGACAGCGTCACACCACTTGCCGCGTCTGGCTTCAACTGCGGAGGAATGCCAGCTTCCCCCGGTTCACGCCAGTAAGTGATCCAGCCGGGCTTGAGATCGATCTGAAGCACCGCCTCGATTTTCCCGCTGCTATCGGGGGCCAAGCTGACGATGCGCATGCGCCCACCTTCGCTCGTTGCCCATTCGGTCGTATCGGCCTTGGCAGTGTCTCCAACGGCAAGCGTGGATAAAAGCGCGATAGAAGCGATGAGAAAAGTGCGAAGGGAGGAGAAGAACGAAAGGGTCATAGTCTTCGTCTACCGCAAGCGGCGCGAAGCGACCAGTTACGATTTCGTCTCATTCATCATTTTCGGTTGATTGATGGGGCCGGATGCCGCATCCTTATCAAAAGGTGAAACCAGACCGGCGTCGCTATGGGGCGCTGATGGGGAGGCGCTCTTGGCTTTTTCGACCCTCATGGACAAGAAGGAACGAGGCTTTCTGGATGGTCAGTTTCTGATCGCCATGCCGGGGCTCGCCAACAGCGCCTTCGAGCGCTCCGTCATTTACATCTGCGCGCATTCGCAGGCCGGGGCCATGGGGTTCATCATCAATCGCGGGCAGCAGATCACTTTCACCGACGTTTTGCTGCACCTCAAGATCATGGACAGCAACGATGCCATCATGCTGCCCAACCGCACGCGCGAGTTTCCCATTCAGTTTGGCGGGCCGGTGGAGACGGGTAGGGGCTTTGTGCTTCATTCCGATGATTACTCCAGCGAGTCCAGCATTCCAGTCAGCGACGACATCTCGCTGACCGCCACACTTGACATCCTGCGGGCCATTTCCAACGGCCGGATGCCACAGCGCGCAACCATGCTGCTCGGCTATGCCGGTTGGGCGCCAGGGCAACTCGAAAACGAAATCGCCAATAATGGTTGGCTGAATTGCCCCGCCTCGGAAGAATTGATCTTCGACCGGTCTCTGGATGACAAGTATGAGCGCGCCCTTGCTTTGATGGGCGTTGATCCGCGCATGCTTTCGGCCGAGGCAGGGCATGCCTGATCTTCGCTACGAAAGCGTAAGATCCAGAGGAACAAAACTATATTCATGACGTTTTCTCCCCGGTAGCCAGCACCGAGCCTGGCATAAACTAGGGAGAATGATCATGGGTAGCACATCCGACAAGATCGCTGGTAAGGCAAATGAAGTTGCTGGCAAGGTAAAGCAGAGCGTCGGTTCTGCCACTGGCAATGACCGTGTGCGCGCTGAAGGTGCTGCGCAGGAAACCAAGGGCAAGGTCCAGGTCGCTGCTGGCAAGGCCAAGGATGCCGTTAAAGACACCGTCGACAGAATGTAACAGGACCGCGACGTCTTCGAAATGAGACGGTCGCGACCTGAATGACCTTCAAAGGTCGCAGAGCGCATGTGTTGAAACTCGGCACATGCGCTCTTCGCTTGTGCAGTCAATTTCGCCAATCAGTCGTGATACCCGGAGATAGTGATGCAACTTTTCTCGTGCGCTGCCTGCGGACAGCCCGTTCACTTCGACAACCGCTCCTGTGTTCGATGCGGTCATCGTCTTGCCTTCGTACCGGAGACGCTTTCAATGGAAGCGTTGGATCCAGCAGGCGACCCCCTATGGACGCTGGTATCGAGGCCTGATCATCAGGTTCGCTTCTGCGCCAATGAAGTCAACGACATCTGCAACTGGGCAGTGCCATCTGACAGCGAAACGCCGTTCTGCCCCGCCTGCAACCATAACCGTCTTGTGCCGGATGCCTCCACCCAGGAAGGCATTGAACAATGGCGTCGTCTTAGCCAGGCCCAGCGGCATCTCTTCTACTCCATGCTGCGCTTGAATCTGCCCCATCCGAACCGCGATGCCGATCCGCAGGGCGGCCTGGTGTTCGACTTCCTGGTGGATGAGATCGCTCCAGACGGATCCGTGATCCCTGCCATGACGGGCCATGATGAGGGCCTTATTGCCATTCGCGCGGCTGAAGCGGATGATGTGACGCGTGAGCAGGTCCGCGCCAATATGAACGAGCCCTACCGGACCATGCTTGGTCATTTCCGCCACGAGGTCGGTCACTTTATCTGGAACAAGCTGGTCCGCGACGCTGGCCGCCTTGAGGCTTTCCGTGCCGCATTCGGCGACGAGCGCGAGGATTATGGCGAGGCACTGAAACGCAATTACGAAGAAGGACCGAAGCCCGGCTGGCAGGAGATCTACATCAGCTCCTACGCCTCGGTTCATCCTTGGGAGGACTTCGCCGAGTGCTTTGCCCACTATCTCCACATCGTCGACACGCTTGAAACGGCCCATGCCTTCGGCATTGCTATCGAGCCGGAAGGCCATGAGGAAATGGCGACGGAAGTGGCTTTCGATCCCTACCGTGCAAGAAGCGCGCAGCGACTGGTCAATGCATGGGTGCCGCTCAGCGTTGCGCTGAACTCCATGCAGCGTAGTATGGGTGAGGCAGATCTCTACCCCTTCGTTCTGGCGCCGGCTGTCGTCGAGAAGCTGCAATTCGTCCATGACTTGCTACATGGAAAAATTCCGGAGAACTCCGACTTCGGCGGACAAGAACAAGTCACAGACTATCAGGCCTCTCAGCCGCAAGCCGAGCAGCAGTCAGGCACGTTTGAAAACCTGAAAGCGCTCGCGTAGCAACCGAAGTGCTGCGTCCGGCGTGTCCGGCGTCCCAAACAAGAAGCTCTGCCCGTAATGACAATTCATGCGGGCGAGTTCCGCCGCATCCTCAGGCGTTTCGATGCCTTCCGCCACCACCTGCATTTCAAGCGCACGCGCCATGGCAATGATCGAGCGAAGCAGCACGTTTCGCTTGTCACTGGTGTTGGCAATCAGTGCCTTGTCGAGCTTGATCGTGTCGAAGGGGAAGCGCGTCAGATAGGCAAGTGACGAATAGCCGGTGCCGAAATCGTCGAGCGCGAGGCTCAGGCCTGTCTCCTTGAGCTTCGCCAGCACAAGTCGCGCCTGCTCTGGATTTTCCATGACGATCGATTCCGTCAGCTCCAGCTTCAGCTGCTGCGGATTGCAGCGTGTTCGCTGCAGCATGCTACGAACGTCATTGTAGAGTTCGTTATTCAGTAGTTGCGCGCTGGAGATGTTGACGGAGATGAAGATCGGCAGCTTGTCGATCGCATGCTGCCAATCCATCAAATCATTTGCCGCGCGCTCCAGCGCAAACATGCCAAGCGGTTCGATAAGGCCGGAGGCCTCCGCAATCGGAATGAATTCACTTGGCGGGATATTGCCGCGTTTCGGGTGCTCCCAGCGCATCAAGGCTTCAAAGCCGGCTAGATCGCCATTGTCGAGTTTAACAATCGGCTGGTAGGCGAGCGTAAGCTCCTTGCGTTCAAGCGCGCGGCGCAGGTCACTTTCCATCTGCAGACGGTCGGTCCCAGAAGTACGGAAAGCCGGCCGGAAGGGCTCCACGCGGTTGCCGCCGGCGCGCTTGGCGCGATACATAGCAAGTTCTGCGTCGCTCAGCAAACCTGCAGCACTTTCCTGCTGGTCGATCCAGGAGACGAGGCCGATCGAAGCCGTCAGAATGATCTCGCGATTGGCAAAATTGATCGGCACCATGATGGCCTTGTTCACCGCATCGGCAAAGTCGGCCACGCGCTGTGGGTCGCGTTCCGAGACGAGGATCAGCCCGAATTCGTCGCCGCCAAGCCGCGCCAGCGTATCCTGCGGTTTTAGAAGGCGGCGCAAGCGACGCGTCAACGCGATCAGAATGTTGTCGCCAGCGGCGATCCCAAGCGTGTCATTCACCAGCTTGTAGCGGTCGATGTCGATGGCCATCACTGTGGGGCGAACCGTATCGCCATCTAGCGCCAGGTTTAACATGGATTGCAGACGGTCGAGGAAGACCTGACGGTTCGGAAGGCCGGTCAGATTGTCGTTCAGCGCATCCTGCAACAGGCGTTCGACGGAATTCTTCTGCTCCGTGATGTCGGTGATGGTGCCGACGCAGCGGATGATTTCGCCGTTCGAACCGAGAACCGGACGCGCGCGGATCTGCAGCCAATGGAAGTGGCCGTCTTCGGCGCGAATGCGGAACTCATGGTTCAGCCGCCCTTTGCGATGATCCAGCAACACGTCGAGCGTCGCCTTGAACCGGTCGCGGTCGTCCGGGTGCAGGCGAGGCAGCCAGTTGCGCGCAGCGCCATGCATGGTGCCGGGATGCAGTCCGAGCTTGATCGATACGTCAGGTGTCGTGACGATGCGGTCACGCGTCACGTCCCAATCCCATACCGTATCGCCGCTGCCGGTCAGCGCCAGCGATTGGCGCTCGAGATCGGAGAAGAGGCCTTGCTGGTAAGCACTTCCGGCAAAAGCATGCTGAATGACGGTAAAGCCGATCAGAAGCACGATGAGAACGAGGCCGCCGCCAAGCGCCGGCTGTACGATGTCATTATCCAACTGGCCCGTCACCGTCAGCCAGCCACCGAAGAGCCAGACCAGGATCAGCGCCCAGGACGGCACGAGTAGAATGGCGCGGTCGTAGCGGTTGAAGCCGAGATAGATGATCAGCACGATACCGACGGTCGCGGTCAACGCGAAGGAAACGCGCGCGATCCCCGATGCAATCGATGGATCGTAGATCGCCACGCCGAAAAGCGCACCCAGTCCGATGATCCAGGCGAATGTCGCGTAACCCAGATGCGCGTGCCATCTGTTCAAATTCAGATAGGTGAACAGGAAGACCACGAAGCTGGAGGCGAGCGCCACTTCGGCGCCCGCCCTCCACATTCGCTCGTCGCTTGATGTTACGGTGATGAGCTTTTCAAGGAAGCCGAAATCCACGCAGATATAGGCGAGCACCGCCCAGGCGAGTGCCGCCGAAGCCGGCAGAACCGACGTGCCCTTGACGACGAAAAGAATGGTCAGAAGAACGGCGAGAAGACCGGCGATCCCCAGCACGATGCCGCGATAGAGCGTGAAGGCGTTGATCGTGTCCTTGTAGGCCTCCGGCTCCCAGAGATAGAGCTGCGGCAGCTGTGGGGTGGAAAGCTCTGCCACGAAAGTAATGACCGCGCCCGGGTTCAGCGTAATGCGGAAGACGTCGGCGTCGGGGCTTGGCTGACGGTCCAGCGCAAAGCCTTCGCTCGGGGTGATGGCGATGATGCGCTGCGAACCGAGATCTGGCCAGAAGAGCTTGGAATTGACCAAACGGAAGTGCGGCGCGACGATGACGCGCTCAAGCTGCTCTTCCGAGACGTTGGCAAGCGCAAAGACCGCCCAGTCGCCTTGGTGGGCGGGAGAGCTCGCGCGCACTTCGATGCGCCGGCGAATACCGTCCGGCCCCGGAGCGGTCGAAACTTGAAAGGCCTCGCCCTGGTTGGCGTAGATATCGGTGGTGGCGGTCAGATCGAGCGCATTGTCGTCGCGGGAAATCTTGACCGGCTCGAAGGCGAACGCCTGGCTGGAGAAAATGGCGCAGAAGAACAGCAGCGCTGTCGCACATGTTTTCGCCGGTAGGTGTTTCAACAGGGCGCGACACAAGGCTCATATATGTCATCAATCTCACTGAGTCCTGCCGGAACCGTGTTTATCGGCAATCAGCGAGAACATGACGTGGTCCCGCCACTCGCCGTTTATTTTCAAATATTCGCGCAAGAGGCCTTCCCGCTGAAAGCCGGCATTTTCGAGCAGCCGGATGCTTTTGAAGTTGTCTGGAATACAGGCTGCCTCAATACGGTGCAACTGAAGTCCATTGAAGATGTAGGGTATTACCAGTTTTAATGCGGCAGACATATGGCCGTGACGCGCATGGGCTTCACCCATCCAATATCCGATCATGCAGCTTTGTGCAGCACCCCTGCGGATGTAGCCGATGGTGATGCCACCGATCAGCGTTCCGTCCGCAAGAAAGAGCAGAAGCGACACGGCTGTGCCGGATGAAAATTCCTGGTTGTTGCGGGTGACGCGTACGCGAAACGAACTCTCTGTCAGTTCGTCGCTTCGCCAGGTCGGCTCCCATGGCTGAAGAAAGCCGCGGCTTTCCGAGCGCAGCTTGTGCCACTGGCGGTAGTCGGAATAACGCGGCAGTCTCAGCAGATAGTTTGCGTTGCGAAGTTCCGGCGTATCACTGTTGCGGGAGAGAAAGCGCAGCATCTAGTCATCCAACACCATGCTGCGGATCAGTCTCTGCCGTCAGCCGTTTGCCGTTATCTTCATGGATGGCGCCGCAGAAAGCCCCGCCGTAATGTCAGACAGCGGCGCGAGGTTTTCCAAGGGGCCGATCGCGGACAATGTCGGGACTTTATCGAAAAACAGACGTCCTGCAAGATCGGTCAACCGCTCGCGAGTGATGTCGCCAAGACGCGTCATCATCTCGTCATTGGGGATGGGACGACCGTAGAGCATCATCTGGCGGGCAATCTGGCCAGCGCGTGCCGCTGGGCTTTCCTGGCCCATCAGCAACTGCGCACGGATCTGCGCCCGAGCGCGATCGATTTCTTCCTGATAGATGACCTCGGAGGACTTGCGCAGTTCTTCGGTGATGACCGGAACCAGTTCCGCCAGATCGCTGCTGCCGGTTGCGGCGTGAATGCCGAAAATGCCGGTATCGGAAAAGCCCCAGTGGAAGGCGTAGACCGAATAGCAAAGACCGCGATATTCGCGCACTTCCTGGAAGAGGCGGGACGACATGCCGCCGCCAAGAATATTGGCCAGAATCTGCGAACAGTAGAAGTCGCGTGCGTGGTAAGCCTTGCCCTCGAAGCCGAGCAGGATCTGCGCATCCATGAGATCGCGCGTCTCACGAATTTCGCCGCCCGTATAGATGGCTTTTTCGATGATCGGCGTGGCTTCGGGCTTTTGCGGCAGGCTGGAAAAGCGCTGTTCGACCTGCTTGACGAAGATTTCATGATCGACAGCACCGGCAGCGACGACGAAGATCCGGTCCGTCGTGTAATTGCGACCGAGATAATGGCGAATCTGCGCCGTGGTGAAGGACTGTACCGTTTCCGGTGTACCAAGGATCGGGCGACCGATGGTCTGGTCGCGATAGGCAACGCCGGAAAAATTGTCGAACACGACGTCATCGGGTGTGTCGGTGGCCGCACCGATTTCCTGCAGGATGACGTTCTTTTCACGTTCGAGTTCCGCCTCGTCGAACGCGGACTCCGTCAG
This sequence comes from Agrobacterium sp. SORGH_AS 787, assembly GCF_030819035.1. Taxonomy (NCBI): domain Bacteria; kingdom Pseudomonadati; phylum Pseudomonadota; class Alphaproteobacteria; order Hyphomicrobiales; family Rhizobiaceae; genus Agrobacterium; species Agrobacterium sp. SORGH_AS 787. Next base: position 1,710,638 of record NZ_JAUTBG010000002.1, read on the forward strand.
GATATCGGCAAGAATGTCGACAGCCAGCGGAACGTGATCCTTCAGCACGCGAGCATAATAGGATGTGGTTTCGGTGGATGTCGCGGCGTTGACTTCGCCGCCGACATTCTCGATCTCCTCGGCGATCTGCCGGGCGGTACGGCGCGCCGTACCCTTGAACGCCATATGCTCGAGCAGATGCGCGATGCCATGCTCGTCATCCGTCTCGTTGCGCGAACCTGATTTTATCCACACGCCGAGAGCAACGCTTTCGAGGTGAGGCATTCTTTCGGTGACGACTGTCAACCCGGACGACAACCGGGTTACGTTCACATTCATTTCCACGTCTTTCCGCGTCGCTCAGTCGTTGGCGCGAGCATGCTTGCCGATGAATGTCTCCACGGCGTCAAGCTCTGCTTCCAGGACGTCGAAACGCTCCTCCCGGTTCATAAGATCAGCTAGCCATACTGGTAGGGCAGGATCAATTGCGCAAGCGGATTTTACGGCGTCGGGGAATTTCGCCGGATGCGCGGTGGAAAGAACCACCATCGGACTGTTTGTTTTTTCGTACTTTTTCGCTACGTGAACCGCCGTTGCCGTGTGCGGATCGAGCAGATAACCGGTCTCGTTCAGCGTATCGCGAATGGTCGCGGCGACTTGCTTTTCGGTCGCACGACCTGCGCGGAAGTCTCGCTTGATCACCTTCATCGCCGCTTCGGAAATCTGGAAGGCGCCCGATTGCTTCAGGCCATCCATAGAACGCTTGATCTCGTTCGAGTCGCGATCATAGGCTTCAAAAAGCAAGCGCTCAAAATTCGAAGAAATCTGGATGTCCATCGACGGCGAGGTGGTGGCGTGCACGCCGCGCATCTCGTAGCGGCCAGTCTTCAGGGTGCGCGCCAGAATGTCGTTGTCATTGGTGGCAATCACCAGCTTGTCGATCGGCAGGCCCATCTGCTTGGCCACGTAGCCCGCAAAAATATCGCCGAAGTTGCCAGTCGGCACAGTGAAGGAAACTTTGCGGTCCGGCGCGCCGAGCGAAATGGCGGTGGTGAAGTAATAGACCACCTGCGCCATGATGCGCGCCCAGTTGATGGAGTTCACACCGGATAGCTTGACGCCATCACGGAATTTAGCGTCGTTGAACATCTCTTTGACGAGGTTCTGGCAGTCGTCGAAGTTTCCGTTGATAGCAAGCGCATGCACATTCGAAGCCGTGGAACTGGTCATCTGACGCTGCTGCACCGGCGAGACCTTGCCATGCGGGAAGAGAATGAAGATGTCGGTGCGGTCGCGACCGGCAAAGGCATCGATCGCAGCGCCGCCCGTGTCGCCGGATGTGGCGCCAACGATCGTCGCACGTTGGCCACGTTCCGCAAGGGTGTAGTCCATCAGCCGGGCGAGCAACTGCATGGCGACATCCTTGAACGCCAATGTCGTGCCATGGAAAAGTTCGAGAATGAAGCTGTTCGGCCCGGTCTGCACGAGCGGAGCGACGGCCGGATGACGGAAGGTTGCGTAGGCGTCGTCGATCATCGAACGGAAATCCTTTTCAGGAATTTCCCCGCCGGTGAAGCGATAAAGGACCTCGAACGCGATGTCCTGATAGCTTTTGCCACGAAGTGCGCGAATTTCCTTCTTTTTCATCGTCGGCCATTCGCTCGGAACGTAAAGGCCGCCATCGCGCGCGAGACCTGCCAGCAGCGCATCGGAAAAACCAAGCGATGGGGCGCTGCCCCTGGTCGAAACATATTTCACGGAAATCGTCCTTCGTCGTCGTCACCAGTCAAGCCGTACGAACCACTGGGCGCGGGAATTTCGTCCATTTTGCAAAAATGGCGCAAATCCGAACGCAACCATCGATTTTTTCCGGCGCCGCTGCTATAGACCATCGCCGACAGGCAAGGAAGGCCAATAAATTGCATCTCCGGCCTGTCGCGGAATTGTTTTAGAGGGTGGAACAGAGTGACAGGGACTATTTTGCGTTTATCCGCCGCAGCATCGCTGCTTGCCGTGCTTGCGGGTTGCAATTCTTCCAATCCATCGGATTCGCTGGCGGTCAATCCTCCGGCTGCACAGGCTGCAACCGCCCCCGTCGTGCAGGCAAACTGCCCACCCATTACCGTGCTGGATACCAATGCCGTCCATCAGGTCTATGCCGGCACCAAGGGTGATCCGAGCAAGCTCGTCTATCAGGCGTCGATTTCCGATACGACACGTTCCTGCAGTATGAGTGACTCCACCCTGACGGTGAATGTCTTCGCTCAGGGCCGCGTGGTTCCAGGTCCTCTTTCCAAGCCAGGTCGTGTCAATCTGCCGATCCGTGTGACGGTGAAGGATGGCGACGGCGAAATCTTCTCGCAGGTCACCAGCCTCGGCGTGGATGTTCCTGCTGGGGCCGCAGGCACGCAGTTCATCTTCAACAACCCGAATGTCGCCATTCCGAATGGTCCCGGCGGCGCATCGAAGCAGACCAATGTCTTCATTTCGTTTGACGAAGGTGGCGCCAAGGCCAGCAGCAAGAAGGGTGGCCGTAGGGGCTGAGATCAGACCCGACTCCAAGACATATTTTCAAAAGCCGGAGCGCCTTAGGCGCTCCGGCTTTTTTAATGGATCAGATCGCCCATTCGGACAGTGCAGCGATTGTCGCGGGCAGATCCTGCATGCGGGAGATGACTGTTTCGGCGCCTGCATCGGTCAGCTTGTCCGCATGGCTTGGATAGCTATGCGACGCGCCGGTGAAGCCGATGACGCGCATGCCAGCAGCCCGCGCCCCGGTAATGCCGTGAACGGAATCTTCGATCACCACCACCTTGTCAGGCGAGACGCCGAACTGCTTGGCGCCATGGAGGAAAATGTCCGGCTTCGGCTTGACGCGATCTGCGCCAAGGTCCTTGGCGGAATAGACGTGGCCTTCGAAATAGGGTTTCAAACCGACCTTCGTCAGCATCATGTCGAGCCGGGCGCTGGACGAATTCGAGCAGATGCAACGCTGCGTCGTCAGCCGCGACAGCGCAAACTTTACGCCATCGATGACTTTGACATCGCGTGCCAGGCGCGCATCCAAAAGCTTTTCGGATTTATCGAGCAGCGTGGCCGAAAGCGGAATGCTTGCCTCGCGCTCGACCTCAAGCAGGATGTTCTTCCAGGTCATGCCCGAGAAGCGCTCGCCCATTTCTTCAACGGAGATGGGATAGCCCGCTTCCGTCAACAGGCGGGATTCGACCTGTGCAGCGATGATTTCCGAATCGACCAGAACGCCGTCGCAGTCGAAAATAATAAGGTCGAAGCCGCTCATATGCGCTCCCTTGATGTCGGTGGAGGAATGGGAATGGGGTTGGCGGCTTTTAGACCAACTCAGCCACAAGCTCAACCGGCTGGAATGCAAGGGAGCTTTGCGGTTTATCGCATCGCTCGACAATTCGCCGGCCTCGCCCTATGTCAGGTCATGGTCAAGATTCCAAAAACCAAGCCTGACGATACGATTGCCGCCAAGATCAGCCGCACGCTCGCCGAGCGCATCGTGCGCGGTGAGTTTGCGCCTGGCGAAAGGCTGCGGCAGGATCACATCGCCGAAGAGTTCGGTGCCTCGCATGTGCCGGTGAGAGAAGCCTTTCGGCGCCTGGAGGCGCAAGGCTTGGCCGTCAGCATTCCGCGCCGCGGCGTTCGGGTGGCCGATTTCGGCCTGGCTGATGTGCGGGAAGTGGCGGAGATGCGTGCCGCGCTCGAAGTGCTTGCTCTGCGTAATGCCATCCCCAACCTGACCACAGCCATTTTGGATGAGGCGGAGGCCGCGACGCATGAGGGTGACGATGCGCAGGACGTCCGCCGATGGGAAGAAGCAAACCGGCGGTTTCATCGGCTGATCACAGCCCCCTGCAACATGCCTCGACTGATGGAAGCGATCGACGGACTGCATGCGGCCAGCGCCCGTTTTCTGTTCTCCGCCTGGCGGGCAGGCTGGGAGCGTCGCACCGACACGGATCACCGTGCCATCATAGACGCGCTTCGCGGTGAGCGAGCGGAAGAGGCCGTCCGTATTCTGCACGGTCATGTTCAGTGGATCGGCCGAACGGCTGTGCGTACACCAACCGGCTCGACCCGCGACGCGTTCGCCATCGTTGGATAGTTCGCGGTTTGGCTTTTGGGATCAATCGGTGATGTTGATCTCGGTGCGCTCGGATGCCGTCACCGTGGCGCTGACTTCCTTCGGATCGCGGTTGGCCTTCTTGTCATAGGTCACTTTCACCGCATAGGTGCCGGGGTGAAGCGTCTCCTGGTGAGTCGTGCCATAGCGACCGGAAATTTCCTTCTGCGTGCCCTGGAGATCCTTGGTGGTTTCGAGAATGTCGATCCTCTCTGCCTGAGGCGCTGATACGACAAGCACGCCTGCATCGAGATCGATGCTGAGATCGGTACGCTGGCCTGCCGTGACGCTAAAAGGCTTCTCGACGGTCACCTTGCCGAGCCTCGCCCGCATAATGAAGTTTCCAGCCGGCATCTGCATGATCTTGCCTGGGCCATAGGTTCCGGTGATCGTCTCGCGCGTGCCGTCCAAAGTTTGCATGTCCTTTAATGCCTCGAACCGAATGCTGTCGGTCTCGACCTGCCGTCCGCCCTCCTTGTAGACGGCGTTGGTGACAACCACACCACTTGGAATGATGACATCATGGCTCACGGTGTCTCCGGCTTTGACCGTGATCGTTTCCTCGGCCACCGCCGGACCTATACGGCCCTCAAGTTTCAATTCGCCGGCCGGCACATAAAGTTCCTTAGCGCCATAGATACTGTCGCTGAATTCGTCCTGCGTCACAGTCACTCGCGCAAGCGGCTCTGCCTCCTTGCTGTCCGGACTGCGCTTCGGCACGAGTGTGAGTTGTGCCGCCTCGAAGTCCACTGCAAGCTCGGTGACGGCGCCGTCCTTGACCTCGAACGCGATCTCGCGGCTGATATTGCCGAGCGCAGCAACCGCGACATATTTGCCCGGCGGAATTTTCTCCTCGAAGGTCGCATCATAAGCACCGCCGACATTCTCGTCGCTTCGTCCGCCCATGCTATCTGCCTTGTAGAAATCCCATCGAACCTTGTCGCTATCGCCGAGCGACGGGCCGCCTTTGAAAAGAAAGGCGTCCGTGCGCACATTGACTTGTGGCTTGGGTACCTGTTGGCTTTGCTGTGCAGACTGCTGCGAGAAGGCGGCGCTGGCATAGAGCGTCGCGGCGATCATCAAGGCTATGCGCATTTTCAACTTCACCCCTGCACCCTTCACTGGCACCATAATACCGCCAGTGTGGAAAATTCCTAAATTAAAACGTTAGAAATAACATCCGGTTCCATAAGCGAGTCCGTTGGCGGGAAGACGCTATTTCGTCTTGACGAAACAGATGATTTGTTCGCTATATGTTCATGTCAGAGGAGTTGCTATGGACAATCTGAATGATGTCATCGTTCGGGCAAAAGCGGCCTGCTACGTCGGAGGCGGCGTGAAGACAGAGCCGAGTAGGCCTGGCTCCCACGATCTCACATGGTCGGATGGGGATTGGGAGTATCGCGACAGCTACTTTGGCGGTACGAATTTCATCGGCCAAGAGGTTCTCTGGTTCAGGCGAACGCCCTATTGGGCGATGAATTATTACGGCTTCATCTGTCGTCCGGATCTGATCGATGGCCAGCGAGCCGGAGCCACCATCACGAAAGCTCTCTCTACGATGTATCGGAGCGGTCGGTTCCTCGGTGGTTTCGAGTGGACGGGTGAATACGGAACATACATCGACAGGAGCGAGGGCGATGCTCGCCATTTTCACGGCCGCGAGGTGATCATGGTCGGTTGCGAGGAAGCCTATGCGCTCCACTATTGCGGTGGTGTCATCCTCCCATAGCAACCGCCGCGTCCGCTCAGCGATCTCACTCTTTGGCCTGGTAATCTATTTTCTCGCATTTTTATGCACTTACCTCCGAACTTTCTTTCTCTCGTTCAGCCTTTGATAACCATCTTCGGTAACCATAAGGCCAGTTCAGTTGAGTAAGCGTATGGAGCGAGTACCCATGGCATCAGTGTTTCCACTGGCCGATTTTCGGCGCGCCGGTTTTGATCTTGCAGGCGAGAGCGATGCCTGGAAAGACAGCATCATCAAGGGTGACTGCGTCGCCGCTCTCGAAGCGCTGCCGAGCCAGTCCGTAGATGCGATTTTCGCCGATCCGCCATATAACCTCCAGCTTGGCGGCACGCTGCATCGTCCTGATCAGTCGCTTGTGGATGCGGTGGATGACGAGTGGGACCAGTTCGCCTCCTTCGACGCCTATGATGCCTTCACTCGCGCCTGGTTGCTCGCCTGCCGGCGCGTGCTGAAGCCGAATGGCACCATCTGGGTCATCGGCTCCTATCACAACATCTTCCGTGTCGGTGCTATCCTTCAGGACATGAACTTCTGGATCCTGAACGATATCGTCTGGCGCAAGACCAACCCGATGCCGAACTTCAAGGGTCGCCGTTTCCAGAACGCCCATGAGACGATGATCTGGGCCAGCCGCGATGCCAAGGCGAAGAGCTACACTTTCAATTACGAAGCGCTGAAAGCGTCGAACGACGACGTGCAGATGCGCTCCGACTGGCTGTTTCCGATCTGCAGCGGCTCCGAGCGGCTGAAGGGTGATGACGGCAAGAAGATCCATCCGACGCAAAAGCCGGAAGCACTTCTGGCCCGCGTGATCATGGCTTCGACCAAGCCCGGCGACGTTGTGCTCGATCCCTTCTTTGGCTCCGGTACGACAGGTGCGGTGGCAAAGCGCCTTGGCCGTCATTTCGTCGGCATCGAGCGCGAGCAGGACTACATCGATGCGGCATCTGCCCGCATCGCTGCCGTCGAACCGCTTGGCAAGGCGGAACTGACGGTGATGACCGGCAAGAAGGCCGAACCACGCGTGGCCTTCAACGTTCTCCTCGAAAGCGGCCTCGTACGCCCCGGCCAGGTGCTGACGGATGCCAAGCGCCGTTACACGGCGATCATTCGCGCCGATGGCACGGTTTCGTCGGGCGGTGATGCTGGTTCGATCCATCGGCTGGGCGCCAAGGTGCAGGGCCTAGATGCATGCAATGGCTGGACCTTCTGGCACTACCAGGATGGTGATGCTCTGAAGCCGATCGATGATCTGAGAAGCGTCATCCGCATAGAATTGGCCAAAGCCGGTTAAAGCATGTCGCGCAAAAGTGTGCAGCGGTTTTGCGATATTGACACGCGATAAAAGGAACATCCAGTCTTCGATCCACCGCTCGATGTTACTTTCGCCATAGACTTCATCCGGTTTTAGTACCTTCAGTCCCGGATGAAGAACAAGCAAGGCCCGGCGTTCATAGAATGCCGGGCCTTGGTGTATGTTGTTTTGGACAACGAGTTTTCCCGAAATATTTCAATTGCATGGCAAGCTTGGAGCAAGTAAGCGACATTAATCAATCTCGCCAAGGGACGAGGGCGAGCCGCTGGCGCATCGAACAGATGCGCAAAGCCAAGAAGACGGATGCTTCCCTGCTTTGATGATTCTTCAGATCTGGCCGCTTGCGGCTGGACTGGCGCAGGACGGGGACCGCCATTCCTGCCTGCGCCAGGAATTCTCAAACTTTTTTCCTGACGAAGCCTCCGGACATTACTCGCCTTTTTGAATATTATAATTGCGCGGAATGCCCTGCGTGACCGCAAACCAGTGTGAGCTTTTCATCCGGCCCTGATGTGCATCGAAGGCCTCCTCATTGGTGAAGACTTCCGAAACCAGATAGCCCCCGGAATATCGTCGCTCAGAACGACCTCGAAGGAGAGACATCCTGGTTCAGCGCGTGTCAGTTCGATATGATGCGGCAAGGCGTCTGCCACCGCCTCACGACGATCTTCCGGCACGTCCAAGTACCCGCTCAGATAGATCTTCGCCTCTGCCATTCCTCAGACCTTGATACCGTATTCTGCCAGATCCGCCTTCAGCTTTTCCGCACCGGTGAAGTGAACCGCCTGCCAGCCGGCTTCCTTCGCACCTTCCACATTGGCAATCGAATCGTCGATGAAGATGCTGGTCTCAGGATCGAGCCCGAATGTTTCGGCATGCAGCTTGTAGATCGCGACATCCGGCTTGATCAGGCCGACATCGCCCGAGACTGTCACACCACGAGAGAGCGTCAGGAACGGGTACATCTTCTGTGCCTCGCGGAAGGTGTCGGAGGCAAAGTTCGTCAGCATCGTCACATCATGGCCGCTGTCGATCAGGCCTTTGAGGATGGCGACGGAATCGTCATAGGAGTGGGAGACCATCTCGTGCCAATGGGTGCGGAACGCGCGGATATGCTCTTCCCGGTCCGGATGGTTTTCCAGTAGCAAGGCTTCGGCATCCGCCCATGTACGACCGCGATCCTGCTCCAAATTCCAATCATGGGTGCAGACATTCTCGAAGAACCAGGCGCGTTCGGCATCGTCGGGGATCAGGCGGCTATAGGGAATATGCGGATCGTAATGAATGAGAACCTTGCCGATATCGAAAACAATATGATTGATCTTGCTCATGAAACTTTCCTGCTTCTCGAAGACTGCTGCGTTTTCCCGGCGCTTGCCGCAAACGCCAATGGAATAGCCTGAGCGATTGCCTTTTTCATCACCGTTGGCAGTGCCTGGGCATCAAGATTTGTGACCGGCTCCCACCATCCGTCATCGGCTTTGACTTCGTTTCCGACTCTCGCCCGGTAGATCGTCAGCCTGAGTTCGAAATGGGTGAAGACATGTACGATGGTGCCTGCCGCTTCCCAGTCGGCGTCAAAAGGCGCATGGGCTTTTTCCGTGCCGCCATCGAGGCGCGCGGTCCAGGCCGTCGTCGGAACCTCCGTCATGCCACCGAGCAGGCCACTGTCGATGCGCCGCCGCAGAAGGATCTCTCCCTCGTCATTGACCGCAACGAAGGCCGCGCCGACGCGCACGGGCTTATCCTTCTTCTTGGCTTTGACCGGAAACCGCTCCGGCTCATCCTGCGCCAGAGCCAGACAGTGGCCGTTGAACGGACAGAGCGCGCAGGCAGGACGCTTCGGCGTACAGATCGTGGCGCCGAGATCCATCATCGCCTGGGCAAAATCACCCGGCCGGTCGTTAGGCGTGATCTCCGCAACGCGGGCTTTCATCAAAGGCTTTGAGCCGGGCAGGGGCGAATCGATCAGGAACAGGCGTGAGATCACACGCTCCACGTTGCCGTCCATCACCGCCGCCTGACGGTTAAAGGCAATCGCTGCCACGGCCGCGGCGGTATAGTCGCCAATACCTGGGAGCGCTTTCAGCCCCTCCTCCGTGTCGGGAAACGTACCGCCATGCTGATGGGCGACCGCTTCGGCGCATTTCTTCAGGTTTCGTGCCCGGGCATAATAACCAAGCCCCGCCCATGCGGCCATCACGTCCTCGGTCGGCGCTGCGGCGAGATCGTTGACCGTTGGCCATGCGGCGAGAAACTTGGTGAAATAAGGCTTCACGGCCTGCACCGTCGTTTGCTGCAGCATCACTTCGGACAGCCAGACATGATAGGGATTGGCCCGCAGGCCTTTTGCAGCCATGGATGGTGAAGTTCTCCATGGCAAATCGCGGTGATGGCGATCATACCAGGCCAGCAACAACTGCGCGTAAGCCGGCCCTTCGGTTTTATGAAGCATATGTAAGGTCTGTCCGATTTGGTGATGGCGTTTCCAATTGAGATGGAAACGTCCTATACTTGGTCCATACGCTTCGCCCAATCAAGCCGCGAGTTCAGAGTAGTGTGACCATGCGACAGACCCGTAAAGGTGTCCTTCAGATTGCCGAAGTTGCAAACGGCATTATCGATCCCGTTTTGGCAAAGAGAGCCGGTATCAGCACGGCACTGCTCGGTTCATGGGACGAGATTGCCGGCGATGATTTTGCCGACTGTACCCGCCCCGAAAAGATCACCTGGCCGCGCCGCGACGAGGGGCCGGATCGCGGCGGTTATCAGCCGGGTGTTCTGACGATTGCCTGCGAGGGCGCGCGTGCGCTTTTTTTGACCCATGCTCAGGGCGAGTTGATCGCCCGGATCAACGGCTTTTTTGGCTTCCCCGCAGTGCGTCAGATCCGCATCGTGCAAAAGCCTGTCTCGACGGCTTCCACTCGCAGGCGCAAGCCGCAGCCTTTGCGAGGGGAGGCGGCAAAACGACTGGATGACATGATGCAGGGGATAGAAAGTGAAGCCCTGCGCAAAGCGGTGGAGCGGCTTGGAACCGCCGTCATGCAAAAGCGTCCCAAAGGTCGGACGTTATGAACAGCCGGACACTGTGAAGCAGGGAACTGGAGCGAACAGTCCTTGACTGGTCACAATTCTTTGACAAGAACAAAAGAACTCGCCGCTTGTTGGAAACGATGTGTGGCTATATCGGAATCATAGACATTTGCGTCTTTCACAAACAGGTGCTTCCATGCATTTCCCCGAACTGAACCTCACCCGCCGCGCTCTTCTCGGCACTGTTGCCATGGCCTCTGTCGTCGCTGCACTCCCGGTGCTTGCAGGCAATGCCTTTGCGCAGGATATTCCGGAATCCTCCGGCGACGTCGATATGGCTGAGGTGCTGAAGCCCGGCGCTCTGCCGGACCGTGCTCTGGGCGATGCCAATGCGCCGGTGAAGATCGTCGAATACATGTCGATGACCTGCCCGCACTGCGCGCATTTCCACAACACAGCCTTTGAAGAGATCAAGAAGAAGTACATCGACACCGGCAAGGTTTACTTCATCATCCGCGAGTTCCCGTTCGATCCGCGCGCTGCCGCAGCCTTCATGCTGGCCCGTTGCGCGCCGGAGCAGCAGTATTTCCCATTCGTCTCCATGCTGTTCAAACAGCAGCAGAGCTGGGCAACCGCCCAGGATGCACGCGCAGCACTGCTGCAAATGTCGAAAATGGCCGGTTTTTCACAAGAGAGCTTCGAGGCCTGCTTGACGAACCAGCAACTTCTGAATGATGTGAACGCAACGATGCAGCGCGGCGCGACGGAATTCGGCGTCAACTCTACGCCAACCTTCATCATCAACGGCAAGAAGTACTCTGGAGACATGTCGGTTGAAACCATGTCGGCCCTTATCGACAAACTTCTTTAATCGACGCCGCCACATTCTGACGGGCGCCGGATATCTCCGCGCGCCCGTTTTCGCATCTGAAAGTCTACGGTTCGAGGCAGCGGCATGAAGTTCAATAAGCTGCGCCTGCTGGGCTTCAAATCCTTCGTCGAGCCCTCCGAATTCATCATCGAGCCAGGCCTGACCGGCGTTGTCGGGCCGAACGGCTGCGGCAAGTCCAATCTTGTGGAAGCGCTTCGCTGGGTGATGGGCGAGAACTCCTACAAGAACATGCGCGCCTCCGGCATGGATGACGTGATCTTCTCCGGCTCCGGCAATCGCCCTGCGCGCAACACAGCGGAAGTCGGCCTTTACCTCGATAACTCCGATCGCACCGCGCCCGCCGCCTTCAATGATGCTGACGAGATCCAGGTCACGCGCCGCATCGAGCGCGAGAACGGCTCTGTCTATCGGATCAATGGCAAGGAGGCCCGCGCCAAGGATGTGCAGCTTCTGTTCGCCGACGCGTCTACCGGCGCGCGCTCACCCTCCATGGTGGGGCAGGGGCGCATCGGCGAGCTGATCAATGCCAAACCGCAGGCGCGCCGACAATTGCTGGAAGAGGCGGCAGGCATTTCCGGCTTGCATTCACGCCGCCACGAGGCGGAACTGCGCCTTCGTGCCGCCGAAACCAATCTGGAACGGCTTGAGGATGTGACCGCACAGCTGGAAAGCCAGATCGAAAGCCTGAAGCGCCAGGCCCGCCAGGCCAATCGTTTCAAGATGCTCTCTGCCGAGATCCGCGCGCGCGAAGCAACGCTTCTCCATATCCGCTGGGTGGATGCGAGCGAGTCGGAACGGGAAGCGGACAGCGCGCTGAACCTCGCCACCAATCTGGTGGCCGAAAAGGCGCAGCGGCAGATGGAAGCGGCAAAAGAGCAGGGCGTTGCAAGCTTCAAGCTGCCCGAACTGCGCGAGAATGAAGCGAAGGTCGCTGCCGCGCTTCAGCGATTGCAGATCGCCCGCACACAGCTGGATGATGAAGCCAACCGCTTGCTCCGCCGCCGCGATGAACTGGCGCGGCGCCTTTCGCAACTTGGCGAAGACATTCAGCGCGAAGAGCGGCTCGTCTCGGACAATGCCGACTTTCTTTCCCGCCTCGATACGGAAGAAGCCGAGCTCCTCGACATCCTGGCCGATTCGGGGCGCTACGCCGAGGAGACGCGCGAGGCCTTCGAGGAGGCCGCTGCCAAGCTTTCCGAAAGCGAACGGGTTTTTGCAGCATTGACGGCAGAACGCGCCGAAGCTGCGGCGTCTCGCGCCCAGCTTGAACGCTCGATCCGTGAGCTTGCCGACCGCAAGATGCGCTTGGAAAGACAGTTTTCCGAGGCTGCTACCGAAGTCGAAACGATCGATGAGAAGCTGGCCGAACTTCCAGATCCTGCGGAAAAGCGCGAGATGGTCGAGGCGGCGGAGATAGCGGCGGAAGATGCGCTGGTCGCTGTTGACGATTCGGAGACAGCCGTTGCTGAGGCGCGTTCCGCCGAATCCCTGGCGCGTGGACCGGTTGATATGGCGCGTAATCGCCTCAACGCGCTGGAAACCGAAGCGCGCACCATCTCGAAAATGCTGGCCGCCGGCGCTGCTTCCGGCTCGTTCACGCCGGTAGCGGAAGAGCTGAAAGTGGATCGCGGCTTCGAGGCAGCGCTTGGTGCAGCCCTTGGCGACGATCTGGAAAGCCCGCTGGATAAAAACGCGCCCGCATATTGGACAGCGAATGGCGAAGGCGCCGACGATCCGGCCCTGCCGCAGGGCCTTCCCTCGCTCCTGTCGCATGTCTCCGGCCCGGATGCCTTGAAGCGAAGACTTCGCCAGATCGGTATCGTCGTCTCTGTCGAAGACGGTCAGCGACTGATGTCGCTTCTAAAACCCGGCCAGCGGCTGGTGACGAAAGACGGCGCGCTGTTCCGCTGGGACGGCCACGTGGCAAGCGCCGATGCGCCGGGAAGTGCAGCGCTGCGGCTGGCACAAAAGAATCGCCTGTCCGAAATCCAAGGCGAAATCGAGGAGGCGCGTTTCGCGCTGGAAGAGGCGGAAGAGCTACTGTCGGTGCGCGCCGAAGACATCCGTCTGGCGGAGGCCGGTTTGAATGAAGCGCGCGAGCGTAGCCGCCTTGCCGCCCGGCAGCTGACCGAAGCGCGTGATGCCCTCTCTATGGCAGAGCGGGCATCCGGCGATCTCCTGCGCCGCCGCGACGTCGTCTCGGAGGCTCTGAACCAGATTGGCGGTCAGATTGAGGAGATCGCGGCTCAGGAAGAGAATGCCCGCATCGAACTCGAAGACGGTGCTGATCTTTCCAGCCTTGATGAGCGCTTGCGCGACAGCCAGCTGGAAGTTGCAACAGATAGAAGCCTTCTGGCCGAGGCGCGTGCACGCCATGAGGGCTTAAGCCGTGAGGCTGATGCGCGCCAGCGCCGCATCAATGCCATTGCGCAGGAACGCGCAACATGGGCGGCTCGCGCTGCAAGTGCCGCCGACCACATCGCCACATTGCGCGAGCGTGAAGAGGAGGCGCGTGATGAACTCGCGGAACTCGATATCGCGCCGGAAGAATTCGATGAGAAGCGCCGCAATCTCTTAACCGAATTGCAGAAGATGGAAGAGGCGCGCCGCGCTGCCGCAGACCGTCTGGTGGAAGCCGAAAATCTCCAGCGGGATGCCGATCGCGCAGCGGCAACCGCCTTGTCAGAACTGGCGGAAGCACGAGAAAAGCGTGGCCGCGCCGAAGAACGGCTGGTTTCTGCAAGGGAGAAACGGCAGGAGAGCGAGCACCGCATTCGCGAGGCTTTGAACGTCGAACCCCATATGGCCTTGCGTCTCACCGGACTACCGTCAGGAGCGCCGCTGCCGGAAGTGCGTGACGTGGAGCGCGATCTCGACCGGTTGAAGATCGAGCGTGAGCGCCTCGGCGCGGTCAATCTGCGCGCCGATGAGGAGCAGGCGGAGCTCTCCGCCAAGCTTGCCGCCCTGATCAAAGAGCGCGATGACATCATCGATGCCGTCAGGAAGCTGCGCGCCGGAATCCAAAACCTCAACCGTGAAGGCCGCGAGCGCCTGGTCGCCGCATTCGATGTCGTTAATACCCAGTTCCAGCGGCTCTTTACCCATCTCTTCGGCGGCGGCACAGCAGAGCTGCAACTGATCGAGTCCGACGATCCGTTGGAAGCAGGGCTTGAGATTCTCGCCCGTCCGCCGGGCAAGAAGCCGCAGACCATGACGCTCTTGTCCGGCGGCGAGCAGGCCCTGACCGCCATGGCGCTGATCTTTGCCGTCTTCCTCACCAACCCAGCTCCCATTTGCGTGCTGGACGAGGTGGATGCGCCGCTCGACGACCACAATGTCGAGCGCTATTGCAACCTGATGGACGAAATGGTGGCCTCCACCGAAACCCGTTTCGTCATCATCACGCACAACCCCATCACCATGGCCCGGATGGACCGCCTCTTTGGCGTTACCATGGCTGAGCAGGGCGTCTCGCAACTGGTTTCGGTCGATCTGCAAATGGCGGAGACATTGGCGGAAGCGTCCTAATATACAATTTTAAGTTATATTAGTTATTTAGAAAGCTGCATCCGGTTCGCTTTTCGCGCCTTTAGGATGCGGATTCCGTTTGCATTTAATCAATTTTAAAGGCAGCCGCCCGTAGTTTATTGCCTCAACCACAGTTGCTCCATGACGGTGCAAAGTCTTGTGGCAAGAAATGGCATGCTGGATTTCGAGGAGGGTATCCGGGTCTTTTCTTGTTATTTCTTAGTCCTGCGAGAACACATGATCCTCTTTGACAATATTAAAATTCGTTACAAGATCCTGGCGATCCTCCTCCCAATGGTCGCGGTCGGCATGGCTGGCGCCGGCTTTCTGGCGCATAGTTACAATCAGGCAAATGGTGCCTATGTGCGCTTTTTCGACAACAACGCTGCCGCGTCGACGAGTCTGTTCAGAGCGTCCACCGCGATCGTCGGCGTAGGTTTTGCCGTCAACGAAATTCTTCGCATCAAGGTGATCGGTGGCGACATGGGCGCAATCGAAGCACTGTATAGAAACGACGCCGAATTGTTTATCAAGCGCATGGAAGAGGCCAAGCGGCTCGATCCTTCTGTCAGCGCCGAAGCGAATAAGTTCATTCAAAGAGGTAAGGAGATCATCGATCTGGCGAATTCCAGCGTTGATCTCATCAAGGCTGGTAATCTCGATGACGCACGCCTCCAAATCGGAAAGATAGGCTCCCGCGTCGTGGATTATCGCGCCGATCTCCGGGGTTGGAATAACGCAAATGCTGCGGAAACCGCGAAAGGCGTGCAGGTTCTATCCGCACAGGCAACAAGAACCATCAAACACTCGTTGATCGGCATCGGTCTGGCTTTTCTCGCCTTCATCGGCGCGGCCCTGTTCTGTGTTTCCAGAGGCATCACGGCACCGATTGAAAAGCTGCGTGCGCGTATGGTGTCGCTTGCCGGTGGCGAAACGCGCGAAGAGATCGACGGCGTCGATCGCAAGGACGAGGTTGGGCAGATGGCGCAAGCTGTCTCCGTCTTCCGCGAGAATGCGCTGGAGCGCATCCGTCTGGAACAGGAGGCTGACGCCAATCGCAGCCTGTCGGAGAAGGAGCGGATTGCTCGCGACGAACAGAAGGCGAAGGAAGCCGAGGACACGCAGTTTGCGGTCGACCATTTGGCAGACGGCCTGTCGCGTCTGTCGGATGGCGATGTGTGCTATCGCATCAGCCAGCCTTTCGTGGCCCATCTCGATGTCGTGCGTGAGAACTTCAACGCCTCTGCCGAGAAGCTCCAGTCGGCCCTGACCCGCGTGGCGGAGAACGCCCGTGGTATCGATGCTGGTGCGAATGAAATCCGTTCGGCCGCCGACGATCTTGCCAAGCGGACCGAACAGCAGGCAGCCTCCGTCGAGGAAACCGCAGCCGCACTGGAAGAGATCACCACCACGGTGAAGGACTCCACCCGTCGCGCCCAGGAAGCCGGTCATCTGGTCGCCAAGGCGCGCACCGGAGCCGAACAGTCGGGTGAAGTCGTTCGCAAGGCCGTTATCGCCATGGAGCGGATTGAGAAGTCGTCCGGTGAAATCTCCAACATCATCAGCGTGATTGATGAGATTGCCTTCCAGACCAACCTTCTGGCGCTGAACGCCGGTGTCGAAGCGGCACGTGCTGGTGAAGCAGGCAAGGGCTTTGCCGTCGTTGCGCAGGAAGTGCGTGAACTGGCGCAGCGCTCTGCCAGTGCTGCCAAGGACATCAAGGGCCTGATCTCCACCTCCAACACCCAGGTTCAGGAAGGCGTGGAGCTTGTCGGTGAAACCGGCCGCGCGCTTGAGACGATCGTGGCGGAAGTGCAGGAGATCAACCGGCACGTCATGGCGATTGTGGAAGCGGCACAGGAGCAGTCTTCCGGTCTGCAGCAGATCAACACGGCTGTGAACCAGATGGACCAGGACACGCAGAAGAATGCGGCGATGGTGGAAGAGACGACGGCGGCCAGCCATGGTCTCGCACGTGAAGCCTCTTCGCTGAACCAGCTTCTCGGCCAGTTCAAGCTGTCTGCCACCTTCGAGGCCCCGATCCGTGCGGCAACCCCTGCGGAGCGTCCGGCAGCGTCACCCGCCCGTGCGCTTGGCCGCAAGCTCGCAACCGCCTTCAACGGCAACGCAGCGGTTAAGCAGGACTGGCAAGAGTTGTGATAGCATGGTCCAAGCGAAAGTTGCGCAATGGTTTTGCGATAACGACATGCGATCAAAGGCTTGAAGTGTGAGAAGCGCATCTGAACGATCGCGACACACTTCAAGCGAAGCTCTCGGAGACAACCCGTAACAATGGATGCCCGCGCTCGCCGCAGGCGTTTCGCCATCCCTGGGCCGCCAATGCCGCAATTATGCTGCACTGCACTGTCATCTTGCACTCTCTGGCGTTCCCAACGGTGTGACAATGCTATAATGGGTTGAAAAACAAGAACGCTTCTGGGTGGAGAGCGTATAATGAAGAAATGGGTTTATACCTTTGGCAACGGTGCTGCCGAAGGCCGCGCGAGTGATGTTGCCATATTGGGAGGCAAGGGTGCGCATCTTGCCGAAATGGCAAGCCTCGGCCTGCCTGTTCCGCCCGGCTTCACCATTATCAGCGAAGTCTGCGGCCGCTACCACCAGGGCGGACGCCAACTCCCCAATGACCTGAAGCTGCAGGTTTCAAGCGGGATCGCCGGCATGGAAGCGATGACCGGCCGCAAATTCGGCGCAGGCCCGCGTCCACTCCTGCTTTCCGTCCGATCCGGTGCGCGTGCCTCCATGCCCGGCATGATGGATACCGTTCTCAATCTCGGTCTCAATGACGAGACGGTGCAGGCGCTCTGCGAGGACTCCGGTGATGCCCGTTTCGCGTGGGATAGCTATCGCCGCTTCATCCAGATGTATGCCGATGTCGTCATGGGTCTTGACCATGAGGTCTTCGAGGAAATCCTCGAGGATGAAAAGGGCCGTCTCGGTCACGAATATGATACGGAGCTTTCCGCCGACGAGTGGCAGCATGTGGTGTCGCGCTACAAGCAACTGGTCGAAGACGAGTTGGATGAACCCTTTCCGCAGGATACGGAAGTCCAGCTCTGGGGCGCAATTGGCGCTGTCTTTTCCAGCTGGATGAACACGCGTGCCGTCACCTACCGCCATCTGCACAAAATCCCTGGCGATTGGGGAACGGCGGTCAATGTTCAGGCCATGGTGTTCGGCAATCTCGGCTCCACCTCTGCCACAGGCGTTGCTTTCACCCGCAACCCATCGACAGGAGAACAAGAGCTTTACGGTGAGTTTCTTGTCAACGCGCAAGGCGAAGACGTGGTCGCGGGCATCCGCACGCCGCAATCCATCACCGAGGCGGCCCGCATCGCCTCCGGCTCCGACAAGCCGTCGATGGAAAAGCTGATGCCGGAGGCATTTCAGGAATTCCTGGTGATCTGCAAGCAGTTGGAAACCCATTATCGCGATATGCAGGATATGGAGTTCACCATCGAACGCGGGCAGCTTTGGATGCTCCAGACCCGGTGCGGCAAGCGCACGACACGTGCGGCCATGAAGATCGCCGTCGATATGGTCGAGGAAGGCCTGATCACCGCCGATGAAGCTGTCTGCCGGATCGATCCTTCTTCGCTGGATCAACTGCTGCATCCCACCATCGATTCGTCTATCGAAAGACCGATTATCGGCTCAGGCCTGCCGGCGTCACCAGGAGCTGCATCCGGAGAGATCGTCTTCGGCGCCGAGGAAGCCGTCGCTGCCAAGGCGGAAGGTCGCCGCGTCATTCTGGTTCGCATGGAAACCAGCCCGGAAGATATTCATGGCATGCATGCGGCCGAGGGCATCCTGACGACGCGAGGTGGGATGACAAGCCACGCGGCCGTGGTGGCGCGGGGCATGGGCATTCCTTGCGTCACGGGTGCTGGCTCGATGCGCGTGGATTTGCGCAGTGGCGTGCTGATTGGCATGGGCTGCATGCTGCGCAAAGGCGATGTCATTACAATAGACGGTTCGTCGGGGCGGGTGCTGAAAGGCGAAGTACCGATGACTCAGCCGGAGCTTTCCGGCGATTTCGGCAAGCTGATGGAATGGGCCGATGGCGCGCGGCGCATGACGGTTCGCACCAATGCCGATACGCCTGCCGATGCGCGAGCTGCCCGCGCCTTCGGTGCCGAGGGCATTGGCCTTTGCCGCACCGAGCACATGTTCTTCGAAGGCGAGCGTATCCATGTGATGCGCGAAATGATCCTCGCGGAGGATGAGGCGGGCAGGCGCGCCGCGCTCGACCAGTTGCTTCCCATGCAACGAGAGGACTTCACCGAACTCTTCTCCATCATGCACGGCATGCCTGTGACGATCCGCCTGCTTGATCCGCCGCTGCACGAGTTTCTGCCCAAGACCGATGGCGAGATCGTCGAGGTTGCGGCTGCCATGGGCATGCCGCAGACTCTGTTCCGCCAGAGGCTCGATGCGCTGCATGAGTTCAATCCCATGCTTGGCCACCGCGGCTGCCGCCTGGCGATCTCTTATCCCGAGATTGCCGAGATGCAGGCGCGTGCCATATTCGAAGCTGCGGTGGAAGCCGCGCGTCGCACGGGCGCGCCAGTCGTTCCGGAAATCATGGTGCCGCTTGTCAGCCTTCGCTCTGAACTCGATTACGTTCGCGGGGTGATAGACCGCGTTGCGTCAGAGGTTGCGGCAGAGAGTGGCATGACGCTGGAATATCTAACCGGCACGATGATCGAGCTGCCGCGCGCCGCCCTTCGCGCCCATGTCATCGCCGAGGCTGCGGAATTCTTCTCCTTCGGCACCAACGACTTGACGCAGACCACCTTCGGCATTTCGCGCGACGATGCGGCGCGCTTCATCAACACCTATCAACGCAAGGGTATCATCGAGCGCGATCCCTTCGTGTCGCTCGATTTCGACGGGGTAGGAGAGTTGATTCGCATTGCCGCGGACCGCGGCAGGCAGACGCGCTCCGAGCTCAAGCTTGGCATCTGCGGTGAGCATGGCGGCGATCCGACTTCCATCGATTTCTGTGAAAATGTCGGGCTGGATTACGTGTCCTGCTCGCCCTTCCGTGTGCCGATTGCCCGGCTGGCCGCCGCTCAGGCAACGCTGTCGCAGGCGCAGCAGCGGCAGGCCGCACCTGCTAAGAAAGTCGTTTCGCTGTAAGGCGCCAGTTAGCGGTTTTCGACAATGACCCGGCGTTCGACAACAACCGGTGACCAGAACATGTCGCGGTTGACCTGCGCCTGCCATGCCCGGTTATCGGCCCTGCGGTCGAGATCGAGATCGAGCAGGCAGCGCGCCATCTGATCGGTGTTCGGGCGGAAGCCATAGCCGCGGCAGGTTGCCTCGTCGCGCGCGCGGCGCTCTTCCGGCGTCAGCGTCTGGCAAGCGGTCAGTGCCAGCATGGCGGCAAGTGAACCGAGAACGATCGAAACACGCATAGTCATCACTCCTCTGGAAGCCCTGATCCCAGCTTGGCGTTTTCTTGCTCTGATACGCCCAATTGGTGATGTGTAAAAGTCCCGCTTTCAGGAAAGGTTGCGGTACCCTGTTAAGCAAAATCGGTGCAGCGATTCCATTTCCTTCGGAAACGCTTTATGACAACCCGGTATCGGTGATTCAGGCAGACAAATGTCTCTGGGGCGCTTTTTTGTAATGCATGTGTGTGCGGGTGCTGCTTCATGACAGTGCGTTTCGTTAGACCCGTTTCCCATGCGGCTTATCTCTCCCGTTATCTTGGTTTTGCAGCCCTCCTGCTGTTTCTGATTACGGCACCCTTGCACCGGTTCGGTCCGCTGACGACGCCGGACTTCATTGCGCTCACCCTGATTTCCGCTGGCATTGCTGCTGTCTCTGTCGTGCTTGCGCTCATCGGTCTTCAACGTCTCTGGTCTGTCGGCGCAAAGGGTGGGGTGTGGTCGCTTTACGCCTTGCTGCTCTCCGCCATCCCGCTTGGCGTGGTCGCCTATGGTGGCTTCCTCTATTGGCAGAAACCGCAAATCTATGATGTGACGACCGATACGGTCGATGTTCCGAACTGGCTGTCGATCCCCTCGGCCAACCAGCAATGGCTGCCGCGTCCGGCGGCCGTCTCGAAAGCCGAACGCGACGCGCAGCTGGAGGCCTATCCCGGCTTCCTCGGCCACCGCTACGAAGGCGCGATCGACCGGGTCTACACCGCCGCGCGGAAGGTGGCGAAGGCTCAGCACATCCGCATCTTGCAGACCGACGGCCTGATTGGTGCCTTGCCGGATGCGCAGCCGGGTGCCCCAAAGCAGGACGTGCAGGAGGGTGCCACGGACACGCCCGTCGAAGATCTGCCCGCCATTGTGCCTGTGCCGCTGGCACGGCCGGCGGAAGCACCGGCACCGACCTTCTTCAATGGCAGCGGCACCGTGTTGATGCAGGGAGATATGCGCACTCTTATTTTGGGTGCGCGTTTCGATGTCTTGATCCGCCTGCGCGAAGACACGGAAACGACACTTGTGGATGTCCGCGTCGCCTCGCGCTTCGGTCCGCATGATCTCGGTATGGGCAAGAAGATCGCCGACAGCTATCTCGACGCGTTGGACGCTGAGATGCAGGGTCTCAACGACAACTAATCTACAAGAAACGCTCGCGCTCTTGCGGCGTGGGTGCCCGGCACGTCTGGCGCCGCCCGGCAATCTTCATGCGGTTTCGAGCAACCAGCCGGTAGACCCGATCGCGTAGGAAGCGCGGCACCAGGCGCATCACTGTTGCGGTCATCCCCAACATGCCGCCCAGCAGTTCGATCACGCGCAGCACGCTGTCGGAGTAAGCATGGACGACGCCGTTCTCGATGAGAAGGCTCGTCTCGTAATCATCGGTGCGGAAACCGTAATGACGCATCAGCGCGGCACCGAGAGGAGATTGCGCCGGCGTGAACCGAAACAGCCCTTGCTTGTCGCGGCGAAGAACGAAATCGATATCCCGGGAGCAGAAACCGCATTCGCCATCGAAGATGATCAATGGCTTATCGTCCAGGAAGTGCGGAACGGAGGGGTCGTTGCGATAGCTATAGGCGGCGCTCATCCGTTCCCCTATTTCGGCAGATAAAGACCGGTCAACGACGGCGGACCATCGGTCTCAATCAGACCTTTTTCAATCAGATCTTCGATATGAGCGAGAACGGAAAGCGCCGCTGCGCCATGCAGGCGCGGATCGGTGCTGCGGTAGATCACCTTCACCATCTCCGCGATCGTCCGGTCCCCCGCCTTGATCCTCGTCAGCACAGCTTTTTCCCGCATGCGGCGATGGGTGCGAAGCCCGCGCATGAAGGCCGCCGGATCTTTGACTGGACCACCATGGCCGGGCAGGAACAGCCTGTCATCCCGTTCGAGAAGCTTGTCGAGCGAGGCCATATAGTCGCTCATCGCGCCATCCGGCGGCGCAACGATGGTCGTTGCCCAGGCCATCACATGGTCTGCGGAAAAAACGATGCCGTCACGATCCAGCGCGAAAGCCGCATGGTTGGCCGTGTGACCCGGCGTGTGAAGTGCGGTCAGCGCCCAGCCATCGCCCGTCACTGTCTCATCGTCGCCAAGAGCCAGATCCGGCACGAAATCGCTATCGGCGCTTTCCGCGAAGGGACTGCGCTCACCGTCATGCAGCGGCCGCGCCGAACGATGCGGCCCTTCAGCCACGGTGATTGCGCCGGTCGCTGTTTTAAGCCGTTTCGCCAGCGGTGAGTGATCCCGGTGCGTGTGGCTGACGAAAATATGCGTCACCTCACGGCCTTCCAGCGCACGCATCAGTGCCTGAAAATGATCTTCATCCTCCGGACCCGGATCGATGACCGCCACCGAGCGATCGCCGACGATATAGCTGTTGGTGCCATGGAAGGTGAAGGCCGACGGATTGTTGACCGTGAGCCGTTGAACATTCTCCGCAACAGTCACCGCCGTGCCGTAGGCCGGTTGAAATTCAAGATCGAATGCGGGGTCTGCCATGGTGCGAAAGCTCTTCACAATGCTTGGTACAACGACACGCGATTTTGTAAGTTCGCGGCACGTCTCAAGCCGTTGTTTTAGCGCATGGGATCATCGTAAAGCCGCTTAGCGCTTTTGCGGCCATCCTGGTCGTTCACGACCTATCACGAAGATACCACAGCACCCACAAGAAATCTGGACCAGCACAAACTTAATGATTGCCGCTGCCGCCATGCTTTGCTAATCAGGCGCCGTTCAGGCAGTGGCGTTTTACCCACTTGCTTCGTTGGGGCGTCGCCAAGCGGTAAGGCACCGGTTTTTGGTACCGGCATTCCCAGGTTCGAATCCTGGCGCCCCAGCCATTTTTTCTTCTCATTTTGATCATGCAATGCAGAGCGCATTGAGACGCTGACCAGATGCTAAGGCTTTTCGCGATCGTTGAGGATCTGAATAGAGTCGGCTCTCTGGTTTCTTTAGCGCCCGTCTCGTGCCTTCCGGGCAAAAAGCCGCGCCCATAGGGTACGCGGCTTTAAGGATCGATGTTTCGATTTGATTAAAGCGCCATATCCGGCGTCTTCTTAACCGGCGCGTCGGTCGGAGCCGATGTGGTTAGCGCGCTCACATCGATGCGTGGCGGTGTCGGCAGTTGCAGATGTTCGGCAGTATAATCCCATTCCTGCTGAACTTTCTCCGGATCCGCATTCAGCTTTGTGCCGTAGCTTGGAACGATCTCGCGCAGTTTCGCTTGCCATTCCGGCGAAGCCACCTTGTCCTTGAAGACCTTCTGCAGCACCCCGAGCATGATCGGGGCGGCGGTGGAGGCGCCCGGAGAAGCACCGAGCAAGCCTGCAATGCTGCCATCCTTGGCGGCAACGACTTCTGTGCCGAGCTTCAGGACGCCGCCCTTTTCCGGATCGCGCTTGATGATCTGCACGCGCTGGCCCGCCTGCCACAGGCGCCACTCATCCGCCTTTGCCTTGGGGAAATATTCGCGCAGTGCCGCGATCCGATCTTCGTCGGACAACATCAACTGTCCGGCCAGATATTCAACCAGCGGATACTCCTCGACGCCGACCTGTATCATCGGCCAGATGTTGCTCATGGTCGTAGAGGTCAGAAGGTCGAAATAGGAACCTTCCTTGAGGAACTTGGTAGAGAAGGTTGCGAACGGTCCGAAGAGAACGATGCGCTTGCCACCGATGACGCGGGTGTCGAGGTGCGGCACGGACATGGGCGGAGAGCCGACCGATGCCTTGCCATAGGCCTTTGCCAGATGCAGCATGCTGACATCCGGGTTCTCGTTGACCAGGAACGAGCCGCCGACCGGGAAGCCACCGTAATCTTCGGCCTCCGGAATGCCGGACATTTGCAGCAGATGAAGCGCGCCGCCACCAGCGCCGATGAAGACGAATTTCGCGTCGATCGAGTGCTCGGAACCGCTCGTCGAATTGGTGTAGCTGACGCGCCAGGAGCCATCGGCATTGCGCTCGATGGCATCGACGTCGCTGGAAACCTGCATGTCGAAATTCGACGTGCTCTTGAGGTGAGACACAAACTGGCGGGTGATCTCGCCAAACTCCATATCGGTGCCGAGCGGCGACCAGGTGGCGCCGATCTTCTGGGAGGGATCACGTCCTTCCATCATCAGCGGCACCCACTTCTTGATCTGTTCCGGATCGGTCGAATATTGCATGCCGGCAAACAGCGGGCTCGCCTTCAGCGCTTCATAGCGCTTTTCAAGATAGGCAACATTCTCATCGCCCCAGACAAAGCTCATATGTGGCGTGTGGTTGATGAAGGAGCGCGGATTTTTCAGAACGCCATTGCGCACCTGCCAGGCCCAGAACTGGCGGGAGATCTGGAAGGACTCGTTGATCTCGACCGCCTTGGAAATATCGATGCCGCCATTGGCGGTTTCGGGCGTGTAGTTCAATTCCGCAAGTGCAGAGTGCCCGGTGCCGGCATTGTTCCAGCCATTGGAGCTTTCAAGAGCCACCGCATCCAGGCGCTCAAGCATCTGGATCGACCAGTTCGGCTCCAACTCGCGCAACCAGATGCCGAGCGTCGCACTCATGATGCCGCCACCGATGAGCAGCACGTCCGCTTTTTTATCGGCCGATTGAGCGAGCGCCGGAACGCCAGGGAGGGCAGCGGCAGCGAGACCTGCCAAGGCAGTTCCAAGAACCTGCCGACGGGTTATGGTGAAGGAGTTGTGGGAAAATTCGGTTGGCAGTGTGCTGCCCTTATCGTTCTTGATCACGTCGCTACCCTATTAAATTGCGCTTTATTAGAATTGTGCGCCGCAATAGACCATCGACCTCCATGTCACAACATGGCCAGCACGAGGCTGAAATCGCTCCTTTGATTGTCAAAGAAATGTTAGTGCGGCAGAATCCAGGAGGCGCAGCAAATCATTCCTGACGCATTTTATAAGCGTTTACGGACATATAGGTCGTGCCGTCTCGTATTGCGCAAATCGACGCGAATTGAGCTATGCCTAAATTAAATCGGTCTAGATTGAAGATATGCATTTTTGCATGGCTGGCATGCGCGGGACTGCAAGAGCAGTGAGCCACTCTTCTCAATACAAAAGAAAACCCGCCTGACGAAATCAGGCGGGCGGTGCAGGCTTCGCAATGAGGTCGAGCCTTTATTCGCCGGCGAGGAATTCCGCGCAGTAGCTCGGACCGTTGACGCCCGGACGATCGGAAACGGTGCGGATCGAGCTGATCTTGTAGTTGGAATCGACGTTCAACTGAACGGTGCAAGACAGAGAGGCGCTGCGAGCCGGAGAAATCTGGCGGCCACGCTTGCCGTCCTTTTCATCATACTTCGCTGGAATCTTCGCCTTCTTGTAACCGCCACGCCATGTGTAGGTCGTGCTGTTGCCATTGGATACA
This sequence comes from Agrobacterium sp. SORGH_AS 787, assembly GCF_030819035.1. Classification (NCBI taxonomy): domain Bacteria; kingdom Pseudomonadati; phylum Pseudomonadota; class Alphaproteobacteria; order Hyphomicrobiales; family Rhizobiaceae; genus Agrobacterium; species Agrobacterium sp. SORGH_AS 787. The sequence goes on from NZ_JAUTBG010000002.1 coordinate 1,736,128, forward strand.
TCGCTGAGAGGCGGGCCGAACTTGGCAAAGAAGATGCCAGCGGACTGGCCGACCCAACGGGTCTCGACCGGGCTCTTCGTGGCGATGGAGGGCGTGGTGGTGCAAGCGGAGAGGGCGATGGAGAGGCCCGCGAGCAGTGCAATGCGCAAACGCATGGTGAAAGGTCCTTTGTGCCTGTCCGGCATCGTCGCCGGGAAATGCGTTTCCCCTAACAGATTTACAGGAACTGGGCAGTGCCAAGTGAAGCGCTGATCAAAATTTCTTGCCACAATTGCTTTTTTGTAACGATTCCCGCGCACCTAACTCCTTCATTTCTTTCCGAAGCACATGTCACAAAAATTTCGTAACCGCCGCTTGTCGAGAGCCGGATGCTGGTCTATAGAAACGCCGCTGGTCACGGAGTGTAGCGCAGTCTGGTAGCGCACGTCGTTCGGGACGACGGGGTCGGAGGTTCGAATCCTCTCACTCCGACCAGCTTAAGCCTGTGCGGCCAAGGTTTTAGGTCCCGATAACCCTCCAAAATCGATTGCAACTGACGCTAACTATGGCTGGATCTTTTGCATTATCTGGCGAGTGATAAGTGTCGTACTGTCCGGTCCAGGCGTGCGGCCGTCAGCACGCATCAGTTAACGAACTCCATAAGTTTCGCAAAAGCCGGACGCGCTAAGGCTGTCTCGATGATCCGTCTTCCCGCTTTTGTTACGGGGCAAGAAGGTTGGGTCGGACCAAAGATCAATCCGCATCCGTCTTCGGGCTTTGCGAATTTTCCCGGTAGTTGAGGCGTTAAAGCCGTGTTCCTGCCTCAAGGCGAATTCGTCCCTGATGGTCGATGTCATCGTTGTTTGCAGGCGGCCGTCGCGATGTCGAATTCTGAAATTCTTCTGTCTATCTGTGTTCCTACCTACAATCGCCAGTTCCTGCTGGAGCGGAATGTATCCTTTCATCTGGAGCGGTTCCGGGCGCTTCAGGTACCTTTCGAAATTGTTATCGTTGATGATTGCTCGACGGACGATACGGGCGCCTATATCGAGTCCCTGGATGGTATCCCCGAAATCAATGCCTATCGCCGGGTGAAGAATTCCGGTTTCGTCAGCAACTACGCCTTTGCGATGCGCCGCGCGCGCGGACGCTATGCGGTGTTTCTGGGCGATGACGATCTGCTCATTCCCGAGAAGGTCAAGGGGTATATCGAGATCATGGAGCGCGATCCAGGTGTCGGTATGGTTCAGGCCCCCTGGATGTTGGTGGATGCGCGTGGCGGCCAGCGGGACGTTGGGCCGTTCTACCGCGTTTCCGGTCCTACGCGGATAGCCAAGGGTGATTATGGCGCTTTCCTCGATGTCATCTTCGGGTATCATATCTTTCCAGAATTCATGATCGTTCGGCGAGATATCCTGGCGAAATCCATTTCGAGTGCGACGCCGTTCATCTTCTGGGCCTATCTCTTCACTGGAAGGGCGCTTGAACATACCGAAATCCTCTTCATGCCGGAGCCGTTTGCGCGCGTTACCGCCATCTCGGACGATCCTCGCCTGCAGCAGGGCAACAATGAATGCATGTTCCAGTGGGATACCTATCGTGGAGGCCTGGAATTTCTTGCGTCACTGATGTGGAAGCATAAGAAGCCGTCCGGCTATGAGCGTCAAGATTTCCTAAACAAGCTGATCATGTTCATGCTCAACCGACAAAGCGTTGCGCTGAGGCTGCATATCGAGACGGGGAACTGGCCCGAAGCGTATATTCTTTATCACCGTATGCGCGCCTATCAGGAAGTGCCGCTCTCCGAATCGTCACCGGATACGATCAAGCAACTCGCTGGACTTTCCCTGGCCGCGAAGGAGGCCGAGGCGTTTAGTCTCCAGCCGGTGGTGGTCGACCCCATGATTACCGACGACATCATTGAACTCCTGCATCCATCGCTGCAACAGCGTATGACCCGCGACATCCCCTTAGGCGATAGCGGCCCTCACGCGTGGCTGCGGATGGATCCAAGCTTCGGAGAGCCGATGAAGCGCGGCGACGCGGGTTTCGACCTCTCCAGTTATCTTGAGCAGTTCATTTGATCAAGTGTTTGCGTCGTTTTGCAAGACACGCCTGTCCGACGACAGGCGTGTTTTTTTGACCATATGAGGCTGGAGAAACATATCAACTTGATCGCCGTATCCTCAAGCTCGATGATGCGGGGCTGCAGCGATGAGACTACGGGTTTATCAGAGGGAGGAGGTGCCGTTGACGAGAGCCAGAGCGCTTTCCGCAAGGGCAAGGTTGGAATCGAAGACGGCAAGACCTGCCGCTTGAAGATGCGGTGCAATACCCGATAACTCCGTGCAACCCAGGAGAACGGTATCGACCTCTGCCCGCCGCAAGGTCTCACACAATAGACGCAAATGCTCTAGGTTGAGCGCCCCTACAGCGCCCCTTACTTTCACCTCTTCCAGCATCGCGGAGATCAGCGCCTGATCGCTGGCTTCGAGCCGGTAACAGAACATTCCGCTCTTCTCAATGAAAGAGCCATAAAGATCGGAGCTTGCAAGGGACGTCGACGAGAACGCCGTCACGAGGCGAGCGCCGTTGAGCGCAGCCCGATACACTGTTTCCTGAACAATATGCGGCACGGGAACGGGCGACGCCGACGCCCAGCGGTCATATAGAATATGAGCTGTGTTGCAGGGAAGTACGATGACAGTGGCGCCAAGGGCTGCCATCTCCTCGATGGTTTCTGCAATGAAGGGTGACGGATCGCGCTCACCAAGCTGAAGATGACGTCCACGACTTGGCAGCTTGGTATTGGTATCGGTGATAACGCGCGGATAGTGCCAGTCTTTTGACGCCGGTATCAGGGTATAAAAGGCCCGTAGAAATTCGATCGTTGCCCATGGAGCGACGCCAATGACGCCCAAAGTACCTTCTTGTGCAGGCCAATCGACTGCGCCGCCAGGCGGGATGATTGTTGGCATGTCACGCGTCCGGTTTAAACTGATAGATCCGCAGGCGCGTTTCCGCATACTTATTCAGCGGGTTTCCTTCCTCGAACATGTTTTCATCGCGCAGTACGCTGAAGCCTGCGGCTGCGAACATGCCGACGTACTGGTCGCGCGTGCGGTAAGTTGCTGAATAATTTGACTGCAGGTGTTCCGAGAGCCTATCGTTGATCTCGTGGCGGTCTAGAATGCCTGTTCCATCCCGCAGCAGGAGGGTGGTGTTCTTTCCGCAGGCCTTTGGAAGATTTTGCATCAGCTCTTCGGCCTGATCGTCATTCAAATAGACGAAAAGGCCGGAGATGAAGACGATGTCGTACGGTTCCGTCGCGACGTATTTTTCCGCTGGTGAGACGATGAACTCTACATTTGTGGCTGTCTGGCGCAGCGCCTCTTTTTTGCCGATCTCGGCGAGCGGCGCGGAGTACTCCACCGCAGTCACCTTGCTGCATCCACGTGCGGCGAACCGGAAAGTCCATTGCCCAACGCCCGCACCAAGATCTAGAATCGACTTGCCTGAAACATCGCCAAGCCAGTCGAAAACCTTTTGTGTCTCCAGATCGATCTTGAGTTCCAGGTTGTTCTTGTCCTGCTCCAGATTCGCGATGCTTTCGAAGGCGACTGATTCGAACGTCGATGCCCGATCGTCCCAGAAGCGTTTGACCTTGTCCTTATCGAGCATGTCTTCGGAAACCTTAGCTGTTGAGGGAGTTGGAGAAACGCGGGGAGAGAAGATTGAGAGTCGCGGCCGATGTGTTCAGTCTGCGATCATGCGCCTGGAGGCCAACCACCCGGCTGTCGCACAGGAAATCGAGATTGAATTCGGTGAACTCGTTCTGGGACTTGTTGGGGATCGGCAAAACGCGAACGCCAAGTGGCTTGTGAAGTGACAAGGCCATTTGCGCAATATCGAGCGTTAAGCCGGCGATCTCTTCGGGGAAGCTGTTGCCGCTGATAGGAACCATGTCCACGCCACAGCCGCAGACGGCCGAAAGAGATACCATAGCATCCATATTGATGTTGCGACGGCTGTTGGCGGCGGCGAGGGCGTTGTCCTCCATCAGTGAATACATGACGCCGTTGAAGCCGACACTCAGCGCGCCACTGTTACGCAGCGAGGCACGGATCGCATCGGTGAGTATGCCGGTGATGAAGACGCTGCCATGGCTGCCGACGGGCGCGCCAAGAAGATGCTCGACAAGGGTCGCCACCGACATTTCACCGTCTGGGAAGGGAGCGAAGGAAGCGTCGAGCCCCTTATAGATCGTACCCGTTCGCGCTGCGATCTCTTCGCCGAGCGCATGGATCTCGCTAAGCGATTCGGTCAGTCGCTCGACCAATCGGTCACGGAAGAGATCGAGATCCGGCGCGGTGCCGAATTCCTGGACGACGGCGAGCGCAATCCCCGTTGTCTCCAGCGCGAAGCTAAAAGCAATCTCATCGCCTTCGTGGCGGGAGAAGGGAAAAAAGGGGGCATTGGCTGGGCAGCCGCAGGACGCGCCGACACGGAAATTATCGAAGCCATTATTGCTTTTGCGCGCAATTTTGGCCACCAGCGATGCCACATCATTGATGGCGGGAACCGACAACCGTTCCTCGTCGGCAACGATCAGGTTCATGAAGAGCCTGGGGAAGCGGGTAATGATATCGAGCGCGGTCGAAAGACGCTGGCGTCGCGGACCCTCTTCGACAAAATCAAACGGCAGGCAGAACCAGCGGACGCCTGTTTCGGCGGCCAGATTGTCAATCCAACGCAGCGTCGAAAGAACCGTGCCATCATCTTCCCCCTTGGGGCCGACGGCCGGCAGCGTGTAGCGAATCGTGCGCGGCACCATGTTGGCGTCACCAAGAATGCTTCGCGCCTCCGCGATTAGCATCTTCGCGCCTTCTTCGAGTTCGGCGGGGGACCTTACCCCGACGGGTATGCCAACCGTGACGGATCTTATCATTGCTTTCGGCACCGTTCCATGAAGTTTAGGTAATCGCCGGGGGTGTTGATCTCAACGAAGGGGTGGTCACCCACAGCTGTGGAGAAAATCGGCGCACCATCGCAAGGGAGGGTCTGGCCAACAAAAAGATTGCCATGACGCACGCACAGCTTCTTCCAGCGTTGCAGGAGATCGCTGTCGCTGATCTTGAACAGACCAATGGCTTCCGGGTGATGCACGTTGCGAACAGCACCCTGATAGGTTTCTGCCACACTACCGTCTTCCCGCAACATGCAGTGAATGGCGGTCAGCGTGCGATTTTCACGCGTTTCAGTCAGCGCCAGATTGGCGGGCGCATCATCTAGCATGTTAATCAGTGGCTGGTCAAAAAACACATCGCCGGAGACGACATAGGCAGGCCGTTCATCCAGGGCTAGGCCAAGGCTCATGGCATTATTGGTCAGAGCCCAGTCGTAATTGACGACGTAGTCGAGCTGTGGGTACTGCTCCATGATCTGTACGGCGCGGAAGCCGACGACCACAGTTATCTGCTTCTCGCCAAAAGCCTCGATTGCGTGGTCGAGGATCGTCTTGCCGGTCTTTGGATGTCGAATGAGGATCTTGGTGTAGCCATCGAGCTGGTGGCCCCTGCCAGCTGCCAGAATGATGGCGCGTTCTACCTTGCTCATCGCAGTTCATCCAGAGTGTAGCTGATCACAGGCAGGTCGCCGGGGAAGCGATGCTTAACGGTCTTATAAGGGAAGATATCGCCGCTCAGCGCACGCTCTGTCACCATTTTCCAATCGAACTCATATTTTCCGGGACGCAGGCTCCAGATTTCGATGTCGGCATAGCTGAACTTCACCGCAGGCACGCGCTTGAAGCCGAGCGCGCGAGCAACCTCCATGCGATGCTGACCATCCATGACCAGCGCGTGCTTGTCATCAAGCGCAAGCGGCTTGTTCCATACCTGCTCTTTGAGCACCTTTTCCTTGAGCCACTCCACACGGCGCTTGCTATAGCCTTCGATGTGCTTGAGGTCTGCCACCTCTACGAGTTCGACTTTCACCTTACGCTCCGTGTCCTGCTGCCATTTTTTCAAATGCTTGGGTGGCATTTAGATATGCGTTCACATCGTTGTAGGACGCCGCGAAAAACGTGCTCAGATCGAGCTTGCTGCATGGCAGCTCCTCCAGATTCTCCGCCCAAGGGGTCATGTAGTATTGGGCGATCGTCTTGCCGATTGCCTGTTTGCGGATCCGCCGGTCGGCCTCCACCTCGCCTTTGCCAACGTAAAGCGTGCCGAGAAGCTTGGACCAGCCCTCATATCGCGCATCATATTGGGGAGCGTAGACGATGCCCTCGACTTGACCATTCTCGTCTGCCTTCAAAGCGCCGCCCGTCAAATTGTAGCTGTAGATGCCACGCGTGGACCATTCGGACACATTACGCTCACCGCGAAAAATTCTCTGCCATCCGGCAGCTTGCATCACAATGTCGGTTTCAACGATCTGATAGCCGTCATGAGGACGATGCAAGGCATCGACGCCGATATCAGTGGAGAGAATATTCGTGTCAGACGCATAGCGTTCGTTCAGAACCGTGCGGATGGCATCGCCGTAGGCCGAGCGGATGAAGGCCTCGATATCGTCGTTCTTGTAGCCGGTTACGATGACGATGTCGCGCGGTTTTGACGCCACAGCAATGTCGAGAATGTGCTGTAAAGCAGGTTTGCCTGCCACGGGTAACAGCGACTTATGGGTGTCGATCGTCAGTTCCGATAAACGGCTTCCGCGCCCCGCTGCCAGAAAAACGATGTTCATACCCACTCCAACCTGCATCCTGTCGGATGCGCCATGTCCCTTGTCCTCGAAGGTTTTAATGTCCGAAACTTTTCTCAGGCTGATCAGCGGAGATGGATAAGCCATATTGCGGAGCGCGGTGGATACCGAGCCCTTCTGCAATGGCATCAACAATGATATCCGCGGAAGGCCGTTCGTTCGGAAGCATGATTTCCCGTAGACGCCTGCGTGCCTCCTCATGCCCCCATGGCTTGCCGTTCAGGTAAGCCATCACTGTATCTTCCGCCTGCGATACGGAGGTTACGGTATCGGCGCATTCTAGCGCGAGTTGGCCAAGGGCGTTCAACGGCACGTGGCGCTGAGAGTCGATGAACACGAGTGGCTTGTCGAAAAGCTGATACTCTGTGAGGAAGGAAAGCCCGTCTGTCAGCATCAGGTCGGATGCAGCGAAGATTTCTGCATATAACCCCTCCTCGATCGCGCAGTTTGGTAACGCACGCCATTCGCGCTTGAACTCTTCAAGTTCGCCTTGAGACAGCAGGCCAAGACCGACTGCAGTACCGAACAACGCGGGGTGAGGTTTCAGGACGAACTGAATGTCCGGTGCGCTTTGCGCCCAGCGCAACATGTCCTTGTAAACCTGATGAAACACGCCGAAAGCCAGCCAGTTGTCATCCAACGAATGATGCGGTGCCCATATCACGCGGAAAGGCTTGCCCCCGCCATCCGGCAAGGGCCATTTGCCCTGGCCAATGGCCTTCCTTAATCGCTCGTGCTTCGGGTAGCCGGAAAGGACGAACTTGCCAGGGTGAGAGTGCTGAAAGCTCTTGAAATAGGTTCTTGTTTGCTCGGTCTCGCAAAAAATCCGCCATGCGGAGCGATGATACGGTTGGTCGAAAGCCATCGGAGAGACGGTTTCTGGCGTCGGATCGGAGTGAACGAATTTCTGCACTATCGACATGCCGTAAGGAATAACGCACAACTTCGCAATGGATAGCTCCGATGTCGAGAACGCCGGCGGGTAATCGTTGTCCCAATGCGATTGGCGGAAAATCACGTCAGGCGCGAGGTATCCAAGCATCTCCCGCGCTTCGGCGACGTCGTGCGTGGCGATGCGAACATGTTCAATCTTCAAGTCACTGAGTGCCTTGCTGACGACCTCTTCACCGCCGAAGTCCTTGTCTCCGGGAAATGACCTGTTAATGCTGATCACGACAGGATCGAAGCGCGGATCGCTCTTCATTGCATAATACACGTCTATTTGCGCGTCCCATGATTCGATCATGTGGACGAGGAACATGCAGCGAATCCGAGTTGAGCCCAGCGGCGCCTTACGCAGGCTCGTCTGCGCCAAATGACGAAGGGCGAGATAATGTTCTTTCGACGCCTCTTCACTCACTGCGGTTACGTCGCGAAGTCCGGCGACAACGGCCTCTGTCAGTCTGACGGTTGTTTCTGCGACGTCGTTCGTTCGGCTCATGAAGACGTCTGTCGCTGCCCGTATTTCCTCCAAATTGCGTTCGCTACCCTCGATCGTGTCCTCGCGGAAACGCTGAAAGAACGTCACCAATTCCGTCATGATTTCATCCGTCACCTGCTGCCGCTCGGCAAGCACGGAGAACGATGCCATGAGGTGATCGAGCTTTTCGTTGACGGACTCCAGGAGATTTGAGGACGTGGGGGCGGCAAAATTGTTCATGGTGACCTTCCGCAGTATTTTGCGGCACCTTCACATCGCTCACTTGTGTCAGGCTGACCCACCTCTGCAAAAAAGCCTGACATTCGAAAAGCGACGACGCATCCGTCGATTTCGCTCGATTAATATGAATAGGGTGTATGTGGGCGAAAGGCAGTCCACGAAGAGAAAAAATCGTTTTGGAACATGGTGTGCCCGCAGACGTTGTCCTCTAATATACAAGGAGGTTATGTCATGCTGAAAGGATTATTGTTGTGGGCGCTGGGCGTACCGTTCTTCGTCGTCGTGCTGCTGTGGATGTTCGTTTTCTGAGACATCCGGTGCGAACGCGTCCAGTGTTTTGTGCTGATTACAAGCGATAAAACGGGAAACTACAAACATTATTCCACGCATCTAAGACACTTTGAATATCAGACATTAAAAACGTCAATCGAAAAAGGCGCCGGGATTGTCCGGCGCCTTTTCGTTTATTCGAGATCTTCAAGAAGCCTCGACGCGGCCTTCGCGCTTGTTCTTCGAAGTTCGATTTCATCACGTCGCGACGAGAGCGATTCGCTAGCCAGCAGCGCCTCCGCAAGATCGGCGGGGAGCGAGAGAATGACGCGTTCGCCGTCGGAAATCTTGCCCGTATCGCTGCGCTTGCCGACAATCATGCCGCCCGCCACCGTGTTGTTGGTGTCCGGGTCGATCAGGATGAAGGAGCCCGTAGAGCGGTTCTGCTCGTAAGGGTCGAAGATCGCCGTTTCGTCGAAGCTCAGGCGCACTTTGCCGATGGCGTTCATCGGCAGCGTTTCGGCATGGGCCTGCCAGTGACCGTTCTTCAGGTCCAGCTGGGTCACCGGTTGAACGCTGACGCGCTGGCGACGGCTGCCGCTCTTGAGCCAGTAGCGCTTGTTCGGCTCGATGCCACCCGGCTGTAGTGCAACGATCTGCGCGTCGAAGGCAAGACCCGTTTGGGGCTGTGCATCGATCGAAACGATCATGTCGCCGCGAGACACGTCGACCTGACGATCGAGAACCAGCGTGATCGCGTCGCCGGCAACGGCGGCATTGCGCACCAGATCGAAGGTGACGATCTGCTTGACGTTTGCCACCATGCCCGATGGCAGGATGACGACAGAGTCACCAGGCTTCACGGCGCCACCGGCAACCGTCCCCTGATAGCCGCGAAAACTTTCGCCCGGGCGAGAGACGCGCTGCACGGGCAGGCGGAAGCCGCCGGTCTGGGTGGAGCGAACCGTCGCAAGCTCCAGGGTTTCCACCAGCGTCGGGCCATCATACCACGGCATGGAGGCCTTGCCGGAGAGCACGACATTCTCGCCTTTCAGCGCCGACATGGGAATGGCAACGATCTGCTTGATGCCGAGCGACAGCGCGAATTCCTTGAAGTCATGCGCAATCAGCTCAAAACCGGCCTTGTCGTAGTGGGTCAGGTCGATTTTGTTGACGGCCAACACGAACTGGCGAATGCCCATCAGCGCTGCAATCGTGGCGTGACGGCGCGTCTGTTCCAGGATGCCTGTGCGGGCATCCACCAGAAGCACAGCAAGATCTGCGGTCGAGGCGCCGGTTGCCATGTTGCGGGTATATTGCTCATGACCGGGCGTGTCTGCGACGATGAAAGCGCGCTTGTCGGTTGCGAAGTAGCGATAGGCGACATCGATGGTGATGCCCTGTTCACGCTCGGCCTGGAGACCGTCGAGCAGCAGCGCAAAGTCTGGGAGGCCCAAATCGTTCTGCTTGCCGCTGTCACGCTTCAGCGTCGCAGCCTGATCTTCCTTTACCGCCTTGGTGTCCCAAAGCAGACGGCCGATCAGCGTCGACTTTCCGTCATCCACGCTGCCACAGGTGATGAGGCGCAGCGGGCGGGTATCCTTGACGGCTTTCGCCGGCTCGACGAAGGGCAGTATGGTGGCGGATTGTGCTGTGGAGGTCTGTGTCATCAGAAGTAGCCCTCGCGCTTTTTCTTTTCCATGGAGCCCGACTGGTCGCGGTCGATGGCGCGGCCCTGCCTTTCGGAGACGGTGGCGATCTCAAGCTCGGCGATGACCTCGTCCAGCGTGGTCGCCTCGGAATGGATCGCACCCGTCAGCGGGAAGCAGCCGAGTGTGCGGAAGCGGATCGAATCATACTTTACCTCTTCGCCAGGCTGCAGTTCCAACCGCTCGTCTTCCGCCAGGATCATCATGCCATCGCGCTCGATATAGGGGCGCTCCTTGGCATAATAGAGCGGAACGAGCGGAATGTTTTCCGCCTGGATATACCGCCAGATATCGACCTCGGTCCAGTTGGACAGCGGGAAGGCGCGCACGCTTTCGCCCTGGCGCACCATGCCATTATAGATGTTCCAGAGTTCCGGACGCTGGTTGCGCGGATCCCACTTATGGTCGGGCGTGCGGAAGGAATAGATGCGCTCCTTGGCGCGGCTGGCTTCCTCGTCGCGGCGCGCACCGCCGAAAGCGGCATCGAACTTGCCGGCGTCGAGCGCCTGACGCAGAGCCTCCGTCTTCATGATATCGGTGTAGAGCGCTGAGCCATGCGTAAATGGCGTCACGTTCTCCGCAGCGCCACGTGGGTTGGTGTGTGAGATCAGGTCGAGATCATATTCCTTGACGATATTGTCGCGAAATTCGATCATTTCCTTGAACTTCCAACCGGTATTGACGTGCAGAAGCGGGAAGGGGATGCGACCCGGAAAGAATGCCTTGCGCGCCAAGTGTAGCAGCACGGACGAATCCTTGCCGATAGAGTAGAGCATCACAGGACGCTCGAACTCGGCGGCAACTTCACGGAAAATATGGATGGCTTCGTTTTCGAGGGCTTTGAGATGGGGATCGAGCGGCTGCTTGGGTGTGCTGACGCTGGTGCCTTCCGTTTCCGGAACTGCATTGGACATTTTAAACTCCGGGAATGTACTGAATTGAATTGTTAGTTTTGTGGGGCGGGACTGATCGAGCTTTGCGCGGCTTCGGCAACATGCAGGCCGCATTCGCGCTTCTCGTCATTTTCCCACCACCAGCGACCGGCACGCTCTGGTTCGCCGGGCTTGATGGCGCGAGTACAGGGCTCACAGCCGATAGACGGGTACCCGCGTGCATGGAGTGGATTGACGGGAATGTTTTCCGCCGCGACATGGGCCTTGATCGTATCGATGTCCCAGTCCGCAAGCGGGTTGATCTTGATGAGGTTGCGCTCAGCGTCAAACTCGGCAAACGGCGTGGAGGCTCGATTGCCTGATTGTCCCCGGCGCAGGCCCGTTATCCAGAAACCAGCACCGTCAAGCGCTTTGGCCAGGGGAATGAGCTTGCGCACATGGCAGCAGGCATGGCGCGCCTCGACGCTCTCGTAAAAGCCATTCAGGCCATATTTCTCAGCATAGGCGTCAATATCGTCCTGCTCTGGATAGAAGCGGGTGATCGTCAGACCATAGCGGTCTTCCGTTTCTTCGATCAAACGAACCGTCTCGGCAAAAAGACGCCCAGTTTCAAGCGTGGCGACGTCGATAGGCAAGCGATGCGTGCCGATCGCGGCAGTAATGACCTGATCTTCGATGCCGAGGCTGGTGGTAAAGACCACCCGCGACCCAAGGCCAGAGACAAAGGCAAGTCTCTCAACGAGGTTGAGATCTTTCAGAGTCGCATCAAGCGACGTCACGTTGTGGCTGGAAATGGTCTGCGGGGGCGTATTGATCGTCATTTCTCGATTCCGAAACTCTAGTGTCCCGATAATCGCCGAAAGATGCCATTTGTGACAGAAACCAGCATGCTTCTGTCGAACGCTAATGAGCAAATATCTCTCTTGCGGCGTGTTTATGCGCAAAAGAGTCCCAAAAGAGCGAAGTAGCGCCCAAATCAATCCGGCGAATTAAGCCTCGTTCGTCCCGAATTGCAAGATAGATCGCGATATTTTCTCTAATTTTGATAGACTTTTTCTTTGCTGAGCCACCTCGAGTTCGTCTGTCTGGAATGTTTGAAGCGCAATAACATTCCGATCACGCAATTTTTTTACGCGTGATCTCGCAAAATAGGGCAAAATTGTGAACCAGTTTTGCGCAGGTCGGTCTTTTGGCGCATGACTTGTTCCGCCATTCTTTTCCTCGGCGGCGTGTTTCGTATTGTCGGAATGGGCGTCAGGGAAACACTTTTGCGAATAAATCGCACCTGATTGACCCCACAGCCTCAACCGCTACTGTGAGGCCGAACGCATCCAGGAGGGTAGTGATGTCGAAATTTCTTTCCAGCCTCAGCGCCGTCGCGCTCAGCCTGTCTGTCACATTGGGTGCTGTCGGACCGGCCTTGGCCGAAACGAAGCTTCTCAACGTGTCTTATGATCCGACGCGAGAACTTTACAAGGACTTCAACGAGGCCTTCGCCAAGAAGTGGAAGGCCGATACGGGTGAGGATGTCACCATCCAGCAGTCGCATGGCGGCTCAGGCAAGCAGGCCCGCTCCGTTATCGACGGACTCGAGGCCGATGTCGTCACGCTGGCGCTCCAGAGCGATATCGACGCCATCGTCAAGAACAGCGGCAAGATCAATCCAGACTGGCGCACCCGCCTGCCGCACAATTCCTCACCCTATACGTCCACCATCGTCTTCCTCGTGCGCAAGGGAAACCCAAAGGGCATCCATAACTGGGGCGATCTGGTGAAGGGTGACGTGCAGATCGTGACGCCAAATCCCAAGACGTCGGGTGGCGCGCGCTGGAACTATCTTGCTGCCTGGGCCTGGGCGAATGAAGAATTCAAAGGCGACCAGGATAAGATCAAGGCGTATGTGGGTGAACTCTACAAGCGTGCTCCGGTTCTGGATACAGGGGCCCGCGGTTCCACTGTAACCTTTGCTCAGCGCCAGATCGGCGACGTTCTGTTGGCCTGGGAAAACGAAGCCTATCTCGCCGGACAGGAATTCGGTGCGGATGCTTTCGAAATCGTCGTTCCGCCGATCTCCATTCTGGCCGAACCGCCAGTCGCGGTGGTCGATGCCAACGTGGATGCCAAGGGAACCCGCAAGGTGGCCGAGGCCTATCTGCAGTATCTCTACTCGGATGAGGGCCAGAATATCGCGGCCAAGCATTTCTATCGTCCGAGCAACCCATCCGTTGTCTCCAAGGATCTCCTGAAGCAGCTGCCGGATATCAAGCTCGTCACCATCGATGATCCGATCTTCGGCGGATGGGCCAAGGCACAGCCGGAACACTTCGGCGATGGCGGCATCTTCGACCAGATTTACAAGCCTGCCAAGTAAGTGGATGATGTGCAAACGATTGGGCGGCCTGGTGCCGCCCGGCGATGAGCAGATTGGATCGACTGGCTTCACGGCCGGTCGATAGCGCATATGATGGCTCGTCAAGCCATCAGTTTACCCGGAGCCTCGATGAGCAATACCCCATCGCAAAGCGGATGGAAGTGGCGTCAGTCTAGCGTCTTGCCAGGATTTGGCCTGACGCTCGGTTACACGATTACCTATCTTTTTCTCATTATTCTCATTCCCCTCGGCGGCCTTATCTGGTCCACGGCCCAACTCGGATTTTCCGAGTTCCTGGCCATTGCCACCGACAGCAGAACCTTGAATGCGCTGCGCATCAGTTTCGGCACGGCCTTCATCGCAGCGCTCGTCAACGCCTTCTTCGGCGTCATCATCGCCTGGGTACTGGTACGCTATCGCTTCCCAGGGCGTCGCTTCGTCGATGCGATCGTTGATCTGCCTTTCGCATTGCCGACTGCGGTTGCAGGTATTGCGCTGACGACGCTCTATTCCAATCGCGGTTGGATCGGCTCACTGTTCGAACCGCTTGGCATCAAGATTGCTTTCACTCCAATTGGCATTGTCATTGCTCTGATCTTCATCGGCTTGCCCTTTGTCGTGCGCACCGTGCAGCCGGTGATGGAAGAAATCGACCGGCAGGTGGAAGAGGTTGCGGCCACGCTCGGCGCCAACCGTTTCCAGACGATCACCCGCATTCTGCTGCCTGGTCTCGTTCCCGCCATTCTCACGGGTTTTGCGCTCGCCTTTGCCCGCGGCGTCGGGGAATATGGCTCCGTCATCTTCATTGCCGGCAACATCCCCTATGTGTCGGAAATCGCTCCGCTCCTGATCGTCATCCGGCTTGAGGAATTCAACTATGCGGGCGCGACGGGCATCGCCACCATCATGCTGATCATCTCCTTTGCGATGCTCTTCGTCATCAATCTCATTCAGGCCTGGAGCCGTAAGAGGTATGGTTATGCCTGATAAAGCTCAAATCCTTCCCTCCAGGCCGTTCCGCGATCCGGCAAGCGAGGGGCTGCCAGCAAAGCTTGCCCTTTTTCTTGTGGTCTTCCTTTTCTTGGCGCTGTTTCTTGTGCTGCCTCTGGTGGCCGTCTTCGTCGAAGCCTTCCGCAAAGGTGTGGAATCCTTCTGGGAAGCGATCGTAGAGCCGGATGCGCTCGCCTCCATTCGCCTGACGCTTCTGGTCGCCGCCATCTCTGTGCCGCTCAATCTGATCTTCGGGGTGGCTGCCGCCTGGGCCATCGCCAAGTTCGAGTTCAAGGGCAAGGCTTTCCTCATCACGCTGATCGACCTGCCATTTTCCATCTCACCGGTGATTTCCGGCCTCGTCTATGTCATCCTGTTTTCTTCCCACAGTGTGCTCGGACCCTGGCTGAAGAGCTATGGCATCGAAATCCTGTTCGCTGTACCGGGCATCGTTCTTGCGACCGTCTTCGTCACCTTTCCATTCGTTGCCCGCGAACTGATCCCATTGATGCAGGATCAGGGAACCGGAGACGAGGAAGCAGCCATTTCGCTGGGCGCGTCCGGCTGGCAAACCTTCTGGTATGTCACGCTGCCCAACATCAAATGGGGCCTGCTCTACGGCGTGCTGTTGTGTAACGCCCGCGCCATGGGCGAGTTCGGCGCCGTTTCGGTGGTGTCCGGTCATATTCGCGGCGAGACCAACACCATGCCGCTGCATGTCGAAATTCTCTATAACGAGTACAATATCGGAGCCGCCTTTGCCGTCGCCACGCTGCTGGCAGGTCTTGCGCTTGTTACCCTTGTACTCAAAACCATTCTCGAAATACGCTTTGGCGCGGGCAACGCTGCCGGCAAGCATTGAAGGGCATATCTATGGAAGTGAAGGTTTCCGGCATTACCAAGCAGTTCGATCGCTTCCCGGCGTTGAACGACGTGTCGCTCAATATCCGTTCCGGCGAACTGATCGCATTGCTCGGTCCCTCCGGGTCCGGCAAGACGACGCTTCTGCGTCTTATCGCAGGCCTCGAGCAGCCAACCGCGGGACAGATTTTCTTTGGCGACGAGGATGCCTCGCATCGTTCCGTGCAGGAGCGCAATGTCGGCTTCGTCTTCCAGCACTACGCGCTGTTTCGTCATATGACGGTTGCCGAAAATATTGCCTTCGGCCTCAAGGTACGACCGTCTGCGACGCGTCCGCCAAAAGCAGAAATCCGCAGAAGAGTTTCAGAACTGCTGGACATGGTTCATCTGTCCGGATTAGAGAAACGTTATCCCAACCAGCTATCAGGCGGCCAGCGTCAGCGTGTCGCGCTTGCGCGCGCCGTTGCCATTGAGCCGCGGGTTTTGCTGTTGGATGAACCCTTCGGTGCTTTGGATGCCAAGGTGCGCAAGGAGCTTCGTCGTTGGCTTCGCGAGTTTCACGATCGCACAGGCCACACCACCGTTTTCGTCACCCATGATCAGGAAGAAGCCCTGGAGCTGGCTGACCGCGTGGTGGTGATGAGCCAGGGCAAGATCGAGCAGGTTGGCACGGCGGACGATGTCTACGACACGCCGAACTCCCCCTTCGTCTTTTCGTTCATTGGCGAATCCTCCAGCCTTCCGGTCAAGATCCAGACTGGCCAAATCCTGTTTCAACAGGAGAGCGTCGGTCTTGCTGAAGGCGGCGATGGAGAGGGCGATCTGTTCTTCCGTCCGGAAGATGTGGTGCTGACGCAAGAGCGCGACGCGCTTTACGGGAAGGTCACCACCTGTCGTCGCCTCGCTGGGACCCGCATTGCGGAAGTCGATATCGCCAATAACGGCCACGCGCCCTACCATCTGGAGATCGAGGTGCCGCTCGACGCATCGGTTTCCGTCGGTAACGAGGTGCGCTTTCGCCCGACCCGCTGGCAGGTCTTTCGCAAGTAAGTACAACGAAGAAACGGAAAAGGGCCGCTTCGAGCGGCCCTTCCATGAGTTTGGTCACTGTTTCAGACCCGAAACGTTTTGCAACGTTTCGAAGGGAAGGCGGATCAGGCCGAGGGCTGCCTCGTCAAAATCAAATCCTTTCCATTGCCTGCTACGAAGACCGAAATCTCACTAGACATTGGATCACCTTCCTTTCTCTACGTTGAACATAGTATGAAGGTAATCTGATTCGCGCCGATTGCAAGAGGGCGCCCTTATATCGATGTCGTTACCCGAACAAGCCGCGATAGTCCGCAAACGGCAGCGTGACGCACAGAAAGCCAGCCGGGTTGCCGGGCGCCGACGCCAAGTCTCTGATATTACGCGCTGACGCGCATCACGATCTTGCCGATATGGCTGCTGCTTTCCATCAGCCGGTGACCCTCCGCAACCTGATCAAAATCGATCACGTCATGAATGACAGGGGCCACTTTGCCGCTTTCCAACAGCGGCCAGACCTGCTCGACGAGTTCATCGCGGATGGCGCGCTTTTCGTCCGCGGTGCGCGGCCGCATGGTCGATCCGGTCACAGTGAGGCGCTTGACCATGATGGGGCGCAGATCGACCTTCTCAGCAATCGTGCCACCCAGGAAGGCGATGATGGACAGGCAGCCATCCTTGGCGAGCGAGGCGATGTTCTTTTCGAAATAGGAGGCGCCGATCATGTCGAGGATCACATCGACGCCCTTGCCGCCGGTCACCTCTTTGACGACCGCGGCGAAATCGTCCTCGCGGTAATTGATCGCTCGCTTGGCGCCGAGTTTCTCACAGGCGTCGCATTTCTCCTTCGAGCCCGCAGTGGTATAGACCTCCGCACCAAAGGCTTTGGCGAGCTGGATCGCCGTTGTGCCAATGCCGCTGCTGCCACCGTGGATGAGAACGCTCTCGCCTTCGGTAAGGCCCGCCATCTGGAAGAGGTTGGCCCATACGGTGAAGAAGGTTTCCGGCACAGCCGCCGCCTTGACCGCATCATAGCCAGTCGGGAAGGGCAGCGCCTGGCCCGCCGGCACCACGCAGTACTCAGCATAGCCGCCGCCATTGGCAAGCGCGCAGACCCGGTCGCCAATCTGGAAATCACTGACACCTTCGCCGAGCGCGACGACTTCTCCGGCGACCTCAAGTCCTAGAATCGGGCTGGCATCTTTGGGGGCTGGGTAATTCCCCTGACGCTGCGCGACATCCGGTCGGTTGATCCCGGCGGCCTGAACCTTCACCAGAAGCTCTCCGGCCTTGGGTGAGGGCAGAGGCCCGTTCGAAAACGTCATGACCTCGGGTCCGCCGAAGCTGGGGAGATCAACAAAACGCATGGTGGACGGCAGTGACACGGGTGGCCTCCTCAAAGCTTTCTTACAGTCAGCTAAACTTAGGTGACCCGGATGGCTTATGAAAGACGGCGTAATGCCGCTCCCGTCATTTCGTTTCGCCGTGGCTGCAGATGACGAGACCGGCATCGCTTCGCTTGGCCGCCTTCTTGATGTTGGCGATTTCGGCGCCGATACCCTCTGGATTGCCGATCAACATGCCCTTTGGCAATTGAAGGACGCCGATCGAGCAGCGCAGGAGAGCAAATTCCCGCTCGTTGCCAAAACGGTCGAAGCCCCTGATCTGTCCTGCCAGACGATCTTCATCCGAATAAAGTGAGATGACATCGTCGTGGAAATCGCTGAGCAACCGCTCCAGGATTTCCGTTACCTCGTCCTTCCTCCAGTCGCGAACGCCGATGAAGAAATCATCGCCGCCAATATGGCCAAGGAAACAATCGCCAGAGAAGAAGTATCGCTTCATCAGGGCTGAGAACAGGCTGATCGCGTGGTCGCCGACGTGGAAGCCATACTTGTCGTTAAAGGGTTTGAAATTGTCGAAGTCGCAATAGCAGAAGAAGCGATCTTCATCGCTATCCCGGCAGGACTGCTCGATGAAGCCGCTGATCGCCCGGTTGCCGGGAAGAGCCGTCAGCGGGTTTTGCTCCTGCGCCAGCTTCAATTGCTTCTCGTTGATGACTTTGATCAGCGATGCGGCCGAGACCACGCCGACATAGCGCATGTTTTCGGTGAGAATGACGCAGGCGCTACCGCCCATATTGGCGAAGATATTCATCAGCCGATCCGCATCCGCATCCAGCCCGACGATCGGGGCGCGATCGACAAAATGCGAGATCGTCCGCTCATAGACCTTGTTCTTCAAGAGATCGCGGCCAAAGGGCTGATAAATATATTCCTTCAGGTGATACTCGTTGATCACCCCGCGCGGTTCGCCATTGGCGTTGAGAACGGGGAAAAAAGCCTGCTCCGGATTGCGGCGGAAGAGTTCGAAAACGCTGTCGATGCTGTCATTTTCATAGACGGTTGGCAGGTGCTCGATCTGGCGGCGGATGAGGATCTCATCGAGCGTCTGTCGGTTGCGCCGGGTTTCGCCGAGCAGTTGGAGATGCGGAAAAGAGGTCTGCAGTTCCTTGACGAAGGTGGTGGGGCGGGAGACGAACCAGCCCTGGACCAGATCGACGCCCATCTCCCGGCAGGCGAGGAATTCCGCTTCCGTTTCTATGCCTTCTGCTATGACGCGTACGCCGAGCACATGGGCGATGTTGACGATGTTTTTGACCATGTGCCGCTTGCGCGGATTACGCTCGACATCCTGGATGAAGTAGCGATCGATTTTCAGGTAATCGACATCGAAATCGCAAAGCAGCTTCATTTCGCCGTGACCAACGCCAAAGTCGTCGATGGCGAGCTTGAAGCCTTCCTTGCGCATACGGTTGATCAGGGTGCTGAACTCGGGCACGCTGGTATTGTCGAAGCGTTCCGACAGCTCGAAGCAGATGGAGGAGGGCGGGATTTTGGCCTGTGCTAGTTGTTCCAGCAGCTTGTCCAAAATGATGTCGCCATAGCGTATGAGCCGGACATCGAGATTGAGGAACAGGGTCGCGGAGGAGAGATCCGGGAGCGTGGAAAACTTGGCGAGAGCGCGGCTCGCAATCATCTTTTCCAATTCGACAAGCTGCCCATCGGCCTCGACGTGATCGAGAAGTTCGAGAGGGTTGGAAAAGCCGATGCGGTCATATCCGCGCATCAGGGACTCATAACCGAAGACCGTGCCGGTCGTCGCTTCGACAATCGGTTGGAACGCGCATTCGAGTACCAGCTTCGCCATCGAAATCATCTGGCCGCTGGCAAACCGTCTTATGATAGTCGGCTCGGCATTCATCGAAACCACGCGCTCTCTCCACCATTGCACATCGGTTTGTGGCGACGCCACATAAACCTACGTTTTTAAGCGGGAGTGTGGAGAGAACTCCTCAATGAAAACTTTACGGCAGATGAAACTTTGATGAAAGTTTAACCTCCGGCTTGATGCTGCGGAGGCGAGCCAGTCAATCAGCGCCTGTGAGTGTTGTGGAGAGCATAAAGCTCTGCGACGTTGACGGCCTCACCATCTCTATTGCGGCCAACGAGGTTACGCTGTTCGACGTGCTGCGTCTCTGCCCACAGCTTTAGCGCTGCGCGCACAACTTCACTGCTTGATGCATAAGCACCACGAGCCACGGCTTCGTGCATCTTTGCGGCTTGCTCTGGAGAGATCGATACGGTCAACAATGGCATGGTAGTCCTCCCTATTTCCAAGCTGCGGAATTTTTCCCGTCAGCCGTATGGCCGCCATGGGGTCGCGATGCGGCACATAATATTGTCACATCGCCAAATGGCGGTCGGAGCAAACGCGGTAGCTCGCGGTTGGTTCCAGATGATATTCACTGAACGACGAAGAGCTTCCGGCATGCGATCGCTTCGCGCTTTGATATGCCGCAAAGCAGGCGGATGCTTGTCGCATTTTTTATTGATTGATCAGTCAATCAATAATAAAAAAAGCACAAAGGAGATCGTTATGCCCAAAGTCGGGATGGAGCCGTTGCGGCGCAAGGCACTGGTTGACGCAGCGCTGCGCACCATAGGCCATCAAGGTTCGCTGAATGTGACGATGTCGGATATAGCCAAGGAGGCGGGCGTTTCCGCGGCGCTCGCGCATCATTATTTCGGCAGCAAGCAGCAACTCCTGCTGGAAACGATCCGCAGCCTGTTGCGGGATCTGCGGCGGGATGCGGTTGCGGCGCTGACAAGAGCCTCCGGTCCGCGCGAGCGCCTCAGTGCCATCGTTCGGGTGTCGTTTCAAAGCGACCAGTTTACCCAGGAGACCGTGGCGGCATGGTTGGCCTTCTATGTCGAGGCGCAGCGTTCGGAAGAAACCCGCCGGCTGCTGGTCGTCTACACCAAACGTCTTCGCTCCAACATCATGCACGGTCTTGGTCGCCTATGCCCGCCTGACGACGCGGCGCGGATCGCGGAAGGGGCGGCAGCCCTCATTGATGGGCTCTATATCCGCCACAGTCTCCATGCGGCACCGCTCGGCATCTCCGCCGCGGCCGCTCTGGTCGAAGATTACTTTGACGTGCAGTTGAAACGCTTTTCGGCCAATAAGCCGACCGCCCGTATTCTTTGAGGACATTGATCATGACTTTGAAAGCCCAGCCCAAAGCCTCGCATTTCATCGATGGCGACTATGTCGAAGACGACAAGGGCACGCTGATCGAAAGCATCTATCCGGCGACCGGTGAAGTCATCGCGCGGCTCCATGCGGCAACGCCTGCCATTGTCGAGCAGGCAATCGCCTCGGCGAAGCGCGCGCAAAAGGAATGGGCGGCGATGAGCCCGACGGCACGTGGCCGGATCCTGCGGCGCGCGGCGGATATCATGCGCGAGCGCAACCGCGAGCTCTCCGAACTGGAAACGCTCGATACCGGCAAGCCCATTCAGGAAACCATCGTTGCTGATCCGACCTCCGGTGCCGATTCCTTCGAATTTTTTGGCGGCATTGCACCGTCAGCGCTGAACGGAGATTACATCCCTCTTGGCGGTGATTTTGCCTATACCAAGCGCGTTCCGCTTGGTGTTTGCGTTGGCATCGGTGCGTGGAACTATCCGCAGCAGATCGCCTGCTGGAAGGCGGCCCCTGCGCTCGTCGCTGGCAACGCCATGGTCTTCAAGCCGTCGGAAAATACGCCGCTGGGTGCTTTGAAGATCGCCGAAATCCTCATCGAAGCGGGACTGCCGAAAGGTCTCTTCAACGTCATTCAGGGCGACCGCGATACCGGTCCGCTTCTCGTCAACCACCCTGACGTCGCAAAGGTGTCGTTGACCGGATCCGTTCCGACGGGCCGCAAGGTTGCCGCTGCGGCGGCGGGCCACCTCAAGCATGTGACCATGGAGCTTGGCGGCAAGTCGCCTCTGATCGTCTTCGACGATGCCGATATCGAAAGCGCTGTCGGCGGCGCCATGCTCGGCAACTTCTACTCCTCGGGACAGGTCTGCTCCAATGGGACGCGCGTCTTCGTCCAGCGCGGCGCAAAACAGCGCTTTCTCGACAATCTGAAGAGCCGCACCGATGCCATGGTGATTGGTGACCCGATGGATGAGGCAACGCAGATCGGCCCGCTCGTCTCGAAGGCGCAGCAGGAAAAGGTGCTGGCCTATATGGAGAAGGGCAAGGCGGAAGGTGCAACGCTCGTGACCGGTGGTGGCATTCCCAACAATGTCTCCGGCCAGGGCTACTATGTGCAGCCCACCGTCTTCGCCGATGTGAAGGACGAGATGACGATCGCCCGCGAAGAGATCTTCGGGCCGGTGATGTGCGTGCTGGATTTCGACGATGAGGACGAGGTCATTGCCCGCGCCAACGCGACCGAATTCGGTCTCGCGGGCGGCGTCTTCACCGCCGATCTGTCGCGTGCGCACCGCGTGGTCGACCAGTTGGAAGCCGGAACGCTCTGGATCAACACCTATAATCTGTGCCCAGTCGAAATGCCCTTTGGCGGCTCGAAGCAATCCGGCTTTGGCCGGGAAAATTCGGCAGCAGCCCTCAATCATTACAGCGAGTTGAAGACGGTTTACGTGGCGACCGGAAAGGTCGAGGCGCCCTATTGATGATGCGCTCCCCTGCTAGGGGATTATTCAATAGATCATGTTTATCGCCGGTCGTGTTACGACCTTAAGCGCGAACAATTAACACCAAAAGAGATAAGCTGATGCAACAGGCAGATTTCGTCATTGTCGGTTCCGGGTCCGCTGGCTCAGCCATGGCCTATCGCCTGTCGGAAGACGGCAAATATTCTGTCATCGTCATCGAGGCAGGCGGATCGGATTTCGGACCCTTCATCCAGATGCCCGCAGCGCTCGCTTGGCCGATGAGCATGAAGCGCTACAATTGGGGTTATCTCTCCGAGCCGGAGCCGAACCTCAACAATCGCCGCATCACCGCGCCCCGCGGTAAGGTCATCGGCGGCTCGTCCTCCATCAACGGACTTGTCTATGTTCGCGGTCACGCGGAAGACTTCAACCGCTGGGAAGAGCTCGGCGCGCAGGGCTGGGCCTATGCGGATGTGCTGCCTTACTTCAAGCGCATGGAACACAGCCATGGCGGTGAGCAAGGCTGGCGCGGCACGGATGGGCCGCTGCATGTACAGCGTGGTCCGGTGAAGAACCCGCTATTCCATGCCTTCATTCAGGCGGGAGCGCAGGCGGGTTTCGAACTGACCGACGACTATAACGGTTCGAAGCAGGAAGGCTTCGGCCTGATGGAGCAGACGATCCATAACGGTCGCCGCTGGTCCGCGGCAAATGCTTATCTAAGACCGGCGCTGAAGCGCGGCAACGTCACGCTTGTGCATGGCTTTGCGCGCAAGATCGTCATAGAGAATGGTCGTGCGACGGGCGTGGAGATCGAGCGCAAGGGCATCGTCGAGACGATCAAGGCGAACCGCGAGGTCATTGTCGCCGCTTCATCCTTTAACTCGCCGAAGCTTTTGATGCTCTCCGGCATCGGCCCGGCGCAGCATCTTCAGGACATGGGCGTTGAGGTGAAGGTGGATCGACAGGGCGTTGGTGCCAACCTTCAGGACCATATGGAGTTCTATTTCCAG
This sequence comes from Agrobacterium sp. SORGH_AS 787, assembly GCF_030819035.1. Classification (NCBI taxonomy): domain Bacteria; kingdom Pseudomonadati; phylum Pseudomonadota; class Alphaproteobacteria; order Hyphomicrobiales; family Rhizobiaceae; genus Agrobacterium; species Agrobacterium sp. SORGH_AS 787. The sequence continues at coordinate 1,759,685 of NZ_JAUTBG010000002.1, forward strand.
CAGGTGTCCACTAAGCCCGTATCGCTCTATTCATGGCTGCCATGGTTCTGGCAGGGCGTGGCCGGTGCGCAGTGGCTGATGACCAAGGGTGGGCTCGGTGCCTCCAACCAGTTCGAGGCCTGCGCCTTCCTGCGCTCCGCAGCAGGATTGAAGCAGCCGGACATCCAGTTCCACTTCCTCCCCGTCGCCATTTCCTACGACGGCAAGGCGGCCGCGAAGAGCCATGGCTTCCAGGTTCATGTCGGCTACAACCTGTCGAAATCGCGCGGCGATGTCACGCTTCGTTCGTCCGATCCGAAGGACGATCCGGTGATCCGCTTCAACTATATGAGCCACGCTGAAGACTGGGAGAAATTCCGCCATTGCGTGCGCCTCACGCGTGAGATTTTCAGCCAGAAGGCTTTTGATGAGTTCCACGGCCCGGAAATCCAGCCAGGCGAAAAGGTTCAGTCGGATGCGGAAATCGACGCTTTCCTGCGTGAACATCTGGAAAGCGCCTACCACCCCTGCGGAACTTGCCGTATGGGCGGCAAGGACGATCCTTTGGCCGTCGTTGATCCGGAATGCCGCGTCATTGGTGTTGATGGCCTACGCGTCGCGGATAGCTCGATCTTCCCGCATGTGACCTATGGCAACCTCAATGCACCGTCGATCATGACAGGAGAAAAAGCGGCCGATCATATTCTTGGCCGACAGCCCTTGCCGCGCTCCAATCAGGAGCCCTGGGTCAATCCGCGTGCAGCGGTCAGCGATCGCTAGGGCGGCGCGCGTCCTTTTGGACGCACGGTGCTCTGGTGCCTTGCCGAAAAGTCGATCCCGATTTTCGGGCCTATGCTGTAGGTATCAATGATAGTCGTCTTCGCGCTGGTGGCGTATGGCCAGCACGGCTACGGTTTCCGCATCCTCAATCTTGATGAGTGCGACGTAACCGGAAGAACCGAACGGAATGAGCAACTCGCGAAGCAGTGCGTCATCGCCACGCACCTTTCTTGTAGCAAAAGGGAAGTCGCGCAAACTTTCCACCGCCATAATGATGCGGTCGATTGCTCTTTCCGCCGTCTCGTAGTCTTTCTCCAGAAGAAAAGCATATAGTCTCGTGATATCCGCGCGCGCTTTGATCGTGTAGAAGACTTTGAACGTCACTTATGCCGCTCTGCTTTCTTGGCGGCGAGCATTGCCCTTAGTTCCGCGTGAACCTCTTCTGCAGGGTAAAACGTCCCCTTTCGTTTTGATTCATCAAGCGCGGCCAGCCCCCTGGCGATGAATTCAGCCTGCGATTTGCGGATTTCCACCTGCTTGCGCACGGCCTCTTCGATAAAGCCGGACAGCGTTTCACCCTCTCTTAGAACGCTTTCTGCTTTTTCTCTAAATTCCGGCTCGACCCGAAGGGGTGGCAAGGTCGCGGTTTTCATTGGATTGCCTCCTGAATTGCAATTGCGATACGTAGATTTGCACCTTTGCGCGGCATTTGTCAAAGACATGGTTGCAATCGAAGCGCCCTGGTCCGATAAGAAATCTTGCTATTTGAATTGCAGAAACACGCCATGCCCGCCACGTACAAAAAAATGAAGATGGTCCGCCGCTCTCGCGTCATGTGGGGATCTTGGCGTATCTGGAAGCCCAGAGCCGTCTTCTGGCTCGGTGCCATCGCGGTAGGGCTGATCAGTGTTGCCTTTGCCAAGGCTGCGGATTGGGCGCAGCATGTTTTTGCCGCCACGACATCGTCTGGCGAATGGGCATACCTTCTGCCCCTCATTATCACGCCACTCGGCTTCGTCATCTGCGCCTGGCTGGCAATGGTGGTGTTTCCCAATTCCGGCGGAAGTGGCATTCCGCAAGCCATCGCCGCGCGTCATTTTCACGATGATGCGGACCGTTCGAGACTTTTGTCGATCAAGCTTGCCGTTGGCAAGATCGTGCTGACCGTCGTCGGTCTGATGTCCGGCGCATCCATTGGGCGCGAGGGGCCAACGGTGCAGGTCGGTGCCTCGATCATGCTTCTGGCAGCGCGGGTGGGCGGCATGGCGCAGGCGAGGGGGCTGATCCTTGCCGGATCGGCCGCGGGGATTGCTGCGGCCTTCAATACGCCGCTCGCCGGCATCGTCTTTGCCATTGAGGAGATGAGCCGCTCCTATCAGTCCCGCGCCAACGGCCTCGTGCTGACGGCCGTCATCCTTTCCGGTCTCGCCTCTCTCGGACTTGTCGGCAGCTACACCTATTTCGGTACCAGCACGGTGGTGATGAATACGGGGAAGGACTGGAGCCTCGTTCTGCTTTGTGGCATCGGTGGCGGCTTCCTCGGCGCCATCTTCAGCGCTGGTGCTCTGCGCGCCTCGCAACGCATTCGTCGCTGGGCACATACGGTTCCGCTCAAGCGCATGCTGATTGTCGCAGCGGTCTGCGGCATGGCTTCAGCCGTCATCGGCATCGTGAGCGGTGGCGCGACCTTCGGGACCGGCTATGAGCAGGCGCGGGCGGCGGTAGAGGGTGAAGCTGCACCGATACTGTTCTTTGCCGAAAAGCTGATGACGACATTTCTCGCCATGCTGTCGGGCATTCCTGGCGGCATATTCGCGCCTTCGCTCTCCGTCGGTGCGGGCTTCGGCAGTACGGTGTCCTCCCTTCTGGGCACCAGCATCGCGCTTGGCGCCATCCTTGGCATGGCGGGCTATTTCGCCGGTGTCGTTCAGGCGCCGATGACGGCTTTTGTCATTATTTTAGAAATGACCGGTAATCATGATGGAGTCATCGCCATCATGGCCGCGTCGATGCTGGGCTACCTGACCTCGCGGATGATTTCACCCGAGCCCCTCTACCATGGCCTGTCTCGCGTCTTCATTGCGCAGGGGATCAGGGCAAGGCGCGCGAGCGAAGCCGAGCATCATGAGCGTGACGCTCACGCAGATTCCGGCTTGCGCTCCGGTGCCGGATCGAATGAGTTGACGCCGAAGTAACCGAGCCCTGGGATCTTGATGCCAGGGTTTTGAATATCGATGCCGGCGACGAGTCCGAGGAAATTGATCTCGAAGCCGCTACGCACACCGGCGGACAGTCCGAACAGCCCACCCAGCGAAACGCTGACATCCTTCCAATCGTCTGCAATATGGAAGAACGCGCCATTCGGCAGGTAGTCACGGCCGACAGCGTCCGGCGGCAGCACCGCGCCGAGTTCCGGCACGCTACGCAGCACATGGGCGATGAACGTATTGGAATTGGGGCCGGGGTAAATCCGGTAGCCCCCAGCCTTGGCGTAAGGGTAGTCGGCAATGACCTGCTGGATTTTCGGGATCAGCCTTTCGGCTTTCTCACCGTGCAATTCCAGAACCTTACGCGGCATATTGGAATACCAGTAGGCATCCGGCGCGTAGGCATTGCGGCGAATGGGCGAGCCCCAGCCGACCTTGTCGTAGCGCTCATAGCTTGAAGCACCTTCCGGCTTCATCACGATCCAGGCATGGCTGGCAATCGACCCTTTGAAACCGCCGGTCATGGCCGAGTAGACATAGATCGCTGCGGGTTTGTCCAAGGCTGCTTCGGGCAGAATGCCTGCGGAAGACCAGCGCGCATTGCGATAGCCGGTAGGATGTTCCTTCATCGCCCAGAGACCCGCGGAGGCGAGGGCAGGCAAGAGATAGACGAGAAAGACGACGGCCAGAAACCGCTTGGCAAATTTCAATGGAGTGCCCCGTGCATGATGCGACCAATAGGGTTAGATAGGGATCGCATTTCGAACTTTTTGAGGCCAGCACCATGCACAACCCCGTTACCGTTGAAGTCACCCGCGGCAACCTCGTCGAGAGCCGTCACCGAGGCATGGCCGTGGTGGTGGATGGCGATGGCAAGGTTGTCTTCTCTGCAGGCGATGTAGAAAGCGCAGTCTTCCCCCGCTCCGCCTGCAAGGCCATGCAGGCGCTGTTCATGGTGGAAAGCGGGGCTGCGGACGCCTATGGATTCGGCAACCGAGAGCTTGCGCTTTCCTGTGCATCCCATTCTGGTGAAGAAGCGCATGTGGAATTGGCGGCGTCTATGCTGGCACGCGCGGGGCATGATCTCAGCGCGCTGGAATGCGGCGCGCACTGGTCGCTGGATCAGAAAGCACTCATCGGGCAGGCACGGAGCATGGAGAAGCCGACAGCGCTGCACAACAACTGTTCCGGCAAACATTCCGGTTTCATCTGTGCCTGTAGCCATAACGGTATCGAGGCGAGAGGTTATGTCAATGCCGGGCACCAATTGCAGCGCGAAATCCGCGCCACGATGGAAAGCCTGACGGGTGTCGCGATTGCCGAAGACAGTTGCGGTATCGATGGATGCTCCATCCCGGCCTATGCCGTGCCGTTAAAATCGCTGGCGCAGGGCTTTGCCAAGATGGCGACCGGAAAAGGGCTTGAGCCGGCTCGCGCTCAGGCGTCACGCCGCTTGATTGAAGCCTGCATGGCCGAACCCTTTTACGTTGCCGGCACTGGCCGTACCTGCACCAAGCTGATGGAAATCGCCCCAGGCAGAATTTTTGCCAAGACTGGTGCCGAAGGTGTCTTTGTCGGCATTCTGCCGGAGAAGGGATTGGCAGTCGCGGTGAAATGCGAAGATGGCACCACCCGCGCCGCAGAGGCAATGATTGCCGCTCTGTTGGCGCGTCACTTCGAAAAGAACAGCGTGGAAGAGCGCGCGCTCGACGCGATAGCGAACCGCTCCACGAAAAACTGGAACGGTATCCCCGTCGGCGACATCCGCGTGACCTCGGTCTTGTCCTGAACCCTTAAGCCGGTTCGGCCGCTCTCGCATCCCACATTGCCTTGAAGGCCGGGCGGGACTGGCAACGTTCCAACCAAGCCTTGACGGCAGGGTGTGCGTCGAACAGCGGCGCGTGCGCCTGCGCGTAGCGAACGACTTCAGCGGCGTTCAGATCGGCAACGGTAAAGCGGTTGCCCACCAGATACTCCTTGTTCGCCAAGTGCTGCTCAAGCACGCGGAAGGGGCGGCGCAACATGCGCGCTGCCACTTCGATCACGGCTTTGCCGGTATCGCTGTCGGCCAATCCTTCGGCGAAGGTCGAGGAAATCTTCAGAGCGTTCGTCTCGATTTCCGTGGCGGCAAAAAAAGACCACTGCATCATATGGGCATCTTCCGCCGCATCTTTCGGCGCGACGGATGTGCCGTATTTGCGCGCCAGGTAAAGGTTGATCGCCATGGATTCGTAAAGGACCATGCCGTCATCGTCGATGCAGGGGATAGTGCCCATCGGGTTGATGGCTAGATAGGAAGGCGTCAGCGTGTTGATTGGCGCATCGGCCGCCACAGGATCGGCCAGACACCGGGCCTGGATGACCGGCACATGTTCGAACGCGATATCCAATTCCCGTGCAAGCCATAATGTACGCGTGGCCCGGGAACGATAGACGCCGTAAATAGTCAGCATTGCAAGCATCTCCGATTTGCCAGATGAAACCAAAGCATGTCGCACAAAAGTGGGCAGGGGTTTTGCCACAACGACATGCGATAAAACAAAGACCTAAAGCATAAGGCGCGAATCTGAAAGATCGCGGCGGGCTTTAGGGTCATTCCTTCGAAGCCTAGAGCGTTTCCTTGTTAAATAGAAACAGTTCTGTTGGTTCAAACGGGATCGACTGATTGTCCGGAGGGCGCGTGCCGTAGCCAAAGCATACGGCCAAGCCGTCCGGGCAAGCAGGTGGCCCGTTTCAACCAACCCTCCCGCAGATTTGCTGGCAAATCTGCAAGAGCTTCAATCGCCCGGCGCGCTAATCGCTTCGCACGGCGAAGCGGCGCGATGGGAGGGCCGGGCATCTTTCCGCCAGGCTCAAAGGCGATCGGCTCGACCGTACCTTTGGGTATGCCCTTCGCCAATCGCCTTTGCCCTGACGAAAACCTGCTCCGGCAGAACGTTTCTATTTAACAAGGAAACGCTCTGCACCTCTGTTGCGTTCTGAGATGGCCGATGCGGACAAGGCTCCGCGAGACCCAGTCCCCGATAACGGAAAACAAGTAGCGCGGTAATGTCTTGGTAGTAATAGTATCATGAAAAAGACGTGCCATCGGCGCCAGGGCGTAGCAATGGGGTTTGTTAATTCAGTATAAGCAACTTCTCTGTAGCTTAAGCCTGTTGCTATCCGGCGAGGCTGCATTGAAGTTCGATCAAGCAGAAGCACCGGGCTTAAGATTTTTCATGGAGCCTTTAGAAATGCGTGAGCAAAACGGTCCGACCCCGTCAAGATCACAAGCGCCATTCATCGGAACGATGATGCAGGATGTGCTGAGGCACAAAGTGACATTTTTGCTCGATAATATTCCTGAGATCGTTTTCATAAAGGATTGCGCAGGTCGGTATGAGTACATGAACGCTGCGGCACTTGCCTCCTTGGGCTATGAGCGGAATTTCCTTGAAGGCCGGACTTTGACGATTTTCGATCTGGCTCCAATGCAAGTCGCCGAGTGTATCGATCGGCTGGATCGCCGCATCCTCAAGGGCAATATCGATATTTTCGATGCTGAAGAGCCGATGGTGGCCGTCGACGGAACGACACATTGGTACTCGGGAACGCGGATCATCCTACGGGATGAGACCGGTATGGCTGTAGGACTTGCCGGGATCTCTCGCGAGATCACCTTTACAAAGCGGCAGGAAACGATGCGAAGAAGCCATGCTTCATTGCTGGAAATGATCGTCAAAGGGGAGCCGCTGAAGGATATTCTTTCGGCGGTGGTAAGCGAGGTGGAGGGTCTGCTAGACAATGTTTGCGGATCGGTTCTTCTGCTGGACGAGAAGACCGCTTTGCTGCGCAATGGTGCGTCGCCATCGTTGCCGCCACAATATGTCTCCGCCGTAGACGGTGTTCCGGTAGGGCCAAACAACGGCTCCTGCGGCACGGCTGCCTTCCGCAGGATGCCCGTCTACGTCAGTGACATTTTTGAAAATCCGCTTTGGTCCGGTTATACTGGTGTTGTTGAGCCACACGGTCTTCGCTCGTGCTGGTCTACACCAATCTTTGGCAACAATGATGTCCTGCTGGGCACATTCGCGCTCTATTCCAAATCGGTCCGCATGCCGACCGAAGTGGAAAAAGAGATTATCGATATGGCAACAAACATTGCCGGGATTGCGATTGATCGCCGGCGTGCGGAAGAGCGTGTCCATTACATGGCGCATCATGATCCGCTGACCGGTCTTTCGAACCGCAATCTCTTCTGGGGGCAGTTCCGCCGAGCCCTACACGAGGCGAAACGGGAAGATCGGCTGGTTGCTATCACCTATTTTGATGTCGATAAATTCAAGCAAATCAATGACATCTATGGGCATGCAGCGGGCGACGATGTTCTGCGAGCGATTGCCGAACGAATCACAAAAAAACCATCCGGGCGTCTGATACCGCTGTTCGTCTTGGTGGCGATGAATTTGCCGTCATCTTAGCAATCCCAAGGGAGACGAAGCCGGTGTCCTGGCGCGTCTTGAGGAAATTCGGCTGGCTGCGCAGGAGCCGATCGCTCTCTCCGCGGGTGCAATTGCAGTCACATGTTCCATGGGAACCGCTTTCTATCCCAATGACGGAAAGACCCCTGAGAGCCTTCTGGCCAAAGCCGACTTGGCGATGTACGAGGCAAAGAGGGCTGGTCGAAGCGCTGCGACGGACGACGCGCAGATCGAAAACGCCGCGTAGGCGCGAACTGCGCACGTCGCCTAAAGCACGTCGCGATCTTTCAGCGACGCTCTTTAAGTTTCGAGATTTTGTTTTGTCGCATGCCGGTAACGAAAAACCGCGGCACGCTGTTCGCGGCATGCACTAGTCAATCATATTTGAGGTGTCTGATATCGTTCGTCTAAGGGCGTGCGTCTGGAGAGAGGCGTGTCTCGAAGCGCCCGATAAAGCGGTCGAAAAGCTCTGCGAAGGCGGCAACATCCTCTTTCGGCCAATCACTCACCACATCGCGGATGATGGCGATTTTGGCGTCATGCATATCTTCGAGGATACTCCGCCCGAGAGCGGTGACGGCAATCACGCTGCGTCTGCCATCCTCCTGCGACACATCCCGTTGCAACAGTCCGCGGCCGACCATATCGGCGACGAGGCGACTTCCACGGGATGGGTCGAGCCGCATGCCCTCGGCAATCGAGCCAACTGTGGCGTTGCCTTGTGTCCGATTCACGACATCGAGAACATCAAGATGCGAGAGATCGAGCCCCGGCGCCAGCTTTGCAATCGCAGTACGGCCAATGACGCGACGGCCGATCATGATGCGCATGCGTGTCATGGTATGGCTGATGTCCAGCACGTCGTCTTGCAATGACGCATTCTTGTCTGCCCTGTCGGCGCGCCTGAGGATCTGATTGTTCATGTGCTGCCCTCGCTCCTTATCGAACCAACCCTACATCAATTCTTCAAAAGATGCTATTGACATATATATGCTAAAAGCACATAAATCGACGCCTAACACGAGGCCTTTCCATGGATATGTCGGTGAACTCTGCGGCCCCTCTCGTGACGGAGCCCCGTCGCAGGCTGGTTGTCTTCCTTTTTCTGATGCTGGCCATGTTCATGGCAACGCTGGATAACCAGATCGTCTCCACGGCCTTGCCGACCATCGTGGGCGAGTTCGGTGCGCTTGAGCGCTTCGGCTGGGTAGGTTCTGCATACCTGCTTGCCACCAGTGCCGTGATGCCGGTCTATGGAAAGCTTGGCGATCTCTTTGGCCGCAAATATGTGATGATCTCCGCCGTCGTCATCTTTACCGTCGGTTCGCTTGCCTGCGGCCTGGCTTGGTCGATGGACTCGCTGATCGCCGCCCGCGTTCTGCAGGGCCTTGGCGGCGGTGGCATCATGGTGTCGATCTTCTCCGTCAATGCCGATCTCTTTGCGCCGCGTGAACGCGCACGTTATCAGAGTTATTCGAGCCTCGTCATCATGGCGTCCGGCAGTGTCGGACCGATCCTCGGCGGCACGATGAGCGATCTTTTCGGCTGGCGCTCCATCTTTCTCATCAACCTGCCCATCGGCATCGTCGTCCTGCTGGGGCTGGCCTTCCTGCTACCGTATCGTCGCCCGGACCGTCAGCCGAAGATCGATTACATTGGTGCGGTTTTGTTGGCCGCCGCAATTTCCAGCGTCGTGCTCTGGGCCGACAGTGCTGAACTCTTCGGCTCACTGATTGCCTGGCAGAGCCTCGCCATCCTCGTATTTGCCGTCGTCTGCGGCACGCTTTGGGTGCAGGTGGAGAAGCGCGCGCCTGAACCGATCGTGCCGCTGCGACTGTTCAAGGATTCGACCTTTCCTCTGCTGATGATCATTTCGCTGGTCAGTGGAGGTCTCGGTATCGGTATGGTCAACTACTACGCACTCTTCCTCCAGACGACGACAGGGCTTTCGCCTTCGGAAGCCGGCCTCTTCTTCATCGCCGTCACCGGTGGCATCGTCATGGGTTCGCTGACGGCGGGCCGGCTGATTTCGAAGACGGGCAGCTATAAGCCGTTCTCGATCATCAGTCTGTCGATTGCGGTCATCGCCATGCTCTCGCTGTCGCAGGTCCACGCCGGCACACCCTTGGCGATCATTGCGGGGCTGTTGCTGTTGCAGGGGCTTGGCGTTGGCCTTGGCCAGCAGGCGCCGATCATTGGCGTCCAGAATTCCGCGGCCAAAGCCGATGTCGGCGCGGCGAGCGGGGCGGTGACCCTGACGCGCATGGGAGGTGCAGCTCTTGCCATTTCCATTTATGGGGCGGTCATATCGTCAAGCCTGAAGGGAACCGGTGCCGATATCCCCGGCGTTGGCCGCATTCAGGACTTGACGCCCAAGATGCTGGCTCAATTGCCTGCCGCCTCTCAACACGCTGTGGCCGATCTCTATGCCGCCGCCTTCACACCGCTGTTTCTTGTCGCGTCGGCGACGGCAGTGATCGGTCTCATCGCCGCGGTGATGCTGAAGAATGTCCGTTTGCCGGTTGCTACAGAGAAGCCGACGCCTCAGGATTGAGGCGAGAGGAGGGTATAGCGTGATCATCGGTCGACCGCCTGATTGTTAAGGCGATTGATGTCTGCACACAGGGCAGGGCTAGGTCGAAATTAAAAAAGCGCTCACCGGCCGTGCCTCGATGTTTCCAGAATGAACCTTATTCCGCACGGTTCGTTTTGTCTTGCGCAAGACGTTTTGAAGCATCGTAAATTCCGGTCGATCCCGACGCCATGAAACCAGAAAAACTGCTCAGCCCGACACCGAAAGGGCTTTATTGCCCAGTGGGTGACTTTTACATCGACCCGGTAAAGCCGGTGCCGAAGGCGTTGATCACCCATGGTCACTCTGATCACGCGCGGGCAGGGCACGAGAAGGTATTGGCGACGCGCCAGACGCTCGACATCATGCGTTTGCGTTACGGCGAAGATTTTACGGTCAGCGAACAGGCGATCGGCTTCGGAGAGACGGCGCAAGTCAACGGCGTTACCGTCGGTTTCCATCCTGCCGGACATGTGCTCGGCTCCGCCCAGATCTCCATCGAATATGATGGCCTGCGCATCGTCGCGTCCGGCGACTACAAACGCGGCGTCGATCCGACCTGCTCACCCTTCGAGCCGGTCGCCTGCGATGTCTTCATCACCGAGGCCACCTTCGCGCTTCCGGTTTTTCACCATCCCGCACCAGCACGCGAAATTGCCAAGCTTTTGACCTCTATACGCCAGTTCCCCGAACGCACCCATCTCGTCGGTGCCTATTCGCTTGGCAAGGCGCAGCGCGTTCTTCGGCTCTTGCGCGACAACGGTTATTCGGGGCCGGTCTATATACACGGCGCTCTGGCAAAGCTCTGTGATTACTACGTTTCACAAGGAATCGATCTCGGAGACATCCGCCCTGCGACATTGGAGAAAAGCAATCCCGCGCAGTTCAAGGGCGCGATCGTCGTCGGCCCCCCCTCGGCATTTCAGGAGCGTTGGGCGCGTCGCTTCAACGAACCGCTGATCGCCTTTGCTTCTGGCTGGATGATGGTGCGCCAGCGTGCCAAACAGGGCGGTGTTGAATTGCCGCTGGTGATTTCCGATCACTGCGACTGGCCGGAACTGCTGGAGACCATCAAGGAAGTCGCGCCGTCTGAGGTTTGGGTCACGCATGGCCGTGAGGAAGCGCTGGTGCGTTGGTGCGAGCTTCAGGGCATTCCGGCGCGTCCGCTCCATCTCGTCGGCTATGAAGATGAGGGGGATTGAGCGTGAAAGCCTTTGCGACCCTTCTCGACCGCCTTGTTCTGACACCGTCCAGAAACGGCAAGCTGAAGCTTCTCACAGACTATTTCCGTGAAACGCCAGATCCTGATCGCGGCTACGGGCTTGCGGCAATCGCCGGAACGCTGGACCTGAAAAGCGTCAAGCCTGCCTTGCTTCGAGAACTGGTTCTGGAGCGCATGGATGAGGTGCTCTTTCGCTATTCCTACGACTATGTCGGCGATCTGGCCGAAACGATTTCGCTGGTCTGGGATACAAGCCAGAACGCCGATCTGCCGCAGGCGAACGATCCTGGCCTGGGCGAAGTCGTGCGCAAGATCAACGCGCTCGGCAAGACAGAAGTGCGCGGCGCGGTGCGAGAGCTTTTGGATCGGCTGGACACATCCTCACGCTTCGCCTTTTTGAAGCTCGTCACCGGCGGTTTGCGCATTGGGGTGTCCGCGCGCTTGGCCCGGCAGGCGCTCGCCGATTTTGCCGGCAGGGATATTACCGAGATCGAAACGCTCTGGCATGGTCTGGAGCCGCCCTATGAGCCGCTCTTTGCCTGGCTGGAGGGAAAGACCGACCGGCCTCTTTTGGCAACACCCGCAATTTTTCATTCCGTCATGCTGTCGACGCCGGTCGGCGACAATGATCTCGCCAATCTTGATCCGCAGGATTTTGCAGCCGAATGGAAATGGGACGGTATCCGCGTTCAGCTCTCCCGCGCTGGCGATACCCGCAAGCTTTACTCGCGATCTGGCGACGATATTTCAGGCGCGTTTCCAGATATTCTCGAAGCCGCTAATTTCGATGGTGTCATTGATGGCGAGCTTCTTATCGGTGGCACGGCGCGCTCAAACAGCGCCACGCGAACCTTTTCAGACCTCCAGCAGCGTCTGAACCGCAAGACGGTAACGGGCCGGATGATGGAAGAATATCCTGCCTTCATCCGCGCCTACGACCTGTTATTCAAGGGCGACGAGGATATTCGAGGCGGCACCTATCTGGAGCGGCGCAAGCATCTTACAGACCTGATCGAGACGGCGCCACATGACCGCTTCGATCTGTCGCCACTGGTACCTTTCTCGAACTGGCAGGAACTTGACGATCTCCGCAAGGCACCGCCCGATCCCGTGATCGAGGGCGTGATGATCAAGCGCAAGGACAGCGTTTACCAGGCGGGACGCGCCAAGGGTCCTTGGTTCAAATGGAAGCGGGATCCGTTCAATATCGATGCGGTGATGATGTATGCGCAGCGTGGTCACGGAAAGCGCTCCAGCTACTATTCCGACTTCACCTTCGGCGTTTGGGCAGAAGGTGAGGGTGGCGAGCAACTGGTCCCTGTGGGCAAGGCCTATTTCGGCTTCACCGATGCCGAACTTGAGGTTTTGGACAAGTTCGTGCGTGACAACACGGTTGAACGCTTCGGTCCCGTCCGCGCGGTGCGCGCCACGCCATCCTTCGGCTTCGTGCTTGAAGTTGCCTTCGAAGGCATCAATCGCTCGGCCCGCCATAAATCCGGCGTTGCGATGCGCTTTCCACGAATCGCGCGTTTGCGTGCAGACAAACTCCCCTCGGAAGCCGACCGGCTTGCGACCCTAATGGCGATGGTCGATGAACGGGAAGGTTGAATGCAGATGACCGCATTAAAGAGAAACATTAAGTAGACAATCGGAGATTCCGATGCTGAAATTATGCTGTGCAACGCTTATCGGATATCCCGCATGACGGACAGGCGCATGGATAAGATTTCTCCCTTTTCTCCCACACGTCGTGCTCTGCTGGCGGGAACATTTGGTCTTGGCGCAGCAGCTCTGCTGCCAAGAGGCGCGCATTCAGAAGTGGACCAGCCGCCTGTTCTGCCGCTGGAGCGCGATGACTATGCCAAGGCGCGCGAGAGATTTCACACGCATCTCTTGCGCAAGATGTCTGCACCCGAAAAATCCGAGCCTTTGGGGACACCAGCCGGCGCCCGGCGCGTTACCTATCCGGGTGGCCCGAACGGCTCGATCGAGCTTGTTGCCTGGCTGTCGGAATATGTTCCGCAGAAGAAGCTCAAGCCTGCCGTTCTCTTCCTTCACGGTGGCAACGCCACGGGCGATGGGCACTGGGCGCTGATGAAGCCCTACTGGGAAGCAGGCTTTGTGGTGATGCTGCCGTCCTTCCGCGGCGAGAACGGCCAGAAGGGCTATTACTCTGGCTTCTATGACGAGACGTCGGATGCTCTATCCGCGGCCGAGTATCTGGAAAGCCTTCCCGGCATCGACAAGGATCGCTTCTTCCTGGCAGGTCATTCCAATGGCGGCACGCTCTCCCTTCTAGCCGCGATGACGCGAAAATTCCGCGCAGCGGTCCCGATCTCGGCGGGCGTGAACTCCTGGCGTTACTTCAACCGCTATTCCGATGAGTTGTGTTTCGACGAGACCAATCCGCAGGAGTTCATAATGCGCTCCTCGGTCTGTTTCGGTCACAGCCTTAAGTGCCCGACGCTATTGCTGCGCGGGACGGAAGAACGCCCGTTCGATGCCGACCACAGGCTTCTTGTCGAGCGCGCGATGGCCGTGGGTTCTAAGATCGACCACAGGTTGCTGCCCGGCACCCACAATGGCGTTGTGCCGCATGCGGTGGACGAGAGCATATGCTTCTTCAATAATTTCGTCTGAAGAAGCCGGTTTTGCGTGCAGGTCGCAGTGCACGCGCAGCCCTGTTAGCCTGATCTATCCAGCCTCGCGCCAGCCGCGCGAGTCATTGTGCCGTCAGTGATCTATCTCTGAAGCGGTTCGATGATTGTATTTGCCCTGAAGACCCTCCGCCGATTTGCCTGCGTGTTGATGACGGCGCCGCTTCTCAGCGGCTGCCTGTTCATAACCGACACCAGCCGCATGAATGCCGATGTCTTCGTGCGAGAAACGGCGCCTGTCTTCAATTACAACAATGTCGGCTCGATCCCACGCGAGCCGCTTCCGCAGACGCCCGGCTCTATCAATAGCCGTCCGCCGGATCTCTTCCGCTCGCAGTTTCAGCAGCTTTACGGCCCGCCGACCACAGCACGCCCGGGACCGGCACTTTCGCCTGCCTATCGTGATCGCACGATGGGATACGGGCTGCCAGTCTCCAACCCGCTTCATCGCGCCATGTACGATGTGCTGTCGGATGAAGGCCACACACTGCCTGCCATTCCTTATAGCCGCATCGATCCGCGGTTTCTGCGCCAGGAGGTCAGCTACGAGACAGCAGAAGCGCCGGGCACGATCGTCGTCGATACCAGGCAGCATTTTCTGTACCTGGTGCAGCCGGGCGGCAAAGCGGTCCGCTACGGTGTCGGGCTCGGACGATCCGGCTATGCCTGGGCGGGTCGTGGGACGATCCAGTGGAAGGCAAAATGGCCGCGCTGGACGCCGCCGGATGAAATGGTCCAGCGACAACCTGAGCTGGCGTCGATCTCGGCGGCGCGGGGCGGCATGGTTCCCGGTCTCAACAACCCGCTCGGTGCGCGGGCTCTTTACATTTTCAAGGACGGCAAGGACACGCTCTACCGCGTTCATGGGACGCCGGACTGGCAATCGGTCGGCAAGGCAACCTCATCGGGTTGCGTGAGAATGCTCAATCAGGACGTGATCGATCTTTACGACCGCGTGCCGCAGGGCGCGCCGATTGTGGTGATGTGAACACGACGACCGGTAAAAGCACGCCGCCGGTGCGAATGTTGCAAGGCTGCAACTGGTTTTCAGTATGTATTAACCACTATAGCAATAGCTGATGTATCGTGGAACAAACGACGTACGGCGAGATTGAAAGGCAGGCTCTGCACGCTTCGGTACAGTGCCTCCTCTTCGCCTCCGATGTGAGAAAACCGGACTTATGATGAGCACCGACACAGATCTTTCAAGACGGACTTTCCTATCCCTTCTGGGCCTTTCTTCCGCGTCGCTGTTGGCGGGTTGTGCATCTACCGGTGTCGGCCCCTATGACAGCACGCAGCCGCTGGGCTTCGCCGGTGGCGTTGCCAATGATTTTCGCCAGATGTTCTCCTCCGGAATCTCGGACGCTGAGCTGGCTGTGATGTATGGCACGGTTGAGGATGGCGGTTTCGTCATCCCGGCGGTACCTTACCAGAAAATCGATCGCCGCTATTACCGCCAGCGGGTCGTGGACCCGACAGGCGAACGTCCCGGAACGATCGTGGTCGATACGCGGTCGCGTTTCCTCTATGTGGTCGAGCCCGGTGGTACGGCGATGCGTTACGGCGTCGGCATCGGTCGCGAAGGCTTTGCCTGGTCGGGTGAGGGCGTTATCCAGTGGCGTCAGAAGTGGCCGAAGTGGACGCCGCCGGATGAAATGGTGGCGCGTCAGCCGGAACTGGTCAAATATTCCGCCAAGAATGGCGGCATGGAGCCCGGCCTGAAAAACCCGCTCGGCGCACGCGCGCTCTACATCTTCCAGAACGGCAGGGACACGCTTTATCGTCTGCATGGTTCTCCGGAGTGGAACTCCATCGGTAAGGCCGTCTCGTCCGGCTGCGTCCGCCTGATGAACCAGGACATCATCGACCTTTATGATCGCGTTCCGAACAAGGCGCGTGTGGTCGTCTGGCAGTAAGCCGGCTCGTTTCAATCATCCACCACCCTCATGCTTTGGCTTTGAGGGTGGTGCAAACACTTGCTGCTACAGCGTCAGCTTATCCCTCGCTTCGCCTGTTATGAGTGGTGAGAACGTCGCGCAGCGACGAGGGGCGGCGCGGTCGTCGTCATGCTCGCGCCAGATTGTCCTTCAGAGAATTCAGCCGATCCCGAATTTGCCCGAGTTCTTCAAGGCTGCATCCTGTCGCTTCGCCGATGGAGCGCATGACGTGAACGGCCTTCTTCTTCATGTCCGCACCTTCCGGCGTCAGGCTGATCACGACCTGCCGCTCGTCCTGCTTGCCGCGTTTGCGGGTGATGAGGCCTGCCTGCTCCAGCCGTTTCAGGAGAGGGGATAGGGTACCTGAATCGAGGCCGAGCATTTCGCCGAGCGCCTTCACCGTGGCGTTGTCTTCCTCCCACAGCGCCATCATCACCAGATATTGCGGGTAGGTCAGGCCCAGCGGCTCCAACAACGGCTTATAGGCCCGCGTAAACGCATGGGCTGCGCCATAAAGCGCGAAACATATCTGTACGTCCAGCCTTAAAAGGCCTTCCATTGTCCCGTCGTCCATTCGCGTGAGCTCCAAAATGCGCTGTTGAAGCGCCCTCCCGCTGCTCGGACAGCCGCCACCGAAACCGGTTTCACAAGAACAGGATCGACCGAGGCGCCGATCTCTTTGAGATCAAAGGCCTATGGTGTTGTCGCATTCTGCGAAATTCCGTTCCGGCGAAGCAATTCCGCTCGTCAGGGAAGCGCTCTAGGGAACATTTTATCCCGTCACTCGGTTCCTGCTGCATGCGAAGGCCGAGCAAACTTATTAACCTTATCGCAGACCATAAAAATTTTTTCAATGCGCAAAATTGTATTGTGCGCAATTGAATTATGCGCTACAAGATATCCAACGCAAACCAAGGGAGTACATGACATGCCAATTCTTTACACGACCAAGGCGACGGCAACCGGCGGCGGACGCGAGGGCAATTCCAAGACCGAAGACGGCGTTCTGGACGTTACTTTGACGGTTCCGAAGGAGCTCGGCGGTAACGGTGCCCACGGCACGAATCCAGAGCAGCTTTTCGCAACCGGTTACTCCGCCTGCTTCCTCGGCGCGCTGCGTGTTGTCGCTGGCAAGGAAAAGGTGAAGCTGCCTGATGATACGGCCGTGACCGCAAGCGTTGGCGTTGGCCCACGGGAAGACGGCGGCGGTTTCGGCATCGACGTGTCGCTCAAGGTCAACATCCCAGGCCTCGACAAGGCAACCGCTGAAGATCTCGTGAAAAAGGCACACATCGTTTGCCCCTATTCGCACGCTCTGCGCACCTCGACGGAAGTGCCTGTTTCCGTTGAATAAAGCTTTTGACTGCCACCGTTCAGCTGGTGGCGTCTGCTCGAGCGGCCGGTTGCCCCAACCGGCCGTTCTTGTTTTCTGAAATATATAGGTTATATTCTTTCTCAGGAAAGGATTGATGATGGATATCCAACTCAAGCCGACAGCGGAGTCCAAAGAGGGAAGGGTCGTTACGAAAGCCGCCGTCGCGGCGTCGGAAAAACTCGGCCTGACCGCAGCACGCCTTTCAGATATTCTCGGTATTTCCGCCCCCACCGTATCAAGGATGAAGAGGCAGGATTTTTGTTTGGAGCCTGGCAGCAAGCCATTCGAACTTGCCGTGCTTCTGATCCGTGTCTTCCGCTCGCTCGACGCCATTGTCGGCGGGGATGACGCAGTCTCGCGTGCCTGGCTTCTAAACCACAATGATGCGCTTGCGGGCGTGCCCGCCGAAAAACTGACCTCCATCACCGGTTTGCTCGATGTCCTCTCTTACCTGGACGCCAGACGCGCTCCGCTCTGAAAGTTTTCCGTCCCAAGGGCGCTGGTGGCGTCTTGTCGAGGCGCAGCACCGCGTGTCGACCATGAAACTGGTCGATACCGTGGATGAGCAATCCCTGCTCGAAGATATTCTGGAAAGCAGCAAGCGGCGTTTTCCGCCGGAATGCGAGGGCCTGGATTATCTGCTTGCGACGCCATTTCGCTACGATTCTGCCTATCCTTATGGCTCTCGCTTTCGCCGGGCAGGTTTTACGAAGGGCGTTTATTATGCCGCCAGGAGGATAGAGACAGCGCTGGCCGAAATGGCTTTCTACCGCTTGTTGTTCTACGTCGAGTCACCAGCAACGCCCATGCCCGTCAACGCGGCGGAGTATACCGCCTTTGCCGCCGACATTCGGACAGATGCGGCAATCGATTTGACGAAGCCTGCGTTATCCCGCGATGCGGCTCTCTGGACCGACGTCAACGATTATGCAGCATGCCAGGCTTTGGCAGACGCGGCGCGTGAGGCGGACGTTCAGGCGATCCTTTATCGGTCAGTGCGCGATCCTGAGAAGGGCAAGAATATCGCGCTGTTGTCGCCACTTGGCTTCAAGTCAAAGCATCCCGTGGCCCGTTCCAGTTGGCGCATTCGCCTATCGAAAATGGGCATACAGGCCCTTTGCGAGCAGCCGGTTCAGCGTATCGGCTTTTCCCTCGGCGACTTTTCCGCTGATCCTCGGATTGCAAGACTGCTGAAGGTCTGAGTTCGACGCAGAGAGGCTTGCGTCGGTCATCGCGACGTCAACTTGTTTCAGTCGGTTTGCAGAATGGCGTAGATGAACTCGTCGCCCCCACACCCGGCCGAAGCGATCATTTTGAATGAGATGATCCTCTTTGCGCGTCCCCAGCCGCTCGCAGTGAAGGCTTTGGCGATCTGGTGGCCGGACCGAGCTTGGACGCACACTCCGGCATGTTTTCGGGATGTCAGGGCGCGCGCGAAATTAGCGCCGCAGGCTTCCCAGGATGCCGCGAACCAGCGCACGTCCGACCGATGTCGCGACGGAACGGGCCGCACTTTTCATCGCAGCCTCGATCACCGTCTGACGCTGGTAGCCGCTGGAGCGTCTTCCTCCGCCGGTGGTTGATGCCTGTTTCGGTTCGTCGTCGCCAAAACCTGGCAGCTTCCAGCGGCCCGCGGCACTGTCTGGCTGCTGGCTTGCCTGCTCTTCCGCCGCGCGCTTGGCAGCCTCCGCCTCGGCTGCCTTACGCGCGCGTTCGCCCAGTATCTCGAAGGCGGATTCGCGGTCGATATCCGTATCATAGAGACCGGCCACCGGGCTGGATCCCATGATGCTGCGACGTTCATCCTCCGTCACCGGACCGACGCGGCCGGACGGCGGGCGCACCAGCGTGCGTTCCACGATGGAGGGCGCGCCCTTGTCCTGAAGGGTGGAAACCAGCGCCTCGCCGGTGCCGAGCGTGGTGATGGCTTCTGCCGTATTGAAGGCGGGGTTCTGGCGGAACGTGTCGGCGGCGGTTTTCACCGCCTTTTGCTCGCGGGGCGTATAGGCGCGAAGCGCATGCTGCACACGGTTGCCAAGCTGCGCCAGCACCGTTTCCGGTACGTCGAGTGGATTTTGGGTGACGAAATAGACGCCAACGCCCTTGGACCGGATCAGGCGAACCACCTGTTCGACACGCTCGATCAGAACGCGCGGCGCGTCGTTGAAGAGAAGATGCGCCTCGTCGAAGAAGAAAACGAGCTTCGGCTTGGCGGGATCGCCCACTTCCGGCAGCTCTTCGAAGAGTTCGGAAAGCATCCACAACAGGAAGGTGCCGTAGAGGCGCGGGTTCATCATCAATTTGTCGGCGGCGAGAACCGAAATCACCCCGCGCCCGTCGCTGGTGGTGCGCATGATGTCGGCGATTTTCAACGCCGGCTCACCGAAGAAGTGCTGTGCACCCTGCTGTTCAAGCACCAGCAGACCGCGCTGCAATGAACCGACGGAGGATTTCGAGATCAGGCCGAACTGGCTGGAAAGCTCGCTTGCATGCTCGCCCATGTAATTCAGCAGCGACTGCAAATCCTTCAGGTCGAGAAGCGGCAGACCACCCTGATCGGCAATCTTGAACGCAATATTGAGAACGCCTTCCTGCGCTTCCGAGGCATCCATCAGCCGTGCGAGAAGGAGAGGGCCCATTTCGGCGATCGTCGCGCGCACGCGATGGCCCTTTTCGCCATAGAGATCCCAGAAGATCACGGGAAACTGCTCGAAGGAGAGATCGGAAAAGCCGATTTGTTCGGCCCGTTTCGTCACCCAGTCTTTCGCCTCGCCGGGCTTGGCGATGCCGGACAGATCGCCTTTGATATCGGCGCAGAAAACCGGGACTCCAGCTTTGGCGAACCCTTCTGCCAACACCTGCAGGGAAACGGTCTTACCCGTGCCGGTGGCACCGGTGATCAGCCCGTGGCGATTGCCGAAACGAAGATCGAGATATTCGCCCTTGTTAAGGCTGTCGTCCGGGTTGCGGCTCGTGCCGATATAAAGCTTTCCGTCCTGCAGCATATGGCGATCCTTCCCAAGCTATCCGAGCAGCGGTGCCCCGTTTTTAATTTCCGCCCTATACTTATAGGAACTGTTTTGGCCCTCAACAACTGTTTGATAAGGTTGAAAAGAGCGGATCGAAAAACCAGTGTTTCATTGGGCTGCGCGGTCTTGAGTCTATGTTTCAATTGTTTTACGTTGACGTGAACGTAATTTCGCATTCAGGAGGAAGTTTATGAGCGAAATCGTAACCCAGGTTGCAGATAGAGTGGGCATTGCGCCAGATAAGGCGGAAAAGGCTCTCGGCATGATGCTGGGTTTCCTCCAGCGCGAAGCCGATGACGCGGCCGTGGCCAAGATGATCGAATCGATCCCCGGCGCGCCGGATCTCGTCGCGCGTTTCAACGGCGAAGGTCAGGGCGGCGGTGGTCTGCTTGGCGGCTTGATGAGCGCCATCGGTGGCGGCGGCATCATGGGTCTTGGCCAGCAGCTGATGAGCCAGGGCCTCGGCATGGGTGAAATCTCCGCACTTGCCAAGACCACCATTTCGATTGCTCGCCAGCATGCCGGCGACGAAGTCGTGGACAAGGTGATCGCGTCCGTACCGGGCCTCAGCCAGTTCGCCTGATCGGCCACTTCTAAGCGCTTCCTTCAAGGAAGCGCTTGCATTATTTCAGGCCCATTATTTTAGGCGTGGGGATTGCTCTTCGAAGGCTTTCCGCGCCTTTTCTATGTCCGCATGATGCGTCTCCGCCCATATCCAGACGCCGCAGAACGCACTGCCCAAAGTCGTGCCGAGATGGGTCAGGCTGTAATCCACATGCGGGGGGATGACCGGGTGCACGGTGCGTTTCACCAGCCCATCGCACTCCATCTGGCGCAACGTCTTGGTCAACATCTTCTGACTGATATCGCCGACAACCTTGCCGATCTGCGTGAAGCGCATCGTCCCATGCTCTTCCAGAGCTTCCAGGATCAACATCGTCCACTTGTCCGCCACCTTGGCGATGATGTCCTGAACCAGAGCTTCAATAACGGGATCCGTCTCATCCGGCGGTGGATGAAGGCGTTTTTCTTCTATGGCTGGGTCAACCAGATGCCTCTTCATCCCGACACTCTCCTTTTGGTAAGTATAAATCTTTCGGGTGCCTACTTTCGATTGGAGAGTAGCGTAGCTAACTTGGTTTCACTCAACAAGAGAGGATAGCCAAATGAAGATGACAGGAAACACGATACTCATCACCGGTGGTGGTTCCGGTATTGGCCGCGCACTTGCCGAAGCCTTCCATGCACTTGGCAACAAGGTCATCATTTCCGGTCGACGCCAGTCTGCGCTGGATGAAGTGACAAGAGCAAATCCCGGCATGGTATCGGCCGTGCTCGATGCGACAAAGGCAGAGAACATTCGGACCTTTGCCGAAACGCTGACGCGTGACCATCCCGAACTCAATGTCGTCATCAACAATGCCGGCATCATGAAGAACGAGGACATCGCCGCGGTCCCGGACTATCTTGAGATCGCGGAAGAGACGATTGCCACCAATCTGCTCGCGCCGATCCGGTTGACCGCAGCTTTGCTTCCGCATTTTCTGCAAAAGAACAATGCTGCCGTCTTGACCGTCTCTTCTGGTCTCGCTTTCGTGCCGATGGTAGCAACGCCCACCTACAGTGCCACGAAATCTGCCATCCATGCCTATTCGATGGCGCTGCGCGAGCAGTTGAAGGACACGCCCGTCGATGTCATCGAGATTGCGCCACCTTACGTGCAGACGATGCTTCAGGGTGAAAAGCAGGCTAACGACGAGCGCGCCATGCCGCTCGATGCCTTCATCGCGGAAGTCATGGATATCCTGACGAACAGACCCGAAGAGAAGGAAGTGATCGTGGAGCGCTGCAAGCCTCTGCGGTTCGCAGCCGAAAACGGCAATTTCGATCAGGTCTTCGGCATGGTGAACAGCCTGCATTCCTGATGCGGGCTGTTCCTGATAGGCTTGCGCTTCTGATAGGGGGCGCGCGGTCTATGGGCAGACACCAGTTCACGATGCCGAAAACGACGATGCCGGGCGTGGCTGCGGTGATTGCTGATAGCGACCGCAGTTTCCCCCGTCACATGCATGACCAGTTCGGCATTGGTGTGATCGAACGGGGCGCGCAAAAATCGGCGAGCGGACGCGGGGTCGTCGAGGCCGAGGCAGGGCACGTCATCACCGTTAATCCGGGTGAGGTGCATGACGGCATAGCGCTCAGCGAGCGTGGCCGGGCCTGGACGATGCTCTATCTCGATCCCGAAGTCGTCCACGCAGCATTGTCGGACATTCGCGAACAGGATCGCCGCGATTTCGAGTTCGTCTACCCCGTAGATCCGCGCCCCTTGGCCGATCGCTTTCGCGCAGTGTTTCAAACCATGACGTCGCAACGTTCGGCTCTACCGGGCGAGGAGGCTCTCCTGCTGCTGTTGTCTCAGATGCTGGAGCGACCTCTTGCCCCGCCGAAGCACGCTGCATCCGTTGCTCTTTCTCGCGTCAAGGAGATGGTGGATGAGGCACCGCAGATGCAGTTCAGCCTCGCCGAACTGGCGGCGGAAGCGGGCATGAGCCGCTTCCGATTTCTGCGTGCTTTCTCTTCGGTCACGGGGCTGACACCGCACAGCTATCTCATGCAGCGCCGCTTGCACATGGCGCGGCAAGCATTGGCAAAGGGCGATGCGCCTGCCGAGGCGGCGTTGGCGTCCGGCTTTTGCGATCAGAGCCACTTGAACCGCGTCTTCGTTCGGCACTTCGGCACGACGCCGCCACCTACAGGCATGCGCTCTCCTGATCGAAACCTGCAATTTCATCCAAGACCGATATGTGGGATCGAAGCAGAGTAACACCTTCTTTCAAGGAAGGTCCTCATGACACTCGAATTTCTTCTCACATCGGCCATCGTCGTGGCCTCTCCTGGCACAGGCGTGGTTTACACGCTGGCAGCCGGTCTAACACAGGGGGCGCGTGCAAGCTTGATCGCCGCCTTCGGCTGCACGCTCGGCATCGTCCCGCATCTGCTGGCGGCAATTACCGGCCTTGCAGCGATCCTCCATGCGAGTGCTGCGGCATTCGCTCTCATCAAATATGCGGGCGTTATTTATCTGCTATACATGGCGTGGAACACGCTGAGAGAAAATGGCGCTCTGCGGGTGGATGAAACACAGCCCGCAAGAACGCCGGGCCCCGTCGTGATCGAGGCCATCCTCATCAACCTTTTGAATCCAAAATTCTCGATCTTCTTCTTCGCCTTCCTGCCGCAATTCGTCGCGGCAGACTCGTCGTCATCGGCCCGCGAAATGGCCTCTCTCGGCCTCGTCTTCATGGCGATGACATTTGTGATTTTCGCGGCCTATGGCTGCTTTGCCGCTTCTGTCCGGCGCCAGATTGTTTCGCGGCCTTCCGTGCTGGTCTGGCTGCGGCGAAGTTTCGCCGCAGCCTTCGTTGCGCTTGGCCTGAAACTGGCCTTCGTGCAGCGTTGATCGACTTAGTCATCCCATTCCGGCGCCAGATGGCCGGGATTGACGATGCGTCCGTCCTTCTTCGCCAAAGCAAAGATTGCCTTCATGTCTTCGTCAGAGAGTTCAAAGTCGAAGATGTCGAAGTTTTCGGGCAGGCGGCTTTCGGTTGCCGTCTTGGATAGCGCAATCACGTCGGGTTGTTGGATGGCCCAGCGCAGCGCGACCTGGGCCGCGGTCTTGCCGTGCTTGGCGCCAATATCGCGAAGCACCTCGTCTTTCGGCACCTTGCCATCTGCCATCAGATAGTAGGCGGTGATCGAAATGCCGTGCTTGCGGGCAGCCTCGATCACCTTCGTCTGGTCGAGATAGGGGTGGTACTCGATCTGGTTATTGGCAATCGGCGCATCCGACAGTTTGACCGACTCCTCCGTCAGTGCGACGTTGAAGTTGGAAATCCCGATGTTGCGCGCCTTGCCGGCTTTATGAAGCTCGTTCAGTGCGCCAATCCGCTCGGCCAGCGGCACATCGCTCTTCGGCCAGTGCAGAAGAAGCAGATCGACGTAATCCGTCTTCAGCTTCGTCAGGCTCTCATCCACCGAGCGGATGAAATCGTCGTGCTTGTATTGATCCACCCACACCTTGGTGGTGAGAAAAATGTCGCCGCGCGCGATACCGGAATTGGCGATGACATCACCGACTGCAGCCTCGTTCTTGTAGACCTGCGCCGTGTCCACATGCCGGAAACCCAGTTTCAGCGCCTGTGGCAGGATACGGTGGACGTCCTCTTCCGGCATGCGGAATGTGCCGAAGCCGAGAGCTGGAATGTTTGCGCCATTGGCGTTGACTGTTTGCATCGTTTTTGTCTCCATTGCGAATAATGGCCCCGCAAGTCTGCGGGGCGGGAAGGTCCTCATCCTAAGTACTGAGGACGGGATTTGGTTCACACGGTCTGGGCAAGACCTGCCTGGCGGCGGTCGAGACTGCTGCTGACCAGCGTCAGAACCAGCGCCCCCGAAACCAACAGCGCACCGACCCATGGCGTTGCACCGAGACCGAGTGGGGATGCGACCACCAGACCGCCGATCCAGGCGCCGACGGCGATGCCGAGATTGAAGGCGGCGATGTTGAGCGCCGAGGCGACATCGACTGCGTTCGGCCGGAAACGCTTTGCAAGCTGTACCACGTAAAGCTGAAGTCCCGGCACATTGGCGAAGGATAAAAAGCCAAGTGCGACAAGGGTCACCAAAGCAGCCGGGGCCGACGGAGCGGTGAAGGTAAAGATAGCAAGGACCAGCGCCTGAAGAGCGAAAAGCCAGCCAAGCGCCTTGACCGGATTACGGTCGGCAATCCGTCCCCCGGCGAGGTTGCCCGCAGCGATCGCCAGACCGTAGAGCACCAGAACGAGGCTGACGGTGCTTGCAGCAAAGCCAGTCAGATCCTGCAGGATTGAGGCGAGAAAGGTGAAGGTGACGAAGGTACCGCCATAACCGAGCGCCGTCATGGCAAAGGCCAGCAGCAGCCGGCCGGAGCCGAGAACACGCACCTGGTCCATGAGACTGGCGGCCGGGGCCTTTTGAAGCGTCGATGGCAGCAGTGCTGCAATGCCGATGAAGGCGACGACGCCGAGGGCGGCGACCGCAAAGAAGGTGGCGCGCCAGCCAAAAATTTGGCCGATCAGCGTGCCGAGGGGAACGCCGGTGACGATGGAAACCGTCAATCCCATGAACATCATCGCAATGGCGGAAGCTCTGCGATCCTCGGCAACCAGCCCGGCGGCGATGGTCGCGCCGACGGAGAAGAACACGCCATGGGCAAAGGCGGAGATAACCCGCGCGACCAGCAGCATTTCATAGCTGGGGCTGAGCGCCGCAGCGCTATTGCCGAGGATGAAGAGGCCCATCAGGCCGAGCAGAAGCGGCTTGCGCTCGATGCGACCGGTAAGCGCCGTGAGAATAGGCGCGCCAAAGGTGACACCAAGCGCGTAGACCGAGACGATCAGGCCGGCGAGCGGAAGTGTGATGTTGAGATCATTGGCGACGGTGGGCAAAAGACCCACGATGACGAATTCGGTGGTGCCGATTGCATAGGCCGCAATCGTCAGGGCAAAGAGAGCGAGGGGCATGGTTGCGCCTTTCCGGCCGATCAGATGGGCCGTCCCGAAGGTGTTGAAGTTTCGGGCTGAATATCGGCATGGGACACTTGTTTGATAATCCCAATTAATCGATAATCATCTTTGAATTGAAATCATAGGTGAGGTCATGGACAATCGCGCCGGTGAGATGGAAGTCTTCGTCCTCGCTGCCGACCTGAAAAGCTTCTCCGCCGCTGGACGGCGGCTCAAATTGTCTCCCTCCGCCGTCAGCAAGCTTGTCTCCAGAGTCGAGGAGAGGCTTGGCACGCGGTTGCTGGTCCGCTCGACGCGAACACTGGAACTGACGCCCGAAGGCGACATCTATCTGCGTCGCGCCCGCCGCATCCTGAAAGAGATCGATGAGACCGAAGAGCTCGTCGCCGGCGGTCGCGAGGAGGCGAGGGGGCTGCTTCGCGTCAACTCCTCGGTCGGCTTTGGGGAGCGCTGCATTCTGCCGCTCGTGGGTGAGTTTGCCGAACGCCACCCCAAGGTGCGGCTTGATCTAACCCTGACCGATGGCGTCATCGACCTTATCGGCGAGCGCACCGATATCGCAATCCGTGTGGGACCGATGAGGGATTCCTCACTGATGGCGAGGCGCCTGTTTTCCAGCAGGCGTGTCATTGTCGCATCGCCTGACTACCTCAAAAAGCATGGAACGCCGAAGACCCCGGAGGACCTCGACGCGCACAACTGTATCGGCTTCAACTTCCGCCGGAGCCTCGATGAATGGCCTTTTCGCGATCCCGGAACGGAGAGCGTGTACACCAAGGCGATCACCGGCAATATTCAGGTCTCCAGCGGCTCCATCAAGCGGCAGCTGTGCCTCCTGGGCGTCGGCCTTGGCAGGATCGGGGAGTTTCACGTCCGTCCGGACATAGAGGCCGGGCAGCTTGTGCCGATCCTTGAAGAGTATAATGGCGGCGACACTGAGCTTGTCCACGCCGTCTATGCGGGACACGAGCATCTGGCTGCCCGCATTCGCGCCTTTATCGATTTCCTAGTCGAGCGGCTCGAGCCGAACTGATCAGTTCAGCTCGACAGGCGCGGAGAGGAGACGGCCCGCTTGAACAGTGCCGACATGGCGTCGCTGATGCCCTGAGTCGGACTGACTTCGAAGAAGAGGCCTTGCGAAGCGCAATCCTGCATACGGGTCGAGATTTCAGACTGAAACGGGCGGATCCAGTCATTGTACCAGCCGTTTGTCGGAAGCGGCAGATAGGTCGTGTAGAGTACGGCGATACGGTAGCCCTGGCTCTTAAGGGCGGTACACAACCGCGTGTCGATCGGCTCCTGACAACGACCGTTGGTGGTTCTTTTGGTGCAGGTTGTCGGTTTGTAGCTGTCGCCAACGCCGTCGGATACGAAGAAGAGTACCTTTTCGGGCGTCGCAGAGCTGTTGCCGTCACCTTGCAAGCCCATCTTCGAGGAAATCTGCGTCAAGGCGCGGTCGATATCTGTCTGCTGGTCGTTATTATATCCTTGATAAGGAATGGACATCAGGTCGATCTTGCTCGACTTACTCTTTGCGTCTGAGAGACTAGACGTGAGAGGAACAACTTCGAGCAGTTTTGTGTCCTCGGCCTTTTCACCAAAGGTATAGACTGCCATTCTGAACTGATTGGAAACGGTCTGCGTATCCGCTGCGGTGTCCATGAGCGAGGCTGTCGCTTTCCCTACCACATTGATGCGCGTCGTCACGTTCAGGTCTTTGGCCAACTGGTAATAGCTTTTGGCTCCGCTTTTAACGTCATGACACGCAAAGGCGCACTGGTCGGGTGTGTTCGCCACCATCTTGGCGACGTCCTGCGGCGTTGCACCCACACCCATGGACGGCGTGTTATCGAGCAACAAATAGAAATTCATGTACTTTTCTGTTTGATATCGACCCGTGGATTTAACGCTGACGGTAACGAGGTCCTTGCCGAGGATCGATGATAGCGAAGTGTTGACTGTTGCATCGAGTTCTACAGAAGATTCAACGACATTCCCCATCTTCTTGACCATCAGGGTGACATTCTTGACGTCGAAATCGTCTTTTTTGTCCTTTTCCTTCTTGAAGAGGTCCGTCGGGGAACTGCCCGCGACGATGATGGGGCCATCTCCGCCCATCTTGCGGGCTTCAGCCACATAGGGTGAGTTTTTGGCGACTGCAGCGAGTGCCGTTGCATCCGCCTGTTGCTGCAGATCTTCCTTGACAGCAAGTGCCTGACTGAAGTCCAACGCTAGGCCTGCCGCGCCAAACAGTGGCACAGCCAGGATTGCGGTAAGCATGGCAAAATTGCCGCTCTTGTCTCGCCAGAAATTAAGCATTGGTGCCTCGGAAAATCTTATGAAGCCAGTATAGCGACCTGACATTGAGAATAAGTGGCTTAAAATGAATAATGACAGGTGACGTAAATTGGTAAGATTTTATACGACAGGTATAAATCGATGATTAAAACTCATAGTTTTGGTTTGCTATCTGGAGATGTGCGTGTCACGCTCGCAGCGCTTGCTTGATTTGCTACAATTGTTGCGCAGTTATCGCAGGCCGGTAGGCGGGGCAGAATTGGCCGCTGCGACAGGTGTCAGCCTGCGCACGCTCTATCGCGACATCGCCACGCTCCAGGCGCAAGGCGCCAATATCGAGGGTGAAGCCGGCGTCGGCTACGTGTTGCGACCAGGCTATCTTCTTCCGCCTCTGATGTTTTCCGAAGCGGAAATCGAGGCTTTGGTTTTGGGCTCGCGTTGGGTGGCGGGCAGGGCAGATGGCGCATTGGCGGATGCCGCGCGTGCCGGGCTTGCCAAGATCGCGGCCGTCCTGCCGAAGGCCCTGGCGGAGGAACTGGACAATTCCACGCTTCTTGTCGGGCCCGGAAAGGTTGTCGATATGCCGCATATCGATCTCGGCAATATTCGCGATGCCATCCGAAGCCAGGCAAAGATCCAGATCGACTATGCCGATGAGCAGGGGCGTTGCAGTCGCCGGATCGTCTGGCCTTTTGCACTGGCGTTTTTCGATCAGGTTCGTGTGCTGCTGGGATGGTGCGAACTAAGACAGGATTACCGCAGCTTCCGCGCTGATCGGATTTCGTCCTTCACCCTCCTGGAGGCGCGCTATCCCAAACGCCGCGAAGTCCTTCTCAAAGGGTGGCGGCAGATGATGAAGGCGCGCCAAGAGACTGCTGACAGAAACTGACACTGTGCCTGGCTAAGGTCTCCTCATCAACAACAGGAGACCAAAATGAACCACCCGAACTTCATCATTCTCTTCGTCAACGATCCGCGCCATAGCGCTGCTTTCTACAGTGATGTGCTGGGTGCTCAGCCTGTCGAGCTCTCCGATACCTTCGCTCTTTTCAACTTGCAAAGCGGCATGCGCCTTGGCCTTTGGTCCCGCCACGCCGTTCAGCCGCCACTGTCTTCCGATGGCAGCGCTGCCGAAATTGCGTTCATCGTGCAGACTGACGATGAGGTCGATGCCTGCCATCGCGCGTGGACCGACAAAGGACTGCCTATTCTGCAGGAGCCAACTGTCATGGACTTTGGCCGCACGTTCCTGGCGGCAGATCCGGATGGTTACCGGCTGCGCGTCTACGCCTTTCACGGCTGAGGTCTAGGCTCCAGACTCAATTGATCCACCATGTGACGATCGCTGCAATGTAGCACGTTGCCTCGAAGTTTATCATGAGCTTGTCGTATCGCGTCGCGACACGTCTCCAGTCCTTGAGACGGCAGAATGTCCGCTCGATTATATTCCGTCTTCGGTAGGCGACCGGGTCGAACGGTCTGATCCTCTTTCGGGTTGGATTGTTTGGGATGACTGGTTGCGTGCCGCGTGCTGTCAGGAAGCTGCGTAAGGCGTCGCTGTCGTAAGCCGTATCTGCGGCGCACAGACGTGTCGGAGGCAGGGGATCAAGGAGCGGGATGGCAATGGGTGCATCACCACGTTGCCCAGGCGTTATTCGCAACGCGACTGGACGGCCACAACCATCGACAACAGCATGGACTTTTGTCGATCTGCCGCCTCTCGATCGACCAATTGCTTCGGCATCCGCCCCCCTTTTCCACCAGCGGCAGAACGGTGTGCCTTTGCGGTTGTGCTATCGATCATATGGATGTCGCGATCGGTCGTTTGCACCAGAGACTCAAACAGTCGCCGCCATATCCCTTTTGCAGACCAGCGATGGAAGCGATTATAGATCGTTGTCGAAGGCCCGTAGCAGGATGGACAATCCTGCCAGCGGCAACCGGATCGCAAGACGTGGATGATGCCGCTGATAACCCGGCGATCATCAGTACGATGAGCGCCGGGTTGGTTGGTCGGAAGCAGCGGCGAAATCACTGCCCACTGTTCGTCATCAAGCCAAAATTCGCCCGCCATGGTCAAACACTCCTGCTTCTACAGGCAGTGAATCATAGATAGCCAATCTCATCAACAATTTGATTGGGTTTGGACCCTAGAGCGTGTCGCGATCTTTCAGATTCGCTCACACGCTTTACGTCCCTGCTTTATCGCATGTCGTTATCGCAAAACCGCTGCACAGTTTTGCGCGACATACTTTAGAGCATTTCCAGCCCAAGCGTAATCGCTTCGGCCTCGGAAAATGCTGCAAAAACAACAACATAGAGCATGTCCGGTAATCCCGTGATCACCGGACATGCTTTGGAGACTTGAAACGGACAGGCATGGGGCCATGGCTATCCGTTCAGGATCAGCCACGAACCGCGACAATGAACAGTCGTGGGAAGCGCAACAGACGTCGACCATCCGCAAGCGGCGGGTAGGCGGCGTCGATACGCTTTCGGTAATCCTCCAAGAAAGCATCTTGATGGTCGACCCCGGCCGTTGCCAGATAGGGACGAAGGCCGGTGCCCTTGACCCATTCCACGATGGCCCCTGCATCGGCCATGGGATGATTGTAGATGCTGTGCCACACATCGACACGGATCGCTTTTGGCGAAAGTCGGTTGATATAATCGGCCGGCGAGGGCAGTGGCTGGCGGCGTAATTGCCGCCCCTCGAAGTTTTGGCTCCACGGGCCGGAGCGGCTTGTTTCCTCCATCAGCAGATGACTGGGCTCATTGAGGTTGTCCGGCATCTGGATGGCGAGGACGCCGCCGGGGTTCAGGTGATCCATCAGCCGCTCAAACAGATCGATGTGGTTCGGCAGCCATTGGAACACTGCATTGGCATAGAGCAGATCAACCGGCGCATCCGGCAGCCAGGATGAGAGATCGGCTTGAACAAATTGCGTGGTGGGCAGCCTGAGAGCTGCTTCTTCCAGCATATTCTCGTCGCTATCGACCCCTGTAATGACGTTGACGCCGTAGCGCTCCGTCAGCAGCTCGGTGGAGTTGCCGGGACCGCAACCAAGGTCGAAGCCAGTCATAACCCGCTCCAGCGGAATTTGCGCCAGAAGGTCACGTGCTGGCCTCGTGCGCTCGTCTTCGAATTTCAGATATTGTTGTGCCGACCATGCCATTTAGGGCCTCTCTGCGCTCGTGTTTCACCGAAGATGGCACGGCATCCTCGCAACCGCCAGATCACCTCGATCGGCGCAACAACGCCTGGAGCGTGCTCTTGGCTGCACGCAACAAATGCGCATTTCACGGCAAGACTCAGGCAATAATCCTTCCTTTTGACCACCGCCGGGAATTTCATCTTGACCTAGCAGCCGTGCGGGCATTCATTCCGACGCATTGAAGAAGGAGAATGTCATGACTGTCGATACTGCACCCCGTTCCACAACTTGGACCTATGTCGATGGTCAATGGCTTCCCGGCAATCCTCCTTTGATCGGCCCGACTTCCCACGCCATGTGGCTCGCTTCGACGGTGTTCGATGGAGCGCGCTGGTTCGATGGTCTGGCACCCGATCTCGATCTGCATTGCCAGCGCGTCAACCGCTCCGCCGTCAATATGGGTATGAAGCCGACGATGACGCCGGAGGAGATCGAGCAACTGGCGCTGGAAGGCGTGAAGAAGTTCGATGGCAATATGGCGATCTATATCAAGCCGATGTACTGGGCCGAGCATGGCACGCGCGGCTCTGTCGTTGCCCCCGATGCGGAATCGACACGCTTTGCGCTCTGCCTTTTCGAGGCGCCGATGGATGCCGGCGTTCCGCTAACCCTGACCGTTTCGCCGCTGCGCCGTCCTTCGCCGGAAACGGCCATGACGGATGCCAAGGCTGGCAGCCTCTATCCCAATAGCGGTCGCGCCATCATCGAGGCACGCTCGCGCGGCTTCGACAACGCGCTGATGCGCGACATGAATGGCAACGTTGCCGAGTCAGCATCCTCGAACGTCTTCATGGTCAAGGACGGTATCGTCTACACGCCTGTCCCGAACCGCACCTTTCTGGCCGGAATCACCCGCTCGCGTGTGATGGTGCTGCTGCGCCAGGCCGGTTTCGATGTGCGTGAGACGACCCTCTCCGTCGAAGACTTCCGCAATGCGGACGAAATCTTCTGCTCGGGCAATTACTCAAAGGTCTCGCCGGTCATTAAGCTTGACGATCGCGAACTCCAGGCTGGACCGGTGGCGCGCAAGGCTCTCGATCTTTACATGGACTGGGCAAAGTCGACGGCTTCGGCGGAGTAAAAAGACGGCATTGCAACTCCTTGTGGATGTCGCGTGAATACGGTGTCCCAAGGAGTTACTTGATCTTGACCTGAACCAACTCCTGACGAGCTATTTCGACCACCGCATCCGTCAGTGCCTTTAGCCGATCGGCAGCCAGCCGGTTGACCTGCCAGAACAGCGGGACGTCCAGTGGCGTTCCGGCCACCAGTTCCACCAGTCGTCCATCCGCCAGATGATTTCGCACCAGAATCTCCGGGTTCATGCCCCAGCCCATGCCGAGCAGCGCGGCATCCACGAAGCTTTGGGTGGAGGGTAGCCAGTGGGTTGGG
This sequence comes from Agrobacterium sp. SORGH_AS 787, assembly GCF_030819035.1. NCBI lineage: Bacteria > Pseudomonadati > Pseudomonadota > Alphaproteobacteria > Hyphomicrobiales > Rhizobiaceae > Agrobacterium > Agrobacterium sp. SORGH_AS 787. The sequence continues at coordinate 1,792,375 of NZ_JAUTBG010000002.1, forward strand.
TGGACGATGGACGTGCCGAAAACCTGGCTGATCCATTGCTGCTGGAGCCGGTCTTTCTGGTTGAAGGTGAGGGCAGGAGCTTGCGCGAGGCGCGCCTCAGTCACACCATCGAAAAAGTACGTATTGATGAACTCCGGGCTTGCTGTTGCGTGGTAGCGGAGAAAGCCGAGTGGAGTGACGCGGCAGCCCTGGATCGGCTTCTCCAGGCTCGTCACCGCTGCAAGCACCCGTCCGCGCTGAAGCCACTCCGCCGTGTGATCCTGATCGTCCACCGCCACGTTCAGGAGAAAGCCTGACTGATGTGTGAAAGCGGAAACTGCCCGCAGGAACCAGGTGCCAAGACTGTCGGCATTGGTTGCGATGTGCAGCGTCACGCGGCTGTTGGTTTCTTCGGAGGAGAGAAGAGCGGGAAGCTGGCTGAAGAGTTCAGACTCCAGCATCCCCACATGCTCCATATGGCGGCAGACCCACGCGCCCTTTTCCGTAGCCATACAGGGATTGCCACGCAGGATGAGAACGGCGCCCAGCCGCTCCTCGAGCTGCTTGACCCGTTGAGAGATGGCCGATGGCGTCACATGCAGAGCAAGTGCTGCCTTTTCGAAGCTGCCGGTCTGCACCACCATTGCCACCGCACGAAGCGCTGCATAGTCCATAGAATTAGCTCTGCTTAATCGAGGTAAGTATCTTTAACTGGATTAAACTGATGCCGCTACCTATTCGATGCCTGGACGGAAGGGGCATCCTATGGATTTTTCGGTATATCTCACAGGCTTCACCATGGGTATGACGCTGATCGTGGCGATCGGTGCGCAGAATGCGTTCGTGCTGCGCCAAGGTCTTCGCGGCGATCATATCTTCGCCGTTTGCTTGGCGTGCGCGCTTTCCGACGCAATCCTCATCACCATCGGCGTGACGGCCTTCCGGCAGATCGCCACCATCATGCCGGCAATCGAGCCAGCTATGCGCTATGCGGGTGCTGCATTTCTGCTGTGGTATGGCGCAAAGAGCCTGCAATCGGCACTCCGTTCCTCAGAGTCTTTGGCCGCTGCATCCGGCACGGTTACGTCCTTTGCTCCGACGCTTCTGACCTGTCTGGCGCTGACATGGCTGAACCCGCATGTCTATCTCGACACCTTGGTTTTGATCGGCACGATCTCGACCCAGTTCCCAGGTAAGGAAGCGGTCTTCGGTGCAGGCGCCGCCACAGCGTCATGGGTCTTCTTCTTCTCGCTTGGCTATGGTGCGCGCTGGTTGCGTCCCGTGTTTGCCAATCCGTCTGCGTGGCGCATTCTGGAAGGTGTCATTGCGCTTGTCATGTGGCTGATCGCGCTGACGCTTCTAACTGGCGGTTGAGGGCAGCGACAAGGGCGCGGAGCGGGGCCGTCATGTGCTTGTCGCGCCTGAGCGCCAGCGCGAGATCACGTTTCAGCTTAGGCACAAGCGAGCGCGTCTGCAGTTCAGTCGAAGTGGCATTGCGAACGGCCATGGCGGGCACGACAGCAACACCGAGGCCTGCCTCGACCAGTGTCTTCAGCGCCTCCACGCTACCAAGTTCCATGACGGGCTGAACGCGTCTGCCGGTGCCTTTCAGCCATCCGTCAACGAGCTTTCGGGTGTTGCCGCCCTGATAGAGCAGCAAGGCTTGGGCACAGAGATAATCAGCATCGATATGGGCCGGAACGTCCGTAGCATCAGGTGGAAAGATCGCGACCAGTTCTTCGCGAAGAACCTCGCGCAGATCGAGGCTTCGACCGGTGACGGGGAGTGTGACGATCGCCGCGTCGATCTCGTTGTTTTCGAGAAGGCGAATGATATCCGGGGTGTTGCCGGTTTCCACCCGAATTTCGACGCCGGGCATGAGATGACGGATCTCTCGCAATATCGTCGGCAGGAAATAGATCAGCGCCGTCGCGCCAGTGCCGATGCGCAAACGCCCACTCTGGCCGCTTCGATGCGGGGCGACGGTCTCGATGGCCTGAGACACCTCGTCGGCAATGCGTCTCGCATGGATCAGAAGATCGCGCCCCGCCGAGGTTGGCTGCGCCCGACGTCCAACCCGTTCGATCAGCCGAACGCCAAGCCGCTTTTCGAGCAGCCGAATGTGGAGGCTGATGGCAGGCTGCGTCAGCCCGGCCTTTTCGGCGGCTGCGGAAAAACTCCCAAGATCCGCAACATCGATGAAGCTCTTCAACTGCCGGAGGTCAAAATCCATATCAAAGAAATCCTTATGTCTTGCATAAGATCTATAACCTTTATTTTGATATGTCGCTGGTGCAGATTGCGGTGAGCCGCATACCCCTTCAGGACATTCCGAAATGACCTCGCCTACAAAAGCCGCCATGATTATCCGCCCCTGTGAAGAGCGCGATATCGTCTCCATCGTCGAAATCTACCGCGACGCCGTTCTCCATGGCAGTGCCAGCTTTGAAATCGAGCCGCCCACCGCTGACATCATGCGTGAACGCCGGGCGACACTCCTTGCCGGCGGCTTTCCCTATATCGTTGCTGAGATGGAGGGCACGGTTGTCGGTTATGCCTATGCAGGACCGCACCGCGCCCGCCCGGCCTATGGTGCGACGGTCGAGGACTCCATCTATGTCGATCCAAACCGAAAGGGCTTAGGCGTTGGGAAGACCCTGCTGCTGGCGCTCATCGAAGAGGCAACGGCGAGGGGGTTCCGCCAGATGGTGGCGGTGGTTGGCGATTCCGAAAACGTCGCATCTGTCGGGGTGCATCGCGCTGTAGGCTTCGAGATGGTGGGCACGCTGAAATCGGTAGGCTGGAAGCACGGCCGCTGGCTGGATATCGTTCTCATGCAGCGACCGCTTGGTGAGGCGGACACGACGCCCAGATTCTAAAGCACGGTCCAAGCAAACGCGTGCAGCGGTTTTGCGATGATGACACGCGATGAAACAAGGGCCTGAAAGCGTTTGGAGCGGATTTGAAAGATCGCGCCGCGCTTCAGCTCTCAGGGCTTGGTAGAGCCCGGCAGCTCGACTTTTACGGAATCGGCTGACAGCTCGCTTCCAAGCTCTACGGCCTTGGTCTTCTTGTCGTAGACGCAGATATGACTGATCGTTGCGTCTGCTCCCTTCGCCTTTCCGGTCAGGATTGCGAGGCCGTAATTCTCGCTTCCTGTCGGATCGACGACGGCCTTTGCGTCATCCATCAGCCTCGCACCCGCATCGAGGCATTTTGCCTGCACGTCGGCGATGAATGCTTCCCAGGCGTTGTCGGACGATGCGGCTGCGGGTAACGCCACCAAGGATGCCATGATCAAAACCAAAGCCTGTCGTTTCATTGCCATGCCCTTTCGATAGTCTCTTGCAGGATCAGCCGAACGGATCGCTCGGAATTGGTACGGCAAACTGGGTCGCAATCATGTTTTTGAAGAGGCGCGAGAGGAATTTTCTCTTTTGCTGGAACATTTTGATAATTCACAGGTTGCCTGAATTGACGGCTGATCCTATGGTCCGCGCACAAGGTTTCAAGGAGCGGCCCAGCCGCTGCAACAAGGAGTAAAACCATGGCCTTTGAACTTCCCGAACTCCCCTATGATTACGATGCGCTCGCGCCTTACATGTCGCGCGAAACGCTGGAGTTTCACCACGACAAGCACCACAAGGCCTATGTGGACAACGGCAACAAGCTGGCTGCGGAAGCCGGTCTTTCCGACCTTTCGCTTGAAGAAGTGGTAAAGAAGTCCTTCGGTACCAATGCCGGTCTGTTCAACAATGCTGCCCAGCATTACAACCACGTCCATTTCTGGAAGTGGATGAAGAAGGACGGCGGCGGCAACAAGCTGCCCGGCAAGCTCGAACAGGCGATCGCCTCCGATCTCGGCGGTTACGACAAGTTCAAGGCGGATTTCATCGCCGCTGGCACCACGCAGTTCGGCTCGGGCTGGGCTTGGCTTTCGGTCAAGAACGGCAAGCTTGAAATCTCCAAGACCCCGAACGGTGAAAACCCGCTGGTCCACGGCGCAGAGCCGATCCTCGGCGTCGACGTATGGGAACACTCCTACTATATCGACTACCGCAACCTGCGTCCGAAGTACCTCGAAGCCTTCGTCGATAATCTCATCAACTGGGATTACGTCCTGGAGCGCTACGAAGCCGCCTCCAAGTAATTTTCCGATTCGATCGGATAAGCAGCACCCGGCCTTCGCGCCGGGTGTTTTGTTTTATGGCTTCTTGCCGCTCCTGCTGACGTCCATAAGGCTTCGCCTTCTATTATGGCTGTCACACCGCTGTCATGCGGCGCTCTTAAGCGGTAGCGATCATGACAGACACACCCGCCGCACCGCTCTTTTCCTTCGGCATCGTCGCCGACCCGCAATATGCCGATATCCCGGCCCGGCCGGAGATGAATCGATTTTACGCGGAGAGTACCAGAAAGCTGGCGGATGCGATCTTGACCTTCAATCAGGAGGAGCTGGCTTTCGTCGTCACCCTGGGCGACCTGATCGACCGCGGCTGGGAGAGCTTTGACGCGATCCTCGGCTGTTACGATCAACTCAATCATCGCTCCATATTGCTTCCCGGCAACCACGACTTCGCTGTCGAGCAAGAGCATTTGCCGAAGGTTCATGAGCGGCTCGGCATGCCGGCGAAATGGTATGACTTCACCCTCGGCGAATTCCGCTTCATCGTGCTCGACGGCAACGATGTCAGCACCTTTGCACCTCCGCTTGGCGATCCGCGGCGCGAGCTTGCCAAGGCCCGCCTGGAGGCGCTGCGCGAGGCTGGCGCCTTGAATGCCCAAGACTGGAACGGCTCATTCAGCGACGAACAGCTGGCTTGGCTGCGGGCAACGCTTGCCAAGGCCGATGCCATGCATGAGCAGGTCGTGCTCTTCTGCCATTATCCCCTCTATCCCGAAAACGCGCATAATATGTGGGATGCGCCAGACGTGCTGAAACTGCTGGCCGCACATCACAGCGTCAAGGCGTGGTTCTGCGGGCATAATCACGACGGCAATTACGGCGTCATCGGCAATACCCATTTCGTCACTATCAAGGGCATGGTGGACACGCTGGACCACAACACCTTTGCGATCGCCGATGTCTATGTGGACCGCATCTCTCTGCGTGGTTTTGGCCGGGAGACAAGCCGTACTCTTGTGTTCTGACGTCGTTTCCCCCTTCATTGCCTAAGATGTGTTAGGTCTCGTATGGGAGCCGTTCTCACCGCTTGCGGAGGCTTAAAAGGAAACCGAAAAGTCCAAGTTTAGGTCGCTGATTTTCCTTTGGAAAATCACCCGAATGTGACTTCTTTTTGCCACGCGAAGCCTGCATCTTCATCTCTGTTCGACTCGGTGTGCCGCCCGGCACGCAAGCGCGTGTCGTGGCAACGATGCGGTACGGCGAACAACCACCCTCCGGTGCCACCGGAACAAGGAGAGAGACATGAAATTCAAGACGATTGCCGCATCCATTCTCATAGGCTGTCTTTGCGCCGGAGCGGTTTCCGCTGCCGGCGAGGTTGAAAAGCGCGAAGGCTTGATGAAACAGATCGGCGGTGCCATGGGTGCGCTCGGCGCGATCGCCAAGGGTGAAAAGCCCTACGACGCCGAGGCCGTGAAGACCGCCGTCACCACCATCAGCACCAACGCCAAGGCGTTCCCGGATCAGTTCCCGGCTGGCTCCGAGGGAGGCGCTGCGTCGCCTACCATCTGGCAGAACTTTGCGGACTTCAAGGCAAAGTCGGAAAAGCTCGGTGCGGATGCCGATACCGTTCTCGCACAGCTGCCAACCGATCAGGCCAGCACGGGTGCTGCCCTGAAGACGCTCGGTGCCGATTGCAGCTCCTGCCATCAGGCCTATCGCGTGAAGAAGTAAGACAGCCAAGACAAGCCCGCCGGTTCAGCGGCGGGCTATTCTTTTTATCATGTTTTATCGATAGCGGAGAGGCGGATGGCGTCCATCTGGGCAAAGCTGGCAGGCGGGGTTGCGGTCGCAGGTCTTGCCGGTTTCGGCATTTTCATGTGGGTGACGGCACCTGAGCGCCAACCGCCAAGCCATTGGGCCAATCTGGGTGAGCCCGATCTTGCCAATGGGGAGACGCTGTTTTGGGCGGGCGGATGTGCAAGCTGTCATGCTGCCCCGAATGCCAGCGGCGATGCCTTGAAGACCCTGTCCGGTGGCCAGGCCTTGCCAAGCCCCTTCGGCACCTTCCACGTGCCCAATATTTCACCTGATCCGCAGCACGGCATCGGAAGCTGGACGGTGGCCGAGTTCGGCGACGCCATGACCCGAGGCGTGGGAAAGAATGGCGAACATCTCTATCCTTCCTTCCCCTATACGTCCTATGCGCGCATGACAGCGCAGGATATCAACGATCTCTTCGGCTACCTGAAGACGTTGCCTGCCAGCACCAATGACGCGCCGCCTCACGATTTACCATTCCCGCTCGATATGCGACTGGCTCTCGGCGGCTGGAAGTTCCTTTATTTCGACAAGGGCGCGCCGCGCGTGCAGCTTGCCAATGCTGGCATGGATGTCGCGCGCGGCCAATATCTGGTGGAAGGCCCAGGCCATTGCGGCGAATGCCACACGCCACGCACGGCGCTTGGCGGGCTGATCGCGGATAAGTGGCTGGCAGGCGGCCCAAACCCGGAAGGCGATGGGACGATCCCCGACATCACGCCGGGTTCGCAAGCCATCGGCTCCTGGACCGTTGCCGATATAGCCAACTATCTCGAAACCGGTTTTACACCGGAGTTCGACAGCGTCGGTGGTTCGATGGTCAAGGTGCAGCAGAATATGGCCAAGCTCTCCGCCGAAGATCGCAATGCAATCGCCGCTTATCTCAAGGCCGTTCCGGCGCGTTGACATCATGAAAGCGGGAGGCCACGCTTCCCGCATTGACTCTCCACAACCGCTGACTGATAACAGAGGCGTGATGGTCTTTCCGGATATGCCGGAAAGTGAAAAGGGAATACGATAGGAGCTCTGCTCTCATTCGTGGCTGCCCCCGCAACTGTGAGCGGCGAGCCTGAAAACGAAATCCACTGATGCTGATTTTGGCATCGGGAAGGTGTTTTCAAGGCTGCGACCCGCGAGCCAGGAGACCTGCCATCGCGAAGTGTCGTCAATGCCGGCGGGGTGTCCGGAAGAGCACGGTTTTCGGGTTGGCGTCATCCGTCCGAAAAGCCTTGTTTGTCTTTCCCCGTGGTGAATGTTGAATGCGTGCGTCCTGCTGCTTGAGAGCGGTGCGCCGCTGAAAAAGAGGGTCACCATGTCTATCCAACAGAACACGGCGTCGAGCGCCGTTTCCTCGACCACATCGAAACTCTTGCAGGCGCTGAGTGCCGTTGCACTTGGTTTGTTCATTGTCGGTTTCGTCGGCTTCTCGCATGTCGAGGCCATGCATAATGCGGCGCATGATACGCGCCACGCCAACGCTTTCCCCTGCCATTGAGGGGACATAAGATGCCGTTTTTCAGAAATATTGTCTTTACCGCTGTCCTCGTGGGACTGATAGCGGGGCTTGCCGTCAGCGCCATGCAGGCGGTTGGCACAACGCCATTGATCCTCCAGGCGGAAACCTTCGAAAGCGCCGGTGGCGAGGCAGGTCACTCCCATGATGCGGCCACACCCGCCGATCACCATCATGACGCGGAAGCCTGGACGCCGGCAGATGGTTTCGAGCGCAATGCCTACACCGTGGCCGCTAACGTGCTGACGGCCATCGGCTATGCGCTGGTGCTCACCGGTCTGATCTCGCTTCGCGGCTCCCAGGGTGGTTGGCGCGAAGGTCTCTTCTGGGGGCTCGCCGGCTTTGCTGTCGTCATGCTGGCGCCGATGATCGGTTTGCCGCCAGAACTGCCGGGCAGCCCTGCTGCTGATCTTGGCGCGCGTCAGGCCTGGTGGATTGCGACCGCTGCCGCGACTGCCGGGGGCATTGCGCTTCTGGCCTTCCGCCGCTCGGAGCCCTGGGCGGTGATCCTTGCCGTCGTCTTGATCGTCGCGCCGCACGTCGTCGGTGCGCCATTGCCGCCTGCGGGTGAACATGCGCTGGCGCCTCTGCCGCTGGAACGCCGCTTCGTCGTGCTTGCAACAGTCACCAGCTTCGTCTTCTGGCTGATCCTCGGCTCGTTGAGCGGGCTGTTCCTCAAGCGCTTCGAGGCTGCAAAGTAAAAATGATGGCGGGTCAAAACGCAGTCGATTGGAGCCATGAACTCGATTGCCTGCGTTTTTCCGTTCCCGGTCATGGCGCGCTTTGCGCCATGCACCGCCTCGCTTTCAAAGCGCTGATGACTGAGGTGCCGGCGGAAGAAACCTGTCGCGCTTACTTTATCGCAAACCGCGAGATGTTTCTTGCCGCTGCCCGAAACAAGATCGAGCGGATGAACATCCCTTTCGAACGCAGCCTTCATATCAACAGCCGCGATCTTCGTCGATCAATGTCGGCAGAGGGCGCGCAAGGACCGGCGCGTCTCTGCCGTGTTCTGGATCGTTAAGTCGGCAAGTGTTCCGCAGAAAATACCGACAGTTCCGCGTCGGTTTCCGATCCCCACAGGCCGAGAGCTTTCAGCACCTCTTTAGCAAAGCTGACCGGTGAATTGCCGGGCGCGGTGACGACACCCTGATCGTTGACGGCTTGTGGCTGATCGCGATAGAGCGCTCCTCCCTCATAGGCACCATACTTCTGATGCGACGCCAGGGCGTTGCCGGTATGGGCCACACTGTTCAAGATGCCTGTCCCGGCGAGCGCGCTGGCCGCGGCGCAGATGCCTGCAACCACGCGGCCTCGCGCCCGAAAGCGATAGACCAGATCGCTAAAATCGGGCGCGCTGCCCTTTTCCCAACTCATGCCGCCCGGAATGACAAGCGCGTCGATCGTCTCCGGGTCGAGAGCATCATAGGACGTTTCCGGCATCACTTTGAACCCGCCCATCGAAATGACGGGCTGGCCGTCGGGTGATGCGGTTACGATCTCGACGCCGAGATAACTGCGGGCCGCAGCGGCAAGCAGTGCAGGTTCCCAGTCGGCGAAGTCTTGCGTCAGCGCAATGGCAATACGAGTCATGTCATTCTCCTAAAGCGAAGAAGCTCAGGCGATCGCTTGCATGAAGCGCATGCCGGTGACGGGACGCGGGACGAAATCCATGTTTTCGTAGAACTTGTGTGCGGCAAAGTTGCCTGTTGCAGCACCGACGGACAGGAAGTCGCAGCCGCAGCGCTTGGCAACGTCGCGCGCGCGCGCCACAAGATGCTGGCCGGTGCCGTGTCCGCGATGCCCGTCCCGTACGAAGAGGTGGTGCAATTCCATGCCGCGGCGGCCTTCCTGTGCGCGGTAGAGCGGCACGAGAATGGCGTAACCGATAAGCTCGCCTGCAGCTTCGGCCACCAGTGCGGTGATCCAGGGGACCTGGCCGAAAAGATCGCGCTCGAGCTTCTCGGGCGTAATCGCGGCGGCATCGCCATGATGGGCGGCAAGCAGGGTGATCATCTCATTGAGTTCGGGAAGATCGGCAGGGCGCGCACCACGAATGGTGACGACGGGCGGTCTCGGCAGTGTCAGGAGGCTGTCTTCGGTCATGGGTCTGGTCCTTCGGTTTTCTGGTCTTTTGCCGTCAGGACGCTTGGAAAACAACAAAGCCGCCTAACGGCGGCTTGTTGACAAAGTGATCTGTCGAGCCGCCCTTTACAGGTAGGCCCAAAAATACGTGCAGGAGATGGGTGCGCGTTCGTTGATCATGGGCGATTCATTGCGCTCGAATTGCAGAGCTGTCAAGGGGCCGTTTCAGCATTTTGGATAGCTACGTTTCGGTATCTGCCATGAGGCATGTGGCAGATTGACATCGCGCGCCCTCAAGCCGCTATGTGCCTCCCGAGTGCGCTCTCCCACTCAGTAAAGGCAATAGCAGGGATAAAAGCATCGATGACGGCGCAATCCGTAGAGCAACTGGATTTTCATGGGCCGGGCGTCTCCGTGTTTCCCATTACCCAAGCCACGGCCGCGACATTCACGGATCTGTTCATCGGCCTGACCTTCCTATGCTTCATCTGTGTGGGGAGCAAAAGGGTCGTCTGCCCCGTGAACGGCGAGTTCGTGGGCGAGGCCGGTGACCTCCTTATTTTCCCATCGGGTTCTATCGTGACCTTGGAAAACCGTCCTGTCAGTGCTGCAAACTATCGGGCGACCGGGATCTACTTCGATCATGAGTTGATTGACTCGGTCTTCGCCGATCAGCCGCTCGCAGCTGGCCCGCCCGGTGTGCAGATTATTCGCCAGGCACAAAGCGCTGATTATGATGTCGTAGAGATCACGCGGCGAGCCTTGGATGACGACGCTTTACCCATCCCGGTCAAGCGCCATCGCCTTCTGGAGCCATTGGTCTGGCTGCGCCATCACGGTGTCCATCTGCCGAGGAGAGGTGAAGACCAGCCATGGAACAAGGTGCGGCGGCTGATAGAGACCGACATCAGCCAGCCCTGGCGGGCCGAAGACGTCGCCCGGCATTTTGCCATGAGTGAAGCCAGTTTCCGCCGGTGGCTGGCGAAATCCGGTCCTGGATTTTCGCAGATCCTGTTGAACACGAGACTGGAGAAGGGGTTGGGAATGCTGCAATCGACGGATAGCCCGATCTCCAGCATCGCGTTGGAGTGCGGCTTCAAGACGCCCTCCCATTTCTCCGAAGCCTTCCGCAAGAGATTCGGTCTCAAGCCGCGCTCCATCCGGACGGCAGAACTCTGATCGTTTTTCGATAGTCTTTGATCGCCAGCCGGAAGCTCGAAATTCCGTGAAGGTCTATTGGAATGGGCATGATCAATGTGTGGAAAGGACACCTCATCATGCTGAAAAAGAACGTTGCGACAGGCTTCATACTCGCCTTGCTAACCACCACGACAGCAAGCGCCGCGGACTTCAAATTATCGAGCACATCGATTGCCGAGGGTCAGCAACTTGCGTCGACCTTCGTGTTCAAGGGCTTCGGCTGCGAGGGCGGAAATCAGTCGCCGCAGCTATCCTGGTCTGGCGCACCGGCTGGCACAAAGAGCTTTGCCATCACGACTTACGACCCGGATGCGCCGACAGGCTCAGGCTGGTGGCACTGGAACGTGGTGAATATTCCCGCCTCTCAAACGGCGCTCGAACCTGATGCAAGCGGCAAGAAGAAACTGCCCGCGGGAGCTCTGGAAATCCGCAACGATTATGGCGTTGTCGGTTTTGGCGGAGCATGCCCGCCACCCGGCGAAGTCCACCGCTACATCTTCACTGTCCATGCTCTCGGCACGGAGCGCCTAGATCTGCCGGACAATGCCAGCAACGCGCTTGCGGGATTTATGATTGGCGCCAACACCATTGCCACGGCAAAGATCACAGCGGTCTATAACCGCTAAGGAGACAGCAGGAGGACAGTTGCCGTCGCTGGTGACTGTCCTTTCCCAGCATGACGTCTCAATGATCGTGATCGCACAGGCCGTGATCTGACAGCGCGCGGATGACATAGCAGTCCTCTATGGAATGCCCGTCACAGTGCGAGACGATACGCTCCAGCTCGTGTTCCAGCTTCTTCAGCTTGGCGATCTTCTCCCGTACGGTGGCAAGATGATCGGCCGCAATGCGATCGGCTCCGGCACAGGGCATTTCGCGATGCTGGCTGAGCGCGATCAATTCGCGGATCGCTTCAATGTTGAGGCCAAGGTCCCGGGCATGACGAACGAAGGCCAGACGTTCCAGATCGGCCTTCTCATAACGCCGCTGATTGCCTTCGGAACGGTCTGCTTCGTTGAGCAGGCCCATTTGCTCGTAGTAGCGAATGGTCGGCACTTTTACGCCGGTCCGTTTCGATAGATCGCCGATGGAATACATGCGCCTCATCCTCATAGCTATAGCTTATAGAGATATAGGGTTCGGCCAAGGGAAAGGCAATTTTTCTGCCACCTCCGCCGCCAGCTATTCGAGGAAAGCAGTTGGTTATTCACGCGCGCTGATGGAGTATGTCGGACGCGAAAACGACTCCCTTCGACGATCACCTTCATGCCCAGTATCTTATCGACCGGTCTTTCCTCTTCCGCCCTGGCATTTCTGGTGCTCGTCGCTTTGAGCGCAGGTCTCGCGCGCGGTTTTTCCGGCTTCGGGGCGGCGCTGATCTTCGTGCCGCTCGCCAGTTCGGTCATGGGCCCGCAGATTGCCGTTCCGCTTCTTCTTGTGGTCGATGGGGTGATGACGCTTGGCCTGTACCGGGGGCAGTCCGTCGGGCGGATCGACGCGACGTGCTCACCATGGCGCTCGGCGCGATCATCGGCGTGCCCCTTGGCGTCCACCTCCTGATGACACTTGATCCCGTCACCATCCGTTGGGCGATCGTCGTCATCGTTGTTGTGCTGCTGACGCTGCTAATGTCCGGTTGGCGCTACCGCGACCGGCCAAAGGCAATTCTGACGGCGATTGTCGGACTGATCGCAGGTGTGTTTTCCGGTGTAGCGCAGATCGGCGGGCCGCCGGTCGTCGCTTATTGGTTGGGTGGGGCAGTGCCTGCGATCATTGTCCGGGCCAATATCATTCTCTACTTTGCAATTTCCACCGTGCTGAACGCCACGGCCTATCTCTGGAATGGTCTCATCACCATTAAGCTCATCGGTTTAGCGGTTCTGGTCGCACCGGTTTATGGCCTTGGCGTATGGCTCGGCAGCAGAGTATTCGGCCTTGCCGAAGAGAAAACCTTTCGCCGCATCTGCTATGGGATGATCGCAACCGCCGCCCTCATCAGTATGCCGCTCTTCGATACCCTGAAGGGCTGATCGAACTCTCTGTCACCATCAGCATCTTCCCGAGCTGCATGGGGGCTTGCCTTCTGCCTAAAGAAAAAATAGTATACCCCCCTATACTATATAGAGGATGAACAGATGTCCCATACGATCCGTGACAAGGATAAGCTTCTGGCGCGCATCCGGCGCATGAAGGGGCAGATGGAAGCGGTGGAGCGCGCGCTGGAAGGCGGCAAGCCCTGCGGCGACGTTCTGCAACTGCTCGCCTCGGTGCGCGGCGCGCTCTCAGGTCTCACGGGCGAGGTGATGCAGGAGCATCTGCATGAGCATGTGCTGCACGCAGAAAATGACGAGGAACGCGCCAAGGCCACGGAAGAACTGGCGCAGGTTTTGAAAACCTATATTCGATAAGGTGAAGACGATGGCGACGATGGAACATGGCCATACGGATGGCACGCATACCCATGTTTTTTTAGGAAGTGATCACGAGCGCAACGAACGGCGCGTCTGGATGGTCATCGCTCTGACCACCGTCATGATGGTGGTGGAGATCGCGGCAGGCCAATGGTTCGGCTCCATGGCCCTGACAGCCGATGGCTGGCATATGTCGACCCATGCGGGCGCGATGCTGATTTCGGCACTCGCTTATCTTTACGCTCGCAAGCATGCACATGATCCACGCTTCACCTTCGGTACGGGAAAGTTCGGCGATCTCGCTGGTTTCGCCAGCGCGGTGGTCCTAGGCGTCGTTGCGCTGCTGATCGCATGGGAGAGCGCCCTGCGCTTCGTCTCGCCGGTGGAGATCGATTTCAATCAGGCGATCATCGTCGCGGTCCTCGGCCTCATCGTCAACATTGTCAGCGCTCTCCTCCTGAAGGACGATCACCATCATTATGGACACCATCAAGGGCACCACGGTGATGACGACAATCATGACCATGGGCATGACAGCCACGCGCACCGTCATGATGATCACGCTCATGGCTCGCACGCGCATCATCAGAGCCGCGACAACAACCTGCGCGCCGCCTATCTTCACGTGGTGGCGGATGCCTTGACCTCGGTGCTGGCGATCGTGGCGCTCATTCTCGGCAAATGGAACGGGTGGACCTTCCTTGATCCGGCCATGGGTATTGTCGGTGGCATCATTATTGCCCGCTGGTCGTGGAGCCTGCTTCGCAGCACGGGCGCGGTACTGGTCGATGCGATGCCGCAGCAGCGTCCGCTCCTGGCCAAAATCCGCGGCGCGGTCGAGACGGGGAATGAGAACATTACCGACCTGCATGTCTGGCAGGTCGGCCCAGGGCATCATGCGGCCATCGTGTCTTTGTCCACGACTGGCGAGACATCAGCTGCTGCCTATCGTGAAAAGCTTCTAGAGATCGAAGAATTGTCGCATGTGACGATCGAGATCAACGCTGCTGCGTGATCGGTGCGAGAGGCGCACTTTATAAAGGTCTGGGGCTTTGCCTGAAGCGCTATTGCCCTTAAGGGACGGCCGCCGGATCATCCGGCGGTGTCAGTGTTCTGTATAGGCCTGATAGACCCAGGCGGCGTCAGTGTCTTCGGCCGGGGCCAAGGAAACGGTGGATGCTGCTGTCGCAGCCTCTTTCACCGCGTCGCGGTTGACAGTCCAGAGTACGCTTGCCAGCGAGCCTGCTTGCAGGGCGTTGACGAAGGAAATCGTGCTGCCGGAAAAGGCAGGCAAAGAAACCTCTGAGACAGCCGCGTCCGTTTGCACTTTCTCAATAGGTTGTGAGCGACTTTGATAGGGCGCTCCGCCAATGTTGTTGTCGATGTTCATCGTTAGCCTCACCAAGCTGTTAACGGTTTTTTAACCGCTGAAGCTTGCGTGAAGCTTGTCGCATGTCGTTCGGACGCGTTGACGGCGCTTGACAGGTGTCAAACCCCTGCTTCGTTTTTGCATTTTAGGGGCTTGCAAAATAACAAAAACCCCGCAAAAGCCGATTCTTTGACTGCCGAGGGGCATCTGAACCTGCACAAGCGGGGGAATCACGTTGAAGGTGGGTAGAATCAGCGATGCGCCAAAGCGCACCGCCAAGTCACCCAGGAAGGCTTGAATTGCCTTATACCTGATCCTTGCCAGCAACTTTCAGCGCAAAGGCGTATTCGAAGGCGATCTCCTCCAGCCTTTGGAAGCGGCCAGACTTGCCGCCATGGCCTGCGGCCATATTGGTCTTGAGCAGGATCGGCGCATCGCCGGTGGTCTTTTCACGCAGCTTTGCGACCCATTTTGTCGGCTCCCAATAGGTCACGCGCGGGTCGGTCAGGCCGGAAATCGCAAGAAGAGGCGGATAGGGCTTGGCGCCGACATTGTCATAGGGCGAGTAGGCGGCGATCCACTGATACTCCTCCTCGGACTCAAGCGGATTTCCCCATTCCGGCCATTCGGGTGGTGTGAGTGGCAACGTATCGTCGAGCATTGTGGTCAGCACGTCGACGAAGGGGACGGCGGCGATGATGCCGGCGAATTTCTCCGGCGCCATATTGGCGACAGCTCCCATCAGCATGCCGCCGGCTGATCCGCCTTCGGCGATGATGCCGCGATAGGAGGTAAAGCCCTCTTTCACCAGATGGTCGGCGGCGGCAATGAAGTCTTTGAAGGTGTTCTGCTTGTGCTCCATCTTGCCGTTTTCATACCATTCGAACCCCTTGTCCTTGCCGCCGCGAATGTGCGCGACCGCATAGATGAAGCCTCGATCGGCGAGCGAGAGGTTGTTGGTGCTGAACGAGGCGGGAATGGTGATGCCATAGGCGCCGTAACCGTAGAGCAGGCAGGGCGCAGAACCATCGAGTGGCGTATCCTTGCGGTAAAGCAGCGATACGGGCACCAGCGCGCCATCATGCGAAGGCGCCATGACGCGCCGCGTCACATAGTCGTCCGGGTTGTGGCCGGATGGCACTTCCTGGGTTTTGAGAAGCGTGCGCTCGCGCGTCACCATATTGTAGTCGAACAACTGGCTTGGCGTCGTCATGGACGAGTAGCTGAAGCGGATGACGTCGGTGTCATATTCCGCAGCACCATGCAGGCCGAGCGAATAGGCTTCTTCCTCAAAGGCGATCGCATGTTCTTCACCGGAGGAGCGATCGCGGATGACGATGCGCGGCAGACCGTCGCGGCGTTCGAGCCATATCAGATGGCGGGCATAGGCATCGACCGAGAGAATGAGACGGCCCGGCTCATGCGGCACGACCTCTTTCCAGTTATCCTTGCCAGGCGCTTCAACCGGGGCTTCGACAATGCGGAAATCCTTGGCATCGCCATCATTGGTGAGGATGAAGAAGACATCGCCGCCTTCCGTCATCGAATATTCGATGCCTTCCTCGCGTTCGGCCACGATCTGCGGCTCCGCCAGCAGATCCTTGGTGGAGAGGATGCGGTATTCGCTGGTCTCGTGATCGTGGATATCGATGAAGATGAAGTCATCGAGAACCGAGGCGCCGACACCCATGAAGAAGCCAGGGTCTTTCTCCTCATAGACAAGCCGGTCGGACGACTGCGGCTGACCGATAATGTGGTGGAAGACCTTGGATGGACGGTGGTTCTCGTCCTGAAGCGTATAGAAGAAGCTTTTGCCGTCCGGCGCCCAGGCGCCGCCGCCGCCGGTATTTTCTATGACGTCATCGAGATCGACGCCGGTCGCAAGATCGCGAATGCGTAGCGTGTAAAATTCAGAGCCCTTGTCGTCATAGCTCCAGATGCCGCGGCTGTGATCGGACGATTGATCGAGTCCGCCGAGACGGAAATAGTCCTTGCCTTCCGCTTCCTTGTCGCCGTTGAGAAGAACATGCTTCTCGCCACCATCGCGCGGGGTGCGGAAATAATGCGGCTGCTCGCCGCCGGTGACGAAAAGTGTGCCATAGGCGTAAGGTCCATCATTGACCGGCACGGAGGAATCGTCCTGCTTGATGCGTCCCTTCATTTCCTCGAAGAGCGTTTCCTGAAGCGCCTTCGTATCCGCCATCGCCGCTTCCATATAGGCGTTTTCCGCTTCCAGATGGGTGCGGATCGCGGGGTCCAGGAGGGAAGGGTCCTTGAACATCGCCTGCCAGTTATCCGCCCGCAACCAGGCATAATCATCCGTGCGTGTGATGCCGTGATGCGTATCGCTCACCGGCTTCTTCTGCGCATGGGGCGGGGTGGGCAGGTTCTTGAAAATGGTCAAGACAAACTCGCTTTCATAAGAAAATCACTCTGCGTTTTCATGATGTAAAGTGCCCCTGCGGCGCTATCAAGTTTGATTGTCCCCGACGGAATATCAGCAGGGCACATTTTGGTCGGGTTTCGATCACATTCTGACGGTAGACGACGCCACTGTCTGCTGCTTCGAGGAGATGCGGCAGGCGTTTCCCCGCCGAAGAATGCCAAGAAGACTTGAGAGAGCCTTATAGAATCCGATGCAAAAACCATTATCGATCGCCCTTCTGACCGCCTTTTCCGTCCTCTCTTTCTCCGTTCCGTCCTACGCCATCGACGCAAATGTCATAAGACAGTTGAACCAACTCGCGCCCGAGGAACGTCTGGAACAGCGCTGCGATATCGAAGCCATGGAGCGGATTGCCAAGGAGCAGAAAGGCATGAAGCCGGACAAGGTGATTGCCTACGCATTCGGTGATCCCGATGTCGCGAAAGATTCGATAAAGGCTTCCGGTGCCGTCTTCCGCAGTGGCGGCGAATGGTACCGTCTCAAATACAAGTGCCAGGTGGCACCGACGACGCTCGGCATCCGAAACTTCGACTATAAGGTGGGTGACAAGGTGCCGGAATCGCAGTGGGCGAAGCACTATCTTTACGACTAAAGCGTGTCGCGATCTTTCAGATTCGCTTACACGCGTTAGGTCCTTGTTTCATCGCATGTCGTTATCGCAAAACCGCTGCACACTTTTGCGCGACATGCTTTGGACGGAAGATTCAAGAACGCTTTCAGCCGACAGGCTCCCACCGTCAACCAGGAAATTACCCCTGTGGAATCGGGATAGACCGCGAAACCGCTATGTTATCAGAGTGCTCGCGTAATAAGATTATCCATGCTCGCCACTACCTGAAGGGGAAGACTGGCGGCACTTGGACGCCAATAGCAATTGCCGACTAACCACAGGATTACCATGATGAAATCTGTTTTCGCAGCTTTTTGTCTCGCCGCTCTAGCAACGCCAGCGCTCGCCGCATCCTGCGAGCAGAACTTCACCGTTTCCGGTGTACCGATGGTGACCGCTGTCTCCTACAAGTCATGGCAAGAGATACCAAAGGCGAAAGCGCCGGCCGTCCTGCAAAAATTGGCGCAGGCTGTCGCCGCGGAAGGGTTTTCTGGAGTGAAGGTCAACAAGTCACTCTCTTCCATTGACGCGCATCAGGAAACGACTGGGACAGGCAGAATTCAGACGCTTCGGGTCGTTGCCAGGCAAAAAGGTCCGGCGGTTCGCGTCGATGTGGTCTTCAACATTCAGGCGGGCCAGGTCACCGATAAGAATGTTGTCCGCAAAGGCATGTGCAACATTATGAATGGCGTGTGAAACGAAGCGCATGCCCAGCCAAGATTTTGCTCGGTTTTGCACTTTGAAACGCTGCTAATAGAGTTTCAGAGCATCAAATAAGGGCTCATGGCGGTGGAGATCGCCCGATCACGCCGCCAGCAGGCGCGCCTCCTCGCGAATGCGGTTGACCATGGAACGCAAGCCATTGGCACGCTGGGAAGAGAGATGCTCTACCAGGCCAATCTTGCCGAACACTTCGATGGCGTCGAGAGTGGCAATCTCGGATGCTCGTTTGCCGGAATAGGTGGCAAGCACAATGGCCACCAGCCCGCGCACGATGTGCGCGTCCGAATCGCCTTCGAAGGTCAATACAGGGTCAGGCCCGCCATCGCTGTGGCTCACGAGCCAGACCTGGCTGGCACAGCCTTGAACCTTGTTCTCCGCCGTCTTTTTCTCGTCCGCCAGATCCGGCAGTTCCTTCCCGAGTTCGATCACATAGCGGTAGCGATCCTCCCAATCGTCGAGGAAAGAGAAGTCGTCCATGATCTTGTCGAGAGAAGCCATTTGTCTGCCATCCATGTTTCTGCCCCGATATAGGGCAATGGTGGATGGAATTGAACCGCTGCCCCAAGAAAAAAGCCCTGCGGCGAAGCATGGGCTTCGGGCAGGGCATCAGGAGTCGGGCAGTCAGGCGGCTCATCTATAGCGGGATGAGTCGCAAGGAGGGTGAGAGGATCTCTCGAATTCGTTTAGCTTCAGGTGAGGCGGGCTCGACTGATCTTTCCGCTCAGAGGGCAGGGCGCTTCTGCGGAAGGGGAATGGTGTTCTCGACCTTGATGGTTCCGGTCTTGATGTCGTCGCTGACCGTCACAGCTTCGACCTTGGCGGCGGGGGTGTTCGCGGCGGCGACCTTGGGTTCGTCGGCGGCGTTGAGATGGGAGTCGATCAACTCATAGGCAACCTTGGCGCCTTCGCGAGCGCGCTCACCCAGAGCATGAAAGGTTTCCGCACCTTTGACGCAGACATCCGGCTTTTCGACGCAGATGGCGCTGACATAACGGTAGGCCTCACTGGCAGCGGAAACCGCGCCGGCGACATTCATTTGCGCGTTCTGGCTATCGGTGTTGTTGCTGCCCAAATAGGACAATGCGACCAGCACCAGCGAAAACCAGATTGTTCCTTTGATCAGAAACCACATTGCAAGACTACCCTGTTTGACCGGCGCCCTTTTCGGATCATCCGCTATTGCCCTGTTGTCCGGGCTTGCAAACACCCTAGAGCCAAGAGACCAACACCCCTTTGCAAAAATCCGCGTGAATTAATTCAAATTTTAGCGACTTGTTCCCGTTGCCGATGACAATTGCGATTTCGTTCCGATTTTAGCGAGCGATGTTAAGCATAATTGGGGCGGGTCTAAGCAATTGCAGGGCTTGGCGGCGATAATGCCCGCCACAAATCTTAACAGTATCGAAAAAATACAAGGAAATCCTCTGCTTACCCGTCGTTAACCATAACCGACGAAGTGCTGCTCATTTGCCCCGAAATGGCACTTGATAGGGATTGGAGCGGCTTTGATGCGCTTGCTTTTATCCATTCCTTAAGCCGCGGAGCCCTATTGTCGGACATGTCTTAAGGCAGGTTCGAGCCTGCTGCTTTTAGAGTGCGGTGTACTGGTATTGCGTAACATAGCGGAAAAAGCGATTGCGTTGGTCGATCATGTCGCGGGCATGTGGCTATCGCGTATGGAAGACGATGCCAGCGAACGCTTCGCCGTTATCGCCGTCCTGCGTCGCCTTGTTGCTTTCTCTCTCGTGGCCCTCTTCATCGTTCCTGCCATCATCTGCTTTGTCCTGCCCGCATCCGTCGCACTGCCGCTCGGTGCGGCCCTTGTCGTTGCGTTGTTTTTGGCATCGTGTGCGGTACTCCTGACAGTCTATAAGCCGATGCGCGAGGCCGCGGACGCCGTGATCCACCGCGAGCAGCTTGCCGCATCGCAGGTTCCAGGATTGCTGCTATTCTTCAACGAGCAGGGTGTCGTTCACGCGGTGTCGGGTCGCGACCAGCGACAGTTTCCGCTTCATCTGCAAAACTGCGTCGGCCACATCCTTGCCGAGATGGTGCACGTTTCCGATCGCATCGCTCTGATGCAGGCCTTCGACACGTTGCGCCAGGGCGAGGATCACGCCACGGCCGATCTCCGATTCGAGACAGGCTCTGTTCATCGGCAGATCCAGTTCGTCTATGCCCGCATGGATATGACCGCGGAGCGAGACCCGCTCGGCCGCCTGGTGCGCGTCATCGGTCAGCTGATCGATGTCAGCGAAATGGAAGCCTTGCGCCGGGAAGCGGCACGCAGGACGACCGAGGCCGAAACGGCAACGGAAGCAAAGTCGCGTTTCCTCGCCGCCGTTAGCCACGAATTGCGCACGCCTCTTAATGCCATTCTGGGCTTCTCCGATATTCTCGCCGGCGAATATTTCGGCAAGCTGGAGAACGATCGCCAGCGCGAATATGTCAAACTGATCCGCCAATCTGGTGGTCACCTGCTGTCGGTCGTTAACACCATGCTGGACATGAGCAAGCTTGAGGCTG
This sequence comes from Agrobacterium sp. SORGH_AS 787, assembly GCF_030819035.1. Lineage (NCBI taxonomy): Bacteria > Pseudomonadati > Pseudomonadota > Alphaproteobacteria > Hyphomicrobiales > Rhizobiaceae > Agrobacterium > Agrobacterium sp. SORGH_AS 787. The sequence goes on from NZ_JAUTBG010000002.1 coordinate 1,813,184, forward strand.
GTCGCTACGAGTTGATGATGGAGCCTTTCCGGATTGGCGATGTCATTGCATCTTGCGAAGGCATGCTTGGCCTTCAGGCGAAGCAGAAGGGCTTGACGTTGACGAGCCGCATCCAGCGCGATCTCACGGAAGTCGTCGCAGACCAGCGGGCCGTTCAACAGGTTCTGATCAATCTCGCAAGCAATGCCATCAAGTTTACCGATTCCGGTGGTGTGGTGGTCATCGATGCGGCACGGCAGGGCGAGATGCTCAAGCTGACCGTCAGCGATACCGGCATCGGTATTCCTGCCGACAAGATAGACCTTCTGGGCCGGCCATTCATGCAGGTTCAGAATGACTACACCCGCCGCTATGAGGGCACGGGGCTTGGACTGTCGCTCGTCAAGGGACTTGTGGAATTGCACGGCGGAAGCCTTGTCATCACCAGCAAACCGGGCGAGGGAACAGTCGTCACCATCCTGTTGCCCGCTGATGGCTCCGGCCAGCCGCTGAGCAGCTGTGAAGATGCCGATGCGCCAGTGGAGTTTCCTCCGCGCCTGAAAGAGATAGCGGGTGGTGCCGAGATGATGAAAAGGAAGGACACTGCGGATGGCCGCGCCAAAGCGAAAATCGCCTAGGAAAAAGACGGTCCGGAAAGAGCCGGGTTTGCTGTCCGTGGCCGCGCGCGCCCTCGGCGAGCAAATTCTCAGCCATCCCAAACTGGTCGGCGGCTCGACCGCATTCCTTATCGTTTTCGGCTTCGTCGCGGCCAATGCTCTTTGGTACCAGCCCGGCCACCATCCCTCTCCGTTTCTGCGAACCCGTGACGAGGACGATCCGAACGGCATTGCGGGCTATCGCATGACGTCGACGCTTGGCCAGCATGGCAATGTTACGACCTTCCGCATAGAGCGCCAGACGGATGTTCCAGATCCCACGCAGCAGAGTGCGGCTCAGCCCTCAGCAGGGCAGGGTGCAGCAGCGGTACCCACCGCTCAGGCACAGCAGCAGGGTGGCCATCCGCCGTCCGAGCTCGTCGCGGAAATCCAGCGGGAGCTTGCGCGGCGCGGTCTTTATGATGGACCGGCCGATGGCTTGACGGGACCGCGCACGACGGCCGCGATCCTCTTCTTCGAAGAAACCGTGGGCATGGAGCAGACGGGAGAACCGACAAGCCGCATTCTCTCGGCCTTGAAGATCGATAGCGCGACGACCGTCGCGGCCATTCCCAAAGCCTTACCGAAGGACCGGCCTGCGGCCGCCAATGGTGGGGGTGTGGCAATCGACCCGGTCGCGGCCGCCATCCGCAATGCGGAGGTCCATCCTCCAAAAGCGCAGAATGCATCTCTTACGTCCGACAGCGGTGCTAAGCCGGTCGGCAAGGATCTGGTTTCGAAGATCCAGCAGGGCCTCGTCAATATCGCCTATGCGGATGTCAAGGTGGATGGCGTTGCCGGCGAGCAGACCCGTCAGGCCATTCGCAATTTCGAGAAGCATTATCGCTTGCCGGAAACAGGCGAGCCGAGCGAGGCGGTGCTGAAAAAGCTGAAGTCTATCGGGGCTTTGTGAGCCGCGATTGAATCTGTAACTGAGGCTTTTGGCGGTTTACGGTCCTTTGCCGATTCAAGCTACGAACGCTTGACGCCAGAATATTCAATTCATTGGGACTTTGTCCCTTGCCTCCACGGTTTGGGGCGTGGCGACAAGGACCAGTCTTGCTGCTCACAAAAGCATGGCCCAATTGTCCCTGTGGTCTTAGAGGTCTTCCATGCGTCTCAAATCCGAAATCTTCGTTTCCGCCCTCATGCGCCGTGTGTTCGGTGCAGGTGATTTTGCCGCTGTCGAACGCAAGGGGGCCGAAGAGGCTGGGGCGATCTTCATCCGCCAACGCCTGCGGGATGGGCGCGAAAATCTTTATGGTCCAGCACCCCAGAGTTTTGCGGAAGACGAGGAGGTTCGGGCCGAGCGCCGTTTCGAACGGCGCCTCACTGGAGCGCAAGCGCAGGAGGTGGATGCGCTTTTGGAAAAGGAGCGTCGCTTCGACGCCGATCTCTGGGTGATCGAACTTGAAACCGACAATGTCGGCGACCTCTTCACCATCGTGGGGTGAAAGGGACTTTCCTTCTCCGCAACCGGTGACCGAGCTTAACGGCGCACCACAAGTTTATGGGCCTGAATTGGCTCCTCACGACGCTCTGTAGCGTCAGCGCCCGAATTGATCGTGTAGCGATCTGCCCGTCGCCAGCTTTCGATGCGCTCCTCGCACTCTGCTGTCTCCAACGACTCCAGCATGGATTCCGCTCGGCTGATGTCGCCGACAAGCTGGCGCATATGCGGATAGAAACATTCGAGGATAAAGATGGCCTCGTCGGTGTCCATGCCGATCCCGACAAGGGTTGTCGCCAGTTGCCGGCCGGAAATATCGAGAAGGATACGCTCCGACAGCCAATGGCTCGCAGAAAGGGAGTCCGCGAGCGTGGCGGCGAAACGGCTTGCATCGCGTTCACGGGCAAAGCGTACCAAGAGTGCCTCCTGTACGTCCGTCAGGCGGCGAACGCCAAGCGTGTCGCCCGCAGGACGGTGCATTTGGCGCGCCATGGTCCGCAGTTGTCTGCGCAGCTTCTCTTCTCGCTCGGCCCGTGCCTCGCTTTCGGTCTGTGCCGCTTGAAATGCAGACGTATGAAGACTTTCGTGCGTGGAGCCCGTCGCGTGCCGCGAGTGGCGTAAGCCCACCAGGGCATCCACGACAGTGGGGGAGAGATCTTCGCGCCGCACGATTGTGCGAGCATGGGCGGCGCCTTGCGTTCGCGCGATCGCAATCAGTGTCTCGTCATCCAGCGCCTTTGAGGAAACGAGGAACGGTGCAGACAGCGACAGCGGCTGGCTTGCAATGAAGAACGCGACGGCGGAAGGCACGTTGGGGTTCTGCGAAAGCGCTGCAATCGCCTCTCTCTTCGCTTCAGCCGTGGAGGCTGAAAACAGCGGCAGGAACAGCTCTGCGAACTGTCGCAACTCTGATTTTGACGGGTGAGGCAAGCCTTCGAAACTCGAGACGGTCGCCATCAATACCACGTCCTTCTTCCTCTCGGCCCTTGGCCGTTCCAGTTCTCGAAAACGGTCTGTCAACGCAATACCCAACCAGACGCAAAACTACAGGAGCGTTCAAACTATAATGAATGCGTTGCCTGACTGTTTGGTCACAACACATTCGCCGTACCTTGAACCACCGACCATAATGGTAAAGAGAGATTAAAATTTGATTGAGTTAGGCCGGATGGTAAGAGAAATTTAGCCTTGTGGATAACCCACTCCGTTAAGGATTGAAGGCTTAGGCGACATCGCTGAAGGTCGCAGAAATCAGGCCAAATTCTTCTGAATTCTCAAGTTTGAAGAACTTAGTGAAGACGCTGGACGGCAGCGTCGCAGGCACCTCACCGCGATTGGGAACTTGGTTCCCTGTGAAAAAGAGAGCCAGAACTTCCTCCTCAGTCAGGCGTGGGACGTAAAGGCAGAAATAGAACCACACCGCGCCTGATCTTCGCAGAACATCGCGGGCAGGTGGATCGTCCGACAGGACGTTCGGCGTGGCGTCGTGAGGATAAAAGATGCCGATGGTGCCTAAAACATCATCCTCCACTAGTTCGTAATCGAACGAGTGAGCCTGGAAGAGATCGGAGAGGGTTTTCATTATTGATAAAGTCCATTCAAGACTGTTGTTTCCTGAACGTATTTATCTGGCTGCTTCACAACCCCTGATCTATGTGGCAATTGTCGATTATCGTCAGGGCAGGGGTTCGGAATGCGCTTATATTACTATACGAAACTTCAGTACGGCCTCGCCGCAATCCGTGACAAGCGTATCAAGATTTCCCTCTATGATAGCCTCAACGACCCGTTCGATTTCTTAGGACTGGCAATCGATCATCGTTCAGAACGACGTAGACTCTCAAAAATCAAGAAAGAACTCAGCGCGTCTTTTGGCATCGTCTGCTTGAGTGAGACTTGGAAAGAACCGCTGATGTGGGGTCACTATGCGGACTCTCATCGGGGCATCTGCCTTGGTTTTGAGGTAGAGGCGGGGGGCCTACAGCGCATCCTTTATCGTAAAGAACGTTCAAGACTTGAGGACTTCGGTAGAACCAAGGTTTCGCAACTGACCGAAGAAGACAAAGTCGAAATTTCGCGCAGGAAGTTTGACCGTTGGGAGTATGAGCGCGAGTGGAGACGTGTCGTTGCTTTAGGCGAGCCAGACTACGTTGATAATAATTACTATCTACCATTCAATGAATCCATTCAGTTGAAAACGGTTTTGTTCGGTTTGAAGGCCAGCGTTTCCACGGCCCAAGTCACTCAAATTCTGGCTGACAATCCCGAAGCCAGAGTCGCCTTCACGCGACCGGCGTTCACCAGTTTCGATGTCGTAATTGATCAAAATAAAACCTGCACCAACGTTCCGAAAGAGCGCAGGACTCTATCGTTGCCTGTTCCTGAAAGTATGGAGTTTCACCACGCTCTGGAAACTGGTTTTGCAGATATGTTCGATTATATCATAAATGAGCGGCTACCTAACATTTTTCAGAAGGCTCATTCCGCTTTCGGTGAACGGACGGTGAAATTACCGAGCGAGCCGACGCGCACCAATACGGACACGATTTCGGACGAGCGGAGGTAGTTCACAACCACTGATCTATATGGCAATTGTCTTATACCATCAGGGCAGCGGATCACGAATGATATTGTTTTATTATACATCCTTGCGCCACGGCCTCTCCGCTATCCGGGAGCGAAGGTTGAAGGTCTCCAGATTCGATACGCTGAATGACCCTTATGACCACGTTAATATTTTCGTTAGAGAGGCAGACGACGTTGAGGAGCATCGTCGGATCAAACAACAGGTTCTTGATCAAGAGGGCGTGATATGTATGTCCCGCACGTACGAGCAGCCACTTCTATGGGGCCACTACGCCGATAATCATAGAGGAATGTGCTTGGTATTTGAGGTACCAGAAGACAATCAATGGCGCGACATCGACTATGTGGAACACAGACCGAAAGTCAGACGGTTTGGTGTCAACAGATTTAGGGATCTTTCGAAATCCCAATTGCTAGATATCGCGCATACAAAATATGACGGTTGGGAATATGAGGAAGAAGTCAGGCGATTAGTTTTTCTTGACGATTACGACTTTGCCGACGATATCCACTATCAAGAATTCGATGATTTTATGCGCTTCCGAGGAGCGTTGTTCGGTTCTAGGTGTACTATTAGCCAAAAACAATTAGCGGCGCTTTTGGCCTTTGACGAAGGCTTCCACTACTCATTCACCAAGCCAGCAGGCGCAGCCTTTCGCGTTAGGCTCGATACCGATGAAAACCGTAAACGGCATCTCGCTGAAAACCGATGGATACGACGGAGGCCAAACGGTGAATTGATACTGGACGGCAGGCGGGTGGTTTGGTGAAAAATTAGAAAAATTACCGAATGACCATATAAATAAAAACCAGAACGAAAAAGGGGGGATACCCCCTGCAGCCCACCCCCTACACAAACGCGCACACGCGGCCACACGCTTCGATCAGGGCGATCCTGGCCCACCTATAGCCACCAACCTTGTTGCGTTCACACGGCGTTCTGTGCGGCGTGTCTATTCAAGACCCTTTTGACCTGCATTGCGCTGTAGGTGGAGCCTCTGGTTGTCTTGAAGCCATTGTCATTCAAGCGCTTTGCAAGAGCGTTGAACGATAGGGTGTTCCAGCCGGGGATTGATTGGATATCTTTCATTGCCTTGGCAGCGTTATCGATGCCGATAGCAATCTGCGTCTTATGAATATCCTTGGAGTTCGAACGGGATCCACCCAACTTGATCCCACGTTCTTTGGCCTGTGCCAATGCCGCCTTGGTTCTAGCCGATATAGCGCGGGCTTCTTCTTCGGCCATAACCGCCATAATTTGCATCATCATTCGATTGGCCGAAGGCATATCAACGGCGCGGATTTCAACGCCTGCCTCAAGCAGGTTGGCAATGAACGCAACATTACGGGCCAAGCGGTCGATCTTCGCTACCAGAAGCGTTGCCTTGGCCTTCTTAGCGTAAGCAAGCGCCTTGGCTAGTTCAGGCCTTGAAGCCCTCGTGCCGCTTTCCACTTCGATGAACTCGGCAAGGATATCGTCGCTTGAAGCGAAGGCTTTAACGGACGCTTTTTGAGCATCGATACCGAGACCGGAGACACCCTGCTTTTGGGTGGAAACGCGGTAGTAAACAACGAAGCGTTCGGCCATAGGATTCAAGTCTCCCTCTAATGGCCGTTTGTAACTCCTAGCAACGGGCGTTGCAAGTTGTTATACCCAATATAAATGAGTTAAATCAGTCACTTATGAATTGACTGTGAGGCCAGAGGCTGGATCGCAGATCGTGAAAAAATCGTGAAATTTGAAGAAATTTAGAGAAGTATGCGCGGATCACCCGATCACGCGCAGAACTCCTTATCGATGTTTTCACTGTTGGAAAAGTCGTGAATGCAGAATCATATCTCGATACTGAGAGAAAGAGGCCTTCGTGATCGCAGCCTTGTTGTGGTGCGCTTTTGCTTCGCCGAGAATGCTTCTGTAAAGATAACCGGGGAGACGATTGTCACCGGTGTTTCTCATATGATTCTGACTATCGTGCAGCGCATCACTAATTTTCATCCGTGCCATCTTTCCGATGTTATGAAATACATCAACGTAGGACAACACGTCACCGTGATGGTCGTACTTCCATTGGTTCTGCAAACGCTGCATTCGATCACGTAAACTAACGTCATCTATCTCACCAGTGCATACGAATTCGCAGATCAGCGCAAACAAATAGGTAAGTTCAAGAGGATACGGCTCGTCCCAAGCGGACGTGATATCCATCAATATGTCAAGCGCTTGCTTGACAGGCCGGATGTTCATTTCAAAACGCTCGGCTGTATCGTTCAGGAATATAGCGAAGTCGTGTAGACCTGCGTCCGGTATGGGCAAAGTCCATTTCGCAATGTCGGTTCCGCGGTCCTTCAGAATGTTCAAAATGATCTTTTCATTGGAAGCCTCTGGAAGTTTGTACGTCCTGTTGAAAAACCGCCCAAGGTACTCTCTGCTTTTAAACTCGTTCCCGTAGACTGCTTTTACGGAATGACTGAGCGAGGTCGTATCTGTTGCAATTAGAAATACGACGTTTGGAATGTCGAAGAGATGCTTGATTCTCTCAAGCATCGAAATGGCGTAGGTTGGCCTGCATCTATCTAATTCGTCAATGAAGATGAACAGAGGCAAAGGATGCTTCTTGGCATCCTTCAACGCCTCGATGATCAATTTCAAGCCCCCTTGGAATCTGTCGAGACTGTCCTTGGTTTGGTTGATCATATCAATTCGAGTTTGAGCGAACTTGTCGATTGCCGCGTCAGTGAATGAGTCGATTGTATTGTTGACCGTCTCGGCCATCTCTTCCGCAAAGCCTCTTTCAGACGGTTTGTCGTCGCTTTTCGTCGTGTTGTCGAAAACGCTCGTGACTTCCTCGACGCCGTTTTCGGCAACTTTATTGATTGCCTTTTTCAGTACGGCTTTGCTAAGCGCCCACGTTATATTGAGGAATTCAGACCGCACGACCCGCAGGCCATTTTGGAACTTTTCAGTTTTGGTAATTTCTTTTTGATCCTCGATACTTTTGAAGTACCGATCCAATGCGGCAACGACTATCGAAAAGGGGTCGTCAACAAAATCGTACTGCCAGGCATTTATAAAGATGGCCGGGTGTCCTGCCTCAACTACCTGATTGCGCAATGCGTTTAGAAAGAAAGTTTTGCCCTGACCCCAAGGCGCATCGATGTTGAGAACGAAAGACCCTTTTTGGGTACGAACATTTTCATCATTACGACCCTTTGCTAAACGGTAAAGGAACTCTCCGTCCCACTCGCGGTCAAGCAAATCATCTTTCCAAGCATTTGTTTCCATAGCACCTACCGAACCTCGTCTGAAGGAATTGAATCCCTACTGCGCTAAAGTTGCAATGACCGATAGGCTCTACCCACAGAAAGTCTTGACTCTAGCCTCTGGTTACTAACCGCAAACAATTGATGCCATTGAATGGAAAAGAAGTGTTAGCGTCCTGCTGAAGATTTGACTATCGGCACTGGACACTCCATCGTTTCACTGTCGAAACGAGATCTAGCAAAAGTGAAGACTTGAGAATTAAGGGTGGACTGCATCAACTTATAACCGCGAACCATCGCCCCCGATGAGTGTTATTAGGGTACGAACAGGGTGGTGTGAGCACCAGTGCCTAATGTCAATAGAAGAATAGTTCATTGATCTCGCTAGGAAAGGCTAGCAAGATTGAGCCTACATCGCCTGTAGATCGTCAGCGTTTAATACCTGTAGCAATTTGGATTGCTGCAATCTGAGTTCATTATCATCGAAGTGCAACTTGATGCGCCGTTTATCAACTGCGCCAAGGAAGACGTGCGTCTTCACTTCAAAAATATGCGGTATACAAAGGAAGTGGATATGAGTGAAAAATCAAAATCGTCGTCTCGTAACCGTGTGATTGTCGCCGGTCTGCGTTGGCTGATTAAGCAGTTTGTGGTCGCAGTAATCTTTCCTTTGTTGGTGATTTATCTGACGACCTATTTGCAGGGTGGGGAGGCACGGCCACCTTCCCAAAACTACTATGTTGCCTCGACCTGAGAATGGCCGAAAGGGGAGGCCTGCATCGGCCACTGTTATTCGTACTTAAGCGGGAGTTCTTCGTCCGCTGAAAATGAGTCCAGAAGGTTTTCGCTTTGCCAAAATAGGCTCTTGTCTTTGAAGTCGTATTTTAGACGCGCCTTATCGTCTACCTGCTTTCTGATCATTGTCTGGTCAAGCAGGACCTTGAATGAGGTGTACGCAGGCCTTGTAATGCCGATCTTCAGTGACGGGTTAGAACTCAAGATACTGGCTATGCGTTCCTTCCCAACCTTAGCCCTGTGACCAAATATCAGACCGATTGGCATCATCGCGCGATCAAAGTAACCGAAATCTAGATTCGTGACATAGTCCTTCTCTTCATAAATATAGAACCTTCGCCACTCCTGCTCATATGTCCAGAAGTCCGACTTGATGGTTGAAATTTCTTCGAGTTGGTCGTGGCTTAAATCTTCGATACTTTTGACGTTGTATGCTTCGATACCCAAGCGCTTGTTAGCGTATTGAACCTTTCGCCATTCGGTCGGGTCAACGCGTAATGCTACGCAAACCCCTGCGTGTTTATCGGCGTAATGGCTCCACATAAGCGGTTCGTTCCAGTTCTCACTGGCGCAAATCATACCGCCCTTGCTAGTGAGCCTGTCACGGATCTTCTTCAAGTCATTGCGCTGCTCTTCCGTTTTCGCCGCGATGTTGAGAATGTCGAATGGATCATTGAGGGTATCGAAGGACGAAATCTTGATGCGCTTGTCCCGTATTGACGTCAGGCCGTGAACTAGCGAAGTGTAGTAATAGAGGATCATAACGCCATCTCGGATAAACTTAGGGACGATGAACGTTCACTAGTTCAACCTAATGCGGCAGGCAAGGCGGATGGTTCTGGATAAGGAAAAAGCCCCGTTTAGCAGGCTTGTTCGTGAATTGTTATCCTGACCGAATTGGACATTGCTACTGCTAAGAAATCCTCGTCCGATAGCGTTGCCATTTCGATGAAGCGCCGTTCGTTCTCGGCCCAATACCAGTCGTTTGGATGCACCGGACCTTTATTGAACCGATTATCAAAGTACCCGCACCATACATTGTCGTCGCTAGCCGTCCCATCGAACCATTCCCAGAACGCGCCTGTGCCGTAGTGAATGCGACCGTCCCTGCAAAGAATATTCTCTTCGGTATGGCCGTGAAGTTCTTCCGAGTATTTTACAACGCCGTGATCAAGAGCAGCGAGCGGTTCGGGCTTGCCGTAGATGATAGGTTCGCTCATACGGGTAGCCATCGGAACGAAACCCCATCAAATAAGATGGGTCGTCGTAACATAGGTATTGTGACCAAACAATAGACCTTGACGCGCTGTTAACCACAGGCGCCGGCAAGGAGATTTTTAGGCTTATTCACAGCTGTTTTGTCAACGAAAGGATTTCCAGTCTCGATGGGAACCGCAAGCACTCATTCGCGTTTATCACTCATACGCCGCCATTAAGGCGCAATGGCTTCAAATTGGGGGAAGGGCTGAGAGCGGCATATTAGTATTAACCTTTGCTTAACTTCCCGATGATTCTAATGTCGTGGGCAAGTCCGAGATTCGGTGCTAGAGTTCCGACATGAACAAGCCTTGAGGGGCGGACCGCGCGTCCAAACCCTGGTTTAATGCCCAGTCCGTGGACTGGTGATGCCCGATGTAGTGGTACTGGCATTCCATATTGGCTTGATGCCGCGGTCCTGAAGATTTCGGCACGCAGATCAAAAAGAGATTTTGCTGAAAAGCTCGATATGGCGCTTCCTCATGCTGGATCGTCGCATGCAACGTCATACATAGCGATCCGGTCAACAACATCCGTCGTGCCTGTGAAAGGAGATGGCAATGGCAGACATTATTTCGATTTCGACGGCGATACGCCGTCCTCAAAAAAGGACCGAGGCCGACGCGATTGCAGCAGGCCCAGCCCAGCTACTGTTTTTCACCGGCGTGCGCTACGAGCGTTGCGAGTTCGCCGATAAGACAAAGACGCGTAAGCGCAAGGTCAGCGGGACGGCTTCTTCTGAAGCGGCTCTCACCTCCTGATCGATATCTCTATTAAGGCCGTCTGGAGTGCGCCTACTTCAAAGACGCAGGCTCGCATGTAGCCTCTCCCAGGAACCGCTCCGCTTCTTCCAGGAAGCTCGCCTGCGGTACCATCGTTCGTAAAACGGCGTAGCCTTCGTTGCGACCTGCTTCCACCAAAATCGATTTCGATAGCGCCTGGACTTGCGCCTTGCGAATAGCACCGCTCTGCTCCGGGCTGGAGATCAAAATATCCAGTTCACCGCCCGCCGATGTGCGGTCGTTCATGCTGAAGATCTCATTCGACGCACTGTCGAAGATCGCGATCGACCAGAACGGCACCGCACCGAAAGCCGAAAGCCTGACCGGCTTTTCTTCGACATTATAGGTGCAGACGGCAACCCGCATGAACGGATCCTCACTGCCGAGGCCACCCTTTTGATGGCCATCCTTGTCGACCAGATGAAAACGATTGGGCACAGCCTGGAACACCGCGCGCGTGTAAGCGTCGCGGTTGGAGAAGTGCGGGATCGAGAAGAGGATGAGGAGGTGGAGAACAGCGGCACCAACCAAGCCCGTGAAGACGGCGAGAATGACCCTAAGCATTGCCGCAATCCGTCTTGTCAATGGTTGGCATGGTGATGTCGATCAGGCCGGCACTTCCAGCAATCGGGGTATCGAGCAGGGTCAGTACCAGCTTGAAATTGCCGGTTGCCGGCACGGCAAGCCAGTTGAAGGGCGTTGCGGTCGACGCAAGCGTAATGGAAACCCCGCCTTCGGGGCCATGCAGGAGATTGCGCGAGTTAAGCGCGACAGGCCGTCCGGAGCCGTCATCCAGGAGATTGCCCTGCTGATCGGCAACATAGACGGTCCAGAAGCGGGCAGGCGGCAGTTTGCCGGTGAGAGTGTAGCGGCACTGGCCGGTGAGGCGTTGACCGCTGCTGTCATTCGCCGCGGTAAAGGCCAAACCTTCGGCCGTTCCGTAGAGAAGCTTGCCCGCATCAGCCCGGTGGGCCTTGGCATAGGGGTCTGCCTCGATCGTCTGTGATTCGGGAAACGCATCCCATGCGCCGATCTTGATCGACCCGAAACCGGATGTGGCCTCGAGCGCCACAAGGGTGGAAACAATACCACCGCCAAAGGCAATGACGAGGGAGATGGCGACAAGAAACGGAACTCGAAACACGCTGCTTTCCCGATTTGGAGCAGCGTCACGGTTAGCATTGATTCCGACTCGGGGAAATGCCTTGCATGAGGGATGAACCGGCCTTTACCGAAATATTCCGCTTCTTGAATATGCGTTACGTAAGGGACACCGGCGACAGATTATCGAAGCGCCGCCCTCATGGGCGGTGGCAGACGCGCCAGACCTGCATCCGCCCCGGCGCAAAAGAGAGTGTCGGGCAGAGTTCCGGACGCCATAAAAAGGGCCGGTCAACCGATCAGGTCGCCGGCCATTCTTCATCGTCGATATTTCTCAATTCGTAGGGGCGGGTGATGCGGGAGCTGCGGGCTGCGCAGGTGCCGCAGGCTGGGCAGGAACTGCGGGTGCTGCTGGTTGTCCCGCTTGGGCAGTGCCGCCGGACGATGCGCCGGAGACATCGTCGGTCGCAATCGGTGCCGGTGTGACAGCGCCATCTGCGGCTGCGACACGCCACACCGTATTGCCCGCATCATCTGCCACCAGCAGGGCGCCGGTGCCATCGATGCCGACGCCGACGGGACGGCCTCTGGCCTTGTCGCCTTGAAGGAAGCCCGTTACCACGTCCTGCGTCTTGCCCACGGGTTTGCCGTTTTCGAAGGGCACGAAGGTCACCCGATAACCGTTGAAGGCCGTCCTGTTCCAGCTCCCATGTTCGCCGATGAAGGCACCGTTCTGATAGGGGGCGGGCAGCGCCGAGTTCAGCGAGAAGGTCAGGCCAAGCGCCGCGACATGGCTGGACAGCGCGTAATCCGGCTTGATCGCCTTTTCCACCATATCCGGCCGGAGAGGATGCACGCGGTCATCCACATGATTGCCGTAATAGCTCCAAGGCCAGCCGTAGAAGCCGCCTTCCTTCACCGAGGTCATGTAGTCCGGCACAAGATTCGGCCCGAGCTCATCGCGCTCGTTGATGACGGCCCAGAGTTCCTTGCTTTCGGGGTTGAAGGCAAGACCGTTCGGATTGCGCAAGCCAGATGCGAACAGCTTCCACGCGCCTGTCTGGCGGTCGACCTGCAAAATGGCAGCGCGGTTCTTTTCGGCCTCCAATCCGTTTTCGGTGATGTTCGAGTTCGAACCGACGGAGGCATAAAGGAACTTGCCATCGGGGCTCAGCGCCAGATCCTTTGTCCAGTGGTGGTTGATCGGACCACCGGGAAGTTGTGTCAGCACACGCGGTTCGGCGGTGATTTCGTTCTGACCCAGTTGATAGGGGTAGGCGAGAATTTCATTGGAGGTTGCGACATAAAGCGTATTGTCGGCAAAGGCGACGCCAAAGGGCGAGTCGAGCTTTTTCAGAAGATCGTGGCGCTCATCCACAACGCCATCTCGGTTCGTGTCTCTGAGCAGCGTGATGATGTTGCTTTCCTTCGGCGGTCCACCGGTTTCACCATGGGCGATCGACATGATGAAGCCGCGAATGATGTCCTTGGGACGCGACGATGATTGGCCGCCTTGCGGTGCACGCGACTGCACCACCAGAACGTCGCCATTCGGTAGCGTATGCACGGTGCGCGGATTGACGAGGTCCTTCTGATAGACGGATATCTTCAGGCCTTCCGGCACCGTCGGCATCTCGCCGTCCTTCCAGCCCACCACCTCTGCGACCTTCAGGTCGGGGATCAAGCTCATGGAGGGCTCGGGAAGAACAGGGTCGGGCCCGATCTGCTGGGAAATGTCGAAATTGTCGTTCTGCTCGCTGCAGGCCGGCAGGATGAGCGCAACGCCTGCAAGCAGCAGGGCGGGGGCGAGAATGCGGGAAACCATGATCATACTCTCCAGGCCAGACGGGCGTATTTGCGGGAGGAGGCGGAAACAGCCATCAACGACACCACGAAGGTGATGGCCGAAAGCAGCAGCCCGTAAGGCACCACAGCCGTCCAACCGTCACCGGCGTGAACAAGACTGTTGATGAAGGCGAGGAGCAGCATCACGATGAAAAGGATGATGGAGACGAAGGACGGACGCATCGGTCGTGTGCGCCGGCGCAGCAGATCGATGAGACCGGCAAGAATTGCCAGACCGCCGGCGACCAGCCCCGCGAAAAGAAGCCATGAGGAAAAATTCGACCACATCAGATTGGCTGTGCGCCAATAGGCAACGTCCGTTCCGAACGCTAGCGAGAAGCAGACGAACGGGAAGGGGACGAACAGCAGCTGAAAAGGATAGGCGGAAGCTTCCCCGTGGGATGCATCACTCATGTCTTGGCTCCAACCGGCATTGAGGGGAGCGCCCAAGTCCCGACGGGCGCTTTTGTGCTCTTGCAAACGGTTGGAGGTGCGATTTGGTTGCAAGAGCTTGGGAGTTAGCAGCGCAAGAAGGTAACTTCGTTTAGGTTAGGTGTGGAAAAGGTTTAATCCAGATGCACGCGGACGAAATATTGTTTTGTTTAGCGCCTGAACAGCCGTAGGTCGTAATTGGGGTTTCTCAGTTACATCCGGGGTTTTGAATGGGTAGTTTTTCTCTTTGGCACTGGGTGATAGTGCTCGGCATTTTCGCACCTATCCCGCTCTTTTTCGTGTTTAAGCGACCGCCTGCGGGCCCTAACCGATTTGCGGGGCTGCCATACGCTATGAGCTTTGGAGAAGCGATATCGAGTTTCTTCAAAAACTATGTGAACTTTTCATCAAGAGCGAGCCGATCGGAGTTTTGGTATTCAATTCTGTTCCTATTCCTGATCTCGATTGTAGCCGACATGATCGATCGATCGAGAGTTCTTGGCCTGATATGGAACCTCGCGACTTTAGTGCCTCTCATCGCAGTCAACGCGCGTCGTCTTCACGATCTTAATCGAAGCGGATGGCTTCAGCTTTTCTGGTTTCTCTTTCCCATCGGCTGGCTGATTTTGATTATATGGTACTGCTTCCCGGCTGCCGACGGACCCGCATTGAAAAGAGGGACAGACTCGCAACTCGGTAAGGATCCAGCTGAAACTTTCCGGTAATCAAAGGGTCACCTTCAATGCGCTTAGCCTCCAACGCCGAAGCGGCCACGCTTCGGCTGGAGAAGTCTCTACATTTTCAAAAACTGCTGAAGCGGCGCACTGACGTGAAGAGTTCGAGGTGTGAAAGATCCCGTTCTAAGTATATCCGAGGACTGTCTACAGTAACGTAGTGCTGATCAGTCTTGACACCCAACATCGGGTAGTCGGGTGTTCTTGCGCACTAGTTTCCAACATCCGCCACCTTCTGCGGCGACAAGGTCGGCGCTGAAGCCTCTTTCAACTGCTGGCCGACGGCGCGAAGAATGCGGGTGGCTTCGGCGGAAAGAGAGCGGGGGCGGGTGAGTGCTGGAAGCGCGTTGGCATCGGCTGATGCAACCTGCGCGCCATTGGCGGCAGGTTGTGGGCGCGAGCCCGTTGGCAGCGGGTTCTGGATGCCGGGAATGGGACGCAGTTCCATGCCTTGGTGGGCATAGTCCATCAGCCGCTTGAAGGTCATGGCGGGAAGCGCGCCGCCGGTCATGTTGTTCATCGAGGTGAAGTCGTCGTTACCGAACCACACGGCAGTCGTGTAGTTACCGGTAAAGCCGACATACCAGGCGTCACGATAGGCCTGCGACGTTCCGGTCTTGCCGCCGGACACGATGCCATTGTCCAGCGCTCCCCGCCGCGCGGTTCCCTCCACCGGAATCGTCACCAGCATACGGTTCATCTTCGAGGTCGCTTCTTCCGAAAGCACACGATGGGCGGGCGGTTCATCGCGGTCGAAGTCATAGAGAATCTTGCCCTCGTAATCGAGAACCTGCTCGATGCCATGACGGCGCGATTGCATTCCATTGGCGGGAAAGACGGCGTAGCCCGTCGCCTGATCCAGCACGGTCAGTTCCGACGTGCCGAGCGGAATGGTCTTGTCGCTGCGAAGCGGCGTGGCAACGCCCATTGCCTTTGCCGTGTCGACGATGATCTGCGTGCCGAGTACGTCCTTGGCGAGCCGCACCGGCACGGTGTTGTAGGATTTCGCGAGCGCCGTCTGCAGTGTCACCTTACCGGCATAGGAGCGGCCGTAATTCTGCGGCGACCAGCCCCGCCATGTGACCGGCGCATCGGAGATCAATGTCTCCGGCTTGTAGCCCTTTTCCATGGCGGCAGAGTAGGTGTAGACCTTGAACGAAGAACCCGGCTGACGAAGGGCTGCCGTTGCGCGGTTGAACTGGCTTTCGCCATAGTCACGACCACCGACCATGGCGCGGATACCGCCGCCATTTTCGATCATCACCATCGCGCCCTGCTTGACCTTGTAGCCCTCGCCAAATTCTCGGAGGCTGCCTTCCATGGCCTGCTCGGCAGCCTGTTGCAGGCCGGTATCGATGGTGGTGCGAACCACCACGGTGTGGTCCTTGATCTTGCCTTCCCGGGCCAAGCGCTGGACTTCGTCAAAGGCCCAATCAAGGAAGTAGTCGGGTGCCTGCACCTCTTCGCGGTCGATAACGGTTGCCGGGTTGCGACGCGCACCCACAACCTGGCCTTCGGTCATCAATCCACCCTGGACGAGGTTGGAGAGAACCGTGTTGGCACGTGCACGTGCCGCCGGCAGATTGACATGCGGCGCGTATTTCGCCGGAGCTTTAAACAGACCGGCAAGGATGGCGGATTCCGCCAGCGTCACGTCGGAGAGGTTCTTGCCGAAATAAAATTGGGCAGCTGCTGCCGCGCCAAAGGTGCCGCCGCCCATATAGGCGCGGTCGAGATAGAGCGCGAGGATTTCCTTCTTCGACATATTGGCTTCCAGCCACAATGCCAGGAAGGCTTCCTTGATCTTGCGCTCCAACGAGCGCTCATTGGTGAGGAACAGGTTCTTGGCAAGCTGCTGCGTCAGCGTCGAGCCACCCTGTACGACGCCACCAGCCCGCGCGTTCTCGCTCATGGCGCGGGCAAGGCCGATGAAGTCTATGCCGAAATGGTCGAAGAAGCGCCGGTCTTCCGTTGCCAGAACCGCCTTGATGAAGTGATCCGGCATCTGGTCGATCGGAACGGAATCCTCGTGAATGATGCCGCGATGGCCGATCGTGTTGCCGTAGCGATCGAGGAAGGTCACCGCAAAATCGCCGCGGTAGCGCCAGTCTTTCTTGGTTTCCTCGAAGGCGGGAAGTGCGAGTGCCAGCATGACGACGGAGCCGGCTGCACCGACGGTCAGCGCATTGCAGGTCATGTTGACAAGAAATTTCTTCCAGCCGCGCACATGCAGTTTGCGAGAGGCGATCGTCACCTCTTCCCAGAAATCGAATGCACGGGATGCGGCTGTCCACAGGCTTGAATCGATCCAGGAATCGATGCGAAGCAGAATATGGCGTTTACGGCGCGCCGGTTTCTTGTTGTTGTCTTCCTGCACCTGAAACGTATTCCTGTTCGATGTGGTGAGTGAACGCTTGACGCGGTTACCTTGCGCGGGTCATTCCTCACCACCACTCCGCCGGATTTAAGAATTATCTTATAATCCAGCCCATGGCGATACGACAAAACGGGCTTTCCTATTTGATGCCCGAAGATGCAAAATGAAACGGAAATCTTAACGATGAGTGACGCGCCGTTCTGGAAAACCAAATCGCTGGCGCAAATGAGTAACAGCGAATGGGAGAGCTTGTGCGATGGCTGTGGCCTGTGTTGTCTCAACAAGCTGGAAGACTGGGATACGGGCGAGGTGGTGTTCACCTCCGTCGCCTGCCAGCTGCTGGACGGCACAAGCTGTCGCTGTTCCGATTACGAAAACCGGCGCGCCACCGTGCCTGATTGTATCCAGCTCGATCTGAAGCTGGTCGATGAGATCGGCTGGTTGCCGCCCACCTGTGCCTACGCGTTGGTCCGGGACGGGAAGGATCTCTACTGGTGGCATCATCTGGTCTCGGGCGATCCCGAAACGGTTCATATTGCGGGCATTTCCGCACGTGGACGCACGGTCAACGAGAAGGACGTCCCTGTGGATGATTTCGAAGACTATGTGGTGGACTGGCCTTTGACAGTGGGATGGCGACCAGAGGCGCAAAAGCCGCGTTGAGCAGGTGGTCTGTGCCGAATGCAAACTGTCGCGAAACCCGTCCTAATCCTGCCGCATCACGTCTCTATCCCATTACCTTACTTTTCTTGTGCCCGTTCCCGGCTATGATGCTTTGCCGGATGATCAAGGACCCTGCATGCGCCAAAGTCAAAAGCATGGTCAGCGCAAAAGCGTTACGCGGTTTTGCGCTGACGATATGCCACAAAACCAGGAGCACAAGCGTGAAGAGCGTATCTGAAAGATCGCGGCACGCTTTCAGCCTTCTTTTACCGATGTGCCTCCTCGCAGCGGCTTCCACGCCAGCGCGCGCTCAGGCCGTGCAGCCCTTCGAATGCACGCTGGTCACATCGGTGGAAACCGGCGCGGTTATCAATCAGCAGGGCGCTTGCGACAGGCGCGTCTCGCCCGGCTCCACCTTCAAGGTGCCACTGGCGCTGATCGGCTATGACGCCGGAATTCTTCAGGACGAGTTCAATCCGGCCTGGGACTGGCAGAAGGGTGTGGATGCCGCACCGCAGGAGCGCAAGACGGTGGATCCCACGACTTGGCAGAAAGAGTCGATCCGCTGGTACTCGCGTGAAATCACCAGCCGTCTCGGCAAGGAAAAATTCGCCTCCTATGTAAGGCGTCTCGGTTTCGGCAATGGTGACGTGGCCGGAGATCCGGGCAAGGACAATGGGCTGACCGACTCCTGGGTCAACACGTCGCTGGAAATCTCGCCCGTCGAGCAGGTGGGGTTCATGCGGCGTCTCCTGGCCAACAACCTGCCGTTTTCTCGTGATGCGCAGAACAAGACCAAGGCCATCGTTCCGGTGTTTGACGGCGCGGAAGCCTGGAGTGCTCATGGCACGACGGGTACCGGCACCATGAAAGGGCCGGATGGCAAGCCAGATCCCAATCGGCCCTTCGGATGGTTCGTCGGCTGGGCAGAGCGCGAAGGTCAACACATCGTTTTCGTTCGCCTGCGCGTCGGTGACAAGCCCTCGGAGCAGCCGATGGGCGAGGTGGTGCGTGGCGAGTTTCTGCGCGATATTCAGCGCTACGCCACCCATCGGTAGAAGCGGTCATGTCTGATGACGCGGCAAGCAATGTGATCGCGCTGTACCAGGCATATGCTGCCGATTTTGATCGATCGCGCAGCCGCGAACTCATGGAGAAACCCTGGCTGGACAGGTTTCTCGCGCATTTGCCGCCCAAGGCGTCGATACTGGACATGGGCTGTGGGGCCGGGGAGCCGATAGCGCGCTACTGTATCGAACGCGGGCATCAGCTGACCGGCATCGATGCCTCCATCTCCCTGATTTTGCTGTGCCGTGAGCGATTTCCTGGCCATCGATGGCTTGTCGGGGACATGCGCGATCTGCGCTTGGACAGGCGCTTTGATGGTTTGATCGCCTGGCATAGCCTCTTTCACCTGACGCCGGACGACCAGCAAATTGTCCTCGAAAGGAGCATGCGCCGTGCAACGGAAAACGCCGTTCTGTTGTTCACGGCAGGCCCTGACCGTCAGGAAACGTTCGGACGTTTCTGTGGCCAGACGCTTTATCACGCCAGTCTAGCATTTGAGGAGTATCGGTTGATCCTCGCTGACGGTGGTTTTGAGATCATCGCACATGAGATCGAGGATCAGAGCTGTGGCGGGGCGACGATCTATTTGGCAAAGCGTAGCCGCAGTTAGCCTTTCCGGCGAGAAGCGTTACGTCCATGCGCTTTATCTTTCTGCTCGTGATCCGTGCCCCCTGTCGGCGATGCTGCCGCAGCATTTTTATTCCGATCTGGATCGCGGTCGCTCTTCTTGGCGGGCTCTCGATAAAACACTACATCTCCTCTTGACCTTCCCATGATGGGAAGCCCTACATTGATGTCGTGCCCGGTGAAACATCAGACGTTTCACCGGAAACAGACAGGGCAATCATGTGCCTCGAAAGGGGATAGCGATGAACGAGACCGTGAGACCAAACCAATTGCAGGAGCCACTTTCCGTTCCTGTGGAAGGCATGACTTGCGCGTCTTGCGTTCGGCGGGTGGAGACAGCGGCGGCGAAGGTTCCAGGCGTGGCGTCCAGTTCCGTCAACTTCGCAACAAAGAAACTCACGGTGGAGCCGGTGGAAGGGTTCTCCGCCAAAACCCTGGCGGCGGCCGTTAAAAAGATCGGCTATGAGATCGGGCCGGTTCGAACAGAGTTTTTCGTCGATGGTGTGAAAGATGAGGCTGATGCCTTACGGTTGAAGGGCGTGCTCGAGGCCGTTGCAACCGTCGTGAACGCAGACGTCGATGTTGAGGGCAAGGTTGCGGTCGAAGGCTTGGGCGGCTTGCGCCAGCGTGAGATGTTGATCGAAACGGCGAAAGCCGCTGGCTTCCCGGTTGCCGCGGCAAAGCCCACGCATCATGATCACGCTGCCCATCAGCATGACAGCGCTCATGATCACAGCCACCACATGGGCGATGAAGCGACGGTGAAGCGCGATGTGATCATCGCAGCAGTCCTGACCGCGCCGCTCTTCGTTTTGGAGATGGGTGGGCATGTTTACGCACCGATGCACCACTGGCTGATGAGCGTCATAGACACCCAGACCCTTTATTATGTCTATTTCCTGTTGGCCACCGCGGTAATCTTCGGGCCGGGACGGCGCTTTCTGAAGAGTGGCTTCCCCGCCCTTTTCCACGGCGCGCCAGAGATGAACTCACTCGTCGCCCTCGGTGTCAGCGCCGCCTATCTCTATTCCCTGGTCACGACTTTTGCGCCAGGCGTGCTGCCGGAAAATGCCCGCCATGTCTACTACGAGGCGGCCACCGTCATCGTCACGCTCATTCTCATCGGTCGGCTGCTCGAGGCACGCGCCAGCGGCAAAACAGGTGATGCGATCCGCAAGCTTGCGAGCCTCCAGGCCAAGACCGCGCGTGTCGAGCGTGACGGTGGAATCAATGACATAGCAGTGGAGGAGGTGAGGGCAGGAGACATTGTCGTCATTCGCCCCGGTGAGCGGCTACCTGTCGATGGAGAAGTGGTCGAAGGTCATTCCTATGTCGATGAAGCGATGATCTCGGGAGAGCCTGTTCCGGTGGAAAAGGCTGTGGGTGCTGGCGTTGTGGGCGGCACGATCAACAAGACAGGTGCCTTTAAATACCGCGCGACGAAGGTCGGCGGCGACATGATGCTGTCGCAGATCATCAGGCTGGTGGAGCAGGCGCAAGGCTCTAGGCTTCCTATTCAGCTGGTGGTCGACAGGGTCACCGCGCTGTTCGTTCCGGTCGTGATCGGCGTCGCGCTACTGACCTTCATCGTCTGGGCCATCTTCGGTCCGGATCCGGCCTATACATTTGCGCTGATCAACGCCGTTGCCGTCCTTATCATTGCCTGCCCCTGCGCCATGGGCCTCGCAACGCCGACCTCGATCATGGTCGGCACGGGTCGCGCGGCAGAACTCGGTGTGCTCTTCCGCAAGGGTGAAGCATTGCAGCAGCTGCGCAGTCCCGAGATCGTCGTGGTCGATAAGACCGGGACGGTGACCAAGGGTCGGCCGGAACTGACGGACCTGATCGTGGCGGATGGCTTTGAACAGAACGACGTTCTGCGCCTCGTTGCCGCAGTCGAAGCCCGTTCGGAGCATCCGATTGCCGAAGCCATCACCCGTGCGGCGCGCGAGAAAGCGGTGATCCCTGCAGAACTGGAGCCAACCAACGCGCAGAACTTTGAAAGCATCACCGGCTACGGCATCCGGGCAGTCGTTGATGGCCGTACGGTCGATGTCGGTGCGGATCGATATATGGAGAAGCTCGGCCTGTCGGTCGCACCTTTCGCCGATGCGGCGACGCGCTTGGGTCGTCAAGGCAAGACTCCGATTTACGCCGCCATCGATGGTGTGCTTGCCGCCGTCATCGCAGTTGCCGATCCGTTGAAAACCTCGAGCGTCGAGGCGATCAAAACGCTTCGCGGCATGGGCATCGACGTGGTGATGGTGACTGGCGATAACGAGGCGACGGCGCGTGCGATTGCAGATCAGGTCGGCATCGACAAGGTTATTGCCGGCGTCCTGCCGGAAGGCAAGGTGCAGGCTATCCACGATTTGCGCCAGGGTGGCAAGATCCTCGCCTTCATCGGCGATGGCATCAACGACGCGCCAGCGCTTGCCGAGGCCGATATCGGCATCGCCATCGGGACCGGCACGGATGTCGCCATTGAAAGTGCCGACGTCGTGCTGGTGGGCGGCGATCTGATGGGCGCCGTCCACGCGATCGAAATGAGCCGTGCGACGATGCGCAACATCAGCCAGAACCTGTTCTGGGCCTTCGGCTATAACGTCGCGCTGATCCCGCTTGCCGCAGGCGCGCTTTATCCCGCCTTCGGCATTACGCTCTCACCGATGATCGGAGCAGGTGCCATGGCGCTTTCCTCGGTTTTTGTGGTGGGCAATGCCCTGCGTCTCAAGACCACAAGTGTGACGAGTGGAGCGGTGAAGTCATGAATATCGGCGAAGCATCACAGGCCTCCGGCGTTTCGGCCAAAATGATCCGCTATTACGAGCAGATTGGACTTATCTCCCCCGCAACCCGGGCCGATAATAATTACCGGCTCTATGGCGATCAGGAGGTGCATAATCTGCGGTTCATCAAGCGTGCCCGCACGCTTGGTTTTTCATTGGAAGAAACTGAAGCGCTGCTGAAACTCTGGCAGGACAAGGCGCGGGAAAGCTCGGCGGTGAAAGCAATTGCTCTCACCCATATTGCCGACCTGGAGCGCAAGATCGAGGATATGAGGAGCATGGTGAAAACGCTATCGCACCTCGCCCATTGCTGTGGAGGCGACCACAGACCGGACTGCCCAATCCTCGACGATCTGGCCGGAGCCGAACCATCAAAACGGATAACAGGAAGGAAAGACCATGGCTGAGACCACATTCACAGTGCCGGATATGACCTGCGGCCACTGCGAGAAGACCATCCGCAATGCGCTTAACGAAGCGCTGCCAGGGGCTGAGGTGAGTATCGATCTTTCATCGCATAAGGTCGTGGTGGATGGCGATGCCGATAAGGCGATGGCGGCCATGCAGGAGGTGGGTTACACGCCTGAGCGAGCCGGATAGCCGGCTCGCCAACAGCAAGATCGTAGCTTTCACGGGCTCATTCAAACCTCGTCGAAAGCGCCGCCTTCTCGGGAGGGATTACGGTCGATGACACGTTCTTCTGCATCATCGGGAAGGGCCTCATCGCTTTCCTGATAAGGGTCGTCTTCCGTTTCGAGTTCGTCTTCCTCGATTTCGTGCTCCAACTCCTGCGGGATTTCGCCCTTCGCCGGGAGTTCTTCAACGTCCAGGCCGGTGATCGCCTGATCGAGTGCATCTTCACTTTCCAGAAGCGGTTCGCGCGGGTCCATCGGTTTTCCTCCTCAATGATTCGGGTTGGTTTAGGATTGGGTGGATGCGACCAGGATCGCCACCATGTAGATGACGAATGCCAAGATACCGATGCCCGCGATCACCAACACAATGCCTTTGCCGGCCTTGCGTTTTTCGCCTTTGTTCTCATTCGCCTGCGTGGGGAAATGTACGGGATCTGTTTCCTTAATCTGTGTCATCTGATCGCCCTTTTTAGAATCTCGTCATTCAGGAAAGGCGCCAAAGCCGCAAAGGTTCCTATCTTTACTGTTTGAGACTCCAGATTGTCGCATGTGCGACTGTCCCTGTAAGAGCTTTCAGATGCGCAGCGCGTACCGGCTTGAAGCTGGCAATGCGCTTGGTGCCCACATAGCGTCCCCGGTCGGCGAAAACCTCGATCGACCCGTAATCGACAAAGATGCGCAGGCGATAGGGGCGCGCACCTTCGGAGAGATACCGTGGCGAGGGACCATCCTTGCCGTCTTCATGGCGGATCCAGAGGCCCGTTTCGTCGCACACGACGCCGAGCCGCACGTCAGGATGATCAAGTTCAAGCTCGAAGGGCATGCCGGGTTTGCTGAGTTCGAACAGCAATTCGACGGCCCCTGTCGATAGATCGACACGGTCACCTGCGGCTAGGCGTGTGCGGTCCAGAATGCGATGTCGCAGGCTCTCAGCTGCGCCAATCGGTGGGGTGAGCAGCGCGCCATTGGAAAAATGCATCCGTCGCGGCAGGGTCATGGATGTCGGAAAATCGATCTCTGGCGTTGCATCCGCCCAGTTTGCCAGCCAGCCGATCCCGACGATGCTGTCGCCATCGAGAAACGCCTGGAACGCATAATTGTCGGTCCCGAAATCAAGCTCCTGGCCGAATTCCTTGACGAAGTTCTTACCGTCGAACCAGCCCACATCCGCCATGGTGAGGTTCTTGCGCCCGGTCACGGGATCTTCCGAATGCATCAGGCCGTAAGTCAGCACCCAGCGGGTGGAGCGGGCATTGGCCGGCCCGTCCAGCGGAAGCAGGCATGGGCATTCGATTGCGGTGGTTTTGTAGCGGGTCTCCACCCAAAGCTTGCCGACATAGGTCCAGCCAGAGGCCGCCGTCGGATCCTGCGTTTCATAGAGCAGGATGACGCCGCCACTGTCGCTCTGACTACCGAGCAGCATCTTCCAGAGGCCATCGGGGCCGCGCACCACATAAGGGTCGCGAAAATCAGGTGTCAGCCCTTGCCCATCGGGCCGGTGGCCGAGGATGACTTGCGCTTGGCCCGCCATGATCAGATCGGAGGACGTAGCGGTGAGCTGGATCTGTTGCTCGGGCACGCGGTCCTGCACCTGTTCGGTAAAGAAAACGCGGATGCCGGTTCCTTCCACAAGCGGGATCGTAGACCCGGAATAGGCGCCACCGCGCTTGTCCGGCCGGGTCGTCAAATCTTCCGATGGGAAGAGGAAGATAGGCAGATGTCGCCAGCGCAGATAATCCGACGAGATGGCATGGCCCCAATGCATCGTGTTCCACCGAAGCCCATGCGAATAATGCTGGTAGAAGAGATGCGGGTGTCCCTCGAACCGTCCAAACCCGTTCGGGTCATTCATCCAGCCGAAGGGGGGGCGGAAGTGATAGCTGTCCGGCAAATCCGGTGGGGCGTTGTCCGGCTTGGTGTGGACGACGGTAATGCCGGTCTCCAGCACGTCGGATGCGATGAACCAGTAGATCACTGAAACGGCCGTCGTCATCGTGTCATAGGTGATGTCCACGCGTCCGCCGCCGAAGACGTGATAGATGCGAAAACTGTACTCTTCGAGATTGGACGTAGAGACTTCGCCGAACTTGCCATTGGCGTTTGAAAATGACACCGCGCCTGCAACATCCGGCTTCTTCGCCTTCAGCCATACATGGAACGTTGCATTGACGGGAAGGTCGGTGTGAATGGTCCGGATGGCGCTTTCAGCTTCTGTTGGCGCAGCGATGTCATTCATTCCACTATCCTTTCTTTGCAAACCAGGCTCAGAATAGGAATGAAAATGGCAGGTTAAAGTTCACCGGCAAAAGACCGGGCCGATGTTCCGACGTTGATGATGACCAAAACCGGCCCGAGCCCAGAGGCCATGCGAGGATTGAGGTGCCGCATGGAGAGACACAAAGCCGCTGGCTCTCAGCGGCGGGGCTTTGTATCAGCTTCAACACTGGCAAAGTTGGGCTCGAAACCCAATATAGCGGCAAAAGGGAGCAAGCCCGTGATCCGTTTTGATAATTCCTACGCCCGTCTGCCGGAGCGCTTCAGCGCTGCCGTTCTTCCCACGCCGGTGAAAGCGCCGCAGCTTATCGCCTTCAATCGACCCTTGGCGGAAGAGCTTGGCCTTGACGTGGACGGGATAGACGACGAGCGGCTGGCAGCGATCTTCTCCGGCAACGCCGTACCCCAAGGTGCGGAACCTTTGGCTATGGCCTATGCCGGACACCAGTTCGGCAATTTCGTGCCGCAGCTTGGTGACGGCCGGGCTATTCTTTTGGGCGAGGTGATCGACGCTCAGGGTAGGCGGCGGGATATTCAGTTGAAGGGTTCGGGCCCGACGCGCTTCTCCCGCAGGGGAGACGGACGTGCCGCGCTCGGACCGGTTTTACGCGAATATATCGTTTCAGAGGCGATGTACGCGCTTGGCATTCCCGCAACCCGTGCCCTTGCGGCGGTCACCACGGGCGAGCGTGTTCAGCGCGAAATCGGCTTGCCGGGCGGTGTCTTCACCCGCGTTGCAGCAAGCCACATTCGCGTCGGCACGTTCCAGTTCTTCGCAGCGCGGGAAGATACGGACGCCTTGAAGGCGCTATCCGATTACGTCATCGATCGGCATTATCCCGAGGCCCGCCAAGCCGAAAAGCCCTACCTCGCCATGCTTCAGGCCATTGCCGAAAGACAATGCGATCTGATCTGCCGCTGGCTGATGGTGGGCTTCATCCACGGCGTGATGAACACCGACAACATGGCGGTATCCGGTGAGACCATCGACTTCGGCCCCTGCGCCTTCATGGATGAGTACCATCCAAACAAGGTGTTTTCTTCCATCGATGCGCAGGGCCGCTATGCCTATAACAACCAGCCCGGCATCGCTCAGTGGAATATCGCGAGACTAGCCGAATGCCTGATCCCGCTTCTCGATGAGGATCAGGACAAGGCAGTAGATTTCGCCAACGGCGTATTGGCCGATTTCGCCAAAGCGTTTCCGAAACGATGGATTTCCGGCATGCGTGCCAAATTAGGCCTTCAGACTGAAGCAGAGGGTGACGAGCAGTTGGTGCAGGACCTTCTGGCGCTCATGCAGCGGTCTGAGGTGGATTACACCCTGACCTTCCGCAGGCTCTGCGATGCGGCAGAAGGCAATGCTGAACCGTTCCGTGGTCTGTTCATCGACCTCGCTGCCGCAGACGAATGGCTGGAGCGTTGGAACGCCCGCGCTGCGCAGGAGAGGAGTTCTGGCAAGGAGCGGGCAGACGCCATGCGCACCATCAACCCAGCCATCATTCCGCGCAACCACAGGATCGAGGAGGTGATTTCCGCGGCGGTCGAGGACAGTGATTTTGAGCCATTCCACGAGATGCTGAAGGCGACCGCCCGTCCTTTCGAAGAACTGCCGGAATTCTCCGTCTACATGCAGGCGCCGATGAACCATGAGAGGGTCTTCAGAACCTTCTGCGGAACGTGAGACTGAGTGCAAGAGAGTAGTTGCTTATCTGCAACCCTATCTCAATGATTTCATGTCGTTATTGTCGTCCCATCGTTTGCCCCGTAATCCTGAGCCAAGAGGGATTTTGGGGTGACATCGCATGAGCAACAGGTTTCATGGCCTTTCGGCATTTCCGCTGACGCCAGCGGATGAGAATGGCCGTGTCGATGTAGAAGCGCTGTCTCGCCTGATCGAGAGGCTGGATGCGGCAGGCGTCGATTCGATCGGGCTTCTCGGCAGCACCGGCAGCTATGCCTATCTCAGCCGCGAGGAGCGCTTACGCGCCATCCAGGCAGCGGTCGAATGCCTGAAGGGAAAACGAACCCTGATCGTCGGGGCAGGGGCACTTCGCACGGATGAGGCACTGGCTCTTGCAAAGGACGCAGAAGAGGCGGGAGCCGATGCGCTTTTGCTGGCGCCGGTCTCCTACACGCCTCTGACGCAGGAAGAAGCCTATCATCACTTCGCCGCCGTGGCCGGGTCTACCGCGCTGCCGCTCTGCATCTATAACAACCCGTCGACAACCCATTTCACCTTCGGTGAAGAACTGCTGGTTCGGCTAGCCTATATTCCGCATATCCTCTCGGTAAAAATGCCGCTGCCTTCGGACATGCAGTTCAAGGCGGAACTGGAACGGCTACGTCCGCGCCTCGGCGACGATTTTGCCATTGGCTATAGCGGAGACTGGGGCTGTGCCGATGCCCTGCTTCAGGGTGCGGATAGTTGGTACAGCGTGATCGCCGGGCTTCTACCCGTTCCTGCGCGGCGTCTGTTCACCGCTGCCAAGGCGGGCAACAAAGCGGAGGTCCAGCGCCTGCAAGCGTTTTTCGAGCCGCTCTGGCTGCTCTTCAAGACCTTCGGCAGCTACCGCGTCATCTATACGGCTGCCAATCTCCTCTCGCTCACCCACCGCCAGCCGCCGCTGCCGATCATGGCGCTCGGTGTCAGCGACACGCAACGCGTGGAGGAAGCGCTGGCGAAGCTCGCCGAACTGGACGCGCTGCCGGCAGCGACGCCATAATTCCGGCGTTTTGAGAGCGGCATTGCCGAGTGAAATTTTAGCCGAAAGCCCGTTTGCTATGTTGAAGCCTGTTGCCCTCGCAGCCCTGTTCGCGACCCTCGCCATGCCGGCTTTTGCCGGAACGGGGCTTCTGGAGCCGAGTCTCAAAATGCCTGTTTCGAAGTCGCAATCGAAGGGCGCACCGGTGCGTGTTGCCATCACGCTGGATGCCTGCATGGGCAAGACCGATTTTCGCATTCTCAACACGCTGGTGCAGGAAAAGATTCCGGCGACCATCTTCGTTACGGCCCGCTGGCTGAAACACAATAGCGAGGCCCTCGCAATCCTGATGGCCCATCCCGATCTCTTCGAACTGGAAAACCACGGGGAAAATCATATCCCGGCAGTGGATAAGCCGGTTTCGATCTACGGTATAGCGGCCGCCGGTTCTGAGGCTGCCGTCGTTCAGGAGGTTGAGGGCGGCCGACAGGCAATCCTCGCTGCCACTGGCAGGCAACCGCAATGGTTTCGCGGCGCCACGGCAAAATATACCAACACATCCATGACCACGATCAACCAGCTCGGCGAGCGCGTGGCCGGCTATTCCATCAATGGCGATGGCGGATCTCTTCTGGGAAGTGCGATGACGGCCAAGCATATTGCTGCCGCCAGGGATGGGGATGTCGTGATTTCCCACATCAACCAGCCGACCCATGAAGCGGGCGAGGGCGTGGTGAAAGGTCTTCTGGCTCTGAAAGCGCGCGGCGTGACCTTCGTGCGGTTGGACGACCCAGCTTTTAATCCGCCGTCGAACTGACCAGACCTAACCCGCTGATCACGCCGGGAGGTTTGGCACCACACGACGCGATGGGAAGAGTTCACGCGCAATCGTCATGCCGATGAGCGATAGTGGCAGGGCCAGCATCGCGCCTGCCGCACCCCACATCCATGTCCAGAAGATGATGGCGACGAAAACCAAGAACGGGTTGATCTCCATGTTCTTGCCGACGACCGCCGGGAAGACCAGATTTTCCATCAGTAGGTGGATTGTGAAGAAAACGATCGAGGGAAGCAGCGCAAGAAACAGATTGTCGTGTGTGATGATGCCTGCGACTGCAAGCGCCAGCGTCATGGCCGTAATGCCGAGAAACGGGACGAAGCTGGAGAGAAACGCAAACAACCCCCAGAGAAATGGCATCGCAAGCCCGCCAAGAAAAGCGATCACGACCATGGAAACGCCAAGCGCTGCATAAAGCAGCGAGGCGGTGGCGAAGTAGGAGCTGAGAACGGTCTCGATGGAGGCGATCGTGCGGATGGTTCTAAGCCGTTGATGGCGCTGCGGAAACGCCATGATCACGGCTTTGCGCAGCCGTAGGCGGCTGTAGAGAAACAGCAGCAACGCGGCGAAGAACATCAGTCCCTGAACGATGGCCGGCGTCAGGTTGGCACCCACCACCGATATGATTTCACCACTGCGTGAAATCAGCGATTCCATCGAAATATTGCCGAGACTGAATGTGGCGGTCGAGATGTTGAGCCATCGCCAACCCTGGAGGTACGGCAAGAAGCGGTCGAGCGTGCGTTCAAGCAGCGCCGGGCCTTCGCTTGCAAGCGCCGACAGAGGCTCGACCAGCGAATTGACCACGAGAAAGAGAACAAGGGCCACCGCCGACGACAGAATGAGCGCGACCGCGAAACCTGGAACACCGTAGGAGCCAAGCTTCTCCGCGGCGACGCCGAGGATCATGCCGACGACGATCGCCATGACGATGGGGATGAGTACGAGGGACAGAGCGTGGATCACACTCATGAAGACGATGACGAAGAGGCCGACGACTGACCAGGCTACGGCGACATCAAGCGCCTCGCGCCCCAAAGGTTGCTGGCTGCGCGCATCGTCCTGTGCCGTTGCGAGCGCGCTTTTAATGACCGGATCGCGCGTTTGTTCGATGGGAAGCGCTTCGGCTTTCTTCTTTTTCTTCCGGCTGAAAACGTGATTGTTCATCTTTTTCCCGACCCCTCATGGAGAGCTATAACTCGCCGTGGGGATCGCAGTTCCAGAAGCACTCAAATAAGAAAAGGAGCCCTGATGGCTCCCCTTCAAAGAGTTAGGCCGACAGCTTCAGGCCGATGCCCCACGGGTCTTTCACGGCGATCCCGTCACTCTGGCGCTCAGTTGGAATTTCCAGCCGATCCAACGCGGCAAGCGCCCTGTCTAGGGTGTCTTTCTCGTTGAATTTCAGCGAATAGCCCGAAAGGCCGGTCATGTTTTCCTTGCGCGTTACGGCGCCCCTGCTGTTCCAGATATTGGCTGCAACATGGTGGTGATAGGCGCCATAGCCGAAGAAGCTGGCACCCGGGTAGCGCGCCATGATCTTCAGGCCGAGAACATCCTGATAGAAAGCATCCGCCTGCGGTAGCGCGCCGACTTGGAGATGGATATGTCCGATCGCAGTGCCATCTGCGGCCTGCTGGAACGGCGTTTGGTTGGCGCTGTCATAGAGTGCCTGCAGATCGAGCCGCTTTGTTGCCATCTCGACCGTTCCATCCGCCTGGTAGTTCCACTCATCCGGCTGCCGGTCACGATAGACCTCGATGCCGTTTCCTTCCGGATCGGACAGATAGATCGCCTCGCTGACGAGGTGATCGGAAGCGCCCTCAAGCTGGATATTGTTATGCGCCACATGGGCAAGCCAGTCGGCGAGGGCGTTGCGGTTCGGTAGGAGGAAGGCAGTGTGGAAAAGACCAGCCGCGGTGGCTGGTGCCTTCTCGGCATCGATTGACGTTGTCAACGTCAAGAGCGGCAGACCGTTGACGCCAAGAATCTCACCGCTGGCACTCTTTTCGATCACCGAAAGGCCGATGATAGTCTGATAGAAGCGCGAGACCCGACTGAGGTCCTTCACCACCAGATGCGCCTGTCCCACATAGCCGGGACGCGTGAAGGCGAACTGCTTTTCCGTGTTCATTGGAAATGTCTCCATTTTGTCCGCTCATTTGCGAACCTGTTGACGTCAATATGGAGACAGTCGACCGTTCGGAGAAGCTCACCATTCGGCGATAAACTGTCTAATAATCGTTGACGGTAACGCACCAAGAATTGACGTCCGTTATGGCGCGCTTTGTTGGGAGTGGCTATGATCGTGGGCAGGAAGCAGCAGAATTGCTTCCAAACCAAGGGAGCATGCAATGTACGGAAAAATCCTGGTACCTGTCGATCTCAGCAACGCCAGCAAGGCAGAGCGCGCGGTGAAAAAGGCCGAGGCGCTTCTCGATCAAGGCGGCCAGATCGTGCTGATGAATGTGGTGGAAGATCTACCGGGCTATCTGGCAATCGATGTGCCGATGGACATCATCGAAAATGCGGTGAAGGATGCCAAGAGCCAGCTCGCCGTCCTGAAAGAAAAGTCGCCGCATATCGCGTCCACGGAAATTCGAAGCGGCGCTCCCGCGCGTGAGATTCTGGCGCTGGCTGAAGAGATCGGCGTGGACCTCATCATCATCTCCTCGCATACGCCGGATTTCACCAATTACTTTATTGGCTCCACCGCAGATCGCGTGGTGCGCCATGCCAAGTGCTCGGTGCTGGTAGACCGTTAAACCGTCTCCGGTTTTGCAACAGGCGGGAACGGAAAGTGAAGTCTGACCGGCTCCGTCGTCTTGTTCCCGTCTCATATTGGCGTCATGATAAGGCGACCACAGACGGGAAGACGAAATGAGCGAGCTTTGGCCATTTGGCCGCCGGTATGACCTTCATGAGATAGTGGCCGATGGCATCGTCCATGGCGTCGGCATAGCCTTTGCGCTTGTGGGAGCAACCGCGCTCATCTTCTATGTTACCCTTTGGGGCAGCCTCAGCGCGATCGCAGCGGCTTGGATTTACGCGCTCGGCCTTATCCTCTGTCTCTCCATTTCCTTCACCTACAATATCTGGCCGCATTCCCGGGCGAAGTGGCTGCTCCGCCGGCTCGACCATTCGGCAATTTTCATTCTGATTGCCGCCACTTACACGCCCTTTCTCCAGCGCGGCATTGAGGATCCTCTGATCGCGCTGACGCTGGCCGGAATCTGGATGGCGGCGCTGGGCGGCATTTTCCTCAAATGCTTTTATCCCGGACGATATGACCGGCTGGCCATCCTGCTTTATCTCGGCATGGGCTGGAGTGGCGTGATGGTGGCAGAGCCTTTGTCGAACCATCTGGCCCCGATCACCATGTGGCTGATCGTCATCGGCGGCATGATCTATTCGATGGGCGTGATCTTCCACGTATGGGAGCGGCTGCGGTTCCAGAATGCCATCTGGCACGGCTTCGTCGTGGTTGCTGCTGCGGTCCATTATTCGGCCGTCATGACGAGCTTCAGCCTTACGCCGGCGATCGTCTCTTGATCCTGCCATTTGCACAAAGCCTGCTGAAAATCGCTTCACACGCTCTGCCTTGATCCCTATGGTCAGTACAGACATTGATCTGAAGCGGATATTGAGAATGAGCATTCAACTGCGCGACGCCACCGTCGAAGACCTGACCGGTATCATGGAAATCTACAATGATGCCGTGGAAAACACGACCGCCATCTGGAACGAAATCCTGGTGGATCTCGATAACCGCAAGGAATGGTTCAAGCTGCGCAAAGAGCGCGGCTTTCCGGTGATCGTGGCGATCAAGGACGGTGCAGTCGTTGGCTACGCCTCGTTTGGCGACTGGCGCCCATTTGACGGTTATCGCCACACGCGTGAACATTCGGTCTATGTGCACAAGGATGCGCGCGGCTACGGCATTGGCAGGTTGTTGATGCTGTCCTTGATCGAACATGCCAAGGCAGCCGGGGTGCATGTGATGATCGGCGCCATCGAGTCCGAAAACGTCGCTTCCATTCGCCTTCATGAAAAGCTCGGTTTCCGGGTCGCAGGCCAATATTCGGAAGTCGGCAAGAAATTCGGTAGATGGCTGGATCTCACCACGATGGAGCTCAGGGTTCCTTCATAAGCGGCTAAAGCGCCGTGCGTCCTATTGGGCGCACAAAGGACGCTTTATTTTTTTGAATCTACGCATCGTGCTTTCCGAAAATCGAGTCCGATTTTCGGGCCGATGCTGTAGAGCTGAAGCGGCTACGATAGGCAGCAGGCGTGGTGGAGAATTGCTGGCGGAAGTGGTGGCGCAGATTGGCGGCAGAGCCGAGCCCTGAGATTTCGGCAATTTCCTCAATCGTCAGCGTCGATGTCTCCAGCAAGTCCTTGGCCTTTGAAAGTCGCTGCAGCAAAAGCCACTTCGCCGGCGTGGTGCCCGTTGCCGCCTCGAAGCGGCGCAGCAGTGTCCGCGCACTCATCCCTGTCATAGCCGCCAGTTGCGCAACCGTGAAAGTCTTGGTGAGATCGGCCTGCATCGTATCAAGCAGCGGCCCGAGCCTTGCCTTTTCATGCGGCTCCGGTACGGCCTTGTCGATGAACTGTGCCTGTCCGCCGTCGCGATGCGGCGGTACGACCAACCGGCGCGCCACCATATTGGCCGCCTTGGTGTCGAAGTCGCGACGGATCAAATGCAGACAGAGATCGATGCCCGCCGCGCTGCCGGCGGAGGTCAGCAAAGTGCCTTCATCGACATAGAGCACATCCGGCAAAACGGTGATGGCCGGATAGCGCTCCTCCAGAGCCTTGGTGTAACGCCAATGGGTGGTGGCGCGCCTGCCGTCGAGTAGCCCGCTTGCGGCCAGAACGAACACGCCGGAACAGATGGTAAGCAGCCTCGCACCATTGGCATGAGCCCTTTGCAACGACGCGCACAGTGCGTCTGGAACGGGCGCATCTATTCCGCGCCAGCCGGGCACAATGATGGTGCCAGCCCGTTCGACAAGCTCCAGGCCGCCATCGGCCACGAAACGGACGCCACCGGTTGCGCGCATTTCGCCGTCATCCACGGCCGCTACCGCGAAGCGATACCAGTCCTCTCCCATTTCAGGACGAGCAAGACCGAAGACTTCCACGGCAACGCCAAATTCGAAGGTGCAGAGCCCGTCATAGGCGAGCGCCACGACGAGGCGGTTTGGACTGCTGCTGGGTTGCGAACGGTTTGTCATGATCTTCACGATATATGGCAATCCTGCCATCTGCAAAGGAGGAAAAGCACGATTTAAACTAGGGACGTTTTACGAAGAGGAGACAAACCATGAGCTATGTCACTGAAATATCTGCGGCCCCGGCAGAGATCGTTATCGACCATTTCTCCAAACGCCTTTCGGTGGAGACCGATTGTTGGGATGTCTTTGCATCCATGGAAAAGGGCGAGCAGGACTTCGTGCTTTTGCATGTCGTCGGTTCGCCGGAGGTGTTTGCAAAGCGCCACGTGCCGGGCGCCATCCATCTTCGCCATGCGGATATGACGGAAGAGCGCATGCGGGCATGGCCGAACGATACGGTCTTTGTCGTCTATTGCGCCGGTCCGCATTGCAATGGGGCGGATAGGGCGGCTCTGAACCTTGCCCGACTCGGGCGAAAGGTGAAGATCATGATCGGCGGCCTGGCCGGTTGGGCGGATGAAGGCTTTGCCTTCGCGACAGGCTATTGAATGAGGGCCGCCTGTAACGCTGCCCTCATTTCTGTTGCTCTACGCCGCCGACGCTCTTTCCTGGGCTTCATCGATCGGCCCGATGGTGGCGAGCAATTCAGCGTCCTCGCCGATCCCGGCATTGGGTGTGGTCAGTAGCGTATCGCCGTAGAAGATCGAGTTGGCACCTGCCATGAGGCAGAGGATTTGTGCCTCTCGGCTCAGGCTTGATCGACCGGCTGACAAGCGCACGGTGGATTGTGGCATCACGAGGCGTGCGGTCGCCACCATGCGGACCAGTTCGAGCGGATCAATCCGCTCCCGCTTGGCAAGCGGCGTGCCTTCGACGGGGACCAGCGCGTTGATCGGCACGCTTTCCGGGTGGGGCGCGAAGCTCGCCAGCACCTGCAGCATCGCAGCGCGATCGCGAATGCTTTCGCCCATGCCGATAATGCCGCCGCTGCACAGTTCGATGCCTGCGGCGCGAACGGTGGACAGCGTCTCCAACCGATCCTGGTACGTGCGGGTGGTGATGATGCGGTTGTAGAATTCCGGGCTGGTATCGAGATTATGGTTGTAAGCGGTCAAGCCCGCTTTGGCCAGGCGCTCGGCCTGTTGCGGTTTCACCATGCCGAGCGTGACGCAGGCTTCCATGTCGAGGCGGCGCACGCCTTCCACCATCTCGATGACCGCATCGAACTCCTTGCCGTCACGCACCTGCCGCCAGGCAGCGCCCATACAGAAGCGCTCCGCACCAGCGGCTTTCGCCGTCTCCGCCATCGCCAGCACTTTTTGAGGGTTCATCAGCAGGTCGCGGGTGAGATCGACCTCGCGATGATGAGCCGATTGCGGGCAGTAGGCGCAATTCTCCGGACAGCCACCCGTCTTGATCGACAGGAGGCTCGCTTTCTGCACACGGTTCGGGTCGTGATACTGCCGGTGGACCGCGTTGGCGCGGCCTACGAGTTCGAGCAGCGGAAGCCGATAGAGCGCGGCAATCTCGTCGACGCTCCAGTCATGCCGGATCGCGCCATCCTCTTTCGAAGCGTTAGTCATTGGCAGCTTTCTCCGTGGCCTTGACGTGAGGCAGAAGCATCGAAGCAGCAGCGACGACGCCGATCTTCAGTAGATCGCCGAGGATGAAAGGTGCAACGCCGACGGAAAGCACCTTTGCGGCGGGAAGGAAGGCCAGCAGCCATGCCATACCGAAGGCATAGACCACGACAAGTCCGATCAGCATGGCGAAAACACGTCGCAACAACGTCCCGTTTTGAGCAAGCCATCCCGTGAGCCCGGAGGCCGCAAGGAAGCCAGCAAGATATCCGCCGGTAGGCCCCATCATGTAGGCCAGCCCGATGCCGCGTTCAGGGGAGCCAGAGAACACAGGCAGTCCAGCAGCACCCGCTGACAGATAGGCAATGAAGATGGCGCAGGCCATGCGCGGCCCAAGCGCGACGGCAAAGCCCATCACCGCCAACGTATGGAGCGTCATCGGTACCGGCCAAAAGGGTACCTGCGTCTTCGCTGCCAGCGTCATTAGCGCCACGCCAGCGATGACCGTAAGAGCCTGACGAGGCAGACTGCGTGTTGAACGAAGCGTGGAGGATATCTGAATGTTTTGCATGGTGCCCTAAAATTATAGATAATTCAACGATGGAATTTAGCTTAATGGGAGTCTCGAAAGAGTCAAGGCGGAAAGAAAAGCCAAAAAATGCAATATTATCTATAAAAATATCGATCCTGATGAGGTCTATAGGTTTGAATCGAGACAGAAGGTCCCATCCGGCAGCATGGCGGACAAGGCAGGTGGGGGCTTAAAAAGGGAAAGGCAGGTGGCCGGCGAGAATGCATCTAGCGGAGTGAGCGTGAGAGCTCTGCAATATGCGTTGGGAGACGTCGTCCAAATTGTTTTGATGAAGACGACGGTGCGCCCGGAGCGGCACGGGCAACAGGAGCACGCCCTTTTTGAAGACGTTCCTGTGTTCCGGAGGCTTGGACATTCCGGACACAAAGTAAAAAGCCGGCGCTCGCACGCCGGCCTTGAATGTCATTCTTATGCTTGCGGTTCGAACACCATGGAGTGGCCGTTGATGCAGTAACGAAGGCCAGTCGGGGGTGGGCCGTCGGGGAAGACGTGGCCAAGATGACCGCCGCAATTGGCGCAGCGGATCTCCGTGCGCACCATGCCATAGCTTACATCGCGATGCTCGGTGACGGCATCCGGTTTGACCGGCTCGAAATAGCTCGGCCACCCGCAACCGGCGTCGAACTTGGTGTCGGAGATGAAGAGCGGCTCGTCACAGGCGGCGCAACGGTACAGGCCCTTTTCAGTGCTGTTCCAATAGGGGCCGGTAAAGGCACGCTCGGTGCCGTGTTCGCGAAGGATTCGATACTGTTCCGGCGTGAGCTGTTCACGCCATTCGGCATCGGTCTTGGTGATTTTGGGAGATTTGAGATCGCTCATCAGAGGCCCCTTTCTATTGTCGCAGATATAGGGATGCTGCTTTGCTATTAAAAGAGGGACAAATCGGCGTGTAGTATGTCGTTTTCGCTGCTCAAAGGGTTGAGAGGTCTCGGCCTTTCCCATAATTCAGTCTGTTCTTATGGAGAGTCAGCAAGTGGCTCGCAAGGGGAGGCCAGATGGCATTCGGTGTCACGTCGCTGACATTCATCGCGCTTTTTTCGCCATTCCTGGCGGCACTGCTCGCGCCCGCGCTGGTTGGGAAGCTGGGCTCCAAGGCTGCCTGGCTGCTGGCGCTCATTCCCGCATTTGCCTTCGTCCATTTCTTAGGCTTCCTTACCGAGATCGCGGCAGGCGAGGTGGTGACCGGCGGTTACATCTGGGTGCCGAGCTTCAATCTCAGCTTTTCCTGGTTCATCGACGGTCTGTCCTTGACCTTTGCGCTGCTCATTACCGGCATCGGCACTTTGATCGTGCTCTACGCCGGCGCTTACATGGCCGGTCATCCGCAGCAGGGTCGCTTCCTCGCCTTTCTCTTTCTCTTCATGGGCGCAATGCTTGGTGTCGTCATCTCCGACAGCCTGATGATGCTGTTCGTCTATTGGGAGCTGACATCTATCACCTCATTTCTGCTGATCGGTTTCGATCACGAAAGGGAAGCGTCGCGCCGGGCAGCACTTCAGGCGCTCGTCGTCACCGGTGGAGGCGGTCTGGCGCTTCTGGCGGGCCTCATCTTCATCTGGAACATGAGCGGCACGACCCAGCTTTCGCTGCTGGTTCATGGCGGCGATGTTCTGCGCCAAAGCCCGTTCTACTTTGCAGCACTGCTACTCGTCCTCGGCGGCGCCTTCACCAAATCCGCGCAGTTTCCCTTTCACTTCTGGTTGCCCAACGCCATGGAAGCGCCAACACCGGTGTCGGCCTATCTGCATTCCGCCACCATGGTGAAGGCGGGTGTCTATCTTTTGATGCGGCTCAATCCAGTTCTCGGCGATACCGCAGCCTGGCAAATCCTGCTGCCATTCTTTGGCGGGCTGACGATGCTGACCGGCGCGCTGATGGCCATCCGCCAGACCGACCTCAAGCTGATGCTCGCCTATACGACCGTCTCTTCGCTGGGTCTTCTGGTGATGCTGATCGGTTTCGGATCTGAGCAGGCGCTTGAAGCAGCGGTGCTTTATCTGGTAGCGCATTCGCTGTTCAAGGGTGCGCTCTTCATGGTGGCTGGCATCATCGATCACGAGACGGGAACCCGTGATGTGCGCCAACTTGGCGGGTTGCGAAAGGCGATGCCGATCACCTTTGTCGCGGCTTTTGCCGCGGCTCTCTCCATGGCCGGGCTTCCGCCCTTCTTCGGCTTCCTGGCGAAGGAAGAGATCTATTACGCCTTGGCCCATGCCAATCCCCGGGCGATCCTCTTCACCGGCGTCGCTGTCATCGGCAATGCGCTGATGTTGGCTATCGCTCTTGCCGTCGGCCTAAAACCCTTTGTCGGCATCGCGCCGCGAATGCCGAAGATAGCCCATGAGGGGCCGGTCCTTGTGTGGCTTGGACCGGCTGTCTTGGCCGTTTCAGGACTTCTCGCGGCGGTGTTTTCCAGTCCGTTTCACTCTGCAATCTCCACACCGATGGCAACGGCGATCGCCCA
The DNA here is from genome assembly GCF_030819035.1 of Agrobacterium sp. SORGH_AS 787. NCBI lineage: Bacteria > Pseudomonadati > Pseudomonadota > Alphaproteobacteria > Hyphomicrobiales > Rhizobiaceae > Agrobacterium > Agrobacterium sp. SORGH_AS 787. The sequence goes on from NZ_JAUTBG010000002.1 coordinate 1,851,848, forward strand.
TGAGACACGTGTGGTGGACATATCGCTCGTACCCCATATCGGGGTCCCGCTGGCGCTGTCGCTCTTTACCATCGGCCTTGGGATCATGGTCTTCACGATGCTGGGCACGGCCCGCGCCCTGATGGATCGTATGCTGCAGGCCATCGGCCCGGGGCCGGACAAAGGCTTCGACGCCTTCATGTCCGCGCTGGTGCGCGCCTCCTTCATTGTGACCCGCGTGCTCCAGCCCGGCCGACTGGAATTTTACGTGACTGCGACCTTCGCCATCATTGCTGCTGCACTGCTTGTCCCGCTCTTCTCGTACGGCGAACTGCCCGCAATGCCGGTCTGGCCACGCCACGCGCAAATCCATGAAGTCACCTTCATAGCCATTGCGGTGATTGGCCTCGTTGCGGTGCTGATGGCGGCAAGCCGTTTAACGGCGATTATCGCGCTTGGCATTCAGGGCTTTGCGGTTGCCGTTCTTTTCCTTCTGTTTGGCGCGCCGGATCTGTCCTTCACCCAGTTTATGGTGGAAACACTTTCGGTGGTGATCCTGACCCTGGTCATGACGCGGCTGCGCCTGTCGCCCTCGGATCATCGCCGCCTCGGCCAGAAGCTCCTCGATGGGACAATCGCGATAGCCTGCGGGAGCGGCTTTGCCCTGATGCTGCTGAAATCCACCGAACAACCTTTCGACAATAGCCTGACGGCCTTTTTCAATGCCTATTCCAAGATCATTGCCCATGGAAACAACGTCGTGAATGTCATCATCGTTGACTTCCGCGGTACCGACACGCTTGGCGAAATCGCGGTGGTGATGATCACGGCGCTCGCCGTTTTGGCGCTTATCCGTATTCGACCGGGAACGACCTTACGCCCTCGGGATAACAATCCGGATGACGATTATGGAAGCGCGGGGAAGGGCAGGGCATGAATACGCTGATCTTCAGAACTGCGGCACCCATCATCACCAGCCTGATGACGCTGTTTTCCATCTTTGTTCTTCTGCGCGGCCATAACGCCCCTGGCGGTGGCTTTATCGGCGGATTGATCGCCGTCTCTGCCCTGGCGATCTATGGCATCGCCTTCGGCGTCGAAACCGTGCGGCGTGCCATCATATTCCATCCGCTGTCGATTGCCGGTTTCGGCCTGCTGCTCGCAACACTCTCTGGCGCGACATCGCTCGTCGTCGACGTGCCGTTCATGACCGGGCTGTGGATTTATCCAAGCCTCTTCGGCGTTGAAGTGCCGCTTGCGACCGTCATCTCCTTCGATATCGGCGTCTATCTCGTCGTGGTCGGCGGCTTCACCTCCATTGCGCTTGCGCTGGAAGAAAAGGACCGCGACTGATGGAAGCGGTCTTCTCTATCCTCGTGGGCATCTTCTTCTCGACGGCGATCTATCTCATGCTGTCGCGTCACAGTGTGCGGCTTCTGCTTGGCATCGCGATCCTCGGCAATGCCGTCAATCTTCTGCTGTTCACTGCCGGGCGCCTGCATCGCGAGGTGCCACCCATCATTCCCGCCGGTCTCGACGCACTGCCCGCAGATACCGCCAATCCGCTGCCTCAGGCCCTCATCCTGACGGCGATCGTCATTTCCTTCTGCTTCTTCTGTTTCTTGCTGGTCCTGGTCTGGCGAGCGTTCCAGGAGTTGAAGACGGACGACACGGACGAAATGCGCGCGGCCGAACCGCAAAGCGAACCGCTTCCGCCGGTGGGGTATTGATGCCCGCGCGATTCCTTCTTGCCGCGTCCGGCCCGATATCTGCTGCCGATCTCTCCGCTGCACTCGTCATGCAGCCCACCACTCTTGCCGATTGGTTGATCGTGCTGCCCGTGGCGCTCTGCATCGGTCTCGGTGCGGTGCTGATGATGATCCGCCACCAAACCCGCCTCCACGCCCCAATCGCAATTGCAGGACTTGCCATCCTCGTCGGGCTGGATGCCGCACTTGTCTGGCGTGTCGCTTTCGATGGCCCCTTCACCATGGTGATGGGGCGCTGGCTTCCGCCCTTTGGGATCGCGTTTACAGCGGATCTGACGGGAGCGTTGTTCGCGTTGACCGGAGCTATCGTGGCGCTGGTTTGCGCCATCCATGCGGCACGCGATATCGATGAAACGGGCAGGCGGTACGGCTTCTACCCATTCCTGATGCTGTTGATGGCGGGCGTCACCGGCGCCTTTCTTACCGGCGATATCTTCAATCTCTATGTCTGGTTCGAGGTCTTGCTCGTCTCCTCCTTCGGCCTCATCGTCCTCGGCTCGACGCGGGAGCAGATCGATGGCGCGCTGAAATATGCCATCCTCAATCTGATCGGAACGACGCTGTTCCTGATTGCCGTCGGTTATCTCTATGCCATCTTCGGCACGCTCAACATGGCCGATATCGCCCGGAAGGCGACGACCGTGGGCGAGACCGCGCCGTTGATCACGCTGGCATCTTTGTTCACGCTCGCCTTTGCCATGAAGGCCGCTGCCTTTCCGGTCAATTTTTGGCTGCCTGCATCCTACCACACACCGAAAATTGTGGTTTCCGCACTCTTCGGCGGCCTGCTCACCAAGGTCGGTGTCTATGCTCTGCTGCGTGTCATGGTCATGCTGTTTCCGGTTCAGCGGGAGGAATTGAGCTTTATCATCGCAGTTTCGGCAGTGGTCACGATGATCCTAGGCGCCATGGGCGCCCTTGCCCAGAACGATCTGCGCCGCATGCTTGGCTATATCGTCATTTCCGGCATCGGCTACATGATGGCAGGCATTGCGATCGGTACCCAGGCAGCACTTAGCGGCGTGGTGTTCTACGCGCTGAACTCCATGGTGCTGATGACCGCCCTCTATCTCGCTGTCGGACACGCAGCGCGTCTCGGCGGTGCCTGGACGCTGTCCGGGCTGGGCGGCCTATACGTAAGAGCGCCATGGTTCTCGGCCATGGTGCTGGCACTCTTCTTCGCCGGAGCGGGCTTGCCACCCTTTTCCGGTTTCTGGCCAAAAGCCATGCTGACGAAATCCGCTATCGATATCGGTGCATGGTGGCTTGCTGCCGCCATTTTGGTTTCGGGCTTCATCTCCACCATTGCATTGGCAAGAGCGTTTCTTCTCTGCTTCTGGAGACCGTCTACGGATGGCGCGCCGCGTACCGCTTCGGATGTGAAAGCGCCGTCCATAATGCCTGTTGCAGTACTAACAGCGCTGATCATTGCGGTCGGGCTTTTCCCTGAATCCGTGATGAAATTCAGCCAGGACGCCGCTTCTACACTTGGCGATCCATCCTCCTATATCCGCTCTGTCTTTCCGGAAGGCGCGCTTCGATGACTCTTTTCCTCATCGGCTCTCTTTTCGTCATTATCTGGCTTGCAATTTCAGCCAGCTACACGCTTGCTAACCTTCTTCTTGGCATCGTCATCGCGGCATTGTCGCTCGGTCTGATCCGCCACCAGATCGTTAGGAGCGATAGCAGGCGGGTCCATGTCATTCCGCTCCTGTCGCTGGTGGTGCTGTTCATCAAGGAATTGGCGCTGTCCGCTTGGACAGTCGCAAGGCTGGTGGTTCGGCCGAAGATAGAGTTGAAGCCGGGTATCTTTGCCTATCCGCTTACCGTTCAGGGCGACTTCGAAATCGCTCTCCTCGCCAATCTGATTACCCTGACGCCCGGCACGCTTTCTGTCGATGTGACCGACGACCGCAAAACGCTCTATGTCCACGCGCTGGACTGCAGCGATGTTGAGGCGACCAGAAAGTCGATTGCCGCCGGGTTCGAGCGCAAGATCATGGAGGCCTTTACGAGATGACGCCGGAACTCCTTGTGTCTTACGCCTCTTTTGCGGCTCTCCTCATATTGTGCGTCGCTTTTTTGCTTACCGTTTACAGGGCCGTCGTCGGACCGACCCTGCCGGATCGAGTTGTCGCTCTCGATATGCTCGTGGGAATCGCCATCGGTTTTATCGCAGTCATCGCGATTCGCACCGGCTTCAACCTCTATATCGATATCGCCATTGCTCTCTGTTTGGTGGGTTTCCTGGCAACGGTGGCCTTTGCCCGCTTCATTCTGTCGCGCCAACCGGAAAATGGGATCGATAAAATACAAATTCCTGACGCTTCAGACGTTGTTTCGCCGTCTCAGACACTGCGAAATGTAACAGGTAAAGACCGGAAAAGCGCTGCCAAAGGTCGTGGAAAAAAGGCGAAAGGCAGGGCGGAATGAGTTGGGTAATCGCATTGGTTGTAGCCGTGCTGTGTATCGGCGGAGCTCTATTTTCGCTCACCGCCGCCATCGGCGTTAACCGCCTCCCGGATTTCTATACGCGAATGCATGCCGCCTCGAAGGCAGGCACCGTGGGCTCCGCTCTTCTTCTTTTGGCAGTTGGCCTTTATTCCCAACAGCTTGCGGTATTGGGGTGCGCGCTCGTCGGCTTTTTATTTGTGGTTTTGACCGCTCCAATATCGGCGCATTTGCTTGCTAAATCTGCGCATCAGGCTGGATATAAATCCTCTTCCCAGACTGTCAAAGACGACCTGAAAGCAGATCGAAAGTTCAAATAAAAAAACATCTTCGCCCTAAACTTGTATGCTTTTCTTCTACTGAAAAATTTTGTTACCCGTTATTTTTTACATATCAATTTCTGTAAATCTTGTCTGAGTTGTTCCAAAATAATATCTGGACTTTTTTTGGTTAGGTGCTATCCACGGTACGCAAAGTTGCTGATGTTGATTTGCTTTTCGTTATTGGCGTTCCGTCGCTGCCTACATAGGACTGAAAAGTCTTGGCGGGTGACTTGCCGGAAATACAGTCACGAATGACGCAAATCGCGCCGGTATATTCCACCTTTTCTGCATGAGGCTCAGGGTTGGCTTCGTGTCATACACACAGGTGCAGTTTCGCTGGCCGTACTTTGCAATATTGGCGAATGTGGCTTTGCCCTTCGCTACGCGTGACATGAACAGGAGATATTTCAATGACGGAAACTACATATGGCGGAGCGCAGAATCTGCTCGTCGAGCTGACTGCGGATATCGTTGCCGCATATGTTAGCCACCATGTCGTTCCGGTTGCGGAACTTCCAAGCCTGATTTCCGACGTCCACAACGCGCTGAATGGCACCTCTGCCCCGGCTGTGGCTTCGGTTAGCGTCGAAAAGCAGAAGCCTGCGGTTTCTGTGCGTAAGTCGGTTCAGGATGATCAGATCATCTGTTTGGAATGTGGCGGATCTTTCAAGTCGCTCAAGCGTCATTTGACGACACACCACAATATTACGCCGGAAGAATACCGCGAAAAGTGGGATCTCCCGGTGGATTACCCGATGGTGGCTCCAGCCTATGCAGAAGCGCGTTCGCGCCTGGCAAAGGAAATGGGTCTCGGCCAGCGTCGCAAATCCGGTCGCTGATCTCTTCGCAGCAGCATTCGCAAAGACACGAAAGCCGGCCTATTTGGGTCGGCTTTTTGCGTTTCATCGGTGAACTGCCAGCGGTGCCGCCGCAACCAATAAAGAGGCTGGAGCGATATCATGATCGCGCCAGCCTTAGAGCGTTTCCTTGTTAAATAGAAACGTTCTGCCGGAGCAGGTTTTCGTCAGGGCAAAGGCGATTGGCGAAGGGCATACCCAAAGGTACGGTCGAGCCGATCGCCTTTGAGCCTGGCGGAAAGATGCCCGGCCCTCCCGTCGCGCCGCTTCGCCGTGCGAAGCGATTAGCGCGCCGGGCGATTGAAGCTCTTGCAGATTTGCCAGCAAATCTGCGGGAGGGTTGGTTGAAACGGGCCACCTGCTTGCCCGGACGGCTTGGCCGTATGCTTTGGCTACGGCACGCACCCTCCGGACAATCAGTCGATCCCGTTTGAACCAACAGAACTGTTTCTATTTAACAAGGAAACGCTCTAAGCGGCTTGTTCCGGAGCATTTCCTTTAACAAGGAAACGCTATGATGATTCCCCGAAGAGAAACGAGGGTGCCTCTCAGCCGACTTTTGCCAGCCCCTCGCGCGGCACATAGTACTGGCCGAAGCGGTTGGCGAGGAAGTCGTCGAGCGCCACATCTTCCTGCTTGACGAAACCGCGCATGGGCAGCCTGTCGTTGGCGAGAAGATCGAGAACCGTGCAGATGCCGGACGCGGTGGTGATCTGGATCGCGCTCATCATGCGACCGGAGACGGGGCCAGCATATACCTTGTTGGCGTAGGTTTCCTGCATGAAGCGGCTATTCTTCGTTCCGCAGACGGTGACGAACACGATGACCACATCCTGCATGGTGGCGGGAAGGGCGTTTTCGAAGAGATCCTTCAGCACGTCGCGGCGATTGCGCAAGTTGAGATCGTTGAGAAGCGCCTTCATGATCGACACATGGCCAGGATAACGGATGGTGCGGTAGTTCATGGTCCGCACCTTGCCTTCTAAAGTCGCGGCGAGTGTCCCGAGCCCGCCGGATGTGTTGAAGGCCTCATACGTCATGCCGTCCAGGGAAAACTCTTCTCGCTCTTCCAGCGCAGGAACGGCGGTCAAGCGCCCTTCGACGATCGCCTCGCACGGCTCGATATATTCATTGATCAGGCCATCCGTGCTCCAGGTGAGATTATAGTTCAGGGCGTTGGACGGGTATTGCGGCAAAGCGCCGACACGCATGCGCACACTGTCCAGCTTGTCGAAACGCGACGCCAGATCGGCGGCGACGATAGAGATAAAGCCGGGCGCCAAGCCGCACTGGGGGATCAACGCCACTTCCGACGTTTCGGCCAGTTTCTTGACCTTGCGAGTGGATTCGACGTCTTCAGTCAGATCGAGATAGTGGGTGCCGACCGCGACAGCCGCTTCGGCTATCCCAGCTGTCAGATGGAAAGGCGCTGCCGAAAGAACGGCAAACTTGTCATTCAACAAAGCCTGAAGGCTGAGCCTGTCGGTAATGTCCACCACTTCGGTATCGATCCGCTCATGGGATGGAACATTCGCCAGTTGATCGACCGCGCGATCGGCAACGGTAATGCGGTAATCGCCCGTCACGGCAAGCATCCAGGAAATAGCCGAGCCGATATTGCCAGCACCAACGACAACGATGTGTTTCATGATCTGTCCCCTCAAAGACTATTGTTGAGGTAATAGAATGCCGCCGCGCCATCACGATTCGTAGCTTCACTTTGTTCATATAGATGTATAAAATCATGCAAAACGCCGAAGGAAATACGCAGAATGGCTATTACAGACAAGGATCGCGCACTGCTGTCTCTTCTGGGTAGCAATGCCCGCATGCCGGTTGCGGAACTGGCGCGCAAGCTCGGCCTGTCGCGTACAACGGTTCAGGCCCGGATCGAGCGGCTTGAGGCGGAAGGCGTCATCGCTGGCTATAGTCTTAGGTTGTCGGAAAATTACCTGTCCGGGCTGGTGCGCGCCCACGTGCTCATCACCATCGGCCCAAAGGCTTTGGCAACCGTCACGGTCGCATTGGCCGCTATAAAGGAAGTCACGACGCTGCATTCCGTCAGCGGTAGTTTCGACCTGATCGCAATCCTTGCAGCCCCATCCATCTCCGAGCTCGATGGGCTGATCGACACAATCGGCGCGCTGGACGGAGTGGAGCGCACACTTTCATCGATCATCCTGTCGACGCGAATCTCGCGCTGAGGCGCCATCTCGCGCAGCCGCTCTCAGGTCGTTTTTCTCCCCAAACCCTCTACGCTTCATCCAGACTTCCCCGGCGCGCCTTGAAGAACATCTTCAGTCGCTGAAGATCTTCCGCGCTCCAACCTTCCGGTGCCGTGACCTCCATCCATGCCTCGATGTAGTGTTCGGGAGCATAGACATGGCCGTAGCCCATGGGCGCAGTGGTCGCGGCAGCCACGTCCAGTGTCAATTGCAGAAAAGTGACAAGTGGGAACCAGCGGAACGAGGAGGAAACGTCGCGGCCGCGAGGCCGGTTCATCCATTCCGGCCGTCGGTAGACGGATGAGGTTTCGAAAAAGGTGATCGGGTCGCTCGCATACTGCAAATAGACGATCCGCATCGGCCCCCAGGGGACGTTCGGCATCGTCGCGGTCTGATACTGGTCGGCAAAACGGATGACGGAAGAGTCGCGAAATTTCGGCAGCCATTGTGGTGTGCCGGGCACCCTCCCATTCGTCGCCATCCGCCATGTGGGGCTGGCAAAGGGTGGGCCGCTCCACAATGCGCCTTGAAACGGATCGGCCAGCACATCGTAAAGGTCTGACGACTTCTGGCTGTTCAGCGCACCGAGGCTCAGCCCATGAAGATAAAGCTTGGGGCGCGTTTCTTTCGGCAGCGTCGTCCAATAGCCGTAGATTTCCTCAAACAAGGCGCGCGCCGTTTCCACGCCGTAATCCGGCTCGGTGAGGAGGGCGATCCAACTGGAGAGATAGGAATACTGCACCGCCACGCTGGCGATATCGCCATGATGCAGATACTCAACCGTATCCAGCGCCTCAGGATCGATCCAGCCGGTCCCGGTCGGCACCACCACGAGGAGAGCGTTGCGTTCAAAGCCTCCCGTGCGTTTCAATTCTTCTAAGGCGAGTTTCGCCCGTGCCACTGGCGTGTCTGCGGAATTGAGCCCTGCATAGACGCGGATCGGCTCAAGTGCTGCTTTCCCCGTGAAGCTGGAAATCTCTTGCCCCGTAGGGCCAGTCGCCACGAACTCCCGTCCACGCCGTCCGAGTGATTGCCATGTCATCAGGGACGTATTGCTGCCGGTCTTCAGTTGGTCCGTCGGTTGTGGCACATCCGGCTCGATCAGACTATCCACCTGTTTCAGCGAACTGTCAGCAAAGCGCAGGCCGATGTCGAAGATCAGTCCGTTCAGCGCCATCCACGCCAGCGCGATCGCCGCAACGACACTCACGACATTCGCCAGCCGGTGAGGCAGGAAGCGGCGACTGCGCAAGGCCAGCAAACGACGAACGAGTTGGAAAAGCCGCCCGGAACCAATCAGGATCGCTGCGACTGCGATTGCAATCGCTCCTGTCCTTATCGGGTGGCTGCTGTCGAGTGGGCTCATCTCCATCAAGATACGGATGGAGTTCTGCCAGGTCGCAGCCTGCCAGAGAAAGCCGATGGCCGCGACGGCGGCGGCAAGCGACAGGACGAAGCGGACACCCCGCCTATCATGCGGGGAGAGCTGCGGCAGCTCCAGATAGAGATAGACCTCCTTCAACACTGCACCGATGAGGTATCCGATCGCGAAGGAGAAGCCGCAGAGTACACCTTGCATGACGAAGGTGCGCGGGAGAAGGGAGGGTGTCAGCGAAGCACAAAACAGCAGTGTGCCAAAGACGATGCCGGTGCTGGACAGTGGTCCAAGAAAACGCCTGATCCACCACAATGGGTTATACCTCCACCTGCTTCGATCACTGAGGGAAACCCACCCCAGACAACCACGTTATGTGCGGTCGACGCACCAATCTAAAGCATGTCGCGCAAAAGTGTGCAGCAGTTTTGCGATAACGACATGCGATAACAAAGACCTAAAGCGTATGAGCGAATCTGAAAGATCGCGACACGCTCTCATACAAGCTGTGCGACCGTGGAAAGAAATTGACACACAACAAAAAGCCCGCGACCGACTTTCGTCATATCGCGGGCTATGTCATCTGCCGGAACACGCCATCATGGCGTGCATGCGGCAATCACTTCTTTGGAGACTGCGAAGGCTTTGGCTGGCTGCCACCTTCACGCATCTGCCGCCACTCGCTCTCGAGGCGGTCGTAAATGTTCTGGGGAATTGTCGCTGTCATGGCATTCCTCCTGACTGGGTTGATGCAGCTCCATTAGCGGGCTCTGAAACCAAGTAAGAGGGCGAGAGGTTCCCGGATTCAAGCAATAATTTTCTCTTAAATCGGTTCGCACCTATTAAAATCGATTAAGAAATTTTCAAATCGATTTAAGTGGCGCTCTCAGGATGTGGAAAATCTGCACCTTATTGGGCGTCTTTTTTCATAGACGCGCCGAGACCATCCAGAGACGGTGATTCCCGCTACTCGCGAGCCGCTGCGCCATCACTGAAAACCGTTCCACAACGACGGGCTTTCACTGCTCTTCTCCCTGTTTACGACAGGTGGTGTCAGTAGAATGCCGTGCGACCCCTCCCTGTAAGTTGGATTGAACCAGTTGCGGCGGGATGATAGGCGATTGCTTCAGTCTTCCGCCGCGACGTTTCAATAGACAGGTGCATGCCCATGATCCGCCACATCGTTTTCTTCACCGTTCCAGAAGCCAATCGAGACGCCGTGCGCAAGGGGCTTTCGGGCCTGACGGCCATCCCTCACGCCTCGAAGCTGGAGATCGGCGAGAACGTCAAGAAGGACCAGTGGGGCAACTCCGTGGACTTCATCGTATATGGCGAATTCGAGAGTGAAGAGGCGCTCGCCGCCTATAAAACCGACCCGGCCTATGATCTTTCAACCAGAACCGTGAAACCACTTCGCGATACGCGGATCGCCGCGGACTTCGATGCCGATAAGGCGGTGACGTCCCCGATCAAGTAAGCTCGGCATTGATAATGGGTCAGTCACCGGGAATAGTATCATACCTGTCGGTAAGCGGTTGATACCTCAGGCATTTGGGATGACAAGGCCTGCTGTTTGCTTTCTGCTCAACCACTTTCTGAATGGATGGACTCTGTTTCTGAAGTCTTGTTCGCAAGTGATTCAGAAGACTCGGAAAAAACCGCGGTCGTAGCTAAGGCAGGTTCTTTGTTGCCGCGATACAAGCTTGCAGTAGTCTACACGGCAATGGTTACACCTTTCTGAAAGGATGACGTCGGTCCCGCTTCGGTCGGGTTGCTATCCCCAGCTTGAACGGAAGCAAAAGCCCACATTCATTTGCCATTCAGACGCTTTGGGCTAAATATTGCCTCAACAAACTATTTCGACGTGCATCCGACTTTTTGTGGAAGTTTTTGCAAATGGCATCACCTCTAATCATCGCGACGCTTGCAGCCGGAATGTCCGGCTTCTCTGCGCCGCAGGCTGATTGGCGGGGCGGAGCCGTCGAAGCGCCGATTGTTCGCGTTGCGAGCGACTGCACCGGAGCCGTCTCCCGCGTCGTTCGGGAAACTGGCGGACAGCTTTTGTCCGTCTATCCGTCCGGTGACGGTCAATCCTGCGTGGTGACGGTTCTCGTGCAGGGCAATGGCGAGCGCCCCCGCAAGGTCACGATGCGCGTGCCGATGTAGTTGAACCCCGATCGAAATCTCCATACATCTGCTATAGACACATTTCGAGTGCCGGCTCTGCTGCCGGTTGGACTGAAAAGGGGCAGACGATGCGCATTCTCGTGGTCGAGGACGATACCAACCTCAACCGGCAACTGACCGACGCGCTGAAAGAAGCGGGCTATGTGGTCGATCAGGCGTTCGACGGCGAGGAAGGCCACTACCTCGGCGATACCGAGCCCTATGACGCGATTGTGCTCGATATCGGTTTGCCGCAGATGGATGGCATCACCGTGGTCGAGAAATGGCGCTCTGCTGGCAAGTCCATGCCGGTTTTGATCCTGACCGCGCGCGATCGCTGGAGCGATAAGGTGGCCGGCATCGATGCTGGCGCCGATGATTACGTAACCAAGCCTTTCCATGTGGAAGAAGTGCTGGCCCGCGTGCGTGCGCTGATTCGCCGTGCAGCAGGCCACGCGTCTTCCGAGATCATCTGCGGCCCGGTAAGGCTCGACACGAAGTCATCCAAGGCAACCGTGAACGGTGTGACCTTGAAGCTGACCTCGCACGAGTTCCGTCTGCTTTCCTACCTTATGCATCACATGGGCGAGGTCGTCTCGCGCACCGAGCTGGTCGAGCACATGTACGACCAGGATTTCGACCGCGATTCCAACACGATCGAAGTTTTCGTCGGGCGCCTGCGCAAGAAGCTCGGTGTCGATCTGATCGAGACCATTCGCGGTCTCGGCTACCGGATGCAAGCACCGCAAGATGCGAAGTAATTCACTCACCGCCCGCGTTCTCTTGCTGGCCTCGGCATGGTCCGTGCTGGCACTGGTGGTGATTGCGGTGGTGATTTCGACGCTCTATCGCCAGGGCGTCGAGCGCAGCTTTACCGATCTGCTGCGCGCACAGCTTTACAACGTCATCAATTCGGTGACGATCTCCAACGAGAACACCTTGGCCGGTAGCCCACAGCTCGGAGACCTGCGCTTTTCCCAGCCGGATACGGGCTGGTACTGGGTGGTGGAACCGCTCGGCAACTTCCAGACGGCCCCTTTGGTCTCCTCTTCGCTCGGTGTTTCCAAGCTTGCCGTTCCGAGCATTCTCGATGTTCCCTTCGACAATCGCTACGAGCGTTATTACACGCTGACCGATCAGGCCGGAAACCGCATTCAGGTGGCTGAGACCGAAGTCGTGCTGGATGGAGAGGGCAGGGCCGCACGGTTTCGTGTGACCGGCAACCTCAACGTCGTTGAGGACGACGTGCGTGATTTTTCCAATAGCCTTTATTTGGCGCTTGCCGTCTTCGGAGTCGGCAGCCTCGTCGTCAACGGTCTTGCGATTCTCTATAGTCTTCGTCCACTCGACCGTGCTCGCGTGGCACTCGGGAAGATTCGCGGTGGTGAGGCCGAGCGGCTGGAAGGTGAATTTCCGCGTGAAATCCAGCCGCTGGCGCATGAGGTCAATGCGCTGATCGAGAGCAACCGGCGCATCGTCGAACGCGCCCGGATGCAGGTGGGTAACCTGGCCCACTCCTTGAAAACGCCGATCGCAGTGCTGTTGAATGAGGCGCGCACGCTGGACAGCCAGCACGGAGATTTGGTCCGAGCCCAGGCGGACGCCATGCAGGCACAGGTCCAATCCTATCTGTCGCGTGCTCGTATCGCTGCCCAGCGCGGCTCGATCCTCGCCCGAGCGGAGGCCGAACCTGCGCTGGAGCGCCTGATCCGGGTGATGCGGCGCCTCAATCCCGACAAGGCCTTCGAACTCGATCTCCACCAACCCGGCACCCTTCTCGCCATGGAGCAGCAGGATCTGGAAGAGGTTGTCGGCAATCTTCTCGAAAATGCTGCCCGCTTCGCTGACAAACATATTGTCGTGCGCATGACCAATGGCAGCCATCCATCCTCCGATCCTGACATTACGCGCCGCGCTTGGATCGAGTTAACTGTCGAGGACGATGGACCGGGTCTCGAACCCGACCAGATCACCGAGGCGCTGAAGCGCGGTCGACGGCTCGACGAAAGCAGGCCGGGCACTGGTCTTGGTCTGTCGATCGTCAGCGAAGTGGTTTCCGAGTACCATGGCAGGTTCACCCTGTCGCGTAGCGAACTCGGCGGATTGAAGGCCACGCTGCTTTTGCCGGGCCTATCGAAAGAGCTTGCTTAAGACACGCGAAAAGGCAATTAATTCAAGCCGGAAGACTGATGGGGATATGCCTGATGACATGCGGCGCGATGCCGTTGCTAGGCAGGCCTTAGCAGCAGTTCAGCGTTGGCAAGGAGTGGTGTTTTGATGGAAGCGATGTGCAGTGCAGATGTGAGAGTAACGGGGTCTCGCTTGGCGCGACCGGTTGTGCTGTCCCTGATCGTCGTTTCTGTTCTTAGTTCCTGCACCACCTCAAACACCCGTGGTTCGGCAAGTGGTGGAGGCCTGTTTGGAAGCCGCGGATCCTCTTCCGTGTCGTATATAGCCAACCTGCAGGGCGGTATCGTGTCGCGCAGTGGCATCCAGCTTAGCCGTGGCGATTACAATAAGGCTCTGGAAGCGGAGTATCGTGCGCTCGAAACCGCACCCGGTGGACAGGCCGTGACCTGGAGCGGCAGCGCCAGTGGTGAGGTTATCGCCAACGCGCCCTACCAGGTGGGCAACCAGAACTGCCGTCAGTATTCCCATACGATCAATGACAATGGCCGCGAGGCGAAGGTACGCGGTGCGGCCTGCCGCAATGCGGACGGAACCTGGACACCCCTGACCTAACGTCCTCGGTCTGACCATCCCTCCTGGCGAGTGAGCGCGGTTTTCGCGCGCAGGTTCGCGCTTGCGATAGGTCGCTGCGTGATCATTCCGGCAGAAGCGAATGCTTCCATTTGACTTGTGTCAAGGAAGTCGTACCTCTTCCTGTGAGAGAACGTCGCGCGGCCGGTGGCCTCAAATTCGTGTCATCCCGTTGCGGCTTGTTCCAAAGCAGCGCGCATTCGAGTAGTTGATTGGGAATGTTCTGGATTCTCGTTGCCATATTGACCGCGGCTGTCGCTATTATTCTCACCCATCCTCTGATGCGCAGCAGGCAGGACGTCGTTGTCGATCGAGCCGTTGTTGATCGAGAAGGAGAGGTTGCCGTCTATCGCGATCAGCTGGCAGAGCTCGAGCGCGAACGCGCATCCGGTCTGATCGGAGAAACGGAAGCGGAATATGCGCGCGCCGAGATCGGCCGTCGTCTGCTGACTGCTGCGTCGGCAAGGAGTGAGCACGATACTGCCTTAACCGCTCGCCGACATAATGTAATCGCAACCCTTGTGACAGCAGCTCTGCCGGTCACAGGTCTCTGTCTTTACTTGTTCATGGGTAGCCCCAATCATCCGGACATGCCGTTGGAAGCGCGTCTGGAAAATCCCGGCAGCGACATGAACCTTTTGATCGCAAAGGCGGAGCGGCATCTAGCGCAGAACCCCCAGGACGGCAATGGATGGGACGTGCTGGCGCCGATCTACTTCAAGACGATGCGCCTTGGCGATGCCGAAATGGCCTATCGAAACGCCATACGCTTGCTCGGCGATAGCCCCGAGCGGCTGACGGGACTGGCCGAAACGCTGGTTACAGCCAACCAAGGCATCGTCACGCAGGAAGCTCAATCGGCCTTTGCCGATGCGGAAAAGTTGCGGCCCGGCAATCCGCGCGCGCAGTTCTATCTGGCGCTTGCGCTGGAGCAGGCTGGCAAGAAGGATGAAGCGCGCGACGCCTTCGCCGCGATCTTGAAGGCCTCTCCAGCCGGAGCGCCCTGGATACCGCTCGTCAAGGCGCATCTGGAGGCAACCGGCGGTGATGCAGCGGTTGCTGCCGCGCCAATGCCCGAAACACCGGGTAATCCAACCGCTGAGGATATTGAGGCTGCCAACGCCATGGCTCCAGAGGATCGCAAGGCGATGATTGCCGGAATGGTGGAAAGTCTCGACGGCAAACTTCGTGAGCAACCCGACAATTTTGAAGGGTGGATGCGGCTATTGCGCTCCTATGCCATGCTGAACAATGAAAGCAAGGCGAAGGAAGCATTGCAGAATGGGCTGAAAGCCTTTCCACCTGCAGGAGAGCAGGGCAAGAGACTGCTGGCCTTGGCGCAACAACTTGGCATTCCGGCCGAGGGAGTGACGCAATGACGCGCAAACAGAAGCGATTGGCGATCATCGGTGGTGGCGTGAGCTTCATCATGCTTGCCGTATTTCTGGTAATGTTCGCCTTCGGCCAGTCCATCGCGTACTTCTACATGCCAGTTGATCTCGAAAAGACCTCCGTCGCGCCGGGTACGCGCATCCGCCTCGGCGGCCTAGTGGCCGAAGGATCGGTTAAGCGTGGCGAAGGCCGCACCGTCAGTTTCACCGTGACGGACGGGTCTGGAAGCGTTCCAGTCAGCTACACCGGCATCCTGCCGGATCTTTTTCGCGAGGGCCAAGGCGTGGTGACGGAGGGCGTGTTCGATGCTGCGACTCATGCCTTCATGGCAGATAGCGTGCTTGCCAAGCATGACGAGAACTACATGCCGAAAGAAGTCGCCGACCGGTTGAAAGACAAGGGACTTTGGCAGCAGACGCAAGATGGCAACAAGACCGGGGCGACCAAATGATCAGTGAAATCGGTCACTACTGTCTGATCCTCGCTCTCGCGGTGTCCGTCGTCGTCTCCATCCTGCCGGTCATCGGCGTTCGCCGTCACGATCGGGCGCTGATGGATGTCGCGTCCACCGGCTCGCTTCTGATGTTTCTTCTGGTGGGTCTCAGCTTCGGTGCGCTGACGCATGCCTATGCGGTTTCCGACTTCTCGTTGAAGAATGTCTTCGAGAACTCGCACTCTTTGATGCCATTGATCTACAAGCTCACCGGCGTATGGGGCAACCATGAAGGCTCCATGCTGCTCTGGCTTCTGATCCTGGTGTTTTTCAGCGCGCTGGTTTCCGTCTATGGCCGCAATCTGCCCGATACGTTGAAAGCCAATGTGCTCTCGGTGCAGGCCTGGATCAGCACGGCCTTCCTGCTGTTCATTCTGTTGACCTCCAATCCATTCCTGCGTCTTGATCCCGTGCCGGCTGAGGGACAGGATCTCAATCCAATCCTCCAGGACTTCGGTCTCGCCATCCATCCGCCGCTGCTTTACCTCGGCTATGTCGGCTTCTCCGTCTGCTTTTCCTTCGCCGTTGCCGCCCTCATGGAAGGCCGCATCGATGCCGCCTGGGCCCGCTGGGTGCGGCCATGGACGCTGGCCGCTTGGACCTTCCTGACGGCGGGTATCTCCATGGGCTCCTACTGGGCCTATTACGAACTTGGCTGGGGTGGCTGGTGGTTCTGGGATCCGGTGGAAAACGCCTCCTTCATGCCTTGGCTTGCGGGAACTGCGCTTCTGCATTCGGCGCTCGTCATGGAAAAGCGCGAGGCGCTGAAGATCTGGACCGTGCTTCTGGCGATCATGACCTTCTCGCTGTCCCTGCTCGGCACCTTCCTCGTCCGCTCCGGCGTATTGACCTCGGTGCACGCCTTCGCCACCGATCCGAGCCGCGGTATCTTCATCCTCTGCATCCTGATGATCTTCATTGGCGGCGCCTTTTCGCTCTTTGCCTGGCGCGCTCCCGCGTTGAAGGCAGGTGGCCTGTTTGCGCCGATTTCGCGCGAGGGCGCGCTGGTTCTGAATAATCTGATCCTGACGGTCTCTACCGCCACCGTTTTGATCGGCACGCTTTATCCGTTGGTTCTCGAAACCCTGACCGGCGAGAAGATCTCTGTCGGCGCCCCCTTCTTCAACATCACTTTCGGCCTGTTGATGATCCCGATTCTGATCGTCACCCCCTTCGGGCCCATGCTTGCCTGGAAGCGCGGCGATCTTTTGGGCGCCTTCCAGCGGCTGTATGTGGTTGCGGCTCTGGCGGCGCTCGCGGGACTGGCGCTCTGGTACATCGAGCATGGCGGGCCAGTACTGGCAGCACTCGGTATTGCGGCAGGCTTTTGGCTGATCTTCGGTGCGCTTGCCGATCTCTGGTATCGCGCCAACTTCGGCAAGCTGGCGCTCGGCGTGGCGTTGCGCCGCCTCAAGGGCCTGCCGCGTTCGGCTTTCGGCACGGCGCTGGCACATATCGGCCTGGGTGTGACGGTGCTCGGCATCGTCACTGTGACGACCTTTGAGACGGAAACCGTCGTCGAGATGAAGCAGGGCATGGTGGTGGAGGCAGGTGGCTACAGCTTGACTTTCGACGGCATCCGCCATCACGTCGGCCCGAATTACACCGAGGATCGCGGCCACTTCACCGCCCGCAAGGCCGGTGTGGAAGCGGGCGATGTCTGGTCCTCCAAGCGCCTCTATACGGCGCGCCGTATGCCGACGACGGAGGCTGGCATCATGACCTTCGGTCTCTCCCAACTCTATGTCTCTCTCGGCGACCCCATGCAGGATGGTGGTATCGTCGTGCGGATCTGGTGGAAGCCATTCATCCTCTGCATCTGGGGCGGTACGCTGTTCATGATGCTGGGTGGGTTTCATCTCGCTCTCCGACCGACGCCTGCGTGTGGGCGCGCCGAGCCGCAAGGCTAAACATGCGAAAGCTGCAAGCCTGGAGCCGGCGGAATGAGAGCGATGCTGGCAAGATTATCTCTGCTCATCATTCTGACGCTCAGCGCCCTCCCAGCGTTCGCCTTCAACCCGGACGAAGTCCTTTCTGACCCTGCGCTCGAAGCAAGGGCGCGCAATCTGACCGCACAGTTGCGGTGTATGGTGTGCCAAAATCAGTCGATCGATGACAGCAATGCGGAGCTTGCCCGCGACCTGCGTCTTCTCGTCCGCGATCGGTTGGTGAAGGGTGACAGCGACGACGCTGTCATCAACTATGTCGTCTCGCGCTATGGCGAGTTCGTGCTGCTGAAGCCGCGCTTCAGCGCAAGGACGCTGGCTCTATGGGGCGCGCCGGTCGGTCTTCTCCTGATCGGCGGTGCGGCGGTCTTCATCTTCTCCCGTCGCCGCGCCGCGCTCTCGGAAGGCCAGAAACTGACGGCGGATGAAGAGGCGCGCATTCGCGAACTGTTGGAGCGCTAGCTTTTTGGCCGTTTGCGCTCGTCCGGGACGGTCCGAGATGATTCGGGCCAGGACGTTAAGAAACGGCCAGTACCCAAAGAACCTTTGCATCTTTTTCACTCGCAGAGGTCCAAGCATGCTCCACATTGGCGTCATAGTAATAGGAGTCGCCGGTGCTGAGCACGAGTGGCTCATAAATTCTGCTGTGCACAACCAAGGTTCCTTCAAGCACGGTCAGGAATATTTCTGCTTCCGATTTTGCCCAGGCCTTGTAATCATCCGGTGAGCGGGCGGACACATAAGTCAAAATCGGCGTCATCTTCTTGTTTCGCAGGTCGGAACACAGAAGAGTGTTAGCGCAGGTATTCGAATCGTGCTGCTTTCCGTCGCCAGCGCGGGTGATGCTACGCCGTCCGTAGGTTTGCTGGTTGCTGCTCTGATCGCTCAAGAGCTCCATCATATCGACGCCTAGACCCTGAGCGATGCGCTGTAAGGTTCCGATAGTAGGCGAAAGCTCGTTGCGCTCAATTTTTGAGAAAGCGGACGCAGATACTCCTGTGGCCCTGCTGATGTCCTGTAGGGTAAGCTTTCTGCCTTTGCGGATGTCGTAAAGACGTGCCCCAATGTCTACGTCGGCCGGACTGGTCTCCCGTATACGGACGCTTTCGTCAGTATGCAGACGCACAACATCTTGAATTACAAGACCTTGTCCCCGCGGGGCTTGGCTCGGCATGATCTTCTCCGTCATGAATGATCCTTTCCACATCTGTAACCAGACAAAGGTCGGAGCGCGATGAAATCCGATTTTTATCTGAAGCTACAAATTTTTCCTATAGTGAATTTTTTATCCAAAAGGATTGACATGTAATGTTTCGTCGTAAATCATTGCAATAGTGAAGCGATCAACACAACGAGAAAACCGGGGAACGGCCGCGATCACACAAGATATCCTTGCGTCTTCGCGCCTGTCCTTTTGCAGGGACATTTGAATAAATGACGTTATCCGCAGAAAGCATCCGCGGCCTCTATACGGCCATCGTCACACCGCTGAAGGAGGACAAGTCGGTCGACATCGCTTCTCTCAGGAAGCTCGTGCGGTTCCAACTGGATAATAGGGCGTCCGGGATCGTGCCGATCGGTGGAACCGGCGAGTATGCCGCTCTGTCAAGATCGGAACGCAAAACCGTCGTCGAAGTCTGCGTGGAAGCTGCCGAAGGTCGTCCGGTTATCCCAGGCGTCGTTTCGCCGGGCTATCAGGACGCCGTCGAGGCAGGCAAGGACTTTGCGGCAGCTGGCGCTTCAGCGGTCATGACGGTCACGCCCTATTACGCAACCGGAACCCAGGACGCGATCAGATCCTATTTCAAGCAATACCGGCAGGACGTCGATCTCCCGGTTCTCCTTTACCAGATCCCTTATCGCACCAATGTTTCTGTTACCGCAGAGACGATTGCCGGCATGGCAGAGGACAATTCGATCATTGGGATGAAGTATTCATCTTACGATGTGCCGGAATTTATCAAAACCGTGAAAGCTGCAGGCAGCGAGATCGCGATCTTGAGCGGAGAAGAGTCCCTGTTTGCAACACATGTCGCCCTAGGCGCCCGGGGCGGTGTTCTCGCGTCGGCCACGATCTATCCGAGGGTTTGGGTGGATGTTTTCGAGATGGCAAGCAAGGGTAAGCTGACGGAAGCTCTCGCCCTTCAGGCGCCTGTCAATGACGTGGTGAAAACGATCTTCCTCGAAACCAACCCTGGTCCGCTTAAAAAATATATGGAACTCGCGGGCATGCCTGTCGGCAGCGTGAGATTGCCATTGCAGGACCCGACACAAGCGACCCTCGCCAAGCTGCAGGCTGTCGTCAAACAAGCGAAACTCGTCAACCTAGCCTGAGGGGTTTGCGATGATAGATCGGCTGCTGCAGATCGTTGGTCCGAAAGGTCTCATAACCGACGCGACGGACATGCTTCCCTATGTCACCGACTGGCGCGAACGCAAGCAAGGCAAGGCAGTCTGCGTCGTTCTTCCTGCGTCGACCGAGGAGGTGTCTGAGGTGATGAAGGTTGCGGCGCACATGCGGCAGCCCGTCTTCCCCTTGGGCGGCAACACTGGACTTTGCTACGGAGCCGTGCCTGAAAGTGGAAACCCGGAAAAGCCCGGTATCGTTCTGTCACTGCGCAGGATGAACCAAATTCGCGATATTGATGTCGTGTCGGACATTATCACCATTGATGCTGGCGCTATTCTGGCCGATGTGCATGCGGTAGCTGACGATGTCGGGCGCCAGTTCCCGATGCACCTCGGCAGCGACGGGAGCGCGCAGATTGGTGGGCTGATCTCGACGAACGCAGGAGGCACCGCTGTCGTCCGCTATGGTCCGATGCGGGATCTGGTTGCGGGTCTCGAGGTAGTTCTGGCAGACGGGCGCATCATCAGGGATCTGGCTGCACTGCGTAAAGACAATACCGGTTACATGCTACGGCAGCTATTTATCGGGGCGGAAGGGACGCTTGGGATTATCACGGGTGCTGCTTTGAAGCTGTTCCCCAAACAATCCAACAGCGCCCATGCATGGATCGATGTCGCCTCGCCGGACGATGCCGTCAAGCTCCTGTCTCTGTTTAAGGCTACAGCTGGTCAATTCATCGAGGCCTTCGAACTCGTCTCCGCTTCGCAGTTTGAACTTGTGCAACGTCATATCGATCGGGTGCGCATTCCATTTTCTCAGGTGCCGCTGTGGTCGTTGATGGTTGAGCTGAGTACATCAGACACACATACCGACCTCGATGCTATGATGGGTGAGGTACTTGAAGCGGGCCTTGAGGGTGGCCTCATCCGGGATGCCGTAATCGCAAGCTCCCAGCAGCAGGCAGAAGAGATATGGCACGTCCGGCATTCCGTGTCAGAAGCCAACAAAAAGGAAGGCATCGGCATTGTTCACGATGTCGCGGTGCGTACGTCCCTTGTTCCCGCTTTCATTGACGCGGCCGATAAAGTGTCCGCCGAGCGGTTTCCGCGGGCACAAACCCAGGTCGTCTGCCACCTGGGGGACGGCAATGTTCACTACATCCTGATGTTCTCACATGATGACTGGGCCGAGATCGCCGACAAAGACGCATTCGCCCTTCAGGTTGAGCAAGCCATTCACGATGTAGGGGCGAGCTTTAACGGCACGTTCAGCGCCGAGCATGGCATCGGGAGAAAGCTTCCTGAAGAACTCATGCGTCTCGTTGATCCTCTTCGTTATCAGCTGATGCAGCAGGTCAAGCAGGTTTTCGATCCGGAAAACAGACTGAATCCGGGTGTCCTGCTTAGGAGGTAAGGTGTCCAGGCATGGTGCCTGGCATTGTAGGACAGAGGCCATCGTCGGTCCGCAATCAAAAGCAAAGAAGGGGAATAAGCATGGTTTCAAGAAGAGAATTTGCAGGACTTCTCGGCGGTGGGGCACTGGCTGCAGCGGTCGTGGGCGCAACTACGCGTTCGGCCGAGGCACAGGCCGCTGCGGGAAACACGTTTCAGCAGGTCATCAGCGCCAAGAAGCTGCGTATCGGTGGCGTTCCCACCGGCGCACCTTGGACGGTGAGAGACAAGACGACCGGCCAGTGGGGCGGCCAATTCTACGACATCGGCAAGGCTCTTGCGACCGATATGGAAGTCGAGCTGGAAATGGTGGAGACGACCTGGGGAAATGCCATCCTGGACCTGCAGGCCAACAAGCTCGACGTGATGTTTGGCATGAACCCGACGCCGAAGCGTGCATTGGCAGTTGATTTTACAGTGCCGGTTTACAACAGCGCTCTGACAGTGATCGCCAAGCCGGGCTTCGAGCCCAAGACCTGGGCGGATCTTAACAAGCCCGAGGTCAAGATCGCAGTCGATATGGGTTCTGCACATGATCAGGTTGCTTCGCGCCTCTGCCCAAATGCGACGATCATGCGCATGAAATCCCTCGACGAGGCGACGATGGCGTTGGCGACAGGCCGGGCAGATGCTCAGTCGATCTTCTGGCAAGGTGGCGTCAAGGCCGTTAAGGCTAATCCTCGCCTTGGAACATGTATCGCCCCGACACCGCTGTTCGGTTCCACCTCGAACGCTGCCGTTCGTCGTGAGACAGATAAAACCATGCGCGATTTCCTCAATACCTGGATTGTTTATGCACAAGGCCTCGGGATCATTCGCCAGGCGGTGCTGGACAGCCTGGTGCAGGTTAACATTTCACTGGACGATCTTCCCAAAGGCGTAACCTTCTAATTGGATGAGCAGCGCTCGGTTGATACCGGCGCAGCTTCGAATGAAAGCGGATCGTGATGTATCAATGGGATTTCAACATCCTTTGGGGCTATCGTTGGCTCCTGCTCCAGGGAACGCTCGTAACGATTGGGCTCACGGCCGCCGTCGTCGTTCTAGGTTTGCTGGTGGGGCTCATTGCGGGGCTCGCTCAACTGTCTCGCTCAGAGATCCTGAGATGGGCGTCCTGGGGCTACATCGAGCTGTTTCGCTGCACACCGCTTCTCGTTCAACTGCTATGGTTCTATTATGCGTTGCCCATTCTGACAGGCATCGAAATCAGCGCCATAATCGCATCGATCCTCACTCTGTCGCTTTACGGGGGATCCTTCTATGCCGAGGTCATTCGCGGCGGGATACAGTCAATCGACTCGGGCCAGTGGGAAGCCGGCCTTGCCCTGGGGCTGACTCCGGGCAAGGTCATGCGTCGCATCGTGCTTCCTCAAGCCATAAAGCAGATGATCCCGCCGCTGATGAACCAATCCATCATCCAGTTCAAGAACACCTCGCTGGTGTCCGTCCTGGCGGTGCCTGACCTGCTGTACCAGGGTCAATCGGCAGCGACCGAAACCTATCGCCCGCTGGAAGTCTACACCATCATCGCGGTCATCTACTTTGTCGTGCTCGTGCCGCTGACGGCGATAGTCAAGAAAAGCGAGAAATCCCTGCGGATGAGTGATTGAGGGCGCCATGACCACGGAACAATACAAAATTGAAATCAGCGCACTCAAGAAGCAGTATGGTGATCTGGTTGTGTTGCGTGACATCAACCTTAAAATCTCACCGGGCGCCGTTGTCGCGTTGATCGGTCCGTCGGGTTCTGGGAAGTCGACTCTGCTGCGCTGCATCAACCTCCTCGTCACACCGGATGACGGTCGGGTGAGGGTCGGGCAGGATAGCTTTACCTTCGGCAAAGGAACGAGCCTGCCATCCGCCAGAGAGCAGGCGCGTTTCCGGTCTGGCACCGGCATGGTCTTTCAGCATTTCAACCTTTTTCCCCATATGACCGTACTTCGCAACGTTATGGAGGGACCGGTTTCGGCCAAAAACATGCCCAAGGCGGAGGCCGCCAAGCTGGCGCGCAACCTGCTCGCCAAGGTGGGCCTGGCCGACAAGGCGGATGTTTATCCGCAGCGTTTATCCGGTGGCCAGAAGCAGCGCGTGGCGATCGCCCGTGCGCTAGCCATGGAGCCGGAGGTCATGCTGTTCGATGAGGCTACATCAGCACTTGACCCCGAACTGGTTTCCGAAGTCCTGAATGTGATGAAAGATCTGGCGGCTGAAGGCATGACCATGATCATCGTCACCCACGAGATCGCCTTCGCACGCGAAGTCGCCGATACGATTGTGTTCATGCGCGATGGTGTGATTGTCGAGGAGGGACCTGCCCGTGATGTCGTCGATAGTCCGAGAGAGGAGGCGACACGCTCCTTCTTGAAGCATTTCCATACAAGAGGTTGATCAGCACGCAGAGTGAGGAGGGCAGACTGAGCGCACCGCTTATCCTCTTCGCTGGTCGTGGATTACCCAATTCTGCACACTCGAAACAACCTTACTATTTTTTCATTTCATAGACACTTCGCTGTAAGGTGAGAGTCCCTATATCTTTCGTCATCCACCGCTACTCCGGTTCACTTCGGAGGTTCCAGTCAGATGAAGAGAAAAGGTACTCACATGTCTCAATCGCAAAACGGACGCTCCTCGCTGAAGACGATTCTGAAGTCTTCGGCCGTAGGCGGTCTTGCCGCACTGATGCTTACCACCGGCGTCGCTGGGCCTATCGCCCGTTCCTTTGCAGCACCTGTCGAGGTTAATGCGCCTCAGGTGCCGAGCTTTGCGAATGTGGTTGACGCCGTTTCTCCCGCTGTCGTCTCCGTGCGCGTCAAGTCCAATGTCGAGCCGGTTTCCGACGACGGCAACGGTTTTTCATTCGGCGGTCGCGGTCTTGATCAGCTTCCTGACGACCATCCGCTGAAGCGCTTCTTCAAGGAATTCGGTGGTCCAGGTGCCAATGAAGACAAGCGTGGGCCGAACCGCCACCGCGAAGGCAAAGGTCCACTTCGCCCGGTTGCGCAAGGCTCCGGCTTCTTCATTTCCGAAGACGGTTACATCGTCACCAACAATCACGTCGTCGATGACGGCTCCGCCTATACCGTCGTGCTCAACGATGGCACTGAATACGACGCCAAGCTTATCGGCCGTGATCGGCGCACCGACCTTGCCGTCCTGAAGGTCGATGTCAATCGCAAGTTCACCTATGTGCAGTTTGCCGATGATAGCAAAATCCGCGTCGGCGACTGGGTCGTGGCAGTCGGTAACCCGTTTGGTCTTGGCGGTACCGTGACCTCCGGCATCGTGTCTGCCCGTGGCCGTGACATCGGCTCCGGCCCTTATGACGACTACCTGCAGATCGATGCGGCCGTAAACCGGGGTAACTCGGGTGGCCCAGCCTTTAACCTCAATGGTGAAGTGGTCGGCATCAATACCGCGATCTTCTCGCCCTCCGGCGGCAATGTCGGTATCGCCTTTGCGATCCCCGCATCCGTTGCCAAGGATGTCGTTCAGGATCTGATGAAGGACGGTAAGGTCGAACGCGGCTGGCTTGGCGTCCAGATCCAGCCTGTCAGCAAGGACATTGCCGAATCGCTCGGCCTCTCCGAAGCCAAGGGTGCCTTGGTCGTTGCTCCGCAGCCGGGTTCTCCCGGTGACAAGGCTGGCGTCAAGCAGGGTGATATTATCACCGCGGTCAATGGCGATCCGATCAAGGATGCACGCGAACTGTCCCGCCGCATCGGCGCGTTGGCACCCAATACCAAGGTCGAACTGTCGCTCTGGCGCAATGGCAAGTCGCAATCGGTCAGCGTCACACTGGGTGATTTGGCAAGCGATGACGCGTCTGCAAGTGCCCAGGGCCAGAATGACAGCGGTCGTGGTGGCCAGTCCTCCAGCGAGAAAGCTCTCTCAAGCCTCGGCCTGACGGTGGCTCCTGCTGAAGATGGCAAAGGTCTTGCCATCACCGATGTCGATCCGGACTCCGATGCCGCAACGCGCGGCCTGAAGACGGGCGAAAAGATCACCTCGGTCAACAACCAGCAGGTCGCGTCTGCCGCCGATGTCGAGAAGGTGATCTCGCAGGCGAAGAAGGACGGCCGCACCAAGGCTCTGTTCCAGATCGAAACCGAGCAGGGCAGCCGCTTCATCGCCCTCGATATCGATCAGGGTTGATCCAGCAACCATGCGAGAGGGGCGTTTTGCCCCTCTCGTTTTTAGTCTTAGTACAGTGAGAAGGCTGCCCGAACATGCGGCGTCTTCGCGTTTTACGATCAGCGATCCGATGGCCGGTTTCGGCCATCCTGGGCCGAAGTCACCGTGAGCGGCACACCGCTCCTGATAATGGTGGCAGGCCAGGCAGACAGGAGACATCGTCATGGCAGAACTCATGAGCCAATCCATGGAAAGTCATCTGCATAATGCTCCGGGCGAACCTCTTTCCAGTTGTGCGCTGGATGATATGGACGTTAATGTTCCCCACATGAAGATACTTGTTATTGAAGATGATTTGGAAGCTGCCGCCTATATGACGAAGGCGTTCCGTGAAGCTGGTATTGTTGTCGACCACGCCAGTGATGGCGAAAGCGGCCTGTTTATGGGTTGCGAAAATGTTTATGACGTCATGGTCATCGACCGCATGCTGCCGCGACGCGACGGCCTCTCCGTTATTTCCGAATTGCGCAGAAAGGGCATCGAGACCCCGGTGCTCATTCTCTCCGCTCTTGGTCAGGTAGATGACCGCGTGACCGGTCTTCGCGCCGGTGGTGACGATTATCTGCCCAAGCCCTATGCGTTCAACGAGCTCCTTGCCCGCATCGAAGTGCTTGGCCGCCGCAAGGGCAAGCCCGAGCAGGATATGATCTATCGTGTGGGCGATCTCGAACTCGACCGGCTTTCTCATGACGTGCGCCGCAATGGCAAGGAGATCCTTTTGCAGCCGCGCGAATTTCGCCTGCTGGAATATCTGATGAAGAACGCCGGTCAGGTGGTGACCCGCACCATGCTGTTGGAAAATGTCTGGGATTATCACTTCGATCCCCAGACCAACGTCATCGACGTTCACGTGTCGCGCCTGCGCTCCAAGATCGAGAAGGATTTCGACAAGCCGTTGCTGAAGACCATCCGCGGTGCTGGTTATATGATGAAGGATGAAGGCTAGCCATGCCTTCACGCCTGCGCCTGCTCTTCAGTTCCACCGCTGTCCGTCTCTCCGCACTCTATATTCTGCTCTTCGCACTCTGCGCCGCCTTCCTCGTCTTCTATGTGACTGCGCTGTCCGAGCGCCTCTTGAACCAGCAGACGCGCGATGCCGTGTTGCAGGAAGTCAACGACGTGCAGCGCATCTACGAACGCGGTGGCATCAATCCGCTTTTGCGGATGATGGAACGGCGCGCCCGCCAGCCAGGTGCAAGCCTCTATGTCATCGCAGGCCCCAATGGCGAAATCCTTGCCGGCAATGTCGCCTCGGTGCAGCCTGGCGTTTTCGACAGCGAAGGCTGGACGGAGTTTCCATTCACCTATGAGCGATACTCGGAAAGTGGCGACAGCGTAAAACATCTTGCGACCGCAAACATCTTCGTTCTCGACAATGGCCTTCGTATCCTCATCGGCCGCGATCTGGGTGAACCGACGAAGTTCCGGCTCCTTGTGCGCAACGCGCTGATGGTGGCGCTTGCCATCATGGGCGGGGGCGCCTTGATCATCTGGTTTGCGATTGGACAAAACGCGCTGAGGCGGCTCGACCGGATGTCGGCTGCGACGAAGAAGATTATGGCGGGCGATCTGTCCCAGAGACTGCCGCAAGGCCGTTCAGGCGACGAGTTCGATCGTCTTTCGGGCTCGCTCAATGCCATGTTGGGGCGCATCGAAAAGCTGAATGAGGGCCTGCGCCAAGTCTCCGATAATATTGCACACGACCTGAAGACGCCGCTGACGCGCCTGCGCAACAAGGCTGCCGATGCGCTCGAGGACCGCGATGAGAACAAGCGCCGGGCGGCGCTCGAGGGCATCATTGCCGAATCGGATCAGTTGATCCGCACCTTCAACGCGCTGTTGATGATCTCGCGTGTCGAGGCCGGCTCGATTGCCGCGGAAATGACCGATGTGGATATTTCGGCTATTGCGGAGGACAGCGCCGAGCTTTACGAGCCCGTGGCGGAAGAGGAGGGCTTGACGCTGACGACGGCCATCGAACCGGGGCTTGTGGTGCAGGGAAATCGCGAGCTGATCGGCCAGGCCCTGACCAACCTGATCGACAATGCCATCAAATATGCGGGTGGGCATGACGGTGAAAAGCGGCTCTTTGTAAAGCTTGGCCGAAGCGAGGAAGGCATCATCCTCTCGGTTGCCGATACCGGCCCCGGCGTTCCAGCTGAAAAGCGCGGCGAAGTGACCAAACGCTTCGTGCGACTGGATGAAAGTCGCTCCAAGCCCGGAACGGGCCTCGGTCTCTCGCTGGTGGAGGCGGTGATGGAGCTTCACAGTGGTGAACTTTGTCTCTCCGATACCGATCCGGGCAACGAAAATGCGCCGGGCCTAACCGTTTCCATGGTCTTTCCCGTCACTCAAAACCCCTGAGTTCACCGCTGGATTTGCGCCGATATTCGCGATAAGTCCCGTTGGTCCGAGAAGAACAGGCAGGAGACCTTCGATTTTCGACTATCTCGTTGTCGCTGTCATGGGGCTGCAAGCTCTGGGCGTCATCTGCCTGGTTGCCTTTACGCTTCGGTTTCTTTTTCTGTTGCCGTTTCGCGCGAGGCGAAGGCGGGATGTGGTCATTCGGGAAATTTATGGGCCCGGCAGGTCTTTTTCCATTCTGGTCCCAGCTGATTGGCAGAATAAGAGCGAGGGAGAGTTCTTCTTCGTCGGCGTTGACGGGGATGGGCCTGTTCTAGCCGGTGCCGCCTGGCAATTCGAAAGGCTCGTCGCAATGCGCCCCTTTGCCGATACGCGTTTTGACGGGGTCGGCGCAATAGGAGTCTACAAGCAGCGCGGTCGTGAGTTTCTGCTTCACAACGGAGGCATTGGTCGGGAGTATGTCGGCATGTCGGTGGCCGACCGGAAAATGAGGTCCTACGTCGTCGCCTGCTTTGTGGCAGGCACATACGGTGTCGAAATCACATTGACGACGACGCGGAAGGATTATCGACGCAACCGGGCGCGCTATCTGGAAATGTTTGCCAGCCTTCGTATTCTAGGCGTGGACAAGCAGGTCGGTGGCAAGGCGGCAGAGACTGCACCCGCAAACGCGACACTTCACTAACTATGATCTCGACCGGTGACACGCGATGCCCAGACCGAATGCCTGTCTGCGGTGGTTTTCTCCAAGTGCACAAGGGATCCTCCTCTCCGAACCGACGCACCATGCATTCCGAAAATCGACTCCGATTTTTAGGGCCGATGCTGTAGACGGGACATGGGAATGAGGACGAGGAGGCAGGAATGCGACTGAGTGAGGTTCAGCCGGACACGATACGTCCCTATACGCAAACCGAGCTGAAATCGGTTCTGTCCACCTTGAAGGATATTGCGTGTAACGAGCCAGCAGTGGCCGATCTGCTGGCGAGTGAGGGTACGCTCAAAGGATTTATTGCGCACGCCTTCACATTATCTCCCTACCTGCGCGATGCGGCAGTGTCTGATGAGGGTCTGTTGACGCTGGCGATTTCCGCGCCGGTCGAGACGATCCTCGAGACCCTGGTACGTGATGCACGCGATTGCTGGCGACCGGATGAGGATGGGCGTATCCCGACCGAGGCAGAGGTGATGACGAGGCTGCGCGTCGCCAAACGCCGCCTGGCCTTCATCGCCGCGTTGGCCGATCTCGGCCGCATCTTTACCGCCCGCGATACGACACGATGGCTAAGCGACCTCGCCGACGCCGCGCTGTCGGCGGCGATCGATCATCTGCTCCTCTCCAACAATAATAGTGGCAAGCTCAACCTCAAGAACCCGCTAACTCCAAGCGAAGGTTCGGGTCTTATCGTGCTTGGTATGGGCAAGCTCGGCGCGCGCGAACTTAATTATTCGTCCGATATCGACGCCGTCGTGTTCTTCGAGCCCACAGCTGGCATCGTGCCCGATCCCCTGGATGCGCTGGAAACCTTTGGCCGAATGATGCGGCGGCTGATCCGCATCATGCAGGAGCGGACCGCCGACGGCTATGTGTTTCGAACCGACCTTCGCCTTCGTCCCGATCCCGGCTCCACGCCGCTTGCCATACCGGTCGACGCCGCGCTCCTCTACTATGAGGGCAGGGGGCAGAACTGGGAGCGGGCAGCCTATATCAAGGCGCGGCCTGTGGCCGGCGATATCAAGGCAGGCGAAGGCTTCCTGCGCGAGCTGACGCCCTTCGTCTTCCGCAAATATCTCGATTACGCCGCGATTGCCGATATCCATTCGATCAAGCGACAAATTCATGCACATAAGGGCCATGGCGCGATCGCGGTGAAGGGGCATAACGTCAAGCTCGGACGCGGCGGCATTCGCGAGATCGAATTCTTCGCCCAGACGCAGCAATTGATCGCAGGCGGGCGCATGGCGCCCTTGCGTGTCCGCTCGACTGAGGAAGCGCTTGCGGCGCTGACGGATGCCAAATGGATCGATGCGGAAACCCGTGACAGCCTGACGGAGGCCTATTGGTTCCTGCGCGAGGTCGAGCACCGCATCCAGATGGTTCGCGACGAGCAGACGCATATCCTGCCGGATACCGAAGCCGAACTAAAGCGCATCGCCTTCATGCTCGGCTTTGCCGACACCAAAGCCTTCTCCGAAAAGCTGGAAGACGTTCTGCGGCTGGTGGAGCGCAAATACTCCGCGCTCTTCGAACAGGAAACGAAGCTCTCCGGCGAGAGCGGCAACCTTGTCTTTACCGGTCAAAAGGATGACCCTGATACACTGAAGACATTGGAAAGACTTGGTTTCGAGCGTCCTGAAGACATGTCGCGGGTGATCCGCACCTGGCACAATGGCCGCTACCGCGCGACGCAATCGGTCGAGGCGCGCGAGAGACTGACAGAGTTGACGCCGGACCTGCTGAAGGCCTTCGGCGAGAGCAAGCGCGCCGACGAGGCACTGCTCCGCTTCGACAACTTCCTGTCCGGGCTGCCAGCTGGCATCCAACTGTTCTCACTTCTGGGTAATAATCCAGCGCTCCTGTCTCTGTTGGTTACGATCATGTCGTCAGCCCCGCGACTGGCAGAAATCATCGCGGCACGACCGCATGTCTTCGACGGCATGCTTGACCCGGCGCTGATGACCGAGATACCGACGCGCGATTATCTCTCCCAGCGCATGAAGGGTTTTCTCTCGCCTGCGCGCCATTACGAGGACATTCTCGACCGGCTTCGGATTTTCGCTGCCGAACAACGCTTCCTGATTGGTGTCCGGCTTTTGACCGGCGCCATTACCGGCGAGGTGGCGGGCCGCGCTTTCACCCACCTTGCCGATCTCGTGATCGAAGCAGCCTTGAATGCCGTGCTGGTCGAAATGGCGACGGCACATGGAGCCTATCCGGGAGGACGCGTCGCCGTCATCGGCATGGGTAAGCTCGGCTCCTTTGAACTGACTGCCGGCTCCGATGTCGATCTCATCCTGCTTTATGATTATGACGACGAAGCTGGCGAATCCGATGGGGCCAAGCCGCTCGACGCGGTGCGCTACTTCACCCGCGTGACCCAGCGATTGATCGCAGCACTCTCCGCGCCGACGGCCGAGGGCGTACTCTATGAGGTCGATATGCGCCTCAGACCCTCTGGCAACAAGGGGCCGGTGGCGACGCGCATCTCCACATTCGAGAAATATCAGCGCGAAGAAGCTTGGACGTGGGAGCATCTGGCGCTCTCTAGAGCCCGACTGATCTGCGGTGATGCAACCTTGATGGCCGATGCGGATCGGATCATTGCCTCGGTCCTGTCGCAAAAGCGAGACGTGGCCAAGGTCGCTGCTGACGTGCGGGAGATGCGCCAGCTTATCGACAAGGAGAAACCTGCCGAAAGTCTGTGGGATTTCAAGCTTATTCCCGGCGGATTGGTCGATCTGGAATTCATCGCCCAGTATCTGGCACTGGTTGCGCCAGCAAAAGATCTGCCTTCGCATGAGCCGGGAGAGAGCACGTCCGATGCACTCAAGCGCATGGCCTCCGAAGCGATGGAACCGCAGGCGCATGATGATTGTATCGAAGCCATGCGGCTCTTCACCGAACTGTCGCAGATCATAAGGCTCTGCATCGATACGGATTTCGATCCGAAACAGGCGCCTGCGGGCTTGATTGATCTCGTCTGCAGGGCAGGTGACTGCCCGGATGTTGCGACGCTGGAAGGCGAGGTGAAGCGGCTGTCGAAAGCGGTCCGTAAGACCTTTTCAGCACTGGTCTCCCCCAAAAGCGATTCCTGACATTCGACACATCATCATTAGCGCGAGGAGGATTACGCATCCATCGTGCGACCAAGCGCACGGGTCGTCCTCGCGGCAATAGAAAGGATCTTCCCGGGCTGGATTGATCGAGGCGGCATCCCCACCTACAGCATCGGCCCGAAAATCGAAATCGATTTTCGGAAACGTACGATGCGTAGATTTAAAGAGATAGAGCGTCCTTAGTGCGTCCGAAAAGACGCGCGGCGCTCTAAGGCGAAAGCTAAAACGAGAGCGTCTTGATGTTTCACCTTATTTTCGGAATTCCATGGCTGGTGGTCGCTGTCCGCTTCATCCAGCCACTGCCCTGGGTTTGGCCTTTGAAGCTTGCCCTTACGCTGTTGTTTCTTGCCGCTTCGCAATATCACCTCTTCAGTCGCCTCTCGTCCGGCTCGGTCTTCTCGCCTGAGTTTCCAAGACCACTGATCATCTGCTTCAACCTGCTCTTCGGCTTCATGCTGCTGCTCGCCGTCTTCCAGATTGCTCTGGATGTGGTGTCGGTGATCCTGATGCTGTTCAAGGGGCACTTCCCGCTGGTGCCTTCCGGTGTCCGTTACGGGATGGCGGCTGTTGCTCTGGCTCTCTCCGCCTTCGCCGTCAGCCAGGCGGTCCGTGTTCCGCCACTGAAGGACATCGAGATTGCTGTCCCAGGGCTTGATCCAGCTTTCGATGGCTATCAGATCGTGCAACTCACCGACCTGCATATCAGCCGCCTCTTTCCTGCCTTCTGGACGCGTGCAGTGGTCGAGAAAACCAATGCGCTCAATGCCGACCTGATCGTCATTACCGGCGATCTCATCGACGGCAAGGTTGAAGCCAGAAGCAGCGACATTGCGCCATTGGCAGAGCTTAAGGCTCGCGATGGCGTTTACACTATTCCCGGAAACCACGAATATTTCTTCGGCTATGACGAGTGGATGGCCTATTACCAGCGCCTCAACATGACGACGCTTGCCAACAGCAACGCTGTCATCAAGCGCGGCAACGCGAAGCTCGTGATCGCTGGCGTCACCGACCTCTCATCGACGAGAACGGCGTTTCCCGCACATGACACGGCGGCGGCACTCAGAGGCGCCCCCGCCGGTGCGCCTGTCATCCTGCTCGATCACCAGCCCCGTCAAGCGGCAGACAATGCCGCACTGGGTGTAGCAGTTCAGCTTTCCGGCCACACGCATGGCGGTATGGTCGTTGGGCTCGACCGCGTGGTCGCAGGCCCTAATAACGGCTTCGTATCCGGTTTCTACGATGTCGGCGGCATGAAGCTTTACGTCAACAACGGGACGGCGCTCTGGCCAGGCTTTGCGCTGCGACTCGGCATTCCCTCCGAGCTGACCCGGATCACTTTGTTATCGCGCTAAAGCATGCTGCGCTAAACTGTGCGATGGTTTTGCGATCCCAAAGGCGGTGAGCGAGGGTCTTCAATTCAGCTTGTGAGAGCGCAGGAGCTCCAGCTTGTTCCTCGCCTGATAAGCGAGATACGGCATATCCTTGGCGACATGGGCGTGCGGAATGAGGATAGTGACCACCGTTCCCTTGCCCTCGCAGGAGCGGATTTTCATTTTGCCGCCATGGAGCCTGACCAGCGAGCGGGAGATGGCAAGACCGAGGCCAGAGCCACCTTTGCTCTTGGCATATTGGCTCTGTACCTGCTCAAACGGCTGGCCGATCTTGTTGATGGCGGCAGTCGGGATACCGATGCCGGTATCGGCAATCGTCAGCATCAAGCCGTTCTCGTGCACATGGGTGCGAAGCTCGACGCGGCCGCCGTCGTCGGTGAACTTGACTGCGTTGGACAGCAGGTTGAGCATGATTTGCTTCATGGCGCGGCGGTCGCCGTTCATATGCATATTTCTGCACAGGCGCTGCTGAATAGTGATGTTCTTTTGCGCGGCCTGGATGGCCGTCAGGCGCAAGGTTTCTTCCACCAACGGCGCAAGATCGACCCTCTCGCGGTTGATGCGCATATGGCCTGCTTCGATCTTCGACATGTCGAGAATGTCGTTGATGACGTTGAGCAGGTGTTGGCCGCTATCATGGATGTCGCGGGCATACTCGCTGTACTTAGGCGAGCCGACCGGGCCGAACATTTCAGCCACCAGAATTTCGGAAAAGCCGAGAATGGCGTTGAGTGGCGTGCGCAACTCATGGCTCATATTGGCGAGGAATTCGGACTTCGCCTTGTTGGCCGCTTCGGCGCGCTCCTTTTCCGCCTGATAGAGGGCATTCGCGTCCGAAAGCTCGGTCTTCTGCCGCTCGAGCTTGTGGCGGGAGGCGGAAAGATCGCCGATCGTTGCCATCAGGCGGCGCTCGGATTCGCGCAGTCGGTCCTGGTGGCGCTTCAGAAGCGTAATGTCCGTACCGACGGAGACAAGACCGCCATCGCGGGTACGGCGTTCGGTGATCTGCAGCCAGCGCTCATCGGCAAGCTGCACTTCCGTGGTGCGCGATAGTCCCGACTGATCGGAGTCTGCCACACGGCGCTCGACGATCGGACGTGCGGCGGCGCTGTAAACGACCGAACGTTCCGTGCCGGGCACCAGTGCGCTGTCGGGCAGACCATAGGCCTGCTGGAAATGCGTGTTGCACATCACAAGGCGATCGTTCTTGTCCCACAGGACGAAAGCTTCCGATGTGCATTCGATGGCTTCTGCGAGGCGTTGATCGGCCTCCGCATAACGTTGTGCCAAGCGGTGCTGCTCCGTCACATCCATGGCGATGCCGATGACGCGCGGGCCGTTCCCCGTGTGGATCACCTGGGCACGGGCGCGCAGCCAGACGTAATGCCCATGGGTATGGCGCATGCGGAAAATCTGATCGATCTGGCGCAACTCGCCGCAGCCCACCGAGCGTGCGAGTTCGTAGAGATTTCCATCTTCGGAATGCATCATGCGTGCCGCATCGCTGAAGGAGAGCGGCTCGGTGCGCGGCGGCAGGCCGAGAATTTCATAAAGCGACGTGGACCAGAACATGCGCCGTGTCGACAGATCGAAGTCCCACAGGCCACAGCGGCCACGAGACAGGGCCGTCTCGACGCGAAGGTTGGATTCGACAAACACTTCGTCAGCGGTACGCGCCCGCTTTACCTGCATGTAATAGGCATAGAGAATGACCAGCAGGATGGAGGAAATGCCAGCGAAGAGGGTGACGTTCATCGCCACTTCGCTGCGCCAGAAGGCGCGCATGGGCTGCAAGGAACGGGCAGTGATGATCATGCCGCCATCGGATCCAAGCGGCAGCATCGTGGCGTAATGCGGCGTATTATCGATATCCGTTTCGATCGTTCCAGGCGCGCCGGGGAAGCGGCGAACAATCGCGATCTCTGGAAGCAGGGTGGTCAGCGATGTCCCCACATAGGATGCCGCGTGAAGGCCGACGCCGCCGAAGATGCGGCCATTCATTCCCGCCACCAGCACGACGGTATCGTCATCCATGCTGCCAGCCGGGAAAGATTGATTAAGGCGACGTTCGACGGCGGCCCGGTCCTGCGTGGCAGCCAGAGCCTCGACGCCGGAAAGAGCTGCGCGTGCCGTCAATGCGGAAAGCGCTGTCGTCTGCCGTGCCGCATTTTCCATGCGCTCATATTCCGCGGTGATACCGAACATGCGCGATGCTGCGATGACGACCAGGAAAGCGAGAATGAGAATGGGGATAAGACGCTTGAGCAGCGTCTCAAGCCTGCGGGCCTGCAACAGCATGGCGAGCAGGTTTCCGGCTGAAGAGAAGCTCTCCGCTGCCCTGTAAGCCAACGCCGTCATTTCAACAAATCTGGCATAGGGTCGCTCATCGCCCGCAGTCGCCCGCCGCACGTTCGTCATTGTCCCGCCTTGATGTCCCTCGTGTAAATTCGAAGCGCCGCCGCTCGAATCTGCGCCTAATGAATCAAAGCCGATTCGCCTTGTCCAGAGATGAAAGTTAAAAGATTTTTAACCCTTTGAACCGACTCGCGCTTTTTTTCGAGCGCCCGACAATGCTGTTTTGGCTGCCGTTACGTCAGTTGTGGTCAAAGGCCTCAAGCGCGATCGGCAGGGCCTGCACCACGCAGTTTCCGACCGCAGGCAGACCTGCAAGAACGGCGCTGACGATCTCGTCCCGCGATGCGCCATGGGCCTTGGCTTCCTGAACATGAAAGGCAAGACCGCTCTCCAGTCGCGCGGCTGCGAGAATGCCGATATAGACGAGGCTCTGGGTTCTGGCATCAAGCACTGAAGCCTTGCCAAGTCCTGCAACTGCTTCAAGCCATGCTGTGTAGTGGCTTGGTGCTTCCTTGCTGAAGCTCTGGAATGCCGGGCTAATTGTCATATCGCGTCTTCTCTGTGCCGATCGATCAGGCAAATTTACGAGAAGAGCGGGAACCTGTTCTTGATCTAAAACAAGAAAAGGCCGGAAGCCCGGCCCTTTTCTCACAGAGTAGCAGGCCCTGTCAGCCCTTCAGCATACGTTCGACAATGTCCCGCACGTCGGTCGAGAGCCCCGCGCTGCGCTCGATGGTGCCGAGGGCAGCACGCGCATGATCGGCGCGAACCGCCTCGAGCGATCGCCAAGAGCGCATGGAGGTCAAAATGCGTGCTGCGAGTTGCGGATTGCGCTTGTCGATGGATATGATCTGCTCGGCCAGGAAGTCGTAAGCCTTGCCATCCGCACGATTGAAGCCCGTTGGGTTGCCAAAGGCGAAGGTGCCGATCAGCGAGCGGACGCGATTTGGATTGGTGGCGATAAAGTGCTTGGACGCCATCAGGGACGTGATGCGTGCCAACGCTCCGTCTCCCGGAATAGCGGCCTGAAGCGCAAACCACTTGTCCATCACCAGAGCATTATCGGCAAAGCGCGTTTCGAACGCCGCCAGCGCCTCGGGCGCTTCGGCGGAGTCCGGAAACCGCTGGGTCAAGACGCTCAGAGAATGTGCGAGGTCAGTCATGTTCGAAGCATTGGCAAAGGTCTGCGCGGCGCGGTCGGGCGTCTCTTCCGCATAGGACAGATAGCTCATTGCGATATTGCGCAGAGAACGGCCTCCGGCACTTGCGGCATCCGGGGAATAATCGCGTTTTTCTTCGAAGCTTGAGAAGAGGCGCTTGAAGGTTTCGATGCCGGCTTTCGCGACCGCACCCATAACAGTGTTGCGCGCTTTGTGAATGGCGTCGGGATCATTATCCTTGCCCATCTCGCGCGCCACATCCGCCTCGCTCGGCAGCGCCAGCGCCTGGGCACGGAAGGCTGGTTCGAACTCATCATTACCGGCGATCTCGATCAGCGTCGAGATGAAGGCCGGATCGACGCTGACCTCCTTGCCGGACCGCACGGCCTGCGTTGCCGCAATCAGGTTGGGCAGGGCAAGGGCTGTCAGGGCCTGCCAGCGTGAGAAGAGGTCGGTCTCGTGACGGGCGATCTGGATCAGATCGTCCAACGATTGCTCCAGATGCAGGTTGATTGGGGCAGAGAAACCGCGGTTGATCGATAGAACCGGGCGCGACGAAATGCCGGAGAAGGTGAAGCTCTGGCTGCGTTCCGTCAGATGCAGGACACCGTCCTTGAACTCGCCGCCTTCAACCTTGCTCGGCGTGACGAACTGGCCGTTGTCCAGAATGAGGGCGGTCGAAAGCGGAATGTGCAGCGGCTGCTTTTGGCTCTGGCCGGGCGTCGGTGCAACCGTCTGTTCCAGCGACAGCGTGAAGATCGCCTTTGCCGCATCATAAGAGGTGGAGGCGCTGACGAGCGGCGTTCCGGCCTGGATGTACCAGCGGAAGAACTGCGTCAGATCGCGTCCAGACGCGTCTTCGAAGCACTTGACGAAATCTTCAACCGTCGCCGCATCGCCGTCATGACGCTCGAAATAGAGGTCGGTGCCCTTGCGGAAGCCGTCTTCTCCCAGGATCGTTGCGATCATGCCGGTGATTTCGGCACCCTTCTCATAGACCGTGGTCGTATAGAAGTTGTTGATTTCGCGATATTTGTCGGGACGGGGAGGATGGGCCAGCGGACCGCCATCTTCGGGAAACTGCTCAGACTTCAAGTGACGGACATCGGCGATACGCTTGACCGCCCGCGAACGCATGTCGGAGGAAAATTCCTGGTCGCGGTAGACGGTCAGACCTTCCTTGAGGCAGAGTTGAAACCAGTCGCGGCAGGTAATGCGGTTGCCTGTCCAGTTGTGGAAATACTCGTGCGCGATGATGCGCTCTATATTGGCATAGTCGGCGTCGGTCGCAGTTTCCGGGTCGGCCAGAACATATTTGTCGTTGAAGACGTTGAGGCCCTTGTTCTCCATCGCGCCCATGTTGAAGTCGGACACGGCGACGATCATAAAGATGTCGAGATCATATTCGCGGCCAAAGCGTTCTTCGTCCCACTTCATGGAGCGTTTCAGCGCGTCCATCGCGTAGGTCGCGCGTGGCTCCTTGCCATGCTCGACATAAATCTTCAGCGCCACCTCGCGACCGGACATCGTGGTGAAGCTGTCCTCGACAACACCAAGGTCACCGGCAACGAGCGCGAAGAGATAGCTTGGCTTCGGATGCGGATCGAACCAGGCAGCGAAATGGCGGCCTTCGTCGTAATTGCCGCCGCCGAGGAAATTG
Organism: Agrobacterium sp. SORGH_AS 787; assembly: GCF_030819035.1. Taxonomy (NCBI): domain Bacteria; kingdom Pseudomonadati; phylum Pseudomonadota; class Alphaproteobacteria; order Hyphomicrobiales; family Rhizobiaceae; genus Agrobacterium; species Agrobacterium sp. SORGH_AS 787. The sequence goes on from NZ_JAUTBG010000002.1 coordinate 1,890,346, forward strand.
CCGTTCGACAGGAGGAGCGGATTGCCTTCCTTGGCCGCGATGATGGTGATCGTGTAGGGCGCCAGCACGTCGGGACGGTCTGGAAAATAGGTAATGCGGCGGAAACCTTCGGCCTCGCACTGCGTGCAGTAGACGCCGTTGGTACGGTAGAGACCCATCAACTGGGTGTTGCTTTCCGGATTGATATAATTGGTCACGCAGATCTCGAAGGGGGCCTCTTCCGGCAGATCGCGAATGGTCAGTCGTTCTGGCGTGGCGTCATATTGCGTCTTAGGCATCTCGATCTGGTCGAGAAGCAGGCTCGAAAGCGTCAGCTCGTCGCCATCGAGGATAAGCGGCGAAGCCTTGTCCGCGCCCTCGCGGCGGTGAAAGATCAGCCGCGCTTCCACCTTGGTATTTTGTGGGTCCAGTTCGAATGTGAGGTCAACCCGTTCAAGCACAAAATCCGTTGCGCGATAATCCGCCAACTGAACAATCTGACCCGTATCTGTTCGCATAACTATTCCCGAATGAACCTTGCTTTTGCCGCTGCCTAACCATCATGCGGACATGATGGGTGAAAGTAAACTTGTCGATACGCGTCACCATCATGGAGAGGCGGGGGACATGCGTCCCTGAAGTACTGCCAGAAAGAAGCTTTAATCCGCATCTGCGCACTTCCCATCGGCGTATGATTTCATGAAATGTTGAACGATTACTGAAGCTGCCAACACGCAGAAAGAGAATATCTCGAAAATCATTCGCGCTTTGGCATCCATCGTAACTCTCAATCGACAGGACCGACCGGCCAACCCCGCCGAATCGGTTTACCTCCGTTGGCCTGCGTGATCTAATGGCGCCAAAGTCGATCTGCTGTGCGGTGCGCTCGGGTCAAACTCCAATCTGCGGGCACCGCGTCTGCAAATCCCGATCGCAAGTTCCCATGAGTGCAGACACATACAGTCCCGTGAGGGGCATTCTCCTCAAACTCACATCCGTCGCATTCTTTCTCGTCATGCAGACCTGCATCAAAGCCGCCGGACCGGATGTTCCTGCGGGACAGATCACCTTCTTCCGCTCGGCTTTTGCCATCCTTCCGATCATTCTCTATCTGGCCTGGCTTCGCAGCCTCACACGTGCTTTCCACACGAGCAATCTGTTCGGCCACTTCAAGCGCGGCTTTCTGGGCATTCTGTCGATGATGTGCGGCTTCTATGGCCTGACCTTGCTGCCGCTGCCGGAATTCATCGCAATCGGGTACGCCTCACCATTGATGTCCGTGGTCTTCGCCGCCCTGATGCTGAACGAAACGGTGCGTATCTACCGCTGGTCAGCGGTCGTTGTCGGCATGATGGGGGTTGTCATCATCCTGTGGCCGAAGATGACGCTGTTGCAGAATGGCGGGCTCGAGGCAGGCGAAAGCATTGGCGCTCTGGCAGTCCTGTTTGGTGCAGTGCTCGGTGGATTGGCGATGGTCCAGGTGCGCCAATTGGTCGTGACAGAACGCACGCCGACGATCGTGCTGTATTTCTCGCTGACCGGCACGCTGATTTCAGCCTTGAGTATGCCGTTCGGTTGGGAATGGTTGAGTATGCAGCAGGCCGTTCTTTTGGTTTCCGCAGGCATTGCTGGCGGTATAGCCCAAATTCTGCTGACAGAAAGCTACCGTCACGCGGAAGTATCGACGATCGCACCCTTCGAATATAGTTCGATCCTGCTTGGCATTGGTGTTTCCTATATTCTTTTCGGCGATGTGCCGACCTTCACTATGCTGCTCGGAACCAGCATCGTCATTTCAGCAGGTATCTTCATCATCTTCCGCGAGCACCAATTGGGGCTTCAGCGTAAAGCAGCGCGCAAGGCCTCAACACCATCCGGTTGATTTCGTCTACCTGTGAATAAACACCTGTGAATTTTAAGAAAACTTCATGGTCTGACGCAGAAATGTGTTATGTACCTTATAGGTTGTGGGTATTGGGTGATGCATCTTGCGTTGGGATTTCAAGCCAGAAAAAATTGGGCAGCACGGCGAGAGAAATGTCAGGCGTCCTCTTTTTCTTTTTGAGAGACGTGCCGCAGAATTATTGATGGCGGAGCACCGCCGATGAGCTTTACTTACGATGAACTCGTTGCTCATCCCGGTCTTTTGGGCGCCATTCAACATTTGGCGCGGGTATTGCGTGGGCGTTTCGATGAGAACCCCCGCCTTGCGCGCCTGCTGTCTGCGCACCAGAAATGGCTTCTCACACAGATGGCGATGGCCCTCAGCGCCGAGCAGCGTGCCCAAGGTTTCACCGTCGCCCAATTGCGTGAGATGGTGATCTCTACCGGCGTTGCCAGCCGCAACACGGTACAGAATTATCTCGATCAGCTTGAGATCTATCGCTACATCGAGAAGGCGAACCGTTCTGCCGCGACGAGACCCAAGCGCTATCGCGCCACGCAGATCAGCGAGCAGGGAATTTTCAACTGGTACTTGGCAAACCTCTCTGCCATTGACGGAATGGATAACGGAAACCGCGCTGCCACGCTGATGGCCTATCCTCAGATCGTTGAGCATGCCCAACCCGCCGCAGCGCGCGCCTGTCTTGCGGATCAACATTGGACTGAGCCGCCGGAGCGCGTCGGGCTTTTTCAATGGGTGGAAGCTGGCGGTCTGGTCATGGACGAGATCGTCACCCGTGTTCGGGATACGGAGAATGAGCGGATCGATATCGGCTATGTCGATGTCCGAGCGCTGGCGGCCACCTTCATGATGTCGCGCACGCATCTGCAACGGCTTTTGAACAAAGCTGCAGAACAAGGTAGCGTCGGGTGGATGGACGATACGCCACGCAGCTCTATGTGGCTGTCCCGCGACTTTCTTCGCGAATATTGCGGCTGGCAAGCGAGGAAGCTCAAGCACGTGGAAGACGCGTTCCTTGAAGCGAAATCATTGCTTCGGGGCCAGCTGAACGTAGCTAGGTAGAGGATTAAGGCTCGCAGAATGGCGGTCGCCGGCAAAGGAAGTGGGGTCAGCGTCCACCCGACGCAGACTTACTGTCCCGTCGGCCAGGCTGTTTTGCGAAGCTATCGTCTGAAAATGCAAAAAGCGCCTTCCAGATGAAAGGCGCCTCATCAGCATGGCAATGCATGCAGCATGTGCGGACAAGGCCGCACCAGTGTCGTCTCAGCGTTCGCGAAAATCTGCAAAAACCGCCGAAGGACGGGTCGCGCGTACCTGCTGTGTCGAAGCGCGTGCAGTCAACTGTTCGTTTGTTACACCGAAACGGTGATAGCCCTGACTGGAGCGTGGGCCGAGGCCAGCAAGTCGAAGCGTTTCAAAGCCGGAATGAACCGGACGGTAGCGAGTGGTCATTGCCTTGGTTCCTTAAACCTTTTCCTCCCAAGACATGGTTCTTATCGCAGTGCGGCATAGATTCGGCAACCCGGCCTAATGCGTCGCTGTTATGCGCCATTTGCATGGCTTTTTTCATAATCCGTTTACAATGATCAAAAAGGAAGCATTCATAAATCGCGCAAACACGCCTTAAAAGCCAATAAATCGTTCCAAGCCAACGACTTACTTGCCGGGGCATTTAAAAGCTCTTGCGGGTGCAGCGTTGCAATAGCAGGGGCTTTCTCTGCGCCCACTGCGACATCACGCCACTGCCCCCGGAGCGTATGGATCGTTCCAGAGCCGCCAAAGAAAAAACGCGCTGTAAAGTTGCCGAGAAGCAACAGTGCTTTCGGCTCGGCCAGAGCGATCTGTCGCTCGATGAAAGGACGGCAGATTTCCATCTCCGGACCCGACGGCGAGCGGTTGCCCGGCGGACGCCAAGGGACGACATTGGTCAGCATCAGCTTGGTGCGATCAAGCCCGATCGCCGCCAGCATGCGGTCGAGAAGGAGTCCGGTCTTTCCGGTAAACGGAGTGCCTTCCCGATCGTCATCGGCATCCGGCATCGGGCCGATGACCATGATGCCGGAGGAGGGGTCGCCTTCGGCAAACACCGTGTTGCGGGCACTGTTTTTGAGATTGCAGCCGTTGAAACTTTCCAGCGCAGTCTTCAACTCGGCAAGAGACCGCGCGCTTTCGGCCGCGAAACGTGCCGAAGCGATCGCCTGATCGTCAGGCAGTGCAACGTTGACCGCCGCCGCAGGAGCAGGCGCAGGTGCGCGAGTAGATTGCCTCGCAGAGGGTGAAGCCTGCTGCGGCGCGCTTCGCACCTCAGGCTGTTGCGGTTCGCTGCTTCTTTGTGGCGCACGCGCCTGACGGCTTGCTGCAAACTCGGCAAAGCGGTCCAGTGGCTCGTCTTCCAGCAACCAGTCGACGCCAGCATCTGCATGGAAATGCAGAAGTGCAGCCAGTTCTGCCGGGGAAAGGTCCTGTGCCGAGATCATGGGCCGCAAACTAGAGCGTTTCCTTGTAAAATGGAAGCAGCTACCGGGGCTCTTCCCGGCTGCCCTATGGTTGGTCACGCCCCTCGCGGACCGCCTTTCCCGCCAAACGCTTCTTATGCCGTCCAGCGCGCAATGTCGCCGCTTTCGCCAATCATCGCCAGACCATGGGCGATGGAAAGAAGTTCGCCGCCGCTTTCGATCTTGTCGGCATCGAAACGGCGAGTGAAGAGCTGGCGCACGGCAGGAACGAAGGAGGTGCCGCCCGTCAGGAAGACCTTGTCGATGGCTTGAGGAGCCGTGTTCGTCTTTGTCAGAACCTCGTCCAGTGCCTCTTCGATCTTGGCGAGATCGTCGGCAATCCATCGATCGAAGTCGGACCGCTTGACCATCTTCTTACCTGCCGCGCCAAGCGGCGAGAAGTTGAACTCTGCCTCTTCCTGGGACGAAAGCGCCATCTTGGTGGCAGAGATTGCCTGGTAGAGGGGGTAGCCCTCATCATGCTCGACCAGTTCGACGAAGAGCTCCAGCTTTTCCGGCTCGAGCGCCGAGCGAAGCAAGGACTTCAGATCGGAAAACTCTCTGGAAGTCTTGAAGATCGACAACTGATTCCAGCGACCGAAATTGACGTAGTAGCCGGATGGCACATCCAGCACCTTGTCGAAGCTCTTGAACTTGCTGCCCTTGCCGATTTCCGGCGAAACCAGATTGTCGATCATGCGGAAATCGAAATGGTCGCCCGCAACACCAACGCCCGAATGGCCGATGGGCGTTGCGGAAAGCTTGCCGCCATGCGTTTCGAAGCGGATCAGCGAGTAATCGGTGGTGCCGCCGCCGAAATCCGCCACCAGGACGTTGGCATCCTTCTTCAAACTCTGGGCGAAGTAATAGGCGGCTGCTACCGGCTCATAGACATAATGGATTTCAGGAAAGCCCGAGCGCGTAAGTGCTTCATTGTAGCGGGCAAGTGCCAATGCTTCATCGGGATTGGAGCCGGCAAAACGCACGGGGCGACCGGCGATCACAGTCGATACATCGTCCTTCCATTCATCGCCTGCATAGGTCTTCAACTTGCGCAGAAACACCTCCATCAGATCTTCGAAGCTCTGGCGCTTGGCGTAGATCAGCGTGCCTTGGAACAGCGAAGAGGCGGCGAAGGTCTTGATCGATTGCAGGAAGCGGCACTCGCCAGCGTTCTCGATGAATTGCTGGATGGCAGCCTGGCCTGCCTCGACATGAAGCGCTGCTGCACCCAGCCCCTTGTCCTTCATGAAGGAGAGGGCGGTACGCATGCTGTCTGTCGTTCCGGCACTGGAGGTGAAGCGCATCGAGTGGCTGCTGCTGCCAGTTTCGGACAGCGCCATAACTGTGTTGGTCGTGCCAAAATCAAGCCCGAGTGTCCGTGTCATGACGAATATCCTTATGAGTCAAAGAGAAAGCAGTCCCGGGATGAATGCGAGCATCCGGGCAATAAAAGGCGCGCAACCGCGCCCGCCTATTTTGAAGAGGGCGCGTGATGGCACAGCGAATTATGAATGGCAAGCGCGCCCCGATAGTTTTTTTCACGCGTGCTCCTTCATTCCCGCAGCCTTGTCTTTCAGCCATGCGGCAAAGGTGGCCATGGCATTGGTGACGGCGCGCGACTTCAGCCTCGTCAGCCAGTAACAGCCCTTTGACACATAGACCGGAAACGGTTGGACAAGATCGCCCGAGGAGAGATGACGCTGAAACATCAGGGGTGGAGCAAGCGCGATGCCAGCCCCCTGAAGGGCCGCTTCGGCCATGGGCACTGAGGAGTCGAAGACGATACCCTTCAGTCGAGGCGCGGGAACGCCGGCCTCGGAAAACCAGTCCGGCCATTCGTCGGCACGGTAGGAGCGCAGCAACGTCTGCTGCGTGACGTCGTGAGGGGTTTTGAGGCGCGCGGCGATTGACGGGATGCAGAGCGCAGAGAGCGGTGCGGAAAACAACTCTTCCGCCTCGGTGTCGTGCCAGGCGCCGTTGCCGAAGCGGATCGCGAAGTCGAGGCCTTCTGCAGCGATATCGACGCGGTTGTTGTTGGTGGAGAGGCGGATATCGATGAAGGGATAAAGGTCCTGGAACTCAGTGAGGCGAGGGAGCAGCCAGCCGACGGCAAACGTCCCGACCGCACCGACGCTGAGCACTTCCTGAAGATGCCCATCCTCAAAACGCTGTAGGATATCGGCCATGCGGTCGAAGGAATCGCGAAGCGTCGGCAAAAGCGCCAACCCCTCGTCGGTGATCATCAAACCGCGCGGCAGACGTTTGAAGAGCGCCGCACCAAGGCGGTCCTCCAGCAGTTTGACCTGATGGCTGATCGCGGTCTGCGTCACGCAAAGCTCGATGGCGGCACGGGTGAAACTCAGATGCCGGGCAGCGGCTTCAAAGGCGCGCAGCGCGTTGAGCGGAAGGTGAGGGCGAACCATAGGATCGTGTCCAGAGTAGCGGGAAGGCCAAGTTTAATTCATGGCCGGAGCCAGATATCATCATTTGTCCCGCTGAGGCAAACCACCGTAATTCTCTCCTACCGAAACTTTGGAATTGACGCATAGAGGAGATAGCCATGCATCTTTCGATGATGAAAACGAAGAGACGAACAGCGGTTTTCATCGCATCGCTGGCGGTGGCAGGCTGCTCTTCGATGGAAGCCAAAGCGGCTGAAAAGCTGCATTGCACCGTCGTTCTGGACGCCGAAAGCGGCGCCGTTCTGCACCGCGACGGCGTGTGCGACAAGGCTTTCGCTCCGCAATCCAGTTTCAAGTTTCCGCTCGCTGTCATGGGTTATGATGCGGGGATTCTCAAGGATGCGACCAGTCCGCGGTGGAACTATAAGACGGAATGGAAAAGACCGAAGCGCGAACAGAAATCTGTCGATCCGACGGTCTGGGAGCGGGATTCCATCGTCTGGTATTCGCAGGAAATCACCCGTCGATTGGGCAAGGCCAAGTTTGCTGACTATGTTCAGCGCTTCTCTTATGGCAATGCCGACGTACGCGGGGTTGCTGGACAGACGGATGGCCTCACGGAAGCCTGGCTGATGTCATCGCTGAAGATTTCTGGCGATCAACAGGTAGACTTCGTGCGTCGCTTCGTCACCGGAAAGCTGCCCGTCTCCAAGGAGGCGATTGCGAAAACGGAAGCCGTCATCCCGCTATTTTCAGCGGCAGACGGATGGCAGGTTCACGGCAAGACGGGATCGGGGCGCATGCGCACCAAGGCCAACACCTATGATGGCGACTGGTGGCTCGGCTGGTTCGTCGGTTGGGCGCAGAAGGGAGAACGCAAGGTCGTATTCGCCAGCCTCAAAATCGAGGATTGGAAAAGCCAAGAGCCTATCAGTTTCGCGACTCGCGATGCGCTGATCGCCGATCTGCCGAAGCTCGTCAAGTAACGATCAGCGAAGCGCTCGGCGCGCGACGACGATCAGGATGATGCCACCGAGCGCCACCAGCGCGCCGCGCAGCATCCACGGGCTTTGATTGATCATGAAACTGGAAGCGGGATAGGGGAAATAGCCGCTGCCCTGGCCAATCCAGATCAGACCGATCAGCACGATCAGAACGCCGAGTATGCTTAAAATCGTGCGAAGTGCCTGCATGGTCTTCTCCCAAAATCAAAGCCTTCCCGAATGGTATCCGGAAAGGCTCTCAGTTCAAAGCGTTACATCAAGCCGATCTGCAAGATCAGATCGACTTTGCCGCTCCACCATCCACATGCAGCATGGTGCCGGTAATATAGCTGGCCGGCTGAGAGCACAGGAACGCGCCTGCGGCAGCGAATTCTTCCACCGTACCAAGCCTACCCGCGGGTATGCTTTTGACCGAGGCCTCGCGAACCTCGTCCATGCTCTTGCCAAGGCGTTTAGCGTTTGCGCCGTCCAGTTCATCAATGCGATCGGTGTGGATTCGTCCGGGCAGCAGCATGTTGGCGGTGATGCCGAAACCCGCGACTTCACTGGACAGTGTCTTATTGAAGCCGACAAGCGCGCCGCGCAGCGTGTTGGAGAGCGCGAGATTTGGAATGGGCTCGAACACGCCGGAAGAGGCTACGGTCAGAATGCGGCCCCAGCCTTGCTCCTTCATCTGTGGCAAGAATGTGTTGGTGAGGGTGATGACCCGCAACACCATGGATTGAAAGAACGTATCCAGCTTTTCGGGGGTGATTTCCTGCGCCAGACCCGGTGTCGGGCCGCCTGTGTTGTTGACGAGAATATCGATGCCGCCAAGCTTCGTCTTCACCGCTTCGATCATGGATGGCACGAAGTTTTCTTCGCCGAGATCGCCCCAGACCCAGTCCGCCTTGCCCTTGCCGAGCGCGTTGATCGCCTTGGCGTTGGCGTCCAGCTTTTCGCCGCTGCGTCCGACCATGAGCACGTTGACGCCTTCTTTTGCCAGCGCCGTCGCGATGCCGAGACCGAGGCCGCGAGACGAGGCCAGAACCAATGCGCGCTTGCCGGAAATACCCAAATCCATGACGGTGTCCTTTCATGCTCATGATGATTGCCCACGCTTGTAGCGCCTGCGTCCAGCCCTGAAAAGTGTTGATCGGCTTGGCCTTGAGCGCGGTTGCTTGCGCCGCCTCTTGCGCCTCGATAAGACAGCCCCGTGAATTTTGTGTTGGCAGAGGACGGGCTTGAACGTGTGGAACGAGCGCCAGAAAGTCGAAAACCGCAAGAGTGACGACGCCCGCAGCGAAAGCGACATCGATTATGGGCGGATCATCCACTCCACCTCATTTCGAAGACTGCAAAGCAAGACGCAGATCCTAAACCTCGGCGATAGTGACTTCTATCGCACGCGCCTGACGCATTCTCTGGAAGTGGCGCAAATCGCGGCAGGTCTGGTCAAGCATCTGCGCAAGGCCTTTCCTCATCATCCGGTGACGGCGGAACTGCCGGAGCATAGCCTCATCCAGGCGATCGGTAGCGCCCACGACCTTGGCCACCCGCCTTTCGGTCATGGCGGCGAGGTCGCGCTGAATTACTGCATGCGCATGGCAGCAAATCCGGACGAAGCAGGGCGCAACGGCAATGGCGTCATTACCGACATCGCCAAAGCGGGCTTCGAAGGAAACGGCCAGACTTTACGCATTCTCAGCCGCCTTGAGACATTTTCAAAAGCCAATGGCGCCAACCTCACGCGGCGCACTCTGCTGGGTATTCTGAAGTACCCCGTCGCCTATTCGAAAGCTGCCCATCCCGCGCGCCTGCCAAAACTGCATGACGGTCCTTCGACGCTGCGCATCATCGACACGCAGGCCTCGAAGCCTCCGAAATGTTACATGGATTGCGAAACGGAAGTGGTGGACTGGGTGCTCGATCCTCTGCCGCAGGCCGATCGTGATCTTTTCCAGACAGTGACGCAGGACGACGGAAAACACGCCAAGTCGCTGCATAAATCACTCGATTGCACCATTATGGATGTGGCGGACGATATCTCCTACGGGGTCCACGATCTTGAGGACGCGATCGCCATGCAGCTCATAACCCGCGATGCCTTCGAGAAGGAGGTGACGGCGGATGACTGCGAGAGCTTCATGGCGATGCTCAATAAGAACCATAAGGATAAGCGCGGCAATGACGTCTATCGCGAAATCGTGGATGGGCTCTTCGGTAATAGCGGCGACCGCAAAATGTTTATCAGCATGCTGGTCGGCTATTTCATCACAGATGCACGCTTTGCCGACGACGAGCGGTTTGAAACGCCACTCTTGCGTCACCGTGTTAAGCTTGGAGTGGACCGTGTTCGACTGCTGAAGGCCTTTCAGGATGTCGTGCGCAAACATGTGATCAAAAGCCCGCGTGTCCAGCATATGGAGTTTAAGGGGCAGGGGATGGTCGTCGCTGTCTTCGAAGCGCTGCAGTCCGATCCTGAGCGCCTGCTACCGGAAGATGTCTTCCCGCTTTACGAAAAATCCGGCGGCGATCTGCGCATCATCTGCGACTTCGTTGCGGGTATGACGGACGGCTATCTCGTCAGAACCTATGAGCGACTGTTTTCACCGGGGGCGGGGTCCGTATTCGACAGGCTCTGAAGAGGCAAAAACGACAACACGTACCGAGATTTGAAGGGCGACCTTTTTCATGACCGAACAATCACTGCTCAAGCTTTCGATCGCCGTCACCGTGATCCTGGCGTCGTGCGGGATTGCTGCCGGTCTTTATTCCGGCTCTTTCGCCGTCGTCTTCGATGGCATCTACTCGCTGACCGATGCCTTCATGACCATGCTGGCGCTGATGGTGGCGCGTTTGATCGCCGCCTCGGCGCTGCCCAATCCAGGCGGCAAGCTGGCGGAACGCTTCACCATGGGTTTCTGGCATTTGGAGCCGATGGTCCTTGGTTTGAATGGCACGCTCTTGATAGGGGCCGCAGTCTATGCGCTCATCAATGCGATCGACAGCCTGATGGATGGCGGCCGTGTGATCGCGTTCGATTATGCGATCGTCGTCACCTTCTTCACCTTTGCCGTGTCGCTTGGAATGGCATGGTTCATTCGGCGGAAAAACCGGACGCTGAAATCCGCCTTCGTCGCGCTCGACGCCAAAAGCTGGCTGATGAGCGCCATGTTGAGTGCAGCACTTTTCGTCGCCTTTATGGGCGGTTATGCCTTGTCTCACTCTTCCCATGCTTGGCTAGCATCCTACACCGACCCGGCCGTGCTGGCGCTCGTCTGCCTCGTCATCATCCCGATGCCTTTCGCCAATGTGAAGCAGGCGCTGGCCGACATCCTGCTGGTCACGCCGACCGAGTTCAAACTGCATGTGGATAAGGTCGCGAAGGAAGTCGTTGAGAAATTTGGCTTTTCCTCGCATTATTCCTATGTCGCACGCGTCGGCCGTGGACGACAGATTGAACTCTTCTTCATTGTGCCGAAAAACACACCCGCCCGTCGCCTGGAAGAATGGGACGCCATTCGCGACCAAATCGGCGAGGCGCTGGGTGGAGAAGGACATGACCGCTGGCTCACCATCGTGTTCACGACGGACGAGGAGTGGGCGATTTGACGGGGACCCAGCTCGTCCCACTCCCTTGACGACGCACACCATCATTCCTATTCTTGATATTACGTGTACGTAAAAGTAATTGATAGTCATCAGGTTGTCGGACAATTTGGTGGCGCCATGTAAGCATCGTTGCTATTCATCTCGACAAAGCGCTTTTGCTTTGCCAAGAACGATGACGCGAACTGCTTGTTGCGACGACGTTTTTCCACACGTCTTCGGCTGCGGTTTGGTGTAGGGCAGGAACAACGAAAAGCCGGACGGGACCGGTAAACCGACGAGGATCTTATGACGGAAGAAATGGAATTGCCGGAACGTGAATCGATGGAGTTCGATGTCGTGATCGTCGGCGCTGGACCTGCGGGCCTTTCTGCCGCCATCCGGTTGAAACAGGTCAATCCGGACCTCTCCGTCGTGGTACTGGAAAAGGGCGCTGAAGTCGGCGCGCATATTCTCTCCGGCGCAGTGGTCGATCCGATCGGTATCGACCGTCTGTTGCCCGGCTGGCGCGAAGAGGAGGGGCATCCCTTCAAGACCGAAGTCAAGGACGACCAGTTCCTGTTCCTCGGACCTGCCGGCTCGATCCGTCTGCCCAATTTCCTGATGCCGCCGCTGATGAACAATCACGGCAACTACATCGTCTCGCTCGGTCTCGTCTGTCGCTGGCTTGCGGAAAAGGCGGAAGCGCTTGGCGTGGAAATCTATCCGGGTTTTGCCGCAACCGAAGTTCTTTACAACGATGAAGGCGCCGTCATCGGTGTTGCCACCGGTGACATGGGCATCGAGAAGAATGGCGAGCCCGGCCCTGCCTTCACCCGCGGCATGGAACTGCATGGCAAATATGTGCTGATCGGTGAGGGCGTGCGCGGCTCGCTTGCCAAGCAGCTCATCAAGAAGTTCGATCTGTCGAAGAACAGCGACGTCCAGAAGTTCGGTATCGGCATCAAGGAGCTATGGCAGGTCAAGCCTGAGAACCATAAGCAGGGCCTCGTGCAGCACTCCTTCGGCTGGCCGCTGGGCATGAAGACGGGCGGCGGCTCGTTCCTCTATCATCTGGAAGACAACCTCGTTGCCGTCGGCTTCGTGGTTCACCTGAACTATAAGAACCCCTATCTCTATCCTTTCGAAGAGTTCCAGCGCTTCAAGACCCACCCGGCAATCGCACCGACTTTCGAAGGCGGAAAGCGCGTCTCCTACGGTGCGCGCGCCATCACCGAAGGCGGCTACCAGTCGGTGCCGAAGCTGACGTTCCCGGGCGGCGCGTTGATTGGCTGTTCGGCAGGCCTCGTCAACGTCCCGCGCATCAAGGGCAGCCACAATGCGGTTCTCTCCGGCATGCTGGCGGCGGACAAAATTGCAGCAGCTCTCGCGTCTGGTCGCGCCAATGACGAAGTGATCGAGATCGAGAACGAATGGCGTGGCACCGATATCGGCAAGGATCTGAAGCGGGTGCGCAACGTCAAGCCGCTCTGGTCGAAGTTCGGCACGGCGATTGGCGTCGGTCTCGGCGGTCTCGATATGTGGACCAACCAGCTCTTCGGCTTCTCCATCTTCGGTACGCTGAAGCACGGCAAGACCGACGCGGAAAGCCTGGAGCCCGCAGCAAACCACAAGCCGATTGCCTATCCCAAGCCGGATGGCGTCCTGACTTTCGACCGTTTGTCCTCGGTCTATCTCTCCTCCACCAACCATGAGGAGGACCAGCCGGTTCATCTCCAGGTGAAGGATATGGAGCTTCAGAAGCGCTCCGAGCATGATGTCTATGCCGGACCCTCGACGCGCTACTGTCCCGCCGGAGTCTATGAGTGGGTGGAGAAGGAAGGCGAGCCAACCTTCGTCATCAACGCGCAGAACTGCGTCCACTGCAAAACCTGCGACATCAAGGACCCGAACCAGAATATCAACTGGGTACCGCCACAAGGCGGCGAAGGGCCAGTTTACGCCAATATGTAATATTGGCGCGGCCCGCTCGGACCGCCGCCAGCAAAGATGTTCGGCGAAGGGCCAGTTTACGCCAATATGTAACATTGGCACGGCCCGCCCGGACCGCTGTCAGCAGGGATGTTCGTCGAAGGGCTAGTCCACGCCAATATGTGATATCGGTGTGGCCCGCTCGGCTTATCGCTTCATCTGCGAGTAAGACGGTGCGCCTGCATGAGGGGATGATGCGATATGGCGACGATCCGTGCCGGACGGCAGGACGACTTTCCACGTTTGGCGGAAATCGAACTGGATGCCTTTGTTGTGTGGGCAGAAGTCTGCGGGGTATCGCAGCAGCCTGTCTCCGCGCCGGTCTTTCTGCTTGAGCAGAGCCTCGACGAGGGACTTCTTCTGGTGGCCGAAGAGGCGGGACGTGTCGTCGGCTTTACGCTTGGGCTGAACGAGGGAGGCAATCTTTATGTCGTCGAGCTCGACGTAGAGCGCGCCGCACAGGGCAGGGGCATTGGCACCTCGCTGATTCTGGCCCTGCTGGATGTTGGACGTAAGAAAGGACTAGCTGACGCGGTTCTTACTACGGATCGTTATGCGCCTTTCAATGCGCCCTTTTATACGAAGCTCGGCTTTCGCATCCTTGAGGCGGAGGAAATGTCAGTCTTTCTCGCGGAAAGGCTGAGGGCTCAGATCGACTCTGGTCTTGATCCAAAGCGTCGCGTGGCGATGCTGAAGAAACTGTAATCCTATTCTTGCTACTCGCTTAGCTGTTATTTCTGAACAACCTGCAACCTGAAGGGTTAGGGCATCGATGATAGTGATCAGGGAGGCGTTTACAGTTGCGGGCTGGATCATTTAGATGTGACAGAGCCCCTATATGTGAAGAGGGTCCCTCATAGGTTAAGAGGGTCAATATACCCCTAAAAGGGGTTGGGAGTGAGCAATGAGGAAACTTGCCAGAATGGTCTCGGCTTTGCCTAGCAATCATTTGCTGGCTGCGGTCGCAGCGGTGATCGGGGCGATATCGATAAGCGGTCAACCCGCCATGGCGGCGAGCTGCCGAGCCGACGCATCCACTGGCATCGACTGGAGCGAATGCAACAAGCGGCTCTTGATGCTGGGCGGCAGCGTTCTCGACGGTGCCGACCTGCACGGAACGGACTTTACCTATACCGATCTGCGCGGCTCCTCATTCAATAAGGCGAATATGGAGAAGGCCAAGTTGATCCGTACCTCGCTGGCCTCCTCCCAGCTTGAGGGCGCCAATCTGATCAAGATCGAGGCCTATCGCAGCGATTTCAGCGATGCGAATGCCGAAAATGCCAGGTTCAACAGCGCTGAAATGCAGCGCGCCAACTTCGAGAATGCCAAGCTCGTCAATGCCGATTTTTCCAAGGCGGAACTCGGGCGGGCGGATTTCAATGGCGCGGTGCTGACGGGCACCAAATTCACCAAGGCCAACCTCTCACGCGCCAGCTTCACGGGCGCCAAGTTTACCGGGCCGATCGATTTCTCCGACTCGTTCCTGCTGCTGGCCCGCATCGAAGGGCTGGACCTTTCCGCCGCGACCGGGCTCGACCAAAAGCAGATCGATATTGCCTGTGGCGACGACAAAACCAAGCTTCCGCAAGGATTGACCAAACCAGCCACCTGGCCTTGCCCCGCCGATCCGGAAGACGATTGATGGTGAAGACTAGCCAGACCACACTGTGATCCGGCTAGTCTGTCACCATGTGGCTACACGTGTTCTCAGAAGCCGGACAACACGATCTTGCCCTTGGCCTTGCCACTTTCGACCAGCGCATGCGCCTTGATAAGGTTCGCGGCGTTGATCGTGCCGAACGTTTCCGTCATCGTGGTTTTGATCTTGCCCTGGTCAACCAGCTCCGACACATGGTTCAACAGATTGTGCTGCTCCAGGATATCGGCTGTTTCGAAGACCGGCCGGGCAAACATCATCTCCCAATGAACGGAAATGGCTTTGCGCTTGAATGGCATGATATCGAAACCATTCTCTGGATCGTCGATCAGGCAGTAGCGCCCCTGCGGCGCAATCAACTCTATGCTGTCGGCGCGGTGGAGCTCGCTATGGGTGGTGGAAAAGACGAAACTCGGGGCACCTAAACCAAGCGCCTCTACCTGTGGTGCAAGCGGCTTGCTATGGTCAAGCACATGATGTGCACCAAACTGCGCGACCCATTCCTTCGTTTCCGGCCGCGACGCCGTGGCGATGACTGTCAGGTCTGTCAGGTGCCGCGCAAGTTGGATTGCGATCGAACCGACGCCGCCGGCACCACCGATGATGACGATGGCGTTGGCGCCACCTGCAACGGGATCCTTTACCTTGAGGCGATCGATCAGGGCTTCATAGGCGGTGATCGCCGTCAACGGTAGGGCCGCAGCTTCCTCGAAACTCAAGCTTCTCGGCTTCTTACCAACGATGCGTTCATCCACGAGGTGAAACTCGCTATTGGTCCCGGGGCGGTTGATAGCGCCTGCATAGAACACTTCATCGCCTGGCTTGAACAGGCTGACCTTGTCGCCAACAGCCTTGACGACACCCGCAGCATCGAAGCCGAGGATGCGGGCCTGGCCTGCCTCGGGCGCTTGGTTTCGGCGAACCTTGGTATCGACCGGATTGACCGAAACTGCCTTCACTTCCACCAGAAGATCGTGGCCGTTGGCCTCCGGGGCAGGCAGTTCGAAATCCACCAAAGCGTCTGCTTCTGTTACGGGCTTGCAGGTCTTGTAGCCGACAGCGCGCATGTTCTTTCTCCTTCGCTTGTTGCTTCGGCGTCTATTTGATAGCTATGAGCAATGGCTGCAAGAATGCACATTTTGTGTTTATACTGACAAAAAGGATACTGTGGCCACCCGCAGAACCTGAAAAACGGAGCTTTTCATGTCCCGCCCTCGCGCCAAACTGAAAGATAATTTTCCCGGCTGCCCGGTGGAATCGACGCTGTGTTACCTCGATGGCAAGTGGAAGGGCGTGATTCTTTATCATTTGCTGACCGAAGGAACTCTGCGTTTCAATGCCCTGCGCCGCCACATTCCAAGCGTCACCCAGCGCATGTTGACGAAGCAGCTTCGCGAACTGGAAGATGCGGGCCTGATCTCCCGCACAGTCTTTCCCGTCGTGCCGCCAAGGGTCGATTACAGCCTGACTCTGCTTGGCAACAGCATGGCGCCGGTCATCTCAGCGCTCAAGTCCTGGGGCGAAACCCATGTGGTCTGCAAGGACGGCGTCAAGACGCTTGCCGCGCCCGAGGACGTCGTAACGCCGCTCGCTGCTGCCGAATGAGCACCGCCGCTGATTTTTTGGGAAGGCAGCGCCACGCCTTTCTCCACGATGGACCTCCGTCACTGGAGGAACGCCGAGCCGATCTCAAGGCCCTGCGGAAGGTTGTGACCTCCTATCGAAGCAAAATCGAACAGGCGGTTGATGCGGATTTCGGCGGACGGTCGCCGAATGAGACCGCCCTTCTGGACATTGTCGGGGTGATCCAGGCGATCGATTACCTGGACCGGAATCTGAAGCGCTTCATGAAGCCCGAACCGCGCCATATAGGCGCGCTGTCGCAATGCGGACGCGCCTGGGTGGAGTATCAGCCGCTCGGTGTCATCGGCATTCTGTCGCCTTGGAACTATCCGTTTCTGCTGGCCATGGTGCCACTTGCCACGGCGCTTGCCGCCGGGAATCGGGCGATGTTGAAGCCCTCGGAACTTGCGCCGGAAACGAGCGCCTTGATGAAGGCAATGCTCGCCGAGGCCTTTCCGGAAGATAAAGTCGCCGTGGTGCTTGGCGACGCTGGCGTAGGCGCCCAATTCAGCAGCTTGCCGTTCGACCATCTGTTCTTCACCGGCAGCACGCAGGTCGGGCGTCTGGTGATGAAGGCTGCGAGTGAACATCTCGTGCCGGTCACGCTGGAACTCGGCGGCAAGAGCCCGACGATCATACTGCCGGGTCACGTCAACGCCGGAACCGTTGCGTCTATTGTCTTTGGCAAGCTCACCAATGCCGGGCAAACCTGCGTTGCCCCGGATTACGTCTTCGTCCACGAAACCGAGGTCGAAGCCTTCATCGATGCTTTCGACAAGGCGGTGGCAAGATCTTACCCCGAGGGCGTGGTGAGCCGCGACTACGCGTCGATCATCAGCGACAGGCATTTCACTAGGCTGAATGGCTTGCTTGAAGATGCGGTCAGCAAGGGTGCGTCTGTGCGGCCGGTCGGAGGAGAGGGGGGGGCTGGAACGCGTATCCGTGTCCTGCCGCCGACGCTCGTCATCAATCCGAGCGACGACATGGCGGTGATGCAGGAAGAGATCTTCGGGCCGATCTTACCCGTACTGACTTATCGCGATGTTTCGCAGGTGGTCGCCTACATCAATGAAAAGCCAAGGCCGTTGGCGCTTTATGTCTTCGCAGATGCGCATAGTGACGACTGTAAGATGATCCTGTCACGCACCACGTCCGGCAATGTCGGCATCAACAACACGGTGCTGCATGTGGCGCAGGATGACCTTCCGTTCGGCGGGATAGGGCCAAGCGGCACCGGGGCCTATCACGGCATAGAAGGCTTCCGCCGCATGAGCCATGCCAAGGGCGTGTTTTCAAGAGGACGTTTCAGCGTGCCAAGCCTTCTACGTCCGCCCTTCGGTCGGATGGTCAAGGCTGGGCTTGATTACCTGTTACGATAAGGACGTGCGTTTAGGCGCAGGCGGAAATCGTGTTAATGGGCAGGCAGATGGTGATGTCCAGCCCGTCCGGCGACCAGTGATAGGAAATCTCTCCGCGCATGCTGCTGACCGTGCGCTGGATGAGCGTTGAGCCGAAGCCCTTGCTGGTCGGAGGGCCCGAAACTGGCCCGCCCCGCTCGCTCCACATGATTTGCAGCGTCTCGCCTGTGGTGCAGGCAACCACGAGCCGACCGTCTTCGGAGCAAAGCGATCCATATTTCGCCGCGTTGGTGGCGAGTTCATGCAAGACCAGCGCGACACTCGTAATGTGATCAGCCCGAATACGCACGTCGTCGATACCGACGAAGACAACCCGGTCGGTAGCTGCGTCGGTGTAGGGCGCCAGAATATCGCCGATGATCTGACGCAAGGGCACGTCCGGTGCATAGGCCACATGTTCGGCCGAAAACGTCGGCTGCACGAGATCATGCGCCCGTCCCAGGGCGCGCAGGCGGCCTCGAACCGTGGAGGAAAGCTCCTCGGCGCTCGTTGCCGTTCGCGCCGTCATTGCCAGCATCGAGTCAGCCAGCACGAAGACGTTTTTCACCCGATGGTTCAACTCTCGCAGAAGAAGCATCCGCTGCTCCTCTGCCCGATCGCGTGCCTCCTCGTTTTGCGAACGCTCGATGGCAATAGCCACCGTTCGTGAGATCATGCCGATGACCTCTAAATCTCGCTCCGAAGGCTTGCGGGGCTCACGGTAGTAATTGGCGAAGGTGCCAAGAATGCGCCCATCGGCAGCTCGTATGGGCATCGACCAGCAGGCGCGGAGATCGTGGGCGAGGGCCAATTTGCGGAAATTCGCCCAAAGCGGATCGGTAGCGATATCGCTGACGATGACGGGGGCGCCCGTATGGGCTGAAGTGCCGCAAGACCCGATACCAGGGCCAACGGAAATGCCCTCGATTGCGTCGTTATAATCGCAGGGCAGGCTCGGCGCCGCCCCCTGGGTCAGACGCTTGCCATCTTCCGTGGTGAGCAGAACGGATGCCAGCAACTCGCCGCCCGCAGGCTTTTCCACCAGAAGCACGATATCACGCAACACCTGTTTCAGCGGGCCGCCTACCGCCACACGTGCCAGAATGTCTCGTTCTGCGGTAAGGAGGTCCGACGTTACCGACACTGTATTGATCAACGCACCAGTCCACCACAAAAAGAAAGCCATGTGTCTTCGACAACGGCAATAGTAGGAAGATATAGGGAGGCAAGTATTAAATGTCTAATGAATAAAATACTTGATGAATACAACCTAGTTTGAAGTGTTGGGTAGGATATTGTGTTTTGGCGAACCTATTATTTTAGAGTTCGCGAACTAAGCCCTGGCCTAGCTGCACCCGCTTAGCCCTGTTTTGGAGATGATCGTGCTCTTGATTTTCCGGCAAATTGGGAGGAAGGATTTGCCGCGGCATTCGCCGGCTCTTCATCATTCACATTTTTTTGCACCGCAACATCGAACTGCCCGGATTGGTTCATAATTTCGCGCGCAGTGATTGTCAGTTCAGGGACGGACCAGCATGGGTATTGGTTGGATAGAAGCCGCGATCCTCGGCTTTATTCAAGGGCTTACGGAATTTTTGCCAATTTCTTCCAGCGCACATTTGAGAATCGCGGGCGAGTTTTTGGGTACCGGTGAAGACCCGGGCGCGGCGTTTACCGCCATCATCCAGATTGGCACGGAGCTGGCCGTGCTCGTCTATTTCTGGTCCGATATCATGCGGATCGCCTTTGCCTGGCTTCGTCATCATTTGCGGCTTGGCGGGCAATATGACCCGGCAGATGTTCGCCTCGGCTGGATGATCATCGTCGGTTCGGTGCCCATCGTGCTGCTCGGCCTTCTGTTCAAGGACGCTATCGAGCATTCGCTGCGCAACCTTTACATCACCGCGGTCATGCTAATTGTTTTCGGTATCATTCTGGGCTTTGCGGATCGCATCGGCAAAAAGAAGTATCCGATCAAGAAGCTGATCTGGCGTGACGCCATTATCTTCGGCTTTGCCCAGGCAATGGCGCTGATCCCCGGCGTGTCCCGCTCCGGCGGCACGATCACCGCTGGCTTGCTGCTAGGTTACACGCGTGAAGCCGCTGCCCGTTACTCCTTCCTTCTGGCGGTACCAGCCGTCTTTGGTTCGGGCTTCTATCAACTCTTCAAGAGCATCGGACAGGAAAACCCGGTCGGCTGGGGCCAGACGGCTTTGGCGACGCTGATATCCTTCATTGTCGGATATGCCGTCATCGTCGTCTTCCTCAAGCTGGTCTCGACGAAGAGCTACATGCCGTTCGTCTGGTATCGCATCGTTATTGGTGTTGTGCTCCTTGGCTTGCTCTTCAGCGGTGTCATCAATCCGATCTGACGCCTCCGGCGAGATATCAGCCGATAGTTTTACCCGGCACGGCCTTCCGTGCCGGGTTAATTTTATGTCTTTCGTCTGGCGTAGAATGATTTTCCTTTCGATAAGGTGCGAGAGCGTTTATCTCCGCTGCAACATCACCTCCGCTCAGGATGGTGTGACGCCTTTCTAGACTGTCAGGAAGAATAATGACCGCAGACGTTCCTTGCGCCCTTGCTGTGGAGGACATCCATAAGAGCTTCGGCGATCACGAGGTTCTGAAGGGCATTTCGCTGACGGCGAAGAAGGGCGATGTCATCTCCATTATCGGTTCTTCCGGCTCGGGAAAGAGCACCTTTCTGAGATGCATCAACTTCCTGGAAATACCGGACAGCGGCCGGGTAAGCGTCAATGGTGAAGAGGTGGCGGTCAAGCGCGGGCGCGACGGCAAGTCCGTCCCGCAAAGCTGGCGTCAGGTAGAGCGCCTGCGCACCGGGCTTGGCATGGTGTTCCAAAGCTTCAATCTCTGGGCTCATCGCACGGTTCTGGAAAATGTCATCGAAGCGCCCGTGCATGTCATGGGCGTCAGGCGCGCGGAAGCAGTCGAAAAGGCAGAGGCCCTGCTACACAAAGTTGGCCTCTATGAGAAGAAGGATGCCTATCCGGCGTTCCTCTCCGGCGGGCAGCAGCAGCGTGCCGCCATTGCTCGTGCGCTTTGCGTCGAGCCTGCCGTGATGTTGTTAGACGAGCCGACTTCGGCGCTCGATCCGGAACTGGTCGGCGAGGTCCTGAAGGTGATCCGTGATCTGGCGGAAGAGGGGCGCACCATGCTGCTCGTGACCCACGAAATGCGCTTTGCCCGCGATGTGTCGAGCCACGTCATGTTCCTGCATCAAGGCCGTGTGGAGGAGGAGGGCTCTCCGCAGCAGATCTTTAACAATCCCAGCAGCGCACGGACTCGGGAATTTACCGGCGCGCTCGCCAACTGAACAGTCTCATAGGAGTTTGATATGAAGTTTGTTGCATCTCTGCTGGCCGGTACGGCCTTCGCGTTGTCGGCTTTCACCGCCAGCGCTGAAGTTCGCTTCGGTGTGATGAATGAGAGCTACCCACCCTTTTTCGCCCAGGATGCCAGCGGCAAGTGGCAGGGCTGGGAAATCGATCTCATGGATGCCGTCTGCGCGGAAATGAAGGAGAAATGCTCCATCGTCGCTCTGTCCTGGGATGGTTTGATTCCGGCGCTTGAAAGCAAGAAGTTCGACGTCATCTGGTCGTCCATGTCCAACACGGCGGAACGCCAGAAGGTCATCGATTTCACCAACAAGTACTACAATACGCCAAGCAAGCTGATCGGTGCGAAAGACGGCAAGCCCGGCGCCACGGCAGACGACGTGAAGGGCAAGACGATCGGTATTCAGGTCTCCACCATCCAATCCGCTTACTATGCCAAGTACTTCAAGGATGTCGCCGACGAGAAGACCTATCAGACACTGGACGAAGCCTTTCAGGATCTGGCCGCTGGCCGCATCGACTACGTCTTCGGCGACTCGCTGGTGCTTGACGACTTCCTGAAGACGGAAACCGGTAAAGATTGCTGCGCCGACGCTGGCAATGTTGCCGACGATCCCGAAATCCTCGGTCTCGGCGTCTCGGGAGGTGTGCGCAAGGACGATCAGGAACTGAAGCAGAAGCTGAATGCTGCGCTCGCTGCCGTCCGCGCCAGCGGCAAATATGACGAGATCACCAAGAAATACTTCAGCTTCGATATCTACGGCGCGAAGTAAGTCTGGTTCTCCTCGCAGATGGCAGCTCCAGACAGCATCATCCAGCTCTTGTCTCCCTATCCTCCGGGATGGGGCGGCACGTTGCTGTCCGGGGCGGCCGCGACACTTGCCATTTCTGCTGGTGCCTATCTGATCGGTATCGTGATCGGCATGGCGGGGGCACTCGGCAAGCTTTCTGACAATCGGGCGCTCGGCGTCATCCTCAATCTTTACACGACGTTGATCCGCTCCGTGCCGGAACTCATCCTCATCGTCGGCCTCTATTACGCAGGAACGGACGGCCTGAACCGACTGTTGCAGATGGCGGGCCTGCCGCCGCTGGAAGTCAATGGCTTCGTCGCCGCAGTCGCGGTACTCGGCTTCGTGCAGGGCGCCTACATGACGGAGGTGCTGCGTGGCGCGATCCTGTCGATCCCGAATGGGCAGATCGAAGCCGCGAAAGCCTTCGGCATGTCGCCTTTCTTGCGCTTTCGCCGTGTTGTCCTTCCCGGTCTCCTGCCCAACGCTTTGCCCGGCCTATCCAACCTCTGGCTATCCGTGACGAAGGACAGCGCCTTGGTGGCCGTCGTCGGCTATCAGGAACTGGCGCTTGCCACCCGTCTCGCCGGGGCCAGCACCAAGCATTACTTCCTGTTCTTCATGGCCGCCGCGCTGATCTATCTGGCGATCACGCTTGTCTCCAACTTTCTCTTCCGGCTGATCGAACGGCGCGTGCGCCGTGGTCAGCCGTCGCTTGCGTGAGGTAGAGCCATGACTTTTTCCTGGATCGAAAAATACTGGCCGCTTCTCCTCAGTGGAGCATGGCAGACCATCGCCTTGCTGGTCATTTCCGTCAGCCTCGGCTTCATGCTGGCCATTGGTCTCGCCTTTGCCCAGGTCAGCGGTGGAAGGATCACAAGGCTTCTGGCGAGAGGCTACTGCACCTTCTTTCGTGGGACGCCCCTGCTGATCCAGCTCTGGCTTCTCTATTACGGTGTCGGGCTCCTTCTTGCCGATGATCCCCGGCCTGCGGCAGAGCTTTCTCTGGCCAATCCTCAGGGAAGGCTTCTTCTTTGCCGCCGTCAGCTTCACGTTGAACTACGCCGCTTACGAGGCGGAAGTGCTGCGCGGCGCGCTGCTCGGGGTGCCCAAAGGCGAGCTTGAGGCGGCGCGGGCTTTTGGCATGAGCCCGTTCAAACTTGCCCGCCGTATCTGGCTGCCGCGCGCCATTCGCAATGCGCTCCCGACGATTGCCGGCGAAGTGGTGATGCAGCTGAAAGCCACGCCTCTGGCCTTCACGGTTACGGTGATGGACCTCTATGCAGTGGCCTATAAGGTTCGTCAGGACACGCTTCTGGTCTATGAGCCGCTTCTGGTCGTGACCGTTTTCTATCTCATTCTCACAGCCGTCATTGCCCGCTGCTTCGGCATCATCGAAGCGCAGGTGCCAGTACGACGCTGAGCGGGCAACGCCTGTTCGGTGCGGTGAATAAAAGGAGTTTCTTCATGGGCGATATTCGCATTCTCGACGGCGGCATGAGCCGCGAATTGCAACGGCTGGGCGCCGAATTGAAACAGCCGGAATGGTCCGCACTTGCCCTGATCGACGCGCCGGACATCGTCCGTCAGGTCCATGCCGAATTCATCGAGGCCGGTGCCGATGTCGTCACCACCAACTCCTACGCGCTTGTGCCCTTCCACATCGGTGAAGAGCGTTTTCGCAAAGAGGGCGCGTCGCTGATCGCACTCTCAGGAAACTTGGCGCGTGAAGCAGCAGACGCGTCTGGCCGAAAAGTCACAGTGGCCGGATCGCTGCCGCCGATTTTTGGCTCTTACGAGCCACAGAATTTCGATGCGTCGCGCGTCCAGGATTATCTTGGCGTGCTCGTCGAAAATCTCGAACCCTTCGTCGACGTGTGGCTTGGTGAAACACTGAGCCTGATCGCCGAGGGCGAGGCTGTCCGTCAGGCGATCGCAGAGACCGGTAAGCCCTTCTGGATTTCCTTCACGCTAGATGACGACCCGGCACAAGTGAACGGCGCGGAGCCGAAGCTGCGCTCTGGCGAAACCGTGCGTGCCGCTGCCGAATGGGCAGCCGGTTCGGGTGCTGCGGCCTTGCTGTTCAACTGCAGCAAGCCAGAGGTGATGAAAGCCGCCGTCGAGACGGCTGCCAACACATTCCACGAAAAGGGTGTGGCGCTGGAGATCGGCGTCTATGCAAATGCCTTCGAAGGCGAGCAGGGTGACTCAGCGGCCAATGAGGGCCTGCATGGCACGCGCGACGATCTGACCGACGATGTCTACTCGCGCTTTGCCTGCACATGGGCGGATGCCGGCGCGACACTGATCGGCGGATGCTGCGGCATTGGCGCGGCCCATATCCACACCGTTGTTGGGGCTCTCCGCGCGCGATAAACTGCGGTGATGTCTATCGTGTCTCGATCGAAAACACGTCGAGACCGGTGACATCCTCTTCAAGCAGGGTAAAGCCCTGTTTCAGATAGTAGGGCCGCTTGTCGGCTGTGGCGCAGAGATAGGATGTGCCATGGCCAAGTGTCGCAACGTGTTGGCGGGCCTCTTTGATTAAGGCAGCAGCGACGCCGTGGTTGCGATAATCGGGGTCGACCCAGAGCGCCGCAATCCATGGCCCGTAGTTTGGTCGCGCGTCGAGATCGTTGTCGATGACGAGCACGGAGCCGATATAGGTCTCGCCTTCATGCGCCACGAGCGCAAAAGGGATGATATCCTCTCCCAACATCGGATCGAGATGTGCCCGATAATCTTCGAGCGGCACGCCGCTTTCCGTCCACCAGGCGTTCCAGCCGCGATGGGCGATCGTATCGGCAAAGCATGGCAGGTGCCGAAGGTTGGATATCTGCATGTGACGTCTCATCTTCCTGAATCAGAAACCGAGAGCCAGTCTACAAGCATTTGAAAAGCCAGCACAATGATTTAGCCCGGCCGGCATAAGACGGCCGGGCTGATAGCGCGCTTACAGCAATGTTCCCCCAAGGATGACGAGCGCGACGGAGAAGTAAATCACCAGACCGCTGACATCCACCAGCGTCGCAACAAAGGGAGCCGAAGCGCTAGCCGGGTCCAGACGCAGCCGCTGCAGCAGGAAAGGCAGCATCGAGCCACAGATAGAGCCGAAAGTGACGATGCCGACCAGCGCTGCAAAGACGGTGAAGCCGACCAGCAGCCAGTGTTCGCCGTAGTCATAGAAGCCTGCCTGCTGCCAGACGGTCAGCCGCAGGAAGCCGATGGCACCAAGGATCGCGCCAAGGGCCAGGCCGCTTGGCAGTTCACGCAGCAGCACCCGCCACCAGTCGGAGAGCTTCAACTCGCCGAGCGCCAGAGCACGAATGATCAGGGACGTGGCCTGTGAGCCCGAGTTGCCGCCCGATGACATGATCAGTGGAATGAAGAGCGTCAGGACGACGGCCTTTTCCAATTCTCCTTCGAAGTGCTGCATGGCGCTCGCCGTCAGCATTTCGCCGAGAAAGAGGGCGGAAAGCCAGCCGGCGCGTTTGCGGATCATGTCCAAGAAGCCCATGGACATGTAGGGCTTGCCGAGCGCTTCCATGCCGCCGAACTTGTGTGCATCTTCGGTGGTATCGGCAATCATCGTGTCGATCACGTCATCGACGGTGACGATGCCCAGAATGCGGGCATGCTCATCCACGACTGGAATGGCCAGCAGATCGTGCTTGCGGATGAGACGAGCGACGTCCTCCTGCGACATTTGAGGATCGGCATAAACGACGCTTTCTTGCGATGCGGCGGACAGGATCGATGCTTGCGGATCCGCGGTCACGAGGCGGCGCAACGTAACGACCTTGCTCAAGGTGCCATCCTCGGCCAGCACATAGATGGCATAGACCGTTTCACGCGAACGCTCGACGACGCGAATGTGCGAAAGGGTCTGTTCCACCGTCCAGCTGTCCGGCACGCTGACAAACTCCGTCGTCATGATGGAGCCGGCAGTGCGCGGCGGATAGGTCATCAGATGCTGGATGGCAGCGGCCGTTGCCCGGTCAAGGCGCGAAAAGAGCTTGTTGCGATGGGCCTCATCCATCTCGGCCATGACGTCCGCCACGCGGTCGTCTGACATGAGATTGACGAAGCGAGTGGCCTGTTCCAGAGGAATAGCGGCGATGATATCGGCAGCGTGGTGCAATTCCGGACGGTCCAGAATGGCAACGGCCTTTGGCTGCGGCATTTTCAGCAGAGCGTCGACGGCCTCGTTGACGTCGAGTGCGTTCAGCTGCTCGACACGTTCTGCAATGGTGGAAAGACCTGCATCACCGCTGCGGAAAAGACGTGCGGCCTTGCTGGCTCTCTGGGAGAGGGTGTGAAAGTTCATGATTGCTCACCTTCGAGTCGATCCGCCGATCGCGGCGGTCCGTGGTGAGCCGACAGGAGTCAGATCAGAGCACGTCTCGCCGGTCTCGGCAAAGGCAATCGACTACTACTGTCGCTAGACATCAAACGATGCTCCGTGGATATCCGTGCCAGAAGGTCGTTGAACCCCTGCACGTGGCGTGTGTGGTGCGCCTGAACTGCGTCATAGTCAAGCGGTCCGAAGATGAAATTTTGGCAAGGTTGATTGACGCGCAAAGCAGAACAGATTTTCTCCTGACATCAGGAGCCTACGCTTCCACCGAAAGACGCCGATGGCTGCCATTTTTCGACCGGAAATCACCCCAGAGATCGCGACGTCTTGCTTGGCTTATCGTGCCTCAATCAACATAGAAAGCGGCGGCTAATATATGTTGTTTCGACAGCGAGATACGGCTCCGCTCCCGTCCGGTTTAAGCGTTGGTTAACCATAACGGCGATAGGGTGGTCGACAACGTTGGCATGATGCCACGTGACGATTGTCGGTATGTTCATGGTTCGCCGCCCGCTCTTCACAGCACACAGATTTTTAGCTTTGCTTGCCGCAACTGCGCCCATCGCTCTGGTGGCGACGGTATCGGCTGCGCAATCGGTCTGGACTGGTGCGGGGGATAATGCGTTCGAGAATGACGCAAACTGGACGCCCCGCGCGCCTGCCGCAACCGATAGGGCCACCGTCGATACCGGTTCGCCGCAAGTGTCGACCGGCGAGAGGATCGATCGGTTGGACGTTGGCGGGGGCAACGTCACGGTCACCGATACCGGCGCCTTGACCGTCACCAACGGAACGACGATGACGTCGGGCAGCATCACCATCAATTCCGGCGGCCTTTTGACATCGGATGTCGATCTGACCGGCGGCAGCCTTGCTATCGATGGTACGCTTGATGGCAGGCTTTCGCTGCAAAATGGCAGCGTGACTGTGAATGGTACGCTTCGGGATGCCGTCATTGAAAGCGGAACCTCGCTTTCCAACAACGGTACGATGACAGGCGCTTCAGTAGAAGCAGGCGGGACCTTCACCAACAATGGCGGCGCGACACTTTCTACCTTGGACAATGCCGGTACTGCATCGAATGCGGGTCGTATCGGAACGATGCAAAATACGGACGGCAATTTTACCAACAATGCCGGTGGTGAAGTTCTTGGCAAGACGACAGTGTCGGGCGGCAGTGTTACCAACAATTTCGTGGTGACGGATGTGGACGTCGCAGCCGCCGCGGCTTTCACCAACAACAATGGTGCGACTGCTGGCAATGTCCGCAATTCCGGAACGGTCGTCAACGCCGGAACGGTGGCCTCGCTTCAGAACGACGCTGGCAGCTTTACCAACGATGTCGACGGCAGGATCACCGGCAGAACGACGATCTCTGGCGGAACGGTCACCAACAACTTCGTGGTCACGGATGTTGATGTCGCCGCGGCGGCGGCCTTTGCCAACAATACCGGCGCAACGGCTGACAATGTTCGCAACTCCGGCAACTTTACCAATGCCGGAACGATCTCCTCGCTTCGAAACGATGCAGGAACGACCACCAACAACGCCGGCGGCAGGGTCACAGGCACGACCACGGTTGCAGGCGGAACGGTCACCAACAATTTTGTGGTGACCGATGTGGACGTCGCAGCCGCAGCCGCCTTTGTTAACAACACCGGGGCCTCTGCCTCCGCCATAACCAACCGCGGCGCGGCCACCAATAATGGCACGGTCGCCTCAATCGACAATCAGGCCGGGCTTTTCACCAACAATACCGGTGGAGTGGTTACTGGGACGACGACGGTAAGCGGCGGTACCGTGGTCAATAATGACACGCTCGGCAATGTGCAGAACCGGGTTGGTGGTAGCTTCATCAACAATCTCGGCGCGACGACGGATGCTGTCGTAAACGAAGGAACGGCGACGAATGACGGCACCGTCGCGTCTCTGACCAACACGTCGGGGCGCTTTACCAACACGGGGACGATCACTGGCGAAGCTGCCATCACAGGTGGTGAAGTCAGAAACGATGGTACGATCACCGGCACCGTCGATATCTTCGACGGAGGCCTCTTGAGCGGTGTCGGCGTATCGGGCGGTCTTGTGGTGGGTGCAGGCGGCGTGCTGGCCCCAGGACCCGGCATCGCGACGATGACGATTAGCGGAGATGCGACCTTTCGGAGAGGGGCAGTCTATGACGTCGATATCGATTCCACCGGACGGTCTGATCGTCTCGATGTCTCCGGCACGGCACGCCTTGAAGGCGGCGTGGTCGATTTGCGCGCAGCAAGCGGCACTTACGGTCTTTCAACACGCTACGAAATTTTGACCGCTGGCGTGGTCGACGGCACGTTTGATGGTGTCACCAGCGACTTCGCGTTTCTATCGCCGACGCTCATTTATGGAACGACATTCGTCGATCTTCAACTCGACCGCAACGCGGTTCGCTTTGCGGATGTTGCGCGCACGTCCAACGACCGCGCGGCAGCGGGCGCCATTGAAGCTGCGGGGTCATCGAACCCACTGTTTCAGGCCGTCCTGCCCCTGAATATCCAGACTGCGCAGAGTGCCTTTGCCCAGCTCAACGGTGAGATCCATCCTTCGCTCAAATCTGCTCTCATCTCGGACAATACATTGCTTCGCGAGGCGATCCTCGACAAGACCAACCGCGTCACAAGCGAAGGCGAGGTGGCGGGAGGCAGCATATGGGCGACGGGCCTTGTCTCTAAAGAGACTTTTGCTGGCAATGCCATGGCGGGTGGCCTCGAGATAAGCAGAGCCGGAACGCTGGTTGGTGGAGACCTGCCGATTGTAGACGACTGGCGCCTTGGCGGTGTTCTTGGCTACAGCACGCTTGACGCTGCCGCCGGGGCAGAGGTCCAGGCCTACCACTTTGGACTATACACGCATGCTGAGCTGGAGCCGTTCAGTTTCACCGGCGGCGCCATCTATACTCGAAACGAGATCACCACGCGCAGAAACGTCGCCTTTGGTACATTTTCCGATGTGCTGACGGCGGATTATACCCGCGCCACGTCTCAGGTGTTTGCTGATTTGGGCTGGAGGTTCGAGCTGGATAACCTTCGTTTGCAGCCCTTTGCGGGTCTGGCGTACACGGCCGTTGACGGTGGCGCGATCCGGGAAGATGGAGGAGCGGCAGCCCTCGCCATCGAGGACAAATCTTTCGATACGACCATCTCCACTTTGGGCCTGCGCTTTTCGACCGATCTGGAAATGGGCGAAGTCCCGATACTTCTGTCTGGCATGATCGGTTGGTGCCACAATTTTGGTGAGACGGCATCTTTCGCGGTGGCGCGGTTCGATGGTGGCAGTCCCTTCATGCTGGAAGGGATCGCAGCCCCGCAGGATACGATGGTGGTGAAAGCCGGTGTTACCGTCCATCTGTCGAAATCGGCGCGTTTGATGGTGAGCTACAGCGGCGACTTTGCGGAGGGCTTCAGCTCGAACGCTGCGCTCGCCAACCTTACGGTCAATTTCTAAAGCATGTCGCGCAAAAGTATGCAGCGGTTTTGCGATCACGACATGCGACGAAACAAGGGCTTAGAGCGTAGGGAGCGAATCTGAAAGATCGCGACACGCTATAGGCTCCAGACTCAATTGATCCACCATGTGACGATCGCTGCAATGTAGCACGTTGCCTCGAAGTTTATCATGAGCTTGTCGTATCGCGTCGCGACACGTCTCCAGTCCTTGAGACGGCAGAATTTCCGCTCGATTATATTCCGTCTTCGGTAGGCGACCGGGTCGAACGGTCTGATCCTCTTTCGGGTTGGATTGTTTGGGATGACTGGTTGCGTGCCGCGTGCTGTCAGGAAGCTGCGTAAGGCGTCGCTGTCGTAAGCCGTATCTGCGGCGCACAGACGTGTCGGAGGCAGGGGATCAAGGAGCGGGATGGCAATGGGTGCATCACCACGTTGCCCAGGCGTTATTCGCAACGCGACTGGACGGCCACAACCATCGACAACAGCATGGACTTTTGTCGATCTGCCGCCTCTCGATCGACCAATTGCTTCGGCATCCGCCCCCCTTTTCCACCAGCGGCAGAACGGTGTGCCTTTGCGGTGGTGCTATCGATCATATGGATGTCGCGATCGGTCGTTTGCACCAGAGACTCAAACAGTCGCCGCCATATCCCTTTTGCAGACCAGCGATGGAAGCGATTATAGATCGTTGTCGAAGGCCCGTAGCAGGATGGACAATCCTGCCAGCGGCAACCGGATCGCAGGACGTGGATGATGCCGCTGATAACACGGCGATCGTCAGTACGATGAGCGCCGGGTTGGTTGGTCGGAAGCAGCGGCGAAATCACTGCCCACTGTTCGTCATCAAGCCAAAATTCGCCCGCCATGGTCAAACACTCCTGCTTCTACAGGCAGTGAATCATAGATAGCCAATCTCATCAACAATTTGATTGGGTTTCGACCCTAGGACACTTGATTCCTAGATGCTTCGCACTTTTTCCTGTCGCTCCAAAACAATCGCAACGATGAAGACCAGTAATCCCGCAAAGGAGAGGATCGCGCCGACATATCCGGTCGATGCGTAGCCGTAACCGAGAGCGATGACCAAACCGCCGAGCCAGGCCCCAAGTGCATTGGCAATGTTGAAGGCTGAGTGGTTGGAGGCAGCAGCGAGCGTCTGCGCATCGGCTGCCACATCCATCAAACGGGTCTGGACAGCGGGACAGGCCGCGAAACCGCAACCGATCAGGAAAACGCACAGACACAGCATATAGGGATTGTGCGCCGTCAGCCCGAAGATCGTCATGAGGACGACATTGAAGGCCAGCATGCCGCCAATGGTGCCGTTCAAAGAGAGGTCTGCAAGGCGTGAGCCGACGACATTCCCGACATTCATGCCGATGCCGAAAAGCGCCAGTACGATTGGCACGGTGGAGACCGGCATCATGGCCACATCCGTCGTGGTCTTGGCAATGTAGCTGAAGACTGCGAACATGCCACCAAAGCCCACCGCAGCGATAGCCAGCGACAACCAGACCTGAACGCGGCGGAAGGCGCCGAGTTCTCGCCGCACGCTGGCACCTTCCTGCACCTTGTCACGGGGCTGGAACATCCACAGAAGTGCTACAGTCAGCAGTGCAATACCGCCCACCATCAAGAAGGCTGCCCGCCAGGAGAACAACTGGCCGAAGAAGGTGGCGAGCGGCGTGCCAAGAAGCGTTGCGATGGTCAGACCCAGCATGACGCGACCGACGGCACGAGTACGCTTGTGGATCGGCGCCATGGACGCTGCGACGAGGGCGGCAACGCCAAAATAGGCGCCGTGCGGCAATCCGG
Organism: Agrobacterium sp. SORGH_AS 787; assembly: GCF_030819035.1. NCBI lineage: Bacteria > Pseudomonadati > Pseudomonadota > Alphaproteobacteria > Hyphomicrobiales > Rhizobiaceae > Agrobacterium > Agrobacterium sp. SORGH_AS 787. The sequence continues at coordinate 1,922,184 of NZ_JAUTBG010000002.1, forward strand.
AGATGAAGCGCAGAGCGGTGAATGTCCAAAAGTCCGGTGCAAGGGCGCTTAAGATATTGCCGGCAGCAAACAGGCCCATCAGCGAAAGGAGAAGCACACGGCGTGTCAGACGCGCGGCAAGAACCGCGATGATCGGCGCGCCGATGACAACGCCGAGCGCATAGGCCGTAATGACGTGGCCAGCGACAGGGACGCTAACTCCATAGGTCGTTGCCACCTCCGGCAAGAGGCCCATGATCGCGAATTCACCAGTGCCGATGCCGAAGCCGCCGGCGGCAAGCGCCAGTTCGATGAGCGCGATAGAGATGGGCGAGAGACCTGTCTGTGTGGAGGGCGCGATGGCAACGTCTTCCGCTTCGGCACGGTTTTCGCGTGGACAGCTTTGGCTCATGGGGTTCCCGGCTGCGACGGAACGCTTCCTATGGAAAAGGGACGTTCACGAAGAAAAAAGGGCAAGATCGACATTGTCGATCTGCCCTGACTGGAGATGTTGGCCACCAAAATGACCTTATGTTGTTTGTATCATGTTTATACGCGTCGCGGTAGTGTCGATTCGATGAATTCCGGATCGTCCCAGCTGCCGATGGAACCCTTTCGACACTAGACGATTTAGGTCGCGCTTCGTGCACAATAGCTGGATGGATAGATGAGGCTGGTTGCGATCTTCAACCGCGATGGCGGAACGTTCAGGACCACCGATCTGGACGCTTATTGCGACCATGCCAGGACGGTATTTTCACAGGCCGGCCACGAGATTGAATGCCGCTTGGTTTCCGGCAAGGACATCGTCAAGGAAATGGAGCGCACCGCCGATGATTCAGGACTGGATGGCCTGATTGCAGGCGGTGGTGACGGTACGATTTCTGCTGCGGCAGGCATCGCCTGGAAGCACGGCATTGCGCTCGGCGTTGTGCCGGCAGGGACCATGAATCTGTTTGCGCGATCGCTGAAACTTCCGCTCGATATCTGGCAGGCAGTCGATACCTTGGCCCAAGGTCAAGTCCAGAATGTCGATATTGCCAGCGCCAACGGTCATCCCTTCGTGCACCAGTTCTCAGCCGGTCTCCATGCCCGCATGGTGCGCTATCGTGACCGTATGCAATATGCGTCGAGGCTTGGTAAAATGCGGGCCAACATTCGCGCAGCACTCAGCGTCGTGCTCAATCCGCCTGTGTTCGACGTGGAATTCACCGTTGCAGGTGAGACCCAGCACCGTCGGGTTTGCGCCATCTCCGCCTCCAATAATGAGTTTGGCCCCAACCCTCTGCTGGTGGCGGATGATGTTACCCGCGGCCGCCTGGGGTTCTATGTGGCAGACGCCTTGAGCCCTTCCGGCGTGGCGCGGCTCGCGGTCGATATTCTGCGCGGCAGGCTGAAGGAAAACGCAGCGGTCACGTCGATGGCAGTCGAAAATGTCGAACTGCATTTTCCCAGGAGGCGTCATGATGTCCGCTGCGTCATCGACGGCGAACTGCTGCCGATGAAGCGCGATGTGGAGCTCAAAATCCACGCCGGGGAACTGAAGGTCATTGTCGCCAAGGATTCCACCAACGTGTTATCCAGACTCTAGGGCGCATAAAGGACACTCTAAAACGTGTCGCGATCTCTCAGAATCGCTCCGTCATCTTTGGTTCTTTGGCTTGTCGCATGTCGCGCAAAACCGCTTAACACTTGTGCGCGACATATTCTAAATCATTGAATGTAAAAATCTTTGTCTGAAAATCGATTTTGATTTTCGGACCGATACTGTAGCCATCGCTTGCAAATTTAACAGCCAGCGGCCATGCTTCCCGTCAGCAGATCAAGGAGCATACAAGGCGTGAACGATTTATCGAGACCAGTCTCCAACCTCGCCGCCATCGACGCTGCACATCATCTTCATCCCTTTTCAGACATGGGAAAGTTGAATGCGACCGGTACCCGCATCATCGAGCGTGCGGAGGGTGTCTTCATCTATGACAGCACCGGCAAGAAATATCTTGATGCCTTTGCTGGCCTCTGGTGCGTCAACATCGGATACGGTCGCAGGGAGATCGCCGAAGCCGTGGCGCAGCAGATGAACGAGCTGCCCTATTACAATGCCTTTTTCGGTACCACCACGCCGCCCGCGACTCTCCTGGCGCAAAAGATCGCCTCCCATGCCGGGCCGACGATGAACCATGTGTTCTTCACCAATTCCGGTTCAGAAGCCACAGACACGTGGTTTCGGATGGCGCGGGTCTATTGGAAGGCGCTCGGCCACACAACAAAGACCAAGGTGATTGCGCGGCGCAACGGCTATCATGGCTCTACTGTGGCAGGTGCTTCGCTTGGCGGTATGACGTGGATGCACGAACAGGGCAATCTGCCGATCGAAGGCGTCGCCCATATCGGCCAGCCCTATTGGTACGCAGAAGGCGGCGATCTCTCACCTGCAGAATTCGGCCTCAAGGTTGCGCGTGAGCTGGACGCCAAGATCGACGAACTGGGCGAGGAGAATGTGGCTGCCTTCGTTGCCGAGCCCATACAGGGCGCAGGTGGCGTTATCGTCCCACCGGAAACCTATTGGCCGGAAATCGCCCGCATCTGTAAGGCACGCAATATTCTGCTGGTCTCCGATGAGGTGATCTGCGGCTTCGGGCGACTGGGCTCCTGGTTCGGCTACCAGCATTTCGGTTACGAGCCTGATCTGGCACCGATCGCCAAGGGCCTGTCATCCGGCTATCTGCCGATTGGCGGCGTGCTGGTATCGGACCGCGTGGCCGAGGTGATGCTGACGCAGGTTGGCGATTTCAACCATGGCTTCACCTATTCCGGTCATCCGGTCTGCGCTGCGGCGGCTCTCGAAAATCTCCGCATTATCGAGGCGGAAGGACTGGTCGAACGGGTGCGGGATGATATAGGCCCATATTTCACGGGAGGTTGGCAGAGCCTGCTGGACCACGAGGTCGTGGGCGAGGCGGCCAATGTCGGCCTGATGGGCGGCTTGCAACTGACAGCGAACAAGGCAACGCGCAAACGTTTCGACAAGCCGGACGACGTTGGTGTCATCGTCCGCAATCATTGCCTGGAAAATGGACTGGTGATGCGCGCCACGGGCGATCGCATGCTGGCGTCTCCCGCTCTAACCATCACCCACGGCGAGGTGGATCAGATTATTGAAACACTGCGCAAGGGATTGGACCACCTGCGCGACACCATGAAAGTTTGACGATGGCCGATCACGAGCATCATTACACCCTCAAGGTCACATGGACGGGCAATCGCGGCACCGGCACATCCGGTTATAGGGAATATGACCGCGATCATGTCATCTCGGCAGATGACAAGCCGGAGATTGCCGGCTCGTCCGATCCGGCCTTCCGCGGCGATCCGGCACGCTGGAATCCGGAGGAGTTGCTGCTTGCCTCCATCTCTGCATGTCACAAGCTCTGGTACCTGCATTTCTGTGCGGTCTCAGGCGTAGTGGTCAGCGACTATGTGGATGAGCCGGAAGGCACCATGGTGTTGAAGCGCGACGGTGCGGGTCATTTCACCGAGGTTATCCTGAAGCCTTTGATCACCCTCGCAAAGGGAGATCCGCAGACCGCACGAGAACTCCACGACGACGCACATGAAAAATGTTTCATCGCTAACTCGGTGAATTTCCCGATCCGGGTGGAGCCAACGATCAAAACGCTTTAATTCGCCTGGGCAGTCGCGAGTGAATAATAAAATCTATGGCTACGACCCGAGGCGCCATAGGGTACGTTGACGTGACGGACATCCGTCGGTGCGGGAAGTGAGACTCGCTGAGCAAGCGAGGCGATCGCGTCCTGAAAATCCTCAGGCGACTCCCCGTCGTCCTTCGTATCCACCAGTAGGATAACCGCGCCGGCCGGCCAGAGTGCCGGGATCGTCTCGATATCGGTGTCCGTCGTCACGACCATCGCATCGGGAAACTGGATTTTCAGGTTTCCACCCGCGAGCCCACCAAAAGCAATGACGTAGTCCGGTTTGAACGGGCCATTATGACGAAGTGTCTCAGCAAAGCCCTTATAGGGAATGTGGACGAGCGAGTATCGCTCGAAATGGGGCGAGATCAGCCCGCGTGTAAGGAGAACCCCCAGGAAGCCGATGGCGAGCGTGAAGGTGGAGGTCAGCATCGGGTTGAGCTTCCGTTCGCCCGACAAGCCTGCAGCCTGCACTTTCAGACAGAGATAAAGCGGCCAGAGCAGCACGTAAACAGCAAGCCATTTCTGCCGCATATGGGTGATGCCCATTGCGAAGACGAGCAGCAGCACAAAGACCATTGAGAAAAGAATGATGCGCCCGACGAGGCGTGTAGACTGGTCGCTCGCCCGCATGATGACCTTGATGTCGCGGAAAAAGAGAGCGGAACAGATCGCCGTCGGCAAAGCGATGGCCTTCAGGAATGCAACCAGGAGATCGAGCGATCCATCGAGAGCATAGAGCGTCGTGCTATCAGTGACGTCCCGCATTTCTCGTGCTGTCTGTGTGGTGGCGAGATCGAAATGATTCACCACCCAGAGACAGTGCGGTAGGGCAAGCGCAATGGCTGCGCCGATGGTTAAAACCATGCGCCAGTCGATGAGACGCTGACGCAGATCCTTGTCCAGAGCAATAGCAAAGACAGCAGCCAGGGGAACGAGAACAAAGTTGTATTTGGCAATTGCCCCGATGCCGATGGCGATCCCGGTGAGTAAATATCCGGCAACGCTGGGCGTCTTAAGTGTCATGAAAAGCGCGTAGGCAAACAAGGCGACGGAAGACAGCGCCAGAACCGTGTGGGTCAAATCCCGCTGTGCCATAACGAAAACGGTCGGCATCGTCAGTACGCCGAGCGTCGCAATATTGGCGAGCGTTTTGTCGCGAAGCATCAGCCTGGCCGTGAGCCAGACAAAAAGACAACAGAGGAAAAGCAGTCCATTCTTGAGCAGGCTCAGCGAGGCGATCGATGGACCGACGAGCACATTCACGCCATGCTGCAGCCACGTGTAAAGGAAGGGTTGGGAGCCGTATCCGAGCAACAGATGCTGAGACAGAAGGGCCTGTTGGGTTTCATCGATTTCGAGCGCTGACGAGCGGACAATGCGAACGACGAATGCGAGGAGGAAATATCCTGCAATCAGGATCAGCGTTAAATCGAGATTGCGGGAGAAACCCTTGCGCATCGTGTCATGTCTCGTCGGAGGTGAAGGTTTTGCTGACGATGTAGTTCGGCGTCCGGTCGTCTCGGTAATAGAGACGGGCGATCATTTCCGCCAGGATCCCCGTGGTGATGAACTGCAAGGAAGAGAGCGACAGAACCACCGCTACCATCAGCATCGGACGTGTGCCGATATCATTCCCAAGGATGAACTTATCGACGAAGAGATAGGCCATGATGACGGTGGCGAGCGCACCGAGCCCAAGGCCGAGGGACCCAAAGAAATGCCCGGGCCGCGCTTTGTAGCGCATGAAGAACATGACCGACAGCAGATCGAGGATCACGCGGAAAGTGCGCGAGATGCCGTATTTGGACGTGCCGAACTGGCGCGCATGATGCGTCACCTCCATTTCACCAATCCGGCTGCTCGGGACCACGCCCGCCACCCAGGCCGGGATGAAGCGATGCATCTCGCCCATCAGCTTGACCTGTTTGATGACCGAGGTGCGATAGATTTTCAGGCTGCAGCCATAATCATGCAGACGGACACCGGTGATGCGACCGATGAGCCGATTGGCAATCCACGACGGAATTTTGCGCAGCATCAAACCATCCTGGCGGTTCTTGCGCCATCCGACAAGAAGATCGAGCTCGCGTCTCTCGAGTTCCGCCACCAGCATCGGAATGTCTTTGGGATCGTTCTGCAGATCGCCGTCGAGGGTGGCGATCAAGCGCCCCCTGGCCGTGTCGATGCCCGCTTGCATCGCTGCCGTCTGGCCGAAATTGCGCTGAAGCGCGACAATCTTGAGATCGAGCCCATCGCGACCAAGATAGGATCTGGCATTGACGATCGTCGCATCCGTGCTTCCGTCATCCACCAGAATCAATTCCCAAGTGCCAGGAAAGCTTGTCATCGCGTCGATAACGCGCTCTATCAGAGGACAGACGCTTTCTTGTTCATTGAAAATCGGCACGACAAGCGATAGTTCCGGCGCAGTGTTTGTCGGGATCTCGCTTCGAAGGGCTGTCGTTGTGGGCACGAAGGCTTCCCCGGTTAAGACATTCTTAATATGCTCTTTTGCGGGATAGGCGTCGTTCCGCCAATTGTCCAGTTAGGCCATCACTTGAAAGACAATTCACACAGGATGAAACCGGGGGCGTTGCTTGCAAGCAACGCATTGACGCTCGGCATGGTGGTTGTCGCCATCGCCTACGCCGCCTTCATCCAATGGGTCTGGGGTTGGGGCACGGTCATCAACCTTTGGTCCCATGCCGGCTGGGGAACGATTGTCCTTGCACTGTCGCTTCTCGTCGCCACCTACGTACTGCGCACCTGGCGCATTTACGACTACTTCCCACGCGAAACGACAGGCCGCTTCGCCACGCTTTTTCGCGTGGTCCAACTGCATAACATTCTCAACATCATGCTGCCGTTTCGAAGTGGGGAGACCAGCTTTCCGCTTCTGATGAAACGAGAATTCGGCGTCAATCTTCTCCGCGGTACCTCGGCTCTTCTTGTCATGCGACTCTTCGATTTGCACGCACTTCTGGCGGCAGCCGGGGTGGGTTTGGCGCTGGAAGAAGAGAGCCTATGGGTCTGGGTCGGCTGGCTCATATTTCTGCTTCTGCCAGCCTTGGGGTTTGTAGCGCGCGACTTGGTCTTCGGGCTCGTGAGGCGACGGTCGTCCACCAAACTCGCTCGAATAATCGAAGAGGTGAGGGCAGGGCTGCCGGTAGACGGCAACGCATTTATGCGAGCCTGGGGCGCAACTCTGATCAACTGGTTCGTCAAGATCGCCGTGCTGGCCTGGATATTGACGCTGATGGGAGGAATCAGTCTTCCAGCAGGCTTCGGTGGAGCGCTCGGTGGTGAACTCTCATCCGTGCTCCCGGTTCACGCACCAGGCGGCGTTGGCACCTATCCGGCAGGCATTATGGCAGGAGCGGTCGGCTTCGGCGCATCGGCGGGAGAGCGGGCGCTATCGGCACTCGGCCAGGCAGCCGTCAACCTTCACCTGCTGGTCATCCTGTCATCGTTGATTGGGACGGCTCTGGCGCTTTTCGTGCCAACACAAAAGTAGCGCCAGAAGAGAGACTTACTGGAACGCGGTCTCGTAGAAGCTTCTGAGCTTGCGCGAATGCAGTGTCTCAGTGGGCATGGCCGCAAGCTTCTGGACGGCGCGAATACCAATCTGAAGATGCTGCGCCACCTGGGTGCGATAGAATTCCGTCGCCATGCCCGGAAGCTTCAACTCGCCATGCAAAGGCTTGTCGGAGACGCAGAGGAGAGTGCCGTAGGGCACACGGAAGCGGAAGCCGTTCGCGGCGATGGTCGCCGACTCCATATCGAGCGCGATGGCGCGCGATTGCGATAGACGCTTCACCGGGCCCGCCTGGTCGCGCAGTTCCCAGTTTCGATTGTCGATGGTGGCGACCGTGCCGGTGCGCATGATGCGCTTCAGCTCGAAGCCTTCATAGCCGGTGACTTCCGCCACCGCGCCTTCCAGCGCAAGCTGCACTTCGGCGAGCGCGGGGATGGGCACCCACACTGGCAGATCGTCATCGAGAACATGGTCTTCACGCACGTAAGCATGGGCCAGCACATAGTCGCCGAGACGCTGGCTGTTTCGAAGACCCGCACAATGGCCGACCATCAGCCACGCATGCGGACGCAGCACGGCGATGTGATCGGTGATCGTCTTGGCATTGGAAGGGCCGACGCCAATATTGACGAGCGTTATACCCGCATGCCCCTTCTTCTTCAGATGGTAAGCGGGCATCTGCGGCAGACGTCCAAGCGTCGTATCCGTCTCAGGCCGATCCGATCCTGCATGGGTGATGATATTGCCGGGCTCTACGAAGGCGGTGTAGCCATCGCCGCCGTCTGCCATCAGCTTGCGCGCCCATGCGGCAAACTCATCGATATAGAACTGGTAGTTGGTGAAGAGCACGAAGTTCTGGAAGTGGTTGGGGCTTGTCGCCGTATAGTGGCTTAACCGCGCCAGCGAGTAATCGATGCGTTGGGCAGTGAAGGGCGCAAGCGGCGCCGGCTCACCCGGTACCTGATCGTATTCGCCGTTGGCGATTAGATCGTCGGTGTTGTTCAGATCCGGCGTATCGAAGAGATCGCGAAGCGGCACATCCGAAAGCGATGAGGCGGCAGACGCTTCCACATAGGCGCCTTCGCCAAAGGCGAAGTGCAACGGAATGGGCGTCGCCGATTCGGAGACAGTGACGTGAACGCCATGATTCTTGATCAGAAGTCCAAGCTGTTCCTTGAGGTAATGGCGGAAAAGCTGTGGCCGGGTAATCGTGGTCGTATAGACGCCGGGCGAGGTCACATGGCCATAGGAGAGGCGGGAATCGACATGTCCGAATGTTGACGTCTCGATGCTGACCTGCGGATAGCACGCCCGGTAGCGACCCTCGATGGGTGCGCCCTTGGCGAGATCGGTAAAGGATTTGATAAGAAAGTCGGTGTTGCGCTCATAGAGCGCTGTCAGCGCTTCCACGGCCTGTTTCGGATCATCGAAAGTCTGCGGCGCGAAAGGCTCTGGCGTTATGAAGGCGAGGGGCGGAATCGTGTGCTTTGCTATTGTCATGGCCCATTATAGGGAGCCTAGTTCGACAGGCAAGCGACAGAAATATGTGTGTTTTGAAAAAGCCGTCAAAACCGCTCAACCGATGGCGCCGCGCTGCAAGCTCATCAGGAGCACGAAGCCAGCACCTTTGGAAACTGGCCTTGGATCGGCTTTGTAAATGGCGAGTCCGGCGAATGGACCCAGAAAGACCGATGCCATGGTGAACATCCGAAGTCCGGAGAGCAGCGCGTTCGAGATGTTTCTGTTCATTGTCAACCTCACAACGTAACGTGGCAGCTGGGCGAAAAGCCATGCTGGCAGGTGTAGGCAGCGCCGACGCTGATGCGCTGAAAGCTGCGGTTGGGGCTGACCACCAGAGCGGCAAACGACATGGCGAAAATAGCCATCAGAAGAACGATGATGCTGAAGCGACGTATCAAGATTGCCATGTCCATTCCCCGTGTTGTTGCCATGTCCCTTACTCTGGACACGACACTGCCACAGTTGGACTGAACCAACCCTGAGAGGTGGGTTCATGTGGGGTTCAGGGACGTTAACAGGATTGGTTGTAACGACGAGCTGGGCAGCGCGCCGAGCATTTGTAACTGGCGGACAAGGCACGCCTACCATTGCCAAGGGCGTACTTTCACCGAACCAGCATACGCATGGATTTCACGCCCGCTACGGCTTCGGGGGTTACGAGCGTTAATTGAGGTGGCCTTGGGACGAGGCTGAATGTCACGAGATCAAGGCGTCCACTTGCCGAACGGCAGCAGCGGAACGCAGATGCAAGGTGTGGCGGGGAGGACGCAATAATCCAACGTCAAGGCTGTCGCCATGGGCCGAGTTATGAGCTCCTCGCGGCGACAAAAAAGGCGCCAGATGATGGCGCCTACTGCATGACGAACAAGTGTCGGCGTAAGCCGTCTCTCGATCCTGTCATTTCGGATCTCACGCCCGAGCTTTGACTTTCTTCTTCGCCGGCGCAGGTGGCGGTACGATCACGGTCTCGGCTTCGCGCGCCAGACGGGCTTCACGCAGGCGCTCTGTCTTTTTCAGGCGTTGTGCGGTCTCCGCAGCCAGGATTTGAGAAACAGCATCGTTGGTTGCGGAGGCTTTTTGCTGAGGGGTCAGTTTGCCGGGTTTGAAGAATTCATCTTTCGTAGCGGTCATGTTGAAACCCTTTCATTTCGTAGAGCGTCGTGCGTCTCTCTAGACGCACAAAAGACGCTCCAACTGTTCAATCTGCGCATCGTGGTTTTCTGAAAATCGAGATCGACTTTCGGATCGATGCTTTGCTGTCAGCGGGTGCGGACGGCTTTCTTAGGCGCAGGCAGAAGGCCTTCACGCTGCATCTTCTTCTTCGCAAGCTTTCGGTGGCGACGCACGGCTTCGGCCTGTTCGCGAACGCGTTTTTCCGAAGGCTTCTCGTAAGACTGGCGCGCACGCATCTCGCGTAGCAGGCCTTCGCGCTGCATCTTCTTCTTCAGCACGCGAAGCGCTTGTTCGACATTGTTATCTCTGACGAGGACTTGCAAAGGCTTTTTCCTGACTCGGCGTGACGCCGCTATTTTCTTGTTCGTACCAGATCGTGGTTGATCCAGCCGCCCGGTTTGGAGACTTTGGTCGCTGCGGTATCCGGCTTTTGCTTCGCCGTTGCCGCAAGATCGATATCGTCCTGACTGACCGTGCGATCAAAGTTTTCGCCGTCGAGTCGGATACGGTAACGTCTGCTTCCCTGTGTTGTTTCCGGCATTGCCGCGATAATCCGGGCGCTCTGCTGAGACGTAGGATCGCCATTCGTTCTGGACTTCAAGACGATAACATTGCCGGTCTTGTATGACATTTTTGGCATCAGGATTCTCCCAAGCCACAAAGACAAAAGGCCGAGCGATAGGCCCGACCTTTCTTCAGTCACTCAGCGTCTGCTGCCAGTACATCCGTGGTCAGCGTCAGCGAGAGACAATTTATGCCGCCTGAAGATTGTCAGCGGAGTTCTTGCCGGACTTGCGGTCCTGGACAATGTCGAAGCTGATCTTCTGACCGTCGACGAGCGAGCGCATGCCCGCACGTTCAACAGCGGAGATGTGAACGAAAACGTCCGTGCTGCCGTTGTCAGGCTGAATGAAGCCGAAGCCCTTGGTGGCGTTGAACCACTTTACAGTACCAGTGTTCATAACGATTTCCTTTCGTAGCAATCGTTGTTTGTCCCGAAATACCTTGCGGGATTAGATCGATGTTTTGAGAGGAAATCCGACGGGAGCTAGGCTCTGGACCGACGTCACAAGCAATGGTCGATAAGTTCAATATAGGCTCAATTTTCGGTTTTGCAAGGACGGAATGGAAATTAGCGCGAGAAACCGTCTCTCACCCTTTTTGCATGGCAATTCGCACGCCGCGATGTCTGCCCCAGCCGCCCGGCAAAATAAACGTCGGGACGGCTGGTGATGTTACGCCACTCTACTGCTTGAAAACCTTCTGCAGGAAAGCCTCGAACGACGGACGCCAGACATCCATCTCGTGGCCAAGGCCCTTATATTCCACATATTCGTGTTTGATCTTCTTGTCGTCGAGGATCGTTTTCAGCCCGGCTATGTCCTTGCCCGTCACCTGATCTTCCGTGCCAACGGTGACGGTGAAGTTGCGCAGGCTCTCGTTGATCTTCTCCGGCGTGTTGAGCGCAGCTTCAACTGCCTTGTTGGGCACCGTGGTGGTGGAGACTCCACTGAAGTCCGCGATCCAGCCAAATGTGCCGAGGTGGGTTAAACCGGAAACGAGCGCTTGATAACCACCTTGCGAGAGGCCGACGATGGCGCGCCCGTCCGCATCGTCTCGCACGCGGTAATGCGCCTTCATATAAGGAATGAGGTCTCCCACCAGTTCCCGGTCGATGGCATCCGCATTGATGGGGTAGAAGCTCTTACGCCGGTCGGCGGCCGGGAAGTTTTCCGCGATCGCCTCCGGGATATCGGCCTCGGTATCTGGGATGACGACGACCATCGGCTCGATCTTTTTCTCTGCCAACAGATTGTCGAGAATTTGCGGCGCGCGACCCTGTGTCACCCACGAGTCCACCGTGTCGCCAAAGCCATGATAGAGATAGAGGACAGGCAGAGGCTCGCTCGCATCGCTATAGCCGGGCGGGGTGTAGACATAGGTCTGGCGCTGTGACTTCAATGCCTTTGATGGGATCGTCACCCGCCGCAACTCGCCATGCGGCACATTGCGGATATCGAGAATGCTCCCCGGCACGAGAACGAGGCTGGTGTTCACCTGCCGCTGCGGCTTGGGCATATTCGTGCCGGTGTCGATGCTGCGGAAGCCATCGATGTTGAAGTAGTACTCATAGAGGTTAGGCTTTAGCGCCTCGGTCTTCACGCTCCACAGACCGTTCTCGGCCTTCGTCAATTCCATCGGGGCGCGAGAGCCGAGCACGACAGACACTGTTTTCGCCGACGGCGCAAACAGGCGGAAGGTGATGGACCCATCCTGTTCGACTGCGGTGACGAATTCATTCAATGGACGGCTGGCAGGTGGTGCCGCAGGTGGATCGATTGCCATGGCAGGTCCGCTCATGATGCAAGTGGCAACAAGAATATAGGGCAGAAATAAACGCAACTCAGGCTCCTCCAGTTCAAATACCCCCGGATGGAGACTGGCAGATGAACCTCAAGAGTTCAATGTGTTAGAAGATTCTGATTTACGTGAGCGCTGCGGCAACATGGCGTCGACCGTCTTAAAAGACGCTCCTTGGAGGCCCGGCGTCCTCCGAGAACGCAAGAGAAAACGCATTGGCAATGAACATTGAGTTGTCTAAATAAATTCAAAGAGGCGCCGCAATGGACGGCGCCCCGTTTTATGTCGTCTTCGTAAGCCTTAGCCAATCATCGCATTGTCGTTTCGCTTGATCGCGATAACGGTTGAACGCGGCAGCTTGCCTTCGCCATCCGGGAAAGGTGCATCCGGATGCTGGATACCGACGAAGTGGGTGCGCTTGTCGGCCGACCATGTCTGGCCGGTGACTTCCGAACCCTTTGGCGCCGTCAGGAAACGCTCGATGCGGCCGGTAACCGGGTCGCCCGCCAGCATCTGGTTGTTGCCCTGACCGGCAAACTGGCCTTCATTGCTGTCTTCGCCATCGGTCTGGATCCACAGAAGGCCGGTGGAGTCGAACATCATGCCGTCCGGCGAGTTGAACATGTTGCCGGAGTTGATGTTGGAGGAGCCGGCATAGGCGTCCTTGTGCACATCCGGATTGCCGGCCATGCAGAAGAGATCCCACTTGAACTTGCCATCGGCGTGATCGTCGTTGGCAGGGTACCAGCGAACGATCTGGCCATATTCATTCTTCTCGCGCGGGTTGGCGGCGTTGACGGCCATCACATCGCCACCGGCATTGGTGCGCATCTTGCCGTCCTTTACTTCGCCGCGGCGGCTGTTGTTGGTCAGCGCGCAATAGGCTTCGATGGCGACGGGATTGATTGCGACCCATTCCGGGCGATCCATGGTCGTGGCGCCGACCTTCGAGGCCGCCTGGCGCGTAAAGACAGAGATTTCATCCGGCTTCATGCCGGTCGATTCCGGCGTCAGAGCCACCCACTCGCCATTGCCGTCATCGGTAAACTTCGCCACGTAAAGCGTGCCTTCGTCCAAAAGTTTCGAGGTGTCACCGCCTGGCACGTAGATGCCATTGGAGACAAACTTGTAGAGGAACTCGCCGCGCTCATCGTCGCCCATGTAAACCACGACACGGCCATCGCGCGCTACGACCACGGCAGCATTTTCATGCTTGATGCGGCCAAGTGCGGTGCGCTTGATCGGCGTGGAAGAAGCGTTGGACGGATCGATCTCCACGACATAGCCAGCACGACGCGGCTCGTTCGGATTCTTCGACACATCGAAGCGCTCGTCGAACTTCTCGTAACCGTAGCGTGTCTCGGCAGCGATGCCGTAGCGTTTGTAGTCATCCGGCATTTTGAAGTTGGCATCGGTGGAGCCGAAGTAGCCGTTGAAGTTTTCTTCGCAGGTCAGATAGGTGCCCCAAGGCGTGCGACCGGCGCCGCAATTGTTGAAGGTGCCAAGACAGTCGACACCCTTCGGGTCGGCTGCGGTCTTGACCAGATCAGAGCCGGCAGCCGGTCCCGAAAGCTTCATCGGCGTGTTGTGGTGAATGCGGCGGTTGAACGGGCTGTCGACGACAATCTCCCAGCCATCCTTGCCTTCCGCCACTTCCATGACCGTCACGCCCTGCATGTGCTGAAGGATCTTCACCTCATCCAGATTGGCGGGCATGCCTTTTTCGCGGTGGGGGAGGTTGGTCTCGTTGTTCACATATTCGTGGTTCACGGCAATCAACTGATGGCTACCGACCACGAAGAGCTCCATGCCGTCGGTATTCTCGCCGAACACCTTATCGGAGTTCTCCAGGCTGACGCCCTTCTCGGGATCGATATCCGGCACGTTCGAAAAGAGTGGCTGCCCCCATTTGGCGAGCGGTTCCCAGCTGTACCCTTCTGGCACATGAACGGTGTGATCAGTCGCCGCAGGCACCGGCTTGAACGGGAAGCGGGAGGTTGCTTCCTGCGCCTGAGCGGAGGTGGAGAGGTTGCCCAGCGTACCGAGAGCCGCGGCGGCAGAACCAAAGGCGAGCACGCCGCCAAGGAAACCGCGGCGTGAGATAGCGGATTCGACGACGCGGTCGAAATCGGTCACCGCTGGGGGCGGATTTTGCAGCTCGTCCCACTCGTCCCAGCTTAGCTTGCTTGTGTCGATGTTGGTCATGGCGCTCTCCATTCTCGTCGTTTTGAACAATTCTAGAGAAGGCAACTAAAGCGGGTTTATTACATCGATATGACGGAATGACCCGGCTGAAACGTCTTAAGGTTGCGGCGGTCGCACAATTCACGCTTATGTCCCTGGCAGGTGACTGAGCGGGAGAGGCCCTTCAGATTTGCCTGTCTGGATGGCGAAATTGCTGCGAATGTCACTGACACTTGGAAGTTTCTGCACGCGGCCTACAAGCAACCTTTCTAAGCCGCGAGGTCCGGCACGACAACTTGCAAAAATAAGTCAGCCTCCCCGGAGACCAGATGGCACGAAATGACATACGGCAGCATTGCGACCGTCTCTCTGAAGGCGACCGCAGAGGCGTCCTGGTGGCGCTCTATTTTGACGCTGACGAACACCATTAAGCCAAGACTGAGGACAGTCCGGTCGAGGCTCGCATGATAACCCCGAATGGCGCACGGCTTCCCCAGGGCAGGAACCCGCCGCAGACGGGGAGATGGTGACAATCCAACCTCTTCGGTCAACTCGACATTGGTCAGGCGCGCATCCCGCTGCAACGCAGCAAGAATCCACGGCTTTCGCCGCTTATTGATTGGATTTGCTCTTCGGCTGGTTCCCATGCCTCATCCCTAATGGGGAAAGGGAAACCGCTCACCTTATTGGGTGAAGAAGGGGCCGCGCCTGGCCGCCCCACATGTTTTTAAAGTCTGGTCCAGGTCTGTGACTTGCACAGCACCTTCAACACGCAACCCTTCATACTAAGGGAATCGCCGGACACGGTGCCGGAGCCGCTATAGGTTTTGTCAGCGGCGGGGTCGGTAATTTCTCCCGAGTAGCTGTTGCCGCTGCCCGATAGCTTGCCGATCTGCCTACCCGCATGTTTCCCGGTCTTCAGCGTCACGCAGAAGGCAGAGCCGCATTTGGCAATCGCTGCGGTCTCGCCACTGGCCGTCTTCCAGTTGCCTTCGATGGCTTCGGCAGCAAACGCACTGCTGCTGATCAGAAATGCAAGACCTGCGAGAATCGTCAATTTCTTCATATGGACCTCCCAATCCAAACCAGGCACGACAGTGCCTTGCCACCATCGGCCTTCGCAACTCCCATGCGAATGCCAACCTTTATAGTTTACGTTCACGTAAAAGGAAACATGGGGCGGGGCCTCGCCACGAATTTTTTCAGGCTCCCCGAAGCCGATGATTGCGGCATTCGAAAACTGCAAGCTTCTGCCGTGGTTAGCAGAGCGTTTAAATCCATCCGTAAACTTTTCGTAAAATTGCGCGGAAAATCCTTAATTTGCAGGCTTTCCCATATTTAACAAAAATCCAATTTTACCAATCGTTTGGACTTTGTTTGGCACCCGTTAATCATGGATTTTAAGCGCCCGTTGAAAGCCGTTTGGCATAGTGAGGTCAACAAAGAGCAGGGAAAACCTGACGACAGCCGGAGACGAAAAAGCCGCAGAAGACGGCACTGCTCCAAAGCTGAAAGCTTCCGCAGAGAAGCACCAAAACAGGAAGAATACGGGCAAACAGGGACTAGAAAAATGGCAAGATTTGAAATGCGCGATATCGAGTTGGCAGTTGCCGGTGGACAAAGCCGCGCGGATGTCTTCTGCAATCTCGGCCTGATCTACGCGACAGGCCGTGGATGCCCGGTGGACCTCATTGCTGCCCACAAGTGGCTGAACATTGCAGCCATTAAGGGTTCGGAAAGAGCAGCATCGCTGCGCGCCGATCTTGCCCGGAACATGACCAAGGCAGACCTCGCAGCAGCCCTTCGCGCTGCCCGCGATTGGATGACCACGCACTAAATTCCAAGACGATTCAAAAAGACGGAGCGATCAAAAGATCGCCAATCGTTTCGACTGGTCCCTCCAGTCCCGGTCGGAACACCCATCATAGCCGCAAACGAAGATGGCAAAGCCGCACGCTTGCAACGAGAGATCAAAACCGTGACCGGCAGAAACAAGGCCGGCGCGGTTTTTTCTTGTCTTGATATCAGCCGAGCGCCTGAAGAACTTTCGGCAGTGCCTCGGCGAAAAGATCGAGCTTGTCATCGGGGCCCGCGCTGACACGGATGCAACGGTTGAGTGGCTCAACGCCCGGCATGCGGATGAAGACGCCATACTCCATCAGGCCATCCACAATCGACTTCGCGTAGGCGCCGTCCTTGTGGCAATCGATCGTAACGAAGTTCGTGGCGGAGGGCAGGGGCGACAGGCCGTTCTGGCGGGCGATGGTGGAGATGCGCTCACGTGCATTGGCGATGCGCTTGACCACGTCGCGCAGATAAGCCTGATCTTTCAAGGCTGCAAGAGCGGCCGCGACCGAAACCCGTGACATGCCGAAGTGATTGCGGATTTTGTCGAAGGCTTCAGCATTGCCCAGCGTACCGATCGCGTAGCCCACGCGTGCGCCTGCAAGGCCATAGGCCTTGGAGAAGGTGCGCATGCGCAGCACATTCGGCATGCCGATCATGGCGCGAACGCTGGGAACGGCGCTCTCGGGCGCCGTTTCGCAATAGGCCTCGTCCAGAATCAACAGACAGGTTTCCGGCAGGGCCTTGGCAAATGTCAGAACCTCATTTGCATCCCACCAGCTTCCCATCGGATTGTCAGGATTTGCGAAATAAACCAGCGGCGCATTTTCCTTGATGACGAGATCCAGCAACCCATCGAGATTTTCATGGTCGTCGAGATAAGGCGTCGTCACCAGCCGGCCACCGTAGCCGTTCACGTGGTAATTGAATGTCGGATATCCGCCGAAGGAAGTCACAACCGGCGTGCCCGGCTCCACTATCAACCGGACAATTTCGCCGAGAAGCCCATCCACGCCGCTGCCAATGGCGATATTGCCGCGGGAAATGCCATGATGGATGGCAAGCGCTTCACGCAACTCGTAATTTTCCGGGTCGGCGTACATCCAGGTTTCTTGGGTGGCGTCCCGCATCGCCTCCAAGACGGACGGGGCGGGACCGAAGCCGCTCTCATTGGCGCCGATACGCGCTTTCACTGCCAGTTTGCGATTGCGTTCGATGGCCTCCGGGCCAACGAATGGAACGGTGGAAGGAAGCGAAGCGGCGAGCGGTGTAAAGCGCGAAAAGGCGGACATTTCAGTACGTTCCGTGGTTTTTGAGGCGGACGGGCTCACAATAGAAACAAAATCGGCCTGCGCAAGGCAGGCCGAGATGAATGCGATGGTTTTAGGCGAGTTTTTCGCGCCGGCCGAAGCCCGCAGTTATCAGAGCGATGTTTCGAAGCTCAAGCGACGTATATGGTGCAGAAACTCTGGATCGATCAGCATGTTGAAGCCAACAGCGGCATTTTCATCTTCTCGCCGGATCAGGGTGCAGCCGATCTCATCTCGAATGCCGATGATCTCAAGGTAGAAATTATTGGGAAGATCAAGATACGGACTGACTTCGATATCCGCCCCGAAAAGCGAAATCTTGCGGATAAGGCACCGCATGGTGTTGCTGGTGCTGAGATGATGGCCGATGAAGGTGATCTTTCCAGGACGGTCGATCACGTACTTCTCGTACATTTCGTCTTGCGGAATGGTATCCTTTGACTTGATATCAATATTGAGTGTCATGACAACCTCCCGATTGCCTCTTCTCGTTCTTGAATGATACGCCTGCTACCTTGCCTAATCCTGAATGAAATCGCTAAGAGTCGATGCGTTTGTTTCGTTTCGGACGCTTGAGACCTCAGTCCCGGCTAAGCCTGTTCATCGCTAAAACACTATTGCCCCCATAAGGTTGCGCCGGGCTTGTTGAACGGTCGTGCGAAGCGATGGGCAGATGCTTGACGTGGGGCGTACTTGTCGTTACGCCTTCGCTGTAACTGAGGCGATGGTTCGGGTGGAGCATCTTATATGTCAGGCAGATTGGTCATCGTTGGCGCTGGGCAGGCAGCCTTCGCCCTTGCTGCCAAGCTTCGTGCGCTAAAGGACGATCGCCCGATAACCATCATAGGGTCGGAAGACGTGCTTCCCTATCAGCGCCCGCCGCTCTCAAAAAAATATTTGATGGGCGAGATGACCTTTGATCGACTCGAGTTTCGTCCTGCCGAATGGTTTGTCGAGAACAATGTCGACATCCGCCTTTCCACGTGGGTCGAAGAGATTGATCGCAACGCCAAGACCGTCAGGATGCAGGACGGCTCCCTGCTGGATTACCACAAGCTTGCACTGACGACGGGGGCTGCGCCGCGCGAGCTTCCTGCAGGTGTCGGGGGGGACCTCGAAGGCGTTCTGACCGTGCGCGATAAGCGCGATGCAGATCGCCTGATGGAAGAAATGCAGCCGGGCCGCCGCTTGTTGGTCATCGGTGGCGGTTACATCGGTCTTGAGGCCGCAGCCGTGGCGCGCCAACTTGGGCTTGAAGTGACGCTCATCGAAATGGCAGACCGCATTCTCCAGCGTGTCGCCTCAGCGGAAACGGCAACGATCATGCGCGATATTCACCTCGCGAAGGGTGTTTCCATTCGTGAAAAAACGGGCCTCGTTCGGTTGGACGGCAAGGATGGGCGCGTTGCAAAGGCGGAGCTTTCGGACGGCTCGACGCTGGAGGTAGATTTCGTCATTGCCGGCATAGGGGTGACGCCGAATGATCGGCTTGCCCGTGAGTCGGGCCTCCAGGTCGGCAACGGCATTCTGGTGGATGAATTTACCCGCACATCCGATCCGGACATCCACGCGATGGGAGATTGCACGCTTCTGCCGATGGAAGGCGCTTCCGTTCGTCTTGAATCGGTGCAGAACGCCGTTGATCAGGCCGAAGCGGCAGCGCTGGTGCTTTCAGGCCAAGAACAGCCTTATAGACCGAAGCCATGGTTTTGGTCGGATCAGTATGATGTGAAATTGCAGATCGCCGGGTTCAACGCGGGCTACGACGAGACAGTGCTACGTCCAGGTCAGCGAGAGGGCAGCCATTCCATTTGGTACTTCAGTCAAGGCCGCTTCATCGCTGTGGATGCCATCAACGATGCCAAGGCCTATGTCACCGGTAAGAAGCTGCTCGACTCCGGCGTGCAGCCGAACCGCGCTGTGCTTGCTGATCACGCTGCCGATTTGAAACTGCTTTTGACATGAGGACGACTATGCCCACCTCTGAGAATCGCTTCAAGAACGCCATCCATCGCGGTGAACCGCAGATCGGACTCTGGCTCGACATGGGGGAGGCGATCGCCGCGGAGATTGCCGGAACGGCTGGTTTCGATTGGCTCGTCATCGATGGCGAGCATGGCCCGAACGATCTTCGCAGCATCATCGAACAGTTGCGCGCGCTCTCGACATCGCCTTCGGAACCCGTCGTGCGGGTGCCGACAGGAGAAACCTGGATTATCAAGCAGATGCTGGACGCCGGTGCGCGAACGCTTCTGGTGCCGATGGTCGATTCGGACGAGCAGGCCCGCGCGCTCGTATCTGCCATGCATTATCCGCCGCGCGGCATTCGCGGCATGGGTGCCGTTGTTGCCCGCGCGTCTGGCTTCGGCAGTGTCAGTGATTATAATCAAAAGGCGTCGGACAATGTCTGCCTTTTGATCCAGGCGGAAACACGTGCCGCGATAGCCGATCTCGATAACATTCTTCAGGTCGAAGGCGTTGATGGAGTTTTCATCGGCCCAGCCGACTTGGCGGCGGATATGGGATATCTCGGAAAAATTGATGAGCCAGAAGTTCAAAGCGTCATCGAGGCCGCGATTCGCAAGATCGTCGCCGCTGGCAAGGCTGCAGGCATTCTGACCTTCAATGAGGCATACAATAAGCGCTATCTTGAATTGGGAGCTTCATTCGTGGCGGTGGGAGCCGATGTCTTCGAGTTCTCGAATGTGCTCCGCCAGCTCGCAGCTCGCTACAAGGGCGGCGCGACAGGGCCGAAGGCCTCTGGTTATTGACGATCAATCGTCATTGGTCGCATTCAATTTTTCCGGCGGTATGCCTTCCTGGCCGGAAGAGAGGTGGCCTTCCGCAATAAGCCTTTCTCGGAGAATACGCGCGATGGCTTCGTCTTCACTCATGCGGTTGTCATGCGCGAAAGCGGATAGGGCGGTTTCGATTTCCTGAGAGAGTTGCACGTCGCTCCTCCATTCCAAAAGAAAAGAGGGCAGGGAGGCGTTGCCTTCCTGCCCTTGATGTTAACGCAGTTAGCGCCAGCGATACAGGCTGCTGCTGTTGTGCTGCGTCGAGGCGTTTGCCACGAAATAGCCGAGGGCGAAGCCCAATGCGCCGACGACGGTCAAAACAGACGTCGCAGTCGCAGGGTTTTCCTTCACTGCTTCTACCACGTTATGGCTCTGCGCCCTCACGGTCTCTGCCGCACTCTGCGCCACGCGCTGAACGCGGCCTTTTGCTTCGTCCACAAAGTCAGACGCGTCTTCCGAGATCGAGCCAGCGCGCGCCGATACAGACTTGGAAAGAGATGCGATCTGGGAGCGGAGCTCAGCGATCTGGTTTTCGACAGAATCTTCAACGACGTTCAATTTGGTCTGTGCCATTTGAAATCACCTCATGTTGTTTCCGAGTCGATAACGCGACCAAACTCGATAATGTTCCAAAACGGATAGAGGTGAAATGAGCGTTTGCTCTGAGTTGGTGGCCAGCGGGGCTGCTAGGTTAGGTGCACTCGAAAGACATCCTCTACGGGCTAAAGCACGCAGAGTGGTTCGATTTGTGTGCCTTAAACTCAGAGTTCTCGATGGAGCTTGATCGTATGCGCTCCTTAAATGTCGATACCGACCGTCTGTGCGCTTAAAAGCGACTGCATAAAAGACCGCATTTGCCATTGGCTTCATCGCCAATGAATGAGGCGCAGTTGAGTTCGACGACTTATGAGCGCTCGTCGGCGCCTATGGAGCCGAACACCCCGTCGAGCCAGGAAACAATAAGGACTCTTTTTCCCGCAGGGATAATCGCTGATTCTGTTCAAGCCAGTGACGGATAGTGTCGTCAAAACCATTCGTGCGTACAGGTTCAAGCAGCACATCGCAGTGTAGCGGTGAGCTTGTTCCAGAAGTGCAATTATATATGACATATGTTGGAATGGCGGAGAGGAAGGGATTCGAACCCTCGATACGCTTTTGACGTATACTCCCTTAGCAGGGGAGCGCCTTCGACCACTCGGCCACCTCTCCGGTGCCGCCTGATTATTGCGGAAGAAAAACGAATGCAAGCGCTTTTAATGAGAGAGTGGAAAAAGACCTATCTAAAGACCGCTTTTCGCCCTTCACGAAGCTGCGCAATAATCGGAGGGGCCATGCCTTCGACGAATCGAGTCACTTCATCCAGATGATTCCCGCTTTGGGAAACTGCGATTCGTGTGACCGCCTAACTTAGGTGAGGCTCCCGCCTCTCTCTGACGGTGCATCAAAAGAGAGTTAGGTGCTCTTCTAAGTGTCAGTCAGCGCAACGTTGGAAGATGGTGCAACATTCGACTTACTCAATTTCATGTCTCTAATGCTCAAGCTTTCCCATTGTTTCTATTAATCATTTGTTAAATCTCCTTATCCCGACGCATCCTAAAATGTGTTTTTTCAGCAACATGGTTATGTGAAGCACCTAATCATACCTGTCATAAATCTCTTTGCCGATTGCGCCCGGCGAAAGCTTTTGTATTTTCAGCAACGGAAGCGCGGCGGTGGATCGCTCGTTTTCAAAAAAAACGGGAATGGGGCAGGGAATGCTGTCCTTCAGCTTAAGAACCCAGACCCTTATGAAACTTGACTGGAGGTCAACATGAACATCAAGAGCCTTCTCATTGGCTCCGCTGCAGCTCTTGCAGCAGTATCTGGCGCAAAGGCCGCTGACGCGATCGTTGCTGCTGAGCCTGAGCCACTGGAATACGTTCGCGTTTGCGACGCTTTCGGCGCTGGCTTCTTCTACATTCCTGGTTCCGAAACCTGCCTGAAGTTCGACGGCTTCGTTCGTTTCCAGGTTAACTTCGGCCGCGACCAGTCTGGCACGTCTGACTGGGATGCTGTTTCGCGCGGCCAGTTCAACATCGACACCCGTTCGGACACCGAACTCGGCGTTCTGCGTGGCTACATCGGTCTGCAGGGCAACGCTGATGCCGCTGGCACGACAGTTGCTACGGACGCTGTTTTCGTTGAGCAGGCTTTCATCGAACTCGGCGGTCTGAAGGTCGGTAAGTTCTACAACTGGTGGGATAACGGTCTCTCCGGCGAAACCGACAACCTCTCTTCCAACACGCTGTTCAACTCCATTCGTTACACCTACGACGCTGGCTCCTTCTATGCTGGTCTGTCTGTCGACGAACTGGAAGGCGTAACCTACGCTGTTACCGGCGATCAGCCGAACAACGTTGGCTTCTCTGGCGCTCTTGGCGGCAAGTTCGGCGGCGCAGCTGTTGAAGTTCTTGGTGGCTACGACGTTGACCGCAGCAACGGTGCAGCTCGCGTCATCGCTACGGCTGACCTTGGTCCTGGCTCGCTCGGCGTTGGTGCCGCTTGGGCTTCCGGCGCAAATGCTTACTTCGCAGTGTCCGAATGGGCAGTTGCTGCTCAGTACGCTTACAAGGCGACTGACAAGCTGACCATCACCCCCGGCGTTCAGTACTACAGCGGCTACGGCTTGGTCTCTCAGGACACGTTCTCCAACAACGACGGTTGGAAGGGCGGTCTGACGGTTGACTACAAGATCACCGATGGCCTCACCACAAAGCTTGCTGTCAACTACCTTGACATCGACAACACTCCTAAGACTTGGACTGGTTTCGTTCGCCTTCAGCGTTCGTTCTAATCTGATCTGACCTCGTCAGTGACGGAAACCCGGCTTTCGAGCCGGGTTTTTTTTGCCTGATGTTCAACTCTGCTGGCATAGCGAAGTGCGGGCTTATCCTCGACTCTTAGCAACGAAAGCTATCCCCACCTGTATCTCGATCCCGGTCTTTCGAAATTCGGATGAACTTGCCTGTTGCGAGATGTTTTGAATACTCGATGGCGATCCAAATCTGGAGAGGCCGGTAGCAAGTTCGTTGCCATCTATCAGAGTAGGAGTGCTGTGTGGTCGACTTGGCCTTCGTGGATGGTTTGACATAGCGTCGGCTGGTCAATTGAAGTTCTAAATAATAAAATTCTAATATTATGTATTATTTTGCTATCTAATTTTTCGCAACGTGGGGCTATTTAGTACTATATCGCAAGGAGTGGTGCGTCACATTATAACGTTAAAAGGTTCTAAATTAGTAATTTATTGGATAAAAATATGGACTTTAAGCCTCTATTAATGAATCTATATGCTCGCCTTAATTTTGTAACTGAATTGCAACAGTAAAGATTGAAGGCCCTAGCATTGTGACAAATTTATAGCCTCTTTGATTGCGCGACTCTCACCATTCCGGTCTAATCACTTTCAGAGCAGCACTTACACGTTTTGGATCGACGGGCTGCTTCATCAATCTTGACTGGAGGTCAACATGAACATCAAGAGCCTTCTCATTGGCTCCGCTGCAGCTCTTGCAGCAGTATCTGGCGCAAAGGCCGCTGACGCGATCGTCGCTGCTGAGCCTGAGCCACTGGAATACGTTCGCGTTTGCGACGCTTTCGGCGCTGGCTTCTTCTACATTCCTGGTTCCGAAACCTGCCTGAAGTTCGACGGCTTTGTTCGTTTCCAGGTTAACTACGGCCGCGACCAGTCTGGCACGTCTGACTGGGACGCTGTTTCGCGCGGCCAGTTCAACATCGACGCACGTTCGGACACCGAACTCGGCGTTCTGCGTGGCTACATCGGTCTGCAGGGCAACGCTGATGCTGCTGGCTCGACCCTTCCTAACGACGCTGTTTTCGTTGAGCAGGCTTTCATCGAACTCGGCGGCCTGAAGGTCGGTAAGTTCTACAACTGGTGGGATAACGATCTCTCCGGCGAAACGGATGAGCTTTCCTCCAACACGCTGTTCAACTCCATTCGTTACACCTATGACGCTGGCTCCTTCTACGCTGGTCTGTCTGTTGACGAACTGGAAGGCGTAACCTACGCTGTTACCGGCGACCAGCCGAACAACGTAGGCTTCTCTGGCGCTCTCGGCGGCAAGTTCGGCGGCGCAGCTGTTGAAGTTATCGGTGGCTACGACGTTGACCGCAGCAACGGTGCAGCTCGCATCATCGCTACGGCTGACCTTGGTCCTGGCACACTTGGTTTGGCTGGTGTTTGGGCTTCCGGCGCAAATGCTTACTTCGCAGTGTCCGAATGGGCAGTTGCTGCTCAGTACGCTTACAATGCGACTGACAAGCTGACCATCACCCCCGGCGTTCAGTACTACAACGGCTACGGCTTGGTCTCTCAGGACACGTTCTCCAACAACGACGGTTGGAAGGGCGGTCTGACGGTTGACTACAAGATCGTCGAAGGTTTGACGACGAAGGTCGCTGTCAACTACCTCGACATCGACAATACACCGAAGCAGTGGACTGGTTTCGTTCGCCTTCAGCGTTCGTTCTAATCTGATCTGACCTAGTCAGTGACGGAAACCCGGCCTTCGAGCCGGGTTTTTGTTTTGGAGGGGATGGTCGCGGTCATCAAATTGGCTTCCGATCACATTTTGTTGTGGTTCCGCCACAGTCCTGAAAGAAGAAGATCGTAAGGTCCCCGAATTAACTCGATGCTTGTTGCGTTGCGGTGCGTCTTTGCATCTACTCGAATGTAAGAAGCAACGCATGTTTGCGATTTGGCCGCTGCTTCTCCTGATTCGCTTGGAGATCGATATGCACATCAAGAGCTTTTTGTTTGGTGCCGCTGCAGCACTTGCAACCGTGCCTAGCGCACATGCAGCCGACGCCATCGTCGCCGCTGAGCCTGAGCCACTGGAATATGTTCGCGTTTGCGACGCATTCGGCACTGGTTTCTTCTACATTCCGGGCACCGAGACCTGCCTGAAGTTCGGCGGTTACATTCGTTTTGAAACAGATTTTGGTCGCAACGAGTCCGGCACGTCCGATTGGGATAGCTTCACACGTGCTCAGTTCGAAATGGATGTCCGCTCGGATACCGAACTTGGCGCCTTGCGCGGCTTCATCGGCTTCCGTGGCAACGCCGATAGTGGCTCCGCCGCTGCATCGACCACAAACACCAGTGATACCGGTTCCGGCCTTTTCGTAGACCAGGCTTTCATCGAACTCGGAGGGCTGAAGGTCGGTAAGTTCTACAGCTGGTGGGATGACGATCTCTCCGGCGAGACGGATCTTCTCTCTTCCAACACCCTGTTTAACTCCATTCGTTACTCCTACGACGCCGGTGCTTTTTCTGCCGGGATTTCGGTGGACGAGTTGGAAGGCATCACCTTCGTGGGTGACACCACGGTGGATAACAACGTCGGTATTGCTGGAAGCTTGGCTGGCAAGTTCGGTGGTGGCAGCCTGTCGCTTATCGGCGGTTACGATACCGATCGTGAAGACGGTGCCGTCCGCTTGATCGGCTCCTTCGATGTCGGCCCCGGTGCCTTCAGCTTCGCTGGCGTCTACGCATCCGGCGTCAATGCCTATTACGCGCTATCCGAATGGGCTGTCGTTGCTGAATACGCTTATAAGGTTACCGACAAACTGACTATCACGCCCGGCGTTCAGTGGCTTGGAAATGTGGCGACCAAGGACGCCGCTTTCGACATCGTCAATACCGGCTGGTCAAACAATGATGCTTGGACCGCGGGCCTCACCGTCGATTACAAGGTTGTGCAAGGTTTCACGACCAAGGTGACGGCAAATTATTATGACGAAGACAACCGTCCGGAGTTCTGGACGGGCTTCGTTCGCTTGCAGCGCGATTTCTAAGCGCCTTTATAAAGCATGACAAAAGCCCGGCTCCGCGCCGGGCTTTTTTGTTTGGGAGGATTGGCTGATGGGCCCGTGATAGCAACGTGGGCGAGGGCTTATAGCTAGAAGCGCGCGTTACCTTGCGGTGAGCATGAACGCCGGAGAACAGGTCTGAAGTGTGAAAGTTGCTTGTAAAACCTTCTTCGCTTTCGAAGCATGCAGCGCGAAAGTGGTCACAGGTTTAGCGATAGCGACATGCGTTGGCTAAAGATCGAAAGCGTAGCGAGCGAATCTGAAAGCTCGCAGCACGCCTTGGTTCTTGCGCAACATGATCGAGAGCGACCAAAGACCAATCGATACAGTCGCTCAAGCGTCAACCTGCACGACCGTTTCGTAGATCGTTGACGATGTCCGCTTGCTGACCAAGCCGCGTTTTGTAGACCTGATAGTTTTCCATCACGCGCTGAACGTAGTTGCGTGTCTCAGGGAACGGAATACGTTCGATCCAGTCCACAACCTCATCGATCGGTTTTCCGCGCGGATCCCCGTAGCGGGCGATCCATTCTGGCACGCGCTTTGGTCCGGCGTTATACGCGATGAAGGTCAGGATGTAGGATCCGCCGAAGCTATCGATCTGCTCACCGAGATAGTGAGCGCCGAGAGTGGCATTATATCCGGCGTCGGTTGTTAGCTTCGCTTGCGTGTAAGCCATGCCATGGCGGCTGGCGACACCCTTGGCAGTTCCAGGCAGAAGTTGCAGCAGGCCGCGCGCATTGGCGGGCGAGACGGCAGCCGGATTGAAAGCGCTTTCCTGCCGGGCAATTGCATAGGCGAGTGCCTTGCCCGAACCGGAGATATTGGCGCTCACCGGGATGACGCCAATGGGGTAGGCGAGGGCAGCGGCATCGATACCGCGGCTGAACGCCGTTTTGCCGATCTGGAGCGAGACCTGATGATTGTTGTTGCGCTCGGCGCGCGCTGCGAGGATTGCCAATTCACCGGGGCTGTCGATCTGGTCCGCGAGCGCGCGGTAGATCCCGTCTGCCCGCCAGCTATAGCCTGCCGCCTCGAGCCGCTCTATAGCACGCACCGCTTCGCGACCAGCAAATCGGCTACGATCGTCAGCACTTGGCGATGGGTATGTGACGTTGAGGGTCGTGACACCGATGCGCGCGGCGGCAAGCTGGCCGTAAAATGTGCCGGGATGAGACGCTGCCTTGGAGAAATAGTCGCGCGCGTTGCCCGGGCCTCCGGCCTCTGCTGCACGTCCAAGCCAGTAATAGGCGCGCGAGGCGGAAAGTGGCCGGTTTGATGCTGCAAGAAGTGCGTTGAAATGCCGCGCGGCAAGCGCCGGGTCCCGCAGCGCGCGCAGAGCGTACCAGCCCGCATGAAATTCAGCATCGGCCACGTCTACCGGCGAGGTTGCCGAATGGTTAGCCACGACGCGATAAGCGCCCTGGAAATCCCCGAGATCTGCAAGCCCGCGGGCAACGATCCGACGCTCGTTCCACCACTCCCCAGGATTGACAAGTTTCTCGCTCTCCTTCGGCGCGCGCGCCAGAAGTTTTGCAGCGTCTTCATATTTTTGCTGATGACGGAGGTTTTCGATCTGAGCGAAGAGGTAGACCGGATCGTTTCGCCAGGAAGTCTCGACGGCATTCAATAAGGCTGGCGCATTGTTGGCGCGTTGCAGAACAGCGGCCCAAGCCTTGTAGAGCGACTGTGCCTTGCCGAGATCTCCGAACCGCTTGGCCTGGCTGACACGGCTGCGATACATGAGATAGTCCATCCGGGCCTTGTGATCGGCTTGAGACAGACTGCCGCTGAATTCAGCAATGACGCGATCTTCGAGATCGGTATCCATGCCTTCGCTCACCCACAACTGGCGAATCAGTTGCTGGGCACGAGCCGCGTTGCCGGATGAGGTGAGGGCATGCGCCAGCGCAATGGTGCCTTCAGGCGTTTCAGGTCTGGAGGAGCCGAGTGCGCTAAGCACCTGTGCAGCAGAAGGATTTTCCCGCAGCATCGCGCGTTCCGAATTGGCTCTTAGCGTAGAGAGGCCTGGCCAACCGTCCAGTTCCCGTTGCGCTGCCGCAATTTCCGCGGAGGAAACGTCTTTTTGGCCCGAAATGGCAATTGCCCAGGTGAGGATATGACGGTCGAGACTCGTTGAGGGGAGGCTGTTGCGAATCGCAATCGCCCCGCTGGCATCCCTATTGGACAGCGCATCGAGCCCTGCTTTAAGTTGTGTGACGTCAACCGGGTTTGCCGGGCGGATGATCGAGCCTGTTACTTCCGGTGAGGCAGGCAAAAAAGCCGGAACGGCAGGCGCATTGGGGCGCGCGAATGGCAGGGGAACAACGTTCTCCGACGCCGGCCCCGCCCACGCACTCCAAACGGTTGCGACGACACCCGCGATGATCAAACCAAAAGCTGCTGTTTTCTTCATCCCTTACTCACCAGCGGACAATACCGAACACGACCGACAGCTCCCTCTAAAAAAGACGAGAGGCTGCGCCTTCGCGACATCTGCGTTTCACATCACCCTTTGCGGGTGAATGTCCACGGCACGTCGCTCCTGCATCCATTAGCTGCTCGTAGCCTTAACGAAACCCTAAGCGAATGCCTCCCATTCGATCAAATTTCGGTAACATTGCGCCGACAACACGCTTCAAACCAGTCACTTTTGTGATGAGGCTGGAGACGGGACTTGGCCGCGAAACAATTTACGTTTCCTGGCTGAAAGCCGCGGTTAAAAGCTTGTGGGCCGACTGGCTCCCAACTAATGTGACAACCGTTTTAACCACGGAATGCGGCTGAAGCATGAACTGGCTCACCGCAAGGAGTTTTGCATGTTCAAGGGATCTATTCCCGCCCTGATTACGCCGTTTACAGCTGAAGGTGCTGTGGACGAAACGGCTTTCGCCGCCCATGTGGAATGGCAGATCGCCGAAGGCAGCAGCGGCCTCGTGCCCGTCGGCACCACGGGGGAGTCACCGACCCTGTCGCATGACGAGCATAAACGGGTGATCGAGCTGTGCGTTGAGGCTGCGGGCAAACGGGTCCCGGTGATTGCCGGCGCCGGTTCCAACAACACCAGTGAGGCGATCGAACTTGCGCTTCACGCCCAGGAAGTCGGCGCGGATGCGCTTCTCGTCGTCACGCCCTACTACAACAAGCCGACGCAGAAGGGGCTTTTCGCTCACTTTTCCGCTATAGCGGAAGCGGTCGATCTTCCCATCATCATCTATAACATCCCGCCGCGATCGGTGATTGATATGACGCCGGAGACGATGGGTGCACTCGTCAAGGCGCATAAAAATATCGTTGGCGTTAAGGACGCCACCGGCAAGCTGGATCGGGTTTCCGAGCAGCGCATTCATTGCGGCAAGGACTTTGTGCAGCTGTCGGGAGAAGACGGCACGGCACTCGGCTTCAATGCCCATGGCGGCGTAGGCTGTATCTCTGTCACTGCCAACGTCGCGCCGCGGCTCTGTGCCGAGTTCCAGGCGGCGATGGCTGCCGGAGACTACGCGCTGGCGCTCGATTATCAGGATCGTCTGATGCCGCTCCACAAGGCCATTTTCATGGAGCCCGGCGTCTGCGGCACCAAATATGCGATCTCCCGAACGCGCAATGGAAGCCGCAAAGTTCGCTCGCCACTGATGGACACGCTGGAACCATCGACAGAGGCGGCAATCGACGCTGCTCTCAAGCATGCAGGCCTGATGAGCTAAGCGCTGCAAAGTGCGTGCATGATAGGATAAGACAGATGCGCGCAAGTCGCGCATCTTCACTTTCAGCGCTGCTTTGATTACATAAGCGCCGAAAGTCGCACGTCATTCGGCGTGCGGGCAGAGAAATGGAACAGGACATGGCCCCCAAAGGCAGCCAGCGCATCGTGAACAAGGTCGTCGCGGAAAACCGCAAGGCGCGCTTCAATTACGAGATACTCGACACATACGAGGCGGGGCTTGTACTGACAGGCACCGAGGTGAAGTCGCTGCGTGAAGGAAAGGCCAATATCGCCGAATCCTACGCGTCTGATGAAGGCGACGAAATCTGGCTGATCAACTCCCATCTTCCAGAGTATCTTCAGGCGAACCGGTTCAATCACGAGCCCCGCCGTCGCCGTAAATTGCTGCTCAACAAGCGAGAGATCAATCGTTTGCGCGCGGGGATCAACCGTGATGGCATGACCTTGGTGCCGTTGAAGATCTACTTCAACGAAAAGGGCCGCGCGAAGCTTGAACTGGCCTTGGCAAAAGGCAAGAAGCTCCACGATAAGCGTGAGACGGAAAGGGAGCGCGACTGGAACCGGCAGAAGTCAAGGCTGCTCAAGACAGGCGGTTGAGAAAAGTGCGGCTGGTGTGAAAGCCGCGCTAGTCGAATGACGGCAGCGCTTCCCCAGTACGAATTGATTGATATGCTGTTATCCATCGCCGACGGGTCAAGGGCAGATGATCAGATCCATTCTTACCATTGGAAAAGGAAACGCTTAGGAGAGAGTGCTTCTGGGCTTCTCGCATAAGATGATTCTTTTCCCGGTTTTTAAGTAACGTGAAGACGCGTATCATGAGTCGATTGAATCTTCGCCTTGTCTCCATGGATCTAAACCGTGCGAAGTTAGTTCGATATATTCTAATTTAATACAACCTTAAATCGGAGGCTGTGGAGCGGTCTCGCCTCCGTATCATTTCGGCTCGAAGGGCTTGCTCCCATGACTATCGTTCGCTTCACACTCTGTCTCCTACTACTCTGTTTTTCTTCAGGAACGTCATTTTCACAGAGCTTTCCCGCACCGACAGGGAAGCCGATCCTCACCATTTCGGGCAACATTTCCAAGACCAACGTCAATGGTACGGCGCAATTCGATCGCGCCATGCTGGAAAAGATGGGGCTCGTGACGATCGAAACGCAGACGCCGTGGTACGAGACGCGTGTTCATTTCGAAGGCGTTTCCATGGCCAAGCTGATGGAGTTCGTCGGCGCTAAGGGAGAAACCGTCAGGGCCGTGGCGCTGAACGATTACGTCAGCACAATTCCTGTGAAGGATTTTACCCAATACAATGTCATTCTTGCTATGAAGCGTGACGGCGAATATATGCAGGTGAGGGATAAAGGGCCGCTCTTCATCATATATCCTTATGATAGCATGCCAGAACTTCAATCGCAGACCTACTACACGCGCTCCGCTTGGCAAGTTGCCAAACTCATAGTTGAATAAAGGTGACATTTGCGAAAGGCGCTGGCAGTCGTTGTTTGCTGCTTCATACTCGCCACCGGCTATATCGCTTATGTGATAGCTGAGCGGCAGAACGCGCTTCAAAAATTCGCTCGCTATAATGACTCATGGGCTGTCAGCCAGACTGTGAGTGAATATATCCGTTTCGAAAGCCTGCTCGCGGAATATGCTCTCGGCATAGAAGGGATCGATAAGGACGAGCTGCGCCTCCGCCTCGATATCGTGCTTGGCAGAATGAGCTCTCTCAAGGAAGGGAGCCTGGCGGCCTTCATCGACGCCAAGCCAGAGATGCGCCGGGTCATTGGAGACGTCAATCAGGTCCTTGAGGATATCGACAATAGGCTCGAAGGCTTAAGCCCCGCTGAAGCAAGGGCATTGCTTCCGACGATAAGCGGTCTCGTTCCGCAATTGACGTCTGTTGCTGCTGCATCCGTTGCCAATGACGTCGAGATGATCGACGCCGCCCATGCGGAAGTCCGAAAGCTTCACATTATCTACACCGGGCTCGCAGGAGGGTTGATCCTGTGCGGCATGGCGTTGATCTTTCTCCTCTTGCGGCACAACCAACTGCTCGACCGCGCCCAGACAAAGCTTACACTTTTGGCTGAAGAATTACGGACTGCAACGTTAGAGTTGCAGTCTAATAATCTAAGGCTCGAGTATGATGCCTATCATGACGCACTGACAAACCTTCCCAACCGCGCGCTTTTTCGGCGTGAGCTCGTACGCAGGCTCGATCCTCCTACCGGCATCGATAAGGTTGCACTTCTGCTTTTGGATCTCGACGGTTTCAAGGAGATCAACGACACGCTGGGTCACGATGTTGGCGATAGCCTTCTTCAGGCCGTGGCTGCGCGCATTCTGCCGATGAGGAAGAATCACGAGCTGATCTGTCGGCTGGGAGGCGATGAGTTCGCGCTGGTCGCGGACAATCTCGACGAGGAAAAAGCACTCGGTCTTGCCCGCTCCCTGGTCGAAAGGATCGCCAGCCCATACCATATCGGTGATATGGAGATTAAGATCGGCACCTGTGTCGGCATTGCCATCTCCAACAGGCAGTCCCATGCCGATGAATTGCTGAAACACGCGGATCTTGCGCTCTACGAGGCCAAGCGGGCAGGGGCGGGAAGTCTCAGTGTTTACAGACCCTATATGCAGAGCCAATTGGCAGAGAAGCGATCTTTTGAAGCGGATCTGCAGGCCGCTCTCCAGAACAATGAGATGGAGGTCTACTATCAGCCGCAAGTATCAACGGAGACCCGCGATATTTGTGGTTTTGAAGCGCTCTTGCGCTGGACTCATCCTGTCCGTGGGCGCGTTCCTCCGGCGGAGTTCATTCCTGTCGCAGAAAGAACCGGCTTTATAAACGCGCTTGGAAAATGGGTGATGGAGACGGCCTGCAAGGAGGCCGCGCTTTGGAAGCCGGATATCAAGATCGCCATCAACCTCTCGCCTGTTCAGCTTCACAGTAGCAATCTCATTCAAAACGTCGTCGACGCGCTGGAAAAGAGCAGTCTCGATCCCGCGCGTCTCGAAATGGAGATCACCGAATCCGTGCTTCTCGGCAACAGCGACCAGACGCTTGCTATTCTTGGGAACCTAAAGGCGGTCGGCATCAACATGGCGATGGACGATTTCGGCACGGGTTACTCATCGCTTGGCAATCTGCGCCGCGTTCCATTCGATAAGCTCAAGATCGACCAGTCTTTCCTAACGGATATTACCAGCAGCCAGGATGCGTTAGCCATCGTTGAGTTTGTGGTGGGGCTCGGCCGCAAGCTGCGCATGACGATGATCGCCGAAGGTGTGGAGACGGAAGAACAGTTCGCTTATATGCGTCAGCTTGGCTGCGACCAGATCCAAGGCTACCTCATAGGCAAACCTGTTCCCGCAAGCGAACTTACCGCTTATGGCATCTATGCGTGAAGGTTCTTGATCGCCTGCCATTTCAACCCAACGAGCTTCGCTCCCCTAATAAGAATTTGAAAGGACGCATGATGGAAGCGTTTGAGATACACGGTGTCCTCTTGCGACTGTCATCAGACGAGGTCTCACCGGTGATATGGCAGGCGTTGAAGGATGGCAGCTACGAAGCGAAGGAAGCCCGGAGCGTGGCGCGCGCTGTCAGACCCGGCGACCGGGTCCTGGAGCTTGGTTCAGGCATCGGGGTCATCACGTCGGTGATTGCACGCATTCCGGACGTTTCAGTCTTCGCTTTCGAGGCCAACCCCTCTACTGCGCGTCTTGCCGAGCGAATTCTGGCGGCAAACGACGCCAGCAATGTGCGTTTCTCCCAGGGGCTTTTGACCGCCGGGGATCCTGATACGCATGTCTTCTATGTTCGGCGCGATTTGTGGATGTCATCCATGGATGAGCAGCAGGGTCCCTATGAAAGCAGTATTGAGATTGGGTCGGAGAACATCGACGCCTTCATCCAGCGTCATGACATCAACGTACTGGTAATGGACATCGAAGGGGCGGAGCGTGATCTGCTGCGCGATGCGACGCTAAAGGGCGTGGAGCGGATTTTCGTCGAACTCCACGATCATCTCTATGGTCTTTCGGGGGTTCGCGACATTACCCAGGCGCTGGCGGAAAAAGGTTTTGCCTATGATCCTCGGGGATCTCGAGGCCCTTGCGTCCTCTTTGCCAAGGATGATGGACCGCGGGAATATGATCCTGACGTGGACTGATGAGAAGACCATTCGGCCTTCTCATTTTCGATCTAAAGCGTGGGGGCGACCTTTCAGATTCGCTCCCACGTTTTAACTGTTGTTATCGCAAAACCGCTGCACACTTTTTGCGCGACGTGCTTTTAGGCTGCGCGGCGCTGCTGATAGGTCATCGATTTTTCGACGTGGAAGCGTGAAATCAGCGACGCAAGGTTGCTGCTGATATCGCTCAAGCCGTGGGTAGAGGCATTGGTCTCTTCCACCATCGCCGCATTCTGCTGCGTCAGCTGATCCATGCTGTTGATGGCCATATTGATTTCCTGGATTCCGACGGCCTGTTCGCGCACGGCTTGGGTGATCGCGCCGATATGCTCATGAATATCGTCGACCTTGCCGCCGATGGAGTTCAGCGCTTCATCGGTGCGGTTGACGAGCGAGACACCGTGGGCGACGTCCTGCGACGACTTGTCGATCAGCGTGCGGATTTCCTTGGCGGCGGAAGCCGAGCGCTGGGCCAATTCGCGAACTTCCTGTGCGACGACAGCAAAGCCTTTGCCGGCTTCACCGGCACGTGCTGCTTCGACGCCGGCATTCAGCGCCAGAAGGTTCGTCTGGAAGGAGATCTCGTCGATGACGCTGATGATCTGCGTGATCTTCTGTGATGAGCTCTCGATCGCGCTCATGGCCTCAACGGCTTCGCTGACGATGTGACGGGAGCGCGCCGCTTCTTCGGCCGAGCTTTTGACGATCGCTTGGGCCTCTTCCGTCCTTGAGGCGGACTGCTTCGAGATCGTGGTGATCTGATCAATCGCCGCGGCTGTTTCTTCGAGCGAGGCAGCCTGCTGCTCGGTGCGCCGCGCCATATCGTCGGTCGCGGATGTCAATTCCCGCGTATTGTTGGCGATCTTGTGGGACTCTTCAACGATCTCGGAAAAGGCTCCGGACAAACGGCTGATGGCCGCATTGAAGTTTTCCTTGAGGCCGTTAAATTCTGTGGGCAGGGGGCCGTCGATACGCGCAGTGAGATCACCTTGCGCCATCCGGTCCAGCGCACTGTTCAGCAGCGCCAGAACGTGGTCCTGCTCTTCCTTCATGCGTTTCTGTTCCGTCTCAACCTTCGCACGCTCGTCGGCAAGCACATCGAGATAAACGGAAATCGAGTAATCCATGTCCAGCATCGCAGCCTTGACCGTTGCACTGATGCCCTTGGTAACCTTCTTACCCTTCTTCTCGACCAGAAAGCCTTTCATTTCCGATTCGACGATGGCCTTGATGATACCTTCCAGCACAAGGGCGTAGCCGCCGATGTACCAGCGCGGCTCAAGCCCCAATCGCGCATGGGTGCGTCCGATAGCACTCACCGCCTTGGTGTAATCCGCGTCGAAGACGCCAGATGCGATACGTGTCCAGTGGCTGACCTGCATGTTTTTGGCATGCTGGATGTGCGCTTCGCTGGAGAAGAACTTCGCGGTTTCTGGAACGGCTCTTGCCTTCTTGTAGAAAGCGTCGAGCGAGCTGCTGAGCGTGTCGGTGATCGTTGTTTTCAGAGCGGCAAGATCCTGCCTCTGCTCCGAATCCAGACCGAGGAAATCAAGTCGCTCGGTCAATTGAGAATTGTTGTGCAGCCCCGTCATAGTAAAACAGCCCCTACTATTCGTGCACGTTCCCCAACTGCACGCAAAAAATCGATCGGGGCAGGAAAACACAACTATGCTTAAATATTTGCTAAAACAGTAAATCAACCTTTGATAGGTGGTGGACAGGCGCTAAGGATCGAACCTTAGCGCCTGTCGCAATCAAAAGAACTGCTTAAGTCTTCACTCGACCGTTTCAGCGGTCTCGACCGGTGGGCGGGAAGCGCGTTCGCTAGGATCACGACCAATTTCCGCCTTGAGGGACAGAAGATCGATGAAGTGGTCGGCCTGTCGGCGAAGATCGTCGGCGATCATCGGCGGCTGCGTTGACATCGTAGAGATCACGGACACCTTGCGCCCCTTGCGTTGCAGCGCGTCCACCAGCGTCGTGAAGTCACCGTCACCGGAAAAGAGAACCAGATGGTCCACGGTCTCGGACTGTTCCATGGCATCGACGGCAAGCTCGATATCCATGTTGCCCTTGATCTTGCGGCGGCCCATGGCGTCGGTAAATTCCTTGGCAGGCTTTGTCACGACCTTGTAGCCGTTATAGTCCAGCCAATCGATCAGCGGACGAATGGAGGAATATTCCTGGTCTTCGATGAGGGCAGTGTAATAATAGGCGCGTAAGAGATATCCGCGCTTCTGAAAAGCCTTCAGTAGCTTTCGGTAATCAATATCGAAACCGAGGCTTTTCGATGCAGCGTAGAGGTTTGCCCCGTCAATAAAGAGCGCAATTTTCTCACGTGGGTCGAACATAAAAAAGGGTTCCTCCAAAGCGGCTCCCAGCCGCGAATATAATAAGAGTATCGAATACCAGCTAACATCTTGGTCTGTGATACATTATTAAGCTTTCATATAAGCTCGTTTGCCTCGCAGTCCAGACCCACCGCTACAATTTGCACTAACTTCTGAACGGTGCGTGTGGTTGCGTCCTGTAGAAGACAAAGCACGTGAAATGAGGAAAAACTTGAAATTCGCGGACAATGTCTATATCGGGACCATTAATCAGCGACATCACGACCCGCAAAGGACAGGCAATGGCCCGTGTCACAGTAGAAGATTGCATTGACAAAGTAGACAACCGTTTCGAGCTCGTTCTCCTGGCAAGCCACCGCGCACGCCAGATTTCGCAGGGCTCTCAGATCACGGTTGACCGCGACAACGACAAGAACCCTGTCGTTGCCCTTCGCGAGATTGCCGATGAGACGCTTTCGCCCGATGACCTGAAGGAAGATCTGATTCATTCGCTGCAGAAGCATGTGGAAGTGGACGAGCCTGAGCCCGATCCGGTGACGCTTGCAGCCAATGCGACCAGTGAGAGCGAAGACGACGACGCTCCTGAAACCATCACCTTCGACCAGATGTCGGAAGAAGAGCTTCTGGCTGGCATCGAAGGTCTTGTGCCGCCGGAAAAGAACGACGACTACTAAAACCGGGCGCTGTGCCGGTTTTCGTCCGGTTACGCTCTGTAAATGATTGTCGTCATAATCTTATCCTGGATTATGTATCATCGTGCGCCAATCCGGCGGGGCCGTCCCCGTCAATTGGCGCGCTTTCTTTTTTCGGGGCATCCCATTCATGATGCGACAATACGAACTCGTGGAGCGGGTTCAGACATACAAGCCTGATGTGAATGAGGCCTTGCTGAACAAGGCCTATGTTTACGCGATGCAGAAGCATGGCCAGCAGAAGCGGGCCAATGGTGACCCCTATATCTCCCATCCGCTGGAAGTGGCGGCGATTCTCACCGAAATGCATCTGGATGAGTCCACCATTGCGGTTGCTCTCCTGCATGACACGATCGAGGATACCAGCGCGACACGCGCTGAAATCGACGAGATGTTCGGAGAAGATATCGGACGGCTGGTCGAAGGCCTGACGAAGCTCAAGAAGCTCGATCTCGTCAGTAAAAAGGCCAAACAGGCCGAGAACTTGCGCAAGCTGCTGCTGGCAATTTCAGACGACGTGCGCGTGCTCTTGGTCAAGCTTGCCGACCGCCTGCACAATATGCGCACCATGGAGCATATGCCGGCCGACAAGCGCAGCCGCATCTCCGAAGAGACGATGGAAATCTATGCGCCCCTCGCAGGCCGCATGGGTATGCAGGACATGCGCGACGAGCTTGAGAACCTCTCGTTCCGCTATCTCAATCCCGATGCTTTCGAGACCGTGACCAAGCGACTGCAGGAACTGGAAGAGCGCAATGAGGGACTGATCAAGAAGATCGAGGACGAACTGCGTGAACTGCTGCTGGCGAATGGCGTCGAAGGCGCTATGGTCAAGGGGCGACAGAAGAAGCCCTATTCTGTTTTTCGCAAGATGCAGTCCAAGTCGCTGTCCTTCGAGCAATTGTCCGATGTCTACGGCTTTCGCATACTCGTGCAGGATATCCCTTCCTGTTACCGTGCGCTTGGCATTGTCCACACGCGCTGGCGCGTGGTACCTGGCCGCTTCAAGGACTATATCTCGACGCCCAAGCAGAACGATTATCGTTCGATCCATACCACCATCGTCGGTCCGTCACGCCAGCGTATTGAACTGCAAATCCGCACGCGACGCATGCACGAGATTGCCGAATTCGGTATCGCCGCGCATTCGCTCTACAAGGATGGCGAAACGGGCGACACGGAACAGCTTTCGACCGAAACCAACGCCTATTCCTGGCTGCGTCACACGATCGAATCGCTTGCCGAAGGCGATAACCCGGAAGAGTTCCTCGAGCACACCAAGCTCGAACTGTTCCAGGACCAGGTCTTCTGCTTTACGCCAAAGGGCAAGCTCATTGCGCTCCCGCGCGGCGCGACCCCCATCGACTTTGCTTACGCCGTCCACACCAATATCGGCGACACCACAGTCGGCGCGAAGATCAATGGCCGCATCATGCCGCTCGTCACGCGCCTTAACAACGGTGATGAGGTGGAAATCATTCGCTCCGGCGTGCAGGTGCCGCCTGCCGCTTGGGAAGAGGTCGTCGTCACCGGTAAAGCGCGTTCGGCGATCCGTCGTGCGACACGCATGGCCATCCGCAAGCAATATGCAGGTCTGGGCTATCGCATCTTGGAGCGCACATTCGAGCGCGCTGGCAAGACCTTCTCGCGCGAAGCGCTAAAGCCGGTCCTGCAC
Source organism: Agrobacterium sp. SORGH_AS 787 (assembly GCF_030819035.1). Classification (NCBI taxonomy): domain Bacteria; kingdom Pseudomonadati; phylum Pseudomonadota; class Alphaproteobacteria; order Hyphomicrobiales; family Rhizobiaceae; genus Agrobacterium; species Agrobacterium sp. SORGH_AS 787. Next base: position 1,961,121 of record NZ_JAUTBG010000002.1, read on the forward strand.
CGCTTGGCGCATAAAGACGTAGAGGATGCTATTGCGGCCGTCGGTCGCGGTGAGGTGTCCTCTCTGGATGTCCTTCGTGCAGTCTTCCCAGATTACCAGGATGAGCGCGTGACCGTGAAGATGACCGGCGACGACGGCTGGTTCAATATGCGAAGCGCTTCCGGCATGATCTTCAAGATTCCCGGAAAGTCGCGCTCAGCAATGGAGGATGATGGCGCCACCGAAGTGCTGGATGGCCCGGATCCCATGCCGATCCGCGGTCTGTCCGATAATGTCGAAGTCCATTTCGGCGCGACCGGGGCCGTCCCCGGCGATCGTATCGTCGGCATCATGGAGAAGGGGAAGGGGATCACCATCTACCCGATCCAGTCGCCTGCACTCCAACGGTTTGACGATGAGCCGGAACGCTGGATCGATGTGCGCTGGGATCTCGATGAGGCAAACAAGTCCCGCTTTATGGCGCGGCTGTTGATCAACGCGCTGAATGAGCCTGGGACGCTGGCCTCCGTTGCACAATCCATCGCGACGCTGGATGTGAATATTCGGGCGCTCAACATGGTGCGTATCGGCACGGACTTTTCGGAGCTGTCGCTCGACGTGGAAGTCTGGGATCTACGCCAACTGAACCAGCTTCTCTCGCAGTTGAAAGACCTTGATTGCGTTTCAACGGTCAAACGTGCCTTCGATTGATGCATCAAGTGCTCAATAAAGTGACTTTAAGGCCGCTGCTATGCGATTCTTGCATGGCAGCGGCCTTGTCTTATCCGTAGTCATCAGGCGGTATCGCAGCTATTTTCACTCCAGAAATCAAGAGCAACAGAGGTTTCCTCCGGCATTCCTGCCGTTGAAGACAGAGCCTCAAATCTGGAAAGGATATGCAAATGTTTGCACCGCTTCGTAAGATCGCCCGCGCTGTTCGTGGCAAGTCGGTTCAGGAACGCGAATTCGATTACCTCAGCGGCTCGGTATCGAATGTCGATCTCGAACTTCGCCAGCGCGAAGTTGATCGCGGCATGTTCCGTAGATAAGACAAAAATGCATGGCGGCCATGCCGCCACGCTTGGCGCGGAGCCGTTGGGCTCCGCCAAGATCATGTCCCGTAAAAGTGCTGACCGATCTGCGGATCGGGAATTTGACGAACCAAAGAATGAAAGCGTGAACGGCGGATGCCCGCTATCGTGACACGCTCGAGTGCGGTGCCGTTTTCGCCACTTGGCGGAATGCGGGCGATGACATAAAGTCCGCTCATGCCATTTCGCCGCCGCCGTCCTGCAAAACTCTCCGAAAGACTCATCGCCTCGCTCTGGCCTCGTATGGGGCTGCGTCGTTCGCTTCGCTATATGAAGTTGAAGCTGGTTCGCCTTTCGGCATCGCCCTACGCGGTGGCCGCCGGTGCGGCAACGGGCGTGGCCGTTTCCTGGACACCGTTTCTCGGCGTCCATATTCTTATCGCCATGATGATCGGCTTTGTTCTGCGCGCAAATCTCGTTGCTGCGGCACTCGGAACGACATTTGCGAACCCACTGACATTCCCGCTGATATGGGCGTCCACTTGGGAGCTCGGTCATTTCATCCTTGGTCGTAATGGCGGCGAGGTGGCGGGGCGCGTGGATTTTGTGGAAATATTCGCCCACATGAACTTCCTGCAATTATGGAAGCCGGTTCTAGAGCCGATGACGATTGGCTCACTGATTCCGGCCGCGATCTCGGCCGTCGTCACCTATGCGGTAGTCTATGCGATCATCAGTGGTTTTCGCCAGCGCAAGCATCAAAAAATTTCTGCGCGTGCCGCAAATCGTAATGCCATGATGGATTTGGTTGAATGATTATTGGTCTCGGAAGCGATCTCATAGATATCCGCCGGGTCGAGGCGTCCATCGAACGTTTCGGTGACAGGTTCACGCATCGCTGTTTCACCGACATCGAGCGAGAGAAATCCGACCGCCGCAAGAACCGTGCCGCATCCTATGCGAAACGCTTCGCGGCCAAGGAAGCCTGCTCGAAGGCGTTGGGCACGGGGCTGGCGCAAGGTGTGTTCTGGAAGGACATGGGCGTCATCAACCTGCCAAGTGGCAAGCCGACGATGCATCTCACCAATGGGGCGGAAGAGCGCCTGAAGGCCATGCTGCCGGCCGGTCATGAGGCGGTGATCCACCTGACGATCACGGATGACTTTCCCTATGCGCAAGCCTTCGTCATTATCGAGGCGCTTCCTGTTTCCGGATGATGTCACAGCGGCAACGTCGCTGGGGCTGCATCTCAATAGAAAAGCTTCCCTTTGGTCCGGAAAGGCACTAAAGCATCTCAAAAGACCGTGCAGCGGTCTATGACAACGACGAAGAACGAGCAGACAGGTCTCTAAGTGTCCGAAAAAGCAGAAAAGAAGCAGAACGCCCTCTGGGAAAACGTCAAGGTCATCGTTCAGGCTCTTCTGCTGGCGATGGTTATTCGCACCGTGTTGTTTCAGCCCTTCACCATCCCATCGGGCTCGATGATGCCGACGCTCTTGGTGGGGGATTATTTGTTCGTCAACAAGTTCTCCTACGGCTATTCCAAATATTCCCTGCCGTTCTCGCCGAACCTCTTCTCGGGCCGCATTCTCGAGTTCAGCGAGCCGAAGCGGGGTGACGTTGTCGTCTTCCGTCTGCCGCCAAATCCTGAGGTGGATTATATCAAGCGCCTCGTTGGTCTGCCTGGGGACCGCATCCAGGTGACGAATGGTGTGCTCTACATCAACGGCAACCCGGTTCCGAAGGAGCCAGATGGTTTCTTCACCTCGGATTACCGTGCGGATCCAGGCACTAATGTCCCAGTCTTCCGCGAAACGCTGCCCAATGGCGTGAGCTATGATACGCTTGATCAGTCGCCGGACAGCCGTGGCGATAACACGCGCGAGTTCATCGTTCCTGAAGGTCACTACTTCATGATGGGCGACAACCGTGACAACTCGCTCGACAGCCGTTTCGACGTCGGTTACGTGCCCGCTGAAAACCTGATTGGCCGCGCAAGCGTCATCTTCTTCTCGCTCGGCAACGACACACCGTTCAGCCATATCTGGGAATGGCCCGCAAACATGCGCTGGGATCGCATCTTCAAGGTTGTTCAATGAGTAAGGCCAAGCCGCTCCAGATGGACGAGATCGCCCGTCTGGAAGCGTTGATCGGATATGAATTCAAGGAAAAGGCCCGGCTTGACCGGGCCTTGACACATGCAAGTGCCCGCTCCGCGAAGGCCGGCAACTACGAGCGTCTGGAGTTTCTCGGAGACCGTGTTCTCGGGCTCTGCGTTGCCGAATTGCTGTTCTCCACCTTCCGCAACGCGACGGAAGGCGAGCTTTCGGTTCGCTTGAACCAGCTTGTCAGTGCCGATTCCTGCGCTGCGATTGCCGATGAAATGGGACTGCATCTCTTCATCCGTACGGGCTCCGACGTCAAGAAATTGACTGGTAAGGCCATGCTGAACGTGCGTGCCGATGTAGTGGAAAGCCTGATCGCCACCATTTATCTGGACGGCGGATTGGAGGCTGCGCGCAGCTTCATCCTGAAATACTGGCAAGGCCGCGCCAACGGCGCCGATGCCGGGCGTCGCGATGCAAAGACCGAGTTGCAGGAATGGGCGCATGCGAAGTTCGCAGCAACCCCCAACTACCGGGTTGACGATCGCTCCGGACCGGATCACGATCCGCGTTTTACGGTGACGGTGGAAATTCCAGGCGTTGCGCCGGAGACGGGTGTCGATCGCTCGAAGCGTGCGGCAGAACAGGTCGCTGCGACAAAACTATTGGAACGCGAAGGCGTCTGGCAGAAACCATCTGCCGCAAACTGATTGGACACTCATGACCGAGAATGATTTCACCGCAGCGCCCGGTGAGGGCAATGACGATAATGCCAAGGCAGCTGCCCCGACACGTTCGGGCTTCGTAGCGCTGATCGGGCCGACCAACGCCGGAAAGTCGACGCTCGTCAACCGGTTGGTGGGCGCCAAGGTGTCGATCGTCAGCCACAAGGTGCAGACGACGCGTGCCGTGATGCGCGGCATCGCCATTCATGACAATGCCCAGATTGTCTTCATGGATACGCCCGGCATCTTCAAGCCACGCCGCAGGTTGGACCGGGCCATGGTCACCTCTGCCTGGGGTGGCGCCAAGGATGCGGACGTCATTTTACTGCTGATCGATAGTGAGCGCGGTCTGAAAGGTGACGCAGAAACCATTTTGGAAGGCCTGAAGGACGTTCGCCAGAAGAAGATCCTCTGTCTCAACAAGATCGACCAGGTGAAGCGCGAAGACCTTCTGAAGCTTGCGGCTGCCGCAAACGACATCGTTGCCTTCGATCGCACCTTCATGATTTCCGCCACCAACGGCTCCGGCTGTGACGACCTGATGAACTATCTGGCAAGCGAATTGCCGCAGGGGCCTTGGTATTATCCGGAAGATCAGATTTCCGATCTGCCGATGCGCCAGCTCGCAGCGGAAATCACCCGTGAAAAGCTTTTCCTGCGTCTGCATCAGGAACTGCCCTACGCCTCCCATGTGGAGACGGAGAAATGGGAAGAGCGCAAGGACGGCTCGGTCCGTATCGAACAGGTGATCTATGTCGAGCGCGACAGCCAAAAGAAGATTGCGCTTGGCAAGGGAGGGGAGGCGATCAAGGCCATCTCATCCGCATCGCGCAAAGAGCTTTCGGAAATCCTCGAACAGCCGGTTCACCTTTTCCTCTTCGTCAAGGTGAGAGAGAACTGGGGCGACGATCCGGAGCGTTTCCGCGAGATGGGCCTGGAATTCCCGCGCAATTGAGCGTAACGACCGCGAAGCGGATAACCGCTTTTCGAATGAGACATGCATAAAACAAGGTGGGTCGGCGATGGATCAAATCGCGAATGCCCGCCACCATTTCATGCCGTCATGAGACTCGTCGCAAGAATGCGGAAAGAGGTCTCATGATACGACTGATACCTCGACCCCATTTCTTGCCTCCAACGGATTGTCATGTCTCCCAAAAAGCCGAGCGGCGTTTCCACCACGCCATGTGAAGAGTGCCCGCTTCGCGACATGCCGCATTTCCGTGATTTCACCCCGCCGGAGCTTGATTTCGTTTCGCACTTCAAGACGGGTGAACTGAGCGTCGAAAGCGGCGCATTGATCCTGATGGAGGGGTCGCACAGCGCCCATCTTTTCACGGTTCTGGAAGGTTGGGGCTTTCGTTACAAGACACTGGAGGACGGGCGCCGGCAAATCTTGAACTATCTGATGCCGGGAGACCTCGTCGGACTCCAGGGCACTGTGATGGGAGAGATGCAGCACTCTGTCGAGGCTTTGTCGCCTGTCACACTTTGCGTCTTCGAGCGCGGGCGGCTTCCCAGCCTTTTCACCGATCACCCCTCGCTTGCCTTCGACCTGACGTGGATCGCGGCAAGCGAAGAGCGCATGCTGGATAGCCATCTGTTGAGTGTCGGCCGACGAACGGCCATCGAACGCGCGGCCTATCTTCTGGCATTCCTGCACCAAAGGGCGACGCGTGTCGGGCTGTTGCAAAAAGGCATGCCCATTCCCGTCACACAGCAACATGTGGCAGATACGCTTGGACTTTCCATCGTGCACACGAACAAGACGCTGAAGAAGCTCGCGGAACGAAACTTCATTCGCTGGATCGACAAGGGCTGTCTCGTGCTGGATGAGGAAGGGCTGGCGAACCTTGCGGGATGGGATCTCGATTCGCGCAGCAAGCGGCCATTTATTTAGAGCATCGTCCACGCAAAAATGTGCAGCGGTTTGCGATAAAACACGGGCCTAAAGCGTATGAGCGACTGTGAAAGATCGCGCTCACGCTTTAGGGGAAGCGGTGCAGCCGAGGGGATCTTTCACAGTGCGACCAGCCTGCCTCATCTGAATTTTGAATCATGATTTCTAGGGCTTCCCCCGGTATCCTGATATGTCTTTTTTAAATGACGTAGCGGAAGTGATCTGCGATGTCAGGAATTCGTAAAGTTATTGAATGAAATCGGCCTTCCAATTGAGGCCCGGCCGGGAGAATATAATAAATATGGTGCCTCAACGGGTTCTCATCATCGAGGACGAGTATCTGGTTGCAATGGACGCCGAAGCGTGCCTTCAGTCGATGGGAGTCGGGACTGTCGAAATCGTAACGACTTTGGCTCAAGCCCAGGAAGCGCTGGAGCGCGCGCGTCCGGACTGCGTCCTGCTGGATGTTAATCTCTCGGACGGCATGAGCTATGAACTGGCGAGACGGTTGAAAGATCACGCCATTCCGTTCGGTTTTGTCAGCGGATATGGGGATACCAGCGGGTTCCCCGAGGATTTTGCCGAAACGCCGCTTCTCGACAAGCCTTTCGCCGAGCCAGAACTCAAGTCATTCGTCTCACGCCTGATGGCGTAATTATTGGACCCGAACCGCTTGCGCGGGCTATAGTGCTTTAAGCACGGTCCAAGCAAAAGTGCTGAGCAGTTTTGCGATATCGATATGCGATTGAACAATGATCTAAAGCGTAAGGCGCGAGTCTGAAAGATCGCGACACGTTTATTAACGCTACGATTGTCTGTCGTGGCGTTGGAGCTCTGGGCGATATCTTCATGCAGTGGCAGGACGAGGCAATCATTCTCGGCGTCAAGCGCCATGGCGAGACGAGTGTCATTGCCGAGGTGATGACGAGCGCTCGAGGGCGCCATCTCGGCATGGTGCGGGGTGGCCGGTCCAGATCCATGCAGCCGGTGCTTCAGGCCGGTAATCGTGTCGACGTCACGTGGCGCGCGCGCCTCGATGATCATTTGGGAGAATACCGGATCGAGCCGCTTCAATTGCGCGCCGCGCAGTTGATGGAGACGGCGACGGCTGTTTATGGCGTCCAGGCCATGGGCGCGCTGCTGCGGCTATTGCCGGAGCGCGATCCGCACCCGCATCTCTATCGCGCGCTCGATGTCATTCTCGACAATCTGTCCGATCCGGCGGATGCTGGCGAATTGTTCGTGCGTTTCGAGCTGGCGGTATTGAACGATCTTGGCTTCGGTCTCGACCTTACGGAGTGCGCGGCAACCGGAATTCGTAGCGATTTGGTCTATGTTTCGCCGAAAACCGGGAGGGCCGTCAGCCGTGCGGCTGGCGCACCCTATGCCGATAGGATGCTGGCGCTGCCTCCATTTCTTGGCGAAGCACATGCACCCTCTGCGGATTGCCAGAGCCTGTCTGCGGCTTTCCGCCTGACGAATCATTTTCTGAGCAGACACGTCTATGAGCCGAGAGGGATTAAAGAAAATGCCGCCCGCGACGGTTTCGTTCAGGCGGCGTTGAAGGCCTTGGCGCGGAAACTGGACGAGGTAGCCGCTCACCCGGAGACACTCGGTGAAACCGGCTGATCAGTTCGGTTTTCTCGACTTCATGCCATGGCAGGGCGGATGACGGGCCTCTCTTCGATCGGCCAATGTACGATGGCGGCAAATATGCCCATCGCAACACCCAGCCACCAGACGAGATCGTAAGAGCCGAGTTTGTCGTAGAGGAAACCGCCGAGCCACACACCGAGAAACGAGCCGACTTGGTGCGACAGGAACACCACGCCGCCCAGCATGCCGAGATGGCGCGTGCCGAACATGATGGCGACGAGCCCGTTTGTCGGGGGCACGGTGGAGAGCCATAGGACCCCCATGACCGCTGCGAAGATAACGACGGAGACAGGCGTTTGCGGCAGCAGCAAAAAGGCGGTTACCGCTATCGAACGGCCGATATAGATATAGGCGAGGAAATGCGGCTTAGAATAGCGCTGCCCGATGACGCCGGCGGCAAGCGATCCGCCAATATTGAAGAAGCCGATCAGCGCCATTGCGATAACCGCATAGCGCGGCTCGATACCGATATCGCCGAGATAAGCTGGAAAATGCGCCGTGATGAAGGCCACTTGAAAGCCGCAGACGAAGAAGCCGGTGGTCAGCAACAGATAGCTCTTATGTCCAAGCGCCTCTTTCAAAGCTGCACCAACGGTTTGTTGAAATTGCGCCTGCGACTGTGAACCGGATGATGAATTGCCGCGGAGCGGCCATGCCAGGAGCGGCACCAAAAGCATCATGACGCTGAGGAAGACGAGGCTGTCCGACCAGCCATAATTGGAAATCAATCCCTGGCTGATCGGCGCGAAGATGAACATTCCAGCAGATCCAGCAGCCGTACCGATGCCAAATGCCATGGAACGCTGTTCCGGCGTCACATGCCTGGCAAAGGCCGAAAGGATGACGCTGAAGGAGCCCGCTGCAATGCCAAGCCCGACCAATACACCGCCGCCGAAATGCAGCCAGAAGGGCGAGGTGCCGAACGACATGCACAGGAGCCCCAAAGCGTAGAGGACGCCTGAGAGAATAAGCACCCGTCCCGTGCCGAACTTATCGGCCAGTGCGCCAAAGAAGGGTTGCCCCAAGCCCCAGAAGAGGTTCTGCAGTGCCATGGCGAGCCCGAAGGTGGACCGGTCCCAACTCGTATCCGCCAGCATCGGCAGCTGGAAGAAGCCCATGGCCGAGCGCGGCCCAAAGGTCATCACGGCGATCAGCGATCCAGCCAGAATGATCAGCCACGGCATGGGCCGGCTGGTGGACGCGCTGGATAATGTAGCCATGATTTTCCTCCGGATAAGGGAAGAACATTATTCATCCGTGCGTAGACACACCAGCGACTTTTCTTGACAGGTGCATCAGCGGGGTTGATGCGACACGCCCGTCATTCACAAGCTCTATCCCCGCCGCTTCAGCGGCCATGCCTCGTCGCGCCACTCCACGACCTTGGCGACATCCCCGAGCTTGATCGTACCTTCGCCACGCGGTGTCAGATTCCAGCCGAACAGCACGCCGGGAACGCGGCGATCGGCGGACATGCGGATGCGGCCCATGGCCTTCATCGGGGAGGGCACGTCACGCGAACCAGTCTTCTGGTCCTGGGTGGTCATGATGCAGCGGGTGCAGGGTTTGACAAGATCGAAGCGAATGCCGTTGATGTCGATCGCCGCCCAACGATCTTCCGCCCATGCATCATCCGTCTCCAGCACGATGTTGGGGCGGAAACGCTCCATGCCGACGCTGTCTTCGCCGTGGGCCGTCATGTCCGCGTTGAGAGCGTCAAGCGAGGCGGTGGTCGCGACCAGGATCTGGTAGCCATCGGCAAAGGTGACGGGTGTCTCATTGCCAGTCCACTCCGCGTTGGCGAGGCGCTTCGATTGATCGTCGAAGAAGGCAAGCTTCATCTCCTGTCCCAGCCACTGCGAGAGCGTACGATTGGCTTCATCGCTTGCAAGAGCAGCGTCGACGGTGGATTTCCAGACGGTGACATCGAGCCTCGAGGATGACGGCAGGGCGAGAACGTCCCCCTTGCCCTCGATAGACAGGCGATATCCGCCGGCCTCCGGGGCAACGTTCAAGGTAGCAATTGCAGGAAGTTCGCGCTGCGTGATGAATTGGCCGGAGGGATCGACCAGCATCGCGCGACGGTCGCCTGGCAAGCCTTCAGCGGAGATAGCGGTCTCGGAAAGAGTAAGGCCTCTGGCACTCTTAACGGGGTAAACATTCAACTGCGTGATTTGCATCGCCACTCTCCTCAGATTTCGTCCAGAAACATATCGAGCACCTGTTGAAGGCGCTCATGTCGTTCTCTTGCAAGCTGTCGACCAGCCTCGGTCTGAAAGCCATCCGCCAGTTTGAACAGCTTGTTTTCAAAATGGTCGATGGCAAAACGGCGATCGTCGAGCGGGCGGTTCTTCGCGAGAGGATCCTCCGGATCGTAGAGCGCCGAACCCAAGCGCCCTGCAATGTAGAAGCAACGGGCAGCACCTGCCATGCCGATCGCATCGAGCCTGTCCGCATCCTGCAGGATTTTAGCCTCACGCGTTTCAGGCGGCAGGTTGGCGGAGAAGCTGTGCGTGAGAATGGCATGGGCGACCGCTTCGATATCCGCCGTCGCCCAGTCGAGATCAGCCAAAATGCCACTCGCCTTTTCCGCGGCGATACGCGACGCCTGCGCACGCAGTGGTGAGTTCTTCTCCACCGCCACGCAATCATGCAGCAGAACGCTTGCCGCCAGCACCGTCCCGTTCCCGCCCTCCTGCGCATGGATACGCATGGCGTTGCGGAAGACGCGGTGAATATGCGCGAGATCATGCGAGCCGTCATCGCCCTCCGCGGCATGCGGAATCAGCTTTTCGGCAAGCGCTTCATATGGCGCAAAAGATGCAGCATGCATTCGCGATTCCCCAATCTCGTGAGATCGCGTTTTAGAGCCGGTGAGGCAGCGGCGCAATCACTGCTGCACTGTGGCATCCTTCGGCTTGGACGTCAGGATCTTCTGGTAGAAGAGGCCGATGCCGATCAGCACGACGCCGAGCCCAATGAAGGAGAGCGCGCGCAACACGCCTTCCAGATTGCTCATATCGATCAGGAAGGCCTTGGCGACGGCAAGCAGAACCAGAGCGGCGGAGGCGAGGCGCAGGCTCTTGGCATCAAAGCGCGAGCCGAGTGCCAGGAGAAGCACGCCGATGGCAAGCCAGACGACGGAATAGCTGTAGGTTTCTCCCTGTAGAAAGCCCTTCCAGTCCGCGATGTTCTCGCCCTGCCAGAAACGGCGCACCGATAGCGTCGCCCAGGCAAAGCCGAGGGCTGCTCCCCAAAGCGCGAGTAACGCAACATAAGGCTGAGGGCGTTTGCCCCGTGCATAATAGGCCAGTCCCGCATAGGCTGCGCCGGGAAGCAGGTAGCCGATGAGGAGGAGGTTGAAGAACGGCCAGCGTCCGGTGTTTTCGCCGGTGAAATAGGGGTTGAGGACAAAGAAATGCGCAATCAGTACATTGACCATGGCCACGCAGCCGGCGAGCATTGAACCGTAGCGGAAGATCGGGCTTGGGCTCTTCATATCGAGCGTCATCAACACGCCGGACATGCCGATCGTCAGCAGCGTGTAGATGGATTGTTCGCCAAGTGTCGGCACCGCATCGTTCAACACGCCGCCATTCATCGCGTGCCGCACGAGAATCGCCAGCGTCATCAACACCATCAGACTTGCAAGAGCTTGCAGGAAGTTCCGGATACGGAGATCAGGTGAGTGGCGCAAAAGCCATGCCGACAGGACGGCAAGCAGGGTAGGAATGCCGTAGCCCGCCAGAAGCGCATTGAAGACCGGCGTGGTGCCGAGGTTCTGCGGACCGACAATCGTGGGCTCCCATGCAATCCGGCCAAGCACGATGACGAGTGCAAGCGCCATGACCCAGGCGAGGGCTGGCCAGGCACGGCGCCTCGTTCCAAGAACGTAGATGAAGCCGAGCAGAGGGATAAGGATGGTGGTCGCAAGTCCGTTCGTCAGCGCATGGATCGTCAGCAGGAAGCCGAGGAATGAGCCGATCACCAACATGTTGACTGGCCGCCGGAAGGCGGGTTCCGAGGTTCTGTCGAAACGATAGGCCGCGCCGAAGAGAACAAGACCGATCGCCAGGCCATAGGCTGCGTGCAGCCAGTCCCGCGTCAGATTGCCGTATTCGACGAAGCTGATCACGCCGAGACCGACGGGAACGATGGAGCCGATCGATGCCCAGAGCGTGCCAAAGGCCTCATCCTTCGATGTTCTCCGCCGGATGGCCTCCACTGCAAATAGCAGGAAGACGATGCCCATGATGCGGGTGATCGACGCCTGAAGGCTGTGATCCACGGCGACGGAAGCAGTGGCTGCAACGCTGCCGAAGGTCGATAGGAATTCAAGGTTGTTCTGTGCCAGGATATTGGCGCAACCGAGTGCGGCGAGCGAGGCGAAGATGGCGGGCCATACCGCATGAAGGCGCCCTGCACCAAAGGCAGCAAGGCCGATAATCAGCACGGCCACCACAAAAGCCGGGTGCATGCTGATGCCGGATCCTGTGGCAAGTAAGGCAAGTGCGGTGAGAACGACCGCAAGCGAGGCGGTGAGGTTGATCGCAAGCGGTGCTCTTCCCAAGAATGCGAGAAGACGGTTCGCGGGTTTTGCAGCATCGCTCTCGGTTGCAGGCGGATGTTCCTCTGCGACGTGATCGAAGGCTTTGCCGGGCCAGATCCAGATGGAGCCTGCGATCATGGCAAGAAGCGCGAACATGACAGGCTCTGCAAGAACCGTGTTCGACGCCATGATGTAGCCGATAGCCCACGATCCAAGTCCGATATTGGCGAGGGCGGGCACGACCTTCCATCTTTGGTACCGCGCCGCAAGCGCCGTCGCTACCCAGGAGACGGTGAGGAAGCCGAAGAGCGCCCAGATGCTCGGCGTTTCGGTGACGATAAGAGCAGGCGTGACCATGGAACCGAAGAGCCCCAGCCCGGCAAGCGCCTGGCCGTGAAGAAGAGACAGAGCCAGTGTGGCGAAAGCGACGAGTGCAAGCAGGATGAAAGCCGTCGTCGGTCCGATATAGTCGTAAATGCCATAGGCTGCGAAGACCACGCCGAAGAGCGTCAATGAGGCGGCGGCTGTGAGCACGCCGGGGATCATGGCGTTGGAATAGGCAGCCGCAATGCCGGGCACGGCACGGCGTCGTATGGCTTCGCCTGCAGCGGCAAGCAGAAGGCCGAAGAGGGCGGCCATGGCGAGCCGCACGGCGGGGCTCAGCAGGCCGTTTTCGATGGAGTACTTGACCAGCAATATGCCGCCAAGGCCAAGCGTGATGCCGCCCAGCCAGACGGCCCAACGCGCGCCAAGCCTGCTTTCGAAGCTTTCTTTGGGGGCGGCTTGAGTCGTTACAGCTGCGGTAGGGACGGTTTCGTCCTGCTTTAAATCCTCTGTCTTCGACTGAAGGGGCAGCGGTGGCGGGGTGCCGCTTTGATCCGCATTAGCGTCAGCTTGCAGGGCTGGCAACGTCACGCCTTCAACAATTGCGTTTGCTGCCTCTTCAGTCTGGTCTTGTGCTTCGGCAGACACGGAAGCTGGCACGGCACCTGCCATCTGGGCCTTGAGGCCCGAGACTTCCTTTTCAAGCTCTGCAAGGCGCCTGGAGTTCTTGATGCTGGCGCTCAGCGTGTAGAAAAACGCAACGACATAGCCGACGATAAGAAGCAGCAGGAAAGACGTCATAAGCACTCCGCGTATAGCTCTGTTTTTTAAAGCCTTTTATTGCGGTATCTGCAAGCGTTTTGGCGTCTTTCGGCTCCCGGCGCGTCCTCTCTTCAGGTCCTCCTCACTGGATGTTGCGAGCCGTAACCCATTCCTTGGCCAGTTCGACATCCTCAAATCCAAGGTCGTGATTGTTCGGCAGAATTCTGACCTCCACCTCGGCACCGCTGCCTTTCAGAATGCCGGCAAGCGCATGGGCCTTGTCGCGATGGCGATCAGTCTCTCCCGCAGCCAGCAGGAAACGTTTCGAGCCGAAATCGACGGCAGGCCAATGCTCCAGAACCGGCATCGGTCTAAGCAGCAAGGCATCGGCTGCCCAATAAGGGTGGAGGGCAAAGAAGGCGGCGAGAAAGTTGGCGCCGTTGGAGTGGCCTATGAAGCTCAGCGTGGCGCGGGCGATGCCATAAGACTGGACCGCGCCTTCCAGGAAGGCGGCAAAAGCTTCCGCTTCAGAAGCGATATCCTTCTGGTCGAAGTTGAGATCGCCAAAGCGCCGGAACCAGCGCGCCACATCCTCCTCAGTGCTTCGTCCGCGAACGCCCAGCAGCGTGGCGTTGGGATTGGCTCGATGGGCCAGTGCCATGAGGCTGGTCTCGCTGCCGCCGGAACCGTGGAGCAGAACGATGGTGCTGCCGTCCGGCTCGGCAGGGGTGTGAAAACGATGGACGAAGGGCAGGTCGCGGTAGATGACGCGCTCCTCTCCGGGCATGGAAAATTGCGGCAGGGCTACGCGGACATCTTCCTCATCGCGCATGAAGAGCGGCGGAATGAATAAGTCCTCGCCGAGCCTTTCCAGCGGCTCATCGATCGTCATGCCCGGCGCGTCGGTCGCCATCTCGATCAGCACGCCTCCCGGTTCGCGGACATAGAGCGAGTGAAAATATTTCCGGTCATGCGCATTGGTGGTGGAAGAGTTCAGAGACTTCAGCCGCTTGAGTGTCTCCCCCAACGCATCCATGTCGCTTGCGCGAAAGGCGATATGGTCCACGGTGCCGGTCCCAGGCGCGCTGGACCAGAAGCCTGTTGCGTCGCGGACATCGATAATGTCGCCGGAATTCGAAGACATGCGCCGGATCGCGCCTTGTTTGTCCCGGCGAACATAGCCGAAATAGTTGGAAAGGAAGCCTTCAGTTTCTTCCGGCACCTCGCTCAGAACGGTAGCGCCGCGGATGCGACGGATGGCGTGTTCCAGAGGAATGCCACGCGCATCATGCGGCTGGGCTTCGGGGAAGACACTGGTGCCGACAAGCTTAATGATAATGCCGTCCGGATCTTTCAGCCGGATGACAGGCTCACCGAACTCTTCCATCGGTCCCTCGGCATGAACCCCCGCCTGCAAGGCACGCGTCAGCCAGAAGCCAATGCTCGCCGGATCGATTGCCAGAGATACTTCCAGTGTCTGGCCGTAACCGACGCGCCCCTTTCCGCCATCCTCCCAGACAAGGAAGGTCATGAGAGAGCCGGGGGAGGCGGCGTAATCGCCGTAGAGCAGATGAAGCTGCATTGCGTCTTCGAAGCCCGCGGTCCGCTTCACCAGGCGCAGTCCAAGGAAACCCGCATAGAAATCCACATTCGCCTGAACCTTCCGCGTAATCATGGTGATGTGGTGGATGCCGAGGGCCGATGTCATGCGTGTCTCCAGCTGTGGTCGATGCTGCCATCTTCATCGTCCTGGCGGATTTCGCAATCCATGAGCGTCAGAACGATGTGTTCATATCCCTATCACTGAACGTGCGACATTCGTGTTTCGCCTATTCAATCGGCGCGATGCCTAGTCAGCGTTGCGAAAAAGATCAAAAAAAATGCAAAGTAAAATTTGCGTAATTTATGAGCTATTAGTTCTTGCCATATGGGAGGAAATTGTTTTGTATGACGGCAACAACATAAAAAACCTCCAGAGGGAAATATCTGAATGTTCACGCGAAGGCTGTTTTCAAAAACAGCGGCTTTGGCCGCAATTTCCATGTTCGCGGGTATCTCTGCCGCGCCCCTTTCAGCCCTTGCAGATACACCGATCAAATTCACGCTCGATTGGAAATTCGAGGGACCTTCCGCAGGCTTTCTTCTCGCGCTCGACAAAGGATATTTCAAGGCGGAGGGCCTGGACGTCACCATCGATAGCGGAAACGGCTCCGTCGAAGCCATTCCACGGGTTGCCACCGGCGCTTACCAGATGGGCTTCGGCGATATCAACTCCGTCATGAAGTTTCTCGATGAAGACCCGTCGCAGAAGGTGAAGGCCGTCTACATGGTCTATGAGCGCCCGACATTTGCCGTCGTTGGTCGAAAGTCCTTGGGTGTCACGGAAGACCCGAAGTCGCTGGAAGGCAAGAAGCTTGGCGCGCCACCGCCGGATGGCGCCTTCGCCCAGTGGAAGGCGTTCAAAGAAGTCGCCAAGATCGATGACAGCAAGATCACCATTCAGTCCATCGGCTTCCCCGTGCGCGAGCCGATGCTGGCAAAGGGCGATGTCGATGCCGTTTTTGGCTTCGCCTTCTCGGTAATCCTGAACCTGAAGGCACAAGGCATCTCCGACGACGATATCGCCACGATCCTGATGGCAGAGCATGGCTTGAATCTGTATGGCAATTCTGTGCTGGTAAACACTGATTTTGCTAAAGAAAACCCGCAAGCGGTGAAAGGCTTCCTCAAGGCGCTTGCCAAGGGCTTTGCCGATGCCGTCAAGAACCCGGAAGAGGGCGTTGCTGCCGTGCTGAAGCGCAACGAAACGCTCAATCCTGACATCGAATTGCAGCGCCTCAATATGGCAAATTCGATGAACATCAAGACGCCTTATGTGATCGAAAATGGCATGGGCGGGGTCGATCCGGCACGCCTTGCTGCATCCATGGAAACGCTGAAGATTTCCATTGGCCTCAAAGGAAATGTCAAGGCTGAGCAGGTTTTCGATGCAAGCTACCTGCCGCCCAAGGAAGAGCGGATGCTGCCGTAACGGCGACATAGAGCATGGTCAGCGCAAAAGTGCGCAGCGGTTTTGCGATGACGATATGCGACAAAGCAAGGACGTAAAGCGCAAGGAGCGAATCTGAAAAGTCGCGACGCGCTATAGAATAAGACGACGACAGTTGGTGATGCTCGGGCTCCACCCGAGCATTTGTCCATTGACCCTGTCGCCCCATGGAGGTCGGTCCCTCGGATGGGCGGCCATCGGGTATTTTGAAAGAAAATAGGAACTGGGGACATGTCTCATCTGGTTGAAATCGACGGCGTCGACATGCGCTATGGCGGCGCTTCGGGAACGCTCGCCGTTTCGAACCTCAAGCTCAAGGTAGATCGAGGAGAGTTTGCCGCCGTTGTCGGTCCTTCGGGCTGCGGTAAGTCCACGCTGATGAAACTGGTAACCGGGTTGCACATTCCACAGCGCGGCAATGTCATTGTCGGCGGCAAGCAGGTGACAGAACCCGTCTCTATTGTCGGAATGGCGTTCCAGAATCCCACCATGCTGCCATGGCGTACTACGCTTGAAAACATTCTCCTGCCGCTTGAGATCGTCGAGAAGCACCGTCGTCGACTGCGTGCCAACAAGGCCGAGTATGTCGCCAAAGCCGAACGGCTGCTGGAGATCGTCGGGTTGAAAGGTTTCGGGTCGAGGTACCCTTGGCAGCTTTCCGGGGGCATGCAGCAGCGCGCCAATCTTTGCCGCGCGCTCATCCATGAGCCGGAACTTTTGATGTTGGACGAGCCTTTCGGCGCGCTTGATGCCTTCACGCGTGAAGAGTTGTGGTGTGTGATCCGCGATCTTCATGCGGTCCAGCGCGTGACGATCATTCTCGTCACCCATGACCTGCGCGAGGCGGTCTTCCTCGCCGACAAGATTTTCGTGATGAGCGCAAGGCCGGGCAGGGTGTTGGCGGAACATCGCGTACCGTTTGAGCGGCCACGCCAACTGTCCATCATGTATGAAAAGGGCTTCAACGACATGGTTCAGGAACTTCATGGCGAAATCGCCCAGGCGAGGGTAGCGGCATGAGCGCGGTTGTCGAAGGTCAGGTCGTCGCGACGCCACCAAAGCCGTTGATTGCCCGCGTCAATTGGGTCAAGGCCGCACCATGGCTCTATACGCTTGCGCTCTTTGCGGCGTGGGAGTTGCTCGTCTATGCGCTGAAGATGCCGCAGACCGTGCTGCCGTCGCCGACCCGGGTGGGCCAGGCCGTCTTGCAATACTGGTCGCCGATCTGGAAAAACTCACTGCAGACACTCTATACGACAACGCTCGGCTTTGCGATTGCGGTTATTGCGGGCCTTGGCATCGGACTCTTCATCGGCTGGTCGAAAACGATTTATGCCGGGCTTTATCCATTGATGATCGGCTTCAACGCCATCCCGAAAGTGGCCCTTGTCCCCGTTCTCGTTATCTGGTTCGGTATCGGTACGGTACCTGCGGTACTCACGGCCTTTCTGATTTCCTTCTTTCCGATCGTCGTCAACGTCGCGACCGGCCTTGCTACCATCGAACCGGAAACCGAAGACGTGCTGCGTGCGCTCGGCGCCAAGAAGATGGACATCATGCTGAAGGTCGGTATTCCGCGCTGTATGCCCTATTTCTTTGGCTCGCTGAAAATTGCCATTACGCTTGCCTTCGTCGGCTCGGTCGTGTCCGAGACTGTGGCATCCAATTACGGCCTCGGCAATATGATGAGTTCGGCCCAGAGCCAGTTCAATGTGCCACTGGTGTTTGCTGGCCTGCTCATGCTCGCGGTCGAAGGCATCGTCATGTATGCCATCATGGCCTGGGTGGAAAAACGCATGACCGGATGGGCACATCGCTCGACCATGGGGCAGTGAAGCAGGAAGAGAACAGGCGTGCGCGGGCGGTGTAAGTTTAACCCTCGTCAGGTTTCGCCGGTCTGACGAAACGCTGCTCCAAAACCTCGCTGCCCCATCGCGATCCAGGGCGCTCCTCGGCAAGATTGAAGCTGCGGCTCTCATAGAGATGGCGGGCGGCCTGAAGACCGGAAAAAGTCCAAAGGTGCGTCTCTATGAATCTTTCAGCGTCCACGAAGGCGAGAGCGGTGTCGAGAAGCAGTTTTCCAACGCCGCTTCCTCTGGCTGAATCGTCGACGATGAACCAGCGCAAATGCGCTTTTCCCGGCCCGATATCTTCACCATCGATCGCGATAGAACCGATGATCTGGTCGTCTCGGATGGCAGTCCAGATGGCGTTCTTCGGGTTGCCCAGACGATATCCGAACTCGGCCAGACCGCTGGCGACGACGGACTCGAATGCCTGTCCGAAGCCCACTGTCCTGGCGTAGAAAAGCGCGTGCAATTCTGTGATCCGCGCCATGATTCCTGGCATGTAGCCCGACTGAATGGAAATGGTGGCAGGCGTTGGCGTTCGGGCCAGCGCTTCGCCGTAAAGGCGCAGGCCGTTTGAAACGATGTGAAGCTGCTCCGGTGTCAATCGCTCGATCGCCGCTTGCACCTGTTGCCGGGCAAAATGATTGATCCGGCCAACCTGACTTTTTCCGGCGGATGTCAGCGAGAGATGCTTGACCCGATTGTCTGCATCTCCGGACTCTTCCGACACCCAGCCCGCATCGATCAGCTTGCGAAGCATTCTGCTGACACTGGATTTGTCCATATGCAGCGCGTCGCCAATATCACGCGCTGCCACGTCACCTTTTTCGATCTCTAGAAGGGCGTGAACGGAAGACGGTGAAAGGTCGGTGCCCGCAAAGCCCCGACCGGTAAAACCAAGCTCCCGCACCAACTTGCGGGAGTGGACACGGATTTCGTCGACAATCGGTTCGGATGGCACCATGACAGAAACCCAACATTAGTTGCAATATGCAACCTTATTCTGAGTGTCTGCCTGATGTCAAGGATCAGGGCGTGGGGGCAGATGGCTCTTCCGCCTCGACCTTCGCCGCACGCTCATCGAAAGCGAGCTTCAAGGCCTTCGTCATATCGCGTGTTGTCGCAAACCAGTTGGCGCTGTGCGTCCAATAACGCAATTTGACGGTCGCGCTATCGGCGCTGGCTGAATCGACGAAGGTGGTTGGCGCCGGATCGAGAAGCACGCGGCTGTCATTGCGCGCGATCTGCATCAGCATATCCTGCGTCTCTGCAATGCTCTCACCCTTTGGCACGGTCACGCTCAGTTCATGGCGACGGGATGGGAAGCGGCTGTGATTGGTGATCGGCACGTTCCACAGCGTGGAATTCGGCGCCAGGCGGTAGAGACCATCGCTGGTCTTCAACTC
This sequence comes from Agrobacterium sp. SORGH_AS 787, assembly GCF_030819035.1. NCBI lineage: Bacteria > Pseudomonadati > Pseudomonadota > Alphaproteobacteria > Hyphomicrobiales > Rhizobiaceae > Agrobacterium > Agrobacterium sp. SORGH_AS 787. Next base: position 1,980,457 of record NZ_JAUTBG010000002.1, read on the forward strand.
AGTCGCAAAAAGGCCGATTTCGATGATGGTGCCGGAGACAGCACTCGTTTCGATATATTCACCGACGCGAAAAGGACGAAGGACGAGCAGCATGATGCCCGCCGCGATATTCTGCAACGTGCCCTGCAGCGCCAGACCGATGGCTAGACCCGCGGCACCGAGTGCTGCGAGAATGGAAGCGGTCTGTACTCCGAATTGGCCAAGCACCATGACCATGACCAGAATGAGCACCACGTAGCGGATGGCACCGGCAAAGAACCCGGCAAGCGTTGCGTCGAAGCCGCGAATGCGGGAAAGGCCTTGGAACGCCCAGCGCTGAAGAAATGCCGCGGCCAGCCAGCCAATGATGAGAAGCAGAAGTGCGCCAATGACGGAGAAGGAATATTGCACCGCCAATGCGCTCGCCTGCCTGAGCGCGGCCTGTGATGCCACGATGATATCCGTTGCCTGTTGTTCCATGAATCGTCCCTTGATGATCTTTGGTGTCAGAATTGGTAACGATGGGTCTTGGCTCGGGTTCCCGCTATATCCGCTCCATATCGGTCAGCGGCAGCACGAAGGGAACATTGCCGTCGGTATCGGCGCCACGCCCGATCGCCTTGATCGCTTTCACCAATCGGCCTCTGCGATCGAGTAGCCTGTCACCGATTTCGATGATGCGGGCATTGGGTGTAGAATAGGGCGATACGGTTCTAAGCCGGCGTGCGAGCGCCGTTTCATCCTGATCCGGGTAGAGAGCCAGTGCGGCGACGACGGCCGCTGCAGGCGACCGAGACACGCCCATCCAGCAATGGACCAGAAGCGGGGCCGACTGATCCCACTCGCGCGCAAATTCGATCAGCTGCAGAACATGGGCATCATCCGGCGCGATCAGCGTATCGGTCCCCTTGAAGGCGATATCGTTCATCTGCAGCGTCAGATGTCGCTCGGCAGCAATCACGGCCGGGCGATGAAACGTCTGCTCTTTGGCAATCAAGGTAATCATTTCGCGCGCCTTGTGGCGCACGGCCATTTCTCCGATGCGGGAGAGGGGCGAGACGACGATGGCAGTCATGGTAGAGCCTTGCGCAGTGCTTCGATGGCTTCGAAGCGTTCGATGAAACGGCGTTGCGCCTCAAGTGCTGGAACCGGATCGATTGCGATCATGTCGCGGCTGATTCCGCGCGGCAGGCCGAAGAATTTCTGAGCCTCTGCAAGTGAAAAGCCCGCAAGCTCCGTGGCTTCGAAGAAAGCCGCGACCGTGTCCGCCTTCTTGATGCGGTCTTTCAGCTCTCGCGTGGGATGGGGTGGAAGCGAAAAACGCAGGTGAACGGCGGCCTCCAGCCGGGCCTCTACGCTCTTGTAGCCACCACCGACGACGGATTTGAAAGGGGAGATCATGTCACCGATCACATATTCCGGCGCATCATGCAGCAGTGCCATCAGCATATCATCCGGCGAGGCAGAGGCGTTCAGATGACAGAAAATCGCTTCGACGATGAGGCTATGCTGCGCCACAGAGAACGCATGGTCGCCGCGCGTTTGCCCGTTCCACCGCGCCACGCGCGCCAGACCATGAGCGATATCGGCCAGTTCCACGTCTAGGGGAGAGGGATCGAGAAGGTCGAGACGCCTGCCGGAGAGCATGCGTTGCCATGCACGCGGAGACTTGGAAGGTGCCACCGCTTAATCCTCGGCGCCCGCAAGCGAATCGACGGCAGGAAAGCTGATGCCGCTCCAGCCGGGCAGAGCAACGCTGACCTCCACATCTCCTGCAGTCATGACCTTGCCAGATCCCATAGCCTCGGCAGCTCGGTCGATGCGGATGATGGCCAGGCCGTTGTCCCCGATAACGGTGCCAAGTGCGCCCATCGATTTGCCGCCTGCCATGATCTCGGTGCCGGAAGGCGGCAGAGCGCTTGCCGCGGAGACGATGACGACGCGTCGGCGCGCCGTGCCGCGGTGCTTCATGCGCGAAACGACCTCCTGGCCGACGAAGCAGCCCTTCTTGAAGGACACGCCATCATTCACATCCATCAGAACATCATGAGGAAATGCATCCTGAAGGGCATAATCGCTGCCCGACTCGGCAATTCCGTTGGCGATGCGCAGGGCATCGTAAGCGGAAACGTCGCCCTCGGCGGATTTGCCGGGGACGCGATAGAGCGTTACGCCAGCCTTGGCGAAGCGACCGTCCGTGACACCGCCGTCCGGTGCAGCCTCGTTCCAATAGACGCTGACGCCTTCGAGATCTTCAGCTTTGAGATCAACAGCAGCCCGCAGCTTGTACATTGTGAGACGGCGTAGCAATGCTTCCTGTTGCTCCGCGCTCGTCTCCAAGCGATACGCTGTGCCCTCGCGCGAAACGAGAAAGTCGAATAGAATTTTGCCTTGCGGCGTCAACAATGCGCCTGCGCGAGCTTCGTTCTCTCCAAGTGATTCCAGATCCGTCGTGATCAGATTTTGCAGGAAATCGGAGGCAGCTTCGCCGCCTATGCGGATAAAACGACGGGTCGGTAAAAAAGCGGAAGACATGGCACTACCGTTCGACTGGATTCACCTGAGGGCATCGGCCTGAAAATCTTAGCCGATTTTCGGAAAGGCGCGATGCGTCGATTCAAAACTGAAAGCGCCGGGCATCCAAAAGGGCGAACGGCGCTTTAGAGTTAGGATTTTTGTAAGGCAAGGGCAAGCGCCCGAAATCGTCCGGCGCTCGATCAGTCGCCCGCACCGAAGAACTTCCACTGGCCATCGGGCGAAATGCCGATGCGGTAGAAGCTGTAATTGCCGTATTCCTGCATGTCGGCGAGATCCCCGGCGGTGATGATGCGCAGCAGGTCCACTTTTTCCGGCTTGGTCAGCGTGTTGAGCGACTTCCCGGCAAAATAAGGGAAGACATACATCTCATCCGGCGTTCCTGCATCTATGCGTGCATAGCCCGTGGAGAGAAGATCGAGGATAATGGCCAGCACTTCCAAGCCTTCCGGATCGCCGGAAAAGCTTTTCAGCGCGGCGATCGGATCGTTTCCTTCGCCATCGACGCGCGTCTGGTTTGGACCCGCATTGATCAGTGGTCGCAGCTTTTCGATGTCACCGGTGGAGGCTGCATCGATGATCAGCTGACGCAGACGACGGACCGGCTCCGGCGCTTTGCTGATATCATGCTCGATCTGGGCGGAAATATGCGGCGCATCGTCCTGCTCAGGCGCTGCCTGCTCTTGTCCGCCTTGGCGGTTCACCAGCGGATCAGGCATCGGAATGCCATCAGAACCCTTTTCGACCTGCGCCGGTTCGGAAGACTTGGGGGCATCGGAGGCCTGGGCCTGTTCGGTCTGCCCGCTCGGACCCGGCTTCAGCGCCGATAGAGCGTAAGCTGCATGTGGCAGCGCCGTTGCGGAGACGACCAGCGAAAAAACAGCGACAAGCGCGGCGGAAGACCGCGTGACGTCATGACGGAAGTACAGCATTGATAAACTCCCGCTTACTGGATGATCCGCTGCGGGGAAAATTCGCCAGCGAGCATGCGCTGACGCAGTGATTCGAGCATGGCCTCTGCGCCGGCTTCGCCATGCATGCGGATGGTTTCGCGCATGGCCAAGGCAATAGCGGCATCTGCGATGATCTCCGGCTCGATGCCGTCGGCCATACCATCGGCCCAGGCCTCGTTTTGATGTTCCAGAGCGACCTGCATCTTTTCATGCGCGATCATATCGTGGATTTCGTTACGGCTCGTTTGCATCTTTCATCCTCGACAGGGCGTTCAAGTCGTTACCACCCTGTTAACAACTCTAACAGTCTTTTATCAAAACGGCACGCCCCGCGGCGAAAAGAGGTTAACAATCCTCTAATTTCCGAACCTGGACGTGATTTCTTGTGCGAGTGTTGCGCCTTCGTTACGGTATTTCTGCTCCGCCAGGATCGCGGCGGGGGTGCAGCTGGTGTGAACGGCTGCAAAAGTACGGTAACCGCGGTTAAAGGCTGCGGTCATCCGCTGCTTCCGTTGAGGTTCGTTCGCGGTATCCGCCGCCAGAATATCGCTCATCGCCTTGCGCCATTCCTGCGGCCCCGTCGCCGGACAAAGCGTACGCAGATATTGGACAGCACCCAGAATTTCCGACAACCGTGCCAGCTTGTCATCATAAGGGGCTGGCTTGCTTTCCTGAGGCGGCGGCGCGGGAGGCTGAGGCGGTTTCTGGTTGGCAGCATGCGAAGCAACGGGCATGCCCATGCTCACCAACACCGCTAACAGAATACAAACTCGTCGACCCATGACGCTACGCACAACCCAATATCGGCTTTCGACAATCTTCGTCCAGATAGCTGTGATTCTAGTGTTCATGCAACTGGCCTAGAAGGCGCTCGGCGCATTCCACCACGCTTTCAGGCGCCGGAAGGGCACGTATTTCCTCCAGCGTGTACCAACCCGCATCTGCGGCATCATCGGCCGCAAGGACAGCAGCCTGCTCATCTGCCTCCACCAGAAAGACAGACAGCAGAAAGTGGCTCGTCAGCCGTCCTTCGGCGTCGTGGGATGGCAGATCATAGGTGGCGAAAAGCTGTGGATGACTTGCCCTGATGCCTGTCTCCTCCAGCAATTCGCGAAGCGCTGTCTGCGCTGGCGTCTCACCGGGCTCTCCCCGCCCGCCCGGGAAGGCGAACATGTCCTTCGACGGCGGGTTGATACGACGCACCAGCAGCAGACGGTCGCCACGCCGGACGATGGCAGAAGATGCTGGCTGAGGAAGAGGCATGCGGTTTCCTTCGAGAATCTGCCTCTTATTATGCAGTCAACCTTGCAGGAAACGTGGCGGCATTCTTTCCCTGTAGGGAAAATACTGAAAATAGGGGAGCGCCTCCTCGATTGCCCGCTTGACGGAGGGCTGCGAAACCAGTCGTTCGAAGTAGTCGCGGATGTTTCTAAGGTCATCGTCAAACGGGTGAACGATTGCGCCATAGAAGAGCGCAGGGACGGCCGCGCAATCCGCCGTTGAAAACTTTGTGCTCGCAACCCATTGGCGGCCTGTAAGGTGTTGCTCAAGAACGCCGTAGGCCTTGTCGATGGGCGCATGTGCTTCGGACACGCCATGCGGGTCGAAAGAGCCTTGGGGACGTAAGCATTCCGCGACAATGCGCTGCATCGGCTGGTGGATGGAGAGGTCGAAAAACCAATCCCGGAGCCTCACCTGGAGCTGTTCTTCCGCCTCTTGTGGCAGAGGTCGGAATGACCGGGTTAATGTATATTGATATGCTCCTTGATGATCCCGCTTTCGGGCATCGTTACGTTGGATTCCATATCACGCGACAGCGGCATCGTCCCCATCGGCGATGTCTCGAAGAATGCCGCCCTTGAATCAGAATTGGAGAAATCGTCGATAACCGACTCAAAAGACCTGCCGTTTTCATAAAGTGCCACAAGCACATTATGGCAGAAAGACCAGAGGATGCGTATTGAGCTTCAGGGTCGTGCAACCTCTCCATGAGGTAAACGAAACTGTGGCTGGATGCTGTGGAGGTCCAAGGAGAGTGCACCAAGGACGTGGTTTTCGCTATGATGCGTCGATGGATTCGAACAATCCACATTCACGTTGCGCAAAGCGAGTGCAGGAAACAGGCATGAAACTTACCCTCGTCTACGCGATGGCAGCGCTTGCTGAAATTGCCGGCTGCTTCGCCTTCTGGGCGTGGCTGCGCATGGACAAGTCGGCGGCGTGGTTGGGACCTGGGATGATGTCGCTTGCGGCCTTCGCCTGGCTTTTGACGCTTGTGCCGACGGAAGCCGCCGGCCGGGCCTATGCCGCCTATGGCGGGATCTATATCGTCGCGTCTTTGCTATGGCTTTGGATCGTGGAGCGTCATGCGCCTGATCGTTGGGATCTGGCGGGTGGTGCGGTCTGCCTGGCTGGCGCCTCGCTCATTCTGTTTGCCCCGAGAGGATAGGCCATGTGCGGTCGCTTCGTTTTAAAGGCAACGCCGGAAGAAATTGCCGACTATCTCGACCTGATAGGGCTGGAGGATTTTCCGCCGCGATTCAATATCGCACCGACGCAGCCTATCCTCATCATTGTCGAGGGTGAACGGCAGGAGGTGGGAAGCAATCTGCCGAACCGTAAAGCCATGCTCGTGCGCTGGGGCTTCATGCCGGGTTGGGTGAAAGATCCCAAGACGTTCCCGCTTTTGATCAATGCTCGCTCCGAAACCGCCATCGGCAAGGCGTCGTTCCGCGCTGCCATGCGTCATCGCCGCATCCTGATCCCGGCCAGCGGATTTTACGAGTGGAAGAGACCTTCCAAGGAGGAGGGCGGGAAGCCTCAGGCCTATTACATCAGACCAAAGCGCGGCGGCATTGTCGCCTTCGCCGGACTAATGGAAACATGGTCCTCCGCCGATGGATCGGAAGTCGATACGGGCGCCATCCTCACTACCGCCGCCAACAGGTCCATGTCGCGTGTCCATGACCGGATGCCGGTGGTGATCGCACCAGAGGATTTCGCCCGTTGGCTGGATTGCAAGACGCAGGAGCCACGTGAGGTTTCGAGCCTGATGCGGGCAGCGGATGAGGATTTTTTCGAAATGATCCCGGTGTCGGACAAGGTGAACAAGGTCGCTAATGTCGGGCCTGATCTCATAGAACCGGTGTCGGAAGCGGCACCTCTTGCTCCGATAAAGGAAAAGGGCGGACAACTGTCGTTATTTTAAACGACGGACCCGCTTCTCGCAGGCCGTGCCCTGACGTCGAAAATGAAAATGGCGCTCAAAAGCGCCACTTGCAACGTCGACAGGCACCACACTGCCTGCTGAACATAAAAGAGATCAGGCAGTCTTTGCCTGCTTTGGCTTACGCGCCACCATCATGGCGGCAGCTGCAACGGCCTTGAGGCCAAGCGGCTGGTAATGCGCCTTCAAATCCGGTTTTGCCGGCATCTCGATTTTCTTCGTTTCGGTCATTCCACCCTCCGCAGATCGCTTATCAGGCCTATGATTCGTTGGCCTTTCTGACTAGCTCTCTCGGGGGCAATCGTGACGAATTCGAGGCGGATTCAATCAATTGAAAATTGCAGACTGCGACATTTCGTGTTCGGCATCGCCTGAAAAAAGACGCATGTTAAACCAGCCGTTGTCACGGCAGGAATGATCTAGTCTCGTCAGGAATCAGATGCCGCGGTCGAGTCCGTCGCCGCTATCGCCGTGATCATGCTCTTCAATCGTCAACGTTCCATAGCGCTTGTGCCAGATGCGCGCGCTGAAGGGCAGGAAGGTCAGATAGGCGAGCACGGTGAGGATCAGCACTTCCCAGGTGAAGCTCATCAAGAGCGCCACATAGAGCACCACGATCAGAATGGCTGGAAGCACGAGATCGCGACGGATACGGCTTTCCGATTTGCCCGACCAGACGGGCAGGCGGCTGATCAGCAGATAACCGATCAACACGGTGTAGGCGGCAGCGATATGGGCGAATGTCCTGCTCGGTTCGACGCCGATGAAACCTATATAGACGGGAAGCAGCACCAGCATCGCACCCATCGGTGCAGGCACACCGACGAAGAACTCGTTCTGCCAGGGCGCTTTCACCTCACGTTCGATCATCACATTGAAGCGCGCTAGGCGCAGTCCGGCAGCGATGACGTAGATGAGGGCGGCAATCCAGCCAAGCGAGCGGGCCTGATCGAGGAGATAGGCGTAGACGACGAGGGCAGGGGCGACACCGAAATTGACAATATCGGCGAGCGAATCCATCTGCGCGCCGAACTTGGACGTCGCCTTCATCATGCGGGCCAGGCGTCCGTCGATGCCGTCGAGGAAGGCTGCCAGCAGCACCATGGCTACCGCAAGCTCAAAGCGGCCTTCAAAGGCAAGCCGAACACCGCTCAAGCCAGCGCAGATGGCGAGCACGGTCACGAGATTGGGGATGACAAGACGAAGCGGAATTTCCCGAAGCCTTGGGCCTCGTCCGCTATCCTGACTGATCTCGTGCGTGCCATTTATGCTTGGCTGCGGCGCTTGCTCGTCCATGAAACGCGTCTCCCTGACGTGTCATCAGCCGCGGCGGCTGATGACGGCTCCCTTGGTAGAGCCGAATTCGGCCAGAACCGTTTCACCGGCAATCGCCGTCTGACCGACGGAAACACGCGGCGAGAAGCCTTCCGGCAGGAAGATATCGAGGCGAGAACCGAAGCGGATCAGGCCAAAGCGCTCGCCAGCATCGACGGGTTCGTTCGGCTTGACCCAGCAGACGATGCGACGCGCCACCATGCCGGCAATCTGTACGACGCCGACCCGGCCATGCGCGGTTTCGATCACGAGACCGTTGCGCTCATTGTCTTCGGATGCCTTGTCGAGATCGGCATTGAGGAAGAGGCCTGGGCGGTAGGCGACATTGACGACGCGTCCACGCACCGGCGAGCGGTTCACGTGGCAGTTGAACACGTTCATGAACACAGAAACGCGCACCATTGGCTCCTTGCCGAGTTCCAGTTCCAGTGGCGGAACCACGGTCTGGATAGCGGAAACGGTGCCATCCGCGGGGCTTATGATCAGATCGTCATCCTGCGGCGTCACGCGCTCGGGATCGCGGAAGAAGTAGGCGCACCAGGCGGTCAGAACCATGCCGATCCAGAACAGCGGTTCGGCGATCCAGCCGAGCACCAGCGATGCCACGAAGAAGGCTGCGATGAAAATGTAGCCTTCCTTGTGGATCGGAACGAGGGTGTTACGAATGGTATCGAACAGGTTCATGGGTCTTTCTTCTCCGAAGTTTCGTTATCGGCCTTTGCGATATGCGCCATGAAGGGCGCTCCCGCTTGGACCTCGATTTGCCTGCGCGCCCGAAGGCGAAAACTTGGCTCGTTCCGCAAGACATGCACCATATAGTCGTTTCCCGACAATATTCACGTCTCAAGGCGACAAAACACGCATAGGTGACTACAGGCAAACCGCGTCACGGGCAATGGTGCGCAGCGGCTGGGCCGCTTTATACCGAGGTCAATGCGCGGGTTCACCACGATCCACCACGCCTAGGTCATCCTTCTCACGCACTTCCCTTAGCCGTTCTTCCGCCTGGATCGCTTCGCGCTGACGGCTCCACATCGAAGCGTAGAGACCGCCCGCCAACATCAGCGAGGAATGGGTGCCGCGCTCGGCGATGTTGCCATCCTTCAGCACAATGATCTCATCTGCGCCAATGACGGTCGACAGGCGGTGGGCAATCACCAGCGTGGTGCGGTTTTGCGAGACAACATCCAAGGCGCTCTGGATTTCCTGTTCCGTATGCGTATCGAGCGCCGATGTCGCCTCGTCGAGGATGAGGATCGGTGGGGCTTTCAGAATGGTACGGGCAATCGCGACGCGCTGCTTTTCACCGCCAGAAAGTTTTAGGCCTCGCTCGCCGACCATGGTCTGAAACCCGTCCGGCAACTTACTGATAAAGCCGCTGATCTGCGCCGCGTTGGCGGCAGCCGTGACATCGGCATCCGGCGCGTCCGGACGACCATAGCGGATGTTGTAGGCGAGCGTATCGTTGAACAGCACCGTGTCCTGAGGAACCATGCCGACCACCGCACGCAGGCTCTTCTGCGTCACCTCGCGAATGTCCTGACCATCGATGGTGATCGAACCGCCTTGGATATCGTAGAAACGATAGAGCAGGCGGGAGATCGTTGATTTACCAGCACCGGACGGTCCGACAATGGCAATGGTCTTTCCCGCCGGGACATCGAAGGAGATACCTTTGAGGATCGGGCGCTCGGGATCATAGGAAAACTGCACGTCGCGGAAGCTGACAGCGCCAGCGCCGATTTGGAGCGGTTTGGCATCCGGTGCATCCACCACTTCCGCCTCGACTTCCAGGAGATCGAACATCTGCTCGATGTCCGTCAGACCCTGGCGGATTTCGCGATAGACGAAGCCGATGAAGTTGAGCGGTACGGAAAGCTGGAGAAGCAGCGCGTTGATGAAGACGAAGTCGCCGATGGTCTGCTCGCCGCGTTGAACCGCCAGCGCCGACATCACCATCATGACCAGCGAACCGAGGCCGAAGATCACGCCCTGGCCGAAGTTCAGCCAGCCGAGCGACGTCCAGATGGCGACGGCAGACTTCTCGTAACGCGCCATAGAGGCATCGAAACGACGGGCCTCCATGTCTTCATTGCCGAAATATTTCACCGTTTCGAAGTTCAGGAGCGAGTCGATCGCCTTGGTGTTGGCGTCGGTGTCGCTATCGTTCATCGACCGGCGAATGGAGATGCGCCAGTTGCTGGCTTTGACGGTGAACCAGATATAGGCCCAAACGGTCACGACGGTGACGAAGACATACCAGAAACCGTAGGACACCCAGAAGATCGCCGCCGTCAGCAGGAATTCGATGAATGTCGGAGCGGTATTGAGAATGGTGAAACGGACGATGGTTTCGATGCCCTTCGTGCCGCGCTCGATGATGCGCGACAGGCCACCGGTCTTGCGCTCCAGATGGAAGCGCAGCGACAGTTGGTGCATATGAACAAAGGTCTTGTAGGCAAGTTGGCGCACCGCGTGCTGACCGACGCTGGCGAACAGCGAATCCCGAAGCTGGTTGAAGCCGATCTGAATGATGCGGGTGATGTTATAGGCGATGACCAGCGCCACGGCACCCAGCAGGAAGACGGGAAGCAGCCCCGCCATATCGACTTTGCCATTCAGTGCATCGGTTGCCCATTTGAAGAAATAGGGCACCGAGATCAGCACCAGCTTGGCAACGATCAGAAAGAAGGTGGCCCATACCACCCGCATCTTGAGATCGGGTCTGCCCTCGGGCCACATATAGGGCCAAAGGTTGATAAGGGTCTGCATCGGATTGCTGGAATCCGCTGAAATCGTCTTCTTCTTGTCGGCCATTCTCTGCTCCGGCGTCTGCCGGGATGCAGACAGCAAGACGGCGGCCCTGATGAGCCGCCGCCGTCTAAATTAGATAATATTCCGACCGGGCATTTGCAATGCTTGGGGCCGTCTTCTTACCGCGTCTTCAACCGGTTGCGGTGGATTTCTTCCGCATTCGGCAACGCCTTTTCCGGCACATCGAAAATCTGGCCTGGCTCGATCAGGTCCGGGTTCTGGATTTGCTGCTGATTGGCAAGATAGATGGTGGTGTAACGCACGCCCTGGCCATAGACGCGGCGCGAAATCTGCCACAGCGTATCGCCGCGACGAATGATCACCGCGCTCTCGCTATGCGCAAGCGGCGCCTGTTCGAATGTCTTCGTACCGGATGCATCGGTTACCGGAGCCGCTGCATTTGTTGGCACAGACGTTGCGGGAGCCGCTGTATTCAACTCTTCGAAGCGGTTCGTCAGGCCAGCAATTGCTTTCCCGACCGCGACCACATCGTTCGGCAGTGCTTCCACGAGTGAGAGCAAGGATCGCGCTTTGTGGGAAATGTCGGCAACGAACGCGGTAAAGGCCGGATCCGCAGAAGCGGCTGTGCGGAACTCCGAAAGTGAACGAAGCGCGATAACCGTCGCTGACTTCGCTGCCGCGACCTCGTCCAGCGTCGGTGTCTTGCCGTCCTTAAAGAGACCGGACAGAATACCGAAGGCCTTGGACACTTCCGTGCGCAGCGCTTCGAACGCAGCCTGATCGGTGACCGCTGCCGGAGCCTGTCCCGATACCGTCGCGTTCGGCTGCCCCCCAGCTACGCCGGATGGCTGCATGGCAACCGTGCTCTGATCCGCCTCCGGGCGAGAGAACGGCACGCGGACACGCACCGTTACCTTACCGGATGCATCAAGCGCTTCCGCCGTGATGATGTGACTGCCGACCGAAAGCTGGATGTCACCTTCGACGACGAAGCTGCCGGAGGCTTCCGCCTTGCTTTCGCCGACGCGCGTATCGTCTACGAGTGCGCGGATCGTCGTGCCGGCAGGCGCGGAGCCAGCAATGTAAATCTTCGAGCCATCGAATTCGACCGCGGTAACACGCACGGATGCTGTCTCGGAGGTGGTGTCGGTTGACGCTGCATTGCCAGTCGAGGAGGCCGCCGCAGGCGCTTGCGTGTTCGCTGCGGCATTTGATGCGGCCTGCGCCTGAAGAGCAGGTGGAGCTGCTTCCGGCATGGTCAGAACGCGGCTAGCCTTGCCAGGTGTGGTGACCATGGCAAGCAGATCGCCACCTTTCTGGGCAGGGACGGACACGGTCGCCACTTCCTTCGACTCGGAGACCTTGCCGTCCTTGCCGGTTGCGCGCAGCACCAGCTCATGGTTGCCGGGCGGAAGGGGATTGTCGAGAACGGCTGCAAAATCGCCGCTGCCTTCAACCGGGGTCTTGGCGATAACCTGGCCCTTGTTGACGATTTCAAGCTGCGAACCCGGCTGCGCCTTGCCGGCAATCACAGCCGAACCGTCCGGCTCGACGCGCAAAACGTCGAATGTCGGAAGCTGAGCGGCGTCTCCCGTGGCGGCGGGTGCGGAAGGCGTTGTGGGCTGTGCAGGCGTTGGAGCTGGATGAGGGGCTGTGGCTGGCGCTACCGGCTTTGGCGCACCATCATCCGTGCCGGCAAACACGCCCGCCAGACGGCGGACCTGTGCTGCGGCCGCGGCGGCATCTGTCGGCAAGCCGCGAAGATAGGCTGTCGTGCGCTCCGCTGCTGTGCGCGCGGTGGTGATCAGACGCGAGGTTGTCTCATCGAGCGATTCCGGAATGTCGATGTTTTCCAACTCGCGAAGCGAATCTTCGACCTGCTTGCGGGCGGCCGCAAACTCCTCATTGGAGGGCACCTTGTTATCGGCAAACAGGTTGCTCATGTCCTTGATGGACTTGTTGGCGGATTCCGCCAGCCGGCCAACCTTCTCGGCAATATTGGTGGTGTCCTTGGCCGCATCCGAGAGAAGATCGCCAGCCTTTTCACTGCCCATTTCGACGCTGTTCTTGACGGCGTTGCTGGCTTCGTTAATGGCGTCACCGATCGGCTTGTTATCGCCAGACATGCGAGGAAGAACGAAGAAGACCATGAGCAGCGTGGCAATGCCGAGCACGACAAGCGCCAACAATCCGGCTCTTTTATTTTTCATCATGTGTCTCCACGTCATTCTTCGCAATATTATCGAGGATTGCTAGCGTTTTAGCGCTTTTCATACAAGCGGCCCCGGGCGCCAAGCGCCGCGTTTGTCGCGTCTTCCCCCAAAATTTCTTGACGGAATTGACCCTGCGTAGTTCGGTGCAGGCCATGACACATGAAAACCATTCGATTCGATCCATCTGCGTCTATTGCGGCTCTCAGCCCGGGCGCGATCCCGCCTACATGGAAGCTGGCCGCAACCTCGGAAAATCCCTGGCCGAAAACGGCATTCGCCTTGTCTATGGCGGTGGCACCAAGGGCATCATGGGCGCGGTCGCAAGCGGTGTTCTTTCAAACGGCGGCGAAGTTACGGGGATCATACCCGAGTTTCTCGTGGATATGGAAGCGACACGCCATTCTCTCGGCCAATTGAACGAACTTGTGATCACCAAGGACATGCATGAGCGCAAGCACATGATGTTCCAGCGCTCGGACGCCTTCGTCACTTTGCCGGGCGGTATCGGCACGGTTGAAGAGATCGTTGAAATCATGACCTGGGCGCAGCTCGGTCGTCACGCCAAGCCCATGGTCTTTGCCAATATCAACGGCTTCTGGGACCCGATGCTGGAACTGGTCCGCCATATGCGCGACCAGGGCTTCATTCATCGCGCCCATCTGCTGAATCCACTGGTCATCGATCAGATCGATGACATCGTACCCGCGATTATCGAGCGCGCAGCAGCCCAGGAAAATCCGGAAGGCGACCCTTCGGTCATTGCGCAGCTTTAAAGCCTGAAGCTGCCGGTCAACCGGCAGCTCTGCCCTTCCTCAGGCTCGGCAGGGTGTAGACCGCAAGTGCTGCCCAGATCATCATGAAGGCGATCATTCGCACCATGTCGAACGGTTCCTTGAAGACGAAAACCGCGATGACGAAGATCATCGATGGCGCGATATACTGCATGATGCCGATGGTGGAGAGCTTCAAAAGCTTGGCGCCATTGCCATAGAAGATCAGAGGAACGGCGGTGATGAGTCCGCTCGCCGCCAGAAGCCAGCTATCCTGCAGCGTGCCCGCGAAAAAATGCCCTTGCCCGGTGAAGGTCAGATAGACGATGAAGGCAAGAGCAGGCGGCGTCAACAGCAGCACCTCCAACAGGAAGCCCTGCGTTGGCCCGATCGGCAGCGTCTTGCGGAAGAAGGCGTAAAAGCCCCAGGAGACGGTCAGTGCGAGCGCGACCCAAGGCAGACCACCGGCATTCCACGTCAGCAGTGCTACGGCAATCGCCACCAGCGAAATAGCAGCCATCTGCACGCGGCTAAGCTTTTCCTTCAGGATCAAGGCGCCGAGAAGAATGCTGAAGAGTGGATTGATGAAGTAGCCGAGTGCGGCATCCAGCGCGTGACCCGAGCCGATGGCCCAGATGTAGATGCCCCAATTGACGCTGATCAGCGATGCGGTGAGGCAGGCCATGGCGAGCATGCGAGGCGTCGTCAGCGCTTGGCGGATTTCGGCAGTTCGGCCAAGCGCGATCAGCACGATCGCAGCAATCGGTACCGACCACACCACGCGGTGAACGATGACTTCCAAGGGCGAGATATGCGCGACGGCCTTCATATAGAATGGCAGGAAACCCCACAGAAGATAGGCGGTCAGCGCGTAGGCGAAGCCACGGACGCTATCGCCCGATTGGGGAGCCTGAATGGTGGGGTTCATTGCCATGGGAATACTGCCAATATGATCGGGATCTCTCCGCAGTATTCCCCTTTGGTGTGATGTACCAATTCATTTCCGTGAAGCTTTGGTTAGAAAAGCTGCATTTGCTCAAACAAGAAGCCTATGCGAGATGAATCGGTGTGCGAGCTGATGGCCGTAAGAAACTGAAACGATTCCGGATTTCGCTCAATTCCATTGCCGTGGCTTGATGCTCAAGGCTGAACATCAAGCGATGGCCAAAGCTGGGTTCACTTTCCAGCGAAGCGATCCGTTGCCCGGATCAACTGGTCAAGAATGCCGGGCTCGGTCATTGCGTGGCCGGCAGCCTCGATTATGTGCAGATCCGCCTTTGGCCACGCCTTGGACAAATCCCACGCTGTCTTAGCCGGGCACGGCATGTCATAGCGGCCATGCACGATGACGCCTGGAATGTCTTTCAGTTTGTAGGCGTCGCGTAACAATTGTACTTCTTCGAGCCAGCCGGCATTGACGAAGAAATGCGTTTCGATGCGCGCAAAGGCGATGGCGTAGCGATCTTCACCGAATTCATCCACGCGTGCCGGATCGGTAACGAGCGCAATCGTCGCACCTTCCCATTGGCTCCAGGCCTTGGCGCATTCCAGCTTTTTCTTTTCGTCGGTACCGGTCAGATAGCGATAATAGTTTGCCATCATCTGCCCGCGCTCCGCCTCGGGAATGGGCGCAATAAACGTTTCCCAGCGCTCGGGATACATTTCCGAGACGCCGAACTGGTAATACCAGTCTAGTTCCCGCTTGGTCAGCAAATAGATGCCGCGCACGATCAACTCGCTGACATGTTCAGGATGGGTCTCGGCATAGGCGAGCGCCAGCGTCGAGCCCCAGGAGCCGCCAAAGACTTGCCATTTCTCATAGCCAAACATCTGGCGTAACTTCTCGATATCCGCCACCAGATGCCAGGTTGTATTGGCGTCGAGGCTCGCATGCGGCGTCGAGCGTCCGCAGCCGCGCTGGTCGAACAGCACCACGTCATAGAGCGCCGGATCGAAGACGCGGCGGTGTGTCGGGTTGACCCCACCACCGGGGCCCCCGTGCAGGAAGACCGCAGGCTTGCCGCCCTTGGTGCCGACGCGCTCCCAGTAGATCGTGTGGCCATCGCCCACATCCAGAAAGCCGGTCTCGTAGGGTTCGATCTCTGGATAGAGGCCGCGTAGTATTTCAGTCATGAAAACAGTCCTTGATGCTATGCCTTGTTTGCTTCGTCTTCGGGCGGCCAGACCATGGTGTCGTGGTCCGGATGCTGATAGGAAATAATCGTGCTTTCATCGATACCTTGCTGAACAGACGGCTTGTCGAACAGCGCTTTGATCCACGGCATCTGCATATGTGCGTTGACCTGCACCTGCGGCTCGATCTGATCCGGATGATCGAAGGCGCCGATGGCGATCTCGACCCCGCCCGGATAGTGATAGGTCAGCGGCGTTCCGCACTTGTTGCAGAAGCCCCGGTGAATCTTGGAGGATGACCGGAAGAGGCTAGGCTGCCCCCGTGTCCATGTGAGATGGGCCTGATCTGCACCCACAAGCGCCCCAAAGAAATTGCCGAAATGCTTCTGGCACATCCGGCAATGGCAAATCGACGGCCGGCCAAGCTTGCCAGCGTGAAATCGGACCGCACCGCACTGGCACCCACCTGAATATCCTGCCTCGCTCATCAACGCTTCTCCTCTGGCCATGTCTCCGTATCGTGGTCCGGATGCTGATAGGAAACAAGATCGGCGATGAAACTAGCCGACGTCACATCGGCCAGCGTCTCCTCTTGCGGTAGAGCGTGAAGATGATCGACAAAGCCGATCTTGTTTTCGACGCCCCATTGGATAACGGGGGGCAGGCTGGCAGGATCATCGAAGGCACCTGCCGCAATGGCCATTCCATCCGGCGCCTCATAGGTCAGCGGCGTGCCGCACTCGCCACAAAAGCCCCGCTTTACGTGGTTGGAAGATTGAAACCGCTTCGGCTCACCGCGGGTCCATTCAAATTTCGCACCTCGCACGGAGACGAGTGGCGCATAATAGGCCCCGAAGGCCTTCTGGCACATGCGGCAATGGCAGATAGAGCTATCGTTCAAGTCTCCTTCCGCTCGAAACCGTATGGCCCCGCATTGGCATCCGCCGGTGTGGATGGTCATGATTGCTCCCTCGGTATTGATCGCAGGAAATGTAGGCCGACATCGTCTATCTGTTGGAGGACGTCATCGTTCCAGAAGCGGATGACGGTCCAGCTTCGCCTCTCATTGAGGTCAAAGGTGAAATGGCAAGGGTCCGTCTTGCCGATCTCCCCCCTTGAGGGGGAGATGCCCGGCAGGGCAGAGGGGGGTAAGCGACGAATCTAGACGTAGAAAGCGGGCGTTTGCAGCAAACCCTACCGCTTCAACTCCCAAGTCGTCACCCGTTCACCCGTTTCCTTGTCCTTACCATCTTTCAACTGAATCCCCTTGGTAGACAGCTCATCGCGAATCCGATCCGCCTCGGCAAAATTCTTCGCCTTCAGCATCTCCAGCCGCATGGCAACGAGCGAATCCACTGCGGCGGCAATCGCCTCATCCACTTCCGCCTTCTTCGGCAGCACGCCAAGAAGTGCGGCACTCGCCGCAAACACGGGAAGTTTTTCCGGATCGGCATTGGCAGCCTGGGCCAGAGCATGCAGTGCCTGTACGGCCGCAACGGTATTGAGATCGTCAGCAAGCGCATCGAGCACGCCTTGATCGACATCGGCATCGCTCGCTTCTGCGGCAGGCCACTTCGCGAGCAGCCGCTCCGCTTCTTCGAGACGCTTGACGGAGAAATCGATCGGTTCACGGTAATGCGTCATCAACATCGCCAGTCGCAACACTTCTCCTGGCCATTTGCGGCCGCCAAAAGTTTCGGTGTGCAGCAGATCGTAGATCGTCACGAAGTTGCCGTCGGACTTGGACATCTTGCGGCCTTCGACCTGCACGAAGCCATTATGCATCCAGACATTGGCCATCACATGGGTGCCATGGGCGCAGCGGGACTGGGCGATTTCGTTTTCGTGATGCGGGAAGATGAGGTCGAGACCACCGCCGTGAATATCGAAGACTTCACCGAGATATCGACCGGACATGGCGGAGCACTCGATATGCCAGCCGGGGCGACCACGCCCCCAAGGGCTTTCCCAGCCGGGCTCGTTATGGCTTGAAAGCTTCCACAACACGAAGTCGCCAGGGTTCTTTTTGTGCGCGTCGACCGCGATGCGCGCGCCAGCCTGTTGCTCGTCCAGCGGACGCTTGGACAGTTGGCCGTAGTCGCTCATGGATTTGGTGTCGAACAGCACCTCGCCTGACGCCACATATGCGTGGCCGCGTGCAATCAGCTTCTCGATGATCTCGATCATCTGGGTGATGTTATCTGTCGCGCGGGGTTCCACTGTCGGCTCAAGGCAACCGAGGGCCGCGACATCCTGATGAAACTGATTGGCGGTCTTTTCCGTTACCGCATGGATCGCGTCGTTCAGCGGCAGGTTGGGATAATCGCGAAGCGCCCGCGCGTTGATCTTGTCGTCCACGTCGGTGATGTTACGCGCATAGGTGACGCCATTCTCGCCATAGACATGCCGCAGCAGGCGATAGAGCACGTCGAAGACGATCACCGGGCGGGCATTGCCGATATGGGCATAATCATAGACCGTCGGGCCGCAAACATACATGCGGACATTCTTCGCATCGATCGGCTGAAATTCGGCTTTTTCGCGGGTCAGCGTGTTGTAAAGCTTCAAGCGCAAGGACATGCGTATTTCCTTCGGGTATCGGAGATTGACCCCACCGGAGCGTTTGTCTGCTTTGACCTTTCAGGAGACGAAAACGATCTGGCCGGGGGTTAGACCAGCAAAATTCAACTCAGCAGCAACGGCAGATCGTTATTTTCATGGCTTGCTTTATGAAGCGACGCCCGTTGTCGGTCAAGAGCATCGCTTTGAGATTCACGCTGGTTCGCAAGTCATTCCGGCGCGCGGTAGCTGACGAATTTCCGGTCGCGGACGACATAGATCTTACCGGTCTCGGAGAGGTCAGGCGAGGCAAGCGGGACGATAGCCTGTGCCACTTCCGAAGGATGGGGCAGGGTGTCGGGATCTTCGCCGGGCATCGCCTGGGCACGCATCGCCGTACGCGTCGCGCCCGGATTGATGCTGTTGATGCGCAAATGTGTCTGCTCGGTCTCCGCCGCCCAAGTGCGTGCCAGCGCTTCAACGGCAGCCTTTGAGGTGGAATAGACGCCCCAGAACGGCCGACAGGAATGGGCAGCGCCAGAGGACAGGATCAGCGCGCGCCCGGCATCGGACTTCAACAGAAGCGGTTCGACTGAGCGAATGAGACGCCAGGTTGCGGTGACGTTGATGTTCATCACCTTTTCAAACACCTTGGCCTCGATGTGTCCGACAGGCGAAATGACGCCAAGCATCCCGGCATTGGCGACCAGAATGTCGAGCTTGCCCCAACGTTCGTGGATAGAGGCGCCGAGTGCATCGATCGCCTTCATGTCTGCGAGATCGAATGGAACGAGCGTGGCCGTACCACCAACGGCCTTGATAGCGTCGTCCAGATCTTCGAGCCCACCAACCGTGCGCGCGCAGGCAATCACATGGGCGCCGGCTTTGGCCAGTTCGACCGCGGTGAAGTAGCCGATGCCGCGAGAGGCTCCGGTCACGAGTGCGATCCGGCCTTTAAGGTCGATGGTCATGGTCCCCCCTGAATATCGTTCGACAGTCCGCCATGTCTTACTGAGGGAGGACATGTCCGGCAAGCGGCTTCGAGGTCTGAGAAGGCCGCAGAGAAAAGCCCGCATTTGCGGTGCGGGCTTTAAAAAGATCAGCCGTTGCTGGCGAGCATGGAGATCTTACTGCCCATCGACTCACCATTCTTGTCGAGAAGGCGTGTCGGATATTCACCGGTAAAGTAATGATCGGTGAACTGCGGACGGGCAGGGTTGCGATCCTCTCCGCCGACGGCGCGGTAAAGTCCGTTGATCGATAGGAAGGCGAGCGAATCCGCGCCGATATATTTCGCCATCGCATTCACGTCGGCATACTGGTTGGCGAGAAGCTTATCGGCATCCGGCGTGTCGATACCGTAGAAATCCGGATGGAAAATCATCGGGCTCGCGACGCGGATGTGGACTTCCTTGGCGCCAGCTTCACGGATCATCTGCACGATCTTGACCGACGTGGTGCCACGAACGATGGAATCATCCACCAGAACGACGCGCTTGCCTTCGATCATTGCCCGGTTGGCGGAATGTTTCAGCTTCACGCCGAAAGCGCGTATCTGCTGCGTCGGCTCGATGAAGGTACGACCGACATAGTGGTTGCGGATGATGCCGTATTCGAAGGGAATACCGCTTTCCTGCGCAAAGCCAAGCGCTGCAGGCGTGCCGCCATCCGGCACCGGCACGACGACATCGGCCTCGAGCGGCGCTTCCTTGGCAAGGTTCATGCCCATGTTCTTGCGGGTCGTATAAACGTTACGACCGCCGACAACGGAGTCGGGGCGGGCGAAATAGACATATTCGAACAGGCAGAGGCGCTCCGGCTGCGGCTTGTTCGGCTTGCGCGCATCGATGCTGATCGAACCATCCGGCTGGATCTCGCAGATGATGACTTCACCATTTTCAACGTCGCGGACGAATTTTGCGCCAATGATATCGAGCGCACATGTCTCGGAACAGAAGATCGGCTTGCCGTCGAGGTCGCCCATGACGAGGGGACGGATGCCCGTGGGATCGCGAGCTGCAATCAGCTTCGTGCGGGTCATGGCCAGCATCGAATAACCGCCTTCCATCTGGCGGATCGCATCGATGAAGCGGTCAGCCGTGGAGGAGTGGCGGGAGCGTGCAATCAGATGCAGTACGACCTCTGTATCGGACGTGGACTGGCAGATCGCGCCGGTCGCGATGATCTGGCGGCGAAGCGTCAGGCCATTGGTGAAGTTGCCGTTATGGGCAATGGCGATGCCGCCTTCTTCCAACTCAGCGAACAGCGGCTGTACGTTGCGCATCGCGACTTCACCGGTGGTCGAGTAGCGCGTATGACCCATCGAGATCGTGCCGGGAAGGCGGGCCAATGTGGCCGGGTTGGTGTAATGATCGCCCACCAGACCCATGTGCCGCTCCTGATGGAAGCGCTTGCCATCGAAGGAAACGATACCAGCCGCTTCCTGGCCGCGATGCTGGAGAGCATGCAGGCCGAGTGCCGTCAGGGCCGCCGCATCCGTGTGACCGAGAATGCCGAACACACCGCATTCCTCATGCAGCGTATCGCCATCGATAATGTCATTGAAGGTGGAATGCGAAAGCGGCTCATTCATCTGGCTTGCCTTTGCTTACTGCCAAAAACAAAAACCGCCCCGGCGATTGACTCTGCCGGTTTGGCCTGTTTGCTGCCTATGTCGAAGTATTTAGCACAAATAGCGCGCCTTGCATCTATTGCAAGGCGCGCTATCGGATCAATTCGCCGGGACCGGCGCCGTTGTTGCCGGCGCGTCTTCCGCAGGCGCCTGCTCAGGTGTCGTCTCAGTCTTCTTCCCAAGGATGCGAGCGCGGATTTGCGGCTCGATATCGTCCGGCAAAACGGCTTCCAGCTTGCCGACCAGACCATCGAGGAACGGCTTGGACTTGGCCTGCGTTACCCAATCGGGCTGCGTTCTCACATCGACCAGCCAGTTCCAGAAAGCGACGGCGACGACGAGCAGAAGCAGGCCGCGCGCAGCGCCGAAGAGGAAACCGAGTGTGCGGTCCAGCGCGCCGATGCGGCTGTCGATGATGAAATCGGCAATGCGCGAGGTGATGAAGGAAATGATGATCAGCGCAACGAGGAAGACCAGACCGGCCGAACCGGCAATCGCGATCTTGTCGTCATCGGTATAGTTGCGCGCATAGGGAAGCAGCAGTGGATAGAGATAGTAAGCAGCTGCAACAGAGCCGACCCAACTTGCGATGGACAGAATTTCACGCGAGAACCCACGCACCATGGCGAGAACGGCGGAGAAAAGCACAACGGCAAGAACGATACCGTCGAAAATCGTAATGGGCATTTACCAACTCCGGAGGTCGCGGCACCCGAAAGGAAGCCGCTGTGCCAATTTGCGATCCTCTTACACTAGCCGGGTAAGCAGCGAAAGGATCATTATTCGTCTTCCTCAGCCTGTCTGAAGCGGTTACCCGAACCTGCAATGCGCGCCACGAGGTCGGGGAGGCTTTCAATCTCCGTCCAGCGCCCCTTTGAGCCCTTCGGCAATTCCGCCGACGCGGAGGGGAGAAAGGCGGTGGAAAATCCAAGCTTCTCGGCTTCCTTCAACCGCTGCGCCGTTTGGGACACCGGCCGCACTGCGCCCGACAGGCTGATTTCGCCGAAATAGACGCAATCGGCAGGCAGGGCAAGACCGGCAAGCGAGGAAACCAGTGCAGAAGCAATCGCCATGTCTGCTGCGGGCTCCGAGATACGGTAGCCACCGGCTATGTTGAGATAGACATCGTGCTGACCAAGCTTCACGCCGCAATGGGCCTCGAGTACGGCAAGAATCATCGCAAGCCGCGACGAATCCCACCCCACCACCGCACGACGCGGTGTGCCAAGCGAGGTTGCCGCCACCAGGGCCTGAACCTCCACTAGCACGGGGCGCGTGCCTTCCATACCGGCGAAAACAGCGGCGCCCGGGGATTTTTCGTTGCGCTCTCCCAGGAAAAGCTCCGAAGGATTGGAGACCTCGCGCAGACCCCGGTCCGACATTTCGAACACACCGATTTCATCGGTCGGGCCGAAACGGTTCTTGACGGTCCGCAGGATGCGATAATGATGCCCGCGATCGCCCTCAAAATAGAGAACAGCATCCACCATGTGCTCTACCACTCGCGGACCGGCGATCTGGCCTTCCTTCGTTACATGGCCGACCAGCACCATGGTGGCGCCGGTTTGCTTGGCAAAGCGTATCATCGCTTGAACACCGGTGCGCACCTGCGTAACCGTCCCGGGGGCGGAATCGGCGGTATCGCTCCACAGCGTCTGGATGGAATCGATGATAACGAGATCGGGCCGCTTCCCCTCGGAAATCGTCGCGAGAATGTCCTCGACATTGGTTTCCGCCGCCAGAAGCACGTCGGTTTCCGCTGCGCCTAAGCGCTGCGCACGTAGCCGCACCTGCGCCACGGCCTCTTCGCCAGACACATAGATAACGCGATGGCCTTGGCGCGAGAGTGCCGCCGCGGCCTGCATGAGCAGCGTCGATTTTCCGATGCCCGGATCGCCACCGATCAGAACCGCCGATCCGCGCACGAAGCCCCCGCCTGTCGCGCGATCCAGCTCGCTCATGCCGGTCGGAATACGCGGTGCCTCCTCGATTTCACCGGAAAGCGAGGTGAGGGTGACGGGGCGGCCTTTCTTCGGCGTTTTGCCGGGCCCGCCGCCGATTCCACCCATCGGGTCTTCTTCGACGATCGTGTTCCACTCGCCGCAGCCCTCGCATTTGCCGGCCCAACGGGTGTGGACGGTACCGCAGTTCTGGCAAATGAATTGTGTCTTGGCTTTGGCCATGAAGTCGGTCTTTTTCTTTTGAGAGCAATAAGGGGTATGGCGGATTTTGATCCTGTTTTGTTCTCGTTAACACAGGTCGCCCCAACTTTCCAAGAGGCTAAAAACTTACTCGTCGCCGATCAGATATTGCCGCTCATAACGAAGACCAAGGCTGGTCAACATCTCGTAGCCAATCGTGCCGGCAGCCCGCGCCACCTCATCGACAGGCACGTTCGGCCCGAAGAGCTCGATATAGTCGCCCGCACGAATGGCACGTTCCGGCACGTCGGTGACGTCGAAAATGGTGAGATCCATGGTGATGCGACCGGCGACTGGAACACGGTAGCCATTGATGAAGCCTTCCGCGCCGCCACGGCCCATCTCGCGCAACGGAATGCCGGAGCCGGAGAGTGATCGCGAATAGCCATCGGCATAGCCTACAGCCGCGATTGCCAGACGGCTCGCACGCTTCAACTGATAGGTGCCGCCATAGCTTACCGTTTGCCCTTCACCGGCTTCGCGAATCTGGATGATCCGCGCCTCTGCCTTGGCGACGGGGCGCATGGGGTTCTGCATGTCGCTGACGGCTTCGCCGCCGTAAAGTGAGATGCCCGGACGCGTCAGGTCGAAGTGGTATTCCGGGCCGAGGAAGATTCCGGCAGAGGCTGAAAGGCTTGATTCGATACCTTCGAAAGCGGCACTAACCCTTCGAAATGATTCAAGCTGCGCCTTGTTCATCGGCGAAGAGGGGGTATCGGCGCTCGCAAGGTGGGACATGACCAGTACGGGATCGAAGCTTGCCGGCCGTGTCGGGTCATCGGCCAGATAAAGCGCGTCTTCGACTGGAAGCCCAAGGCGGTTGAAACCGGTATCCACATGCAGCGCAAACGGATGGTCGCCGCGCTCGGCCAGAGCGCTCGTCCAGAAGGAGAGCTGTTCCTCCGAAGCTATCACCGGCACGAGATCATGGGCGAAGACATCGCGTTCCTGGCCCGGCCAAATTCCAGACAGCACGAAGATGCGCGCCTCCGGCGCATGAGGGCGAAGGGTGACACCTTCCGCGACGCTGGCCACGAAGAAATCTCGCGCACCGGCGTGATAGAGCGTCGAGCCGCAATCCTCGATCCCCATACCATAGGCATCCGCTTTCACCACAGCTGCCGCCCGCGCCTTGCTAGAGCGTCGCTGCATGTCGCGCCAGTTATCGGCAAGCGCCGCGAGATCGATGGTCAGCCGAAGTGGCGCGGTTTCGAATGCGTCTGCATCCATTTCGGAAAAGCTGTCATCGAGGTCGTCTGTCATGGCCATGCACCCTTTCACTGTCGCCGTGGTCTATCACTTTTGTTCAAGACGGTCATGACGGATTGGGCTAAACCTTGCCTATGCACAATGTTTCGCAGGAACAGGCCACCGATCACATGCCGCTTTCACGCGCAGAAACCACTCGGTTTTGGCGTGATAAGCGTTTCAAAGGCATGGAGTGCATGACGGCGACGTTCCTCACGCATGAATTCTCGCCACACGCGCATGACACCTTTTCCATCGGCGCCATCGAAAACGGCTCTCAGATTTCCACCATCAAAGGCACGACCGAGCGGACCGGCCCCGGCCATCTTTATCTCATCGATCCCGGCCAGATTCACGATGGCGCACCCGGCGGCGATGGCTACAGATATCGCATGATCTATCCGGATGTGGCGCTTCTGTTCGACGTGATCGAAGACGTGACCGGGCGCGCCTTTCATGGCACGCCGTCCTTTCCAAGCTTCCTGCCGCATGACCCGAAGATGGCGCAGGCCTTTCAAATCGCTCATCGCAGGCTGGAAAGCGGGGCAGGCGCACTTGAAGCGGATGAGGGTATGTTCTCGGTTCTCGCCGAACTCTTCTCCCGTCACGGCAGCGCCATCATCCTGCCTGTTGAGACACGCGAGAAAACCGCGGTCTATCAGGCACGGGATTATCTCAACGACAACTTCGATACGGATGTGGGACTGGAAGAACTGGCGAGTATGGCCGGTCTCAGCCGCGCCCATCTGATCCGCGCCTTCCGCCGTGAATTCCACATCACGCCGCATGCCTATCTGACCGATATCCGCATCCGCCGGGCGAGACATTTGTTGCGCAGGGGAGAAAGCCCCGCATCCGTGGCGCTTGAATGCGGCTTCGCCGATCAGGCGCATTTCACCCGCCACTTCAAGGCGCGTACCGGTGTGACGCCGGGCCAGTTTCGCGCTGCCTAAATCGCGGCATCACTTTCGTTCAATACGCTTCACTGACGACCTCCTAGATGCTTCTCCTGAATAGGAGAATGACATGTTGAGCAAGACCCCGCCTGAAAAACCACAGGAACTGATCGCCGGATTGAAAGCCGCTTCGCCGCTGCTCGTGGCCATGGTGCCAATCGGCATGGTCTTCGGCGCGATTGCGGTGAGCAAGGGGCTGTCGCCCTTGGAAGCCTGCCTGATGTCGCTTTTCGTTTTCGCCGGTGGTGCGCAATTCGTAGCCATGGACTTGTGGACGCATCCTGCAAGCTGGGCGGCGCTCGGTTTTGCAGCACTCCTCGTCAATCTCAGGCACATATTGATGAGCGCCTCCATCGCCGCGAAGATGGAAAGTTTCAAGCCCTGGCAGCGCTGGCTCGCCATGCCTGTCCTGACGGATGAATCCTGGGCGTTGGCGGAATTTCGCAGCATGACGAGCACGCTCCGTCCAGCATTTTTCGCCGCCGCTGCTCTCTCGATCTATGTCGTCTGGAACCTGTCAACGCTGGCGGGCGCTCTGCTCGGCTCCGTCATGGGCGATACAACCGTTATCGGCCTCGACTTCGCATTTCCGGCGGTCTTTATCGTGCTTCTGATGGGGTTCTGGAAAGGCAGGCAAACGGGTTTCGTTCTTCTCGCGAGTGCGACCGCCGCCTTCGTCACCCATCGATACGTGCCCGGCGCATGGTACATAGCCGCCGGTGCCCTCGCAGGACTGGCCGTCGCCGGTTTTGCCAAGGACGAGCGGGAGATGCCCCGATGAGCCTTGACGCCAACACGGTGCTGACCATCCTCGCCATGGCCGTCGCGACTCTCGCGACACGCTTCGGCGGTCTTGTTCTCATCCGCCATGTCCAAATGACGGATCGGGCTAAACGCGCGCTCAACGCCGTACCGCCCGCGGTGCTGATGGCCGTCGTCACGCCAACCGCCTTGACGAGCGGCCTTGCCGAAACCATCGGCTGCGTCGTCACCACCCTTGTTGCGACCCGCCTTTCACTTCTGCCTGCCGCAGCCGCGGGTGTGATAACCGTGGCGGTTTTGCGCGGAATCGGTTTCTGAACCGCCTCCGCTATCACCTTGAAAAGATTCTGCCTGACGTTCAGTCAACATCAGGCAGAAACGGCATCAGTGTTCTTCGTACTGGCTGAAGGATGGATCGGCGAGATCGGCAAAGCGTGTGAACTCTGCCTGGAAGGCGAGCTTGACGGTGCCGGTCGGTCCGTGACGCTGCTTGGCGATGATGACGTCGGCCGTGCCCTTCACCTTGTCGAACAGCGATTCCCATTCGGCATATTTCGGGTCTGCGGGATCGCGGGGCTCCATGTTCTTCACGTAATATTCCTCACGGAACACGAAGAGCACCACGTCGGCGTCCTGCTCGATGGAGCCCGATTCACGAAGATCGGAGAGCTGCGGGCGCTTGTCCTCGCGGCTTTCCACCGCACGGGAGAGCTGTGAGAGCGCAATGATCGGAACGTTGAGTTCCTTTCCGAGTGCCTTGAGGCCGGTGGTGATCTGGGTGATTTCCTGCACGCGGTTTTCGCCGCCCTTGCCGGACCCGGTCATCAGCTGAACGTAGTCGACCACCAGAACGTCGAGACCGCGCTGGCGCTTCAGGCGGCGCGCACGAGCGGCAAGCTGGGCAATCGAGATACCACCGGTCTGGTCGATGTAAAGCGGCACCTTCTGCATCATCTGGCTGCAGGCAACGAGCTTTTCGAAATCGGCTTCGGTGATATCACCACGGCGAATTTTCGAGGACGAGACCTCCGTCTGCTCCGAGATGATACGGGTTGCGAGCTGTTCGGACGACATTTCGAGAGAGTAGAACCCGACCACGCCGCCATTTTTGGCCTTATACGTGCCGTCCGGCTGCACTTCCTGCTCATAGGCGGCCGCGATGTTATAGGCGATGTTGGTGGCAAGCGACGTCTTACCCATACCAGGACGTCCGGCAAGGACGATCAAGTCCGATCGCTGCAGACCGCCCATGCGGGCATCGAGAGAATGAATGCCTGTGGAAATACCGGAGAGATTGCCGTCACGCTCGAAGGCCGCGCCGGCCATGTCGATCGCCAGTGCCACCGCGTCGTTGAACGACTGGAAGCCGCCATCATAGCGGCCGGTTTCGGCAAGTTCGAAAAGACGGCGTTCGGTGTCTTCGATTTGCGCCTGCGGTGGCATGTCGAGCGGCGCGTCATAAGCGATGTTGACGACATCCTCGCCGATTTGAATCAGCGCACGGCGAAGCGCCAGATCATAGATCGCCCGGCCGTAATCCTCGGCGTTGATGATCGAAACCGCCTCGGCGGCAAGGCGCGCGAGATATTGGGCAACGGTCAGGTCGCCGACCTTATCGTCTGCCGGAAGGAAGGTCTTGATGGTGACGGGGTTGGCCGTCTTGCCCATGCGGATGATATCGCCTGCGACCTCGAAAATCTTGCGGTGCAGCGGCTCGTAAAGATGCACCGGCTTCAAAAAGTCAGACACGCGATAATAGGCGTCGTTGTTGACGAGGATCGCGCCCAGCAGCGCCTGCTCGGCTTCAATGTTGTTCGGCGCCTCGCGATAGAGCGGTTCGGCGGTGGGCGCTGGGGTGATCTTTCTCACGGCGTCGTTCATGGTCTCGCGATCTCCCTTTAGAGCTCTACGCATCCTTGCGAATGCACAGGGCACGCTCTAACTTTTTCATCTCGGCATGCAGCTTTGCGGAAATTCACTTCGATTTCCAGCTTGGCGCGATAGCCTTCTGTCTGCTGCAAGCCTGTCGGTTTGAAGCTTGGCGTCGTCGTCGTCAATGACCTTGAGGCAACACTGGCCTCCCACCTTACCTAAAGAGAGGCACGACCCCCAACATAGTGGGTTGTCCCCATCAATCCACAGGACGATTCGCACGATGCTGGGCAGGCCGCGCGAATCACGCACTCTCTGTCATGATTTTAAAGCATGGCTCCAATCCGCCAAACACACTTGAATTTTAGCAAAGATCAAAATAGATAGGGGCAAAATAAGTAGCTACCTAATTATAAGGTCTAAGTACGTTGTCCCGGATTACCGAGAAAGAACAGCTTTTCGATGAGATGGCGGCCTTCAACCGCAAGCTCCGCTCGTTCTTCGATGCCCGCGTTGCCGAAAAAGGGCTGACTTTGGCGCGAGCGCGCACATTGTTCGCACTTTCGAGGAGAGGCTCGCTGACGCAGAAGGAACTCGCCGAGGAGCTGGAAATAGAAACGCCGACGCTCGTGCGGCTGTTGGATGCCATGGAGAAACAAAAGCTCATCGAACGGCGTTCTGATGAGATCGATCGGAGGGCGAAGCAAATTCACATGACACCCGCCGGACTGCAGACATTCGAAGATGTGGATGCGCAGGCGAAAGCCATGCGAGCTGAGGTCGCGCTGGATATCTCAACAGATGAGATCCGCGTGGCGCTGAACGTGGTGAGACGCCTTACCGGCAATCTGCAGAAACTCTCGGAAGGAGGGGTGGCGTCGTGAGCAATGCCATAACGAGCACGCGCGATGCGCCTTTAGACGAAGTCGAGGACGAGGCTGCACTGTCGGCC
Source organism: Agrobacterium sp. SORGH_AS 787 (assembly GCF_030819035.1). NCBI lineage: Bacteria > Pseudomonadati > Pseudomonadota > Alphaproteobacteria > Hyphomicrobiales > Rhizobiaceae > Agrobacterium > Agrobacterium sp. SORGH_AS 787. The sequence continues at coordinate 2,009,558 of NZ_JAUTBG010000002.1, forward strand.
GGCAATGCCTCTGCGCCGCAGCAGGCTGCAGCAGTACCGCCGGCACAGCCTGCCGAAAAGTCCTTCAGCCAAAAACTGATGTATATCGCTTCCGGCCTTGCCTTCTTTATCACGCAAGGCATGGGCATGAACATCGTCATGGCCAATATCTACCAGTTGCAGGGCGAATTTTCCGGCACGGTGGCAGAGGTCGCGTGGCTTTCGGCCGCCTATATGGCGCCTTACGCGACATTTTCGATCGCGTTGTTCAAGGTGCGCCAGCAATATGGCCTGCGCCCCTTCGCGGAAATCAGCATCATCGCTTTCGTGCTGGCCTCCTGCCTCAACCTTTTCGTCACCGATCTGCATTCGGCCATCGTCGTGCGCTTCGTCAGCGGTATGGCAGCAGCGCCTTTGTCGTCGCTCGGGTTCCTCTACATTCTCGAAGCTTTCCCAGTGCAGCGCAAGCTGACTCTCGGCCTCAGCATCGCGTTGACCGGGACGCTTCTGGCTGCTCCTCTCGCCCGTATCGTCTCACCAGCTCTGTTGCAGATCGACGGCTGGCAGGCGCTCTACAGCATGGAAGTGGGCTTGGCGCTTGCTGTTTTGCCGATCATCTATCTGTTGCCTCTGACGCCGCCGCCGCGGGTCAAGGTCATCGAACGCATCGATATTTTGAGCTACCTGCTTTTCGCCGGCGGGCTTGGTTGTCTCGCCGTCTTCCTGACGCTCGGCCGCTTCTACTGGTGGTTCGAGACCTGGTGGCTCGGCGTTCTTCTCGCGACCTCGATCGGCCTCTTGACCGTGATGACGATGATCGAACTGCCACGAAAGAACCCGATGCTCGATCTGCGCTGGATTTTTTCGCGCACAAATCTGCATCTTATCGCAGTCCTGCTGGTCTATCGCGCCGTCTCGTCGGAGCAATCCTCCACCGCCGTCAGCCTCTACCAGCAGCTTGGCATCCTTAATGACCAGACGATGGGCCTTTACGGGCTGATCATTCTGGCGACGATACTTGGCGGAGCCACCTGTGCCTTGCTGATGCTAACAAAATATGTCGAGACCGCCCATGTCATCGCGCTGTCCTGCATCGCGCTTGGCGCCTTTATGGACAGTACATCGACGAACCTGACGAGGCCCGAACAGATGTATCTGAGCCAGGCGATGATCGCGTTTGGCGCTGCAATGTTCCTGCCGCCGGTGATGGCGAAGGGCTTTGGTGCCGCACTGGCAAAAGGCCCGCCCTATCTCGTCAACTTCATCACTATTTTCCTGTTCACGCAGATTACCGGATCGATGCTGACCACGGGGCTATTGGGCTCCTTCGTGACGCTGAGGGAAAAATTCCACTCCAATATTCTCGTGGAAAGCATCCTTCTGCAAAATCCGCAGGTCGCGCAGCGTATCAGCCAGCTTTCCGGTGCCTATAGCCATGTGCTGACCGACCCGACGCTTCTACGGGCAGAAGGCGTGACACTGCTGGCACAGCAAGTGTCGAGAGAGGCTTATATTCTTGCCTATAACGATACCTTCCTGCTGATCGCCGTCTGCGCTGCCGCAGCTCTCTTGATGCTGCTTCTTCACTTGGCTTGGCTGCGCATCAAACCATTGATGACGGGCGGTGATAGTGCCGCCGCCGTTTCCCAATCCTGATCCTTCAGAGACATAAAATGCTAAAGAAGATTTTCACACCCGTTACCCTTATCGTTCTTCTCGGTGGCATCGCCGGTGTCGCGCTGGTTCTTTACGCCTGGCGCCTGCCGCCCTTTTCCAGCCATGTCGAGATGACCGATAATGCCTATGTGCGCGGCTACGTCACCACAATGAGCCCGCAGGTCAGCGGCTACGTCGTGGATGTACCCGTCAAGGATTATCAGGAGGTCAAGCAAGGCGACCTTTTGGTCAAGATCGATGACCGCATCTTCCGCCAAAGATTGGCCCAGGCCGAAGCCACACTCGCCGGACAGACGGCAGCCTCGGATAATTCCCGCCAGCAGGAGAATGCTGCCCGCGCCAATATCGCGTCCAGCCAGGCCGCGGTGGATAGTGCCGAAGCGTCCTTGAAACAGGCGCAGCTTGCTGCCGATCGTCAGGACAACCTGATCCGCAGCGGCGTCGGCACCTCAAGTCTTCAGGAAGAAGCGCAAGCCAATCTCGAAAAGTCCCGTGCTGGGCTGTCGCAGGCCAAGGCAGCTCTGGAAGTTGCCCGCCAGGATTTACAGACCATCATTGTCAATCGCAGCTCGCTTCAGGCCGCCGTTGCCAATGCGCAGGCCGCGGTGGAGCTTGCCAGGATCGATCTGCAGAACACCGAGATCAAGGCTCCGCGCGATGGCGAACTGGGTGAGGTCGGCGCGCGTGTCGGGCAATATGTCGCTGCAGGCAGCCAGTTGATGGCGGTCGTTCCGCATGAGGTCTGGGTTGTTGCCAACTTCAAGGAAACCCAGCTTGCGGGCATGGAAGTTGGGCAGCCTGTCTCGATCTCAGTCGATGCGCTGCATCATCGCAAATTGAAGGGCAAGGTCGAGCGCTTCTCGCCTGCTGCGGGTTCGGAATTTGCGGTGATCAAGCCGGATAATGCCACGGGCAATTTCGTCAAGATCGCGCAGAGAATCGGCGTGCGCGTGTCGATCGACCCGGACCAGCCGGCCGCTTTAGAACTGTCGCCAGGCATGTCGGTGGTGGTGCGTGTCGATAAGAGCAAGGCGCCGGTGACGGACGAGACGGCGGCCAAGTAGCCATTTCGCCTGTCTTCCACGGTCAAGCCTTTCAGCCATTATCACAGGCTGAAAGGCTTTGCTTTTTTCAGGTGCAGGTCTCCACTCAGCCCTCCCGCCAATCCGCAGGCAGGCAGAAGATTTCTCGAAACCCTTTGTCCCCCGCGCCGGTGATCTTCAACGCGCGGCTATCGGCGCGGCGTGTCACCCAGCCAAGTTCGAGTGCGCGCTGGAACAGCGCGGTACCAAGGCGTCCGGCAATGTGGTGCCGTCTCTCGCTCCAGTCCAGGCATGTGCGGCAAAGCGGTCGCTTCGACCGAGGGCCATCATTGAGCTCGATCCCGAACTTTCCAAAAAAGACTTTGCCCTGTTCCGTCACAAGCGCACCCTCATCGGAAAGCAGAATGTGTCCTCTGCCGCTGAGACTGTCAGCCATCGCCACCGCAAGCCGGCCTGCGATGTGGTCGTAGCAACTGCGGGCGAGCCGCATGTCTATCTCTTTCGGCCCAATGGGATGATGCCGTTTCGGCCCTGCCGCGGCAATCGACATTAGTGCATCGATCCCGTGGGCAACCTGCGCAGACGCAAGCCGGTAGTAGCGGTGTCGGCCCTGTTTCACTGTCTTCAGCAGATTGGCGTCCACCATTTTCGCCAGATGCTCGCTGCCTGTCTGCGGCGTCACACCCGCATCTCGCGACAACTCACCTGCTGTCAGCGCCTGGCCGCCCATGAGAGCGCAGAGCATGTTTGCGCGCGTCGTATCGCCAATCAGACTGGCGACGGCGGCAATGGTGTTGGGGGAGGCGATACCGGTCATGCGGCAACAGTATCATCTGAGCATACGCGCGTCAGCGGCGCATTGTTCGGCCGGTACCGAAGCTTTCCATTGCAGCGCAACGCTATAAAGAAGGATCGCTTTGACAGAGAGACTGACAGAATGGCCGATAAAAAACTGCTGCCCGAACTTGCCCTGCTCGTGTTGCTGGGGTGCCTGTGGGGCGGTTCCTACACTTTCATCAAGATCGGCATCGAGACGATTCCGCCGCTGACGCTGATTGCAGCGCGAACGGCCATTGCCGGCAGCATCCTGACGCTTATCATCCTCTGGCGGGGCTTGAGGCTCCCAAAGGATCCAGCACTTTGGAAGATGTTTGCCATCCAGGCGGTGCTGAACAGCGTCCTTCCCTTCACGCTGATCGCCTGGGCGGAGCATTACATCGATGCCGGGCTTGCCGTCATTCTCAACTCGCTGACGCCGGTCTTCACCTTTCTGCTGACAGCGATCATCACCCGCCATGAGGTGGTGAATGGCCGCAAGCTGTTCGGCGTGACGCTCGGCCTTGTCGGAACCGTGGTGATGATTGGCGTTCAGGCGCTGAATGGTCTCGGCGATGTGGTGCTGGCGCAAATGGCCGTTGTTCTCGCCACCGCCTTCTATGCGGGTGCGGCAATCTTCGGGAAAAATTTCAAAGGCATTGATTCGATGATCCCTGCTGCTGCCTCGCTGATTTGCGGGGCCATCATTCTCATCCCTGTCAGTATGGTTGTAGACCGCCCTTGGGAGCTTGCACCCTCAACGCGTTCGATTTCGGCCCTGATCGGGCTCTCGATATTCTCCACCGCGCTCGCCTTCACCATCTATTTCCGCCTCGTCCGCACGTTGGGATCTCTAGGAACAACGGCGCAGGCCTATGTGCGCGTGCCTGTCGGTGTGGCTATCGGCGTGGTGTTTTTGGGTGAGCAATTGCATGCAAGCACGATGATCGGGCTTGTGTGTATTCTGGCTGGCGTCATCGCTATGACGTTGCCGTCACGCATGCCGACCAGAGTGACGACAGCGGCGAAAGCCATCGGCGAATAGTTTTCGCAACGCCCAAACAAAAACCCCGGATGTCGCCATCCGGGGTTTTGTCTTTGAGCCAAAGGCCCGAAGAGATTAGTCGTCGTCGCCGTCGCGGTCAGCTTCCGGGTCGAAGAAGTCTTCCGGACGCAGGGCATCTTCGTCAACGCCGTAGATGGCGTCAGCGGAGGTGAGGTTTTCACCCTTTGCCTGACGCTCAGCTTCTTCAGCCGAACGGGCAACGTTCAGCTCAACCTGAAGCTCGACTTCCGAGTGCAGGTGAAGCGTGACGTTGTGGAGACCGATGGTCTTGATCGGGGTGTTGAGTTCAACCTGGTTACGACCAACGTTGAAGCCTTCAGCACCGAGGATCTCGACGACGTCGCGAGCAGCAACAGAACCGTAGAGCTGGCCGGTTTCGCCAGCGGAACGAACGACGATGAAGCTCTTGCCTTCGAGTGCGTCGGCAACCTTCTGGGCTTCGGACTTGCGCTCGAGGTTACGGGCTTCGAGCGTTGCGCGCTCGTTTTCGAAACGTGCCTTGTTGGCAGAGTTGGCGCGCAGCGCCTTGCCCTGCGGCAGCAGGAAGTTACGCGCATAGCCGTCGCGAACCTTTACGGTTTCGCCCATCTGGCCAAGCTTTGCGATACGCTCGAGAAGAATGACTTCCATCTTCTTGATCCTTTCTTATTTAGAGTTGGTTTCGTTCGATTGATCGGAGTTCCGCGCAGGCGTCAGAGAGATCGTGCTGCGCACGTCGCTGAGGCCTAAGAGGAGGATGAAGAACAGCGGAAACATGAAGACCGCTGAAAGGTATGCGAGGACGAGAACCGGCAAGCGCCAGTCCTTTCCCTTGGAACGGTGATGCAGCGAGGCGTAACCCGCCATGATGAATCCCGCGCCGAATGTGCCGCAAAGGACCGCACCGACCATGGCGGGAACACCGCCAAAAAAGGTCAGGACGATGCCCGCAAGAAAAATGAAGATCGCGTTGCGATGCATGCGAAGTGCTGCTGCGATATCTTCGCGTGGGCGCAGGCCCTTGCCGAAGGATCGCACCATGCGGCTTGCGAAATAGTAGGCCGCGAACAAGAGCATGACCCAGAGCCCGCCCTGGATCATCGGCAGCATCAGAACAAGAAGCGACTTGGTTTGCGCAAGTGCTGCGGGGTCTGGCTTGAAGGTCGATTCGCTTGCCTGCACCGACGCCATCATCAGATCGACCATCTGCGAAACAAGTTCCGGACCATAGCCGATCATCGTGCCGAGAATGATGACCGAGACGGTGATCAGCGCACACAGATGCAAGATGATGCCGGAAAGCGGATACCAGGCCATCAGGTCTTCGGGGCCGCCGATTTCAGCCGCAGGCCGCGCAAGGTTTGCGAGATGAGAGAGCCAGCCAGCCGGGATCAGCGTAAAGATCGCGATCGTCACGGCAAAAAGCGGGGAGACCGCAAGTGCGCCAAGGAAGCCTGCGGAGAGAACGGCAACGATGGCCGCGGCATTGCCCCAGCCGAGACCGGCAACGAGAACCGGCATGGCGGAAGCGGCATAAAGCAGGAAAGACATCGACGACTGTGCCGTTGCGCCAAGCGTCAGAAACGCGGCGCATATGCCGGCAAGAATGCCGGTGATCAGCACTGTCTGGTTCAATTGTCTCAACGTCGCTGTCCTGCTTGTCTTAGCAGTTAGAGGACCGTTCATCCGAACGTCGTCCCCAACATGGGGTTTGGTATCAGTCGATCCGCGCCCAACGCGGAAGGAGTTTGGAACTCTCGAAAACGCTGATTAAGAGTCAGTTGCTCCAAGAGGAAGAACGAGGTCGCGCCAAAACGCGACCTCGAAGCGTAAATTACGCTACGACGTAAGGCAGCAGGCCGAGGAAGCGTGCACGCTTGATCGCCTGAGCGAGTTCGCGCTGCTTCTTCTGGGAAACGGCGGTGATGCGCGAAGGAACGATCTTGCCGCGCTCGGAAATGTAGCGCTGCAGGAGACGAACGTCCTTGTAGTCGATCTTCGGAGCGTTAGCGCCGGAGAAGGGGCACGTCTTGCGACGGCGGTGGAACGGGCGGCGTGCCTGGGAAGAGGATGCGTCAGCCATTATTGTTTCTCCTTATGCACGGTCTTCGCGCGGACGGCGCGGACGGTCTTCGCGCGGTGCGCCATCACGGGGACCGCGGTCGCCACGGTCAGGACGGTCGCCGTCGCGGCGTGGGCGGTCGTCACGGTCGCGCTTCTGCAACATGGCAGACGGGCCTTCTTCGTGAGCTTCCACAGCGATGGTCATGTAACGAAGAACGTCTTCGTTGATGCGCATCTGACGCTCGATTTCGTGGATAGCCGCCGCCGGAGCGTCGATGTCCATCAGAGCGTAGTGAGCCTTACGGTTCTTCTTGATGCGGTAGGTGAGGGACTTCAGACCCCAGTTCTCGATGCGTCCGACTTTACCGCCAAACGATTCGATAACGCCCTTGTACTGTTCGACAAGTGCGTCGACCTGCTGGGCAGTGATATCCTGCCGGGCAAGGAAGATGTGTTCGTAAAGAGCCATTTAAGCTTTGCCTTTCTTGCGTTTCATTCATCACCCGGCAACGGCGCTAAGCCTCAACGACTGCTCTTGATCGGAAAACCGGAGGCAAGAAAAGCGTTGTTCGAGACGGTCGAGAGCGGAGACACGGGAGGCCGGAAAAACCTTATGGTTCCTGCTGTTTCGAAATCGAAACCAGCCCTCCGTTCAGCCACCAGCCATAAGACCGGGTGTTGTGAACAGCGCGCTTATACGGATTTTTGTCCGGAATGCAAGCGCGCTGCCCGAAAAAGCCTGTGCGGCCAGCTTTGATCAGATCGGCATCGGATACTGGCGATGGATATCGGCGATGCCCTTCAGTACATCGTCGGAGAGTGTGACATCGGCTGCGGCAATGTCCGTCTTCAACTGCTCCATCGTGGTTGCGCCGATGATGACGGACGCCATGAAAGGACGGGTGAGGCAAAACGCAATGGCGAGCTGCGCCGGATCGATCCCAGCCTCATAGGCCAGTTCCAGATAGGCCTTCACTGGTGCTTCCTGGAGAGGCTGAAGGCGTCCGCCAATATCGTGATTGATCGAGCCGCGCGATCCTTCCGGGCGCGCACCGTTCTGGTACTTGCCGGTGAGGATGCCACCTGCCAGCGGAGAATAGGCAAGCAGGCCGACATCTTCATGATGAGCCACTTCCGCAAGATCGAGGTCGAAGCTGCGATAGAGAAGATTATACTCGTTCTGAATGGAGGCGACGCGCGGAAGGCCCTTGGCCTCGGCAATATCGATATATTTCTGCGTACCCCAGGCGCTTTCATTTGAGAGGCCGATGGCGCGGATCTTGCCAGCTTTCACCAGCTCGCTCAGCGTCTCGAGCTTCTCGTTGAACTCTTCGAGGGTTTTTGCTTTGTTTTGTTTGGAAGCATCGAAGCTCCAGGCGCCACGGAAATGATAAGTGCCTCGGTTCGGCCAGTGGATCTGGTACAGGTCGATATAGTCGGTCTTCAGGCGCTTCAGGCTGGTGTCGACGGCTTCGCGAATGGCTGCCGCATCGATATCGCGACCGCCTCGAATGTAATCGCGCCCGGAACCTGCGACCTTGGTGGCCAGAACCACCTCGCTGCGCTTGCCGCTCTTCTCAAACCACGTTCCGATATAGTCTTCCGTGCGCCCTTGCGTTTCTGCAGAGACTGGCGTGGTCGGGTAAAGCTCGGCGGTATCGAAGAAGTTCACGCCCTGTTCGAGCGCGTAGTCCATCTGCTCATGGGCTTCGGCCTCAGTGTTCTGCGTACCCCATGTCATCGTGCCAAGGCAGATTTCCGACACGGAAATGCCCGTGCGTCCCAACGTGTTCTGTTTCATGGAAATGTCTCGTTTTGCTTGGAAGGTGGGCAGAAAGTAATGCGGAATTGCCGCAGCGCAAGAAAAAACATTCTATCTCAATCTCTGTGGAAGAGGCTGGCGAAACGGATAGCAAAGGCGTCGTCAGCGGCGCAAAGCCTTGACTTTGCGGGTCGGAATGTGAATGGAGAGCCCCAACAATGGAAGTGAAGGCCCAAGAACAGGCCAAAAAAGAAGGACCGCATTCCATGGCTATCGCATTCACATTTCCCGGCCAGGGCAGCCAGGCTGTCGGCATGGGCAAGGATCTGGCAGAGAATTTTGCAGAAGCCCGCGCCGTTTTCGAGGAAGTCGATGAAGCATTGGGACAGAAACTGTCCGACATCATGTGGAATGGTCCGGAAGAGACGCTGACGCTGACCTCCAATGCGCAGCCGGCACTGATGGCGGTGTCCGTTGCCGTGATGCGCGTCCTGGAAGCGCGTGGTCTGAAGCTCGCTGAAAAAGTGTCCTATGTTGCCGGCCATTCGCTTGGCGAATATTCGGCGCTTTGTGCAGGGGGTGCCTTCTCACTGGCCGATACGGCTCGTCTTTTGCGCATCCGCGGCAATGCGATGCAGGCTGCGGTCCCCGTAGGCGAGGGCGCCATGGCGGCGATTATCGGCCTTGAGCATGGCGATGTGGAGGCCATTTGCGCAGAAGCCGCGACCGGTGGTGTTTGCCAGATCGCCAATGATAATGGTGGCGGTCAGTTGGTGATTTCCGGTGCGAAGGCACCCGTCGAAAAGGCGGCAGCGCTTGCTTCGGAAAAGGGCGCCAAGCGCGCCATCATGCTGCCGGTCTCCGCACCCTTCCATTCGGCGCTGATGGCGCCTGCCGCGGAGGCGATGCGCGAGGCGTTGGCTTCGGTCAAGAAGAACAATCCGGTCGTTCCGGTTGTCGCCAATGTGCGCGCAGCACCCGTATCGGATGCCGATGAGATCGCCTCTTTGTTGGTTGAGCAGGTGACGGGCCAGGTTCGCTGGCGCGAAACGGTCGAGTGGTTTGCCGCAAATGACGTGACCACGCTTTACGAGATCGGCTCCGGCAAGGTTCTAACGGGCCTCGCCCGCCGCATCGACAAGACTGTCAACGGCGTTGCCGTTAATTCCCCTGCGGATATCGAAGCCGCGCTTCAGACGCTTCTCGGCTGAGTTCAAAAGATACAATAAAGGACTAACAGCATGTTTGATCTGACTGGCCGCAAGGCTCTCATTACCGGCGCGACCGGCGGTATCGGCGAAGAAATCGCCCGTACGCTTCATGCCCAGGGCGCCACCGTGGGCCTTCACGGCACCCGCGTGGAAAAGCTGGAGGCGCTGGCCTCCGAGCTTGGCGAGCGCGTCAAGATTTTCCCGGCCAACCTGGCTGATCGCGCAGAGGTCAAGGCACTTGGCGAGAAGGCGGAAGCCGAGCTTGAAGGCGTTGACATTCTCGTCAACAACGCAGGCATCACCAAGGACGGCCTCTTCGTTCGTATGAGTGACGAGGACTGGGACAATGTTCTGGAGGTCAATTTGACATCCATGTTCCGCCTGACACGCGAGCTGACACACCCGATGATGCGCCGCCGTTTCGGCCGCATCATCAATATCACCTCCATCGTCGGTGTCACCGGCAATGCTGGCCAGACGAATTACTGCGCCTCGAAGGCTGGCATGATCGGCTTTTCCAAGTCGCTTGCTCAGGAAATTGCAGTTCGCAACGTGACCGTGAACTGCGTTGCACCTGGCTTCATCGAAAGCGCCATGACCGGCAAGCTGAACGACAAGCAGAAGGAAGGCATCATGGGAGCTATCCCGATGAAGCGCATGGGAACAGGCGCTGAAATCGCTTCTGCCGTGCTCTACCTTGCTTCCAACGAAGCCGGTTACGTGACCGGCCAGACGCTGCACGTCAACGGCGGCATGGCAATGATCTGATCTATCATGCCTGAAAATCCACTGTGATTTTCGTCAGGCGTGATTGGAAGATAAAACAGGTGAAAGCGCTTTGCATCTTGCTGTGGTGGCGCTTGCACACTTCGACCTCTGGCATGTGTCGGCTAGAAAATTGCCTGTAGAGCGCGTGTGTTAGCGTTATTTTAAGGCTTTTTTCCCGCAGGAAAGCATGTTAAGCGGGCGAAGACTGTGAACAGTCGTCCCGGAGTGACAGGCGGCCGTTGCGATTTCTTGCGACGATGTTAGCTTGACCGGGTTGAACGGGTTTGCCCACGGTGCCTGCCTTGAAAGGTGCTTGGGGGTTTTAACAGGGCAGGGTGCCTGAAGGGGCATTCCTTTCAAAGTAAAGGTCGAGGAAACCGACATGAGCGATATCGCAGAACGCGTAAAGAAAATTGTAGTTGATCATCTTGGCGTTGACGCCGACAAAGTCGTTGAAGGCGCAAGCTTCATCGACGACCTGGGCGCTGACTCGCTCGACACCGTTGAACTGGTTATGGCGTTCGAAGAAGAATTCGGCGTTGAAATTCCAGACGACGCAGCTGACTCGATCCTGACTGTTGGCGACGCTGTCAAGTTCATCGAAAAGGCTCAGGCCTAATCTTTGAATGGATCAAGGGAAGGCCGCAAAGCCTTCCCGCTGTGGCCCGGCCTGTCCGGGCCAATATTTTATCATGCGGTCTCTTCTTGGCCGGGTGAAGCGTGTCGCACGCTAAATGACATATACCACACCTATGATTGGATTATGAGGGCGCACAATTGACTTTGAGACGTGTCGTTATCACAGGTACCGGCATGGTATCTCCCCTTGGTTGTGGAACGGAAGTGACCTGGGAGCGGCTGCTGGCCGGTCAGAATGGCGCCCGTCTCGTCACGGAATTCGAAGTCGACGATCTGCCCGCGAAAATTGCCTGCCGCATTCCTGTCGGTGACGGCACCGATGGCACCTTCAATGCCGATGACTGGATGGAGCCGAAGGAGCAGCGCAAGGTCGATCCCTTCATCATCTACGGCATGGCGGCCGCCGAGATGGCGTTGAACGACGCCAACTGGCACCCGGAAACCGACGAAGACCAGATCATGACTGGCGTGCTGATCGGCTCCGGCATTGGTGGCCTGGAAGGCATCGTTGAGGCGGGCTATACGCTACGCGACAAGGGACCGCGCCGCGTATCCCCTTTCTTCATTCCAGGGCGTCTGATCAACCTCGTCTCCGGCCAGGTGTCCATCCGGCATAAGCTTCGCGGTCCGAACCATTCGGTCGTGACGGCATGCTCCACCGGTGCGCATGCCATTGGCGATGCTGCCCGTCTGATCGGGCTCGGCGACGCCGATGTGATGGTTGCAGGTGGTGCCGAATCGCCCGTCTGCCGCATTTCGCTCGCCGGCTTTGCCGCCTGCAAAGCGTTGTCTACCCAGCATAATGACGATCCGCAGAAGGCATCGCGCCCCTATGACCGCGACCGTGACGGTTTTGTCATGGGCGAGGGCGCCGGCATTGTCGTTCTCGAAGAACTGGAACATGCCAAGGCACGTGGCGCGAAGATCTATGCCGAAGTCGTCGGCTATGGTTTGTCGGGTGACGCTTTCCACATCACCGCTCCTTCCGAGGATGGCGAAGGTGCGTATCGCTGCATGTCGATGGCGCTGAAGCGCGCTGGCCTCACGCCTGCCGATATCGACTACATCAACGCTCACGGCACCTCGACCATGGCCGATACGATCGAGCTTGGCGCGGTCGAGCGGCTGGTGGGTGACTCGGCCTCGAAGATTTCGATGTCTTCCACCAAATCGGCAACAGGCCATCTTCTTGGCGCAGCGGGCGCAATCGAAGCGATTTTCGCGACACTCGCGATCCGCGACAACATCGTCCCGCCGACGCTCAATCTCGACAATCCCGATGTCGAGACCGCGATCGATCTTGTGCCGCACAAGGCGCGCAAGCGCGACGTTAATGTGGCGCTGTCGAACTCCTTCGGCTTCGGCGGCACCAACGCATCACTCGTGCTGCGTCGTTACGAAGGCTGAAGATCGGACTGACCTGCTAAGCCTGTCAGCAGGGGCGGCTACTTGCCGCCCTTCCGAGAATCGATCAGAACGTTTTCGGCTTTCCCGGTATGATGCCGGGATCGCCTGATCTGCCAGTTGTTCGAAACTAGGGATGCCAGCGCATTGGTTTTCGATGAACTGGAACGGTGGAGGAACCTCTCTTCGTCAACGAAGATGTGTTTGATCCCTTTACTTGTAGAGAGTGCAGAATAGCCTGCCGAACCTGTTTTTGCCGCATTGCCTGCTCAAATAAGCCGTTGTAATGCCGAACTGAAAAGGACCGCCGGTGAGCGATAACAGAGAGAACAATCAGCCCCCCTACGACCGTGACAGCTCCTATGAGAGCAAGGGTGGACCGATCATTCCAAAATCGCCGACCGAGGCTCTGAGACCTGAAAAAGTGCCTGAGCCGCCGAAGCGCTCGCGCAAGGCCCACAGCCAGACAGTGATCTTCCTGAATTTTCTCATGACGCTGATCGTCGCCGTGACGGTGGTGGGTATCGCCGGCTTCTACTACATGATCCACGCGTTTCATGAGCCTGGCCCCCTTGCGACCAACACGACCATCACCGTGCGCAATGGCGCGGGTCTGGCAGAGATCGCGAACACGCTGGAGCGTAGCGACGCCATTTCCAACGGCCGCATCTTCCGCCTGATGGCGGATCGCTACATGTCCGCCGGCCAGACACCGAAGCCGGGTGAATATGAGATCAAAGCCCATGCATCGATGAAGGATATTCTGTCCTTGCTGGAATCGGGCAAGTCGATCCTCTACACGGTTGCCTTCCCGGAAGGCCTGACCGTCAAGCAGATGTTCGCACGCCTCGCAGCAGACCCGGTGCTTGAAGGTGATCTTCCAACCGAAGTGCCCCCCGAAGGCAGCCTTCGTCCGGATACCTATCCCTTTACCCGCGGCACCAAGCGCGAGGAAATCGTGCGGCAGATGCGTGCGGCGCAGACGAAGCTGGTCGAAATGCTCTGGGAGCGCCGCGATCCGAACCTGCCGCTGAAGACGGTCGAGGAGTTCGTCACACTCGCCTCCATCGTTGAGAAGGAAACCGGCAAGGATGATGAGCGCGGTCACGTGGCATCGGTTTTCTATAACCGCATGAAAAAGAACATGCGTCTGCAATCCGACCCGACCATCATTTACGGACTGTTCGGCGGTGAGGGCAAGCCGTCCGACCGGCCGATCTATCAATCGGATCTGCAAAAAGAGACGCCCTTCAACACCTACATCATTCGTGGCCTGCCACCGCATCCGATCGCCAATCCGGGCCGTGCGGCGCTCGAGGCGACAGCCAATCCGTGGCGGACGGACGATCTCTACTTTGTGGCCGATGGCACCGGTGGCCACGTCTTTGCCAAGACGCTGGATGAGCACAACGCCAATGTCCGTCGCTGGCGTAAGATCGAAGCCGAAAAAGCTGCTGCCGGTGGCGCATCCGAAACCGTTGTCGACGGTCAGCCGGGTGGCAACCAGGCGGAGAAACCGGCGAACTGATAGATAGGCTGGCTGCGGTTGCATAAGCGCGGTTGAGCTTCTGGGGGATATTCGAATGACATTGCAATCCATGACGGGCTTCGCACGCAGCGAAGGCTCTTCCGGTCGATATCGCTGGGCCTGGGAACTGCGCTCCGTCAACGGCAAGGGGCTTGATCTGCGGCTGCGCCTGCCATCCGGCATGGAGGCACTGGAGACGGAGTTGCGTGACATCGCCTCCAAAAGCCTGTCGCGCGGGAATATTCAGGCCGGGCTCTCTGTATCTGCCGCAGAAACCAAGCTTGAGGCCGTCGTCAATCGCGATGCCTTGGACGCAGTGCTTGCCTTGAAGAAGGAACTCGGCAACGCGGTAAGCGACGCACCGCTCAGCTTCGATACCTTGCTGTCCGTGCGTGGTCTCGTGGAGTTTCGCGAGCCGGAAGAGACGGAAGATGCGCAGAGCGCGCGCAACACCGATATCGTCGAGGGCTTTTCCCTTGCCGTCGCTTCGTTGAAGTCCATGCGCGAGAGGGAAGGCGCGTCGCTCTACACGCTGCTTTCGACCCATATCGATCGTATCGAGCAACTGACATCTGTCATCGAAGCAGATCCTTCTCGCCAGCCGGAGCAAATCCGGGCACGGCTGGAAGCTCAGATCGCCTTGATCGGTGATGGCAATGGAAGCCTCGATCGCGAGCGCCTCTATGCCGAGGCTGCGCTTCTCGCCACCAAGGCGGATCTGCGGGAAGAGATTGACCGGTTGACCTCGCATGTCTCCGCCGCGCGCGAGCTTCTCGCTGTCGGCGGTCCTGTCGGGCGCAAGCTCGATTTTCTTGCACAGGAATTTAACCGGGAGTCGAATACGATCTGTTCCAAATCCAATGCCAGTGCTGTAACCGCTGCTGGTATAGAATTGAAAGTCGTGATCGACCAATTCCGCGAACAGGTTCAAAATCTGGAGTAGGCTCCATGGTAGCAGCAAATAGCTCTCCCGTTCATATTGCCCGCAGAGGGCTTATGCTGGTCATGTCCTCGCCATCCGGTGCGGGTAAGTCGACCATTGCCAGAAACCTGCTGGACCGGGACAAGAACATCAGTCTCTCGGTTAGTGTCACGACGCGTCAGCGCCGGCAGAGCGAGATCGAGGGCATCCATTACCACTTCATCACCAAGCGTGAATTCGAGGTGATGCGCGACAGCGATCAGTTGTTGGAATGGGCGGAGGTTCACGGGAATTTCTACGGAACGCCGCGCGCGCCCGTCGAGCAGGCCATGGCTGAGGGCCGCGACATGCTGTTCGATATCGACTGGCAGGGCGCAGAGCAGCTTCAGGACAAGATGAAGGCTGATGTCGTGTCGATCTTCATTCTACCGCCAACGATGACCGAACTGCAGTCGCGCCTGCATCGCCGCGCCGAAGACACCGAAGAGGTTATTCGCACACGCCTTGCCAATTCCCGCGCTGAGATCGAGCACTGGCGCGACTATGACTATGTGATCCTCAATGACGACCTTCAGGCCGCATTTTCGGCCGTCGAAGCTATCGTCAAGGCTGAACGTGTGCGCCGCGACCGTCGCCACGGAATGTTTGATTTCATCAGAGGATTGTTGGAGGAAGAGCCGCAGCTTTAATCAGCCCGGTTTTTTGGTCGCCAGCCACTGACGCGAGAGTTTTTCATCTGCCGCGTCCTCTGCCCAGCCGTGCCCCCCATCCAGCACTTCGAGACGAACATCCGCGCCGGCGGTAACGAGTTGGGCGGCCAGATCCTGCGCATCATTCGGCTCGCGTCGTTCGTCATGGCTGGCAGCAAGCAGCAGGACAGGAAAGCCGGATAGGCTTGGAAGCTCTTCATTTCTTCTGGGTGAGAGCGGACGCAACAGGATCGCTCCCTGCGCCCGGCTGCAATCCTGACAAATCATCTCAGCCGCCATGATCGCACCGTTTGAATAGCCGACGAGGAATGGCGTTTGGCCTGTCTGCTGCGTGACAAAATCCATGAACGTGCAGAGCCGCGCAGCCTGCGCTTTCAGATCATCCACGTCGAGTTGCCGATCGGGCTTCCTGCGGAAAAATGCAAAACCACTTTACCATGGGATGGCGCCGCGCAGGGCATAAAGAAGGGCGTTGGGGAACACGGCACGGCCGAAGCCGAGAAGGTCGTGCTCATCCCGTCCTGACCCATGGAGAAGCACCACAACGCAGTCTGCTGCTCCTGATGGGCGCTCAAGCCTGTATTCGAAACCGGCCTCGTTCATCGTATCCCTATCGGCTCAGTCCGAGATCAATGTCGGCTTGGTCACGCCTGCAGCCAGAATTATAAGCTGTTCGCTAACCGTACGAATTCTTCGACCGAAAGCGTTTCCGCTCGTCTCGTCGGATCAATGCCGGCCTTCTCCAGCAGGGCTTCTCCGCCGATGCTCTTCACGCTCTGGCGCAGCATCTTGCGGCGCTGGCCGAAGGCGGCTTCCGTGACCTTCTCAAGCTTGTCCACATCGCAGGGCAGTGGCTTTTCCTTTTGGCAGGAGATGCACGACTGTCGAGGTGACTTTCGGTGGCGGGCTGAAAGCTTGCGGCGGCACGTCGAAAGCCATCTCCGGCACCGTGCGCCATCCGGCAAGCACGCCAAGGCGACCATAGTGATTATCGCCTTCCTCGGCGACGATCCGCTGGCCGACTTCTTTCTGGAACATCAGTGTCATGGAAAGCCAGAATGGCGGCCATTGCTTCGGCAGAAGCCAGTTCACCAGAAGCTGGGTTCCGACATTATAGGGGAGGTTGGCGATGATGCGTACTGGCTCGCCCTTGGGAACCAGCGCTTCGAAATCGGTCTTCAGCGCGTCGCCTTCGATCACCTCAAGCCGTCCGGGATAATGATCGGCAATTTCCGCAAGGGCAGGAAGGCAACGGCTGTCGCGCTCTACGGCGATCACCTTCTTTGCGCCGAGCGAGAGAATGGCGCGGGTCAAACCGCCTGGACCAGGCCCGACCTCGAAGACCGTAACACCATCCAGAGGACCGGCGGTACGCGCAATCTTCTGCGTCAGATTGAGGTCGAAGAGGAAGTTTTGACCAAGCGACTTCTTCGCATCCAGGCCATGGCGCTGGATGACGTCGCGCAGTGGCGGAAGACCATCGATTGCGGCCATCAGGAGACCTGCCGGACAGCGATGTCGGCTGCCATCTTCAATGCCGCAACAAGGCTCGAAGGGTTGGCAATGTCCTGTCCGGCGATGCCGAAGGCGGTGCCATGATCGGGCGACGTCCGGATGAAGGGTAGGCCGAGCGTCACATTGACCGAGTCATCGAAGCCGAGTGCCTTCGCCGGGATCAGGCCCTGGTCGTGATACATGCAGATCGCAACGTCGTAGCGCTGGCGTGCGGCATCATGGAACATGGTGTCGGCCGGCAACGGCCCAAATGCATCAATACCATCTTTTCGCAGCTGCATGGTCGCTGGATGGATGATATCCCGATCTTCCGCACCGATGGCGCCGTCTTCGCCCGCATGGGGGTTTAGCCCAGCGACTGCCAGTCTTGGCGCATCCATGCCGAACTTGCTCTTCAGGTCGTTGGCAACGATCCGGCAGGTATCGATGATAAGCTCTTCGGTTAGAGCAGATGCCACATCCTTGATGGGAATGTGGATCGTCACAGGCACGACACGCAGCTTCGGCCCGGCGATCATCATCACTGGTCGCGCTGCCTGGCCTGTGTGCTTGAGCGCGAGGTCCGCGAGAAACTCCGTATGGCCCGGAAAGCCGAAGCCTGCTTCGTAGAGCACGGACTTTGCAATCGGATTGGTGACGACGGCAGCTGCCTTCCTCGCCACCGTCAACGAGACAGCGGTTTCAATGGCCTTAATGGTGGAATGGGCAGCACCCACATGGGGTTGGCCCGCCTGTACCTCGAAGCCGACAGGGATGGGCAGGACAGGTAGCGCAGAGGCGAAGGCAGAGAGGGCCTCTTCAGCCTCGCAGGTGACGACATTGACCGCCATGCCGAGAATATTTGCACGGCTCGTCAGGACGTCTGGATCACCGATGAAGAGAAATGGTGGGACGCCCAGCTCATCACGCCTTGCCCAGGCCGCAAGTGCGATATCGGGACCGATCCCGGCTGGATCGCCCTGTGTCAAAGCGAGTGGCAATTGAAGCGGCGTCACGGCGTTCGGAGCTTTCACCTGTTGCGCCAGTCTCGAAAGGGAAGACCCTCCGATCAACGGCGTTCTGCTATGTTATCAAGACCATCGCGGCACCGTGATACGGTGCCGCACTGCGCATCAGGTCTGGGTGATCTGCGCCTTGCTGCGAAGCTCGTCCAGATACTTCTTCTCGTTCGGGTTTTCACCCTTCTCGGCCTTGTTCAGATCTTCGGCGCGGAACACAACTTCCGCTGCGTAATCATCGGAGACCTGCTGCTTCTTGCAGACAGCGAGATATTCGACACCCTTTTCTGTGACGCGCGTACCGGTGGTGCCGCCTTCAGGTGTCTTGGTAACCAGATCTTTCCACTCTGGGGGCAGTTCCGGCTCAAGAATTCGGCCGAGGTCCTTGATCGAAACATCCAGCATCGTCGCTGCAAAGGTCTTTGCCTGCTCACAGCCGGGATAGCGTTTGCGAGACGCCTCGGCTTCGCTCTTGCGCTTGCCGAGCGTGGCCTTCTTCGACTCCGGTACAACGAAAATGATCTGCTGCAGGAAATATTCCGATGTCACCGGCTTCTGGCCACGCTCCTTGAGACGCGTGATGAAGTCCTGTGTCGACATGCGGTTCTTGCCGCCATAGCGCGCATTGACCAGACGTGGCCAGCTCATCTGCACGGCGATAAAGGATTTGAAATGGTCTGCACCCACGCCAGCCTGCGTCAGAACCTTGGTCAGCTGTTCTTTCGTCAATTTGTTGCTGGCAGCAAAGCGGCCAAAAGCGGCATCCACATCTGCAGTGCTGACCGACGCCTTGACGCGGGCGATTTCCTCGCGCTTCAAGGCCTCTTCGATCAACTGCTCGCGGGCTTTCTCGTTGAGATTGCCAGACTGGCGCTGCAGCTTCAGGAAGGCCACCCGGCGTGCAATATCATCGGAGGTAATCGGGGTCTTGTTGACGACGATCTTCACCGCGCTGTCGGCAAAAGCGACATTCGCCTGCGGCGCAACGATCATGGGAACTGCGAAGATCGCAAAGGCAAACGCGACGCTGCGCATCGCCTTCTTTCCGAAGTTCATCCTGGTCTCTCCCTCTCGGCAAGCCAGTGGACCGGTGCCACAGCATTGCTTTTGAAACTCTCGCGGCACGAAGCTTACGTGCTCACCTCACGGTGATACTTAGCCCTCTGCAGCGATCCTAAATATGAACGCGCCCGTGTATATCACTGGAATGATTACCACCGCAATCGTCCGCCACAACCAGATCGTCGATATCTGCGGCAAAAACGTGACCTTTACAGTGGTGGGTCGATCACATGATGTCGAACGTCATAGGCACTGCAGGTGTCGCTTGACATGAAAACGGCGGGAAGATCCCGCCGTCGTTCCAAGAGATAGAGGCTATCAATAGTTATTCGGCTGCCAGCCGATATCGGCCTTATCCCAGTCTTCCGCAGCCGAACCGACACTGATGTCACCAAGTGTACGGAAGGCGAGGCGGGCGTTGATCGACCAGTCATTCGCCGCTTCACGCACGGTGCTGAGGTTACCCTCATCCGAGTAGCTGACAGTAAAGATGGTGCACTCGTCCTGATAGAGAATGCCGATACGGCGCTCGCTGGAGAACTTGTTGTTCAGGTCGTAGTTGATCGCACCGAATAGCGCCCAGTTGTCGTCGAGACGCAGCTTGCCGGAGGTCTGGATGATATCGCGGTCACGATCATAGCCGTAATTCGGCTGTGCCTTGACCTGCGTATAGCTGACCTTACCGGTGAAGCGGTTATCCGTGTAGTGGACGCTGTTCTCCATACGGTTGATCTCGAAGTTATCCTTGTCGAGACGCAAGCTGTTTGAGAAGGACAAACCGATCGGCGCATCGATCGCCGCCATCGTCACGTAGTCGGAGCGGTCCGATTCCAGGCCGGAATCGGCACCGGCATTGACGAGATCCGGCGACGCGAAAGAATTTTCGCCAGCAAGATGGAAGGACTGTCCTGCGATGGCACGGACACCATAGCCATTGTCGAAGGTACCGTTATAGCGGAAACCGAGATTGGCACGCGTGCCGCCTTCGATACGGTCGAAACCACTGAACTTGTCCCGTTCGAAGAGGTTGGTGGCATCGAAGACGAAGGCCTGCGAATCTTCGTTCGGAAGACGGCCTGCAAATTGCTCGTCCGGACGCACGAACAACTGAGCGATCGGTTCGATCACGTGGTTGCTGTTTTGTGCCGTGAACAAAATCGGGTAGCGCGCTTCGAGACCGAAGGTCGCCATACCGCGGAACGCCGCGTCATCATCGATCGAGCTATTATAGGTCAGACCCTGCGTTGCCATATCGGTGGAGAAGATGTCTCCACGAAGTGCGCCGAGCGGTGTCAACTGAACGCCGCTATCGAAAGTGTAGGTTCTCTTCCACTCGGCCTCTGTCGTCAGGCGGGTATAGGTGCCCTCGAGACCCGGGAAGCGGTTGGACGTTCCAAGCGCATAGGCGTCCTGGTTGCGGCGCGTCAGGCTCGTCAGGTTCGTCGTCAGCGAAAGCTCGCCGCCATAGACGGGATCGGGAAGGAAGTAGCGGTAGTCGACGGCTGGATGGACAATCGCCTGTCTGCGCTCTTCCAGCTCAAAGTCGTCC
This sequence comes from Agrobacterium sp. SORGH_AS 787, assembly GCF_030819035.1. Classification (NCBI taxonomy): domain Bacteria; kingdom Pseudomonadati; phylum Pseudomonadota; class Alphaproteobacteria; order Hyphomicrobiales; family Rhizobiaceae; genus Agrobacterium; species Agrobacterium sp. SORGH_AS 787. Next base: position 2,030,250 of record NZ_JAUTBG010000002.1, read on the forward strand.
TTGTCCTGGACGTTGAAGTAGTAGGCGTTGGCATCGAAGCTGTTCCGATCACCGAGGCCAGAGAGGTAAAGCTTGTTGGTCTGCGTTTCGCTCTTATAACCCTTGAGGTCATAGGTGCGGGCGAAGTTGTTGTCCGACTGCACCATGACGTCCCAGCCGAATGACCAGCGGGGATTGATCTTGAATTCGCCGCGGCTGGCAACCATGCCGCGACGGTCGTTCATTGCGTCGCTGGTGCCGGGGTCGAAACGTTCCGGGTCGCGCTGGTCGATGCCGGCAAATGTCAGCGTATGCGTTCCCATCTCGAAACGGTTGCGCAGCTCGCCCTGAAGCAGAAGACCCTGGGCCGTGTAGAAGGTCGGCGTAACCGTCAGATCCGCGCTATCGCCGAGCACCTGATAATAGGGCACGCCGATACCGAAACCGAGCTTGTCGGTCATGCTCATCTGCGGGAACAAAAAGCCGGATTTACGCTTTACCCGGTTGTCGGGAACGGTGATGAACGGAAGATAGGCGATCGGCTTGCCGAACAGCTCGAAGCGAGCCTTCTCCAATCTAACGGTCTGGCTCTTGCCGTCCTGGATAACACGCTCAGCCTTGACCTGCCAAAGCGGCGGCTTGTCCGGGCGCTCGGCGCAGGGAAGGCAGGCCGTATAAACGCCGTTGTTGAGGATCATAACATCCTCATTGACGCGTTCAGCACTTTCGCCGGCAATGCGTGTGTTGTCGGTTGTTTCCACACGCAACGAGTTGACGAAGCCCTGCGAGAAATTGTCGGTTACGTCCAGCTCATCGGCGTAGATACGACTGCCGGAAGGCTCGATGAGTTCAATGTTTCCACGGGCGATAACGCGGCCCGTGCCTTGATTATATTCCACACGCTGGGCCACCATACGGTAGCCCGAATATTTCATGCGCACGCCACCCGTCGCGATCACTTGTTCAGCGTCACGATTATAGGTGAGTTCATTTGCTGTAAGCAGGAGTTTTGATTGGTCTTGAGCGTCGCCCACAATCACGCCGTCATCAGCAAAAGCGCTGGATGCGGTCGCCATGTATGCGCACACAGAAGCCCCTGTCAGAAGGGCTGCCGCAAGCCGTCTGATATTCCCGCGGTCAAATACCGCCACTAGCCGTCCTCCTGATGAAGCAGAATGGTTGCCCCCAATGCCAACGCTACGACGACTGGAATCCAGACCGCAACGAAGGGCGGAACAACGCCGCTACTCCCGAATGCCCTTACGAGCACGGTTACCACATAAAGCACGAAGCCGGAAAGGATTCCACCCAGAATCACTGAACGGGACTGTGCAAAACGGCTGAACTTTAGAGAAACAGTCGCTGCAATGAACGTCATCGCCACCAGCAGAAACGGCATCGACAGTAGGAAGTGATACTGCGTTTCGAGCGCCTTGGATGACAGGCCGAAGGATCTCGCCACCTCTATCTTTCGAGAAAGATCAAAGAAAGCAACGGTTTCCGGCTGAGTCAGACGCTCCTGAACAAATTCCTGTCTCAAATTGGTACTGATTCTTGCCGTCGCCTGATGGGTGGGGACGTGACCCGGTCGAATCTCTGAAACGTTGTTAAGAAGCCAGTAACCATCTTCCAACTTCGCCGACGCGGCGTCCTGTCGGAAAAGGATGTTGCCGTTCTTGTCGAGGTGAATCAGCACCACGTCTTTCAGCAGCGCGCCATTGTCCTCGAAGCTCTTGGCTCCGATGATCGTGTCCTCTCCACCGCTGCTCTGACGCAGCCACGGAATCACCTGTTGCTGGCGAGGACCGCTGCCGTCATTGCGCCATCCCGCTTCGACGGAAAGCGACTTGCTTTCGCCCCAGGCGGCGAGTGGATTAAGCGCGGTGACGCAGAGGATGCCAAGAAGGATCGCGCCGGTGATGAAGGGCAGCATGAACTGCCATACGGAAATGCCCGCAGCACGCGTCACCACCAGCTCGTAGCGGCGGTTGAGCGAAATCAACGTCGTCATGCCGACGAAGAGGGCGACGAAAGGAACGGTCTGCTGCAGGATGAGCGGCAGCCGAAGCGCTGTCAGGCCGAGCGCGGCTGGCACGGAATAGCCTGGAAGGCCGGACATGCGCCGCGCGGTTTCACTAAAATCGGCCAGAAAGATAATGGAAGACACGCCCAGCAGAAACCAGAACGTAGTCATGGCGTAACGGCGAAGGAAATAACGGGCGAGTGTGCCGAACATCATGCGCTCTGTCCTCCATTGCCATTAGCCTTTGGTGGGCTGAAACGGCGCTGAAGCGCCTGCGCCGCGTGTTGTATAAAAGACGGCATATGCAGCTTGCGGCCTGTCGCCAGCAGATAGGCGGCAATGAGGCCGCTGACCACCGGAACGGCGTAGACGAAGGGAATGAAGGCAGCGCTCTGCTTCACCTGATTGGTGAAATAGAAGCCCAGCCAGCGCAGCATGAAGGCCGTGACCAGCGCAACCACCATGGGATGAAGCCGTGCCTCTCGATGGGAGCGTGCATCACCTGCAACGACCAGCGAGATCAAGGCAAAGACGAACGGGAACATCCAGTCGACCAGGCGCCGGTTCAGTTCCGAACGGAAGCTGCCAGGGTTTTTCTTGTAGCTATCCAGGTCCTCGTCAGGAGAGAGCAGGAAGGCGAGGCTCGCATCGCTGGCGGACAGTGACGGTTCATTGTCGGACTTCTCCGACATGGTCGAGAGATCGAAGGCGTAGGACAGGAACTTGACGACTGAGACCTTGCCGTCTGGCGTCTTCTGCTGAACCTCACCGTCACGCATGGTGAGCGAGGTGCCACCTTCGTCGATCATCCCTTCCTTGGCATAATAGATAAGGTCGTAATTCGGATCGCGACGGTCGGCTACGAATAGACCGCGCAGGATTCGGCCTTGGCGCTGGGCGATCTGCACGTAAAGCCCATCCTGAATGGTGCGGAAGGTCTTCTCCTCAATGACGGAAGAGAGCAGATCGGCATAGGCCGCAGCAACCATCTGGCGCGCAGCGGCACGTGCTGGCGGCTCGGCAAAATTGGTGATGCCGAAGGAGACAAGGCTCAGCACCGCGCCGAGAATGAGGACTGGCTTGTAGATGATCGTGCGACGCGCGCCCGACGCATCGATGATCGCCAACTCCGAGTCGGTGTTCATCGCCGTCAATGTCTGCGTCACGCCGATAACAAGCGCGAAGGGAAGAACGACGGGAATGAGCGTCGGCAACAGCATGGTCGCGAGCGTCATGAACGAGCCCATGGACTGGCCGCTATCCGTGACGAGGTTGATTCTTTGCAGAACCTGGATCGTCCAGATGATTGCCAGCACGGGCATCAGCGCGACGAGAACCATCTGCGTCGTGCGTCGCAATATGTACCGTTCGAGAAGCGCCATTTAGTCCCTGATAACGTTTTTCATTGTTTTTTCCCCGTGCAGGGAACCGGCCCTATGTAATCGCATCGCTCCCGCTTGGCGACTCTCGACGGGCCACAAATTTCTTTCGCGCAGTCATTTTTCCTGCGGCTGTGGCTTTTTGTGGAGAGGTGAAGAAAAAACTTTCCGCTGCTTGAGACGTTGCGGCGCACCATCCACAAATTTGACACCGCAAGTCGCCATGCCGGGGTTGCGTCGTGGGCGGAAAGGCCCATGATCCGCACACCCTTAAAAAAACAGCAAGATGAGCATCAAGATGTCCGCTAGTTTCGATATTTCCTTTGCCGCCTCCGCCTCATGTGTGAATGCCACAGCCATTCTTCTGCGCGCTTCCGGAGATGACGGTGCGGCGGGGCAGGCGCATGTCGATCCGGCTGGCGTGCTGGAAAAGGCCGCCAAGGTCGCAGGCTTTTCGGCAAAGTCGATGAGCGTTCTCGATGTTCTGGCGCCCCAAGGCTCCGAGGCAGATCGCATCACGGTCATCGGCCTTGGCAAGGCGACGAAGCTGACCGCGCATGATTGGCTGAGAGCGGGCGGTACCGCTGCTGCCAATTTCAAGAAAGCGGAAAAGGTCGTCATCTATCTCGATGTCCCAGGTGTCGATGTGAATGGCAAGAATGCTGCCGATTTCGCCCTCGGACTTCTGCTGCGCGCCTATAGCTTCGATGCTTACAAGACCAAGAAACCGTCCGACGAGGAGAAGAAACCGAAGCACGTCGATGTGACGATCGTGACGGTTGCCCATGAAGAAGCAAAGAGAGCGTTTGATGCTGCCCAAGCCGTCGCCGATGGCGTCATCCTGGCGCGCGACCTCGTCAACCTGCCACCGAACGTGCTTGGTCCTGTCGAGTTCGCCGAAAAGGCCGAAGGCTTGAAGAAACTCGGCGTTGAGGTTGAAATCCTTGGCGAAAAGGAAATGAAGAAGCTCGGCATGGGCGCACTTCTCGGCGTGGCCCAAGGCTCTGTTCGCCCGCCACGGCTTGCCATCATGCAATGGAATGGCGGCTCCAAGAAAGACGAGCCGATCGCCTTCATCGGCAAGGGCGTGGTGTTCGACACCGGCGGTATTTCTCTGAAGCCAGGTGCCGGCATGGAAGACATGAAGGGCGACATGGGCGGCGCTGCTGCCGTGACCGGCCTTATGCACGCGCTTGCCGCCCGCAAGGCAAAGGCCAATGTCATCGGCGTTATCGGGCTTGTCGAAAACATGCCGGACGGCAATGCGCAGCGCCCCGGCGATATCGTTACCTCCATGTCCGGCCAGACCATCGAGATCATCAATACCGATGCCGAAGGCCGCCTCGTTCTGGCGGACGCGCTCTGGTACACGAACGATCGCTTCAAGCCGAAATTCATGATCAATCTCGCCACCTTGACCGGTGCCATCACCGTGGCGCTCGGCAATCTTCAGGCGGGCCTCTTCTGCAATGACGATGAGCTGGCCGGGCAGTTGATCGCGGCGGGCCACACGACACAGGAGAAGCTGTGGCGCATGCCGCTCGGCAAGGATTACGACAAGATCATTGATTCGAAGTTTGCCGACATGAAGAACAGCGCTGGCCGCTTGGCGGGCTCGGTCACAGCGGCCCAGTTCCTTAAGCGCTTCGTCGGTGAGACGCCATGGGCGCATTTGGATATTGCAGGCACGGCCATGGGTTCGCCGCTGACCGAGATCAACCAGTCCTGGGGCTCCGGCTATGGCGTTCGCCTTCTGGACGAACTGGTTCGCGCGCACTACGAGGATTGAGGTAGAAGCAAGAAGGCGGCAATCTCCCGATGACGGAAGTCCTGTTTTATCATCTAACGGAATCCAAGCTGGAGGATGCCTTACCGCCGCTTTTGGAGAAATCGCTGGAGCGCGGCTGGAAGGTCGCGGTCCAGACAGGAAGTGATGAGAAACGCGATGCGCTCGACGTGCTTCTCTGGACGTTCCGCGACGACAGCTTTCTGCCGCACGCCACCGACGCCGTCGCAAGTTCTGCCGAACAGCCTGTGCTGCTCACCTCTGGCGATGGCAATGCCAATCAGGCGACGGTGCGCTTTCTGGTCGATGGCGCCGAACCGCCGGCTCTTGAGCCATACGAGCGTATCGTCTTCATGTTCGATGGCTATGACGCCGGGCAATTGGAGGCGGCGCGGGCCCAGTGGAAGAAGCTGAAAGGCGAGGGCCATGCGCTTACCTATTGGCAGCAATCGCCTGAAGGCCGCTGGCAGAAAAAGGCGTGATCCCTTAAGCGCATCAACGACGGAAGCGAAAACCTGGAAAACCGGTCGTTTTCGTCGGGATCGCCCAAACACCGCCCGATAATGGCGCCTTATGTAACCGCTCCTCCGACATGTTGTGACGGTGGGACGTCAGGAAAAGCGTGCTGAAGTCAGGCCCACCGAAGCAGCCCATGGTGGGGTGCGGGACAGGTGCTGCGACCGCGCCGAGATGCTTGCCGTCGGGCGAAAACGCGTTGATCAGTCCGGCCGAAACGCCAGCGCTCCAATAAACGCCGGAACGATCGACGCAGCCGCCATCGGGCCTGCCCGTTTCCTCTGTCATCTGCGCAACCAGAATGCCTTCATCGAAGGCCCCGCGACTCTTGTCGAAGGTGCGGCGACGGATCCATCTTTGGACGGAATCGCTCTGCCACATGACCGAACCATCTTGCGAGAAGGCAAGCCCATTGGGGCAGGTGAGGCCGGTCTGCATCCGTTCGGCGCCACTCGCCGTGACGCGCCACAGCTCGCCGCGCGGTTCCATCTGCGGCAATGGAACGTTATGCATCGTGCCGACCCAGAAGGCACCATCGGGCCCGATGCGTCCATCATTCAGCCGGAAAGGACCACCCTCTGGCGCAGGAATGCTGCAGAGCGTGTGGGTGGCGCCACTCTCCGGATCGAGGACAACGATATCCATGCCACAGGCGACGATGAGGTCGCCACTGTCACAAAGTCCAAGGCTGGACACTGTGCTTGGGAAAGACCATTCACGATACTGACCGGGCGTGAGAGCAGCAGAGCGCACCGTCTTGCCGAGAATATCGCACCAGAACAGCACTTGGCGCTTTTCGTCCCAAACGGGTGATTCCGCCAGCGTGCTGATTGTGTCGCAGAGGAGTGTTGCCTCTGACATGCCGAGCGTTTCGGCAGGCAGCAGCCCGTAGTGTGCAGTGGTCATGGTGGGATCCGTTGTCGATGGTACCGCAGATTTACTCGAAATAGTCCTGATGGTTGGCAAAGACCTGCGCCAGAATGCCCAAGACCCGCCTTAGGTGCTTGCGCAACTCGTCCGCCGCAAGCGTCTCGTTGCCGTCCTTTATCGCGGCATAGACCGCCTCGTGTTCGGCAAGCAGCCCAGCCATATGCGCCTCATCGGTAATGGCGAGTGCCCGCAGGCGGTCAAGGCCTGCCTTTTCGCGGATAAGCAGCGTTTCCAGCCTGTCCATGCCGGTGGCCGCCGCAAGGGCGCTGTGAAACTGGTCGTCATGCATCCGGAAGGCCTTGCGGTCCCCGCGCTGCATCGCCTTGCGCTGACCGTTCAGCGCATGCTCGATTTCCTGCTCCGCTTCCGCCGACAGGCCGATCTCGCATAGCTTCTCGACCGCTGCGACCTCAAGCGCTTCACGGATGAATTGCGAACTGCGGATACTCTTTTCAGAAAGCTTGGAGACGTATGTGCCGCGGCTGGGAAGGGTTACGATCAAGCCGTCGTCTCGTAAACGGCTCAATGCCTCCCGCACCGGCGTACGACTGGAATTGAATGATAGCCCGATCTCATTTTCGGATACCGCCTGCCCGGGAAAAAGCTCCCGCGACAGAATGGCGGACTTTAGCGCCGAGTAAATCTGATCCACCACGGGACGGTTCAGGTCCAGCCTCTCCATGGTCGGGACAGAGCCGCCTGTCATCGGGATTTTGGGCATTTTCACTCCAGCGATTTTTAACCGGTATACCGGAACACAAGTCAGTTGACAACCGGCATACCGGTATGCAAATTACGCCGCATTGGGAAGGGAGGCTCCCTAAATGCAGAAGATCAAAACCTGCGTCATCATTGGCGCTGGAATGGTGGCGAAGACCCATGTGCTCGCCTGTGCAGCAAGTCCTGACAAAACTCGGCTGAAGGGTATCGTTGACAGCGGTTCCGGTCGCGCCAAGGCATTGGCCGAGGAAGCGTCGAAGCACGCGGGATATGACGTGACAGTTTATTCCTCGGTGGCTGAGGCGGCGCAGGACAAGGATGTTGATTTCGCCATTATCGCCACGCCGCCGAACGCCCGCCTCGATATCGTCGAAGCCTTCGCCCGTGCCGGCAAGCACATTCTCATGGAAAAGCCGGTTGCCCGGAATACCGATGAGGCCGAGCGTCTGGTTACTCTGTGTCGGGACGCTGGCGTCACGCTCGGTATCATCTTCCAGCATCGCATGCGCGCAGCTTCACAAAAGGCGCGCGAGCTTGTTGACGGTGGAACGCTTGGAGAACTGGGTCTCTGCGAGATTTCCGTGCCGTGGTGGCGTGCTCAATCCTATTACGACGAGCCCGGTCGTGGCACTTTGGCGCGTGACGGCGGCGGCGTTCTGATTTCCCAGGCCATTCACACCATCGATCTTGCCCTGAGCCTCACAGGCCCCGTGTCTCGCGTTCAAGCCATGGCGGCAACAACCCGTTTCCACCGCATGGAAACGGAGGATTACGTTGCCGCAGGCCTGCGCTTTGCAAGCGGCGCGGTCGGTTCGCTGGTTGCCAGCACGGCAAGTTTTCCAGGCTCGGCGGAATCGATCCTCCTGCATTTCGACAAAGCTAGCCTCCGGCTCGCTTCCGGTCTGCTGCATGTCGATTGGCGCGACGGACGCCAGGAGGTCTTCGGTGGGGCAGCCTCCGGCACCGGTGGCGGTGCCGATCCGATGGCCTTTACCCATGAATGGCATCAGGGCGTCTTCGAGGATTTCGCAGACAGCATCACCGCAGAACGCCCGCCGGTTGTCACGGGTGAAGCGGCTCTTTTGTCTCACAGATTGATCGACGCGATCATTAACTCGGCCGAAACCGGCAAGGAAGTGGAACTGCAAAAATGACTAAAGCAATTAAGTTCGTCGCTCTGGGCATAGAGCACCGCCACATTTTTGGCATGGCACAGAACCTGATGGACGTCGGTGCGGAATTCGTCGGCTGGTGGACGGAAGGCGAGCCCGATGTGGTCGAAGGTTTCGTCAAGCGTTTTCCCGACGTGCCGCGCTCGGCCACCAAGGAAGCGCTTCTTGCAGATGACAGCATTGATCTCGTCGTCATTGCCGATATTCCGTCCAAGCGCGCCGACCTCGCAGTCGCTTCGATGGAAGCCGGCAAGGATGTCATGACCGACAAGCCAGGCTGCACCACACTCGAACAGCTTGAGCGTATTCGCCAGACGGTCAAGAAGACCAACCGCATTTGGACCATCGATTTCTCCGAGCGCTTTGAGGTGCCGAGCGTCACCAAGGCTGCCGAGTTGGTCGCCGCGGGCGCCATCGGCCGCGTCGTGCAGACGATCGGTATGGGCCCGCATCGTCTGAACCGCCAGATCCGCCCGAAGTGGTTCTTCGAGCGTGAAGCCTATGGCGGCATCATCACCGATATTGCCAGCCACCAGATCGACCAGTTCATGTTCTTCACCGGCTCCACCGACGTGGAAATCGTGTCCGCGACGGTTGCCAATTACGCCAACCCAGGCGATCCGGGCCTGCAGGATTTCGGTGAAGTGCTTCTGCGTGGCGACAAGGGCCATGGCTATATCCGCGTCGATTGGTACACGCCGGATGCGCTGCCCACCTGGGGCGACGGTCGTCTGACCATTCTCGGTACCGAAGGCTACATCGAGCTGCGCAAATATGTCGATGTCGGCAACAGCGAAGGCACTGACCGCCTGATCCTCGTGAATGGCGATCGCTGCGAATATATCGATGCCTCCGATGCCGGCCTCCCGTACTTCGGACGCGTATGCGACGACATTCGCAACCGCACCGAAACGGCAATGACGCATGAGCATGTGTTCAAGGTTTGCGAACTGTCGCTTCAGGCGCAGGCCAAGGCCGAAGGAGCAAAGGCATGATCGGAGTCGCCATCGTTGGCGCCGGTATCGGTGCCGAGCATCTGAAGGGTTATCTCGCTCTGCCGGAACGCTTCTCCGTTAAGGCGATATGCGATCTCGACGTGGAGCGTGCGCGTGGCGTTGCCAATGGCACGTCCATCCATGTTACCGCCGATCTGGATGAGGTTCTGGCGGATCCGAGCATCCAGCTCATCGACGTCTGCCTGCCGCCGCACTTACATTTCCCAATCACGCTGAAGGCGCACGCTGCTGGCAAGGATGTGGTCTGCGAAAAGCCGCTCGTGCGTTCGCTGGAAGAGGCGAATGCGCTTCTCGAATCCGTCAAGACGACGGGCCGCAGCATCTTCCCCGTCTTCCAGTATCGCTTTGGTCCGGCCATGCGCCAGCTTCGCGCGCTGATCGATGCCGGGCTTGCCGGCAAGGCCTATGTTGCAAGCTCGGAAGTCCATTGGAATCGCGGCAAGGGCTATTACGACATTCCCTGGCGCGGAACCTGGAAAGGCGAGTGCGGTGGCGCGATCCTCGGCCATGCGATCCATGCACATGATCTGATCTGCTACGTGCTCGGCCCGGTCGAAGAAGTCTTCACCATGGCCGATACCCGCGTCAACGCGATCGAAACCGAAGACTGCGCGGCACTCAGCTTCCGCATGAAGAACGGCGCGCTGGCGACAAGCTCGGTCACGCTCGGAGCGGCCGAAGACACATCGCGTCTGCGCTTCTGCTTCGAAGGTTTCACCGCCGAGAGCGGCTCGCTGCCCTATCGCCCGGCGGAAGACAAGTGGCGCTTCATTGCGCGAGCACCGACGACGCAAGCTCAGATCGATGCGGTTCTTGCAACGGTTGGCGAAGGCGAGAACGGCTTCACCGGTTTTGTCGAGGCGATTGCCGACGCCATGGAGGGGCGCGGCGGCAAGGAGGTCACGGTAACGGACGGTCTGCAATCGATCGAGCTCGTCACGGCCATCTATCGCTCGGCGCGGGAAGGCAAGCCGGTACGGCTGGCAGAGGCGGCGGAAGGTCAGTGGATCAAGGGTTGGGCTCCGCAGCCTGCACCCACCGCAGCATCGGCCTGAAGATCGGGATCGATTTTCAGAGAGGCACGATGCGTGATTTGGAAGAGTTAGAGCGTCCTTTGTGCGTCCGAAAGGACGCACGGCGCTCTAGAGCATAATCATCGCCAAAGCATAATCATCGAATGGGAGGAAACCAGATGATCAGACAATACAGCATGGCATTGGCGCTCGCTTTGGGCGCGGCGTCTTTCGCCGGTGGCGCTCAGGCTGCCCAGGAAGTTCGCTTCACCTGCGCCTATGACGGCAATGGCTGCGAAATCCTGAAGGACATTCTCGCACGCTATGAAAAGCAGCATCCGGATGTGAAGATCGTTACCGACGTGGTGCCTTATAAGGCGCTGTTGGAAGGTCTGCCCGTTCAGCTCGCGGGCGGCAGCGGTCCGGATTTCGCCACCGTCACCGATCTTGGCGGCCTTAACCGTTATTACCTCGATCTCACGCCCTATGTGGATGCGAAGAACTGGGAAGACAATTTCTCCAACGTGCTGAAATGGTACCGCAGCGGCCCTGACGACAAGGGCATTTACGGCATGCATACGCAGCTGACCATCACCGGCGCCTTCATCAATCGCACGCTGTTCGATCAGGCCAATGTCGCCGTACCCGGCAAGGACGCGACGATGGACGATTGGGCAAAAGCGGCGACCGCCGTCGCGAAGGCAACCGGAACACCTTATCCGATGGCAATCGACCGTTCAGGTCACCGTATTGCCGGCCCCGCCATCTCCTATGGCGCCAAGATTTTCGACGCGGAAGGTAAGCCGATCCTGGTCGATGAAGGTTTCACGACCTTCGTGAAGAAGTTCGTCGAGTGGAACAAGGACGGCACCATGGCGCGTGACGTCTGGGCCGGGCAGGGCGGTAATACCTATCGTGACGCCGCGCAGGAATTCATCAACGGCCAACTCGCTTACTACTATTCCGGTAGCTGGCAGACGGCGCGCTTCGATAGCCAGGTAGGCGATGCCTTCGACTGGGAAGTCGTGCCGCAGCCTTGCGGCGGTGCTGCCTGCACCGGCATGCCGGGTGGTACCGGCATTGTCGGCTTCAAGCAGACCAAGAACCCGAAGATCGTGGCCGATATCCTGAACTTCCTTGCCGAAGACGAGAACTATCTCGACTTCACGGTCCGCACCCGCAACGTTCCGGCCAAGAAGTCGGTCGCGGAAAAAGGCGTGACCTATACCGGTGCGACCCCTGCGACGCAGAAGGCCATGAATGCCTGGCTCGACCAGATCCCCGGCATTAGCCCGATTGCTTACGCCTACCAGGGCTACAAGAACAATCGCGCCATGTTCAACATCTCTGTTCAGCGCATCACCCAGGCCATCGTCGGCGAATTGACAGTCGATGAAGCGATGGCACGCGCCAAGACGGACGTTGAGGAAATGTTGAAGCAGGCGAAATGATCCATCGCCTTCCGGCGCGACGCATCCCGTGCCGCGCCGGATCGAAGGAGGAGCCCCATGTATAAATTGATTGCGCCAGTGATGGGCATCGTCGAACTGCCATTCGCCTTCCTGCAGAAGGTTCTCGGGCATCGACGGATTGCCTGGGTGTTTCTCACCCCAAACCTCATTCTCTTTGCTGTCTTCGCATTTCTGCCGATCCTGCTGAACGTTGCCTATTCGGTGACGGGCACCGAGCAGATCATGCTTGCCGATCGCCCCTTCGTCGGCGGCGGGAATTTTCAGGCCCTGATGTCCTGCGGCAATTATCTCGATCCGAATTCCTGTCAGCAGGACCTCTTCTGGCGCTCGGTGTGGAACACGCTCCTCTTCGTCGTGCTTCAGGTGGGCTTCATGGTTGGCTTCTCGCTGATCACCGCCATCATCCTCAATCGCGATATCCGCGCCCGTGGTTTCTTCCGCGCCGTGTTCTTCTTCCCGGTGTTGCTGTCACCCGTCGTCGTGGCGCTGATCTGGAAGTGGATCTTGCAGCGCTTCGGCGTTCTCAATGCCGCGATGGAAGGTATGGGCTTGAGCTCTGTCGATTGGATGCTGGAAGCAAACCTGGCCTTCGGTTGGTCGGTCTTTCTGTCGGTTTGGGCGCATATGGGCTTCTACACGCTCATCCTGCTTGCCGGTCTGCAGGCGATCCCGCGTGATGTCTACGAGGCCGCCGAACTCGATAAGGCGAACCCTTGGCGCATCTTCCGCCGCATCACCATGCCGCTCCTGGCGCCGACCATGCTCGTCGTGCTGGTCCTGTCGCTGATCAAGGGCGTTCAGACCTTCGATGAAATTTTTGCCTTCACCGGCGGCGGTCCAGGCTCGGCGACGACCTTTATCATTCAATACATCTATCAGACCGGTTTTGCCGGAACGCCCCGCAATTTCGGCCTCGCGGCCGCAGCCTCGCTGCTTCTCGCCGCCGTTCTCGTGGTGCTGACCGCTCTGCAATTCCGGGCAAACAGGAGCAAGGTCGATGGCTAGGATCGGTGCATTTCTGACCCGCACGCGCGGCCGCAATGGCAAGCTGCATTGGACCGACTGGCTGTCCTATGCCTATCTTGGCTTGGCCGTCGTGATGATGTTCGGGCCGGTCGTCTGGCTCGTGCTATCGTCCTTCAAGACCGAAGCCGACCTGCAGCGCTTTCCCCCGCGTTTCTTGCCCTATTCGCAGGAGACTGTCGTGGTGGATGGACAGCAAGCACCGCTTCCCGCCTATACCACCAAGGACGGCCAGACGGTCGGCATGGTTCGTCGCATCGGCCTTGTCGCGCAGGTCATCGATCCCGCCAAGCCGACCGAAATCCAGAAGATGCCGTTCAACGAGTTGAAGCCCGCAGAGCGCGTGTCGCTGGCGACAGAAAACTACACAGAGCTTTTCCAGCGCTTCAACTTCCCGCTTTACTTCTGGAACTCGGTCTTCATCACGGTGACGTCCACCGTCATCATGCTGATCGTCAATTCCATGGCGGCCTTTGCCCTGTCGAAATACCAGTTCAAGGGCAGGGGTGCGGTTCTGGCCATGGTCGTCGGCACCTTGATGATCCCGCAGACGGTCGTGCTGGTGCCGCTCTTTCTCATCACCAGCCAGCTTGGCATGATCAACAGTCTCTGGGGTGTGATCATTCCCGGTGCCGCCACACCGACCGGCGTATTCCTGCTGCGTCAATATATGCTGACGATTCCCGATGAGATCCTCGACGCGGCACGCATGGATAAGGCCAGCGAGTGGAAGATCTATTGGCGCATCATCCTGCCGCTCTCCGCACCGGCACTGGCCGTGCTGGCGATCCTTGCGGTCATGTGGCGCTGGAACGACTTCCTCTGGCCGCTGATCGTTCTGACCCGCAACGACAATTTCACCCTGCAACTGGCACTGAATTCCTTCCAGGGAGAGATGTCGACGGAGTGGAGCAACCTGCTTGCCATGACCGTGCTGACGCTCGCGCCCATCGCGCTGGTCTTCATGTTCCTGCAAAAATACATCGCCACCGGCATCGCTTCGACGGGCGGCAAATAATCCTTCGGGAGGAGACACGACAATGGCAAGTATTGAGCTTCGTCAGGTCAAAAAGACATATGGCGCCCTCGATGTGATCAAGGGTATCGATCTCGATATCAAGCATGGCGAATTCTGCGTGTTCGTCGGACCGTCCGGCTGTGGCAAGTCGACGCTTCTGCGTATGATTTCCGGCCTGGAGGCCTTGAGCGGCGGCGATATCGTCATCGGCGGCGATGTCGTCAACACCGTGCCGGCAGCAGACCGCGGTCTTGCCATGGTGTTCCAGTCTTATGCCCTTTATCCGCATATGACCGTGCGCGAGAACCTTTCCTTCGGTCTTGAAAATATCGGCACGCCGAAAAAGGAGATCGCCGAGAAGATCGCCCAGGTCTCCAAAATGCTGCAGATCGATCAGCTTCTGGAGCGTCGTCCGAAGGACCTGTCGGGCGGGCAGCGTCAGCGCGTCGCAATCGGTCGCGCCGTCGTGCGTGAACCGCGCGTCTTCCTCTTCGATGAGCCACTGTCCAACCTCGACGCGGAGCTTCGCGTCGATATGCGCGGCGAAATCTCCGCTCTGCACAAGCGGCTCGGCAACACGATGATCTACGTGACCCACGATCAGGTGGAGGCCATGACCATGGCCGACAAGATCGCCGTGTTGCGCGCGGGTAAGCTGGAGCAGTTCGGCGTCCCGCTCGATCTCTACAATCGCCCGGCCAACATCTTCGTAGCAGGCTTTATCGGTTCGCCGAAGATGAACTTCTTTGCCGGGGAGGTGATTTCCGGACCGACGCCTCTGCTGAAGATCGCGACGGGAGAGCTCATACCGCTGCCGCAGACCGGCTTCACCTATGCGCCCGGCCAGAAGGTGACGCTCGGCATTCGTCCCAATCATGTGAAGCATGGCAGTGAGGGACCGCTCACCATGTCGGTGCGCACGGCAGAACAGCTGGGTGGCGAGTCCTACCTCTACGGCAATCTGGGCAATGGTATCCCGGTGACGCTGCATCTGTCCGGGCAGACGTCGACCGCTGCCGGCGAGGTGATCCGCATGTCCGCGCCGCTCGAGCACATTCATCTTTTCGATACGACGAGCGGCGTGACGCTCAAGCAGGACGTTTGACATGACCGAGAAAAAGCTCCGCTCCGCCCGCTGGTTCGCTCCAGACGATCTCCGCAGCTTTGGCCACCGCTCCCGCATGATGCAGCTCGGCTATTCCGAAGAGGATTTTGCCGGCAAGCCGGTGATCGGCATTCTCAATACGTGGTCGGAGCTAAACACCTGTCACTCGCATTTTCCCGAACGCGTGAAGGACGTGAAGCGCGGCGTGCTTCAGGCAGGCGGCTTTCCGGTCGAAATGCCGTCGCTCTCCGTCGACGAAAGCTTCACCAAGCCAACCTCCATGCTCTACCGCAACATGCTGGCGATGGAGACGGAGGAGATGATCCGATCCCACCCGCTCGATGGCGTAGTGCTGATGGGCGGTTGTGACAAGACCACACCCGGTCTCGTCATGGGAGCGATCTCCGCTGGCGTGCCGATGATCTATCTGCCCGCTGGCCCGATGTTGAGCGGCAACTATGCCGGCAAGACGCTCGGCTCAGGTTCCGACGCCTGGAAGTATTGGGATGAGCGTCGTGCAGGGAACGTAACCGATGAGGAGTGGCGCGGCGTCCAGGGCGGCATCGCACGCTCTGCCGGTGTCTGCATGACCATGGGCACGGCTTCCACCATGACCGCGATTGCCGATGCGCTGGGTCTGACGCTGCCGGGCGCATCTTCGATCCCTGCCGTGGACTCAGCTCATCTGCGCATGTCCGCGGCCTGCGGGCGTCGCATCGTGGAAATGGTGAGCGAGGACCTGACGCCGAACAAGATTTTGAGCGCGGCCGCGTTCCGCAATGCGGCGATCGTTGCCATGGCCACCGGCTGCTCCACCAACGCCGTCGTGCATCTGATCGCCATGGCCAGGCGCGCAGGCGTGCCGATGACGCTGGACGAGCTGGATGCGCTCGGTCGTGTGACACCACTGATTGCCAATGTCCGCCCCTCGGGCAAGGACTATCTGATGGACGACTTCTACTTTGCCGGAGGTCTGCGCGCACTGATGAAGCAGATCGAAAGCCGTCTCGATTGTTCGGTACTGACGGTGACGGGCCGGAGCATGGGCGAAAACCTGGAAGGCGCAAAGGTCTATAATGACGATGTCATTCGCTCGCTCGACAATCCTGTCTATGCCGAGGGTTCTCTTGCCGTGCTGCGCGGCAATCTCTGCCCGGACGGCGCCGTGATCAAGCCTGCGGCCAGTGATCCCAAATTTCATGTGCATGAAGGTCCCGCACTCGTCTTCGACAGCTATCCCGAAATGAAGGCGGCCATCGATGATGAAAATCTTGACGTCACCCCCGATCATGTTCTGGTGCTGCGCAATGCAGGCCCATTGGGCGGCCCGGGCTTTCCCGAATGGGGCATGCTGCCGATCCCCAAAGCGCTGATCAAGAAGGGTCACCGCGATATGGTACGCATTTCTGACGCCCGTATGTCTGGCACCTCCTACGGCGCCTGCGTGCTGCATGTCGCGCCGGAAAGCTTTGTTGGCGGCCCGCTCGCGCTTCTGAAGACGGGTGATATCGTCCGCCTCGATCTGCCCGCACGTCGCCTCGACATGTTGGTGAGCGAAGAGGAGATCGAAAGCCGCCGCGCCGCCTGGCAGCCACCAGCGCCGCGTTATGAGCGTGGCTATGGCTATCTCTTCTCCAAGCACGTGACCCAGGCGAATGAGGGTTGCGACTTCGACTTCCTCCAGACGGATTTCGGCCGCAGCGCTGGCGAGCCGGACATCTTCTAAAGGGTTGGGCAGATGATGAAGCGTTTGCTGATCACAGGTGCTGGCGGCCAACTGGGCAGAATGCTGCGCGGGCGGCTCGGCCATATCGCCGAAATCGTCCGCCTGTCGGATCTGGTGGAGATTGCCGCGCCCGCCGGACCGCATGAGGAAGTAATTCGCTGCGCGCTGGAGGATGCTGAGGCCGTCAACGATCTGGTGAAGGATTGCGATGGCATCGTTCATCTGGGCGGTATTTCGGTCGAGAAAGCATATGACCCGATTGAGGACGCCAATCTGCGCGGGGTCTACAATCTCTATGAGGCGGCGCGGGCAAACGGAAAGCCACGCATTCTCTTCGCTTCGACCAACCACACGATCGGCTACTATCCCCAAGGGACCAAGCTTACGCCGGATATGCCCTTCCTGCCGGATGGTCTTTACGGCGTGTCGAAGATTTTCGGGGAGGCGATGGCGAGCCTTTACCACTCCAAGTTCGGCCAGGAGACGGCGATCGTCCGGATCGGCTCCTGCACCGAAAAGCCGATGGACTGGCGCATGCTCTCCACCTGGCTCAGCCATGATGATTTCGTCTCGCTGATCGAGGCCGTCTTCCGAGTGCCGGAGCTTGGCTGCCCGGTCATCTGGGGCGTGTCTGCCAATGACGATGCCTGGTGGGACAACTCTCATGTCGATTTTCTCGGCTGGCAGCGCCGCGACAATGCTGCGCGCTATCGTGAGGAGATCGAACGGACTGTGCCACGCCCCGATCCGGATGCGGCCATCGCAAAATATCAGGGCGGCGTCTTCATCGACGAACCCATTCACAAGGCTTGAAAAGCCTTCATCCGTCACGACGAGGAGAATAAAATGAACAGCGAAACCCGCGAAAAATTATCGACGATTTCCGTCGCGACCTTGGCAACGGCGCTTTACAAGCGCGGCCTGCGCAATCAGGTCATTCAGGGCGTGCGGCCGCTTGGCCACAAGGGCAAGAACATGGTGGGTCCGGCTTTCACGCTGCGCTACATGCCAGCACGCGAGGATCGAAACCAACTCGTCGAATTCCGCAATCCTGCCCATCCGCAGCGCGTGGCCATCGAAACCTGCCCTCCGGGTCACGTGCTTGTCATGGATAGCCGCAAGGATGCAAGTGCTGCCTCTGCTGGCGATATTCTCGTCACCCGCCTGATGGTGCGCGGCGGTGCCGGCATTGTCACCGATGGCGGCTTCCGCGATGCGGCGACCATTGCCGAGCTGGATATCCCGGCCTACCACACCCGTCCGTCGAGCCCCACGAACCTCACCAAGCACGAAGCGATCGAGATCAACGGTCCGATCGGCTGCGGCGATGCGCCGGTCTTCCCGGGCGACATCATTGTCGGCGATGCCGACTGCGTTATCGTCATCCCCGCCGGGATTGCCGACGAAGTGGCAAACGAAGCCGTAGAAATGACGGCTTACGAAGATTTCGTGGTGGAACGGGTCAAGGCTGGCGAAACGATCATCGGCCTTTATCCTTGCACGAAGGATGAGCACCAGACCGCCTTCGCCGCATGGCGAAAGGAGAATGGTCGCTGACGCTTGGGCAAAGCCCTAAGCAAGGGCGCTCAGTAGAAAATGGCCGGGTTGTCCGGCCATTTGTTTATCGGTGTAAACTCTTCATCGACCGCTATCAGTCGTAGAAGGAATCCACGAACTTGTGGCGACCGAGCAGGAATGCGTCTGCGACGTGGGTCAGCGGTGCGAGATCGACATCGGACGTCTTGGCCTTGATGATCTCGGCGAAGCGCTCGTACAGGGCAGGGTATTCGCGCTCCGGCTCTGCAAATGTCAGTTCGCCATTGATCGAAAGCTTCGCGCCGCCTTCGGACAGAACCATCTGACCGGCTTCTGTCTCGGCGACGATATCCCAGCTCTGCTTGCCCGTCTGGCGCCAGTCGAACTCGGCATGCACCGGCATCTTCGTCACGTCGGAGAAGTGGATATCGGCGGCAATCGGTGCGTCGCGATTTTCCGGGAATTCCAGCGTGGCCTTGGTGATAAATAGCGCGCGCGGCAGGATATGGGTGATGATCGACAGCGCATTGATGCCGGGGTCGAAGACACCGAGACCGCCAGCCTGCCAGATCCATTCCTGGTTCGGGTGCCAGTGGCGCACATCTTCCTTCCAGATGACATGAACGCTGTTGATCTTGGTGGATGCCAGAAAGCTCTTTGCTGCTTCGACAGCCGGAGCGTAGCGCGAATGCCAGCTTGCAAACAGCGAAAGACCCTTTGAGTCCGCCAGGCGAACGAGATCCTGCACTTCCGAAAGGGTCGCACCGGGCGGCTTTTCAAGGAACACATGCTTACCAGCGTTGAGCGCCGTATAGGCAGCCTCGTAGCGATATTGCGGCGGCATGCAGAGCGACACGGCGGTGACGTCCGGCACGGCTCCGATCAGTTCCTCGATCGTGTGATAGGACGGGACGCCTTCGACGGTACCATGGCGGCTGGCCGTCGCGATAAGCTCGAAATCCGCATTGGCGGCAATGGCTGGAAGATGCTGGTCGCGAACGATTTTGCCGACGCCGACGATGGCAAGCTTGATGGCTGACATGCTTTTAAGACCCGTGTGATGCTCTAAAAATAATACTTTATGCCTTGTATCAGAAACAGACGGGCGGGCAAGCCGTTGCTCGGTGCCGTCACCGCAAAATCAGCTTGTGGATGCGACGAGCAGCGGCTTGTGGGCTGGCTTCTTGTAGACAAGATGCACCACCTTGTAGCCTTCGGCTTTCAACTGGGTCAGCAGAGCGGGTAGCATGGTTGCTGTTCGCTTGTGGATGTCATGCATCAGGATGATACCGCTGCCACGATGTCGGAGGGCGGCAATCGTGCGGGACGCGACGACGGCAGGTGTATCGGAGAAATAATCCTTGGAATCGACCTGGACGTCCATGATGACGAGACCGCGCTCGGACACCATGTGCCGGAGGTTGCGATTGTCCGACAGGTAAGGGAAGCGGAAGAACATCGCATCCGTCTCCGTTGCCTTAGCGACGGCCTTTTCACCCTTTGCCACTTCCGCCAGCGCCCGGTCGAAGGTCAGGTTGCGCAGGTTCGGATGGCTGAAGGTGTGGCTGCCGATTGTATGCCCTTCCGCAACGACTTTCTTGGCGATGTCTGGATAGGTCTGTGCCATTTCGCCAACCATGAGGAAGGTGGCCTTCACGCCGAACTCGTCCAACGTTGCGAGAATCCGCTCTGTCTTGCCCGGCACCGGGCCATCGTCGAAGCTCAACACGACTTCCTTATTGGCAAGCGCGATGTCTTTCAGCGACGATACTTCTATGTCCCGGCCAGCAAGCCCCATCGGGTTGCGTGGACGCATCCATGCCGCTGGCGACAGCGCAATCGGATCATGTGGGCCTGCCGCTGGCTTCTCCGGCATCGTCGCGGCAAAGGAGCTTTTCAGCGACCCTTCCGCCTGCGGCTTGCCTGCGCAACTGGAAAGGCACAGCGCAAGGGCTGCGGACACGAAGAGTGAGGAGAGGCGCATGAAAAGCTCGGCAAATCAGGGGTGACGTTGTTGCCGAGCTTTCTCTGATTATGGTTAACGGCGCGTTACTTCGCGTCCTGGAAAGTAACGTTTCATTTATCCAGCCATGGCGTCTTCATATTCACTGGACAGCAAGAGCCACTGCTCTTCCGCGGCAGACAGTTTCGCTGCGGCTTCACCGCGCTGCTTTACCTTCTCCGCTGCCTTGGCAGGGGCCTTTTCATAAAGCGTCGGATCGGCGAGCTCCGTATCGAGCGCTTGAATCTGCTTCTCAAGCTTTGCCGTCAAGGATTCGATTTCGTTGATCTTTTTCTTCAGCGGTGCAAGCTGGGCGCGCTTTTCGGCATTGGCTTTGCGCTGATCGGCCTTGGATGCCTGATCGCTCGCGGCATCCACCTTCTCGTCCTTCTTCTTGCCGGACGCGATGACGATGTCGCGATACTCTTCCATATCGCCTTCGAAGCTCGTCACCGTGCCATTGTTCACCAGCCAGAGACGGTCAACGGTTGCTTCGATGAGATGCCGGTCGTGCGAAATCAGGATGACGGCGCCGTCGTAATCGTTCAGGGCCTCGATCAGCGCGCGACGGCTGTCGATGTCCAGATGGTTGGTCGGTTCATCGAGGATTAGCAGGTTCGGCGCGTGGAAGGCGGCAAGGCCCATCAGCAGACGCGCCTTTTCTCCACCGGACAGATCCTTGGCAGCGGTCGACATCTTTTCCGTCGCAAGGCCCATCTGCGCCACACGTGAACGCACCTGTGCTTCCGCCGCCTGCGGCATCAGCTTGCGCACATGCTCCACCGGCGTTTCGTTGGGCACCAGATCATCCAGCTGGTGCTGAGCAAAGAAGCCGATCTTGAGGCCCGGCGCGACACGCAGATCGCCTGCCTGTGCGGGCAGGCGGCCGGAAATGAATTTGGCGAATGTGGACTTGCCGTTGCCGTTGGAGCCGAGCAGCGCAATGCGATCGTCATTGTCGATGCGGAGATTCAGACCTTTGAGAATCGGCTTGCCCGGTTCGTAACCGACGACACCGCCCTGAATGGCGACGATGGGCGAGGCGGGCTGCTTTTCCGGTTCCGGAAAGGTAATCGGCTGGACATGATCTTCGATAACGGCGGCGACGGTTCCCATCCGCTCCAGCGCCTTGATGCGGCTCTGCGCCTGCTTGGCCTTGGAGGCCTTATAGCGGAAGCGGTCGATATAGCTCTGCAGATGCTTGCGCGCCGCATCGCTCTTGGCCTTTGCCTTCATCTGCAACTCGTCGGCTTCCGCCTTCTGCCGTTCGAAGGAATCATAGCCGCCGCGATAGAAGGTCAGCTTCTTCTGATCGAGATGAATGATCGAGTTGACCGCGTTGTTCAGAAGATCGCGGTCATGGCTGATGATGATGACGGTGTGCGGATAGCGGCGGATATAGTCTTCCAGCCAGAGCGTGCCTTCCAGATCGAGATAGTTGGTCGGTTCGTCGAGCAGCAGCAGATCTGGCTCGGCGAAGAGAACCGAGGCGAGCGCCACACGCATGCGCCAGCCACCGGAAAAGGAGGAGGCGGGGCGCAACTGCGCCTCCTGATCGAAGCCGAGACCGGCGAGAATGGCCGATGCGCGCGCTTCCGCCGAATGCGCGTCGATGTCGACAAGCCGCATCTGGATTTCGGCGATCCTGTTCGGATCGGTTGCGGTTTCCGCTTCCCGCAACAGCGCAGCCCGTTCCTTGTCGGCAGCAAGCACGATGGAGATCAACGAATCCTCTGTGCCTGGCGCCTCCTGCGCCACCTGGCCGATGCGCGCATGCTTTGGAATGGTGACGCTGCCGCTTTCAGAGCCGAGATCGCCGGTGATGACGCGAAAGAGCGTCGATTTTCCCGCGCCATTGCGCCCTACGAGACCAGCCTTCACGCCATCGGGCAGTGAGACACTGGCATTGTCGAGAAGCAGGCGGCCTGCGATACGGGCGGAAAGGTCGGTAATCGTAATCATGCCAGCCTTTTGGCCGAGTTTCCCGGAGCTTGCAAGATGGGACAGAGGCAAGCCCCGCGCCATCATGGCCTTCTAAATGGAGGAGGTTGCCATGCCGTCACGAAGAACCCATTCATGAGCCGAATTCTCCAACCCATCTTGAACCTTGTCAGGCTCGTCCTTTCTCAGGCGATCGTGCTTTGTGGTTTCGTCCTTGTGCAGCGCATGGGCTGGCGGCCGCCACTCGGTCTTTTCGAAATCCTGCTGATTCAGGGTGTGCTCTCGGCGCTGATCGGCCGGCTTATTGGCCTTTGGTGGTTCTGGGTGCCGGTGCAAATTCTGCTGCCCTTTGCCGTCGTTTACAATGACGCCGTGCCAGCCTGGGCCTATGGCGTTGCCTTTATCGCCTGCGTGCTGGTCTTCTGGAATGGTGCGAAGGAGCAGGTGCCATTCTACATGACCAATCGCCAGACTTGGAAGGCGATCGGCGATCTTGTGGCGCGGCAAAATGCTCGCCGCGTGGCCGATCTGGGCAGTGGTACCGGCGGCATCGTCACCTTCCTTGCAAAGCACCATCCCACCGTTCAGGTGGATGGTTATGAGACGGCGCCGCTCCTCACATTGGTCTCCAAGCTCTGGGTCGCGCTGATCCGGCGGCCCAATGCGGCAATCCGTTACAAAAGCCTGTGGGATGCAGACCTCTCTCAATATGATGTCGTCTACTGCTTCCTGTCCCCGGTGCCGATGCCCGGCCTGTATGAAAAAGCGAAGTCGGAGATGCGTTCTGGAACGATCCTCGTCTCGAACAGTTTCGAGGTCCCGGGCGTCGCCCCGCTTGACATCCTGAAGGTTGATGACGCCCGCCAAACGAAGCTGTTTCTGTATCGCTTCTAACCGCGTCTCCACGACGGAGTTCTCACTTCAAACTCTGTGATGGCAGATATGAAGTCTGGTGGTTTGATTTTCGCCGCATCAGCCTGTTCAATGGTGTGAGAAAAACAGGAGTGACCATGTCGATTACGCTTTACACGCTTTGCGGCCGTGACATCAGCCGTCCGTTTTCGCCCCATTGCTGGAAGACGGTTCTGTCGCTGGCGCACAAGGGGCTGGATTTCGAGGAGCGTCCGCTCGCCTTCACCGCCATTCCCGGCATCGAAAACGGCTTTTCGAAAACCGTACCGGTTCTGCGCGATGGCGACAGGCTGGTAAAGGACAGCTTCGACATCGCGGTTTATCTCGATGAGGCCTATCCTGATCAGCCATCGCTCTTCAACGGGGAGGGCGGCAAAGCGCTTTCCCGCTTCGTCGAAAGCTGGTCGCAGACGCAACTCCATCCGGCTATCGTCAGGATCGCGCTTCTCGATATTCATGACATGCTGGATGATCAGGATCAGGCCTATTTCCGCGAGAGCCGGACAAAAGCGCTGGGTGCCGCATTGGAAGAGGTGATCGCGGAGCGTGATGCAGAGATTGCAGCTTTTCCCGCACGTCTGGAGCCGATCCGTAAGATGCTCGGCCGTCAGCCGTTCCTCGGAGGCGAGAGCCCGCTCTTTGCCGACTATATCGTCTTCGGTGCGCTTCAGTGGTCTAGGGTCGCCAGCGGCGTCGATCTCTTTGGCGCGAAGGATCCGGTGCGCGACTGGTTCGAGCGCTGCCTCGATCTGCATGGCGCAAAGGGGCGCAGTGTGACAGCGGCGTGAAATGTCGCTCGGCGCATGCCAATTACGGAAAGCCCCCTTGTTTTCGGGCCTTTGGGCGGGTAAACACCGCCCACTTTCTTTCTATGACAAGGAACCGCAATAATGGCGATTGAACGCACATTCTCGATGATCAAGCCGGACGCAACCAAGCGTAACCTCACTGGTGCCATCACCAAGGTTTTTGAAGAAAACGGCCTGCGCGTCATCGCATCCAAGCGCGTCTGGATGAGCAAGCGCGAAGCAGAAGGCTTCTACGCCGTTCACAAGGAACGCCCTTTCTTCGGCGAACTGGTTGAAGGCATGACCTCTGGCCCGACCATCGTTCAGGTTCTGGAAGGCGAAAACGCCATCCTCAAGAACCGCGAAATCATGGGCGCGACCAACCCTGCACAGGCAGCAGAAGGCACGATCCGCAAGACCTTCGCTCTCTCCATCGGCGAGAACTCGGTTCACGGTTCCGACGCTCCGGAAACCGCTGCCCAGGAAATCGCCTACTGGTTCGCTGAAACCGAAATCGTTGGCTGATTAATCGGCTGCAACGCTGAATGAATTGAAAAGCGGGGTCGGCAACGGCCCCGTTTTTTATTGTGCTTACGCAGGCGGCGCCCGCACCGTAAAGCGGGCATAAAAAAACCGGGCGCCATGCACCCGGTTTTTGATCTGGAAACAGTTGGCCGTCTTAGAAGACGCTGTTGTTGCCGCCGAGCATGCTCTTGGCGATACCGGCACCGGCGGGGCCACCCGATAGCAGCTGTTGAAGGAAGGTGAGGTCCCTGCCGCCCGTAGGGGTCGTGCGTGAGATTGTGTCGAACACCTTACCGTCCTGAAGCGTGTAGTTTGCCTTCTGCGCAACGATACCGTTCTTGTCGAAGTAGATGGCCAGGATGTTCTGCTCGACGAGCTGCGGCTTCATGAAGGCCGCTTTGCGAACGCGCTTCTGCGAGATGTAGTAGAACACCTCATTGCCGAAGGTCGCCGTAGTCGATGGTGTGCCCATGGTCAGCAGCACCTGTTCGCGGCTGGAGCCGACAGGGATCAGTTGCAGCGACTGCTCGTCCAGCACATAGCCGTTGTGGAAGACATCCGTGGTGCTGGAGCAGGCTGTCAGCAGGCTCGAGGCAACAACAACGGCGATAGCGGCTTTGCTCAGAAACTTGGTCTTGCCCGCCGACTTCTGCTTGTTCACCTGCGTTTCCCCGACTGCGATCATGAATGGCACCTTCCGGCATTGCGTGTCGTACCGCTTCTGTACACACGATTATGTCAATCCGGGGACAGAAATTCCCCGTTTCACCATGGAATGCAACATGTTTCAGAAATCGGCACCGCCTCCTGGCGCCTCTCCTTGACTGTTTCAGCACGATGATGAACGTGACTGACACGGCATTGCAATTCTCGGATGCTTCGGTAAACCAGCTTTGACGATCATGCAACAAGTGCGATGGACGAGAGGTGATTTCGTCGGTCGATATCCGGATTTTTCGATGGTTTTTGGGCTTTTCAGAAAGAAAAACAACAATCGCGCCATCGTTGACCGTCAATATTTGATATTGACCCAGGCCGCTCGCCAGCCGGGCTTCTATCTGCATATGGGCATTCCGGACACGGTCATGGGCCGTTTCGAAATGCTGGCGGTCGTCATGATTCTGTATTTCCGCCGCACCAAAAGCGCATCGGTCACGCGGTCAGGAAATTGCCCAGGAGATCGTCGACGCCTTCTTCCAGGATCTCGATCATTCGATGCGGGAGCTGGGGATCGGCGACCAGGGTGTGCCGAAGCGGATGAAGAAATTTGCAGGCATGTTTTATGGCAGGCTGGAATCTTATGTCGCCGCAATCGATGGCGCGGATGCCGATGCACTTGCAGCAGCACTCCGTCGCAATATATATCCCCAGGCAGATGAGACCGCGCCGGATATGCGCGCTCTTGCGAAATGGATGATGTCGGCGTCTGAGATGCTGTCTGCGCAGCCGGAGGACGCTGTGGCGACGGGAACGGTCACGCTGCCTTCACCGGATTTGTGAGGTTTTCAATGAAGTCGCCCCATGTCGCCAATGATGACGCGCCCTTTTCCTATCCCGTCAAGGTAGGTCATATTTCTGCCAATCCGGTCAGGATTGGTCTCGAGGCCAGCCCGGAAGAGCTGAAGGCGCTGGCAAAATTCTGGGATGTCCTGTCGGTGGATTATCTCAAGAGCGAATTGCAGGTCACCCGTTGGAAAAGGGACGGGATCAGGATCAAGGGTCAGATGCAGGCCGGTATCACGCAGGCTTGTGTGGTCACGCTTGAGCCCGTGCCGAGCGTGATCGATGAGAAGGTCGAGCAGATTTTCGTGCCTGAAGGCTCGAAACTCGCGCGCCTGACGACGAATGAAGACGGTGAGATCGTGCTCGATCCGGACGGTCCGGATATTCCCGATCAATTTGTCGGTGATACGATCGACGTCGGTGTGGTTGTTGCGGAATTCGCGGCGCTTGCGATTGATCCCTATCCGCGAAAAGCCGGTATCGACTTTGACGGATATGGCGATGAGACGCCGGCAGAAGACAAAAAACCTTCGCCCTTTGCGGTGTTGAAAGATTGGAAAAAAGACTGAATGCCTTCGTAAGAAGCGAACAATTCGGTTGTAAGGCTGGGCGGAAACGGTATTTTCGCCCGAAAAACACCGCACGGCGGTCAGAAGGATCAGGGACGAGTGATCAGAATAGCAATTGACGTCATGGGCGGGGACCACGGCCCTGATGTTGTCATACCCGGTGCGGCAAAGGCACTCGAGCGGCACAACGACGTGACATTCCTGCTCTACGGGCAGAAGAGCAAGTGCGATCCTATTCTGGCGCAATATCCCCGTCTGATGGAGAAGTCCGAATTCTTCGATTGCGAAGTGTCGGTCGCCATGGATGAAAAGCCGAGCCAGGCGCTTCGCCGCGGTCGTTACGTGTCCAGCATGTGGCGTGCCATCGAAGCGGTTAAGGTGGGCGAGGCTGATGTGGCCGTTTCGGCTGGCAACACCGGCGCGTTGATGGCCATGGCGAAATTCTGTTTGCGCACCATGGCGCGGATCGAGCGTCCGGCGATTGCCGGCATCTGGCCCACCCTGCGCGGCGAAAGCATCGTCCTCGATATCGGTGCGACGATTGGTGCGGATTCGCAGCAGCTCTTGGATTTTGCCCTGATGGGCGGCGCCATGGCGCGCGCGCTGTTTGACGTCGATCGCCCGACGGTGGGCCTTCTCAATGTCGGTGTCGAAGAGGTCAAGGGTCAGGAAGAGGTGCGCGAAGCCGGTCGCCTGATCCGTGAGGCCGATCTTGCCACCATCGATTACCGCGGCTTCGTCGAAGGTGACGATATCGGCAAGGGCACGGTCGATGTGGTCGTCACCGAAGGCTTTACCGGCAATATCGCGCTGAAGGCTGCAGAAGGCACCGCGCGACAGATCACCACGCTGCTGCGCGAAGCGATCTCCCGCAGCTTTATTGCGAAGATCGGTTATCTTCTCGCCAAGAGCGCATTCGATGTGCTGCGGGAGAAGATGGACCCCCGCAAGGTCAATGGCGGCGTGTTCCTGGGACTTAACGGCATCGTCATCAAGAGCCATGGCGGCACGGATGCACTCGGCTTCGCATCGGCCATCGATGTGGGCTACGACATGGTGCATAATGGCCTGACCGCCAAGATCGAAAATGATTTGAAAGCATACCACGCAAGAAGACTTCCGCCTCCGGCGCCAGAAGCTCTCGTGGTTGATGAGGAATAACCAATGATCCGCTCTATTGTACGCGGCTTCGGAGCGGCGCTCCCGAAGCGGGTTGTGACGAACCAGGAAATCGAAGGCATCGTCGAGACCTCGGACGAATGGATCGTTCAACGCACCGGCATCAAGCAGCGCTACATTGCAGGCGAGGGCGAGACATCCGCATCGCTCGGCGAGGCTGCGGCGCGCGCGGCATTGGAAAATGGCGGGCTGAAGCCTGAAGACATCGACCTCATCATCGTTGCCACATCGACACCCGACAATACATTTCCCGCGACAGCGGTGAACATCCAGAACCGCCTTGGCATCACTGGCGGGTTTGCTTTTGACGTTCAGGCCGTTTGCTCCGGCTTCGTCTATGCGATGGCAACCGCCGATCTCTACATTCGTGGCGGTATGGCAAAACGCGTGCTCGTCATCGGTGCGGAAACCTTCTCGCGCATTCTCGACTGGAAGGATCGCACCACCTGCGTTCTCTTCGGCGATGGTGCCGGTGCGGTTATTCTGGAAGCAGGCGAAGGTGAGGGCAAGACGTCCGACCGCGGCGTGCTGACCTCCAATCTGCGTTCGGATGGCTCGCACAAGGAAAAGCTTTACGTCGATGGTGGCCCGTCGACGACTGGTACCGTAGGCCATCTGCGCATGGAGGGCCGTGAGGTCTTCAAGCATGCCGTCGGCATGATTACCGACGTCATCGAGGCAGCTTTCGAGGCAACCGGCACGACGGCAGACGATCTGGATTGGCTCGTTCCGCATCAGGCGAATCGTCGCATCATCGATGGCTCTGCAAAGAAGCTCGGCATTCCGCTTGAGAAGGTGGTTGTCACCGTGGATCTGCACGGAAACACCTCCGCGGCCTCCATCCCCTTGGCGCTCGCAACCGCTGCAGCCGATGGGCGCATCAAGCAGGGCGATCTCGTCATGCTGGAAGCGATGGGCGGCGGCTTCACCTGGGGTTCGGTGCTTCTGCGCTGGTAACGTGTCGGTGACGATTTAAAGCATCTTCCCGAAAATCGGACTCGATTTTCGGAAAAGCACGATATGTAAATTCAAAAGGGTAAAGTGTCTTTTGTGCGTCCAACAGGACGCACGGCGCTTTAACGTAAGCCCTTGCCATCATTGCCGTAAATCCCTAAACGATTCTGGAAACATTCCTTGACCGCTGCCGTCAACGGCAATAGTCTCAGGCGGTTTCCAGAAGACAACAGAGAAAAGCGCGGGGAAAAATGGCCGGTAAAACTGTGACACGTGCGGATTTGGCCGAGTCTGTGTTTCGCAAGGTGGGATTGTCCCGAACTGAGTCCGCCGAGCTGGTCGAAACCGTCATTGACGAGATTTGCAATGCCATCACTCGTGGCGAGGTGGTGAAACTCTCCTCTTTCGCAACCTTCCAGATCCGAGAAAAGAACGAGCGTATCGGTCGCAATCCCAAGACGGGTGAAGAGGTTCCGATTTCTCCGCGCCGGGTGATGACCTTCAAAGCCTCCAACGTTCTGAAACAGCGTATCCTCAAGGCACACGCATCGCGTAAGGCGAAGCAGAAGACCCAGAAGCCTGCCCCCTAAGAGGCTTCTTTCGGCGCTATCGACGCCTATTCTGATACCTCACTGTTTTTCTTCCTGTGAACATACTTGAATTTCAACCGTCAAGCCGTTGAAATAAAGACGATTCGCATCATACCTTGTCGTGTGTTTTGCAAACCTGTCATTCCGCCGGGTGGGAGTTAAGCGTGGATAAGAGTCCGGACGCCTTTAGAACGATCAGTGAAGTTGCGGACGATCTCGATCTGCCGCAGCACGTGCTGCGTTTCTGGGAAACCCGCTTTCCCCAGATCAAGCCGATGAAGCGCGGTGGCGGTCGACGCTATTACCGCCCTGACGATGTCGATCTCCTGAAAGGCATCCGGCATCTGCTTTACGATCATGGATACACGATCAAGGGCGTGCAGAAGCTCCTCAAGACCAATGGCAACCGCTTCGTTGCGGCCATCGCTTCGGGCGACATGGCGACAATGGAAGCCATCATGGCTGCCAGCGGCGAGAAGCAGACGGCCGAACCCCGTGTGGCGCCATCGGACGACGACGAGGTCGTCGGACGCCCAAAGGCGAGGCCCAGCGGTCGCTTCTTTGGTTTCGGCGGTGGAGCATCCGACGACACGCCGGAAATTTCCATCGGCAAATCCAGCATCAGCAAAGACGACCGCGCTTTGCTGCAGGAGGCGCTCTTCGACCTTCTGGAATGCAAGCGCCTGCTCGATCAGGTCCGTTAAACGACGAGAGGCCTCGCTGCGAACGAGGTTCTCTGCTGCAGACACCCCACGCTATAGCCGATGAGAGAGTTGTGGATAACGCCATCGCTCGCGATCGCATATCGAATTTATCTCAAATGCCAACCTTTCGGAAACTCCTTCAGCGGATAATGCCCGCCTGAAAAGGAGTTGTCCTGTGAGCAAGAGAAAACCTTCAAGCCGCCGCGCCTCATCCAGATCCAAGGGTGGAAGCGTCTGGTCCTGGTTGATCCTGTTTGGCGTCGCTGTCGGCGGGATTCAAGCCTATGAGCATCGCGACACCTTGTTGCCGAAGATGAAGAGCGTCGTGGCATCGGCTTCGAAGCCCAGCGCGCCTGCAGCGCGTGACACGGTTGCTGCCAAGCCGGCATTCGTGCAGAAGCCGACGCAAACCGTTGCCTTGCCAGCGTCTGGCGCGCCCGTTCCACCACGCTCGATCGCGGTGGTGGATTCGTCGACACGCGCCGGTCAGCTGCCGACCGCAACGCTGCCTTCGCCAAAGCCGCAGGTGGAAAATGTCTCGCTTGGCGCAAAGCCCGGCACATTCGCCTTTTGTGGACGCTCCGGCCTCAACAATTGCGTCATGGACGGCAACACCTTCTGGATGAAGGGTGTGAAGATGAAGCTTGCTGGTATCGAGGTGCCACAGACGGATCAGGCCCGATGCATGGAAGAACGCGCCCGCGGCTTCACCGCCAAGGTGCGGCTGCGCGATATGCTCAATTCCGGCAGTTTCCAGGTCGCAGCTGGAGGGCAAGGCGCCGAGGTGAAGGCTCTTTCCAAATCCGGCATGTCCTTCGCAGACCAGCTTGTGAGAGAAGGGCTGGCGCGCAGGGCCGGATCCGCAAGCCCATCATGGTGCGGTTAATTAAATTCCCGGAAGAGATGCAGTTGACCGCATGTGGTGACGCTGTGTAGATGGAAATGCAAGCGGGCGTGATGGAATGGTAGACATACCGGACTTAAAATCCGGAGCGAAAGCGTGCGGGTTCGAGTCCCGCCGCCCGTACCAAATCTTCAGCTTCTCCAGAATAGCGGCATCAGCAACACCAGCACGGTCAGGATTTCCAGACGGCCGAGCAGCATCATCAGCGAGAGCAGGTAAAGTGCGGGATCGCTGATAGTGGAGAAGTTGCCGGCGGGTCCAATGATCGGACCGACACCGGGGCCGACATTGGCGAGCGATGTCGCCACGCCAGATGTTGCAGTCAGGAAGTCATAGCCCATGGCGCTCATCGCCAGGCTGCCGGCGATCCACAGAGCGATAAAACAGCCGAGGAACAGGAAGACGTTGCGGATGGTTTCGGCATCGACGACCTGCGCGCCATAGCGCACCGGATAAACCGCATCCGGATAAATCAGCTTCCGCAAGCCGGTTTTCACCACATTATAGACGATGACGAAGCGGTAGGCCTTGATGCCGCCAGCCGTTGAGCCGGAGCAGCCGCCCATGAAGGTGGCGAAGAAGGCGACGACCACGACGAATGGACCCCAGAGCGTATAATCATCGCTGGCGAAACCGCCGGTCGAAAGGATCGACGTCATGTTGAAAAAAGAATGGCTGAGCGCGATGGGAAGCGCCACCCCATTGTTGATATGGTGATAGATGCCGACCGCAAGCGATATGGCACAGAGGTAGCCGATGAACACGCGGATCTGCGGGTCGTAGAGGATATCCATCCTCCGGCGAACCGCGAGCAGGATCATCACGGAAAAGGGTAGGCTACCGAGGATCAGGAAGAACGTCGCGATCCACAGCAGTGCGACATTGTCACCGAAATATCCGAAGGAGGCGTCATGGGTGGAGAAGCCGCCCGTCGCAACCGCTGACATGGCGTGATTCACCGCATCGAAATGGGTCATGCCGGCAAAGTCGAAGGCGACCGCGCAGGCAATCGTCATGACCACATAGATGCCGACGAAAGCCCTGGTAAAGCTCGCCAGCCGTGCAAAAGGCCGGTCGCTGGCTGTGTCGGACGACTCCATCCGAAAGAAGGTCATGCCGCCCACGCGCAGCAGCGGCAGGATGAAGAGACCGAGCGCCACGATACCGATACCGCCAAGCCAGCAGAGAAGTGATCGCCAGATCAACAGACCCTGCGGCGCATGGTCGAGACCGGAAATGGCTGTAGCGCCGGTGGTGGTGATGGCCGACACGGACTCGAACAGGGCTTGGCCGAATGTGAGGTCCAATTCCGATAGATAAAGAGGCACAGCGCCGACGAGCGAGAAGACCACCCATAAGAGATTGACCAGGAGAAAGCCGAAGCGCTTGTTGAAGGTCGGCATCGGTCCGCGTGTGGCGAGCGCGCATGCCAGCGCAAAGCCGCCGCACATGAAGCCGGAGGCGGCAAAGACGATCCAGTCATTATTGCCGTAATAGAGGTCCGTCATGGCCGGCACGAACATCGAAGTTGCCATGTAGAGGCCGAAGATCGACGTAATATAGACGACTGCGCGCAGGAGATTGGCGTTCAAAAAAATCAAACCTTGATCGAGTACCGCGTACCGAAGTGGCGCAAAGAGTCTTTGTGTCGGGCCTGTTCCTATGGCATAGCGGGTGCCATCGTGAATTTCAATGGATTGAAAATCGTGGACAAACTGCTTGTAGAAGCCGCACGGCGAGAAGTTCGGGAAATCTTTCCCGAGACGCCGTTGCAGTTGAATGAACATCTCAGCCGCCGGTATGGAGCCGAGATTTGGCTGAAGCGTGAAGACCTCACGCCGGTTCGTTCCTACAAGATTAGAGGCGCGTTCAATTTCCTGCGCAAGGCCGTTGCCGGTGCCGGCAAAGAGAAGATCTTCGTCTGTGCGTCCGCCGGCAATCATGCCCAGGGCTTTGCTTTTGCCTGCCGTCATTTCGGCGTGAAGGGCGTGATCTTCATGCCGGTCACCACACCGCAGCAGAAGATCGACAAGACCCGCATTTTCGGCGCGGAGTTTATCACCATCAAGCTGATCGGCGATATCTTCGACCAATGCTACGCGGCAGCCCGTGCCTATGTCGAAGAGAATGATGGCTACATGGTTCCACCCTTCGACCATCAGGATATCATCGAAGGGCAGGCTACCGTTGCCGCTGAAGTGATGGATCAGCTTCCGGATGGTGCGAAGCCCGATCTGGTGGTCATGCCGGTTGGCGGTGGCGGTCTTGCGGCAGGTCTCACCGGCTATTTTGCCGGGATTGTCGCCCGGGGCAATTTCGTCTTCTGCGAACCGGAAGGTGCGCCGAGTCTGAAGAAGAGTCTCGAGGCGGGCGAAGCCGTCACGCTGAACAAGGTGGATAACTTCGTCGATGGTGCAGCCGTCGCCCGTATTGGCGATCTCAACTTCCAGGCGCTTAAGGATTTCCCGTCCGAACAGGTCGAACTGATCCCGGAAAATGCCATCTGCGTCACGATCATCGATATGCTCAATCTCGAAGGTGTGGTGCTGGAGCCCGCGGGCGCATTGTCGATTGCAGCATTGGAAAAGCTCGGACGCGAGAGGCTGGAGGGCAAGCGCGTCATCTGCGTCGTCTCCGGCGGCAATTTCGATTTCGAGCGTCTGCCGGATGTGAAGGAACGCGCCATGCGTTTCACGGGGGTGAAGAAGTACTTCATCCTGCGTCTTCCGCAGCGTCCAGGCGCGCTTCGCGACTTCCTCAATATGCTCGGTCCGGATGATGACGTTGCGCGCTTCGAGTATCTGAAGAAATCAGCACGCAACTTCGGTTCGATCCTGATTGGTATCGAAACCACCTCTCGCGAGAATTTTACCACTCTGTTCGAGCGTTTCGAGGCGGCAGGGCTCGGCTATGAGGATATAACCGAGAACGAAATCCTCGCGAACCTCATTATCTGATCGGATGCATCATCAGGTGGGGCGGGCTAAAGCGCGCTCTGCACAGAGACAACAGGAAGGGTAAAGCATGGCCTCGTTCTTCTCGAAACTCTTTTCCGGCTTCGGTGCCGCGCAGTCGGACGCGCCGAAGAAGGCGGAGACATCTGAACCGCACCAGCACGGCGAGTATACCATTTATGCGACGCCGATGAAGGAAGGGGCGCAGTACCGCCTGGCAGGCCGTATTGAAAAGACGGCTGGCGACGAGGTACTCGTGCATGAGTTCGTTCGTGCCGACGTGTTCACCAGCATGGATGATGCGGTGGAGTGCACGGTACGCAAGGCCAAACTGATCATTGACCAGAACGGACCGCATCTGTTTGCTGACAAAAAATAACGGCCGCGACAAGCGCGACCGTTCAAGCATGCTGCGTAAAAACGTGCAGCGGTTCGGAAGAAGCGGCCGGATGGGCCGCTTTTTTATGCGGCCTTGGCCAGTTCTTCGACCTTGGCATTGGCAGCAGCAATAGCCTTTTCGGCAGCTTCCGGACCGAACGCCAGACCTTCGATGCGGATGACTTCGACATCGGTCATACCCATGAAGCCGAGAACCGTCTTCAGGTAGGGCACAGCATGCTCAAGCGACGCAGCTGGACCTTCGGAGTAGACGCCAGCAGCGGACAGAACGATGTAGACCTTCTTGCCGGTTGCAAGGCCGATCGGACCGGACTCGGTGTACTTGAAGGTCATGCCCGCGCGCGCGATGTTGTCGATCCAGGACTTCAGACCAGAGTAGATCGAGAAGTTGATGAGACCGGTGCCGATGATGACGGTGTCGGCGTCCATCAATTCTGCCACGCGCTTGTCGGAGTAGTCGGCAGCAGAGGCCTCTTCCGACGTGCGCTCTTCTGCAGGCTTGCGAATGGCCGACGTGGTGACGGAATCGAGATGCGGGATCGGGTTCTGACCCAGATCGAGATGTGTGATCGAGCCGTTCGACTGCGCCTGGATCTTGTTGGCAAGGTCGGATGCGAATTTGTTGGAAAGCGATTCATCGCCGCGTGGGCTGGAGGTGACGAGCAGGATCTTCGACATTGGCGCCTCATTGTCAGTCTTGGGAGGGTTAAACGGGACAAACCCGCTTTGTTGCGTGATATATTCGCCAGTTTTGCCATCAAGAAAACTGTGATAATCTGAAATTAAGCTATCGATAAAATGGATGGGACATGGACGCAAACCCGACCCTTGACCAGTTACAGGTTTTCCTGACCGTCGCCGAAACCGGAAGCTTCTCAGCCGCTTCGCGCGTGCTCAACCGCGCCCAGTCGGTCGTCAGCTACACAATCGCCAATCTTGAGGCGCAGCTTGAGGTCAGCCTTTTCGAGCGCAGTGGCCGCCAGTCGAAGCTCACCGACGAGGGCCGCGCCATGCTGGAAGATGCGCGAAGGATTGTTGCCGGATTGCAGGAAATGCGATCACGCGCCAAGGGGCTGAAACAGGGCTTGGAGGCGGAAGTCTCGCTCGTTCTCAGCACCATGGTGCCTGCGGAAGCGGTGGTCGAGGTTCTGCGTGAGTTCCGCAAGGAATTCCCAACCGTGTCGCTCACCCTCAATGTCGGCGAGTTGGGTATGGTTATGGATATGGTCAGAAGCCGAAAGGCGCTGATCGGTATTGGCGGGGCAGTCTCGCAGCAGGATGACGGTCTGGTCCTCGAAAAGATCGGTCACTCCTTCATGGTGCCGGTTGTCGCCAGTGACCACGCCTTGGCAAGATTGCACCGCCCGGTGACACTCGCCGATGTCCGTGAAGAGGTGCAGATGGTGGTCATGGACATGTCGGGGCTGACCAACGGTCGCGACTTCAATGTCCTGTCCTACAAGACATGGCGGGTTAGCGACATTGCGACGAAATATCAGCTGATCAAGGGTGGTCTTGGTTGGGGTGGGCTGCCCGCATCGCTGGTCAGGACCGATATCATGAATGGCAGTCTGAAGGTGCTCGACCTCGATGCCTACGAACTCGGCGAGTATCCGCTGTATTCTTTGCGAAAGGCCGATACGCCTGCCGGTCCGGCAAGCCAGTGGCTGATCGATGGCTTTGAAAAACGCCTATCGAAATGCCCGGACAATAAGAGCTTCCTGAGCGCTGTGCGCCCGATGCCCTTGAAAGATGCCGCCGAGTAAAGGTTTCTCCCCGTTCAACAGGGAACCGAACATCAGCAGAGCTGAAAAGTGGCGGCGACAAAAATGCCGCCGCCACAACCATTAACCGAGCATCAGACGGAACTTGGCAAAGCCTTCGGCGCCATCGCCGGCGTCTTCGATCTTGGCGCCCTTCACATCCTTGGCATATTGACGGCCTTTCGGGCCGGTCTCGAAGATCGCTGTCGTGTCAGCCACCTTTGCAAAAGACCAGTTGTCATCGGCCGATGGATTGATCGTGCCCTGATTCATGATGTAGCGCACGATCACATCGCGGTTGGTATCGGGGGCGACGAAGATGATCTTGTCGCTGCCGATTGCCGGGAACTTGCCGCCACCGCTGGCGCGGTAATTGTTCGTGGCAACAACGAATTTCTGTTCCGGGTCAATCGGCTTGCCCTGGAACTGCAGATTGATGATGCGGCTGCTGTCCGGATTGACCGCCTTGCCGTCCTTGTCGAACTTCGCGGGTTTCGACACATCGATCTGATAGGTGACACCGTCGATGACATCGAAATTGTAGGATGGGAAGTCGCTGCTCAGCAGAGGCGCGTCTTTGGAGCCGGCCTTGACGGTGTTGAACATGCCGGCCGACATTTCCAGCCAGTCCTTGACCTGCGCGCCGTTGATGAGGACGGCCTGCACGGTGTTTGGATAGAGATAGAGGTCGGCGACATTCTTGATTGCAATGTCACCGGCGGGGACATCCGTGTAATAGTCGGCGCCGCCACGACCACCGGACTTGAAGGGCGCGGCTGCGGAAAGCACCGGCAAGTCCTTGTATTGGCCTTCCTTCAGCATATCCTTGATATACCAGGTCTGTGCATTGGAGACGATCTGCACGGATGGATCGTCGGCCACCAGCGCGAAGTAGGAGTAGAGCGGGGCAGAGGTCTTGCCGACCGGGCGGCGCACATAGGCAAGCGCTCCCTCGTGATCGGTCTTGACCGCCTCGATGATTTCCGGCTTGTCCTTCACATCGGCAACGATCTTGCGGTTGTCGTCGCGGTGGTAGATCGGCCGAGCCTCGGAGGTAAAGTCGACGATCTTCCAGCTTTTGCCGTCCTTTTCCAGTAGCAGGTCGATGAGGCCCATATGCGAGCCCCAGAAGCCCGCCATCACGGCAGGCTTGCCCATCAGCGTGCCCTTGACGGGATCGGCGCCTTCGATGCCATCCCAGGTCTTGGGGCCCGGGAAGACCAGATGCTGGTGACCAGTGAAGACCGCATCGATCCCTTGAACGCCTGCGAGATAAAGAGAGGCGTTTTCCATGCGCTCGCTTTGGCCCTTGCCATCGATACCGGAGTGGGAGAGCGCAATCACGATATCCGCGCCCTGTTCCTTCATCACCGGCACCCAGGCCTTGGCGGCATCGATGATGTCGCGCGTCTGCGCCTTGCCTTCGAGGTTCTTCGCATCCCACATCATGATCTGCGGCGGAACGAAGCCGATGATGCCGACCTTGATCGGGCTTGTGGCGCCAGACCCATCGCGGATCTGCTTTTCCAGTATCACGTAGGGCTTGAAGTAAAGTTCATCCTGCTTCGGATCGGACGCGAGCTGGCCCTTGGTCAAGTTGGCGCAGACATAAGGGAATTTCGCCCCGCCCAACGTGTTGAACATGAAATCGAGGCCGTAATTGAACTCGTGATTGCCGAGCGTGCCGCAATCATACCCGAGCACATTCATGGCATTGATGACAGGGTGTTTGTCGCCCGCCTTCATGCCCCGCTCATAGGCGATGTAATCGCCAAGCGGGTTGCCCTGGAGGAAGTCGCCGTTATCGACCAGCATCGAGTTGCCGGCTTCGGCGCGTATGGCATCGATCAAGGATGCCGTGCGTGCCAGACCCAACGTGTCGTTCGGCTTATCGGCGTAATAGTCATAAGGAAAAACGTGAACGTGGATATCGGTGGTTTCCATGATGCGCAGATGCGCCTGGTTGCCCTCAGCACGCGCCGCAAAAGGATGCAGCATGACGAATGCGGACGACGCCGCGATGCCGCTTAAGAGAGAACGGCGCGTGATAGGGTGAAGGCCGATAAGGGATGACATGGAAACTCCTGATCTCAAAATACGATGACCTGTCTAAGCCGGGACAAGGTAAAACGAATTGCTGAGGAGTCTACCAGCAAAATGACAGGTGTATGACGCACGCCACCCTCATGGCTGAATGAGCAAAATTTAATCTTTTGCACCAAGGCCTTGGCCGTCATCACCTCTGTCGATGCGGCACTGAAAGCAATTGTTGCGTGCCGAGCGAACGTGCACATAGGCGATGTCCGGCCTTGCAAGCAGTTCCTGTGCACGAGCGGCGATCTCAGCCGTCGGCGTCACCGCACCCGTGCCATAAACGATGCGGTCGCCCGCATCGTAACCCCGGACGATGTAGTCTGCGCTATACAGCATTGCCGGCGGAACCTGCGCGCCATCATAAGTCCCACACGCCTCGGCATGAATGAAAATCGGTCCGGTCTCGGCGTAAGGTTGCACATGGCGAAAGGGCCGGTAGGAGACAAGCAGAGCCGAATCACCCTCCCTGATCTGCCCCAGACAGGCGCGGCAGGGCAGGTCTCCGGTGGCGATCATCCGTTCAGGCACTTGGCCGTTCGAATCCGGTTTGCCAAGCCTGATGGCCTCGACATGCTGCTGGGGCAATGCGGTGAATATGATGGTGGTCATGGCGGATCCTCGCTGAGTTGCTTCTTTGTCGCTATGGCTGCCAAACAATCGTCTATCCACCCGTTTCTTGTCGTTAAGCGAAACCAACCCATTGCGTGGACCGTTCTCTTTAGCGATCTATGCTGCGTCCTCGTTCTGGAAAGTTGACGTCAATGCTGCGCAGGTTTCGAACCGTTCTTTCGGTCGCTCTTTTATGTTCTGCCATGCCGGCTGCACAGGCGCAGGTTGCACCTACGCTTGACGATCTTTCCGACGACCAGCTGCAGCAGACGGTCAATTTCGTCATCGGCAACGCGGTGTTTGGCCTCTATCATGAAGCGGCCAAGATGCTGATCTCCGATTTCGGCCTTCCCGATGCGGGGGAAGGTAAGAACACCGCCGACGAGCTTGCCGCGACCATCATGTTGGAAGGCAATCAGGAGTGGCTGGACACGGCCATCGTCAATGCGACCGATAGCTGGTACCTCGCGCGCGGTGCCGGGGAGCTTCCCGAGCACGATGCGCCGCTCTATACGATTATCGTCCCGAACGTCGCCCGCGACCACCAGATGGCGTGCCTTATGGTTGGCAAGGATAACGAAGGCTATGGCGATCTCGCGGAAATGATGGGGCTGCCAAAGGATAAGTGGAAGGCCTGCGAAGTGGCCTATCCGCAGACCGTGGCGCGCTGGAACGACTTGCTTAAGCCATATGTAAAGCCGCCGGGCACGACGAAATTCGTGATCAACTATGAGCCCGCACGCGACCCCTTTCTCGACATCTATGCAACGATGGTGAAGGAGTCGAAAGTGCTGGACCTGATCGCCCACGGTTTCAGCGCCTACAAGCTGAAGGGCGAGGTGAAATTGACAGCCAGAAGCTGCGGCCGGCCCGATGCCTATTGGTCTGAAGAACGCCGCGAAATCACCTATTGCTACGAACTTGCCAAATTCCACGGCGAGCTGATCGCAGCCCATCTTCTCGCGACGAACGGCAATCGCGGTGACGCACCTGCGAAGGAAATCCCGACCGCTGTCAAACTCGGTCAGGAACTTTAAGCACTGTCACTCAACCGCCTACAGTGACGTGATAATCGCAGGCTGGATGGATCCACTCTCGATACAGGAGGGGGGGATGCCAGCCGGGCGCTCAGCCGCGCCGCGAAATCTCCAGATACTCGCTGTCGGTCAGTGGCTCTACCCAAGCCTCATAGGTACTGACAGGTGAGAAGCCCATCATCTGATAGAGCTGCAACGCCCGTGGATGGTCCAGCGTATTGGTGGAGACGGTGACCTTCTTCGGATTATCCTGCCAGATTGAATAGAGCGCCTGGAGCAGGAACCATTTGCCGACGCCGGCGCCGATCGCTTCTTCCATGAGACCGAAGTATGAAAGTTCGGTCACCTCGTCACTGGTTCTGTTGAACTCGAAGAAGCCAGCAGGCGAACCGTTGAGATAGAGAACCGTGACGCAGTTCTTAGGGTCATGCAGCACAGCGGAAAGTTCGGCATCGCTCATGCGCATGCGCTTCTGCCAGTGCCAGCGCTTGCCGACCCGCCAGTAGAGGTAGCGATAGAAATGCAGCGGGATGTTGTGCGTGCGCATGATCGCCGTCTGGATATTGACCGGCACGGG
The DNA here is from genome assembly GCF_030819035.1 of Agrobacterium sp. SORGH_AS 787. Lineage (NCBI taxonomy): Bacteria > Pseudomonadati > Pseudomonadota > Alphaproteobacteria > Hyphomicrobiales > Rhizobiaceae > Agrobacterium > Agrobacterium sp. SORGH_AS 787. The sequence goes on from NZ_JAUTBG010000002.1 coordinate 2,070,668, forward strand.
AAGGCTGACCTTCGGTGCGGATGTCATCTCCAACTGTGTGACATGGGCCTTCAGCGGACCGTAGGTGACAGTGGGCAGAGGCTCTGCAGGGCCTGTAACGACCGGCGTATCCTGCTTCGATCCCCATTCCGACCATGACCCGTCATAAAGCGAGTTGTCCGAATGACCGAGCGATTCCAATGCCAGTGTCACAACGGCGGCGGTGACGCCCGAGCCACAGCTGGTAACGACTGGCTTGGAAAGATCGATGCCAGCTTCGGCAATCATCTTGCGGATCGTCGGCAGATCCTTGAAGTGGCCGTTTTCCGAAAAGGCGGTGGCAGGCAGACTGCGGGCACCGGGCATATGGCCGGAACGCATGCCGGCGCGAGGCTCGGCCTCGTCGCCGGTGAAGCGGCCTGCGCCTCTGGCGTCCGCCACCTGCTTTTCGCCCTTATCGACGACAGCGCGCATATCTGAGAATGAGGTGACACGGTTCGCCTTGAACTCGGCGTGAAACTCTGTCGTCTCAATCTGCGGGGCTCCGGTCTCAAGCGGTTTGCCGGCAGCCTTCCAGCCATCGAGGCCACCATCCAGCACATAGACCTTTTCGGCACCCATAACGCGCAGCATCCACCACACGCGTGGCGCGGAGAAGAAGCCTGGGCCATCATAGACGACGATGGTGTCCATCTCGGAGATGCCGAGCTTGCCGACTTCCTCTGCGAAGAACTCCGGCGAGGGCAGCGAATGTGGAAGACCCGTGTCATGATCGGCAATCGCATCCTGATCGAAGAAGACGGCGCCCGGAATGTGGCCGCTGGCATACTCCTGCTTCCCGTCGCGCTTATGCGCGGGCAGATACCATGAGGCATCGACGATGCGGAAATGTGGCGTTCCGAGCTGCTGCTCGACCCAATCCGCCGAAACGACGAAACGGCTTTTATCGGTGCTCACGATATTTCTCCCAGAAATCAGGCGGCGTCGGCGGGGTTGCCGAAGCGGATACGGAAACGGCGGTTTTCCTTGCCCTTCTTTTCGATCTTGGCGATGTAAATCTCGCCGACTTCCTGCGTTTCCGACACATGAGTGCCGCCGCAGGGCTGGCTGTCAACCGAAGAATTCTCGCCGATACAGACAAGGCTGACACGGCCAAGCCCGACGGGCGGACGAACATGCTTGGATTTGACGATGCCCGGACTGGCGGCCAGTTCCTCGTCGGTGATCCACTGCAGGTAAATGGGGTGGTTCTGCTCCACGAGTTCCATCAGCTTGGCGGTGACATCATCCTTGTCGATGGTCTCCGACATATCGAAATCGACGCGCGACTCCTCCTCGCCAACGGCCGCACCGGTGATCGGCCATGAGCAGACGACGGAGAGAAGGTGGCAAGCGGTGTGCATGCGCATCAGCTTGTAGCGGCGCTGCCAGTCGATGTGGAGGGTCAGCTTTTCCCCGATCTCTGGAGAGGGTTGTCCTTCCAGGGGAACATGGATGATGACGCTCTTGTCTGCGCCGTGGCGGGTCACGCCGAGTTCGATCTTCGAACCATCGGCGCGCTCGAGAAAGCCCGTATCGCCAGGTTGCCCGCCGGATGTGGCATAGAAGCAGGTCTGATCCAGCTCTATGCCACCATCGTCATGCACTGCCGTGACCACCGCTTCGCAAGTTGAAAGATAAAAATCATCACGAAACAGGGCATTCACGGGCATGCTGCATTCACCTCAGACGGTTTCGTACGGAACCGAAATCTCTTTCTTTTCCGTCAGCCAGGCGGGAAGGGGAAGCCCCTTGGATCGCAGGAAGTCCGGGTTGAAGAGCTTGGACTGGTAACGGTTACCGTAGTCACAAAGTATGGTGACGATTGTATGCCCCGGTCCGAGGTCGCGGGCAAGCCGAATTGCACCGGCAATGTTAATGCCGGAGGAACCGCCAAGGCACAGGCCGTCCTTCGTGATCAGTTCGAAGATGATCGGCAGGGCCTCGGAATCCGGGATCTGATAGGCAAAATCCGGTGTAAAGCCTTCGAGATTGGCCGTGATGCGACCCTGGCCGATGCCTTCAGTGATGGAGGATCCTTCAGACTTCAGAACGCCGTTCTTGTAGAACTCGTAAAGGGCGGCCCCCTCCGGATCGGCAAGACCGATCTTGATGTCCGGGTTGAAATCGCGAAGACCGTCCGCGACGCCCGCGAGCGTTCCACCGGAGCCGACGGCGCAGATGAAACCATCCACCTTGCCATCCGTCTGGTCCCAGATTTCCGGTGCCGTCGTTTCGATATGCGCCTGACGGTTGGCAATATTGTCGAACTGGTTTGCCCAGATCGCTCCGTTCGGATCGGTCGCCGCAATCTGCTTTGCCAGACGCCCGGAGACTTTCACGTAGTTATTGGGGTTGGAGTAGGGCGCTGCCGGCACTTCGACGAGCTGCGCGCCAAGAAGCTTCAGCGCGTCCTTCTTCTCCTGGCTTTGGGTCTCAGGGATGACGATGACCGTCTTGTAGCCAAGCGCGTTGGCAACCAGCGCAAGCCCAATGCCGGTATTGCCAGCTGTACCCTCGACGATGGTGCCGCCGGGACGTAAGAGGCCACGGCGTTCCGCATCGCGAATGATGAACAGCGCAGCACGATCCTTGACCGACTGGCCCGGATTCATGAACTCGGCCTTGCCCAGAATTTCGCAGCCCGTGGCCTCGGATGCTGCCTTGAGGCGGATGAGCGGCGTGTTGCCAATTGCGGTCAGCACGGAAGAATGGATGGTCATGATCAGGCCTTCTGTCCAGTCAGCGATTCAAAGCCGTTATGTCGTTATCTAACAGCCTTGTGACAAGAAATTATCTTCTGACGAAGAGAGTTCCAGCGCAAAATATTACCGATACCGCGGTTATTCACTCTTCTTGATCTGAGAGTAGGCGTTAAGCGCACGCTGGCGTGCCTCATTATGATCGACGACTGGCTTCGGATAGGTCTTGCCCAATTCGATTCCGGCTTTTTCCAGCACCTGCTTTGGAGCATCGAACGGCTTGTGAATGTACTTGGCATCGAGCTTCGAAAGCTCCGGCACGAAGGTTTTTACATAGTCGCCGTCAGGGTCGAATTTTTCTCCCTGAATGATGGGATTGAAGATGCGGAAAAACGGCGAGGCATCCGCACCCGATCCCGCCACCCACTGCCAGTTGCCCGCATTCGAGGCCGGGTCGGCATCCACAAGCGTATCGCGAAACCACGTCTCTCCCTTACGCCAGTCTATGAGGAGATGCTTGATCATGAAGGATGCGGTGATCATCCGCACGCGATTGTGCATGACGCCGTGCTTCCACAGCTGTCGCATTCCAGCATCAACGATCGGATAGCCCGTCATCCCCTTCTTCCAGGCGTTGAAGTTGGCTGTGTTCGTTTTCCATTCGAACGCATCGAAGCTCTCATTCCAGTTCTTCTCGTTGAGCTTTGGAAAGTGGAAGAGAAGGTGGTAGCAGAATTCGCGCCAGACGATTTCCTTGCGAAAACGGCTGATGTCGTTCGAGGATATATGGGACGAAAGGCCTCTGGTGGCATGCCAAAGCTGGGCGGGTGTGATTTCCCCGTGGGCGAGATGCGGCGAGAGCATCGAGGTTGCAGGCTGTGCCGGGAAGTCACGACCCTTCTCATACCCCTTCAGCGCGCTATCGATGAAATCGTCTAGCCGCTCTTTTGCTCCCGCTTCCCCTGGCGTCCAGATCTCCGAGAAATCTTTGGCCCAATCCGGTTTTGTCGGCAGGAGCTTCCAGCTGTCCAGCTTTTCAGACTTCGGCCAGCTGGATGGCGTTGGTATCTGGCGCGGCTTCGCCGTCGGCTCCGGCGGCTCGTCACCGCCTTCGATGGCACGCCAGAAAGGCGTGTAGACGCGATAGGGTCCACCACTCTTTGTCGTTACCTTGGATGGTTCGTGCAGAAGGTGACCTGAGAAACTCTCGACCTCACATCCATCATCGCGAAGCTGCTTCTTGAGGTGGCTATCGATCTCCATGCCATCGGGGTCGTACCGACGGTTCCAAAAGATCGTGCTCGCGCCAATATCACTGATCAGTGACTTGAGGACTTTAGCGGGGTCTCCACTGCGTAGGATCAGGCGACTTCCAAGCTTCTCCAACTGGTCGGAGAGGGCTTTCAGCGAGTGATGCAGCCACCACTCCTGCGCGCCGCCCAAGGGGCCGTTCGAGCCCTGCCGATCCTCGCGAATATACAGCGGGACGATTGCTCCACCATGCTCCCGCGCGGCTGCAAGGGCGCGATTGTCAGAAAGGCGCAAGTCCTTGCGAAACCAAAGAATAATGGGGCTTTCCTGCATCGTCATAGGCGTTCCTTCCGCTTTCATCTGTAACGCGCATAAGGGTGTTTCGCTCCCCTGCAACGACAGTAATACGGTTGCGCGGTACCTATGGTTTTTGAAGGGTAAATTTTGTCAGGTTTTAATCAAAACGGGTGGAACCATATGCTGGACGTGACGTTGGAGGCACGTGAATTGAGTATGGAAGACCCACCAATGATGCTGAATGAAGTAAAATGGGATGCGCCTGTCGTGATCTCCCTGGAGAACGGCGCGCCTCGCACCTTCAACGGCGCTTATGAAGCCTTTGATTTTCTCCAACACGAGTGGCCCAGCCGTCATGGCAAGGCGTATGAGCAGGCGTTGCGCCTCTGCAGAGCATCGCTTCTGGGTAGTGTTTCGGGCGAGATTGCCCGGACCGCTTTCGTTGAGGCGAGCCGCGATGCAAACCGCCTTGTGGAGATGCCTAAGCTCGCATCGTAAGCGATCCGTTTGATCTTCAAGCGAAGAATACCTTTTCAGCCACCCGTCGCGTTCCCGCCGGGTGGCTTTTTGCTGGCCTCTATCGCTTCGGTGGCGGGTTGAGGCGGACGCCCGAGGACACACTCTTGCCGAAAAATCCGGGCCGGGCCTCGACTTGACCTCAAAAAAATGGTTGCTGAAACGTTAACGCCGACAATCGTTTGGGCGAATGGGACTGAAATGGGGCAGGTTGATCGTGCGCAAAATCCGCTACTCCACCGTTTCCACTGCAATGGGTTTTTGCGCCTTCGCATGGCATGACGGCGGCATCTGTCGTTTCCAGTTGCCCGTTGATCTAGAAGATGACGCCAAGGCGCATCTATTACGACGCATGCCCAACGCCGAACATTGCGAACCGGGTGTGGAAGCAAAACATCTGCTGGAAAAAGTGAGAGCGTACTTCACCGGTCAGCGCGTCGAGTTTCATGATACGAAGCTCGATATCGGTACCCAAAGTGATTTCTTTTCAAACGTTTACGAAGTCGTAAGGGCTATGCCGTGGGGAACATCGAAAAACCTACGGAGAAATCGCCAAGGAATTGAACACTCCGCCGCAGGCCGCTCAAATCGTTGGACAGGCGATGGCAAAAAATCCCCTACCGCTTCTTATTCCGTGCCATCGGGTTCTCGCCGCTGGCGGTAAACTGGGCGGCTTTTCTGCCGAAGGCGGCGTGAAGACAAAGCAGCGAATGTTAGAGTTGGAAGGTCTTTTCAAAAACACGCCTAAACTCGAACAGGCTTCGCTATTTTGATAACGCCAAAGGCGATTTCGGGGCATAACATACCCATAATCGCCCATGTCTGGTCAAATTCTCGCTAAATTCGAAGCATAGACGGCTCAACAGCAGCCGCCGTGAGCGAGCCACTTCGCTCCCAGGCTGCCCTACTTTGAATGTGCGCAAGGACACTTCGGCGCGGGCTGGAGCCAGGTGTCCTGTGCTTTTAAAGGGCAAGAGTGTGAGAGTATCTGCGTTTCTTTTGGCTGTCGGGCTTTGCGCCGTGGCCATGACCCCCGCTTCGGCGGGAATGTTGAACCAAGCCGAGCAATATGCCGGTCTTCATGAAGGCAAGAACAACAAGACGCTGAAAGCAATTTTGGGCGTCAATCCTCGTAAAACCCCGTGGTGCGGCCACTTCCTCAGCGTTGTTGCAGAAAAATCGGGTCGCACCCCTCCAAAGTCCTCCGGCTTTGCCAAATCCTGGAAATCATTCGGTTATGCCGTTCCGGTCGGCGCTGCCAAACCCGGTGACGTTGTGGTCGTTCGAAGCGGCAAGCACTACCATGCAGGTATCTTGAAAAGCATGAGTGGCGCCACCGCCCAAATCCTGGGCGGTAATCAGTCCGGCCGCGTACAGGTCTCCAACTTCAGCCGCAAGTCCATCGTCTCGGTTCGTCGTTGACCGAGCTTCCAGTCAGAATGAGTCAATGCACGTCAACACATTCTGTCCATAGCAGGACGACAGCCTAAAGAGAGAAGCCAGGGCGAGATAGATATCACCGTGAAGTTCTCTTCGGGTGCGGCGACTATGGCTGTTCGCGGGTGCCTGGAGCGGCATCGCGCTGGTCGTCATCTTCCAAGTCCGTTGCAACGATGAAGGCATCCTCGTGCTGACGTGCCGCCTGTCTGCGCGCTCTGAGGCTTGTCAGTTCGTCGGGATCCAATTCCTGCTGATGCTGGGTCAGATCGCCTTCAGTCTCGAAGCGCGCGACGTCTTCGTCCTTGATGTCGAGATGATTGTTCTTGTGAATCGTCGATTTGTCGTCGGCCATGGTAAGCTCCATCTATTTTGGTTTCGTGATAGGGAAACGGGCAGGGTGCAGCTTCGTTCCTTTTGTCACCGCTCAGGCAAAACATCGGAGTAAGAGCGCAGGAACCAATAAGAGTGCCGATTGTTTTCCCGCTATCTAAAACGGGAGAAGCACCATGGAAGTCGATCGCGAATCCGAAATACGCAACAAGGCCTATGAAAAGTGGGAAAGCGAAGGTCGGCGTGATGGCGACCATGAGCGCCACTGGCAGGAAGCTGAATTGGAAATTGATGCGACCCGCAACACGTCTGTGCTGGGCGTCGAGGATGAGGCTGCCGCCGGTGAATCGCCTGCCGTGATCTCGCTCAACCGCGAGCAGTCGCAAGACAAAGGTCAGGCCAATGACGAGCTTGAAGAAGGCCTGGAAGACACCTTCCCGGCAAGCGACCCAGTGTCCGCTACATCGACAGCGGTTTCCGGCCGCGCTGGCAAGCGTTGAAACCCAGCGTTTTTTTCCACAAGCCGGATATGAGAAGAGTTCAAGGCGATCGCTACAGCGGTCGCCTTTTTCATGTGCGATGAGATACCCGCCGGTAAGGGGGGCTTAGTGGACAGCTGGCTCCTCATCGCCAAGAAAGCTCCTGATGCCATCTCGCTCACACGTAGCAAGAAACTCCTCCCAGGCGTCCTTGTCTGTGGCGAAGGGCTTGTCCCATGTCGTCACGTCATCCTCTTCGGAGATGACTTCCAATTGCCAGTCCTGCTGCGTTCCAGCAGGTCGGAAGATATCCACAAGCACAGTGATGCCGTCGTCTTCGAACTCTCCTGAAAACTCGGAATGTTCCAGCTTGTCTTTCTTGGCCATATCAGCCTCCAGCTCCGGTCGGCGCATCGGGCGCCAGATGTTCTTTATATTGGACGGTCTCAGACTGATCGGTATCGAATTCGCCGGGTGACTTCAAAAGTCGTAAACCTGGACCGCCGGCTGCAGAGGTCTGATTGTCGTCGATGAAGGAAATCCCAGCCTTTTCCAAAGCGGCTCGGAACCTGTCGCCCAATTGAGGATCGGAGCCGCTTTCCCGACTTTCAAAAGACGTTAAAGCAGCATGATCAACACCGGCTGCTTCGACAAGCTTTTCCGGTGCCCAGTCGAGCAGGGCGCGTGCGGCTCTGCATTGCGAAGCGGTGATCGACATATCCGCAGCCTCCATGACGACAAGTGACCGAAGCGTCTGCCTTGATCCTTATTCGTCGTACCGAATATGCGATCTCGTCGCAACGATGTGTAGGCTCAAGACGTTGGATAGTCAGAGATTTTTCAGCGGTATGTTGGGAGAGATATTTGCTTACAATGCGGTCGATTGTAAAAATGGCTCCCCGGGCCGGATTCGAACCGGCGACCTGTCGATTAACAGTCGAATGCTCTACCGCTGAGCTACCAGGGAACGTGCGCCGCTTGGCGTGGCGTGAGCGGGGTAATACAAACGCTTTGACGATTTGCCAAGCGCTTTTTTCAAAAAAAATGCATTCCTCTTGTTTTATCCACTGAAGGCCCCACGTTTCCGGGCATGACGATGTTGAAAAAAGTTTCCCCAACCCTCTTGAGCCGAGGTGATCTGGCGTGAATTTCGGTATTCACCCCAAAACGGGGCGGCTTCACATGGGCAAATGGAGCGTAGCGATGCCGCGCTCGCGTGTTGGGCGCATCGTCATCGGTACGTTGCTCATTATTGGCGGCTTTCTCGGCTTCTTGCCGATCCTCGGCTTCTGGATGGTCCCACTCGGCCTTTTGGTACTATCTCAGGATTTACGCATCGTTCGCCGCAAACGGCGTCAGCTGGCCATCTGGTGGGAATATCGCAAGCGCGCCCGTCAGGCGCGCCGCGAAGGAGAAAAGGACCTCAGGCGCCCGTAAGCGAGTTGCTGAGGCCCTGGCCCGCCCACATGGCCGCATAGGCCAACGCTGCGAAGTAAATCGTCGTGAGCGCAAGAAACAGATAGCCACCCAGCACTGTGGCTCCATCGCGCTGGATCATCCCTGCAGAGAATAAAAGGATTGCGATCCCCGGCAGGGTATTCGAGAAGGGAATGAAGCCGAGTGGCATCATCAGCAACAGGCCGGACACCATAATGGCAATTCCGTTCACCCGGTTCATGATCGCACCGGTTGTCAGGGAAAGTAGGCGTGGGCGAATATACCTGTCCAGCCACGACACGATGTGGATGCCCTTTTGCAGCGCTGGCACAAGGCGCGCCGTCTCCATCTGCCGATCAAGAATGCGTTTGGGCAACCACGGCAGCCGGTTCAGAATGATGGCGAGGCTGATCATGATGATGGCGGCCCCAAATACCGTGCTGACGCCTGGAATGGAAACGGGAATGAGGAAGGGCAGGGAGGCAATGGCGCACATCAGGAGGAGGCCCTGTTCGCCGATAGCCTCCATCAATTCCCGTAAAGTGATCGTCTTTCCGCCAAGCTGATTGATCAGTTTTTGCAAAACGGAACTGAGATTTTCAGACGTATCCTTGAACGCGAAGTCCTGCGTCATGCCTTCTCCCGAAATCAATTAGAACTCCGGGAGTGATATCATTCATGGCCAGAAGTGACTATCCGCAAATGCTCAAAGCAGGTGCGGTGACTGGCATGGATACGGCGTGGGCTATCGAAATCGTCAGTGCGAAACCCACTTGCTGTAGGCACCCAATAAAAGAACAAACATCAAGATGCCGAGAATAAACGGGTTCAGCGAAGTAAAGAAATTAACGTAGTCCATAACTGTCTCCTCCTCAGTATGTCCTCGCGCCTTCATTCTACGCCGAATCAATTGAAACGCCAGAATAAAAGCAATTCAGACTGCGTTGCAGCAAAACGCCGCGCGCGTATTCATGAAATGCCGATATTTTACCTTTCGCGCCGCAGCATTTTTGTATATCGAGCGTCATAATGTTGCGCCGCATCATTTGCCATCCACGCATTTGGTCGGTATTGGCAGGTCACAAGTGGCGGCTTCGAAAACCAGCCGATGCGTCAGAGTGGGACGTGGCTGCGCCTGATCAGTACCAAACTCGCGGGATTGAACGGAGACGAAAAATGCTGAAGGGTCTTTATGCCTGGGCGATGAACCTTGCAGCACGCAAAACCGCCGTCTGGTGGCTAGCGATCATTGCCTTTGTCGAAAGCTCGATCTTTTTCCTTCCGGCGGATGTCCTGTTTCTGCCCATGGTTCTGGCAAAGCCCCGCAAAGCGATGTTTTACGCAACGGTTGCGACCGCCGCATCGGTGCTTGGCGGAATTGCCGGATGGTATCTTGGCCATTACGCCTTTGAAAGTGTTGCCCGTCCGCTGCTGGAGTTTTACGGCAAGCTGGATGCGTTCGAGCAGCTGAAGGCCTCGGTTGATTATGAAACAATCGTGCTTTTGCTGATCACGTCAGGCCTCGCGCACCTTCCACCCATCAAGGTGGTGACGATCCTATCCGGTGCTGCGAATATCAGCCTCGGCCTCTTCATCATCACGGCGGTCGTGACGCGCGGCGCTCGCTTCTTCATCCTCGCGGGTCTGTTGCAGCGCTACGGCGAACGCATCCGGCACTTCATCGAAAAGCGCCTCGGCATGATCGCGGCACTCATCGCCAGCGCTTTGATTGCCCTTTATGCCGTCTATATCTTCGTTCGGTGACATGATGCCGACTTGCCCGTTTGTCGGGTGAGAAACGTTCATCTTGATGTCAGCCTCAGCATCTATCCCTCCCGCCAATAGAAGTCGGAAGATGGATATCATGCGCAAAAAACTGATCACCCTGATAGGCGCCGTGGCGGTACTACTGCTAAGCTTCTTCGGCTATCTGGGCTTCCTCCAACTCTCCGGAAACTTCCATGAGGTGCTGGCCGGCGAACTTTATCGATCGAACCAGCCGAGTGCCGAGCAGTTGGCACTTTATGTGAAGCAACACAGCATCAAGACCGTCATCAATCTGCGCGGCGAGAACGATGGATCCACCTGGTACAAGGATGAGGTCTCGGAGTCCAAGGCCCTCGGCGTCCATCACATTGATTTCGCCATGTCGGCGCGTGAAGCGCTCTCGATGGACAAGGCGGAAGCCCTGGTCGAGATCATGCGTTCGTCACCAAAACCGATCCTCATTCACTGTCGATCCGGATCCGACCGTACAGGCCTCGCCTCCGCCCTCTATCTGGGCAAGATTGCAGGGGTCGATCCTGAGACTGCAGAGAAGCAGTTGTCCATCCGCTATGGTCACCTGAGTGTGCCGGTTGTCTCCGCAGCCTATCCCATGGATGAGAGCTGGGAGCGGATCGAAAACAGTTTAGCGCGGATGTAGGCACGGCAATCAATAGTGTCGTTGCTGCGCCTGGTCACTGACGTAACTTTCACTTTCAGCTTTCCCGCATTTTCAGGTCGGGACCTCACGTCTTTGTTCTGGAGAGGTGTTAGAGCGTTTCCTTGTTAAATAGAAACAGTTCTGTTGGTTCAAACGGGATCGACTGATTGTCCGGAGGGCGCGTGCCGTAGCCAAAGCATACGGCCAAGCCGTCCGGGCAAGCAGGTGGCCCGTTTCAACCAACCCGAAGGGCCGGACATCTTTCCGTCAGGCTCAAAGGCGATCGGCTCGACCGTACCTTTGGGTATGCCCTTCGCCAATCGCCTTTGCCCTGACGAAAACCTGCTCCGGCAGAACGTTTCTATTTAACAAGGAAACGCTCTAGCCCGTATCGGCCTTCATCTGGCGCCTCGGCCGCTGATATGCGCCCGCATTTCGCCGAAGCACTTATGTCAGCCGAGAGGGACTATTCTACCAAATAATCCCTCTCGGAATGCCGGGTTAGACTTGCAGGTTTGACATCCGATCATAAAAATATGCGACGTGTTGTGACGCAACGATCCTCAACCCGGGGTGCTTGCCAAACAGGATTCGCCTATGACCAAGTATCAGATGCCCGCCTTGTGTTTCACTGCCTATTGCCTTGCTGTTGGGCTGGCCCTTGTAGTGACCTCGCCGGCTTATGCGGCGGTGAGCGGCGATCGCCGCACGGTATCGGAACCTACCTTACCCACCCAGCTCTGCGCCACGCTCTCACCTCAGCCAGCCGCGCAAAGCGCATCCGCGCAACAGGCGTGGGACACGCAGCGGCTTCAGGCGGCAATCGATGCATGCCCCGCAGGTCAGGTGGTCAAGCTGTCGGCTGGCACCGCTGGCGGTCGCTTCGTCAGCGGCCCGCTGACCATTCGTTCCGGCGTCACCCTCTGGCTCGACCGAGGCGTGGTGCTGGCCGCAGTCGCTGATCCTCACGCCTATGACCGAGGCAAAGGGACGTGCGGAACGATCGATACGAAAGGGCAGGGCTGTCGCCCCTTCATTCTGTTTGAAAAAACGCAAGGCGCAGCTTTGGTCGGTGATGGCCTTATCGACGGTCAGGGTGGCGCGCTTATGGCCGGCAGCAACGAGACTTGGTGGCAACTTGCGCGCCGCGCCCAAAGCCAAGGAGGCAAACAGAACAATCCTCGGCTAATCCAGGTTGATGACGGCGCTGACATCGTTTTCTACCGCGTGACGCTACGGAACGCGCCAAACTTCCACATCATGCTGAACGGTGTGAAGGGCGCCACACTCTGGGGCGTGCGGATCGACACACCTGCGGACGCGCGCAACACGGACGGTATCGATCCTGCCGGTTCGCAGGACGTGACCATCGCTCACAGCTTCATCCGTGGCGGGGACGACAACATCGCCATCAAGGGCGGAAGCGCTCCGACCCGTTACGTCTCGATTCTCGACAGTCACCTCTATTGGGGTCATGGCCTTTCGATCGGCAGTGAGACCGAATCGGGTGTGAGCGACATACTCGTCCAAAACGTCACCATCGACGGGGCGACGTCCGGATTGCGTATCAAAAGCGATATCAGTCGGGGCGGGCTCGTCAGCGCCATCCAATATGAGAATGTGTGCCTGCGCGGAAATCGTAACCCGATCGACTTTGATACCCGTTACGACAAACAGGCCCATGGCTCTGACATCCCGGTTTACCGTGACATTCTGCTGCGAAGTGTAACGGGCGAGACAGGGACGCTGGTCCTCCGCGGCTATGACGCCGCCCATCCGATCTCAGTGACGTTTGACGGTGTGCGTTTCGATCCGAACGTAAGCTGGCAGATCGAGAACGCCACCCTATCTGTTGGTCCGGGCGGCATCACACCTGCGCCACCCGTCAGCGCGCCGCCTGAAACATCAGCTTCGGCAACACCCGACAAAGCATTGCCGCCGGGTTGCGCGGGACGCTGGCTGGATTTCCCTTCAACAAACTGAAGCGCCAGCCCCTCGTACATTAGACGCCTGTCCTATCAGGCCAAGCCGACGAAAGACAGGATCATGCCAACGACAACGACTAGACCGACTATATAGATAATGCTGTTCATCTCTCTCTCCATCTCTTCCAAAGCACCCCAGCGATGCCTCATCTCGTTACGATGGACTAACACGTCGCCCTGCATGAGCGTTCCATTAGAAAATCCAAAAATGAGCATTTCAGTGGAAGGATGCGTGAAGAGAAAGAGCCAAACATGTCTCCATGCGAAGACGGTCAAATGGCTGATGCCAATGCTTTTCTCTAGAATGATCGAGGCTTGGGGAGAACCTCAAAAATGGTCGGAGCGACAGGACTTGAACCTGCGACCCCTTGACCCCCAGTCAAGTGCGCTACCGGGCTGCGCTACGCTCCGACACAAGAGACGCGTTTATATAGAAGGCGTCTCGCACGCAACCCTAAAAATAAAGTCCGCAGGACAAAAACGGAAAATGGCGTTGCGGAGGAGGCGCCGATATGCGCGAGGTAGCGCAGCAGGACAGTGTGCTGCGCCCCTCCCGAAGACGATCAGTTTTCCTGCACGGACACGCCGTTTGGTCCGATGTTCATTTCGATACCCTTAGGCTTCGACTCTTCGTGCCACACATAGATACCAAGAGCGGCGACGAGTACGACCAGCGCGCCAATGATGAAGTAGAGATTGTTAGACCGCGTCATTCGGATTTCCCCTGAAAATGAAGATTTACGGCGGGTCAACGCGGAAAATCCTGCCTGGTTCCACCGGGGAGGTGGTAATCGGCTACAGGTCCATCAATAGGCGTTTTCCGATTTTAGCAAACGGATCGGTGTCAGGAAGAGAATCTTGAGGTCGAGCCAAAGAGACCAGTTTTCAATATAGTAGAGATCAAACGCGGTGCGTTGCTTGATCTTGTCGCTGTTGTCGATCTCGCCGCGCCAACCGTTGATCTGCGCCCATCCGGTAACGCCCGGCTTAACCTTGTGGCGGGCGAAGTAGTGTTCCACGACTTCGGTATATTTCAAGTCGCCGGTCTGGGCATGAACGGCGTGGGGTCTGGGACCGACGAGAGACAGATCTCCTGCCAGCACGTTGAAGAGCTGAGGCAGTTCGTCCAGCGAGGATTTGCGTAGGAAACGGCCGACCGGCGTGACGCGCGGATCATTCTTGGTTACCGCTTTAACAGCACTGGGGTCGCTCATCTCCGTATACATCGAGCGAAACTTCCAGACATTAATCGTCTCGTTGTTGAAGCCGTGGCGTTTCTGCTTGAAGAACACCGGACCTTTGGAGGTCGCTTTGACGGCGATAGCGGCTCCGATCATCACGGGCCAGAGCAGGAGAAGGGCGATGACACTGAACAGGATATCGAACACCCGTTTCGCCACGCCGTCCCAATCCCGGATGGGCTTGTCCACCACGTCGAGCATCGGCACGCTGCCGTCGCGCGAATAGGAGCGGGGCCGGAAACGCAATTTGTTGGCATGGGCCGCGATGCGGATATCGACAGGCAGCACCCAGAGCGTTCGAAGAAGTTCCATGATGCGCGCTTCCGCGCTAGTGGGAAGCGCGATGATCAGCATGTCGAGCTTCGTCATGCGGGCAAACTCGACCAGTTCGGCAAAGGTGCCAAGCTTCGGATAGCCAGCGACGATCTCTGGTGAGCGGGCACCTGTGCGATCGTCGAAGATGCCGCATATCCGGATGTCGTTATCGTGCTGCTCCAGAGAGCGTATCAAGTCTCTTGCCGCCTGGCCGCCGCCAACGATGACCGCTCGGCGCTCCATCACACCGTTGCGGCCCCAGTGACGAATGACGAGACCGACGATCGATCTTTCCAGAAGAAGAAAGGCTGACCCCGCCGCAACCCACCAAGCAAAGCCAGCCCAGGAGTATCCATCCTCGTTTAACAGCATATGCATCGCACCGGCTGTCACGCCACATGCGGTGAGAAACGAACCCACGATGCGCGCCGCCATCGCCAAAGGGCGACGTAGCGAGGGAAGCTGGTAGGTATCGGTGATCTGAAGCAGAAGGGCGGTGAGACCCGCGTTGAAGAGACAGGCGACGACGAGCGCCAAATGAGCGCTCCAGCTGCCGGAGATCTCCATGCCATTGAGAGCAATCGAGATGATCGAAAGGCCGACGAACTCGAAGACCCGCAACTGACCGATGACCATATTCGGTGAGTGGCTGGTATCGCGAAGTTGATTGGCGATCTGTCGGGCGAAGGGATTGAGGGTTGGTTTACCGCCGTCACCGTTTCCTGCTGCTTTTTGAGAGAGCTGCAACCGCACGACATCGAGATCGGAGTTGCGTCCGTCTCTTTCTTGATCGCCCATGGACTTATCCCACCATCATTATGAGATATGGATAAGCTACAGATACTAAAAGAAGCGTTGACGATTTCCATATGAAAATCGCTTTGCGCACTCGGTTTGACTGTAGCGCCCAAAAGAATTGTCAGGCTGCTGCAGCAGTAATGGGGGCGGGATACGCAATACCAGTTTACCCGCAACTATAGACAGAAGCTTAAGGCTGCCCGATCGGCGCCCGCTGCTTTTGCCGCTGAACTTGAAATTCTGGCTTTAGCTATGATGAAGCCAGAGAGCGCTGTGACGCAATGTCGTCAAAAGAAACGTTCCCGCACATAGATGGTGTCGCCGGCCAGGACGGGTGCTGAGATCAGCACGCGTCCGGTTTTGACATCGGCATTGAGCTTGCGCGTCACATCGACATCGCGCTGATTTGCGCGTGACGTGAAGCCAC
Source organism: Agrobacterium sp. SORGH_AS 787 (assembly GCF_030819035.1). Lineage (NCBI taxonomy): Bacteria > Pseudomonadati > Pseudomonadota > Alphaproteobacteria > Hyphomicrobiales > Rhizobiaceae > Agrobacterium > Agrobacterium sp. SORGH_AS 787. The sequence continues at coordinate 2,086,329 of NZ_JAUTBG010000002.1, forward strand.
CCGCAACGGCTATGGCGTTTTGTATCGTCATGCCCGGTACGTAGGAGTACTGTCCGGGTCTGCCCACTTCACCCATGACGAAGACCGGGCGATAGCGATCGACCTCGATGCTGACGTCTGGATTGCGGAGATAGCCTTTGCGAAGCTGCGCTGCGAGCGCTGCTTCGACTTGTTTGGCTGTTCTGCCGCGTGCGGGTATTTGTCCAACGAGAGGAAAGGCGATGTAACCAGCTTGGTCGACAGTATAGGTGTTTGTGAGGCCGGTTTGGTCGAAAACGGTGACGCGCAACCTGTCGCCGCTATCCAGGCGATAGGGCTGCAAGGCGGCTGCATTGATGGCCGAGGGCGCCGGTTGATACGCAGCGCAACCACCAAGCGTCATTGTGGCAGCAAGGGCAAAAGCCGATATCAAACGTGGGATGGCGAAATTCATTCGCAATCAGGCTCCGGGACATTTCTTGACCCCAGTTATCCGTTCGTCATGGTTAATTCCCGGTAAAGAAAACTTTCTTTGGAGGAATTTCGCTTAAGCGCATCATGATGCCCGCGTGCTGCTTAAGGTTAACGCTTGTGTTACCGCAGAAAGGTTAGAAAGGAAGAATGGTGGCGGCGCTGCTGAAGCTGCCAGCGATGAGGAAAAGAAGACGCCATGAGCGCGAGCGACAATGTGACCGAACCCCAGGATGATCTTAATCCTCCATCTGCCGAGGCGGGTCTTCCGATAGCTTACGTCGCTGACCTTCTCGTCATGCCAGGTGCCAAGCCCGTTGCCGTTGTCGCGTCCCCCAGTGGGACCGATGGATCGACGGCCACCGTTATGCTGGCAAGAGCGATCGCCGAATTGGCGCGATCCGTGGTGCTTGTGGACATGACGGCGACAGGTGCGCCGTCGCGGCTGATGGTAACGGACGAAACGCTGCCGGGTATTATGGACCTGTTAACGGGCGATGCAGCCTTCGGCGAGACCATCCATCGCGACCGGCTCTCTACCGCGCATATCGTCCCGCAGGGCGTGGGCTCAGGACACCGCGTCAGCGGTGTCCGCGACCGGCTTTTGATGGTGCTTGGGGCATTGTCGGGAAGTTACGACACCGTGCTGCTTGAGTTCGGCGCAGCCGATCCAACCGAGATTTCCCGCATCCTCAAATATATCGATGCGGATATCGTTCTTTCTGTTCCGGATGGTGACCCGGTTGTCCTCCGCGAAGCGGAGACATCGTTCCGCGCAAGCGGTCACAGCCAGATCATTCCGATGGTATTGGCAGCGAGAAGCGTCTCGGGTCGCACAGCTTAGGCCTGAAAGATCTGCTCGTCAGCGCAAGCGCCTATTTCTGCCGTTTCGGGCCAGCCATCCATTTGATGATCAACATTGCCGGCAAAACCCACAGCAGGCCGGACAGCACAAAGTAGCCGAGGTGAATCCACCAGGGAGAATTGGCAAGCGTTGCGGAAGCGAAGGCCGTCGCAACAACTGCGTATGTCACGACCAGCATAATGATGACGATGGTGCCGATGAATGATCTGAGGCGGGGATGCATGGCTGGATGTCTCGTCCGTCGCTGACTCGTAAGACCCCTGTATAACAGCGCTACTTGAAAACGGAATCGTTTTCACGAGCTGCATGACCGCGACCCGATGCCGCAAAGGCCAACCCCTTGTTTTGCCCATCCGGTTAAGGCAAACCAATGTTAGGAATTGTGGAGTGTCAAGAATGCGATCCGATACGGTGGCGAGGGCGGATGCCTCTGTCGAAAAACGGGTGAAAACCGCTTTGCAGGCGCAGGAAAGCAACCGAAAGCTCTTGCGGAACTGGCTGCGTGTCGTGCTCTTCACGCTGTTCTGTCTGGTACTCGTGGGGGGGGCCACCCGTCTGACCGAATCGGGTCTGTCGATCACGGAATGGAAGCCGATCCACGGCGTCATCCCGCCCTTGACCGTCGCCGAGTGGGAAGAGGAATTCCAGCTTTACAAGCGCATCCCGCAATATCAAGAGATCAATCGCGGCATGTCGCTGGACGAGTTCAAGACCATCTTCTGGTGGGAATGGGCGCATCGTCTGTTGGCGCGGACCATCGGACTGATTTTTGCCCTGCCGCTTGCCTATTTCTGGCTGACCGGACGGATCGAGAAGCGATTGCGTCTGCCGCTTGTCGGTCTTCTTGCGCTCGGCGGTTTTCAGGGCTTCGTCGGTTGGTGGATGGTCTCATCCGGTCTCGTCAATCGTACCGATGTGTCTCAATACCGGCTCGCGACCCACTTGACGATTGCCTGCCTGATCTTCGCGGGCTGCATGTGGATATTGCGCGGCCTTTCCTTTCATTCTCCAGAAGCGTCGCACGAGCGCGAGGGCAGGGGATTTGCTGCCCTCCTGGCGGTACTCTGTCTTTTCCAGATCTATCTCGGCGCGCTGGTCGCCGGCCTCAATGCCGGCCTCTCCTACAACACCTGGCCGCTGATGGACGGCTCTCTGATTCCGGGCGATCTTTTCATCCAGCAGCCCTGGTGGATCAACCTCTTTGAGAACCCGAAGACGGTGCAATTCGTCCACCGAATGGGTGCCTACACGCTCTTTGCCGCCACGCTCTGGCACATGCTGAGCCTCTGCCGCAGGCTGCCGAACACACCACATGCGAGGCGTTCCGTGCTGTTCTTTGTCCTGGTCTGTGTGCAGGCGAGCCTCGGCATCACCACGCTTCTCACCCATGTGGATATCCATGTGGCGCTCGCCCATCAGGGCATGGCGCTGATCGTCCTTGGTTTCGCCATCGCCCACTGGCGTGGCTTCATCGGGGAGTATCCTACGCCGGTGACGATAGAAGTCAGGGACTGAGATCGCTGCTCAGTAAGCCGCGCGCAACGGTGAGGAAGGCGAGGCGCTCCAAAGCGTTCTCATTCTCATCCAGCACATCACCATCCTCAAGGGACCAGCAGATCGATACTCCCGCATGGGCAATGGCGTAGCGCAGGATTTTTTCTTTCGAGCAGTTGAGCGTTTCTGAAAAAACCTCACAGAGCCTTTTTATCCGTTGCGGATCGAGGATGTCCGGTAGCGCATTCAGCGGATTGCCGAAGATATTCGCGACCTCGTAGGCGGGATCACCGAGAAGCCCCTGGGGATCGATTGCCAGCCAACCGCGGGGTCCGCCCGTCACGATGTTGTCGTGATGCAGGTCTCCATGAAGCGGTTTTACAGTCTCCTGACGAGCGAGCAGTTCCCGAATTACTTTGGCACTATACCGCAGAGGCTCGCGCAGGCGTTCATGGCTTTCCGTCTCGGCGCGGGCAAAGAGAGAGCGGAAATGCTGGTCCAACGTTGTGAGCCCACCGGGAGATCCTGCCGTCGGCGCGTGGAGCTTCTGGAGAACCTTGCGGATGATCGCATTCGTGGCGTCCTCTCCATGCTCAAGACGGTAAGTGCGAAGTGTCAGATCACCCGCATCCTCCAGCAGGCATTCCGTATCGTTCTTCTGCAAGAGGCGCACAGCACCTTGGCCCTGCCGCCACTCCAGGAAGGTCATGCCGGGACGCTCGCCCATTCCCTGCGGCTTCAATCGCTTCAAGATCGCTGACGACCCATCCGTCAACGTCACACGGTGGACAATGCTGCTCGCTGTATCGGCAAGAAAAAAGACGGAGGAAATGCTCCACCGCCTTTTGATCTCATCCGGAATGTCGGACGTGACGATGCTCTCGCTCATGCAGACAGCATCAGTTCCATGTTCTGAACGGCCGCACCCGAAGCGCCCTTGCCGAGATTATCGAGAACCGCGACGAGGTTGATGTGCTCTGCATTGCCGAAGACGTAGAGCTTCATAATATCCTGATTGGCGAGTTCTTCTGCATCGATACGCGCGATCGACTTGTTCTCTTGCAGAGGCACGACCTTGACGATGTCCTGCCCGGCATAATGCTGGGTAAGGGCGGCGTGAACCGTTTCCACAGTCGTACCATCCTTGAGTTGGGCGGCAAACAGCGGAACCTGAACGATCATGCCCTGCGGGAAGCGACCGACCGATGGCGAAAAGAGCGGAGCGCGATCCAGAAGCCCGTGGTTCTTCATTTCCGGCACGTGCTTGTGCTTCAGGGTCAGCCCGTAGAGGAAGTTGTTGGCGCTGATCGCATCCTCCCGGCTTTGATCTTCCATCTGCGCGATCATCTGCTTGCCGCCGCCGGTATAGCCCGAAACAGCGTTGACGCTGACGGGATAGCCGTCCGGCAGGATGCCTGCGGCACGCAAGGGACGGATGAGGCCGATGGCGCCGGTAGGGTAGCAGCCGGGATTGGCAACGAAGCGGGCAGAGCGCACCTTCTCAGCCTGATCCCTATCCATTTCGGCAAAGCCATAGGCCCAGTCCGGGTGGATACGGAAAGCGGTCGAGGTATCGATGATCCGAACCTTTTTGTTGCCGGAAACCATGGAAACAGCTTCCTTGGACGCATCATCCGGCAGGCAGAGGATCGAGATATCGGCGCTGTTGAGCATATCCTCGCGCATAGACGCGTTACGGCGCTCGGCTTCGGGAATGGACAGCAGCTCGATATCGCGGCGGTCGGCCAAGCGCGTGCGGATCTGCAAGCCCGTCGTGCCGTGTTCGCCATCGATGAAGATTTTCGCTGCCATGTCCTTAACCTTACATTTACAATATGTTGTCGGAGTTTTCAGACTCGATTTGTTAGCCCGCGGGATGCATATCAGGTTGATATCGCAAGCCGCTCGGCGCGCAGCCCCAGCATATACATCGCAACCGTTGCCCCGGCAATGGCGGTGATGTCCGCGTGGTCATAGGCGGGCGCCACCTCCACCACATCGGAACCGCGAATGTCGAGCTCGCCAAGGCCGCGCAGGACAGAAAGAATTTTCGCGCTCGATGGTCCACCCGCAACCGGTGTGCCGGTACCGGGCGCAAAGGCCGGATCGAGGCAATCGATGTCAAAAGTCAGATAGGCCGGGAGACCGCCCGTATGCTTGACGATCAGTGAGGCGATGTCGCTAGCGCGCATCTCCTCGACCTCGTAGCCATACAGGATCTTGATGCCGCAATCTTCCGGCGCATGCGTGCGAATGCCGATCTGGATCGAACGATCCGGATCGATCAGCCCATCACGCATGGCCCGGACGACGAAAGAGCCATGATCGATGCGCTTACCGTCATCGAACCAGGTATCCTGGTGTGCGTCGAACTGAATCAGCGCCAAAGGACCGTGTTTCGCCACATGCGCTTTCAGAAGCGGCCAAGTGATGAAGTGATCGCCACCGAGCGTCAGGAGATAGTCGCTGTCGGCGATGATCTTGCGCGCTTCCTGTTCGATGGTCTCCGGCGTCTGCCAATGATTGCCGTAGTCGAGCAAGCAATCGCCGTAGTCGATCGTCGGCATAGTCTCGAAAAGATCGCGGCCAAACGGATACTGTGGATCGTTGTCGAAAATGGCCGAGGCGCGACGGATCGCCTGCGGCCCGAAACGAGCGCCAGGGCGATTGGATGTGGCCGCATCAAAGGGAATGCCCCAGACCACGGTCGAAGCGCCTTCCAGGTTCTTGCTATATCGACGACGCATGAAGGAGAGCACGCCCGCATGTGTCGGATCGCTGGCCGCCGAGGTAAGAGACGGTGCAGTGAAGGCGTGATCGATCGTCTTTTTAGCCATTGCTCATCTTTCCGTGAAAATCTCAAGAATAGTCAATATCGCATTAAACTGTTCGGGATAAGGTGGCCTCGTGGTAAACACCTCGTAAAGAATAAATCGGAAAGTATATCTGGCAGCTTGGCCGTGGTGTTCGGGTCCTTCCGTCTCCGGCATTTCCAGTACAGCCATGCATATTGGCCGATCATCCCGGCGCGCCGGGGATGATCGGAACTGCACATGGCTCTGTGGCAGCCGGGTTTGGAAGCCTAGCTATAAGCAACGTTACATGTGGTTTTTATGAACTATCGACCCGAAATTGACGGTTTGCGCGCCCTGGGATTACTGGCCGTCATTTTTGCCCATGCCGGATTTGCCGCCTTTGACGGCGGCTATATCGGTGTTGATATCTTCTTCGTCATCAGCGGCTATCTGATCACCAAGGTAATCCTGCACGAATATGCGAAAGGGCGTTTTTCGATAGGTCGTTTCTATGCGCGCCGGGTGCGCCGCATTCTTCCAGCACTCTTCTTCGTCCTGCTCTGTACTATACCCTTTGCCTGGATGTGGCTGCTGCCGGACGCCTATGAGCAGTTTTCCAAGAGCCTGATGGCGGCAACGCTTTCACTTTCCAACATCTACTTCCTGCGAAATACCAGCTACTTTTCCCCACAGACGGCAGAAGTCCCGCTGATCCATACATGGAGCCTCGGTCTTGAGGAGCAGTTCTACCTGCTTTTTCCGCTGCTCTTTCTGTTCCGGCTGAAGATCAGGACGATCTTCTCCATTGTGCTTGCCCTTGCCTTGAGCAGCCTGCTCTTGAGCGAAGCCGGCTCGCGCTTTTTTCCCGTCGCCAATTACTACCTGTTGCCGACCCGGGTCTGGGAGATTCTTCTCGGCTCGATCTGTGCATTCCAGGTCTTTGGCAAAGACCGGCGCATAAGCGATGTTCTGGCGGCAGCGGGCCTGTCCCTCGTCATTCTGTCGATCTTTCTGTTCGATCCTTCGCTCAATATTCCCTCGCTGGTGGCTCTGCTCCCCACGGGAGGCACAGCTCTGATTTTGCTGTTTGCCTCGCAGACCAGCATCATCGGGCGCATCCTCGCCCTGTCTCCTTTGGTGTGGCTCGGCAGGATCAGTTTCAGTGCCTATCTCTGGCATCAACTCGTCTTTGCGTTCTGGCGCATTCGCAGCCCCGAACCGCCATCGACGATCGTCATGTGCGGATTAATCGGTCTCGTTCTGCTGCTCTCGGCTTTGAGCTGGTACTTCGTCGAACAGCCATGTCGCGGGCACCGCGTTCGCTTTGCCAAAATTGCTTGGACGGCTTGCGCACTTGCTGTAGGGCTGGTTGGTTTTGGCGCTTGGGGCGACGTGAAAGAGGGGCTGCCATCCAGGCTTCCGAGCAATGTAAGGGAGTTTGTCGGGCGCACCACATGGAACGACAACTGTCTCTTCCAGAAGGAAGACGGGCTTCCGGCGCTTCCCAGTATGGAATGCATGTTCAATATTAGCAGCGGCCGGACGATTGCGGTCTGGGGCGATTCCATCGGAGCGTCGATTTCTCCGGCCTTGCAGGAGGAATTCAAGCGCCGGAACATCGGTCTGGTACAACTCACCCATGGCTTCTGCGCACCGATCCTTGGGGTCTCTGTCGCAAGAGACGAGGGTGCTGCCAATTGCGAGGAATTCAACAGGCGCGCATTGGATTATCTTGCTGCCAGCAATGTCGAAACTGTTATTCTGTCGGCCTCCTGGAGCAGTTTCCTGGCTGCGCCTTACATGCAGATCGACGGCGTAGAATACCCAAATGAGGCGATCCCGCTTCAAGCCGTTTCGGACAATCTTCGTGAGACGGTTCAGCGGCTGGAGGCGACCGGCAAACAAGTCGTGATCATTTATCCGGGCCCGCGCTTCGAAAAGCCGCTGGTGGACGTAATGGCCCTGCGTATGCTGCAAGGCGATCCTGCGCCGAGCTTTGAGCTTTCGAAAGCAGATCTTGAGGTGAATACCAGTCGCGCCTATCGGGTCCTGAATTCAGGTCTGCCTGAGGACGTCAGCAAGGTGCTGCCGGAGCAACTTTTCTGCGATCCTACCTCAAAGGGAGGATGCTACTTCGGCTTGGAGGGCGTTGCCTATATTGCCGATCGCGGGCACTATACCCGGGCCGGGGCCGAACGAATTGCCGCCGCGGTTGCGGATGAGCTTTTCGGTGCTGACGGAATAACGGGATCCATACCCTTGCCGCTCAACTGAGCATGTCTGGCCAACTGTGGAGCGTTTTTGCGATACGACACTTCGGTTAGCAGTCTCATCACTGCTGAGGGATCAATCCCAATAGAAAAAGGCGGAGCCGAGGCCCCGCCTTTTCGATATTGTGTATTCCAGAAGCGATTAGCGCTTGGAGAACTGGAAGCTACGGCGAGCCTTGGCCTTACCGTACTTCTTACGTTCAACAACGCGGCTGTCGCGGGTCAGGAAGCCACCCTTCTTCAGAACGGAGCGCAGGCCCGGTTCGAAGTAGGTGAGAGCCTTGGACAGGCCGTGACGAACGGCACCGGCCTGACCGGAGAGACCACCACCGGCAACAGTTGCAATGATGTCGAACTGACCCGTGCGTGCTGCTGCAACGATCGGCTGCTGCAGGATCATCTGCAGAACCGGACGTGCGAAATAGGCAGTGAAGTCACGGCCGTTGATGATGATCTTGCCGGAACCAGCCTTGACCCATACGCGGGCTACGGCGTTCTTGCGCTTGCCGGTCGCGTAGGAGCGACCGAGAGTGTCAACCTTGCGGACGTGTACGGGAGCCGAAGCTTCCGATGCCGGGGCGAGGTCTTTCAGGGAGGAAAGATCGGCCATTATCAGGCGCTCCTTACGTTCTTCTTGTTCAGCGATGCAACGTCGAGAGCGACAGGCTGCTGTGCTTCGTGCGGGTGGTTCGAACCAGCGTAAACGCGAAGGTTCTTCATCTGGCGACGACCGAGCGGACCACGCGGGATCATGCGCTCGACAGCCTTTTCAACGACGCGCTCCGGGAAGCGACCTTCGATGATCTGGCGAGCCGTACGCTCCTTGATGCCACCCGGGTAACCGGTGTGCCAGTAGTACTTCTTGTCGGAATACTTCTTGCCGGTGAAGACAACCTTTTCCGCATTGATGATGATGACGTTGTCGCCGTCATCGACGTGGGGGGTGTAGGTTGCCTTGTGCTTGCCGCGCAGGCGGGTAGCAACGAGGGTGGCGAGACGACCAACAACGAGGCCTTCGGCGTCGATGATGACCCACTTCTTCTCCACCTCAGCGGGCTTCTGAACGAAAGTAGACATTCTTTTCACTTTCTTTTGGACCCGTCATCCGGCTGTTGCCAGATCAGATGCGGGCGTTTCTTGTTGCTTGATTTTGGCCGCATTTGCGCGTGCCGGACGACATGTATTCCATGAGAATTCAGTCTGGCGCGCTTATAAGCGGTGCGCTCCAAACCGTCAACAGGCGCGAAAACGCAAGCCCCAAAAATAAAACAAGAAAATCATATAGTTAGCAATGTGGTTTTATAATACCACATAAAATCATGCCGGTCTCAGCCTAACCGCATGATGAGAACGCCCGCTGCGATGATGCCGCCGGCGACGTAGCGCCAGATGCTGGCCTTCTCTTTCAGCAGGAAAACCGAGATCAGGATGGCAAAGAGAATGGAGGTTTCACGCAGTGCAGCGACGACCGCCACCGGCGCCTGTGTCATGGCCCACAGCGCAAGGCCGTAGGACAAGATCGAACCGCCGCCACCGGCAAGCCCCCGCCACCAATGGCGCTTCACATGCTGTACGACCGGAAGATAACCGCGTTGATAGAAGGCATAGGAGAAGAGGAGGACGGGCGGGAGGAGGGACATCCACAGTGTATAGGAAATGGCGTTGCCAGACGTGCGCGCACCAACACCATCCACAAAAGTATAGCCTGCGATGACCACGGCATTGGCGAGCGCCAGCAGGATGGCCTGTCGACCGCCACGGCGTGCTTCGAATGCGAGGGTCAGGATTCCCCCTGAAATGACAGCGATACCTGCGAAGGCCGCGGTACTCAGCCTTTCATCGAGAAACAGGCTGCTGCTCGCGGCCACGATCAACGGTGCAACGCCGCGCATGACGGGGTAGACGAGGCCAATATCGCCGACAGTGTAGGCTGCTGCGACCAGCCGGAAATAGGCGAACTGCAGGAAGGCTGACGCGAAAAGAAAGGGCAGGGCGACAAGCCCGGGAAGGGGTAGGAACGGCAGGAAGGGAACACAACAGATGGCTGCACCCGCAGCAATCAACGACGCATCCAGCGCTTTATCCGATCCGGATTTGACAAGGGCGTTCCACGAGGCATGCAGCAGGGCGCCCAGAAGAACGAGCAGCAGGACATTAAGGGACACGAGCGACTCACAAAGCGGCTGGATAAAATGCAAGTCTAAAGCATGTCACGCAAAAGTGTGCAGCGGTTTTGCGATCATGACATGCGAATGGAAAGGGCATGTCACGCAAAAGTGTCGAGGGGGGGCGGCCAGGACATGCGTCAGGAGGACAGCTTGCTGTATCGTCCATAGCGCTATGATCATCACGCACCGGTGGTGCCGATTGAAGCCAAGTGCGGGGAAAGACGGACTACCCCATCGTCCTTATGTATTGCGCGATACGAATTGCGGTGATCTGATTTTGATCACTTTCCGCCGGCGTAGGAGACCTCAATAATTGCAATCTGTGGATGTTTATCGCGCTCGGTGTCCTCGTGAGAAAATGCTGATTCCCCTAAAAATCCTACTTTTGTTGAAGCGCAAACGTTTCAGATTAAGATTTGTTATAAACACGACGTAAATTGCCAATGTAACTATAAGTAGTTACTAAAGTGATGGTGAACGAAGTTCGAACAAAGGCGGTACGATCAGGCATTTACGTTGTTGCCGCTTAAAAGGGCATTGGGTGATGCAAATTTACGCATCCTTTTTTGCGGCCAGGAATTGACGCTTTTATCCATTACCATGCGAGTTGTGGCTGGATCAGCCACCAAAAGGAGGACGACGATCATGGATTATGACAATTACGCCGATGACGACATCCGTCGTATCTTGACTGATACGAAAACCATCGCGCTGGTCGGCGCTTCGCCGAATTCCGCACGCCCCAGCCATGGCGTCATGTCGTTTCTTCTTTCGAAGGGTTACAAGGTTTTCCCGGTCAATCCGGGCCAGGAGGGTAAGGACATCCTTGGGCAAAAGGTCTATGCCAAGCTTGCCGATATTCCTGAGCCGGTGGACATGGTCGATGTTTTCCGCGCATCGGAATATCTGTCCAGCGTCATGGAAGAGGTGATCCACATGTCGCCGCGCCCGAAGGTTGTCTGGGCGCAACTGGGCGTGAGAGATCATGACGCGGCGGCAAAGGGGGAGCATTACGGCGTGGAAGTGATCATGGATCGCTGCCCGGCCATTGAGCATCCTCGTCTCAATATCGGACGATAGTTAGGATAAGTCGCACTTATCATTCGCCCTCGAAGCGATATGATCCTCTGTGCTTGTTTAAGAAAACAGTCGGAGGGACACCATGTCAGACCATACGCCGGGCTTTTCCACCCTTGCTATTCACGCCGGTGCGCAGCCAGACCCGACCACTGGTGCGCGCGCCACGCCGATCTACCAGACGACCGCTTACGCGTTCCGTGATTCCGACCATGCGGCAGCGCTTTTCGGGCTGAAGGAATTCGGCAACATCTATACACGCATCATGAACCCGACACAGGCGGTTCTGGAGGAGCGCGTTGCCGCCCTTGAGGGCGGAACCGCGGCGCTCGCCGTGGCGTCGGGTCACGCAGCACAGTTGCTGGTCTTTCACACGCTGCTGCAATCCGGGGATAACTTCGTGGCCGCCCGCCAGCTTTATGGCGGCTCGATCAACCAGTTCGGCCACTCCTTCCAGAACTTCGGCTGGCAGGTGCGCTGGGCGGATGCCGCCGATCCTGCGAACTTCGAAGCCCAGATCGACGAGCGGACGAAGGCAATCTTCATCGAAAGCCTCGCCAATCCGGGCGGCACGTTTGTCGATATCGCTGCCATTGCAGAGGTAGCGCATAAGCATGGCTTACCGCTGATCGTCGACAATACGATGGCGAGTCCGTACCTCATCCGGCCGATCGAACACGGTGCCGATATCGTCGTTCATTCGCTGACGAAGTTTCTCGGCGGCCATGGTAACTCCATGGGTGGCATCATCGTCGATGGTGGCACGTTCGACTGGTCCGCGTCGGACAAGTTTCCGGCCCTGTCGCAGCCACGTCCGGAATATTCGGGCGTCGTTCTGCACCAGACCTTCGGCAACTTCGCCTTTGCCATTGCCACACGCGTTCTTGGCCTTCGCGATCTTGGCCCTTCGATTTCTCCCTTCAATGCCTTTTTGATCCTCACCGGCATCGAAACGCTGCCGCTGCGCGTCCAGCGCCATTCGGACAATGCGCTTGCGGTTGCCAAATGGCTGAAGGCACATTCGAAGATCGGTTGGGTGCATTATGCCGGGCTGGAAGAGAGCGATAATCACGCTTTGCAACAACGCTACTCGCCAAGAGGGGCTGGGTCCGTCTTCACCTTCGGCGTGAAAGGTGGCTACCAAGCGGGCAAATCGCTGGTGGAAGGATTGCAGCTCTTCTCGCATCTTGCCAATATCGGCGACACCCGCTCTCTCGTCATCCATCCTGCATCCACCACGCATGCTCAGCTGACGCCCGACCAGCAGGTTGCCGCAGGTGCCGGTCCAGACGTGGTGCGTCTCTCCATCGGCATCGAGGATGTGAAGGACATCATCGCCGACCTGGAACAGTCGCTGGCAAAAATCTGACGAGTCAAAGTAGCTGAGAAGCAACAATCTGAAAGGATGAGATCGCCGATGGCCCTCATAGTCAATTTCCAGCCGGACGGCGATCTTTCCACCATTCAGCCGGAGCCGGGTGCTCCGGCGCCAGACCGGCTGATTGCGGGTGATCCGAAATTCACCAGCTGGAACCTGGAGGAGGCCGAGGGTGGCATCTATGCAGGCATCTGGCAGGCGACACCCGGCAAGTGGCGGGTGGAATATGACGAATGGGAGTACTTCAATATTCTCGAGGGTCACTCCATTCTGACGGAAGACGGAGGACAACCTATTCACCTGAAAGCGGGCGATCGGCAGATTATCCGTCCTGGCTTCAAAGGCACTTGGGAAGTCGTGGAGACGACGCGAAAAGATTATGTGGTCCGGCTATAGATTAGCCACGGCCACAAGCGTCGTCTCCCTTGCTCATTGCAAGATCGACTTGCTGAGCGCGGCGGCGGCGGCTTCATGCTCTGCGACCATGGTGGCGTCCTCCGCGTTTACTGTCTGCACGCTCCGACGAGCGCCGATGCGATCCATATAGCGCTGAAAAGCTGGGCGGGCTTCCACAAGGCCAAACATCGTCGTCCAGGTAAGCGCTATCCCCCACAGAAGATCAGCAGCCGTGAATCGTTCGCCAAGCAGGTAGGGTCCGTTCTCGAGCGGCGCTTCCAGCACGTCGATCAGCGCTTCGTAACTGGCATAGGGTGTTTCATTCAGGGAGCCCGGTGCATGTTTCATGTAGCGGTCATAGATGGCTGGCTCAAAGCAGCTACCATAGATGAACAGCCAACGGACGTAGGCGCCACGATCCGGGTCAGTCAGGGCCGGGGCAAGACCGGCCTGCGGGAAAAGGTCGGCGAGGTAGAGATAAATCGCACCCTGTTCGGTGATCAGCGTATCGCCGGCGCGCACCGCCGGCACCTTGCCGAGCGGGTTGATGGTCAAATATTCCGGCCGTCTTTGTTCGCCTGCCTTCATGTTCAGGACGTGCAGCTCATAAGGCACGTTCAACTCTTCCAGCAAGATGCGGGCGCCGGTGGCACGTGTCTGCGGTGAATAGAAGAGTGTGATTTCGTGGTTCGTCGTCATCTGTCGTCTCCCGTGCTGATCAATCTCGCGATTTCGCGATGACGAGAGATTGCGCTTCCATACCTGTCAGATCATGTCAGGTTGGTTTAGCAATAGATCGAGAAACAGGAATTTCTTCGATGCGTGCGAGCCGGCTGATCAACATCCTCACCACTCTTCAGGCGAAGGGGCTGGTAACGGCTGAGGTGTTGGCGGGGGAGAACGGCGTCTCTGTAAGAACGATCTACCGGGATGTAGACGCGCTTTCGCTCTCAGGCGTGCCGGTCTACAGCGAACGAGGCTCGGATGGCGGATATCGTCTTCTTGACGGTTACCGCGTGCGCCTCAATGGGCTGACACCTTCCGAGGCGGAGGCCATGTTTCTGTCGGGTATTCCGAGCGCTGCCGCTGATCTCGGCTTGGGAGCGCTCATGGCTGGAGCACAGAAGAAACTCACCGCCGCCTTGCCGGAGGATCTGCGCGAAAGTGCACGACGCTTGCAGACGAAATTTTATCTGGACGCGCCGACTTGGCTCGCCGAAGGAGAGCAGCCGCATTACTTGCAAGCCATCGCCGGTGCGGTGTGGAATTCCAAACGCATCCGCATCCGTTATCGATCATGGACAGGTGAAAAGACCCGGGTTGCAGAACCGCTCGGCATCGTCATGAAGGGCGGCGCCTGGTACGTGGTCGCGCGTGTTGACAACACGAACCGCACGTATCGTATATCTCGCGTCCTCGACCTCATCGTTACCGACGAAGGTTTTGACTGGCCGAGAGGCTTCGACCTGGCCGCCTACTGGAACGAGAACACGAGAAGGCTCGAGCTCGATCTTTATCCGCACTGGGCGACGATAAAAATTTCACCTTATGGATTGAAAGAACTGGAGCATACCGCGCCACCTTACGTCCGCGCCAATTTCAGTTTCGTAGGGGAGGCCGACGAGGCCGGGTGGCAAACAGTGCGGCTGCCCGTAGCGCAGACGCGCATGGCGGTTCATGAAATGTTGAAACTGGGGCCAGAGGTCGAGGTCATCGACCCGCCGGAATTGCGAAGGTCCATGCGTCACGCGATCGAAACGCTAATGAGCCGCTACGCGCAGGGAGCAGACGACGTCACCACGTGAGGTCGAGCCGTTCGAGGCCGTGGAAATGATAGACGTCCTTCACCTTCGGTTGGCTTGCCAGCTTGAGGTGCGGCAAGCGCTGGAAGAGAAGCGGCAGAACGATATTCAGTTCCAGCCGCGCCAGCGGAGCGCCGATGCAGAAATGGATGCCTGCACCGAAGGAAAGGTTCGGGGCCTCGGCACGATCCGGCTTGAAGGTGAGGGGGTCGCTAAATTTCACCGGATCGAGATTGGCGGCGGCGAGGATGAGGCTGACCTTGTCACCCCGCTCGAATTTTACGCCGTCGATCTCCACCGGCTCCAGAGCCCAGCGCTGGAAAATATGAACGGGTGCACCGATGCGAAGCGTCTCTTCGACAGTCCGTTCAGTCGTCTTCTCGTCGCTGAACAGTGATTGAACGTCGAGGCCGCTCTCCAGAATGACGCGCACCGAATTGCCGATCTGGTGGACGGTCGCCTCATGGCCGGCGTTGAGAAGCACGATTGTTGTGGAAATCAGCTCATCATCGGTCAGAAACTGGCCCTTATGTTCCGTGTGGATCATATGGCTAAGCAGATCATCCTTCGGCTCCGCTCGGCGTTCGGCAATCACGCTGCGCACATAATCGGCGAATTCCTTGGCAGCGCGATCTGCGGCAAGCTCGTCTTCGCGGCTGCGCTTGAACATATACATGCCGACATACGCATGCGACCATTTGAGGAGCTGCGGTCCCATGTTCTCGGGAATCCCGATCATCCTGGCAATCATCGTCACGGGAATGATATCGGCGAAAGAGGAGAGCAGCTCCGTTTGACCGTCCTTCTCGAATCGGTCGATCAGGCCGTGGGCCAGCGTCTCGATCTCCGGCTTCATCTTCTCCACGTGGCGGGAGACGAAGGCGCGGTTCACGAGCGTGCGCAGCCTTGTGTGTTCCGGCGGCTCGATTTCCAGCAGAGAGTGACGCTCCGCGGCATCGAAATGTTGAGTGTGTTCGAGCGGCTCGGGCAGGCCAAGTTCTTCGCGCGTGGCGATGTGCAGGATCTGCCGCCCGAAGCGACGGTCTCGCAACAGCGCGTTCACATGATCATAGCCGGTGAAGAACCACTGCTTCTGTTCCTTCCAGTAGAAGGTTGGACAATGGGCGTGAAGAAGAGCGTATGTGGCGTTGGGATTGCCATAAAACGCCGGGTTACGGGCGTCGAGGGAGACGGAGCGCTCTTGCGCATCGATGTGGAGAAAGTCGAGCATGGTGTTCATGCCCGAATGTCTAGCGAAAACATGGCCGGCGGGGAAGGGAGGCAGGGCTGAGAAAAAGACTTAAGCGCTGCCGATGGCCGCGATGCGGTTGAGTGCTGCGACCTGACGGTCGGCATTATTGTCGTGCGGATCTTCACCGCGGTCATCTGCCGGCAGGACGACGTTGGCAACGCCGTCGTTGAAGACCGTACGATTACGGCCCGCGGACTTCGCCGCGTAGAGCGCCCGGTCTGCCATTTTCAACATCAGATCCAAGTCCGCCTCCACGACCGGTGCGGAGTAGATGCCGATACTGACCGTTGAAGAGAAGCTCCCCCCGATCCCCTCGGTGGACAGCCGCGCGAAGTAGACACGCACGCCATCGACAATCCTGAGCGCAGCGTTGAGATCGATATGGGTCAGCAGATAAGCGAATTCTTCACCGCCCATGCGCACGAAGGTACCCTTAACCCCGACGATACGGTCAACGAGAGCACAGAACTGAACCAGCACATCGTCACCACATTGGTGACCGTGACGGTCGTTGATCTTCTTGAAATGATCTATATCGAACAGCGCAAGCATGAGTTGTGATGAGCGATGTTCCGGCGCCTTCTTGATCCGCGGAAAGGCTTCCATCAGGCCCCTCCTGTTGAGGACACCTGTGAGATGGTCGGTGACGGACAGGCGGTGAAGCCGTCGCTCATTGTCCTCCATGAACATCTTTACGGCGATCATCATCAACACCACGAAACTGAACGCGGCTGAATAGGCAACCGGTGCCGTCAGCGGCAGTCTCTGGCCTACAAGCATGTTGTAGGGAATGATCAGGGCGGCGGTAAGAGGACCGATCAGCGCATGGACCACGAGGGCCGCGGCGAAGATTTTACGCGTCGTCGAGAGCGGCTCTTTGGAGGTCAGCACCACGCCGGCGATCGTGCAGTAACCGATGGCAGCGCACAGATGATAGACAAGAACGCGTGCCAGCATGCTGTCGCGCACCGGCGGCAGAAACATGAAGGCCAGCCACAAAAGCGGAGGAATGAATATCCAGCCCTCGATTTTCCGCCGCTCGAGGCGAAGCAGGCCGGCCAGCCAAAAGCCGAAGGCCGAAAGCGCAAGCGTGTTGCCGACGATGATCGTCCAGAAATCGGCGAGATAGCCCCGTTGTGACACCAGCGCAGAACCGATACCCACAGCGGCAAAACCGCAGGCAAAAAACAGGTGGTGTTTCTTAGAAGGCGCATGAAGCCAAAGCACGGCCAGCAATGCAGCAAGGGTCGATGTTTCCAACGACCAGAGAAGCATTCCTGTTTGGGCCTCGAACACTGCGCAATCCTACTTGAATTTCAATGGGTCGCTTCGTCTGATCGTCGAGTGTGATCGAGGAATGGGGCCGAAAACGCGCCGTCGACGTGTATTCCCCTGATAGGCGACTTTCAACGAAAAACTCTCACGCAATGTATCTTCCTTACGTAACGTAAAGAATTCGTCACCCCTCGCTCCGCTTAACCCCTTGTTGACCAGTCCCGGTGTTCGTCGTTGATGAGTGCATGGCGCAGCGCGAGGAAGACTGGCCTGCAAGGGATTTCATCTTTAATGCAGCGCAAGAATTGTCCTCGCTATTAAGGATATCCGCTGCCTCAGTCTTGAAGTGCCGACCAAGGACACTCTATGTAGTGAGTTGACGAATAATGATTCCGGGCGCTCGGAGCTTCCGGGCTAGAATTGGATAAAGGACGGACATGACAAATCCAGTTGATACCGCCATGGCTCTGGTGCCGATGGTCGTGGAGCAAACCAATCGCGGTGAGCGCTCCTATGACATCTACTCCCGTCTTCTCAAAGAGCGCATCATCTTCCTTACAGGGCCTGTCGAAGACCACATGGCTTCGCTTGTCTGCGCCCAGCTTCTGTTCCTCGAGGCGGAAAACCCGAAGAAGGAAATCGCACTCTACATCAATTCTCCAGGCGGTGTCGTGACCGCCGGCATGGCGATCTATGACACGATGCAGTTCATCCGTCCTGCCGTCTCCACGCTTTGCGTTGGTCAAGCCGCCTCGATGGGCTCGCTGCTGCTGGCAGCCGGCGAGAAGGGCATGCGCTTTGCAACTCCGAACGCCCGCATCATGGTTCACCAGCCGTCCGGCGGCTTCCAGGGCCAGGCCTCCGACATCGAGCGCCACGCTCGCGACATCATCAAGATGAAGCGTCGCCTCAATGAAGTCTACGTAAAGCATACGGGCCGTACGTTGGAAGACGTTGAAAAGACCCTCGATCGCGACCATTTTATGGATGCCGAAGAGGCGAAAGACTGGGGCGTGATCGACAAGATCCTCACCTCTCGCCAGGAAATCGAAGGCGTTTCCGCGAGCTAAGGTGAGTGCGTGTTGATGCCGGTTTATCGGCGCAGATGTAATTCTGGGCTTTAAACCGGCAGAGAAAGCGCTAATAGTACATATTAAGGCTATGTTGAATTTTTATGACGTAGTCTGAACCAAGCTCTCCCGAGCAACGTAAAGCTTTAAGGGAGAGCGTCGGAAGACATACCGGAGCACGCGTGTTCCGGGGTTTTAAGGGGAATTCGTTGCCGCCGTGCGTCAGTTCATGTATCTGATACGGCTAGTACCCCGGGAACGAAGCGGATGCGAAGGTCAGGCATGGCGGTCGCATTTGCAGGCGGTAAGTTGACCGCGCTCCGCTTTGCGGACCTGCGGCGTGCTGGAAGGAAAGAGATATGAGCAAAGTCAGCGGCAGCAACGGCGGCGACTCAAAAAATACACTCTATTGTTCATTCTGCGGCAAGAGCCAGCACGAAGTCCGGAAACTGATTGCCGGGCCGACAGTGTTCATCTGCGATGAATGCGTCGAATTGTGCATGGACATCATCCGCGAGGAGAACAAGAGCTCGATGGTGAAGTCGCGTGAGGGTGTTCCCACCCCTCAGGACATCATCAAGATCCTCGACGAATACGTCATCGGCCAGAAGCAGGCGAAGAAAATCCTGTCTGTTGCCGTTCATAACCATTACAAGCGCCTCGCGCACGCCTCCAAGAACGGCGACGTTGAATTGGCGAAATCGAACATCATGCTGGTTGGCCCGACCGGTTGCGGCAAGACTTATCTTGCCCAGACGCTGGCGCGCATTATCGATGTTCCCTTCACCATGGCGGATGCGACGACGCTGACTGAAGCCGGTTATGTCGGTGAAGATGTCGAAAACATCATTCTGAAGCTGCTCCAGGCTGCCGACTACAATGTCGAGCGCGCCCAGCGCGGTATCGTCTACATCGACGAAGTGGACAAGATTTCCCGCAAGTCGGACAATCCGTCCATTACGCGTGACGTATCGGGCGAGGGTGTTCAGCAGGCGCTGCTGAAGATTATGGAAGGCACGGTCGCCTCCGTTCCTCCGCAGGGTGGTCGCAAGCATCCGCAGCAGGAATTCCTGCAGGTGGATACGACCAACATTCTGTTCATCTGCGGCGGCGCATTTGCGGGTCTAGACAAGATCATCTCTGCCCGTGGCGAGAAGACATCCATTGGCTTCGGCGCGACGGTTAAGGCAGAAGACGACCGCCGCGTTGGCGAGGTGCTGCGTGAACTTGAGCCGGAAGACCTGGTCAAGTTCGGTCTCATCCCTGAATTCATCGGTCGTCTGCCGGTTCTGGCAACGCTTGAGGATCTCGATGAGGATGCGCTGATCCAGATCCTGTCCGAGCCGAAGAACGCTCTGGTCAAGCAGTATCAACGCCTGTTCGAGATGGAAGATGTGGAGTTGACATTCCACGAGGATGCGTTGCGTGAAATCGCGCGCAAGGCCATCACTCGTAAGACGGGTGCTCGCGGTCTGCGTTCGATCATGGAAAAGATCCTGCTCGATACGATGTTCGATCTGCCGACGCTGGAAGGCGTGCGCGAGGTGGTGATTTCGGACGAAGTCGTCAGCGGTCTCGCTCGCCCGCTCTACATCTATGCAGATCGTCAGGACGAAAAGGCGAATGTGTCGGCGTGATCGCCAACGCTGATCGCATCAAGTTGAAAAGGCTCGCCGTTGGCGGGCCTTTTTTCTGTTCTATGCTCCATAAAGAGCGGATAACCCGACCGGCTTCCGATTTTGAGTTGGAGAGGATTATGCTTTGCTGATAGAGTTTTACGAGTGATTTGTGTGATGGCGTGACGTTTATGACGGTCGCTTATCGAATCCACCTTCGTGGGGCTCGGGAGGGGTGGATAGTAGAGGCGTATTCAAGCCCA
This sequence comes from Agrobacterium sp. SORGH_AS 787, assembly GCF_030819035.1. Classification (NCBI taxonomy): domain Bacteria; kingdom Pseudomonadati; phylum Pseudomonadota; class Alphaproteobacteria; order Hyphomicrobiales; family Rhizobiaceae; genus Agrobacterium; species Agrobacterium sp. SORGH_AS 787. Next base: position 2,106,500 of record NZ_JAUTBG010000002.1, read on the forward strand.
TCGGTTTTTTAAAGGATATGCAGCCCTATGATAGACAGCGGGTTGCTGGTTTCCGTGACTTGAAAATGACAGTGCGAAACTCCACTTTCAGTCACGAATAAGAATATGCCGGAAACTTCCCAAGACGTCCGGCAAGCGTCCCTTACAGGGACCATGGAAAGGAAATGATATGACGAACATCACGTCTGCTGCATCTGGCGGTACCTATCCCGTACTTCCTCTGCGCGACATTGTCGTTTTCCCGCATATGATCGTCCCGCTGTTCGTCGGACGAGAAAAGTCCATTCGTGCACTCGAGGAGGTCATGGGCTCCGATAGGCAGATCATGCTTGTCACGCAGATCAACGCGAGCGACGACGATCCGGATCCATCGGCCATTCATAAAGTTGGCACTGTCGCAAACGTTCTTCAGTTGCTGAAGCTGCCCGACGGCACCGTCAAGGTTCTTGTTGAAGGCAAGGGCCGTGCGCAGATCGAAGATTACACCGGCCGCGAAGACTTTTACGAAGCGACCGCAACGATCCTGCATGAGCCGGTTGAAGATCCGGTCGAAATCGAAGCTCTGTCGCGCTCGGTCGTGTCCGAGTTCGAAAGCTACGTAAAGCTGAATAAGAAGATTTCTCCCGAAGTGGTTGGTGCCGCTGGGCAAATCGACGATTACTCCAAGCTCGCCGATACTGTCGCCTCGCACCTTTCCATCAAGATTACCGAAAAGCAGGAAATGCTTGAGACGGTAAGCGTGAAGCAGCGCTTGGAAAAAGCTCTCGGCTTCATGGAAGGTGAGATCTCCGTTCTTCAGGTGGAGAAGCGCATTCGCTCGCGCGTTAAGCGCCAGATGGAGAAGACCCAGCGCGAATACTACCTGAACGAACAGATGAAAGCGATCCAGAAGGAGCTTGGCGACGGCGAGGATGGCCGTGACGAGATGGCCGAACTGGAAGAGCGCGTCGCCAAGACCAAGCTCTCCAAGGAAGCCAAGGAAAAGGCCGAAGCGGAGATGAAGAAGCTTCGCCAGATGAGCCCGATGTCGGCGGAAGCCACCGTCGTGCGGAACTATCTGGATTGGCTGCTGGGTCTGCCATGGGGCAAGAAGTCCAAGGTCAAGGTCGATCTCAATGCTGCCGAACAGGTTCTTGATCTCGACCACTTCGGTCTGGATAAGGTCAAAGAGCGTATCGTCGAATATCTGGCGGTACAGGCCCGTGCGACGAAGATCCGTGGCCCGATCCTGTGCCTTGTCGGCCCTCCAGGTGTTGGTAAAACATCGCTTGCGAAGTCCATCGCCAAGGCAACGGGTCGCGAGTATGTTCGCATGGCACTTGGTGGCGTTCGTGATGAGGCCGAAATCCGCGGTCACCGCCGGACCTATATCGGTTCCATGCCGGGCAAGATCGTCCAGTCGATGAAGAAGGCCAAGAAGGCGAACCCGCTCTTCCTGCTCGATGAAATCGACAAGATGGGCATGGATTTCCGTGGCGATCCATCGTCGGCTCTGCTCGAGGTGCTTGATCCGGAACAGAACTCCACCTTCATGGATCACTACCTGGAAGTGGAATACGACCTGTCCGACGTCATGTTTGTGACCACCGCCAACACGCTCAACATTCCAGGCCCCTTGATGGACCGCATGGAAGTGATCCGTATTGCCGGTTACACGGAAGACGAGAAGCGCGAGATCGCCAAGCGGCACCTGCTGCCGAAGGCAATCAAGGAACATGCTCTGCGTCCGGAAGAGTTTTCCGTGACCGATGGTGCCCTGATGGCCGTGATCCAGCAGTACACACGCGAAGCCGGTGTTCGTAACTTTGAGCGTGAGCTGATGAAGCTTGCCCGTAAGGCCGTCACCGAGATCATCAAGGGTAAGACCAAGTCGGTCGAAGTCACGGCAGAAAACATCCACGACTATCTGGGTGTGCCGCGCTTCCGTCACGGCGAGGCCGAGCGTGAGGATCAGGTGGGCGTCGTAACGGGTCTAGCCTGGACCGAAGTGGGTGGCGAGCTGCTCACCATCGAAGGCGTGATGATGCCGGGCAAGGGTCGCATGACCGTGACCGGTAACTTGAAGGAAGTGATGAAGGAATCCATCTCTGCGGCGGCGTCCTATGTCCGTTCGCGTGCGGTCGATTTCGGCATCGAGCCTCCACGCTTCGACAAGAGCGACATCCACGTGCACGTGCCGGAAGGCGCAACGCCGAAGGACGGTCCGTCCGCAGGTGTCGCCATGGCAACGGCGATCGTCTCCATCATGACGGGCATTCCAGTCTCGAAGGATGTGGCGATGACGGGTGAGATCACCCTTCGTGGTCGCGTCCTGCCGATCGGCGGATTGAAGGAAAAGCTGCTTGCAGCGCTTCGCGGTGGCATCAAGAAGGTGCTGATCCCGGAAGAGAACGCCAAGGATTTGGCTGACATTCCGGACAACGTGAAGAACGGCATGGAGATCATCCCAGTGTCCCGCATGGGTGAGGTTCTTGAGCATGCTCTGACCCGCAAACCCGAGCCGATCGAGTGGGACGGCAGCATCGAAACGCCGGTCATTGCGACTGTCGAAGGTGTCGATGACGGCAACCAGACCATTGCTCACTAAAAACTTGAGAGTCGTCTGGTGCTAAATTAGCACAGAACTTCTGGAAGGCCGGCGGAAATGCCGGCCTTTTTTGTGAAAAGATAACGAGACCTCTTGTTTTTCAGGCGATTCCATCGCTTTTGGGTGGCGGTGCGCGAATAGAACTCTATTCTGCGCGGACCTGATTTTGAGTCGTTTCATACCACTGAAAGGGATGGAAACATGAACAAGAACGAGCTCGTTACCGCAGTTGCCGAGAAGGCTGGCCTGTCTAAGGCTGATGCCGCTTCTGCCGTTGACGCCGTATTTGAAACCGTACAGAACGAACTGAAGGCTGGTGGCGACATCCGTCTCGCTGGCTTCGGTAGCTTCAGCGTCAGCCATCGCAAGGCAACCAAGGGCCGCAACCCGGCGACCCGCGAAGAGGTCGATATTCCTGCTCGCAACGTCCCGAAGTTCTCCGCAGGCAAGGGCCTGAAGGATGCGGTCAACAGCTGATCCGTCCTAGAGCGCCGTGCATCCGTGTGGACGCAAAAAGGGACGCTCTATCTTCCTCAAGTCTATGCATCTTGCTTTCCGAAAATCGATTCCGATTTTCCTGCCGGTGCTGGAGCCTCGTCTCGCACGAGGCCGATGACAATTCGATATTCTGTAAGCCCGGCCTTAGCGCCGGGCTTTCTTTTGACCATCTTGCGCTCGAGCGTGACGTGCCATATTTCTGTCGTGTCGGTTCTTCCGGCATTCGTTCTCAGGGCGGGGTGTAACTCCCCACCGGCGGTAAGAGGGAAATCTCAAGCCCGCGAGCGCCTGTTTTTCAAAGGAGAAGCAGGGTCAGCAGATCCGGTGTGACTCCGGAGCCGACGGTGATAGTCCGGATGAAAGAGAATGAGGTCAGGCTGCGTTCTCGTCTGCCGAAGCATGTGGCGTAAATGCCTAAAGCGGTTTTGCGCTATCACATGCGATGATTGAAGCGCTGAGTGCGAATCTTAGGATCGCGATGCGCTTTAATGGCGGGGAGGGGCAGTGCGCGTTTTACCGTTTCTTTCGGGATGCGGTTTCGTCGTCCTCATCTGTCCTGATTTGTGTTGGTCCTTTGGAAAAGGAAGCATGACATGAATCAGAGCGCTGTTTCGCTCTTACGTTCCCGGGCAGTTCTCGGTGCTGGCTTCATGGTTCTGGCGGGTATCGCCTTTGCCGCACTGAATGTCGTCACCCAGGAGCTCGCCATGACGCTGGGGTTTCCGCCAGCGTCCACAGCCTTCTGGCAATATGGCTTCGCGCTCATCCTCTCGCTGCCTTTGCTTGTTCGGCTCGGTCTGCGCGCGATGAAAACCGCCTATCCCTTCCGCCACATCTTCCGCGTCCTTCTTGCCGCTTTCGGCGTTCAGGCGTGGGTGATGGGACTTGTGACAGTGCCGATCTGGCAGGCCATTGCGCTGGTGATGACCTCGCCCTTCTTTATCATCATCGGCGCACGGCTATTCCTCGGGGAAACCGTCGGCCGCGATAGATGGCTGGCGACGCTGACGGGATTCATCGGTGCTATGATTATCCTCCAGCCATGGTCAGACAGCTTCACCATGGCCGCGCTGTTGCCTATTCTGTCTGCTTTGCTGTGGGGTGGATCGTCGCTGATCATGAAGAACCTCACGCATCACGAGCCACCGGAAACGGTCACGGTCTGGTTGCTCGTCCTGCTGACGCCGGTCAATGCGGGCTTGGCCGCAGCCTCGGGCTTCGCGGTCCCGGAAGGTCTTGCTCTCTGGCTGTTACTTGGTGCCGGGCTGCTGACGGCGCTCGGGCAATATCTACTGACACTTGCCTACAACGCGGCCGATGCCGCCTATGTCCAGCCGTTCGACGACCTGAAGCTGCCGCTGAACGTCTTCGCAGGCTGGATCGTCTTCGGCTATGCGCCAAGCGCGCTATCTCTGGCTCGGAGCCTTTCTTATCCTCTGCGCCTCGCTTTTCTTGATGCTGCGTGAGGCAGGCAGAGAAGCGACAGTCGCCTCTTGACGGCGTCAGAGAAAGAAGCCGGGCGCATCGCGCCCGGTCTTAATGTCAATCACCTGCGTGATGCATCAATACCCATTGCGGTTTCTTTCAACTTGGTTGGCCAGTGGAGGGTAGGGACGCATCAGACGCGCGATCCAACGGCGCGGATGCAGGCATTGCTCATTGTGGGATTTACCCATCAACGGGAAACCTGCATTGCCCTTCGGACCGGTGCAAATGACGGCTAGATGGGGCGTCTATAGGAAAGTTGAGAAAGAGAGTGCCGAGGCTTCTATCGCTGCTTGTCCTGATTCTCCGAATCGTACTGAACCCATCGGAAGAAGAAGTAAATAGGCAAGGCAATAAGTGCCAAAGTGGCGAGGGTGTGTAGTGACATGGCTCATCCCATTAGTCGCGTCTTCATCATGAGGACGGCACCATATTTATGATCCGAAACATATTTATAATTCTTGAATCGAGGCACGAGTGAACGTGCGATTCTGGGACAGGTAATGTGACAATATGAGCGTCGTCGAACTGAACTCGCTCGAGAATCTCACATCGCGCGAACGATCAATGAACGGCACACCGTATCGCAAACTCGGCTGTAAGAGGACGGCCGAACATCGATGCCTCAAGACACTATCTGCTTATGCCAAAATAATACATGGGAAGAAAATGGTGGGCGATGAGAGACTCGAAGTCTCCAATGGCTCACGCTTCATATTGAATTTACTTACGTTTTCTGCGCCGTATTCTCGGATTGTGTACCAGCGTAGTGCTCCTGCGTCAAGGTTAGTGCCGATTGCTTTTCGTGTGTTTCCCACTTCCCTTTGGGTTGAAGTCGGTCACAATCGGCTCGGATGAGTCGAGAAGGTGATAAATGGCTAAAGAAAGCGAGAAGCCCCCGGTATTTCAGTATCTCTTTGACCGTAGGTACGACTGGGGCCGCCGGACGTTCACTCCTCTGACCGTCACGCAAGAGGAAATCCAAGATGCAATCGGTCAGCTGCGTGATGAAGGCAACACGCTTTCGACTGGGAATCCTGCAAACTTCATGAAAGACTTTCTTCGGGGCATCAACAGAAATGCGCAATGGCCTGAGCCAATTGCTGATGCCCGCTACACAGCCCGCCAAGCGTATGGAGAAGGGCGTGTTTTCGATTTCGTTCCATATCAGCCTGGGCAAACAGTTCCATTCCCAGATGATTTCGCGCTCCCCGCAGAACCAGTGGTCCACGCCGTCGAGACGCTCTCGATGCCCGCCGTTGCCAGAAAAGTCGGTCGCCCTGATGATCCTTGGCTAATGCAGATCTGCGTTCAGCAGCGTATCCTACACACCCACTTCGCTGTCCACTCTGAGCTACAAGTGGTCGATTTCCATCATCTTCAAAGTTCGTTGAAAGGAACCCCTTCCCTCGACGCGCTTTTCCTCCTGACATTTAATGCAGGTGAAAGGTTGCAGAAGGCGCTGGTTACGTTCGAGGCTGCGCGAACTGCTCCGATACTGCCAGATCAGATAAAAGCTCAGGCGGCAGCTATGGCGAGACGTTGCCAAAGCACCGACGGCCTTGGTGATATCGACTTCATCATACCGGTAGCAGCGAACATAGCGACTGTGCGCTCCTCGCCAGTGATCGCGATGTTCGAAATGGAGCGGATCGCTGTAGAAGAGGGGCGTGAAGCTCTGAGACAGGATCGGACGCACGAGTTGCCACTCCTGATCACAAGGATGGTCGGATACACTTTGAACCCAAAAGTCGCAGGTATCTTTGGAAAGTGACATGACCGATACACGGAGCACCGACCAGCGCCGCCGCATCATGCAGTCGGTGAAACAGAAGGATACAGGACCAGAGATTACCGTTCGCAAAAAGCTTCATTCGCTCGGCTATCGTTTCCGGCTACACGTACGCACATTACCGGGGCGGTCCAGATCTGGTCTTTCCGTCGCGTAAGAAGGTGATATTCGTGCATGGGTGCTTCTGGCACGGTCACGAGTGCCGCAAGGGCGCACTGCCCAAGTCACGACTGGAGTACTGGAAACCGAAGATAGAGGCCAACAAAACTAGAGACGAACGGAACGTAAACGAGTTAAAGAAGGCGGGCTGGGAGTCGTTGGTGCTTTGGCAATGCGAAATCGCCCGACTAGATGAGGCCATCGACAGCATAGAACGGTTCTTAGGCCCTCCGGGCCACCAAGGGAGTGCGGATTGAAATGACAAGACCGGTCGGTATCGATTTGTTTGCTGGAGCGGGCGGGCTGAGCTTGGGCTTCGAGCAAGCTGGTTTCGACGTGCGGGCAGCCGTGGAAATTGATCCGGTCCACTGCGCAGTTCATAAGTTCAATTTCCCTGATTGCGCCGTACTCCCTCGAAGCGTTTCCGTCCTCAGCGGAGCGGACATCAGAAGGGCTGCTGGCCTTCCGAGTGATACCCAGATCGATGTTGTGTTCGGCGGGCCACCTTGCCAAGGCTTCTCGATGATCGGCCAGAGGTCGCTCGATGACCCGCGAAATAGGCTTGTCTATGATTTCGTCAGACTGGTCACCGAACTGGACGCAAAGTACTTCGTTTTCGAGAACGTGAAGGGCCTGACTGTCGGGCGACAGAAGAAGTTCTTAGAGGAGATCGTCGAGGCGTTTCACAATGCCGGTTATGAGGTTCGTCTTCCTTGGAAGGTGTTCAATGCAAGTGAATTCGGTGTGCCGCAGCTGCGCGAGCGCTTAGTCCTAATGGGATGCAAGAAGGGACTGCAACTCCCGAGCTTCCCTGAACCGACGACCAGAGGTGCGAAGGCTCGAGCGTCGGATCTTCCTCACGGCCCTACCGTCTCCGACGCTATCGGCGATCTTCCCGATGCCGATTTTTTTGCGGCACTTGCTGAGACTGACAAAGTTCCAGACGTCAAGTTTGGCTCTCCAAGCCTCTACGCTGCCGAAATGCGCGCCCTGACTAACGATGCGTGGCACTACGGATATCGGAGAGAATGGGATCCATCAGTTCTCACCTCATCTTGGCGCACCGAACACACCGATATCTCTAAGCGCCGTTTTGCTGAGACGCCCTCAGGACAGAATGAGCCAATAAGCCGCTTTTACAAGCTCGATGCTCAGGGCGTATCAAACACCCTCCGTGCGGGCACCGATGGCGCTCGCGGCGCGTTCACAAGTCCACGTCCTATTCACTACAAGCACCCTCGCTGCGTGACCGTCCGCGAGATGGCACGGCTGCATGGCTTCCCAGATTGGTTCCGCTTGCACTCCACCAAGTGGCACGGTGCTCGGCAGATCGGAAACTCTGTGCCGCCGCCGCTGGCAAGAGCTGTTGCATCGAGGATCATAGCTGCGCTCGGTATTGAGCCGACGAGACCGACAGAAGTCGTGAAGCTTGGGGACGAGACGCTTCTATATGCGACGGTCAGCGAGGCTGCGAACTTGCTAGGTGTCGCTGCTCCCAAGACGAAAAGGGATAGAAACAGCAACATCAAAAAACGGAAGCAACACGAAACTGAAGCCGCGCGTCTTGCTGCGCTTGGAGCGGCCACGGATGCCTAATCCCGCTCGTGGGAATGTCTATCAGGAGATCATCCAGCGGATATTCGAGGACCGCTACGCTCGCGGCGTGGATAATTTCGAGTTTGAGCGGTCGGACCTCGAAAGGACTGCTGCGGTCCTCGGTGTCGCTCTGCCTAAGAACCTTGGCGACGTAATTTATTCGCTTCGTTATCGAACGGGGTTTCCCCAGGCAATCTTAGATACACAGCCCACAGGGATGGAGTGGATTATAGAGGGGGCCGGAAGGGCGAGATATCGTTTCGTCTTGGTTCCTTTGAACCGCATCCTGCCTCGGACCGATCTCGTCACCATCGGTGTGCCTGACGGTACGCCCGAAATGATCCGCGCCTATGCCCTCGATGACGAACAGGCTCTGTTGGCAATCGTGCGATACAACAGACTTATCGACATTTTCTTAGGGCTTACCACGTACTCCCTCCAGAACCATCTCCGAACCACGGTGAAGGGCGTCGGGCAGATCGAGATTGATGAGTTGTACGTGGGAATGGACCGTTACGGCTGCCACTATGCAATACCTGTGCAAGCCAAGGGCGGGACCGATCAGATCTCGGTGGTGCAGACAAAACAGGATCTGGCATGGTGCGCTCAGGTCTTCCCAGGCATGAGAGCCCGCGCGATCTCTGCACAGTTCATTGGCAGCGAGAAGGTCGCCTTGTTCGAGCTTACGGTGGAAGATAATGCCGTGAAGGTCGTGGAAGAGCGTCATTACAAACTCGTTCCCGCTGCCGACTTGGACCCCGCAGCAATCCGTAATTATCGCTAAGCGGTCATCTGTGCGCGGTCTCACGTGAGCAAGGCAGGGCGACCAAATGACATTATCTCCCCGAGAGAAACTAAGCCGCTGCCTTTCCTTCCTTCAGCGCTCGGAAGATACTGGAACGACTCACTCCCAGTTCCCCAATGATTGCTTCGATGGTCTTGCCCTGAGAGCGCATCTCGCGAACTTTCTCAGCCTTGTTACGGGCAGTCGGTGCGCGGCCTCGATACTTGCCCTCTGCCTTGGCTTTGGCGATGCCTTCTCGCTGACGTTCTAGCATCAGTTCGCGCTCGAATTCCGCGATGGACCCGAGCATGTTCAGCATCAGTTTTCCGGTGGGGGTCGAGGTGTCGAGGTTCAGAGCCAAGATCTTCAACTCCACGCCCTTTGATCTCAGCTTGCCCATGATCTCTATCAGATTGCCCATGGACCTTGCCAGACGGTCGAGCTTGGTTACTACCACAGTGTCGCCTTCGCGAACGTAGTCTAGGACACGCTCCAGTTCCGGGCGCTTTGTGTCCACTGACGAAACCTGCTCTTGAAAAATCTTTGTGCAGCCCGCCACAGTGAGATCCCGGAGTTGGCTTTCCAATCCTGCAGTCTGTTCGAGTGTAGAGGTACGGGCGTAGCCGACAAGTGCCGAAGTCATAAGTCTGAACTCCATAAGTTCCAATGAAATCTTAGATATTGTGAGACTGTGTGTGCCAAAAATCAATACCCATTCTTGTGAGACTCTTCCTGCTATTGCTGGCGAGGTGCCACAGAAGCTAGGTCTAGTGGTACTTGATGCCCGTTCTCATGTGGCAAGCTCACTTAGCTAATCTCTCAGCCCGATGTCTTCCTAAGATGGACTGACCGACTCAGATTTCAGCCAGTTGCGACTGCTGGACCAATCGCCTCAGTCGCCGCGAAGGTTTGACCAACAAGGAAGGCCAATGTCAGGGATGACGTGGGGCGTTACTGGGTAGCCGGTCGGTTGTGAGGCTAGCGCTATGCAGCGGCAGGACTGGAGCACATGATGTTTGTTCGGAAGACCACATGCCCTTCCAAATATGCAGGACGGTAGGGGGGACGGGGGGACTTGCCAGTCCTTTTATATCATCTTGGGGTCTCAGATTTTTCCGACAAACATTCTGGGTATGGGTATGCATTTTGCACGGTTTAAGGAATGCACCCCGAGGCTCTGATATTGCCGGTGAGGACCGTCATCACGCGGGCTGATGATGAAGATCGTGAGGATCATGAGGACCATGATGGTCACCGTGTGGAAGACCATGGATCGATCAATGGTCTCTGGTCTTCACGTTCTCTACCGCCATCAGGAAGCCTCAGCCGCCCATCGGTGGATGGAAGCCCAGATGAACGTCATCACCATGACCGGTCTTCTCACCTGTCGTCTGAGTGATGATGACTGTGGCCTCCACCGATGATGACGAAGACCACTGGGCCGACTTTTCGGCTTACTGTCACGCCTAACGCTCTGGTCGGAATGTTCGATGGTTGTAAGACCAGAGAACTCAGAGACTGGAGGTGACGATGGACTGAGGAGGGAATGAACATGGATGGTCGATCCTCATACCTTACTCGAAGTCTGCCTTCTGTCTGGCTCTAGGTCTCGTTTGCTATCTTAACTATGGGTATGGACGAGAAAATGGGACAGTCATCCTCCCGCCCTCGGCTCCATCGTCCTCACCAGCCGTGAGACTGTCTGCTTCGGCCATCCCGTCTGCCTCACGACAGAGGCTTGGGAATGACCAGCAGCCAGAAGTTCACGGATGACCTGCGTCTTCGTTTCAACCTTCTTGAGCTTCGGACCCTTGGTCTTCATTTGCTCCGTCAGGGCAGTGCGGACAGCAGCCTGTCCTTCCGGTGTGATGAGGACGCATTGGGTCTTCTTGCCGCCGTGGTCGAAGGTGATGGGGATGACAAGGCCACCCTCCACCCCCTCACTGGTCGCCTGAGGAACGCGCTCATACCGGGGCTTAGTCACCTCAGGGGCGCAGATCATCGGGACTTCCTTGGCTGTCAGTACACGGACCACGGCTTCAATCTTCTCCAGCGCATCGGTCACCTTCTGGGACGATAGACCGAGTTGGTCGGAAAGTTTCGAGATGGTCAGACATCCTGTAACGATCTCTCCGGTGAGGGGATTGATAATCTCACCGCGCTTGCGTCTGGCTGCGTACGGGAAGCCACGACCATCATCGCTGGGGACGAAGGTCAAAGGCTTCCCTCCACGGGCAATCGCGGCTTCTCGCTGGGCAGCGATCCACGCTACGAAGTCAGCCACGGAGCGACCTCCTGGCCGCGCCCTTGGAGCGCGTCAGGTTGGACTTACGAAGGTCGAGGCGGTCACCGCTGCGATACTGGACGACCTGTCCTCTTCCTGCGCTCATAATATGTCGAGCAACAGGGACGGTGTTTCCGAAGTGCGGGTGGCGCACGGAGACGTAGTAGCGCCCGTTGCCGTTGCCGCTCAAGAACCAGTTCATCGACAAGCCCTCCGTTACGAGGCGGTCGAAATCATCCCGGTCAATTGTGACCGAGGAACCGCAGCTGAGGGTCACGTAGACCGTCAGGCCGTCTTTGGAGAAGCGGATGGGGCGTTTGGTTTCAATCGGATTATGCATGTGAAGGTCTCGTGATCGGTTGCGTTGCAGAGCGTCCTGCGCTCTCAGAACCCGCCCCTCCCGTCCGCTGCCGGGGCCTGTGAAGGGGACACACGCGCACACGCCAGCGACCACCACGGACCTTCACGAACACGGAAGGCGCGGGCGGTGTAGCGATGGACAGGGACTGGAGGGAACGAGAAGGGCGAGTCGTGAGAGAGCGGCTTTGGGGCGCTGCCGGTCACTGACGGGCTGTAATGGATATTGTCAGTCCAAAATTGGACGAACATAAAGAACTCCCCGGCAGTCCACGCGCGCCAGCAAACTGGAGCGATGAGGACCGACCGAGGACTAGGCTGTCAGGAACAAGGTTAAGATACCCATCTTCCAGATGTCGGGGACGGATGGCCGATGGGCGTATCCAGACAGAAGGGGTAATTGCCGAGGGGGCGGCAGATCTTCTACCTTAGGGGGTGGGTAATCGACGGGCGGTCAGATCACGGACCGGAGCCGCATGTTTCCTCATTGTAGGTGCGGCGTTGCGCCGGACTTTTTCGCCATGGTGGCGATAATTCAACCACTGCTTACGACTATCGTTCGATGGAGAGAGCCGTGCGTTCTCTGCTGCTACCTCTAGTTCCATCCAGCGGTCCACGATACGAGCGCGGAGGGCGACCGAGTAACCGGAGACGAGGATCATGGTCTCGCGCTTGGGGAGCTTAACCCTTTCTGTTGGCGACCGTAAGCGTCTAGGTAGATGTTTCCAAATTTGGAGAGATCTTCTTCGCCGTAGAGTTCAGTCAGAATCACCTTGATGTCCCGCGTGACATGGTCGTGGCGCTTGCCGGTCAGCTCTGCGATTTCGCGGCTGGCCATGGTGAGGACGGAGGGGGTGGAATTCCTTGGTTCCATAAAGAATGCATTGGCTGAAAATTCGGTCGCAGCTAGACCGTCCATTGAAAGAGCGCTCGACCTTTTCCTCAAATTTGAGGGAGAGTGCCGTACCCATCTTTCGATGTATAAACTTCCCGTCGGTGGCGGTGTAGTAGCAAGCAAATTTGCTTTCTCCTTCGCCGATCCCCATTGCATGGGCAATGAGAAGCACGGCAGGGCTCATCTTTCACATCTCAGAACGCTGCCGTCTTTGCTGCCCTTCTGGTCTACCTGACGAAAATCCAGCGCCGCAGGGTTGGTCTGCACATGCAAATAAGTTCTCACCTGCGGGGCGCTAGATGCCAGAAGAAGGTTGAGACGGTTGACCTTATTGCAGCCATAGGTAACCTACTGTGATCCAGAGGGGGAATGCATGAGCACGCTAGAAGAAAACCTTCGCGCCATTTCGGAACGAGTAAAGTCACACTCCAGCACGATGGCTACGGAAGAGGCCGTGAAAACAGCGGTCGTGCTCCCTTTTCTGCGCTCGCTCGGATATGACGTTTTCGACCCTTCAGAAGTCGTCCCGGAATTCACAGCGGACGCTGTCGGTAAAAAAGGCGAAAAGGTCGACTACGCGATCAAAATCGACGGTGAGATTCGCATCCTGATCGAGTGCAAACCTATCTCGGTGACGCTGGAGAAGAAGCACCTCGATCAGCTCTACCGCTATTTCAGTGTCACGAACGCTAAGTTTGCTATACTGACCAACGGGCGCACCTTCAATTTCTACACCGACCTCGACGCGCCAAACAAACTCGACGCGCGACCGTTCTTCATCTTCGACGTAGCCGACTTCAACACGGGCATCCTCAGCGAGCTGAAGAAGTTTGAAAAGGCTGCGTTCGACGTCACTGCTATCTTGGCGACAGCCGAGCGGCTCAAATACACCTCAGGCGTAAAACAAGTCATCTCAAAGCTCGTGGAAGAGCCCACCGAGGAATTCGTCCGCCTCGTCTCGGCTAGCGTATATGAGGGCCGAATGACTGCGCAGGTGAGAGAGATGTTCACCGGCGTAGTTCGGGCAGCGTTTCGCGAGGTGATAATGGATACCGTGAAAAGCCGTCTCTCCAGCGCCTTGGCTGATACCGAGGAAGTCATCGAGAAGATTGATGTCCACGTGGAAGAAGAGCCAGATGTCATCACGACTGACGAAGAGCGCGAGGGCTACATGATTGTCAAAGCTATTGTTCGGGACACCATCGCCCCGAAACGGGTCGTAATGCGGGATCAAAAATCGTATTGTGGCGTTCTCGTAGACAACAACAATCGAAAGCCTCTCGCTCGCCTTTGGTTTAACCGTTCGGTCAAATACATCGGTCTCTTCGATGGAGAGAATGAAGAACGGGTGATCGTGGACAGTCTCGACCAGATCTATGACTTCGCCGAACGCTTGAGAGCTACGGCTAAGAAATACGCAGACTAGTAATGAAGCTCAGCCCCCCAAGTCGATCCTTGGCACTTTCGCCATTTCCCTCACTAGCCCTGGCAATAGCGCCTGACTTCGACCGTAGCCTTCATCCGAGCCGCCCCTGCTACGACCCGTTATATAAAGACGAGCCTTATCTAGGACGCCTCCTGCCACACAGCGATCTTCAAAGAGGTGGCGCCATCCGTGGTTGGGAGCCAGTTCCGCGCGTTTGATACCGACCTTGCCGCGGAACCACTCAGATATGTTCGATTGCGAGCGCGAAGGAAAGATTCGGTGATTCGCGGGGCAGGATTTGACGAAGTCTATGAGCCCCTCATCGAGCAGCGCCGGATGAACAGGTACCTTGCGGATGCTGTTATTGTTCTTCAGCGACTTCCCGCCTTTGGTAGTCACCTGAAAGAACCAGTCGTCTCCGACTTGGAAGAAGTCTTCGCGCCGAAGTTGGGCAACCTCATTGATGCGTGCACCTGAATAAGCACACATCCACGGAAGCCACCGCAGTTCCGGCTTTTTCTCTTTCCTTGCTGCGATAAGCGTAGTGCGGGCTTCCTCCAGAGTGAATGTCCGGTCATCACTGGCGACAGGGGCGGCATCAGGTGTTGTGACGAGTTGCAACGGATGACCATCCGGGAAGAGCGCACCAAGGGTCTGTTCTCGTGCCCACTGGATGACGGTTTTTAGGTTCTGGATGCGCTGCCGAATCGTGTTGTTTGTCAGCTTTCCCTTAGCCAGCATCTCCCTTTTCCATCGGTCGGCTTCGTGGGCCGTCACGGTGCTGACCAGATCGCTGCCACGGAAGGCGACGAACTCCGCAGCGGCGAGGCGGAACTTCCTCACCGTCGCATCCCTCATCGGTGCGGCGTCTCTCCCTGCGGCCTTGTTCGCCACCTGAGCATCAATGACGCAGTCAAAGGTAAGTCGATCTGCCGACTGGTCACCGGCTGGGCTGCTGGTTTTTGGCCTAGCGATTTCCAAGGGCGGGTACTTTGTCGCCCCGGTGTCTGGTGAGTAGTCCCCTTCCGCTCGCCTGAGGGTGACCATGGCAGCATCGTCGAGACTATTCACAACTAGTTCGAGGAGCCGCGTCCGCTGTTCGGGACGCAATTGGACGCATTGGTGAGCGAGGAAAGCGTCCATCATAGGACCGAAACGCTTGCTGAGCCCTGCGGCTTTTTGCGCCTCACCACCGATGGCCAGAGGATTCACCTTTCCGACCCTCGCGGATGCGTTCATGTCCAGCACATTCATCCACAGGGCAGGGCTTCCTGGTTCGTCTTCGAGGGCAGCAACGAAGACGTTCCTGATCGCACCTGCGAGGGCGACCAACTGCTTGTGAGTGAGTCGCTCGACGGGCTTCCGCTGCATCGCCCAATAGCGTTGGAGAAAGTCGTAGGTTTCAGCGAAACGGGCCTTGGCCGTGGCCGATTTCGCGGTCTCTAGCGAAACCTTCACGAACTCACCTATGCGGACTTCACGGGGGCTACTGTTTACCGGGACGGTCACCTTCACGCCTTTGAGGCGGTCTTTGAGATCGGAAGGTACGCGAACTCGGAGATAGTAGTTGGGGCCAATCCTGATCGGAGTAGGCATCGACAGACCCATGTGTGTGAACCACCCTTGTGTACCAAGATTGTGGCGCAAACGTCAATAAATCCAGATAGTTGAATTATTTCAATAACATGAAATGGTGGGCGATGAGAGACTCGAACTCCCGACATCCTCGGTGTAAACGAGGCGCTCTACCAACTGAGCTAATCGCCCTTCGCGTCTTGCAGATCGTGTCTGCCGCGTCGGTGGCCGTGATCTATTCGGATCGGATGGAAACCGCAAGAGCCTTTGTGAAGTTTTTTTGTTTTTTCCGATTTTTTATGGCGAGGAACAGAGAGAAAGGTTCAGGCACCGTCTCAAATTCCGTTTGTGCTTCAGATGGTTACCGCCTACGCGGCAAACCAGTCGCGTTTGATTAATCTGAACACGAAGGCGCTATGACATCGTGAGCCCGCCTTGCTACTGCCAACCCCGGCCTTTTCGTGCGGGCATCTCTCCTTCCTCCACGGAACAATGGTTCAGGTCTGGAGACAATGGACGCGCCCCATCATTGGGGAATGGCCCGTTCCAAAGGGAAGGGGAGAGACTCCCCTTACGCGTCGCACTTCTAGCGCGACTCAACGATGTGCTGAGAAAGGGAATGCACGGTCTGTGGATAAGATGTTTGCGAAGCCAATTCTGGTATGCATCATCGATTGCCCGGAAAGCCGGGCTTTTCGATCTTGGTTCTAAGGCAAAATGCACAAGCTTATTCTTTTGTCGTGAAAGCTGCTTGACACCCCCACACGAACGCCTTAGTTAGCCGCTCAACGAACAGCCGAGGCGGTTCGTACAGCGAGGTGAAAGCCTCCTGTCAGGAGATGCGGGTGTAGCTCAGTCGGTTAGAGTGCCGGCCTGTCACGCCGGAGGTCGCGGGTTCGAGCCCCGTCACTCGCGCCATCCTGTCCCTCGGAACTCTACGAACGCTAAGCGTTCGTCATGCGCGGGTGTAGCTCAGTCGGTTAGAGTGCCGGCCTGTCACGCCGGAGGTCGCGGGTTCGAGCCCCGTCACTCGCGCCATCCTGTCCCTCGGAATTCTACGAACGCTACGCGTTCGTCATGCGCGGGTGTAGCTCAGTCGGTTAGAGTGCCGGCCTGTCACGCCGGAGGTCGCGGGTTCGAGCCCCGTCACTCGCGCCATTTTCTTTTACCTCCAATAAACCAAGTCGGATCTTCTCAGTGCGGTTTGCACCGCGGCATAGAGCCGACTCTGCCTCTTTGCGCCGGTCGGATTGTTCCTCCGAAAAGTCCAGTTTTGTTGCCTTCGCGGTGTCATAAAACGTTACCGGGCGATGCAAAATCATGTGACTTTCTACAGCAACGGATTACGCGATTTTTGTCGATATTTTTTAAGTATTTAGCTATATGTCGAATGGGCTATGCACCAGCTGTTTGACGTTATGGTGTCTAATCCGTGGCGGGATTGGCGCGAAAAGGTGCTTAAACCCTTGCAGAGATGGCGCGGCTGCGCTAACCACTGCGGCGTTGCAACACAATTCGGCCCTGCGGAACGTCAGTTCTAAAAGGGTGTCCGACGCTCGGTCGGGCAGGGAAAAGACAATGACTGAACTCCTCAGTTCCTATATTCCGATCGCAATCTTCATCGGTATCGCACTCGTCATCGGCCTGGCGCTGTTGATCGCGCCTTTCGCGGTTGCTTACAAGAATCCCGATCCTGAGAAGCTTTCCGCATTCGAGTGCGGCTTCAACGCGTTTGACGACGCTCGCATGAAGTTCGACATTCGATTCTATCTCGTTTCGATCCTTTTCATCATCTTCGACCTGGAAGTCGCATTCCTGTTCCCCTGGGCTGTGTCCTTCGGTGAACTCGGCTGGTTTGGCTTCTGGTCCATGATGGTGTTTCTGGCCGTTCTGACCATCGGCTTCATTTATGAATGGAAGAAGGGAGCGCTGGAATGGGCGTAGTTCAAAACGACTCGACGCTTATCGCGCAAAAGCCCAAGGGCATTATCGATCCATCCACCGGTAAGCCGGTGGGTAGCGATGACGCCTATTTCAGCGAAATCAATGATGAGTTGGCCGACAAGGGCTTTCTTGTTACCTCGACCGACGAGCTCATCACATGGGCGCGCACCGGCTCGCTGATGTGGATGCAGTTCGGTCTGGCCTGCTGCGCCGTCGAGGGGCTGATGCAGGCTTCCGGCCCGCGTTACGACATGGAGCGCTTCGGCGTTGCCCCGCGCGCTTCGCCGCGCCAGTCGGACGTCATGATTGTTGCCGGTACGCTGACCAACAAGATGGCGCCAGCACTGCGCAAGGTCTATGACCAGATGCCGGAACCGCGTTACGTCATCTCCATGGGCTCCTGTGCCAATGGTGGTGGCTACTATCATTATTCCTACGCCGTCGTTCGCGGCTGTGATCGCGTCGTGCCAGTCGACATTTACGTGCCGGGCTGTCCCCCCACGGCGGAGGCGCTGCTCTACGGCGTGCTTCTGCTGCAGAAGAAAATCCGCCGCACCGGCACGATCGAGCGTTAAGGGCAGAGGACTGAAGAATGAGCGAAGCTCTTAACGATCTCGCGGCCTATGTGCAGGAAGCGCGCGGCGCCCTGCTTGAGTCGCACGCCATTGCCTATGGCGAGTTGACGCTGAACACGACGCCCGAAAACATCATCGCACTTCTGACCTTCCTGCGGGACGATGTGCAGTGCGGTTTCGTCAACATCATCGATATTTGCGGCGTTGACTGGCCTCAGCGCGAAAAGCGTTTCGATGTCGTCTATCATCTGCTGTCGCCGCGCCAGAACCTGCGTGTTCGCGTCAAGCTTCAGGTGGCGGAAGACGAGGGCGTGCCGTCTGCGACCTCCGTTTTCTACGGTGCGGAGTGGTTCGAGCGCGAAGCCTGGGACATGTATGGCATTCCGTTTGAAGGCCATTCGGACCTTCGCCGTATCCTCACCGATTACGGCTTTGAAGGTCACCCGCTGCGCAAGGATTTTCCGCTCACCGGTTTCGTCGAAGTGCGCTACGATGACGTTCAGAAGCGCGTTCTTTACGAGCCCGTGGAGTTGAAGCAGGAATTCCGCAGCTTCGATTTCCTCTCGCCTTGGGAAGGAACGGATTACGTTCTCCCGGGTGATGAAAAGGCCAAGCAATGAGCGAAGCGATTTCCACAGAGCAGGGACAATGTCTTTGCGGCGCCGTTCGCGTTGACGCGACGATCGGCGCCCGGGAAATGGGCGCATGCCATTGCTCCATGTGCCGTCGGTGGTCCGGCGGTGTTTTCCTCGCTGTCGAATGCGATTCCGTTTCAGTGGAGAACGCGGACGCGCTGGGTGTCTATTCGTCCTCCGAATGGGGTGAGCGCTGCTTCTGCAAAACATGTGGCAGCACGGTGATGTGGCGCTCCAAGGATGGTGCGCACTTTGCCGTTTCCGCTCAGCTCTTCAACGATCCATCCAGCTTCACGCTGGCATCCGAGATCTTCATTGACGAAAAGCCGACAAGCTATTCGTTCGCCGAGGCCACCAAGAAAATGACCGGCCCCGAATTTATCGCCATGATCACGTCGGCGGAGCAACACTGATGACTGAACATAATGTTCGCAATTTTACGATCAACTTCGGTCCGGAACATCCGTCCGCGCACGGCGTGCTGCGTCTTGTTCTGGAACTCGATGGCGAAATCGTTGAACGCGTCGATCCGCATATCGGTCTGCTGCATCGCGGCACGGAAAAGCTGATCGAAGCCAAGACCTATCTTCAGGCCGTTCCTTATTTCGACCGTCTCGACTACGTCGCGCCGATGAACCAGGAACACGCCTTTGCGCTTGCCGTCGAGCGGCTGCTCGGGCTTGAAATCCCGATGCGCGGGCAGTTGATCCGTGTTCTTTATTCCGAAATCGGCCGCATCCTTTCGCATATCATGAACGTCACGACACAGGCGATGGACGTCGGTGCCATGACGCCGCCGGTTTGGGGCTTCGAAGAGCGCGAAAAGCTGATGGTGTTCTACGAGCGTGCGTCCGGTGCGCGCATGCACGCTGCCTATTTCCGCCCCGGCGGTGTCCATCAGGACATTCCGCAGGAACTGGTGGATGACATCGGCAAGTGGTGCGATCCCTTCATCACCGTTCTCGATAACATCGAGGGTCTGCTCACCGACAACCGTATCTACAAGCAGCGTAACGTCGATATCGGCGTGGTGTCGCTGGAAGATGCTTTTGCCTGGGGCTTTACCGGTGTCATGGTCCGTGGTTCGGGTGCTGCCTGGGATCTGCGCCGTGCGCAGCCCTATGAGTGCTACTCCGATCTCGACTTCGATATTCCGGTCGGCAAGAATGGCGACTGCTACGACCGCTATCTGATCCGCATGCAGGAAATGCGCGAATCGGTGAAGATCATGAAGCAGTGCGTCGAGCTTCTGTCGGGCAAGCATCGCATCGGTGCGGTCTCGTCGCTCGATGGTAAGGTCGTGCCGCCGAAGCGCGGTGAGATGAAGCGGTCCATGGAAGCGCTGATCCATCACTTCAAGCTCTACACCGAAGGCTATCACGTTCCGGCTGGTGAAGTGTATGCGGCCGTCGAAGCGCCTAAGGGTGAGTTCGGCGTTTACGTTGTGGCCGATGGCACCAACAAGCCGTATCGCTGCAAGATCCGCGCTCCGGGCTATGCCCACCTGCAGGCGATGGACTTCCTCTGCAAGGGCCACCAGCTCGCTGACGTGACCGCCGTTCTTGGCTCGCTCGACATCGTGTTCGGGGAGGTCGATCGCTGATGGTGCGTCTGCCGCTCGCCATATCGGCTTTGCTTGCCGCCGCGGGACCGCTCTTCGCCCAAACGGCGACGAATGAGGTTTCGTCAGGCGCAAGCGGCGGCAGTTCCACCATCAAGCAGCTGCTGGATCTGGGATACGAGATCAAGTCCTCGCTCCCCAACGGCAGCAAATTCATTGTGTTTATGCAAAAAGACAAAGCGGCTTACGCTTGCGAGTTCGTCACGGTGGCGAGATCGCGGTGTGAATCGTTAAATTGATGAGGCGTGAGGAAGTATGTCCGTTCGTCGACTAGCCGAAGATCAGTTCCAGCCCGCAAGCTTCGCATTCAATGCGGACAATACGGCGTGGGCGGAAAAGACGATCAAGAAATATCCGGAAGGACGCCAACAGTCTGCGGTCATCCCGCTGCTGATGCGCGCCCAGGAGCAGGACGGCTGGGTGACCCGCGCCGCCATCGAGAAGATCGCCGAGATGCTGGATATGGCCTATATCCGCGTTCTCGAAGTGGCGACCTTCTATACGCAGTTCCAGATCAAGCCGGTGGGCACCAAGGCCCACATTCAGGTATGCGGCACGACGCCTTGCATGCTGCGCGGCTCTGAAGCGCTGATGGATGTGTGCCGCCACAAGATTCACCACGATCCGCTGCACACCAATGAGAGCGGCACGCTGTCATGGGAAGAGGTGGAATGTCAGGGCGCCTGCGTCAACGCGCCGATGGTCATCATCTTCAAGGATGCTTACGAGGATTTGACGCCTGAGCGCCTGGAAGAGATCATCGACGCTTTCGAAGCAGGCAAGGGCGACAGCATCAAGCCAGGTCCGCAGATCGATCGCCATCTGTCCGCACCTGTCGGTCCGCTGACGACGTTGACGGAAGAGACCAAGCCTGATCGCTCCAACCTCGACAAGAAGGAGGAGCCCGCGCCAGACGCTGCGCAGACGCCGCCTTCCAACGCCGCAAAGCCAAAGACGGATGCGCCGGAAACAGATCCGAAGCTGAAGACGCCGGCGACGGAGCCGAAGGCTGCAGCGGAAAATGCCAAGGCTGCCGACACCAACAGCGATGCCAAGAAGTCGCAGTGAGAGGTTGAACCATGCTGAAAGATCAAGATCGCATCTTTACCAATCTCTACGGCCTCAAGGACAAGTCGCTCAAGGGCAACCTGGCGCGCGGCCACTGGGACGGCACCAAGCAGATCATCGAAAAGGGCCGTGACTGGATCATCAACGAGATGAAGGCGTCCGGCCTTCGCGGGCGCGGCGGTGCAGGCTTCCCGACGGGCCTGAAGTGGTCCTTCATGCCGAAGGAAAACGATGGCCGTCCGCATTACCTCGTCGTCAATGCTGACGAGTCCGAGCCCGGCACCTGTAAGGACCGTGAAATCCTGCGCCACGATCCGCATACGCTGATCGAAGGCTGCGTGATTGCCGGCTTCGCCATGGGCGCCCACACGGCCTACATCTATGTGCGCGGCGAATATATGCGTGAGCGCGAAGCGCTTCAGGCTGCCATCGACGAATGCTATGACGCTGGTCTGCTCGGCGCAAACAACAAGAATGGCTGGGATTTCGACATCTATGTTCACCATGGCGCAGGTGCCTATATCTGCGGCGAGGAAACCGCTCTGCTCGAAAGCCTCGAAGGCAAGAAGGGCCAGCCGCGCCTGAAGCCGCCATTCCCGGCCAATATGGGTCTTTATGGCTGCCCGACCACGGTCAACAATGTCGAATCGATTGCCGTTGCGCCGACCATCCTGCGTCGCGGTGCCTCATGGTTCTCGTCGATCGGCCGTCCGAACAATGTCGGCACCAAGCTGTTCATGGTGTCCGGCCACGTCGAACGTCCATGCACCTTCGAAGATGCGCTGGGTCTTTCCTTCAAGGAGCTGATCGAGCATCACTGTGGCGGCATTCGCGGCGGCTGGGACAATCTTCTCGGCGTCATTCCAGGCGGCGCGTCGTGCCCCATCGTTCGTGGTGAGGACATGAAGGATGCCATCATGGACTTCGACGGCATGCGCGAAGTGAAATCGTCCTTCGGCACCGGCGGCATGATCGTCATGGACAAGTCCACCGACGTCATCAAGGCCATTGCCCGCATCGCGGCTTTCTTCAAGCATGAGAGCTGCGGCCAGTGCACCCCTTGTCGTGAAGGCACGGGCTGGATGTGGCGCGTTCTCGAACGCATGGTCAAGGGTAACGCGCAGAAGCGCGAAATCGATATGCTGTTCGAAGTGACGAAGCAGATCGAAGGCCACACCATCTGCGCGCTTGGCGATGCGGCTGCGTGGCCTGTTCAGGCGCTGATCCGCAATTTCCGTCCGGAAATCGAAAAGCGCATCGATCAATATACCTACAGAGCCATGGATGACGGCGCTGTACTGGAAGCTGCCGAGTAACGCTTAACGCGCGTGACAAGGCAAGGGACCGGGTTTCACCGATCCCGAAAATCATTTAAGCATCCGGTCGAATCTCGACGATACGGCAGGATGCGATCGGGATTTGTCGTGGACCGCGGTTTGGCGGGACGGACAGGCAACAGGACGTAAGTAGAACCATGACAAAGCTCAAGGTTGACGGTAAAGAGATCGAGGTTCCGGATCATTTCACGCTTCTTCAGGCGTGTGAGGAGGCTGGCGCCGAAGTTCCGCGCTTTTGTTTTCACGAGCGTTTGTCGGTAGCCGGTAACTGCCGCATGTGTCTGATCGAGGTGAAGGGCGGACCGCCGAAGCCCGCAGCCTCCTGCGCCATGGGTGTGCGCGATATTCGCGGCGGCCCGAATGGCGAACTGCCGGAAGTGTTCACCAACACGCCGATGGTCAAGAAGGCCCGCGAAGGCGTGATGGAGTTTCTCCTCATCAACCACCCGCTGGATTGCCCGATCTGCGACCAGGGCGGCGAATGCGATCTGCAGGACCAGGCGATGGCCTTCGGTATCGCCGGTTCGCGCTACTCCGAAAACAAGCGTGCGGTTGAAGACAAATATATCGGCCCGCTCGTCAAGACGGTGATGAACCGCTGCATTCACTGCACGCGCTGCGTTCGTTTCACCACTGAAGTTGCCGGCATTTCCGAACTCGGCCTGATCGGTCGCGGCGAGGATGCCGAGATCACCACCTATCTCGAGCAGGCTATGACCTCCGAGCTGCAGGGCAACGTCGTTGATCTCTGCCCGGTTGGTGCCCTCACGTCCAAGCCCTTCGCCTTCACCGCCCGTCCGTGGGAACTCGGGAAGACCGAAACCATCGATGTGATGGATGCTCTGGGTTCGGCAATCCGTGTGGACACGCGTGGCCGCGAAGTCATGCGCATCATGCCACGCGTCAACGAAGCCATCAACGAAGAGTGGATTTCCGACAAGAGCCGCTTCATCTGGGACGGCTTGAAGACACAGCGTCTCGATCGTCCTTATGTCCGCAAGGATGGACGTCTGCAGCCTGCCACCTGGGGCGAAGCCTTCGGTGCGATCAAGGCTGCAGTTTCGGCGACCTCTGGCGAGAAAATCGGTGCCATCGCCGGCGATCTCGCGTCTGTCGAAGAAATGTTTGCGCTGAAGTCGCTTCTCGCGTCGCTCGGTTCGACCAATGTCGATTGCCGTCAGGATGGCACAGCGCTTCATCCCTCGCATGGACGCGCAAGCTACATCTTCAATACGACGATCCAGGGCATCGAAAAGGCTGATGCGCTGCTGATCATCGGCTCCAACCCCCGCTTTGAAGCGGCGGTTCTCAACGCTCGCATCCGCAAGCGCTGGCGCCGTGGTGGCTTCCCGATCGGCGTGATCGGCGAAGCAGGCGAAATGCGTTACGAATACGAATATCTCGGTGCTGGCACCGATACGCTGACCGATCTGGTCAACGGATCGGGAAGCTTCATCGAGAAGCTGAAATTGGCCAAGAACCCGATGATCATCGTCGGCCAAGGCGCTCTGACGCGCGAAGACGGCGCAGCAATTCTGGCCGATGCGGCAAAGCTTGCCGGAAACATCGGTGCGGTCTCCGAAGCCTGGAACGGCTTCTCTGTTCTGCACACGGCAGCATCGCGCGTGGGCGGTCTCGATCTTGGCTTCGTTCCGGCGGACAAGTCCGCAAACGCCGCTTCCATCGTTGCCTCTTCCGACGTGCTGTTTCTGCTCGGCGCGGATGAGATCGATCTTTCGGCCAAGGCGGCAAAGCTTACCGTCTATATCGGATCACATGGCGACAATGGCGCGATGAATGCCGACGTTATTTTGCCGGGTGCTGCCTATACCGAAAAGTCCGGTATATGGGTCAACACCGAGGGCCGCGTTCAGCTCGGCAACCGCGCGGGCTTTGCTCCTGGCGAAGCGCGTGAAGACTGGGCGATCCTGCGCGCGCTGTCCGATGTTCTCGGCAAGAAGCTGCCATTCGACAGTCTGTCTGGTTTGCGCGCACAGCTCTACATCGCCCATCCGCATTTTGCCGATACCGATGAGATTGCTGCGGGCAACGTCCACGACCTGACGGCACTGTCCGGCAAGACCGGCACTCTTAACAAGGCGGCTTTCGCGACGCCGGTTAAGGATTTCTATTTGACGAACCCGATTGCGAGAGCGTCCGCCGTGATGGCCGAATGCTCCGCATTGGCCCGCAACAACTTCAAGGCTGCGGCAGAGTAAGGGTAGGGGATTATGGACTCGTTTTTCTGGAGCTATGTCTGGCCAGCGCTGATTATTGTCGGCCAGTCTCTGCTGCTTCTCGTTATACTTCTGGTCGCGATCGCGTTCCTGCTTCTGGCTGACCGCAAGATCTGGGCTGCCGTGCAGCTGCGCCGTGGCCCGAACGTCGTCGGTCCTTTCGGTCTCTTCCAGTCCTTCGCCGATCTTTTGAAGTTCATCCTCAAGGAGCCGGTCATTCCGTCCGGCGCCAACAAGGGTGTCTTCCTGCTTGCGCCGCTTGTTGCGGTGACGCTGGCTCTTGCCACCTATGCGGTCATCCCGTTCAATCAGGGCTGGGTGGTTGCCAATATCAATGTCGGCATTCTCTACATCTTCGCGATTTCCTCGCTTGAAGTGTATGGCATCATCATGGGTGGCTGGGCGTCCAACTCGAAGTATCCGTTCCTCGGTGCGCTTCGTTCCGCAGCGCAGATGGTCTCCTACGAAGTCTCGATCGGTCTCGTCATCGTCACCGTTCTGCTTTGCGTCGGCTCTCTGAACCTGACGGATATCGTCAATGCCCAGCATTCCGGTATCGGTACATCGCTTGGTCTGCCGGCCTCGTTCCTGGACTGGCATTGGTTGCCGCTCTTCCCGATGTTCATCGTCTTCTTCATTTCGTCGCTGGCGGAAACAAACCGTCCACCCTTCGATTTGCCGGAAGCGGAATCGGAACTTGTGGCCGGTCACATGGTGGAGTATGGCTCCACTCCGTACATGATGTTCATGCTGGGCGAATATGCCGCCATCGTTCTGATGTGCTGCCTGACGACCATTCTCTTCCTTGGCGGCTGGCTGCCGATAGTCGATGTGTGGTTCCTGAACTGGGTGCCGGGCATTGTCTGGTTCGCACTGAAGGGCGTCATGGTGTTCTTCATGTTCGGTCTGGTGAAGGCATTCGTCCCGCGTTACCGCTATGACCAGCTGATGCGTCTTGGCTGGAAGGTCTTCCTTCCGCTGTCGCTTGCCATGGTCGTGATTGTTGCATTCGTACTCAAGCTGACGGCAGGGGCATAATAATGTCCGAACTCCTCGCTTGCAGATTTGGAGGTTGAGATGGCCAGTCTTTCCCAAGCCGTCAATTCGCTGTTCCTCAAGGAATTCGTTGGCGCGATCTTTTTGACGATGCGCCACTTCTTCAAACAGAAGGCAACGGTCAATTATCCCTTTGAAAAGGGTCCGGTCAGCCCGCGCTTCCGTGGCGAGCACGCTCTGCGTCGCTATCCGAATGGTGAAGAACGCTGCATCGCCTGCAAGCTGTGCGAAGCGATCTGTCCCGCTCAGGCGATCACCATTGAAGCCGGCCCGCGCCGCAACGATGGGACACGCCGGACGGTTCGTTACGACATCGACATGGTGAAGTGCATCTATTGCGGCTTCTGCCAGGAAGCCTGCCCGGTGGATGCGATTGTCGAAGGTCCGAATTTCGAGTTTGCGACGGAAACCCGCGAAGAGCTCTATTTCGACAAGCAGAAGCTTCTCGACAATGGCGATCGCTGGGAGCGTGAAATCGCGCGGAACCTCGCTCTGGATGCGCCTTATCGTTAAGGCTCACTCCATGTCTTCGGAGCTTCTCTCCGGGGATGGCAAAAGATGAAATGCTCGTCGGCGATCGCTGACGGGAATGAAACGGGCAGGGCGGTCTAAAGGCCGCTTTTGTCCGGTGAGGACAAAAAGGCACCAACATGGGTCTGCACGCTGTATTCTTCTACATATTCGCTTTCGTCGCCGTGGCGTCTGCGTTTCTGGTCATTGCATCCAAGAACCCCGTTCACTCGGTCCTGTTCCTGATCCTGACCTTCTTCAACGCGGCGGCGCTCTTCCTTCTGACGGGCGCTGAGTTCCTCGGCATGATCTTGCTGGTCGTTTATGTCGGTGCTGTGGCGGTGTTGTTCCTCTTCGTCGTCATGATGCTGGACGTCGATTTTGCTGAGCTGCGTTCCGGCGTGCTGCAATATGCGCCGATCGGTGCCTTGATCGGTGTGATCCTGGCGGCAGAGCTGATCATCGTTGTCGGCGGCAGCGTCCTGAACCCACAGGCGGCAAAGTCGATCACCATGCCGATCCCCAATCCGCTTGAGCGCACCAACACCGCAGCTTTGGGTGACGTGCTTTATACGAACTACGTCTACTTCTTCCAGCTGGCAGGTCTCGTGCTGCTGGTGGCCATGATCGGCGCTATCGTGCTGACGCTGCGTCACCGCACGGATATCAAGCGTCAGGACATTTCAACCCAGGTCGCCCGCGATCCGAAGACCGCCGTTACGACGGTCAAGGTCAAGCCGGGTCAGGGCCTCTGAGGCGCGAACGGATCCAAGGAACATAGAATATGGAAATCGGTCTTTCCCATTACCTGACGGTCAGCGCGATCCTCTTCACGATCGGCATCTTCGGTATCTTCCTCAACCGCAAGAACGTCATCGTCATCCTCATGTCGATCGAACTCATCCTTCTGGCGGTGAACCTCAACCTCGTGGCCTTCTCCTGGGTGCTGAACGACATGGTTGGTCAGGTCTTCGCCCTGTTCATTCTGACGGTTGCTGCTGCTGAAGCGGCCATCGGTCTTGCAATACTCGTAGTCTTCTACCGCAACCGCGGATCGATCGCCGTGGAAGACGTCAATATGATGAAGGGCTGATAAGGCTATGATCTATAAGGCTATCGTCTTTCTTCCACTGATCGGCTTCCTGATCGCTGGTCTCTTTGGCCGATCTATCGGTGCCAAGGCCTCGGAATTTGTCACCACCGGCCTGATGGCCGTCGTGGCGATCCTCTCGTGGATCGTGTTCTTCGATGTCGCGCTTCTGACCCATGAGGCCGGTGAGGTCATCAAGGTGCCGGTGCTGCGCTGGATCCAGTCCGGCGGCATCGACGTCGAATGGGCGTTCCGCATTGATACGCTGACGGCCGTCATGTTCGTCGTGGTCAACACGGTGTCCTGTCTCGTGCATATGTACTCCATCGGGTACATGCATCACGATCCGCATCGTCCGCGCTTCTTCGCCTATCTCTCGCTCTTCACCTTCGCCATGCTGATGCTGGTGACCTCCGACAACCTGCTGCAGATGTTCTTCGGCTGGGAAGGCGTTGGTCTGGCATCCTACCTGCTGATCGGCTTCTGGTTCAAGAAGCCCTCCGCATCGGCGGCCGCCATGAAGGCCTTCATTGTCAACCGCGTCGGCGACTTCGGCTTCATCCTTGGCATCGCCGGTCTTTTCGTGCTGTTCGGCTCGATCAATTTCGAAACGATCTTCGCAGCCGCTGGTTCCTACCTGCCTGCAGATGGCGCTGCTTCTACCGAGACGGTCATCAACCTCTTCGGCATGCAGCTTGATAAGGCCCATGCGGTGACGGCGGTCTGCCTGCTGCTGTTCATGGGTTCGATGGGTAAGTCTGCTCAGTTCCTGCTGCACACCTGGCTGCCGGACGCCATGGAAGGTCCAACGCCCGTTTCGGCGCTGATCCATGCCGCGACCATGGTGACGGCTGGCGTGTTCCTGGTCGCGCGCATGTCGCCGATCTTCGAACTGTCGCCGAACGCTTTGATGTTCGTCACGCTGATCGGTTCCATCACCGCCTTCTTTGCGGCGACCGTCGGTCTGGTCCAGAACGACATCAAGCGCGTTATCGCCTATTCGACCTGCTCGCAGCTCGGTTACATGTTCGCAGCGCTCGGCGTCGGTGCTTATGGCGCGGCTGTATTCCACCTCTTCACGCACGCCTTCTTCAAGGCCCTGCTGTTCCTTGCCGCAGGCTCCGTTATCCACGCAGTGGATGGTGAGCAGGACATGCGTCACATGGGTGGTCTGCGCAAGCATATCCCGATCACTTTCTGGACGATGACGATCGGCAATCTGGCGCTGACGGGTGTGGGTATTCCAGGCACCATGTTTGGTTTTGCCGGCTTCTTCTCCAAGGATGTGATCATCGAGTCATCCTATGCCTCGCACAGCCCGCTTGCAGGGTTTGCTTTCACCATGCTGGTCGTCGCAGCGCTCTTCACCAGCTTCTATTCATGGCGTCTGGCCTTCATGACCTTCTTCGGCAAGCCGCGCGCTTCCGCCGATGTCATGCACCACGTTCATGAATCGCCGATGGTGATGCTGATCCCGCTCTTCGTTCTGTCGATCGGTGCGATCTTTGCCGGTGTCGTGTTCGAAGGCTACTTCTTCGGCCATGAATATGCGGAATTCTGGAAGGGCGCTCTCTTTACGCTTCCCTCCAACGAAATCCTCGAAGAGTTCCACCATGTGCCGCTTTGGGTAAAGTGGAGCCCCTTCATTGCCATGGTTCTGGGTTTCGTCACCGCCTGGTACTTCTACATCAAGTCGCCGGAAACGCCGAAGCGCCTGGCAGCGACCCATCGCAGCCTCTACCAGTTCCTCTTGAACAAGTGGTACTTCGATGAACTCTACGACTTCCTCTTCGTTCGTTCCGCGAAGGCGCTCGGTCGCTTCCTGTGGAAGAAAGGCGACGTGGCTGTCATCGACGCCTATGGCCCCAACGGTATTGCAGCGCGCGTGGTTGATGTGACCAACCGTGTCGTCCGTCTGCAGTCCGGTTACCTTTATCACTATGCTTTCGCGATGCTGATCGGCATCGCAGCACTAGTCACCTGGATGATGCTTGGGAGTGCCCTCTGATGACCGATTGGCCCATTCTTTCAACGGTCACCTTCCTGCCGCTCGTCGGCGTGGTGCTCCTGCTTTTGACGAATGAGAACGGCCCCTTCGGGCGCCGCAACATTCTCAATGTCTCTCTTCTGACGACGGTATTCACCTTCATCGTCTCGCTTTTCATCTGGATCGGCTTCGACAATTCGAACCCGGGCTTCCAGATGATCGAGAAGCACAACTGGTTCGGCAACATCGCCGCCTATCATATGGGCGTCGATGGCATCTCCATGCTCTTCGTCATCCTGACGACGTTCCTCATGCCCTTCTGCGTTCTCGCAAGCTGGGATTCCGTCCAGAAGCGTCTGAAGGAATACATGATCGCCTTCCTTCTTCTGGAAGTCGTCATGATCGGCGTGTTCGTCGCGCTTGACACCGTCCTCTTCTACGTCTTCTTCGAAGCGACGCTGATCCCGATGTTCATCATCATCGGCGTCTGGGGCGGCAAGGATCGCGTCTACGCATCCTACAAGTTCTTCCTCTACACGCTTCTCGGCTCGGTTCTGACGATGCTCGCCATCATGGCGATGTACTGGCAGGCTGGCACGACGGATATGACGGAGCTTTTGAAGCACGGCTTCCCGGCTGGCATGCAGACTTGGCTCTGGCTGGCCTGCTTCGCGGCCTTTGCCGTAAAGATGCCGATGTGGCCGGTTCATACCTGGCTTCCGGATGCGCACGTTCAGGCACCGACCGCGGGGTCGGTCATCCTGGCCGGCGTCATGCTGAAGCTCGGTGGATATGGTTTTATCCGCTTCTCGCTGTCGATGTTCCCCCTGGCGTCCGAGCATTTCGCTCCCTTCGTCTTCACGCTGTCGGTGCTTGCCATCATCTACACCTCGCTGGTGGCGATGATGCAGGAAGACATCAAGAAGCTGATTGCTTACTCCTCCGTTGCCCATATGGGTTACGTGACGATGGGTATCTTTGCGGCCAACGTGCAGGGTCTGCAGGGCGCGATCTTCCAGATGTTGTCGCATGGCATCGTGTCCAGCGCGCTCTTCCTTTGCGTTGGCGTCGTTTACGACCGCCTCCATACCCGCGAGATCGCGGCCTATGGTGGTCTGGTCAACAACATGCCGAAATATGCCGTCGCCTTCATGGTCTTCACCATGGCGAATGTCGGCTTGCCGGGCACCTCGGGCTTCGTCGGCGAATTCCTGACCATCATTGGCGTGTTCCGCGCCAACACCTGGGTGGCACTCTTCGCCGCAACGGGCGTCATTCTCTCGGCATCTTACGCGCTGTGGCTTTACCGCCGCGTGATCTTCGGTGCGCTTGAGAAGGAAAGCCTCAAGTCGATGCTCGATCTCAACACCCGTGAAAAGGTCATCCTTTATCCGCTGGTTGTGCTGACGATCTTCTTCGGCGTCTACCCGGCACCGGTCTTCGATGCGACGGCGGCATCGGTGGATCTCGTTATCAATAATTATACAGCCGCATTGCAGGCAGCGCAGAATGTTGCGCTCTCGCTGAACTGACGACAGGACCCGTTGGATATGACCGCTGAACTTCTTTTTGCCAGTCTGCGCATCGCGACGCCCGAGCTGATCCTTGCGGTCGGTGCGCTGGCGCTGCTCATGATCGGCGTCTTCTCCGGCGACAAGTCGACCAACACCGTGACGGGTCTTGCCGTCGCGCTTTTGGTCGTCGTCGGTCTGTGGATCATCTTCGCTCCTGCAAGCGGAGAAGCATTCGGTGGCGTTTACGTCGCCGACGCCTTCGGCAACTTCATGAAGATCCTGGCGCTGATCGGTTCCATCGTCGCCATGATCCTCGCGGTTGGCCACAGCCGCGTCGAGCCGATCGGTCGTTTCGAATATCCGGTGCTTCTTGTTCTGGCGACGCTCGGCATTCTGCTGATGATCTCCGCCAACAATCTGATCTCGCTTTACATGGCGCTCGAGCTTCAGTCGCTGGCGCTCTATGTGATCTGCGCGATCAACCGTGAAAGTCTGCGTTCGACCGAAGCCGGTCTGAAGTATTTCGTCCTCGGCGCACTGTCTTCCGGCATGCTGCTCTATGGCATGTCGCTGGTCTACGGCTTCACCGGCAACACCGGCTTCCACGAAATCGCGGCCGTGCTGTCCGCTGAAACCCGTTCGCTTGGCGTCGTCTTTGGTCTGGTCTTCGTGCTGGCCGGTCTGGCGTTCAAGATTTCCGCGGTTCCGTTCCACATGTGGACGCCGGACGTCTATGAAGGCGCGCCGACCCCAGTCACCGCCTTCCTTGCAGCAGCACCGAAAATTGGTGCCATGGCGATCTTCGTTCGAATCGTCGTCGATGCCTTCCAGCCTGTCTTCACCGACTGGCAGCAGATTGTCGTTTTCATATCGATCGCATCCATGCTGCTCGGCTCCTTTGCCGCAATCGGACAGAAGAACATCAAGCGCCTGATGGCCTATTCCTCGATCGGTCACATGGGTTATGCCCTTGTCGGTCTCGCCGCCGGAAACGAAGCGGGTGTGGCTGGCGTGCTGATTTACATGGCCGTTTACATGGGCATGACGCTCGGCACCTTTGCCTGCATTCTCGCGATGCGTCGCAAGGAAGTCGGTAATGTCGAAAATGTCGACGATCTGGCGGGCCTGTCCTCTACCAATCCCTTCATGGCGCTGGTGCTGACCGCTCTGATGTTCTCGCTGGCAGGCATCCCGCCGCTCGCAGGCTTCTTCGCCAAGTATTATGTCTTCCTGGCAGCCATCGAAGCCAAGCTCTATGCGCTGGCCATTATCGGCGTGATCGCATCGGTTGTTGGTGCCTACTACTACCTGCGCATCGTCAAGGTCATGTGGTTCGATGAGGCCAAGGATGGCTTTGAAAAGGCCGCTGGCGAGTTGCGGATCGTTTACGCACTCTCCGGTCTCTTCGTCATTGCCTTCATCTTCTTTGGTGGCATGCTCGGCAACGCCGTGACAGCTGCGGCAAAGACGTTCTTTTGAGCGGACACGCCATGAAAAAGCGCCGGATGTCTCTCGATGACTTCCGGCACGAGGCATTGGGGGAGACATCCTCCACCAATGTCGAATGCCTCGCCCGGGCGCGCTCGGGCGATAGCGGCAATCTCTGGGTGACCGCACTCCGCCAGACTGGCGGCAAGGGCCGCCGCGGCAGACCGTGGGTCTCCGAGCCCGGCAATCTCTATGCTTCTCTTTTGCTGATCGATCCTGCTCCAGCGGACCTCATTGGTTCTTTGCCGCTCGCTTTTGCGCTTGCCGTCCACCGTGCGATTCGCGCTGTCCTGCCTTTCGGCGGAGCTCCGCTGGAAATTAAGTGGCCCAATGACATTCTCATCGGCAGAATGAAGACCTGCGGCATTCTGATGGAAGCGGAGCAACTTGCCGATGGGCGCCGCGCGATCGTTATTGGCATCGGCATCAACATCGCTCATAAGCCTGACAATCCGCTCTATCCCGTCACAATGCTGTCAGAGCACGGTGCGTCCTGCGGACCGGACGAGCTCTTTGCTCATCTTTATCGTGAGACAGCCGAAGTCCTCTCTGTCTGGAATGAGGGCAGGGGCGTTAGCGAGGTCATGAGGGACTGGCGTGCATCCGCCTGCGGTATCGGTGAGCATATCACCGTCAACTTTCCGGATCGCTCCATCGGTGGACGCTTTGCCGGTATAGACGATCAAGGTTTTCTGTTGCTGGATGAGGATGATGGCGCGAGACGGGCGATTGCCGCCGGTGACGTTTTCTTCGGCTGAAGGTTTTTGCGCGGGTCACCTGCGCGACGTCGGCTTTTGAGTTTGGAGCATCCCTGCTGCTCGTAGAATCAGGGCGTCCATCCGGTCCGCGTCGGCCCGGCATCTCGGCGTTTCATCAAGTCCGGCGCGGTTGAAGGCAACGGTGGAGCGTGGCGCAAGCGCGCGACCATTGCCTGTTGCAGATTGGATAATGACATGTCTCAACAAGACGAACTGGTCTTCCTGCCGCTTGGCGGCGTCGGCGAAATCGGCATGAATTTGGCGCTTTATGGTTATGGTCCTGCCGCCAAGCGACAGTGGATCATGGTGGATTGCGGCGTCACCTTCGCAGGCCTCGATCTTCCTGGTGTCGATCTGGTGCTGCCCGATATCCGCTTCATCGAAGCCCAGCGGCAGAACCTCAAAGGCATCATCATCACCCATGCCCATGAGGACCATTATGGCGCGCTGAACGATCTTTGGCCTGGCCTTAACGTCCCGGTCTATGCCTCCGGTTTCACCGCCGGCATGCTGGAAGCCAAGCGCAATTACGAAGGCACGCGTGCCGAGATCCCGATTTCGCCGTTCAAGGCGGGTGATCGTATCAATCTCGGCCCTTTCGAGATCGAAGCCATCGGCGTCAACCACTCGATCCCCGAGCCCATGTCGCTTGTCATCCGCACCCCACTGGGCAATGTCGTCCACACCGGCGACTGGAAGATTGATGACGCGCCGTCCTTAGGGCCGCTCACAGATGAGGCACGCTTCCGCGCAGTTGGCGAAGAAGGCGTTCTTGCGCTTCTGTGCGACAGCACCAATGCCGTGAGGGACGGTGTTTCTCCGTCGGAGGAACAGGTTTCCGAGGGGCTGCGCCAGATCATCGAAAATGCCGAAGGGCGTGTGGCGATCACCACCTTCTCCTCCAATGTCGGCCGTATCCGCTCCATCGCCCAGGCTGCGGAGCGCGCGGGTCGCGAAGTGCTGCTGCTCGGCTCGTCGCTGAAGCGTGTCGTCAACGTCTCGCAGGATCTCGGCATCATGGAAGGCATCAAGCCATTCCTTGCCGAAGACGAATATGGCTACATTCCCCGTGACAAGGTGGTCGTCATCCTCACCGGCTCGCAGGGTGAGCCGCGTGCCGCACTTGCAAAACTGTCACGCGATGAAATGCGCAATGTGGCGCTCGCCAAGGGCGACACGGTGGTCTTTTCCTCGCGCGCCATTCCTGGAAACGAAAAGGCCATTCTCGATATCAAGAACGGCCTGATCGAACAGGGTATCCACATCATCACCGATAATGAAGCCCTGGTTCACGTCTCCGGCCACCCGCGCCGCAACGAGCTTCTGCGCATGTATGAATGGACCAAGCCGCAAATTCTCGTGCCGGTGCACGGCGAGGCGGCCCATCTCGTGGCACAGAAGGAACTGGCCGAGCAGGCCGGTATCAAGCAAGTGCCCAAGGTTCGCAACGGCAACGTCCTGCGTCTGGCACCTGGCCCTGCCGAAGTCATCGACGATGCGCCGCATGGTCGCGTCTTCAAGGATGGACGTCTGGTCGGCGATTTCGAAGAAATGGGCATTGGCGATCGCCGCAAGCTCTCCTTTGCCGGTCACGTGTCCGTCAATGTCGTGCTGGACAGCCGTTACGATTTCCACGGAGATCCGGATGTCGTGCCTTTCGGCCTGCCGGAATTCGACGACGAGGGCGAGGCGATGGAGGACACGCTCTATGATGCCGTTCTCGGTGCCATCGAGAGTATTCCGCGGGCGCGCCGCAAGGATCTGGACCTGCTGCGTGAAGCGGTGCGCCGCGCCGTGCGTGCCGCCGCCAACCAGACCTGGGGCAAAAAGCCAATCGTCACAGTGTTCGTGACGAAGATTTGACGATAGATTCGGTGTTGCGCATCATAACCGGTGCGCGACACCGAACATGCGTCATCGGCGCATTGTCCTAAAGCGTGTTGCGATCTTTCAGATTCGCTCATACGCTTTAGGTCCTTGTTGTCGCATGTCGTTATCGCAAAACCGCTGCACACTTTTGCGCGACATGCTTTAGGGACGCATGCATGAGTTCGGCTAGGAACTTGGGAGGATGACCATGCTCGGACGGATCAATCACATTGCGATTGCTGTGCCTGACCTTGCAGCGGCCACTGCTACGTACAGAGACGTACTAGGCGCTGCGGTCTCGCAAGTGCAGTCTCTGCCAGACCACGGGGTGAGGGTGGTTTTCGTCAATTTGCCTAACAGCAAAGTCGAACTGCTCGAGCCATTGGATAGCGACTCGCCCATCGCGGCTTTTCTGGACAAGAACCCGTCCGGCGGCATGCATCATATCTGCTACGAGGTAGAGGACATCATCTCCGCCCGGGACAGTTTGAAAGCCGCCGGGGCACGCATTCTGGGCGATGGCGAGCCGAAAATCGGTGCCCATGGAAAGCCTGTGCTCTTCCTCCATCCGAAGGATTTCTGCGGCACGCTGGTTGAGTTGGAAGAGATTTGATCGCAAGCCGTCTTTCTAAAGACCGCATGTTCGCTTAGGACTTGCTGGCTGGCTGGTCCATCTTCTTTTGCGCTTATTATCAGAACGCAGGAAATGCCGGTTCTATACGGGGAGGTTCCACATGCAATGGCTATCGGTTGTTGCCGTTTTTTTCATCGTCTGGTGGACGGTTCTTTTTGTTGTCCTGCCGATCGGGCTCAGAACCCAGATGGATGACGATGATGTTGCGCTGGGAACCGTGGCGAGCGCGCCTGCTCGTTTCCACGGGGTGAAAATCCTCATTGTCACCACGCTGATCTCGATATTGCTCTGCGCAATCTGGTACGGGGTCACTTGGTACTTTGGTGTCAGCCTCGACGATCTGCCCCGTATCATACCGGTTTACGACTGAATTCATCTGGCGGAAGGGCCGCGTAAAGCGAAGCAAGACATCATCTTCTGTCACATGAATGTTGCATTTCAGTGCGTCGCGATTCACGCCTAAGCAATAGAATGGGAAAGATCTGGTCAGGCGTCAGCGGCCAACTCACTGAAAGAAAACCAATTTCAGGGCAAAAAAAAACAAGGCGGTTAGGCCTTGTTTTTCAGTTTCGCGTGATCCGTTTCCGTTTCCGGGGCTGCGACAGAGCGCGCCTAAGATCTCATCCTCCCAAGACTGACCGCGAAGACGGCAGAAATTTAAACTTCCTGCCTCTTTTGTGAGCTAAAACTAGCCCAAAGATTCCACTTTGTCACCACGTTTTTTGCATTTTTGTTACAGTCAGCAAAAAATTTTCTCATGAACATTATGTCGCAGGCACATCGCAAAATTATTTCTACTGAAACCGATCAGTCACGCATGTCCTATTCTCACGCGGACGTGAATGGGGTTTTGGAAGAGCCGATGCTGCGGGTTTCCTTCTGTTAGAGAAACGGTTATGTACCGGCAAAATATCCTTTAATTCTGGCGATTCCCGGTAGATGTGGAGTCGTCGCACTCAGGAAGTCGTCATGCGTCTCAGCCGATATTTTTTGCCCATCCTGAAGGAAAATCCCAAGGAGGCTGAAATCGTCTCTCACCGCCTCATGCTGCGTGCCGGTATGATCCGTCAGCAGAGCCAGGGCATCTACTCCTGGCTGCCGCTTGGCAAGCGCGTGATGGACAAGGTGAACCGCATCATCCGCGAAGAGCAGGACCGTTCCGGCGCAATCGAGCTTCTGATGCCGACGCTGCAATCGGCCGAGCTTTGGCAGGAAAGCGGCCGTTATGACGATTACGGCAAGGAGATGCTGCGCATCAAGGACCGCCAGGACCGTCAGATGCTGTACGGCCCGACGAATGAGGAGATGATCACCGACATCTTCCGCTCCTACGTGAAGTCCTACAAAAACCTGCCGCTGAACCTCTATCACATTCAGCTGAAGTTCCGCGATGAGGTTCGTCCGCGCTTCGGCACGATGCGCTCGCGCGAGTTCCTGATGAAGGATGCCTATTCTTTCGACCTGACGAAGGAAGCCGCGATCCATTCCTATAACAAAATGTTCGCCGCCTATCTGCGCACATTCTCTCGCCTTGGCCTTCGCGCCATTCCGATGCGTGCCGATACCGGCCCGATCGGCGGCAATCACAGCCATGAATTCATCATTCTGGCCGATACGGGCGAATCGGAGGTCTTCTGCCACAAGAGCTTCCTGGAGCAGGGTATTCCGGGCGACGACACCAATTTCGACGACGTTGCCGCTCTGCAGGGCATTTTCGATACATGGACTGCGGACTATGCCGCGACGTCTGAAATGCATGATGAAGCGGCCTTCAACGCGATTCCTGAGGGCGACCGCCTTTCTGCGCGCGGCATCGAAGTCGGCCACATCTTCTACTTCGGCACCAAATATTCCGAGCCGATGGGCGCAAAGGTGCAGGGACCGGACGGTAAGGAACATCCTGTCCACATGGGATCCTATGGCATCGGTCCGACACGCCTTGTTCCCGCCATCATTGAAGCCTCGCATGACGAGAACGGAATCATCTGGCCTGCGTCGGTTGCTCCTTTCGATGTCGTCATCATCAACATGAAGGCTGGCGATGCGGCCTGCGACGCGGCATGCGAGAAGCTCTATTACTCGCTGTCCAACGCCGGCAAGGATGTTCTCTATGACGATACGGATGACCGCGCAGGTCAGAAGTTCGCAACCGCTGATCTGATCGGCGTGCCTATGCAGATCATCGTCGGCCCGCGCAGCATTGCTGCCGGTGAAGTCGAGGTGAAGGACCGCAAGACCGGCGTACGTGAGAACGTCACGGTCGAAGCCGCAATGAACAGGGTTCTCGGCTGAAAGGCCGACAAGGAGTAGACATGGCAAAAGCCGAGGCTGACAACGGTGCGGTTGCATCCGTGAAGGATGGGGCGGCGCGGCCATTTTCGGCTTTCGAACGTATGGTGGCCTGGCGCTACCTGCGTTCGCGCCGCAAGGAAGCCTTCATATCGGTCATTGCAGGCTTCTCATTCGTCGGCATCATGCTGGGTGTGGCGACGCTCATCATCGTTATGGCGGTGATGAACGGGTTTCGTACGGAACTGATCTCCCGCATTCTGGGCATCAACGGTCACATGATCGTTCAGCCGATCGACCAGCCCTTCAACAATTACGACGAGTTGGCCAAGAAGTTTGGCGCCATTCCCGGCGTGACGATGGCCTTGCCGCTTGTGGAGGGTCAGACGCTCGCATCCGGACGCAATGGCGCGGGCAGTGGTGCGCTGGTCCGGGGCGTGCGTCCTGAAGACCTCGAAAAGATCAAGGAAATATCGACCAACGTCAAAGCTGGCGATCTCCTTGGCTTCATGTCGGGGCAGGGCGTTCTTGTCGGCTCAAGGCTGGCCGCACAGCTCGGCGTGACGGTGGGAGACCAGATCACCCTCATTTCACCGGAGGGTGACGTGACGCCCATGGGGGTCAATCCGCGCGTGAAGTCCTACCCGATTTCGGGCGTCTTCGAGATCGGCATGTCGGAATATGATGCGTCGATGATCTACATGCCTCTTTCGGAAGCGCAGCTTTATTTCAATTCCGAGGGCATCGTCCAATCCATCGAGCTCTTCGTCAGCCATCCGGACAATGTCGATGGCATTCGCCCGCTGGTGGAGACCGCTGCAGGCAGGCAGGTCTATATCACCGACTGGCGACAACGGAACCAGACCTTCTTCTCTGCGCTTCAGGTCGAGCGCAACGTCATGTTCATGATCCTGACGCTGATCGTTCTGGTCGCGGCGCTCAACATCATTTCCGGCCTCATCATGCTGGTGAAGGACAAGGGCAGCGATATCGCTATTCTGCGCACCATGGGTGCCACCTCTGGCGCCGTCATGCGCATCTTCTTCATGACGGGAGCTGCGATCGGTATCGTCGGTACATTCGCAGGCGTGGCGCTGGGCGTTCTCGTCTGTCTGAATGTGGAGTCGATCCGCCAGTTCTTCTCCTGGATCACCGGGACCGTTCTCTTTGATCCGCAGCTCTATTTCCTCAGCCAGCTTCCGGCGGAGATGGATCTGAGCGAAACCATCACCGTCATCGTCATGGCGCTGACCCTGTCCTTCTTGGCGACGATCTTCCCCGCCTGGCGCGCGTCGAAGCTCGATCCCGTCCAGGCCCTGAGATACGAATAGGACCCGCTTCACACCATGGCAAAGAAAATGGCTTTACAGCTTACCGGCGTGGAACGGACCTATGGTCAGGGCGAAACGAGCCTCTCCATTCTGAAGGACGCGAATTTCGAATTGCGAAGCGGTGAGATCGTCGCACTGGTCGCACCCTCCGGCACGGGCAAATCGACACTGCTGCATCTGGCCGGTCTTCTGGAACATCCGGATGCGGGCGAGGTCTTTGTCAATGGCAAGCCCTGCGGCACGCTCTCCGATGAGGAGCGCACCTCGATCCGTCGCAGCGATATCGGCTTCGTTTATCAGTTCCACCATCTGCTTCCGGAGTTCTCGGCGCTTGAGAATATCATGATGCCGCAGATGATCGCCGGTCTCGCACCCAAGGAGGCACAGGTGCGTGCCAAGGCGTTGCTGGATTATATGCGCATCGGCCACCGAGGCGATCATCGTCCGGCGGAACTGTCCGGCGGTGAACAGCAGCGCGTAGCAATTGCAAGAGCCGTTGCCAACGCGCCGCTTCTGCTTCTGGCAGATGAACCCACCGGCAATCTCGACCCCGAGACCGCATCCTACGTTTTCGATGCCTTGGAAGCGCTGGTGCGCCAGTCTGGCCTCGCAGCCCTGATCGCGACCCATAATCATGATCTGGCGGCACGCATGGATCGTCGCGTGACGCTTTCCGAAGGCAAGATCGTCGAGTTCTGATCGATCGTCTACAGCATCGGCCCGACAATCGAACTCGATTTTCGGAAAGCATAATGCGAAGATTCAAAAGTGCGAAGCGTCCTTTGTGCGTCCAATAGGACGCACTGCGCTTGAGTACCGCTACCTCATCAACCCCGTCTGGCTCGCCAGGCGGGTTTTTTGTTTATGCGCTGATGAGAGCGGGGCGAAACTAAGGAACCGGATTGAGTCGTGTCACGTTGGCAATAGGCCAGCCCAAAAAAGCTGTTGACATGGAAACAAAATGAGAACAAAGTTGGAACATAACAAGTAAGGAGAGACAAATGACCGATTTCATCCGTGACCTTGCCGCCTTCACCTCCATCGCTGTCTTCGTTGCCAGCTTCTCTGTGATCCTCACATCCATGTGACTTTAGGCCCTTCGGTCTCCCGGCGATAGCGGTGCACAGTCACCCTTTGCCAGTGGACTTTGCTGCTCGAAGGGATCAAAATCAGCCCGATTCAGAATGACGGGAATGCAGCACGATGGGCGATCATATTGAAGAGCGAAACCTTTCAGGCGTGCTCTTGAAATCTCCCGGCTTTGTGCACTTGCGTGTTCATTCCGCCTATTCCCTTCTCGAAGGGGCGCTTCCTCTCAAAAAGATCATGGCGAAGGCTGTCGGCGATGCACAGCCTGCCATCGCCATCACCGACACCAACAATCTCTTCGTTGCGCTTGAGTTTTCGGAGAAGGCGCGGGACGAGGGACTGCAGCCGATTATTGGATGCCAGCTTTCCATCGACATGCAGGATGCCGTCGAAGACAGGCGAGGCGGCAACAACCTTTCCAAGCTTCCGTCCATCGTTCTGCTTGCCGCAGATGCGGAAGGCTATGAGCGCCTCGTCGATCTGATCAGCCGCGCCTATCTCGATGGCGAAGGCAGTGGTCACGCGGTCAATATTGCCAAGTCGTGGCTGGAAGAGGCCAGCAATGCGGGATTGATCGCATTGACCGGTGCGTCTGGTGGCCCTGTCGATATGGCGCTAAAAGAGGGACATGCGGCTCAGGCGAAGAGTCGGCTTCTTGCGCTGAAAGACATTTTTGGCGACCGGCTCTATATCGAATTGCAACGTCAGGGCAATTACGACCGTGCGCATGAACGCCGGATGATTGCGCTTGCTTACGAGCATGACATTCCGCTGGTCGCTACCAACGAAGCCTTCTTCCCTTCGAAGGCGGATTATGAGGCGCATGACGCTTTGATGGCCGTGGCCCATAACGCCATCGTTTCGGATGACAGCCGCTTCCGTTTAACGCCGGACCATTATCTGAAGAGCCGGGATGAGATGGTGGCGCTCTTCAAGGATATCCCCGAAGCGATTGAGAATACCGTCGAGATCGCCCAGCGCTGCTCTTACGTCTTGAAGAAACGCGGACCCATCCTCCCGCGCTTTACCGGTGCCAGCGACGATCCGGAAGAGGCCGAACGCGCCGAGTCGCTGGAGCTTCGCCGCCAGGCGGTCGAAGGTTTGGATATGCGCCTTGCCGCTCTCGGGATGGCCCCGGGCTACACCG
Source organism: Agrobacterium sp. SORGH_AS 787 (assembly GCF_030819035.1). Lineage (NCBI taxonomy): Bacteria > Pseudomonadati > Pseudomonadota > Alphaproteobacteria > Hyphomicrobiales > Rhizobiaceae > Agrobacterium > Agrobacterium sp. SORGH_AS 787. The sequence goes on from NZ_JAUTBG010000002.1 coordinate 2,148,117, forward strand.
AGCAGGAGTACCGCGATCGGCTGGACTTCGAACTCAGCGTTATCGAGCGCATGAAGTTTCCCGGCTACTTCCTGATTGTTGCCGACTTCATCAAATGGGCAAAGCAGCATGATATTCCGGTCGGCCCCGGTCGCGGTTCGGGTGCAGGATCACTGGTCGCCTATGCGCTCACCATTACCGACGTCGATCCGCTTCGCTTCTCGTTGCTCTTCGAACGCTTCCTCAATCCCGAACGCGTGTCGATGCCGGACTTCGATATCGACTTCTGCCAGGATCGCCGCGAAGAGGTGATCCGCTATGTGCAGCGCAAGTACGGGCGCGAGCAGGTGGCACAGATCATCACCTTCGGTTCGCTCCAGGCACGTGCCGCCTTGCGCGATGTCGGTCGTGTGCTGGAAATGCCCTACGGCCAGGTGGACCGCATCTGTAAGCTGGTGCCGAACAATCCGGCCAATCCGACGCCGCTCTCCAAGGCGATCGAAGAAGAGCCACGTCTTCAGGAAGAGGCGGATAAGGAGCCTGTCGTCGCGCGGCTCCTGGATATCGCCCAGAAGATCGAAGGTCTTTACCGCCACGCCTCGACACACGCCGCCGGCATCGTCATCGGCGACCGTCCTCTATCGAAGCTGGTCCCGATGTATCGCGATCCGCGCTCCGACATGCCGGTGACCCAGTTCAACATGAAGTGGGTGGAAAGCGCGGGTCTGGTCAAGTTCGACTTCCTGGGCCTCAAAACTCTGACAGTGCTGAAGGTCGCTGTCGACTTCGTTGCCAAGCGCGGAATCCATGTCGATCTTGCGGCCATTCCGCTGGACGATCAAAAGACCTACGAGATGCTATCGCGTGGCGAAACCATCGGCGTCTTCCAGGTGGAAAGTGCCGGCATGCGCAAGGCGCTGATCGGCATGCGTCCCGACTGCATCGAGGACATTATCGCGCTGGTGGCGCTGTATCGCCCCGGTCCGATGGAGAACATCCCGGTCTATAACGCCAGAAAGCATGGCGAGGAGGAAATCGAGTCGATCCATCCGACGATCGACCATCTCCTGAAGGAGACGCAGGGCGTTATCGTCTATCAGGAACAGGTGATGCAGATCGCCCAGGTCCTCTCCGGCTATTCGCTCGGCGAAGCCGATCTTCTGCGCCGCGCCATGGGTAAGAAGATCAAAGAGGAAATGGACAAGCAGCGCGAGCGTTTCGTGGAAGGCGCGATCCGCAACAGCGTGTCCAAGGCGCAGGCCGACACGATCTTCGATCTTCTGGCCAAGTTCGCCAATTACGGCTTCAACAAGTCTCACGCCGCGGCTTATGCCATCGTCTCCTACCAGACCGCCTATATGAAGGCGCATTACCCGGTGGAATTCCTCGCCGCGTCGATGACGCTCGATATGGCGAACACCGAAAAGGTCAACGACTTCCGCCAGGATGCGGCACGCCTCGGTATCGAGATCGTCGCGCCTTCTGTTCAGACATCCTTCCGCCGTTTCGAAACCGGCGAAAACCGCATCTATTATTCGCTAGCCGCCCTCAAGGGCGTCGGCGAAGGCGCGGTCGATCACATCGTTGAGGTTCGCGGCGATAAACCTTTCGCAAGCCTTGAGGATTTCTGCCAGCGGATCGATCCGAAGCAGATCAACCGCCGCGTTCTCGAGAGCCTGATCAATGCCGGTGCCTTCGATTGCTTCGGCAGGGACCGCGCCGAGCTGATCGGCGGCCTCGACCGCATTATCGGATATTCCCAGCGTGCGCAGGAAAGCCGCGTCACCGGCCAGCACGACATGTTCGGTTCGGGTGCAGCGACTGGCCCGGAGAAGCTCGTGTTGCCCACCTATCAGCCTTGGCTCGCCTCAGAAAAGTTGCTGAGAGAATATCAGGTGCTGGGCTTCTATCTCACCGCCCATCCGCTCGATACCTATCGCGCCGTGCTCGACAAGCTCCGCGTTCAGAACATTGCTGATTTCTCCGCAGCGGTGAAACAGGGAGCGACCGTTGGGCGTCTCGCTGGCACCGTCACCGGCAAGCAGGAGCGCAAAACCCGCACCGGTAACAAGATGGGGATCGTGACCTTCTCGGATGCGTCGGGTCAGTATGAGGCTGTGCTGTTTTCGGAAGGGCTCGGCCAATATCGCGACTTACTGGAAGTCGGCAAGTCACTGGTGATTACGGTCCAAGCGGAAGAGCGGCCTGAAGGCATTGGTCTGCGCATCCAGACAGCCCAGTCGCTCGAGGAGAAATCCGTTCAAATGCAGAAGGCGCTGCGCGTCTATGTCCGCGATTCCGGTCCTCTGAAAACAGTTGCGCGACACCTGAATGCCAAGGGCGATGGCTCGGTCTATTTCGTCGTTATCAAGGACGAAGGCCAGCGTGAGATTGAAGTGGAACTCACGGAGAAGTATCGCATCTCGCCGGAGATCGCAGCGGCCCTTCGGACCGCTCCTGGTGTCATCGATGTTGAACTGGTGTAGGCAAAGCTTCTCGACTCTGTTCGTTCGAGGGTATCATAAGGGATATTTGAGAGTCCGATTCACCCGAAAATAGATTGGGTGCTCAAATCACGACCCCTCAGCCAAGCCTTAAATACCCGCGTGAATGCCGTGAGGGCTACAGTCAGAACAGGCTATTAGCCGGATAAGCGTAAGCGCCGTTGTCAATGAAACCGTGGCGTGAGAGGCACGCGCGCACAGCAGCGTTGTAGTAATAGGAACTGGTGAAGGTGGTGCCGCGGGGTGGCACACTGGCCTCGACGCTGCATCTTGCAAGTGCGTGATCGAACACGTTCAGGATGACGGGGTCGCTCTCGACGGCCGGGCCGCCATAGACACTGTAGTTTTTCGGTGCTTCAGCAGCAGACACACAGGCAAGTGCAATGACGGCGGCTCCAAGATACTTGACGTTCATAGACAGGCTCCCCAAACAAACTTGATGAACCTCTAAACGTCACCGCGGCGGCACTTGTTCCTTGTGCGGCTGCTCCGGCACCACCGGCTGAAGCCGGTACCGGTTTTCGAAAAGCGCGATGCATGGATATGAGAGATCGAAGTCTCAGTCGCGGGTGATGGTGACAAAGTCGGTACCTTGACCGGTCTCCAAGCCATGGCTCAGATCGGAGACCGTGATCGAACTTCCGACGGCGAGCTGCTCCTCAAGTCGTCCACGAACCTCTGCCGGAATGTCGATACGATCAAGCACCGCACGCAACTGATCGTAGCCACCTGGGGCATCCGCCACATCGATACCGAGACGCTTCCGTGCCGCAGCTGGGAGGTGGTTTTCCAGTGTCAGGCCATTCCATTCCGCTTTCTCGCCTTCGATGTCGATGACTTCGAAGAAGTGTGTACCGAGCGCCACCTGCGGGTCTTTGATATGGATCGGTGCTTCCAAGAGCGGTTTGAAATTCTGTCGCACCATAAGCTGGCCATTGGGCGGCGCGTCTGCGCCTGTCGATGCATAGAGCGCGTCCAGGAACGCGTCGGTCATGAGGGGGCCGGTGGTCTTGAGACCCTTCCAGCGCTTGTAGCCGTTCACGGCGTTGATGGTCATCTGCCCCGCATAGCCATCGGCGACACCTGCATCGAATCCGATGCTGGTCAGGAGGCGCTGTGCGTCCATGATTTTTTCCCGTTCGCCACGCCGCGTGATCAGAATTCGCAATGGCGCTCCCGTTGCCCTGGATGTGGCTTTGGCGGGAACGGAACTGGTCTTCTCATTGATCGCGACTTCAACCAGCTTCAGCGATGCATCGAAGCTGGCGGGCCGCATTTCGACATCGGAAAGCAGGCGGCCTTTATCGGCTGCCTTCGGCTGGAGAAGAGTAGGGTGGTCGATGCGTTGCAGAGAGACATCCGCACTGGAGATGATGACGTGAACGCCACGGCTGGTCATGCCGTAGAGCGACTTTGCAAATTTAGAGGGCAGGCGAATGCAGCCATGCGAGGCAGGGTAGTTCGGGACATTGCCCTCATGCAGGGCGATGCCAGACCATGTCAGCCGCTGCATGAACGGCATAGGAGCCGCAGAATAGATGTTGGACTCATGATATTTGCGCTTATCCAAGATCGAGAAGATGCCGCTTGGCGTCTCATGACCGGTCTTGCCGGTGGAGACTCTCGATGTGGCGACGACCTCTCCGTCCTCGTAAAGGGACAGCGACTGGTCGTTCTTCGAGACGACGACCTGCAGGCTGCGCGCATCACCGGCGATTGCCGCTTGCACAAGAACGGAGGTGGACAGGAGACAGGCTCCCACAAAGCTACGCAACATCATGTTTGCTCCAACGCGATACACAACATGCCGCCTCCGAAGATCCGGCAAGGGAGACTTACGGCGCTTGAAACCGCGCCAGTCAGAGAGCCAAGCATAGGCTTGGCTATTTAAGGAAGTTTTTAAATGCGGTCACGAAGCAGTGTGCTCGCTCATTTTTTCGCGCCGAATGTGTAGCCGGTTTCCACCGTACCCTTGCCGAACTTTTCTCTCAGCTTGTCCATGGCAGCTTCCGCCGCAGCTCGTCTGCCCGCTGTCTTGTCCACAAGATCGGGAGGGTCGGCCTGGGCTGGATCGCATAGATCGGTGACGCCAATCCCGATCAGGCGGAATTTCGTGCCATCCGTTTCTCGCTCCAGAAGCGAAAGTCCTGTCCTGAAAATTCGGTCGGCCAGTTGCGTTGGATCTTCCAGCCGCTTGTTGCGGGTGCGCGACTTGAAATCCGCACTTTTCATCTTCAGCACGACGGTCTGCCCCGCGGTCGCATTCTTCTTCAGCCTCCAGGCGACCTTCTCGGAAAGGGAGCGCAAGATCGGCACGAGTTCGTCATAGTGCGAGATGTCGTTTAAGAAGGTCGTCTCGGCGGAAACGCTTTTTGCCGGATCGTTGGTGTGAACCTCACGGTCATCAATGCCGCGTGCGAGCCGATAGAGACGCTGCCCCATCGTGCCATAACGGCGCATGAGGTCCGTTTCCTCCATCTCCTGCAACTGGGAAATCATGCGGATGCCGTCGGCCTCCAGCGTGGCCGCAAAGGCCTTGCCGACACCCCAGATGGTGGTGACAGAACGCGTCGCAAGAAAACCGGTAGCCTCCTTTTCGCCGATTACAGAGAAGCCCCGCGGCTTTTGCAGGTCGGATGCGACCTTTGCCAGAAACTTGCAATAGGAGAGCCCGACAGACACAGTGATCCCGATTTCCTTTTCCACCCGACGAGCGAATTGTGCAAGCACACGCGCTGGCGGATCGTGATGCAGTCGCTCGGTACCGGAGAGATCAAGGAAGGCCTCATCGATCGAAATCGGCTGCACCAATGGCGTCAGATCCTGCATCATGGCTCGAACCTGCCGCCCGACTTGGCTGTACTTCTCCATATTCGGCTTGATGATCACGGCGTCAGGACAGGCTTCGAGCGCCTTGAACATCGGCATGGCGGAGCGAACGCCATGGATGCGGGCTATGTAGCATGCCGTCGAGACGACCCCGCGTTTCCCGCCGCCGATAATCAGCGGCTTGTCGATCAGGTCCGGATTGTCGCGCTTTTCCACCGAGGCGTAAAAGGCATCGCAATCGATATGGGCGATGCTGAGATCGTAGAGTTCATCATGGTAGAGGAGGCGGGGGCTGCCGCATTGACGGCAACGTTTCAATCCCTCCGGCTGGCCAGCCAGACAATCACGACAGAAACCGGGATGGTCGTTCGACATCGAAGCCTTGGCCAAGAAACAAAAAGAGAACGGCCTCGACCATAGTCGTGAATCAGACGTTGCTCAAGAGCGCGCCTTGGCGCTCCACATCTCAGTAGACGCCGGAATCGAGACCAGGACCGGAATATTTGTGCCAGGCCGCTTGCACATCTTCCGGCTTGAACCCGGAGGCTTCACAAAACGCCATGAGGTCCGGCTCGTGGTTCATGACGAAATCCGTCAACCCTGCCAGAAAGCCGGGGTCCTGTATTGCCGCACGCAGCATGTTGGGCTGCAGTCCGGAGAGCGCGAGAAAACGGGCGAGAATATCCGGCTCGTTTGCCAACCATCCAAGAATGGCGGCAACGGTTTCTTCGGGGTCTTTGACGATGGGTTTGCTGTATTTCATCTCACGCCGCATTTATTGCCGGAAGTTACCTATTTTTCAACCAAATCGCTTTAGCCTCCCTCGGCAGGGGATAATGGAATCGGTTCTTCGGCACCTTATATGTCAGCTGGACGGTTTCAAAGCGTAACAAGGACTGCCGCCATGCCCAAGCAGGTCATGATAGTTGAAGACAACGAGCTAAACATGAAGCTCTTTCGTGATCTGATCGAGGCATCCGGTTACACGACCATACAGACACGCAATGGTATGGAAGCACTTGAGCTTGCGCGTAAGCATAGACCAGACCTTATTCTTATGGATATTCAATTACCCGAAGTATCTGGACTTGAAGTCACGAAATGGCTGAAGGAAGATGATGAACTTCATGTGATTCCTGTAATCGCTGTCACAGCCTTTGCTATGAAGGGGGACGAGGAACGCATCCGCCAAGGTGGTTGCGAAGCCTATGTTTCCAAGCCAATATCCGTTCCGAAGTTTATTGAGACGATCAAGACTTATTTAGGCGATGCTTAAGGCAATAGGGGCGACCGAATGACTGCTAGAATCCTGGTCGTCGATGACATTGTAGCCAATGTGAAGTTTCTGGAAGCCCGTTTGCTGGCGGAATACTTTGACGTGGTCTGCGCCGATAATGGCCGTGATGCCCTAGCGATTTGTGCGGAAGGCCAGGTCGATGTCATTCTTCTCGATATCATGATGCCGGAGATGGATGGCTTCGAGGTTTGTGAACGTCTGAAGGCCAACCCAGCGACCGCGCATATTCCGGTCGTTATGGTAACGGCGCTGGATCAGCCTGCGGATCGGGTCCGCGGATTGAAGGCTGGCGCGGATGATTTTCTGACGAAGCCCGTCAACGACCTGCAACTTATTTCAAGGGTCAAGAGCCTGGCGCGTCTCAAAACCATGAGCGACGAGCTGCGTGGGCGGGCGATGACCGCAGAAACCATGGGTATTCAGGAATCGATTGGCGCCGACGGCCATATCGAAAAGCCTGGTCGCGTTCTCCTTGTCGATGGCAGGGCCAGCTCGCAGGAGCGTATCGTCAAGGCCTTGAAGCCGGTTGGCGAGGTGATCGCCTGGAGCGATCCGGCCAACGTTATTTTCGAGGCTGCGGAGAACGCCTATGATCTCGTCATCATCAATTCCAACTTCGATGATTGCGATCCGCTAAGGCTTTGTTCGCAATTGCGCTCGCTTGAGAGAACGCGTTTCCTGCCGCTTCTGATCATCACCGAGCAGAACGACGATGCGATGGTCGTGCGCGCGCTCGATCTTGGGGTCAATGATTACATCATTCGTCCGATCGATCCCAATGAGCTGGTGGCGCGCACTCTCTCTCAGATCAAGCGCAAGCGCTTCAATGACAGGCTGCGTGAGAACCTCGCCCAGACAATGGAGCTTGCGGTTATCGATGGACTTACCGGCCTCAATAATCGTCGCTATCTGGATCTTCACCTGAAGACGTTGTTCAACCGCGCGGCCCTTCGAGGCCGGCACTTGTCCGTCTGTATGACGGATATAGACCGCTTCAAGCAGGTCAACGATCTCTACGGCCACGAGGCGGGCGACGAGGTGCTGCAGGAATTTGCTGCCCGGTTGCGCTCCACCGTGCGCGGTGCGGATCTCGCCTGCCGTTACGGTGGGGAAGAGTTCGTGGTGGTGATGCCGGACACCTCGGTGGAGGCTGCCTCGGTGGTGGCGGAGTCCCTGCGCTCGATCATTGAGGACACCGCGTTTGTGCTTCGCTCCGGGCAATCCTTGAAGATTACCGCGTCGCTCGGCATCGCTTCGAATGCAACGGGCGTCGAAAGTCCAGAGCAATTGATGCGACGGGCAGATCGGGCACTCTATGAAGCGAAGAGAAGCGGCCGAAACCGCGTCGTTGCTGCCGCAGCCTGAGTAAAGTTCCATAGACTGACCCACCCTCGAGGCTTCTTCAGTAGCGCGTTGCTACCAATAAGCTGGCTTCGAGTCTCTGTTCCGGGATGGCACACTTAACCATATTTCAAAGCAAGAATGGCGACACCTTAATAAAGTGTTGAACTTTTGGGCGTCTTGAGCGAAACTTTGTTCATACAAATAACTTTATGCCGACATATCAGTTGATAGAAGGCACTAGCACTTTAACAGTCCGCTCGGTTCTATTTTCAAGGGAGCCGAGCACGAAATACCCCTTGATGCTCAGGTCCGCCGCATCTCCTGGGTCTTGGGGTCGGTCGGCCGGCGATGCCAATTGATGGTTCCTCGTGCTATCCTGGTTATCCCGGCCGACCCCACGCCATAACGATCTCTCAAGCTACATGTGGTACAACTCGACCGTCTGCGTTGCGCAGCTTCTCTCGACGCGCGTCCTACAGCCGTGGCTACGCCCCGCATTCAAGCATCGGCCTGGAAATCCGTTCGCACTTAAAGAACGGACAACGCAAAACTGTGCAGCGGTTTTGCGATAACGACATGCCACAAAACAAGGACCTGAAGCGCAAGGAGCGACGCTAAAAGATCGCGGCAGGCGTTAGGTCGATTCTTTAAACGACCGTCCAAAACGAAAAAACGCGCCTCAAGGGCGCGTTCTTTAAGGACAAAATCAAGTTGACTACTTGATCTTGGTTTCCTTGAATTCAACGTGCTTGCGAACGACCGGGTCGTACTTGGTCTTCGTCATCTTGTCCGTGAATGTACGGCTGTTCTTCGTGGTGACGTAGAAAGTACCTGTGTCGGCCGTCGACAGCAGCTTGATCTTGATTGTTGTAGCTTTCGCCATGGTCGTCCTGCCTTTAACAAGTAAGTGAGCCGCGGACCTCATCGATCCCGGCTAAATCTGGCGCGAAACTACGGATCGCGCCTGAAAAGTCAAGTCTGTTTTGAGCCGAAAACCGAACGCCCAACGGAAAGAACGACATAGAAGCCGAAAAAGACCGCCAATGCCCAGGCAAAGCCGTTGCTTCCAAAGATATCCATGGCGACGCCCACCGTCTGCGGCCCGGCAATCGTGCCCGTCGCGTAGCAGAATATGAAGGCCGCATTAGCGGCAACGAGGTCGGATCCCGTGAGTCGCGAACCAAGATGCGTAAGGCCGACGGTATACATGCCCGAGACGAGGCCACCCCAGAGCAGCAGCAGGACCGCCACTAGGATCCAGTTGTTGACGAGCAGTGGTAGCGCAAGCGTACCACAAAGGCCGATAAAGGCCATGACGCCAAGCAGCAGACGGCGATTGGTGATGCGGTCGGAAAGAAGGCCGATCGGAATCTGGAATGTCATGTTGCCGATTGCCATGACGGTCAGCAGAAGCGCTGCTTGCGATTCATTGAAGCCTTCACGCGTAGCATAGATCGGGAAGAGTGACAGGCCACCGGCTTGGACAGAGCCGAAGACGAAGGCTGCGGCCGAGGCCATGGGTACGAGCCAGATATAGCGCAGGAAATGGTGGGCCGGCTTCTCGTCGAGCGGCGGGCTCTCATTTCGCGCCAGAAAGATCGGGATGGCGGCGAGGAGGATGATGCTGCAGCCGACGAGAAATGGCGTGATGCCTTCACTGCCGACCGTCGAGAAGAGCAGAGGCCCCACCGCGAAGCCGATGGCAAGGCCAGTTGCGTAAATGCCAAGCACAAGCCCGCGTTTGCGTGGCGGCGCGGCGGCATTAATCCAGAATTCCGACAGGATGAAGAGCGTCGTTGTGGCCCCGTGGAAGACGATTCTGAGCGGAAACCACATCCAGAAATCCGCGGCATAATAAAAGCCCAAGGCGCTGACCGACGAGATGACCACGGCTGTCAACATGGTGCGCGCCACGCCGAAGTCATGTGCAAGTTTGCTGGTAATGGGCGCTGCAATCATGGCGGCAACACCGGCCATGGCCGAGTTCAATCCGATCATGCTTGACGAAATACCGCGGCGCTCCAGAATGAGGCTCAAGAGCGGCAATCCGAGGCCGATAGCGATGCCCACGGCGCTGATAGCGGATATGGCGGCAATAAGCGATGGCCAGTGGATATTGTCGGCGTCGCAGTTGGGATGTGACATGGAGACCTTTTACAGAAAGCCGCGAATGAATGTGCCGCGACGCTCGAAGTAAAGTCGCACCCGGCTTTCAAATTGTAGTGGCTGATCACCTATCATGAAGTTTGTGACATCTTCGAGAACCATCCGTGTAATCGCCGCCATGTTCACACCGGAACTGTCGCGAATGTCAAGCCATTGAAGGTTCTGCAACTCTGCAGAATCTTCAATATTGGCCGGCTCAATGCCGACGTCGTCGGTGAAGCACAAAAAGAATCGTGTATCGAATCGCCTGACGCGCCCAGGCGGCGTGATCGCGCGCGCCACATAACGTAGAGCCGAGAGATCCGGTCCCTGTTGTTCACACCCGGTTCCAAAGCAAAGCCCCGTCTCCTCCTGCAACTCGCGCACAGCCGCCAGCGCCAAGGCTCGCGCGCCGGCAACCGTCATGGCACGCGAAGCAGAGCGCCTGAGCTTGTCGATAACGAGAGGATCGAGGTCGGTGCTGAAGGGCAGGGCGTGATCGCGTGGGTCGCGCCGGCCACCCGGAAAGACGTAGACATCCGGCATGAAGACGTGTCCGCTGCTGCGCTTGCCGACGAGCACACGCGGAGAGCCGTCCGTGCGATCGACCAGAATCAGACAGGCCGCATCCCTTGGACGCAGATAGGGCGATTTTTCATTTTGCGATTCAGCAGGCAAAGCGGTGGTCGCCTGTCAGTGGGACGATCCGTCGATCTGCGTCTTTTCGGGCTCACTGCTGAAGCCATGCATCCTCAGTGCCCATTGCAGGCCAATGACGCCACCTTTGATCGGCTGGATGGTCAATAACGCCACCAGTATCGTAATGGGCACCCAGATGGCGAAATGCACCCACATCGGCACCATGAGGATCAGGTCCGTCATCATGAAGCCTCCGACCGCCACGTGGCCAAGGATCATGATCGAGATATAGGGTGGAAGATCGTCGGAGCGTTGATGATGCAGATCCTCGCCGCAAGCGGCGCATTGGTCCACGGGCTTAAGCCAGGCCTTGAACAACCGGCCGCTGCCGCAGGCCGGGCAACGGCATGAGATGCCGCGCATGATCGAGCGACCCAGCGGTCGCTCCTGCTTGTCGCCGGCATATTGCACTGTCTGGATCTCGCTCATGCCCGTTCCTCCAAGAATTATTGCACTGAGGCGCCTCGGCCAAGTCTTGCTGGACTGAGCTTAGAGAATGCTTCAGCGTTTCCTGCGCGGCGGTCTCGTTCCCGGTGTCGCCGTGCGCCCTCCACCCCGGCGCGCCGTCTTGTGGAAGGATCGTGTTCCTGCGGGCATCTTTCGCCCTTCGCTCAACATCTCGAAGCGAAGCGCACCTGCCAGCGGAACGGCTTCTGCCAGACGAACCTGAACGGTATCTCCAAGCTGGAAACCGAGGCCGGTCTTCTCACCCGTCAGTGCCTGATGCGCTTCGTCATAGATGAAATAATCGGTCCCTATCGTAGATATAGGAACGAAGCCGTCCGCGCCAAACTGCGGAAGCGCGACAAATAGTCCCGCCTTGGTGACACCGCCGACCCGGCCTTCGAATTCCTCGCCCACGCGTTCGGAAAGATGGTGAGCGATCAGACGGTTGATGGTGTCGCGCTCGGCTGCCATGGCGCGGCGCTCGAAGGTCGAAATCTCAGCGGCGATATCGTCAAGCGTGGCTTCTTCCTGCGGCGTGATCCCGCCTTCGCCAAGTCCCAGAGAGCCAACGAGCGCGCGATGCACGATCAGATCGGCATAGCGGCGAATGGGCGAGGTGAAGTGGGCAGATATTTCATCAGGTTCAGGCCGAAGTGCCCGATATTCTCCGGGCTGTAGATTGCCTGGCTCTGGGAGCGCAACACCATCTCGTTGACCATGATCTGGTGGGGCGTATCTTCCGCGCGCGCGAGAATGCCGTTGAAGGAATTGGCACGCACCTGACCACCCTTGGCCATGGTGATGCCGAGTGTCGCGAGGAATTCGCGCAGCGTCTCCTGCTTGGCAAGCGTGGGGGCATCGTGAACGCGATAGACCAGCGGCTGCTTCTTCTTTTCCAGCGTCTCAGCGGCGGAAACGTTCGCCTGGATCATCATTTCCTCGATCAGCTTGTGGGCATCGAGGCGTTCGGGAATGATGACCTTGTCGACGGTGCCATCGCTTCGCAGCACGATCTTGCGTTCCGGCATGTCGAGTTCAAGCGGCTGGCGACGATCGCGGCCGCGTTTCATCACCTCATAGGCATGCCAGAGCGGCTTCAGGATGGGCTCCAGCATCGGGCCGGTCTTGTCATCCGGCTTGCCATCGATCGCCGCCTGCGCCTGCTGATAGGAAAGCTTGGCCGCACTCTTCATCATGATGCGATGGAAGGTGTGCGATGCCTTGCGGCCTTCCTTGGAAAACACCATGCGTACCGCCAGCGCTGGCCGATCGACGCCTTCCTTCAACGAGCAGAGATCGTTGGAAATCCGCTCCGGAAGCATCGGCACGACGCGATCCGGAAAGTAAACAGAGTTGCCGCGCTTCAATGCTTCGCGATCGAGCGGCGCGCCAGAGCGCACATAATAGGAGACATCGGCAATCGCCACGGTGACGATCACGCCATCGGGATTATCGGGCGACGAATCAGGCTCGGCATAGACCGCATCGTCGTGGTCCTTGGCGTCCGCCGGGTCGATAGTGATCAGCGGCAGATCGCGCCAGTCCTCCCGATGCGCCATGGTGGCAGGTTTTGCCGCATCCGCTTCCGCCAAAACATTCTGCGGGAAGATATGCGGAATGCCATGGGCATAGATCGCGATCATCGAAATGGCTTTTTCCGACGCCACCGATCCGATCACGGAGAGAACCTTGGCGCGCTTCAGGCCATAGCGTCCGCTGTTGCGCGAGACTTCCACCTCGATCAGATCGCCGTCCTTGGCATCATTGACGCCATCGGGGTCGATCACCAGTTCTTCGCCGCGCCGGTCCACCGGCATCAGACGTCCGCCGCCGCCAGGTTGCTCCTTGAAGACGCCAATCAACGCGCCCTGTCGGCGATCGATAATTTTGATGACGCGGGCGGTATAGGCCGGTCCGGCTCGATCCTTCGAGGGAAAAATTTTGGCAAGCACACGGTCATTCAAACCGGCCGCGGGACCCTTTTTGCCGCGGTCTTGTGACGATTGACGGATAAGGACAGCGGGTGCCGCACCTTGGTCTTCCGGCCATTCTGCCGGGCGGCCGATCAACTCGCCATCCTTGTCGCGCGTGGTGATGTCGAGAACCGTCACAGGCGGCAGTCCGCCGGGTCGCATCAGCGACTTACGGTTCTTCTGCACCATGCCGTCAACTTCAAGTTCCTTCAGCAGTGCTTTCAGCACCACGCGGCTATCGCCCTTCAGGCCGAAGGCCTTGGCGATTTCTCGCTTGGAGGCCTGTTGCGGATGTTCGGCAATGAACTTCAGCAGCACGTCGCGCGGAGGCACTTCCCCATGGATGATGCCTTCGCCTTCATTCACACGCTTTGAGCGGGCGGTGCGTCCGAAACCGTCATTGGCGGAATTCTGTTTCTGACGCGCTGCTTTGCTCACGATGCTGCCTTCTTGGTTTTTGCTGCTGTCTTGGGCTTCGCCGCCGCTTTCGGCTTGGCGGCCGCCTTGGTCTTGCTTGCCGCTTTCGCCTTTGCGGGCTTGGCGTCTGCATCGCCTTCGGCCTTTTTCTTCGCCGGAGCCTTCTTCGCCTTCACCGGCTTGCCACTCGTCTTGGCAATGCGTTCGGCAATCAGCACCAGCGCCTCGTCCAGTGTCACCGTATCGGGAGACTGTGCCTTGGGGATCGTGGCATTGACCTTGCCCCAGTTCACATAGGGGCCAAAGCGGCCATCGCGAACCGTGATCGCGCCACCATCGGGGTGGTCGCCCAGTGTCTTCAGCGCGGCTGGCGTCGATGCGCGGCCACGGCCCGGCGCTGCCTTCTTTTCGGCAATGACGGTCACGGCGCGGTTGAGGCCGATGGAGAACACGTCTTCTACACTCTCCAGATTGGCATAACCGCCATCATGCATCAGGAACGGACCATAGCGGCCGATGCCGGCAGAAATCATCTTGCCGGTTTCGGGGTGCTTGCCGATGTCGCGCGGCAGGTTGATCAGCGCCAGCGCCTTTTCATGATCGATGTCTTCCGGCTTCCAGCCCTTGGGCAGGGATGCGCGTTTCGCTTCCTTGCCGTCGCCACGCTGGATATAGGGTCCGAAACGACCGGAGCGAAGCGTCAACTCTTCGCCCGTCATCGGATCGGCACCGAGTGCCTTCGGCTCGTTCAGCGCTGCGGCTTCGGCTTCCGCACCATCCGAGGTCAGCTGGCGGGTGTAGTTGCACTCCGGATAGTTCGAGCAGCCGACGAAAGCGCCATATTTGCCGAGCTTCAGAGACAGGTTGCCGGTGCCGCAGACCTGGCAGATGCGAGGATCGGAACCGTCCTCGCGCTTGGGGAAGACGAGCGGCGCCAGCACTTCGTTCAGGGCATCCAGAACGTTGGTGACGCGCAGTTCCTTGGTGTCTTCGATCTGGGCGAAGAAATCCTTCCAGAAGTCGCGAAGAACCTGCTTCCAGTCGAGTTCGCCTGCGGAAATGCGGTCGAGCTTCTCTTCTAGATCGGCGGTGAAATCATACTCAACATAGCGGGTGAAGAAGCTTTCCAGAAAAGCCGTCACCAGCCGACCGCGCGAGTGCGGGATCAGCTTGCGCTTATCGACGACGATATATTCGCGGTCGCTGAGCGTCTTCAGCGTCGCGGCATAGGTGGAGGGACGGCCGATGCCGAGTTCTTCCATCTTCTTGATGAGCGATGCTTCCGAATAGCGCGGTGGCGGTTCGGTGAAGTGCTGGCTGGCATTGATCTTCTGCTTGGCGAGATTTTCGCGGGCATTGATCTGCGGCAGACGTCCGCCGTCTTCGCTGTCGTCGCTCTGCTCGCCATCTTCCTTCTGGTCCGTATAGGCGGCAATGAAGCCATCGAAACGGATGACGGAGCCGACCGCACGAAGACCAGCCTTCTCGCCCTTGTTATCGGCAAGGATTTCAACCGTCGTGCGTTCGATCTCGGCAGACGCCATCTGGCTTGCAATGCCGCGCTTCCAGACCAGATCGTAAAGGCGAAGCTGATCGGAATCGAGGTAACGCTTCACCTTGTCCGGCGAGCGATTGAAGTCCGTCGGACGGATGGCTTCGTGCGCTTCCTGGGCATTCTTGGCCTTGGTGGAATAGAAACGTGCCTTCTCCGGCACATAGCGGTCGCCAAACTGCTCGCCGATGGCGCGCCGTGCAGCATCGATCGCTTCCGGCGCCATCTGCACACCATCGGTACGCATATAGGTAATGAGACCCACGGTCTCACCGCCGATATCGATACCTTCATAAAGCCTCTGCGCTACTTGCATGGTGCGCGAAGCGGAGAAGCCAAGGCGCGAAGACGCGGCCTGCTGTAGCGTGGACGTTGTGAAGGGCGGGCCAGGATTACGCTTGACCGGCTTGGCTTCGACCGTGTCGACAACATAGCTTGCGCCTTCGAGCAACGTCTTTAACCGGGTCGCGTCGTCGCCGGTCTTGATAGACTTGCCTTGTAGGCGCTTGCCATCGGCCGAAACGAGCTTGGCTTCGAACTCGTCACCGCGCGGTGTCTTCAGAAGCGCAGAGATGTTCCAGTATTCTTCCGAAACGAAACGCTCGATCTCGGATTCGCGGTCGCAGACAAGGCGAAGCGCCACGGACTGGACGCGTCCAGCGGAGCGCGCACCCGGCAGCTTGCGCCAGAGAACCGGTGAGAGATTGAAGCCGACCAGATAATCGAGCGCCCGGCGGGCAAGGTAAGCATCGACGAGAGGAATGTCGATGTCACGCGGCTCGGCCATCGCATCCAGAACAGCCTTCTTGGTGATGGCGTTGAACACCACGCGCTTCACCGGCTTGTCGCCCAGAACCTTCTTCTTTTTGAGAAGATCGAGAACGTGCCAGGAAATCGCTTCTCCCTCGCGATCAGGGTCGGTCGCCAGAAACAGTCCATCGGATGCCTTCACGGCATCGGCAATATCCTTCATGCGTTTCTGTGAGGCAGGATCGACCTCCCAGGACATTTCGAAATCCTGGTCGGGAAGAACCGAACCATCCTTGGCGGGAAGATCCCGAACGTGGCCGAACGATGCAAGAACCTTATAGCCGGGGCCAAGATACTTGTTGATCGTCTTGGCTTTTGCCGGAGACTCTACGACGACGACATTCATATTTTTTTCTCTGGAAACATGTCCGTTAACCGGCATCGTCGCTGATTCCGCACGCAACAACGCCTTCCTTTTATTTCGACATGGACAGGTAATGCGTTCCGGTCAAGGGGGAGAGCCCGTTTTTCTGTCTTCACGCCTATATGCAACCTCTGGAATTTCCGTCAGGATGAAACAATTGTAGATAGGTGAAATTGTGTCGCTGGAACGTGATCAGAAGCTGCCTTTCAATAGCGCTTCGACCTCTCACTCAGCCATGATCATGGAAATGCGTCCGCCCGAATGCCGGTTCAACTTGCCAGCAATGTCGAGTTCGAGAAGCAGAAGATAGACGGTCGACGCGGGCAGGCCGGTGTGGCGGATAATGTCGTCGGTCTCGACAGGCGAGGGGCCGAGTGCCTCAGCGAGGATGGCGCGCTCCTTATCTCCGGCGTGGTGGCCAGCGCCTTGAGAGATGGGCTGATCTTCTGTGCCGTCTCTCGCCACGTGCGGCAGATCGAACCTCGGCGCCATCATCGGTGAGAGCGCATCGAGAATATCGGCCGCTTCCGTTACCAGCGTTGCACCGTCCTTGATCAATCGGTTGGTGCCGTGGCAGCGAGAGTCAAGTGGTGAGCCTGGCACCGCAAAAACAAGGCGCCCAAAATCTCCAGCCAGCCGCGCGGTGATGAGAGAGCCGGAGCGCTCAGCCGCCTCAACGATCAGCACGCCGAGGGACACGCCGGCAATCAACCTGTTGCGCCGCGGAAAGTCTCTGGCACGCGGCTCCCAGCCAAAGGGCATCTCGCTGATGGTGGCGCCACCATTGGCGTAGATGTCATCCAGCAAGCGGAAGTTTTCAGGCGGATAGGGCTTGTCGAGACCGCCTGCCAGCATGGCGACGGTGCCGGTCGAAAGGCTGGCGGCGTGAGCAGCCGCGTCGATGCCGCGGGCGAGACCGGAGGCGATGGTATATCCCGCCTGTCCGCATTGTCGTGCCAACATCGCTGCAAACTTCGCACCATTGATGGAGGCGTTGCGGGAGCCGACGATTCCAAGAGACGGGCGGATAGCCGTAGCACCGGAGCCCTTTATCGCGATCAACGGCGGCGCACCGTCGATCTCGCGCAGCGCAGGCGGATAGTCTGGTTCTCCGATGCCGACGAAGCGTGCGCCAAACCGTGTTGCGGTTTCCATCTCGCGCTCGGCCTGAGCAAGTGTCGCGATGCGTGGGCTGCGCGCCGCGCCGCCGCGACGGGAAAGATCGGGCAGGGCTTCCAGTGCCGCGTCAGCACTGCCGAACTGATTGATCAGATCGCGGAAGGTCTCCGGGCCGATATTGTCGCTGCGGATCAGACGCAACCATGAAAGCTTTTGACGTTCCGTCAGGACGATGCCGCGTTTCGCTTCTTCCTCACGCGACATATCTGCCCCCAGACCCCCGAGACAATCGTGTCTCAGCCCTTCTTGCCGATCTTGCTTTCCGTACCGGCCAAGAGCCGCTTGATGTTTTCGCGATGCATGTACCAGGAAATGATGCTGAGGATCGTGACCAGAAGCGCGGTCTTTTCCGGTCCCAAAATCCACAGGATGATCGGGATGATAAGCATGGCGACCAGCGCCGAAAGTGACGAATACTTCGTGACAAAGGCGGTGATCAGCCAGATGGCGGCAAAGGCCAGCATCATCAGTGGAGCGGCGCCCAGGAGCACGCCAATATAGGTCGCGACACCCTTGCCACCCTTGAAGCCGAGCCAGACCGGGAAGAGGTGGCCGAGAAAGGCGAAGAAGCCCGCCACCAGCGATGCCTCATATCCCCAGAGCGCATTGGCGATCAGCACCGCAGCCGTTCCCTTGAAAGCATCGCACAGAAGGGTTGCCGCAGCGAGCTTCTTGTTGCCGGTGCGCAGCACATTGGTCGCGCCGATGTTGCCTGAGCCGATCTGGCGAACGTCGCCGAGACCCGCGGCCCGCGTCAGAAGCAAGCCGAAGGGAATGGAGCCAAGGAGGTAGCCGATGATAGCGGCAAGAGCGAGAAATGCCGTCGCTGTCTCCCAAACGGTCAATGCAGTCATGTCTATGTCCCCTCTTCAAGTGCGTCGTCGCGCACCAACATTTCTACTGCAGTGAATGAACGAGCTTGCCCGCAACATATGTGCTGACGGCGCGGCCGCTGAAGCGTGCATCCTCGAACGGCGTGTTCTTCGAACGCGACACGAGGTTCTTTTCCGAAACCAGCCATGGCTCATCGAGATCGATCAGGGTGATATCGGCTTTTGCGCCAGGTTTCAGCGTTCCGGCATCGAGCCCGAAGATCTGCGCGGGTCGGGTCGAAAGCGCATCGATCAGTCGCATCAGCGGAACCTGATCACTGTGATACAGGCGAAGCGCTGCTGCCAGCATGGTTTCGAGGCCAATCGCGCCGCTGGCCGCATCCGAGAAGGGCAGGCGCTTGGTATCGACATCCTGCGGATCATGAGAGGAAACGATGATATCGATCGTACCGCTCTTCAACGCCTCGACCATGGCGACGCGATCGTCTTCGGCCCGTAGTGGTGGCGAGAGTTTGAAGAAGGTGCGGTATTCGCCAATGTCGTTTTCGTTAAGCGTCAGATGATTGATCGAAATGCCGCAGGTCGCTTTCGCGCCGCGATCCTTGGCGAGCTTGAGGGCCTCTGCCGATTCCGGCACGGAAATCTTTGCGGCGTGGTAGTTGGCGCGCGTCAGCGCCGCGATGCGCAGGTCACGCTCCAGCGGAATGATTTCTGCTTCCTTGGGAATGCCTGGAAGGCCGAGCCAGCTCGCCAGCAGCCCCTCATTCATATCGCCATTGCCGATATATTTGTCGCGTGTCTCCAGCGAGATGACCGCATCAAATTCGCGGGCATAGGTCATGGCGCGGCGTAGCACCAGCGTATCGGACAACGCCTTGCGACCATTGGTAAAGGCAACCGCCCCGGCTTCCTTCAACATGCCGAACTCGGTCATCTCCTCACCCAGCAAGCCCTTGGTCAAAGCGGCTGCCGGATGAACATTGACGACGGCCTTGTCGCGAGCGGTTTTCTTCACATATTCCACCAGCGCGATGTCATCGATGACGGGATCCGTATCCGGCATCATGATGATGCTGGTCACGCCACCAGCGGCGGCCGCACGCGAGGCGGACTCGATCGTCTCGCGGTGTTCGGCACCCGGTTCTCCGACGAAGACGCGGGCATCCACAAGTCCTGGAACAGCAACCAGTCCCTTGGCGTCGCGGACCGTTGCGCCATCCGGCGCACCCTGGTTCTGCGCATCCTTGCCAGCCGCCAGAATGGTGCCTTCGGCGCTGATGATGATCGTTCCGGTCTCATCGAGATTACGCGACGGGTCGATGATACGGACATTGTTGAGGACGGTCGCAGCACTCATACGCGCTCTCCCATGTTCTGAGAAAGAAGAAGTGTTTCCATTACGGCCATGCGCACGGCGACACCCATTTCCACTTGGGCTTCGATCACGCTTTGCGGCCCGTCTGCCACTTCGGAGGCGATTTCCACGCCGCGATTCATCGGGCCGGGATGCATGACCAGCGCGTCTTCCTTTGCTGCCTTCAGCTTTTCCGCATCGAGGCCGTAATAATGGAAATACTCGCGGATCGAAGGCACGAAGGAGCCCGCCATGCGCTCGCGTTGCAGGCGCAGCATCATCACGACATCGGCGCCCTTCAGGCCTTCCTTCATGTCGTGATAGACTTCCACGCTCATGTCGGCGATGCCGGAGGGCAGCAGCGTTGGTGGCGCGACGACACGCACCCGCGCGCCCATCTGGTTCAAGAGAATGATGTTGGAGCGTGCAACGCGCGAATGCAGCACGTCGCCGCAAATGGCAACGGTTATGCCGGAAAGCCCACCCTTGGCGCGGCGGATCGTCAACGCGTCGAGCAGCGCTTGCGTCGGATGCTCATGCTGTCCGTCGCCGGCATTGACGACTGAGCAGGCGACCTTTTGCGCCAGAAGCGCTGCAGCACCGGCAGAGGAGTGACGCACGATCAGAACATCCGGTCGCATGGCGTTCAGCGTCATGGCCGTGTCGATCAGCGTTTCGCCCTTCTTCACCGAAGAGTTACCGACGGACATATTCATCACGTCGGCACCCAGCCGTTTGCCGGCCAGTTCAAAGGAGGATTGGGTGCGGGTAGAGGCTTCGAAGAACAGGTTGATTTGCGTCAGCCCGCGAAGCGTGGATGTCTTCTTCTCACGTTGGCGGCTGATCTTTACGGCCTCATCGGCCTTGTCGAGAAGAAGTGTGATATCCTGATGGGAAAGCCCCTTGATGCCGAGCAGATGGCGATGGGGAAAATAGACCATGGAACTGTCCTCCGGGCCGGAATAGTCAGTCGCGGTCTATAAAGACAGGTGGCTTTGTCGGCAAGCATGGGATAAGCCGGGAACGAGCCTATCTAGGCATTTAATTGCGAATCCCGATAAAAGTACACGATGACAGATATGAACCGGACCGAAGAACAGCTTGCCGAACTGAACCAGCCTAGCCTCTGGTCCGGGATCAACGCCTATCGGTCCGATCCGCTCATCGTCGATCTGACCTCCAACCTATCACGCCCGCTTCGCGATGAGCTGGATCAGATCGGTCGCTACGTCACCTCTGCCGAAGCCCAGGAACTGGCGCGCATGGCAAACCGCAGCACGCCACAGCTGCACACCCACGGCCCACGCGGCGAGCGTCTCGATCAGGTGGAGTTCCACCCGGCCTGGCATGCGCTGATGCGCCGCTCCATGTCGTCCGGACTGCACAGTGCGGCCTGGGAGAACTCCGCCGATACGCGTGGCAACGAGCACAAGGCACGCGCCACGAAGTTCTATCTGACGGCGCAGCTTGAAGCGGGCCATCTCTGCCCGCTGACCATGACGCATGCCTCGGTGGCGGCGCTGATGGCATCGCCCCGCGTGCAGAACGAATGGGCGCCGAAAATCCTTTCGCGCAAATATGATTCCTCACAGAAACCTGCGATGCATAAGACGGCCGTGACCGTCGGCATGGGCATGACCGAGAAGCAGGGTGGCACGGATGTGCGCGCCAACCGCACCACCGCAGAGCGGGTGGGCGAGGGCATCTATCGCCTCTCCGGTCACAAATGGTTTCTGTCGGCTCCGATGAGCGACGGCTTTGTCATGCTGGCGCAGATGGGCGATGGCATGGGATGCTTCCTTGTGCCGCGCTTTCTGGAAGACGGCTCGGCCAATGGCCTGCATTTCCAGCGTTTGAAGGACAAGCTCGGCAACCGCTCCAATGCGTCGGCCGAAGTCGAATTCAGCGATGCCTTCGGTTATCTGCTGGGCGAGCCCGGTGCTGGCATTCGCACCATTCTCGACATGGTGACACTGACGCGACTCGACTGCGCATTGGCGTCCTCCGGCATGATGCGCGCGTCGCTCGCGGAAGCCGTGCATTTTGCCCGCGGTCGTTCGGTTTTCGGTAAGCCGCTCGTCAACCAGCCGGTGATGACGCGCGTGCTGGCGGACATGGCGCTGGATGTCGCTGCTGCGACCGCCTTGTCCTTCCGCTTAGCGACTGCCTTCGACAGCGCCCGCAGCAACCCGGCGGAAGCGGCTTACGCGCGCGTGATGACGCCGATCGTCAAATACTGGTGCTGCAAGATCGCGCCCGCCCTGATCTATGAGGCGATGGAAAGCCTGGGCGGCAACGGCTATGTCGAAGAGCGCCCGATTGCTCGGCACTATCGCGAAGCCCCGGTCAACGCTATCTGGGAAGGCTCCGGCAACGTCATGGCGCTGGACGTGCTGCGTGTGCTCCAGCGAGGGAAGGATCTGTTCGATCTCGTCTTCGAAATTCTTGAACGCGATCTGGGCCCTTCGGGCAAAAAGACCACGGATGTGCTGCGCGCCGCGATTGCACTCTGCGAGCGTGACGAAGGCGCTGCCCGTCTGCTGGTAGAGCAGTTTGCTCTTGCCGCTGCTGCTGCCGAACTCTGCCGTATCGGGGCAGGGCGCATCGCCGATGCCTTCCTCGAAACGCGCTTGGCCGGAGGCTGGCGTCATACATACGGCATGCTCGATAGCCGCTTCGATCCCACTTACATCATCGATCTGCTTTACCCGCCGGTGTCGTGATGCTCACCTTCCGCAAAGCTGTTCCGCAAGACGAAGAGGCGCTGTTTGCCATTTGCCTTGCAACGGGCGACGCGGGCAAGGATGCCTCGCACCTTTACGGCGACGACAAGATCGTCGGTAATATCTATGCCGTTCACTATCTCCATCTGTGTCCAGACAGCGCTTTCGTCGCGGAAGATGGGGAGGGCGTCTGCGGCTACATCGTCGGCGCCACTGATACCGCAGCTTACCAAGAACGGCTAGAGCAGGCTTGGTGGCCGAAGCTGCGCAAGCTTTATCCGCTCGCGGAAGAAGAGGCCAACGCTCTGCCAGAAGAACACCGCAAGCGCGTTGCCTTCATTCATCGGCCATCCCGCATGCCCGCTTCCGTGCTTCAGAATTACCCCGCCCATATCCACATGAACCTGTTGGAGCGAGCCCGCGGCACCGGTGGTGGTTCTCGGCTGTTGTCGATGTGGGTGGAAATGGCGCGGAGCAATGGCATTTCCGGCATCCATCTCGGCGCCAATCCTGACAATCACAATGGTATCGCCTTCTGGCAGTCGCGCGGATTCTCACCGCTTGCGGGGATGCCAGCTGGTACCGCGTGGTTCGGGATGTCGTTGGGTGCCTGACCCTGCGGAATAGCCATCCTTTCCACCATCCACAGGAAAGCTATGGCTGCTAGGCTCCGTCTCGATTGTCGTGTTGTTAACTCTTTGCTAACCGCACATGATAGGTCACCACACGGAGATTCGGAAAAGCCATGCTCGCCATCGATGGCACTGCCGCCCTCATGTCGCCCGCGCCGGAAAAGCGCATCAAGGATCGCGCCGCGACGGAGAGGGTAATCTTCGCTGCGGCAAAATCCCTGCTGGCGGAAGAAGGCTTTCAGGGTTTCGGCATCAACGCCGTGGCGCGTCGCGCCGGTTGCGACAAGCAACTGATCTATCGTTACTTCGGCGGCCTCGAAGGCTTGGTTTCAGCCATCGGCGAGGATCTGGCATCCTGGGTGCAGGAGCGCATTCCGCAAGATACAGGCGGTATGTTCCTGCTGACCTATGGTGACCTGATGGAGAGGCTGATGCTCTCCTATCTCGATGCGCTGCGCGCCGATCCGCTGGTCTGCAAGATCATCGCCTGGGAAGTGTCCGAGCAGACCCCGCAGGTGACGCAATTGGCAGACGCCCGTTCGAAAGCGCTGGCCAGGTGGATCGATCGCATGCGCGGTTCCCTCCAGCCACCGAAGGGCGTAGACTCGGCCGTGATGAACGCCATGCTCTTTGCCTCCATCCAGCACCTCGTCATTGCCGGAACAACAAATGGCCAGTTTTCCGGCGTGTCGCTGAAAGGTGACAAGGATTGGGACAAGATCGCCACGGCGGTCAAGCGTGTCGTTCGAGCCCTCTACGGCTGATCCATCGTTCCTTAGACGACTTTCAAACTGAAAGAAGGCGCGTTGCCTTGCCCGACGCGCGGCGCCTGTTCGGCCCGTTGTTATCCACATCCCAAGGTCCCGCGTTAACCATAAATGCAGGTTTCATTTGCTCCGCGTTAACCTTGAGTTCATGGTGTTAACGATTTGTTAACCATGAATTCCGAGCTGGATGAGAAGGAAGCGATGTGAGCCGCTGGATACCTTTGAGCGTCATGATGACGTTTTTCGCCCTGCTACCACTCGATCTCAATGCCCCGACACTGAACCTGTGCATCATGGCGTTGCTGCGCTGGGGCGTCATCGCCGTTCTGCCTGACGACCAGATGGCTGGAACGACTTTGGCCGGGGAGCGAATGGCATGAAGTGGTTTTTGATAATGTGGGCGGGGCCCGTGCTGCTGCTCAGCAGTTGGTATAGCCTGTCTTATTACGATATGAGCTTCGGCTTTTTCATGCTGACGCGGCAGGCGCATGATCTGGTTTTCCAGATCTATGGCAATGTGCTGGGGATTCCACCGGAGACGATCCCGCCGCTCGTGGCGCGCGCGATCGTTGTCGACAGCCTGATTGTCTTTGCGATCATCGGCTTTCGCAAGCGTAAGGCGATTGCCGCATGGTGGCGCGCGCGTCAGCCGTCCGTCGACGCATCTCTGGCCAACATGGAAAGCCGATCCAAGGCACCCTGAAGAATGAAACTTGCGGCGGCGGAATCGATGCGTTCGGCGCGCTTCGCCCGCGACACGTCCATTTCCAGAAGTGCTCTTTCGGCCGCCACGGTGGAGAGCCTTTCATCCCAGAAGATGAAGGGGATATCGGTCTTCTCGCTCATCGAGCGGACGAAGGCACGCGTCGCCTGAACGCGCGGACCGGCAGAGCCGTCCATATTCATCGGCAGGCCGATGACGAAGGCGGCGACCCTTTCCTTCGCGGCGAAATCCAGAAGCAGCGCTGCATCCTGGGTGAACTTGATCCGCTTGAGCACCGGGCGAGGGGTGGCAAAGCGCCGCGACAGGTCCGACATGGCAAGACCGATCGTCTTGGTGCCGAGATCGAGACCGGCGATCGCCTGTCCCGGCCCCAAGGTCTCAGCCAGTTCTTCTATCGTCAGCGTTGCCATGCCCTACCTTTATCTCTTGCGGACGAATTCCGTGCGCAGCACCAAGCCCTTGACCGCATCGCTCTTGCAATCGATTTCTTCTGGATTGTCGGTCAGGCGGATCGACTTGATCACGGTTCCCTGCTTCAGCGTGGTGCTGGTTCCCTTGACCTTCAAGTCCTTGATCAGCGTGACGGAATCACCATCTGCCAGCAAATTGCCAGCGGCATCGCGAACCTCATTCGCCTTGGCTGCCGCCGCCGCGATTTCCGATGCGGGGCGCCATTCGCCGCTCACCTCGTCATATACATAGTCGTCATTATCTGCGGCCATCTTATCGCTCCAAAGTAAGGTTTTGGGTGTTATGGCCCGTCCTATCTCATAGTATGACCAGAACACAAAGGAGAACTTAGATGAAAATCACCTGGCTCGGCCATTCCGCTTTCCGCCTCGAAACAGGACATGCAAAGATCCTGATCGATCCGTTTTTCACCGGAAATCCAGGCTTTGCCGGACAGGACGCCAAGGATGCGGCAAGCGGCATCACCCATATTCTCCTAACGCACGGCCATGGCGACCATGTGGGTGATACGGTTCGGCTCGCCGCAGAGACCGGTGCAACGGTGCTCGCAAACGCCGATCTTGCAGCATGGCTCGGCTCCAAGGGTGTTCAGAAGCTGGAGATGGGCAATACGGGTGGAACGGTCGGTTTCGACGGTTTCTCAGCCACCTTCACCAATGCGCTGCACTCCTCTGCGCAGATCACCGAAGACGGCGTGTCGCACTCTCTCGGTAATGCCAATGGCCTGATGCTGCACTTCGAAGATGGCCCGACGGTCTATCACCTGGGCGACACGGACATCTTTTCCGATATGGCGCTGATCAACGAGTTACACGAGCCGGATGTCGGCCTTGTTCCCGTCGGCGACCGCTTCACGATGGGTGGCGCGGTGGCCGCTCTTGCCTGCCAGCGCTTCTTTAAGTTCCGCCACGCCATTCCCTGCCATTACGGCTCATTCCCGATCGTCGACCAGACTGCCGACAAGTTCGTCTCGGGCATGGACGGGTCGGAGACACGGGTGGACGTGCCGAAGGTTGGTCAAGTCCTGACATTCTGATGACCCGGCATCGGCGTGTCCTGGCCCAAAACTGCGCCGCAGAGGGCCACGACACGCTTTCTACCGTTGCGAAGGACGGACATGGTCATTATAGCGGGTAGAAAATTCTTGACCGGAGTAGAACCATGTCCGTCGATCTTGCCACCGTGAAGCGCGTCGCGCGCCTGTCCCGTATTGCCGTTAGCGAAGACGAAGCCAACACCATGCTCGGCCAGTTGAACGGCATTCTCGGCTTCGTGGAGCAACTCTCGGAAGTGAATGTGGATGGCGTCGAGCCAATGACTTCGGTCACGCCGGTTGCGATGAAGAAGCGCCCTGACGTGGTGACGGATGGCGACAAGGCCGATGACATCGTTGCCAATGCGCCCGCCACCGACCGCAATTTCTTCATGGTCCCGAAGGTGGTTGAGTAAGCGGTTCCCGTTTGCTCCCACATTGAAAATTCAAAAGTTTCGAAAGCTGTTTCCGATATGACCGAACTGACCAGCCTCACCATTGCCGAAGCGCGTGACAGACTGAAGGCCAAGGAATTCTCCGCCGTCGAACTGACGGATGCCTATCTGACCGCCATCGACGCCGCCAACGATAAGCTGAATACCTATGTCGTGACGACGCATGACAAGGCGCGTGATATGGCAAAGGCCTCCGATCAGAAGCTGGCCGCTGGTAATGGCGGTGCGCTCGAAGGTATTCCGCTTGGTGTGAAGGATCTGTTCGCCACCCGCGACATTCACACCCAGGCCTGCTCGCATGTGCTGGACGGCTTCAAGCCGAAATACGAATCCACGGTGACTCAGAACCTGTGGGATGACGGTGCAGTCCTTCTCGGCAAGCTCAACATGGACGAATTCGCCATGGGCTCGTCGAACGAGAGCTCCTATTACGGCCCTGTCGTAAACCCCTGGCGCGCTCAGGGTTCTGACAAGAATCTCGTTCCCGGCGGTTCTTCCGGTGGTTCGGCCGCAGCCGTCGCCGCGCATCTTTGCGCCGGTGCCACCGCAACCGATACCGGCGGCTCCATCCGCCAGCCCGCAGCCTTCACCGGCACCGTCGGCATCAAGCCGACCTATGGCCGCTGCTCGCGCTGGGGCATCGTCGCCTACGCGTCCTCGCTCGATCAAGCTGGCCCGATTGCGCGCGACGTTCGCGATGCGGCAATCCTGCTGAAGTCCATGGCCAGCGTCGATGCCAAGGACACGACCTCCGTTGATCTACCGGTGCCGGATTATGAGAAGGCCATCGGCCAGTCGCTGAAGGGACTCAAGATCGGCATTCCGAAGGAGTATCGCGTCGACGGCATGCCGGAAGAGATCGAAAAGCTCTGGGCTCAGGGCGTTGCCTGGCTAAAGGATGCCGGTGCCGAGGTTGTCGATATCTCTCTGCCGCACACCAAATACGCACTGCCGGCCTATTACATCGTGGCACCCGCCGAAGCATCGTCCAATCTCGCCCGCTATGACGGCGTTCGCTATGGCCTTCGCGTCGATGGCAAGGACATTGCCGACATGTATGAGAAGAGCCGCGCCGCTGGTTTCGGCTCGGAAGTGAAGCGCCGTATCATGGTTGGCACCTATGTGCTGTCTGCCGGCTATTACGATGCCTATTACCTGAAGGCGCAGAAGGTCAGAACGCTGATCAAGCGCGACTTCGAGAACGTCTTCCACGAAGGCGTCGATGCTGTTCTCGCGCCGATCACGCCATCCTCGGCTTTCGAGATCGGCGATAAGGAACTGGCCTCCGATCCGGTCAAGATGTACCTGCAGGACGTCTTCACCATCACCGTCAACATGGCGGGTCTGCCTGGCCTTTCCGTTCCAGCTGGCCTTGATGGTAAGGGCCTTCCACTCGGCCTTCAGCTGATTGGCAAGCCTTTCGAGGAAGAAACGCTGTTCAAGACGGCGCATGCCATCGAGCAAGCCGCGGGCAAGTTCACGCCCGCCAAGTGGTGGTAAGCGGCCTGATCATTCGTGCCATGACCGAGGCCGATCGCGATGCGGTCGGCCTCGTCGGTATTCGCGCCTGGCAATCGAGCAGTGCATTTGAAGATACCTATCTCGATCCCGTTGTAATCGACCGGGTGCGCGGCGAGTTTGAAGTCTTCGCTAGAGAGACCGACTGCGATGTCGTCGTTGCAGAGATTGACGGCATGATTGTCGGCTGGGGTGCGCGTGCTGGAGAGCCGGACTACATTTCCGATATCTGGATCGATCCCGACCACCAGGGCAGAGGCATCGGTCGAGTCTTGGTCGAGCATTTTCTGGATGAGATGCGCAGCGCCCATGTGCAGACAGCCAAGATCGCTACCCATGCCAAGAACATCAACGCCATCCGTGTCTATGAACGTTGCGGCTTTCGCGTGGTGTGGCAGGGCACGCAATGGTCCGAGAGCATGAAGGTGGAACTTCAGAAGGTGCGGCTGGAAAAGCCCCTCTGAAGAACAAGCCTGTTTATCCCGTGATCCTCTGTTATGCTTCAGGCACACAAGCACGGGAGGCCACGATGACATCTGAAACCGCAAGGCATGAACTCATTCTGATGCGCGAGATCGACGCGCCGCCGGAGAAGATTTTTCGCGCTTGGACAGATCCGGAAATGTTGAAGCAATGGTTCTGTCCTAAGCCTTGGGGCGTGTCTCACGCTGAACTTGACGTTCGCGCAGGCGGCTCAAGCTTCATCGTCATGAAGGGACCGAACGGCGAAGAGGTTGAAAACCGCGGCGTTTACCTGGAAGTCGTGCCGAATAAGAAGATCGTCTTTACCGACGCTTTCAAGTCCGCCTGGGTACCATCGGACAAGCCTTTCATGACGGGCATTGTCCTTCTTGAACTGCTGGGCGATGGCCGCACCAAGTACACAGCCATGGCACGCCACTGGACGGAAGAAGACAAACAGACGCATGAGGCCATGGGCTTTCATGAAGGCTGGGGCGCTGCCGCAGATCAACTCGAAGCACTTGTTGCGACCATATAGCGACCACGGTGAGGCACGAAGGCCTACGGTCGGATCGTTCACGGGAATTGCTCGAGAATCGGAGAGAGGCGGCGGCTCTTATAGCCGCCGCGCTCACTTATCGGCGATTGTCGAGTTCGCCTCTCACAAGTTCCAACCCACGCGTGGTAATGTGATAAGGCTGGCTTCTGGAGGACGAGATTGCTCTTTTGCTCTTCAGTTTGCGGAAGGTGATGAGATCGAGCCCGCTGAAAGCCCAGCCTTCGCGCGTGTAAAGTACGGCTTTCTCGATCTTGCGGTTCTCGTCTCGTGTCAGTTCAATTCTGCCGCCCTGCGCGAGCAGGTGGAGGATGCGCTGTTCTGCGCGGGAAATGTCCATGGTTGGAATCCGGCTTGCGTCCATATGGACGCGTGAAAACAAACCCGGGTGCCAATGGCATCCGGCTCGGTTTCAACATGGCCCGGCTCGCAAGTGACTTGCGGGCAGGGCCTTTACCGGGACTCCGATTGAGAGAACATCAAAACTCCAAAGTTGGTCGTTCCTGATTAAGAGCTTGCTGCCTTTCAGTCAAGAATCGGTCGAATCCACGCGGTCATTCCCGATACGACTGGAAGAATCGCGGGGCCGATGCTTTATCTCGTCGGGCCATAGGGACCAGAACGTGATCGTCATTCGCAACGCAAATGAACAGGATGCGCACCATCTTGCGGCCATCGGCCTGCAGGCATGGCGGGTCGCAAGCTCTGCGCTGGGGCTGACGGCTGTCCTGGAAATGAACGCGGCAGAAGCCTTTGCAGGCTTCACGCAATCCTTCTGGCATCGCATCCTCGTTGTCGAAAGACACGGCGCGCCCGCCGGTTGGGCGGCGCGGGAAAATTCCGACGATATGATTTCCGATTTCTGGATCGATCCACGGCTTCAACGGCAAGGCCTTGGCGGCAAGCTCCTCAGTGCGGTGGAAGATCAAGTCCTTGCCGCGGGCTTTTACTCAATCGGGCTTGAGAGCCACGCTGGTAATGAGCGAGCTCTGTCTTTCTTTCGCAAGCATGGATACAACGTCAGTTGGCTGTCGATGAAATATGCGCGAAAGCTTGACCGCGAAGTCCAGACCATCGGACTGCGCAAGGCGTTGAAAGAATTCGACACGACGACCTATGGTCCGTCTTTCTAACCGCAAGACCGCTCGGAGAACTTACGCGGCCCAGACGAAAAACACCCACAGGGCCGCCACAGCGAGGTGAAGAAAAACGATTGCCAAGAGCAGGCCGCGAAACGGCTGCTTGCGTGTCTTGTGACGCAGCATGTGTTGCGCTGTCACCGTGCCGAGACTTCCGCCCGCCAACGCGCAAAGGAGCAGGGTCTTTTCGCGAATCCGTCTATCATCTCGTCTTGCAGCACGCTTGTCCCACCAGAAGAGGGCGAAAGCGATGATGTTGATGAGGGTATAGATGCCGAAAGCCGCTGGGATGAATGTCATGATCGGCTCTATAATCCAAATCACGCTCGGCGGGCATTCCCGATCGGTTAAAAAGACCAGGCTTTAGCCGTAAGCGCCTTACAAGTCTTGCACCTCCCGGCCAATTGCTCTACCTCACCACGGATAGAAATTCCGTATCTTATGAGCTTGATATGACCCTTGTAGACGTTCGCACACCCGACCCGAAGCGTTTTATCCCCGGCGCCACCGGCGACTGGGAAATCGTCATCGGCATGGAGGTCCACGCGCAGGTTCTGTCCAATTCGAAGCTCTTCTCTGGCGCTTCCACCACCTTTGGCAATGCGCCCAATTCCAACGTGTCGTTGGTCGATGCGGCCATGCCTGGCATGCTGCCGGTCATCAACGAAGAATGCGTGGCGCAGGCGGTTCGTACCGGCCTTGGTCTTAAGGCCAAGATCAACAATCGCTCTATCTTCGACCGCAAGAACTACTTTTATCCCGACCTCCCGCAGGGCTATCAGATCTCGCAGTTCAAGGATCCGATCGTCGGCGAGGGCACCATCACGATTTCGCTCGGTCCTGACCGTCAGGGCAATTTTGAGGATATCGAGATCGGCATCGAACGTCTGCATCTCGAGCAGGACGCCGGCAAGTCGATGCACGACCAGCATCCGACCATGTCCTTCGTTGACCTGAACCGTTCTGGTGTTGCGTTGATGGAGATCGTCTCCAAGCCGGATATGCGCTCGTCCGATGAGGCAAAAGCCTATCTGACCAAGCTGCGCTCCATCGTTCGCTATCTCGGTACCTGTGATGGCAATATGGACGAAGGCTCCATGCGCGCCGACGTCAACGTTTCGGTACGTCGCCCGGGCGAAGGTTTTGGCACGCGTTGCGAGATCAAGAACGTCAACTCTATCCGCTTTGTTGGCCAGGCCATCGAATATGAAGCCCGTCGCCAGATCGCCATTCTCGAAGATGGCGGTGTTATCGATCAGGAAACCCGCCTTTTCGATCCGGGCAAGGGCGAGACGCGCTCCATGCGCTCCAAGGAAGATGCGCATGACTATCGCTACTTCCCCGATCCAGATTTGCTGCCGCTGGAATTTGACGATGCCTTCGTAGAAAGCCTGAAGGTTGGTCTGCCGGAACTGCCAGACGACAAGAAGGCGCGTTTCGTGGCCGAACTCGGCCTCTCCGTCTATGATGCCTCGATCCTGGTGTCGGAAAAGGCAATCGCCGATTATTACGAAGCTGTGGCCGCTGGCCGTGATCCGAAGGCGGCTGCCAACTGGGTGATCAACGATCTCCTCGGCGCGCTGAACAAGTCCAGCAAGTCGATTGAGGAAACGCCTGTTTCGCCCGACCAGCTTGGCGGCATCATCGACCTTATCAAGGCTGGCACGATCTCCGGCAAGATTGCCAAGGATCTGTTCGAGATCGTCTGGAACGAGGGTGGTAACCCGGCAGAGATCGTTGAAAGCCGCGGTATGAAGCAGGTGACCGACACCGGCGCCATCGAAAAGGCTGTAGACGAAATCATCGCTGCGAATCCAGATCAGGTGGAAAAGGTCAAGGCAAAGCCTACACTTGCCGGCTGGTTCGTCGGCCAGGTGATGAAAGCAACAGGCGGCAAGGCAAATCCGCAGGCCGTCCAGGAACTGGTGAAAGCCAAGCTCGGTATCGAGGAGTAAGTCGGCGTCCGGCCTCTCGCTGTGGGACGCCGGCGCTTTCCTCCGTCGTCCTCGTGCCAGGCGCTGGGAACGTCGAGACGACATTAGCAATGCCGGGATCGCTCCCGGCTTTTCTATTTTGATGGGAGTAATATGGTGTTCTTCATTCGCACCGCTGGTGAGCGGGATATTGAACCGGTCCGATCTTTGCTGATGAAGACCTGGCACGCCACCTATGATCCGATCTATGGCACGGACAAGGTCGATGACATGATCGCCCTGTGGCACACGCCAGCGGCCTTGAAGGAGCGCGTCGAGAAAAAGGGCGGCGAGTTTCTCGTGGCCGATGATGGCAAGCGCATCGGTGGCATGGCCTATGCCGTCATGTCCACCAGCATGGCGAAAACTGCGTTGCTCTATCAGCTTTATGTCGATCCGCAGTTCCAACGTCAGGGCGTCGGGCGTGATCTGTTCGCCGAGCTGGAAACCTGCTTTCCCGACGCGGAAATCATGCGGCTTGAGGTCGAGCCTAAAAATACTGTCGCAATCGCCTTCTATGAAGGCGTCGGCTTCTCCGAGGTGGACCGAATCGAGCGCATGGCAGGCGTCGAGGGGATGCCGGGAATCGTGATGGAAAAGAGCTTGAGGCGGTAAGAGAATGGATGGTCTGATCATTCGTAAAGCGCGCGAAGAGGATGTTGCAGCAATCGCTGCGATGTTTGCCGCCGATGATGTGGGTGGGCATGGCGACACCACCGATGAAGCAGCGATGCCCGACTATCTCGCGGCCTTCAGGGCGATCGCCATGTCACCCCTCGAAACACTCTACGTCGCTGAGTTCGAAGGCCAGGTGATCGGCACCTTCCAGACGGTGATTCTCACCAAGCTCGCCGGGCGTGGTGCGGTGTGGATGGTGGTGGAAGGGGTGCAGACCAGGGAAGATATGCGCGGTCGCGGCATCGGCGCGACGATGATCCGATACTGTATCGCAGAGGCTGAAAAGCGTGGCCTTGCTGGCGTTCAGCTCACCTCCAAAATGGCGCGCATCGACGCCCACCGCTTCTATGAAAGGCTGGGCTTCGAGAAGCGCCATTTCGGCTTCCGGCTGAAGCTGAAATAATCGTCGTGACGTTGGAAAAGCTGGACAATCGTTGGTGAGAACGTCATAAGCTTGTGGCCGTGCGAGTGCGAAAGCAACGCATGTGAAAAGCCCGAGGAACGGATAATGAAGACTCTTCTGCTGCAAATCTTCACCTGGTGGAACGGCCAGACGATTGGAACGCGCTTCCATACGTGGCGCTTCGGCAAGAAGGTGGGGCAGGATGAGTTTGGCAACACCTATTACGAAGGTGGCACCACCTCCTGGGGCATGCCGCGCCGTTGGGTGATTTACAACGGCTACGCGGAAGCGTCGGCAATCCCGCCCGGCTGGCACGGCTGGATGCATTACCGCACCGATACGCCACCGAGCAAGGAAAGCTATGTCGCACGCGACTGGCAGAAGCAGCACCAGCCAAACCTGACCGGTTCCGCTCAGGCTTACCGTCCTAAGGGATCGATCGCTGTTCCAGGTGAACGCCCGCGCGTCACCGGCGACTACGACGCCTGGACGCCTGGCGGCTGATCAACTTCACCCAAGGCCCCGTGCGCATCGGGGCGAAAAAGGGCGGGCATTTCATCATGGCCGCCACCCGCTTTTGCCACATTCGATCTTTAGGCGTGATGGGCGCTTCGATAAGCGGGGCAGATTTCTGGAGACGGTTTGATATGAGAACATTCACGCGGGATGTATCTTTGCGTGCACTGGCGGTTTCGCTTCTGGCGCTTCTTCCGGCAGTGGGTCTCGTGTCTCCGGCTTCCGCCGCCCGCCTTGAAAACAAGGTCGCCGTCTTCTCCGGTATCGACAAGATCACCGGCCGCATCACCTCATTTGACGTCTATATCAACGAGACGGTCCAGTTCGGTGCGCTGCAGGTCACTCCCAAAGTCTGCTATTCGCGCGACGACACCGAGGCGCAGAAGATCGATTCCTTCGTCGAAGTGGATGAAATCACTCTCGACCGCAAGATCCGCCGCATCTTCACCGGCTGGATGTTCGCCGATAGCCCCGGTCTCAACGCTGTCGAGCATCCGATCTATGATGTCTGGCTCACGGGCTGCAAGCAGGACTCAGACGTCCCGCCGCCATCGACGGCGAGCAAGTGAGCGTGAGGCTTCTCAGAAGTCGGCGTTCCGCAAAATCTAAAATTTGAGATCCGGCTGGTTCACTGCGCGGTCCAGCATTTTCGCATACTCGTCCTTCGGCACGTCAATCGCGCCAAAGGTTTTGAGATGATCGGTGGTGAACTGGGTATCGAGAAGCATGAAGCCTTGTGCGCGCAGTCTCTCCACTAGATGAACGAGGCAGATTTTCGAGGCGTTGGTGCGGCGAGAGAACATGCTCTCGCCGAAGAATGCGGCCCCCAGCGATACGCCGTAAAGACCGCCGACCAGTTCATCACCCTCCCAGGCCTCCACACTGTGCGCGTGGCCGATCTCATGCAGTTCGGTATAGAGCTTCCGAATCGTCTCGTTGATCCAGGTATTCGGGCGGTCCGGCGCTTGCGCCGCGCAACCCGCCATGACGGCACTGAAGGCCGTATCGAAGCGGATGTCGAAAGGCTTCTTTCGAATCGCTTTGGCGAGACTTTTCGAAACGTGAAAATCATCGAGGGGGATGATGCCCCTCAGTTCCGGCTCGACCCAGAATAACTCCGGGTCGTCAGCCGCTTCGGCCATGGGGAAGAGGCCGATGGAATAGGCGCGCAGCAGCATGTCGACAGTGATATCGCTATCTCTGCTGCGCCGCCCCATTCCTTAGTGCGCGTCGCCGGCCAGATATTTTTCCAGCCAGTGAATGTCGTATTCGCCCTTCAGGATGTCTTCGTTCTGAAGCAGATCCTGGAACAGCGGAAGCGTCGTCTTGATGCCGTCGACGACGAACTCGTCGAGTGCACGGCGCAGGCGGCGAATGCACTCGTCACGGTCGCGACCGTGGACGATGAGCTTACCGATCATGCTGTCGTAGTATGGCGGGATCTTGTAGCCCTGATAGGCACCCGAATCCACGCGCACACCAAGACCGCCGGGCGTATGGAAATAGGTCAGTGTGCCGGGAGATGGTACGAAGGTCCGCGGGTCTTCGGCATTGATACGGCATTCGATGGCGTGGCCATGGAATTCGATATCGGCCTGCGTAACGGAAAGGCCCTGGCCGGAGGCAACGCGAATCTGCTCCTGCACGAGGTCCATGCCGGTGATCGCTTCCGTAACCGGATGCTCCACCTGGAGACGGGTGTTCATTTCGATGAAATAGAACTCGCCGTTTTCATACAGAAACTCGATGGTGCCAGCACCGCGATACTTGAGCTTGCGCATCGCGCTTGCACAAATCTCGCCGATCTCCATGCGCTGCTCGACGGTGAGGGCAGGGGAATTGGCCTCTTCCAGCACCTTCTGGTGACGCCGCTGCAGCGAGCAATCGCGCTCACCGAGGTGGACGGCATTGCCTTCGCCATCGCCAAAGACCTGCACCTCGATATGGCGCGGCTTGCCGAGATACTTCTCCATGTAAACAGCGTCGTTGCCGAAAGCGGCAAGCGCTTCGGAACGCGCGGTCGAAACCGCCTCGTCAAGGTCGGCTTCGGTCTTGGCAACCTTCATGCCGCGACCACCGCCACCTGCCGTCGCCTTGATCAGAACCGGGAAACCGATCGAACGGGCGATTTCCATCGCGTTTTCAGGCTTTACCTCGCCATCGGAGCCGGGAACGACCGGGATGCCGAGTTCCTGGGCTGTCTGCTTGGCGGTGATCTTGTCACCCATGATGCGGATATGCTCGGCGGTCGGCCCGATGAAGGTGATGCCGTGTGCGTCGAGAATATCGGCAAACTTGGCGTTTTCCGAAAGGAAGCCGTAGCCAGGGTGAACCGCGTCCGCGCCGGTGATTTCGCAAGCCGCAACGATCTGATGGATGTTGAGGTAGCTGTCGCGCGATGGGGGCGGGCCGATGCACACGCTCTCGTCAGCGAGGCGCACATGCATGGCGTCCGCGTCAGCCGTGGAGTGAACGGCAACCGTCGGGATACCGAGTTCCTTGGCGGCGCGAAGCACGCGAAGGGCGATTTCGCCGCGGTTGGCAATGAGGATTTTGGAAACCATGTAAGCAGCCCTTATTCGATGACCACGAGGGCTTCACCATACTCCACGGGCTGTGCGTCATTGACGATGATTTCCGTCACCTTGCCGGACTTCGGAGCCGGGATCTGGTTCATGGTCTTCATGGCTTCGACGATGAGAATGGTCTGGCCTTCCTTGACGGTCGCGCCGACTTCGACGAAGGGGCGGGCGCCGGGTGCTGGCGACAGATAAACCGTGCCGACCATCGGGGAGGTGACGGTGTTTGCCGGGTTGCGCGTAGGTGCAGCAGGGGCGGCGGCAGCAGGTGCTGCTGCGGGGGCCGCAGGTGCTGCAGCAGGTGCCGGTGCATACTGGGGAGCTGCGGCATAGACGGTTGCAGGCGGCGCGGAGCGGGAAACGCGGATGCGCAGATCGTCCTGCTCGACTTCGATCTCGGAAAGATCGGTGTCGTTGAGGATGTTCGCGAGGTCGCGGATCAGTTCCTTGTCGATACCGTTTTTCTTTTCAGACATGACAAACCCTATTCTGATTGTTTCTTTTTATGCCGTGATGTTCTTCAAGGCGTTGAGCGCCATGATGTAGCCGTAAGGCCCGAAGCCGCAGACCATGCCTTTTGCAGCGGGCGCTATCATCGATTTGTGGCGGAATTCTTCGCGGGCGTGGATGTTGGAAATGTGAACTTCCACGACGGGAACGGAAATGGCGCGAATGGCATCATGCAGAGCAATCGATGTATGGCCATAGGCACCGGGATTGATGACGACACCGGCGGCGCGTTCGCCCGCCTCATGCAACAGATCCACAAGAACGCCTTCATGATTGGACTGATGGCACTCGACCGAAAAGCCAAGCCCTTCACCAGCCACCACGCAGTCGTTTTCGATATCCTTCAGCGTCTTGCCGCCGTAAATGCCCGGCTCCCGCTTTCCCAGCATATTGAGATTGGGGCCGTTCAGGACGAAGATCGTGTTGCTCATTCGCGGTTCCGTCAAAAATCAGCGCCACCTATAGACTGCGCGACCGTTAAGGAAAAGCCCCCGGAGCCTGGAAAGAGGGCCGGGGGCAGCGTAAGTCGAAGTTATTCAGTGGCTTTTGGGCTTTCAGACAGGCCGGAGCGTGTCTCTTAGGAGCAGCTTGCCTTGCCGCAACTACGCATATTGGCGATCTTTTCCTTCAATGGCTCGGCACCGACAGCACCGAAGACCGCTTCGTTGCCGATCACGTAGGAAGGCGTACCGGAAATGCCGAGATTGCTGGCAAGGGTGTAGGCTTCCTGAACCTGCGCATCATTCGGGTTCTCTGCCATTGATTTGCGGATGTCGGCTTCCTTCAGCCCGAGCGATGTTGCAACATCCATCGCCTTGGCCTCATTGGCGCGTCCGCGGCTACCGAGCAGCGTACGCTGGAATTCCGCATACTTCTTTGGCGCAAGCAGCTTTACTGCATTGGAAACCTTGTGCGCCTCGACCGATTCCGGTCCGAGGATCGGGAACTCCTTCAGCACGACACGGACATTCTTGTCCTCTTTGAGGATATTGTCCATGTCGGCCATGGCGCGCTTGCAGTACCCGCAATTGTAATCGAAAAACTCGACCAGCGTCACATCGCCGTCAGGATTGCCGATCGCGAGATCGTATTTGGAATCGAAAATGGCCTTGGTATTGTCGGCGACAGCTTCCGCCGCTTTGGTATTGCGGGCTGCATATTGCTTCTTCTCCAGGGCATCCTGGACCTCAAGCATGATTTCAGGATTTTCGACCAGATATTCCTTGATGAAGGCGCCGATCTCCTTCTTCTGGTCGGCATCCAGCGCATGAGCGGGGAGACTCGCGCCAAGGGTGGAAAGGGCCGTGACACAGGCAAGTGTTGCTGATCGGATGGAAAGTGCCATGTCGGTCCTCACTGGGTTGGTCGTGGTTTCATCTCGCAGGCAATTACCTTAATTTAAAGGAATTGCCATATCGCAAATAAATCGCGTTCGTTGCTCTCTCGTCATTGTGAAGAGCGCAACAATGCGGCAAATCTCCGTCATAGAGCGCCGGGGCGTCATTTTGGACGCGAAACAGGCGCTCTATCTACTTTTAAGTCTACGCATCATACTTTCCGAAAATCGATTCCGATTTTCGGGCCAAGGCAGTAGCATACAGAAAGACCATGCCCTTGATAACACTGTCCAAGCGAAGCGCCGTTGAGCCTTTTCATGCCATGGATATCTTGGCGGAGGCCAACCGGCGAAGACAGGCGGGGCGTCCCGTCATTTCCATGGCCGTGGGGCAGCCTTCCCATCCAGCGCCGAAGGCGTCGCTGGAGGCGGCCGAAGCCGCGTTGAAGCATGGCCGTATCGGCTATACGGATGCGCTCGGTCTTCGCGAGTTGCGAGAGGCAATTTCCGCCCATTACCGGCTGCGCCACCAGGCAATCATCGATCCCGCCCGTATCGCTGTGACGACCGGCTCTTCAGCAGCCTTCAATCTTGCCTTCCTGGCCTTGTTCGATGCCGGTGATGCGGTTGCAATCGCGAGACCCGGCTATCCCGCCTACCGCAACATCTTGAAGGCGCTTGGGCTGAATGTGGTGGAAGTGCCGGTCACGGCAGAAACGGGATACACGCTGACGCCGGCCAGTCTGGAGCGGGCAGAGACTAAGGCGGGCTGTAAGCTCAAGGGCGTGCTGCTTGCAAGCCCCGCCAACCCGACCGGTACAGTCACCGGCAGAGACGCGCTAAAGCGGCTAGCGACCTATTGCGACAGCCGCGATATCGCGTTCATTTCAGATGAGATCTATCACGGCCTGACCTTCGTCGGCGATGAAACCAGTGCGGTTGAAGTCACCGACAAGGCCATCGTCATCAACTCGTTCTCCAAATACTATTGCATGACGGGCTGGCGGGTCGGCTGGATGGTCCTGCCGGAAGAGCTCATTCGGCCTGTCGAGTGTCTGGCGCAAAGCATGTATATCTCGGCGCCCGAACTATCCCAACTTGCGGCAGCGGCTGCATTTTCCGCGCCCGAAGAGCTGGACATCTACAAGGAAAGCTATCGCACCAACCGCGATTTTCTGATGAGCCGTCTGCCGGAACTCGGCCTGCCGCTGGCCTCGCCCATGGATGGCGCCTTTTACGCCTATGTCGATACCAGCCGTTATTCCAACGACAGTATGGAATTCGCCAAGCGTATGCTCGCAGAAATCGATGTGGCCGCCACACCGGGGCTGGATTTCGATCCTCTGGAAGGGCATCGTGCCATGCGGTTTTCCTATGCGGGTTCGGTTTCGGATATTGCCGAGGCGGTCGGACGCATAGCCGGATGGCTGAAACAGGATTGACGGATAAGCGGAGCGAAATGAGGCGATGACGATGGATAAAGTGGCAGTCGTGACGGCAGGTGGAAGCGGCATGGGTGCGGCGGTTGCAAGGCGCTTTGCGCAAGACGGCTACAAGGTGGCGATCCTATCGTCCTCCGGCAAGGGCGAGGCACTGGCTGCTGAACTCGGCGGCGTGGGGGTAACGGGCTCCAACCAGTCCAACGACGATATCCAGAAGCTAGCCGACCTTACGCTGGAAAAGTTCGGTCGCATCGACGTGCTGGTCAACAGCGCCGGACACGGTCCCCGTGCGCCCATCCTCGAAATCACCGACGAACAGTGGCACACGGGGCTCGACGTCTATCTGATGAACGTCATCCGACCGACCCGCATCATCGCGCCTCTCATGGTCGCCCAGAAGAGTGGTGCGATCGTCAATATCTCAACGGCATGGGCTTTCGAGCCGAGTGACATGTTTCCGACATCCGCAGTGTTTCGAGCCGGGCTGGCGGCCTATACCAAGATCTTTGCCGACACATACGCCGCGGACAATGTGCGCATGAACAATGTTTTGCCCGGCTGGATCGACAGCCTCCCGGCAACCGAACAGCGCCGTGACATGGTACCGATGCAGCGCTACGGGAGAAGTGAAGAAATCGCCGCCACCGTTGCCTTTTTGGCTTCCGAGGGTGCAGGCTACATTACGGGGCAAAACCTCAAGGTTGACGGTGGGCTGACTCGCTCCGTCTAACTTTTTTTCGGGCTCGGGAACCGATCTTCTTTCCCAGCGTTGTAGCGGCGCGGGGGAGTGTCCTTTTTAATCTCGATGCCAGAGGGAAATCGCGAGTTGATGGACGCCACGCCCTTTATTCAATTGGGGAATGGACTTGGTTCATATAATTCGCGACTCCGAGCCAGAAGTGTCCGTATTCTCGGCATCCGATGTGGAGCGTTTGGAGGCTCTTGAGGAGTTGCAGATCATCGACAGCGGGCCTGAGCCCGTTTTCGATGATGTGGTTCAGATTGCCAGTACGATTTGCAATGCGCCAGTCTCCCTCATCAGCCTGGTGCAGGAAGAGCGTCAGTGGTTCAAGGCCCGTGTCGGGTTTCCTCCGACCGAGACGCCAATTGATCAGTCCGTGTGCCGCTACTCCCTCGATTCTGACGATCTGTTGATTATTCCAGATCTCACGAAGGACCCTCGCACGTCGGCCAACACTCTGGTCACCAAAGCTCCTTTCATCCGTTTCTACGCTGGCGCAAGACTAATTCTTGCAGATGGCGTGGCTGTTGGCGCCCTTTGCGTCATTGACCATGTTCCGCGGCCGGAGGGCTTGACGCCAGAGCAACGCTCCGTTTTGAAGGCTCTCGCCGCACAGATTTCCGCTCATCTGGAACTTCGCCGCGCGGCAAACCGTCAGCGCGAACTTATTGAGCGCCAAAAACAGATCAACATGATGATGCGCGATAGCGTCCGGACGGCGCTCACAGCGCAGGAGGCCGGGCGGATCGGCACGTTCGAACTCGATATCGAAACGGGAAACATCAAGGTCTCGGCCGAGTTTTGCCGGATTTTCGACGTGCCGCCGATGGGTCACTATCACGCCCGCGATTTCGAGAAGATGCTCCATCCCGATGACCGTGGGCGCGAGTCGTCGGAGGAGACTCGCAAGAATGGTTCGGCCGTCACCACTGTCGAGTACCGCATCGTCACCAGCTCTCGCGGCATCCGGTGGGTGTGCCGTCAGGCGACCTTCGAGCGGGATGAGGATGGCAAGCCGATCAAGCTGCTCGGTACGGTTCAGGATGTCACACAGCAAAAACGGGCGACCGAACGAATCCGGACTCTCTTGGAACTGGGTGACCGGCTACGAGATCTGAACGACGTCGAAGAGATCGCCCTGACCGCTGCTGAGCTGATGGCGCGTGCGCTGGACGCGACACGCGCGGGCTTTGGCGTTGTTGATCCCGTTCGCGAGACAGTGATGATGCAGCCGGAATGGCGTGCGCCAGGTGTCTCATCTCTGGCGGGCAGACATTACTTTCGCGACTACGGCTCCTATATCGATGACTTGAAGGGCGGCATGAGTGTCGTCATCTCGGACGTGACGACCGATCCGAGAACCAAGGACAAGGCTGACGCACTGCTGGCGCTTGGAATCCGGCAACTGGTCAACGTTCCGATTTTCGATCAGGGAAAATTCGCCCTGGTCGTCTTCGTTCACCACTGTGATCTATTCGAATGGATGGATGACGATCTGGCCTTCGTCAGAAGTTTTGGTGACCGTATCCAGAGTGCGATTGGCCGCTTGCGTGCCGAAGCCGAACAGAACCTGCTGAACCGTGAGATCGGCCACCGGTTGAAGAACGCCTTTGCCATGGTTCAGGCGCTTGCGAAGCAGACCTTGAGACCCGTTCAGGACCGGGGCCCGGTGCTGAATTTCGAGCAGCGCCTCCAGGCGCTGAGCTCGGCCCACGACATTCTGCTTGGCAACAACTGGGCGAATGCCGATGTCCGCACGGTGCTTCTACGTGTCATCGACACGCTGGGAATGACTGAAAAGGTCGATATTCGCGGTGACGATATTTCGGTCAATCCCAAGGGTGCGCTGTCTCTGTCTCTCCTTTTGCACGAACTGACGACCAATGCCGTAAAGTACGGAAGTCTGTCCTCTGTACATGGCAGGGTCTTGGTGTCGTGGGATGTTCAGGGCGAGAGGGAGGATGCCGTCTTTCGTTTGATCTGGAGTGAGACAAGCGGGCCACCGGTCGTCCAGCCGCAATCAAAGGGCTTTGGCTCGCGCCTCATTTCGATGGGGCTGTTAGGAACCGGCGGTGTATCGACGCGTTACTTAGATCAAGGACTAGAGGTCGAAATGACAGCGTCTCTGGTTCAACTGCAACAGGTAGCGTGAACGATGGGACAGAAGCAACCATTCGCCAAACATGTCGTACTGGTCGTGGAGGACGATCCACTCTTGCGAATGATGGCAGTCGATATGGTCGAAGACGCGGGATTCAGTGCGATCGAGGCTGGTGGAGCCGACGAAGCACTGGAAATCCTGCACACGCGACCCGATGTCGGCGTGCTGTTTACCGATATCGACATGCCTGGCAGCATGGATGGAGTCCAGCTCGCGCATCTCGCTTGCCAGACAGACAGGCCAATTGGTATCGTGCTCACGTCCGGGCACCATCGTCTTGATCAGGAAACCCTGCCACCGCGCAGCATTTTCTTCCCCAAGCCATACGACCTCAACATCGTGTCTGAGGTATTGCGGAAATTCGCGGCTTAAGCGGCTGCTGGAAACTCAGCGCGACACCTGGGTTTCACCAAATTCACCGGTTATAAACCAAGATGATCGGTGAAAATTCGCATTAATTTTTCAGAAAATAAAATTTTCTATTGTCTCCCCAAGATTTGGCTCTGGGGGACTACATGAATTTTCTTGGCATTACAGGTATGCAATATTCGGGCGTTCCGTTTCACGATACACGAATATTGCTCGCGGAAGATTCAAATGTCTTTACCCAGATGATCGGAGCTCGGTTGAAGGAGTTGCTTGGACTGACGGTCGAAGTCTGCCGCAATTTCGAGGAGCTACAAGAGTGCTACGAGCGCTCCACCGAGGAGGTGACCCTCGCCATCTCGAACATCAATCTGCCAGGCGCGGAAAGCGGCGAGGCCCTGGAATATCTGGTGGATCTGTCGATCCCGACGATCGTCTTCACCAGCACCTTTCATGAAGACACGCGCGAGAAGCTGATCACCAAGGAGGTGGTCGATTATATCCTCAAGGACAATGTGTTCGCCGTCGACATGCTGACCGAATCGGTCTGCCGCTTCCTGACCAATCATCGTCATCACGTTCTCATCGTCGACGATAGCCCGACCGCGCGTGCCCTGTTGTCCAGCCGATTGAAACGCTACAATTTCCGCGTTAGCCTTGCCGACAGCGGCGCGAAGGCACTCGAGATTCTTCGCAACAATCCGGATATCGGCCTGGTCGTCACCGACTATAATATGCCGGATATTGATGGCTTCGAACTCACTCGTCGCATTCGCACGATGCGTGGCTCGCACGAACTGCGCATCATTGGTGTATCGTCTTCGAACAATCGTCTGCTCTCTGCACGCTTCCTGAAGGCTGGTGGCAATGACTTCATGCTCCGACCCTTTATTGAGGAAGAGTTCTATTGCCGCGTGAATCAGAACCTCGACACGCTGGTGCAGATCAAGACGGCCCGTGGCAATAGCAAGAAGGCCGCTGCGGCCTGACGGGCACTAATCTCTAGAACACCGAGAGCCGTCCTCACATCGAGGGCGGCTTTGCCATTTCAAAGCTGTGACTCCAGTGGAAGAATACCCATAATCAGCGCGACCCCACGCCTTGAGAGGCTGGCATAGGGCTCGTTGGCGTAAAGACGAGGCCTGCCTCTTACGAGGCCGGTCCAGATCAGTCGCTTCTTAGGAGTGAGCGCCAATTCGAAACTCATCTCCCGGCTTGTTTCCTCCTTGAAAATTTCGTCCATTGCAGACGCCAGTTCCGGGGAATTGAACAGCACGCCCATCTCTGTATTCAGCGACATGGAGCGCGGATCGAAATTCAGCGATCCGATGAAGCCGGTCTCACCATCACGGGTGAAGGCTTTTGTGTGCAGGCTCGCCTGTCCAGAACCTCGAAGTGACAGCGAATTTTGCTGGTCGGCAAGCGAGCGTAATTCATGGATTTTGACGCCATTCAGCAGCAGAGGACGGCGGTAGCGGGCATAGCCGGCATGCACTGCGGCAACATCTGTTGCAGCAAGTGAGTTGGTGAGCACCGATACGCACACGCCATTTGCTGAAAGGCGCGACAGCGTCTCGACACCCTTCTGCCCTGGAATAAAATAGGGGGAGGTGATCTTGAGCTTTTCTTCTGCGCCTTCCATGACGGGAAGAAGATTCTCCATCAGATAGTTATGTCCGCTGCGGCGCTTGCCGGCGGCTTTCTCCGGTGGGTCTGCCAAGACGGTTGCCGAGGCGACTTTGTGAAGCTTATCCGCCAACAGGAACTCGCCATCGTGATGAAGGCTCTCGACCTTTTCAAGATAGGGCCGGGCTGCATCGCCAGTGGCGAGCGCATCCAGCTTGCGCCGCAGCCTTGCAAGTCTACTCGGGCGTTTGGCCAGCAAGGAACGCACCGGGATGGCAACAGCACTGTTCCAGTAATCATCGAAAATCTCTTCCGCGTCGCTGACGGCTTTGCCGTGGGCAAGCACGTCGAAGTCACGAAAATTCGCAGCCTCAGCTGCACCGAAATAGG
Organism: Agrobacterium sp. SORGH_AS 787; assembly: GCF_030819035.1. Classification (NCBI taxonomy): domain Bacteria; kingdom Pseudomonadati; phylum Pseudomonadota; class Alphaproteobacteria; order Hyphomicrobiales; family Rhizobiaceae; genus Agrobacterium; species Agrobacterium sp. SORGH_AS 787. The sequence goes on from NZ_JAUTBG010000002.1 coordinate 2,193,045, forward strand.
CGTCTCCGATATTGCGTCCGCCAGTGATCAGCGCCCTTCCATCCGCAATCCACGCCTTGTTGTGCATTCGCCTGTTGACGCTGCGGAAGCGTAAAACGAGCTCAATCCCGCGCCGGAAGATGTTTTCCCGTGCCTTCGTCGGGTTGAACAGGCGCAGCTCGATATTGGGATGGCTGTCTATGGCGTGAAAAATCCTGTCCGACATCGTAACGCCGAGATCGTCCAGCAACAGCCGGACGCGGACGCCGCGGTCTGCCGCGGCAAGAACCTCTCGCATCATGAGGCGACCGGTAAGATCCGCATTCCACATGTAGTACATCAGATCGAGGCTACGGCCGGCAGCCCGAGCGGTTGAGACGCGGACGGCGAAAGCATCCATGTTAGATTGAACCAGCGCCAGTGCCGTCAGTCTGTCGCCGTTATCGCTATCACGTATATGGGTCCAATGGCGGTCAAGCGGCGTGGCGTCGTCGGCCTTGGGAAGCGCTGTGGAAGCGACTTTCGTAATGGCTCGTTCCTGACGGCGCGACAGGGCAACAAGCGCGGCGAGGAGGCCGACGATTAAAATAAGCGTCGTTATTATGATCCCCGCCACGATGTCTCCCATCCCTGCTCTTTGGCCCCCGTACCAGTTTCGATTATCAACGCTCCGGTTTATTGAGCGCTGTAAGCTTATCGCATCGCCTGGGTTTCGATCCCGGGATTAGGTTCGGGCATTCCGGGATGTGATGTCACCAGATAGGTGATTGCAACGACGCTGGCCGCCACGATAAGGGTCCCGATGACAGCGATTGTCAGACCCCACGGCTTGGACTTGCGGCGAGACCATACGAAGCGGCGGTGCCGCAACCGGTTCTTGTTGCTGTGGTGATGATATTCGGGGCCGAGGTTTTCTGTGTTGGCCATGGTGCTTCTCCGCGCCTGTTAAAAGTTACGGCTGTGACCGATCGAACGCTTCAACCGCACTGGTGGTTTCATCAGGGCACACGAATGAAGCTGCTTGGGCGCTTTTCCGGTCACGCGGCCTTGTCGCCTGCAGTCGCAGCAGACAAGGTGGATGGGCTTGCAACCTTTTGCTCTGGGAGAGAGTCGTGATTGCCGACCCGCGCGCATTTCTGAAAGATTTGTTTTTCGCAGCCGTTCGCGCGGCGGACCCCTATGAAGCGATCTGCGCCAATCTTCCCGAAAGGCCAAAAGGACGAACCGTCGTGATCGGCGCTGGTAAAGCGGCAAGCCAGATGGCAGAGGCCTTTGAACGTGCCTGGCCTCATCCTTTCGAGGGCGTCGTCGTGGCGCGCCACGGGCCGGTTGCTCCATGTCAGACCATCAGGATAGTGCAGTCGGCGCATCCCGTCCCCGATGAAGCCGGTCTCGCTGCCTCGCAGGCCCTTATCGAAGCCGTACATGGACTGACGAAGGACGATCTGGTTATCGCTCTTATCTCCGGCGGTGGCTCGGCGCTGCTACCTGCACCGCCAGAGGGGTTCTCGCTTGCAGACGAAATTGCGCTTAACGAGGCGCTGCTCGCTTCCGGCGCGCCGATCTCCGCCATGAATCTGGTGCGCAAGCATTTTTCTCGCATCAAGGGGGGGAGGTTGGCTGCTCTTGCCCATCCGGCGCGTGTCGTCAGCCTGATCGTCTCCGACGTGCCGGGAGACAATCCCGCCTTCGTCGCCTCCGGTCCGACGGTGTCGGACGAAGGCGACGCCTCCGACGCGTTGCGCGCGATCCGCGACTACAAAATTGCGCTGCCCCAGAGTATCGTCGATTTTATTCACCAAGAGGTGATACCGAAGCCTTCGGATGCAACATTTACTGGACACGAGGTGCATATCATTGCCTCAGCCCGCGTCTCTCTGGAAGCGGCTGCGAAGCTTGCAGTGGAGCGGGGTGTGGAACCACTTATACTCTCAGACTGCATCGAAGGGGAGGCGAAGGACATCGGCAGAATGCACGCTGCCTTGGCGCTGGAGTTTTCAACCCGCGTGTCAGTAGGCAAATCCATGGTGCTTCTTTCCGGCGGCGAAACGACGGTGACGATCGGTAACGGCACATATGGAAAGGGTGGTCGCAATTCCGAGCTGCTGCTTTCTGCTGCTCTCGACTTGCAGGCAAGCGAGGGTATAACCGCGCTTGCAGCGGACACGGACGGGATTGATGGATCGGAAGATAATGCCGGCGCCTTTTGTGACGGACAAACCGTGGCGCGCATCCGTGCCGCCGGGGGCGATGCGCGCTCCTGTCTCTCAGGCCACGACGCGTGGTCGGCTTTTTCCCTGGCAGGTGATCTTTTTGCACCCGGTCCGACGGGCACCAATGTCAACGATTTCCGCGCTTTTCTGCTGCAGTAGGCGGCGTGGTGGTTCTGACGACATGCCAGCGACCACGCGATGAGCGGTGACATCGGAGCCTATCTCAGCCTTTTCGCCTCTGCATTTCTTGCGGCAACGCTCATCCCTGCTCAATCGGAGTCGGTCCTGGTCTATTTGATAGCGAAAGGCCACCACTCCATTCCATTGCTTGTCGCGGTGGCAAGCCTCGGCAACGTTCTGGGATCCGTCCTCAACTGGTATCTGGGCCGAGGCATCGAGCACTATCGTGATCGGCGCTGGTTTCCGGTTTCCTCTGACAAACTCCAGAAAGCGCAAGGCTGGTACGCCCGTTACGGACGGTGGTCTTTGCTGGCAAGCTGGCTTCCTGTCGTGGGCGATCCTTTGACGGTGGTCGCAGGCGTGCTGCGTGAACCTCTCCCATCCTTCATCGCGATCGTAACCCTCGCCAAGGCGGGACGTTATGTGGCTTTGGCGTTGGTCACGCAAGGCCTTCTCTGAGGCTCGCATCACCAGGCGGTGATATGTCTCGCTAAAGCATCTCGCGCAAAAGTGCACAGCGGTTTTGCGATACCGACATGCGATGAAACAAGGAGATAAGGCGTATGAGCGACGCTGAAAGATCGCGATAGGCTTTCAGATCATCTTCACCCCTGCGTAGGCTTTGCAAAAGCTTTGGCTGTGATGATATGATCCTGTGAGAATTCACCGAGGCGAAGGGAGGCGCTGCCGTGAAATCCAAAATCCTGTTCAGAGATGATCATCCGCGGGGTCTGATATCCCGCCGCAAAATCCACCGCGTCGGCGCGAACGACAATATCCCGAGCTTGGAATTCGAGACTGCGGGTCAAGAGCGCGACTGGCGTCTCTTCTGTCTCATCGGTGCGATCGTGTGCGGGCTTTCTGCCTTCATCTTCCTGCCGTTGTGGTAACAGGAAACACAAAGGCCGGTTTTTGCTTGAAAAAGACCGGATCGGTCGTTAGCCCGTTACACAGAGCATGAATGGCGGTACGGGCTGACTATGGTAATGATTGAAACGGTCGATGCCGTGCCGAGGGCGTTCCTCGGGGTGGAGCGATCGGCAACAGACCAGCGATGGATGTCGCGGCTAGATCAGGCCGGGCAGAACCGTGCGCTCGCCATGTCCCAGGTCCATGGCATCCCGGAACTGATCGCCCGCGTACTGGCGGGCCGCAATGTCGGTGTGGATGACGCGCTTGCCTTTCTTGATCCGACGATCCGCTCGCTGATGCCCGATCCCCACACGCTGACGGATTGCGAGAACGCCGCAAAGCGCATTGCCGACGCGATCGAAAAGCGCGAGAAGATCGCCATCTTCGGCGATTATGACGTGGACGGTGCCGCATCCTCGGCGCTCATGTACCGCTTCCTCCATCATTTCGGCCTCGAGCCTGAAATCTATATTCCAGATCGCATCTTCGAAGGCTACGGCCCGAACCCCGCCGCCATGCAGCAACTCGCCGCCAATGGCGCGACTCTGATCATTACCGTCGATTGCGGTTCGACCAGCCATGAATCGCTGAGCGTTGCTCGCGATGCAGGAACCGATGTGCTCGTCATCGACCACCACCAGGTCGGAACCGAGCTCCCGCCAGCGGTTGCCCTGGTCAATCCAAACCGCGAGGACGATCTGTCGGGGCAGGGGCATCTCTGCGCGGCAGGCGTGGTGTTTCTTGTGCTGGTGGCAACGCTCCGGGTTCTGAAGGAGAGACACAATCGCCAGGCCTTCATGCTCGACCTTCTAACCTATCTCGACATCGTGGCGCTCGCGACGGTCTGCGATGTCGTGCCACTGAAGGGCTTGAACCGTGCTTATGTGGTCAAAGGACTGGTTGCTGCGCGGCATATGAACAATGTCGGGCTGGCAGCTCTGTTCAAGAAGGCGGGGCTTGGCGGTCCGGTGACACCCTATCATTTCGGCTTCCTGATTGGTCCACGCATCAATGCCGGAGGACGTATCGGTGATGCGGCTCTTGGAAGCCGTCTTCTGACACTGGATGACAGCACGCAGGCCGAAGTCATTGCGGAAAAGCTGGATGAGTTGAACCGCGAGCGCCAGGCGATGGAGGCGGCGATGCTTGCCGAGGCTGAAGCCGAAGCGCTCTTTGAATATGGCGATGGCTCCGGTGCTGGCGTTATCGTGACAGCGAGAGAGAATTGGCATCCGGGCATCGTCGGCCTTCTCGCTTCGCGGCTCAAGGACCGATTTCGCCGTCCTGCCTTCGCCATTGCCTTCGACTCGCAAGGACGAGGCACGGGCTCCGGGCGCTCCATCAATGGCTTCGACATGGGGCGCATGGTGCGCAATGCCGTCGACTCCGGTCTGCTGATCAAGGGCGGGGGCCACGCCATGGCAGCCGGTCTAACCGTGGAACGCGCCAATCTCGGGCGCTTGCGAACCTTCTTCGAGGAAGCGGCACAGAAGACGGTCTCGCAGCTTGTCGAGAACAGTGTGCTGAAAATTGACGGTGCCATCGGCGCCTCGGGCGCCACGCTGGCGCTGGTTGACCAGTTGGAGCAGGCGGGTCCCTATGGGTCGGGCCATTCGCAGCCGATTTTCGCCGTGCCGGCGCATCGGCTGCGTGATGTGCGCATCGTCGGTACCTCGCACATCAAGATCACGTTGGAAGCTCTGGACGGCTCGCGCCTTGACGGTATTGCCTTCCGTGCTGCGGATGCGCCTCTCGGACAGATGTTGATGGCAGCCCGCGGGCGTCAAATCCATGTGGCCGGTACTCTTGGGGCAGAGCACTGGCAGGGTCAAAAGCGCATACAATTGCGCGTTCTGGACGCAGCCTTTGCGCCGTAGCGCGTCATGAGAGGCTAAGCATATTCTGAAGTCTCGACATACGGAATCGCCTGTGTGACCATCCCGCATAGAGTGCGGACAGGTTCATGCGCTTGATCAAGATCTGCGCATAACATCATGAAATTAAGGGAGAAGTGGCACGCCCTAGGGGAGTCGAACCCCTCTTTTCAGAATGAAAATCTGACGTCCTAACCGATAGACGAAGGGCGCGTGCGCTGTGGTGGGGGCCTTATAGTCAGGCAGCGGATTCTCCGCAAGCGGCAATTTCGATTTTTTTGGTTTTAGACGATGTTTTTTGTCGAAGGAGCGCAGGCGCTGTGGACAAGCTGATCCACACCTTCGGCTATGAACGAAACTGATGATTGAAGGAGGGGGAAGCGTGAGGTGGCGTGGGATCAGGGGCTTCCCGTTTGATCGCCGCCTCACGCTTCATCGGGGGGACAGCGAAAAAACGAGCGGTGAAGAATTTGGTTCCAGACTTGCGAGACGAACCACAAAAAATCGCTTTACCGGTCATCGTGCTGCCTCTTGCAGCAACAAAAAGCCGCCCGAAGACAATTGTCTTGGGCGGCTGATGTCATGCGACTTGGACGTTACGATCAAAGATCGACGTCGAGGATCGCCATGGAGAAGTTGTAGGAACGATCGCCATCTTCATCGTCGATATAGACGACGCCCAGGAACTCTTCGCCCATATAGACTTCAGCGGAATCATCCTTACGCGGACGTGCCTTGACGGCCATCTTGTCGTTGAACGTGCGCTTGAAATAGGCGTCGAGCTTTTTGATTTCGTCGGCTTTCACCAGTCTTCTCCTGTGCGGTTCTCACGTCTTCCATCGTCCTTGCAGACGCGTCGTTCGGATATCGTGATTTTCAATCTGCGCCGCTTGTGGCACGGCTTAAAGGCGAAAGTAAAGTCAAAGAGGCAAATCGCCCATGTGATCCACTACGCGATCCACACGGGCGATTTTTACTCCATCCAATGTAATCAGATATCCGCGCCGATGATCTGGTCCATGATGCGGGAAGGCTCGTTGCAACCGCCTTCGCCGACGATCCGGGCGGGCAAGCCGGCGACCGTCGCATTGGGTGGAACGGGCTTCAAGACGACCGAGCCTGCCGCAACACGTGAACAGCTTCCGACTTCGATATTGCCAAGGATCTTAGCGCCTGCGCCGATCAACACGCCGCTGCGGATCTTTGGATGACGGTCGCCCGTTTCCTTGCCCGTGCCACCAAGCGTGACGCCTTGGAGAATGGAGACATTGTCGCCGATCACGGCAGTCGAGCCGACAACGAGGCCGGTCGCGTGATCGAGGAACAGGCCCTTGCCAACCTTTGCCTGCGGATTGATATCCGTCTGGAAGACGCTGGAGGACCGGCTCTGCAGATAAAGGGCGAAATCCTTCCGTCCCTTCGACCACAGCCAATGGGCAAGACGATGCGTCTGGATGGCGTGGAAGCCTTTAAAGTAGAGGACTGGCTCGATGAACCGCGTGCAGGCGGGGTCGCGATCATAGACCGCCTGAATGTCGACGCGCAGTACTGCGCCCCATTCCGGCCAGTCGTGAAGCATCTCTGAAAACGTCTGGCGCAAGAGAACGGCCTGCATATCCGGATGGTCTAGCAGCTCGCAGATGCGATAAATGACGCTCTCTTCCAGCGAATGGTGATTGAGGATCGTGGAATAGAAGAATGCCGAAAGCAGCGGATCCTGCGCGGCGGCTGTGCGCGCTTCGTTTAACAAGCTGCCCCAGATCGGATCGACGACGGTGATCTGATCATTTTGGCGGGTCTCTATGCGTGCGACCATGTCAGCTGTCCTTAAAACCGGTTTGCGTCACTATACAGAAAAATACGTTGCACAGAAATGGGTATGCGCGAGCAGCGTTAAAGGAGGTAAAGCATCAGTTTTTCTGAAAGCTTTGTGGAACGGCATTTCTTGATCACGCCGATTTGTCGACCTCGCTGTAGAATTCCAATACCGCCGCCTTGAAGACGCGATCTCCCACCGCAAGCATGTGATCGCGGTTGGGAATGTCGATCGCTCGGGCGTGAGGCATCAGATCGGCCAGCTCTTGGCCCGAGCCTGCAATATCGTCCTTGGTGCCAACCGCAATCAGCGTCGGTGCATCGATCTTGGCGGCTTCTTCGCGTGTGACGAGAACGCGCGATGTCTCGATACAGGCAGCAAGCGCTATGCGATCGCTCTTCGTCTGCTCGGCAAAGGCGCGGAACATGCGCCCGCGTTCATGGGTGACGATATCGAGAGACGGGGCGCGAAGCGCATCTGCAATCGGATCCCAGTCCCCAACGCCATCCACCATGCCGATGCCGAGCCCGCCGAACACCAGCGAGCGCACGCGATCGGGGTGTGCCATCGCCACGAAGGCGGAGATACGCGCGCCCATCGAGTAACCCATGACATGGGCTTCTGGGATGCCGAGATGGTTGAGCAGGCCAACCGCATCTTCAGCCATGACAGCAGGATAATAGGCATCCGGATCATGTGGCTTGTCGCTGGCGCCATGGCCTCGATTATCAAGTGCGATCACACGATAGCCGGCATCTCCAAGGGTCTTTACCCATCCAGGATGAACCCAGTTCACTGCCGCACTCGACGCAAATCCGTGGATCAGGAGAACCGGTGCTCCGGACGGGTCGCCGTCGTCGAAATAGGCCAGTTCCAGTCCATCGCGCTGGAACGATGAAAATTGCGGTAGGTTGAGATTCATCAAGGACCTCCTTTTTTGCCGACCATATGTCAGGAAATAGACCTGTTGGGAATATTCGACACTCTTTTCTATGGAGGTCCGCGTGATTTAACGCTACATACTCGAACAATACGAGCGTTGGCTCAGAGACGAAGTTGCATTTGGAGACGAACATGGCCGGCCATACAATTCCTCACTTCCAGAACGACGGCGGACACCGCATGATCGAGATCGGCGTCAAGGAATTCATGTGCACGGGAGCGTCCGTTCCTTTCGATCACCCGCATATCTTCATCGATATGGGCGACGAGAACGAGAAGGTTTGCTCCTACTGTTCCACGCTCTATCGCTACAATCCGTCGCTGAAGGCCACGCAGACCAATCCTCCCGGCTGCGTCTTCCACGTGAAGGCAGCGTAACCCCATATATCGGGGCTCTCCATGCCCATAAAATCCGTGGCGATTATCGGTGCCGGTATAGCTGGTCTCACCGCCTCCCTTTCTTTTGCCCGTTATGGCATTGCAAGTGACATCATCGAGCAGGCGTCGGAACTCGCAGAGGTCGGCGCAGGGCTGCAAATCTCGCCCAATGCCGCCCATATCCTTTCCGCCCTCGATGTTCTGCCTCTGATTGAAGAGAAATGGCTCGAGCCTGAGACAGTCGACCTGGCGTCGGGCCTTTCGCTCAAGACGCTCGTCTCCCTGCCGATGAAGGATGTTGCGAGAGACCGTTGGCATGCGCCTTATGGCGTGCTGCATCGGGCGAGCCTGCAACAGGCGCTTCTGGCGAAAGTCAGACACAATCCCCTATGCCGCCTGCATCTCGGCAAAAGGCTGGAGACTGCCAGCAGAACCGAGATTGCCCGCACGATCTTCACGGAGCCGGAGTTGGTCGTGGGTGCCGATGGCGTTTGGTCAAGTGCGCGCTACGCCGTGCCGAACAGCCCGGTTGCAACCTTTTCACGCAATATCGCCTGGCGATTTACCTTATCTGGAGAGGACGCGCCCGACTTTCTCGATCGCACGGCTGTTACAGCATTTCTTGGACCATCCGCGCATGTGGTGGCATATCCACTGGGGGAAACGGGTGGCTTCAACATCGTTGCGATTGCTGTCGGCGCAAATCCCGGAGATACGTGGAAGGCGGAAGCGCAAAGTCAGCAGAAGGCGTTTCTGCTCCAGCAGTTTCGTCGTTGGCATCCAGCTTTTGGCGAAGCGCTGCAGCGTCCCACGCGGCCAACATTCTGGCCGTTGTTTCAGGTAGGGGCAGGGCGGTGGCACAATGGCCGCGACACGGTGCTGATCGGTGATGCGGCCCACGCGATGATGCCTTTTGCTGCCCAGGGGGCGGCCATGGCAATTGAGGATGCTTTCGAGCTTGCAACCTTCGTTTCGCAAGGAAAGACGCTCGTCACGTCATTGCCGGATTTTGCAGCGCATCGCATGCCTCGCATTGAAAAGGCCCGCAAACGGGCCGCGCTCAATAGCTTCGCCTATCACGCTTCGGGCCCCATGCGCATAGGGCGCGATCTTCTTCTGTCGATGCGTCCGCCGGAAAAATTCCTGGCGGACTTCGACTGGCTTTATGGCTACAGGGCGAGAGGGCTTTAGACTGCCGCCGCTGCCGCGAAACCCGCTTCCAGATCGCGCTTGATATCCTTGACGTCCTCAAGCCCGATCTGAAGCCGGATAACCGGCCCTTCCGTCGGTGCAGCAGCCAAGGTCCGGTCGGCGAGATTGACCGGGATCGCAAGCGATTCGTAGCCGCCCCATGAGAAGCCAAGCCCGAAGATCGACAAGGCATCGAGGAAGGCATGCGCCTTTTCGGTGAACTGGTTCTCATGCGCCTTCAAGACAAACGAGAAGACGCCGCTGGATCCTTTGAAATCACGCTTCCAAATGTCATGCGTCGGAAAGCTCGGCAGGGCAGGGTGCAACACGCGCGCGACGTCGTCACGCGTCTCAAGCCATTGGGCGATCTCAAGCGCACTTTTCTGGTGGTGTTCCAGCCGGATGCCCATGGTGCGCATGCCGCGCAGCACCTGATAAGCCTCGTCGGATGTCATACACATGCCGAGATTGGTGTTGGCGTCGCGCAGCTTCTTCCAATGTTTTTCGTTGGCGGAGACAAATCCCATCAGCACATCGGAATGGCCCGCCGGATATTTCGTGGCAGCATGGATGGAGACGTCCACGCCATGATCGAGCGGGCGGAAGTAAAGCGGCGTTGCCCAGGTATTGTCCATGGTAACGACGCAGTCGTGGCGGTGTGCGATAGACGAGATCAGCTTCACGTCCTGCATCTCGAACGTGTTCGAGCCGGGCGCTTCCAGATGCACAAGGCGCGTATTGGGACGGATCAGTGCCTCAATATTGGCGCCGATCGCGGGATCATAATATTCGACCTCGACGCCATATTGCTTCAGCATCGTATTGCAGAAGCGGCGGGTTGGGAAATACACCGAATCGACGATCAGCGCGTGGTCGCCGGCGGAGAGATAGGCGAGAAACGGAACGGTCACGGCGGCAAGGCCGGACGACAGAAGAATGGTGCCAGCCGATCCTTCCAGTTCGTCGATCATTTTGCAAAGCGCGTCCGTCGTGGGTGTCCCATGGGTGCCGTAGGTGTATGGCTGGTTGCCCGACATCAAAGTCGCAGCATTCGGAAAAAGAACGGTCGAGCCACGGACGATCGGAGGATTGACGAAGCCGAAAAAGTCGCTCGGGTCGTTTCCGAAATGCGCAAGGCGCGTGTTTACACCCGAGGTACCGAGGATCTCGTTCTTGTCTTTCATGCTGGCCGTCTCTCATTAATGTGATGCGGGAGGATGCCGGGGATTTGCTCTTGAGGTCAAGCCGCTTCTCCAAGCTTGGGGAAAACCAGTCTATCTGTCAGACAGGATGACCAGATTTTGAGCGATTTTCGCGCAAAAAATAGTCATCTGCTTACTTAAAAGACGAAAATTTGAAAATTCCGTTTTTTAGACACAATTGCTTAGCGAAAGTCTTGACCATGGCGGTAATTGTGATTGTGATAGGGGCGCGCACCGGGAGGTGAAGCGGAGAGACTGTCGCAAGCGCATGGCGTGTGCCGGTCATCTCCAATCGAGAAAAAACAGACAAAGGTTGGGAAAAATGAAAAAGGCACTTCTGTCAGCCGCTATTGGCGCAGCAGTCTTGGGAGCTGCAACGGCTGCATCTGCCGGTACTCTTCAGGATGTTAAGGCAAAGGGTTTCGTCACCTGCGGCGTCAGCTCTGGCATTCCGGGTTTCTCGAACCCAGACGACAAGGGCGAATGGTCCGGTATCGACGTTGATTATTGCCGCGGTATCGCTTCCGCTATTTTCGGTGACGCTTCTAAGGCCAAGTACGTTCCGCTGACCTCGAAGGATCGTTTCCCGGCTCTCCAGTCTGGTGAAGTTGACGTCCTGACGCGTAACACCACTTGGACGATCAGCCGCGATACGTCTCTCGGCTTCAACTTCCGCACCGTCAACTATTACGACGGCCAGGGCTTCATCGTTAAGAAGAGCCTGAATGTGAAGTCTGCTCTCGAGCTCTCTGGTGCCGCCGTCTGCGTTCAGCAGGGCACGACGACCGAACTCAACCTTGCCGACTACTTCAAGACCAATAACCTTCAGTACAACCCGGTTGTATTCGAAAAAGAATCGGACGCGACGTCCGCTTATGACTCCGGTCGTTGCGACGTCTACACGACGGACCAGTCTGGCCTCTACGCTATCCGTCTGAAGATGAAGAACCCCGACGAGAACGTGGTTCTGCCGGAAATCATCTCCAAGGAGCCGCTCGGACCAGCCGTTCGCCAGGGTGACGACCAGTGGTTCGACCTCGTCAGCTGGGTCCACTACGCCATGGTCAATGCTGAAGAACTCGGCATCACCTCCAAGAACGTTGATGAGCAGAAGGCTTCTGCCAACCCAGACGTCAAGCGTCTTCTCGGCACAGAAGAAGGCACCAAGATCGGCACCGATCTCGGCGTCACCAACGAGTGGGCCTACAACATCATCAAGAATGTTGGCAATTACGGCGAAGTCTTCGACCGTAACGTCGGTCCTGGCTCTCCGCTCAAGATCGAGCGCGGCCTGAACTCTCTGTGGAACAAGGGCGGCCTGCAGTACGCTCCTCCGATCCGCTGATTGCTTGAAAGCCTAAAGCTTTTGCAGGAGGCGGAGATGTTCATCTCTGCCTCCTTCTTCTTCATAAAATAAGCTCGAAAAGAGCATATAGAGGGAAAGGTGCCTATGGCAGGCAAGACGATCCGTTCTGGACCGTCCGGCGCATCCGGCGCGACGTCCATGATCAACGATCCGCGCATGCGGTCCATCTTCTATCAGACCGTGACGCTCATCATCCTGGTGCTGGCTGTCTGGTTCATCACCAACAACACGATCCAGAATCTTCAGAGAGCCAATATCGCGTCAGGCTTTGGCTTCCTGAACGGAAGAGCCGGTTTCGATATCGGCCAGACGCTGATCGATTACAATAACGACAACACGTTCGGCCGCGCGCTGATTGTCGGTATATTGAACACCTTGCAGGTGGCGGTTCTTGGCATCATCACCGCCTCGATCCTCGGCTTCCTCGTCGGTATTGCCCGCCTGTCCAGAAACTGGCTGGTATCGAAGCTTGCGCAGGCCTACGTGGAAATCTTCCGCAATCTGCCTCCGCTTCTCGTCATTTTCTTTTGGTACAAGGGCGTCATCACGATTCTTCCGCAGGCGCGTGAATCGCTTGCTCTGCCGTTCGATACCTATTTGAACAATCGCGGCTTCTTCTACCCCAAGTTTGTATGGGGCGAGGGCACCTGGATGGTTCCGGTAGCATTCCTCGTCGGTATCGTCATCACCTTCTTCATCTATCGCTGGGCCAAAGCCAGGCAGATGCGCACCGGGCAGCCTTTCCGCACCGGTCTCGTCGGCACCGCGATCATCATCGGTTTGCCGCTATTGACGTTTTTGGCGCTTGGCGCGCCGTTGACCTTCGATCTGCCGGTTCTCGGCCGCTTCAATCTGGCCGGCGGTTCGGTCATTGCGCCGGAATTCATGTCGCTCTATCTGGCGCTTTCCTTCTATACCGCCTCCTTCATCGCTGAAATCGTCCGTGGTGGTATCAAGGCGGTACCAAAGGGGCAGACGGAAGCGGCCGACGCGCTCGGCCTGCGTTCCAGCACCACGACACGCCTGATCGTTGTTCCGCAGGCCATGCGCATCATCATCCCGCCGCTCACCAGCCAGTATCTCAATCTGACGAAGAACTCGTCGCTCGCTGTTGCCGTTGGCTTCTCGGATCTTGTTGCAGTCGGCGGCACCATTCTCAACCAGACGGGTCAGGCTGTCGAAGTCGTGGCGATCTGGATGATCGTCTATCTGTCGCTATCCATCACGACGGCGTTGTTCATGAATTGGTTCAACGCGAAGATGGCATTGGTGGAGAGATAAGAGACATGACCAGTACTCCCGTTTCCTATATCCGCCGTGAATTGGTGCCGGCTCAGCCGGCGCCCTCCAGCCAGGTCGGCGTTATCCATTGGCTCAAGACGAAACTCTTCGCGACGCCGAAAGATGTGGTGATGACGGTGCTGTCCATTGCACTGCTCGCCTATATCATTCCCCCGCTGGTGCAGTTCTTGTTCGTCGACGCCGTCTGGACTGGTACCGACCGACTTGCTTGCCTCACGGTTGCCCAAGGTGGCGCTATCCCGGACGGTCAGGCCGGTGCCTGCTGGGCATTCGTCGGAGCCAAGTTCCAGCAGTTCATGTTCGGACGTTATCCGTTGGATGAGCGCTGGCGTCCGCTTCTGGTGGCGGCAATGTTCGTCATTCTGCTCATCCCGATGCTGATCCCCAAGGCGCCGTTCAAGACTGCCAACGCGGTATTGCTCTTCCTCGTGCTGCCCTTCGTTTCCTTCTTCCTGCTGGTCGGCGGCTATTTCGGCCTTCCACGGGTGGAGACGCAGCTGTGGGGCGGGCTGATGGTCACGCTGATCCTGTCGTTCTTCGGAATCACCGTGTCCTTACCGCTTGGTATTCTCCTGGCGCTTGGCCGTCGTTCGACCATGCCGGTGATCAAGACTCTGTGCGTGACCTTCATCGAGGTCATCCGCGGCATTCCACTGATCACGGTCCTGTTCTTCGCCAGCATCATGCTGCCGCTTTTCCTGCCTGACGGCGTGACTTTCGATAAGTTTCTGCGTGCTCTGGTCGGGGTGTCGCTGTTTGCTTCTGCCTATATGGCGGAGGTCATTCGCGGCGGCCTTCAGGCCATTCCAAAGGGGCAGTATGAAGGTGCGGATTCGCTGGGCCTGAACTACTGGCAGAAGACGCGTCTGATCGTCCTGCCGCAGGCAATGAAGCTCGTCATCCCCGGCATCGTCAACACCTTCATCGGTCTTTTCAAGGATACTTCGCTCGTGTCGATTATCGGCATGTTCGACCTCCTCGGTATCGTCAACCTCAACCAGTCGGATGCAAACTGGGCAACACCCGTAACGCCTGTCACAGGCTACGTGTTTGCCGGGTTCATATTCTGGATATTCTGCTTCGGCATGTCGCGCTATTCCTTGTTCATGGAGCGCCATCTCGACACCGGACATAGAAAATAAGGGAAAATCTCATGGCAGAAACCCAAGCAAAGAAGCTGGAAGTTTCGGCGACGGATGTCGCGATCGAAATCACTGGCATGAACAAGTGGTACGGCGATTTCCACGTGCTGCGTGATATCAACCTCAAGGTCATGAAGGGCGAGCGAATCGTCATCGCCGGTCCATCCGGTTCCGGCAAATCGACGATGATCCGCTGCATCAACCGATTGGAAGAACACCAGTCTGGCAGCATTGTCGTCGATGGTATCGAACTGACCAACGACTTGAAGAAGATCGACGAAGTGCGCCGCGAAGTCGGCATGGTGTTCCAGCACTTCAACCTCTTCCCGCATTTGACCATTCTGGAAAACTGCACACTGGCGCCGATCTGGGTTCGCAAGATGCCCAAAAAGGACGCCGAAGAGATCGCGATGCACTATCTGAAGCGCGTCAAGATCCCTGAGCAGGCCCATAAATATCCAGGCCAGCTTTCCGGCGGCCAGCAGCAGCGTGTGGCGATTGCCCGCTCGCTTTGCATGAAGCCGAAGATCATGCTCTTCGACGAGCCGACATCGGCACTCGATCCGGAAATGGTCAAGGAAGTGCTCGACACGATGGTGAGCCTTGCCGAAGACGGCATGACCATGCTTTGCGTCACTCACGAAATGGGCTTTGCCCGCCAGGTGGCAAACCGCGTGATCTTCATGGACCAAGGCCAGATCGTCGAGCAGAATGCCCCGCAGGAATTCTTCGACAATCCTCAGCACGAGCGTACCAAGCTCTTCCTCAGCCAGATCCTGCACTAAAGCGTGTCGCGATCTTTCGGATTCGCTCATACGCTTAGGTCCTTGTTATCGCATGTCGTTATCGCAAAACCGCTACACACTTTTGCGGGACGTGCTTTAGGATTTTTCGGAATAAAAACAACAAACCCGCCGGGCGACCGGCGGGTTTCCTTTTGAAAAAAGGGCTGAATGTCAGCGTGACATCAGGGTCATCGCCGTCATCGAGTCGAGAAGCGTGCGGGTCACACCGCCAAACAGCATTTCCCACCAACGGGAATGACCATAGGCACCCATCACCAATAGATCGATGCTGTTATCCGCCAGGCGGTTCTCGATCGCCGTATGGGGTGCGACACCCTGGATCTTTTCTTGCGCGGTGACTGTCACGTTGACGCCATGGCGAGCAAGCGTTGTGGCGATCTCCGAACCCGCCAGTGCGGCCGTCTGCGAATCATTATCTTCCAGGTCGACCGAGAAGACTTCGACGCTCTCGGCTGCCTTCAGGAAGGGCAGGGCATCAAACGTCGCGCGTGTAGCCTCACGCGACCCATTCCATGCAATCAGAACGCGTCGGATCGGTCTTGGCGCTGTCAGGACATGCGGGACGAGAAGGACCGGTCGTCCGCTCTCGTAGAGAAAATTGTCAATGTCGGCGCGGCTATCCGACAAGGCTGACGAACTGTGCTGGCGAGCTACGATCAGATCGGCGCAGCGCGCACTCTGGATCGAGGACTTGGCAGAATAGCCAACCGACGACGCGAAGCTGCGCCATTCGCTGGAGATCCCGTTCGCTGCCATGCTCTCGGCGAAGATCCTGCCAGACTCCTCGGTCTCCTTATGCGCCACATCCTGCACCGCCTGCACAGTGGCCGGATCGGGCATCTCCATGGGAGCAACGAGAGGCACAGCGGCAAGAGCTTCCATATGGAGCCCCACCACATGGGAAGAGAATTGTTGCGCCAGCTGAACCACGAAAGCGTCCAGATGACGCGTGTTTTCAGCAGTGTCAACAACAGCGAGGATCGTTCTGTAGCCCATGGCCATTCTCCTTGTGACGCATCGATGAGAGGTCCAAGATGACCCCGTCATCCGCTCATCGCCTTGATTCTTATCAAGGCGAAATCTGCACAGAGTAAACGTATTGCGCCCTAAGGAGTTCACGCAAACGTGGATGAAGCCTTCGCTTTCGCAATGTTTTCAATCATCGCCGCCACGTCTTTCGCTGCTGCCTCCAACAGGCCAGCATCGCGGGCGCGAACCACGATCTCGGTGGAGAAGCGATGCCCATCATATTTCGGATAGGAACCGATGCTGGTCTGAGGGTGAGCCTTCTGGATCTCGCTCAGGGGCGTTCCGATGTCACCTTCGCCAAATTGAGATGTCACCGACTGGGACATCATCTTTGCGCCTGTCTTGAGGGTCGGCACGACACTGTCGAGCATGGCTTGAAACACTTGCGGCACGCCCGCCATGACATAGACATTCTCGACAATGAAGCCTGGCGCGACCGAGACCGGGTTGGCGATATGCTGTGCTCCGCGCGGCATGCGGGCCATGCGTTTGCGTGCCTCTGTAAACTCCATCTCCCGGGCGCGATACATGTCTCCGAGAATTCGCAAGGCATCCGAATCATGCTCACAGGGCAGGTTGAACGCCACCGACACGGCATCGGCCGTAATGTCGTCATGCGTCGGGCCGATTCCGCCGGAGGTAAACACATAATCGTAGCGAGCACGAAGAGCATTCAAGGCTTCGACAATCGCTGGCTCGTCATCTGCGACGATCCGTACCTCTTTCAGATCGATGCCGGACATCGTCATCACGTCAGCAAGGTGTCCAATGTTCTTGTCCTTGGTGCGACCAGACAAAAGCTCATCGCCGATGGCGAGCATGGCGGCCGTAACCGGGGAGGAGTGAGATGCAGAAGACATGGGAGGATACCTACGCGACACGATGTGCGCAGACGTTAAACCCGCCAGCGGCGAATGCAATATGCCGAATCATAAAATAGGAACGTCAACTCACTGGCAGCTGTCGTTCGCTAATCGAGAACGGTCCGTCCTTTTCGCACCTCTCGCTCTCGCCCCATTCCTCTGTTAGCCTTCTGTTACATCAGCGGCGTAGAGTTCGTCCGCAATCTTGATGCTGAACAACAAACAATGAGGAAAGACCAACGATGGCAAAAGTTCTGGTGCTCTATTACTCGTCCTACGGTCATGTGGAAACAATGGCTTACGCCGTTGCAGAAGGTGCAAAGTCTGCAGGCGCCGACGTTGTCGTGAAGCGTGTTCCCGAGCTCGTTCCGGAAGAGGTCGCGAAGTCCTCTCACTTCAAACTGGATCAGCAGGCACCGATCGCGACTGTCGATGAGCTTGCAGATTACGATGCGATCATCGTCGGCGCCGGCACACGCTTCGGCAGCGTTGCCTCGCAGATGCGCAATTTCTGGGATCAGACGGGCGGCCTGTGGTTTGGCGGTAAACTGGTCGGCAAGGTTGGCTCGGCCTTCACTTCAAGCGCCACGCAGCATGGCGGTCAGGAATCGACGATCCTCAGCTTTATCCCGACCTTCCTGCACCACGGCATGGTCGTAGCAGGTCTGCCTTATGCCTTCCAGGGCCAGATGGGCGTTGATGAAATCAAGGGCGGCTCGCCTTATGGTGCATCCACCATCACCGATGGTGACGGTTCCCGCCAGCCTTCGGCTGTCGAGCTCGAAGGCGCTAAGTTCCAGGGCGCGCATGTCGCCAAGCTTGCAGCGAAGCTCTCGGCTTAAGCAGATAGATAAAAACGAAAATGCGGCCAATAAGGCCGCATTTTCATAACCGTCATTGAAGACGGCTCTCATATCGAACTAATCAAAAGCTTCAGACCGGCGGGTTGACCATCATAAGGCAGGTCACAACCACGAAGCCCAGCAGCGAAATTTCAAGCAAACTGTTCAGGCCGTCACGCATCTCATTACTCTCCAGATTTCCGTGCCAGGAAAACGTGGAAAAGATAACGTAGTTCCGCGACAATGGTGCGAATCTTAATGGACGGTAAAGAAAATCTCGTGAGCCCGTGCTTTTTTGATCAACCCGTAATGACGAAGGCGATGATAAGATGGCCGACGATGCCGACGACAAGGCAGGTCATCAAAAGCAGGAGCAGGGGCTTTTTCATCGTCTTACATACTCTTCCAAGGTGAATCAGTCGCCGTCTTCTACGCCCCGCGAGCTTAGGCGTTAAGCCACCTTCTGGCTGTTGCGACATTATGCCTTGATATCGATGCCAGCCTCAAGCGCAGCAGCAACAAATGCGCGCCGGGCGTCCTCGGGTTTCTTTTTACCCGATCCGACGGCAGCGCAGACGAGGAGAGCTTGATCGAGTGCGTCACCGTCTTCCACTGGCCAGTCTTCGATCATCGCCCAAGACGCGGCTTGCGTTGTATCGATGCTGATGTAGTTGCCGGGTTCTTCCAGCGCGACCAGAACCGGCTTGCTCCATTTCGTGTGCATCTTATTGTCCATCGCTCTATTCGATCAGAGGATGCGTGTATCCCGTTAGAACGCTGTATTCAACGGCCTAAAGCGTGCGCGCTCGTTCAGATTCGCTCCTTACGCTTTAGGTCTTCGTTTTGTCGCATGTGATTATCGCAAAACGCTTCATAGTCTTGCTTGGACCACGCTTTGGATCAATCGTCAGGCCCAAAGGTCAGCCAGTCGCGAATAATCCTGCGGTCGATGATCTTGATCGAACGATCCGGCTGGATCTGATAGGTCTCGATCACACGGTCGCCGTTCCAGCGCCTGAAATTATGGGTGAAGGTGCTGCCGACAGGCGATTTGGTCAACTTGGTGCGCGGCTGGCCATTATAGGTAATGCTGCCCGGAATAGGCTCAAGATTGACAGACGAGATTCCGGTTGTGCAGCCTGCAAGCGCTACAGCAAGAACGGAAACTGCAATAATGGACTTGGCGTTCATGATGGGCTCCATGGGGTGCCAAATGACTTCGGCAGCGAAGTAAACTGAAAGCCTCGACCAAGGTTCCTATGTCTCGGCTAAGCCGTTGGGTACGATGTTCATCTTCATCCAGTGGGCATCCGTTTGCACATGTCCCTCTCTAACGTACTTGCCCAAGCAGTCGGACATAGCACTCTCCGCAAAAGCGCACGCACGTCTGACCACGAAGCCCTCGTGGCGGCACGGATCGAGCGCTTTCGCGAGATCATCGAATAAGCTCTGTTTGTAGGGGCCTCGATACATTATCGGGACATGTTGAATGTTTAGTTCCTGGAATCGAGCAAGCGTCATGTCCCATGGCTGGATTTCGTCACCAATTATCCACGCAAAACCCAGGAAATACGAAGGTAAAGAATGATAGGTAATGGAGTGGCGCGCGTATAAGTTTTCGCCGATAATACGCTCGTCCTCCGCAAGTTGCGGAGCAATACCTGCGGCAAACGCCTTTATCCAGTCACGAGAAGAATGATAGCCGCCATCGGGGCTTCGCGCGTGGCATCCGCCAGCGTGAATGGTGGTGTTCTCACCATCCATCTTTTCGGTGACAACCAGGTCACCGATCTTCAAGCCATTGATAGACGCCATGATTTTGTCGTCGCTGGTTGCTCCCGGCGATTGCGGCAGGTGAAATGTGCGACCGTATTTTCTCATGTGGAAGAAGATCATACTGGTTGTGATCGAACGCGACGATCGAATGACGTACCAGAGGTAACTATGTGGGGAATTTTTTGGAGGCCTCGCCCGGAATTGAACCGGGGTACAAGGATTTGCAGTCCTCTGCGTCACCACTCCGCCACGAGGCCTCACACGCTCGTCTGTTTGAGCGATGGCGGGGATTTAGAACGAATCCATTTTCGGTGCAATAGCAGAGTTTGAAAAACCGCGGATAAGTTTTCCCGAGCGCTTTAAGGTCATGAATAAGCCCCGCCGGACCACTGATCGCAGCAGGGCTTTTGTGGTCCAGCCGATCAGATTCGTCCGAGCAGGACTAGGATCAGCAAGATGACCACCACGAGGCCGATGCCACCCGACGGCCCCCACCCATAATTATGGTAGCCCCAGCTCGGAAGCGCTCCGATAAGGAATAGAATGAGGACTATAACCAGGATTGTACCGAGCATGTTTACCTCCACCCGTTGATGATGCGTCAGTAACGCAATAATGATGAGGCGGATAAAAAAGTTCCCGGGCACGGTATCAGAGGATGCGGCCCAGCGAAGCAACACGCCGAGGCGCAAGACCGTTTCTTTTTAGCCTACTGATGCATGCTTGTGCTTGAAAGCGCAGGCGGAGCCCATTAAGACGATTAGCAAAAAGCGGACACACCTGTCTCCGCCAGGCTTTACTAGAGGCAAGCACGACATGATGGATTTTGAAACCGCACGCGCGAAAATGGTGGACGGCCAGGTGCGCACGACCGACGTGACGTCCCATTCGGTGCTCAAGGCGTTTCTCTCCGTACCGCGTGAGGCCTTCGTTCCAGAAAACGTCAAACAGGTTGCCTACATGGACGAAGATCTGCAGATCTGTCCTGCCAAGGATGGTTTTGGGGCGCGTTACCTGTTGAAGGCTTCGCCCATCGCCAAGATGCTGCAGCTCGTGGCCGTCACCAAGGATGATTTGGTACTGGAAGTTGGCGGTGCGACAGGTTACGTCTCCGCGATCCTGTCGGAACTCGCAGGCTCCGTGGTTTCGCTGGAAAGCGATCCGGAACTGTCTGCGAAGGCGAGCGAAACGCTTACCGCACTCGGTTACGACAATGTGGTCACGGTTTGTAGCCCGCTTGAGCAGGGATATGCTGCCCAGGCACCCTACGATGTGATCTTCATCAATGGCTCTGTTGAGGAAGTGCCGCAGGCGCTTCTCGACCAACTCGCAGACGGTGGTCGTCTGATCGCTGTCGTGGGTTATGGTAATGCAGCCAAGGTTACCGTTTATCGCCGCGACGGAAAGGGTATTTCTGCTGCGACCTTCTTCAATGCGTCGCTGAGGCCTCTTCCGGGCTTTGCCAAAGCCAAGCAATTCGTTTTTTAATTCGTCCGCGAAAGCAGATGGTTAACAGATGGCTCGGTTAACGCCGGGCCATTTCTGTTTGCAAATAAAGCTGTGTATCGCGCAAATCGGCCACCCACATGGATTCTCTTCTGAGCCCTCGTGCCCTACACTCAAGTTGATTCGGAGCATGCGTATTCTGCTCCGGCCCGTCTTGAACGTGAAAATCGGGGTAAAAATGGCTCAGCCGAGTGTAGCGCGTGAACCATCCATGGAAGAGATTCTGGCATCGATCCGCAGGATCATCGAAAGCAACGAGCCTGCGCCGTCGAATGGATTTCCAGGTCAGCTAGCGCCCGAGTTCGAGCTTGGTGATGTAGAGCTGGATGTGGATTTTGCCGAGGATATCTCCGCAGAGATTCCGAGCCCGCCGGCCCATGTTCCACCGGCTGCCAATCAGGGCTATGGCGCGCGCCAGTTCAATGATTTCGCGCCTGTTGCCGAAAGAGAGGAACCTGCTGCCGAGAAATCGATGTCGCTCGCCGATGTCGCGGCACGCGTCCGTGCAGCGGCAGATCGCAACGCAGCACTGGGGCCGCAGGGTGGACTAGGACAGGGGCAGGGCGCAACCCCAGCACCAGCGGCCGCGCCAGTGCCCACCCGACCCTCGTTTGAAGCTGAGCGCCCCCAGCCAGTTCAGTCGGCTCGCCCGACGGATGTGCGTCCGCTGATGGCGGCGGTAGCACCGGCACCTCAGCCTGTTCGGGAAATGCCGACATTCAATCCTCCGCCGCAAGTTTCTGCGCCGGCGCCAGCGCCGCAGCCTGTCCCGGTTTGGGAAACGATGGAACTGCGCGGCGCGGTTGAAGAACAAGAAAAGCCTGTTTCTCGGGCTGTCGACCTTCGTCAGGAGCCCGTTGCTGAACCTGTCGTTCAGAAAAATGAACCGAAGCTCGATCTACCGTTGAACCTGGTATCTGCCGAGGCAAGCGCCCAGATCGCCCGATCCTTCGGCGCTCTCGCTGACGTATTTGACGGCGTGCGCAACCCGACCATCGAGACTGTCGCTCAGGATATGCTGCGCCCGATGCTGCAGGAATGGCTGGAAGACAACCTGCCAACGATTGTCGAGCGCATGGTTCGTGAAGAAATCGAGCGCGTTGCGCGTGGTCCTCGTCGTTGATGCGCATTGGAGGAAGGCTGCACCTTTCTCCTGATCGTGCCGAGATGAGGTCACCTTGAGGTCATGATGACCTTTCGTTGATACAGAAAGCCGCTGAGGAGATGATCTCCCCAGCGGCTTTCGCTTTTTTATGTGCCTCGTTTGCGCGAGCGCTTCCGCCATCTGTTGCCGCGGTTTTTCAGTCTAAACCACACTCACCTCTCGCATCGCTGTCGCGCACCAGCGCTTGTGTTGTGAACGTGACCTGTATTCAGCAAGGGCCGGTCTCTGGAAATTCTCACAACGCCTAAACCCTTTAGGAACCGGTCAAGGGCGGAGCGGAGCAAGTGACGTTCGGGTGAAGACTTAAGCCATGCTGGACCTGAGGCAGCGAGCTGGAAATACCGACCGATTTTCCGGCAGCCGAATGTGTCGGGTCACCGGCTAGAAAATCCTGCAGATCCCGGAAGTACAAAGCGCTCTCAAGACGACAGTCGGTCTACTCGATAGAGCTATCGGCGAAGTTCTGGATGCTTCCGATCTCCGTTCCCTACATGAGACGTCTTGGTGCCGAGCGCAGCAGAAGAGCGAGAAACCGCATCGACGCGACGTAGGCCGCTCCCTAAGTCGAAGGACAGGAAGCGATGAGGGCTAGGGATGCGCTTCAGTAGCAATGCACCAGTGGCCACAAGGGAATTGCGAATCACGCGCCGATCTCACGCAGAAGAGCCGTTTATTCATTCTGCCTTGATTGCCCCAGGATTGATTGATCGCATTTCGGCTAGATCTTTGTGAATGCACATCGGCAGCGGCATGGCTGAACAAATGAAAACGCCCCCGCGGTTGGCGAGGGCGTTTTCAAACAGCGCGTGGAAGAGCTTGCTTAGCTGAAGCGTCCGGCGGCGTGGGCCAGCATGGTGTAGACCTTACCGGTATCCGACGTAAGGTATGATTGCGTCACCGTGCGGTCGCGATCCGTGCGCGCAACATCCGCCAGAAGCTTTTCGAAGTCGGAAATATAGCGGTCAACCGCGGTGCGGAACTCCGACTCGCGCTCGTACTTGCGCTTGATCTCGTCGAAGGTCTGCTGGCCCTTCAGTGTGTAGAGACGACGTGTGAAGACGTCGCGCTCACCGCGCTGATAGCGGCCCCACAACTCGACAGATGCGTCGTGATCGATTGCCCGGGCGATATCCACGGAAAGCGAATTCAGCGACTCGACGACATGGCGTGGGTTGCGGCTGTCAGCGGCACGTGTCTGCTGCTCAGCGGCAGGCCGGGCTGCCGACGGGGCGGGTGCCATCGGCGCCGCATTGTCTTGAGCGTCGCGAGAGGCGCCGCGCAGCAGGTCGCTGATCCATCCGCCACCGTCTTCACGGCGCTGAAGCGGCGCGGAAAGACCAGGCTGCGACGGGGCGGGACGTTGTTCGACGGGCGCGACGTTACGGATGACCGGTGCGGCCGGCTGCTGCTGAACGGGAGCCTGTGTCGCTGCCGGTGCAGAAAGCGGCTGCTGTTGGGGGCGTGTTTCCGAACGCATCTGTTGAGGCTGCGGGGCGGCCGGCTTGGTGGCCGCAATCGCCCGTGCTGTCGGCTCGGAGATTTCAAACTGCTGGGTCGAGCGACCCACGAGCTGCGAAATATCTTGTAGTGCCTTGATCTGCTCGGAAACAGCGCGACGCATGGCGGCTGCACTTTCCTTGGCTTCTTCCGGCAGATCGAATGCGCCGCGCTTCAGTTCGGCGCGGGTTGCGTCGAGCTCCTGGCGGATATCCTGGCTGGAGCGACGGATTTCTTCCGTCGCGCCGGAGAAGCGATTGACTGCGTCCTGTACCGCTTCGCGCAGTGTCTCGCGCATGACTGTTGCCGCTGCGTTTGACTTGTCGGTAGCGCTGTTGATCAGCTTATCGACGTCAGACAGCGACGACGCGACGCCGTTGCGCAGGCGGCCTGCAAGCTCGTCCGAATGCTTCTGCGCCTCGGACATAGTGCCCTCGATCGAACGGGCTGCATCCTGGCTGGCCGCAACAAGCGCACCGCGCACGTTCTGCGCCGCATTGCGTGCGCGCTGCTCTGTCTCGTCCAGCGAACGACCGATATCGTCGAAGGAGGAGTTGAGGTTTTCACGCAGGTTGCCTGCCACTCTGCTTGAGCGCTGTTCGGCCTCGCCCAGCGTTTGCTCGACGACGGACATCACGCCACGCATTGAGTTTTCGATTTCCTCAGAGCGCTGCAACAGACCGACTGAGAGCGAACGAAGCGCTTCCTGACGCTCTTCAAGCGTGCCGACGAGATTGGCCTGCGCGGAGGTGAGAAGCTCGCCTGCCTGCGACAGAACCGATGAGTGCTCGTCGAAACGCGCTACGATTCCAGCGACCTGAGACAGCGTGGTACCGGAGACATTGGCCAGACGATCGACCTTGCTCTCCAGCAGGCGGCTGGATGTGGTGATGAGGTCGGATGCGCGCGATGCGGATTCCGAGAAGCTTGTGGTGGCGCTGTTGAGAGCCACGTCGGCCTGCTTGAATTCCTGCGTAGCGCGCGCCACAGCCACATTCAGACTGTCGGTAGCGCCGTTCACCACATCCGTCATACTGGAATGAGTCTGCGACAGCATGTCGGTGCTCTGACGCGTTGCCGCGACCACCTTGTTGGCTGCATCGCTGCTGGCGCGTGCGTAATCGTCGATGGCCTGTTCGACCATGCCGACCATGCCGCTATTGGTTTCCGACAGCAGGCTTGCGCTCTGCTGAGCCGCAGTAACGATCTTCTCGGCTGCTTCTTGGCCGACGACGGCATATTCGTTGACGATCGGCTTTGCCTTCTCCTCGATGAGGCGGGACAGTTCTGCAGAACGGCTGGCCAGCATGGAGTTGAGTTCGCGGGTGCGGCTGTCGAGCGTATGGCGGATAGACTCGCCACGCGCATCAAGGGCGCTTTCGACATTGGTCAGCGTCTCGGAGATGGCGCCGACCTGCGTGCGAACGACCGCTTCTGCTTCCGCAACCTTGTTGACGATGGCGTTGCCAGCGTCGGAGAAGGTTTGCGCAACCGCGGCGGCTTGGCCCGAGAGCCGGCTCTGTGCGTCGGAGATACGACCGACGATCTCATCTGAACGTTGTTCGACGGTACGAGTGAACTCGTCATTGCGGGCCTTGATCTGATCGGCGAATTCGAGACCGGTCTTACCGATGAACTCGGTCGAGCGGACTGCCTCATGATCGATACTCTGAGCCGCGTCAGCCACCGCATCGCGAAGGCTGCGAGCAAGACCAGAGGCTTTACCCTCAATCGTGCGGTTGACGTTTTCGAGACCGACGTTAAGCGCGCGATCCATCGTGCCGAGACGCTCGTCGATCCGAGCCGTACCCGTAATGAACACGCCTTCGATCTTCTGCGTGGCGTCGTCAAGCGTTGCATTGACGTTGCTCAGATCGGACTGAAGCTTGCCATGCAGGGCTTCGATATTGTTCTCCAGCCGAGCGCCGGTTTCACCGAGACGGTTGGAGACGGTGTTGACAGAGTTTTCGATACGCGAGGTCAGCGATTCCGATGCAGTATCGATCGTCCGCTGCAGAACCTCCTGCTGCGTCTCGAAGGACATTTCCAGCATGCTTGTGCTGGAAGCGACGGTGGTCGCAAGCGACATGGTCTGCTCGGACAGAAGATCGCCAAGCTGTTCCTTGGCTGAGCCCAATGTCTCCGACAGAGCGGAATGATGCTGATCCAAGGTGCTGCGGATGGCTTCGTGCGATGTCTGGAGATTGTTTTCCAGACGCTGGACGCCGCTCTCCATCGTATTGGCGAAGTTGCCGGCACCGGATTCGACTGCGGTTTCGATCCGGGTCGCTGCCGAAGCAACGGTCTGCTCGATCAGCTCGCTATTGCGCTCGACGGTACGGCTGATGGTGTAGGCCTGTGTTCCCAGCATCGTGTCGAGACGAAGATGTCCAACGGACATGGCTTCTTCAATAGCGGATGTCGTCGAGGTCAGTCGTTCCTCGGCATCCGAGACCGTGCGGGCAAGGCTCGCCGCGCGTCCATCGAGAGCAGAAGCGAGGCGCTCTTCGGCGGACGAAATCGCCATGTCGATGGCCATGGTACGGCTGTCGAGCGTGTCAGCAAGTCGTTCCTCAACACCGGAAACCACCGAGGTGAGGGCGCCTGTCCGGCCATCCAAAGTTTCTGCCAGGCGCTCTTCAGCGCTGGAGAAGGCCATGTCGATGGCCATTGTGCGGCTGTCCAGCGTATCGGCGAGACGTTCTTCCACGCCAGACACCACGGAGGTGAGGGTGCTTGTACGGCCATCCAGGGTTTCTGCCAGACGCTCTTCGGCAGAGGAGAAGGCCATGTCGATGGCCATTGTACGGCTGTCGAGGGTATCGGCGAGACGCTCTTCCACGCCGGATACCACGGAGGTGAGGGCGCTAGTGCGTCCATCCAGGGTTTCGGCAAGACGCTCTTCAGCGCTGGAGAAGGCGATATTGATCGCCATGGTGCGACTATCGAGCGTGTCGGCGATCCGCCCCTTCGACACCATTGACGACATCCGTCAACGCATGGGTGCGGCTTTCCAACGTATCGGCAATGCGGGTCTCGATACCGGAAACGGCGTTCGTCAGTGTGGCCGCGCGGCTGTCGAGTGTGTCTGCAATCCGCTCTTCAGCGGACGAGAACGCCATGTCGAGCGCCATGGTACGGCTGTCGAGCGTATCGGCAATGCGCTCTTCCACACCGGCAACCACGCTGTTGAGTGCAGAGGCGCGGCTATCCAGGGTCTCAGCCAAACGACCTTCGACATCGCTGACGATGTTAGTGAGGTTGGAAGCGCGGGTATCAAGCGTTTGCGCAATACGCTCCTCAGCGGACGAGAACGCCATGTCGAGCGCCATGGTGCGGCTATCGAGCGCATCTGCAATACGTTCTTCCACACCTGCAACAACATTGCCCAAGGCGGAGGTGCGGCTGTCCAAGGTCTCGGCCAAACGACCTTCTACGCCGCCGACGATATTTGTGAGGTTGGAAGCGCGGGTATCAAGCGTTTCCGCAATACGCTCTTCTGCTGTGGAGAACGCCATGTCGAGTGCCATGGTGCGGCTATCGAGCGCATCGGCGATGCGTTCTTCCACACCGGTCACGACAGCGCCGAACGCAGAGGTGCGGCTGTCCAGGGTCTCGGCCAAGCGACCTTCGACGCCGCTGACGATATTGGTGAGGTTGGAAGCGCGTGTATCCAGCGTCTCGGCGATACGTTCTTCTGCAGTCGAGAACGCCATGTCGAGCGCCATGGTGCGGCTGTCGAGTGCATCCGCAATGCGTTCTTCCACGCCGGCAACAACAGTGCCGAGCGCAGAGGTACGACTGTCCAGCGTCTCGGCAATGCGATCTTCAACGCCGCTGACGACGGTGGTAATGGCGGACGTACGGCTGTCAAGCGTTTCAGCAATGCGTTCTTCAGCAGTCGAGAGCGCCATGTCGAGCGCCATGGTACGGCTGTCGAGTGCGTCGGTGATACGCTCCTCAACACCCGCAACGACGTTTCCGAGTGCAGAGGTGCGGCTGTCGAGCGTCTCGGCCAGACGACTATCGACATCGTTGACAATGGTCGTCAGAGCGGAGGTGCGTGTATCGAGCGTTTCGGCAATTCGCTCTTCGGCTGTTGAGAAGGCCATGTCGAGCGCCATGGTGCGGCTGTCGAGCGTGTCGGCAATGCGTTCCTCGACGCCGGCAACAACGTGGCTGAGCGCTGCGGTGCGGCTGTCCAACGTGTCAGCGATGCGGTCTTCAACGCCGGAGACGGCACCGGTAATGGCGGCAGCGCGGCTATCAAGTGTTTCGGCCAGGCGACGCTCGACATCGGCGACGACGTTATTGATGGCGGCGGCTCGCTCCTCCAGCAGTGCTGCAAGGTGTTCGGCCGTCCCGGCGACCGATACGGTGATCGCTTCGGAGCGGCTGGCGAGCGCGCTGTCGAAACGGTTCTGGCTTTCGGTGAGCGCGCCGAAAAGCTGGGCGCTGCGCTCGGCAAGAACAGCGTCGATCTTTTCATGCGTGCCGACGATCGCGCTGGAAATCTCGTTGGTGCGGGCACTCAAGGCGTCGGTCAGTTCGCGGGTGCGCGTTTCGAGCGAGCTTTCCAGCATTTCCTGACCGGCGCCCAGCGATGTCGCCAGAGCGAGGGACTGATCGGTGAGGGTGCTGTTCAGGCGATCGATATTGGAATTCAAGATGCCGCTGAGCGAATCCGTGCCGCCCGCAACGGTCTCGTTGATGCGTGCGAGGCTCTCCATTAGCTTGCTGTCGAGCGTACCGGCGCGCTGGTCGAAGGCGCTGGCAAACTCTGCAACATGCGCGTCGAAAGCCGTGTTCACGAGGCCGACGGTCGTCTGGAGCTTCTCTTCGAAGAGGCCCGAACGCAGATCGAGATCCATGATCGCATCGTCTGCCGTGCTTTGCAGGCTCTGGCGGAAGGACATGCCCTTCTCTTCCAGCGTCGCGGAGAGTTTGCCGAGCACCGTGTCGAGAGAGCCGTCGATGACCTGCTGGCCGCGGCTGATATTCTGCGACAGTTCCTGCGTGCGCTTGGTCAGCGTTTCGTTGAGCAGGCGCGTATGCTCATCCATCGACCGGTTGAGGGTTTCCGTGCCGCTCGAAAGTGCGGTGGCATGCGTCGCGAATTTTTCGATCAAAGCGTTCCCACGCTCGTCGAACGTGTTGGAGAGATCATGCAGGCGCAGATCGAATTCGTTGTTGAGCGCCGCTCCAGAGCTGTTCAGAGCATTCAGCAGATTCTCGGTCTTCGCTGCAATCAGCGTGCCCATGGCTTCCGTCGAAACGCGGGATTTCTCCAGCAGCGCTGCGGAGCGTGTGTCGATCATCGAAGCGAAGGCCTCACCACTGGTGGCAAGACGCATGGAAAGCTCTTCACCAACCAGTGACAGTTCTTCCTTGAGCTGTTCCTGGGCGCCGAAGATTGAGGAGCGGATGCGCTCCGCATGGCTGATAATGGCGTCGCGCTCTGCCGTCAGCTCATGGACGAGGCCGCGCACGCGCAGTTCGTTGTCGGCATAGCTGCGCTCAAGCGCGTTGACTTCCGAATGAACGAGCGTCTCAAGCTCGGTCGCGCGGGCAATGGTGCGCTCGATGCCGTCATTCATGGCGGAGACTTCGCGGCGAACCGCCTGGCCAACCGACATGATCCGCTCGGAAGCTATCGTTTCCGGCTCTGCAAGACGCAGCGCGACTTCTGCCATGGAGCGCGCAGCATTGCGCAGATCCTTGGCACGCGCCATCATGATGGCGAAGGCGAAGAACAGCATGATCGGCACGACGATGCCGACCATGATCGCCATCAGGCCGGGAATGGCGAACAGTTGTGCGATAGAGCCTACATTCCAGATCTGACCGCCATAGATGGCATGCGCCAGACCAACGCCGGCGATCGCCCAGAAGACCGATACGATAGAGGCATTGCGGATGGCACCAGTCATGGAACCAGCCTCCAGCGATCGCAGGATCATGGCTGGGCTACGCTTGGTGCCGTCATTGGCAGCCTCAAGCCCTCCGGATCGGGACTGCTGCTCGCTCGCTGCACGCGCTGCCGCTGCTTGCGCCGAAGACTGTGCCTGCTGTTCGTTCTTACGCGGTCTATTCTGTTCTGGCACTCTTGCCTCCGCGGGCTTGGGAGTGGACCTTCTACGAGGCTCCGGCTTATTTTCGTATGCGCCGAGCTGCAAGGCATCTTCAAGTGCCTGATACGCAGTTTCGTCGATCGAGTCGCTAAACTTGTTGTTCGCCATGCGGTTACGCCTCGTTACATATACGCCCGGCTCATGCCGTTCATTCGCCCGCCGCCTGCAAACGAATATCCGCCATCATGCCGACAAGACACCTTGAACCATCATGGTACGCGGTGGCCTGCGCCTTACTAACACCTGAAAGCGGTCACCCAGCTTTAAGGCAAAAAATACATCAGCTTGCGGAATCCGCAAAACCCGGGAAGAGGTGATGCGGCACCGAATAACGGTAGTGACACATTTGCAGCTTTTAAACAATTAACACGGGCGGGGAAGGCTGACCAAGTGCCTGCTTGTTAACAGTTTTTAAACCCCTAAAAGGCTTGGAAACCCTGAATTATGAGAAGTTTAACATAAATTAACCATAGCGAAAGATTTTCCCGTTACAGGCGCCCCATTTTCAGCGGAAAGCGACAATAGCCTGCTTTGATGTGAAACACATTCGAACAACCTCTACCGAGGCAATTAAAGGAAAACGGAATGGCTGCGCTTAGTATCGCATTTGAAGCGCCGGATAATCACGGCGGCAACGCCGCTTCTGGAAAAAAGACGATCGATTTCGCTCACCTTGCCGGTCAAACGAAGGGCGATAAGGATCTTGAGATCGCTGTTCTCCAGCTCTTCTCGCGGCATTCGCGGTCTATTCTTCAGGAGCTTGCGGTGGCCGACAAGGCATCGATGCGCAGGATCGCCGGCCGTCTAAAAGGATCGGCCGATGCAGTTGGCGCCTTCAACGTCTCCGCCGCAGCGGAAGCGCTTGAAAACGGCGAATATGACGGTGCAGCGCTTGCAAAGCTTGCCGCCTCCATAGTGGAGGCCGAGAACTTCATCCTGAAGCTCTGCCGGTAAATCTCCACCACTGCGGATGCTGCCGGGGAAGTCTTCTCCGACACCTCGATGACAGGGCCGGTTCGGTTCGCAACCGCATTGACGGGTTGCCAATCGCAGCCGGCCTTTCTATGTGTTTAGAAGAATTCTCAAACACCTTGCCTGGATCTTTTGAAATGACCAAACTGACAATCGTTGCTTTCGACGGCACGTCCCATGAACTCGACGTCAGCAACGGCTCCACCGTGATGGAGAATGCCGTTCGTAATTCCATTCCCGGCATCGATGCCGAATGTGGCGGCGCCTGCGCCTGTGCGACCTGTCATGTCTATGTGGACGATCAATGGACGGAGCGGGTCGGGCCGCCGGAGCCGATGGAGGAGGACATGCTCGATTTCGCCTTCGACGTTCGCCCAACCTCGCGTCTTTCCTGTCAGATCAAGATGACCGACGACCTCAACGGTCTGGTTGTCCACGTACCTGAGCGCCAGGGATGACCAAAATCTCGATAAATCTTTGAAAAGATTGAGCGGCGGTGGCCATAATCACTCCACCTACCGCTCCAGTTGGGCGCGTTACCGACAGGCGGAGAGGAAGACACCTGCGGCTTCATACGCACCGGGAGAGCCCGTGCGATCGTGAATTTCAAGTCTTCGAATATGTTTATTCTCTGTTGCTTCACCAATACGTGAGTCTGCCCTGTGGTACCATGGCAAGAAATCAACGGTGATTATCCGGCAAAACCTTTTTGACAACGACGTGCTGGCACAAGCGCCAAGTGCATCAGACCCGCGTTACTGTGAGCCCGCGCGTTGCTGAATGCGGTTCTTGAGAAGCCGCGTCATTCTGGCGTCGAAGTTCTTGGACTCGATCTTGTCGAAGCGTACCTGATCCTTGTCATGCGCATCCATAACCTGTTGGCTGACGTCTGCGACCATCTTCTGCATGGTGTCGCAATTGGACTGCGGACGCAGTGCGCGGAGCTTCTGATCGAGATCACGGGCATATCCACGGGCAATTTCGGCATGCCGCTCCTCATGGCGCTTGATGTCGGCGGCAAGCGTATCCCAGATCAGCGCCAGATCCGCATTGGTGCGACGCCGGTTCGACCAGCGCGGCAGCAGGATTTTCGTGTGCAGCGTCACCTTCACGGTACCGACGCCGCACCGTCCATTTTTCTCCACATAGGTAAGTTCGCCGCCAAACTTGATTTCGGTCGCGCCTGGATGGCGAAAGCCCGTGGATTTGGTCATCGGTCCGCGGAGCGACAGTTCACGATCCAAATCTTCAGCCGTTTTCCCGCCGACGGTGAAATAGGAATAGGTCTTGGTACTGATCGTCTCCGCGACAGCCGGACGTTCCAGAATGGGCAACAACAGTGCACTCGCCAGGAGTGCGCGGCAGACAGGGCGAAGCTGTTTCATTTTCCGGCCTTCATGTTGAACTTGCCGGAGGATTGCGTCATAGAGCGCAGGGTAGCCGAATAAGCGCGCAAACGACGCTTCAATCCTTTGGAAGACGTACCGCGCCCGGGAATGGTCGATATCGGTCTCACAACGACCGATGCGGAAAACGGAGCGGGATCGGTGTAAATGGCAAGGCACTCCACGAATTCGGAAAGGCGTATGTTACTTGATAACAGCCAGCGGTAATCTGTGGCAAGCGGCCCATGGCCGCTTCCTGAAACTTGATGGACACGGCCTTATCATGGCGATCATCAACGCCACGCCGGATTCTTTCTCCGATGGGGGGCGCTTTGAGACCGTGGACCAGGCGGTTCAGCATGCTTTGACCTGCGTGAAAGATGGCGCGCATATCGTCGATGTCGGTGGTGAATCGACCCGTCCAGGCGCTGCAAGCGTAACAGATGCGGAGGAGCAGGACCGCGTTCTTCCGGTGATCGAACGGCTTTCTCGGGAAACGGATGCGCTGATCTCTATCGATACATACCGGGCCTCGACGGCGCGCCTGGCCATCGAAGCAGGGGCTCACATCGTCAACGACGTTTTCGGACTGCAGAAAGATGCAGACATGGCTAAGGTCGTAGCGCGCTCTGGAGCGGGCGTCTGCATCATGCACACCGGCCGGGAGCGGCAGAAACTGAACGACGTCATCGCCGACCAATTCGCTTTTCTGAATCACTCTCTCGCGATTGCCGATACCGCAGGCATTGCGCGTGACCGTATCGTGCTCGATCCCGGATTCGGCTTTGCCAAGGACGTGGACGAAAACGTCGCGCTGATGTCGCGTTTCGATGAGCTTTCTGCTTTCGGCCTGCCTATTCTGGCTGGCACGTCGCGCAAACGCTTCATCGGCGCGTTGACCGGAAGGGAGGCAGCAGATGAGCGAGATGTGGGGACGGCGGCAACGACCACGATCCTGCGTCTTGCAGGTGCGATCATTTTCCGCGTTCATAACGTGTCCATGACAAAGGATGCCTTGGCTGTCGCCGATGCTGTCCTTGACCAGAAGAAGCGACAGGAGACACGCCGTTGAGCCGTTATACGATCCTTTTGAAGAACTGTTCGTTCTTCGCCCGCCATGGCCTGCTGGAGCAGGAAGAGGTCCTGGGTCAACGCTTCTTCGTCGATGCCGAAATGGATGTCGAGGCTGGAGATGCGCTTGAGACGGACGAGATCGGCAACACCGTGGATTACGGCGTGGCCTTCGCCGTCATCGAAAAGATCGTGGTCGGCCAACGGCGCTATCTGATCGAGGCGCTGGCCAATGATATCGCCACTGCCCTTCGCCAGCGTTATCCACAGATCGTGCGGGTCAAGATCACCGTGCGCAAGCCGTCGGCGCCCGTTCCAGGCATCCTCGATTATGCTCAGGTCTGCGTCGAACAGCATGCCTGAGATGTGGACATCCGCGACGCTCGGTCTCGGCGGCAATATTGGTGATCCAAAGACAGCCATGGCAAAGGCCCTGACCGCCTTGAGCGACCGTATCGATTGCCGCCTTTTGTCGGTCTCCGAGCTTTACCGCACACCGCCCTGGGGCAAGACCGATCAGGCAGATTTCTTCAACTGCTGCGCCCTGATCGAAACGGCGTTATCGGCCGAGGCTCTGCTCGACCTCTGCCTTGATATCGAACGGGGGATGAAGCGTGTGCGCCTTGAGCGCTGGGGGCCGCGCACCATCGATATCGATGTGCTGACCTTTGGCGACACGCAGGTCTTGACCGAGCGTGTCGAAATTCCCCATCCCCGAATGACGGAGCGGGCCTTCGTCCTGATGCCGCTTGCCGATATTGCGCCGGATCTCGTGGTCAAGGGCAGGCGGGTGATCGACTGGCTGGCAGATGCGGATAAGACCGGCATCGTGCGCGCAAACGAAAAGCGGGAATGGTGGACCACTCCCGCTTCGGAATGAGAATCGAATTGATGTGCGTTATGGCTTGATCGAGCCAACCGCCATCGAGTCGACATTGCGCGCCAGCGTCAGGCCGATGACGGGAATCATCTGGTCTGCGACTTTCACCGAGATCGTAATGTTCATCGACTTGCTGTCTTCCATCACGCGAGCAACCATCACACCGTTAAGCTTGGCGCGGTTGATGCCGAGCACGACCTTGTCACCGCTGACCTGACCGGACGTGACGTCCAGTCCCTTGCCCTCGGAGCCATCGAGAAACTTACCCTCATAGCCGCCGCCCTTCTTGGCAATGATGGCGGACATGGGCTGCTTGAAGACGCCGACGCGGCAGGTACCGCCAAGCTTGATGCCGGTTTCTTTGTCACCAAGCGATTCGCCAGTCAGATCACAATTGAACTTCGTGCCCTTGTACTTACCTGCGACGATCTCGCCTGGGCCAGACCAAGTGCCGGCGACAGAGCCGAAGAAGACATCGTCGCGCGATGCGGCCTGAACGTCGGAAATTGCGAGCCCGCTACTGACGGACATAACGGCGGCAAGCCCGCCCAGAAGCGAAAAGAAGCGCGAAAACATGATACTTTCCCTGGCGAATAGGCCGCTTTGTGTGGGAGCAATCTATGTCGCGAATGGTTAACGCTTGGTATATTTCGCCAAAATAAGGATAACGAATTGTAACCATTTAGCCCCGAAGAGCCCGGAAATCAGGGCTTTTCCGTTTTCGTGGCCCCCTTCAGATCCGGTGTCAGATCGGACATGAAGTCGCTGATGCCGGGCCGCTTCAGCGCCCGGAAAGGAAGCGGGCGGCAGAGGTCCATAGCGGCAATGCCAATCCGGGCAGTCATTAAGCCATTGATGACGCCTTCGCCGAGACGGGCTGATAGGCGCGAGGCGAGACCATGTCCAAGAACCTGCTGGGCCAGCCCATCGCCGACCGCAATCGAGCCCGTAACGGCCAGATGGGCGATCACGTCGCGCAGCAGCCGGATCATGCCAAGCGTGCCTGGGCGCCCGCCATAGAGTTCTGCCATGGCGCGAACGAGCCGGGTCACTTCAAACAGCACATAAGCCAGATCGACGATTGCTCGCGGGCTGACAGCGGTTACGACCGAGACCCGCTTCGAGGCGTTGAGAATCAAAGCGCGGGCTTGCCGGTCGAGCGGGGTCAAGAGCTCCCGTTCGGCGAGCTCCATCAGATGCGGTCCGTCGATCACATCGCTCTCTGTATCTTTGAGAGCGGCCCGACCTTTCGCTGTCTCCGCCCGGTGAGAGAGGACGGCCATCAGTCTTGTGATCACGGAACGCGCTGCGGATGCCTTCTTTTGGCTGGCAGCGTCTTCCGCGTCGGACTTAAGCGACTGAACGGCGTTCAAACGCATGATGCCAAAGACTTCTCGCCCGACAAGCACCAAGACGGCGACGACTGCAACGATGAGCGCGACGCTCGCCGTGTAACCCAACCAGTCCGATCGCGAGAACAGATCGCGGATCAGCTGGTCTGCCCAAAGGCCGAAGGCAAGCGACAGAAGAACGCCAATTGCGCCAAGAGCAAGCTTGCCAAAAGAAAAGCGGTGACGGCGGGGTTCTGCGACGGGAAGCGGCGCTGCGTCGATCTCCTCCGGTACAAGAAAGGGATCCTCTTCGTCCGGCACCATCGAGATGTCAGTGTCGAAGCTTCGCGGCTGACGCTTTGGCAAAGCCGTCCGCATATCCTGTCGTGGCTCGGTTTCCAGGGTGAAAGCCGCGGGTCTGCGGGAAGAACCTTTATTGTCGTCTTTCATGCGAGCTTGTCTCCAAACAGGAACTGCATGGCGCGGTCCAGCCGAATATGCGGGACCGAAAGCTTGATGCCGCCTGCGGTCTCTTCTAGTTTCGGTGGACGGAAGCGGATAACGTTGACGTCGGGCAGGTCTGCCGAAGCGCCTTGCGTATCGATCTGGCGAAAGAGTGGCTCCGGGTCTTCCGGTAGGTCACCGGGAAAGATTGCCGTGCTGCGATTGCCATCGAAGACCTCACCATTGATCTTCTCACCAGCAATCGGCGTGCCGACGATGACCGGCAGTGACACGCCATCCTGACGCACGCTCGCTTCCTTCGTCGCGCGCACCGAGGCGAGCGCCATTACTTCGATACCTGCGCCACTCATGCCGATGGTTGTCACGGCGCGGTCGACCAGGCGCGCAGTCAGACTTTCCAGGCGATCATGACTTTCGTGATGCAGATGATCCGCCTTG
This sequence comes from Agrobacterium sp. SORGH_AS 787, assembly GCF_030819035.1. Classification (NCBI taxonomy): domain Bacteria; kingdom Pseudomonadati; phylum Pseudomonadota; class Alphaproteobacteria; order Hyphomicrobiales; family Rhizobiaceae; genus Agrobacterium; species Agrobacterium sp. SORGH_AS 787. Next base: position 2,229,699 of record NZ_JAUTBG010000002.1, read on the forward strand.
GTCGCGGCCACCAGCACCTTGTCGATTCGCCGACCGACGAGTGACGAGAGCAGGCTGTTCTTGCCGGGGCGGAAACAGGCAAGCACATCGCCAAGCGCGCGCTCCAGATCCTGCACCGCTTCCGGCCCGCGATTGACCGCCTGCAGCGCGTCGATGAGGACGATCTGCCTGTCGAGACGGGCGAAATGCTCACGAAAGAAGGGCTTCACCACGATCGACTTATAGGCCTCGAAGCGCCGCTCCATCATGGCGCGGAGCGATCCTTTGGCCGCCTTCTCGGTGCCGATACCGGGCAGAGGTGAAAAGGTGAGGGCAGGTGAGCCTTCCAGATCGCCCGGCATCAGAAAGCGTCCAGGTGGTAGTGTCGAAAGCGAACGCTCATCCGATTTGCAAGCCTTGAGGTAGGCCGCAAAGCTTTCTGCCAGGTGCTTGGCGGTCATCTCATCGGCGGGTGCATCAAGATCAAGGGAGGACGCAATCCCCAGCCATTCGCGTGCAAGTTCGGCTCTGACGCCAGTTTGCGCCAGCGAAACGGTGTTGTCGCTGAAGGTCTTGTAATCTTGCGTCAGCAGCGGAAGATCGAGCAGCCATTCGCCTGGATAATCGACGATGTCGATGGAGAGCCTGCCAGGTGAAAACCAGCGGCCCCAGCCGCTCGCGCTCTGGTAATCCAGCGTGATGCGCAGCTCCGAAATGGCGCGCGTCGAATCCGGCCAGATTCGGTCTCGAACGAGTGCCTGGATATGATCTTCGTATTGAAAACGTGGAATGGCGTCATCCGGCTGCGGCTCTAGCCGCACATTCGAGACACGCCCTGAACGAATGGCCTCGAAGAGTGGCAAGCGTCCACCATTCAAGAGATTGTGGACGAGCGACGAGATGAAGACCGTCTTTCCCGCACGCGACAGCCCCGTCACACCGAGCCGCAATGTCGGATTGGTCAGTGCGCTTGCCCGATCCGCGAGATTGTCGAGCGCGATCAATGCGCTGTCGGTGAAAGATGTCAGGGATGGCGGCAATGACGTTTCCTAAAAATAATCAGTTTACTGAAAATATATAGGATAGCCGCATGCTCAAAAAAGAAGCGCCGAGGAAAGTTTTGCGCGGCGCTCGCTCCCGCCTATGGCGCTAGAAAGTCTAAGAGGCGCCAAGCGTCTGGACTGGCTTTGTTTGCCGATACGCATTCCAGCACCGCAAGCCCGGCGGTCGGGAAACCATGCGGTAGAGAGGCTTCCAGGATCTCGCGACCAAGCAGGGCCTCTGCAACCGCCTCCATTGTCGGATTATGTCCAACAAGCATGAGGGAAGAAACGTCGGCCTGTCCAAGTGCCAGATCGAGATAGGTTTTAGCCTGCGCGTTGTACATCTCGTCCAGATAGGAGGCCGCAATGGGCTCTTCGAATGACTGCAGCAAAGTCCCTGTCGTTTCGCGGCACCGAATAGCGGCGGAGCTAAGAATGAGTTCGGGGCGATAATGTTTCTTTGATGCGGATTTACCGATGAATGCCGCCTCGGCCTTTCCCTCTTCCGTTAGCCTTCTGTCGAAATCGCGTCCGCCGGGTTCGGCCCATCCAGCCTGGGCGTGACGCAAGAGATAAAGCCGGAAAGTCTGCTGTTGCGACGGCGCCATTCCGGAGCATCCTAATGCAATTAAAAAGGGAGAAGGTTGGTTTACAGGAGAACGAGGTCAACTCGCAAGAGCGGCTGTGAGCGATCAAGTCTAGATAAAGTGATCGAAGAAATAATCCGTGTTTTCGCAATAATGTATAAAAAATAGTCGTTTAGATGATTTTTGTGACAGATTTAAAAATGCCTAAAAACGAATCTCCAGGCTTGAATGGCTACACGGCATTGGAGTATACCGCCGCCATATGAGATGTTCTTCGAGGAGAATCGCGTTGAGTGAGAAGATCGATCTTAGTAACTATGTGCTCTCGGAAAACGACGAGTTCATGAATGCCAACCAGCGGGCTTATTTCAGAGCCAAGCTGATCGGTTGGAAAAACGACATTTTGCGAGAAGCGCGCGAGACACTCGGTCATCTTGCAGAAGAAAGCGCCAATCACCCTGATCTTGCGGACCGCGCCTCTTCCGAAACAGACAGAGCCATCGAACTTAGAGCTCGCGATCGCCAGCGCAAGCTGATCTCCAAGATCGATGCTGCTCTTCAACGGATCGAGGACGGCACCTACGGTTACTGCGAAGAGACAGGCGAACCGATTGGAATCAAGCGCCTGGATGCGCGCCCGATCGCGACGTTGTCGATCGAAGCGCAGGAGCGGCATGAGCGGCGCGAAAAAGTTTACCGCGACGAGTAATCGCCACTTGCGAATATGACTGATCGAAGGGCCGCCTCGGACATGAGGCGGCCTTTTTCGTATTCTCGAATCAAAATGCCCGCGACTGGCGCGGGCATTCGATTGACCGGTTTAATCAATATTACTCGGTGACGACGTCGCCTTCGCGGTGGACACGGCTGGTGCCGACGCTACCGCCGAAGAGAGCGGCTACCGCACCGACAAGAAGCGCGCCGAAGGCAACATAAGAGGCAGTCGAAACGGCTGTCGCAGTAGCCTGTGCAGCTTCCGTCGCACGAACCTTGGCCTGCTCGACAGCCTGGCGATACTGGTTCTCATAGTCGGTCACCTGCTGACGGGCCTGATCGACCGGGATGTTCTGAGCGCGGGCGAGGGCGTCAGCAGCACGGTTGCGTGCATCTTCAGCTTGGGCCTGGTCGCCAGTCAGAACGGCGCGAACCGCACTGACGGCTGCATCGCGAAGAGCCTGCGGGTCGTTTCCACCGCTTGCTTCACGGATACGCTGTTCAACGCCTGCCAGCGGATCGGTCGTATTTGCGAGTGCCGGTGCAGCCGTGGTGGCGGCGGTTGCAATCGTCGAACCTGCTCCGGAGAAGACGCTCGTAACGCCGGTGAAAGCGCCGCCAATCAGAGCGCCAACCGAGGTCGTCAATAGATAGAAGACGATCAGCGTGGTGACGGCCCACGTGGTCAAGCCGTGAAGGGCGCCGGTGGAGCGAACAGCGCGACCGGAAAGGCGGCTGGCGACATAGCCACCGATGAAGGATGAGATGATACCGCTGGCAATGATCCAGATGACCGAGCCAGTAGAGAGCGACGTCGCCGATGGCGTGTCGTTATGCGCGGGATCAATCACGCCTGCGCCGATGGCGACGCCCAACAGGTTGAGGAGCAAATGAAGTGTCAGTGCAACCGCGACACCGGCAAAAACGCCACCCCAGGAAATAAGTGTCACTGCTTCCGGCCACACCGCGCTGCGCGCGGCCACCGTCGATGTTGCATAGCGGGCCTGATCAACCATTTAGACTCTCCTAATAATCGCGCGAAGGTTGCGCAGCAGTCGAACGGCCTTTCAATCCGTTTGTTCCATCGCGCACTCGGTATCGCGGATTAAGCGAAGTGTCCTTTGGTTCAGCGGCTATGACTGTGGTTGTGATCGGCGGCTTGTTTGTCTAGAGCGTTTCCTTGTTAAATAGAAACGTTCTGCCGGAGCAGGTTTTCGTCAGGGCAAAGGCGATTGGCGAAGGGCATACCCAAAGGTACGGTCGAGCCGCCCCCCCTTGATTTTGGCGCCTTTGAGCCTGGCGGAAAGATGCCCGGCCCTCCCGTCGCGCCGCTTCGCCGTGCGAAGCGATTAGCGCGCCGGGCGATTTAAGCTCTTGCAGATTTGCCAGCAAATCTGCGGGAGGGTTGGTTGAAACGGGCCACCTGCTTGCCCGGACGGCTTGGCCGTATGCTTTGGCTACGGCACGCGCCCTCCGGACAATCAGTCGATCCCGTTTGAACCAACAGAACCGTTTCTATTTAACAAGGAAACGCTCTAAGGACCGGTCCAATGGCTTTCTCAGGCGCCCAGCCGCATCCTGGATATATTGCCAGGCCACACGACCGGATCTGCCTCCACGCGTCGTCGCCCATTCCAGAGCTTCTCGGTGAAGAACGTCTCGGCTGAGACCAAGGTCGAAATGCTCCGCATAGCCGTCGATCATCGCCAGATAATCATCCTGGCTGCATTTATGGAAACCAAGCCATAGCCCGAAGCGATCCGAAAGCGAGACTTTCTCCTCCACCGCCTCCGACGGGTTGATGGCGGTCGACTGCTCATTCTCCATCATATGGCGGGGAAGCAGATGGCGCCGGTTTGAGGTTGCGTAGAAGAGCACGTTATCAGGACGGCCTTCGATGCCGCCATCGAGTGCTGCCTTCAAAGACTTGTAGGCTGTGTCGTCATGGTCGAAGGAGAGATCGTCGCAGAAGAGAATAACCCTGTGCGGAGCGGCTTTCAGGATATCGAGGAGGGCAGGGAGGGTATGAATATCTTCGCGGTGCACTTCGACAAGCTTCAAGGATGCGCCGCTTGCCGCACGCACGTCTTCGTGAACCGCCTTGACGAGCGAGGACTTACCCATGCCGCGAGCGCCCCAAAGCAATACATTGTTGGCAGCAAAACCTTCGGCGAAACGAAGCGTGTTCTCGTGCAATATATCTCTGACATGATCGACGCCGCGTATCAATGTCAGAGCAATACGGTTCGGACGGCGAACGGGCTGCAGCCATGAATTGGCAGGCGCCCAGACGAAACAATCGGCGCTTTCCCAGTCATTTGACGCTGGTGGGGGCCCCGCCAGCCGCTCCACGGCGTCCGCCAGACGGCGAAGTTCGAGAAGCAAAAGTGCGCTGGTTTCTTCTGACGTCATGATCAATGCTCCTTGTCGTCTTCCACGGCTGGGGGAAGCCAGTTGAATGCCGGAACATCCGTGGATTTTGCGCGGCGTAGCATGGCGTTTGGCAGCTCGAAAGAGTATGAGGCGTGGAAACGGTACGGGGGCCCAAGTCTTTCTGTTGCATTCTAGGGGATCGCAACTATATTCCGGCGGCTTGAAAGCTGGCCAGTGGCTTAGAACTGTGCCCGAAATCTGAGGAGTTTTTTATGTTCATTAGCCAAGCCTTTGCTCAGGATGCAGCAGGCGCACCGTCGGCTTTCGGGTCCGGCCTGGAGATGCTTTTCCTTTTCGCTCCCCTGATGGTTGTCTGGTATTTCTTCCTGATCCGCCCGCAGCGCGCGCAGATGAAGAAGCGTCAAGAGACGCTCACCAACATTCGTCGTGGCGATCAGGTCGTACTCGGCGGCGGCATTGTCGGCAAGGTTACCAAGGTTATCGACGATAACGAACTCGAAGTCGAAATCGCCGACGGCGTCAAGGTTCGCGCATCGCGCACCTATATTGCCGAGGTTCGTGTCAAGGGCGAGCCGGTCAAGACCGAAGCTCCCGCAAACGCGAAGTAACAATAAGCAGGCTGCGCATTGACGCGGCCTGGGTTTTTTAACCCAACCCTGACCGAGACCGAAATGCTTCATTTTTCCCGCTGGAAAACAGTCTTCATCTGGCTGATCGTGCTGATAAGCGCCGTCATCGCTTCCCCCAACCTGTTTACGGACAAGCAACTGGAGGGAATGCCGAACTGGTACAAGCATAACAAGGTGACGCTTGGTCTCGACCTTCAGGGCGGTTCCTACATCATGCTCAAGGTCGAGCGTTCCGATATCGTCAAGGAACGTCTCGAAACCATCGTTGGCGATGTCCGCGCCCAGTTGCGCGATGCCAACATCCGCTATTCGGGACTGACCGGTAACGGCCAGCAGATCCAGGTTCGCATTACCGATCCGGCTCAGTATGAGGCGGCAAAGAATGCGCTGAAGGATCTGACACAGCCTGTCTCAGTCGGTACCCTGGTCGGCACCTCCGTGCATGAAGTGACAATGAGCGACGGCGGAGACAATCTTCTTCGCCTGAACCTCACGGACGAAGGCATTGATTATCGTCTGTCGTCCGCCGTTTCCCAGTCGATCGAAGTTGTGCGTCGCCGCGTGGATGAACTTGGTACGACCGAACCGCTGATCGTCCGCCAAGGCAATGACCGCATTATCGTTCAGGTCCCCGGCTTGCAGGATCCGCAGCGCCTGAAGTCTTTGCTGAACCAGACGGCTAAGCTTTCCTTCCGCATGGTGGATACATCCATGCCGGTTCAGGAAGCGTTGAACGGGCGTCCACCGGCAACGGATGAAATCCTTTATTCGCAGGACGATCCACCGGTCCCTTATCTTGTTGAACGCCGTGCCTTGGTCTCGGGTGACAATCTTGTCGATGCGCAGGCAAGCTTTAATCAGCAGACCAACGAGCCGGTCGTTACGTTCCGCTTCGACAGCCGCGGCGCGCAGCGTTTCGCTCAGGCCACCCAACAGAATGTCGGCAAGCCTTTCGCCATCGTTCTCGACAATGCCGTCATCTCCGCCCCTGTGATCCGCGAGCCGATCGTCGGCGGTTCGGGCCAGATTTCCGGCAACTTTACCGTTCAAGGCGCAAACGACCTTGCCGTCCTGCTGCGCGCAGGTGCCCTGCCTGCAACATTGACCGTTGTGGAAGAGCGCACCGTTGGACCAAGCCTTGGTAGTGACTCCATCCATGCGGGTCTGACCGCCAGCGCCATCGGTGCAGCCGGCGTCGTCCTTTTCATGTTTATCTTCTACGGCTTCTTCGGCCTGCTGGCGAACATCGCTCTGGTCATCAACATCGTCATGCTGCTTGCGGTTCTCAGCATCATCGGCTCGACGCTCACCTTGCCGGGTATTGCCGGTATCGTCCTGACGATCGGTATGGCGGTGGACTCGAACGTTCTGATCTATGAGCGCATACGCGAGGAAGTCAAAGCCGGTAAGCCGTTGATATCGTCACTCGAGAACGGCTTTACCCGCGCTTTCGCGACCATCATCGATGCCAATCTGACGACGTTCATCGTGGCTTCCGTGCTCTTCTATATGGGTACCGGTCCGGTCAAGGGCTTCGCGGTTACGCTCGCGGTCGGTATCGTTACCACCGTGTTCACGGCCTATACGCTGACAGCATGGCTGTTTGGCGCCTGGGTTCGCCGGGCCCGTCCGAAACATCTGCCGAAGGGTATCCGCACCGCCATGTTCGATGGCAAGGATATTCCTTTCATGAAGTACCGTCGCATCGTCTTCGGTATTACCGGCGTCATCATGCTGACCTGCCTTGGCGGCTTCATGACCAAGGGCCTGAACCTTGGCATCGACTTCCAAGGCGGCTCGATCATCGAGGTGCAGTCGAAAAGCGGCCCTGCCGATATCGCAGATATTCGCGAGCGCCTCAGCCAGTTGAACCTTGGAGAAATCCAGGCGCAAAGCTTCGGCTCTCCGGATGATGTGCTGATCCGCATCCAGGCGCAGGAAGGTGGCGAGAATGCCGAGCAGTCGGCCATCACGTTGATCCGCGGCGAACTGCAGGATAAATACGACTTCCGCCGCGTGGAAGTCGTGGGACCGGCCGTCTCGGGCGATCTGACCGTCACCTCGACGATCGGCATTGCGCTCGCCATGATCGCGATCATGATCTACATCTGGTTCCGCTTCGAGTGGCAGTTTGCGCTCGGTGCGATCATCTCCATGGTCCACGACGTGGTCTTCACCATCGGCCTCTTCGTCTTCTTAGGCATCGAGTTCAACCTCACCAGTATCGCGGCGATTTTGACCATCATCGGCTACTCGCTGAACGATACGGTGGTGATTTACGACCGAATTCGAGAGAACCTGCGGCGCTATAAGAAGATGCCGCTGTCCATGATCATCGACGTCTCGCTGAACCAGACGCTATCGCGCACGATCCTCACGGGTCTGACGGTCATGCTTGCACTGCTGTCGCTCTACCTCTTCGGTGGAGAGGTCATTCGCTCCTTCACCTTCGCCATGCTCTTTGGTGTCGGTATCGGCGTGTTCTCGTCGATCTACATCGCTGCTCCGGTTCTGATCGCCTTCAATCTGCGTCCGACCAGCACGGATGCCGACGATAAGGAAGATCAGAAGGCGAATACGATCACCGGCAAACCGGCAGTCTGATGGCTGGCGGAATAGAAATACGCCCGGCCCATTTTCCTGGCCGGGCGCCCATCGATGCCTATGGAAATGGTGGTTTTCGCTTCGCCGAGATGTCGCATCGCGGTCCGCTTCTTTGCCTTCCTTCCGGTATTCACGGATGGAGCGTCAACGATCCCTTGCAGCTCTCGGTCGATGATTTCGCCAAGGTTCTGGAACAAGCCGCCGACATCGAGTTTCTGTTGATCGGCATGGGTGACTCGATGCGGGTCGTACCGAGAGAGTTGAAGGCAGCTTTGAAAGAGGCTGGCATTTCCGTCGATCCGATGAGCACGGGTGCCGCTGTGAGAACATACAACATCATGCTTTCGGAGTCGCGGGCAGTGGCTGCCGCCTTGATTGCGGTCGAAGGCTGAAGAACGGTTATCGATGACAGACCTGCCGGCAGATAAGGGCGCATGCCTCGCGATGCTGCGTGACATGGATCGCGACAGATATCTCGCATGCCTTCTTGCGCCGGAAGACAAGCGCGGTGATCTAGCGGCGCTCTACGCGTTCAACGCCGAGATTGCCCGCATTCGCGATGTGGTGCGGGAGCCGCTTCCCGGCGAAGTGCGCATGCAATGGTGGCGCGATCTTCTGGAGGGAAATCCGCACGGAGACAGCATCGGCCATCCGGTTGCCGCAGCGCTCCTAAATGCGATCACCAATCATAATTTGCCCCGGCAGACTTTGATCGACATGATCGAGGCGCGCATCTTCGATCTCTACGATGACGTGTTCGAGAACCGCAACGCTCTTGAGGGCTATGCAGGCGAGACGGCCTCCGCATTGATACAGCTCGCCAGCATCGTGCTTTCTCCGAATGATGCAGCGAGAAGCGCCGAGACCGCAGGCCATGCAGGCGTTGCCCAGGCCATGGCCGGCATGCTGCTTTTGATGCCGCTGCATCGCCGCCGCGGACAGGTCTATATCCCGCAGGACGTGTTGTCGGCTGCCGGGCTGAACCGCGAGAGTTTTCTGGAAGGCAAAGATCGTGAGAAGATCGGTGCGGCGATCGAAATATTCTGCGCGCACGCGCAAGATCACCTGAAAAAGGCGCGCCAGACTTCTCTTCCTCCCGCAGTCGTTCCAGCGTTCCTAACCGTGGCGCAGGTCGAGGCCGTGTTGAAGGCGGCGCATCGCGCAGGCGCGAATGTTCTCGAGAACGGTATCCAGCTTTCTCTGCTCCATCGCCAGTGGCTGCTCGCCAAGGCCGCCTTTCTCAAGCGCTTTTGAGCGCGCTCCACGTCCACGCAAGCCTTGACTGCTAACTGGTTTGATAAGCACGTATGGACGACCGCATCGGCCTATGCGTAAGTTTGGGAAGTCAGAGCGTATCCTTTATGTCCCGAAGGACTGATGACGCTCCAGGGAGTGACAGAGATGAGCCTTGCCATCTGGATCATCATCCTCGCGCTGTTAGGCGCGATTGCGGTCTATATCTGGCGCCTCAAGCGTTTCTCGGAAAGCGAAAGCAGTTACGATACGGGACAGGCCATTCTGGATTTTGCCCGCGCTTTCCCCAATGAGGCGATTCGCAGCCTGCATATGACCGCTGATGGCAATGCCGTCTTCGTTCGCCTGCATGACAACAAGGCTGGCTTCATGCGCAACATGGGCAAGCACAATGCCTGCATGATGCTGAACCCGGAGCGCATCACGGTCGAGCATCTGGAAAGTGGCGATGGTTTTGTCGTCACCTTTATCGACACGCCAAAATATAGCGGCGCCTATCGCTTCAAGACGATCGGTGAAGCCGCTGAAGTGTCTCTCTGGTTGCTTGGCAGTTATCTGGAGGCGGCAGATGCCGCGCCGGATCAGCTCAAAGAAGCAGACTCCAGCTCGTCTCCTTCCTCCGCGACCTGATCGAGAACCGGCGGCGCAACGCCAAGCCATGCCGCGCAATCTTTCAGCGCGCGCGCGCACATCAATTGCCGCTTCATGATGGTCTTGTCCTTGCCGCGGAAGCGCTTTACGCCTTCAGGCTTGACGATCGAGCCGGGTGCAAGATCCGGGAACAGACCGAAGTTGACATTCATCGGCTGGAATGATCGCTTGCCCGGCTCTTCATCGGTCGAAAGATGCCCGCCGGTGATATGGTTGAGAAGGGCGCCGAGCGCCGTTGTCGCAGGCGGCAGGCGGATCGGCTCGCCCTTATGCTCTGCACTGGCGAAACGTCCGGTGAGGAGCCCAATGGATGCACTCTCCACATAGCCTTCACAGCCGGTGATCTGTCCAGCAAAGCGGATGTCCGGACGGGACTTCAACTTTAGCGACGGATCGAGCAGGCGCGGAGAATCGATATAGGTGTTGCGGTGAAGACCGCCGAGGCGTGCAAACTCTGCATTTTCCAGTCCCGGAATCATCCGGAAGACTTCCGCCTGCGCGCCGTATTTCAGCTTCGTTTGGAAACCGACCATATTGTAAAGTGTGCCGAGAGCATTGTCCTGGCGCAACTGCACCACCGCATAGGGCTTGACGGTCGGGTTGTGAGCGTTGGTCAATCCCATCGGCTTCATGGGACCATGGCGAAGCGTTTCGCGTCCGCGCTCGGCCATGATCTCTATCGGTAGGCAGCCATCGAAGTATGGCGTGCCTTCCCACTCCTTGAAGCCGACGGTGTCGCCGGCGATCAGCGCGTCGATGAAGGCATGATATTGCGTCTCATCCATCGGGCAGTTGATATAGTCCTTGCCATTGCCGCCAGGGCCGACCTTGTCGTAGCGGGACTGATACCAGCAGACATCCATGTTGATGCTATCGCGATGGACAATCGGTGCGATTGCGTCGAAGAAGGCCAGCGCATCTTCGCCGGTTTCCGCTTGAATGGCGGCAGCCAGTTCCGGCGCTGTGAGCGGCCCTGTGGCAATGATCGTGTTGCCCCATTCCTTCGGCGGAAGGCCCGCAACCACTTCGCGAACAACGGTTACGAGCGGATGCGCCTCAAGTTCAGCCGTCACCGCTTCAGAAAAGCCGTCACGATCCACTGCCAGAGCGCCGCCTGCCGGAACTTGATGCTTGTCGGCGCAGGCCATGATCAGCGACCCGGCCAGACGCATCTCCGCATGGATGACACCGACCGCGTTGGCCGTGGCATCGTCGGAACGGAAGGAGTTGGAGCAGACGAGCTCTGCAAGCCCATCGCTCTTGTGGGCATCGGTGCCGCGAACGCCGCGCATTTCGTGCAGGATGACGGGGATGCCAGCCTGAGCGATTTGCCAAGCCGCCTCGGAGCCGGCAAGGCCGCCGCCGATAACGTGGATAGGAGAATTCGTCTTGTCTTGCATCGCGCGCTCACATCGTCAACCGGCACAAACGGGTGCTGCGGGTCGACCATCTTTCTTGATTGGCTTGGCCTCACTCTCAGGAGGCATTTGGCCGATGCAGTATCACGAGCGGTGCGGGCCGCCAAACTTTTTCGGCCACTTGCAAGCCTGCGCCGTCAAGGAGGTCGCTTCATGCGAAGATCGAGAGCAACCAGCAAGAATCAAAAAACGGCGCTCGTGGCGCCGTTTTTTTTGCCTGTCGCTCAGTCATCCGATGACTTGGGAGGTCAGCTCTTTCGGATGACCCTTTACGCTGATTAGCGGAACGAACGGGAGGCAACGTTACGGATGTCGTAACGTGTCAGGCCGATATCGCTGAGAGCCTGGTTGGAGAGGCTGCCCAGTTCGTTGAGCGTACGGCGATAGCTGATCCAGTTCTTTGCGATGCGAAGCGGGTTCATGGTGGTTTCCTCAATCTATGATGTGTTTGATCTTTGAATTCAGTCCGCCGGGCCGCTGGTCATCTGCGCTCTCGGCTGTTGAGTGGTATATACATATTCATAGCGATGACTTGGAGTGCAGATTTTGAGCGACTGCCATGCATTTGTGCAATGTGTCGTCTATTTTTGCATCTTGTGGGGAGATATGCGCATTATTTGAGCGGCGAGAACATGGCGCGCCGCGGCACGTCCTATTGGGCGCACAGGGGTTCGCCCGAGCATCATGCTTTTCAAAAACCTGCGCTGGTTTTGTGAGCTATGTCTTGGGAATGAGTTCGATTCTCAAGAGGCCGGGCGGGGGCCGTATGCGCAAAAAGAAAAGGCCCGGAGCGGGTGCTCAGGGCCTTTTGAGGGTAACACATCGGGCAGACAAAATATCGCCGGCCGGTGTTATTGATTTATTACATCCCGACTGCAGTACGAGCAACGCGACGAATGTCGGTGCGGCCAATGCCGAGATCGCTCAGTTCGCGATCGCTCATGCGGTCAAGTTCAGTTACGGTCTGACGATACTTGCGCCAGTTGTTCAGCGAGCGTGCAATGTTCATGGTCTTATCCTCGTTTCGGTTCGCCGGTTGCTTGGGATCAACCCGGCTTCGTTTTCTGAATTTGAATATAAGCGTTTCCTCGCGCTTCAAAAACAGACAAAGAAGGATGACACCTATGCATTGAACGCAGGGCACGGGCCGAATCGACGCTCACTTCTTTAACGAATGCATAATTTGGCAGCACTATGGGCTGTTTTTAGGGCTATTTGGAGTGGGAGGTCCGCTCCAAAGGTCTTTTCAATGGTTCATCGAGGTCTTCAACAGCGCCCAAAGTACTTCACGATGCGCGCGCGCTTTGTAGTGAGCGCGGTGATATGCATTTCATGAGGGCGCGGGGTTAAGGAGAGGGTTCTCCAGGAGAGTCGGCTGAACGGCGCGTCTCGTGATTCCTGCTCGCACCTTGCTTGTCATTGTCATACAGGCCTTAAAACCCATGGAAATAGGGCTTGTAAGGCGTCATTTTTCCTTTGCGCTCCTGAAAACGGATGATATAGAGACGCCGCGCTCCGGAAGGCCTCATGTGCCAGATGTTGTTTATGCAGGATTTAAAGAGCGCGGGTATGGCGGAATTGGTAGACGCACCAGATTTAGGTTCTGGCGACGAGAGTTGTGGGGGTTCGAGTCCCTCTACCCGCACCACAAATCGCCGGGAGAGCTAGGCAGAACGTTTCGTTTTGCCCTTTCCCTGGCTCAGGCATAATTGCTCCGCAACGCGCCTGTGCATGCAAGTTTTATAGTCACGGCCGGTGAATTTCAGATTCCGGCGCTGTGCTCGAAAGTAAACCGACGGCTGTCTGAGCACTGCCGCCATGATGTGAAGGTATGAAAATGCAGGTTATCGAAACGCTCGCTGAAGGGCTGAAGCGCGAAATCAAGGTCGTTATTCCGGCCGCCGACATGAAGGCTCGCCTTGACGAGCGCCTCGCTGAAGCCAAGGACAAGGTTCGTATCAACGGCTTCCGTCCAGGCAAGGTGCCTGCCGCCCATCTGAAGAAGATGTATGGCAAGTCGATCATGGCTGACCTCGTCAACGAACTGGTTCGCGAAAAGCCTTCCGAAATCATTTCCAGCCGTGGCGAAAAGTCTGCGACCCAGCCTTCCATCTCCATGACGGAAGATGAGAAGGAAGCCGACAAGATCCTCGCCGCCGAAACCGATTTCGAATTCAACATTGCCTACGAAGTCATTCCGGCAATCGAGCTGAAGTCGAATGACGGCATCAAGGTGACGCGCGAAGTCGTCGAAGTGACCGAAGACGAAGTCAACGAGCAGATCCTCAAGATTGCCGAAAGCGCTCGTAGCTACGAGACGAAAGATGGCAAGGCCGCTGAAGGCGACCGCGTCACCATGAACTACCTCGGCAAGGTTGATGGCGTAGCCTTCGACGGCGGCGCTGCTGAAGATGCCGAACTGGTTATCGGTTCCGGCCGCTTCATCCCTGGCTTCGAAGACCAGCTCGTTGGCGTCAAGGCTGGCGACGAGAAGACCATTACCGTGACCTTCCCGAGCGAATATCCGGCCGCTGAGCTGGCTGGCAAGGAAGCCACCTTCGACATCACCGTCAAGGAAGTTGCTGCTGCTGCCGACGTTGAAATCAACGACGAACTGGCAACCAAGCTCGGTCTCGAATCGGCTGAAAAGCTGAAGGAAATCGTTCGCGGCCAGATCGAAAGCCAGTACGGCAACGTGACCCGCCAGAAGGTGAAGCGTCAGATTCTCGACCAGCTGGACGAACTCTACAAGTTCGACACGCCTGCCGGTCTCGTCGACGCCGAGTTCGACAACATCTGGCGCCAGATCAACACCGATCTCGCACAGTCCGGCAAGACCTTCGCTGACGAAGACACGACCGAAGAAGAAGCGCGCGAAGAATATCGCAAGCTCGCTGAGCGCCGCGTTCGTCTCGGCCTCGTTCTCTCCGAAATCGGCGAGAAGGCTGGCGTTGAAGTCACCGAAGAAGAAATGCAGCGCGCGCTGTTCCAGCAGCTGCAGCAGTTCCCGGGCCAGCAGAAGGAAATCCTCGACTACTTCCGCAACACGCCTGGCGCTTCCGCTTCGCTGCGCGCTCCGATCTTCGAAGAAAAGGTCATCGACAAGCTGCTGACCGAAGTTTCCGTCACCGACAAGACGGTTTCCAAGGAAGAGCTTCTGGCTGACGACGCCGAAGAAGGCGAAGAAACCAAGAAGAAGGCTCCGGCCAAGAAGAAGGCTGCAGCCAAGGCTGACGCTGCTGAAGGCGAAGAAGCTGCTCCGAAGAAGAAGGCCCCTGCCAAGAAGAAGGCAGCCGAAGGCGACGCAGAGTAATCTGCTCTTCTCATCATTTTTTAGGAAAGGCCGCGGCGAAAGCTGCGGCCTTTTCCGTTAGGAATGCCGAAAGACGTTTGCATTCACAGCGAAAAGACATCCTGCCGTCATCGCAAGAGTGTATGAGCGACTTTTGCTGCACCCACCAGCAGTGAGGGTCTTATGGGCGTTAAAAACTATCTCGTTGAAGGTGTGTCCTGTTCGGGCAAAACGTCTGTGGCAACGGAGCTTCAGCAACAAGGCCATCATGTCATTCATGGTGACAGAGAGCTTGCCTATAAAGGTGATCCTGAGACCGGATTATCGTTGGAAGGGCAGTTGGATGGCGCGTGGGTCATGGATGTATCTTTTGCTCACCGTCATCACCTTTGGTGTGTCGAGAAAGTAAAAGCTTTGATGGCCGATCAAAGCCATGCGGTCACCTTTTTTTGCGGCGGCGCTCGCAACTTTTCCACCTTCATTGGTCTGTTCGATGCCGTGTTCATCCTGCAACTCGACAGAGCCACCTTGGAGAAGCGTCTTTTAATGAGACCAGAAGACGAGTTCGGTGGGAAAGCTGAGGAGCGAGCGTTTATCCTAGGGCTCCATGAGAACGGACAGGACGTTCCGAAGGGCGGCATCGAGATCAATGCGACTCAGCCAATTGGAGCGGTTGTTGCGGAGCTGTTATCCCACATCAAGGTGCAGTCATTCCGGTATTTCCAATGGGCCAGCACGTCCACAACTGTGTTCTGAAGATCACAATGCAGTGCACAATGACTTTTTGCTGCGCCTGCTCTTGTTCATCTCCCGTTCATCTGGCACCCTTTGGGGGTGATTTGCCGGATGTGTTTGTGCATCGAGAGCGATCCGCCGCCAAACGCGGCTTGGCTTCAAGCCTTTAGTTTCATCTTCCTTTCGAGCGCGGGTGTCATGCCGCGCTTGTCGATCCGTGTCGCCCGTAAGCGGGCGCGGGTCAGTCTGGCGCGCGGCGCCAGCAGAAATGAGCCCGGGTGATCTCCGTTTTCTGGATCGCCCAAGCCGAAACGAGACCTGCTGTTTTCCTCCCAAGCGCAGTCGGTCTTTTTAGAGCTTGAGGAAATAACATGTTGGTCAAGATAGTGGGCACCCTTGCTGCTGCCTCGTTCATCCTTTTGTCGCCGGTACAGGTGAAGGCGCAGGAACGGGGGTTGATCTGGGCACCCACCAAAAATTCCGATCGCTCCTATTCGGCGCGGCTTGGTGCTAGGCTTCCTACGGAAACGCCGCTGCGCGCCGGTCTTGAAATGGGCATGAGCGCGTCTGAAGGTGGTGCGGTGGTGGACACGCCCGTGAAATTCTGGGGCGATATGACGCTCATGTCCACCAATCTACCGGGCGTGAGGATTGCAAGAGACATCGGTGTTCTGATGAACGCACTGACTGGCTCGAGCGCGGTGACGATGACGATGACGCAGAAGCGCGTGGCGACGGCCGATTTCGATGTGGAGTCGAACCGAAACGTGACGGTGCGCTATGACGGTCCCAGCCAGCAGTGGAATGGGCTCGACGTCTCGCAATCCTTGCGGCTGACCCGCTCTGCGACCGGCACAGCGTTCGTGCTGACAGGTGCGAGCCGCCATACATTCCAGGAGTTCAGCTCCAGTCTCGCGCTCGAACAGAAGCTTTCAGATAATCTGACGGTGACGGGCAGTTTCGATCAAGGGTTTGAAGATCGGTTCCGCCCGGCGGTGCATGCAAGTTACAAGATCAGGTGGTGAAGCGGCTCACGTGGCCGCTTCGTTCCTGTTCTTGATGTCGCCCATGCGGTTCCATGCATCCAGCCCGGCAATTTTATAAGCCTCGGCAAGCGTCGGATAATTGAAGGTATTTTCTACGAAATACTCGACCGTCCCCTTGAGGTTCAGCACCGCTTGCCCAATGTGAACCAGCTCCGTCGCGCCCTCGCCAACAATATGTACGCCAAGAAGACGCCGTGTCTTCAAGGAGAAGATCAGCTTCAAAAGGCCGGTATCAAGCCCCATAATGTGCCCGCGCGACGTTTCCCGGAAGCGCGCAATACCACATTCGTAAGCAATGCCGCGCTCCTTCATTTCTTCTTCAGTCAGGCCGCAGGTCGAAATTTCTGGAACGGCATAGATGCCATAGGGGAAGTATTTCTGCGGCTCCATGGCAATTGCACCGACGGCCACGCGTGCTGCGATACGGCCTTGCTCCATGGAGGTAGAGGCAAGGCTTGGGAAGCCCACCACGTCGCCAGCGGCGAAGATGCCTGGAACAGAGGTTTCAAACGTCTCGGGATTGACCGAGAGACGGCCACGGCTGTCGGCTTCAAGGCCTGCGGCGGCAAGGTTCAGCGTGTCGGTCGCACCCATTCTGCCGGCGGCGAACAGCACCATTTCGGTAATGATCGTGCGGCCATTGTCGAGCTTGATCGAGACCTTGCCTTCCGGCGTGTGCTCCACCTTTTCCGCCTTTTGCCCCAGTAGCAGCTTCATGTTGCGGTCGCGCAGCTGATAGGTGAAATCTTCGACGATTTCCTTATCGATGAAGTCGAGCATCGTCGACTTGGGGTCGATCAGCGTAACAGCGGTGTCCAGTGCGCTGAAAATCGTTGCGTATTCAATGCCGATAACGCCAGCGCCGATCACCACCATCGAACGCGGCAGCTTCTCGATTTGCAGCAACTCATCGCTGTCGATGACGGTCTTTCCATCGAAAGGCATATAGTCTGGCCTGAAAGGCCGGGTACCGACGGCAAGCAGAATGCTCTTGCCCATCACATGCAGGACTTCGCCGTCATCCTTGGTGATCTGCAGCGTGTCGGGGGTGATGAAGCTTGCCTTGCCGCGAATATGTTGCACCCGGTTACGGGCAAACTGATGCTCGAGTACTTCCACTTCATGATTGAGCGTGATCAGTAAGCGCTGGCGCAGATCCTCTGCGCTGATCTCCTGCTTGACGCGATAGGATTGGCCGTAAAAGCCACGCTCGCGCCAACCGGAAAGATTGAGCGCGGTCTCTCGCATCGTCTTGGATGGGATCGTACCGGTGTGGACGGATACGCCGCCGACGCGGCTGCCCTTTTCGATGACCAGAACCTTCTTGTCGAGCTTTGCCGCCTGAATGGCCGCGCGTCTGCCGGCGGGACCGCTGCCAACAACAATGAGATCGTATTGGTTCATGAAAAAGCCTCTGGACGTGAACCGGGATCAATGCCCGAATGTGTGAATATCCGATGTGCGGAATTGTCGCGAAAAGCGTGATGCTCTCAGCATGCGGAAATGATCTCCGCATCCGCACATCTGGATGTCATGAGACCGCAGAGTGCATTGCAACAAATGCCTGCGTCAATCTGTAGCGTAGAAATCTGACGGATTCGTAACCGGCACAGAAAAAGCCGCAAACCGGCTATCGATCAATCAGGACGCGGCGCCGTTGCTCTGCTGGCTGTGTAGTTGGTGCAGCTTCGCGATGTCTTCGCGCAATGCGGTCAGTTCGGCCAGAACCTTAAGATCGATCTTCTCGTGAAGAGACAGAACTTCAAGCTCGGCCTTGAGATTGACCTCGTAATCCTTCGCAGCCTCAAAGCGATCGCGTTCTGCCTGCCGGTTCTGGGACATCATGATGATCGGCGCCTGGATGGCGGCCAACATGGAAAGAATGAGATTGAGGAACACGAAGGGATAGGGGTCGAAGGCCGTCGTCGTCAGAACAACCGTATTGATGACTGCCCATACGGCCAGAAAGACCATGAAGCTGATGATGAAACCCCATGAGCCACCAACACGCGCGATGCTGTCCGCCAGCCGGGCGCCCACTGTGGATTCCTTGGAAAACTCGGCATTCGTATCGGTGGAAATCAGTTGCTTCTGATGCGCCACCTCAAGAATCCGCTTTTCGACCTCACCGATCTGTCGGGAGGATCGCTTGAAATGGGACAGGACGTAATCTGGAATGGCAGGCATGATTCATCTCCGGCAAGGCGTTGGCTGGAGATAAACGCAAGGGGCCTGCAAGTTCAAACGAAATTGCGGCCCGGAAGGCGCGTTAACCGGATGGCGTGGTTTCGTGGATCCAGTTGAAGCCGGGAAAGAATCGCTCTTTGCCGAATTGATCGCCAAACATCATGTCGAACTGCAGCTGGCGATACTCGCTCAGCGCCGATGGCACAGTCGCGGGCGCGATCGACCAGTCAGGCACGGCGGATCCGTTTCGCTCCATCAGCATATGGCGGTCGATGACGGAATAGGACGCATGCACCTTGCCCAAGACGCCGGTGTAGAAGGGATCGTCAAAACCCGCAGTCTTGAGGATGTGATAGGGCAATAGCGAGGGGCTGATCGTGCCGATCCGGTTTTGCAATCCGGCTTTGGAAGACCAGACAACCAGAGGCGTTTCATGCTCTTTCTTCATTGTGACAAGCGGTGCACGGCGTGTCGCCACCATGCCCGGCATGTAGCCGCTCTCAACGAAGGCCTGGCCAAGTGGTGGCAGATGATCGCCAAAAAGCACGATGACGGTTTCTCTCTCACGACCCTTGGCCCATGCAATGAGCTTTGCAAAGCTGTTGTCGGCTTCCGAGACCCCCTGCGCATAGGTGGCAAGCGCATCACGGGCATTGTCTGAGAGGTCACCGCTGACGGAGACGGCTTTTTCAGCGTAGCGGTTCGCTTCATAGGGGCCATGTCCCTGAAGCGTGACGGCAAAAAGAAACTGCGGCTTTTCGGCAGCATCCACCGTCTGGATGATTTCATTCGTCAGCGCTTCATCCGATGCGAAGGCGCCACGCTTTTCCATTGGCGGCAAGGTTTCTTCGGAGCGGAATTCTTCGAAGCCGAAATGCTTGTAGACCTCGCGACGATTCCAGAACCATTCCTGGAAGGGATGGACGGCAATGGCGGAGTAGCCCTCCGAGCGAAAGAAGGTCGCAAGCGAGGGAACAGGGCGGCGTACATATTGCTGATAGGGAATGCTGCCATAGGGCAGGAAGGCATTGCTGAAGCCGGTCAGCGCTTCGAATTCCACATTGGCCGTCATGCCGCCAAACTCAGGCGAAAACACATGGCCTGACTGCATGGCGCGGATGCGCGGCATCGGATCTTTCGAGAGCGTGACGTTCTCCAAGCGTGTCGGATCCCAAAGCGACTCGCTCATGATCATAATGACATCGGGACGCTTGCTATGATTGACGGCGAAGGCGGAACTGTCGGACGCAATGTCCGCGATCGCCGCTTCGCCATAGCCATAGGGTGCCGTCACTTTCGCCATCGGAATATTGAAGGCGAAGGCCATGATGAAGCCGTTGTGACGATAGTTTTCCTTTTGATCCCACATCATCGGAATGATGTTGAGGCGATCCCTGATCCAGGAATAGCTTGAATATTCCATCATCGAGCCAAAGCCGACGAAGAGCGGAACGGCAAGCGCCAGCCGCCACATCCTTGCCTTGAAGGGCATGACCGGCATGGCATGACGCGAAAGACGCCACAGCATCACGATGCCAAAGGCGGCAAGGGCAAGCGCTGCTGCGAGCGCTATCGCAGTCAACGGTTGGGCTCTCAGCATGGCGGGCAAGAGCTGGAGAATCTGGCGCCCGAACAGCAGATCGGAAGGATAGAGCGGATCGGAGAGGTAAAGTTGCTTTTGGCTGGAAATGAACGCCGGGAGGATGAGCAGCGGAACGGCAACCAGAAGCGACTGATAATGACGCCCAAAGAGTGCGTCGAGCGCCATCAGTCCGACAACGACCGTAACGATCGTCGTGAGGCCAGGCCGTGCGGGCGACAACAGAAACGAGCCGACATCGTGCAACGTGCCGCGTGCGATCCACTCCATACAGACGACCAGGAGAACCGCTGCGAGAACGAGATTGATCAGCGTTTGGGCATCATTTGCAAAGCGGGCAGGGGAGCGTGTCCAGGGTTTTGAAAGGACGAGCTTCATCCTTTCG
Source organism: Agrobacterium sp. SORGH_AS 787 (assembly GCF_030819035.1). Classification (NCBI taxonomy): domain Bacteria; kingdom Pseudomonadati; phylum Pseudomonadota; class Alphaproteobacteria; order Hyphomicrobiales; family Rhizobiaceae; genus Agrobacterium; species Agrobacterium sp. SORGH_AS 787. Next base: position 2,250,217 of record NZ_JAUTBG010000002.1, read on the forward strand.
GCAACCGTTGTTTTGGGCACCGATTTCGTCAAGTTGTACTCCGGCAGTCATGACGACAGGTGTGAATCACCTGTCATATAAGCGTCATCTAACTGTCACATACGTGCAATGAACGCGACATGAACTATGCAAAATTCACAGGTCTCAAAGATAACCATCGCGTGAGCCATCGATATTGCGCAGGCGTTCCGAAACCGTCTTGACTGGTCGTTGTTTTGCAACAGTTTTATCCGGCGCGTTGCAGAGTAAGAGCCGGCGCGATAATGAGGAAGGCATGAGCACAGAACAGACCATTCCCCACACGTTCCGGATCGCGGTCGGACAATTCAACCCGACCGTCGGAGATGTCGCAGGCAACCTTGCCAAAGCGCGCGAGGCAAGAGCGGATGCGGCGGCCCAGGGCGCCGACCTTCTTTTGCTGACGGAGCTTTTCATCTCCGGCTATCCGCCGGAGGATCTGGTTCTCAAACCGGCATTTCTAAAAGCCTGCCTCAAGGCGGTGGAAGATCTCGCGGCAGACACAGCCGATGGCGGGCCGGGCGTCATTATCGGTTTCCCGCGACAGGGAGAAAAGGGCAGGCATAATTCCGTTGCTCTGCTGGATGGCGGAAAGATCGTCGCGCTGCGCGACAAGGTGGATCTGCCGAATTACGGCGAGTTTGATGAGAAGCGAGTCTTCAGCGAAGGCTCGATTTCCGGCCCCTATAATTTCAGGGGCATTCGCATCGGCATTCCGATCTGCGAGGAGATCTGGAACGATTTCGGCGTCTGCGAGACACTGGCGGAGGCTGGCGCCGAGATATTGCTGGTGCCAAATGGCTCACCCTATTATCGCGGCAAGGTCGATGTCCGTCATCAGGTCGCACTCCGCCAGGTCATTGAAAGCGGTCTGCCTCTGGTCTTCGTCAATCAGCTAGGCGGTCAAGATGAGCTGGTGTTCGACGGTGCGAGCTTCGGTTTCAATGCCGACAAGACGCTGGCTTTCCAAATGAGCCAATTCGAAGCAACGCTGGCAGTCACCGACTGGAAACGCACGGAGAATGGCTGGCACTGCAGCCACGGTCCGGTGTCGCATATTCCAGAGGGTGAGGAGGCCGATTATCGCGCCTGCATGCTGGGCTTCCGCGATTACGTCAACAAGAACGGCTTCAAGAGCGTCGTTCTCGGCCTTTCCGGCGGTATCGACTCGGCCATCTGCGCCGCGATCGCGGTCGATGCGCTGGGCGAGGAGCGGGTGCGCTGTATCATGCTGCCCTACCGCTACACCTCGGAAGAATCGCTGAAGGATGCTGCCGATTGCGCCAAGGCGCTTGGCTGCCGTTATGATATCGTTCCGATTGCCGAACCTGTCGATGGCTTCATGTCGGCACTGTCGGATTTGTTCGAAGGAACGGAAGAGGGCATCACCGAGGAGAACCTGCAAAGCCGCGCGCGCGGTACGATCCTGATGGGCGTATCCAACAAGTTCGGCTCGATGGTCGTGACGACCGGCAACAAATCGGAGATGTCCGTCGGCTATGCGACGCTCTACGGTGACATGAATGGCGGCTTCAACCCGATCAAGGACCTCTATAAGATGCAGGTCTATGCCATCTCAAGATGGCGCAACGCCCACGTGCCGCCTGGCGCGCTTGGGCCTTCGGGCGAAGTCATCCCGGCCAACATCATTTCCAAGGCACCCTCTGCCGAGTTGCGTCCCAACCAAACCGACCAGGACTCGCTGCCACCCTATCCGGTTCTCGACGATATTCTCGAGTGCCTGGTGGAGCAGGAAATGTCCGTCGATGAGATCGTGGCCCGCGGTCACGATCTCGCGACGGTCCACCGCATCGAGCATCTGCTCTATCTCGCCGAATATAAGCGCCGCCAGTCTGCGCCAGGCGTGAAGATCACCAAGAAAAACTTCGGTCGCGATCGCCGGTATCCGATCACCAATCGGTTCCGCGACAGGTAACTCCGACTGGTCCAAGGGCAATCGCAACGGGAGGAACGATGCGAAGTTCAGTCGAGATATTCAATGTCCGCACCCGCGAGAACCGCGTGGTCTGGCAGACGGAAAAGCTGTTCGAAGCCCCGAACTGGTCTCCGGACGGGCAGTATCTGTTGCTGAACAGCGATGGAGCTCTCTACCGTCTGTTTCTTGCCGGAGACATCTCCGTCGATAAGGTAGACACTGGCTTTGCCGTCCAGTGCAACAACGACCACGGCGTCTCGCCGGACGGTTCTGTTTATGCCATTTCCGATAAGGTCGAATTCGGCAAAAGCGCCATCTATCTTCTTCCATCCATCGGCGGCACGCCGAAACTGATGACGCGGAACCTGCCGTCCTACTGGCATGGCTGGGCGCCGGATGGCAAAAGCTTCGCCTATTGCGGGATCAGGGATCAGGTTTTCGATATCTATGCCATGGACATCGAGACCGGCACCGAAATACGCCTGACCCATGGCGAGGGGCGAAATGACGGCCCGGATTATTCAGCCGATGGTCAGTGGATCTACTTCAACTCCAGCCGCACCGGGCAGATGCAGATTTGGCGGGTGAGGCCGGACGGATCGGATGTGGAGCGCATCACCGATAGCCCATATGGCGACTGGTTTCCGCATCCCTCGCCCAAGGGAGACAAGGTCGTTTTCATTTCCTATGACGGCGACGTCTTTGACCATCCGCGTGATCTCGATGTTCGCGTGCGACTGATGGATACCGATGGTGGCAACGTCGAAACGCTCTTCGGTCTCTTCGGCGGGCAGGGGACAATGAACTCACCCAACTGGTCAGCGGACGGTGACGAATTCGCCTATGTGCGATATTTTCCGGTTGGATAGACGTAGCGCGCTTGCCTTCCGATCGGCAATTGCCCATACGCAACGTCGTCAGGTGCCTGCTTTGGCAGGAGAATCGGGAATGCGGTGCAAGACCGCAACGTGCCCAACGCTGTAAGGCGGATGCCTGTTGCCATAAGCCACTGAGCAATCGGGAAGGCGGTAACGGGCAGAAGAAGCCAAGTCAGAAGACCGGCCTGACACGATAGACCAGTCCGCGCGGACGGCGGCAGGTTGTGAGGAAGAACGGTGTGCAGTGCCCCGATTGGCACGCTCATGCGGTTTCTTCTGCATTGTTGGGGATTGACGATGCGACCTGATGATACCCGGCACGGCCTGATGCCGGCCTTGGAATTTGCTGAAGACGAAAAGGCTGCGGTCTACCGCGCCATCGAGACACGTCGCGATGTCCGCAACGAGTTTCTGCCGAACCCGCTCTCGGATGAGCTGATCAACAAGCTGCTTTCCGCAGCCCACGCCGCGCCCTCGGTGGGCTTTATGCAGCCGTGGAATTTTACCCTCGTCAGCGATACAGACATCAAAGATGCCGCATGGCAGGCTTTCAGCCGCGCCAATGAGGAAGCCGCTTTGATGTTCGCGGACGAAAAGCAGGCCCTCTATCGAAGCCTCAAGCTGGAGGGCATCAGAAAGGCGCCGCTCTCCATCTGCGTCACCTGCGACACCACAAGAGGTGGCGATGTCGTGTTGGGGCGAACGCACAATCCGCGTATGGATGTCTACTCCACCGTCTGCGCTGTGCAGAACCTCTGGCTGGCGGCACGTGCCGAAAGTGTGGGCGTCGGTTGGGTTAGCATCTTTCATGACAATGATATCCGAAAGATTTTGGGCATCCCCGAGCATATCGAAATCGTCGCATGGCTCTGCCTCGGCTACGTCGCTGAACTCTACGCCGAGCCTGAGTTAGCGGTGAAGGGTTGGCGTCAGCGTTTGCCGCTGGACGAACTGATTTTCAAAGACCGGTGGGGTGCCAAGTAGCGAAGAGGCCATCTTGTCGGTGGGCGTATCAGTCAGCCAAAATCCACTTGCCAGTCCTCATGGCCGGTGGCTTAGTTCACTCTCATTTCGAGAGGGGATCATATTATGCCGATTGAAAACTGGCTGGCCTTCGTTGCCGCATCCGCCATTATGCTCGCCATTCCCGGACCAACGATCTTGCTGGTCATTTCCTACGCGCTTGGTCACGGTCGCAAGGCAAGCAGCGCCACTGTTGCCGGCGTGGCCCTCGGCGACTTCACCGCCATGACCGCGTCCATGCTGGGTCTCGGTGCACTGCTCGCGACCTCCGCCGTTCTCTTCACTGTCTTGAAGTGGGTGGGTGCTGCCTACCTGATCTATCTCGGCATCAAGCTCTGGCGCGCGCCTGTCGGCACGTCGGCGCAAGGCGAGGGTGACGTGACGGGCCGCGAGCGTCCGCTCAAGATCTTCCTGCACACCTACATCGTCACGGCGCTGAACCCGAAGAGCATCATCTTCTTCGTCGCCTTCCTGCCGCAGTTCCTGGTGCCGACCCTGCCGTTTTGGCCGCAGGTGCTTATTTTCGAAGTTACTTTTCTTGTGCTTGCGACTTGCAACGCCGCTCTTTATGGGTTGCTGGCAAGTGCAGCCCGCAACACCATCCGCAAGCCCTCCGTCCAGCGTGTCGTCAACCGCACCGGTGGCGGACTTTTGATCGGTGCCGGACTGCTCGCGGCAGGCTGGAAGAAGGCGGCCGCTTAAAAGCGTCGCCATTCCGTGCGGCGCCGAGTTTTGGAATATAGCAATGTCAGTGCCGCACATTCTTCTTGCCCTTGTCACCGTTTTTCTCTGGGGCTTCAACTTCGTCGTGATCAAAGTCGGCGTCATGGATATGCCGCCTCTTTTCCTCACAGCCTTGCGCTACCTCTTCGCAGCCGTGCCGCTGATCTTCTTCCTGCCGCGCCCCAAGGTTCCCTGGAAGCATATGGTCGTCTACGGCATGGTGATGGGCTGCGCGCAATTCGGGCTCCTCTACACAGCCATCAGATGGGGTCTGCCTGCGGGACTTGCCTCGCTCGTCATGCAGTCGCAGGCTTTTTTCACCATGGCGCTGGCCGTGACGCTGCTGGGTGAAATTCCGCTGAAGTCTCACATTGCCGGGGCAGCCGTTGCCTTTTCCGGCCTTGCGGTGATTGGCCTGGAACGTCTGGAACTGACAGCGCTCGTGCCACTGTTGATGTGCGTAGGAGCGGCCTTCAGCTGGGCTGTCGGCAACATCGTCAACCGCAAGGTGGGCCGCGTCAACGCCATTTCCTTTGTCGCCTGGACCAGTCTCGCCCCGGTTTTGCCGCTGGTCGCACTTTCGCTGCTGCTCGAAGGCCCGCAGGCGATTCGCGAAGGGTTGGCAAATGCCAACATGATGACGGTGGCGGTCATCGCCTATATGGCCTATGGCGCAACGATCATCGGGGCAGGCATCTGGAGCTTTCTTCTGCTGCGTTATCCGGCGGGGACGGTGGCGCCCTTCTCGCTACTGGTGCCGATCGTCGGCTTCCTCGGTGCCTATTTTGCTTTTGCCGAACATATCACCACGCTCGAAATCGTTGGTAGCGCGCTCGTCGTTGCCGGTCTTGCATTGAACGTGTTTGGCCGCCGCCTGTCCTTGCGCCGTGCGCCGTCTGGAAACGCGTGAGAGCGATCTGCAATTCCCTGTGCATTGTTGCGATGCAGCGGGGCATTTGCGGAAAACTTTGGTAAAGAGAGTGTTCGCCGCGCGATGACGCGGCGCTTTTGATCATTGCAGTGCAGGGACGGGTCAACGTGCAGGTCGGTATCGACATGGGAACGCTTTCGGGCGGGCAGAGTGCCAAGCTCGATATTGAGGAACTGCTCGCCACGCGCTTGCTGGTGCAGGGCAATTCCGGTTCCGGAAAGTCGCATCTGCTGCGCCGCCTGCTGGAGCAGTCGGCCCCCTGGGTACAGCAGGTCATCATCGATCCAGAAGGTGATTTCGTCACGCTGGCCGACAAGTTCGGCCATGTGGTGGTGGATGGTGAGCGCACCGAAGCGGAGCTTGCAGGGATTGCCAACCGCATTCGCCAGCATCGTGTCTCCTGCGTCCTCACGCTGGAAGGGCTCGATATCGAGCAGCAGATGCGCGCCGCAGCCGCCTTCCTTAATGGCATGTTCGATGCCGATCGCGAATACTGGTATCCGGTTCTGGTGGTCGTGGATGAGGCGCAGATGTTCGCGCCCTCTGTCGGTGGCGAAGTCACCGAGGATGCCCGCAAGGCGTCGCTCGGCGCGATGACCAACCTCATGTGCCGCGGGCGTAAGCGCGGTCTTGCCGGCGTAATTGCCACGCAGCGATTGGCAAAGCTTGCCAAGAACGTTGCGGCGGAAGCGTCCAACTTCCTCATGGGGCGCACCTTCCTCGATATCGACATGGCGCGCGCCGCCGATCTTCTCGGCATGGACCGCCGTCAGGCGGAAATGTTCCGCGATCTTCAACGCGGCAATTTTGTTGCCCTTGGTCCCGCTCTCTCTCGGCGCCCGCTGCCGATCGTCATCGGTCCGGTGGAAACATCGGCGCGCTCCTCGTCGCCGAAGCTCATGCCGCTGCCGGACGCGCCGCAGGATGTGGAGGATTTGATCTTCACGCCAGATCCGGAAGAGTTCGCCCGGCCCGCTGTTCGCCGTACGCCGCCAGCACCGCGGCCGACGACTGACATTCTCGCCGAACTCTCGCGCTCGACGCCCGCCGCTATCGCGCCGACGTCCGAACAGCCGCAGCGTTCGAGCCAGCCGGACCTCACGCCGGAAGAGCGGGAAGAAAAGATCACGGCTGTTCTGACCGAAATTCTCGACGACCCGCAATCGGCCTATCGCACCGATGCTGTCCTCTATCAGGACTTCCTCGTGCGCGCCCGCATGCGCCGTATTCCGGGTACCCCGATGGCGCTATCGGAGTTCCGCCGCCAGATCGCCATCACGCGCTCAGGTGTGGATGTGGAGATGGCGGCAAGCGAGAATTGGCAGAAGGCGCTGGAGCTTTCCCGCAGCGTCTCGGATGACCTGCAGGGCGTCTTCCTGCTTCTGGTGAAGGCGGCTCTTGCGGAAGAGCCATGTCCTTCAGACGCGCGGATTGCGCGTGCCTACGGTACCCATTCGGCGCGCCGCGCAAGACGACTGCTCGGCTACTTTGAGGAAAAGGAACTGGTGGTGGTGCATGCGGACTTTTCCGGCAAGCGCATCGTCGCCTTCCCCGACCTTGAAGCCAAGACCGCGCCTGGCGACGCGGATGCTCCCGACGGAGATATGAGTCTGGCTGCTGAATAAAGCCGTCGAAGCGCCAAGCTATCACACAGCCCATAGAAAAAGGCGGGTCGCCCCGCCTTTAAAAGTCTTGGAGGCAAAGCCCTTTAGACTTCGTCGATGACCTTCTTGTCATTTCTCGTGGCAAACAGCGAGCCGACGATACCCGTCAAAAGGATCGCAACGGTGATACCGAGCGAGATGGACGGCGGGATCTTTGCGATGCCGAGCATGTCTGCCAGGAAGATCTTCGAGCCGACGAAGACCAGAACCGCAGCCAGCGCATATTTGAGATATGCGAAGCGGTGGATCAGGGCGGCAAGAGCGAAGTAGAGGGCGCGCAGACCCAGAATCGCGAAGATGTTCGATGTGTAGACGATGAACGGATCGGTGGTGATCGCGAAGATCGCCGGGATCGAGTCGACCGCAAAGATCAGGTCGGCGATTTCGACCATGACGAGCGCCAGGAAGAGCGGCGTCACGAAGGTCTTCAACCGGCCGGTCTTCGGGTCGGGCTGCTTGACGAAGAACCGCTCCTCATGAAGCTTTTCGGTGACGGGGAGCCGGGTGCGCAGGAATTTCAGGATAGGGTTCTTGCCGATATCCTGCTCCTCATGATCTGCCGAGAACAGCATCTTGATGCCGGTAAACACCAGGAAGGCGGCGAAGAGATAGAGAACCCAATGGAAGTTTTCGACGATCGCGGCACCCGCGGCAATCATGATACCGCGCAGAACGATCACGCCGAGAATACCCCACAGCAGCACGCGGTGCTGGTACTGGCGCGGGATCGAGAAGTAGGAAAAAATCATGGCGATGATGAAGATGTTGTCCATCGCCAGGCTTTTTTCCACCACGAAGCCCGTCACATATTCCATGGCTGGCTGCTGACCGGACTGAAACCAGATCCAGCCGCCGAAGGCCAGGCCGATGGCGATGTAGAAGCCCGACATCATAAGGCTTTCCTTGATGCCGATCTCCTTGGAGTTTTTATGCAGAACGCCAAGATCGAGCGCCAGGAGGCCTAAAACGAGAGTAATGAAAATGCCCCACATCCATGTGGGGGTACCGAGAAAATCCGTAAACAGAAAGTCCATCAGTCAACCTTTGTCCGGACGAGGTTGGCTCAACAGATGGGGGAACGTGATTGAAAAAAGTCGCGCCCCATCCTTGGAGACTCGACATCGCGTATTGTCCGGTAATACGCCAGAGGGGCCCGAGTCCTGATCACCAGGATGAAATGGGAGGCGCCGCAAAGGTTTCAAGAGGGTTGCTGCGTTTTATCGTTGACATTTTTATGAAGCGCCCCTAGAAGCCGCTCCAACGCCGGGTAGCAATGCCCGGTGTGTTTCGTTGACTGCCTTGCAGTAATGAGCTGACGTTCGGCGGTCAACATCACCGACATGTCCCGTGGTTTCTCCATATCGCATGTGAGAAGCCTGTCAGAGGTTCTTCAACAGAGCCTCAGAGGAGGGCGTGTTTCCTTAATCCGATCTGACAACAGATCGGTATAAACTGTTGAGAAGGAAATACGATGAGCAAGCGCGAATCGTCCAAGTATAAAATTGACCGCCGCATGGGCGAAAACATCTGGGGTCGTCCGAAGTCCCCGGTTAACCGTCGCGAATACGGCCCAGGCCAGCACGGCCAGCGCCGCAAGGGCAAGATGTCCGACTTCGGCACGCAGCTGCGCGCCAAGCAGAAGCTGAAGGGTTACTACGGCGAAATCCGCGAGAAGCAGTTCCGCGCAACCTACGACGAAGCAAACCGTCGTAAGGGCGACACCTCCGAGAACCTGATCGGTCTGCTCGAGTCGCGTCTGGACGCCATCGTCTACCGCGCCAAGTTCGTACCGACCGTTTTCGCGGCTCGCCAGTTCATCAACCATGGCCATGTCACGGTTAACGGCGTTCGCGTCAACATCGGTTCCTACCGCTGCAAGGTTGGCGACGTCATCGAAGTTCGCCAGAAGTCCAAGCAGCTCGCAATCGTTCTCGAAGCTGTTCAGCTCGCAGAGCGCGACGTTCCGGACTACATCGAAGTCGATCACAACAAGATGACCGCGACGTTTGCTCGCGTACCGGCTCTTGCTGACGTGCCTTACGCCGTCATCATGGAACCGCATCTGGTCGTCGAATTCTACTCGCGTTAATCCGCGTCCAAGTTCAGCAAAAAAGCCGGTCCCTGTGGCCGGCTTTTTTGTGCGCATTTTTTGATGAGAAAATTTCAGTCCTTGGCGCGAGGCCAAGGACTTTCACGGTCGGCCGCGCCTTCAGGCCGCAGCGACGCGCTGCGCCAGAAGTCTTTCGACAAGTGCTGCATCCAGGGTGTCGTAGCGATCGATCGTCACATCCGGTCCAAGCTCCGCCATGGGAACATCGGTGTAGCCGAAGGTCACGCCGATGGACGGGATATTGGCATTCTTGGCCGCCAGGATATCGTTGACGCTGTCGCCCACCATCACGCTGCGGGTTACATCGCCACCGGCTTTCTCAATGGTTCCGAGAATGTGGCGCGCGTCCGGCTTGCGCCATTCAAAGGTGTCCCCGCAGGTGATCGTCGCGAAGCGGTCCTTCAGTCCGAGTTTCTCGAGCAGAGGAAGGGCCAGATCCGATGTTTTGTTGGTGCAGACGGCAAGGCTGAAGCCTGCGGCAGCAAGGCGATCCAGAGCCTCGGCGACACCGGGATAAGGTTTGCTCTGACCTGGCATCTCTTCTTTGTAATGCGCAATGAAGCGTTGGTGTAGCGGCTCCACGTCTTCCTGCGGCAACTCCTTGTTCCTCAGTGCAAAGGCGCGTTGGACCATGACACGAACGCCCTGGCCGACGAGGTGCGTCAGGTCGTTGAAGGTGACGGGCGCAAGACCTGCGGCAGCGATCGTGTGGTTCAGGCTGTCGATCAGGTCGGGGGCGGTGTCGATCAGCGTGCCGTCGAGATCGAAAATAACAAGGGGTGAAGTCAAAGAGGAAACCTCGTCTGTCTGTGTCAATATTACGAGAACCTACAGCATCGGCCCGAAAATCGTAACCGATTTTCGGAAAAGCACGGCATTACGTTGAAGGTCTGCGCAGAGCTTCGGCACTTTTCCTCAGCCGATCTAGTCCTGGGCAAGATCTCGTTTCGAACGAAACCCTTGAATGGTCCATTTCGAAGCAGCAAAAGGGGCTTTCGTTTGGGTTTCTAGACGTGTAAACACACGCAGTCGCAAAGATCGGGGCCAGTCATCTGGTCCTGTCCGATGCACAACCACCAGGGCATTTTCGTGCGGACATTCACCTCACGGCCCATGAGTAAAGCGGAGTTGCAGGCGCATGGATGCCCGCGAAATGAAGATCAAGGCCGCAGAGGCTGCCCTTGCCCATGTTGAAGACGGTATGCGTCTAGGCATCGGTACAGGCTCCACGGCGGAAGAATTTGTCCGCCTGCTTGCCGAAAAAGTATCGAACGGTTTGAAAGTCGAGGGTGTCCCGACATCGGAACGCACCGCGCGTCTGTGTGTCGAGCTTGGCGTTCCGCTGAAGTCGCTGGATGAACTGCCCGAGCTCGATCTGACGATCGATGGCGCCGACGAGGTCGATCACGGGCTTCGTCTGGTCAAAGGCGGCGGCGGTGCTCTGCTACGCGAAAAGATCGTCGCGGCTGCTTCATCGCGCATGATCGTGATTGCAGATCAGACGAAGGTGGTCGAGACGCTGGGAGCTTTTCCGCTTCCCATCGAAATCAATGCCTTCGGCCAGATCGCAACCCGCATCGCAATCGAGAAACTGGCTTCCAAAATGGGCCTTTCGGGCGAGTTGAAGCTACGTTCTTCTGAGGATGGACCGTTCAAGACCGATGGCGGTCATCTCATTTTCGACGCATCATTTGGCCGTATTCCTGATGCAGAAGCGCTGGCACGTCAGCTGAATACGATTCCAGGGGTCGTCGAGCACGGACTTTTCATTAATTTGGCATCGCTTGCTATCATCGCAGGGCCGGATGGCGCCCGCGTCATGCAGGCGAAAATATAACAGGAGCGAGAGAGTTGATGGGTAAAATAGCGGGACTGGGCAAAGCTGCCGCTGCTTCGATCCTTATTTCCGGCCTCGTGTTCGGCACTGCCGCACGCGCGCAGGAGATTTCTGCAGAGCATATCGCTGCTGCAAAGCAGGCAATCACGGCACTGGGCGTCACCGATCGCTTCGACAACATTCTGCCGGGTCTTGCGGAGCGTCTGAAGTCCGAACTCATTCAGTCGTCGCCAAACGTCGAAGACCAGATCACCGCGACGGTCGATGCCAAGGCACTGGAACTCGCGCCACGCCGCGCCGACCTGGAACGCGAAGCGGCCCTGACCTATGCGCGCGCTTTCTCGATCGATGAGCTGAAGGCCATCTCCGGCTTCTACAGCAGCGAAGCCGGCAAAAAGCTTCTCAAGGACGGACCGATTGCGACACGCGAACTGATGAAGGCCGCCGACATCTGGGCAGCTGGCATCAACCGTGATCTCAACGCCTCCAGCATGGCAGAGCTTCAGAAGGTCGCCGGCGCTGATCTCCAGCCGCTTCCTGCGAACGCAGCCAACATTGGCGGCGCTCCGGGAGCGACGGCTGCTCCGGCTGCGGCGCCTGCGCCAAAGCCATGATCGCAGGCTGATCATTCAGTATTTTTCAAAGCCCGGGAGAGAATTCCGGGCTTTTCTTTTGCCGGTACGGGCACCTATATGAGCATCAAGACGATGCCTGGGTACTGCGCGTTTCTGATGCGCCGCTTTGCTTAACGGGCTGATTTTCCACGCTGCGACAGTCGATACTGTACGTCTCTCGGCCGATGACAGGGGTTTATGATGACATCCTACGATTACGATCTTTTTGTTATTGGCGGCGGCTCCGGCGGTGTGCGCAGCGCCCGCGTAGCAGCGTCGCTGGGCAAGCGGGTCGGCATCGCCGAGGAATATCGTTACGGCGGCACCTGCGTGATCAGAGGCTGCGTGCCGAAGAAGCTCTTTGTCTACGCGTCGCAATATCCTGAGCACTTCGAAGATGCCAAAGGCTTTGGCTGGAACGTCGGTGAGAGCACCTTCGACTGGAAAAAGCTGATCGCCGCCAAGGACAAGGAAATCGAGCGTCTGGAAGGCCTTTACCGCAAGGGCCTGGAAAACGCCAAAGCCGACGTTTTCGATAGCCGTGCAGAGCTTGTCGACGCGCATAGCGTGAAGCTTCTCAGCACCGGACAGACGGTAACGGCAGAGCGTATCGTGATTGCCGTCGGCGGCACGCCGAATGCCCACGCGTCACTGCCGGGCCATGAGCTGACGATCTCGTCCAACGAAGCCTTTCATTTGGAAGAATTGCCCAAGTCGATCCTAATTGCCGGCGGCGGTTACATCGCCGTCGAATTCGCCAATATCTTCCACGGCCTCGGGGTCGAAACGACGCTGATCTATCGCGGCAAGGAAATTCTGAACGGCTTCGATGGCGACATGCGCAAAGGCCTGCATGAGGCGATGGAAGCCAAGGGCATCCGCATCGTCCTTGAAGATGTGATCGAGGACGTGAGCAAGGACGGGGCAGGCGGCTTCATGGCCCGCACCAAAAAGGGCACGTCGATCCATGTCGGCCTCGTCATGTTGGCACTTGGCCGCGATCCCAACACCAAGGGTCTCGGGCTTGAAAAGGCTGGTGTCAAGACCAATGAGAAGGGCGCGATCATCGTCGATGAGTATTCGCGCACCAATGTCCCGCACATCTATGCACTCGGCGACGTCACCGACCGGGTACAGCTGACCCCCGTCGCCATTCATGAGGCGATGTGCTTCATCGAGACGGAATTCAAGAACAACCCGACAAAGCCCGATCATCATCTGATTGCGACCGCAGTCTTCTCCCAGCCCGAAATCGGCACGGTGGGCCTATCGGAAGAGCAGGCGGCGTCGAAATTCGACGAGGTCGAGGTATATCGTGCGCAGTTCCGCCCGATGAAGGCAACGCTCTCCGGTCGTCAGGAAAAGACCATCATGAAGCTTCTCGTCAACGCCGCCGACCGGAAGGTCGTGGGCGCGCATATCCTGGGGCATGAGGCTGGTGAGATGGCGCAGCTTCTCGGCATCACGCTGAAGGCCGGTTGCACCAAGGACGACTTCGACGCCACCATGGCGGTCCATCCGACGGCTGCCGAGGAGCTGGTGACAATGTATACGCCAAGCTACCGCATCAAGAACGGGGAAAGAGTATAACCGGGCTTTGATGGTCGACAGGCTCTGCGTGCAGGCCTTCGAAGTGTCGCTCGTTGCGCTTTAACAATGCCGCGAGCCTGTCGATGGCGACACGCATCTCCGGCGTGTGACGATCATCGTCATTGACGGTGATCCACAGGTTGTGAGCGAGTTCTTCGATAATGTCGCCGTCGCGCACCACGCCGGGCAGGGCGTCGCCGATATAGGCGGGCAACACGCCCTTGCCGGCCCCGCTCTGGATCAGGCGCGGCAAAAGGGCCGGCGCATTTGTCCATGTGTGGATCATCTGCTCCCGATTGCGAAAGACCCACATCTCCGCGTCCGACGCCGCAACTTCCGTGCCGATTGAAATCCAGGGCGCGGATGCATCCTGGTGAAGTTCCTTCGACCGGTAAACGCAGTAATTGACCGTGATGGACTTGCGCACAGCAAAGTTGCCGTGCTGTGGAGGAGCATCAAAGACCCCGATCATACCACGCCGGTAGGTGAGGTCATCGTCGGGGCCGAAGTGCTTGCAGCACAGCCGAAAGGCGTCGTCTGGTCCTCGAATGGCGCTCGCATTTTCGGCAATGAAACCCATCAGCCAGATATTGCTGGAAATGGAAACGATTGGCAGCGAGAAGGCGTCGCCGTGCCACTGGCTGATCTCAGCCGCGGTCCGCCGCATGTGTTGCACGCGTTCGAACAGGATTACCCCATCGGGCGCCAGCTTGTACCCCTGCTGGCTGCGGATGAAGAGCGTGCGACCCATCGCCCGTTCGAGAAACAGCATCTTGCGGCCAATCGTCGGCGCGCTGATGCCGGTCAGGCTTGCCGCGCCTGCCAGACCACCTTCGGTCGCAACGATATGGAAGAGTTTCAGATCGTCCCAGTTCACGTCTGTCATGGCAAGCTCTCCGGCTGATCGGACATTTATAGCCGGATCAATGCCGCTTTGCACCGTTCGCCGCTGAAACGCGCCTTTCATTTCTGCATCTACGCCGCCCGCAGCCTCTGCCTTACCTCCTGTCGAAAAAACAGGAGGAAGATCATGTTGCCGGAAACCATGTTTGCGATGGAGAGATTGGCTCGTAACAACGTCACGGAGCGGAAGAGTGGAGATGATGACCGATGGGAGACATGGCCATCGACACGTCTCGACCATTTCGGCTTGTTTCTCTGGCGCGTTGTGCAGCGGTTGCACAATCGCGATGGGCTGCAAAAACAACGACGTGAAGCACGCAGGCTTCAATTCAAGGATAATCTAGAATCCCGGGGGGGTTCCGCAGGTCCAAAAGCGTCGGTAATTGACTAGGCAAGCTCCTTCCAAAGGTTTATAAGCCGCTCAATTTTTAAAGGTGCGGACGCCCGCGCAATTTTTCGGGCGGGGAGACAGGTGAGTAGAATGGCACAGAATTGGACGCCCGGTAGCTGGAGACAGAAGCCCATCCAGCAGGTTCCACAATATCCGGACGCTGCTGCGCTTGCAGCAACGGAAGCCCAGCTTGCAAGCTATCCTCCTCTGGTTTTTGCCGGTGAGGCGCGCCGCCTGAAGAAGCAGCTTGCGAGCGTTGCCGAAGGCGAAGCCTTCCTCCTGCAGGGTGGCGATTGCGCGGAAAGCTTCCTGGAGCATGGCGCAGACAATATCCGTGACTTCTTCCGCGCCTTCCTGCAGATGGCCGTAGTCCTGACCTATGGCGCGCAGTTGCCCGTCGTCAAGGTTGGCCGCATTGCCGGCCAGTTCGCCAAGCCGCGCTCGTCCAACATCGAAGCGCAAAATGGCGTAGAACTTCCGTCTTACCGTGGTGACATCATCAACGGTATCGAGTTCAACGAAGCCTCGCGCATTCCCAACCCGGAGCGCCAGCTGGACGCCTACCGTCAGTCGGCTGCAACACTGAACTTGCTTCGCGCTTTCGCCATGGGTGGCTATGCCAATCTGGAGAACGTGCATCAGTGGATGCTCGGCTTCGTCAAGGATTCCCCGCAGGCCGATCGCTACCGCAAGCTTGCCGGTCGTATCTCCGAAACGATGGACTTCATGAAGGCGATCGGCATCAGCGCCGATAACAATCCGAGCCTCCGTGAAACGGATTTCTTCACCAGCCATGAAGCGCTGCTTCTCGGCTATGAAGAAGCATTGACCCGTATCGACTCCACATCGGGCGATTGGTACGCGACCTCCGGCCACATGCTGTGGATCGGTGACCGCACGCGCCAGCTCGACCACGCGCATGTGGAATATTTCCGCGGCATCAAGAACCCGATCGGTTTGAAGTGCGGCCCGTCGCTCCAGCCGGACAATTTGATCCAGCTGATCGACGCGCTGAACCCCGCCAACGAAGCAGGACGCCTGACGCTGATTTGCCGCTTTGGTCATGACAAGGTCGCCGACCATCTGCCGAAGCTGATCCGCGCTGTCGAGAAGGAAGGCCGTAAGGTCATCTGGTCCTGCGACCCGATGCACGGCAACACCATCACGCTCAACCACTACAAGACGCGTCCATTCGAGCGCATTCTGTCGGAAGTGGAAAGCTTCTTCCAGATCCACCGCGCCGAAGGCACGCATCCGGGCGGCATCCACATCGAGATGACCGGCAAGGACGTGACGGAATGCACCGGTGGTGCGCGCGCCGTGACAGCAGATTCGCTGTCCGACCGCTACCATACGCACTGCGATCCGCGCCTCAACGCCGACCAGGCTCTGGAACTGGCCTTCCTCCTGTCCGAGCGCATGAAGAGCGGTCGCGACGAAAAGCGCTTGGCCGTCGCCAACGCTTGAGCGAACTGAGGCTTAGATGTGATGAGGCCGCCGGAGCGATCCGGCGGCTTTCTTGTTTTGAGCAGGGATCACTGAACCAGCACAGGCTGCATGCAGCGCAGATCCGTCACCCGCACATCCGCTTCGCCAATCTTAACGCCCAGGACCAGTAGGGTATTGTAGAGAAGCTCATCAATGGGTTTTGTCGCAGCGCTCAACGTATCGGCAAGCGCTGCCTGGAGAACCGTGGGTGAGCCAATCGTCAGGAACAGCACGTTGATATCGAGATCAAGCTTCTTCAGAAGCGAGGTGACGAGCGAAGTGGTGACATCCTTCGTCGATACCTGCTTGATCCTGCCGAGCTGGATTTCCGATTGATAGAATGTCAGTCGGCTCTTCGTCAGATTGCCGCTGTTGATCTGCGCCATGCCGTTGATCTTGACCACGGCAGAATCGACGATCGACGCTTTGGTGACACGTGGTGTGCGGCCGAAATTGTTGAATGCACTGGTGTCGACATTGCCGAGCGAAATCTCAGCAAGACCCGGCACCACATCGATATCGACCGCGCCGTTGCCGGGCGTCATACACCGGATATCGGCAAGCCGTGCTTCTGCGTTGGCCACTTCGACATAAAGAGGGACGTGAATCTGTAGACCGAGAAGCGCCTTCAACCCAACGACCGACGTATCGATGGCAAGGCGTGTCTGTGCCGTTCGAACGACCGTGCCGGATGCGCCAACGGCCAGTGGGGGCGTGCTGACAGGAGGTTCGCCCACTGCCAGCGTGATCTTGGTTGCCGCAAGCCCTGTAACGGACGCGCCCGCATTGATCGCAATCTGTTGGCTTCGGTTGCCTGCAACCGCTGCCGCTGAGACCAGATCGAAGACACCCGCCGTGACCTTGAGGTTTTCGCTGTTGCCGACCATCGAGTCCAGAAACGGACCGAGGTTGACGATCTTCTCAAGAGGGAGGCTGATACTGCTTTTGTTGGCCGTCCGTTCCAGCGTTTTGACCGCTGCCGCCACAGATGGCGACAGGCCGGTTGTGCGGCCAAGCGCGCTGAGAAACTGACTGACGGTGACATCAGTCGCCAACACCTCCCGATAAGTGCCAGCCTGTAGACCGAGATCGACAGCAAGGACGTCGATGACCTTCAACAGATTGACGTCGGCGCTGACGAGCGCCTGATAATCCATCAGTTTGAGACTGACAGACGAGCCCAAGAGCCCGCTGAGGAGCGCGTTGAGGATGCCTTCATTAAGTGACACCAGACGCGATCCCACGGAGAAGGCCGCTATACGCTGTGCTGCCGCCGTTCCAACTGCGGAAACCTTCGGTGGCGTGGTGAAACTCGATGCGAAAAAGAGCGTTCCTCGTTCAACGATCTCGACCTTCACCGCATTGAGCGGTGTGGCGTTGGCAACGAACCGCTGACCGACATCGGTATTTGGATCGGGTACATAGCGGCCCTTGGTGATTTCGGCGTAGCCGTCCATGCCAGGGACTTCGCCGTTGATGTCGAGGGGGACTATCCCTGTATCGGTCAACACGCCCTCGGGGATCTTGACGCCGAGCTTTTTGCCGTTGAGCTTGAAGTGCTGCAACACCGCCTGTTCCGGATTGGGAGCACCTGCAGCAGAAATGGCGGCAAGGTCGGCGGTCTGTTGAAGCTCCCGCTTTTGCAATGTCAGCGCCCCATAATCCACACCGAGGGCCAGAATGCCGGCAAAGAGTGGCGCGGTAAGCCCGGCCATGATGGCGATGTTGCCGGATGTGTTTTTCCAAAATCGCGACTGCGGAAATCCTGCTTTTCTCATGTCAAACTCCTCCGATCCGGATTGTCGAGAAACGCTTGATGGTCTTTTCCGGAAGGGCGTAGGAGTAGAGGCTCCAGATCGGCAGCTCTGTGGCATCGTACTCGACCGTAACGGTGAACTGATTGCTATTGCTGAGATCGCTTCCGACCGTTACATGGAAATAGCGCTTGTCCATGAAGGCGTAGCTAAGGGCGCTTCTGGACACGAAGTCCTTGGCCAGCGCCTCACGTTCGTTGTTGTTCAGTCCGGCAACTGCGGTTCTGGCGGCATCCGCCGCCACCTGCTGCACGGAATAGGCGGTCATCAGGTAGATGCCGTAAGCGATCATGGTCAGTAGGACCAGCAGAAATATGGGGGCAATAATCGCAAATTCGACGGCAGATGAGCCCGCACGATTACGAAGCATTCTTGCCATAAGTGCCATGGCATCCTCCGATACGCTTGATGCTTTATATCTTTGGAGATGCTAGTATGGAGGAGTTGTTTTTTTCTTAATGGCAAAGCTTTGGGTTGTGTACCACTTTGGGATGGTACCAACATACCTTCACAAATAGCGAGCGGATAAGTAATACTTATCCGCAATAACAATCGAACATTTTCTACAGTCTTCAGATCAGCCGCAGGCCTTTTAAGCTCACATGCCCGTCCTTGCCGATGATGATATGATCATGCACGACAATCCCAAGCGGCTTTGCCGTATCAACGATGGTCCTCGTCATATCGATATCGGCCTTGGACGGTGTCGGGTCTCCACTGGGATGATTGTGGACCAGGATAATGGCTGTCGACGAGAGTTCGAGGGCGCGCCGCACCAGTTCACGCGGATAGACCGGGGTGTGGTCCACGGTGCCATGCCCCTGGACCTCGTCGGCAATCAACACGTTGCGCTTATCGAGAAACAGGATCCTGAACTGCTCTCGCGTTTCGTAGGCCATGGCAGCATGGCAGTAATCGATGACCGAAGACCACGAACCGAGCACCTGCTTGTTGCGGATTTCGCTTTTCAGCATCCGTTGCGAGACGGAAGCGACGAGTTTCAGATCCAGTGCCACAGCTTCTCCGACGCCACTCACTTCCTGCAGAAGCGATAGCGGCGCGCCGAGCACGCCGCCAAGTGTTCCAAAGCGGGCGATCAGCGCCTTGGCGATAGGCTTGGTATCGCGGCGCGGAATGAGCCTGAAGAGCAAAAGCTCAAGGAGTTCGTAGTCCGCGAGCGCCACGTCGCCAATATCACGATATTTTGCCCGCAATCTTTCCCGGTGACCATGGTAGTGGGGGACCTCTGCGCTGTCTTTTGTCTTCGCCTTGGTCGGGTGAGGTGGAGGTGTTGTTTCGCCGGGAACGACGAGGTCTATCGGACTGCCAAACAGGTCGCTCGCCCGGGATGTTTCGCCAAATGCTGATGTTTTTCCGGTATCGGGCGAGGGACCTTTGGCCATCTGGCGATAATTCTCCTCTTAGAGCGGCGGCAGGCCGGGCCGGTGGAGGCCGCCCGGCGACAGGGTGAAGACCTCGCAGCCCGTCGCGGTGACGCCGACGGCGTGTTCATATTGCGCGGAGAGCGATCTGTCGCGAGTCACCGCCGTCCATCCATCCGAGAGAACCTTCACATGCGGCTTGCCGAGGTTGATCATCGGCTCGATGGTGAAGATCATGCCCTCACGAATTTCCGGACCATCGCTTTCCTTGCCGTAATGCAGAATGTTCGGCGTATCATGGAAGAGACGCCCGACGCCGTGGCCGCAGAAATCCGTCACGACGGAGCAGCGCTCCGATTCCGCGTAAGCCTGGATCGCAGCACCGATGGCGCCGGTTCGCACGCCGGGTTTCACCGCAGCGATGCCGCGCATCAGGCATTCGTAGGTGACTTCGAGCAGGCGCTCGGCAGACCGCTTGATCTGTCCAACCGGATACATGCGGCTCGAATCGCCATACCAGCCGTCGAGGAGATAGGTCACGTCGATATTGACGATATCGCCTTCACGAAGCGGCTTGTCGTCAGGAATGCCGTGGCAAACGACATGGTTGATCGAGGTGCAGACGGATTTGGTATAGCCGCGATAATTCAGCGTCGCGGGCAGGGCGCCATGATCGGCTCCGAATTCGAAGACGAAGCGATCGATTGCGTTGGTCGTGATCCCTGGCTTGACCATATCGGCGAGCGCATCGAGGCAGCGCGCCGTTAGCTGACTTGCCTTGCGCATGCCCTCAAAATCTTCGGAGTTATAGAGGCGGATAACGCCCGTATTCTTCATGGGGGCCGATGCCGCGTCGATATAGGTGACCATACTATCGCTTTCTGTCTTACTTTCACCTGCGTTCATAAATCAGCAGGGTGCCAGTCGTCTATTGCAACCATCCGGTTCGCGACGATTTCCGTCGCCGAAACCTCGCAACGGATGGCATAGGCTTCTACGCCACGCTTTATCGCACGCTGAAACGCAACGGCGTAGACCGGATCGAGATCGGAGCAGATGCGCATCCGATGGCAATCGGCGCGCTGGATCAGATAGAGCATCACAGCGCGATAACCGGCTTCTGACGCGTCGCCCAGTTCTTCGAGATGTTTGGCGCCCCGCTTCGTCGCCGTGTCCGGAAACTCTGCAAGTCCGGCCTCGCGCATGAAATGCACGTTCTTGACCTCGATATAGGCATCCGGTCTTCCAGACGCCGAAAGCAGGAAATCGATGCGGGAATTGACGCCATATCGCTGCTCGCGCTTCAAGACATTGTAGCCACGTAGCGAGGGGATCCTATCCGAAAGAATAGCCTCCTCTGCCAGCCGGTTCGGCATTCCTGTGTTGATGCCAACGATCGTTCCATCCGCCTCGACCATTTCCAGCATGTGGCGATATTTACGCGTCGGGCTGTCATGCTCGGAAAGCCAGATGCGCGAACCCGGCGTCGTCAGCCCACGCATAGAACCCGTATTGGGGCAGGATCCGGTGATCCCTGTTCCGTTGTCCAGAACGGCATCGAAAAGGAAGCGTTTATAACGAGAGACGAGCGTGGCGGGCACGAGGGGAGAATCGAAGCGCATGGCGCG
This sequence comes from Agrobacterium sp. SORGH_AS 787, assembly GCF_030819035.1. NCBI lineage: Bacteria > Pseudomonadati > Pseudomonadota > Alphaproteobacteria > Hyphomicrobiales > Rhizobiaceae > Agrobacterium > Agrobacterium sp. SORGH_AS 787. The sequence continues at coordinate 2,271,147 of NZ_JAUTBG010000002.1, forward strand.
AGTGTCTTCGCATCGCCCTGGTCATTCAAGAACATAGGTGCCTGGCGCGTCGCAAAGCGGAGTGAGCGTGCCATCTCCCGGAATGCGCGCCCCGACCTTTTCTCCGCTCTGTGCCTCAAGCCAGTTCTGCCAATGCGGCCACCAGGATCCGGTATGAACACTGCTTTTCTGCTGCCATTGTTTAAAATCACCGACGGGTGACGTTCCGGTCCAGTATTGATATTTGCCAGCATCGGGCGGGTTGACCACGCCTGCTATATGGCCCGAACCACCCAGCACGAACTCGACCGATCCACCGAACGGCTTTGCGCCCTCGAAGACTGATTTCGCCGGAGCGATATGGTCGTCGCGCGTGGCAAGATCATAGATCGGGATGGTGACATCCTTTAGGTTCAGTACCTTGCCATCCGCCACCATCCGTCCTTCGGCCAGATTGTTTTCCAAATAGCAATTGCGCAGATAGAAGGAATGCACGGCGGCTGCGACGCGGGTGGAATCGGAGTTCCAATAGAGGAGGTCAAAGGGAGGCGGCTGGGTGCCGCGCAGATAGTTGTCGACCATATAGGGCCAGATCAGATCGGATGCGCGAAGCATATTGAAGACGCTCGCCATGATCGCGCCATCGAGGTATCCGACCGCCTTCATATGGGCATCGAGCGCAGCCAGCTGCGGCTCGTCGATAAAGATCTTCAGATCGCCCGCATGGGTAAAGTCGGTCTGCGCCGCAAGCAGCGTGGCAGTGCGGATGCGATGATCGTTCTTCTGCGCATGCAGGGCGAGGGTGGCAGCCAGAAGCGTGCCGCCAATGCAGTAGCCCACCGCATTGACCTCCTGTTCCCCCGTCGCCTCTTCGATTGTGCCAAGCGCAAAATCGATGCCCTCCCGAATGTAGTCGTCCCACCCTTTTTCAGCGTGACGTACATCCGGATTGACCCAGGAGATCATGAAGACGCTGTGGCCCTGATCGACGCACCATTTGACGAAAGATTTCCGGGCGTTGAGATCGAGAATGTAGAATTTATTGATCCATGGCGGGATGATGAGAAGAGGGCGCTTGAACACCTTTTCCGTCGAAGGGGCATACTGGATGATCTCGCAAAGATCGCTTCGCGCAATCACCTTGCCTGGAGAAACGGCGATGTTCTGGCCGATCACGAACTGGTTATAGTCGGTCTGGCGAAGCCTTAAATGCCCCTTGCCAGCCGCCATATCTTCCGCCAACTGGGCCATTCCTTTGACGAGGTTGGCTCCACTCGTGGCAACCGTTTCGCGAAACACCTGGGGATTGGTGAAGGCAAAGTTGGCTGGAGACATCGCTTCCGTCACCTGCCGCATATAGAAGCGTGCCTTTTCCCGGGTCCGCTCGTCCAGCCCGTCAGCCTCTGTCACCATTTTCTCCGCCCAGTCGGCGGTAGCGAAATAGACCTTCTGCAGAAAGTCGAAAAACGGGTTTGCCTGCCAGTCGTTGTCGGCGAAGCGTTTATGGCCGCTTTTGGCTCCGGCCTGTGGTTTTTTCTCTCCAGCTTTCCCCTGCTGTTCGGATAGTCGCAGGAGCGATTCTTGCCAGATCTCGAAGTAGTTCGACAAAAGGTGGGTCTGCGCCTCGACGGAGCGCTGCGGCTCGGCCATCCAATATTCCGCCACATCGGACAGCGTCTGGAAGACATCGCTCATCGGGCTCGTGCTGGTCGGCGGAATCTCGCCGCGCTCTCTGGGTGCCAGCCACTCTGAAGCAGCCTTGCCGAGATTTTCCACAGCTCTGGCGATGTTCATGGCGAAGGCCTGCGGATCGCGAAGAATATAGGCATCGGCAGATTTGGGATCGAAACTGAACCCTTTGTCCTCAGGATCGTTGGGTCCGCCTCCAATGCCGGCCATACGTTCTCCTCCGCGGCGATTTTTGTATTTGCACATTCTGTACGAAAACGAATACAAGTTCCAGCAACATGGACGCTGGCAAATTGCGTTCGACAAGCGACAGATAGCTTACAGGTGGGGCAGGATAATGGGCAAGCATTCGGGAAGCGTAAAAACAGCATCTGTGCTGTTGGTTTGCGGCTTGGTCCTTCCTCTGGCTGCCTGCACCACGCCGAAGCCTATCGTCAATCCGGCTCATATGGAGCGGCCCAAGGCGCAGATCGTCGGTCCGCAGCCAGTCAGCAGTGGCCCGTTGCAGAAGCGCGACACCGGTAATTTCCCGACCTTCGCCAAGCCTATGACGGCTGCCATGCCGCAGATGGAAGAGAACGAAGCCTCGACCATGGAGCAGAACCTGACCGCACTCGGCGCTGCCCGCCGCCGCGGCCAGATCACTGAGGCGGAGTATAAGCGTCGCGTTGCGGAGCTTCGCGCGCTCGCAGAGCAACAGCAGCCGACGTCAACGCCCGCTGCCTCACAGTAAGCGAACGAAACCGACATTCATCGTCACATCTGCACAGAGGTGAAAAGGGCCGCTGCATTGCCGCGGCCCCTATTTTTTGTCAATGCAGGGAAGCACTCGCCGCCAGCCGTTCTTGTCTGTCGTGAAGCGCGAACCTGTCGACCATATCGGCGCTGGCCTTGTTGAAGCCCGTGACCACAACCTCGACGCCAGCATTGCGGTACTTCAAGACGACCTTATCCAAGGCACCGACTGCAGTGATGTCCCAGAGATGGGCGGCGGAAACATTGATGACAATCTTGTCCGCCTGCTCGGCAAAATCGAAGGCATGGATGAAGTTTTCTGCCGAGGCAAAGAAGATCTGGCCTTCGACGACATAGCTGACCGTCCTCGTACTCGCATCGTCGCTCCGCGTGACGCGGAAGAGCTTGGAGACCTTGCCGGCAAAGAAAATGCCAGACAGCAGGACGCCGACGATAACGCCTTTGGCGAGATCGTGCGTTGCCACCACGGTCACGACCGTTGCCAGCATGACGACGGAGGATGATAGCGGGTTGCGTCTCAGCTCGAGGATCGAGCGCCAGGAAAAGGTCCCGACCGACACCATGATCATTACCGCGACGAGTGCTGCCATCGGAATGATGCGAACAAGGTCGCCCAGCACAACGATGAGGAAAAGCAAAAACGCGCCAGCGACAAAGGTCGAGAGCCGCCCGCGTCCCCCGGAAGTCACATTGATCACCGACTGGCCGATCATCGCGCATCCACCCATGCCGCCGATCAAGGCGGAGGCGATGTTGCCCGCGCCCTGGCCAACGCATTCCTGGCTCTTGTTGCTTGGCGTATCCGTCATGTCGTCGACGATTTGAGCCGTAAGGAGGGACTCAAGAAGACCGACGGCTGCGAGCGTGATGGAATAAGGGAAGATGATCTGCAGCGTCTCCCATGTCAGCGGGACTTGCGGAATCATTAGCACTGGAAAGCTCGATGGCAGCTCGCCGAGGTCGCCCACAGTGCGAAGCTCCATCCCCGTCCACCATGCAATCGCAGTCAGCACGGCAATGGCAACGAGCGGCGAGGGGATCGCCTTCGTGACGTAGGGAAAGAGATAGATGATGGCGAGGCCCGCCGCGATCATCACATAGGTCAATGCAGGAACGCCAATCAGTTCAGGCAACTGCGCCATGAAGATGAGGATGGCGAGCGCATTGACGAAGCCGGTAATGACCGAGCGTGAGACGAAGCGCATAACGCGTCCGACCTTCAGCCAGCCTGCCACGATCTGGATGAGACCCATCAGGATCGTTGCTGCGAAAAGATATTGAAGTCCGTGCTCTTTGACGAGCGAGACCATCACCACGGCTGTCGCAGCCGTAGCAGCGGAAATCATGCCGGGACGCCCGCCGACAAAGGCTGCGACACAGGCAATCGCAAAAGAAGCGTAGAGCCCGACTTTGGGATCGACACCGGCAATAACGGAAAAACCGATCGCTTCCGGAATCAGCGCAAGCGCGACGACGATGCCGGAGAGCACGTCTCCGCGAATATTGGAGAACCACTCCTGACGGTAGTGTGAGAAAGTTTGCATAGATGAGTTACCACAGTTGATGCAACGGGCCGAGCAGAACTCGGTCCTCAAAAGACGAAACAGGTTGCGTTGCTGTGTTGTCTGGCGGATCGGCGGCCAGAAGAGCCACCCGGATTTTCACCGGGTCCATGTGGATGAGTGTTCTATAGTCGAGAAGTCGCTATGTCGCAACCGGCACTGTTTTGCTGAGCATCGAAGCGCCATTGATCTGTCTTAACGGATCCTCACCGGGATACGGCGCTTTTGACGCATCTTTCCAACCTGGCGATAACCGATTTTCTTAAACGAAAAGAGTATCTTATCATCTATAACTTGTCTCCAGGGAGGCCACTTGATGGCAGACGCTGGGGAGCGTGATGATGAAGTGCTTTTTTGTAGTTTTGATCCTGACCGGAGCGGTTTTTACACCCGCAGAGGCAAAGGCGCCCTATATGTTCGGCGCATCGCTGACGCACTTGCACTGGGACAAGTAGGTTAGCTCAGTCGTTGCCAGCGGCGTCGTTTAGAGCGTCGAGATCGGGTACGGTGATATGCCGGTTGTTCTCGATCCGAATGATGCCCTCTTTCTTCAGCTTGGTCATCTGACGGCTGACGGTCTCGATGGTCAGACCCAGAAAATCGGCAATGTCCGCGCGTGATAATGGCAGGTCGAAGCAAGACGCATCGCCCTTTTCAGGGTCGATATGCGTCGCGATCAGATACAGAAAGCTTGCAACCTTTTCCTGTGCGGATTTACGACCAAGCGTCAGCATCCAGTCCCGCGCTTCGTCCAGTTCCTTCAATGACTGCCCGTGAAGCTTGCGCTCCATGTTCGGCACTTCGCTGATCATCCGGTCCACGATGCGACGCGGAAACAGGCAGATCTCCACATCCGTCGCTGCCTCGGCTGTCATATTGCTTTCAGCATTGAAAGGACGCCCTAGAAAATCGGGAGCGAATTGCAGGCCGACGATCTGCTGGCGACCGTCAGACATCATCTTCGACAACTTGATGACGCCACTGAGGATGTTGGCGTAGTAGGGCACGAGTTCGCCTTGCCCGAGCAATTCATGACCGGTCTCGAACGTCTTGCGGCTGGACTGGCGGTTGATCTCCAGGAGCTGCGCTGGAGTGAGCACACCGCAAAGGCCGCCATGGCGCGCCTCGCAGGAGCGGCACACCACGGGCATCTCTGAATTGTGGATAGTTCTCCGCAGCGTGTCCATCGCATCACGTCCAAGTCGAACGGGTCCGACCGCATGTGCGATCTCAAAAGTTCCCGTTACCTCAAGCCCCGAAGCAAATGTCCCCACACCGCCTCTGATCAATTTGTTTATTAGCTAATTTGATCGAAGTCAAAGTTGCAAACTGTCGCAGTCTGTATCCCTAAGTCGCAGAATTGATACATGTCAGGACGTGATCGCTATGACGGAGCATTTGTTGAAGAAATATTCCGCGGCCGTTCCCCGCTACACCAGCTATCCGACAGCGCCGCACTTCCATGAGGGCATAGGAGCTGGCGAATATTCGTCCTGGCTGCGGGCTCTTGATTCGCATAATCGCCTGTCGCTCTACATCCATATTCCCTATTGTGATCGGCTCTGTTGGTTCTGTGCCTGTCACACCAAACACACGCTCCGTTATGAGCCGATAGCCATCTATCTAAGAGCGCTCCACAAGGAGATCGAAGCAGTTGGCGGGCTTGTTGCGCGCGAGACCAAGGTGAAGGCCGTGCATTTCGGAGGCGGATCGCCAACGATCGTCAGGCCGGAAGACCTGACTGCTCTGATGGGCTCCCTGCGTTCGGCATTCTCTTTTTCCGATGACGTGGAAATAAGCGTGGAGATGGACCCGAATGATCTTGATGAGGGACGTTACGATGCCCTGGCTGCAATCGGGATGACGCGGGCAAGCCTCGGCGTACAGGACTTTGATCCTAACGTGCAGAAGACAATCAACCGCATACAGAGCTTTGAGCAGACGAAATCCGTGGTCGATGCGGTGAGGGCGAGAGGCGTCCTCTCCGTCAATTGCGATGTGCTCTACGGCCTCCCGTATCAAACGCTAGAGACGATGCGCGATACCGTCGACAAGATCATCTCTCTAAACCCGGATCGCGTCGCTCTCTTTGGTTACGCGCATGTGCCATGGATGAAGAAACACCAGACGATGATACCGCAAGAGGCGCTGCCGGATGCGGTCGCGCGCTACAGGCAGATGAAGACCGCAGCAGAGATGTTAGTGGAAGCGGGCTACCAGCCGGTCGGTATCGATCATTTTGCAAAGCCTGGAGATAGCCTGGCAAGGGCTGTGAAAGAGGGAGAGCTTCGCCGTAATTTTCAAGGCTATACCGATGACGGCGCCGACGCCCTGATTGGGCTTGGCGCATCCTCCATAGGCAAGTTTCCGCAAGGCTATGTGCAGAACACGGTTGCAACCGGCGAATATGAGCGGATGACTGAAGCCGATGGTCTCTGCACGGCCCGTGGTATCGCGCTTTCTGCGCAGGACCGGGTGAGGGCCTTCGTGATTGAAAGGATCATGTGCGATTTCGCGCTCGATCTTTCGGCGCTCAGTGCGCTTTATGGTCCTGCCTCGCTTCCGGCCGTCGAAGAAGCCCGGCAATTTGCGGAGAGTGACCGAGATGGACTTGTCCGTCTTGAGGCCGGCCATTTTACTTTGACGGAGACAGGCAAGCCGTTTGCTCGCAGCATTGCCGCAAACTTTGACACCTATCTCTCCAATGGCCGGGGACGTCATTCTCTGGCCGTTTGACTGTAGGTCGTGCGCAACACACATCGCGCAAAATGACGGATCGATCACGAAAGCATTGGCTTTTTGATGCAACTTCCCTATGTGGTGCGTCTGAAGAGACCTTTATAATTAAGAACACAAAGGATTACGGGCGTGACAGCTACATTCGATAAGGTTGCCGACATCATCGCTGACACCAGCGAAATTGATCGCGAAACCATTACGCCGGAAAGCCATACGATCGACGACCTCGGCATCGACAGCCTCGACTTCCTCGATATCGTTTTCGCCATCGACAAGGAATTCGGCATCAAGATCCCGCTCGAGCAGTGGACGCAGGAAGTCAACGAAGGCAAGGTTTCGACCGAAGAATACTTCGTTCTGAAGAATCTTTGCGCCAAAATCGACGAGTTGAAGGCCGCCAAGGGCTGAACGTCTTCTTTTGCTTAGGCTATTTCCGTTTCACGGACCCTGCCTTGGGCTTTGAGACTATATTCGATCCTCGGGAGATATGCCCGAGGATCTTTTGCCCATGAGACACTGTCTCGGGGCGAAGCTAGCTGGCTCATTCCATGGACAAGACATGCTTCTCGAATATTTCCAGATGGTGGACCGAATCGAGTCTATCGACAGATCAGCCCGCATCTTGAAGGCACGTTCGGTCGTGCCGGATAAGAGTCCCGTCTTCGAGGGCCATTTTCCGGGCATGCCGCTGGTTCCAGGGGTGTTGTTGATCGAAACCATGGCGCAGACCTCCGGCATGCTGGTTCTTGCCATGAGTGATTTTGCCGCGATGCCTTTCCTGATGTCGGTCGATAGTGCCAAGATGCGCACCTTCGTGGAGCCCAATGCCGAACTGGATATCGAAGCCTATCTCGAGCATGACGGATCCGGCTTTGCCGTCACCAAGGCAAAGATCACATCGGGCGGAAAAAAGGTCTGCGACGCACAGCTGAAGCTTCGCACCATGCCTTTTTCCGAGATTCCGCTTGCGCCGATCGTGAAGAAGCGCGCCGAGGAAGTGGGTCTGATGGCGGCCATTGCTGCCGATACCTCCGCCTGATCGAAAAGCGCTTTGCTTCGCGTTTAAATGCTGAAAAGTCATGCAAGGCCGAGGTCATTTTGCCTTCGCCATTGCAAAGCCGCATCGCGCGCATTATTCCGCATGGCAAGTGCGGCGTCCCTGCCGCTTATGAGGCTGGCCCGAGATTGCGTCTCGGAAAAGCGACGAAGGATCACGGATGATGAAGTCTGACAATGATGTGGTGATTACCGGGGTCGGTATCGTGACCTGTCATGGTGTCGGTAAAGATGCCCATATTGCGCTGCTTTCCAGCACCACGACGCCTGAGGCGATCGTCGAGACGGAAAAATTTGCGCCTTATCCCATCCATCCGCTGCCGGAGATCGACTGGTCCGCGCAAATCGGGCGCAAGGATCAGCGCCAGATGGAAAACTGGCAGCGCCTCGGTGTGTTTGCCGCCGGTCTTGCGCTGGACGATGCTGGCCTGAAGGAAGACGCAGAAGCCTCCGGCACAATGGACATGATCGTCGCAGCCGGTGGCGGCGAACGCGACATCAATGTCGATACGCTGATTGTGGATGAAGGCCTCAAGCGCAACGACCGCGAAGTCATGCTCAACGAGAAACTGACGACAGAGCTTCGCCCGACGCTGTTTCTCGCGCAGCTTTCGAACTTGATGGCTGGCAATATTTCGATCGTGCATAAGGTCACCGGCTCCTCACGTACCTTCATGGGTGAAGAGGGCGCAGGGATCTCTGCCGTTGAGACCGCTTTCTATCGCATCCGCTCCGGCGAATCGAGCCACGCGCTCGTCGGCGGTGCATTCGCGGCCGAACGTCCCGATATGACTTTGCTGTTTGAAGCCATTGGTGCGCATGCTCAAGGTGGCTGGCAGCCGCTTTGGTCGCGAACGGGAGGCGAGGGCGGTGGCATGATCACCGGATCCGTCGGCGCTTTCCTTGTGCTTGAATCGCGCAAGCGTGCACAGGCGCGTGGCGCCAAGATCTACGCCCGGATCGACGCGATCGAAGGCGATCGTGGCAACCGCGACGACGGCAAGCTTGAAAAGCGTCTGGAGCGACTGCTTGCACCTGCCAAGGATGCGGCTGAAACCATCGTGCTTTTCTGGCGCCAGCGGCTACGACGGCCTGACATCTCGCGAAAAGGATGTTCTCGAAAAGACCCTGCCACATGCTGCCATTCGTGGCTTCGGTGGTGTCACCGGTCACGGACTTGAGGCACAGTTTCCGCTGGGGCTCGCACTGGCCGCACTTGCGCTTGAAAGCGGCGCAAAAGTCCCGCCTTTTGATAGCGCGGCAGAAAAGCCGATGGCATCTGCCGCGACGGAAGCGGTCGTTACCACGGTTGGCCATGTGCGCGGCGAAGGTGTCGCCGTTCTTTCCAGAGACGCTTGAGGAGTTAAGACCATGGCATCCAGCAATTTCAGGGATCACCTTGGCCGCCCCATCGTTGCCGTCACCGGCATGGGCATCATCACCTCCTTGGGGCAGGGATTGACGGATAACTGGGCGGCTTTGACCTCCGGTAAATCCGGCATCCACAAGATCACACGTTTTCCGACCGACAATCTCTCCACCAAGATTTGCGGAACGGTCGACTTCATCGATATCCCGGCACCGAATTCCGTCGAGCGGTCCTTTGCCTTTGCTCGCGAGACCACCATCGAAGCGCTGGCGCAGGCAGGACTTTCCGGCGATTTCAACGGCCCGCTGTTTCTGGCGGCTCCGCCTATCGAGCCGGAATGGAGCGCCCGTTTCGAGCTTGCCGACCGGTCTCCGCCTGCGGCAAAGCCGGGTGACGCCTATGATCGCTTCATGGCGGCTCTCCGTCAGCGCCCCGCCCCCGCCTTTCAGGAAGCCGCTCTTTTCGGCGCGATCTCCGAGCGTCTGTCCGATCAGTTCGGCACGCGCGGTCTCCCGGTCACGCTCTCGACCGCTTGCGCCTCCGGTGCAACAGCCATTCAGCTTGGTGTCGAAGCCATTCGCCAAGGTCGCACCGATCGTGCGCTGACGGTTGCCACAGACGGTTCGGTGAGCGCCGAAGCGCTCATCCGCTTCTCGCTTTTGTCTGCCTTGTCGACACAGAACGATCCGCCGGAAAAGGCGTCCAAGCCGTTCAGCAAGGACCGCGATGGTTTCGTGATTGCCGAAGGTGCAGCGACGCTTGTTCTGGAATCGCTGGAAGCGGCGGTCGCTCGTGGTGCGAAGGTTCTCGGCATCATCAAGGGTGCCGGCGAGAAAGCTGACAGCTTCCACCGCACGCGCTCGTCGCCCGACGGCGGACCGGCGATTGCTACGATCCGTGCAGCACTTGCCGATGCCGGCTTCTCCGAAAGCGATATCGGCTATGTCAATGCGCATGGTACGTCGACACCGGAAAACGACAAGATGGAGTACAGTTCCATGCTTGCGGTGTTTGGCGAAGGCCTGAAGTCGATCCCTGTCTCTTCCAACAAATCGATGATCGGCCATACGCTGACGGCAGCAGGTGCAGTTGAAGCCGTCTTCTCGCTGCAAACCATGCTGACCGGCACGCTGCCACCGACCATCAACTACAACAATCCGGATCCGACGATTGCGCTGGATGTGGTGCCGAATGTGAAGCGTGATGCTCAGGTCAGCGCCGTGCTATCCAACTCCTTCGGCTTCGGTGGGCAGAATGCAAGCCTTGTTATGACACGGGAACCGGCTTAATCCGTTCCCCAGTGCATCTACCTCGAAGGCGGTTGATGCAATTGTAAATGAAGGAGAGCCGTCTTTGCGGGTCCATTCGGACGAGCGACGCTCTCGAACGAAAACGCTTTAACGCCTTCGGGCGAAGGACTTCTATTATGCGCGCTCTTCAACTCGTCGACGACCGTAAGCTCGAGAAAGTGGATCTGCCTGAGCCGGAAGCGCCGGCACCGGGTGAGGTTACGCTGCGCGTCAAGGCGGTCGCACTGAACCACATCGACGTTTGGGGCTGGCGCGGCATGGCCTTTGCCAAGCGCAAGATGCCGCTCACGATCGGTGCCGAAGCCTCGGGCGTGGTGGAAGCGATTGGCCCGGGCGTCTCCAACGTTCTTCCGGGCGACTTGGTCTCCATCTATGGCGCGCGTATCTGCGGTCGTTGTCACCACTGCGTTGCCGGTCGTGATAACCTTTGCGAAAATGTCGGCGGCGTTCATGGTTTCCACCTCGATGGCTTCGCCCAGGAAAAGATCAACATTCCGGCTCGCCAGCTTGTCCTCGCCCCGCCGGGCGTCGATGCCGTGGCAGCCGCGCTCGCACCTGTAACGTTCGGCACTGTCGAGCACATGCTGTTCGACAATGCGAAGCTTCAGCCTGGTGAAACCATCCTCGTTCATGCCGGTGGTTCCGGTATCGGCACGGCGGCCATTCAGCTGGCAAAGAAGATGGGCTGCACGGTCATCACCACGGTGGGTTCGGACGATAAGATCGAGCGCGCCAAGGCGCTGGGCGCCGATCACGTGATTAATTATCGGGTGGATCGATTCGAAGGCGTCGTGCGCAAGCTGACCAAGAAGAAGGGTGTCGATGTCGTCTTCGAGCATGTCGGTAAGGATACCTGGGCAGGTTCCATGTTCTCGCTGAAGCGTGGCGGCCGTCTCGTCACCTGCGGCTCGACGTCGGGCGTCTCGACCGAAATCAACCTAATGATGCTCTTTCAGCAGCAACTGAAGCTGCTTGGCTCCTTTGGCTGCCGCATGCAGAACATGGCCGATGCCATGCAGAAAATGGCACGCGGGCTTGTACATCCTGTCATCGATACCGAAGTAACCTTCGACGATATCGACAAGGCTCTGGAACGCATGGAGACCCGTCAGGTCTTCGGTAAGATCGTTCTGCGGATGGATTGATCAGTGAAGCTTTTTGTAACGCGCATTGTTCTGGCGCTTGAGAACTTTCGCCAGTGGCTGAACGCGACCATCGCGTTTGGCTTTCTGAACATGCTGAAATTGTTGCCGGCTGATCCAGCCATTCACTTTGCCGATCGCATCGCGCGTAAACTTGGGCCCAAGACGCCGCGTCATAAGCTGATGCTTTTCAACCTCGCTCGCGCCTATCCGGAAAAGACCGAGGAAGAGCGTCTGGACATCGCGCTGGATAGCTGGGGAAACATGGGGCGTCTCGCCGCCGAATATGTTTTCCTCGACCGCCTGTTCGATTACGATCCCAAGCAGACAAAGCCCGGGCGAATCGAGGTTGTCGGCATCGACAACTTTCTCGAGCTACGCGACAATCCACGTCCATTCATCGTTTTTACGGCACATACCGGAAATTTTGAGCTTCTGCCTGTGGCAGGATCCGCCTTCGGCCTTGATGTGACGGTTCTCTTCCGTCCGCCGAACAATCCTTACGTGGCGGAGAAAATCTTCAATTTCCGCAAGGAGCGCATGGGCAAGCTCGTTCCCTCGCATGCAGGCTCGTCCTTCGCGTTAGCCCGGCAGCTGGAGCGGGGGGCAGGTGTCGGCGTCCTGGTGGATCAGAAGTTCCGCAAAGGTCTTCTGACCAAGTTCTTTGGACACAATGTTCAAACCAATCCGTTGCTCGCGAAGCTGGTCCGGCAGTTCGGCTGCGACGTCTATCCGGCGAGATGTATTCGCCTCCCGGACAATCGCTACCGCCTGGAAATCGAACCGAAGGTCGAGATACCGCTGAACGAGAAGGGCAGTGTCGATATCCAGAAGACCGCGCAGCTTTTGAACGACAAAGTTGAGAGCTGGGTTCGCGAGTATCCCGGTCAGTGGTTGTGGTACCACGACCGTTGGCACATCAAGGACCAGGTCAAGACGGACAATTGAAGTCGAGAAGCTCCTTTTCCACAACGTTGGTTTATAGATGGGGTATTGTTAAACCACACTCGATTAAGGAGGTTGACGTAACGCAATGATTTAGTCAGCCTGTTGCGAGACAAGACCGTGTTTATTCTTCCTTACTATTTCTCGGATTTGTAATAACGAAGCCGATTGTGATATGAGTGAATGTGCTGGTGTGGTTATATTGCAACTCCTTAACTCATGCTTTACGGGCACATCGTGCAGATTGTCGCCAGTGAGCCGGGAGAGGATTAGGCAACTGTAATGCCTGCGTCTGGGGAGTGTTTGGGTTGAAAAGAAAAATCGAATTGTTCTGGCAGCGTTATGCGGAGCTGAAAAGCGCAGTTATTCGCAATGAAGCGCCCAAGGTTGCCGCCCTCGATAAAGAGCTCGACACTCTGCTCGACAGTATTATCGGCAGAAAGAACGCCTCCTCTGCGGAAATTCTTGAACAGTTCCGCTTTGCCATCGACCTTCTGAATGAGGAGGCAGAGGATATCGGTTGCGTTCAGCGTAATGCCGACGTTTTGCGCAGGCTTGTCGATCGCTATATCGGCGCTGGACTGCCGCGCGATGGAAGTGCTCCGGATGGCGATGATGCGCCTTGGAGCCCCTATATCATATTGGATGAAGACCGGCTGGAAGACCTGGACGATCGTGTCGTCGTCGTTTCCACCGGCTACCGCATCAACTACACGAACTCCGCCAATGCTGCTTCGCTCCACTCGGATCGTAGTGAGATCATTGGCAAGCATATTGCCGAACTCGTTGGGATCCACCACTTCCAACTGGCATTTCGCGAGAAGCTCGACGCGTGCTTCAAGGGCGAGGCTGAGAAATACACCTATGCCGAAGACGCACTCGGTCATACCGTGGTCAAGTCCTTCGAAATGTCTCCATGCTATTCACCTTCTTACAAACTCGTTGGCGCCATCGTGGTGGTCAAAGAGTTGGAAGATCGCCGCACACGCGTGGTAGCGTAAGTAGGCGAATTAAGTTTTTATCTGGCGCTTCGCAGTCTAACTGCGCGTTTCATCACCCCACTACTATAAATCGTATATTGACGAGAGCGTTACGGTGAGTACTGCTGTACCGTAATTCTGCGGCTCATTCATCGTGTGGCCGGGAAAATGTTTCCGGATTTTTCGCACTAAGCGTGGGTAGACACTGTGCTCCAGGATTTTTTTCAAGCTTTTGCGATCAAAAGCCTTCAGCTGCGGCAGGCCATCAATCAAAGCGAGGATGGGCTTGTCCAGTCGTTTGACAGAGAGCTTCAAGCGATCGTCGACGACATCCTGGCTTACAAGGCGTCTAGCCGGGACGAACTCCATCGGCAATTCGAGTTTCTCTGCATGCTGGTTCGACAAGAAGCCGACGACAGGCTTGCGGTTGTGCGCAGGATCGTGACGATGTCCGGGCTGATCGACCGATATTTCCGCGATCATTCAGATCCGTATGATGTGGATTTCTCTCCTGCGATCGCGCGGCCAGCCAAGGCCATAGCACCAGCCTATTATGAGCAGCCGCTTTTCAACGAAGCAATCCTTGATAGTCTTGACGATAACATCATCGTCGTCACACACGATTACCGCTACCTCTATACCAATCATGCCTATGCGAAATCGAAGAACCGGGCGCGCTTATCGCTGATCGGCTGCCACGTCACCGAGTTCATTGGTGAAGATGGATTCTACTTGCAGGCAAAACCCGCACTCGATCGGTGCTTTGCAGGTGAGAAGGTCGGTTACATTCATCATACTCACCGCGACGGGCAGCGATTTGCCACTCGCTGCCGGATGACGCCCCTGCGCGCCTCCACCAATCACGTCATGGGCGCGGTGGTGGTGTTGAGCGATATTGAGGAGATGGCGACACTGGAATGTGGTTGAGAGCGGGGGTCTAAGGTCTCGCTTTATGTCTTAGTCACACGCCGCTGAGCTTGCCGATGATCCAGCCAAGCGAGTAGGGCGCATTGGTATCGAGAATGAGCCTTGCCGCCATGGCAAGGCAGGACATCACCAGTAGCGGGCGAATAATCTTCGCGCCATTCTTCATCGCCAATCTGGAGCCGATCTGCGCGCCAAGAAACTGCCCAAAACCCATCACAAGTCCAAGTTTCCAGAGAATTGCACCATTCAGCGTGAATACCAAGAAGCCGCCGAAATTCGAGCCGAGGTTCAAGAGTTTCGTATGGGCGGTCGCCTTCAGCATGCCGAAGCCGGCAAGAGCGACGAATGACAGCATATAGAAGGAACCGGCTCCTGGACCGAAAATGCCATCGTAAAAACCAATCACTGTAACCACTGTCAGACCGAAGACGAACGGCGTTATCCGGCGTTGGCTGTCAATGTCGCTGAGGTTCGGCTTGAAAGCGAAATAGATCGCGATGGCGATGAGCAAGAAAGGCATGATTGCCCTGAGAATGTCGGCCGGAACGAAGGATGCGGTGAACGCGCCAGCCATTCCCCCGATGAGGGCCATCAACGCCATCGGAAATTGTTCTCTGAGATTGACGTGGCCTTTGCGCGCATAGGCGATGGTCGCCGAAGCGGAGCCGAACTGAGCCTGCAACTTGTTGGTCCCCAGCGCCTCCAGCGGCGGTATGCCCATGATCAACATGGCCGGCAGCACGATCAACCCTCCGCCTCCAGCAATCGAATCGACGAAGCCGGCGAAGACGGCGACAAAGAACAGTATGATGAAAAGCTGGAGAGCGACGTCTTGCACTGGGGAGGCATCCGGAGGGTTTTGCTGGCCGCTTGTGGCACCGAATGCCGCATCCCGCAACCGCTTTTGCAGACAGGGCCAATGGAGGAATGGAAAAGATTGCGCAGCACGCCTGGCAGGTTATTGTGCGCCGAACGCTGCATTGAAGCTGGCAGCTATATTTGAATGAGGACAGGCATGCATAAAGTAATTTTCGACACGGATCCGGGCATTGACGATGCAATGGCGTTGCTTTTTCTGCACCGTCACCCCGATATCGATCTCATCGGGGTCACCACTGTCTTTGGCAACGCGCCGATCGAGATTACGACCCGCAATGCGCAGTTCCTCAAGCAGCAATGGATGATTGACGCCCCTGTAGCGAAGGGTGCTGGCAAGACATTCGATCCCTCGCGTCCGGACGGCCATTTCCCTACCTTCATTCACGGCGATGATGGGCTTGGCAATATCGGTGTGCCTGAAACGGTTGACGTGCCGCTCGATCCGCGCACGGCCCATCATTTCATCATCGATACCGTCAAGGCCAATCCCGGTGAGGTAACGCTGATTGCCGTGGGTCGTATGACCAATTTGGCGCTGGCCCTTAAGACCGATCCCGATTTCGCTGCCCTGGTGAAAGAGGTGATCATCATGGGTGGTGCCTTCGATATCAACGGCAATGTCAGCCCCGCTGCAGAAGCGAATATTCACGGCGATCCGGAGGCAGCAGATCTTGTCTTCACCGCACCCTGGCCCGTGACCGTGATCGGTCTGGACGTCACGACGAAAACGGTCATGACCTCAGGCTTCCTGGCGGAAATGGTGAAGGAAAATGGTGCGGCCGTGCAACTGCTGTCCGACCTCTCGCAGTTCTACATCAGTTTCTACAATATGCGCACGGGTGACGGCATGGTCGTCCATGATTCTTGCGCCTGCGTTTATCTGACGAACCCTGAACTTTTCGAAACACGAAGCGGCGCGATCCGCGTCGTGTGCGGCGGTCTTGCAGACGGTCAGACGATCCAAAAGCCGGACGGCATTACCTTCCCACCAGGCGATTGGGACGGTCATCCAAGCCAGAAAATTTGCACCAGGATCGAACCGGATCGTGTGCTTTCGGTCATTCGCTCTGCAATTGTGCGTGGTGAACGTGGCTGATTGAGTTGAGCCGTCGGTCGAATGGCGGCTTTGCCTTGCATTTTACAAGAATCTGGCGTTATGCAGGCACCAGTGGCGCAAGCCGTGTGCTGCGCCCTGGACTTCGCGACAAATGTCCCGGCAACGCACCGGTCACCGCATGGCGTTGCGGGAAAACCAATTCGTGTTTTCCAACGCTTGCGCTACAATGAACAGCACAGGTCCGATTTGTTCGTGTCGGCTTATGTTTCAAACCAAAAAACGAACGCTACTGTGGACCGGACAATCCGGTCCATTTCCATGAGGAAAGAAATGGAAGAGTTTCACAAGGTCAAGCGTCTGCCGCAATACGTCTTCGAACAGGTCAACCGTTTGAAAGCGAGCGCGCGAGCGGGTGGCGCGGATATCATTGACCTTGGCATGGGCAATCCGGATCTGCCGACGCCAAAGGCGATCGTCGACAAGCTTTGCGAAGTCGTTCAGGATCCGCGCACGCATCGTTACTCGTCCTCCAAAGGCATTCCCGGGCTTCGCCGCGCCCAGGCCGCCTATTATGCACGCCGTTTTGGAGTGAAGCTGAACCCTGATACCCAGGTCGTCGCCACGCTCGGTTCCAAGGAAGGCTTCGCCAATATGGCGCAGGCGATCACCGCGCCTGGTGATGTGATCCTATGTCCGAACCCGACCTATCCGATCCATGCCTTTGGCTTCCTGATGGCGGGTGGCGTCATCCGTTCGATGAATGTCGAGCCGGATGAAACCTTCTTCGGCCCGCTTGAGCGCGCTGTGCGCCATTCGATCCCCAAGCCGCTGGCACTGATCATCAACTACCCGTCCAACCCGACCGCCCACGTGGCGTCTCTGGATTTCTACAAGGACGTGATCGCTTTTGCGAAGAAGCACGACCTGATCGTGCTGTCCGACCTTGCCTATTCGGAAATCTATTTCGACGAGAAGAATCCGCCGCCATCGGTCCTGGAAGTGCCTGGTGCCATGGATGTATCGGTGGAATTCACCTCCATGTCGAAGACCTTCTCCATGCCCGGCTGGCGCATGGGCTTTGCGGTCGGCAATGAACGCCTGATCGCTGCGCTAACGCGTGTGAAATCGTACCTCGATTACGGCGCCTTCACGCCGATCCAGGTTGCGGCTACACATGCGCTGAATGGCGATGGCTCGGATATCGCGGAAGTGCGCAATGTCTACCGCCGCCGCCGCGACGTGATGGTCGATACGTTCGGCAAGGCGGGTTTCGAGGTTCCGCCTCCCGCTGCCACCATGTTCGCCTGGGCGAAAATCCCGGAGAAATTCCGGCATCTCGGTTCGCTTGAATTTTCCAAGCTGTTGATCGAGAAGGCCGACATTGCGGTTGCTCCGGGTGTTGGCTTCGGTGAAATGGGTGACGATTACGTTCGCCTCGCGCTCGTCGAGAACGAGCACAGAATTCGTCAGGCCGCGCGCAATCTCAAGCGCTTCCTGTCGACTGCAGACGATACGTTGCACAACGTCGTCTCGCTCAACGCCCACAGATAAGGGCAACCCGCCAAGGTGGCCGGTTCCGGCCACCTCTTTCATTAAAGCAAATCAGGAATATACCCATGGCAGATTCATTGAGAATCGGCATAGCGGGACTCGGCACTGTCGGCTCTTCGCTCGTGCGCATCCTCCAGCAGAGAAGCAACGAACTTGCAATTACCTGCGGACGCGCAATTGAGATTATTGCTGTTTCCGCGCGCGACCGTTCGCGTGATCGCGGCATTGATCTCTCGGGTATGACCTGGTTCGATACGCCGGAAGACATGGCCGAAAAGGCCGATATCGATGTTTTCGTCGAACTTGTAGGCGGCGCGTCTGGTCCGGCGGAAAGAGCCGTTCGCACCGCTTTGTCGCGTGGTCTCCATGTGGTGACTGCCAACAAGGCATTGCTTGCAAAGCACGGTGTGGAGTTGGCCGAAATCGCAGAAGAGAAGGGCGCTCTGCTCAACTTCGAAGCGGCGGTCGCTGGCGGTATTCCGATCATCAAGGCGTTACGTGAATCGCTGACCGGTAACCATGTGTCGCGCATCTACGGCATCATGAACGGCACCTGCAACTACATCCTGACCAAGATGGAGAAGGAAGGCCTCTCCTTCGAAGTCTGCCTCAAGGAAGCGCAGCGCCTCGGATATGCGGAGGCCGATCCGGCTTTCGACATCGAGGGTAATGATACCGCACACAAGCTTGCGATCCTGACGACGCTTGCTTTCGGTTCCAAGATTGCCGCCGACGATATCTATCTCGAAGGCATCACCAATATCTCCATCGAGGACATTCAGGCAGCCGCCGATCTCGGCTATCGCATCAAGCTTCTTGGTGTCGCCCAACTGACCGAATCCGGCATCGAGCAGCGGGTACACCCGACCATGGTACCGCTTGATTCCGTGATTGCGCAGGTGGATGGCGTGACAAACGCAGTCGCAGTGGAATCGGATATCCTCGGTGAGTTGCTGATGGTTGGTCCAGGCGCCGGCGGTAACGCCACAGCCTCCGCAGTGCTTGGCGATGTCGCCGATATTGCCAAGAGCCGTCCAGGCGCACAGCAGGTTCCGGTTCTTGGCCGTCCTGCCAAGTCACTGACCGATTATCGTCGGGCCAAGATGAAAAGCCATGAAGGTGGCTACTTCATCCGTCTGACCGTGAAGGACAAGGCCGGCGTGTTCGCCTCCATCGCCACCCGAATGGCGGAAAACAACATCTCGCTGGAATCGATCGTTCAACGTTCTCAGGTGCCGATGGAGGAGGGAGCTCAGACGATCATCCTCGTTACGCATGCGACGATGGAAGATGCCATCCGCAAGGCCGTAAAAGCGATCAAGAGCGAGAAGTATCTGGTCAGCGAACCGCAGGTCATCCGCATTGAGCGCACGTGATGCTATAAGCATGGTCCAAGCAAAACTGTGCAGCGGTTTTGCGATGACGACATGCGATAACAAGGACCTAAAGCGCATGAGCGAATCTGAAAGATCGCGACGCGCTCAGCGGCTAGAGTTTCGCTTAGGCGCGCTCAGTCGGACACATTTCTTGGTCAAAATATAGCCCGGATGCTGCCGCGTCCGGGCTTATCTGTTTCAGAGGATGAGCCTGTCTGCGCGATTGAAAATTAGCGCATCGCTACTTTGTGAGGACGCTCGGCCACCTCGGTTTTGGACTCACTTCGATGCGCGTAAAGCAGCCGGATGCTCCCACGTTTTCAGTAATCAAACAAACATCCACACGCTGAATTTCAACCATCTACTCCTAGGATGCTGCTGATGTCGTTCTTATTGGAACACACCAACAAGAAAGTCTTGGCGAATACCTACCGCCAAGACCGATCACCGTCGCAAAGGGTTACATGCTCATGATGCGTATGCGGGATATGCGAAAAGATCTGAAAGTCGTCCAGGTCATGAAGCGAAGCCGTTGTCAGCGCCAAAATTCGTGAGTTGATGAGCTCGCTCGGCAATTGTTGGTCGGAATGGAACTGAAAAAAGATCGCGGGCTTTGGCGGTACAGACGGACGTGGAGGATCAAACGCACTGACGCGAGCCTTTTCGGTAAGCGATGATCGCATATCGCGAATCCAGTCTTCGAATTCGGGGTCGGGAACATCGATATCGGCGAAGGCCGTCATGCTTATCACTCCAATCCCGCGACGGCTCGAACGCGACCTTCTCGCGGTCAGCCTGTACCTTGCTAAAGAGTTCACCGACGACTTGTAGCTGCAGCTTCGTGGCAACTCCTGGACGAGCCTGGAGATGATCGAGAAGCACTATGCCGTGCATCTTAAGAACACGCTGGATGCCGAGGCTTTCAACGTGAGACGGGTAAGTCTGCACCAGACGCTTGTAGAAATTCGAAAGGCTTTCGGGCCCTATCAAGCGATCTTACAGGCTATCGGTTTTGGTGCTTACCCGCCACTCTCCTTGCCTTCAAGGTAGGTGGAGCACTGCCATAGAGAACTGTTGGCGCGGCGGTAGACGTTAACCTCGTCACCTAAAACGGTATGTGAGGTCATTTCACACTCTCAAACTGTGTGAGACATGTGAGGGTTACGCTAGCGATTTTCCGGTAATTTTCAACGGTAAGTGCTTGATTCCGTTGGTGAGAGCGCAGGGATTCGAACCCTGGACCTACTGATTAAAAGTCAGTTGCTCTACCGGCTGAGCTACGCTCTCCCAAGCATGGGGCGAAGCGCCCCGCGGAAGTGGGCGGAACATATGTAGAGGCACGTTTGCGGTCAACCCATAAAAACAGGATTATATCATCTTTCCGCGTTTTTTTGCCGCAACCGCAAAAAGGTGATTGGTGGCAAGGGTTTGGTGGGGCTACAAGGCGTCGTGAACCGTCCGGAGTGCCGCCTTGTCCATCGCCGATATTTCCCTCCTTACAGCGCTTTTCGCCGGTGCTTTGTCGTTTCTGTCTCCTTGTGTGCTGCCGCTCGTGCCGCCCTATCTCTGCTATATGGCTGGCATCTCGGTGGAGCAGTTCCGGGATGAACGCTTCGAGGCAAAGCCGCATGTCCGCAAGGCGGTGCTTCTGGCGGCGCTGTTTTTTACGCTGGGTTTCGCCACGGTCTTCGTGGCGCTCGGTGCCGGTGCGTCCACCATTGGAATGGTGCTGCGCCAAAATCTAGAGATTCTGGCCAAGATCGGCGGTCTGATCATCATCCTGATGGGACTAAACTTCCTCGGCGTGTTCCGGATTGGCGTCTTCTCGCGCGAGGCGCGTTTCCAAAGCGGCGGCAAGCCTGCCACGCTTTCCGGCGCCTATGTCATGGGATTAGCCTTTGCCTTTGGCTGGACACCCTGCATCGGTCCCGTGCTTGGCGCGATCCTGGGCGTTGCGGCCTCGCGCAATACGGTAGGCGAAGGCGCGATGTTGCTGGCTGTCTATTCCGCGGGTCTTGCCATTCCGTTCTGGATTGCCGCAGCCTTTTCCGGCAGTTTCATGCGCTTTCTTGCTCGCTTCCGTCGTCATCTCGGTCTTGTTGAAAAAGTCATGGGCGTCCTGTTGATCCTGACGGGTATTGCTTTCATGTCCGGCTTCATCACCAATGTGGCGATCTGGTTTCAGGAGAGCTTTCCAATCCTGATGAAAATCGGCTAGACCCTCTTGAAGACGAAGTGCACGGCGAGGGGGCCATGGCTGAAATCGCCGGACTGCTGTTTCCGTTTTTCGGGTTGATCCTGATCGGCTATGTGGCGGCGCGGATCACGAAGCAGCCCGCCGAAGCGCTGGGTTGGCTGAACACCTTTATCATCTACGCCGCACTTCCCGCACTCTTCTTCAAGCTTGTCGCCCGCACACCGGTCGATCAACTGGCGCGAATGGATTTTGTCGCGCTGAGTTTAGTCTCGACCTACACGATCTTTCTCTGCCTCTTCCTCATCGGCTATTACGGACGTCGCAACAGTTTTGCCGACTGCACCATCCAGAGTTTTGCCGGCGCCTATGGCAACATCGGCTATATGGGGCCAGGACTGGCGCTACTGGCGCTCGGAGAGCGCGCCGCCGTCCCGGTCGCGCTGATTGTCTGTCTGGAGAATGCCGCGCATTTCGTTGCCGCACCGGCGCTTATGGCTATCGCTGGGGGTGACAAAAGATCCCGCCTGAAGCTCGCGGCCGATGTTGCACGTAAAGTGCTGACGCATCCCTTCATCCTGTCTGTTATTCTTGGCTTCATTGCGGCCATCTTTGCCTGGCAGCCGCCTCAGCCAGCGCAGCAACTGGTGGATTATCTGGCGCAGTCAGCGGCACCATGCGCGCTGTTTTCCATGGGCGTGACGCTGGCACTTCGGCCGCTCAAGCGGGTACCGATAGAGATCAGTTACATCGTGCCAGCCAAGCTGATCCTGCATCCGCTGCTGGCATACCTCGTGATGTCGTCCTTCGGCCATTTCGACCCCGTCTGGGTGTCGACAGCGGTTCTTCTCGCCGCACTGCCGACGGCGACGAATGTCTTCGTCATCGGGCAGCATTATCAGGTGTGGCAGGAGCGTGCGTCGGCGACCATTCTGATCTCCACCGTGCTCTCCGTCTTCACGGTCTCGCTCGTGCTTTACCTCATTCGCGCAATGAGCGCCTGAGACTGCCGACGATCAGTGAGGGCAGGGCCTTGATACCCCGGCCGGGCTCGATGCCTTCGCGCATCACGAGACCGCGCAGCGGCCCCACATTTCCGAGCACATGCAGTCCTGCAGCGCGCGCCAGCTGCATCGGCAGCATGCCGGAGAGAAGCGACCGGTTGAGAAGATCCACACTGAGTGTGCGGCTGAAAACGTCGGCGCGGCGGCGCCGGTCGAATGTCGCACCTGCATCTGCCGGGATTACGCCTCCGGTCAGTGTGCCGAGCATGTCGGTCAAAACGATGATGTCGCGAAGGCTGAGATTGAGACCTTGTGCGCCGATCGGCGGGAAGCCATGACCGGCTTCGCCGACAAGCGCGACGCGCCCTCTGCCAAAGGAACGGGCCGTCATGCTGGAAAGCGGCCATGTCTGCACACCCTCATCAACCGAGACTGTGCCGAGCATGGACTGCATACGCTCTTCAACACGAGCGCTCAGAGCGTCTAATGGCAGGGCAGCAAGCTCGACAGCCTGCTCTGGCTTGACCACCCAAACGAGGCTGGAGCGATCGCCGGGCAGGGGAACTTGAGTGAATGGTCCGGTGGAGGTGTGGAACTCGGTCGAGATATTGCCGTGCGGCCGACTATGCGAGAAGTTGAGGACGACAGCGGTCTGCGGATAGGACCAGCTTCGAACGCCGATTCCTGCCGCCTCGCGAACTTTGGAATTTCTTCCATCGGCGCCGATCACAAAGCTGCTCGATACAGCCTCGCCAGTAGACAGGGTTAGTGAGACATCGTGAGGCCCGACCTCGACCGTGTCTACCGTCGCATCGATGAGCGTGATGTTGTTTTCCTGGGCGACAGCCTCTGTAAGGACGCTGAGCAGTGCGGCATTCGGCATGTTCCAACCAAAGGCGGTCAGTCCGATTTCGGAGGAACGGAAGGCGACGGTTGGCGCGCGTAGCAGGCGGTCGGTGCCATCGATGATCTGCATAGTGGAAAGCCGCGCAGCCGATGGTTCGATTTTGGACCAAACACCGAGCCGGTCGAGAAAACGGATGGACTGATCCATCAGAGCGGTCGTCCGGCGATCGCTCCTATCGGTTTGGGGGGCAACGAGTGCAACGTTTCGACCCGCGCGCGCAATGGCGAGAGCAGCGATTTGTCCTGCAAGTCCAGCGCCGACAACGGCAACTTCGAAGTTCTTCATCGTCTTGTTCCACTCCTGCAGTCGAGGCTCAACACATAGTGGCTTTGCGCCGGCAAATCCAGAAGCCGAATGGCGACAGATCGCAATGTCCCTGCGGCAACATGCTCATTAAGTTCGAGGATAAGCATTCCCGCATGGTTGCAAAGAGCGGTGAATGGTCGCATATCGGATAGAGAGAATGAGTAAGAGCGGGGCCGTTACGCTGTCATGAAGATTTTCAACTACAGACGCGTACCCTATGCCGAAATCCGGGCTTTCTCCGTTCACATCCTAACAGCCTCCGGTTCTTTTCTTGCCTTCCTTGGTGTCGTTGCTGCCGCTGAACATCGTTTCGTCGACATGTTCTGGTGGCTCGGTTTGGCGCTTCTTGTGGATGGCATCGACGGCCCGATCGCACGTAAGGTGCAGGTCAAGGAAGTTTTGCCCAACTGGTCCGGTGACACGCTGGATAACATTATCGATTACGTCACCTACGTGTTGCTGCCCGCCTTCGCTCTCTATCAGAGCGGCATGATCGGTGAGCCTTGGTCCTTCGTCGCCGCCGGTATGATCGTGGTATCGAGCGCGATCTATTATGCCGACATGGGCATGAAAACGGACGAATACTTCTTCTCGGGCTTCCCGGTCGTCTGGAACATGGTTGTGTTCACGCTCTTCGTCATCGATGCCAGCGCCACCACGGCGATGATCATCGTCACGGTGTCGGTTATCCTCACTTTCCTGCCAATCAACTTCTTGCATCCCGTCAGAGTGAAGCGGCTGCGGTGGCTGAATATGGCGGTTTTCTTGCTCTGGTGCGTGCTCAGCGGCTACTCGCTTTTGCTGCATTTCCAATCGCCTGACTGGCTTATTGCCGGGGTCGTGGTCACCGGTATCTATCTCTATTGCATCGGCGGTCTTATGCAGTTCGCACCCTCTCTTGGCGCAAAAACGCGCTGAGAAAAACAGTCGTTTAAAAGCATACGCGGATCGTTCTTTTTCAGTTGTACAGTGTCATAAAAAAGGATTTAGTACGCATAAAGAGCAGTGCTCAAATTTAGTGCAAGGGTGTCGATCCTATCGTTAAGCCTCATAGAAGTGCAGCGATCGGTGAAAAGGGGAACAGGTGACGGAAACGGTTGCGTCTGGGGCTTTGCCCCTCTTGTCCGTGCGCCAGCTGACCAAGCTGTTTGGAACATTCGCCGCATGCAATGCGATCGATCTGGATATTGCGCCGGGTGAAATACATGCTCTTTTGGGCGAGAACGGCGCGGGTAAATCCACTCTGGTCAAGATGCTCTTTGGCGTTCTTGAGCCGACAAGTGGCGATATTGTCTGGAACGGCAATTCCGTCAGGAT
Source organism: Agrobacterium sp. SORGH_AS 787 (assembly GCF_030819035.1). Classification (NCBI taxonomy): domain Bacteria; kingdom Pseudomonadati; phylum Pseudomonadota; class Alphaproteobacteria; order Hyphomicrobiales; family Rhizobiaceae; genus Agrobacterium; species Agrobacterium sp. SORGH_AS 787. Next base: position 2,296,192 of record NZ_JAUTBG010000002.1, read on the forward strand.
CGGGTCGCCGGGAGAGGCACGCAAGCTGGGCGTCGGCATGGTATTCCAGCATTTTTCCCTTTTCGAAGCTTTGACGGTCGCGGAAAACATTGCGCTTTCGCTTGATCCCAAGATTTCCCTGAAGGAGATTGCAAGGGAGGCCGAGACGCTCTCCAAGGCCTATGGCCTGCCGCTCGATCCTTACGCCCATGTTGCCGATCTTTCCGTGGGCGAGCGCCAGCGCATCGAGATCGTTCGCGCTCTGTTGCAGAACCCAAAGCTTATCATTCTGGATGAACCGACCTCTGTGCTGACACCGCAGGAAGCGGACCGCCTTTTCGAGACGCTGGAAAAGCTGAAGGCAGAGGGCCGGTCGGTGCTTTATATCAGCCACCGTCTGGAAGAGGTGCAGCGCATCTGCGACCGCGCCACTGTGCTACGTCACGGCAAGGTCACGGGAGCCTGCGATCCACGCCAGGAAACGCCTGCTTCTCTGGCGCGCATGATGGTCGGCTCCGATGTCGCAGGCATCCAGCGTGACGACGAATGTACCATTGGCGATGTCGCGGTCGAGATCATCGGTCTCTCTGTTCCGGCCCGCACGCCCTTTGCCGTATCCCTCAAGAATATCGCCATGAAGGTGCGCGCAGGCGAGGTTCTGGCCATCGCGGGCATTGCGGGTAACGGGCAGGGCGAGTTGTTCGACGCGGTGTCCGGTGAATATCCCGTCTCGAAGGATGACACGATTTTCCTGCGCGGCAAGCCCGTCGGTCGCACGGGCATCAATGGACGCCGGTTGCTGGGCGCAGGCTTCGTGCCGGAAGAGCGCCACGGCCATGCCGCCGTACCCAATATGAGCCTGTCCGACAATCTTTTGTTGGCGCGCTGTCGCTCCGATAGAAAGGCATTTCTGAGCGGCGGCTTTCTGAATGTGGTGCGTCATTCTGTCATCAAGAACGCTGCCAAGCGTATCTCCGAGAAAATGGACGTGCGTAAAAGCGGGGACGATCCACTTGCCGGTTCGCTCTCCGGCGGCAATCTGCAGAAATTCATCGTGGGTCGTGAACTCGATCGGCAGCCATCTGTGCTGGTCGTCAATCAGCCGACATGGGGTGTGGATGCGGGGGCGGCCAGCCGTATTCGCCAGGCACTGGTCGATATGGCGAAGGCAGGTTCGGCGGTCATCGTCATCAGCCAGGATCTGGACGAAATCTTCGAGGTTGCATCGAGTATTGCCGTTATTTCCGACGGTCACTTGTCCAGCGCCTACCCGGCAAAGGAGATGACGCGTGAGAAGATCGGCCTGTTGATGGGTGGCGTACACACAGGTAACACAGGACAGGCAGGGCATACGGAGCAGGTCGTTCATGCGCATTGAACTGGAAAAACGCGCAGGGGTCTCCAAGCTCTTTGCCATTCTCTCGCCGCTCCTGGCTCTGGCGCTGACGCTTATCGTCGGTGCAATCATCTTTGCAGCGCTCGGCAAAGAGCCCATCGGTGCGCTCTACAGCTTCTTCATCGAGCCGTTGCTGGAAGTCTGGTCGTTGCATGAACTTGCCGTCAAGGCAGCGCCGCTGATCCTGATCGCGGTCGGGCTTGCCATCTGCTATCGGTCGAACAACTGGAATATCGGCGCGGAAGGTCAGTTCACCATCGGCGCGATCACCGGCTCCATCCTGCCTGTCCTGAACCCCGATTGGCAGTCGCCGATGATCCTGCCGCTGATGCTCATCATGGGGGCAGCAGGCGGTGCGCTCTATGCGGGTATTCCGGCGCTGTTGAAGACACGGTTCAACACCAATGAGATCCTGACCAGCCTCATGCTGGTCTATGTCGCCCAACTGTTCCTGGATTGGCTGGTGCGCGGCATCTGGCGCGATCCGCAGGGTTACAATTTTCCGCAGACGAAGCCTTTCAACGAAAGCGCGGTCCTGCCTGAACTGCTCGAGTCAGGCCGTGCCCATTGGGGCGTCGTCTTTGCGCTGGTCGCCGCGGTCGCGCTCTGGTTCATGATGCGCTACATGCTGAAGGGCTTCGAAGTTACCGTACTCGGCCAATCGGCGCGGGCAGGGCGCTTTGCCGGCTTTTCATCTCGCGGCATGGTCTGGTTTTCGCTGCTCCTTTCCGGTGCGCTCGCGGGCCTTGCCGGCATCTCGGAAGTGTCCGGCTCCATCGGGCATCTCCAGCCGTCGATTTCGCCGGGCTATGGCTTTACCGCCATCATCGTCGCATTTCTCGGTAGGTTGAATCCACTCGGCATTATCGCTTCGGGGCTGGTTCTATCGCTGACCTATCTCGGTGGCGAGGCGGTGCAGATGTCGCTGCAGATATCCGACAAGGTCGTGCGTGTGTTCCAGGGTCTTTTGCTCTTCTTCGTCCTGTCCTGCGATACGCTGATCCTTTACAAAATCCGCATCCGTTGGTCGCGAAGCGCCAACCGTGAAGGAGCCGCATGATGGATATGTTTCAGGCGATCCTTCTGACAGTCATTACCGCCGCTACGCCGCTGGTCATTGCCGCCCTTGGTGAGCTGGTCACCGAGCGCGCCGGTGTCCTCAATCTCGGTGTCGAAGGCATGATCGTCATCGGTGCGGTCTGCGCCTTCGCCGCTGCCCATATGAGCGGGTCTCCCTATATCGGCATTCTGGCTGGCATTGCCGCGGGCGCGGTCTTCTCGCTGCTCTTCGGCTTCCTGACGCTCACCCTTGTGACCAACCAAGTGGCGACCGGCCTTGCCCTTACCATTCTCGGGCTTGGCGTCTCCGGCATGTTGGGGGAAAGCTTCGTGGGTGTGCCCGGCGTCAAGCTGCCGAACATCGTGTTTCCAGTGCTCTCGGATATTCCCTTCATCGGCCCGATCCTCTTCCGGCAGGATCTTATTTTCTACATCTCGATTGCGCTGGTCTTCGGTATCAGCTGGTTTCTGTTCAAAAGCCGCACCGGACTCAAAATTCGCGCGATTGGTGACAGCCATTCGTCAGCCCATGCGCTCGGCATCAACGTTATCCGCACGCGCTACCTCGCGGTCATGTTCGGCGGCGCCTGTGCGGGTCTGGCTGGCGCGCAGCTCTCGCTCGTCTACACGCCGCAATGGGTGGAGAATATGTCTGCCGGTCGTGGCTGGATTGCGCTGGCACTCGTCGTCTTCGCGTCCTGGCGTCCGTGGCGTGTTCTTGCCGGGGGCTATCTCTTCGGTGCGGTCACGATCGGCCAGCTGCATGCGCAGGCTTTTGGTATCGGCGTGCCGTCCCAGCTCCTTTCAGCGCTTCCTTATGTAGCAACTATTGTGGTGTTGATTATCATCTCCCATAATCGGCGCACCACGCTGATCAATACACCGGCATCGCTCGGCAAACCGTTCGTGCCGGATCGCTAAAAATCCGAAAGTCATGCCTAACCAAGCAGGGGTAAAAATGAAAAGACTCATCATCGCATTGGCCGCGTCCGCCGCGGCGATTATCGGCGTTGTTCCGGCCGCACAGGCCGCCGACGCCAAGAAAGTCTGCTTCGTCTATGTCGGCACGCGCACGGATGGTGGCTGGACGCAGGCGCATGATATCGGCCGTCAGGAATTGCAGAAGCATTTCGGCGACAAGATCGAGACGCCGTTCCTTGAAAGTGTTCCAGAAGGCCCGGATGCCGAGCGCGCAATCGAGCGTATGGCCCGTTCCGGCTGCGACTTGATTTTCACCACGTCCTTCGGCTTCATGGATGCGACAGTCAAGGTTGCGCAGAAGTTCCCGAAGGTGAAGTTCGAACACGCAACCGGTTTCAAGACGGCGGCGAATCTTGCGACCTACAACTCCCGTTTCTATGAAGGCCGTTACATTCAGGGCCAGATCGCTGCGAAGATGTCGCAGAAGGGCGTCGCCGGTTACATCGCGTCCTTCCCGATCCCGGAAGTCGTGATGGGCATCGATTCCTTCCTGCTTGGCGCGCGCTCCGTCAACCCTGACTTCAAGGTCAAGGTCGTTTGGGCGAACACCTGGTTCGACCCCGGCAAGGAAGCCGATGCGGCCAAGGCTCTGATCGACCAGGGCGTCGATATCCTGACGCAGCACACTGACACCACAGCGCCGATGCAGGTTGCTGCAGAACGCGGCATCAAGGCTTTCGGCCAGGCCTCCGACATGATCAAGGCGGGACCTAACACGCAGCTGACGGCGATCGTCGACACCTGGGGCGCCTATTACATCAAGCGCACACAGGCGCTTCTTGATGGCACATGGAAATCCGAGTCGGTTTGGGACGGTTTGAAAGACGGCATCCTGACGATGGCGCCTTACACAAACATGCCTGACGACGTGAAGAAGATGGCTGAGGACACCGAAGCCAAGATCAAGTCCGGCGAGCTTCACCCCTTTACAGGTCCTGTTAAAAAGCAGGATGGCACCGAGTGGCTGAAGGCTGGCGAAAAGGCTGAAGACGGCGTTCTGCTCGGTTTGAACTTCTATGTCGAAGGCGTCGACGACAAGCTGCCGCAATAAGTCTGAAATTTTAAATTCGGAAGGGCGTGCAATTCGTTGCGCGCCTTTTTTGTTGAAGTTCGTTCAGCCTTGAAGCAAATGCTGGAAAAGCAAAAGCCCGTCGATGGAGCGACGGGCTTTTCCATGCCTTTACCGCGCATGTTGTTGCTGCGGGTCGGACAGGGTCGTTATCAGAAGACTGCGAGATACTTCAGCAGCGAGATAATACCGATGATGATCACGATGACCTGAGCGATCTGCTTTGCGCCGCCGCCCACTGGCAGACGAGCGATGAGCCACAGCACGAGTACGATGACCAGAAAGGTGATCAGAATGCTGACTAGCGTCGAGGTAACCATATGTCCCAGCTCCTATTTCCGTTTCATTGAACGGTCCGATCACCGTTGCGTGAGTAAAAGCCGCAATTTATAATTTGGTTCCATTGTGCAAAATGAATTTGCGGGAAATGGAGATTGGGAGCAGGCGTGAGTGAGCTACGGGTGAAGAAGCGGGACGTGGGCGCGACAGCCCTTTTGGGACGCAACGGCCATCCGCAGATTGAGACACCGACAGGCGGACATATGTCTGTGGTGACAGCGGCGTCCGATCCAGGCTTCAATCCGCTCGACCTGCTATATTCCTCGCTTGCCGCCTGCCTGGTCTTGAGCGCGCGTATCGCCGCAAGCCGCATGGGGGTGCTCGACAGGTTCGAGGCCGTTGAGGCGAAGGTGACAGGCGAGAAATCTAACGGTGAACCCGCCCGCATTCTCCGTTTCGACATGGGGCTGACGATCACCGGTGATTTCGATGAGGCGACGAAGCACGCAATCGCTCATGAGGCGGAAAGAATCTGCACCGTGAGCAACACCTTGCGCGGTGAGGCGGAATTTCATCTGGATATTATTTGATCTTTGATGATGGCGCAGGATATCACTCAGCGCTGGGCCTTTTCCCACTTGCGGATGAGCCGGTCGCGCTTGAGTTTTGATAGCCGTTTGATCCAGAAGAGACCATCGAGCTGATCGATCTCATGCTGGATGCAGATCGCATGGAAATCATCCGCTGTCTCTTCTTGTTCACCACCTGCCAAATTGCGAAACCGCACCGTCACCTGGCGGGGACGTTCCACTTCTTCTGTCAAACCCGGCATGGAAACGCTGCCTTCGACATGGCGTATTGTCTCGGTGGACGTTCGGACGATCTCAGGGTTGATGTAGGTCAGGATCTTGCCGGGTTGCAGTTCCAGCACGAAAATCCTCTGAAGGACACCGATATGTGCCGCTGTGATGCCGACGCCAGGCGCGGCGCGCATGGTATCGACAAGGTCCTGCTGTAAGGCGGCAAGGTCTGGACCAAACGTCGTCACTGGCTCGCACAGAGTTGCCAGGGCAGATGATGGGTATCGGATGATGGTGCGAACGGTCATGGCGTCTCTGAATTTGAAAGTGACGATTTCATCAAAGCTTGGGATGCGGTTGCCGCCAGCGCTTGCGCCTCTTCGGTCAATGCCACGAAGGTCCGCTGTGTTCTGGTCTCGCGCCGGACGATGCGGAGCATCGTGTCAGACAGCGCGTTGACCTCCCGTAACACCAGAGCATGAGCCATACCAAGCTTGTTGGAAAGACTGCGGCTGTCGCTGCCGATACCCATATGGACGGCGACAATGATGGCCGCACCTGTCGGCTGAAGTCCGGCAGGCGCGATTCTGAGCAACTCTTCCACTACCGTCATGAAGCGTGTGGAAGCGTCGTCCTCATCCATTATGCCGTCTCGTTTTCGCCACGTAGTCGGACCGACACGAGCACGGATTTGGACGTGGGGGTGAAGCTGCCTTCGCCATAACTATGCAGTGGCACAAGAACATTGAGCTCAGGATAATAACCACCGACGCTGCCCTGCGGAATGTTATAGGGCACCAGACGGAAGTTCCTCGCGACGCGTTCGACACCATCGCCATATTCGCCGATCACATCCACGCGCTGCTTGGAACGGGCGCCGAGCTTTTCCATGTCATTCGGGTTCATGAAGATGACTTGACGTTCACCGTACACACCACGGTAGCGGTCATCCAGGCCGTAGATCGTGGTGTTGTACTGGTCGTGACTGCGGAAGGTCTGCAACACGAAAAGACCGTCTTTCGATAGGGCTTCTTGATGCTCGGTCATCTCCGGCAGTGGGCCGGTGAAGAAGACCGCTTTCTTCTCTGGCGTGTGCCATTCCCGCTCGGCTGCGGCGTTGCGCAGATGGAAGCCGCGCGGCACCCGAACACGTTCATTGAATTGCTGGAACCCTGGAATGACCCGTTCGATCATGTCTCGGATCAAATCGTAATCATCGGCAAGGGCGGTCCAGTTGACGCGGTCACTGCCAAGCGTGGCTTCCGCAATCCCGGCAATGATGGCAACTTCGGAACGCAGTTCGGGCGAGGCCGGCTCATTGATACCGCCCGAACCATGGACCATGCTCATCGAATCCTCCACTGTCACGATCTGAGGCGTGCCTGAAGAGTTGCGATCAATCTCGGTGCGGCCAAGGCAGGGCAGGATGAAAGAAGTTTCTCCCGGCACAAGATGCGAGTGGTTAAGCTTGGTTGCGATATTGACGGTCAGCTTCTGCTTTTTGAACGCCTCGATGATCAGCGGGCTGTCGGGCGTGGCGCGCAGGAAGTTGCCGCCAAGCGCGATGAAGGCTTGCGCCTTGCCATCCAGCATGGCGCTGATCGCTTCCACGGTGTTGTGTCCGCGGTTGCGCGGCATCGCCACGCCGACTTCCTTTTCCAGCGCATCGAGGAGGGCAGGCGGTGCCTTCTCGTCGATGCCGACGGTGCGATCGCCCTGAACGTTGGAATGGCCGCGAACCGGGCAGAGGCCGGCACCTGGGCGCCCGACATTGCCCCGCAGCAGCATGAGATTGGTGATCTCGCGAACGATGATGACGGAGTGCTTGTGTTGCGTCACCCCCATCGCCCAGGTGGCAATGACGGAGTTGGCATTCATATAGATGGAGGCCGCTTCCTCGATCTCTTCGCGGGTGAGCCCCGACTGGTCGAGAATGGTCTCCCAACTCGTTGCATCCACAGCAGCGCGGTACGCCTCGAACTCCAAGACATGGTTGGCGATGAAGTCGTAATCGATGATGGCGGGCTTGCCCTCGGCACGCGCCGCTTCATCGGCTGCGAACACCACCTTGCTGATGCCGCGAATGGCAGCCATGTCGCCGCCCTGGCGGGGCTGGTAGTAGTTGGTGGCAATCTTCGTGTTGCCGCCGGTGATCATTTCCAGCTTGTCCTGCGGGTCGCTGAAACGCTGCAGGCCTTTTTCCTTGATGGGATTGAAGACGGTAATACGCGCGCCGCGCAAAGCCGCCCGCCTCAAATCGCCTAGCATGCGGGGATGGTTGGTGCCGGGGTTCTGGCCGATGACGAAAATCGCATCGGTCTTCTCGAAATCTTCCAGAAGAACGGTCCCCTTGCCGACACCGATCGAGGCTTTCAAGCCCACGCCGCTCGCCTCATGACACATATTGGAGCAGTCGGGGAAATTGTTGGTCCCATAGAGTCGGACCATCAGCTGATAAAGGAAAGCAGCTTCGTTGGAGGCCCGCCCGGACGTGTAGAACTCAGCGCGATCCGGGCTATCAAGCCCGCGCAAAATAGCGCCGATCTCTTGGAAGGCCAAGGCCCACGAAACAGGCATATATCGGTCGGTCGCGCGATCGTAACGCAGAGGGTTCGTCAGGCGGCCCTGCTTTTCCAGCTCGTAATCCGACCACTGGCTAAGCGTGGAGACAGTATGCTCGGCAAAAAATTCCGGAGGAACGCGCGCTTCTGTCGCTTCCCAGGAAACGGCCTTCACACCGTTTTCGCAAAACTCGAAGGATGAGCCATGCTCCGGGTCGCCCCAGGCACAGCCAGGACAATCGAAACCATCGGGTTGATTTGTTTTGAGAAGCGTCTTCACATTGGAGAGAGGTGCGCCGGATTCCAGCAGGCGCTTGCCCACGCTCTTCAGCGCGCCCCAGCCGCCAGCCGCGGATGAAGGCTTGCCGATGAAATCCATCTTGCCCATGGTACCGTCTCTCCTTGATGATCTTGTCTCGATCGGTGCCAAAACAGACTCACCCGATCCTTAGTTTGCGCTGCAGCATAACTGTTCAGATAGGCGCTTCCCTAGCATATATCAATTCTATCCGTTGCGCGGATGCGCGTTTCGCTTTCCCAATGGCGATACCATGCCCGCGCATCGACGACATGGAGGCCTCTGCCCATACCCGTGATTATGGGAAGCAAGATGATGAAACCAGTTCTTGCCTAACGGGTTGTTGACATTGTTGTTTTAAACGACAATCTCCAGCCCGTTACAAAGCAGGCCAATGACCGGACAAGGGGGCGCAAGTTGACACAAGCCGACCACGATCATCCCGCAACGGAAGAGGCCAAGCGTCCGGAAGTCATGGCGGACATCTACGCTGAAGACGGCTCGATCCGGTCCGATTTTCTCGCCATGGTCGGTGCTGCAATCGCCGATCGCGATGTGCTGTTCCTGCGTGAAAACGTAGCACGCCTGCATGAATCCGAACTGGGCGACCTGCTGGAATCGATCCAGCCGGAGCAACGTCACGCCTTGGTGCGCCTGCTGGGCACCGATTTCGACATGACCGCGCTGACCGAGGTGGATGAAGCAATCCGTCTCGATATCGTCGAGCAGATGCCGAACGAGCAGATCGCTGCCGGTATCGGCGAGCTCGATTCGGACGACGCGGTCTACATTCTGGAAGACCTCGACCGCGAGGATCGCGAAGACATCCTTTCGCAGATGCCGTTCACCGAGCGTGTGAGGCTGATGCGAGCTCTGGACTATCCGGAAAGCTCGGCCGGTCGCCGTATGCAGACCGAGTTCGTCGCCGTGCCGCCCTTCTGGACAGTCGGCCAGACGATTGACTACCTGCGTGAAGAGGAGGAACTGCCTGAATCCTTCTCTCAGATTTTCGTCATCGATCCCACCTTCAAGCTTGTCGGCGCGCTCGATCTCGATCGGCTGCTGCGCTCAAAGCGGCAGGTGAAGATCGAAACCATCATGCATGAGACAAACCATCCCATTCCGGCGGAGATGGATCAGGAAGAGGCAGCCCAGCTCTTCGAGCAATACGACCTTTTGTCCGCAGCCGTCGTGGACAACAACGGTCGCCTCGTCGGCGTGCTGACCATCGATGACGTGGTGGACGTGATCCAGGAAGAGGCGGAGGAAGACTTGCTTCGCCTCGGCGGTGTCGGCGATGAAGAATTGTCCGACAGCATCGCAAGCACATCCAAATCCCGCGTGCCATGGCTTGGGATCAACCTGATGACGGCCTTCCTGGCAGCCTCGGTGATCGAACTCTTCGACGCCACCATCCAGCAGGTCGTGGCGCTTGCCATCCTGATGCCGATCGTGGCAGGCATGGGGGGGAACGCTGGATCGCAGACCATGACCGTTTCGGTACGAGCGCTCGCCACCAAGAACCTCGATATCCATAATGCGGCGCGCATTATTCGCCGTGAGGCGGGCGTCGGGCTTTTGAACGGCGCGCTCTTCGGCTGCGCCATCGGCATCATCGCCGGCATCTGGTTTCACGATGCGAACATTGGCGGCATCATCGCAACCGCCATGCTGATCAACATGCTTGCCGCTGCTCTGGCCGGTATTCTTATTCCGTTGTTTCTTGATAAGTTCGGTGCTGATCCGGCAGTTTCGTCTGCCGTCTTCGTTACCGCAGTGACGGATATCGTGGGCTTCTTCTCGTTTTTAGGCCTGGCAACCTGGTGGTTCGGCATATCCAGGTAACGATCGAAAATTGACTTTTACGTGAAGGTCAAACATAATGTCCGTTAGCCAGAATCGGACAAAGCCTTGAATAAGTATTATAGCATCACGGAACTCACGCGCGAATTCGGTGTATCCACCCGCACTCTTCGTTTCTATGAAGACGAAGGGTTGATCCATCCGGAACGCCGTGGACGCACGCGCCTGTTCCGCGCCGCGGATCGCAGGCTTATTCAGGAAATTCTCCGAGGTCGCCGCATCGGCTTCACCATCGCCGAAATCCGTGAAATCATTCAGGTTTACAAGGAGCCGCCCGGTGAGTCCGGTCAGCTTGAACTTCTGATGAAGAAGGTCGATGAAAAGCGCGCCGACCTCCGCCAGAAGCGCCGCGATATAGAAGAGACCTTGGCGGAACTCGATAATGTCGAGGAAGCGTGTCTGACGCGTCTCGCCGAAATCGGCGTTGGTACGTAACGGCCTCATCCGCATCAGTCGGTGTAGATCTTTCCGATCGTGCCAGTCTCGATGTGGACGCCTAACAGCCGTCCGCCCGATCGATCCTTCACAATCCGCACAATTTCCAGATGATTGTCTTACCCCGACATGCTGATTGGCGAGCGGGAGCGGAAGACGTTGTCGGTTATTGAAGCCGCTGAGTGCTGAAACTTTCATCCACAGAGTGGCTGAGCGTCACAATGGCCAACGTCACCATCCGAATGTTGTCGCCGCCTGACGTCGAATCTGAGCTCACTACGGGCTACTGTACCTCCGCCGAGCATTGTGCCGCGACGTCTCTGATCTTGCTCTGCTGCTCGACACTGGCTGTATTCGCCATCATCGCGTCGAAGACATTTTCGCTGTGCAGCTTCTCCAAGGTGCAACCGCAAAAACTCTGGCAGAGATCCAAGTTGTTTTGGGTCTGCATGCAGCTTGCTTCGCAACTCTTCTTGTAAGCTTCCACCTGATCGACAGGCGGCGGCGGGAAAGTGATCGATGCCAGATAGACGAGCCCGATCAGCACCGGCTGGTGAATAAGGTAAAAGGACAGGCTGTGCCGACCGAAGAAGGCTAGCAGGTTGCGCTTGCCGCTAGGCTTGCGATACCGATCAAGCCACCCGCGCGGCACGGCGATTTGCGCGACGCCAAGACCGGCGAGAAACGGCGCCAGAAACGGTAACACCGGCACGTAGTCGTTGGAGCGGGGAGGTGCTGTGGCAAATCCGATCCAGGATAGCCAGATTGAGTTGAAGGCATCCGACGAGAAATAGATCGGCGCAAGGAAGGCCAAAACAGCCACGACCAACGTCACAAGCGCAGGCAATCTCAGGAAGATGAGACCGATCAGGCTCGCCACCGCAATATTGTGCAGGATGCCGAAGAATATCCAGCCACCAGGGACGGCGATATATGTTGCGACCGAAATCAGCAACGCGGCGCCAGCGACCATCGCAAATCGCTTGCCGAATGCTGGCCAATTTATCCCCTTGCGGTGGGCCAGAAACAGGCTGAAACCTGCGAGAAACAGAAACGAACTGGCAATCGCCCGCGCATAGAGACGCCACAAACCTTCGGTCGGCGTTTCCGGCGGGATATAGCCGAACATGGCAAGATCCCAGGTGAAGTGGTAGCTTGCCATGGCTATCAGCGCGATGCCGCGCCACGTATCGAGAAAGCCGATGCGGCCAGACTTGGTAACCGTCGCGGTTGCCTCATTCATTCTGTGATTTCCTTCGCAACGGTGAGGTGGCTTTGCCTGCGCTTCGCCCACAAAGTGGGGTGATTTCATGACAGGCGATTAATGATCGTCCATGATCGCGAGACGTGCTTCTGAGGAGAATTGGCGTCTCAGCAGCGCGACGATGATGATGACGGTCATGACGATGAACACATAGGCATTGATGAACCAGCCGAGATAGCCGATCGACAGGAAGAAGGTGCGAAGCCCGTCGTTGAAATTCTTTGCCGCGATGACATTCATGCGAATGACGTTCTCCGCCGCTCGCTCGGCTGCTTTTCTATCGGCATTTGCCTCATGCACCATCGGCATTCCGCCGAAGAGAATGGTGCAGTAGTTGAACAGCCGATACGACCAGCCGAACTTGAAGAAGGCGTAGCCGAAAAGACAGGTCAGCCCGATGACCTTCAACTCGAAAGCGGTCCGGCCGCCATAATAGACGAACGGCATGTCGCGAAACACCGATTCGACCCTGTCGGTAGCGCCGAGAAGCGCGAAGCATCCGCCGATCGCGAAGATGGAAGTCGACGCGAAGAAGGCCGTGCCATTCTGGAGGCCTGCCATGATCTGTGTATCGATCATCTTCAGATCGCGCGTCAGCGAATTATAGATCCACCGCCTACGGCGATCGGCCATGGCTTGATTGAGGCTGGTTCTGCCAAACGGCGATCGTGCGGTTGTGATGTAGGCATAGGACACCCAGAGAACCAGGAAAATGACGAACGCGATGTAATCCATTGTCGTCATGTCGGTCTCGCCCTTAACCCGCTGCTCGTCTTTTCCGCCAGGTGAATACCCGGAGTGTTTTCGAAGGTTGTCATACCAAGAAATAAGTTCAAGGCAATCGAGACATGTCGGCGGAAAAATCCGAACCATTTCAGCGTGCGCTAACCATCCGGTAAGCTTATACCGTTAGACAGATCGGCGAGGCTCCGGAGCGGGTATTGAGTACGGGGCCTCTTCTTCTGCACCGGGTCATCCCAAGGGCGGAAAGCGTGTCTCTCGTGGCGTTTTCTTCTTCCGAAATTTGACAACAGCCACATCGCATCCTACCTTCATTTCAGCGATCCGACGCTTTCCCCATGAAAGCCGATGTTGACTTGACCGCACAGGGCGGAGGGACATCAGACTTTCATGACGGTTACCGCGACGATCCAGCATGATCGACCGGGAGAACGCCTCCATATCTACGAATCGTTCTCTTTTCATGTCTGGCGCCTCAAGGCTTTCGGCACAGTCCGAACTGGCGATCGGATCGCTCTCAACTCTTTCTCTGCCTGCAGGTTCCGAATGAGCGAGATATCTCGTGCCGTGCTGGTGCTCGGTGGCGCGCGCTCTGGCAAATCCGCTTTCGCTGAACGGTTGGCGCTCTCGTCTGAGGGTGTCGCTCACTACGTGGCGACAGGCCGCGCCTGGGACGAGGAGATGAAATCTCGCATCGCCAGCCATCGTCTTCAGCGCGGAGATCAATGGATCACGCATGAGGAACCGTTAAATCTGGTAGAGACCCTGAAACGCCTTGATGACGCCTCCAATACCATCCTCGTTGATTGCCTGACCCTTTGGGTCACGAACCTGATGATGGAGGAGGGGCTAGACGTTGAGGCGGCGTTTCAGCCACTGATCGACCATGTGACGAAAGCCAAATCAAAGATCGTCTTCGTTTCCAACGAGGTAGGCCTTGGCATCGTGCCCGAGAATCGCATGGCACGAGATTTTCGCGATCACGCTGGCCGGCTGCATCAGAGGATCGCTGCCGTTGCGTCGGAGGTCTATTTCATCGCGGCCGGTTTGCCTTTGAAGATGAAAGGGTAGGTTGCCCGTCGCCTGCCCAGGTTGGCTTCGCGGTCCGGTGCGGCAGTTTTAGTGTCTCCCTCAGCCTCCCACAAATCCGCCACACAGGCATCGTGATTTGCTGCGTCCGCATCGTCCTGATGCCGATGCCTGATGCGATTTTCATCCGATCAAATCGACCCGGAGTCAGCAGCAAATGTCATCCTTCGCCTTCAAAGCCCTTATCTGCAGCCTCGCCATATCCATGTCCGGGCAAGCCCTTGCCGCGCAGGCGAGTTGGCCGGATACGCCTGTCAGCCGTCTCGCGGCGCTGGCCACCGTGCAGGATCTGAGCATCCAACTGCTCAGCCAGGACAGCGCGACATTGACGCTGGAGCATTGGTGCGCCGACCATAAGCTTGCCGAACCCGCGAAAATTTCAGCCATCCGCCTCAAGGACACGAAGACAGCGCCGGATGAGGTACGCCGCCAACTGAAGGTTTCCGGTTCCGACCCGCTCGGTTACAGGCACGTTTTGCTGAAATGCGGCGATCTGGTGCTGTCTGAGGCCGACAATTGGTACGTGCCGGACCGGTTGACGACTGACATGAACCAGACGTTGGACACGACGGATACGCCCTTCGGCAAGGTCGTTCTGCCGCTTCATTTCCAGCGTCACACTGTGTCCTCTAATCTCGTGTGGCAGCCACTCCCAGAGCATTGGGAAATGGGACAGGCAATCACACCCGGTCACAGCACCGCATTGGATGTTCCCGAAACCCTGATCGCCAATGAAGCCGTCCTCACAAAGCCGGATGGGACCCCGATCAGCTTCGTCATCGAGAACTACAAGTCCGCGCTCTTGAGCTTCCCGCCGCCGTCCATCGCTCAATGATCGGGCTACCCCGCGCCGTTCTTTGACGCTGCGGTCTTGATTTGGATCAAGGCCGCTTGTCATCTCCGGTGGCAAAGCTGCAAACGACGCGAAAGCATGTTTGCCGCTTCGATCAAGGCTGCTTCGCTCCGCGTCATATCTGATGTGACGTTGGGGGAAGCCAACAATGAACTCTACTTTAGGAATAGCGATGGTGGCCGTGGGGGCCTTCCTCGCTTTGCTCGGAGCGGCCTTCGCTCACGACAATCTCTTCGCAGCCCATATGTGGGTGCTGTTCTTCGTGCTTTTGGTCGGCACGGTCGTGATGCTGCGTCGCGTCTCCTTTGCGCCGGTCGATCCGGCAATTCAGGCGCGCAAGAAAACCGAATATTTCGACGATGTGATCCGCTACGGCGTGATCGCCACGGTCTTCTGGGGCGTGGTCGGCTTTCTGGTGGGCGTCATCGTCGCGCTCCAGCTTGCCTATCCGAACCTCAATATCCAGCCATGGTTCAATTTCGGCCGCGTTCGCCCGCTGCACACCTCCGCCGTCATCTTTGCCTTTGGCGGAAATGCGCTGATCGCGACCTCCTTCTATGTGGTGCAGCGCACCTGTCGCGCGCGTCTGTTTGGTGGCGATCTCGGCTGGTTCGTTTTCTGGGGCTACAATCTCTTCATCGTCATGGCGGCGACCGGCTATCTGCTCGGCATTACGCAGGGCAGGGAATATGCCGAGCCTGAATGGTATGTCGATATCTGGCTAACCATCGTATGGGTGGCCTATCTGATCACCTTCCTCGGCACCATCTTCGTGCGCAAGGAGCCGCATATCTATGTGGCGAACTGGTTCTACCTGGCCTTCATCGTCACCATCGCAATGCTCCACATCGTCAACAATCTGGCAGTGCCGGTGTCGTTCCTCGGCGTGAAAAGCTATTCGGCATTCTCGGGCGTCCAGGATGCGCTGACGCAATGGTGGTATGGCCACAACGCCGTCGGCTTCTTCCTGACCGCGGGCTTCCTCGGGATGATGTACTACTTCATTCCCAAGCAGGTGAACCGCCCGGTCTATTCCTACCGCCTGTCGATCATCCACTTCTGGGCGCTGATCTTCATGTATATCTGGGCCGGGCCACATCACCTGCATTACACAGCACTTCCCGACTGGGCGCAGACGCTCGGCATGGTGTTCTCGATCATGCTGTGGATGCCTTCATGGGGCGGCATGATCAACGGTCTGATGACGCTTTCCGGCGCGTGGGACAAGCTGCGCACCGATCCGATCCTGCGCATGATGATCATGGCGGTTGCCTTTTACGGAATGGCGACCTTCGAAGGGCCGATGATGTCGATCAAGGCCGTCAATTCGCTCAGCCACTACACGGACTGGACCATCGGCCACGTGCATTCAGGTGCACTTGGATGGAATGGCATGATCACTTTCGGCGCAGTCTACTTCCTGGTTCCAAAACTGTGGCATCGCGAACGGCTTTATAGCCTGGCCCTGGTCAACTGGCATTTCTGGCTCGCTACGCTCGGTATCGTCGTCTACGCGGCTTCCATGTGGGTTGCCGGCATCCAGCAGGGCCTGATGTGGCGTGAATATGATGCGCAGGGCTTCCTCGTCTATTCCTTCGCGGAAACCGTGGCTGCCATGTTCCCATACTATCTGCTGCGCGCAATGGGCGGCCTGCTGTTCCTGAGTGGCGCAATCGTCATGGCCTACAACATCACCAGAACCATTCTCGGCCATAGGCGCGAAGAGAATACCGGCACGGCGGCGGCTCCCAAGCTGCAACCGGCCGAGTAAGGAGATCGATCATGTCTATCCTTGATAAACACGGCATCATCGAGCGCAACGCGACCTTGCTTCTCGTCGGATCGCTGGCCGTCGTCTCGATTGGCGGCATCGTGGAAATCGCGCCGCTTTTCTATCTCGAAAACACGATCGAGAAGGTAGAGGGCATGCGGCCTTATTCGCCGCTGGAGCTCGCCGGGCGCAACATCTACATCCGCGAAGGATGCTACGTCTGCCACAGCCAGATGATCCGCCCCTTCCGTGATGAGGTGGAACGCTACGGTCATTACAGTCTGGCTGCGGAAAGCATGTACGACCACCCGTTCCAATGGGGCTCCAAGAGAACGGGACCGGATCTGGCGCGCGTGGGTGATCGCTATTCGAACGAATGGCATGTCCAGCATCTGAGTAATCCGCGCTCCGTCGTGCCGGAATCGGTCATGCCAAGCTACGCCTTTCTGAAGACGACACCGCTGCAGGTGACGAACGTGGCGATGGATTTGAAGGCAAACCGCGCGGTCGGCGTGCCCTATAGCGACGACATGTTGCAGAACGCCGAGGCTGACATGAAGGCGCAGGCCGATCCGAATGCCGACACGACCGGCCTGGAGGCACGTTATCCCAAGGCAAAGATCGGGGATTTCGACGGCGATCCGACGAAGCTGACCGAAATGGACGCGCTCGTCGCCTATTTGCAGATGCTTGGCACGTTGGTCGATTTTTCGACCTACGACGACGCTGCCGGCTACCGATAGGAGGA
The DNA here is from genome assembly GCF_030819035.1 of Agrobacterium sp. SORGH_AS 787. Classification (NCBI taxonomy): domain Bacteria; kingdom Pseudomonadati; phylum Pseudomonadota; class Alphaproteobacteria; order Hyphomicrobiales; family Rhizobiaceae; genus Agrobacterium; species Agrobacterium sp. SORGH_AS 787. The sequence continues at coordinate 2,313,378 of NZ_JAUTBG010000002.1, forward strand.
GGGGCAGATGGAAACCTACACCGCCATGCGCCACTTTGCCGATAGCTGGGGCCTGCTTGTCATGACGCTGTTCTTCTTCTGCGTCGTCCTCTTCACCTTGCGTCCGGGCGGCGGAAAGGCTGCCAACGACGCCGCCAAGATTCCTCTCAAGGAGGATTGATATCATGTCGGACAAACACATAGACCAGATCAGCGGCGTCGAAACCACCGGCCACGAATGGGACGGCATTCGAGAGCTGAACAACCCCATGCCCCGCTGGTGGGTCTGGACCTTCTACGCCACCATCGTCTGGGCGATCGGTTACACAATCGCTTTCCCGGCATGGCCCCTGATAAGCGGCGCAACGCAGGGCGTTCTCGGCTGGAGCAGCCGCGCCACCGTGGCGACCGAGATGGCCGATGCGAGGGCGGCGCAGACCACCTATCTGGACAAGATCGCATCTTCTTCGCTGGAGGAAATCCAGGCCGATAGCGACCTCATGCAGTTCGCTGTTGCCGGTGGAGCCGCCGCCTTCAAGGTCAACTGCGTCCAGTGTCACGGCTCTGGTGCGGAAGGCGGTAACGGCTATCCCAACCTGAATGACGACGATTGGCTGTGGGGCGGTAAGGCCGATGATATTTACACCACCATCACCCACGGTATCCGCTTCAACGATGACCCGGAAACACGGGTTTCGGAAATGCCGGCCTTTGCTGACGTGCTGAAGAGCGACGAAATCCGTCAGGTCGCAGCCTATGTCGTCAGCCTTACCGGAACCCCGCATGATCCGGCAATGATCGAGCCGGGCAAGCAAATCTTTGCCGATAACTGTGCCTCTTGCCACGGTGAGGATGCCAGGGGCAACCGCGATATGGGTGCTCCTAATCTCGCTGACGCCATCTGGCTGAAGGCACATGGCGAGGAGGGCATTGTCGCGCAGATCCGAGCACCAAAACATGGTGTCATGCCCGCCTGGGGCGAGCGTCTGGGAGATACCACGGTCAAGCAACTGGCGCTCTTCGTCCACTCGCTTGGTGGTGGTGAATAGCGCGACTTAAAGGCAATCGGGGCCGCGTCGTGCGGCCCTTTTTATTGGTGCTCCAGAAGTCCCTTTAAAGTCTTCAAATCCGCCAGCACCGCGGCGGCATCACGGTCGTGATCGTCTTCCGACATCCCCGGCAGCCGCAAAACGGTGAACGTGATTTCCGCCCCGTCACCATTCGGTGTCACCCGAAGCGCATTATAGACTTGCATCCCATCCGGCAGCGGCACCACGTAATCGATGACCCCGAAATCATTCGGCGCGGCAAAGTGCACGCGCACGTCGCCGAGAGGCCCTGAAGCGATCCAGTCTTCACCATCCTGCTTGAGGCCGCTTGCCAGACCCGGAGCCCAGCGCGGCATTGTCTCCGGATCTGACGCAAAGGCATAGACCTCCCGCCATGGCCGGTCGATTGCCAGATGAACGATCCGTGAAATCGTCGTCGCCATCACTCTTCTCCAGTTTGCAGCGCCTACGCCACTTTGTCCCTGCTTGACCTAAGTCAAGGATGATGGACCCCCGGAATGTCAAAACGCAAGGACAGAAACGGACCTTGCGATCATGAACCTTTATACCGCCCGCGACCCCGGCAGTGGCCTTGAGTCTGTCGAAAGATTGAATGCCGAACCGGTCAATTCTGCTAAGAACAGGACGCCGCTTTACGAGGCGCGCAAGAAGATTTTCCCCAAGCGGGCGGAGGGTCGCTTTCGTCGTTTCAAATGGATCGTGATGCTGATCACGCTCGGCATCTACTATCTGACGCCGTGGATCCGCTGGGACCGTGGTCCCTATGCGCCCGATCAGGCGGTGCTCATCGATATCGCCAGCAGGCGTTTCTACTTCTTCTTCATCGAGATATGGCCGCAGGAATTCTACTACGTTGCCGGGCTTCTGGTCATGGCAGGTTTTGGCCTCTTCCTCATCACCTCGGCCATCGGCCGTGCCTGGTGCGGCTACACCTGTCCTCAAACGGTGTGGGTCGATCTCTTCCTTGTGGTCGAGCGCGCGATTGAAGGCGACCGAAACGCGCGCATGAAGCTCGACGCCGCGCCGTGGAGCTTCGACAAGCTGCGGAAGCGCGTCTCCAAGCATCTCGTCTGGCTGGCGATCGGTGTGGTGACGGGCGGTGCCTGGATATTCTACTTCGCCGACGCTCCGACGCTGCTGAAGCAGTTCGTTACGGGAGGGGCGCCGATGGTTGCCTATTACACCGTGGCGATCCTGACGGCGACGACCTATGTGCTTGGCGGGCTGATGCGTGAGCAGGTCTGCACCTATATGTGCCCGTGGCCCCGCATCCAGGGCGCTATGCTGGACGAGCATTCGCTTGTTGTGACCTATAACGACTGGCGCGGCGAACCCCGCGCGCGTCACGCCAAAAAAGCGGTCGCCGCCGGCGCGCCGGTGGGTGACTGCGTGGATTGCAATGCCTGTGTTGCCGTCTGTCCCATGGGCATCGATATTCGCGACGGGCAGCAGATGGAATGCATCACCTGCGCACTCTGCATCGATGCCTGCGATGGCGTCATGGACAAGCTCGGGAAGCCGCACGGCCTGATCGCCTATGCCACGCTTCAGGAATACGATGCAAACATGGCGCTAGCGACCGGCAATGGCGCGCATGACATTCAGCCGAGTGCGGTCCGCAATCCAGATGGCCGCTTCGTCAATGCCATACGCCATTTCAACTGGCGGATCATTTTGCGTCCACGCACGATCTTTTACATGACAGTCTGGTGCCTTGTCGGTGTCGTCATGCTGGTGACGCTGGCCACCCGGGAGCGCCTTGCGGTCAACGTCATTCACGATCGCAATCCGCAATATGTGCTGGAATCGGATGGCTCGATCCGCAACGGATATACCGTCCGGCTTCTCAACATGATCGCGCAGCCGCGCACCATCACCTTGTCGCTGGAAGGGTTGCCAGGCGCCGTGATGAAGATCAATGGTCTGGTCGATCAGCCTGCGCGAAGCTTCGACATCAAGGTCAAGCCCGACGAAGTCACAAGCCTCAAGCTCTTCGTCACCACGCCCGCCGGTGCCGCCAAAACAGCAAGCGATTTCACCTTCCTCGCGTCGGACGCTGAAAACTCAGAGACCGCACACTACAAGGCCGTCTTCAATGGGCCGGGAGCAAAGAAATGACGATCGAGCGACAGGAAAAGCCAGGCTTTGTCTTCACCGGCTGGCACATGCTCACCATCATGGTGCTGTTCTTCGGCACCGTGATTGCGATAAATGTCACCATGGCGTGGAATGCGGTTTCGAGTTGGAGCGGGCTTGTGGTGCAAAACACCTATGTTGCCAGCCAGCAGTTCAACGGCAAGGCGGAAGCCGCCAAGGCCCGGGCTGCAAGCGGCATCGTCGGCAAGCTCAAACTCGATGGCGATACCATCGCTTACGAGGTGACCCACCCCATCCAGGGGCCTGTCGAGACCGACGCCGTGACGCTCAATTTTCGCCGCCCGGTTGGGGAGAAACAGGATTTCTCTCTGGTTCTGGACAAACAATCGGCGAATGGCTTTGCAGCCCATCACCAGCTCGCGCCAGGAGACTGGATCGTCGAGGCTGTTGCCGTGAAGGACGGCAAGATCATCGTTCATGAAGGCACCCGCATCGATATTGCCGGAGATGTCAGATGAGTTGTTGCGCGCCTGGCACCGAAGGTGCTCTCGACCAAGTGGGAATAAGGAAGGCCTTGCCATCGTCGGACGAAATGGCGCTCGCCAGTCGTGATATTGGGCAGGGCCTGCGACAGATCGATTTGTCGGTGCCCGGCGTCTATTGCGGCACCTGCATCACCACGATCGAAACCTGTTTGAAGAAATTACCCGAGGTGGCGCGCGCTCGTGTCAACCTCTCCTCGAAACGAGTCTCCATCGTCTGGCGCGAGCAGGTGGCGGGCGTTCGCACCGATCCGGGCATCCTTGCCAGGGCAGTCGCCTCGACGGGTTACGAAACCCATCTTTTTACCAGCGCCGAAGAAGCTTCCGACGACCTCAGGAATCAGTTGATCCGGGCAGTCGGTCTGACGGGGTTTGCAGCCGCAAACATCATGCTGCTATCCATATCGGTGTGGTCCGGGGCGGATGCCTCCACACGCGACATGTTCCACTGGATATCTGCCCTGATCGCAGCTCCGGCGCTGGTCTATGGAGGGCGGTTCTTCTATCGGTCTGCCTATAACGCCCTGAAGCATGGCCGCACCAATATGGATGTGCCGATCGCTTTGGCGATCACGCTTTCCTACGCCGTTTCGCTCTGGGAAACCATGCATAGCGGAAGCCATGCATGGTTCGATGCGACCGTCTCACTGCTCTTCTTCCTGCTGATCGGTCGCACACTTGATCACGTCATGCGCGACCGCGCGCGCTCGGCTGTTGCCGGTCTAGCAAGATTGTCACCGCATGGTGCCATGGTCCTGCTTGCCGATGGACAGCGCGAGTACCGCGCAATTGCCGAACTGGCTCCAGGTGACGTCGTCCTTATTGCAGCAGGCGAGAGGGTGCCGGTGGATGGCGTGATCATAACCGGCTCCAGCGATCTGGACATGTCTATCGTCAACGGTGAAAGCGCCGCCAGAATCGTTCAGCCGGGTGACAGCGTTCAGGCGGGGACCTTGAACCTCACTGGTCCGCTAACTCTCAAAGCAACGGCGCTCGCCCGCAATTCCTTTCTGGCGGAGATCATCGGCCTGATGGAAGCAGCTGAAGGGGGCAGGGCGCGTTATCGCCGCCTGGCAGATCGCGCGGCGCAATACTATTCCCCTGTGGTTCACATTCTAGCGCTTGTGTCCTTCATTGCCTGGGGCGTGTTTGGCGGAGACTGGAAACAGGCGATGCTGATCGCCATTGCCGTTCTTATCATCACCTGCCCCTGTGCCCTTGGCCTTGCTGTTCCTGTCGTCCAGGTCGTCGCCGCGGGCGAGCTCTTTAAGAACGGCGTCATGGTCAAGGATGGCTCCGCCATGGAGCGGCTCGCCGAGGCTGACACCGTGCTCTTCGACAAGACCGGCACGCTGACGCTCGGTCAGCCCCAACTGCTCAATAGGGCGGATGTGCCGGACGATGCCTTGCACCTCGCTGCTGGCCTTGCCCGCCAATTCTCGTCATCCTCTGTCCCAGGCGCTCTACGGCTCCGTCCGTGGTGCGCTTCCTGTCTTCGACAACGTCAGCGAAATCCCGGGATGTGGGGTCGAAGCGAAAACCGGAAACGGCGTCTATCGGCTCGGCAATCGACGCTTTTGCTGCCCCTCAGAAGGACAGCAGAGCGATGGGGGCTCCGCGTCAGAAGTAATCTTGTCACTGAACGGAGAGGAGGTTTCCTGCTTCCGCTTCGAGGACCGGGTGAGGCCGGGCACCTTCGAGGCGATCGAGACTTTGCAACGCTTCGGGTTCGAGACGGAAATCGTTTCCGGAGACAGGCCATCCGCGGTGAAGGCGCTGGCAGGCAAGCTTGGTCTCTTGCGCTGGAATGGTAGCTTAACCCCGGCGGATAAGGCGCGCCGCTGCGAAGAGTTGGCGACCAGCGGTCGAAAGGTCTTGATGGTGGGCGACGGGATCAATGATGCCCCGGCACTCGCCGCAGCGCATGTGTCGATCGCTCCGGCATCAGCAGCCGATATTGGGCGTCAGGCCGCAGACTTTGTTTTCCTGCGGGAAGACTTGAGGTCCGTCTCTTTCTCTGTCGACATTTCGCGCCGGGCAGGGCGGCTCATCCGCCAGAACTTTGCGCTGGCGATCGGCTACAACATCATCGCCGTCCCTGTAGCACTTGCAGGTCTCGCCACGCCCATGATCGCGGCCATTGCCATGTCGACCTCTTCGATCATCGTGGTCACCAATGCGCTTCGCCTCAACGGCTTCGAGAAGCGAGCCACAGGCAAGCGCAAGCAAGGCGATACCGCTCTTCAGATGGGAAATGGAGCGCAGATCGCATGAACATGCTGGTATTCCTCATACCCGTCGCGCTGCTTCTCGGTGGGCTCGGTCTCTTTGCCTTCCTCTGGTCGCTGAAGAGCGGGCAATATGAGGATATGGATGGCTCCGCCTGGCGGGCGCTGGAGGACGGGGACGACAAACCAGCCGCTTGAGGGATCATCGATAGCGGCACCAAAGCTGAGCGCTGTCATCAAAATTTAACCGATTCAATAGGGTCTCGCCTTGCCGTTTGAAGGTTAGAGTGCCAAAACAGGCGCCATCAAATGCAAAATGGAGACACATCCGTGGAACAGGCAGAAATCGGTTTGATCGGTCTTGGCGTCATGGGCTCGAACCTGGCGCTCAACATCGCGGAAAAAGGCAACAAGATTGCCGTTTTCAACCGAACCCCGGAAGCAACGAAGAAGTTTTATGCCGAGGCTGGCGAATTGCAGGGACAGATCATTCCTTGTGAAACCATTGAAGACTTCGTTGCCGCCATTCGCCCGCCGCGCCCGATCATTATCATGATCAAGGCCGGCGATCCTGTGGATCAGCAGATGGAAATTCTGAAGCCTTATCTCGAAAATGGCGACATCATGATCGATGCGGGCAATGCCAACTTCCGCGATACGATCCGCCGATTCGACAATCTGAAAGACAGCGGCCTGACCTTTATCGGCATGGGCGTTTCCGGCGGTGAAGAGGGCGCCCGCCACGGCCCGTCCATCATGGTCGGTGGTACGGAAGAGAGCTGGAAGCGCGTCGAGAAGGTACTGACCTCGATCTCAGCGAAATACGATAACGATCCGTGCGTCGCTTGGCTCGGCAATGATGGCGCGGGTCACTTCGTCAAGACGATCCATAACGGCATCGAATATGCCGACATGCAGATGATCGCTGAAATCTACGGTATCCTGCGCGATGGCCTGAAGCTTAGCGCAGGCGAAATTGCCGATGTCTTCGGCAAGTGGAACAAGGGCCGCCTGAACTCCTACCTGATCGAGATCACCGAGAAGGTGCTGCGTGCTGCCGATCCGATCACCGGTAAGCCGATGGTGGATTTGATCCTCGACAAGGCAGGGCAGAAGGGTACCGGCAAGTGGTCCGTCATCGAGGCTCAGAACATGGGTGTGGCCGCAACGGCGATTGAAGCCGCCGTCGCAGCCCGCATTCTCTCCTCCCAGAAGGATGAGCGCGAAGCCGCCGAGAAGATCTTCGGCGTTCCGAAGGCGCTGGCCGTGCCCGCAGACAAGCAGGCCTTTATCGACGATCTGGAAAACGCGTTGCTTGCCGCCAAGATTGGCGCCTATGCACAGGGCTTTGCCGTCATGGCTGCTGCTTCGAAGGAGTTCAACTGGGATCTGCCAATGCCCACCATCGCCCGCATTTGGCGCGCTGGGTGCATCATCCGCTCGCAGTTCCTGGATGAGATCACCTCCGCCTTCACCAAGGATCCGCATGTCGCGAACCTGATCGTCACACCAGCCTTCGCCAAGATGGTTCAGGACACCGACGCACCGCTGCGCCATGTCGTCTCGCACGCCATCCTGTCCGGCCTGCCGGTTCCGGCTCTCGCTTCCGCGCTCGGCTACTTCGACGCCTATCGTCGCGGTCGCGGCACGGCCAACCTCATCCAGGCCCAGCGCGACTTCTTCGGTGCCCATGGCTTTGAGCGCACCGACGGTGTTGACAAGCCGCATGGTCCTTGGGGCAGCGGTCTGGATATTTTCGGAAAGTAAGCAGATAGACCGTCTTGGTCACGTCTGAATATGCTTGTCAAAGCTCAAAGGTCCGCTGCAGCAGCGGGCCTTTGTCATGCAGGAGATGTTCTGTTCAGGGTCTCCTTACCAAATAGCATCAAGATCGCTGCATAAGGTCGCGATTGTTTCGATAGAGCGTCTGGAAGGCGATATGATCCGCGTCGTAGCCTTGTCTGTTGGCAATATCCGGCACGATTTCCGCTTCGGCGGGGTTGATCCTTTCGATATCGTCTTGCTGGAAGACGCCAGCACCCAGTCCCGCAAGAAACGCTGAACCGAGTGCAGCACCCACAGTATGACGTCGCACCTGTTGGCGCACGCCCGCAATGTCGCTGACGCTTTGCGTCCACACGTCGTTCTTGACGCCTCCGCCCACGGCATAGATGTGCTCTGCTGGCTGGACTTCGGCGAAGGTATCGAGATTGTGGCGTATGGCGTGGCCAATACCTTCGATCAGTCCGCGATAGACGTCGCCACGGCTATGGGCAAGGGTCAACCCGAAGATGAGCCCTTTTGCACGCGGATCGTTGATCGGCGTTCTTTCGCCGCTAAAATAGGGAAGGGTCAATATACCATTGGCGCCCGGCGGGCTGGCAGCAGCGTCCTGTGCCAGGATTTCGAAAGCCCGATCGCTGTCTTCGAGCCCGGTCAACTCCTTGCGAAACCATTGGGTCAGGCCACCCCCGGTCGCCAGTCCACCCATCACGCTCCAGGTGTTTTCGAAAAGGAAGGGAGCGGCCCAGAAGCGGGAATCCGTCACCAGTTTCGCGTTGACCTGAATGAAAAAGGCGGTCGTCCCATACATGATCATCAGATCGCCAGGCTGTCGTACACCCACGCTGACCGCTTCGCTTGCCGCGTCGATGGTGCCTGCAATGACGGGCGTATTCGGCGCAAGGCCGGTTTCACGCGCGGCCTCCGCGCTGACATGGCCGACGATATCCGTTGTCCATGCAATATCCGGCAGCCAGTCGATAGGGCAGACGCGTTCTACAGTATCGACGTGCCATGTTCTGGCGGCAAGATCGTAGAACGGCGTGTAACAGGAGGCACCGTAGTGATCCACAACCCACCGGCCCGTCAGCCGATGGACGAGGAATGTCGGGCAACCGACGATCCGCTCGGTGCGGGCGTAAACCTCCGGTTCGTGTTTCTGCAACCAGCGTATTTTCGGGCCGACGGACTGTGTCGTCAGCGGATTCCCGGTGCGCGCAAGGACCGCCTCGGCACCGAGTTCTGTGTTGAGTTCATCGATTTCTTTTTCGGCGCGGATATCGACGCCGTACAGGATCGCTGGACGCAACGGCACGCCATCCTCCGTCACCGGCAAGGCGCAAGGCCCGATGCCACTGCATCCGACGGCGGCAATATCGACCGGGTCGATATTGCTTTCCGCCAGCAACTGGCGTGTCAGGATTTTGAAACCATCCCACCAGTCTTCGATCGCATCATGCTCTGCCCTGCCTGGCGCCGGCACGCGCATTTCATGTTTGCGTTGCGCCATGGCGATGATCTTGCCCTCCTCGTCAAGCAGGATGCCCTTGGAGGAAAAGCTCCCGATATCGACCCCTAGGAGATAGCGCATGCATATCTCCGGCGCGCGAAGGAGAAGCCTTTGGCCATTCCTGCCAGAGACGCTTCGAGCAGGGCCGCGATCTGTTCGAGATCGGTCAGGTCGCAGGTTTCGATGGGTGTGTGGGTGTAGCGTGCCGGATAACCGATATCCATTGATGGGATACCTTCGCCAACCAGCTGGACATAGGAGGAGTCCGTCAAGAGGCCCGTATGTGCGCTGCGCTGGAGCGGCATGGACAAAGCCTCCGCTGTCGCCTCGAAATGATTGAGAAGAGCCGGATGGGCTAGCGTTCCGTTCAACGTTCCGCGGCCATGGAAGCTGTAGAGACCAAGCGCCGGACCACCGCCGAGTTTCAGCTCGCCGCGATGTGGAAGATCCGGCGTATCAGCCGCTACCATCAGATCGATGGAGACAGCCGCATCAGGCTTCAACCGTTCCGCCGCCAGCATCGCGCCGCGCAGGTTGAACTCTTCCTGGACGGAGAAGACGGCATGCAGCGTTGCCGGTACCGGTTTGTCGACCACGCGCTGGACAAGATCCATCAGGACGGCGCAGCCAGCACGATCATCGATCGCCGTGCCGCTAATCCGCGTGCCGGCGAGCCGGTCGAAAGACGGGGTATAGGTGACCGGCGCACCGATATCGACTCCAAGCGCGCGCACCTCTTCCGCCGAGGAGACGCCCAGATCGAGAAACAGCTTCTCATAGCCGAGCACCTGGCTCTTCTCGTCCTGGGGTGTGGCGTGATGAGCCTTGACGGCTATGACGCAAGGAATTTGCTTTCCCTGGCGGTTCATGATGACCATCTTCAGTCCTGGCAGCACCCGTTCTGGCACGCCGCCGAGCCTTTCGACCCGCACGAAGCCATCAGCTTCAATGCGTCGCACCATGAGACCGAGCTGGTCCGTATGGGCGAAGACCATCACAGACGGTGCCTCCGCGTCGCTGCCTCTGACGGTGAGCGTCAGGTTGCCCATGGTGTCGATGTGGCGCTCGATACGCGTATCGGGGAGCGCTGCAGAAATATAGTCCGCAACCGGGTCCTCAAAGCCCGACAGTCCTGGGATCAAGCAAAGATCGCGTGTCCATGCCTCGATGCGAGCAAGGTTCTTTTCATCGATGGCCATCATTCTGCCTCCCGTCATCAGGCCACGGCCCGTGAAACGCTACGGATCGACTTGACCTTATCCATGAATGCCTTGACGCGCGCTGGATCGACTGCGTTCTCGAAGACGCCATCGATCTTGAATGTCGATCCGACGACAGCGCCATCCGAAACCGAAAGTTGCCGCTCGACATTGTCGATACGGCAGCCTGTGTTGCACAGGACGACGGTGTCTGGAACGGCTTTTTTGACGCTGGCGAGTATCTGGGTATCCGTTTCCACGCCTGCCGTCAGGCCGGAGACGCAAAGTGCATCGGGGCGGTTGTTGAAGACGGTTGACCGGGCAATGTCGATAATCGTGCGGTTCCCGAGATAGGACGCAGCTTCCGGAACGATGTTGAAGAGCATCTTCAGATCCGGAGCGAGGCGCATCTTGTGGCGTATTGTTTCGCCGACATTGGTGTTCCAGAGACCGAAGTCCGAGGCATAGACACCGCTCATGATCTCGCGGATGAAAACCGCGCCGGTGGCGGCGGCAAGATCGATCGATGCGATCGGGTCCCAAAGAACGTTGACACCGAAGGGCACTTTGATTGAAGGCATCATTTCGCCGATCATGCGCGCCATGGCTGCAGTCGTTTCAGGCCGGACCTTGGTGAGGTAGGGAAGGCTGAATTCGTTCGAGAACATAATGGCGTCCACGCCGCCTTCCTGAAGATGGACGAGATCGGCCAGTGCCTTATCGATCACCTTGGTCATGCCGCCCACGGCGTCGTAGCCTGGGTCGCCCGGGAGCGCCTGGAAATGACACATCGCGATGATGGGCTTTTCGACATTGAAGGTCTTCTGGAGCCATTGCATGGATTAGTCCTCGCTTTTCTGTTTATGCTGTCTGTGCGTCGCGATCGGGTTCTTCCGGTTTCGCTCTTGCGTTGGCGATGTGGACCGCGATGCCCTTGCGGGCAAATATCTCGGCGATATCCTTGGGAGGAGCGCGGTCGGTGATGAGGGTGTTGAAGCCATCGATCTCGGCGATCTTGGCAAAGGCGGTGCGATCGAACTTGCTGGCGTCGGCGGTGACGATGATTTCCTTGGCGCTCTTGATCATCGCTTTCTTCACCAGTGCATCGTCCCAGTTGTAGTCGGTCAGGCCCGCCTCGCAGCTGATGCCGCCAACACCGAGGAACAGCTTGTCGACAAACAGATCCCGGAAGGTCTGGCAGGCAAGCTCGCCGACCAGCGAACCTTCGCCGCAGCGAAGGATGCCTCCGGCAACGATCAGTCGGACATCCTTGTTGCTGACAAAATGCTCCACGACACGCAGGCTCGGCGTCACGATGGTCAGGCCTCGCCGTCCGGCCAGATGTCGCGCCACTTCCGCGGCCGTGGAGCCGACATCGAGCGCGATACTGTCGCCCTCCGATACGAGGCTCGCGGCAAGCTCGCCGATTGCATTTTTGGCGGCCACGGCCTGGGCGTTGCGCAATATGAAGGGCGGCTCATAGCCTCGGCCGAACGTGCTGACGGCACCGCCATGCACGCGTTTGAGAAGGCCTTCCTTCTCAAGTTCGGCGAGGTCTCGGCGAATGGTCATTTCCGACACCTTCAGGTCCGATGCGATCTCGGTTACCGAGACCGGCTGGCCCGAAGAAATCTTCTCAAGAATATGGGCTTTTCGATTGCTGGGCGTGTTCATGGCTTGGCGCTCCTGGTTGACTGATAAAGAACCATTATCAGCTTTTGCCACGGCGCAAGGGATGGGATAGAGCCATGATTGCCAGCAGCAAAACGCCCCACACGAAGTCACGGAAGAAATTGCCGTCCGGAACGAAGAGCAGCAGCATGTTGAAGCCGGTCGATAGAAACTGCAGCAGGACGAGACTGATCAGCACGCCGATCATACGGCCCGCGCCACCGGCCACGGATATGCCCCCGAGAACCGAGACAAGGATGGCAAGAAGAACATAGGTTCCGCCGTAATCGGCATTGGCGGAATTCATGCGCAGCAGGCTGATGAAACCCGCCAATGCGGCGATGACCGAGCAGAGAAGATGCGTAACCAGAATAATCCGGCCTGTCGCGATCCCTGAGAAACGCGCAACCTTGAGACTGGCGCCGACGAGCATCATCGTCGTGCCAAGTCTCGTCTTTCTTAGCATCAGATCGACAGCGAACCAGATGATGGCAAAGGCGATGAACGGCGCCGGGATCGCGAAGATGCTTGCCCGTCCCAGCTGATCAATGCCCTCAGGCAGTCCAGAGATGGCGCTGCCGCCGGTGATGCCGAAAGAGATGCCGGTAAACAGCGTCATAGTCGCCAGTGTTGCCAGGATGCTGGGCACACCGAGACGGGTGACGAGCATGCCGTTGATGAGCCCGACGATGACACCGATCATAAGAGCGGAAACCAGTCCGCAGCTAAAGGCGATGATCAGCATCGCCAGCGAGGCGTCGTCCGCTGCAATCAAGCGCATGACCAGCGCGGCCACGATCGCCGCGAGATTGGCGACTGCGACGACCGAGAGATCGATGCCGCCGATGATCAGTGAAAGTGCCATGGCAACCGAAAACAGACCCAGTTCCGACAACTGAATGGCCATGGAGGCGAAGTTGTCGACATGAAGAAAGCGGTCGGGCACAGTGACGGCCATCACTGCGAAGGCGAGTACCGTCGAGACAGCCAGAATGACGATATAGGGGTCACGGCCTTTGATGGGCGAAAACAGCTTCCTCACCGGCTCAACCTTTCATTCTGGAAAAGGGGATGGGTGCAAAGGCTTGTGCGCGGGTCGCACGCAGACCTGCGACACCGACGCCCAAAAGGAGCGCCGCGCCGACGAAGACCTTCTGCCAAGCCGCCGGAATGCCGATCAAAACGAGGCTCGAGGTTAACAGCACCACGAAGGTGAGGCCGATGACTGCGCCTGCAACGCTGCCACGACCACCGGTGACGGACGCGCCTCCGAGGACGATTGCGGCAATGACATCGAGTTCCATGCCGGAAAAGGCGCCAGGATTGGCATTGCGGAAAAACATGGACTGGGTCATGCCAGCCATCGCCGCCAGGACCCCGGCTGCCACGAAGGCGAAAATCTCGATGGTTTTCACCGGCAAACCGATGCGCCGCGCCGACTCCCGGTTACCTCCCAGCGCATAGAGACCGCGTCCAATGATCGTGTAGTGCAGCATGAGGCCAACCAGCACACAGACGCCAACGAAAATCAAAACGGCAGGATGCAGCGATAAGGTCCGCCCGGAAACATCCTCCCACGTCATCAGCGCTGTACGGGAAAAGGAGGAGAGACTGGCTGGCACGCGAAAGATATTTTGCGAGCCAAGGAAGAACAGCGAAAAGCCATAGAGAAGGCTGGACATGCCGAGCGTGACGATCAGTGCGGGAAGACGCAGCAGCGCGACGAAGAGGCCGTTGATCAAACCTATGGAACCGCCGAGCAGCATCGCCACGCCATAGATCGCGATCAGCGGTGCATCGATGCTGTTGTCGACGAAATACTTGATCGTGGCATAGGCCGTTACCGCACCGATCGCGGGGAAGGAGACGTCGATACCTCCAGTCAGCATCACGATCAGGGCCGCCATTCCGAAGATCCCGATCACTGTGAGGTTGCGCAACGTATCGAACAGGGTGGAGACCGAGAGAAAGGCCGGATTGATCGCCGCTGTAACGATGCACAGCAGGATCAACATGAGAAAGGCGATCGCCCTGTTGTCGAGCGATATGGTCGGCCAGCCGTGCCGGGTGGCAGATGGTGATGTCTCTTTGATCGCCATGGCTTAGACCTCCTTTCCAAGAGTTGATAGTCGCGTGGCATCGAGCTCTGCGCCTGCGATGGTTTCCACGATCTCACCTTCGCTCATGACAAGCAGGCGGTCGCAAAGCCTGATGATTTCGTCGGTGTCGTCGGAGACCACGATGACCCCCGCACCTTCGGCGCTCATCGCTTCGATGATACTGTGGATTTCCTCTTTCGAGCCGACATCGACGCCAACTGTTGGTCCGTTGAGCACGACGACCCGTGGCTTGCGGGCAAGCACCTTGCCGAGAACCACGCGTTGTTGGTTGCCGCCGGACAAGGTATGCACCATCGCGTCGGCATTCGGCGTCTTGATGGAAAGACGGTTGATCCAGTCTCTCCCGAAGCTGTCTACGCGATCCTCATCGATGATGCCGAAAGCACCGGAGAGAGAGGAGAGACTGCCGGCGGCGAGATTGGTGCCCACCGAACGGGAGAGAAAAAGCCCCTCCGTCAGACGGTCTTCCGGCACCATGCCGATTCCGCTGGCCAGCGCATGGCGGATACTATCGACCGCGACGGGCTTTCCATCGAGGACGACCCTGCCTGCGTCGGGCGGCAACATTCCGTAAAGGGAAAGCGCCAAGGCAGTGCGGCCGGAATCCAGTTGTCCGGTCAGACCGAGTATCTCGCCTTCGTGCAACGAGAAAGAAATATTCCTGTAGTAATTGGCGCGTTGGAGCCCGGACACCTCCAGGACCACGGGACCTTCTGTCGCTTTCGTGTCGCGGCGGTCTTGCGGAATATCGACACCGACCATGCGATGCACGAGTGCGGCGCGGTCGAACTCTCTCGCCCGCTCGTCGTGAACCTTTTCGCCATTGCGCATGACGATCACGCGTTGCGCCACCCTCTGCACCTCGTCCAGCTTGTGGCTGACAAAGATCACCGCGACGCCATCCGCGCGGAGCTGCTCGATGATGTCGAGCAGGCGCCCGATTTCGCGCAACGTCAGCGCCGACGTCGGCTCGTCCATTACGATGAGGGAGGGGTTGCCGACGAGCGCACGGGCGATCGCGACGAGCTGCCGCTGTGCCACCGAAAGTTCTTCGGCAGGCTTATCAAGCGGTATATCAGTACCAATGCGGGCGAGGGCAGCTTTCGCCCGGCGGCGCATGTTACCCCAGCTTGCGAACCAGCGACGCTTGCCGGCGGCTTCTGCCAGGCCGATATTCTCCATGACGGAGAGGTTCGGAAAGAGCGAAAAATCCTGGTAGATCACTTCGATCCCTGCGGAAAGCGCCTGCTCGGGACCCCAGTTTTCCTGTGGTTCTCCGCGCAGCAGGATCGAACCGCTATCGGGCTTGTGCATGCCCGATAGCGTCTTGATCAGAGTGGACTTGCCTGAGCCGTTCTCACCGAGCAGGCACAGGACTTCGCCGGGTTCGATGTCGAAGTCGACATCGCGCAGTGCATGTACGCCCGAAAAGGTCTTGCTGATCTTTTGAAGGCTCAGGAACGGTGCCATCTCGATGATGTCCGGACGATCAGAAGTCGTACTTGTCGATGTTCGACTTGTCCATGTCGAGCCATGCCGAGCCGTAGATGACCTTGCCGGACAGCGTGATCTTCTCGTAGCCCGGAACGCCGAGATCCATGCCGTTGGTGATCTTCTTGCCTTCGCTGATAAGCAGCGCGACCTTGTTCATGGCTTCGCCGGCAAGAGCCGGGTCCCAGCAGGTGATAAGACTGACGGTGCCTGCCTTGATGAGATCGCCCGCATAGGAGGGAATGCTGGTGCCGACGATGGAGAGCTTACCGCCAAGCCCCGCTTCCTCGACCGCCTGACCTGCGCCAACGACATCGAGAGCGTCCGAGCCCTGTATGCCCTTGAGCTTCGGATAGGTTTTCAGCAGATCCTTCGTGATCTGATAGGCTTTCGCGACGTCGTCATGGCTCTCGTTCTTGGTGCCGACGAGTTCCATTTTTGGATATTTTTCCTTTTGCAGCGCGATCGCCGCATCCACCCAGGCATTGTGCGTGGTCTGAGTCAGGCTGCCGACGAAGACGGCATACTGGCCTTCATAATTCATGCGTTTGGCCATTTCTTCCATCAAATGACGGCCATAAGCGGCGTTGTCGAATGCCTCAAGATCGTAATCGGCATTCTTGATGTCAGCGGACTCATGGGTCACGACGATCATGCCGCGTTCCTTGGCTTTACCAAGAGCTGCTTCGAGCGACTGCGCCTCGAGCGGAACGACCATCAACGCCTTCGGTTTCTGGGAGATGGCATCCTCAAGGCTTTGAAGCTGCATGGCACTATCGGCCTTCGATGGTCCGACCTGCACAGCGTTGACATTGTTCTCTTTGCCGAACTCCTTAACGCCGACTTCCATCCGCTTGAACCAGTTGAATCCAGTAGATTTCACAACAGTGATGAAGAGCGGCTTTTCATCGGCCTGTGCGGAAAAGGCACAGAGGGACAGGCCGAGAAACCCGGCCAGAATAAGAGATTTCCTCATTTCGTTCTCCTAAGGAGGTTACATGAACCTACATGCGAATGTTTGATTAAACTTTATTTATGTTTTATCGCACAAAAAAACTAACATAGTTAAACGAACTGTCAACGCTCCTTTTGTGGAGTTTTACACATTATTAAGTTCTGAAATATGGGTCGGGAAAACACAGGCAGCGCGCAACACTTATTTCTGCCCACGCTCTTCTTCGGAAGAGCTTCCTGGATGTCCCGAACTGGTGAAACTGGGAGAAAGGATAAGGGCGCGGTCGAAAAGCAGGCAAAACAGAGCGAGCTACTATTCTGTCTGAAGGACCTGCGGCAAACGGTGAACGGCAATCGCAAAAGCCGCTGGACGGAAGGGAAAATCTACGCTTCCAACAAGTCTGTATATAGAAATGGATCGGAGCAAATCGGCTGCAGAGAGGCGCAATCCGCCGTGCTAAGCTCGATGCAGCATAGGCCGTTGCGAAACTCGAGATCGATTTTCGCAACGGAAAAGCTTCGCTCTGACGATTAGGAAATCGCCGGGTATCTTGGACGCTGGCCGCGCTTAATGCGCAGCCTTGCCTTGGCTGCTGGCAGCCAGCATTCTCGATGCACTGATCACGAGCTTGCGTTCCGCACGCTCCTGTTGCGGCGTGCGGTTGTAGATTTCGCGATAACACTTGGAGAAGTGCGAGGCAGAGACGAAGCCACAGGCAACTGCGACTTCCACCACCGGCATGGCCGACTGCACCAGAAGGTGACGTGCCCGATCAAGCCTGATCTCGAGATAGTAGCGTGCAGGCGAACGGCCCATCTCCTGACGGAACAGTCGCTCGACCTGTCGGCGAGACAGGTCCGCGCCCTCGGCAATGTCGAGAAGCGAGAGCGGCTCTGAAAGATTGCTTTCCATCAACTCGATGATCGACAGAACCTTGTCGTTCTGCACGCCAAGACGGGCACGAAGCGGCAGGCGCTGACGATCGTGCGGATTGCGGACACGGTCCGTCAGCTGCTGCTCGCAGACCCGGTTCACGAGGTTTTCGCCGAAATCCTGACCGATCAGGTTCAGCATCATGTCAAGCGAGGCCGTTCCGCCCGCGCAGGTGTAGATGTTGCCATCCACCTCATAGAGATCGGCATAGACTTCCACTTGCGGAAAAGCCTCGGAAAAGCCTGGAAGATTTTCCCAGTGGATCGCACAGCGCTTGCCATTCAGCAGTCCCGCCTGGGCAAGCACGTGTGCGCCCGTACAGAGACTACCGACCGCAATGCCGCGATTGTTGACCTCTCGCAGCCAGGCATTGACCGACTTGTTCACATATTGATCGATGTCGATCCCGGAACAGACCAGCACCATGCTCGGTCGGTTCTCGCCGCCAATACATTTGCGCTCTTCCGCAAGAGAAGTATTTGCTTCAAGCGCGATGCCGCTTGAGGAGGTGACTTTCATCCCGTCGATGGAGGCAAGACGCCATTCATAAGCGTCATAGCCAAGCATACGATTGGCGATACGCAATGTTTCCACGGCCGCTGTAAAGGGCAGCATCGTGAACTGAGGAACCATAAAAAATACTATCGAACGCTTCTTGGGAGTTTTGCTCACGGTGACCATGCTCCATTTTGCGGAAAATCAATTTCTTGCGTGGAAACTATCATCAGTATGTTCTGAATGCGACGGTCTAATGGACAAATACGACGTGGGTTCTCCCACGTCAAAAAAACAATCTGTGAGCGCGGGTTGACAAATGCCAATATCTGAATTGCGACATGGCATTTCGAGATATTTTGCATTTTATTAATATTGTTTTCAATTTTGTCCCGCATGCTCTCATCAATGTCGCCGAATTGCGCGTTCTGTTGGAAAGATGGGATGGCGGACGTCGAAGCCACCGCCGCCCATCGGGTGCCACAGCACGTGAACGGTCGAGCCTCGTGCTGACCGGTCCAAGCTTAAAGCGGAGTATTGCGTATGCAGGAAGCTGGCGTGACGGTATTGGTTGTCGAAGACGAACCGATCATTCGATTTGCCCTTGTGGATGCCTTGGAAGAGAAAGGCTACCGCGTTCTGGAAGCATCCAATGTGCTGGAGGCCGTGGGTGTGCTCGGGATGAATGAGCAGATCGCAGCAGTGGTCACGGATATCGACATGCCGGGCGGTTTATCCGGGCTTGATCTCGTCGAGATACTGGACCGGTCGCAACATCACATTGCAGTCGTCGTCACCTCTGGGGGACATGCATCCGAAGGTCTGGATCTTCCAGCCGACGCACGCTTCTTCAGCAAGCCCTATCATTTCGACGACATTCTTTTCGCCGTTCGCTCTGCGATCGCGGCGAAGGCGAAGCTCTTGAAGAAGCGTCGGGGCTTGCGTCTGGTCGGCGCTTCGGCGCGCTGAGATTTAGAACGCTGCGCGTCTTCGATGCACGCGGTACGCTCTGAACCTCTGAAGACACGTATCGTGCGTTTGCCAAAACGATTCCATTTTCGCGCCTATATTCTTGGGCGCGAGGCGGATCGCGGTGACGATCGGTTTTGCCCATAACGCAAAAGCCGGAGGGGCGCTCCGGCTTTTGTCCTTTAAATCATCGTTTGTCGGATAATTTACGCAGCGCGCAGCATAACCAGGCTACGGCCCTCCATCATGTAGTTCTGTGCGTTGGCAATTTGATTGCCGGTGACAGTGGGGTCCGCGGTCGTCAATTCCGTTGTCCAGCCATTCTCGACTTCCGGAAGCTTGAATTCGACATCACCTTCGTGGGGATTGAAGAGAATGAGAACGTCGTTCCATTCGTCGCCATCCGGGCCGCCTTCACGGCTTAGGCGCAGGCCGAGAGAGGTGCTGCCCGGATCCTGCCAGTGTTCAGGCTTCTGCTCGCCACCGCCTGGGTTAAGCCAGGTTACATGGGTGCCATCATGCCAGCTGTCCCGGCGAAGCACCGAGTGAGTCTGCCTCAGTTCGATCAGGCGTCGGGTGAAGTCACGCAGAGTTTCGGCGCTTTCCGGCAGGCCTTTCCAGTGTACCCAGCTGAGATCACTGTCTTGGCAGTAGCCGTTGTTATTGCCCATTTGGCTGCGGCCAAACTCATCCCCCGCAAGGATCATTGGTGTGCCGTGAGACAGTAGTAGGGTTGCCAGGAAGTTGCGCTTCTGGCGATCACGAACGGCGTTGATGCCTTCGTCATCCGTCGGACCTTCGACACCATAATTGAAGCTGCGATTATCGCTGTGGCCGTCCTTGTTGTCTTCGCCATTCGCCTCATTGTGCTTCTCGTTGTAGGAGACGAGATCGTTTAGCGTAAAGCCGTCATGCGCGGTGATGAAGTTGACGCTCGCCCATGTCTTGCGGCCGCGTAGATCGTAGACATCGCCGGAACCGAGAACGCGCGCTGCAAAGTCGCCAGCGGTGCCATCCTCGTCCTTCCAGTATTCACGCACCGTGTCACGATACTTGTCGTTCCACTCTGCCCAGCCGGGAGGAAAGCCACCGACCTGATAACCGCCGGGGCCGATATCCCATGGCTCACCAACGAGCTTCAGGCGAGACAGCACCGGATCCTGACCGACGGCATCGAAGAAACCGCTGCGCTGGTCGAAACCTTCCGGTTCGCGACCCAATATGGTGCCGAGGTCGAAGCGGAAGCCATCCACATGCATATCTTCCGCCCAGTAGCGTAGAGAGTCCGTCACCAGTTGCAGGACACGTGGGTGCGAGGTGTTGACGGTGTTTCCCGTTCCCGTGTCATTGATGTAATAGCGGGGCTGATCGGGCATGGTGCGGTAATAGGAGAAGTTGTCGATACCCTTGAACGAGAGCGTCGGCCCGAGCTCATTGCCTTCCGCCGTGTGGTTATAGACCACGTCGAGAATGACTTCGATGCCGCCATCGTGGAAGGCGCGAACCATATCCCGGAAGCCTGCCATGGCGCGCGGACCATAGTAGCGCGACGCCGGCGCGAAAAAGGCGAGGGAGTTGTATCCCCAGAAGTTCTTCAAGCCCTTGTCGAGCAGATGAGAGTCGTCTGGGAAATAGTGGATTGGCAGAAGCTCGATCGACGTGATGCCGAGGCTTTTGATATAGGCAACCACATCCTTGTGCCCAAGCCCTTCATAGGTGCCCTTGAGGTCTTCCGGCAGGGCGGGGTGCAGCTTGGTGAACCCCTTGACGTGCGTCTCGTAGAAGATTGTCTTTGACCAAGGGATGTTCGGGCGGCTGTCGCCGCTCCAGTCATAGTCTTTGGGATCGATCACGCGGCACTTGGGCATCTTGGATGCGCTGTCGGCCTCGTTGAAGGATAGATCCTTGTCCTCGGCGTTCAGGTCGTAGCCGAACTGTTCCTGACCCCATTGGATATCGCCCACCAGTTCGCGCGCATAGGGATCGACCAGCAGCTTGTTGGGATTGAAGCGATGGCCATTCTCTGGATCGTAAGGCCCATGGACACGATAGCCATAAAGAGCGCCGGGTTTAAGCCCCGGAATATAGCCGTGCCAGATTTCGTTGGTAAATTCTGGAAGAGTGATGCGCTCAATTTCAGTGTTGCCTGTCTCATCGAACAGGCAAAGTTCAACTCGTTCTGCACATGCGCTGAAGATCGCAAAATTTACGCCGTCGCCATCGAAATTGGCGCCCAGGCGTGTGAAGTCGCCGGGCTGAATGCTGGAGCCAAACTTGGACATGGGTTTCCTCGTGATGAAGTGACCCAGTGAAACTGGCTTGCCAATGGTTTGTTCCGCAGCGCAAAAAAATGGCCCGCCGGAATGTAGGGCGAGCCATTTACTCTTTCACATGGGCACAACGTTTTTTGCGTCCATTCAGTTGCGGATGGTGTCGTTGGCGGGCCATCCAATGTCCTTCAATGTATCTGCAGGCAGACTTTCAAGAATGTGGAGATTGCGTCTGCGTTGCCAGGAGGCGTGCAACTGAAACCCGGCGCGGATCACGCGGGATATCCAGGATGGGGGCCGTAGCCGAAGCCAGCTACCGGTTTCTTCATGCAGGATTATCATAGTCATTTTAGTGCTCCTTCCTTCTACTTTAGAGTCCGTTGTTGTTCAGACATCACCAGCTATGCGCTTGCTAAAACCATCAATCAACTGAATGACGCTGATGTCATTCATGACATTTTGTGTTGTTTCAATTCGTTTGCGGTCAAAGCCTCTTCTGTCTGGGAAGAAGAATGGACGTCGCTTGACATTCAATCAAACGAAATGATATCGATCTATCATTCAGAAAAATTGACGGACACGGTCATGACTGTTTCATTTCGCCAGCCGCTCCCCTTGCTTGATAACGATATCCTTCGCACCTTCGTCGCCATTGCTGAGACAGGCAATTTCTCGACGGCTGCGGAAGTGGTGTTTCGCACACCATCAGCGGTCTCCATGCAGATCAAAAAGCTTGAAGAGCAGTTGAAGACGACGCTTTTTCTGCGTGATGCGCGGTCCGTAACGCTGACGGCACATGGCGAGACATTGCTAACCTACGCCAGAAGAATGATCGCGCTGTCGAATGAGGCTGTGTCCCGCTTTGTCATGCCGGATCTGTCCGGCGTCGTGAAGCTGGGCGCACCCGATGATCTTGGTCAGCGCGGATTGCTGCCCGGCATTCTCAAGCGCTTTGCGGAAGCCTTTCCCGCGATCATGGTGGACGTCACGATCGACTCCAGTTCTCAACTTTACAAGCGCATCGACGAGCAGCGGCTTGATCTGGCACTGGTCAATTGCGCCTCCCATCCGTTGCGGGATACCGGCGAAGTCTTGATGCGCGAACGGTTGGTCTGGGCCGGGGCCAAATGCGGCACCGCGCATCTTCGTGATCCATTACCGATCTCGATATGGGAGGATGGATGCATTTGGCGCTCCGAGGCGATCAACGCCCTGGACAAGCGTAACCGTCCTTATCGGGTCGCCTATCTCAGTGGTCACACCATGGCACAGAGAGCAGCGATCGAAGCTGACCTAGCGATAGCGCCATTGCCTCGATCCTATGTTCAAAACGACATGGTCATCCTCGGAGAAAGAGAGGGGCTGCCGCCGCTTGGCAGTTTCGATATCCGCCTCATCATGACTGACAAGGTGTCCCGCCCTATCCAGGCAGTTGCCGATAGTATTCGCAACGCATTCCGCGATGTCGCGCAGGTTGGCGAAGCCCGGGACATAAAATAGGTTTCATCCTCACGTTTTTTTGACAATGCGTGGAACCCCGCTGAGTTTGCGGCGTTTTTTGTGCGTCACAGATCACGCCTGCACCCGCAGGCCCAAGGGGAGTTTTGAAATATGACGACACGCGCACTCGCAACCGTTGCTGCCATTCTCGTTACGGTCGCTAGCCTCAGCTCTTGCGGCAACACCATTCGCGGCGTGGGCCGCGACACGGCAAACGCAGTCGATGCAACGCAGGATGCAGGACGCCGTGTAGATCACGCAGCGCGCCGTTAATGTCGTAAAGGCATAGTGTGCCATTGATAAAGTTGAAGCCGGCGAGAGATCGTCGGCTTTCTGTTTTTAAGGCATGGGAGGCGAAAGAGGTTTTACGCTGTTTCGCTGGGACGCCGGGTGTTTTAGGCCGCTTTCTTAGCCGGCTTTGTAGCGACCGCCTTCGTTCCAGTCGCTTTGGCGGATTTCGCCGCGACTGCTTTCGGTGGAACGAGGCTGACGACGTCTAACGCCAATGCCTGGGCGTTTTCACACGCCTTGTCCAAATTGCTAACTCTCTCGGGATCCATCATGTGCGGCGCACCGCCGACGACGAACATGTCGCGATAGGCAGCACGTTCGATGAGGGGGGTGCCAAGCACGTGCACCATCTTCTCTGCCAGCAAGGATTTGACAGCCTGCATGGAGCGAGTGGTTATGATCGGGCTGATGCGCGTCAGGATGACCGAATGAGGAATACGGATGTCACAGCGATCTGCGAGGTCTTTCAGAAGGCTGAGCACTTCGGCGCCGCCCACCGCGTCCATGGCGCAGCCCTGCACTGGAATAAGCACATGGTTGGCAAGGCCGATGGCCTTGGCCATAAGTGGTGATCGACCACCGGGAAGATCGACGATAACATAACCGCCGCGCTTCTTGCTGTCTTTGATATGCCCCTCGATGGTGTCGTCGCTCACGTCTGAGATGACGGACAGGTTCTTCTGGGCTTGCGTCAGCCCGTACCACCTAGACGTCCATTGTTGCGGATCCGCATCCAGCAACGTGACGCGGTGTCCCATCCGCGCAAGCTCGCTGGCGACGATCACGGCGGCCGTCGTTTTTCCGGCACCGCCTTTTGTATTTGCAAATGTAATGACTGGCACTGTCTGAACCCCTGATCTTGTGTTCGAGCCGTATCATCGCCCGCGATCGACAACCGCTTCATCATAAAACGGAACGTGTTTTCTTATTGGATTGTAGTGCTAAGGCCTCAATTCAGGCGGAAAGTCCGTCTGGAAAGAAGTTGGCCTCGTCTCAGGTCTTTTGAATCTCGCTTATGCGGCGCATCGGCGCCCAACCAATAGAAACGATGATTCTTTACTTGCGCCAAGGGGAAATATGCATCGGTTTGTAATATATTTTTTGTCGTTGTTTCTTGCGACACAAGTGCGCGGTAGCGAATTACCTTCCTACTGTATCAGAATGGAACATGTCAGCGCCGCCTACACGGTCTGCAGCTTTGACCCGCGCAAAGCAGATATCCGGCTTTATAGTCGAGACGAAGTCACCGGCACTTCCTATGGTGGGTTTGCGGCACTGTCGTCGGCCCTGTGGCGGCGGCACCAATTCATCGTCTTTGCGATGAATGGCGGCATGTATCATCCCGATCTGTCGCCAGTCGGACTGTACATCGACAACAAGATCGAGAAGACACCCATCAACACAGCAGGGGGCTGGGGCAATTTCCACATGCAGCCGAACGGCGTTTTCTTCATTGCCGATGGGAAAGCGGGGGTGCGCGAAACCAGCGCCTACCTGAATGCTAACCTCAAACCCGATCTTGCCACGCAATCAGGCCCGATGCTCGTCATCGATGGAAAAATTCATCCGCGCTTCCTACCCGACAGCGACAGCTTCAAACGCCGAAACGGCGTTGGCGTTTCGTCCGACGGCATTGTGCATTTTGCAATCTCGGAAGACCCGGTGCGCTTCTATGATTTCGCCACCCTGTTCCGCGACGAATTAAAGACGGATAACGCTCTTTATCTTGATGGCACAATCTCAAGCGTCGATATCCCTGCAATGGGCAGACGTGACGACCTTTTTCCAATGGGTCCCATCATCGCGGTCGTTGAAGGTGTGCCGGACCTATAGAGGCGATTTGGGGTAGGCCTTTTCCAACCCGCCGGACTTGGCGACTCCGCTTTTGAAGGCATTATAGGCGGGGTGCTGGCTGCTTTTGGCCACCTCGTGGAGGCGGATTTGCAGGCGGGCAGGGGCGTTATCACCAAACCACTTGCCGCATTTTTCGAGTTTCAGGGCGTTGAGAAAGCGCGACTGAGATTCCTTATCGAGATAGACAAGAAGCCCTTCCAGCAACGCTTCGTCCTGCTGCGGATTTTCCAGCAGCAGTTTCAACCATGCCTGATCGTCTGCGCTCAGCGTCGAAATCTTCGAAGCCACTGTGTCCCGGTCTGGAAAGGCTGATGAAGCGTTCTGCATGATTCCCTGCTCTCCTTGAGTTTCCTTCCGGTAGTCCAGAGATATGCCCTTTTCAAGCTGCCTCTTTGCCACTCATCTTCCATCTGAACGTCACAACGATTTCGACAGGCAATAAGCCGTTCCACCAGCGTGCGGCTTCAAGCTTTTACACTCTTGTCGAAATTAAGATCGCAGAGCTGACAGCTCCAGCGCAGCGCCCCGGATTAAGCGCTTGTTTTTTCACATACCTATGCGCTGTACGTATGGCAGGTCACAGAATTCGCCTTGGTTTAGCCTCTTTTTGCATTTGCGTTCGTCACACATTTTTAATAGATGGTTGCGCCACGGGACGCGCTGAAAGAGCCGCCCGAAGAGTGAACACGCTGGAGTAATCATGGAAGAAACCGCTCAGAAATCCTGCTGGGGTGTAACGTTACGCGCACTCGCAGGCTTCGCTGCTTTTCTCGCATTGACCTATCTTTTTGGTACACCGTAAGCATCTCACTTTTTTAAAAAGTTTTTTTCGTAAAACAGCGCGGCCTCTCCCGAGAGCCGTGCTGTTTTCGTTCTGAGGCGCCCTATAGCGCCATAAATCCGTTAGGATACCAAACGACGCTCTACCTTCTTTGAGTCTAGGCATCGTGCCCTCTGAAAATTGGTTGCTGTTTGGGCTGACGCTGTCGTCGCTATAGCGCTACCGACACAGTTTTGGCCGCTTTTTGATATGGTTCGTGCCGAGCGCTTCCGATAAAGTTGCACCAATAGGTCTATACATAGGGCATCCCAGAATGTTTCTTTCCGTCTTCGACGTGTTCAAAATCGGCATCGGACCTTCGAGCTCCCACACCATGGGGCCCATGTCGGCCGCCAATCGCTTTCTTGAACTGATCCTGTCGGATGATTGGCCACGGCCTTCGGGTGCCGCCGTATCTGCCATCAAGGTCAGCCTGCACGGCTCGCTCGCCTTTACCGGCATTGGACATGGATCGGGCAGAGCTGTGGTTCTGGGGCTGACAGGCGAGAAGCCGGACAAGGTCGATCCAGATGCCATGGACGGCATTATCGCTGATGTGGAACGCACAGGTCTCGTCACCCCGCCCGGTCATCCGTCCTACGCCTTTCGTCCAGACGAAGATCTTGTGTTCGACAAGAAGAATCCGCTTCCCGGTCACGCCAACGGCATGACTTTCTCTGCCTATGACAATCAGGGCAGGATGCTTTTGAAGCGAATTTATTATTCCGTCGGTGGCGGCTTCGTGGTGACCGATACCGAGCTTGACGCCATGCGCCAGCGCGGAAAGACGGTCGATAACGGCCCGAAAGTGCCTTATCCCTTTGCCACAGCAAAGGAGATGCTGGACATGGCAGCGCGCTCGGGCCGGACCATCGCTCAGATGAAGCGCGCCAATGAAGAGACGGTGATGAGCCGCGACGCTCTGAACAGCCGCCTTGACCAGATCTGGGAGGCCATGAACGGTTGTATAGAACGCGGTCTGAAGGGCGAGGGCATTATGCCGGGCGGTCTGAAAGTTCGCCGCCGCGCGCGCTCTATCCATGATAAGCTCAACGCCGAATGGCGCAGCAACCGGCTTAATCCCGTTCTCGCCAATGACTGGTTGAGCGTTTATGCCATGGCGGTGAACGAAGAGAATGCTGCTGGTGGTCGCGTCGTAACGGCTCCCACAAACGGAGCTGCTGGTGTCGTGCCAGCCACCGTGCGCTATTTTCGCCACTTCCATGAGGATGCTTCCGTCGACGATATTCGCGACTTCCTGCTGACGGCAGCCGCGATTGGCGGCATCATCAAACACAATGCCTCTATCTCCGGCGCGGAAGTCGGCTGCCAGGGTGAAGTGGGTTCTGCGGCTGCTATGGCGGCGGCAGGTCTGGCAGCGGTTATGGGTGGCTCGCCGGCACAGGTGGAGAATGCCGCCGAGATCGCGCTTGAGCATCACCTTGGCATGACATGCGATCCGGTCGCAGGACTGGTGCAGGTACCGTGCATCGAGCGCAACGCCCTCGGCGCGGTGAAGGCCGTCACGGCTGCGTCTCTGGCCTTGAAGGGAGATGGGGAGCATTTCGTCCCACTCGATGCCTGTATAGAGACCATGCGTCAGACGGGCAATGATATGAGCGAGAAATACAAGGAAACCTCTACCGGTGGCCTCGCGGTCAATGTCGTGGAATGTTGATATTTGATGGCGCGATTGTTTGACGGGCGCTTGACGCGTCCGTCGAAACGGCATTGATAGCGGCATGGCTCTACATCTGATCAAGCTTTGCGTCGGCGCGGATTCCATCGAGGATTTGCGCGAATGGGTGTCCCAACGTTCTCTCACCGCAATGGCGGCTGGGCTGGAACCGCACAGCGTCCACACCACACGCATGATTCCGAAACGCATGGAGGAGTTGCTCGACGGCGGCTCACTTTACTGGGTGATCAAGGGGCAGGTACAGGCCCGTCAGAGACTTCTCGACATCCGCTCATTCACCGGCGGCGACGGCATCACGCGTTGCGATCTGGTTCTGGGACCGGAAGTCATAGAGACTTCGCCTGCGCCAAAACGGCCTTTCCAGGGATGGCGTTATCTCAAGGACGAGGAAGCCCCGCGCGATCTGGGCGGCGCAGGCATTGCGGAAGACATGCCCTCCGACCTGCGGCGGGAACTTGCCGAGCTCGGGCTTCTGTAGCGCTCAAGAACATCGGACAATCCGTTTCGCGGTTGAGCGACAACAAACCTTGCCTCAAAACAGGAAAACCGGCTCCGGGGGCAACGGAACCGGTTCTGGGGCAGGATCGACACGGGGTAGAGCGACCTGCCTAAACCTTGGAAATATGTTCTGTGAACGTGTCCGCTTTTTCTACGTCCACTGTTCGAATTGCGCCGGGCTGCGGAGAGGCGTCCTGACGCTCACGTTGCAATCAGTTCTTGATGCCGGCAACAGCGTTGACGTTGCGGCCATCCTGAATTTTGACCCAGCGGCCTGGATTGGCAGAATCCTGGCGCTTCAGATAGGTGTACTCGGTGTCCGACCAGTCCATGACCTTATTGCGCAGGTTGTCGAGAATGAAGTCACCGCGGTCTGTGCGAACGGTCAGGACGGCGTGGCCCGAGCCGCTTGGCTGCAGAACGACGGTGATCAACAGGTTGGAGGCGGAGATGCCTTTGTTCATCAGCATCTTGCGCTTGAGAAGCACGAAGTCTTCGCAGTCACCCGCGGTGGTCGGGTAGGCCCAGCGCTCTTCGACACCATAGAGTTCCATGTCGGTCGCTGGCGTGATGGTGGTGTTGACCGTGTAGTTCACGTCCAGCATCATCTTCCAGGTTTCTTCCGTCAACCGCAGCGGGCCCATGTCTGCCGAGGTCGGCTGGCATTCGCTCTGGTAGGTCTGGCAGAACTCGTAATGTCCGATCGGAGGATTGGCCTTTCCGATAATTCGCATTGCTGCACCGGGCGACGCCTCTGCCTGCTGGGCGAATGCGCCAATGGCCAGTGCTAAAATCGTAAGTCCCAAACGGCTGTATTTTTTCATATCTTGTCTCCCCGTTGTGAGGAGGACAATGCCATTGACATTTTGATCGCAGGCAAAAAACCGTGCTCAAATTCGAGCTTAAATTAAGCAAAAACAACGGCTTATTTGATGCTTATTTGATGCTTATTTGAATGGAATTTGAATAGTATTTTAGCAATCGAGTTAGCTCCTTCGCTGAGCTGAAGCTGCAATTCGCCAATATTCCGGTGCCTGTTGCGGGAAATAGGGTTAACGGACGTAACGGTCTAAGTCCGTAAGGGGGTAGCTCTCAACCGTTTATTAATTCTATTTCGGCTCTGAAAACACGCGTCCAACGACTAAATTGACTGAAAATTCTTCTTTTGATTGCAGAAAAAATCGCAATTCAATCGTCTTTTTTGCGCTTTTTTCTGAATTTTCTTTCGAATCCCGTTTTGGAGCAGGTCGATATCCGGCTCTCGGGAAGCGTCTGCGTCGTTTTTGACGATGAGCTTGTTTGGAAAGACGGCTTGTTACGAGTGCTGTTTACAGGTGACAGGCAGAGCTCAAGTCCATGTGCAACAATGGCGCATGGTCCGGGCGAGATCAGCCGGAAAAGGCGATGACCACAAAGCAGCAAAAAACCGGCAAACGCCTGGCGTTGCCGGTTCTAAAATTCTATCGCGAAAAAATGTCAGAGAAACTCGATCAGCGCGTCCTTAGACTGAACACTGTCGAACTCGATCGCAACGCCTTCCATGAAATGGCGAACGATACGTCCGCCCATATTGCCCAGACGAACGGTGGTGCCAAGCGCCGGGCGCGGGTCGATCTCGATAGCCGCACCGGAGAGCGAAAGGTCGATGATGCGGCAAGCAACTGTGTTGCCGTCGTTCAAGAGAAGCGAGGCATTCGCATGTCGCGGCGTCAGGCGGTCATGACGTCTGTCTTCCGGCAGACCGAGCGCTTGACGTTTAGCGATCCACGCCAATTGGGCGGCGAGCTTTTCGCGCTTGCGTTCCGTCGCAGCGATCGCAACCGAGAAACCGTCGGCGGTCAATTGCGTGACCTTGCCTTCGACGCGGCCGATATGCTGCAGATAGATGATGATGCGGTCGTTGCGGTTAGGTCTGGCAAAACATGTCAGCCGCGCGCTTTCTGCCGTCATTTCCGTGGCAGTACAGTCAAACTCATCTTCCGTCGGCAACATAAGACGTCCGGAAAGACCGACGGTAACCGGTGGTTCAGCGGTGTCGACTGATTTCGAAACATGGGTGTGTGCGAGATTTGATGAAAACATTGCCAGCGCTATGTTGCATGAAGAAAAAGACAAGCCATGTTTTACTACGGGCGGGTTAACAGACTGTTTTGTCGTACACCAATATTTGAGGAGAATGACGAGATATCATCGAAGGACCGCCGCTCGACTGTCTCGTTCTGGCGCAAAACTGTTATGCCCCGAAATAGGCGTTCGTGTGAGCGCAAATCGAACGATAGAGACGACCGTTTTCATCTTGAACTCAGGCATCTGGTGATGTGGAAAGAGGCCGTATCAGGCTTGTAGCGCAATCGCGCCGCTTTTATTTGCACGGACCTTCCTATATTGCTCCCATAGGGTCGAACGATATGAAATGGAAATGAGAATGACGCATCATGAGGGCGGTGAGTTGCAAGAGCCGCAAGACGATCGCCCGCCGCTCCAGAAGCAACCCATTTTCAACCTTCCATTCATTCTGGTCGCTGTTCTCGGCTTTATGATCGCCATCCAGGCGGGTTCTGCCTATCTGATGTCGGATGAGACCTACGGAGCTTTCCTTTTCACCTTTGGCTTTATCCCGGCGCGTTATACCATTCCCTTGGCGCAGCAAGGCCTGGAATGGCTCTGGACGCCGCTGACCTATTCCTTCCTCCATGGTGGTGTTGAGCACATCCTTTTCAACGGACTATGGCTGATGGCGTTTGGTGCGCCCGTCGCACGCCGCATCGGCACGCCTCGATTTATTCTTTTCTGGATAATTTCTGCGGCGATTTCCGCTTTTGGTCATGCGGCTCTTGATTGGAGCAGCATCACGGTTCTGATTGGTGCTTCCGGCGTGGTCTCAGCCCTCATGGGTGCAGCTTGCCGCTTCGCGTTTCCGCCCCGCGGGCAGCGTTATCATCCGTCCTTCGGCCACCTTCTTCCGCGCCAGGGGATTCTTCAAGCGCTGACCAATAGAACGGTTTTGATCTTCACGATCGGATGGCTCGCGGGTAATGCGCTGATTGCCGTTGGCTTCCCCCTGTTTGGTGATGTCGGCGGGGAGGTGGCGTGGGACGCTCACATCTTCGGTTTCTTCTTCGGCTTCCTTTTCTTCGGCCTGTTCGATCCAAAAGCCGCGCCGGAAAACAAAGCTGCCTCAATCGATTGAAGTCTGTTCGAGAGCGCCGCGCGTCTTTTCGGACGCTCTAAATCTTTAAATCTACGCATCCTGATTTTCTGGCCGATACTGTAACCTGAAATTCAGTTGCTTTCCCCGTCGAGGGAGCGCAAAAATTTGAAGACGGTGCTTCGTTCTCAGGGAGGAGACTTGAGTGCGATAGCCGGGCGGCAACGGACAAGGGAGGTACGCATGCCGATTTTTGTGAAAGAAATTCTCGATCTTAAGGGTAGGGAGGTCGTGACGGTCGATCCCGATATGACGATCGCGGATGCTGCCGTGACGCTCTACGAGCATCGTATTGGTGCCGTCGTTGTCACCGACCACAAGGGTGCAGTCCTTGGCATCTTTACAGAGCGCGATCTCGTGCGTGCCGTGGCCGCCAAAGGCTCAGCAGCCCTGGAAACCAGGGTTTCCGATGTGATGACCAAGAATGTGACCCGGTGCAACGAAGAAACCACCACGGACGATCTGATGGAGATCATGACGGGTGGCAGGTTCCGTCACCTGCCGGTAGAGGCCAATGGGCGTCTGGCAGGCATCATTTCCATCGGTGACGTGGTCAAGGCCCGCATCAGCGAGATCGAGACGGAAGCGGAGCACATCAAAGCCTATATTGCAGGCTGACGAGCGTTGGTCTTTGAGCGGGTAGATGAAGGGCAGGCACTTAGCCTGCCTTTCATACTGTCAGGGCTGAAACACCTGCTGCATGCGCTTCAATTCGGGAATTCTGGAGCGGGTCTCTTCATAACCCTGGTCGATCGCCTCGGCAGCGCGATGGAATTCCGAAAGACCGATCTGGCTGATACGCGGATGAAGCGTCAAATCCGGCGGATCGCCAGCCAGTCTCGCCCGTGAAATACGATCCTGAATGATGTTGAACGCCTGAACCATGACGCCTGGCAAGCCTATCCTGGATGTGGCTGTGATCGGCGTTTCGGCCTCGCTTTTGCTACCAGTACCCGCACTGTGTTTGACCACGGCAGAGCGACCGAAGATATCGTAATTGAGGTTGACCGCAACGACCAGGGCTTGCTCGTGGGCGCGGCAAACGGAGACCGGTACCGGATTGACGAGGGCGCCATCGATCAGCGTCCTGCCGTTGCAGCGCACCGGTTCAAAAATGCCGGGCAGGGCATAGGATGCGCGAAGTGCGGTGATCAGATTGCCTTGGTGAATCCATACTTCGTGGCCGGTGCGCAGTTCGGTCGCAACCGCGATAAAGGGATGCTCAAGATCTTCGATGGTGAGGCCTTCGAGATGCTCCTGCATGCGCTTGGTCAGCCGCAGGCCGCCAAACAGTCCGCTACCGCCAATCGTCAGGTCCAGCAGTCCGGCAATGCGGCGCATAGTCAGTGAGCGGGCAAACTCTTCCAGTTCGTTGAGTTTTCCTGCCAAGTAGCAACCGCCGACAAGGGCGCCGATGGACGTACCGGCAATCATGCCGATCTTCACCCCGGCTTCGTCGAGTGCTCGCAGCACGCCAATATGCGCCCATCCACGAGCAGCGCCACCACCAAGTGCCAGTGCTATGCGGTTTGGGGGAAGTGTTGGCTTCGGCGCAGGCGTGATTTTCTCCAGGGTGCCGAGTGTCGTCGCGGACGATGGATTATCGCGGTTTATTCCCCATCCAAGCATTCGACGCCTCCCACTTGCATCTCCCGCGAACCGCGAGTCTCCTCAAGGATTTGTCACATGATCGTAGCAAAAGGCAAAGAAATCGAAAAGATTCTACTCCTTAAGATGAGGAGGGTGAACCATAGGTTGTTTCCGGATCAAAATGCCGCTTGTCGTCAGTGATTGTGGTTATCGCGCTTTCGTCTTCCATCGTCACTATGCGGTAGAAGCAGGAACGGCGGCCAGTGTGGCAGGTGGCATCGTGTCCAGCGACGGAGACCTTCAGCCAAACGGCATCCTGATCGCAATCCGTGCGGAACTCGCGAACCGTCTGAAGATTGCCGGAGGTTTCACCCTTCTTCCAGATCTTGTCCCGCGAGCGGCTGTAATAATGCGCAATGCCCGTCTCCAGCGTCAGCTTCAGCGCCTCCGCATTCATATGCGCGACCATCAGCAACTCACCGTCTTTGATGTCGGTGACGACCGCAGTCACGAGACCATTTGCGTCGAACTTCGGCGAGAACGGCCCGGATGCTTCCAGCGCCACCTTATCGGACGGCGCGGCTGGGAAAATGGCGGACATGAGATCCTCTGTGAGAGGGTGGCAACCGATTTAGCGGTTGCGCACCATGGACATGAAGCGGGCTTGCTCGGCAGGATCCTTCTTGAAGGCTCCGGTGAAGCTCGTCGTCAAAGTCGTGGAACCTTGCTTCTGAACACCGCGCATGGACATGCACATATGTTCGGCGTCGATCATCACGGCGACGCCGCGTGGCTTCAGCGTGGTTTCGATCGAAGAGGCGATCTGTGCCGTCATCGTTTCCTGGGTTTGCAGGCGACGCCCGAAAATCTCGACGACGCGAGCGATCTTGGAAAGGCCAAGAACCCGGCCATTCGGCAGATAGGCGACATGCGCCTTGCCGGTGATCGGCACCATGTGGTGTTCGCAATGCGAGAAGAAAGGAATGTCACGCACGAGAATAATGTCGTCATAGCCGCCGACTTCTTCGAAGAATGTGCCAAGAACATCCTTGGCATCGAGGTCGTAGCCGGAGAACAGTTCGCGATAAGCCTTGGCCACGCGCTTCGGCGTGTCCAGCAAGCCTTCTCGGGCCGGATCGTCCCCAGCCCAGCGCAGAAGGACGCGTACGGCATCCTCGGCTTCAGCCTGCGTTGGTCGCGCTTTTGTCACATCGTCCGTCGCGCCAGCGCCAGGAAAATTCTTCACGATTGCATCCATTTTTTAACTCCCGGTGTGGTTCAAGGCCACACCTGAACACGTCCTGCAACGACGCTCGCGCGCCACGTGCTGCTATCTGGTTGTTTTTCCGAATTTTGGCAAGAGTGTGCGCGCCTTGCCTCCATTATTTCATCAAACCTTGATGTACGGATAGTGAGTTAACATATTACGTCCGCCAAGGGCAGCAAAGCTTTTCCCAGAGCGACACATCGTTTAGAAAATGATGACGGCGCTCGACTGTTCTCGAGCTTTTACGTGGGATATCGACCATGGACGACATCTATAACAACCGTATCCTGGAATTTGCCGGCAACATTCCGCTCGCTGGCGTCCTGGCGGATGCGGATGCGCAAGCGCAGAAGCATTCCAAGCTCTGCGGCTCCAAGGTCAAGGTCTACATCAAGATGGATGGCGATCGGGTGTCCGAGTTCTCCCATGAGGTGCGCGCCTGCGCCCTTGGGCAGGCGTCCTCCTCGATCATGGCGCATCATGTCGTGGGTGCGAGCCGATCCGAAATTCGTAAGGCACGCCAGGACATGATCGATATGCTGACGGCAGGCGGCGAGGGGCCGGAGGGGCGTTTCGAAGACATGCGGGTCTTGAGGCCCGTCAAGGATTACAAGGCGCGTCACGCCTCGACTATGCTGACCTTCGAAGCGGTCTGCGATTGCCTGGATCAACTGGAGGCTAAGCAGCCTCTATCCGAAGCGAGTTGATCTCATGTGCGGACAACCCGGTTGTCACG
The DNA here is from genome assembly GCF_030819035.1 of Agrobacterium sp. SORGH_AS 787. Classification (NCBI taxonomy): domain Bacteria; kingdom Pseudomonadati; phylum Pseudomonadota; class Alphaproteobacteria; order Hyphomicrobiales; family Rhizobiaceae; genus Agrobacterium; species Agrobacterium sp. SORGH_AS 787. The sequence goes on from NZ_JAUTBG010000002.1 coordinate 2,348,152, forward strand.
ATAAGCCGCACAAGCCTGCAAACCGCTCTCGTAATTGGGCCGGTCCATTTCGAAAGACGCCTGGCCGACTCTTCGGCATGGGCCTCATTCGCCTCTATCAGCTGACGCTCTCAGGCTTTCTTGGTAATGGCTGCCGTCATATTCCCACATGCTCCGAATATGGATATGAGGCCATTGGCCGCCACGGACTGTGGTCTGGTGGATGGCTGACCTTGTTCCGCGTCGCACGCTGCGGGCCAGGCGGCACCAGTGGCTTCGACCCGGTTGCCGAGCGCCTTGGAGGGCGTCAATACTGGTTTACGCCATGGCGCTATTGGTCGCGCAAGGCGTCTCAGAAATAGCCGAAAGTCTTTACTCGACCTAATTTTCAGCCTATCAGGCTGTCGTTCGCGCCGATCCTATCGTCGCATGTTTTGACCACCCGCATTCGTTGGCGGGACTGGACAGGAGAATTCAAAGTGTCAGACACCCTTTCCCTTACATTTCCAGATGGCTCCGTTCGTCAGTACCCCGTGGGTACAACGGGACGTGATGTTGCCGAATCCATTTCCAAGTCGCTTGCAAAGAAAGCCGTCGCTATTGCGCTGGACGGTGAATTGCGCGACCTGTCCGATACGATTGCCAATGGCGCAATCGAGATCGTTACCCGCGACGACAAGCGTGCGCTTGAACTGATCCGTCACGATGCCGCCCACGTCATGGCCGAGGCCGTGCAGGAATTATGGCCCGGCACCCAGGTGACCATCGGTCCTGTGATCGAAAACGGCTTCTATTACGACTTCGCCAAGAACGAGCCTTTCACCCCCGACGATCTTCCGAAGATCGAAAAGAAGATGAAAGAGATCATCGGCCGGTCGAAGCCCTTTACCCGCGAAATCTGGTCGCGCGAGAAGGCCAAGCAAGTCTTTGCCGCCAAGGGCGAGAACTACAAGGTCGAGCTCGTCGATGCTATCCCTGAAGGTCAGGATCTCAAGATCTACTATCAGGGCGATTGGTTCGACCTTTGCCGCGGCCCGCATATGGCCAATACGGGACAGATCGGTACGGCCTTCAAGCTGATGAAGGTTGCTGGGGCATACTGGCGTGGTGACAGCAATAACCCCATGCTGACCCGCATCTACGGCACGGCCTGGGCCACGCAGGAACAACTGGATCAGTATCTGCACATCCTGGCGGAAGCCGAGAAGCGCGACCACCGCCGCCTTGGCCGCGAGATGGACCTTTTCCATTTCCAGGAAGAAGGTCCGGGCGTGGTGTTCTGGCACGGCAAGGGATGGCGCATGTTCCAGACGCTGACCGCCTATATGCGCCGCCATCTGGAAGGCACCTATCAGGAAGTGAACGCACCGCAGGTTCTGGACGCTTCGCTTTGGGAGACCTCCGGTCACTGGGGCTGGTACCAGGAAAACATGTTCGCGGTAAAATCCGCCTATGCCTTCACCCATCCGGAGGACAAGGAAGCGGACAATCGCGTCTTCGCCCTGAAGCCGATGAACTGCCCCGGTCACGTTCAAATCTTCAAGCATGGGTTGAAGTCTTACCGGGAACTGCCTGTTCGACTTGCAGAGTTCGGTACTGTTCACCGCTATGAAGCGTCGGGTGCTCTGCACGGCTTGATGCGCGTTCGTGGCTTTACCCAGGACGACGCCCACGTTTTTTGTACCGAAGAGCAGATGGCCGCGGAATGCCTGCGCATCAACGATCTGATCTTGTCGGTCTATCAGGATTTCGGCTTCGACGAGATCGTCGTCAAGCTGTCAACGCGTCCTGAAAAGCGCGTCGGTTCGGACGACCTTTGGGATCGCGCCGAAAGCGTGATGACCGAGGTCTTGAAGACCATCGAGGAGCAATCCGGCGGACGCATCAAGACCGGCATTCTGCCGGGCGAGGGCGCCTTCTACGGTCCGAAGTTCGAGTATACGCTGAAGGATGCGATCGGCCGCGACTGGCAATGCGGCACCACGCAGGTAGACTTCAACCTGCCGGAGCGGTTCGGCGCCTTCTATATCGACCAGGCGTCTGAAAAGCGTCAGCCGGTGATGATTCACCGCGCGATCTGTGGTTCGATGGAACGCTTCCTTGGCATCCTGATCGAGAACTTCGCTGGCCACATGCCGCTATGGTTCGCGCCGCTTCAGGTTGTCGTCGCGACGATCACCTCGGATGCCGACGATTACGGTCGCGAAGTTGCCGAGGCGCTTCGTGAAGCCGGTCTGTCGGTGGAAACGGATTTTCGTAACGAGAAGATCAACTACAAGATCCGCGAGCATTCGGTCACGAAGGTTCCGGTCATCATCGTCTGCGGCAAAAAAGAGGCCGAAGAGCGGACGGTCAACATTCGCCGCCTCGGCTCGCAGGCTCAGACCTCGTTTGCTCTGGATGAGGCGATTGCCAATCTCGTTGACGAGGCCACGCCGCCGGACGTCAAGCGCAAGCGCGCTGCAAAGGCGAAAGCCAAGGCTGCTTGAATGCAAAGAAAACGGCGCCTTCGGGCGCCGTTTTCACGAGATGATGCTGTGGATCAAGTTGGCGGACGAGCAAGGGTGCGGAAGCGCCGAAGCCGGGTTACTCGAAATCGCCCGTCGCGTCTTCCGGTGCCTGGTCCTTCATCAGAACTTCAACGTCTGAATCCTGCCCCGCCTTCACCCTGAAATTGCGCTGGTAGACCTTGTCTTTGTTGCGAGCGATTGCTGTGTACTCACCATCGGCCAGTACCATGGTGGAGAAGGCGCTGACGCTCTCATTCACCACGTCGCCGGCACCCGTCAGCACGGACCACGCCGTATCGGCGATCGCTTCGCCCCCATGCTCGGAGACGAGTTTCAGCGTGACCTGCGCGGCATGATGCTGGAGCGTCGCTTCCGTGAGCTTGCCTGCTTCGACCTGAATATCGGCGCGCACGACCGCATTGACTGATCCGTATTCCGATACCACATGATAGGTCCCGGCATTGAGACGGACGATGGTGTTCGGCTTTACATCGGTCATCACCAGCTTCCGCTCTCCGTTCTCGGAGGCTTCGGAAGAGTAGATGGAAAACTTCAATTGATTGGCGGAGATGTTCTTGTCGTTGCCGGCAACGGCATTAAGGACGAAGCCGCCCGCGTCGAGAATGAGAACCTGCTTGTCGATCTTGCCGTTTTCGGGAACGCTGAGCTTCTTGGTCACACCTGCGCGCCCGAAGGCGACGTTGACGAAATATTCTCCCGGCTCAAGATGAAACTCGGCTGAACCGCCTTCGGAACTCGCCAGCATCGGCAGCTTACCATCGGCGCCGGGAATAGGACTGAAGACGCGCCAGGCCAGTCCCTCCATCATCGGTTCGCCTTGCTGCGTCAGCTTCGCTTCCAGCACGACGTCACGCGATTTCACCGCTTCCGGCTCGCTGGGAGAAGGAACGGAAAACGCGTTCAGCTTCGGCATTTTCGGCGTACCGCCAAGCTGCCTGAACTCCTTGAAGGCGTCCTGCGAGACGGCAACACCGGGTAGCGCGCCAGCCGAGGCGAGCGCGATGCAAAGACCTGCTCCGATTTTGGTGAACGTCATTTCTCTCGACCGGATTGACTTCTTGTTTTTGTGGGACCACTTCAATCCGAACCGCAAGGCTATTTCAAGGCCTGTCTTTAGATTGCATGCGAATGGAACGATCCCACCATGAAAACTGACATCAAGCTCATCGACTATCTGAACGTACGACGCTCGACACCCGCGCCACAATTGACGGAGCCAGGTCCCAGCAAGCAGGAGCTCGAAGAAATTCTTCGCCTGACGGTGCGCGTTCCAGACCATGGCAAGATTGCGCCCTGGCGGTTCATCGTGATCCGTGGCGAAGAACGGGTGAGATTGGGCGAAGCCGCACTGGCGCTCGCGCTGAAAAAGAACCCTGACTTGAGCGCTGATTTCCAGGAAGTGGAACGGACCCGCTTTACCAGAGCGCCTGTCATCATCGCCGTGGTCAGCAAGGCAGGACCGCATGTAAAGATCCCCGAATGGGAACAAGTCATGTCGGCAGGTGCCGTTTGCCTCAACCTGCTTCTGGCCTCGAATGCGCTTGGATATGCCGCCAATTGGCTAACCGAATGGGTGTCCTACGATCCTGAATTCTTGGCCGAGTTGGGCGTGAAGGACGCAGAGAAAGTTGCGGGACTTATCTATATCGGGTCGACGACATTCCCGCCAGTCGAGCGTCCGCGTCCGGAACTGACCGACGTTGTGACCTGGGTTGGTGAAGCGTGATGTTCTATACGACGGACACAAACCAGCATGGCATGGCGCATGATCCCTTCAAGGCGATCGTCGCGCCGCGACCCATCGGCTGGATCGGCTCCAAGGGAAGCGACGGAACGCTGAATCTTTCTCCCTATTCCTTTTTCAATGCCATAGCGGACAAGCCGAAGCTGGTGTTGTTCTCATCGAGCGGACAGAAGGACAGCCTGCGGAATGTGCGGGAAACCGGTGTCTTTACCGCCAGTCTCGTGAGCCGCCATCTCGTGGATCGAATGAATGCCTCGTCGGCACCTGTCGATTATGCGGTCAACGAGTTCGAGCTGGCCGGTCTGACCGCACGTGCGGGGGAAGTGGTTGATGCGCCCTATGTGGCGGAAGCGCTTGCCGCGCTGGAATGCCGCGTCACGCAGATCGTGCAGCCACAGGATATCGAAGGTGAGGCGGCCGACTCCTGGGTCGTCTTCGGGCAGGTGATGGGCATTCATATCGATGAATCGATCATCCGCGATGGTCGCATCGATATGGGACTTGCGCGGCCGGTGGCCCGGATGGGCTATATGGACTACGCAGACGGTGGCGCCGACGTCTTCCAACTGGCGCGCCCGAAGGCCTGACAGCCTCCACTTACGCCATGGTTAAAGAGCATGGTGAACCAATCGTAAACCTTTTCCCCCTAGGTTTCACCCATGGAAGGTGATCGCCGGTTCGGTAACGAGTCGCGATAACCTTCGCGGGGTCATAAGAAACATTTCTTGGGGTGCGATGTGGTCGTAGAGGCATTTCTCAGCTGGACGGATAAGGCGCGTGCTGGTGATAGAGCTAAGGCTGCGAAGGCGCTGGGCACAGCCTATGTGACGTCGGCTTTGCCGAAAGACAAACAGGCAGGCGCCTATATGGCCATGTCCTACCTTCTGGACGATCCATCGCCCAAAGTCCGCCAGGCGCTTGCAGACGCGCTGTCCTGCTCTGAAGATGCTCCTCGCCCCATCATTATCGCACTGGCTGAAGACCAGGCTGAGATTGCCTGTCAGGTGATCATCAATTCGCCCGTGCTTCGGGAATCGGATCTAGTCGATCTGATTGGCCGAGGATCCTCTACCACCCGGGCAATGATTGCCGCGCGTGCTGATCTGAGCGCCGGCGTTTGCGCTGCCATGGCGGAAATCGGCAGCGAATGCGAAGTCATGATCATGCTGGAGAATCTTTCGGCGCAGATCACGCCCTTCACGCTGCGGCGAGTCTCGGAGCGTTTTGGAGAAGAGCCGGAACTCCGCAGTCTACTCTTGGAGCGTGATGATCTTCCAGCCGATGTACGCCATACCCTCGTCCTTCTGGTCGGAGAGGCGCTGGCTTCTGCCGGAATTGTCGGTCAGGTCATCACCGCGGCGCGCGCCCGCCAGATCGTTCAGGATGCATCAGAGGCCGCGGTGACGCTGATTGCTGGCGAAGCGTCCGGTCAGGAAAGATCATATCTCGTCGAGCACCTGCGCCGCCACAGCCAGTTGACGCCTGCCTTCCTTCTGCAGCTTCTTTGCACGGGTAAACTCGACTTCTTCTCCGAGGCCATGTCCAACCTCTCCGGGCTTGAGGAGCGACGTGTCCGCTCGATCCTCGCAACAGGCAGAAACCATGCGGTCAAGGCGCTCTATCAGTCGAGTGGTCTTTCAGGAAGCGCCCTCGAGGTCTTCATCGAGGCGACTCGTCTGTGGCGTCAGGCGGCGGAAATGCCGTATGGCGGAGCGATACAACAGGTTGCCGAAAGGCTTCTCGGTACCTTCTCGAATGCAGAGAGCGACGCCAACGTCTACGAAATGATGTCGATGATTGAAAAGCTTCTCATCGTCGATCAACGTCAGAGAGCGCGGTCCTTCGCCGAGGAACTGATCGCCGAGGCCGCTTGATCGTTAGATCGGGCATCTATGCGCTCAGGTCACTGGTTGCATGGAAAGCCCTACTTGGACAGGCGTCTCGCAATCCAGGAATAGCTGTCTTCGACCATACGTACGGGTTTGCCCAGAACCTCCTTCACGCCTTCCGTCGAGGGGAGGATTTTTCGCACGCGGCCAATCGCTCGCTGCGCGAGGTTCTGTTCCTCTTGCGCTTCGATTTCTGGCGTTTGCTTTGGAGCGTCCTGCCCGGTCGCCGCCTGTTCGACAGGGGCGTCGGGAATCTGGCACACGGCAACGACGACCGGATAGGAGACATTGGTGAATTGGCCAAGCTGCTTTTCCGACTCGGCGTCGCAGAGTTCGATGCTCGTCCACCGCTGCTGCATTGTGGCGATGTATCGGCAGTCGGACGCCGTATCATCGCAGCCGAGGATTGTCATCAAGACGAGGGCGGTTCGCATTTCACTTTTCTCCGGACGGAAGAGCTGTTTTACTGACCTTGTCATTCAGTATGATTGCAGTCTTATTGCGGCTAAAGCCGTCTTATGAAAATGGAAATAGCATGCCCGTAGAAATCAATCAGGAATCGCCACGCCAGCCGGAAATCGCCCGCCTCATGGATCTGTCGAACGCTTATATGGCCTCGCTTTATCCAGCCGAGAGCAACCATCTTGTCGATCTCGATGCGCTTGAAAAGCCCAATGTCTCGTTCCTGGTCGCGCGAAATGACGGCGCAATTGTCGGCTGTTGTGCACTGGTAGAAGCTGGAGACGGCACCGCGGAGATCAAGCGAATGTTTGTCGATCCTGAGGCGCGGGGCCTGCAAATCGGCAAACGCATGATGACAGCGCTGATTGAGCGCGCGCAGGACATAAACCTTACAGCAATTCGTCTGGAAACAGGCATCAGCCAGCCTGAGGCCATCAACCTTTATCGTAAAGCCGGTTTTATCGAGATCGAGCCATTCCCGCCCTACAAGCCGGATCAGCTCAGCATGTTCATGGAACTGCGTCTCTAAACCGAGCTCACCGTCTTTCGAGGTCTCGGAGGCTCCTCTACGAGCTCGATCTCTTCTTCATGAAGCTCTTGCACGATAACGGGTTCGCCTGCCGATATCTCGGCTTCGCGAACCCACTCGCGCCATACGGCAACCAAAAGCGCCATCAGTACCGGGCCGATGAATAGGCCGAGAAAGCCCATCGTCTTGACGCCGCCGACGAGACCGAAAAAAGTCGGCAGGAAAGGGAGCTTGATAGGGCCGCCGACCAGGCGCGGGCGGATCGTCTTGTCAACGATGAACAGTTCCACCGATCCCCAGATGAAGAGCGCGATACCTGCGGCAGGAGAGCCGCTTGCGAGCAGATAGATCGACACGAGCGTGAAGGAGAGCGGCGCACCTCCGGGTATCAACGCCATGACGCCTGTCAGAACGCCGAGCGTCACCGGGGAGGGGACGCCTGCAATCCAGTAGGCGATACCAAGAATGATGCCTTCGCCGATGGCAATCAGGGTCATGCCTGTGACAGTGGAGCTGATTGTTGCGGGGACCACTCGCGAGATACGCTCCCAGCGGTTGGGCAGGATCCGTTCACCGACGAGGTCGACCTGGCGGGCAAATCCCACACCGTTGCGATAGACGAAGAACAAAGCGATCAGCATGAAGAGCAGCGTCAGGACGAGGTGGAATGCGCCATTACCCGCCGCCACGATGGCGCGATAGATATTGCCGATGTTGGCGCCGCTGACGAGCTGGATGACTTCACCGATGGCGCCCGGTGTGCCGACGTAACGGGTCCATTGTTCACTGAACCAGACGCCGACACCGGGAAGTGCTGCTATCCATTCCGGAACGGGCGCACCCGTCTTATTGACCTCCACAGCCCAGCCGAACCATTCGCGTATTTCACCGGCAGTGTAGGAGGCCGCAATCACGATCGGGACGATCAGGAACGCGATGATCAACAAGATCGCAATGGTCGCGCCGACTGTGTTGTTGCCGCCCACGCGGTCCAGCAGTCGCCGATAGATGGGCCAGCTGGCAAAGCCGATAACGAGAGCGGCCAGCACGGGAACAAGAAAGCCGTAAAAGAAGTAGATACCGGCTGCGACAATCAAAAGCAAAAGCCAGCGGGCAGCGGAGATGGAGGGGACCAATGCGATGCGGGCATGGGTCGCAGCACCCAGCCACCGGGTTTCTCCATCCGCATGATGATTGTCGGCTTTATTCACTCTAGTCTCTTTCGCATTCCCGGGCAGCGGGTCACACTGTCACAGGTGAGATGTGGGGCGCAATCTATTCCCCCGTTATTTCGCTTTTATGTTGTCGCAAAACATATTGGACGAATTTGGTAAAAATTGAGCAACGTGCTTGGACTTCTGACATGAATGTGAGAATGAACAAGCGCTTTTACAACCTCTGAGGTTTCCTGCTCCGTTCTGGGCCAATCATCATGCTGCGCCGATTCTTCGCTTACTATCGCCCGTATCGGGGGCTCTTCATTCTCGATTTCTCCTGTGCCGTGTTCTCGGGTCTTCTCGAACTGGGCTTTCCCATGGCGGTGAAGCTTTTCGTCGACGTTCTTCTGCCAGCATCGAACTGGCCGGTTATCATGGCCGCATCGTTCGGGCTGATTATCGTCTATGTCTTCAATACCGGCCTGATGGCGACCGTCACCTATTGGGGACATATGCTCGGCATCAACATCGAAACAGACATGCGCCGAGCTGCTTTCGATCATCTTCAGAAACTCTCCTTCCGCTTCTTCGATAATCAGAAGACAGGCCATCTTGTCGGCCGCCTGACAAAGGATCTGGAGGAGATCGGTGAGGTTGCGCATCACGGGCCGGAAGATCTTTTCATCGCAATTATGACCTTTATCGGCGCATTCCTGCTCATGCTATGGGTCAATATGCCACTGGCACTGATCACGGCGGTCATTGTGCCTCTGACAGCCTATGTGACGAGCCGGTACGGTACGCGCATGACCAACAACTTCCGGGCGCTCTACAACCGCGTCGGCGCCTTCAATGCCCGCATCGAGGAAAATGTCGGCGGGATGCGGGTGGTCCAGGCCTTTGCCAATGAGGATCACGAGCGCGCGCTGTTCGAAAAAGACAATCAGCGCTATCGCCGCACCAAGCTCGATGCCTACAAGATCATGACCGCCAGCACGTCGCTCAGCTATATGAGCATGCGCCTGACGCAAATGATCATCATGATCTGCGGTGCCTGGCTCGTCCTGCACGGCGACCTGACCAATGGCGGCTTCGTCAGCTTCCTTCTCTTGGTGAATGTCTTCTTCCGGCCGATCGAGAAGATCAATTCCGTAATCGAAACCTATCCCAAGGGCATTGCCGGGTTTCGCCGCTTCACCGAGTTGATCGATACCGAGCCGGATATTGCCGATGCGCCGGATGCGATTACGGCTCCGTCCCTTCGTGGAGACATCGTGTATGCTGCCGTCAGCTTCGGTTATGCTGATGGCAAACAGGTTCTCTCCAACATCGATCTGACCATCCGCGCCGGAGAAACGGTTGCCTTCGTCGGACCTTCTGGTGCGGGCAAAACGACTTTGTGTTCGTTGCTGCCGCGTTTCTACGAGGTCTCTGGTGGCGCCATCACCATTGACGGCATCGACATCCGCAAGATGACGCTGGCGTCGTTGCGCAGCCAGATCGGTATCGTCCAGCAGGACGTCTTCATGTTCGGCGGCACTGTCCGCGAGAACATTGAGTATGGACGTCTCGGCGCAAGCGATGATGATATCTGGATTGCGGCGCGGCGCGCACGTCTGGATCATGTCATCGAAGCTATGCCAGACGGCATGGAAACAGTGATTGGCGAGCGTGGCGTCAAACTCTCCGGCGGACAGAAGCAACGTCTCGCGATTGCCCGCATGTTCCTGAAGAACCCACCAATCCTCATTCTTGACGAGGCGACGTCCGCCCTTGACACCGAAACCGAACGCGCCATCCAGCAGTCGCTTGGTGAACTGGCCGAAGGGCGCACGACGCTTATCATCGCCCATCGTCTGGCGACCATCAGGGATGCTTCGCGCATTGTCGTCGTTGACGGCAACGGCATCGTTGAGAGCGGCAACCATCAGGAACTTCTTGCAGCGAGAGGGCCATACAGCCGGCTTTATGAAGCGCAGTTCGGCGCTGGCCTGATCGCATAACAGTTCGAACTATGTGAGAGCTATGTCTTCAACCATGCACCTTGCGTGGCCGATGCGCCTGCATGCATAGCAGAACGCTGAGAACGACGGCGAGGATTGCGACACTTTCGATGAGCGTTGGTCCACGGCCTTCCCATAGAAAGCCGTAGAGCAGGGCGAACAGCGTTTCGAAAAGGATCATCTGTCCCACCATTGTCAGCGGCAGGAGCCGGCTCATGCGGTTCCACAGCGCGTTGCCGAAGATCGACGCCGAGATGGCAAGACCGGCCGCGACCATCGTAAACTGCATCCAGTCAGACGCGGGATGGACAACGTCGTCAAACGCAAAAGCGGGTACAGCAAGCACAAGCGCGATGCCGCCGGTGACAACGCCGGTCATGAGGTTCCATTCATCGGCGCTGACCGCATGCAGACGCACGAGCCATCGCGCGTTGCCGACCGCAAAAGCCGTCCAGGAGGCCAGGGCACCGATCGCGGCTGCCAGCCCTATAAGCTTGCGAGCATCCAATGGTGTTCCGTCATGCATCAGCGATTGCCAAGAGATGCCGATGATCCCAACGGCCCCCAAGAAGAGAGACGGCCAGAGCCGCTTTAGCGACACAGCGCCATGATCCATGCTGCCGATGACGGTAATCGCTACCGGCAGAAAGCCGACGATGATCGAGGTGAAGGCGACGCCACTCAATTGGACGGCGGTCGAGATGAAAACGTAATAGAGCAGGTTGCCGACGAGGCTGAGCCACAGGAGAGCCGTCCATTCCGCCCGACCGAACTGTGCCGATACGCGTTTGATTTTCGGCGCGATCAGCACGAGCGCGATAAAACCATAGGTCAGATAGCGGGCCGTGGAGAGTTGCAACGGTGTGAAGCCTGCCGGAATGAGCTTCGGCGCAAGAAAAATCCCGCCCCACAGCGCTCCCGCAAGCATTCCGTAAAATAGCCCCAAGCCGGTCTTGTTCATGTCATGCCCTCGCGTCTATGGCGGCTGTTTGGCATGCGCAAGAAGTGCCTGTCTTGACATAAACTCTTGTGGTTCAGGAAATTGCGTTGCGCCGATAGGCGGCGGGGGTAATGCCCATCGACTTCCTCATGGCACGGGTCAATGCGGTCTGGTCGGAGAATCCTGCCCGTGCGGCGATCTCGGCAATCGGCAGGCACGAACCGGATAGAAGGGCGCAGATTTTCTTCATCCGCATGTCGGCGAGCAGGGCATGCGGCGTGGCGTCAAAGTAATCCAGAAACAGGGCATGCAGACGGCTCGTGCTGATCTCCACCTCGGATGCCATCCGCTCCACCGTCCAGGGTTGAAACGGATCGATCTCGATCAATGCTTTCAGCGTCAGCAGTCGAGACGCGACGTCTGCCCTTTCGTCCGTGAAGCTTCCGACCAGAAGCTCTGCCCACAGCCTCGTTGAGGATGAATCGCATTCGCCGTCATGAATGGATCGTCGCATATGGCGCGCTACCGAAGCCGATCGATGGGTGAGGTCGATGAACGGCTTATTGCAGAATCTCTCCAGCGTTGCTTCGGAGACGTACCGCTCGTCGAGATCGACGATCAGAGAGCGGTTGTTGTCCGAGGTGACAATGCTGTGCTTGATGTTGCCGGTGATCAGAACGGCTTTCGATGTGGAGAGCCTCTGTTGCAACCCGCCAACGTCGAGATCCATACTCCCTTGGAGCGGCACGACGATCTGGACGAAGGCGTGACGTTCCTCCGGCCATTCCTTCGAATAGGAGCGGAGATCGACAGATGCAGCCTGCACGGCGTTCTCCTTCCCTTAAACGCAAAAAGTGGCCTCGCGGCCACCTTCTAACATGACGCTTAAAGAACTGGAACAGAGGCTCAGGCCTCGGATTCCTGCTTCGCTGTCGATTCGCCACGCTTGCGCTTGCGCAGCACCGGCTTGTTCTCGCGCGCCTCGCACTTCGCCACATCGATAAGGTAAGCCAATACCGGCATGCTGTTCATCGAGGCGAGTTGCTTAGCGGATTCGAGAAGGTTGATGATGTTGGAAAAGTCGTCCATCGTATCTCTCGGCTGGACCATGGGGTCCGGTTTATGGTTGAAAAACGCGCCAGACACGAAACCGCGCCAAAATTCGACATCTTGGCCCGGTTGCATCTCATGGCTGCAAACAATCTTCTAATTTAATAGCAATCCACCCAGCAGGGTTGCAATAGCGATTTTCTAAGAACTGCTATGCAGGGGTGATGAGGATGATCATCGTCAACGATACCAGAGAGGCCGTGCAAGTCATCAGAGGCTCTCGCCGTATTCTCGTCATGGGGTGCTCCGGTAATGGCAAAAGCACGCTGAGCAAAGGTCTGTCTGAGCGTCTCGGACTGCCCCACATATCCTGCGACCGAGATATCTTCTGGCTGCCCGGCTGGAAGCTGAGGCCAAGGCCGGAGATTGTCGAACGCATGACCGCCTTTGCAGCGGAAGATCGTTGGATCATCGATGGCAACAGCCCAGGCACGCTGCCTCTTCGCTTGCCGCGGACGGAGGCTGTGATCTGGCTGCGCTTTTCCCGCTGGGTTTCTTTGATAAGCGTCGTGAAGCGCTGGCTTCACTACCGCGGCAAGGTGCGACCGGAAATGGCCGACGGATGCCCGGAAAAGATCGATGCTAAGTTTTTGTTCTATATCTGGAATTTCGAGAAGGCCGAATCACCTGAGATCATGCAGCATCTTGAAGCAGCGCGAGAGGATTTGCCGGTCATCATTATCAAAAGCTACCACGATACGAATCGCATGCTGAGCGATCTCGACTCGGCGATTGGCGGCGAGCCGCGGCTATAGGGCAGGGGGAAGATGTGCCAAACTATATTGGTGATATCGAAGACGCCGCGAGGCTGCTGGTAAATGCATCCCGCGCGCTGGTGGTCGGCTCGTCCGGTGCGGGAAAGACGACGCTCGCGCGGCAAGTCGCGCATCATCTTGAAGCCGAATATTTCTCGATAGATCGAGACGTGCGCTGGCTTCCCAATTGGACGCAACGCGACCGGGCCGAGCAGCATCGCATCATCAAGGACATCATCGCTCGTGATCGCTGGGTATTGGACGGAAGCAATCCCTCCACCTTCGACCTTCGTTTGCCACGAACCGATATCGTGATCTGGATGCGCGTGCCTCGCCTTGCATGTCTGGCGGGGATTGCGCGCCGGGTGATGCGCAATTACGGAAGAGTGCGACCGGATATGGCTGACGGTTGTCCTGAACCTTTGCCCGACCTCGAATTTTTGACTTACGTCTGGACCTTCGAGAAACGTCATGCCCCGCTCTTTGAGCGCAATTTCCATCTTTATGGTCCAGAGGTTCCGATATTTCAGGTGAAATCACGACACGAGGCGGATCGCCTCCTTGATCTTATGCGGAGTGCACCTTAATTCCCGCTCATGCCGCAATTTGAAACACGCCGCCTTGTCAAACATTCTCCCGACCGGATGTACGATCTCGTCGCCGATGTGGAGAAATATCCGGAATTTCTGCCTCTCTGTGACGGGCTCACCGTGCGCTCCAAGAAAGAGCGCGACGGCAAGACGCTGCTGGTGGCGGATATGACGGTTGGCTACAAGGCCATCCGCGAAACCTTCACCACACAGGTTCTTTTGAAGCCGGAAGAACGCGCCATCGATGTGAAATACCTCGACGGGCCGTTCCGCTATCTGGACAATCGTTGGCGCTTCGAGCCGACCGATGATGGCGGATGCTCGGTCTATTTCTTCATCGACTACGAGTTCAAGAACCGCCTTCTGGGCGCTCTGATGGGCTCGATGTTCGATCGTGCCTTCCGCATGTTCGCCGAAGCGTTCGAAGCCCGCGCCGACCGCATTTATGCGGAGTGAGACAGCTCCAAAACCATGTCCAGCGCGGTTCTGACGGTGGCAAGGCGTACTTGATCGCGACCGATATCGCCATAGCGCATTTCGCGATGGAGAAGCCTGCCATCCCGGCTCTTCGCCGCAAGATGCACCAGACCAACCGGTTTTGCAGCAGAGCCGCCACCGGGACCTGCAATACCTGTGACTGCAACGGCAACATGCGCCCGCGAGCGAAACAGGGCGCCATGGGCCATCTGCAGCGCGGTTTCCTTGGAGACAGCTCCAAAGGCCGTGAGTGTGGCCCGCGACACGCCCAGCATCTCCATCTTGGCCTCATTCGTATAGGTGACGAAGCCGCGATCCACCACCGCGGAGGAACCGGAGATCTCGGTCAGCGCGCCGGTAATCAACCCGCCCGTGCAGCTTTCCGCCGTCGATACCATGTGCTTTTCACCGGAGAAGCTTGCAATGATCTGTCGGGCCCGGTCTTCGATATCGGCGGGGAAGATGCTCATACCGGCCTCCGCTGGTAAACCACCGTGGCGGTGGCGATCGCTGCAATGCCCTCACGCCGTCCGACGAAGCCGATCATCTCGTTTGTGGTTGCCTTGACCGAGCATCGGTCGAGCGAGATGCCAAGAATATCGGCGAGGTTCTCGCGCATGGCCTGGCGGTGCGGCCCGATGCGCGGCGCTTCCGCAATCAGCGAGACGTCCGCATTCATGATCGTACCGCCATTCCCGCGCACGACCTTTGCCGCGTGTTCGAGGAAAATCCGCGAAGCGGCACCCTTCCATTGCGGATCCGACGGCGGAAAATGATCGCCGATATCCCCGGCACCGCAGGTTGCAAGAAGGGCGTCGGTCAGCGCATGAAGCGCCACATCCGCATCGGAATGGCCTTTGAGTTTCTGATCATGCGCAATGAAGATGCCGCAAAGCGTCACACCATCGCCGTCTTCCAACTGATGGACATCATACCCGTTTCCGGTCCGCACATCCGGAAGTGCTGCAGAGAGTTTTTCATCAGCCATGGTGATATCCCGCTTCAAAGTGAGTTTGACATTATCGACTGCCCCTTCGACGAGGCTAACCGGCAGGCCAGCCCATTCCGCAATCGAGGCGTCGTCTGTGAAATCGTCCCGACCCGATGAGGCGGCATCCCGGTGCGCTGCAAGGATAGAGCTATATCGAAAGGCCTGCGGGGTCTGGGCGGCAAACAGGCCGTTACGCGATACAGTCTCCTGAACCAAAGACGCTTCGCCACGCTTCAACGTGTCTGTGACCGCAAGCGCAGGCAGCACCGCTTCAGCACCGCTCTCTAGACGCTGCGCAACCCGCTCCAGAAGATCGCCATCGATGAAGGGACGGACTGCGTCATGGATCATCACATGCGTGACGTCCTCTGCCTTCAGCGCTTCGAGGCCTGCAAGGACGGATTGCTGCCGAGTCGCGCCGCCGGTAACGACCTTGATCCTATCGCCAGCCGCTAGACGGGCTACAACCGGCTCGAAAAGGGCGGCGTCATCCTGGTGAATAACGACGGCAATCGCGACAGACTGTTGCCGCTCAAGGAACGTTTCCAGAGTGCGTTCGATGACGGGTCTGCCGCCGATCAGCCGATATTGCTTAGGCCCCTCTTCAGGTGAGCCTGCGCGCTCTCCACGGCCCGCTGCGACAAGGACGACACCGATTTTCATCTTGGATTTCCGCATTTCACCCATGCCGTTTCTGCGATTGTTGCAGATTGACACGGGTGATCTAACGTTTCAAAAGCCGAATGACCAGCCAAGATATGTGCATCCAACGGCCAGAAATGTCTGTGTTATGTTGCGGGTTTAAAGTAGTAGACGTCACGCGCAGGTAAATTCATCAAAAAACACGCAAAAAAACATCGCGGGCGCTTGGCAAGCGCTCAAACGCTGTCTAAAAATAATGCAAAATTTCTATCTGCATGAAAGATCGCCAATTGCATTTCCCGGCGCTGTCAGACTCATTTCAGATCGGTGGTGTCGCTGTTCGTAACCGGGCAGTGCTCGCACCTATGTCAGGCGTCACTGATCTTCCTTTCCGTCAACTTGCTTGGCGTTTTGGTGCGGGCCTGGTCGTGACCGAGATGGTTGCGAGCCGCGAGCTCGTGGCAAACAAGGGCGAGTCCTGGGCTCGTCTGAAGAATGCGGGCATGACGCCACACATGGTGCAGCTTGCCGGACGCGAAGCGCACTGGATGGCGGAGGCCGCGAAAATAGCTGCCGATAATGGCGCCGATATCATCGACATCAATATGGGGTGCCCGGCCAAGAAGGTGACGGGCGGCTACTCCGGCTCTGCGCTGATGCGCGATCCCGATCATGCGCTGACCCTCATTGAGGCGACCGTCAGGGCGGTTGATGTGCCTGTCACGGTGAAGATGCGGCTGGGTTGGGACGAAAACTCCCTCAACGCCCCAGACATCGCAGCGCGGGCCGAAGCCGCAGGTGTAAAGCTCATCACCATCCATGGCCGCACGCGCATGCAGTTTTACGAAGGCAAGGCGGATTGGAGCGCGATCCGCGCAGTCCGTAGCGCTATTTCGATACCGTTAATCGCCAATGGTGACGTGGAAACGGAAAGCGATGTCGCCGAGATATTGCGCCTTTCGGGCGCCGATGCGGTGATGGTAGGGCGCGGTGCGCAGGGGCAGCCCTGGCTGCCAGCCGTTCTCGCCGGACACGCGGCACCTCCACCACAGAATATCGCCGATATTGCCGTCGAGCATTATGAGATGATGCTCGAATTTTACGGTCTGGAGGCTGGTCTTCGTCATGCACGTAAGCATCTCGGCTGGTATCTCGACCGGTTCGCCCCCTCAACCACGGCCGAGGAGAAGGTGCTGATCATGACATCGAAAAACACGAGCGAGGTCATCGTGGTGCTGCGCGGCGCACTGGAACGCGGAGCGGAAGACGATGGCGCAAGGAAGGCTGCATGAGCGCTGGAAATTCATCTGCGCCGGGTGGTAACGCCTTGGCAATGGCCGTTCTGAATGCCGTGCAGAACCCTGTCATCCTTGTGGATGCAGAAGGCTTCGTTGCTTTCGCTAACTGGGAGGCAGAAGCCTTCTTCGGCGCCAGTGCGGCTCATATGGCGCGCTATCGTATTTCAACTTTCATCCCTTTCGGCAGCCCTCTTCTGGCGCTGATCGATCAGGTCCGAGAGCGCCGCGCTCCCGTCAACGAATATCGCGTTGATCTTTCATCCCCAAGGCTTGGTCAGGACAAGCTGGTCGATCTCTATGTCGCGCCCGTTGTCAGCGAGCCGGGTTCGGTCGTCGTCGTGTTTCAGGAACGGTCGATGGCGGACAAGATCGATCGCCAGCTCACACATCGCGCCGCAGCGCGCTCTGTCACGGGTCTAGCGTCGATGCTTGCCCACGAAATCAAAAATCCGCTTTCCGGGATCAGAGGTGCTGCGCAACTGCTCGAATCTTCGGTTCCGGATGAGGACAGAGCTCTCACGCGGCTGATCTGCGACGAGACGGATCGCATCGTCTCACTGGTAGACCGCATGGAGATTTTCTCCGATGAGCGTCCGGTGGACCGCGTGCCGGTCAACATCCACTCGGTCCTCGATCATGTTAAAGCCGTTGCCAAGGCTGGTTTTGCTCGTAACATCAAGATTTCGGAAAACTACGATCCGTCCTTGCCGCCGGTCTATGCCAACCGCGATCAGTTGGTGCAGGTCTTTCTCAATCTTGTGAAAAACGCGGCGGAAGCAGTGGGCAATCAGCAGGATGGCGAAATCGTTCTCACCACCGCTTATCGCCCGGGCATTCGCCTATCGGTGGCGGGCAGCCGCGAGCGTATTTCTCTGCCGCTCGAATTCTGTGTGCATGACAACGGTCCGGGCGTGCCATCCGATCTTCTGCCGCATCTCTTCGACCCCTTCATCACCACCAAGACCAATGGCTCCGGCCTCGGTTTGGCACTGGTTGCGAAGCTGATCGGCGCCCATGGCGGCATCGTTGAATGCGACAGCCAGAACCATCGTACGACATTCCGCGTCCTGATGCCGGTTTCGCCTGAAGTCGCGCCGGACGACAGCATTATACCGAACTCGACAGGGTCCAATCCATGACAGCAACGATTCTCGTAGCCGATGATGATGCGGCTATCCGCACCGTTCTGAACCAGGCGCTGAGCCGCGCCGGTTACGATGTGCGCATCACGTCCAATGCCGCCACGCTATGGCGTTGGGTCTCGGCGGGCGAGGGCGACCTTGTCATTACCGATGTGGTCATGCCGGACGAAAACGCCTTCGACCTGCTGCCACGCATCAAAAAGGCGCGGCCTGAGCTTCCGGTTCTGGTTATGAGTGCTCAGAACACGTTCATGACCGCGATCAAGGCGTCCGAGAAGGGCGCTTATGATTACCTGCCGAAGCCCTTCGACCTGACGGAATTGATCGCCATCATAGGCCGCGCGCTCTCGGAGCCGAAACGCAAGCCTGCGAAGCTCGATGACGACATGCAGGACGGCATGCCGCTGGTCGGCCGTTCAGCAGCGATGCAGGAAATCTACCGCGTGCTGGCCCGTCTGATGCAGACGGATCTGACGCTTATGATTACCGGCGAGTCTGGGACGGGCAAGGAGCTGGTAGCGCGTGCGCTGCATGATTACGGCAAGCGACGCAATGGCCCCTTCGTCGCCATCAACATGGCGGCTATCCCACGCGACCTGATCGAATCCGAACTTTTCGGCCACGAGAAGGGTGCCTTCACCGGCGCACAGAACCGCTCAACCGGCCGTTTCGAACAGGCGGAGGGTGGCACGCTGTTTCTCGATGAAATCGGCGACATGCCGATGGATGCCCAAACCCGTCTGCTGCGCGTCTTGCAGCAGGGCGAATATACGACCGTGGGTGGGCGCACGCCAATCCGCACCGATGTCCGCATCGTAGCCGCCACCAACAAGGATTTGAAGCAGTCGATCAACCAGGGTCTTTTCCGCGAAGACCTCTATTATCGTTTGAACGTCGTTCCGCTGCGCCTGCCGCCGCTTCGCGATCGCGCCGAAGATATTCCCGACCTCGTGCGTCACTTTATCCAGACTGGCGAGAAGGAGGGTCTTGAGGGCAAGCGTTTCGAGGGTGAGGCGCTGGAGTTGATGAAGGCTTACGCCTGGCCAGGCAACGTCCGCGAACTTGAGAACCTGATCCGTCGTCTGATGGCGCTCTATCCGCAGGAAGTCATCACCCGTGAAATCATCGAGCAGGAGCTTCAGTCTGACGTTCCCGATAGCCCGATCGACCGAACGACCGTTCGCAGCGGCAACCTGACGATCTCGCAGGCGGTGGAAGAGAATATGCGGGAATATTTCTCGAGCTTCGGCGAAAACCTGCCGCCACCCGGCCTCTACGACCGCGTGTTGCATGAGATGGAATACCCGCTGATTCTCGCAGCGCTGACCGCAACACGCGGAAACCAGATCAAGGCGGCAGATCTGCTCGGCCTCAATCGTAATACGCTTAGGAAAAAGATCCGCGAACTCGGCGTTTCCGTGTATCGCAGCTCTCGTACCACCTGAGGATATTGACAATACGACGATCGTCGTTGCATTTTCGCCACAAACTGTTGCTTGAAAAACACTGTGACATCACAGATTCGCTCTCTAGCGAAAACTGATGTCGGGCTGTGGCGTTGCTGCTGATCTCGGCGGCTTGGGATTGATGATCAATGCGTAAACCTGTCGCCGAAGGAAGAGCCGACGACCAAGCGGCGGGCATGGTGATAGCCGACCGACGGATGTCGTTTGCGCTACCGGGTCTTGTTCTCGCTGGCGTAGCGCTGATCTGTGCCATCGTCACGCTCATCGTGCTGCTCGGACTGACACCGATCGCGCCGACCTCGAATGTCGTCATCGCCTCGGTCGTCATCAATTCCATCTTCGTCATTGGCCTGATGTATCTCATCGGCCGCGAAATCAGCCGGCTCTTGAAAGCGCGCCGTAAGGGTAGGGCTGCGGCGCGCCTGCATGTGCGCATCGTCGTGCTGTTCTCCATCGTCGCCATTACGCCAGCCGTTCTCGTGGCGATCTTCGCCAGTCTGACTCTGAATGTGGGGCTCGATCGCTGGTTTGCGCTGCGCACCCAGGCAATCGTCGATTCCTCCAGCAATATCGCCCAGGCCTATATGCTGGAAAATGCCGGTTATCTTCAGGGCCAGACGCTCTCCATGGCGACCGATCTCGACCGCAACCGCGCACTTTTCTATCTCGACCGCACCGGCTTCGTCGATCTGATGACTCGCCAGGCAAAAGGCCGCGGCATGCTCGGCGCGTTTCTGGTTCAGGCGGATGGCGATGCCGTCGTGCAGGCCGATATCACCACTGAACGCCCTCTGCCGGCAATCCCTGCGGATGCGTTGGAAAAGGCCGCGGCTGGCCAGCCAACGCTTATTCCGCCAGGCGTTACCAATCTCGTTGGTGCCATCATCAAGCTTGAGGGGATTGGCGGAACCTTCCTCTACACGGTGCGCGCCGTCGATCCCAAGGTCATGTCGGCTATGCGGCTGATGGAAGAGAACCGCGCGGAATACAAAGCGATGGAATCCGGCCGCGCGCCGTTGCAGATCGCTTTTGCCATTCTCTATCTCGGCTTTGCGCTGATCGTGCTTCTCGCTGCGATCTGGACGGCAATCGCGGTCGCCGACCGTATCGTTCGCCCAATCCGTCTGCTCATCAGCGCCGCTGACAGTGTAGCAACCGGCAACCTGCATGTGCTGGTGCCGGTGCGCGCCATCGACGGCGACGTTGGCCGCCTGTCGCGAACCTTCAACAAGATGATTTCCGAAATCCGCAGCCAGCAGGAAGAGATCATCGAGGCGAAGGACGATATCGATGATCGCCGTCGCTTCATCGAAGCGGTGCTCTCCGGTGTGACGGCAGCTGTGATCGGCGTCGACGAGAACCGGGTGATCACCATCGTCAATCCGTCAGCGGAAGAGTTTCTCGCTCTTCCTTCCTCCGAGCTTGTGGGGGCACCGCTCTCTGTTGCTGCACCAGAGATTGAGCATGTGCTTGCGGAAGCATCGGCATCCGGTCGCGCGGATTTTCGTCAGCAGATCAACATCATGCGCCGCGGTAAGGAACGCACCTTGAGCGTTCAGGTGACCCGCGAAGACGCCCGCGATGGCCGCGAGTCCCATGTCATAACTCTCGACGACATCACCGATCTCGTCATCGCTCAGCGCTCGACCGCCTGGTCGGATGTGGCACGACGTATTGCGCACGAGATCAAGAACCCGTTGACGCCGATCCAGCTCTCTGCGGAGCGCATCAAGCGCCGCTTTGGCAAGCAGATCGACGACAGCGACCGCGCGGTCTTCGATCAGTGTACTGACACCATCGTTCGTCAGGTTGGCGATATTGGCCGTATGGTGGATGAGTTTTCCGCCTTCGCCCGCATGCCGAAGCCGACCAAGGAGCGCTCCGATCTGCGCAGCGTCCTCAAGGATGCGACCTTCCTCAGAGAAATGGGTGCGAGCCACGTGAGTTTCGAAACTGCACTGGGTGACAAGCCTCTGGAAGGCATGTTCGACTCCCGCATGCTCGGTCAGGCGTTTGGCAATCTCATCAAGAATGCGACCGAGGCGATCGAGTCCGTCGATTCTGCTGAAAAGCGTGATGGCCGCATCCTGGTTCGTGCGGATTTTGACGAAGCAAACAACAGGTTCGTGGTCGACGTCATCGATAATGGCAGGGGCCTGCCGGTCGAGAACCGTCACCGTATCCTCGAACCTTATATGACGATGCGCGACAAAGGCACAGGACTTGGTCTCGCCATCGTCAAGAAGATCATTGAAGAACACGGCGGTCATCTTGAGTTGCATGATGCGCCCGCCGATTTCGATCATGGCCACGGTGCCATGATCAGGGTGCTGCTCCCGCGTGTCGAAGCGGTTGGCAGCGAAACTGACAAGGAAGTTGCATATGGCATCTGATATTCTGGTCGTCGACGACGAGGCCGACATCCGTGAGATCGTTGCGGGCATTCTGTCTGATGAAGGTCACGAAACCCGCATGGCGCATGATAGCGACAGCGCGCTGGCTGCCATTTCCGAACGCGTTCCGCGATTGATCTTTCTTGATATCTGGATGCAGGGAAGCAAGCTGGATGGTCTGGCGCTTCTCGATGAAATCAAAAACCGCCACCCCGACTTGCCTGTGGTGATGATTTCCGGTCACGGTAACATCGAGACGGCGGTCAATGCGATCAAGCGTGGTGCTTTCGACTTCATCGAGAAGCCGTTCAAGGCTGACCGTCTGATTCTGATTGCCGAACGCGCGCTGGAAAACTCCAAGCTGAAGCGCGAGGTTCAGGAGCTAAAAAAGCGGACTGGCGACGCCGTTGAACTGGTCGGGGCGTCTCTGGCCGTTTCGCAGCTGCGCCAGACGATCGATCGCGTCGCGCCCACCAACAGCCGCATCATGATCCTCGGCCCCTCCGGCTCCGGCAAAGAGCTTGTGGCGCGCATGATCCACAAGAAGTCGTCGCGGGCGACGGGACCCTTTGTGGCGCTGAATGCGGCCACAATCACGCCGGAGCGCATGGAGATCGCGCTTTTCGGCACAGAAGGACTGCCTGGACAGCCACGCAAAGTCGGTGCGCTGGAAGAGGCGCATCGCGGCGTTCTCTATCTCGATGAAGTCGGCGAAATGCCGCGCGAGACGCAGAACAAGATCCTGCGCGTGCTGGTCGATCAGCAGTTCGAGCGCGTCGGCGGCGGCAAGCGGGTCAAGGTCGATGTTCGCATTATTTCCTCGACCGCACTCAATCTCGAGAACCTGATCTCCGAGGGACTTTTTCGCGAGGATCTCTATCACCGTCTCGCCGTTGTCCCGGTCAAGGTTCCGGCTCTGTCCGAGCGCCGTGAGGATATTCCGTTTTTGGTGGACATGTTCATCCGCCAGATTTCGGAACAGGCAGGCATTCGTCCGCGCAAGATCGGCGACGACGCCATGGCCGTTCTGCAGACGCATGATTGGCCGGGCAACATCCGACAGCTTCGCAACAACATCGAACGCCTGATGATTCTTGCCCGTCCAGAAGGTGGCGACACGTCGATTACTGCGGACATGCTGCCGTCCGATATTGGCGACATGCTGCCGAAGATTGCCGCACAGGGTGATCAGCACATCATGACCCTTCCGCTCCGCGAGGCGCGCGAAATGTTCGAGCGTGATTATCTTGTGGCACAGATCAACCGATTCGGCGGCAACATTTCCCGCACGGCGGAGTTTGTCGGCATGGAGCGCTCGGCCCTGCACCGTAAGCTCAAGTCGCTCGGCGTCTGACAGTTATGCGCTCAACGGGTTTTATGAATAAGCTCGGAGAGGGCGGTGCATGAAGGTCATTATTTGCGGCGCGGGGCAGGTGGGTTACGGCATCGCCGAACAGCTGTCGCGTGAGGACAATGAGGTTTCGGTGATCGATACCTCCGCTGCCCTTATCTCCGCGATCACTGAGACGCTCGATGTTCGTGGCTATGTCGGCCATGGCTCGCATCCGGATGTGTTGGCGAAAGCTGGGGCCGATCAGGCCGACATGATTATTGCCGTCACCCTCTATGACGAGATCAACATCGTCGCCTGCGAGGTCGCGCACGCTCTCTTCAGTGTGCCCACCAAGATTGCCCGCATCCGCGATCAGAGCTATCTGGCTCCTGAATATGGCGACCTCTTCAGCCGCGAAAACATGTCCATCGATGTGACGATCTCTCCGGAGATCGAAGTCGGTAAGATGGTCCTCCGACGCATTGCTTTTCCAGGCGCCACCGACGTGGTCCGCTTTGCCGATGACAATGTCTATATGCTGGCAATCGAGTGCATGGAGGATTGCCCGGTCGTCAACACGCCGCTGCAGCAGTTGAGCCAACTCTTCCCCGATCTGATTGCAACTGTCGTTGGTGTGTTCCGCAACGGTCACTTGAAGTCGGTCGACTCCTCCGAACAATTGCGCACCGGCGACCTTGCCTATGTCATCTGCCAACGCCAGCACGCCCGCCGCACACTCGGGCTGTTCGGTCATGTGGAGAAAGAGGCAAGCAGGATCGTCATCGCCGGCGGTGGCAATATCGGCCAATATGTTGCGCGTTCCATCGAGGAACTGCAACCGAAGACTCGGGTCAAGATCATCGAGTTCGATCGCGACAAGGCGATCGCAGCTTCTGAAAATCTCAACTCGACGATCGTGCTGCATGGCTCGGTCCTTGACCAGAAAATCCTTCACCAGGCCGATATTCAGGATGCCGACCTGATCGTTACGCTGACCAACAACGACCAGACCAATATTCTGGGCGCAGTCATGGCAAAGCAGATGGGCTGCAAATCGAACCTTGCTTTGCTGAATGCCACCTCCTTCCACGATGCAGCCAAGTCCCTGGCGCTGGACGCCTACATCAACCCCCGGGCTGTGACGATTTCACGGGTGTTGCAGCATGTGCGCAAGGGCCGCATTCGCTCCGTCTATGCGGTGCAGCGCGGTAACGGTGAGATCATCGAGGCCGAAGCTCTGGAGACGTCTCCGCTCGTCGGCCAGGCGCTTCGCGAGATCGATCTTCCTGAAGGTATCCGCATCGGGGCAGTTTATCGTGACAAGACGGTTTTGCGGCCAGATGGCAACATGAAGATCAAAGCGAAGGACCGTGTCATTCTCTTTGCATCCGCAGATTCTGTGCGCGATGTGGAGCAGCTCTTCAGGGTGTCGCTGCAATATTTCTAATTTATCGAGAAACGTACCATCTTGGCAAGCTGGCAAAAAATGGAGTGAGTTTTTCGACATTGCGGAACAGAGCGTGATTTGATACCAGAGTTTCACCCAATGGCAGGGGGCACGGCCAGCGGGATAGCATTATTGATTGTTTGATTTCCCGGTCTCCCATCCGGGCAAAAAAGAAAGAAGCGGCGCTATGGCGGAACGTTCTCAAAACCTGCAAGACCTTTTCCTCAACACCGTTCGTAAGCAGAAGATTTCGTTGACGATTTTCCTCATCAACGGCGTCAAGCTGACAGGTGTTGTTACGTCTTTCGACAACTTCTGCGTGCTCCTGCGCCGCGATGGACATTCGCAGCTCGTCTACAAGCATGCGATCTCCACCATCATGCCGGGCCAGCCCATGCAGATGTTCGAGACCGAAGAAGGCGCGGCCTGATTCTTCGTTTCTAAGACGTAACCGATCTCTCGTCCTGCAGCGATGGACAACGGAACTCACGATCGAGCTCCGTTGTTTTTGTCGTGTAGCTGCCTATATTTTAAACTGGCACCAGCAACTGAAAGGGCCAGCACATTTCTACACGCGATACGTCGAATGAATCCATCATCCCTGAGCTTGAAAAGCGCCGCGACGACATGCGCGCGGTCGTCCTCGTCCCGCAGCTGAAGCAGCAGCGTGACCATCGCGAGGCGACCGCGACGGCACCCCTGCGGTCGATGGAGGCGAAGCTCGAAGAAGCCAAAGGTCTGGCACTCGCCATTGACCTCACCGTCACACAAGGGCTGATCGTCCCCGTCAGCCAGCCGCGCCCTGCGACATTGTTCGGCACCGGTAAGATCGAAGAGATCGGTCATCTGCTCGATGAAACGGATGCAGGTCTGGTGATTGTCGATCACCCGTTGACGCCGGTTCAGCAACGCAATCTTGAAAAGCAGTGGAACTCCAAGGTGATCGACCGGACGGGTCTCATCCTTGAGATTTTCGGCCGCCGCGCCTCGACAAAGGAAGGCACACTGCAGGTCGATCTTGCCCACCTCAATTACCAGAAGGGCCGCCTTGTCAGAAGCTGGACCCACCTTGAGCGTCAGCGCGGTGGCGCGGGCTTCATGGGTGGTCCGGGTGAAACGCAGATCGAAGCGGATAGACGTCTTCTTCAAGAGCGCATCGTGCGTCTCGAGCGGGAGCTGGAGCAGGTGGTGCGGACCCGCCAATTGCATCGCGCCAAGCGTCGCAAGGTGCCGCATCCGATCGTGGCGCTGGTCGGATATACCAACGCCGGAAAATCGACGCTGTTCAATCGTATCACGGGCGCGGGCGTCCTGGCGGAAGACATGCTGTTTGCCACGCTCGATCCCACGCTTCGCCGTATGAAGCTGCCGCATGGACGAACCGTCATCCTGTCCGATACGGTCGGTTTCATCTCCGACCTGCCGACCCACTTGGTTGCCGCCTTCCGCGCAACCCTGGAAGAGGTGCTGGAAGCAGATCTGGTTCTGCACGTGCGCGATATGTCGGATCCCGACAATGCGGCACAGGCCGGTGACGTCATGCGCATTCTTGGCGATCTCGGCATCGACGAAAAGGTCGCCGAGGAGCGGATCATCGAGGTCTGGAACAAGGTGGACCGGCTGGAGCCGGAAGCCCATGACGCCATCATGCAGAAAGCAGAGGGCCGGGCCAATGTCCGTGCCGTCTCCGCACTGACAGGCGAGGGTGTCGATGCGCTGATGGACGATATCTCGATTCGCCTGTCGGGCGTTCTGACGGAAACCACGATCGTTTTGAGCATCGATCAATTGCCGCTACTGTCCTGGGTTTATGACAACGCCATCGTCGATGGACGCGAGGACAGAGAAGACGGTTCGGTGGCGCTCGACATTCGCCTCTCGGGAGAGCAGGGGGCAGCGCTGGAGCGGAAGCTCGGACTGGGCACTAAGCCACCGGCGGAAGACTGGGAGCGGTGAGCGATATCCCCGCTGCAATACGTCGCGTAAGGCGCTTTGCGGTTTTGCAATATGACGCGGGGTGAAACAAAAACTTGAAGCGTGGACGAGTATATGAAAGATCGCAGCACGCTTCATAAGCAGCATCGCATATCATCCATGTCTTCCGTCCCACCCTATTTTGAAAAATGTCAAAGTTGGGGGCGCTCATTAGGTGATAGTCGTGTAGCGGATATGATGTGAGCCGATATTGATGTTGCCAGAATTAGATCTTCCAACTGTTCTTATTCTTCATAAGCTTTCATTTGTCGTCGCCGGTCTTTGCTTCATTTACGTTCGTTCTCAGTCACGGGAAAGTGTGGGCCTGGGGCTTTTGGCGATCGGTTTCTTCCTTGTCGCCATGGCTTCGATCCTCGTTGGAGTTGGATTTTTCCTGCCAGGGCGTGAATATCTTTTCGCCATGGCGGGGATGTTTGCCGGCCTCGTGGGATATGCGGTCTTTTGGCTTGGGATGTGCCGCATCAGCAGGCAGAGAAAGGGAAATCGCGAATGGCTCGTATTGACCCTTCCAGTGGTGGTCTGCCTGGTGCTGATTGCCACCGGCCTCTATAACTCACCCCATAGCCGAACAATTGCCTTCCAGACCACGGCCGCATCACTGCTTTTCGCGTCTGCGCTGACGGTTCGCGCCGACAATGTCACGGAGCCGCTCCCGGTCAGAAAGCCCTTAGCGGTGTCGATCATCATCGCAGCTGTTCTCACACTGCTTGTCGCAGTCGGGGTGGCTTTTCCGTTGACGGCGATCAACATCGCGCGAAACGCATTTTTTGCCTCCATCATCTGTCATTTTGCGATTGCGTTTTTCGTCATGGCACTCGTCAAGGAACGGACCGAAGAGCGGTTGAGGGGCTTGGTCGGGCTCGACGTGTTGACGGGTGTGCCGAACCGGCACTCCTTCAGTTCCAGGCTTCCCGAAACTGTTCGATACGGCGATGCGATCGTTATGATCGACATCGACCACTTCAAGCGCATCAATGACAATTTCGGCCATCTCGCTGGGGATGAGATACTGGCACGCGTGGCACGAGAACTCTTCACCCGTATCCGTTCAGTGGATAGCTTCGCCCGCTTTGGTGGAGAGGAGTTCATCCTATATCAGCCAAATATCGGCAAGGACGAGGCGGTTGCTTTTGCCGGTACGCTGCAGAATGTCGTCAGTTCGATTACACACCGCATGGATGATCAAACCGTGGTCGCGACCTTGAGTATGGGTATTGCTGTCTGCGACGAGAAGACCAGCACCGCGATGTCGCTTATAAAGAAGGCGGATATGGCGCTTTATGCGTCGAAAGCATCCGGCCGTGACCGTTTGACGCTGTATCGTGCTGAAGACTTCGTCGATGGGCAGGTGCAGCAGCGAAGCAACTACACCTGAAGCAAGTCTTGCGGCCCAGAGGCAAAGATATTCGAAGGAACAAGAGCTTAGGGCGCGCGGAGCAAGTCTGAAGCTATCGAAACGCACGCGAATGGCGCGGCAGTCTTCCGATCATCCAAGCTGTCGCTCGATTGCCTTGGCAGCCTGCCACAACTCCTCCATCCTCTCGAGGCTGGCAGCCTCAAGCGTTTCCCCGGAGGCGGCGAGCGACGTCTCAATGTGGCGAAACCGGCGGCGAAATTTGGTGTTCGTGCCGCGCAGCGCATTTTCAGCGTCGACTTTGACATGGCGGCCGATATTGACCATGGCGAAGATCAGATCGCCCAACTCGTCGCTGATGCTCTCGGCCTTGCCTTCAGCAAGCGCCTCCCTGAGTTCCCCGATTTCTTCCTCGATCTTGTCGAGGATCGGCTCTGCTGCGGACCAGTCAAAACCGACGCGCGCGGCCTGTTCCTGAAGCTTCAAAGCCTCGGTCAGCGCTGGCTGGCTGCGCTGGATCGAGCCCAAAAATCCGGCCTTCGGGTCCTCGCTGATGCCGCGCAGTGCACGTCGTTCCAAGCGCTCACGCTTCTCGGCCGCCTTGATTTGATCCCATTGCAGCTTGACGGATTCCGGCGTGTCCGCCTCTGAGACTGCAAAGACATGCGGGTGCCTGCGGATCATCTTTGACGTCACGGCATGAATGACATCGCCGAAGGAGAACGCTCCCATCTCCTCGGCAATACGCGAATGAAAAACCACCTGCAGCAACAGGTCCCCGAGTTCTTCGCAAAGATCGTCCATGTCGCTGCGCTCGATCGCATCCGCCACTTCATAGGCTTCTTCGATCGTGTACGGCTTGATCGTCTCAAATGTCTGGATGGTATCCCAAGGGCACCCTGTTTCCGGCTGGCGCAACGCCTCCATGATCTCGATGAGACGGGAGATATCTTTCGAGGCTTCCATGGTGCTGCTTTCTGGACTGTCAGTTCAGGGGGATGTTGTTGTCGGATTTGGACGACTGATAGCTATTGGAGAGGTTGTTATAGACCGTTTTGATCCGTGCCGTCTGCTCTTGCAACTTCAGTTTCAACGGGTTTTCCTCTGCTTCCACCAGATCGGCAATGAAGTAGGAGTTCCAGAAAGCATTGCTCCGCCGATAGCCGCCTGGCTCCAAACCGAAAACCTCCTTGAGAATCTTGAGGTCATGCGGAATGGCGAAAGCGTCCCGCGAATCTTCATGGCTGAAAAAGGAGTAGAAATTGTCAAAGCCTGCCCAGGTGATCGCCGACATGCACATGGTGCAGGGTTCATGGGTGGAAAGGAAGATCAGGTCTTTCGTGTCAGGCTTTTCGCCCAGTTCGTAGAAATGTTTCAGGGTGTGGACCTCACCATGCCACAAAGGGTTCTCAAGCTCATTGTTGGTTTCGGCAATCACCAGCGACAGATCGGACTTGCGCAGAATGGCCGCGCCGAAGACCTTGTTGCCGAGCGCGACGCCGCGGCTGGTAAGTGGCAGAATGTCATGTTCGATCACGTCGAGGAGGCGTGAGGCCAAAGATTGCTCTGTCAAGATACGTACCCTTTTTCTGTGGTAGTGAAGTTTCCGATTTGCTTCCGCCAGAAATAGCAGAGAAATATAGAATATTGATAGAAATACCATCCTTTAGATGGGGTGTGGCGGCTTGGTCGCTACGGTTGCTTTTCCTCAAAAAGGCCGCTTGCCGAGAAATAATAATCTACGGCATTATGATGTAGGAATTTTCGTGCCTTCAACCTTTTTACTCGATCGGCGATATTGCGACCATGTTTGAGACAACTGCTTCCCGCACCCAAGACCGCCTGATGACATTCCCCGCCTTCTTCAAGGTAGAGGGCAAGTACGTTGCTGTCTTCGGGAACGGCGATGAGGCTTATGCGAAGGCGCGGCTTCTTTCAAATACAAATGCGCTGATCGTCGCATTCTCGGATGATCCGCAGTCCGACTACGCTGCCTTTCTCGAGAGGGAACATATCAAGGTCGTTGCACAGTCCTTCACCCCAGATCAGGTGGATGGCATGACGCTTGTCTTCGCCGCGACCGGCGATGAAGCACTTGATCGTCAGATCGTGGATGCGGCACGCGCAAAGGCCATTCCTGCCAATGCCGTCGACCAGCCGGGCTATTGCGATTTCTATACGCCAGGTCTTGTGTCTCGTGCGCCTCTCGCGGTTGCGATCTGCACGGAAGGCGCCGGTCCGGTGCTTGGCCAGATCGTTCGTGCGCGTATTGACCAGATGTTGGCGCCGTCACTTGGTCGTCTTGCCCGGCTCGCGGTGGAATATCGCGATGCTGCGGAAGCAAGCATTCCGAAGGGCGCTCTCCGTCGCAACTTCTGGCGTCGCTTCTTCTCTGGAAGCGTGGCAGATGCTGTCGCCCAGAACGATGTCGATGCCGCTCACGCAGCAGCAGAGAAGCTTCTTTTGTCACCTGAAAGCCCCGAAGGCTACGTGTGGCTGGTGGGCGCAGGTCCCGGTGCTGAAGATCTTTTGACACTGCGTGCGCAGCGCGTCCTGATGCAGGCGGATGTGATTGTCTATGACGCGCTGGTGCCTCAAGAGATCGTCAATATGGGCCGCCGGGACGCGGAGCGTCTGTCGGTCGGCAAGCGCAAGGGCTGTCACTCCAAGTCGCAGGAGGACATAAATAAGCTGTTGGTGTCGCTCGGCCAGGAAGGGAAACGCGTCGTCCGGCTGAAGTCCGGCGATCCGCTGGTCTATGGCCGCGCGGCT
This sequence comes from Agrobacterium sp. SORGH_AS 787, assembly GCF_030819035.1. Lineage (NCBI taxonomy): Bacteria > Pseudomonadati > Pseudomonadota > Alphaproteobacteria > Hyphomicrobiales > Rhizobiaceae > Agrobacterium > Agrobacterium sp. SORGH_AS 787. The sequence continues at coordinate 2,379,151 of NZ_JAUTBG010000002.1, forward strand.
GAAGAGATGGCAGCACTGCGCGAAGCTGGTATTGGATATGAGATCGTACCGGGCATTACCTCGGCCTTCGCCGCCGCCGCCGACTTCGAACTTCCGCTCACGCTGCGCGGCGTGGCATCGTCGCTGATCTTTACCACAGGTCACGATCTCGCGGGCGATATCTTGCCGGACTGGGCGCGTCTCGCCGTCTCAGGGGCAACAATTGCCGTCTATATGGGGCGCAGCGTTGCCGCCTCTGTGGCGACGCGGCTGATGAGTGCGGGACTGAATGCGGATACGACAGTGGCGGTTATCGAAAACGCCAGCCGCAGCTATCGTCGCCTGATGCACGGCACATTGAAGGATTTGCCCTACTTAGAGCATCGCGATGAGTTGACTGGCCCAGTCATGGTGATCATCGGCGACGCGGTTGCGGGTTCGAATTTTGAAAGGTCCGAAGCGCTGGCGGTCTCGCCGCTTGGCGCAAATGCCGGACAGGAGTATGCAAATGGTTGATAAGGTACTCACCGCCAATCGTCTGACCGATGGCATCGCTGTATGGCTGGATGCCAACGGCGAATGGAACGAGGATCTGCAGTCCGCTCTCGTTGCGCGTCACGAGGAAGCGGTCGCGTCGCTGGAAGAGATCGGTAAGCGTGATTTCTCTGCCAACAAGGTTGTAGACGTCAACATCATCGAGGTTGCCGAGGAAAACGGTCGTCTGTGGCCGACGCGTCTTCGCGAACGCATTCGTGCGGCTGGCCCGACAATCGAATATGCCACGGGCTACAAGCCCGCTGACGCAGCATTTATCGCAGTCTGAGGAAGATCATGTACCGTTATGACGAGTTCGACCACGCTTTCGTAAAGGGTCGCGTGGAGCAGTTTCGCGATCAGGTGGAACGCCGCCTGTCCGGCGAACTTGCCGAAGATGCGTTCAAGCCCCTGCGCCTGATGAATGGCGTCTACCTTCAGCTGCATGCCTACATGCTGCGCGTCGCGATCCCCTATGGAACGCTGAACTCCAAGCAGATGCGTATGCTGGCGCATATCGCCCGCAAGTATGATCGTGGATATGGCCACTTCACCACGCGGCAGAACATTCAGTATAACTGGCCGCGTCTTGCCGATACGCCTGCTATTCTGGACGAGTTGGCAAGCGTGGAAATGCACGCGCTGCAGACCTCAGGCAACTGCATTCGCAACGTCACCGCAGACCACTTTGCGGGTGCTGCGGCAGACGAGGTGGCCGATCCGCGCCCCTATGCGGAGATCCTGCGCCAATGGTCGTCCGTCCATCCGGAATTCTCCTTCCTGCCGCGCAAGTTCAAGATCGCCGTGACAGGTGCGGAGCGTGATCGCGCTGCCATTCAGGTTCACGATATCGGTCTGCACCTGAAGAAGAACGATGAGGGCGAAATCGGCTTTGCCGTTTATGTCGGCGGCGGGCAGGGCAGAACGCCTATGATCGCCAAAAAGATTCGCGATTTCCTGCCTGAAGAGGACCTGCTGTCCTACACCACCGCCATCATGCGCGTGTATAATCTGCATGGACGGCGTGACAACAAATACAAGGCGCGCATCAAGATCCTCGTGCATGAGACAGGTGCGGAAGAACTGGCGCGTCAGGTCGAGGCAGAATTCGTTCACCTGAAGAACGGCGAACTGAAACTTCCCGACGCGGATATTGCCGCGATCACCACCTACTTCGCGCCGCCGCAGTTGAAGGACCGTCCCGAAAGCTGGGAGAGCCTCGCTCGCTGGAAGAAGGCGGATTCAGATTTCGCGCGCTGGGTGGATCAGAACGTTCAACCGCACAAGCATCCCGATTATGGCATGGTGACGATCTCGCTGAAGCCGATCGGCGGCATTCCGGGCGACGCATCCGACGAGCAGATGGATGTTGTCGCGGATATTGCCGCAGAATATGCCTTCGATGAGATCCGCATCAGCCATGAGCAGAATATCATCCTGCCGCATGTGGCACTTGCCGATCTGGAACCGGTCTACCGGGCGCTCCAGGGCGCGGGCCTAGCAACCGCCAATGCGGGTCTCATTACCGATATCATTGCCTGTCCCGGGCTGGACTACTGCGCGCTTGCCAATGCGCGCTCGATTCCGGTCTCGCAGGAAATCTCCCGACGTTTTGGCGCGCCTGAGCGCCAGGCTGAAATCGGTGAGCTGAAGATCAAGATCTCTGGCTGCATCAATGCCTGCGGTCACCACCATGTCGGCCATATTGGGCTGCTCGGCGTCGAGAAGAAGGGTGCCGAACTCTATCAGATCACGCTGGGTGGTTCGGGCGATGAGAATTCGTCGATCGGTGAAATCATCGGTCGTGGCTTCGAGCCGGAGAAGGTAACGGACGCGGTGGAGACGATTGTCGATACCTATCTCGGTCTGCGCCTGTCGAAGGAAGAAACCTTCCTTGAGGCCTATCGCCGGGTTGGACCGCAGCCATTCAAGGATGCCCTTTATCCCGCAGCTGCAGCAGCTGCCTGAGGATTATGACATGACCAAAATCTGGAACGAACACGGCTTCGTCGAAAACGATCCCTGGGTCATCGAGACCGAAGAGGTCAAGGCGGGCGAGGGGCAGAATACGGTCCTGCCGTTGGAAATCTTTCTGACGAGAGCCGCTGAAAGCAACGATGTCGGTCTCGGCGTGCTCATTACGCCGGCCGACGACGTGACGAGGCTTGCGCCCTTCATTGATCGTATCGCGCTTGTCGCTGTCAGCTTCCCAGCCTTCAATGACGGACGCGGATTCAGCCATGCTTCGCTGCTGCGCACGCGGCTGAATTATCAGGGCGAGTTGCGAGCCGTCGGTGACGTTTTGATCGACCAGGTGCCATTGATGCTCAGAACCGGGTTTACCAGCTTCGCCGTTACCAATGAGACGGCGATCCGCCGCTTGTCGGAAAACCGGCTGCCTGGCATCAATGTCTACTACCAGCCGACGGCAACACCGGCAGCCGAAGGTGAAACCTATAGCTGGCGCAGGCGTGCGGCAGTATGAGCCATTGCTCGTAAATATGAGTTAGAGATACATATTTTTACCTGCATAGCTCTAATGACATTCCTGTACCTTCAAAAGGCGGTGCGGATAGTGTATTCCCCGCATCGAGAATGTCTGGCTTTTTTGTAAAATGGACGGAAAGAAAATGAACGCTCCAGCCAAAACGGAAGAATTTGCGGTCAAGATCCCTGACGGCGTCTATGCCGAAACGGTTCTTTCGGTTGAGCATTATACCGATCATCTTTTCCGATTCCGCATGACGCGCCCGGCTGGCTTCCGCTTCCGATCCGGCGAATTCGCCATGATCGGCCTTATGGTCGGTGACAAGCCGATTTATCGCGCTTACTCGATCGCCAGCCCAGCCTGGGATGAAGAGCTTGAGTTCTTCTCCATCAAGGTGCCGGATGGTCCCCTGACCTCCCATCTGCAGGCAATCAAGCCAGGCGATACCGTGCTGATGCGCAAGAAGCCGACAGGGACGCTGGTGCTCGACGCGCTGACCCCCGGCAAGCGCCTCTATATGTTTTCGACCGGCACGGGCATTGCACCTTTTGCAAGCCTCATCCGAGATCCGGAGACGTATGAGAAGTTCGAGGAAGTGATCCTTACTCACACTTGCCGCGATGTCGCCGAACTGAAATACGGCTTCGACCTCGTGGAAGAGATCAAGAATCACGAGTTCCTGAGTGAGATCGCCGGCGACAAGCTCAAGCATTATGCAACAGTGACGCGTGAGGAATATCCCTTCAAGGGCCGCATCACCGATCTGATCGCAAACGGCAAGATGTTTGCCGACCTCGGTGTTCCAGCTCTCGATCCTGCGATTGACCGTGGAATGATCTGCGGCTCTTCAGCGATGCTGAAAGACACCAAGGAACTGCTGGAGAAGGCCGGTCTAACTGAAGGCGCCAATAACAAGCCCGCTGAATTCGTCATCGAGCGCGCATTCGTCGGCTGATGTCATTATAATATCAAAAGGAAAAGGAGGCCACGAGCCTCCTTTTTTGTTTTCAGCAATGCCTTGGTTTACTCTGTCTCAGGCTCATCCTTTGGAACGATGTCTCGCCGGAAGAGAATAAAGAGCAGGATCGCAATCGCTGCGACACCACCGCCCACCAGATGCGAAAGCGCAAAGCCACCCTCCGTGGTGAGCCACCCGGCAACGCCGTTGCTCAGCGATGCACCAATGCCCTGAACGGTCATCACGCTTGCAAGACCCACATTGAAGCGGCCCGTGCCCTTTAAAATCCGCTCCACAGCAACAGGTGTCGCAATGCCGAGAAGACCGGCTCCAATGCCGTCGAGTAACTGCACCGGATAGACGACCCAGAACTGTTCGAAGGACGCAGCGAGCAGCCCACGCACTGGCAGAGCGGCGAGCGCAATCAGAAAAACTGCTGACAGGCCGAAGCGGCGGATGAGCCAAGGTGCAAGTGCTGCCACGAAGATCATGGCGAACTGCGCCACACCCGTAATAATCGCCGTCGTCTTGAAAGGCGAGTTGAGCTCAACGGCAAAATCCTGGGCAATCAGTCGGCCCATTGGCGCATTGCCGAAATGGAATATCAGCAGAATAATGGCAAGCAGGATCAGGCCTCGCTCGTGCCACAACACCCCAAAGCCTGATGGCCCGGGCTCGCCTTCATCATGGCCCAGACCACGCGCCACCTTGTGATCGATCTGGTCAGGATCAATTGCGGTGATTGCAATCAGTGTTCCGATGGCGGTGATGATCATCAGGCCTATGACGCCAGAAATTCCGAAATAGGAAACGGCAACATATGTGGCAAATAGCGAAGCAAAATTGCCGCCATGGTTCCAAAACTCGTTGCGTGAGATTTGTTTGGAAAACAGCTTTTCTCCAACGAGACCGAGCGTCAAACCAGCCAACGCCGGACCGACGGTTGCGCCGACAACCGCCGTCATGATCTGACCACCCCAGACAATGGTCTCTGTGGGGAAGATCAAGGTCAGAAGCGCACCGGCAGTCACGAGAATGACCGGCCCGGCAATCAGCGCCCGCTTCCACGTCGTCCCATCCACCAATGCGCCGCAAAGGGGTGTTGCCGCTAGGCCAACAAGGCCGCCGACAGTCGCGATGATGCCCAATTGCATGGGCGACCAGCCGTTGGTGGCCAGAAACGCGTCGAGAAACGGACCGAGCCCATCACGTGCGTCTGCCAGGAAGAAGTTCAAGACGGCGAGGGCAAAAAGAGTGCGATCGCTGATGCCGCTCGGCCTGCTCAGAGCGCCTCGGCCAGCGGAAGAAGAGGTGAGGATTGTCATCGGCGTGTTTCCGAATAGGGGGTGAAGCGAGCGACAAACGCACGAAAACGTTATTGGTTGCTATGGATCATAACGATCTAAATTAGGAACTCTACGGATGTCTTCGCCGTTCGCGTTTCTTGATAGGGAGCGATCACCATGAAACTGAAGACAGCCTGCCTTTTCGCCTTAGGCGCAATGATGTCTACGCCCGCAGCAGCGGATGAAACTGCCTTTCTGTCCTCGCTTGGTGGAAGCTGGAAAGGCAGCGGCACAGTGACCACACGCATCGGCTCTCGCCCCGTCAATGTCAACTGCACCTTCCAGACGACGGCGTCAGGACCTTCGTTGCAGATGAATGGCACCTGCCGTGGCTTCGTGGTCGTGCGCCGATCAATCTCCGCAGACTTGACGGCAAGAGGCACGAGATACAGTGGAAACTATGTTGGCCCATCAGGGCTGCCATCTGCACTCAGCGGCAGCCGCAAAGGCGAAGACATCAATCTGACAGTCCGCTGGAACCGTGACATCAATGGCGATCGCGTGGCCGGAATGACCATCAGCAAGCTTGGACGCGATGGCTTGAGGCTGCGCACGACGGACAGGGACGGAGCCAACGGACCGAGCGTCGTTACCGCGGATATCAGGCTCACGCGATAACACGTGGTCCGAAGGCACCGCCGTATAGCCAGCGTCTCAGGCAGCTTCGCCGAGATCTGCCACGGTGGTATTTCTGCCTGCATTCTTTGAGGCGTAGAGAGCAGCGTCCGCACGCGCATAGGCCTGCTGAAAGCTTTCCTCCGGCTTTAGCCGCACGACGCCAAAGCTTGCGGTCACAGGCGCCCTTAGATCAATGTCGGGGTAGAGGGCGGGTACGCTGGTGCGCAGACGCTCTACGCGCTCCAGCACGTTTCGCCCGTCGCTGGATGCGATGAAGAAGGCGAATTCCTCGCCACCCATTCTTCCAACCAAGTCCCGAGGACCCGCGGCGTCTTGCAGATGGCGAGCAAAGCGACGAATGACCTCATCTCCCGTTGCATGACCCAGGCTGTCATTGATGGACTTGAAGCGATCAAGATCGGTCGCGACAATAAAGCCAGCTTCTTTCGCCGCCACGCGCTGGGCAGCAAGCCTCTCCTCAAAACCTCGGCGGTTCAGCAGGGTCGACAGGTAGTCATATTGCGCCTTCTTCTGCAACTCTGCGGCAAGATCCGCGGCCAGGATGAAGAGCGTCAAGATTCCAGTCGCCATCATGCCCGTTGGCGTGCCGAGCGACAGGAGAATAATGAAGGACGCCTCGTTTATCTCCCCACCAGGCCGGACCATCCACGCCGCAATACCGACGGAGAGAATGTAAAGCCCAAAGAGTGCCAAGGCTATACGTATCGATGGCGACACGCCTTTGGCGTGCCTAGGGAGAAAGACGATCATTCCAACGAAGAGAGCATCGGCCGCTGACGTCGTAACCCGCGATGCCATCCGCCAATCGAAAGGCTGCGCGCTCCAAAACACCAGGATGGCAACAGCGGACAATGCCCAGAAAACAGAGATCAAACGATGGTCGAGATTGGCGCGGGAGCGGAAACCAATTGCCAGCAGCGCGAAACTGCCGATCGAAGCCTGACAAGCGAGCATTGCCATCGCGCTCTGATACTCAGGCCAGATAACGCCAAGGACCCGGACGCCATGCCCGGCTGCCGATAGGATGAAGGAGAGCGCCCAGAAGACGGCATAGAACTGGACCCCGAAACGCCGCCATGCCGAAAGCAGCGCCATGCCGAAGAACAGGCTGACAGAAACGATGCTAAGCGATGTGGCGATAGGAGAGAGCATAGCCAAAATTTTTAAAAGAACAGATGTCGATTGCTTTTATACGGCGTGCAGCCCTGTTCGCACAGTGGTCTATTGGACATCTTATAACGACGGCTATCAAATCGTGAATCGGGACCGAACAAAACGAAAGAAGCCCGGATCGCTCCGGGCTTCGCTATTTGGCCTTACTCCGCCGCTTCCTGATACTCGCTCATGGGCGGGCAGGTGCAGATGAGGTTGCGGTCACCATAGACATTGTCGATGCGGTTGACCGGGGACCAGTACTTGTCCACGCGGAAGGAGCCCGGCGGGAAGCAACCCTGTTCGCGGCTGTAGGGACGATCCCATTCGCCGACGAGGTCTTCGACGGTGTGCGGGGCATTCTTCAACGGGTTGTTGAGCTTGTCCGCACGGCCTTCCTCGATGTCGCGGGCCTCCTGACGGATGGTCAGCATCGCGTCGCAGAAGCGGTCGATTTCGGCCTTCGTTTCAGATTCCGTCGGCTCGATCATCAAGGTTCCAGCGACCGGCCAGCTCATGGTCGGGGCGTGGAAGCCGCAGTCGATCAGACGCTTGGCCACGTCATCCACGGTCACGCCGCAGATGTCGTTCAGAGGGCGTGTGTCGATGATGCACTCATGCGCCACGCGGCCAGCCTCGGACTTGTAGAGCACGTCGTAAGCGCCCTTCAATCGCGCGGCGATGTAGTTGGCGTTGAGGATCGCAACCTTGGTCGCCTGCGTCAGCCCTTCGCCGCCCATCATCAGGCAGTAACTCCAGGAGATCGGCAGGATGGATGGAGAGCCGAACGGGGCGGCCGAGACGGCACCAGAGCGACCGTCGCTTGCAGGATGCCCGGGGAGGTAAGGAGCAAGATGCGCCTTGACGCCGATCGGCCCCATGCCAGGACCACCGCCGCCATGCGGAATGCAGAAGGTCTTGTGCAGGTTGAGGTGGCTGACGTCGGAGCCGATATCGCCAGGTCGCGACAGTCCAACCATCGCGTTCATGTTAGCACCGTCCAGATAGACCTGGCCGCCATGGGCGTGGACGATATCGCAGATCTCGCGAACCGTTTCTTCAAAGACGCCGTGGGTCGACGGATAGGTGATCATGCAGCACGAGAGGTTTTCCGCATACTGCTCTGCTTTTGCACGGAAATCGTCGATATCGATATCGCCGTTTTCCTTTGCCTTGACGGGGACCACCTTCATGCCAACCATTTGCGCGGAGGCAGGGTTGGTGCCGTGCGCGGAGGTTGGGATCAGGCAGACATCGCGGTGCGCATCGCCACGGGCGAGATGGTAGTTGCGGATCGTCAGCAGACCCGCATACTCACCCTGCGCGCCGGAATTCGGCTGCATGGAGAAGGCATCGTAACCAGTGACAGCGCAAAGCTTGGCGGAAAGGTCGTCGATCATCTCCTTATAGCCCAGCGCCTGATCGGCAGGGACGAAAGGATGGATGTCGGAGAATTCAGGCCAGGTGATCGGCAGCATTTCCGCTGTCGCGTTGAGCTTCATGGTGCAGGAGCCGAGCGGGATCATTGCTCGGTCGAGTGCCAGATCGCGATCCGAAAGACGACGGATGTAACGCGTCATTTCGCTTTCGGCGCGGTTCATGTGGAAGATCGGATGCGTCATGTAAGCACTTGTACGCAATAGATCTTTTGGCAGTCGATATTCCGGATCAAAGTCGGCGATCGAGAAGTTGCCGCCAAAGGCGCGCCAGACGGCTTCCAGCGTTGCCGGGCGGGTGCGTTCGTCAAGGCTCATGCCGATCTTGGTGGAGCCGATCTTGCGAAGGTTGACCCCTTCGGCAACTGCGGCACGCAGGATCAGCGCCTGCATGTGGCCGACATGGACGGTGATCGTATCGAAGAAGGTTTCCGGCTCAATCTTGTAGCCAAGCTTCTCCAAGCCCTTCGCCATCAGCACCGCCTTCTGGTGGGTCTGCTGGGCGATGGCCTTGATGCCCTGCGGGCCGTGGAAGACGCCATACATGGATGCCATGACGGCCAGCAGAACCTGGGCAGTGCAGATGTTCGAGGTGGCCTTCTCGCGGCGAATATGCTGCTCGCGGGTTTGCAGCGACAGGCGATAGGCGCGGTTGCCGCGTGCATCGACCGACACGCCAACCAGACGGCCCGGCATGGAGCGCTTATGCGCATCCTTGACCGCCATGAAGGCAGCGTGCGGGCCACCGTAACCGACCGGAACGCCAAAGCGCTGCGAAGAGCCGATGGCGATATCCGCGCCCATCTCACCGGGAGATTTGAGCAGCGTCAGCGCCAGCAGATCGCAGGCAACAGCTGCGATAGCACCCGTCTGATGCAGCCGCGAAATGAGACCGGAGAAATCACTGACATGACCGTGCGTGCCGGGATACTGGAAGATCGCGCCGAAGACATCCACCGGATCGAGATCCGTAAACGGATTGCCGATCACGACTTTCCAGCCGAGTGGCGCAGCACGCGTTTCGATCAATGCGATGGTCTGCGGGTGGCAGTTGGCATCGACGAAGAAGGCGGTTGCCTTGGACTTTGCCACGCGTTGGCACATGGACATGGCCTCGGCAGCAGCCGTTGCTTCATCGAGAAGCGAGGCGTTGGCAACGTCTAGCCCGGTCAGGTCGGAGATCATCGTCTGGAAGTTCAGGAGCGCTTCGAGACGGCCTTGCGAGATTTCCGGCTGATAGGGCGTATAGGCCGTATACCAGGCGGGGTTTTCCAGAATGTTGCGCTGGATGACCGGCGGCGTGATCGTGCCATAGTAACCCTGGCCGATCAGCGAGGTCAGAACCTTGTTCTTGTTGGCTGTCTCGCGCAGGCGGTCGAGTGCCTCGCGTTCGGTCAAGGCAGCACCCCAGGCAAGCGGGTCTTTCTGACGGATGGAGGAGGGCACGGTGGCATCGATCAGGGCATCCAGGCTCTTATAGCCGATGACCTTCAACATCTCCTCCATTTCAGCCGGCGACGGGCCGATATGACGACGATTGGCGAAGTCATAGGGCTGGTAGTCGGTGAAATGAAATTCAGTGGGCGTGTTCATTACGCGACCAGCTCCTTATAGGCGGCTTCATCGAGCAGCGCATCGGCATCGGCGGTGTTGGAAAGCTTCAGCTTGAAGAACCAGCCGGCACCCTGCGGGTCGGAATTGACGAGCGACGGATCGTCGACAATCGCCTGGTTGATCTCGACGATCTCGCCATCCAGCGGACAATAGACATCCGACGCTGCCTTGACGCTTTCAACGGTTGCGGCTTCGCCATTTTTGGAAAAGGTCGCGCCGACTTCGGGCAGTTCAACAAAGACCAGATCGCCGAGCTGTTCTGCGGCGTGCGTGGTGATCCCGACGGTGGCAACATCGCCTTCGATCTTCAGCCACTCGTGTTCCTGGGTAAATTTCAGCATGGGTTTCTCCGCAGATTAGCGCTTGTAGGTGGGTGTAATGAAGGGCAGGGCAGCGACGGTTACGGGCAGATACTTGCCGCGCACTTCGGCGAAGATCGCCGTGCCGGGTGTCGTATAGTCGGTTGGCACGTAGCCCATGGCAACGGGGCCTTCCGCAGTTGGGCCAAAACCGCCCGAGGTGACTTCTCCGATTTCGGTCTTGCCCTCGGCATCGGCAAACAGCTTGGAATGACCACGCACCGGCGCCTTGCCTTCCGGCTTCAGGCCAACGCGTCGACGGGCCGTGCCCTTGCCAAGTTCCGCGAGAATACGATCAGCACCCGGAAAACCGCCTTCGCGGTCACCGCCCGTGCGGCGCGCCTTCTGGATGGCCCATTCTAACGATGCTTCGATCGGCGACGTCGTCGTGTCGATGTCGTTACCATAGAGGCAAAGACCGGCCTCCAGTCGCAGGCTGTCGCGCGCGCCAAGACCGATGGCCTCGCAATCGGGATGTTCGAGCAGGGCCTTTGCAATGTCCTCGGCCTTGTCGGCCGGAACGGAAATCTCGAAACCGTCCTCACCGGAATAACCGGAGCGGGAGACGATGCAGGGAACGTCGTGCAGCGGAATTTCGCGCACATCCATGAACTTCATGTCGGAGACGCCGGCCCAAAGCTCGGCGAGAACGGCCTCCGCGCGCGGACCTTGAAGCGCGATCAATGCTCGATCATCAAGCAGCGTGATCTCGCAACTGTCGGAAAGATGTGCCTTCATATGCGCAAGGTCGGCATCCTTACAGGCAGCATTGACGACAACGAAAAGATGGTCCCCGAGATTGGTGATCATCAGGTCGTCGAGGATGCAGCCATTGTCATCGGTGAAAAAGCCGTAGCGCTGGCGACCAGCCTTGAGGCCAAGGATGTCGACAGGAACCAGCTTTTCCAAAGCAAGTGCAGCGTCCTCGACCTTGCCAGACTTAGCCTTCACGATGACCTGGCCCATATGGGACACATCGAAGAGACCAGCCGATGCGCGCGTGTGAAGATGTTCCTTCAAAACGCCTGCGGGATATTGGACGGGCATATCGTAGCCTGCAAAGGGCACCATGCGAGCGCCAAGGGACAGATGCAGGGAATGGAGCGGGGTGACTTTCAGCTCGGCTGTATCGGCCAAGGACGCCTCCAGGGTAGCGCGTTCGCGCGGGCTCATGTTCATGACACTCTGCGAGCGTCGGGTTCAAGAGCCCCCTCTGTCCTTGTCGCCTGAGATTGTTATCCCTTCGGCGAGCCTGCCCTTCAGTTACAAGGAGGCTTCTCTCCAGAGTTCCGTTCGACCGTTGGTCCTTTTGCCTGAGAGTTTCCGGGGCGGTTGCTCCTTCGGCACCGCATTGAAGCGGTTTCTCCCAACGATATGGAAGCTCATTATCTTTGAAGCTCTTGGATTGGCAAGGACCAAATGACGCAGGCGAACAGTTTTTTGTTCAACCTGCGTCATCAGCCTGTCATCCGATTGGCGATTCTATTTCTTAGAAATAGCTTAAATTCAGCTATCTTTTTTCTCTGGAAGAGTCTTGCGTTTGGTAGACGCCATATCTTCAAGTTCTTTCTCCGTCATGGACTTAGCCATGCTTTTTGAAGCGCCTTGTAAACGAGATTTGGGCATGTCGCCACGCTTGGCGGCAAGGGCTGCACCTGCGGCTTTCTGCTGGGCTTTGGATTTTGCTGGCATCGTATCAACTCCTGTCTGACGCGTTGAATGCTGCAAATCAAACGTCACCCATGGAGGAGGTGTTCCGTCACAGGCCGAGTTGGTCTTTGATTTTGGATCAAAGCACGGTATCGGAATGATCATGAGGGTGTTCGAAAGCAACAGGGCAAAGACAATCGAGTCTGTGCTGCGCATAGTCTGCGCCGTGCTGATGCTGTCTCTTGGCTTCGCGCACAAGCCGGTTCAGGCTGCCCCTGTCGCTGCACTTGATGAAGCCTATCGCTTGCCGGATGGCACCTTTGCCGAGATCTGCTCCGAGCATCTGTCGCAGAATCAATCTCAGCATGGCAAGCACAAAGGCGGTGCGATCCTCTTTTGCGAGGCGTGCCTGCTGGCATCCTCCATCCTTCTGCCAACTCCACTTGCAGACGACGGCCTCAATCCAAATCCCGCGTCGCTCGAAAATGCCCTTCTGCGGCAACAAGAGACGGTCAAGCTTTCAGACCTGCGCACCAACCGCGCCCGCGGACCGCCATACTCAACTTTCTGATCCCTCGCAGACAACGCCGCAGCGCGGCACTTTTAAAAACGGACTGCCATATGAAGCAGCCGCAAGGATCGAAAGATGAAAACTATCAAGCACGCCACAGTCGCAGCTATCGCAGCCGCTCTCTCGACGACGTCCGCCTTTGCCCATACCAGCTTCGTCAATGGCTCGGCGGAAGAGGATAGCACCATCGTTGCTGCCCTTCAGGTGCCGCATGGCTGCGACGGCGGCCTTGCCACCACAGAGGTTCAAGTCGTTCTGCCCGAGGGTTTCATCTCCGCCAAGCCGCAGCCGAAACCGGGCTGGGAGCTGGAGATCATCAAGGGCGACTACCAGAAGACCTACAAGAACCACGGAAAAGACGTGACGGGTGGCCCTATCGAAATTCGCTGGAAGGGTGGCAACCTGCCGGACGATTTCTATGACACCTTCAACATTCAGGGGAAGATCGCAGGTGTTGCGCCAGGCAAGACGCTTCCTTTCAAGGTGAAGCAGCTTTGCGGCGACAAGGGCACCGCAAGCTGGGATCAGATCGCGCCAGAGGGCCAGGACCCGCATTCGCTTGACAACCCGGCGCCAGTGATCCGCATCACCGCCAAGCAATCTCATGAAGGCGAGGGGCACGCCCACCATGATCATGGTGCGATGACAGACGCGAGTGGCTCCGCCAGCGTGGTCAAGGCGGGGGATCTGGAATTATCGAACGCGTCCACCAAGGCCATGTTGCCGGGGCAGCCGGTTGGCGGTGGATTTGTCACCATCCGCAACACAGGAGCCTCTGACGATCGGCTCGTCTCGGTCTCGTCTCCCCTGGCAGGTCGCGCCGAAATCCATGAAATGGCTATGGCCAATGACGTCATGAAGATGCGCAAGCTGAATGACGGTATCGTCGTACCGGCCGGTCAGACGGTAGAGCTCTCGCCAGGCGGCCTCCATTTCATGTTCTTCAACGTCAAGAAGCCATTCGCAGAAGGCGAGAAGGTTCCGGTCACGCTCACTTTCGAGAAGGCCGGACAGGTCTCGATCGAGCTTCCGGTTGGTCCCGCCAATGCGGGTGAGGCGAAGCACAATCATAACTGACGGCTCGGAAAAAAACTGGCCGTCGGGACGCAAAGGCATCCCGACGGCCATCGACGTTCCAATAGTTCTACTTCGTCACCGTGAGCTTCGCCTGCATTCCAGCCTCATAGTGGCCCTTGATATTGCAGAAGAGCAGATAGGCCCCTGGCGTCAGCTTGGCTTTCAGTTGACCATCTGCACCAGGTTTCAGATCCGACACTTCGCCAAGGCTCTTCAGCTTCTTTTCATCGACGCGATGTTTGGCTGTGTTCAGCGGGATCGCCTCCTCGGGCGACTTCAGCTTGACGAGAACCATCTCGTGCTCTTCCGACACGGCGTCGTTATGGACCATGAAGACGGCTTCGCCAGCTTTGACGCTGGTCTTATCGAGGGTGAGCGTCATCGGCTGCCCGCCTTCGCCGCCTTCGTGAACCAGGATGGTGGTTGCGGCAAATGCCGGAGCTGCGAGCGTCAAAGCAGCGACCGCTGCCATCTTCAATTTCGCTAGGGTCTTCATGATGAACCTCTGTTTCAGTCATTTCGAAAAGAGGTTGGGTGATTTGCCTGACAGGAATCTGAACGTCGTCACAAGGGCCGAAGCTTAAAGCTTGGTCCAAGCAAAACTGTGCAGCGGTTTCGCGATAACGACATGCGACAAAACAAGGATCTAAAGCGTAGAGAGCGAATCTGAAAGGTCGCGCGACAGGCTTTAGTCGGACGCGCCCCAATCTTCCTGATAGGCGTGACGAGCCTGCTCCAATGTCGCCTGAGGGTTTTGCCGTCCGGAGGTGAAGAGGGAAAGGGAGGGCGCGGCAGCTGTGAGATTCGTTACGCTATGGTCCGACCCATCGTTGCGCGTGATCTGCTTCAACTCCTTGGCAGCCTTTTCAACCTCGCTCTTGCGCGGAGCGCGCTGCGAAGCTTTTGCGCCCTCGGACGCATAAGCCGCGATATTTGCGGAAACCGACCACACCTGCCACATTGCCAGACCTCGATAGCGATACTGGACAGCAACATAGCAGGGTGAAATTTATCTTAGGCTAAACCTAGTGGTTGAAATTGATGCGTATTTTAATCATCTGCGAGGGCTCGTCTGAAACCGGCATATTTCTAAATCCAGCATCATGGCATAAAGCTGGGGGCGCAATCAGCGTCTATCGATAGTGCCGGAGCCTCTTTGCATGTTGAACATTCTTCTCGTCGCCGTCGGCGGCGCCATAGGCTCCATCGGGCGATATCTTGTCGGGCTTTGGGCAACGCGCCTCGCCGGGCCAAACTTTCCCTGGGGGACGCTGACCGTGAACATCGTGGGCGCCTTCGCCATCGGTCTCTTCGTCGAGATGATCGCGCGCCGCTTCGATGCTTCTGCTGAAATGCGCGTCTTCATCGTCACCGGGATTATTGGAGGCTTCACCACCTGGTCGTCATTCACGCTGGATGCCGTTGTTCTGTTTGAACGGGGAGCACTCGGCCTTTCCGCCCTCTATTTGCTCGCCAGCCTGCTGGTTTCTTTTGCTGCGATCTTTGCCGGGCTGGCCTTGGGCCGCGCTTTGTTTTAAAGGCAAGGCAAAGGCCGCACAGGAACGAGGCGGCAGATCAGAAAAGAAAGACTGGAATTGCCATGGCAGGTATCGAGCACATCAAGGTAGAGGCCGACGAGGCCGGAATGCGTCTCGACCGCTGGTTCAAGATTCATTACCCGGGACTGGGGTTTGGCCAGCTGCAGAAGCTGATGCGATCCGGCCAGGTTCGTGTGGATGGTGGACGGGTGAAGACCGATGCTCGCGTTCAACCTGGGCAGATGGTCCGGGTGCCGCCGCTCGATGTCGATGCCAAGGTCAAGAGCGGTCCGATCGGCTCCAAGGATTTGAAGCATTCGGAAGACGGCGATCTGCTCAAGCGCATGTTGCTGCATGAGGATGACAAGGTTTTCGTCTTCAACAAGCCTGCCGGCATCGCGGTGCAGGGTGGGTCGGGTGTAAACCGCCACATCGACGGTCTTCTGGAAGCCTGGACGAACCAGAAGGGTGAAAAGCCCCGTCTCGTGCATCGCCTCGACCGCGATACGTCGGGCGTTCTTGTCGTTGCCCGCACGCGCGGCGCAGCGCAAAAACTGACCGCGGCTTTTCGCGAACGCGATACCAAGAAGACCTATTGGTCTCTGGTGAAGGGCGTGCCACGCAAACACCAGGACAAGATCTCGAGCTGGCTGGTCAAAGAACAGACGCCGGATGGCGACCGCATGCGCATCGCCAAACATGGCGAAGAGGGTGCCGACCACGCAATCTCCTATTACCGGGTCATCGATACCGCTGCGCAGAACCTTGCGTGGCTAGAGATGGAGCCTTACACAGGCCGCACCCATCAGCTCCGCGTCCATGCATTGCATATGGGCCATCCCATCATCGGCGATCCGAAATACTATATCGATGATCCGAACTGGGATTTCCCGGGCGGCATCCAGAAGCGCCTGCACCTGCATGCGCGTCATATCGATATTCCCCATCCGTCAGGCGGACGCCTCCGAGTCAGCGCGCCCTTGCCGCCCCATATGGTGCAGACCTGGAATCTTCTCGGACTCGACGTTGCCGATGGCGACAGGGACGATCAATGAAGCTTGTTCTGTTCGATTGCGATGGGACGCTGGTCGATAGCGTCGGCCTTATCCATGAAGTCATGGCGCGCACTTTCGTGCATTTCGGATATCCGCGCCCTGATGTGTCGCTGACGAAGTCGATCATTGGCCTGACGCTCGACATCGCTATTGCCCGCATGCAAGGGAAGACGCATGTGGACGACGAGGCGACCGCCATGATGGCGCATTATAAGGCGATCTTTGCCGAAACGCGCGCCGAGGCTGGCTTTCAGGAGCCAATCTTCGACGGCATCATGCCGATGATCGAAAAGCTTGCCAAGCGCGAGGAACTCTTGATGGGCGCGGTGACGGGCAAATCCCGCCGCGGCCTCAATTTGATCATGGACACACATGGTTTCCGCTCGCATTTCATCGTGTCGCGAACGGCCGATGATTGCCCCTCTAAACCTCATCCGGCGATGGTCAGCGAGTGCTGCCACGAAACCGGGATCGTTCCGGCCGATACGGTCGTCATCGGCGATGCGATCTACGACATGCAGATGGCCAAGGCCGCCGGTGCAAAGGCAATCGGTGTTGCCTGGGGTTACGCCTCCGTCGACGCGCTCTGGGCCGCAGGTGCGGATGCGATCGTCAACCATCCAAGCGAAATTCCCGGCCACATACCGGGCTGATAAGGACAGAAGATGCGTGATTTGCTGAACGATCTTTCGGAGGGCTTGAGCCATCCAGACCCGATCCGCCGGGCGCAAATCCAGATGCAGAAGCCGCTGCCCAAGCGCTTCTACAAGGACGTCACCGTTGAGGAGGCGGAGGACGGAACCTTTACGATCCATCTCGATGGCAAAACCTTACGCACGCCTGCGAAAAATGTGCTGTCTGTACCGACAAGAGCGCTCGCCGTTCTGATGCGCGACGAGTGGGATGCTGAGGCTGAGGTTATCGATCCATCGACCATGCCGATTTCACGCCATATCAACACGGCGATTGACGGCGTGGCCAATGATCCGCAGGCGGTGTTCGAAGATATCCTTCGCTTCTCCTCCAGCGATCTGCTGTGCTACCGCGCGGGCGAACCGGAAGCGCTGGTCGAACGCCAGACCGAGCAGTGGGACCCTGTCATCGACTGGGCGGCGAACACGCTGGGAGCGCGCTTTATCCTGATCGAAGGTGTGATGCACCAGGAACAACCACGCGAGGCCGTCGCGGCCTTTGCTGTAACGCTGCGCAAATACGATACACCGATCAAGCTTGCTGCCCTCCATACCATGACCACGCTCACGGGATCAGCGCTTCTCGCGCTCGCACTGGCCGAAGGGGAAAAATCTCTCGAAGAGGTCTGGGCACTCGCTCATCTCGATGAAGACTGGGCAGCTGAGCAATGGGGTGAAGACGAAGAGGCGCAGCACCGTCGCGCCGTGCGCTTTACCGACATGCGCGCAGCCACCCGTGTTCTTGCTGCAGCGCGGTAAAGGTCGCCGGCGGGACTTAGAGCATTTTTAACCACGATGGATGATGATGCACCCCAAGGGTTACCTAAGGGGAGGCGTCTTTCTTGTATAGGCAACTGAAGCGTTTCGGCATGGTTTTGCTGGCGTCTCTTGCGCTCATGTCTTTCAGGCTTGGACCTGAAACGGGCGAGCGAGACCGGCTGATCTATGACGTGCGGGGCGCTTTCGTTGCCGCCCGGCCGGACATATCGCCGGAGCTTATGCAGTCGATCCACTATCAGGTCGCCAATGCCATCAACGATACGGTGAGAGTGCGTGCGCGCCCGCGAGTCGTGCTGACCATCCGCCTCGAATCCTATACCAAAGGCTCCTTGCTTCTTGGCCAACGAGCTTCGGTGAAGGCCGTGGTTCGCGCTGCGGCGGTGCAGACGGGCGAGGTCATCGCGGAGGCGAAATTCACCGTCACCGCAATCGGCCTCGACGCATCCACGATAGAGCGGGATCTGGCCTTCGGAGTAGCAGAGCGGGTAATATCCGAGTTCAAGTTGAACCGAACCGCGCCCTCCACGCTTGCGACCGCTTTGTTTCCCGGAAGCCGGTAAGCCACCGCTCGAACGCCGTCATAGGCTGGCGCCAACCACCGGCAACTCGTTTCTTCTGATGGCAATCTCGGCAAGTAGGAGTGACGACAGTCCTGCTGCGAAGAATCCAGTTGCCAAATACGTTGTGTTGCCACTGTAAAAGCCGCCAAAGACCACCGCAAAGACGGTGGCAACGAGGCTCGACCCGGACGCGACCAGAGAGGCGCCAAAGCCTGCAACGTTTCCAAGTGTCTGCATTGCCATGGCATTGAGATTGCCAAACAGGATACCGATCGCAAAGAAGACGAGAAACAGCAGCGTCAAGAATGCCGCGAAGGGCAGGGTGATGCCTGCAACCAAGGTCGCGATCACCATCAATAGAGACACTGCCGTTAAACCAATGAAACCCGCCCGCGCCATCGTCACCGCGCCGAGGCGCTGGACCAGCCTCGCATTGATGAACGAAGCAAGGCCCATCGCGACAGCGAGAGCCGCGAAGTAGAGCGGGAAGGTTTCCACCACGCCATAAGCCTCGAAGAAAAGATCCGCAGCCGTGCTGAGATAGAGGAGCTGTGCCCCGAAAACCAGTCCGGTGGCGACGATCAGCAGCGTCACCCGAGGGCTGGAGAGAATGCGAAATGCGTTCAGAAGTAGCAGACGCGGTCGAAATGGAATACGCCGTGCCACAGGCAGCGTTTCGGGATGCCGGGCAATAACCCACGCACCAAGCGCCACGGCGATGACGAAATAGGCGGCAAACACACTGCGCCAGCCGGATATCGCGATGAGCCCCTGCGCAAGAGCGGGAGCCAGCATAGGCACAAGGATAAACAGCGTGAACATGAAGGACATGACACGCGCCATCGCATCACCCTCGAACTGGTCACGGATCATGGCACGGGTCGCAATTTTCGGGCCTGAGACGCCCACGCCTTGCAGGAACCGGCCAATCAGCACCATTTCCAACGACTGGGCAAAGAGCGCGACGACTGTTCCCAGCAGATAGACGCAAAGCCCACCGACTAGCGCCTGCTTGCGCCCGAACGCATCCGAGAGAGGGCCGATGACGAGTTCGCCAAAGGCCATGCCGAAGATGAACAGCGAAATCACGTGATGCGTGGAGAGTGGTGGTGCCACTCCGAGTTCCAGTCCGATCTGCCTCAGCCCCGGCAGCAAAGCATCAATGCTGAGCGAGGTGAGGGAGGTCAGCAAGGCGTAGAGGATAAGGCGGCTGCGGAATGTCATGGATCTGAAACGGATTGACCTCAGGAGTTGGATGGCACCATAGCCCACTGAAGGTTGGGAACAAGATCGTTGATGCCTTTACCGCACAGGTTCAGCGCTTGGAATCCATCCAATCGATGATCGAGTTGGTCACACTGTCTTCTATGCCGTAATAGCCATGTGGCGTGAGTGAGCCGCAATCATCGGATGAACTTGTTTTTCCACCGCTCACTCTCAACACCGTGACGTCTGTCCGCGCGTGAAATGCGTCCGCGATCTTTTTGGCTGCAGTCGGAGGAGCGACGACGCATTTGTCATCGGCATTGGCGACGATAAGGGCAGGGACGTCGATTTTATCGAGACCCGCATCGAAGACTGTTTCGCCGCTTCCACCCTTGACGGAAACGGATTCGCTTAGGACCACACCGGCGATGGAGCCGGGCTTCGCATGCGCCGCACCATTCGCCGCCGCAATCGCGCCCTGGCTCGTTCCCAAAAGAAAGATCGGTTTGCCGTCGCGCTTACTCGCGAAAGTGACAATGCGATTGATGACATTCGCATATGAGGGCGCGCTCCTCATGCCGCGCAAATTTGCCCGGTCAATCGTATCCGGGACGATGGTTGTGTAACCGCATGCGGACCAGATGGGCTCACTCCGCAAAACATAATTTTTGTCGTGGCGCACCGACGCATCACGCTTGACACCCACATCCCCAGCACCGCCAGGAAACAGGATGACCGTGCCAAGCCGGATACTCGGATCAGTAATCAGGAGCCTTTGTCGCTGCCCGTCTTCAAGCGCGATATCCTCGACGGTTCTTGCCGCCGGACCGGCATTGGCGGGCAGGACCTCGCAAGCCCAGCTGGCGGTCTGATAGGTGAAGAGGAATATAACCGACAGAAGATAGGCCGATTGCATTTTTCGCAAACTCAGAGGCATTGTGGCACTCTCACAAATAGGCACGACAACTTGCATGACTGCGCAGGTTTCATCAAGGCGCCAGCCATCTGAAAGCCACCGGACAAACGCGCGTCTCTGACGTCACATGGTGAAAGTGCGGAGGCAGTATGCTGAACCGTCTGGCGTTCGTCGAGCCGATCTTGAGAGAATGCGGAGCTGCTCGCTCTGCACCGACTTGGAAATGCAGCAAGGGTTCCTAGATAAGTCTGACCCCTGAAAGAGGAGCATCAGATGACTTCTGCACGCCGCATCGTTCTTGCAAGCAGGCCCGTTGGCCAACCAGGACCTGAGAATTTCCGCGTCGAGGAGTTCGAACTGCCGGAGGCAGGAGAGGGCGACGTCACCCTTAAGGCTCTCTATCTCTCGCTTGACCCTTACATGCGTGGTCGCATGAGCGACGCGAAATCCTATGCAGCACCCGTGCCTGTGGGCGGTGTCATGGAGGGAGAGGCGATCTCAGAGGTCGTGAAATCCAGACATAACGATTTTTCACCCGGCGATATCGTGCGCGGCAGAACAGGCTGGAGCAGCCATGCCGTTGTCAACGGCGACCAACTCCGCCATGTCGAAACCCACGGCGCGCCGATCACAACTTCGCTCGGCGCGCTCGGCATGCCGGGATTTACCGCATGGTCGGGACTGAAATTTATCGGCCAGCCAAAAGCAGGGGAAACGGTAGTCGTCGCCGCAGCGTCGGGACCGGTCGGCTCCATGGTCGGCCAGCTTGCAAAACTTGCCGGCGCCCGCGCCGTCGGTATTGCTGGCGGCAAGGAAAAATGCGCGTACGTCAAGAATGAACTCGGGTTCGACGCCGTGGTCGACCACCGATCGGACAGCTTTGCAACGGACCTTCAGGCCGCTTGCCCCAAGGGTATTGATGTCTATTTCGAGAATGTAGGCGGTCATGTCTGGGACGGCGTACTGCCGCTCCTCAACCAGTTCGCCCGCGTGCCGGTCTGCGGGCTCGTCGCGCATTACAATGGCGCCGGCATTGGTGACAAGGATCGCCTCCCAGCCACAATGTCGACGATCCTTCGCCAGAGCGTTCTTGTGCGGGGCTTCATCCAGATCGAATTCGCCAAAGACCATTTCAATGAGTTTCTAGCCGAGATCGGTCCTCGTCTCGCAGCTGGCGAAATCCATTACCGCGAAGACATCGTCGATGGTCTCGAGAAGGCACCCGAAGCTTTTACCGCGATGCTTTCCGGCGGCAATTTCGGCAAGCTGCTCGTCAAGATCACGGAATGATGGCCCTGGCTTTACACCGTTCGCCTGAGCCCGCGGCGCCAGAGAACCCTCGGCCTGACACATAAGTGGGCCTCGCAAGAGATCACTATTTGCTTGCGCAGGCCTTCGGGGTCATGTGACAAGACTCCGGAGGACCAGACATGAAGCACCTCCGGAATCGTCAGGATAGTTCGCCAGCAAAGCGGTTGAAGGTCGGCTTCGTTCTGGCCAAATCCTTTACGCTGTCGCCATTTGCGCTGTTCATCGATACGCTGCGGCTGGCCAGCGACGAGACCGATCATTCCGGCCGAGTCTTTGCCGACTGGCATGTTCTGGGCAGCACCAGACATCTCATCACCTCAAGCTGCGGTGTCCAGATCGCGCCGACGAGCGATTTCATCGACCCTTCCAACTTTGATTACATCGTCGTGGTGGGCGGCCTCTTGCGCGTGCCGGAACCCGTCGATCACGCCACCATGACCTTCCTGAAATCTGCTGCCGCCAAGGGCGTGAGGATGATCGGCGTATGCACCGGCTCCTTCATCCTCGCGGAAGCAGGGCTGCTTGACGGCCACGAAGTCTGCGTCAGCTGGCTTCACTACCAGGCATTCCAGGAGCGCTTCCCGCATCTCGTCGTGCGGCCCGATCGCCTGTTCCATCTTAAGGGCCGGAGAGGATCTTGCGCCGGCGGCAGCAGTTCCGCGGATCTGGCAAACGTCATCGTCGAGCGTCACATCGGCCGAAACGCTGCCCGCAATGCATTGGAGGTCCTCCAGATGGAGCGGGTGCGAAGCTCGAACGCGCCGCAATCCCGTCAGCCCTTGAAGCTGCAAGTCAAGGAGCCGCGTGTTCTCGCCTCGCTGATCACGATGGAGCAGCACCTATCGGGTGACATCAACACCGAGAAGCTTGCTAAATCCGTTGGTCTCTCCCGCAGACAATTGGAACGTCTCTTCGAGATAACAATCGGCATGCCACCTGCATCAGCATACCGCCAACTGCGCCTCGAACGGGCCTTTGAGCTGTTGACAAATACGGACCGCGAGATCACCGAGGTCGCCTTCGACGTCGGATACGTCAATCCCTCGCATTTCACCAAGTCGTTCAAGCTGGCGTTTGGCGAAACGCCTTCAAGCGCCAGGGCGAGGCGAGGGGTCGAAGGCAAGGGGCAGGGTGAGGCAAGCGAAATAAGCTAGGCTGAACATTCACACTCTCCGGTGTATCAAGGGAAGAAAAGCGACGAGGCTGAGATGACTGAATTCGGGAATGTCGGTCCGCTGGGGATTGGAGATGATGAAGGCGTAGCTCAACGTTTGCTTGGCATGGGGGCGTCCCGGGCATTCAATTAAAAGCAACGGATGGAACGTCTGTCGATCTACGAGGTCCGGGGCTGTCTGTGATATACGCTTACCCACGAACAAGCGCTCCTGGAGTGGAGACAATTGAAGGATGGATGCAATTCCCGGGGCAAGAGGATGCACGCCACAATCTTGCGCTTTCCGCGACCATTTCGCGGAATTGAGAGAACTCGGAGCGAGCCGTCTGTGCGGCTTCACTTGCCGTTTCAACTACTTTCTGACCAGTCACTTCTTCTCACGTCAGCTCTTGGTCTACCAACATTCCAAGCCGGAGGCATGACTTTACTGAGAAGGCTCACAATGATCATTAGGTCCGGCACTATCGAACACGTCTTCTATCCCGTGCATCCGCCAGAGAGAAACGCAGATGCGGTGGCATGCTGGTTGAGGGCCAATTACGCCTCCTGAAGAGATAGTGACCGTAAGTGCCAGACGTTCTAACTCTTGCAAATGGCCAGATGGAGCGTCAGCTAAATCTCGCCCGATCAAGCATTTCGATAGTGAGTGTGAGGCCATGCTCAAGCGCAGCGTGTGGATTCGACCAAGCTAACCGCTATGCCGCATCTCGGCAGTAATCACCATTTTAATCCGAGAAGACTTGGTCGATGAACTTGGTGCGCGGATCTGTCGGAAAATGGAAAAGGCATGACGCCCAAGCCTCCCAGGGATGATGTCACAGGGCGTCCCACCATGCGAGAGCTGCCAATCTCACGCCATTCATCCATGTCGATTTGGGAGTAGGTGCGTACCCAAGTCAAACATCATTATTGCCCCCAATTAGACACATCCTAAGATCGCATAATATAGATTATGGAACTAAAACGAATGATTGGGGCGGCGATCCGAAGGTTCTCCCGTACGACGCTGATCCCACTCAAATCTCGCCAGAGGCCTCGCGACGTCGCATCTCCAGTTCTTCGCTGTAGCGTCGCAGCGTATGGCTCTCGGTCAGAAGCCCAACCGGCCGGTTCTCCACCTTGTCGTTGACGACGGCCAGTGCTTCGCTTTCGGTATTGTCGAAGGCTGCAGCGGCTTGGCGGGCGTTCATGGTCGGCAGCAGCACGTCGTTCTTGTAATGGAGATATGTCTCAAGGCCGATCTTGGAAGCGTCGCGTTCCATCGGATCGGCATAGATTTCCGGCACGAGAATGATGCCGGCGTAGCGGCCGTCGTCATGGGTCATGATAACGCGTTGGGTTGAGCCGAGCGGAAACTTTTCCTTGAAGGCTTCAAGGCCCATGCTGAGATTGGCTTTGCGGATATCGGCACGCATCATCTTGCCGACGGTCAGATCGCGGATCCAGCCGATGTCATGGGCGCTGCGGATGCTTTCTCCGCGCAAGTGAAAACGCCACGTTGCGAAGGAATAGCCGAAGGTGGTGCGCACCACGAGCGACGTGGTGATAACGGCGGCCAGCACAAGCGCCGTGATCTGGAAGTCGCCGGTCAACTCCAGGGCAAGAAAGGTCATGGTCAAAGGGCCACCGATAATGGCCGCAGCAAAGGCACTCATGCCGATCACGGCGTAGACGACCGGTTGCGTGGCGCCATAACCGATGTGTGGCGCACAGATCGCAAAAATCTTGCCGAGCAGCGAGCCCATGAACAGCGAAGCAAAGAACAGGCCCCCACGAAAACTGGAGCCGATGGAGACCGCACTGGCGGTTGCCTTGAGCAGAAACAATCCCAGAAGCCCAAAAAGCGTGATATCCGCGTCGAGGTTGAGATGCAAAGCACCGTGCCCGCTGGAAAGCACCTGCGGTGAAATCAAGGCCAGCGCGCCGACGACGAGGCCGCCAAGTGTGGGGCGAAGCCAGAGTGGTATCGCGCTTTTGCGCGCCGTCTCCTCGATAAAGGATACGGCCTGCATGAGAACGATACCGATGCCTGCGCAGACGACGCCGAGAAAGGTGGCAGGCACATAATCCGACGGTGTTACCGCACCGGAGCCGATCACGTCGATATTGATGCCATGATACGACACCAAGCCCGCAACGATGTTCGCCACCAGCGCTGAAACGATCAGGGGTGCAAGCGTGACAATCGTATAGGTACCAATGATCAACTCGATAGCGTAGAAGGTGCCTGTCAACGGCGCGTTGAAGGCGGCGGCAATCGCGCCGGCAGCCCCGCATCCGACAAGGATACGCATGTCCCCTCGCCTCAGCTTCAGATTGAGACCGAGCTTCGATGCGACGCCGCTCGCGACCTGCGTATAGCCAGCCTCCAGCCCCACGGAGGCGCCAAAGCCATTGGAGACAATGTTCTGCACGCAGACAATGATGCTATCGGTCAGAGAAAGGCGTCCACCATGCAGCGCATTGGCTTCGATCGGGTCGACCATCGGCTTCTTGCGTGTTCGCGACAGGATGAAGAGAATAAGGCCGAGAACCACGCCTCCGAGGACTGGCCCCGTCAGCACGATCCAACCCGTGAGATTGCTGCTGCTGAGCCTCTCGACACCGAAGACAATGACGTGAAGAGCCGTGCTGAGTGCGCCGATCAGAGCAACGAGGAGACCTGCGGCAGCACCGACGAGAATTGCCAGGACGACAAGTGCAAGTTCACCACGGCGGAAGAGAGCACGCAGACGTCCGCTGCGAATATTGTCGAAAAAGCTCGCCATGCTGGGGGCGCGGAAAGGCTTGATCGACATTGCATTCCTCTATGACAGCTACAGGCGCTCATCCGCCAGTTCCACCTCGAAACGCATCTGATCGTAGCCGGGTTCGACATGGTCTGGCGTTTCCCGCAAGACGGTGTCGTAATCCAGTGGCGTGTGCATATGCGTCAAGATAGCGTGCTTTGCCCCGAGTTTCTCGATCCAATCGAGCGACTGCTCAAGCGAAAGATGGCTGGGGTGATAGCGATACTGCAATGTGTCGATGACGATCGTGTCGAGATTTTGGAGTTTTGCCACGGATTCGAGCGGAAAATCACTGACATCGGTGCAGTAGGCCACATCACCGATGCGAAAGCCGAGCGAAACGATATCTCCATGTTGCTGCAAATGCGGCATGATGCGCAGCCGACCACCCTCGCCTTCGATAACGATGTCCTGATCCAGATTCTCGATCAGATGGGGTTTGACGATCGGCGGATAATTGCTGCCGACTGGTGTCTCCACACAGTAAGGAAAACCGTCGTGAATGCGCTTCATGGTCTCCGGCTCAGCATAGACCGGTATCCGGCTTCCAGAGGTGATGAAGTAACCGCGCAGGTCATCTATGCCGTGTAAATGATCGGCGTGATGGTGCGTGTAAAGCACCGCGTCGATCGTCTTAACGCCGGCAGCAATCATCTGTTCGCGGAAATCCGGACCGGTATCGACAACGACCGTTGTTACGCCGCCATCCGGCGCGATCTGCTCGATCAGAAAGGCCGCGCGGGTACGTCTGTTTTTCGGATTGGTCGGGTCGCAGGCGCCCCAGTCTCCGTTGATGCGCGGAACGCCGGGAGAAGAGGAGCAGCCAAGAATGGTAAAGCGACGCCGATACAATGCCAAAGATCAGACCTTCGTCATTTTCGAAAAACAGCGGAAAGCATTGTCCGTCGTGATCTCGGCCATCTTTTCGTAAGACACGCCGTGAACATCGGCCAGCACCTCAGCCGTGTTGATGATGTAGGATGGCTCGTTGCGCTTCCCACGCCAGCGCTTCGGCGCGAGATAGGGCGCATCCGTTTCCACCAACAGGCGGTCTAGTGGAACGGTCGCAGCGATATCACGGATGTCTTGCGATTTCGGAAAGGTCAAAATGCCGGAGAATGAAACGTAGCCGCCCATTTCCACGCCAGCCTTCGCCAGTTCCGGTCCGGCAGAGAAGCAGTGCAGAATAAAGGGAAAGGCTCCCTTCCCGCTTTCTTCGCGCAGGATTGCGATCATATCATCATCGGCGCTGCGGCTGTGAATAACGAGCGGAAGCTGGGTGATCCGTGCCGCTTCGATGTGACGTCGCAGACCGGTTTTCTGGTCTTCCGGCTTCTGCGTATCGTAGAAGTAATCCAGACCCGCCTCGCCGATCGCTACGATCTTGTCGTGGCTGTTGGCAAGCCGTACGAGGTCATCAGCCGAAATATCCAGTTCCTCGTCTGCATTGTTCGGATGCGTACCGACCGAGCAGAAAACCGACGGGTATCTCTCGACGATCTTCAACAGTTCCGGCAAGCGCCGAACACGGGTCGAGATCGTCACCATCTGGGCGACGCCGGACGCATGGGCGCGCGCGATGATGTCGTCGCGCTCGGCATCGAAATCGGCAAAGTCCAGATGGCAATGGGTGTCGATCAGCATGCTCTACTTTACGCCTCCGGCGCCACGTAACGCGGAAAGACCGGTTTCGGCGCCTCAAGCGGCGTGCCGGGCACCAGTCGGCCAGCTTCTCCAAGTGCCGCAAAGTCCCGCTTGTCGGCGGGTGCAGCAACCAAGTCGAGAAGCTTTTCGCAGGAGGCTGGCATGAAGGGCTGCAGCAAAATGCCGATCTGGCGCACGACTTCCGCCGTCACATAAAGCACGGTGCCCATGCGCTCCGCATCGGTTTTCTTCAGCGCCCATGGTTCCTGGCTGGCGAAGTAGCGGTCCGTCTCGGAAACGACGGCGATAATCGAGGCCAGCGCCTTGTGGATCATCTGCTTGTTCATTTCGTCGCGGCAGCTTGCCAGAAGCGCGTCGGCAGCAGCAAGCATGGCCTTGTCTTCGTCCGTGAAGGCGCCCGGTGTGGGGATCTGCCCGTCGCAGTTCTTGACGATCATCGAAAGCGAGCGGCTGGCGAGGTTGCCGATACCGTTGGCGAGATCGGCGTTGATGCGGGTGGCAATCCCCTCCTCGCTATAGCTGCCATCCTGGCCGAAGGAGACCTCGCGCAGGAAGAAATAGCGCACCTGATCGAGCCCGAAGTGGTTCACCAGATTGACCGGATCGACCACATTACCGAGCGATTTCGACATCTTCTCGCCCTTGTTGAGCAGGAAGCCATGCGCATAGACCCGCTTTGGCAGCGGCAGACCGGCACTCATCAGGAAGGCTGGCCAGTAGACGGCGTGGAAGCGAATAATATCCTTGCCAATGATGTGCACATCAGCTGGCCAGTATTTTGCCCGCGGGCCATTTTTGTCTTCGATGTAGCCGGTCGCGGTAATGTAGTTGGTCAGCGCATCCACCCACACGTACATCACATGCTTCGGATCGTCCGGCACCTTGATGCCCCAATCGAAGGTCGTGCGCGAAACGGAAAGATCTTTGAGACCCGATTTGACGAAGGAGATGATTTCATTGCGGCGCTCGGCCGGACCAATGAAATCGGGATTCTCTTCGTAGTGCTTCAAAAGCTTGTCCTGGTACTCGGAGAGCTTGAAGAAGTAGCTTTCCTCCTCGACCCACTCCACCGGCGTGCCCTGCGGCCCGTAGCGAACGCCATCGGCACGCACGTCTGTCTCGTCCTCAGCGTAATAGGCCTCGTCGCGGACGGAGTACCAGCCAGCATAGCTATCCTTGTAGATGTCACCGGCTGACGACATCAGGTTCCAGATATTGCGCGATGTCTCGTGGTGACGCTCTTCCGTGGTACGGATGAAATCGTCATTGGAGGCATTCAGCAGCTTGCCCATCTCGCGAAACTGGTCGGAATTGCGCTGCGCCAGTTCCTCCGGAGAAATGCCTTCCGCACGCGCCGTCTGCTGCATTTTCTGGCCGTGCTCGTCAGTACCCGTCAGAAAGAAGACATCCCGCCCATCCAGACGCTGAAACCGCGCCATGGCATCCGTCGCGATCAGCTCATAGGCATGGCCGATATGCGGCTTGCCATTGGGGTAGGAAATCGCGGTGGTGATGTAGAAAGGGGTCTTGTCTGTCATGACGCTCGATCGGCTTTACGGTCTGATTTTTGAGATAGACCGCTTTAGCCTATTGTTCGCGCAAGCGAAAGCAAAAGCGGTCGATTTTATCGGGGATCAAACCGAACGCATATCTTCCAGAATGGAGAGCACCATCTGCTTCTTGTCGAGATTATACGCCTGCGCAATGGTGATACGCTCGGACAGCGAGGAGGACAGTCGGGCTTGGCGTTCGGCGCCCTTCAGATCCCCCGCGATCGCTGCGGATTTGGCGCGATGCATCAACTCCTCAGTCGCGTGCTCCATGAAGAAACCGAGGATGATATCGCCATCCTTCTGCGCAAGAACATCGGCCAGCTTGTGCATCTGCTTGCGCGCAGAAGGTCCCTCAGCGCTCATCACGGCGTTGAACACATCGACGATGTCCGAACCGCCATAATTGACGAGCTTCAGCGCCTGGGCCACGCTTCCTTTAGAGGCTTGCAGCAGGGCCGCCCTCTTCTCCCCCGCAACCGAAAGCCCCAGATTCTCGAGCGCATTTTCCATCGCGCTGTCAGCCAAAGGCTGGAGACGCAGCGGCATGCAGCGCGATCGTATGGTCGGCAGAAGCTTGCCGGGCGCGTGCGACAGAACCAGAAACATTGCCCGCTTCGGCGGCTCTTCCAGTATTTTTAAGATCGCATTGGCAGCGTTGCGATTGAGATCGTCCGCCGGGTCGATGATCACGATCCGCCAGTTACCGGTACCCGACGTCTGCGAGAAGAAGTGCCCTGCCCGCCTCACCTCATCAACCGTGATGGCTGACTTGGTTTTCCCTGTTTTCTCGTCAACCGGTCGCGTCAGGTGCAGCAGATTGTGCGAGGCGCCGGATGATATCTGGCGGCTGACGAAAGACGAGGGTTCAGGATCGGCAATTTGGTCCGGTGCCACAGCCGGATCGGGATGCGACAGAACGTGATTGGCAAAGCGAAAGGCAAGCGTTGCTTTGCCGATTCCCTCTGGCCCCTCGATCAGGATGGCATGATGCCCCTTGCCCGAGCGATAGGACTGCGCCAGAAACTGCTCTGCTTCTTCATGGCCAAAAAGGCGCGTATTGTCCTGCGGTGCAATCGCACCATCGAGAACGCCCGGTGTCTCACTCATTGCGCCACATCCGAAAGGTGTTCAAAACGCTCAAGGAGTGGCTCGACCATCGCCAGAACGTCTTCCGTCACCCTCTCCTGCGGCTGCTTGGCATCCACGATGCGGCAACGGCGGGGCTCGTTCAGCGCAATGTCGAGATAGGCTTCGCGCCGCTTTTCATGCGTCTCCAACTCTTCCTTCTCGAAGCGATCGGGTGCCGCACCATCATCGGCACGCTTCCGCGCGCGCGCCAGACCATCCACAGCGGGAATATCGAAGATCAGCGTCAGATCGGGCATCGTGCCGTCCACCGCAATGCGCTGCAGCGTTTCGATGAACTCCGGCTCCAAATTTCCAGTCGTGCCCTGATAGACGCGCGATGAATCGAGAAATCGGTCGCAGAGAACCACAGCACCGCTCTCGAGTGCCGGACGGATCACCTCTTCCACATGGTCGTTACGGGCTGCGGCAAACAACATCGCTTCCATGCGCACGCCAAAAGCCTCTGCAGCACCCGAGAGCAGCACGTGACGAATGGCTTCAGCCCCTGGCGAACCGCCTGGCTCGCGTGTCACGACGACTTCAAGCCCGCGGCTGCGCAGCGTTTCCGCCAGAATACGGATCTGCGTGGATTTGCCAGCGCCCTCACCGCCTTCGAAGCTTATGAACAGTCCTTTTTGGGGCAATGTCTCTTCCTGATAGTCTCGTCTCTTGCTTCTTATTAGACGATATCGATGGGGTGCGAAACCGCTTGCTGACCGCTGCACATCCTTTTCAGGCGGGCGGCAGGCTCTTTCAGAGCCAGAAAAACAACAGCTCTTTCAAAGCACCGGCCGCGTTCTGGCTGAGCGTGCCGGGCGCGACGGCCGCGGTCGTGTAAAGAGGCACTTCCCGCAGCAATCTCTCGCCGGAGAATATGCGAAGCGTCGCGGCGTTATACCCTGCATCGAGAGGCGCATTGAGCGGCCATTTGTAGACGATGCGGCCCGACAGCCGATCAGGGTTGTTGAGTGGCACAAGCACGCTCACCGTCTCATGCACCGCAAGATCGATTGCTGAAGCCGCACCGCCGTAAACGCTCACGCTGCCGACGGTCTCGTCCTTTTGAAACAGCTCGCGCTTTTGAAAGGCCGTCAGCCCCCACTCGACGACGCGACGGGCCTCTTCCTGCCGCGTTTTGTCGTCTTCCATCCCGGCCAGCGTCAGGTAGATACGGCGACCGTCTCTTTCGGCAGAAACAACGGCGGAATAACCGTGGCCCTCGGCAAAACCGAGCCCCAGACCATCGATGCCGAGATCAGGCGCAAGAAGCGTGTTCTTGTTGCGTTGGAAGATGCGGTTCCACTCGAAATCCGGCTTGGTAAAGAGGCCGTAGCGATCCGGATAGGTCTCACGAATGTGCTTGGCCAGCATGACCATGTCTTTGGCAGTCGTTGTGTTGGCCGGGTCAGGAAGCCCGGTGGAGTTGGCAAAGACGCTTCCCGTCAACCCAAGCGCTTTCGCGCGGTCCGTCATCGCCTTGGCAAAGGCCGTGTCGGAGCCGCTTATGCCTTCCGCCAGAATGATGCAGCCATCATTGGCGTTTTGCACCACCACGCCCGTCAGAAGATCATTGACGCTCACGGAGGATTTTAGCGCGGCAAACATGGTGGAGGTTCGGGAGGGAGCGCCACCCGTTCGCCAGGCATATTCTGACACAGGATAGGCCGTCTCTGGCGAGACGCGACCATTCTTCAGCGCATCGAAAACGGTTTCCACCGTCATCAGCTTGGCAAGAGACGCAGGCGGAAACGGCGTGGTCTCATTCAGCGATAGCAGAACCGTGCCGGTCTCGGCATCGATCATATAGGCCTGCTGTGCCTTGACGACGAGACCACCGGATTGCGCGGACGCAGTCGCTGCGCTGCAGGCCAGCACCAGCGCAGCGAAGCTGAAACGACGGATGATTTTCGGTATCAAAGTCACCATGAAACGCCGGCCCGCCGTCTGTTTGCTACTTCACGCCTGCCGGACGATCCGAAAAATGGAATCGTCGTTGGATACAGCGATTATGGGCCACAAGGCCGTCGAGACAAAGCTCAACGGACCTTGTTCTGCTTGTTCTTCACGTAGTTCAGAATGGACTCTTCCGTCAGCTCGCCATGGTCGACAAGGACGGCATCGAAAACCTGAGCAGCTTTGGATGCTGGCGCAGCTTCGGAATAGGCAGAAGCGTAGCGTGGCGATGGGCCTGGAACGCGAAGGAAGTTGCCTTCAGGACGCTCGTTGATGAAGGGGCCAATCTCTGGAAGCGCAATGAACTGAACATTGCCTTGCCCTCCGAAAGAAGCAGGTGCCGGACCTTCTACCAGCGGCATGGCCTGAAGCGCATTGTTCTTTTTCGTGCCAACCAGCGCGGTCTGCGCCGAGCCACCATAGGCAGGGTTGGATGGAATCGGAATGTTTCGCTGCGATGCGGAAGCCACCATCACGCCGCTTGCAATCTGACCTTCAGGATTGACGCCAGGAGCGCGCGATCCCTTGGGGATGTAAGACGCCATCAGGAATGGCATGTCGTGACCATCGAGCGGCGCGCGACCGACATACTGCACCCGTACATTGGCAGTGCCGGTGCCCTTCATGTCGAGAAGATCGGCAGTCTTGCTGGACACGTCGATCAGACGACCCTCATGGAATGGACCGCGATCGTTGACGCGAACGACAACGGATGAACCATTTTCAAGATTGGTGACGCGGGCATAGCTCGGAAGCGGGAATGTCGGGTGAGCGGCGGAAAGATGTTCCTTGTCGTAAGCCTCACCATTGGCCGTCATGCGACCATGGAAAGCAGATCCGTACCAGGAGGCCAGACCGGTCTTGTCGTAGCCTGGATCTTCCTTCGGGAAATACCGACGGCCTTTGACCGTATAAGCATTGCCCACGAGGAACCGGCCACCGCCCTTGGGGACGTTGGCACCTTCTGCGATACGCGGACTTGCCTTCACGCCATATTCCGACTCGGCGAAATATTCCTTGCTGCGCTTTGGCTTCGTTTTTGTTTCCGACGTCGTCGAACATGATGCGGTCGCGGCACAGAGAACGGCAATGCCGACCCATTTGACGCTGACGCCAATCTTCGTAACGGTAGACTTCAAATTTCTGCCCCGTGCTGCTTCAGACCGCACCTGTGCACGGCCCCTCTCACACCTCGATGATCACGCCCATCACACCGAAGCACTTAACGGATGCCTAATCTTGCCCGCAACATGGCGAAAATGCGAACGATAGGTTCTGGAAAGTTAAAATTGTAATCAACGTGGTTAAGGTTTGGTTAAAATTGCGCCGACGGGAGCGACTGGAAAATAAGGCTTTTGAGGCAATTGACGCGCTGGCGCAAACGTTTATAAACCCGCGACAGGCAAGGATGGGTGTCCGAGTGGTTTAAGGAACCGGTCTTGAAAACCGGCGTGCGGGAGACCGTACCGTGGGTTCGAATCCCACCCCATCCGCCACTGATTCCTTTTTTATTTCAAAGACATAACTGGTCTGTTTGCCACAGGAAGCGAATAGTACACGTCAGAAAACGAGCCAGAACCGTGTAACTGTTCCGGCCCATCGCGATGACTCACTTCCAGCTTCTATAGTCGCCTGCCGTGCATCCAAACGGTGCGTCCTGGTCGCCGAAACGCTTCTGCAATTGAGCGCAGCCCCATTTGTTGATCGGGCCTGGCATCAGGTTGTTGATGTCCATCGCTGGTGACGTGAATTGTGACGGCGCAGCGGTGACATACCAGAGCCAGTAGCCTCCGAGCCCGACAATCATCAGCAGTATGATAATACCGAACGCCTTGACGCCATGCACGGCGGAGGCGCCAGCCGATTTTTGAGGCTGGGTTCTTGTGGTCTGTGTGTTTTCCGAAACGGCTGCATCGGGAGCGAAAGCTGACAATGCCTGCGCCCTCTCCGCTTCGGTCATTTCGATACGCTCCAAACGGCTATCCAGAATGACCGGCAGAGGGCTGTTCTTCTGCCATGCGGCGAGAGCGATATCGTGCTTCTCGGATTGTCCATTGATGAATGGAACCTCGTCCTTGCGCATCAGCGAGAAGGATTGCCGCTTTGTCTTGTCGTCGCGAATGGTGTCTGAATAGGTGAGGAAGACTCCGCCGCGCTTTTTGGTGACATTCGTCAGAGCGACCGGCAACAGGGTGAGTGGCTGCGCTTCGTTGAGCTTCGCCTTTGCCCGGAAGTATCGAACGAGTGCCACAAACAGTGCAATACCGCCGAAGCTCAGAAGAACGGCGATGATCACCAGCGTGACGATCCGGTTCCACAGCATGTCGAGACCGAGCGAAATCGTCGCAAGCTGAGGATCCGAGCCCGAGATAAAGAGGCCTGCCTCGTAGTCTCCGGAGTGGATATCGACGAACATCACCTCGACGTCGCTATCGTAGTGCTTGCCTTGATAGTCATAGGCGAGCTTGGCGGTGCAGGTAGTGAAGACAGCCTTACGGGTCTTGCAACTGCCGTTAAGGTCGCCGTCCTCAATCTCAACCGGGTTCTGGCTGATCTTGTAATCCCGGATAATTCCCGGTCCTTCCGCTACCAGCATGAAGACGGCAATTGCCAGCAGGATTACCGGAGAGAAGGAGTAGGCGAACGGTATGGACAACACGCCGCGCTTCAATTTCAAAGGGCGCGGTGGAAGCTTTATGTCTGGAATTAGCATGATGGCCTTTGCGCGTTTTTGATCACAAGCGCGGCATCAATAGTTGAACAGCATTTGCTAAACAACCGCCACAGGCCACATAGATCACATCTCCTTATCTCAGAGCGGGCGCAAAATCGGCTGGAGCATTGGACCTCGCAGTTTGCACAGCACTCGTCACGAAGGATGTCACCAGCTTCGCATGGTCGTCGGTCCGTGTGGCGATTGCGATCGGCGCGCGAGGCGACTTCCCGGCGATCGGGCGGTAGACAGCTCCTTCATTGCGTATCGAAGCGACAGAACGCGGCACGATCGAAACGCCGAAACCTGCCGCAACCAGCGGGATGATGGAGACGATCTGCGACGCCTCCTGGCCCAGCTTGGGACTGACGCCTGCCTCGTTGCACGCCGAGACGATGCTGTCGTAAAGACCGGGCCCAATGTCCCGTGGGAAGAGAATGAGATTCTCACCGGCGACAGCGTCAAGCGGCAACTTGTCATGGTCACACAAGGGATGATCCGCAGGCAGCGCCACCACCATGTCCTCATCGAGGCAGGCCCGAACAGAGAGCAAGCCATCCTCCAAAACGGGTGGGCGGATAAAAGCCACATCCAGCCTTCCCTCGCGCAGGCCAGCAAGAAGTGCGGGAGTGTTGCTCTGCTCCGGCGACAGCACCACATCGGGATAGGCTGAGCGGTAAGCGCGAATGATAAGCGGAATGGCCGGATGAAAATAGGTGGCTCCGGCAAAGCCCAGGCGAAGGCGGCCAGTCTGGCCCGCCGCGTGGCGTCGAACCTGAGTGACGGCATCCTCAAAACGCCCGACGATGTCGAGCGCTGTGTCCTGAAACACCCTCCCCGCAGCCGTTAGTTCTACCCCCTTGGCATGACGGGTAAAAAGCCGAGCGCCCACCGTTTCTTCAAGCTGGCGGATCTGCATGCTGAGCGGCGGCTGGCGAATGCCGATCCTGTCTGCCGCGCGGGTAAAATGCTTTTCGTCTGCAACGACGAGAAAGTAGCGAAGCCGCCGAATATCAATGTCATCCAATATCATATATGAAAAAGCCTCAATCCATATATTGGAAATTAGATCGAAACGTCTCTAGCTTTCAAGGAAGAACAACGACGTGAAGAAAGGAGACATCCATGACCATGACCGTCGCTGATCTACTGGCAGAAAGCCTCGCCGATATTGGCGTTGAGCGCATCTGGGGCGTTACGGGCGATAGCCTCAACGGGCTGAACGACAGCTTGAGGCGGCTTGGGAAAATAGAATGGATGCATGTGCGCCATGAAGAGACCGCTGCCTTTGCGGCGGGCGCCGAAGCGGCGGTAATAGGTAAGCTTGCCGTCTGCGCGGGCAGCTGCGGCCCGGGCAACCTCCATTTGATCAATGGCCTGTTCGACTGCAAGCGCAACCACGTTCCGGTGCTGGCAATTGCGGCCCATATACCATCCTCCGAAATCGGGCTTGGCTATTTTCAGGAAACCCATCCGCAGGAACTGTTTCGCGAATGCGCGGATTTTGTCGAGCTTGTCTCAAATCCCGCGCAGATGCCGGGCGTTCTCAACCGCGCGCTGAATACGGCGATCGGCCAGAACGGTGTTGCCGTGCTTGTCATTCCGGGCGATGTCGCTCTCGCCGATGCGCCCGTTTCGACGGTTCCGCCTCAGGCCGTTCCGTCCCTGCCCCGCATTCTTCCACGCGAAGAGGAAATCAGCCGCCTCGCCGAGTTACTGAATGAGGGCAAGGCGATCACCATTCTCGCGGGCAGCGGCTGTGCCGGCCATCACGACGCGGTCGTGGCTCTGGCGGATGCGTTGAAAGCTCCTGTCGTGCATGCGCTGCGCGGCAAGGAACACGTCGAATGGGACAATCCCTTCGATGTCGGCATGACTGGCCTCATCGGCTTCTCGTCTGGTTATCACGCGATGGAAAATGCCGACACACTCGTCATGCTCGGTACCGACTTCCCCTATCGCACCTTCTATCCCACCAAGGCGCGGATCGTTCAGATCGACCGAGATGCGGGGCGCGCTCGGCAAGCGCGCGCCCCTGACACTAGGCCTGGTCGGCGATGTCGGCGAAACGATTGCCGCCCTCCTGCCCCACTTGAAACCCCGCACTGACACTCGTTTTCTTGATGCTGCTCGTGCAAATTACGTCAAGGCGCGCGAAGGGCTGGACGATCTGGCAAAACCTTCCGGCGCCGGCAAGCCGATCCATCCCCAGTATCTGGCGCAACGGGTCAGCGAACTTGCTGCACAAGATGCGATCTTCACAGCCGATGTCGGCACCCCCACCGTCTGGGCGGCACGCTACCTCGCGATGAATGGCAAGCGGCGTCTTCTCGGCTCTTTTAATCACGGTTCGATGGCAAACGCCATGCTTCAGGCCATCGGCGCGCAGGCTGCAGCACCGGATCGGCAGATCGTGTCACTTTCGGGTGACGGCGGATTCACCATGATGATGGGCGATTTCATCACGCTGTCGCAACTCAACCTGCCGGTGAAAATCATTGTCTTCAATAACGGCTCCCTCGGCTTCGTAGCGATGGAGATGAAAGCGGCGGGCTATATCGACACGGGCACAGACCTGAAGAACCCAAATTTTGCCGCCATGGCCAACGCCATGGGCATCAAAGGCATCCGGGTGGAAGAGTCGGTTGACGTCGATTGGGCACTGAGTTCGGCCTTTGCCCATCCAGGACCTGTGCTGGTCGATGTCGTAACCGCGAAACAGGAACTCGTCATGCCGCCGAAGATCAAGGCGGAACAGGCCAAGGGCTTCAGCCTCTATATGCTGAGGGCCATCATCAGTGGCCGCGGTGATGAAGTGGTTGAACTCGCCCGTACAAATCTGCTGCGGTAAGGGAAGACGAGAGTGAACGAGACACGCGTCCGCGACCTGGCTTTCGTTCTGCGCTGCTCCGGGGCCGCGACACTGTCCTTCATCCTGGCAGAGGCGGTCCGGCTTCCCCATCCCGTCTGGGCGGCCATGTCCGGCATCATCGTGGGTCAGGAAAGGCTTGGCGATACCCGCCAAGCCACTATCGGGCGGTTTGTCGGCACCCTGCTTGGTGTGATCATCGCCGTCGTCGTCGGCACGACGTCACAGTGGCTTGGCGCGGGGCAGGCTTACGAAATTGCCATTGCGGTCGGATTGGCTGCCATCATCGTGCGGCGTTATCCATCCCTCAAGGTCTGCATGTGGACCTGCCCCATCGTGTTCCTGACAACCACGGCCGACACGCCTTTGTGGGAAGTGGGATTGTATCGAGGCGCGGAGGTTTTGCTGGGAAGCGCTGTTGGTACGTTGGTGCATGCTGTTGCAGAACAAATCATATGGGTACGCTATGGCCGCTCTTGAGCAGCAAAGACGCCTCAGCAAAATCAGGCGGAAAAGTAGACGGGCTATCCATTATCTTCGACGGGCAGCACGCCGGCTGGAGTTGCGGGCCGTCGGCTTGCTGCCAGAGCAGTTTAGCGGCGATGAAGGTGCGCGCGCAGCGCTTGCTGTCGGAGCACCGTTGTGATTCTCGCGCTGGTGGCCGGTCAGCCCTCACTGGGATGGGCAGTCTTTGCTGCGTTCTGGACATGTCTTTGCGACGGACCGGGTCCTCATGCCATGCGCCGCCGCACACTCGGACTTTTCGTCCTGATCGGCACCGCGATCGCCTTCACCGGATCGTGGGCCGCGTCGGCGGGAACGGAAGCTGGCCTTGCCGTCGGCCCTGCCCTTGTCTTCGTTGCCATACTGGTTGGGGCGGCTTTTTCCCTGGACGGCGTGCTCGGGACCCTGCTTGCTGTTGTCGCCGTCGTTGCCGTGGGCTTTCCGCACCCACTTCCAACTGCGACAGCACAGTCGCTGACTTTCCTGGCCGGTGGAAGCTGGGCCTTCCTCCTGATCAACTTGTTCTGGCGCATCGATCCAACGGCATCACTCCACCGGAACGCGGGCGCCGTCATTACGCGCCTGTCAGACATGGCGAAAGACCTGGCCGCGATCGGCGATGGCGGCCATAGGGACGCGCAGTGGCATAGTGAACATGCCGAACACAGACGTGCCGTTCGAATGGCGATGGAGCGGCTGAGAGCGGTGCTGGCACGGTACCCGGGAGATGCACGCCGATATCACAATGCGCTTCGAGCGACCGAGATCATCTTTGGCGCCCTCGTCGCTTTGGACCATGCCTATATCCACAAGTTGGGGCCGACAACAGAGCGTGCGGTGACGGCACGCGCATTCGACACCGCCCTGCTCGGTGTCCGCCTCTCTTTACGAGAGAGGAGTAAGAAAGTCGTTTTGCGCCGTGGCATCGAACGGCTGGAAAGGATAGGCAACACTCTCACGGACGATGTCATGACTGGCTGTGTGCTGGCATTGCAGCAGGCGTTGCACGTAGTGGAAAACACGGATCAGTCCACCGAGGCCCTGGCAGCACCGCCGGATCAGGCCGCCACGAACTGGAAGGACCGGATGAATGGTGCGCTCCGACTGGCTTTACGGCAGTCAGCGGGCGTCATTGGCGTCTACTACGCCGCCATCATCTTTCAGCTGGGCTATCCCTACTGGGCAACAATGGCGTTGATCGTCTGCCTTCAGGGCGGCGCTCGCGTGACATGGGCGCGGTCGCTTGAACGTGTTCTTGGCTCCCTGCTCGGTGGCGTGTTGGCGCTGAGCCTGCTTTTCATCACGCAGAATCAAATGGTGTTATGCCCCCTGGCTATCCTGCTCGCCAGTGTTACGATTTCGCTGCGGTCGGTGAATTACACGATCTTCGTCGTCTTCCTGACGACGCTCTTCATTATCGTGACCGATATGATGCATCCTGGAAGTGGCATTGCCGCAGCGCGGGTGGTCGATAACCTCCTGGGCAGTATCGCGGCACTGCTTGCCGTTCTCGTTCTGTGGCCGGATCTCGGCCCCCCGCTTCATCAGCTGATCACCAAAGGCCGGGAGGCGAACCTTGCCTATCTGGAAAACGTCATCGCCGGCAGACCTGTCCTTGAAGTGCGCACCGCACAGCGTACCGCAGGTTTGGCGAGCATCGATGTCGAGGTCGCGCTGCACGACCTTGCCGGGTTGCGATACCGCCGCCATCGCCTCAACGAAGGCGATCAGTTGGCTCTGCGTGAGATGCGCAACCTTGCAGGAGAGGCGGCAGCCGCCTGGCATAGGCGGCTTGGAGAGCACCATAGGCCTGAAGACAATCAATAGAAAGAAACAGGCACTTGAAACAGTCGGGGCGGTGTAAACCCCACCGCCCCGCACGCATGTCATCCGCTTCTGATCTTGTTTTAGTCTCAGCGCGCCAATTAGCTGGCAGACTTCAACTGAAGGCTAGCGATACCGGCTGCAAGGTTGACGCCCGTGCCTGCCTGGGCACTCAGCGGCTGCAGCGCGAAGTTCTTGGCGTTGCCGCCGATCAGAGCGTTTGCACCGAGACCGACACCAACCGCGGCAGAGGCCGATGCGCCGACATAAGTACCGCTGAGTGCGCCATCGCCGACACGGGATTCAGCCGTGTTAAAGACGATCCAGCTCAGATATTGCTTTCCGGTAACACCGACGTCGAGGCCGATCTTGCCGATTTTACCCGTGTAGCGTTCAACTTCACCCGAACGCTGACGGAACTCGCAGGATACCGCCTTGCTTGATCCGACGACCAGGCCGATGCCGCCTGCGATTTCACAAGATAGCGTGCCGACCCGCTCTTTCTGTGCGGTTTCCATATGCTTGTGCGAGCGCTTTGCTTCGGCATGTGCGACCGGTGCAACGGCAAGAGCGGCAACTGCGGTGGCAAGAACGAGCTTCTTCATAGGGGACTCCTGTTGTCGTTTATAGAGAGATCTGGTCTGGCCATGCGCCGGGGCGCTATGGACTGGATTGTCGGCTTAATTGAGAGATCGGCGATGATCGGACGAGAAGCAAAACACTCCGCGATGAAAACTGCGCATTCGAGTGAGGCAAGCGTTTCCACCTCACCCGTTAGCATAACCCTGCCATTCTCGATGGACACCGTGATACGACTGCCTTCCTGGCCATCCGCATAGGCAATGATGGCTTGAAGTGCGGCGCAGAGGCTGCAGTCCTGGGGGTTCGCGACTGGTGACCGTGCCTCGTCGGAAGAAATCATCATCTCGATCGACTCCTTGCCAAGGTCTTCACTTGAAGGCCCTGCGCACGGTGTCCTTCGACTCGCCGTACTTGCTTTGCACTTCGCCTGCTACCTTTTCGGCGCGGCCTTCAGCCTGCATACGCACGTTGCCAGCGATCTTGCCGACGGCTTCCTTGATCGAGCCCTTGACCTGGCGAACTGCGCCTTCGATGCGGTTGTTATCCATATTAGAACTCCTTCCTTTTCATCGTTATGTCGCCGTCATTGGCGCCATGATGAAAAGATAGAGTGAGGCACAACTCCGCATCAGAGAGAAAACTACTAATCCTACTGGTACAAACTGGCCTATTTTCAGTAAAATCAGCGGGAAGATTTATGTCTTGCGCAATTTGCGCCCGCTGAAGCCACGCTCGCGCGCCCAGATGACCGCCGCTGCACGGCGGTTGACACCGATCTTGCCGTAGAGAGAGGCAATATGGTTGCGGATCGTGTGTTTGGAGAGGTTCAGCCTGTCGCTCATCTCCTTGTCGCTGCAGCCTTCGCAGATCAAT
The DNA here is from genome assembly GCF_030819035.1 of Agrobacterium sp. SORGH_AS 787. Classification (NCBI taxonomy): domain Bacteria; kingdom Pseudomonadati; phylum Pseudomonadota; class Alphaproteobacteria; order Hyphomicrobiales; family Rhizobiaceae; genus Agrobacterium; species Agrobacterium sp. SORGH_AS 787. Next base: position 2,420,639 of record NZ_JAUTBG010000002.1, read on the forward strand.
GTGAGAATATCGTCTTCGCGCTCGGTCAGATCGCTAAGCGATGCCGTCGAGACCGTTCCTCTTGATGTCTGACGAAGGCCCGCCAGCCTCTCCACCACCGTGCGGCTGAACCAGGAGGTGTCGGCCATGACGGTTTCTATGGCCTCGATCAATTCGTCTTCGGATCGGCGACGTTCCGTCACATCCTGAAGTGCCCAGATGACGCAGAGCTGGTCATTGATTTCGACGCGTTCCGCAGAGACGACACATTCAGCGCTGCTGCCATCCTTGAGATTCATTCTGAGCGGCTCTTCGCGGATCGGCACATTGCTTTTCAAGCGGCGTTCCACGTCTCTGCGTGCATTGACGTCATCCCACAATTTCAGTTCGCTCGCTGTCTTGCCGATGATGTCCTGCTCCTTGCGTCCGCACAGCTGAAGAAACGCATTGTTGACTTCGGTGAAGACGAAGTCCTCGAGCCGGGAAATCGCAGTTGGCGCCGGGGAGAGACGGAAGGATTTGAAGAAGCGTTCCTCGCTCTGGCGAAGCGCATTCTGCGCCTTTCTGCGCCCATCGAGATCGGCGAAGGTAAAAAGCATGCAGGGCTCTTCGCCAACGGCGATCACCTCGCCCGCAACGATAACCAGCCGGTCACCCTCTGGGATTGGGATTAACGCTTCCCGGTGACGAATGACGCGTCCGTCCTCAAGCCGATCAAGCGCGTCCTGTCCGGTTTCGCAATTGGAAAAGAGACCAAGCTCCTCAACGCTCCGGCCGATGATCTCCTCGCGGGTAAACCCGGTCATTTCCATGAAACCCTGATTGACGCGGATGAAGCGTTTGTCCTGCATGCGGCAGATCAGACCCGGTGCCGGATTGGCGTTGAAGGCTCTTTCGAAGCGCTCTTCCGCCTCATAAAGCGGTGTCTCGTCGCGAATGATCAGAACCGTCACATCCGGCTTTGCACCCGCATCCTCAATCACCATGCCTCGAACGGTATGGACCCACGTCTGGTCGAGATCGGAGGCTGGCGAAATCTCGACGGTAACATCATCAACCTCCTCGCCGGCAAACAGCCTTTCCAAGGGATATTGCCCCTCATCCAGAAGATGGTTGTTGCGATAGCGCAGGGTGAAATTTTTGCGATAGGCGGCAATGTCTGCGCCAAGCTCATCAAGCGTCTCCACCCTATGCATATCGAGCGCCGATTTGTTGGCCCAAGAAATGGCGCCATCCGGCTCCAGCAAAATGAGCCCGTCGCTCAAGCCCGCAATGACTTGCTGTAAAACAAGACGGTTGATCTTCGGGGACTGCTCGACGTCTGTCATAAGGGGCAATCTCTTTCTTTTATGAATGACTTAAAATGGATCGAAGACGATAGCGTCATAAAACGCGGGCAAGCGCAAACATGTTGCGCAGGGCCGGAAAAAAGCTCAAATGGGCACCCAGGCGATTGCCCTACGAACAATCCAAAAGGACGAACCTTCTCGATGCCGCAGATCTATGTCGATGCCGATGCGTGTCCGGTGAAGACGGAAATATTGAAAGTCGCAGAACGGCATGATCTCGACGTTACCTTTGTCGCCAATTCTGGGCTGCGGCCCTCTCGTGATCCGAAGGTGAAGAATGTGATCGTCTCCAGCGGTTTCGATGCGGCTGATGATTGGATCGCCGAACGCGCCGGCGAAGGTGACATCGTCATCACCGCGGATGTTCCGCTGGCAGGTCGTTGTGTCGCAAATGGCGCGATGGTGACGGGTCCGACCGGTCGCGTTTTCGATCAAACCAATATCGGAATGGCAACCGCCATGCGCGATCTGGGCGCGCATCTGCGTGAAACCGGAGAAAGCAAAGGCTACAATGCCGCCTTCTCCCCACGCGACCGTTCGCAGTTCCTGGAAACACTTGACCGGCTGTGTCGCCGGATAAAGAAGTAATCGAGCATGGCGACAGCACCCAAGACCAAAGAACAGACAAAGATCAGCCTTTATACGCGTCACCGGCCGTTTCTGATTGCCGCAGTCCTGGGAGGCGCGGTGCTGGCAGCAACGCTCATGCTCATCCCCAAGCTCGCCATCGAATCCGCGGCCGTCGCATTTTTTCTCACCTATCTGTTCTTACTCGCCCTCCGCCTTCCTTATCTTACAGCAGCGCATCTGAAGGCGCATGCCGATAGCGACGATCTCCCGGCGATCGCCATCATCTTCATCACGCTGTTTGCGGTCGTCGTCGCCGTGGTGTCGCTGTTCATGGCGCTCAATCACTCTGGCGAAACCGCGCTGTCTCTCACCCTGTCCTTTCTATCGGTCATTTTGGGTTGGTTGACGATCCACACCATGGCAGCGGTCCATTATGCCCATCTGTTCTGGCGTCCGTCTGCCGATGGCGGCAAAAGAGAGCCGAAGGGTGGCATGGATTTTCCTGAGACCAAAGCCCCTGGCATTTACGAGTTTCTCTATTTCTCCGTCGTCATCGGCATGACGGCGCAGACTTCCGACGTTGCCGTGACCACGACGGCCATGCGTAAGGTCACGCTCGTGCACTCGATCGTGTCTTTCTTCTTCAATACGGTGCTGGTGGCTGCAGCGGTTAATGCCGCTGTATCGCTTGCAGGCTGATACCGCTTTCATAAAAGGATGCAGAACATGAAGGTTATTTCTCAGAACACGGCTTTCGGCGGCATGCAGGGCGTCTATGCGCATGAGTCGGAAACATGCAAATGCGAGATGACCTTCGCCGTCTTTGTGCCGCCAAAGGCGATCAATGAGCCCTGCCCTGTTCTCTGGTATCTTTCGGGCCTGACCTGCACCCATGCCAATGTGATGGAAAAGGGCGAGTATCGTAGGCTTGCAGCAGAGCTCGGTCTCATCATCGTCTGCCCGGATACTTCTCCGCGCGGCAACGACGTGGCCGACGAGTTGACGAATTGGCAGATGGGCAAAGGTGCAGGTTTCTACCTCGATGCCACCCAGGCGCCCTGGGCTGAGCATTACCAAATGTACAGCTACATCACGGAAGAGCTTCCCGCGCTGATCGGTGAGCACTTCCGCGCCGATATGACCCGCCAGGGTATTTTCGGACATTCGATGGGCGGTCATGGCGCCATGACGATCGCGCTGAAAAACTCCGAACGCTTCAAAAGCTGCTCTGCCTTCGCGCCGATCGTCGCACCGTCGTCGGCGGACTGGTCTCGCCCGGCGCTCGAAAAATATCTTGGTGAAGATCAATCGGCTTGGCGCAACTACGATGCCTGCGCATTGGTCGAAGATGGCGCACGCTTCCCCGAATTTCTGATCGACCAGGGAAAAGCCGACAGTTTCCTCGAAAACGGCTTGCGTCCATGGCTCTTCGAAGAGGCTGTCAAGGGAACCGATATCGGCCTCACACTACGCCTTCATGACCGTTACGATCACTCTTACTACTTTATCTCCACCTTCATGGACGATCACCTGAAGTGGCACGCGCAGCGTCTTCTTTAAGACGGCAGAATTGCGTCGGCAGTCATCGACATCAAGCTTAGATGAAGGGCATGTTTTCATGCTGCAAGTGATGTTTATCGCGACTTGCCCTTATCAAAACAAGAAATCTACCTTAATTAAATAAGAAATACATTGAGTTGATGAGACAATGCCGACATCGTTTATTCTGCCTCCCCTCCGGGAGTTCTTCAATAATGCAACAGTCGCCCTCGCGCTTGCCGAAGCGAAAGGAGACAACGAACTCGTTCTCGTCAACCAGCATTTCAAAACCTTGACCGGCTATGAAGACGCCGATGTGCTGGGCAAGAATTGCCGTATGCTGCAGCACAGCGCAGATGGTGAGCGAGCCTTGAACGAGGAGGCGCGCACGAAGATACATTCCTTCCTGTCGCGGCCGACCTCTTCGGTGATACGGACGCCCATCGTCAATTTCCGCAAAGATGGCAGCCCTTTCGTCAACCTCCTGTTCATGTCGAAACTGACTTCGTCCTCCGGCGACGTTCAGTACATCTTCGCCTCGCAATTCGATATCAGCCGCACCAGGCCCGATCTCCTCGACAGATACAACACTGATCTAGGCACGACGCTCACCCGTATTCAGCCCATGCTGGAAGGCCACAACGTCATCATCGAAGGCAGTCTGGCAACGATTGCAAGCTCGGCCACCACCATCGCGCAGGCAAAAGTGACCTTGGCCGAACTTGATAAAAGCGACCAGAGCCATTCTGGTGAGACCTTGAGGAATTGAGCTTGAACCAACGTTCAGAAGCCCAGGATGTGCCCGTCGTCGGTATCGGATCATCTGCCGGAGGGCTGGAAGCTCTGCGTGAGATGTTCGCCTCCGCTGAAGTCCCTACCGGCCTTGCCTTCGTCGTCGTTCAGCATCTCGATCCTCATCATGAAAGCATGCTGGCGGAGCTGATCGGACGACACACAGCACTCTCCGTCAAGCAGTGTCAGGGCGGAGAGCGCATACAGCCGGATACCGTTTTTATCATACCGCCAGGGCATGGCCTGTCCATTTCAAACGGTACGCTTGAGCTGACGAATTTTGCCCAGCCGCGCGGACTGCGTCGCCCGATCGACGATTTTTTTATCTCGCTTGCCAACGACCAGAATGGCAATGCCGCCTGCGTTATCTTGTCAGGCACGGGCGCAGACGGTTCGACGGGCCTTCGCGCCATCAAGGAAAATGGCGGCTTATGCGTTGCCCAGGAGCCCGCGACGGCGAAATACGACGGCATGCCGCTTGCTGCTGCAGGCACGGGTCTCGTCGACTTCATCCAGCCACCGGACAAGATTCTCACCTGCATCACGGGCTTTTTCTTCAGGCGCACGAAGGTGCTTGCCGATGCGCAACCCTCTCTGGTCGAAGATCATATTGACGAGCTGTGCAGAACGCTCCGCAACTCCGTCGGCCACGATTTTTCCGGCTATAAAAAGACCACCTTCATTCGTCGTATCGAACGCAGAATGCATGTTCTTGGGATCGAACACGCAAAGGAATATCTGCACCGGCTGCAACGCGATCACGAGGAATGCGAGGCCCTGTTTCGCGACCTGCTGATCAACGTCACGCGCTTCTTCCGCGACCGGGAGTTTTTTGACGTTCTTCGAGATCGGGCGATCCGTCCGCTCCTCCAGAGCCAGGAAGCACGTGAAGACGGCGTGCGTGTCTGGGTGCCAGGCTGCTCGAGTGGCGAAGAAGCCTATTCCATTGCCATGCTATTCGCCGAAGCGGCCCGCGAGTTGCAGGTGATGTGCGATGTCCAGATCTTCGCAACGGATATCGATGAAAGCATGCTGCAAATCGCGCGATCGGGATCTTACCCGAACGCCGCGCTGGCCGATATTCCACCGGCTTTGCAGGAGCAATATATCGTTCCACATAAGGATCGCTTCAACTTCGTCGGCCAGATCCGGGATATGATCCGCTTCTCCGGCCACAGTCTCGTCAAGGATCCGCCCTTCTCGAAGATCGACCTAGTCTCCTGCCGCAACCTGCTCATCTATTTTGACGACAAGCTGCAAAAGACCATTATGCCGCTCTTCCACTATGCGTTGCGACCGGGCGGCTTTCTTTTCCTGGGGCCGTCCGAAAGTGTCGGTCGGTTCGAGACGGTTTTCGCCAGCATCGACCAAAAGGCGCGGCTTTTCGAAAGACTGCCGGGTCTTCCCACCTATCCCATTCCGCTTCCCGGCGGACGCCAGGATCAGGGTCGTCGATCAGGCGGCGCAGACGTCCAGCACGACACAGCCAGAAGCGACGACGAAACCGTCGTGTCGCGTCTGCTTGAAAGATACGTGCCTGCCAGCATGCTTCTGGATCAGGAAGGTCAGATCATGGCGGCCTTCGGCAAGCTCAGCCGCTTTTTCGATTTTCCGGTTTCCCGCTCCAACGAGACCAGCGCTGCCTCGCTTGCTCGCCCCGGCGTGAAGGAGCAGATCGGACCTCTGCTGCGCCAAGCCCATGCCGCGAAAAAGCGCGTCATGTCCAGCAAGGTTGAAGTCATCACCGAGTTTGGCTCGCTGACGACCGACATCATCTGCGATCCGGTGGACGACGACAGGTTCCTTTTGGTGTTTCAGGACACCGGGCAGTTCAAGCCATTGGAAGAAAGCGACCTCATCAACCTTGAACCGAGCAACGGTCATGTCGAAGCCCTTGAGCGCGAACTGCGCTCGGCCAAGCATCGTCTACGCTCTGCCACCGAAGAGCTTGAGACCGCGAATGAGGAGCTGAAGAGCTCCAACGAAGAAATGATGTCGATGAACGAAGAGCTTCAATCGACAAACGAAGAGCTGACGACGGTCAATGACGAGCTAAAGAATAAGATCGAGCAGCTGACGATCGCCAATACCGATCTTCGCAACTTCTTCGATTCCACCAACCTCGCCATCATCGTTCTCGACCGAAACCTGCGTGTGCGCTCCTTCACCCGCGCCGCGACCGAAATCATGCCGCTACAAGCGTCCGATCGTGGTCGTCCAATCTCGGATGTCACCACACGCATTTTGACGCCGGACTATCTCGACCAGGTTCGTAGCGTGATGGATGATGGCGTCGATTACCAGGACACAGTCTGGCACGAAGAAACCCGAAAGACGTTTACGCTGAGAATTCTCCCCTACAGAATCTCGGACGGCACCATCACCGGTGCAACCATCGTCATGACCGACATCTCCCATGCGGTGAGTGTTGAAACCCAGTTGCAACGGGAACAGAACCGGCACGAGCTCGCTATTGAGGCTGCAGGCATCGGCGTGTGGGAATACCTTCCGGAACGCCAGGAGTTTCTACTCGGCGGCTCGACACGGGAATTGCTGCAAGCGCAAAGCAATTACCTCAGCACACACGACTTCCTCGCAAAAATTCGGGAGGAGGATCGGATAGAGGTTCTCGAAGCAATCCAGCAGGCGGAGAAAGACCACGGTGGTTTCGACCTGACGACCGAACTTGCGTCCACACAGGGATCTCGCTGGATCAAGGTGTTCGGACGTTACGTGGGAGACGTCGATTCTCCGAGGATCATCGGAGTGACCGTTGATGTGACGGCCGAATACCGGCTTGCAGAAACGCGCGAGCTGATGCTGAACGAGATGAACCACCGGGTAAAGAACCTCTTCGCCATGATCGGTGGCATCCTGCGCATGGCAGGTCGAAAGCATGACACGGTGCAAAGTCTGGTCGCAGATGTTGAAGGCCGTATACTCGCGCTGGGCAACGCTCATTCGCTCGCGTCGAACCAGAAGCGCACTGGCCCGGTCGAGATTGCGGAACTGGTCAAGACAATCCTCGCACCCTACGAGCAAAAGGGCGGCATCGAAATTTCGCAAGACTCCCTCCCAATCCCTGCAAAATGCATTACGCCGCTGACCCTCATCCTGCATGAATGGTCGACGAACGCGCTAAAATACGGAGCGCTTGGCAAAAGCGATGGCAAGCTGGATGTGAGTTGGGACGAAGATAACGAAAATATTTATCTGCTATGGAACGAAACAATAGGGAAGCCCGTTGTAGAGTTCGGGGAAAAAGGATTTGGAACTCTTCTACTGTCAAGCGCCGCGCGGCAATTGGGAGGCGAGATTGACACCAAACTCGACGGCTCCGAACTCCATCATATTCTTACTCTGCCACGTTCGGTTTTAAATGACACGCAAATCGGTACTCATCATTGAAGACGAAATATTCGTTGCCCTCGACCTCCAAATGACCTTTGAAGAGGCCGGATGGGATGTTGCAGGGCCGTTTGCCAGTATCGAGCAATCTTCGCTTTATCTGAAGGAAAATACGCCGACTTGCGCCGTCCTCGATGTGCGCTTGATTGATGGCGTAGTCTTCCCCATCGCCGACATTCTCGCCGAACGCGGCGTCCCTTTCGTTTTCCATTCCGGCCATGCCGACGGACGGCAGCTGGCACAACGCTATGCGACGTCGGCTTTCTGCCAAAAGCCTTGCCTGCCGGGAAAACTCTTGAATGAGTTGGAAAGGCTCTCGGATCGAGCAGATCCCAAGGGGCGGGACCAAGTCCGAGCGAGCGCGTAAACGATCTTCATTCTACCAAGCATATGCAAAAAAGCCGGCGTTTCAGCCGGCTTTTTCGTGAGTGAGCTGCGATTACTGGCAAACCCGGAAACTTTCCATATGCCATCCACCATCATAGGAGTTTGGCACCCGGCGATCTTCGAGCCAGCAGCGCGGTGGCGGTGGCGGTGGGGGCTCTACATACCGCGGTCCGCTATCATTGGTGATGGCGCCGCTGATAATGCCCCCCAAAAGACCGGCTGCAATACCGCCGGCGATCACCGCGCCGGTATTGTTATGATGATGCCTGCGTGGAGGATCACGATAAGGCGGAGGTGGAGGCGGAGGTCCGCGGCGATCGTAGCGATAAGGTCCATCATAATATTGAGCAGAAGCGGTTTGAACGCTGGCAAACAGCGTGCTGGCAGTCAGCACCGCGGCGAGGATTGAAAGCAGAACTTTCTTCATGGCAGAAATCTCCAGGTGAGTTGGCATCGAACTTCGCCACCCAACGCACGGTCAATTTGCCACAGCAGCGCTGAACACGCGATGAATGCGCAGCCAATCCGAAAAGACTGGATAGCCCGGAAGCAAAACCAGTTCATGGCAATTCTTTTGAGCAAGCGTACCGATCCCCGGCGCAATGACCTTTCACAACAAATAACCCTGAGCTAATTCAATCCTCGTTCCTCTTTTACGGGGGAGCTCCCAAGTCCTGAGAGCCAATCAGGTAACACCTCGCCCCGCCTTGAAGGTGGGGCTTTTTTCTTGGGCGTCGTTTGAGAGCGATGAATGATTAAAGTGCAATGAGCCAAGATCGACAAAAAATCCGATTTCTTTGGCAACCTTATTTGCGTGTTGGACGTTATATGACCGAGACTCCCAGTCTCTAGTTCCCCTCTCGACTGACAGCCCGCCTCGCGCGGGTTCTTTTTTGGGAAATAGGTCGGGCTTGCTGACGCTTTTTGTCGTCAGGCGTACCGATCACCAGCAATATGGCCTCGCCGATCACCTATTTTAAAGATAGCTTGCCGCCATCGCTCCAGGGCATTGCCCAACTTTCCCCGAGCGAACAACCTGCCCCGCCAATTCAGCGGGGCTTTTTTGTGTCATCGTCAGGGTGCGGGCACGACGACTCGCCACTTTTTGGTCTGGGGCGGGACCCGCACGCCGGGACTCCTCGCCAATGAGATGATCCAAGAGTTCAACAATGGCAGTGGGCATATTGACGATCAGGTCGTCGACCATCTGGGTGAACCAATGGTACCAATAAATGGTTAGCAGCGTCAGGAGGAGCAGCAGAAGCCACGGCCAAAGCGGCTTGCGCGGCGGCTTGGTTTTTTCCGTCTGCGTGTCGAGATTCATATCGAACTCCTTCCGCAACATACTGAATCAGGATGAACGGCCGACTCAGGCGCGCCGGTTGCGAGGCTCGCCGCCAGGCGCATAGGCTGTCTTCTGCTGAAAACGGAAAATGTTGCCGCATTGGGCACAACGGATCATGTAGTCGGCCGGGTTCGTCGAGGGGCGCTCCGCTCTGAACCCACGTGGCATTTCATCAATGCGAAAATCCACATGGGCAGATGCTTTTTCATCTATCTCCGACGCTTCGGCAAATCCGGTATGCCCGCAGCGCGAACATTCGAGTTTCCGTGAGTATCGATCGCGAGAAGCCATTCTTCGTCCTTTGATTTCAGCATCAGGTAGCAGCGGCAAGCGACCGATTCAATAGCGGCGCGCTCAACTATCATTTCACCTGTGTCTGCGAGACCGCGACACACAGCGCTAAGATTCTGAAAAGATTCACTCTGTTTGACAAAGCCAGATGCCGGAAATGCAGCATTTTATGATTCACGCATACGATTCATAAACCACTTGGTAACGTCATTCGCCTAAATTTCGAAACGTGAAATTGTCTGGCGGGGCGTGTCGGACGGATCTGTGGCATGCGATTGAAGAGTTCAACTGTGTTGAAAAAACTATCTGAGGCGCTTGGTCGCGCAGTAGGCGCGACCTCTTTTGTAAAGGCTTTGCTGTTCGCAGCGGCTGTGGCGACAACGACCGTTTCCGCCACGCAGGTGGCGAAGGCTGACCCGAAATATGCTGGCATCGTCATCGATGCCAAGACGGGTAAGGTGCTTTACAGCGAAGACCCCGACGGTCTGCGTTATCCGGCGTCCTTGACGAAAATGATGACGCTTTACCTTACCTTCGAAGCCTTGAATGCCGGACGCTTCACGCTCGACTCCAAGGTTCCGGTTTCTGCCAATGCCGCCAAGGAGCCTCCATCGAAGCTTGGCGTTCGCGCCGGCGGTTCCGTAACGGTCGAGCAAGCTATTCTCGCTCTCGTAACACGGTCTGCCAATGACATGGCAACTGCACTTGGCGAATATGTCGGGGGTTCGGAAGACCGTTTTGCACGAATGATGACGGCAAAAGCCCGTGCGCTTGGGATGACCCGAACCACTTATCGCAATGCGAACGGTCTTCCTAATACTGCGCAAATGACAACGGCGCGCGACCAGGCCCGCCTCGGCATCGCTCTCCGTCAGCATTTCCCGCAATATTACGGCTATTTCAGCACCCGCACCTTCACATTCGGCAAGCAGGTCATCGGCAACCATAACCGTCTTGTTGGTACGGTTCGCGGCGTCGACGGCATCAAGACGGGTTACACCCGCGCTGCTGGCAGCAACCTTGCAACTTCGGCGCAGCTTGACGGCCGCTCTATCGTGGCAGTCGTCCTCGGAGGACGTTCGAGTGCCGCCCGTGACGCCACAATGCGCAAGCTCGTTGCAGAATATCTGCCTAAGGCTTCGCGCGGAGGCAACAGCAACCTGATTGCGGCAACGCCGTCGGCTCCGATTGAAGAACCCGTTGCTGTCGTGGCCGCTACCTCGCCCACCTCAGGTCTTCCAAATGCTGGTCCTGTTCCCCAGCAGCGTTACGGCGACGAGGCACCGGTCTCCGCATTTGCCTCAGCGCCTGCCAATGCGGCCGTTGCCGCGATGGATGTCGCAACACGTCCGCGCGCTCCGGTAAAGCCTGTTCCTCCAGTCAGCATGAAACCGGATCGTTCCGTGGTCACCAATTCCACGAAGGTCGATAATATCGTAACCGCCTCTACGGCCCCTTCGGCTCCCGCAGCTCCCGCTGCAGGTACTGGTTGGGTCATCCAGATCGGCGCATCCCCAGACGAGAATTCCGCGCGCAACCTGCTTCAGGCAGCGCAGGATAAAGGCGGAAATGTATTGCGTACCGCCAAACCATTTACGGTCGCATTCACCAAGGACGGCGCCCAGATGTATCGCGCCCGTTTCGGTGGCTTCGACGGTCAGAATGATGCAGTCAACGCATGCAATGCTCTGAAGAAGAAATGGTGTCAGCTGCTGGGCTTCGCTCCAGTAGGCCAACCGACTGTTCCAGGACAGGCCATGACGTTTGTAAAACATGGCCTGCCCACTCCTCGAATTGTATTGAGTAACGAGGCTTTACAGATGGCGATCAATGAAAACTACCTGGACATCGCACCCGGCAAAGGCAGAAGTCAGTCCGCTTCGGTGCTTCATCCAATACACGAAGCGGCGATGAAAATTGCCGATATCGGGCTCAACAGATCCAGGCATAAGACCCGTGATCTGGTCAATCTCCTGCTTTGCCACGGCGCTCGCGCGTGGCGCAGCAACCAGCCCGATGCGACAATCCATCTTCATATTGATGGACCATCCGGCCGGGCGCCTGTGCATCTCCGTCTTCGTTGAGAAACGGCGGCTCAAAAAGAAACCCTGCGAAACCTTCGTTTCGCAGGGTTTTTTCATTTCCGGGTTCGATCCTAGAGCGACCGTTTGAAAAAGGATGCGGCGGCTGGCGCCACACCCCACAGCTTACTCGGCAGAACCGTCCGTGTCGGACGCAGGAGCCGCGTCGCCACTGGTCAGATCCTCAGCGCCTTCGATCAGCGCCTCGACTTCATCTTCGCCTTCCGGCTCGTTGATGCGCTCGACGGAGACAACCTTCTCATCCTTGGCGGTGGAGAAGATGGTGACGCCCTTTGTCGCACGGCTGGCGATACGGATGCCGTTGACGGGCACGCGGATCAACTGACCACCATCGGAGACCAGCATGATCTGGTCGCTATCCTCGACGGGGAAGGCTGCGACGAGTTCGCCAATCTCCGACGTCTTCGACGTATCGGTCGCGCGGATACCCTTGCCACCGCGTCCCGAGGTGCGGAAGTCGTAAGACGACGAACGCTTGCCGTAACCCTTCTCGGAGACGGTGAGAACGAACTGCTCGCGGCTCTTGAGTTCCTGATAGCGGGCTTCGCTGAGTTCACCCTCTTCCGTGACCTCCTCGCCAACAAGCGCGATATCTTCCTCATCGACACCTGCCGCACGACGCTCTGCTGCGGACCGCTTGAGATAGGCTGCCCGCTCCCAAGGCTCTGCATCGCTGCTGCTGACGATGGTCATCGAAATGATCCGGTCGCCCTCGCCCATATTGATGCCGCGCACGCCCACAGAGTTGCGGCCAGCAAAGACGCGCACGTCGTCCACGGGGAAGCGGATGCACTGGCCAAGCGCCGTCGTCAGCAACACGTCGTCCCGATCGGTGCAGGTCTCGACGGAGAGGATTTCATCGCCCTCTTCATCGAGCTTCATCGCGATCTTGCCGTTACGGTTGACCTGAACGAAGTCGGAAAGCTTGTTGCGACGAACCGTTCCACGCGTGGTGGAGAACATCACGTCGAGGGTTTCCCAGGTCGTCTCGTCTTCAGGCAGCGGCATGATGGTGGTGATGCGTTCACCGGCTTCCAGCGGCAGCATGTTGATCAGCGCTTTGCCCTTGGACTGCGGCGTACCGATCGGCAGACGCCAGACCTTCTCCTTGTAGACGATGCCACGCGAGGAGAAGAACAGAACCGGTGTGTGGGTATTGGCGACGAAGAGACGGTTGACGAAGTCCTCGTCGCGCGTTGCCATGCCAGAGCGGCCCTTGCCGCCGCGGCGCTGCGCCTTGTAGGTGGTCAGCGGCACGCGCTTGATGTAACCCAGATGCGACACGGTCACGACCATGTCTTCGCGGGCGATGAGGTCTTCATCGTCCATGTCAGGGCCGCCCTCGATGATCTCCGAGCGGCGCGGCGTGCCGAATTCTTCACGAATGGCGGCAAGCTCGTCCTTGACGATCTGCTGGATGCGGATGCGCGAGGACAGGATTTCGAGGTATTCGCTAATCTCGGCGCCGATCTTGTTCAACTCGTCGCCGATTTCATCGCGGCCAAGTGCCGTTAGGCGTGCCAAGCGCAGTTCGAGGATCGCGCGGGCCTGCTCTTCCGAGAGGTTATAGGTGCCATCTTCGTTGATGCGGTGACGCGGATCGTCGATCAGAAGGATCAGGCTTTCCACTTCGGCTGCTGGCCAACGGCGGGTCATCAGCTCTTCACGGGCAGAGGCCGGGTCCGGCGCCTGACGGATCACGCGAATGACTTCGTCGATATTGGCGACGGCGATAGCGAGACCCACCAACACATGCGCACGGTCGCGCGCCTTACGAAGCAGGTACTTGGTGCGGCGGCTGACGACATCCTCACGGAAGGAGACGAAAGCGCGCAGCATGTCGAGCAACGTCATCTGCTCCGGCTTGCCGCCGTTCAGCGCCACCATGTTGCAGCCAAACGAGGTCTGCAGTGGCGTGTAGCGGTAAAGCTGGTTGAGGATCACTTCCGCATTGGCGTCGCGCTTCAGTTCGACCACGACACGGTAGCCCTGGCGGTCGGATTCGTCGCGCAGGTCGGAGATACCCTCGATGCGCTTTTCCTTCACCAGTTCGGCCATCTTTTCAATCATCGACGCCTTGTTCACCTGGAAGGGAACTTCGGTGATGATGATCTGCTCGCGGTCACCGCGCATCGGCTCGATGGTGGCGCGCCCGCGCATGATGACCGAGCCACGGCCCGTTTCATAAGCTGAGCGAATGCCGGAGCGGCCCATGATAAACGCGCCCGTCGGGAAGTCCGGACCTGGAATGATCTGCATCAGTTCCGGCAGCTCGATTTCCGGCTTGTCGATGAGCGCGATACAGCCATCGATAACTTCTGACAGGTTGTGCGGCGGAATATTCGTCGCCATGCCGACGGCGATGCCGCCTGCCCCGTTGACCAGAAGGTTCGGAAACTTGGCAGGCACCACGACCGGCTCCTGCAAGGTGCCGTCATAGTTGTCTCGGAAATCGACGGTTTCCTTGTCCAGATCATCGAGCAGCGAATGCGCGGCCTTCTGCAGGCGGCATTCGGTGTAACGCTCGGCTGCTGGCGGATCGCCATCGATAGAGCCGAAATTGCCTTGGCCGTCGATGAGAGGAAGGCGCAAGGACCAATCCTGCGCCATACGGGCCAATGCGTCGTAGATAGCAGCGTTGCCGTGCGGATGGTACTTACCCATCACGTCACCGGTGACGCGGGCGCATTTGACGTATTTCTTGTTCCAGTCGATGCCGAGTTCCGACATGCCATAAAGAATACGGCGATGAACTGGCTTCAACCCGTCACGGACATCAGGCAGCGCGCGCGAGACGATAACGCTCATGGCGTAATCGAGATACGACCGCTGCATTTCCTCCATGATGGAAATTGGTTCAATGCCTGGCGGAAGCTTTCCGCCGCCGGGGGGGCTCTGGTCAGTCAAAACGGATCACATTCTCTGTTAAGAATCGGATGGATTTTTATAACGGAAATGGCGTCCGCACGCCAATTTCTCCGCCGGTTTTGAACAGTCTTTTACGTCATTTACAAGACGATACACAGTTTTCTGCAGGCATCAGAGCAAAAGCCGAGGCCGGGGGTTCCAATAGCGCTTCCTCTTACCGAGCATTACGCTAAAACAGGTCACAGACACCTGTAAACGCCAGGAACCGGGTGGGATCAGAACAGGGGAAGGCATGGCAAGCACGGAACTCTTCATCAATGCCCTGACGACAATGCTCGTCACACTCGATCCACCGGGACTGGCACCTGTCTTCCTGGCGCTGACCATGGGCATGACCCGCGCTCAGCGCGGACAGGTTGCCTTGCGAGGTTCGTTGATCGGCTTCGGAATCCTCGCCGTATTCGCTCTGTTCGGCGCGTCCATCCTGCAACTGCTCGGCATATCGCTTGGCGCGTTTAGGATATCCGGTGGTCTACTGCTTTTCTGGATTTCCTTCGAAATGATTTTCGAGAAGCGGCAGGAGCGAAAGGAGAAGACGTCCGAAGTCGCGGTCACCCAGGATCACATCCAGAACATCGCTGTGTTCCCTTTGGCACTGCCCCTCATCGCCGGTCCGGGCGCAATCTCCGCCACCGTGCTGATCTCCGGCACGATGGAGACGAGCTTCGATAAAGCCCTCTTCATATTGCTGCTCGCCTTCAGCATGGTCATCGTCTTTGCCGCGCTGCTTGCAGCCGATCGGCTGGACCGCTTCCTCGGCAACACCGGCCGCGCCATCCTCACTCGCCTGCTCGGTGTGCTGCTCGCAGCGCTTTCCGTCCAGTTCGTGGTGGACGGAGTAAAATCTGTCATGAACGGCTGATTTTAAAGGCGATATCTCCGCGACAGAATTTTCATTTCTGGGTAAAAGCCCAGTCCGAAGGCCATCTGCATTTGGAAAGAAAATGAAAAACCTGTTGCGGCTCATCCTGCCGGAAGCGACACCCGTCAGCTACAAGGAGCGTTTTCGTGCAAGTGCAGGCGCATGGATCGGCATCCTCCTCGCAAGCCTGATCGGATACGTCGTCGTCGGCGCGGGTCTTTCACTCCCTGTCTTGATCGCGCCCATGGGGGCGTCTGCCGTGTTGCTCTTTGCCGTCCCCTCCAGTCCACTGGCGCAGCCGTGGTCGATCCTTGGCGGTAACACCGTTGCGGCGCTGATCGGCGTCACAATCGCTCTTATCGTGCCTCAGCCCGTTTTCGCTGCCGCTCTGGCAATTGCAATTGCTATCGGTGCGATGATCAGCCTGCGATGCCTTCACCCGCCCAGCGGGGCGGTGGCACTGACCGCTGTTCTGGGCGGCCCTGCGATCCACGACCTTGGCTACGGATTCGTTTTCTGGCCGGTCCTTGGCAATTCGGTGGCGCTTCTGGTGCTCGCGGTCCTCTATAACAATTTTACCGGACGGCCCTACCCGCATTCCATCCGTCCCCAAGCGACAGCGCATGGAATGAAGGATCCAGCACCGAGAGAGCGGATCGGCTTTTCCTCTGCCGATCTGGACGACGTGCTGAAGGACTATGACCAGGTTCTCGACATCGATCGTGACGACCTTGAAACAATTCTGCGCCGCACAGAGCTCCGGTCCTATCGCCGACGCGCGACCCATCTCGATTGCGCCAGCATCATGTCCCGAGATGTCATTGGCGTAGCGCCAGACGATTCGCTGAGAAACGCCCATGGTCTGATGCGCAGCCGCAACGTCAAAGCACTGCCTGTAACAAACGATGTGGCGGAAGTCGTGGGTATCGTCACCCAGACGGATTTCCTCGACAAGGCGAATTGGACCAATGGCCGCCCACGCATCGGCCTCCTTCAACGGTTACGACTAATTGGCACTGGCAAGCCAGCACCCAATGACACGGTCAAAGACATCATGACGTCCCCTGTAAAGACAGTCTCGCCGAAGACGGCCATCGAGGACGCCATTGTCATCTTCGCCGAACAGGGCCTGCATTATTTGCCGGTGGTGGACGCCAATCACAAACTCGCGGGGATGATTTCCCAATCAGACGTCCTGGTACGAATGCTGGCCGACAGGGCAGCTTCGACACATTAAAAACTGGCGCGGCGTTGATGGGCTTGGCCGGATCAGCTGCTGGTGCTGGTTCTACGGCAAGGCCAGTTCCAGTCCCGGCTTTCACCTATATCCATATGAACCGATTCCGTGTGGCAATAGGTGCCGACGCCGCCCCTCCCGGGCAAAGAGCGCAAATACTCTGCAAGATCCCACTTTGAGATGCCCTTGATCTGAATGTCCACCGCCTCACAGGTGAAGTGCTTCGATCCGTGCGTGGCGCCCTTCGGCGGGCGGTAGCCGGAAGTGATGATCGCGGGCTTGCGATAATGGGATTCGAGCTGCTTGATCCGACGGACAAGCTCTGGCTTCAGGCATCCGACATTCACTTGGTTCGTCTGCAAGACGAGCCCATTGGGTGCGATACGCGTCAATCCAGACATAGATGCCAGTTTCATCAAACCGGTAGGCTTGTCGTCATCGTCGTCAAGATGGCTTTCGTCAAAAGACACCGAAGCCTTACGGCTGGAGGCAACGGCGGGCTGCGCCAAGCCACCTGGTGCCACTACAGCATCCTGTCCCACTGCACCACGCTTTTTGGGAACGCCAGCGAATAAGGCGGCGGCCATTGGGATGTTCTGCGGACCCTGCGACGGCTCCTCGTCCGGCGAGGACTTGTCGCTCGCAAGGGAATTTGTCGGGACGGTGGTGGAAGCCGCAGGAACTGCATTGGACGACTGGTCTTGAGGAGTTTGCGGTGCAGGCTCCACAGGGGCGTGGCCTTGGGAAGAATAAACGCTCTTCAGAGCGGGCACGATCCGCCGCGTTGGAGCATAGGCTGGAACGCTGTCCATATCTGCTTGGCCAGTTTGCGCAGCGCCGCCGGAGAAAATGCTTTGGGACCCAGCAGCAACACCCGTTGGCTGCATGGCATACGCCCCATTTGGCTGGTTCGGGCTGTTCTCGACTGCCTGCTGCTGTGGCGCCTGTGATGCGCCGCTCTGCATGGATTGAGCTGCTGATTTACCGGTAGCCGCCGACACCATTCTGGGATCGACGTAACCCGGTCGAGCAGCCTGCCCATCGGCAGGCGCGGCGGACTGCGTTCCAACTGAGGCTTGCTCGGGTGCCAGAGCCGCCGGGTCTAGAACCGCCGCAACATCCTTGCCATCTGTCTTTGACGAAACACAACCCGATAGCAATAGGAGCGACACGGCGACTGATGAGGCGATCGCTACTGCGCCGCGCGATCGTCGTCGCTGCTGACCAGTCTCCATTTTCAAAAGGAAAAACCTCCGCGTCCTGCGCTATGACCGCACCGAAAACCCTCCCATTTCGTCAGCGCTTCACGCCAAACCGAAACTACAGGACTCGCTGGTCGACCACGGCGAAACGCGGAGGATTGCGTGTCTGCCTGCGGTCTTACCAGGAACCGGTGTTCGCCATAGATATCCATGGCTCGGCTGGTGCCAGGCTTGTGCCCTTTTGCAATATCTCGATGGAGATGCCATCGGGCGAGCGAACGAAGGCCATATGCCCATCACGCGGCGGGCGGTTGATGGTGACGCCAGCTGCCTGCAGCTTGGCGCAGATCTCGTAGATATCGTCCACCTCATAGGCCAGATGACCGAAATTACGTCCGCCGCCGTAATCCTCGGTGTCCCAGTTATAGGTCAGCTCGAGAGCCGGTGCCTTGTTCTCCGTTGCCGCTTTCACGTCGTCGCGCGCAGCGAGGAATACGAGGGTAAACCGGCCCTTCTCATTTTCAATGCGGCGAATTTCCTGCAAACCGAAAATGTCAGAGTAGAATTCGAGCGACGCCTTCAGGTCTTTGACACGAACCATGGTGTGTAGATAACGCATTATATATTCCTCTCATATGTAACGTTCGGCTTAGGGGCGCGACCCTAGAGCTTTTAACGCGAAGACGGAAACGTTTTAGACGATGCCCGTCAGCCTTGAGCAAGCCCTGATCGTTAAAAACCGCTCTTGAAACTGAAAACTAGGACTTGCGTATAACCGTTACTGCAATGTTAATCTCTTAGTAGGGAATCAGTTGACCGGTAGTGGTGCGTATTGAGGGGCTGGGCAAAATGGCTGATAGAATGTCGTCGAAGAGCGTCGCCGAATTCGAAGATTTTTCTGGCGATGCCGTTGACCTGATCGAGATCACCGGCGTCGTTAAATGGTTCGACGTGGCAAAAGGTTTCGGCTTCATTGTGCCGGACAACGGTATGCAGGACGTCCTTCTGCACGTGTCTTGCCTGCGGCGCGACGGCTACCAGACCATTCTGGAGGGCACGAGGATCGTTGCTCTCATCCAGCGGCGGGACCGTGGCTATCAGGCGTTTCGCATTCTCTCAATGGATCAGTCGACGGCTGTTCATCCATCCCAGATGCCGCCGGTTCGTACTCATGTTCACGTGACGCCCCACAGCGGCCTCGAGCGCGCCATCGTCAAGTGGTTCAACCGGACCAAGGGTTTCGGCTTCCTGACGCGTGGCGAAGGAACCGAGGACATCTTCATCCACATGGAAACACTGCGCCGCTTCGGCCTTACCGAGCTTCGTCCTGGACAGGTGGTTCTTGTGCGCTACGGTGATGGCGACAAGGGGTTGATGGCTGCCGAGGTACATCCCGACAATCCAGCCAGAATTGGAATGGCGCACTGATGACCCGCTCTGACATTCGTTGTATTACAAGCGCCTTTTGGGCGCTTCTCTTTTTTGTGGCGTCTCTTGCAGGCGCCACGGCTCAAGAGACCTTTCCAAGCGAAAAGCTCGAGATCATCAGCACTGCGGGCAAAACACAAACGTTCACGGTGGAAGTCGCGAACAGCGACAGTCAGCGCCAGCAAGGGCTGATGTTTCGCAAGTCCATGAGCGACGATCACGGGATGCTGTTTGATTTCAAAGAAGACAGAGATGTCATGATGTGGATGAAGAACACCTTCATCCCACTCGACATGCTCTTCATTTCCAAGGCAGGAAAAATCACCCACATCCACACAAACGCGGTGCCCCATTCTGAGGACATCATCAGTTCAAATGGACCGGTGCGCTATGTTCTGGAACTGAATGGCGGCGCTGCGAAGAAGCTCGGTATCACCGTTGGCGACACGGTGAGAACAGCACAGATCAGATAAAATCTCTAAATAATCCGGGCGAGAGATCGCCAACGCGCCTTGTTAGATGGGTGCGAAATATGCAACCCAGTCTTCACCAGCATATTTGTTTACGATCAAGCCGGGCAGCTAGGCCCGGCTCTTGATTTTCAGTAAACTGGCTCTACATGGCTAAGAATACGGCAGTTCGAAATGGACGACGCCAGACTAATGGCCGTCTCGATCGCCTCGACGGAATCGGCAGTTCCCTGCAGATAGATAACGTCGTTTTCAGCTGTTGCTGAGATGTTGGATTTCTCAAGGCCCGATTCGAAGGCCAGAGCAGATGTGATTGCCTGACAAACGCCAGCCATGCGGTCGCCGAAAAAGCTTTCCTGAATTCCAGACAGATTGAACATAATCGGGCCTCCTTCATTAAGAGCAGTGTTAACGCGCGAACAGATCTTTTGTTCATCTCCGGTTCATGTGTTCGTTCATTTTCCATTCATCTTTGAAAAAAAGAAACCCCTAATGTGTTCACTTTTTACGTGATCGGGAACCGAATCGTGAGGCTGGGGTTAGTCGTGCGCGGTGAGAGAGGAGAACGCGATGCTTATTCATAACTCAGAGCCTTGCCATCACGCGCAGTGGTGCAAGCCTGTCGCAGTCCATCTACCCATGTGCGCGGCTATAGAAATATACAGCCCGCTCGTAGCGCTTGAGATGCTCACATATCGCTGGCCCGACGAGCACGGTCCCGAATACGAATTAGCCAAAAAGCAGTGCCTGGATGCAGTGGCTGGCCGCTGTGATCTTGAAGCAGCCCGAGAGGCATTCCTGCTCGCAAGCAGCCGAGCACACGTCTTGACCGTCCACTAACGAGGGCATGCATATCGGAAGTTGGGGGAGCGCGTTCGACGCTCCCTTTTTTAGTTTGGCGTTTGCGTCTCAACGCCTGGAGACGGACGCGCGGATTCATGCCCGTCGGCTTCCATTCGATCAAGAAGCCAACGAGCCGACGGGCAGATAAACGCGAAGGCGAGCATTCCCCCAACAATATCACAAAGGTGATGACCGCCTTGTACGAGCACGGCCGGGATCATGGTCAGATTGATAGCGATAGAAACCGCTACTAGGAAGCGATAACGAGGAACGAACCACACTGACATGGCCGCCATGAAGATGTGAAACGACGGGAATGCAATCAAGCCAAGGACGGAGGCTGGACTTAGATAAGTTGGTCCTTCACCGCCGAGCTGTATCAACTCCTTCCCGTAGTACGGGGTGACGGCGAGAGGAATAGTCTCAAGGACCCACTCGGGCAAATCTTGATAGGCACTGGGACCGTAACTTGGAAAGAAAATCCAAAAGATGATACCCGCGAGAGCCCCGAGCACACCCGTCAGCAGGAAATGTTGGAGCCGTCGATAGTCGCCACTAAAACCTAAGATGATGATCGTGAGCAAAAGCTGCGGCAGCGATGTCGTGTATACGATGAAGAGTGCCCTCCCGATCAACGGGACGTGCGCCACAAGTTCTACAGCACTGCGCCAGTCGTATCCAATCACGCCATCGATATGAATAAGTGCGTGGTCGATCGTCGGATATTGGATCGGCAGAAACATGTAATTGAAAACAGAACCGCAGATGGAAAACAGGATGAACAAACTTGCCGAGATCAGTGCGGCAGCCATCCTCTCCTCTCTCTTCTTCGATCGGTAAATGTGGCCAAGAAGGAGCAGTCCACCGCCAATTACCAGTGACAGGCTGTAACCAGCGACATCCAAGCCAACGCCTTTGACCGCGACTAGAACAAGATCGACGGCAAACAGCGCGCATATGATCGAAAAGACGAAGCGTTCTGCCCTTAGAAAATACAACGGAAGAATCCTTGCTGGAAATACGCAGCAAGATGTTAGGGCGCCAGACTTAACATCCTCTATAGACCAAGGAGGAGAAGGCCAACCGCGAGGACTGCGATCGGCACGATAACCCCCACGATGACGCGCTGACCGCTTGCAAGAAACGCAATGAATCCGATGAGAGCAGCACCGATTCTAAGCTCCATAGGCGAGTGGGACAGCGCCCCCGTTGGGAAAACGACGAGTTTCGCTGTCACCGCCATCACCAGCGCCGTGGCAACTGCCCTCACCCAATGCAAAGCCTCCGAGTCTTCCTTCAGCTTGTTTCCAGCCACCACCCCAAGCCACCGCCAGATGTCGGTGGCGATCCAACCGGCAAGAGCGATGAAGAGATAGGGGGCCCACCACACGTCTGTCATGGCTCACCCTCCGTCGATGATGGGACAATCTTGCGACGAAACCAGAAGCGGTCGATGAGGTAGGCAAGCGTTCCCCCGCCAATGCCAGCGTAGAGAATGTCAAACTCAGGCTCGATCATGGCGAATAGCGGCCCACCGATGACCCCGATGATGAAGGCCACCTTGACGACTGAGTGCCGCGCTGAGGCCCATATGGAGGAGATAAAATAAACTGGCGTCAGGAAGAACAGCACGCCGGCGACAAGCGGCGGGAAAGCAGCGACCACGCCGTAGCAGATAGCAACGATCGCCGCGTTGATAAGCGTGAGAGTGATGCCGAACCCTGCAAACCACGCCACTCGCGCTTCGCGAGGCACTTTCGTCAGATTTTGCGTCGCATAAACCCAGGCCGTAATCGCCACAAAATGCGAAAGGAACAGCAGCAGCCATATGGGTGTCTTTGCTGTCCGCATATCCGGTACGATGGACGCCACCATGGGCATCATACGGATCGACGACAATGTCACCGCCAGGAAACACGCCGCCATCCCTGCTCCGCTGACCATCGACCCAATCAAAATCATCTTGGCCGGTAAGGCCCAGATGGTCAGCGTCATAAAGACCGCCTCTCCGCGCGTGACGCCGGACTCCAGCGCAAAGGCGCTGAACCCTACAAAAGACGTCATGAGAATAAGCGCAGGAAGCGAAAATATTCCCATCATTCCTCTTGCAAACCAGAGAGGAAGAGAATGCGTGTCATCATATGCAGACATCGGCAGTTCCGGATGCAATCGATAATTTGGCAGGACTTGGGAGAAGCGGTTGGATGCTTCAGCACAAGCCGACGCTTGTCTATCACGCTTTTCAAGATCTGCGCGTCTAAAATGACGCAAGCGGTTTGAAAGGCTGTCCAACAATCTCAGAGATTTGGCTCTCGTGCCATCCTCACCCCTCACGATCCAACGCGTAGACGTCGAGAGTTGAGGCAAAAGAAAAAGCGGCGGAGAATTTTCCCCGCCGCTTATCCGGAATGTCTCCGTTACGTCATATCACTTTTTCTTCGGGACCTTCGGAACGGTGTTGCCCTTGCGACGTGGCTTGGCATCGTCATCCTTTTTGTCGGCATCTGCCACCAAAACCTCGGATTGCTCCTCAACCTTGGAGGCCTTGGCTTTCGCCTTGCCAGGAGACTTCGCAGCCTTCAGCTCAGCTTCAGGCTTCGGCTTGACAGGTGCCGTCTCTGGCAACACGTCGAGTTTCAGGCCGTCCTTGCCGTCTTCCTTCTTGTCCAGGCTGACGCTGACGACGCCACCCTTCTTCAGCTTGCCGAAGAGGATCTCGTTTGCCAGCGGCTTCTTGATGTGTTCCTGGATTACGCGTCCAAGTGGACGCGCACCCATTTTCTCATCATAGCCCTTCTCTGCAAGCCAAGCGACGGCATCGTCGTGCAGATCGAAGGTAACGTTACGTTCGGACAGCTGGGTTTCAAGCTGCATAACGAACTTCTGAACCACCTTGTGAATGACCGCGGTCGGCAACGGAGAGAACGGAATGATCGCATCCAGACGGTTGCGGAATTCCGGTGTGAACAGGCGGTTCAATGCCTCTTCATCTTCGCCCGAGCGCTTGGACGAACCAAAGCCGATGGCAGACTTTGCCATCTCCGACGCGCCCGCATTCGTCGTCATGATCAGGATAACGTTGCGGAAGTCGATCTTCTTGCCGTTATGATCCGTTAGAGACCCGTGATCCATGACCTGCAACAGAATGTTGTAGATATCCGGATGGGCTTTCTCGATTTCGTCCAGCAGCACGACGGAGTGCGGATGCTGATCGACACCGTCTGTCAGAAGACCGCCCTGATCGAAACCGACATAGCCGGGAGGTGCGCCCAGCAGACGAGAGACCGTGTGGCGCTCCATATATTCCGACATGTCAAAGCGCAGCATTTCAACACCCAGCGACGATGCAAGCTGCTTGGCGACCTCGGTCTTGCCAACGCCGGTCGGACCGGAGAAGACATAGGAGCCGATTGGCTTGTTCGGTTCGCGAAGACCCGCACGCGCCAGCTTGATGGCGGTGGAGAGTGCTTCGATGGCCGTGTCCTGACCGTAAACCACCGAGCGCAATTCCCGCTCGAGATTGGCAAGAACCATCTCATCATCTTTCGAGACCGTTTTCGGCGGAATGCGTGCCATGGTCGCGATCGTGACTTCGATTTCCTTCTCGGTGATCAGCTTGCGACGCTTGGAGGCGGGAAGCAGCATCTGAGCCGCACCCGTTTCATCGATCACGTCGATTGCTTTATCGGGAAGCTTGCGGTCGGAAATGTATCGGGCCGACAGCTCCACAGCAGCCTTGATGGCCTCGTTCGTGTAGCGAAGATGATGATACTCTTCAAAATAGGGCTTCAGGCCCTTCATGATTTCGATGGCATCATCGATGGAAGGCTCGTTGACGTCGATCTTCTGGAAACGACGCACCAACGCACGATCCTTCTCGAAGAACTGCCGGTATTCCTTATAGGTCGTCGAACCGATGCAACGGATCGCGCCGGAAGACAGAGCAGGCTTCAAAAGGTTGGACGCATCCATCGCACCGCCGGATGTCGCACCGGCGCCGATCACCGTATGGATCTCGTCGATGAACAGCACGGCACCCGGAAATTCTTCCAGTTCCTTGACGACCTGCTTCAAGCGCTCTTCAAAGTCGCCGCGATAGCGCGTACCGGCAAGCAGCGTGCCCATATCGAGCGAGAAGATGGTGTCGTTGATCAGCGCTTCGGGCACCTTGCCTTCGACGATACGCTTCGCCAAACCTTCGGCAATCGCTGTCTTTCCGACGCCTGGATCGCCGACATAAAGCGGGTTGTTCTTCGAACGACGGCAGAGAACTTGTATCGTGCGGTTGACCTCTTCATGACGGCCGATCAGCGGATCGATCCGGCCGTTGCGGGCCTTGTCATTAAGGTTGACGCAATAGGCCTTCAGCGCATCGGGCTGCTTCTTAGCGCCGGACGCATCGTCCTCCGCGCCACCGTTACGGGCAGCCTTCGGTTCGTTCTCGCCCTCATCCGCACCGCGTGGCGTGCGGGTCTGGGAAGAGCCAGGACGCTTGCCGATACCGTGAGAGATGTAGTTCACCGCGTCGTAGCGGGTCATTTCCTGCTCCTGCAGGAAGTAGGCAGCGTGGCTTTCGCGCTCGGCGAAGATCGCGACGAGTACGTTGGCACCGGTCACTTCTTCGCGGCCGGACGATTGGACATGAATGACGGCGCGCTGAATGACACGCTGGAAGCCCGATGTCGGCTTGGAATCCTCGTCATATCCCGTCACGAGATTGGAGAGTTCATTGTCGACATAGTCGATCACCGTCTTGCGCAAGGTGTCGAGATCGACATTGCATGCGCCCATGACGGCGGCTGCATCGACGTCATCGAGCAGCGCAAGAAGCAGATGTTCGAGCGTCGCATATTCGTGGTGACGCTCATTGGCAAAGGTCAGTGCCTGGTGCAGCGCCTTCTCGAGACTCGGGGAAAAAGTTGGCACGTTGCGATCCTCATTTCTTTTCCATGACGCATTGCAGCGGATGCTGGTGCTGTCGGGCGAAATCCATGACCTGGCTTACTTTTGTCTCTGCGACCTCATAAGTAAAGACCCCACATTCACCGACACCATGCTGATGGACATGCAGCATGATGCGGGTGGCGGCATCCCTGTCCTTCTGGAAAAAACGCTCCAGAATATGAATGACGAACTCCATGGGAGTGTAATCGTCGTTCAAAAGAAGAACACGGTACAAATTCGGTCGTTTCGTCTTAGGCTTGGTGCGGGTGATAACAGACGTGCCGCGGTTCGTACCGCCGTCCTCCCCTTCGCTGTCGCCTTGCATGTAGATCGACTTAACGATCATTTTTCATCATTCTCCAAAATCAAACCCGCAAGCGATGAAGGGTGCGAGCAAGAATTTCGCCTCTTCTTATTTAGGTCTGTATTAGTCGATTTTAAGCCCCTCGCGCTGCACTGCAATCACTAATCTGTTTGCATCCGGCGAAATGTAGAAAGATGTCTGACGGGTTCAGGCTCAAGGGTGAGCCTCCCTCCCATATTTCAACATACAGCGGAGAAATTGTGCGAAAGTTGCGCGGCCCTTTATCGCTGCGCCGTCACTAGACGGTTATTTAGAGACCAGTTTGAAGCCCCAATGCGTGGCGAATTAATTCTCACCGTCCAACATTTCACGCACAGCAACCGCAAGCTGCTTCAGCGAGAACGGCTTTGGCAGGAACCCGAACTTGGCATCGGCCGGCAGATTCTTGGCGAAAGCATCTTCGGCATAGCCGGACACGAAAATGAATTTGAGATCGGGATAGGACTTGCGTAGCTCGCGCAGCAGCGAAGGACCGTCCATCTCGGGCATGACGACGTCGGAGACAACGATATCCACCTTGCCTTCAAGCTCCTCCATCACCTCCAGCGCTTCGGTGCCGGAACCGGCTTCGTGGACAGTATAGCCGCGCGTTTCCAGCATGCGTTTGCCACCGCGGCGTACCGCCTCTTCGTCCTCCACCAGCAGTACCACGGCAGACTTGCCGGTAAGATCGAGCGGTTCGTCCTTGGTTTCGGGCTTTGCAACGACGGCTTGCGCCGCCTGCTGGCCCTCTGCACCCTCGGCAACCGGCACGGACTGCACAGCCTCGACGACATGGCGCGGTAGCAGGATACGGAAAGCAGTTCCCTTCCCAACTTCCGATTCCGGATAGATGAAGCCGCCGGACTGCTTGACGATGCCATAGACCATGGAAAGGCCAAGTCCTGTTCCCTTGCCCACTTCCTTGGTGGTGAAGAAGGGCTCGAAAATCTTGTCCATGATCTCGGGCGGAATACCCGTACCGGTATCGGCAACCTCGACCATCACCATGTCTTCGGCCGGAAGCTCGCTCTTGCCGAAAGCCGCAACGTCCGAGGCCAGGAGATTGCGCGTGGTCACCTTGATTTTGCCGCCATCAGGCATCGCGTCGCGGGCATTGACGCAGAGATTGATCATCACCTGTTCGAACTGTGACAGGTCGGTCTTTACCGGCCAGAGATCGCGCCCATAATCCACTTCCAACTTTACATTGGTACCGGAGATTAGCCGGTCGACCAGCATGCGCAGATCGCCGATCACGTCGGTCAGATTGAGCACGGCAGGTCGCATTGTCTGTTTGCGTGAGAAGGCAAGCAATTGCCGAACCAATACGGCGGCGCGGTTGGCATTGCGCTTGATTTCCATCAGGTCGGCAAAGCTCGCATCCGCCGGCCGTGCCTGCAGCAACAAATGATCTGACGACAGCAGAATGGCGGTCAGAACATTGTTGAAGTCATGCGCGATACCGCCCGCCAGCGTGCCGACGGCATTCATCTTCTGCGTCTGCGCCATCTGGGTTTCGAGCGCTTTTTGCTCGGTCACCTCAATGGCGTAGACGATCGCCATCTCTTCCGGCGCCTCGTCATTCTGGTCAATCACCGCATTGACGTAAAATCGGAAGTGACGCGCCTCATCCTTTGGGTGGCGAGAGTCGAATGGCGGAATATCGCCTTGCCGATCCTTGGCGGCGCTCATAGCATGGGCGAGCTTCGCCTTCTCATTATCATGCAGCACCGTCTCAAAGGGAACGGCATTCTCGATATCATCGCGACTGACGACACCAGAAAAAAGCTTCAGGAACGGCGCATTGGTGCGCAAGATGCGTCCCTCGCCATCCAACGACGCGATGGCCATTGGCGTATTGTTGAAGAAGCGGGTGAACCGCATCGCCGATGACGATTCCGCGTTCTCTTGCCCTTTGGGCCGCATCAGAACCAGTGTCCGGCTTTCACCAGGGGCGCCGTCGCGCGCCGCCGTCACTTGGTGAACGAGGCGTGCTGGCATGCTCTGTCCGTTGACCCGACGCATGTCGAGATCGAGCATTTCGGTCCGGTTGCTACCCGCGTGTGGCTGAACCGACTCGATCAGCGCCATGCCCTCGCCTGCGACGATATCGGAGACATTCAGTGAGCCTGGGGAGAACTGCGCAAGATCGATGCCGAGCCATTCGGACAGCGTGGCGTTGAGATAAACGATATCGCCCTTGCGGCCAGCGGAAAAGAAGCCGGCGGGGGCGTGGTCGAGATAATCGATGGCGTTTTGCAATTCGCGGAAGAAACGTTCCTGATCCTCGCGCTCGGCAGTGATATCGGCAATCTGAAAGACATGCAGATCCTGGCCGTTGACCTCCTTCAGCAAGCGCGCCTTGAGCCGGAACCAGCGCGGGCCAAGCTGGCCGGCTGCTGATTGGCTGAGAGGCTTGAGAAGACGGAACTCCTCGTAACCGTCCCGTCCCTCACGCAATCCGTTGATGAGGCGATAGAGCGCTTCCGTCGATTCCCGGTCACGCGAAAGAAGTTGTTCAAGGCTCTGTATGTCCGTCGCCCTTGTCGCGCCGGTCATCTGGCAATAGGTGGCGTTGGCATAGACCAGACGCCCCTTGGTATCGGTGATCAGTGTGCCATCGGGATGCGACGAGAGAAACCGCCGCGCCATTCCGTCGGACTGCGACTGTGGCATGACCTCTATAAAACCAATTACCGAAGAGACGAGGAAGAAAATCCCAAGCATGGCGAGCACGCCCAGAATGCCGAGCACGATCTCGTTCTCAAGAGAATCCTTGAAATAAACGAAAGCTACGGCCGCAGCGACAAGCACAAGAGCCAGCAGCAGGATGCGAAGCACGGTGGCGGAACGCCCACGCCTGTCCACCAAGGGGAAGTCGTTATCAGTGGTTTGACGCACCTTGGTCATCGAGGTTTTTACCCTTGCAGTTCTGCTGGTGGGATGAATTTGACATTTGCTACCCATACGCGGCGATCTCGAGAATCAGATGTCAAGTTCGCAAACTCCACTAGAAACAAAAACTTACTAGTGGTCTTGAAGATTTTGACATTTGCTCTCGAGTCCTCTGCAAGCGGTAGCAAATGTCAAAATCAGACCACTAGCTGTTGTGACATGACGAAAAACAGCCGCCTCGCACGGAATCGCTTCTATATCCTTGTAGCAATTTGCATAAATATCAAAAAGCTTCGTCCATCTATAAGCGCCGCCCATGCACAACCAATAACGATATCGGCAAGCTGCGGGCTCTGAGACAAGCTCTATAGTCAGGTGCTTTCGTCAAACTTGCAGCAAATTCGTGGACGAACAGGATAAATTCTTGTGCCGAGCGAAAAAAAATCGTCTTTTCCGGTCACGTTCTGTGAACAAATGTAATGCGGGTACATTTCCGCTGCACGAAATGGCTGAAGGGACCGGCTGCATTATGGAAGATTTCATTGGCGCATATGGCAATCGCCTGATTATTGCAGTGGTGGGCGTTGGTGCGGCATTGCTGCTGCTCGCCATCGTCCTATGGTTTATTCGCAGACGCAGCGGCTCTGCGCCATTTATTCGTGGCGGGCGAAACCGGCAGCCACGACTTCAGGTATTGGACGCTACCGCAGTCGATGCACGCCGTCGCTTGGTCCTCGTTCGTCGCGACAATGTGGAACATCTGGTGATGATTGGCGGTCCGACGGATATTGTCATCGAAAGTGGTATTGGTGCGATCCCATTCATGAAGGATGTCCGCGATCCGCAGGAAGATGCTCTGATTGCGCGCGATGCAGACCGCAGCCTCTCCGCAGACCGACAGCGCAGCATTGTGCAGGCACCGCAAGAGGATGTTCGCCCAGCAGCAGCATCGGTGCCCCCTGAACTGAAGAATCCCGCTTCTGAAGAGCCCAAAAAGCCGGTGATGAGCGCAGCACCCGCGAGACCTGTACCCTCGCCTGCCCCAGCCGTGGCAGCAGGCAGGCCAGCTCCGGCTGCCATACCAGCGCAATCGCAACCCGCAGTCCGAAAGCCCCAATCGACGCCACCGGCACCTACCGTCTCAGCGGCAGCTCCCTCCACATCGTCCCCGGTGCGGGAAACCCCAGCACCGGTCACGCCACCAGCCCCCAGGGCGCTAGCCCGCGAGCCCATCGCCCCAGCCATTCCGGTCGTAACTCCAATCGTTGCGGCCGCCATGATGCAGGCGGATGAGGGCACGAAGCCACCTGTCGCCTCAGCCTCTCCAGAGCCGGTGGTTTCCGAGCCACCCGCCGCTTCCCCAACATCAGCGATGACTCCAACTGTCGCACCGCTGGTGTCCGCCTCCTATGAACCGAGTTTTTTTGAACCGCCGCTGACGGCAGAGCCCGTCACGGCACAAGACCCTGGGCCGGTAGCACAGAGTGAACCGTCCGTGACCGAGCAAAGCGCGATTGATGGTCTCGACGCTACCCGCGATCACGTGCTCCCCGCCTACCGGGCAGCACCTCCTATTACGACAGCACCCGCTGCTCCTGCGGCACCGATTATCGCAAAACCGGAACCGCTCGCTGCCAGTGACAATGGGCCGGTCTTTGGCGACCAGTTGACAAGTGATTTCGAAAGCTTCCTCGAGGCAGAGATCGCCAAGAGCAACAATGCCAACGCCGATTTATCCGCGGTACCTGCGAATGCACCCGCGGTAAACCTGGATAGCACCACACCGGATCCTCACCCCGAGCCTAAGTTCTCGGAAGCCCCAGCTGCAGCTGAACGGGACGTTCAGAAGGAAATGGCTCGTATCTTCGGTGAGATGTCTGTGACGCGCGACCGATAGTCAGATGTGAAGCCGACACCAGCGCGATACTGTGAGCCTTATGGCGATCAGTATCGCGCTGGGGTTTTTACTTTCAGGGTCATTGAAAGGTCTTTGCCGTCAACGGTCTTGCCAAGCGTGTCAGCTCTGAGGCTTCAAAAGGTCGATACGCGAACTGCGTCGCAGCCGCGGCCAGATGTGAGCTTCACAGTGCGTGTTCAAGCCGATCTCACATGCGGCGTTCTACTCTACGGCAATCATAGCCGAGCGTAGCGTATCGTTAAGTAGCTCCTCAGCGAAAGCGGCAGACGCTTGTCTCCCAAGCTTACGAAAGACACTGTTCTCCTAGACCCATGGTGGATTAACGCTGGCTCCTGCACGTCATCCCGTTGATCAGGCAGTCGCGACATCGCCAGCGGGCTCATCATTTCTGCGCCTTAGCTTATCGAGCAAAAGATAGATAACGGGAGTGGTGTAGAGCGTGAGCACCTGGCTGACCATCAAGCCACCGACGATGGCATAGCCCAACGGCTGCCGAAGTTCCGCGCCGGATCCGTGACCAAGAGCGAGCGGTATGCCACCCAAAAGAGCGGCCATCGTGGTCATCAGAATTGGTCTGAAACGCATCTGAGCGGCTTTGACGATCGCCTCCTCGCTCGACAATCTCTCCTCCCCCTCTGCCTGTATGGCGAAATCGACCAGCATGATCCCATTCTTTTTGACGATACCTATCAACAGAATGACCCCGATCATGGCTACCAGCCCAAAGTCGAAGCCGGCCACCTGCAAGGCCAGAAGCGCACCAAGACCCGCCGAAGGCAAAGTCGAGAGGATCGTTAGCGGATGGATAAGGCTTTCGTAGAGCACGCCGAGAATGATGTAGACGACAACCAGCGACGCCAGGATGAGCAGAGGTATGGTGCCAAGCGAATCCTTGAAGGCCTTCGCGCTACCGGAAAATGATGTTTGAAGCGACCCCGGCGGATGCATGTTGGATACGGCATTTTCAATCACAGCCGTCGCATTCCCCAGGGCGACGTTGGGTGCAAGGTTGAACGAGATGGTGACCGCTGGCGATTGACCCTGGTGCGCAATCGATACCGGAGAGGTTCCGTCCGTCGTCCACTTCGCCACCACAGAAAGCGGAACAAGCGTCCCGTTGCTTGCTCTGACCGAGAGGCGATCGAGCGTGGCAATGTCTCGCTGCAAGTCGGGCAAGACCTCAAGAATGACGCGGAAAGTGTCGGTCTGACTGGAGAAGGAGGCAACCTGGCGCTGACCGAATGCATCGTAAAGCGTTTCATCGATCGTGGAAGGAAGCACGCCGTAAAGCGTTGCTGCCGCGCGGTCGATCTTGATCGTCAGGTTGGGTGCTTCCGCTTGCTGATCGCTTCCGACATCGCGCAGTTCGGGCAGCCCAGAGAGCTTGCTGGTGATTTTATCCGACCAGTTGCTCAGTTCCGCGATATCGGCATCTTGGAGCGTAAACTGATATTGGGTTTTCGCCGGGCGCGCACCAATGTTGATGTCCTGTGCCGACTGCATGAAAAGCTTGATACCCTGCTGCGCATTTAAGGCCGTGCCCAGCCTGTCGATGACCTGTTTCGCGCTCACACCACGTTCTTCCAGAGGCTTCAGGGTAATGTTGACGTGGCCTTGGTTTAGCGCATTGCCACCATTGCCACCGCCGATATCCATGAAGACACTGTAGACGGCGGGATCTTTCATGATGATCTCGCTGACGCGCTCCTGAAGCTTCGCCATCTCGGTAAAGGATATGTCGGGAGAAGCCTGTGAAAGACCAGCGATGAACCCGGTATCCTGCTCCGGAAAAAAGCCCTTGGGCGCGACGACAAACAGATAGCCGGTGACTGCAATGGTCGCGAGAAAAATGAGGAGCGTCAAAAAGCGGTGTCGGATGACTGGTTTTAGGCTCCGAATGTAGAGCGCCGTCAAACCGTCGAAGAATGCCTCTCCCGCCAGATAGAAACGGCTGCGCTGATCCATTTCGATTGGGCGGATGAATTTGGATGCCAGCATCGGCGTCAACGTCAGCGAGACGATGGCGGAAATGACGATCGCAACAGTCAGCGTCACGGCAAATTCCCGAAACAGTCGACCAATGATGCCACCCATCAACAAAATAGGGATCAGAACGGCAATGAGTGACAGACTGATCGATACGATCGTAAAGCCGATCTCCCGCGTGCCTTGGAGCGCTGCCTGCTTCGGCTCAACCCCGTCTTCGATGTGGCGGGTAATGTTCTCCAACATGACGATCGCATCATCGACGACGAAGCCGACGGCGACGACCAGCGCCATGAGCGACAGATTGTCCAAACTAAAGCCGAGAAGCCACATAGGCGCCAGCGATCCCGCAAGCGCAATCGGAAGCGTCAGCACAGGAATGAGTGTTGCGCGCAGGTTGCGCAAGAAAAGAAAGATGACGACAACGACGAGACCAATGGTCAGCATAAGCGTGAATTGAATATCCGTCACCGAGGCGCGGATCGTCGTTGTCCTGTCGGTCACCAGCTCCAGCTTCACCGAGGGCGGCAGCGAGGCCTGAAGTGCGGGCAATTGCTCCTTCACCGCATTGACGACAGCAATCACATTCGCGCCTGGCTGGCGAAAAACGTCGAGCGCGATCCCACGCTCGCCATTCGTCCAGTGCGCCATCTTGCTGTCTTCCGCACCGTCCGTCGCCTGCCCTATATCGCGAATACGCACCGGCCCGCCGTTTCGATAGGCGATGACGGCGTCGTTCCATTCCGCGCTGCTGGAAATCTGGTCGTTCGTATAGATCGGAAATGTGCGTGTCGGGTCATCGATGTTCCCCTTTGGTGCACTGAGACTGAGATTGCCGATGGCAGTGCGCACATCCTCCATCGTCACGTCGGCTTGTGCCAAGCGACCGGGATCGACAGCGATGCGGATGGCCGGTTTCTGCTTCCCGCCAATGTTGACGAAGGCCACGCCTGAGACCTGACCGATTTTCGAAGCGACGTTGCGCTCAATATACTCGTCGAGTTGCGGTAGGGTCAGCGTATCTGACGTTGCCGAAAGCTGCATGATCGGCGCGTCAGCAGGGTTTGCCTTATGCACCGTGGGGAGAGACGTCATATCTTTGGGAAGCTCACCCGCCGCTTCGCTGATCGCGGTCTGCACGTCGCTTGCAGCGGTCTCTATATTCTTATCGAGATCGAACTGCACCGTAATCGACGTGGTGCCGAGCGAGCTGTTCGACGTCATCTCGGTGATCCCGCTGACACGCGAGAGCGCCTGTTCGATCGGTTGCGCGACACTGGAGGCCATGGTTTCCGGCGAAGCACCAGGGAGATTGGCAGCAATCTGAATGGTCGGAAAATCGATCTGCGGAAGCGCTGAAACCGGCATGAACGGGTAGCAGATCGCGCCAACTAGGAAAATGCCCGTCATCAGTAGCCCGGTTGCCACCGGATGCAGGATGAAGAAATCGAAGAAGCTAGACGTGCGGTTCTGGTCCTGATCGTTTTTCATCGTCAGTTCGCCTTCTCGGCGAGTTCACCCGTCGGCGATCCGGTCCAGGGTGTGGCGCTGACAATCGCGCCGTTGCCGATCCGCGACTGGCCATCCATGACAACCTCTTCGCCTTCTTTGATACCGTCTGTCACCAGCGCTCTTGCATCGGTCACGAAGGCCGTCTTCACGTTGCGTTTTTCCACCTTGTTATCTTTAGAGACGACATAGGCGTAGAGCCCGTCACGCCCTCTTGCCAGAGCCTTGTCGGGAACGACCACACCGCTCTTGTGCTCGACTGTGAGCGTCGTCGCGACCGGTAGCCCGGGCCAAAGAGCGCCGTTGCCGTTGTCGAAGATCGCCTTGAGATGGATGGAGCCGTTGGAGGCGTCGACCGAGTTATCCATTGTCGTCAATTGGCCCTTTGCCAGGACGTGGCTT
The DNA here is from genome assembly GCF_030819035.1 of Agrobacterium sp. SORGH_AS 787. Taxonomy (NCBI): domain Bacteria; kingdom Pseudomonadati; phylum Pseudomonadota; class Alphaproteobacteria; order Hyphomicrobiales; family Rhizobiaceae; genus Agrobacterium; species Agrobacterium sp. SORGH_AS 787. The sequence continues at coordinate 2,455,371 of NZ_JAUTBG010000002.1, forward strand.
CCATCCGTGGTAATCAGGGTGACCGCCGCGATTTTTTCACTGAGCGCCTGACGGATCTCGCCGAACCTGTCACCCGGCGCGACAAAGGATACGGCAATCGGATCCATCTGTGTGATCGTCACGATACCATCGGTAGAGCTTGCGCTGATCACACTTCCCACATCGACTTGCTTAAAACCCGTGCGCCCCGAGATCGGGGCGATCACGGTTGCAAAGCCGAGCTGGGTCTCAGCGCTTTTGATCATCGCATCGTCGTATTGGACGGCGGCCGCGTATTGCTGGCTTAACGCGTTCTTCTGTTCGAGGGTGGAGGCCGACGCGACCCCCTTTTCGGCGAGCGATGCATAGCGCTGTGCTTCAGTCTTCGCACTATTGTACTGCGCCTCGTCTTGCGCCTTCTTTGCCTGCGCAGAAGTGAGTGCCGATGAAAGTTCGCGATCATCCAGCGTCAGCAGGACGCTGCCTTTTTCGACCATCTGGCCTTCGGAGAAGCGAATGGCCGTCACCTGACCGTCGATCCGCGGCCTTACCGTGACGCTCTGCAACGGATCCACAGTGCCGATACCGTTGATGACCTTGTCGATCTCTTCAACCTTCGCCTTGTAGACCGTGACTGGGACGGCAGATGGGTCTTGTGCGTGCACGACGGCTGGATGCAAGGCTAGCACTACGCCGACAAGATAGATCGCGGGGAGCGTATAAAGCGGGAGGAGTTTGGTGAACATGCTGTTGATCTCGCGCGCTGGCGTTCGAATTCAGCAGTAAACTCCAATCACATATTTTTGTTCTGACGTGATATTAATATTAGGAACTACTTTTGCGATTCTTGAACATGACAAACAGAGGTGCACCAGAGGTATGGTCCACATCAACCGATGAGCTTAATGCCGTTGGGAGTGTCTATCTCAGCGTAGTAGCGGAAATGCTCTCCTTCTATCACACTCGGAGGGTCAATGATCTTGAGGTCTGCATAAAGCTTTCCAACCATAGCCGCCTCAGGATGCTGGATGTGGAAATTCTTCAGCTGGAAGCCGAGATCCGGCATCGATGGCGCGGGGTTTCCTCGCACACCCCAGTCCATCACCGAAGGCGCTACACCGCCACAGGGCAGAGATCCATCATCGGCAACCGCAAACAGCCACTCACGATCTCCACGCGACACCGTCTCCTGACGTCCAAGTAAATCGCCGTGCCGGGCGAGGACGCCTGCAAAGTCGCTGGTGCGTGCCACCCAACCGCGTAGCCGCCGCCCCTCATCCCAGGCTGCCTGAACCGCGACCGCATCATCAAGCCCAAACCAGCGGCGTCTCTTTGGCGGCTCGGCCTCCGGATCGACAGCAATCACTTCCAGAAAAACATCCGCGCCGAGACGCAGCAGACGATTGTGCGTTCCCATCTGCGGGTGCTTGCCACCCTGCGGCATGTCGACGCCGAGCGTAGCGCGCACATAATCGGCTCCAGCCTCCAGTGACGGAGCGATAATCGCCAAATGGTCCAGCTTCAACATCACGCACTCCATCGCCCCAAAAACAAAAGACCGCATTGCTGCGGCCTTTCAATCTCTATTTCCTTACATCCGGTCTATCAAACCAGACGGCTCCGAACCAATGCCGCTTCGATGAAGCTTGCAAAGAGCGGATGCGGATCGAGTGGGCGGCTCTTGAGTTCGGGATGATACTGCACGCCGATGAACCACGGGTGATCCGGATACTCCACCGTTTCCGGCAGAAGCCCATCCGGCGACATACCGGAGAACACCAGACCGCAATTTTCCAGACGATCCTTGTACTCCACGTTCACCTCGTAACGGTGGCGGTGGCGCTCGGAAATGTCGGTCGAGCCATAGATGTCAGCGATCTTGGTATCCTTCTTGAGCGCTGCCTTGTAGGCGCCAAGACGCATCGTGCCGCCGAGATCGCCCTTTGCGTTGCGCTTCTCGAGTTCATTGCCCTTGACCCATTCGGTCATGAGACCGACGACAGGTTCCTGTGTCGGACCGAACTCGGTCGACGATGCCTTCTCGATACCCGCCAGATGGCGCGCGGCTTCGACGACAGCCATCTGCATGCCGAAGCAGATACCGAAATAGGGAACCTGACGTTCACGGGCAAACTGAGCCGCACGGATCTTGCCTTCAGAACCGCGCTCACCGAAGCCACCTGGAACGAGGATAGCGTTGACCTTTTCGAGATAGGGTGCGGGATCTTCCTTTTCGAAGATTTCCGACTCGATCCATTCGAGCTTCACCTTCACGCGATTGGCAATGCCACCGTGATGCAGTGCTTCGATCAGCGACTTATAGGCGTCTTTAAGGCCGGTATATTTACCGACGATGGCAATCGTGACTTCGCCTTCCGGCGTGTGGATACGATTGCAGACCTCTTCCCACTGCTCCAAACGCGGCTTTGGTGCAGGCTCGATACCAAAGGCGGCCAGAACTTCATTGTCGAGGCCTTCCTTATGATAGGCCGTCGGTACGTCATAGATGTTCGCAACATCCAGCGCCTGGATAACGGCGGACTGACGCACGTTGCAGAACAGTGAAAGCTTGCGACGTTCCGCCTCCGGAATTTCGCGATCGGCACGAACCAAGAGGATATCGGGGTGAATACCGAGCGCCTGCAACTCTTTCACTGAGTGCTGGGTGGGCTTCGTCTTCAACTCGCCAGCCGCGGGAATGTAGGGCATCAATGTCAGGTGAAGATAAATCGCCGTGCCGCGTGGCAGATCGTTGCCAAGCTGTCGGATGGCTTCCATGAAGGGCATTGCCTCGATGTCGCCGACCGTGCCGCCGATTTCGCAGATGACGAAGTCGTAATCGTCATTGCCTTCGGTAACGAAATCCTTGATCTCGTTGGTCACATGCGGAATGACCTGAACCGTCGCACCGAGATAATCGCCGCGGCGTTCCTTATCGATGATGTTCTTGTAAATACGACCCGTGGTGATGTTGTCGGTCTTGGTTGCGGAGCGCCCGGTAAAGCGTTCGTAGTGGCCAAGATCGAGATCCGTCTCCGCGCCGTCATCGGTCACGAAAACCTCACCGTGCTGGGTGGGGCTCATGGTGCCGGGATCGACATTGAGGTAGGGGTCGAGCTTGCGAAGCCGCACCCGATATCCACGGGATTGCAACAACGCTCCGAGTGCCGCGGCCGCAATGCCCTTCCCAAGGGAGGATACCACGCCGCCTGTGATGAATACATATCGCGCCATGGGAGTCACCGCTTACCTTTTAATAGATGATTCCGCCAGCCCCAATTTCATTGATCGCGAAATCATCTGTTGATGACGCGTTGGGACGTGGCTGGAACGTAAACAAAGAAAACCGGCAGGGATCCTTACGCGGCGGCCTAAGGCACGAAAACGCGCTGAAAAACTCTAAGGCAGCGCATGGTCCTTGTCTTTCAACAAAGGCTCATGCGCTTGCCTGCCGAAGTGTCAGTCTTTCAACCGGATTTAGCCGCCGGTCGGAACGCCGTCGCTCGTGGGAGCCTGCTGCTGCGCCGGTGCTGGAGCAGCTGCGCCACCTGCAGCCGGAGCGGCTGGGGTCGTCGTTGCAGGTGCCTGGTTGGACGCACCATTCGTTGTGGACGGCACGCCATTATTCGCTGGAGCCTGCGAAGGCGTGGAAGGCGTCGTCGAGGACGGGCCAAGCGTATCGAGAATGCCGTTGCCTTGCCCCTGTTGTGCCGGAATGCGGTCCAGGATGTCTGTTGGACGCGATTCGTAGCGGGTCAGCAGACCAAGGCCGAGGGATGTCGCGAAGAACAGAGCCGCGAGGATACCCGTCGTGCGGGTCAGCGCATTAGCAGTACCGCGAGCGGACATAAAGCCCGAACCGCCGCCAATACCAAGGCCGCCGCCTTCGGAACGCTGGATCAGGACCACGCCGACAAGCGCCAGCACGATCATGAGGTGAATAACAATCAGTACGTTCTGCATGACAATCCATTCCATGCCCCATCAGGAGCACAATGAAGAAGTTTGCGGCTCTTTACATGAGGCGACAGCGTATTCCAAGCCCCCGGGAACCGAAAGCCTGGCTGCTTTTCCGAAAAAGTCAGGCCGTCAACTGCTCGTAAGCTGCATAGATGGACAGGAAGTCGGAGGCTTTCAAGCTGGCGCCGCCGATGAGGGCACCGTCGACATTCTCGATCGCCATGAGCTCCAGGGCGTTAGACGGCTTAACCGAGCCCCCATAGAGAATGCGCATGCCCCTGCCCTCGGCGCCGAAGCGCTTGACGAGCTCATCGCGCATAAAGGCGTGCGCTTCGCGGACGTCATCAACCGTTGGCGTCAGCCCTGTGCCGATCGCCCACACAGGCTCATAGGCGATCACCGTATCGGCGGCCCTTGCCTCATCGGGCAAGGAACCATCGAGCTGGCGCTTCAAGACGTCGAGCGTCTGGCCGGCTTTGCGCTGTCCCGCAGTCTCGCCAATGCAGATGATGGCAATGAGGTCGGCCTCATAAGCAGCAATCGCTTTAGCGCGCACGAGATGGTCTGTTTCAGCATGGTCGGTGCGACGCTCGGAATGACCAACGATGACATGGGTCCCGAAGCAGTCGGCGATCATCTCTGCGGAGATATCGCCCGTATGCGGGCCGAATGCGTTCTGGTGGCAATCCTGCGCACCGACTTTCAAAGGGCTGTCATCGCAAAGCGCGGTTGCCACGTAGAGAAGCGTCGAAGGCGGGCAGATCAGCGCCTCAACCTTTTCCGCAAGCGGACCCTTCACCCCTTCAGCCATCGCCTTGATCTGATCGAGCGAGGCACGCGTTCCGTTCATCTTCCAGTTTCCAGCGACGAGCGGGCGAATATCAGGGGTCATTGAGCGATCATTCCTGTTTACTGTTGGCAGTGTCTTCTCAAAGAGACAGCGACAGGAATTCGCCCAAAAAAGCAAGGTTTTGGTTCGAAAATTGGTGAATTTCGTACAAAACCTACCGTGAATGACGAGATTTTCGATCTAGTGGGCCAAAATCCAATTGAGAACTGCGCGCCAGTCGGTCATGCGGACAGGCGTGCCGTGGGTTCCGCTCTGATAGAGCGTGAAGCGCGTCGGCACGCCCGTCTTCAACAATCCGCGAAAGGTCGAGCCCTGCTGATCGGCCGAGTAGACACTGTCCTGGCTGCCATGGGTGAACCAGACAGGCTTCTTCGCTTTGATGAACGCACTCTTTGGAAAATCAGGATCGACCGCGCCACCGAGAAGGGCCATACCCTTGAGATTGGCGACCGCAGCAGCATCGCGGCTAACGCCGTAGCAGATGAAGCTGCCCATCGAAGCACAGGCGAGAATGACGGGCTTGCCGCCTGATTTCGCCTTCGCGTCCGAGATCAGCGCGGCTATATCCGCAACGCCGTTTTGATCGAAACTTTTCACGCTCGGCGCGTAATACGTTCCGCCATTTTCGACAGCGAGATTTTTCAGCCGATTGAAGTTGCCGCCGAAGGTATAGTCGTTCATTCCAAGCCTACGGTCGCCGCCCCGCCCATGGATGAAGATCACGGTGAAAGCCTGCCCGCTTGGCTGACCGACGCGTCCCACGTCGATGGACCGTCCTGCGACGGAAACGGTCTCCATCTCCTGCACACGCTTTGGCGCCAGATCGACATATTGCCGCTTCACCCGCCGTTCCGGGGTATCGTCACGCCCGTTGATGTCACGCATTTCCTGGTAGTCGATCACCTGAGAGGCACCGCCATCCCCTGTGGACAGCACTGTCTGGTTTGAGAACAGATCATCCTTGAAAGGTTTTAGCGGCCCGCCACCGGTCTGAGCTTGAGCGGGCATCGCTGCAACAGAGAGGCAGAAAAGAGTACAAAAGGTGAAAAGAGCTGTGGACATGCCTTGAGGAACCGTTTCATTTGCGCCACAAGTCTTGCCATCCGGGCTGCCACAACGCAATCCTTCGCGTTGAACGTCAGCCCTTTGTACCCTGCTGGAGTAGCCTGACACCTGTACCGGTGTCTGAACCCTGTCTGCTCGCATGGACAAAATCCGGGCAAAATCTGATTGAACTGGACCTATGGACGATAGCAACGATCTTTTTTCCGGCCTTCCCGCAGCTAGCCGCGCTGAAGCAGAACCGCGGGAAGCCGCACCTGCTGTAACCCCAGTTGCCAAGGCAGTTGCACAGCCGAAAACGGCTCCCGCACCTGTCGCTTCGTCGGGCGATGACTACGGCGCATCGTCTATTCGCGTTCTGGAAGGTCTGGAGCCGGTGCGCATGCGTCCCGGCATGTATATTGGCGGGACCGACGAGAAGGCCCTGCACCATCTCTTCGCCGAAGTCATCGACAACTCGATGGACGAAGCGGTCGCAGGTCATGCCAACTTTATCGAAGTTCATCTCGACGCCGAAGGTTTTTTGACCGTCAGCGATAACGGTCGCGGTATCCCTGTCGAAAACCATCCCCAGGTACCGGGCAAGTCCACGCTCGAAGTCATCATGACCAAGCTGCATGCCGGCGGCAAGTTCGATGGCAAGGCCTATGAGACGTCCGGCGGTCTGCACGGTGTGGGCGTCTCCGTCGTCAATGCGCTTTCCGATGTGCTGGAAGTGGAAGTTGCGCGTAACCGCAAGCTTTACCGCCAACGTTTTTCGCGCGGCATTCCGCAAGGACCACTGGAAGAACTGGGCGATGTTCACAACCGCCGCGGAACGCGCGTGCGCTTCCATCCCGATGCGCAGATCTTTGGCGACCATGCCAAGTTCGAGGCCGCACGCATTTTCCGCATGGCGCGTTCCAAGGCTTATCTCTTTGGCGGCGTCGAAATCCGCTGGAGCTGCGATCCTGGTCTGGTACCCGAAGGTGGTGAAATCCCGGAGAAGGCGGTCTTCCACTTCCCTGGCGGCTTGAAAGACTATCTCTCGGCCACGCTTGGCAAGGACTTTACCGTCACCCGCGAAATCTTCTCAGGGAGAACGGAAAAGACAGGCGGTCACGGCGCGCTGGAATGGGCCGTCACTTGGTATGGTGGCGACAGCCAGATCCATTCCTATTGCAACACCATTCCCACCCCGGAAGGCGGCACCCATGAGGCCGGTCTTCGCATCGCGCTGACCAAGGGTCTCAAGAGCTACGCGGAACTGACGCAGAACAAGCGTGCCCGCGAAATCACCACAGATGACGTGATGATTTCGGCTGTCGGCATGCTGTCCGTGTTCATTCGTGAGCCGGAATTCGTTGGGCAGACCAAGGACAAGCTCGCAACCGTCGAAGCCCAACGCATCGTCGAAAACGCGCTGCGCGATCCGTTCGATCATTATCTCGCCGGCAATCCGGCCGAAGCCGCCAAGCTCTTGGATTGGGTGATCGAGCGTTGCGAGGAGCGTCTGCGCCGCCGCAAGGAAAAAGAGGTCAACCGCAAGACCGCCGTGCGCAAGCTTCGCCTGCCCGGCAAGCTGGCCGACTGCTCGCAGAACACCGCCGAAGGCGCCGAACTCTTCATCGTCGAGGGTGACTCAGCTGGTGGCTCGGCAAAGCAGGCACGCAACCGCGCCAACCAAGCCATCCTGCCACTACGCGGTAAGATTCTGAACGTCGGTAGCGCCAGCCGGGAAAAGCTCTCTGCCAACCAGCAGATCGCCGATCTCATCCAGGCGCTTGGCTGCGGCACGCGCACTAAGTACCGCGATGAGGATTTGCGCTACGAGCGCATCATCATCATGACCGATGCGGACGTCGATGGCGCCCATATCGCGTCGCTTCTGATCACCTTCTTCTATCAGGAAATGCCGGAACTCATTCGCGGCAGTCATCTCTATCTCGCCGTTCCGCCGCTCTACAAGATCACGCAGGGCTCGAAGTCAGCCTATGCACGTGACGACGTCCACCGGGCGGAGCTGATGGAAACCGAGTTCAAGGGCCGCGGCAAGATCGAAATCAGCCGCTTCAAAGGCCTCGGCGAAATGCTGCCCGCGCAGCTGAAGGAAACCACGATGGATCCCTCCAAGCGTACGCTGCTGCGCGTGGAAATCGACGATGTGGATTTCGAAGGAACGCGTGAAGCTGTCGATAACCTGATGGGTACAAAGGCGGACGCCCGCTTCCGCTTTATTCAGGACAGAGCCGCCTTTGCGGAAAACCTTGATATCTGATCAAGGTCTCGGGATGGGGCAGCTTGCTTCAACAATGGCTGCGCTACCTGAACAATTGGCTTAAGTCCGCTCGACGCAGAGTCGAGGGGCTTTTTCGGATGCTTGATCCGCCATTCGCTGTCAAGACACAGCTACTGGGCGCAGCCTACGAAACAAAAGCCGATTTCGATCATGGAGGTGGCGCATAAATTCAAAACCAGCCTTCTCTAAAACTCTTCTAGAACCGCCATTATCCGGGTGGGCCATTGCCCAAACCTCGGGTAGCTTAAGCTGATCATCTGCGCAGCTCAACGCCGCGTTGACAAGCTCAGAAGCGTAACCCTTCCCCCAAACTTCTGGTCGGAAGTAGTACCCAACTTCAAAATCCCAACCAGGATCGAATGGATCCTCATACAATCCACCCCATCCAATAATGCGTCGGTCTTCACGTCGTATCACCACCCACGGCGCACAGCCATCACGCCGTCTTCGCCATTCGTGGACCATCACTCTCCGCTGGCACTCCCTAAGCGTTCTATCGCTGTGGGTGTGCTGCATTGCTACCGGGTCTCCGAGGAATTCAAAAAGTTCCGGGATGTCCGCTCGGCGGGCTTGGCGAAGGATCAATCTTTCAGTTTCAAGCATGGACTCCACATCGAAACGTGTTTTCGAGAACCACACATGATCATCCGGCCACCGCATGGGTCAACCAATTTCTAGCTCGCCCGTACCCCTGATGCAGGTCGAGGACAAGTACTGACGATCTGGAAAGATTTCGAACTTGATCCGCCGATGACAAAAGTCCCCACGGTCTAACCTGAGCCCACCTCATAAGATGAGCCCAGAACTGCCGACCGATTACGGTTTCCAACTACTCCGCAGCAGCCAGAAGCTTCTTCTCGCGATTGGCCCGCAGGCGTTCGAAGTCATCGCCGGCATGGTGCGACGAGCGGGTCAACGGGCTGGATGACACCATCAGGAAGCCCTTGGTGTAGGCGACCGTTTCATAGGACTTGAACTCTTCCGGGGTCACGAAGCGCTCGACCTTGTGGTGCTTGCGCGTCGGCTGCAGATACTGACCGATGGTCAGGAAGTCGACATCGGCGCTGCGCAGATCGTCCATCAACTGCAACACTTCGTTTCGCTCTTCGCCAAGGCCAACCATGATGCCGGACTTGGTGAACATGGTGGGGTCCAGTTCCTTCACGCGCTGCAGCAGGCGTACGGAGTGGAAATAGCGAGCACCGGGACGGACGGTCAGATAGTTGCCGGGCACCGTTTCCATGTTGTGGTTGAAGACGTCGGGCTTGGCGGCAACAACACGCTCCAGCGCACCGGGCTTCTTGAGGAAGTCTGGCGTCAGGATTTCGATGGTCGTGTTGGGGGACGCGGCGCGGATTGCCCAGATCACCTTTTCGAAATGCTCGGCACCACCGTCAGCGAGATCGTCGCGGTCGACCGAGGTAATGACGACATGGCTGAGGCCCATCTGCTTGACGGCCTTGGCAACATTTTCCGGTTCATTCAGATCAAGCGGGTTGGGCTTACCGGTCGAGACATTGCAGAAGGCGCAGGCGCGCGTGCAGATCTCGCCCATGATCATGAAGGTCGCGTGCTTCTTTTCCCAGCATTCGCCGATATTTGGACAGCCGGCCTCTTCGCACACCGTCACCAGCTTGTGGCTGCGCACAAGCTCGCGCGTCTCGTGGTAGCCCTTGGACGTGGGCGCCTTGACGCGGATCCATTCCGGCTTGCGCGCCACTTCCGTGTCGGGCTTGTGTGCCTTCTCGGGATGGCGGATGCGCTTCTCTTCCGGCTGGGACATCCTGTCGAGAATAGTGACCATAAGAAACCTGCTTCTACCGCTTCTAAGCGGCTCTAACGCCTGACGAGCTTGGCGAGGAATAACAGAAGGCTTGCGCCCAGGAAAGACGTGACGAAGTAGCCGAGACGGCTGTCTTGAACAAAGACATCGAATGTGCGCAACACCGCCACTGCCACCACAGAGCCGACAATGCCGAGAACGATATTCATGAAGATGCCGAAGCGCATGTCCATGAGCTTGCCCGCGAGCCAGCCCGCAAGGCCGCCGATGATGATGGCCGCTATCCAGCCTACACTTTCCATCCGTGATCCCTTTCTTTAACCCACCACGTCACCTGAGCTTCGCTAAGCGATCAGCCTTGCAATCAACGTCACGATAATCGCGCCCACCGTCGCATGAATGATCTGCACCACCAGCGCATTCTCAATACCAAGCGAGATGCCGAGAGCATTGAACAAATAGCCACCGACAAAAGCGCCAATGACGCCGCTCAAAAGGCATCCAATCAACCCGCCACCGCCAACGATAAGGCTGGCGAGAAAACCGGCCACAAGGCCGATCAGCAGAAAAACAATCCAGGCTTCCGTAACAATCGACATGATCGCTCTCCCTTGATGTCGCTCCCTCAGAGAGTGGGAGCGACGAGGGAATTTATCAAGCGTTCAACACACGGCCGTAAGCGTCCAGCACGCTTTCTTTCATCGACTCCGACAGAGTGGGATGCGGGAAGATGGTGTGCATCAACTCTTCTTCCGTCGTCTCCAGATTCATCGCCACGACAAAGCCCTGAATGAGTTCGGTTACTTCCGCACCCACCATATGCGCGCCGATCAATTCACCCGTCTTCTTGTCGAAGATGGTCTTGACCATGCCCTGATCTTCACCAAGCGCCACAGCCTTGCCATTGGCAGCAAAGGAGAAGCGACCCACGCGGATCTCGCGACCCTGCTCTTTCGCCTTGGCTTCCGTCAGACCGACGGATGCGACCTGCGGATTGCAATAGGTGCAGCCCGGGATCTTGCTCTTGTCCATCGGATGAACATTCGGCAAACCAGCAATTTTCTCGACGCAAATAACGGCTTCGTGCTCGGCCTTGTGTGCGAGAAGCGGACCTCCAGCAACATCGCCGATGGCGTAAATGCCCGGAACATTGGTCTTGCCATAGCCATCAATGACGATGAATCCGCGCTCGGTCTTCACGCCAGCAGCTTCAAGGCCGATATTCTCGATGTTGGCTTGGACACCAACGGCAGAAATCATCCGATCCGCCGTGATCTTCTCCGACGAGCCGTTCTTCATCTCGACAGTGGCCGTAATCGAGTTTGCACCCTTTTCAACCTTCGCCACCTTTGCCTCGAGGTGAATCTTGATGCCCTGCTTCTCAAGCTGCTTTTTCGCGAAAGCGGAAATCTCCGCATCCTCGACCGGCATCACTTGGCTCATGATTTCGACAACGGTGACATCAACGCCCATCGTACGATAGAAGCTTGCAAATTCGATGCCGATAGCGCCCGAACCCATGACCAGCAGCGACTTCGGCAATTCTTCCGGCTTCATCGCCTCGAAGTACGTCCAGATCAGCTTGCCATCCGGCTCGATGCCGGGCAGCGCGCGCGGACGGGCACCGGTGGCCACGATGATATGCTTTGCGGTGTAAGTTCCCTCGCCCAGCGTGTTCTTCGGCACGGGGCCCTGCGGCTGAACCACAGGCTTGGTCGACTTGCCGACGACGATCTCACCCGGCTTGGTGATCTTGGCTTCGCCCCAGATGATATCGACCTTGTTCTTCTTGAACAGGAAGCCGACACCATTATTCATACGGGCAGCAATGCCGCGAGAGCGGGCGACGATCGCCTTGACGTCCGGCTTGATCGAGCCTTCCAGCGTCAGGCCGTAATCCTTCGCATGGGTGGCCGTGTGCATCACGTCGGCCGTGCGCAGCAATGCCTTGGTCGGAATGCAGCCCCAATTTGAGCAGATGCCCGCGAGATGTTCACGCTCGACGACGGCAACCTTCATGCCCAGCTGAGCTGCGCGAATGGCGGCAATATAACCACCTGGACCGGAGCCAATGACGATAACGTCGTAGGATTGAGCCATTCTATGTCCTGCCTTTATCTCTTTGACGGCGACTTCTGCGCCGCTGCGTCAATCGAATTCACATCAAATTCCAACCAGCATGCGCACCACAGGCTCCAGCCCACGTCCCAGCGCACGCGTGTTTTCGGCGTCCAAATGAACGCCATCGAGCGGTGTCGTCACCGCAACGGAAGCCGCATCGAAGAAGGCGCAGCCCTTGTCATCCGCCAGATCGCGATAGAGCGAACCCATCATCGTCGACTGCTCGATGGCACCCGCATACATGGCGGCGAACATCTCGTTTGCCGTTTCGCAAATATGCGGCGGCGAAACGATCAGAATTTCCGGCTCGTCGTGATCGTCAAAGGACCAGGCATGATGCCGGATAAGACTGACCAGCCGCTCCACGCCCTTGACTGCTCCCACTGCAGAACCTGCACCGATACCACGCTTCAGATCGTTGGTGCCGAGCATGATGATGACGAGATCGAGTGGCCCATGGCTATGAAGGATCGTCGGAAGCAGCGTCGCACCATTGCGGTCGCAATCTGCCAGATGATCGTCATAAGCGGTGGTACGCCCGTTCAAGCCTTCGGCGATGACATTGACGTCGCCACCCAGCGCCTTTTGCAGCACGCTCGGCCAGCGATCTTCAAAGGCATGACGTCCAAGATTTTCGGCGTCATATCCCCATGTCAGGCTGTCGCCATAGCAAAGAACGGTCTTCGTCACATCCGCCTCCAGAAGGAGAAGAGCCGAAGGCTGCATCAGCATCCGGCTCGACCATTTTATCAGACCAGCATCGACATCGGGCTTTCGATGTAGCGCTTGAAGGCGGAAGCGAGTTCCGCGCCGAGCGCACCATCGATGACGCGGTGATCGAAGGCGAAGGTCGCCGTCATTACCGTACCGACTTCGATCTTACCGCCGCGAACGACCGGCTTCTCGACGCCAGCGCCGATAGAGACGATCGAAGCCTGCGGCAGGTTGACGATCGACGTGAAGGACGAAACGCCAAACATGCCGAGGTTGGACACGGATGTCGTGCCGCCCTGGTATTCTTCAGGCTTCAGCTTCTTGTCGCGAGCGCGCTTGGCGAGATCCTTTACCTCGTTGGAGATGGCCGACAGCGACTTCTCCTCGGCCTTGCGGACGATCGGCGTGATCAGGCCATCCGGGATCGACACAGCCACACCGACATCGGCGTGCTTGTGAAGAACACGAGCGGTCGATGTCCAGGAAGCATTCGCCATCGGAACATCACGCAATGCAAGCGCCATAGCCTTGATGATGAAGTCGTTGACGGAGAGCTTGAAGGCCGGAACCTCGCCCTTCTCGGTCTTCTTCACCGGTGCGGAGGCGTTGATCTCGGCACGAAGCTTCAGCATTGCATCGAGTTCGCATTCCATCGACACCGTGTAGGACGGAACCGTCTGGGTCGACTCGGTCAGGCGCGAAGCAATGGTCTTGCGCATACCGTCATGTGGCAGAAGCTCGTAGGAGCCTTCGGCAAACAGCTTGAGAACGCTGTCATCAGACGGACCCTTGGCAGCGGCCGGAGCCGGAGCGGCAGACGATGCAGGTGCCGGTGCTGCGGCGGTTGCTGCCTTCGCGCCACCGGACGCGACAGCCTTTTCGACGTCCGACTTGACGATGCGGCCATGCGGGCCGGAGCCGGACACAGCAGACAGATCAAGACCGGCATCCTTCGCCATGCGGCGTGCCAGTGGCGAAGCGAAGAGACGCTCGCCGGACTTGGAAACAGGTGCTGGCGTGGAAGCAGCAGCCGCCTGATCGGCAACCGGCTTGTCAGCCTTGGGAGCCGCTTCAGACTTCGCTTCCTTCGGCGCCTCGGCCTTGACTTCCTGCTTGGGAGCTTCAGCCTTCGCCTCAGACTTGGCAGGAGCGGCATCGCCACCCTTTGCCGCGTCAGCCACGTCTTCGCCTTCGCCTGCAAGGATGGCGATCAAGGCATTGACCTTGACCGCTTCCGTGCCGGCTGGAACCACGATCTTGGCGACCGTGCCCTCGTCCACGGCTTCCACTTCCATGGTCGCCTTGTCGGTTTCGATTTCGGCAATCACGTCGCCGGGAGCAACCTTGTCGCCTTCCTTGACCAGCCACTTGGCCAGATTGCCCTCTTCCATCGTCGGAGAAAGGGCAGGCATGGTGATGTTGATAGGCATCGAAACGCCCTCCCCTTACTTGTAGCAGACGGCTTTGACAGCCTGGATGACTTCGTCAACGTTCGGCAAAGCCAGCTTCTCCAGGTTTGCAGCGTAAGGCATTGGAACGTCCTTACCGGCAATGGTCAGGATCGGAGCGTCGAGATAATCGAAAGCAGCGCGCTGAACCTGGTTGGAGATGAAGTCACCGACAGATGACTGCGGGAAGCCTTCTTCGACAGTGACCAGACGGCCGGTCTTCTTGACGGATTCGATCACCGTCGGAAGATCCATCGGGCGGATGGTACGAAGGTCGATCAGCTCGACATCGATGCCTTCCTTTTCCAGTTCGGCGACAGCCTTGACCGCATAGGTCATGCCGATACCGAAGGAAACGATGGTCGCATCCTTGCCCTTGCGGTGAATGCGCGCCTTGCCGATCGGCAGGACGAAATCATCCAGCTTCGGCACGTCGAAGCTCTGACCGTAAAGGATTTCGTTCTCGAGGAAGATAACCGGGTTTGGATCGCGGATCGCCGCCTTCAAAAGCCCCTTCGCGTCGGCTGCCGTGTAGGGCATGACGACCTTGAGGCCTGGGATGTGGCTGTACCATGCGGCATAGCACTGCGAGTGCTGAGCAGCCACGCGGGCAGCAGCGCCCGACGGACCACGGAACACCATCGGTGCGCCCATCTGACCACCAGACATATAGAGCGTCTTCGCGGCAGAGTTGACGATCTGGTCGATCGCCTGCATGGCGAAGTTGAAGGTCATGAATTCGACGATCGGCTTCAGGCCGGTCATGGCAGCGCCGACACCGATACCGGCAAAGCCGTGCTCGGTGATCGGCGTATCGATGACGCGCTTGGCGCCGAATTCCTGCAGGAGACCCTGGGTGATCTTGTAGGCGCCTTGGTATTCGGCAACCTCTTCGCCCATGACGAAGACGTTTTCGTCCGAGCGCATTTCTTCGGCCATGGCATCGCGAAGCGCTTCGCGCACGGTCTGGCTGACGAACTCGGTGCCTTCCGGAATATCCGGATCGGCAGCAACTTCAATCTTCGGTGCAGCCGGGGCCTTCGCCGTCTCTTTCGAAGCGGATGGTTCTTCGCTGGCTTCGCGGGCCTTGCCGCCGGCGGCATCAGAACCGGAGCCTGCGGCTTCGGCCTTCGGCTCTTCCTTCTTCGGTGCGGCGGAAGACGACAGGTCGTCTGCGCTTTCGCCTTCCTGAAGGAGAACGGCAATTGCCGTATTCACCTTGACGTTTTCGGTACCGGCATCGATCAGGATCTTGCCGATGACGCCTTCGTCCACGGCTTCGACTTCCATCGTTGCCTTGTCGGTTTCGATTTCCGCGATCACGTCGCCGGAGGTGACCTTGTCACCCTCTTTCTTCAACCACTTGGAAAGCGTGCCTTCCTCCATGGTGGGGGAAAGGGCGGGCATAAGAATTTCTACTGGCATTGTTTTCCCTTTCCCGATCAGAGCAGAATGTCGGTGTAAAGCTCGGATACATCCGGCTCTGGATCGTTCTGGGCAAAGTCGGCGCTGTCGGCCACGATGTCACGGACATCCTTGTCGATCGCCTTCAACTCGTCTTCGCTCGCCCAGCCCTGCTCCATGAGCCGCGCCTTGACCTGCTCGATCGGGTCATGCTCGGAGCGCATCTTCTGCACTTCGTCCTTGGAACGATACTTGGCCGGGTCGGACATGGAGTGACCGCGATAGCGATAAGTCAGCATTTCCAGAATGATCGGACCCTTGCCGGAGCGGCAATGCTCGAGAGCTTCGTCCGCAGCAGCCTTGACGGCGCGAACGTCCATGCCGTCCACCTGAACGCCCGGGATGCCGAAGCCGGAACCGCGAAGCGAATAGTTCGACTGCGCCGTGGCACGGCTGGTCGAGGTGCCCATGGCGTAGCGGTTGTTTTCGACGATGTAGATGATTGGCAGTTTCCAGAGAGCAGCCATGTTGAAGCTCTCATAGACCTGACCCTGGTTGGCCGCACCGTCACCGAAGTAGGTCACCGACACATTGTCGTTGCCGCGATACTTGTTGGCGAAGGCCAGACCGGTACCGAGCGAAACCTGCGCACCGACGATGCCGTGGCCGCCGTAAAAATGCTTCTCCTTGGAGAACATATGCATCGAGCCGCCCTTACCCTTGGAAAGGCCGCCGCGACGTCCGGTCAGTTCCGCCATAACACCGCGTGGGCTCATGCCGGCAGCCAGCATATGGCCGTGGTCACGATAGGCGGTAATAACCTGATCGCCTTCCTTCTGCGACATCTGCATGCCAACGACAACGGCTTCCTGCCCGATGTAGAGGTGACAGAAACCGCCGATGAAGCCCATGCCATAAAGCTGGCCCGCCTTTTCCTCGAAGCGACGGATGAGCAGCATCTCGCGATACGCGTGGAGTTCTTCGTCCTTGCCGAAATCCGGGGCGTTCTTGCCGGTGAATTCCTTGGCAGGCGTCTTTGCCGTTGTCTTGCGGCCGGATACAGACGCGTTTTTGCGCGGCGCCATTCATCCCTCCCTAGTTGAATTAGAATGGTTGGATCGGCGCGTAACATATGCAAGAAAGGTCGCCACAGCAATGCCATAAACGCATGGCACATATTCTAAGTAAACGACTGTATTTAAAAATAAATTCCATGATTAACCGAAATTAGGTTAATCACATATATCCGTTCATGATGACGATTTCGTCCGGTTTCGACATGTTCAACTGATAACGCGAAATCTCGTCGATCATATCCCGCTCAAGCGACCCATCGCTCATCAACTCCACCTGACGCTCCAGCGCCACCCGGGTCTTGACGATCTTGTCCCGCTCAGCCGTTCTGGCAATGCGCTGGCGTTCCAGCCGCTCCATGGCTTCCAGCCCAAAATCGCCATGAATGGAATGATAGCCGAAATAGGAAAGAAAGGCGACCGTGATCGCTGGAACAACGAGACGGCCGAACCGTCTTTTCTTATGATGCTTCGTCCACATACTCTGAAAACAGCCTTCAAACGCGCTACTGGAATCACAATAGCCGCATTTGCTTAACCATCCGTTGACCGTGTTTTCGGCGAACGTCTCCTCCTGGGCAGCGTGGCCACGCGCACTCTTCACCTCATCAAAGGCGTCGCTAATTGCCCATCCGCTTTTCTTGTGCAATGTTGGGCGGGTAACGACCGCACGTTCCGGGGTTGATCTGGACGGTCATGTCGTTACCGGTGGGTGCACGAATTATCTAGAATCACTGACCTCGGACGAAGCGAACTCGTCCTTCTCGTTGCAGCCCTTATGGGGCTTAGCTCGATTTCCCTCGATATCATGCTCCCTGCTCTGCCCGATATCGGCCTGGCATTGGCGGCCTCATCGTCCAATCTTGCGCAATTAACCGTTGGCGCATTCCTCCTTGGGGCGGCAATCTCATCCTTTGTCGTCGGCCCGGTTGCAGATCGTTATGGCCGTCGCCCACCTATCCTATGTGGGCTTCTCGTATTCGTGGGCGCCTCGCTCCTCGCGCCCTTTGCCCAAAGCATGGAAATGATGCTTGTTCTTCGGTTCATTCAATGAGCGGGAGCTGGCACGACTCGCCTGTCCCAGGCCATCTTGCGAGATCGCTATTCTGGAAACGAGATGGCGAAAGCCATGTCGCTCGTCTTGATGGTGTTCCTTATCATGCCCACTCTCGCGCCGCTGATGGGCCAAGTCATTTTGATGGTCAGCGGTTGGCGCGGCGTCTTTTTTACGATGGCGGTACTTGGGCTTGTGATACTGGTCTGGACATGGTGGAGATTGCCGGAGACGCTCGCCCCGGCGAATAGGCGACCGCTAAGCTTCGGCTCGGTCTGGGCCGGGCTGGCTATTATTGCCGGAGACCGCAGCGCGATTGGATATGGCATAGCAGCTATGCTGCTGCTCGGCACACTTTACGGCTTCATCGCAACTGCCCAACCGCTTTATGGTCAAGCTTACGGGCTGGGAGGTCACTTCGCGCTTGCGATGGCGGGTACAGCAGTCGTCCAGTCAATTGCAGCCTTCGCTTGTTCGCGCCTGATCCCCTCGTTCGGCGCGCAGGCTGTAGGCATCACCGCGCTCACAACCCACATCGCTTTCGCCGGTGTGGCGTTGATTATGCTTTATCTTAACCTCCTGCCGTTCTGGCTGCTCCTTCTTATCATCACCGCGATGATGGCGATGTTCACATGGGCAGACGCAACGCTTGGAGCCCTCTCAATGATGAATCTAGGAAAAATCGCCGGTACGGCCGCATCGGCATTCGGAGCGATCCAGCAATTGGGTGCGACCTTGCTCGGCTCGCTCATAGGCCAATGCTATGACGGAACGCCGCGCGCGTTGTTCTGGGGATCGGTAATTCTGGGAGCAATCGCGCTTGGCTCAGCGTTCTTGGCGGGAAAATCCCAAATGCGGTGAAACGCTTTCAGGGCCTACCGTCCTGTAACGCCAACCACCGTCCAGGCGTGATACCAAAGGCATCGCGAAAATGCCGCGTGAGATGAGCTTGGTCCGCAAAGCCTGCTTCGACTGCCGCGCCTGCCAAGCTGCCTCCCGCCAACAGCAATTGCTTCGACCGGGCCAGTCGGCGCATGACGAGATAGCGGTGCGGGCTGGTGCCGAATACCTGCCTGAAATGCCGCGCCAAAGCATAGCGGTCCAGCCCGGTGATCGCCTCGAGCGTGGCGGATCGCACCGGCTCGTCGCTGTGACTGAGAAGAAAGTCCCGCGCCTGCAAGACGGCCGATTGCGCGACCTTGGTAACGCGCTTGCGAGGCTCTCCTGCTTCGTAAGACAGAATCGTTGCGATCCGCTGGATTGCATCGTCCTTGGCAAGATCATCCGGCTCGTGATCGAGATCAGACAGAATGTAGGCAAGCGCACCCGACAACTCGGCGTTGGCGACAACAGGATCCGGCACGAATGGCAACGAACGGGAGTAACCGTCGATGGCGCCGATCAACTCAGGCGGCATGTAGACCATACGATAGATCAGCCCTGCATCCGTTCCAGCAGCCCCGTCATGGATCTCATCTGGATGCAGCACGATCACGTTTCCGGGCATGCTGAACCGCTCGACGCCACGATAGCGAAAGGTTTGCACGCCATGCAGGGTCAGCCCCAATGCATAAGTGTCGTGTCGATGCGGTGTAAACCCATTGCCGTGGAACCGCACCTCGGTCCGCTCGATCCCTCTACTTTCCGCAACGACGCGCACGCCCGGCTGAAAATCCACGCACGAACGTTCAAGACCCAGCGCCCGCTGGACCGCTAGTTGCTCGATGTCCTCGATACCTTCAAAGGAGTAAGACATGTTCGACACCAAAATCGCGATCATCATCCGCGATGACCTTGCAACGTGGCAAAAGCTTAACGTCACCGCTTTTCTGACAAGCGGCATAATCGCTCAATCGCCCGCGATCATCGGCGAACCATATCGGGATGCCGCGGATAATGTCTACAATCCGATGTCGATCCAGCCAATCGTGGTTCTGACCGCTGATCAGGAGACGCTAAGAACAATCCATCGGCGAACGTTGGAGCGGGATGTCACGGCATCAGCCTACATCGAAGAGATGTTCGCGACCGGTCACGACGCCGCCAATCGAGAGGTCTTTGCAAAGTTCGCACCGGACACTGCAAAGCTCGTCGGCCTTGCTTTACGGTCCGACAAGAAGATCGTCGACAAGATTTGCAAGGGAGCCAAGATGCATTCCTGATGACTCCCATAAAAGTCGCCGCTCGGTGATCGGGCCTGATCAAGCGCGCACGGAATTTACAGGAAAGAACACGCTCACCGCTTCGCCTTCAGCAACCGGTTCGAGATCGTGCCTCCGAGATGTTTGTTGAAGACGACGAAGGAGGCGATAATGGAGGCGAAGAAGACGATGGCCGACAGGCCGTTCAACTCGAAGCCGCTTTCCGTGCGACCGCCAAGGATAGACGCGACGAGGGAACCCAGCATCCAGAATGCCGTAAAAGCCGGATGATCCGCCATGCAGGTTGCGGCGATGGTGATGTCTGGTCTGGTCTGCCTTCCACCTCTCCCCCAATGGCCTAAAGAAAGAAGGGGCAGCATAACCGCCACCCCTTCATGTCGTCCTATCAGTCGGCATAAGAGCGCAAAACAACGCGTGCCTCAACCGCCGTCATCAAAACGGGATATCGTCATCCAAATCGTTGGAGAAGTTGCCTCCAGACGACTGACCGCCACGCGATGCACCGCCACGCGAAGGCTGCTGGTCGTAACCGCCGCTGCTGCCGCCACCATAGGAGCCGCCGCCGGCATAATCGCCACCGCCGCCGAAATCTCCGCCACGGCCACCACCGCCACCTTCGCCGCGACCGTCAAGCATGGTCAATGTCGAGTTGAAGCCCTGGAGGACGATTTCCGTCGAGTAACGGTCATTGCCGTTCTGGTCCTGCCACTTGCGCGTCTGCAGTGCGCCTTCGATGTAGAGTTTGGCGCCCTTCTTGACGTATTGCTCAACGACTTTGCAAAGGCCTTCGTTAAAGACGACGACAGTGTGCCATTCGGTCTTTTCCTTGCGCTCGCCGGAATTACGGTCACGCCAGCTTTCGGAGGTCGCGATGCGCAGATTGGCGATCGGACGGCCATCCTGCGTGCGGCGAATTTCTGGATCTGCGCCGACATTTCCGACCAGAATAACCTTGTTTACGCTGCCAGCCATATTTATCTTCCTGTCTGCCGAACGTCATGAACGGCATTTTTCCTGTTCAAAAGTCCCGCGCACCATAGACCATCCCTCGCCGCGATGGGCAGCGAATGGAACGACAATCCACAAGGAATGTTCTTGCCAACGGACACGGTTGCAATATGTTCCTTTTTTGTTCTATTAAGGCGTGGTGAGTGAGTCAAGCAGATCCAGAAGCATTCCCAGGCGAGAACGCGCCGGGCAAGACCATACCGGAACGTCAATCGCCTCGACACGCCGTTCCAGATGATGACATAAGAACCGATCCGTCCAAACACCTGAAATCCAGAGCCTTGCCATGAGTGAATTGAAGACGATTTCCATCCGCGGCGCGCGCGAGCATAACCTCAAGGGCATCGACCTTGATCTGCCGCGCAATAAGCTGATCGTCATGACGGGCCTGTCCGGTTCCGGCAAGTCGTCGCTGGCTTTCGACACCATCTATGCCGAGGGACAGCGGCGCTATGTGGAGAGCCTTTCGGCCTATGCGCGCCAGTTTCTGGAAATGATGCAGAAGCCGGATGTGGACCAGATCGAAGGTCTGTCGCCGGCGATTTCCATCGAGCAAAAAACGACCTCGCGCAACCCGCGCTCGACGGTCGGTACGGTGACGGAAATCTACGACTATATGCGCCTTCTCTTCGCTCGCGTCGGCGTTCCCTATTCGCCCGTGACCGGTCTGCCGATCGAGAGCCAGACGGTGAGCCAGATGGTGGACCGCATCCTCGCCTTCGAGGAGGGCACGCGTCTCTATATTCTTGCGCCCATCGTGCGTGGCCGTAAGGGCGAGTACAAAAAAGAACTCGCTGAGCTGATGAAGAAGGGCTTCCAGCGCGTCAAGGTAGACGGTCAGTTCTACGAGATTGCCGACGTTCCTGCCCTCGACAAGAAATACAAGCACGATATCGATGTGGTGGTGGATCGCGCCGTGGTGCGACCGGATATGGCTGCGCGACTGGCAGACAGCCTTGAGACCT
This sequence comes from Agrobacterium sp. SORGH_AS 787, assembly GCF_030819035.1. Taxonomy (NCBI): domain Bacteria; kingdom Pseudomonadati; phylum Pseudomonadota; class Alphaproteobacteria; order Hyphomicrobiales; family Rhizobiaceae; genus Agrobacterium; species Agrobacterium sp. SORGH_AS 787. The sequence goes on from NZ_JAUTBG010000002.1 coordinate 2,477,232, forward strand.
GCCTGAAACTGGCAGACGGCCTGGCTGTGGCGGAATTTGCTGACAAGCCGTTGCCTGCGGAAGAAACATCCGCTGGCGGTTCCGCCAACAAGTCTCTGAACGAGACACATGAACGCGTGCTATTTTCCGAAAAATTTGCCTGCCCCGTTTCCGGCTTTACCATTCCGGAAATCGAGCCGCGCCTTTTCTCCTTCAACAATCCCTTCGGCGCCTGCCCGACCTGCGACGGCCTTGGCTCGCAGCAGAAGGTGGATGAGGCGCTGATCGTGCCGGAGCCTGCCCGCACCTTAAAGGATGGCGCTATTGCGCCGTGGGCCAAGTCTTCATCGCCTTATTACAACCAGACGCTGGAAGCACTCGGCAAAGCCTTTGGCTTCAAGCTTTCGAGCCGCTGGAGCGACCTGACGGATGCCGCCAAAAAAGCGATCCTGAAAGGCACCGACGAGAAGATCGAGTTCCAGTATCAGGACGGTGCGCGCTCCTACAAAACAGTGAAGAATTTCGAAGGCATCGTTCCCAATCTCGAACGCCGCTGGAAGGAAACCGATAGCGCCTGGGCACGCGAAGAAATCGAGCGTTATATGTCGGCAGCCCCCTGCCCGGCCTGCGCCGGTTATCGCCTGAAACCCGAAGCGCTCGCCGTCAAGATCAACAAGCTGCATATCGGCGAAGTCACAGAAATGTCGATCAAGGTCGCGCGTGACTGGTTCGAAGGCCTGCCGGAAAAGCTGAACGCCAAGCAGAACGAAATCGCCGTTCGGATCTTGAAAGAAATCCGCGAGCGCCTGCGCTTCCTCAATGATGTCGGGCTCGATTATCTCAGCCTGTCGCGAAATTCCGGCACGCTGTCTGGCGGTGAGAGCCAGCGTATTAGGCTTGCATCGCAGATCGGCTCCGGCCTGACCGGCGTTCTTTACGTTCTGGACGAACCCTCCATCGGCCTGCACCAGCGCGATAATGCTCGTCTCTTGGAAACACTCAAGCATCTTCGCGATATCGGCAATACCGTCATCGTTGTCGAACATGATGAGGATGCCATTCTGACGGCTGACTACGTGGTCGACATCGGCCCCGCTGCCGGCATCCATGGCGGCCAGGTCATTGCCGAGGGTACGCCGCAGGAGGTGATGGCCAACCCGAACTCGCTGACGGGCAAGTATCTCTCCGGCGAAATGGGCGTCCCCGTTCCTGCCGAACGTCGCAAACCGAAGAAGGGCAAGGAGATCAAGGTCGTTGGCGCGCGCGGCAACAATCTGAAGAACGTCACGGCCTCCATACCGCTCGGCGTCTTCACAGCGGTTACCGGCGTATCGGGTGGCGGCAAGTCCACATTCCTGATCGAAACGCTCTACAAGTCCGCCGCACGCCGTGTCATGGGCGCGCGCGAAATTCCGGCCGAACACGACCGTATCGACGGCTTCGAGTTCATCGACAAGGTCATCGATATCGACCAGTCGCCGATCGGTCGCACGCCACGCTCCAACCCGGCCACCTATACGGGCGCCTTTACGCCGATCCGTGACTGGTTCGCCGGTCTGCCAGAGGCGAAAGCCCGTGGCTACGCGCCGGGCCGCTTCTCCTTCAACGTCAAGGGCGGGCGTTGCGAAGCGTGCCAGGGCGATGGCGTCATCAAGATCGAGATGCACTTCCTGCCGGACGTTTACGTCACCTGCGATGTCTGCCACGGCAAGCGCTACAACCGCGAAACACTGGACGTGACCTTCAAGGGCAAATCGATTGCCGATGTGCTGGACATGACAGTGGAGGAAGGCGTCGAGTTCTTCGCCGCCGTTCCTGCCGTGCGTGACAAGCTGCAATCGCTCTTCGATGTCGGTCTCGGCTATATCAAGGTCGGTCAGCAGGCCAACACCTTGTCAGGCGGTGAAGCCCAACGCGTCAAGCTCGCCAAGGAGCTGTCCAAGCGCTCCACCGGTAGAACGCTCTATATTCTCGACGAGCCGACGACCGGCCTGCACTTCCACGACGTGAAGAAGCTGCTGGAAATGCTGCATGAACTGGTCAATCAGGGTAACTCTGTCGTCGTGATCGAGCACAATCTCGAGGTGATCAAGACGGCTGACTACATCATCGACATCGGGCCTGAAGGCGGCACCGGCGGTGGTGAGGTCGTGGCTGCCGGCACGCCGGAACAGATCGTCAAAGAGAAGCGCTCCTACACCGGCCAATTCTTGAAAGAGTTGCTGGAGCGCCATCCGGAAAAAAATATACAGGCGGCGGAGTGATCCGCCCCTCGCATAACAACTGCGCTTTGATGGGGAGAGACGGATGAGCAAGTCGGGAACGATCCGCGCTGGTATTGGCGGCTGGACCTTCGACCCTTGGGAAGGCACGTTCTATCCCGAGAAGCTGACCAAGAAACGCCAGCTGGAATATGCGAGCTCCAAATTGAAGGCGATCGAGGTGAACGGCACCTATTACGGCAGCCAGAAACCCGCGACCTTCGCCAAATGGGCATCCGAAGTGCCGGAGGGTTTCATTTTCTCGCTAAAGGCCAGCCGTTTCGTCACCAACCGAAAGGTTCTGGCCGAAGCCCAGGAATCGATGACGAAGTTCCTCACTCAAGGGCTAACCGAACTTGGCGATCATCTCGGCCCGATCCTCTGGCAATTTGCGCCGACGAAAAAATTCGAGCCGGATGACTTCGCCGCCTTCCTGGCCTTGTTGCCGGAAAAGCAGGACGGGTTGAAATTGCAACATGTTGTTGAGGTGCGCAACGACAGCTTCCAGGTACCGGAATTCATCGAGTTGCTGGCCAAACACAATGTCGCTATCGTCTGCGCCGATCATCACGATTATCCGATGCTGCCGGATGTGACGGCCGACTTCGTCTATTGCCGCCTGCAAAAGGGTGAGGACGATATCGAGACCTGCTATCCCGAGAAGGATGTGAAGGCGTGGAGCGAGCGCCTCAAGACCTATGCGGCTGGTGGCGCGCCCGACGACCTCCCGATGATCGCGCCCGACAGAAAAGCCGAGAAGACGCCGCGCGATGTTTTCGCCTTCTTCATTACCGGTGGTAAGGTCAACGCGCCGAACGGCGCGCAGTTGCTGCAAACCCTCGTCTGACCTCGCTTGAGATTATGCGTCGGCTGCCGCCTGCGCTCGCTCGAAGTCGATCGCGTCGAAGGCAGCAGCAATGACCTCGGAGCCGGCACCCGGCTTTGTCGCATCGCTGGACAGGATTTGCCGGAAACGCCGCGCGCCCGGAAGTCCCTGGAAAAGACCGACCATATGGCGGGTCACGTGGTTCAGGCGGCCGCCCTTGGCAGCATAATCGTCCGCGTAGGCCATCATCGCGTCGCGCAAGACAATCGGGTCGAGATCGCGGGGAGGCTCGCCATAGATCCGATGATCGACATCCGCAAGGATCGAGGTGTTGTGGTAGGCGGCCCGCCCCAGCATTACCCCATCCATATGTTTCAGATGCTCTTCCGCCTGATCCAGATCGGTAATGCCGCCATTGATGCCGATGAAGAGATCAGGAAAATCCTGCTTCATTCGATAAGCGAGCTGATAATCGAGCGGCGGCACTTCGCGATTTTCTTTGGGCGACAGCCCCTGAAGCCAGGCCTTGCGGGCGTGAATCCAGACAGCGTCTGCGCCTGAAGCAACCATGCGCGCGATGAAATCCGGGAGCACGGCTTCCGGCTCCTGATCATCCACACCAATACGGCACTTCACGGTGACCGGCACATTCGCCACGGCCTTCATCGCCTCGACGCAGGCCGCAACGGTTTCAGGCTCGCGCATCAGGCACGCGCCGAATGTACCCGACTGAACACGGTCCGAAGGACAGCCCACATTGAGATTGATCTCGTCATACCCATAGTCGGCGGCAATCCTCACAGCCTCGGCGAGCTTGCCGGGATCCGAACCGCCAAGTTGCAGCGCCACAGGATGTTCTTGAGGATGATACTCAAGGAGCTTGTCACGTTTGCCATGGATGATCGCGTCGGCAACGATCATCTCCGTGTAGAGAAGCGCATGCTGTGAGAGCTGGCGATGCAGGAAACGGCAACGCGTATCCGTCCAGTCGATCATCGGGGCAACGGCGAAGACTTTTCCCCGCGCGTAATGCGACGTGCCATCCGTGCGTCGAGAAATCATCGTCATAGTATCAGCCAATCCCGGATTACCAGCCTATCTTCCCGTGCGACATAACGCGTCGGCACTTTCGAAGAACGGCGTTTTGCGTCCATATAAGGCGAAACGACTGGACGATCCACCCACCTGATCTCAAATCCGCGATGCGTATAGCGGAGCCGCGAACCATAGACAGGATTGGGAAAGCGCGTTGTGACGAAACGGAACAGAAGCTCATGATGGGCGAAAAGACCGACGAAAAGTCTCTCTGCTGAAGCATTGTTGGCGCTGACAGCAACACGAACGCTGATCCGGGTCGTGGTCGGTTGCTGGCGATGATCATAGCCTTCCTCGTTGTCGCGAGCCATGTCGTCTGGCTTCTGTCCTGACGGCGAAGAAACGAGAAAGTTTGCACTGGAAATTGCCTTGAAATTGCGGGACAACACCACTCCTAAAAAGGAGTGCCATCATGCCCGCGACAGTTGTCCCCGCCCCCGAACCCGTTCTGCTGCCCGTCGAAGGCACGACTGAGACCTTCCCCGTGCGACGGGTCTATTGCGTCGGGCGCAACTATGCGGATCACGCGATCGAGATGGGCCATGATCCATCGCGCGAGCCGCCCTTCTTCTTCCAGAAAAACCCGGACAATCTACTGCCCGCGGGTGAGGATTTTCCCTATCCGGACCTTTCGTCCAACGTTCATTACGAAGTCGAGTGTGTCGTGGCGCTGAAGAGCGGTGGCTCGAATATTCCGGTCGAAACCGCGCTCGATCACGTATGGGGTTATGGTGTGGGCATCGACATGACGCGCCGCGACATGCAGGACACGCTGAAGAAAATGGGCCGCTCCTGGGAAGGCGCCAAGGCCTTCGAATTCTCCGCACCCATCTCGCCGCTTGTTCCAGCTTCTAAGATCGGACATCCAGACAAGGGTGCGGTCTGGCTTGATGTGAACGGCACACGCAAGCAATCCGGCGATCTCGATCAGATGATCTGGAAGACGGCGGAAATCATCGCCGAACTGTCGAAGGTTTTCACACTGGCCGCAGGTGATGTGATCATGACCGGCACGCCGGCAGGCGTCGGCCCCATCGTAAAGGGCGACACCATGGAGTGCGGTGTGGATGGTGTCGGTACGCTGACGGTCAAGGTCGTCTAACGCTCGAACAGAAATCGGAGAGCCACCCCATGCCGATCTATCGCCTTGGCGCAAGAGTGCCGAACCTGCCGGCTCCGGGTCGATACTGGATCGCCCCGGATGCCAATGTCATCGGCTCCGTCACACTGGGTGAGGATGTCGGCATCTGGTTCGGCGCCACACTTCGCGGCGATAACGAGCCGATGACGGTCGGCCGCGGTACAAATATCCAGGAAGGTGTGATGGTGCACAGCGATCCGGGTTTCCCCGCCACGATCGGTGAGCACTGCACCATAGGCCACCACGCCATCATTCATGGCTGCACGATCGGCGACAATACCCTGATCGGTATGGGCGCGACGATCCTGAACGGTGCGAAGATCGGAAGAAATTGCCTCGTTGGCGCCAATGCGCTCGTCACGGAGGGTAAAGAGTTCCCGGACAATTCCCTCATCGTCGGCTCCCCTGCTCGCGTTGTTCGCTCGCTGGATGACAAGTCAGCCGAGGGCATCAAAAAATCGGCAGAAAAATATGTGGCCAACTGGAAACGCTTTGCCGAAGAACTGAAGCCTCTTTAGGTGATGGGGTGACCGGTTCTCGGTTCAGCGCCATTGGGTCACTCTCCGGATAGGATGGCAACATAATCCCTGGCGCCGTGCAGAATATGAATGATGGTAACGTGCTCGGTCTCGACACGATAAAAGATGAGATAGTCGCCATGTACCCGCCTACGAAGACCTTGGCGTTCATAGCGAGCGACGAACGGGAATGCATTTGGCATATCGCCAATCGCAAGACAGCTCTGCTCCAGTTCCTCGATAAAAGATAAGGCTCTGACCGGGTTACTCTCAGCGATAAAATCTGCAATCCGGATGAGATCGTCCTTTGCCTCGCTGGTAAGGCGAACCCTCATTCCTATTTGCCCGGCAACGAGTTTATGTGTCGAGACTTGAGTTCATTGAACACATCTTCAGCTGCATGGGTTCTTCCAGCCTCAGCATCAGAGATACCCCTTGAAATCGAAGCGTCGAGTGCTTCCAGTCGTCGCTCTCGCTCCTGCACAAGCCGCACGCCTTCCCGCAGAACTTCACTCTTGGAACCATACCGGCCATTATCAACGAGGTTCTGTATATAGTTTTCCAGCTGCTTTCCGAGATCAGCGCTAATCATTGATCGCTCCTACAAGGCACTGCACGCAAATTAGGACGCTTATCAACTATTATCAATATTGCGACTGAGATTGTGTGCGATCAAAGCGTGTCGAAATCTTTCAGATTCGCTCACCACGCTTGTCTTATGACAATCCTTTAGGCAGCACAGGCCGCACATAGTCCACGGATTTCTATCGTGGTCTTTTCCGCCTTGAACTTTTGTCCCTTCACCCAATCGCCCAGGCGATGGTCGATCTCGTGGTCGTGGAACTCGGTCACCTGGCCACAGGCATTGCAGATGGCAAAGGCCACCGTGCCGTGGTGATGGCTGCAGCAATCCGCGCTGGTATGGGAGCACGCCACGAAAGCGTTCAGGCTTTCAAGCCGGTGGACCAGACCGAATTCGATCAGCTTTTCCAGCGCGCGATAGACCTGCAAGGGCGCACGAAAGCCGCTGTCTCTTAGCTTGTCGAGGATAACGTAGGCACTGAGCGGCGCCTGTGAGCGGGACAGCGCATCGTAGACCAGTGACTGGTTGCGCGTGAGGTTCTTAGCGTTCGTATTCATGTTCATCAGTTCACTCCCTGCTCGGCACTGCGCGACCGTCCCGGCACAGGCAAAAGACTCAAGACGAAAAGCAAGACGGCGGCCACGACAATCGACGGGCCGGACGGCGTGTCATATTGCAGCGATCCCATCAGCCCGCCGATGACGGCGACAGCACCGATCAGCGAGGCCAGCACCGCCATGATTTCCGGGGTCGAGGAGAAGCGTCTGGCCGTTGCTGCCGGAATGATCAGCAAAGACGTGATCAGCATGATGCCGACGATCTTCATGGCGATGGCAATGACAAGCGCCATCAGCAGCATGAAGAGAAGCTTGGACCTTTCAGGTTGCAATCCTTCTGCCTCGGCAAGCTCCGCATTGACCGTTGAGGCCAGAAGCGGTTTCCATAGATAGACGATGGCCAGCAACACAAGGATGCCTCCGCCCCAGACCATCTGAATATCGGTGACGGAGACGGCAAGAATATCACCGAAGAGAAACGCGACGAGATCGATCCGCACCCACGTCATGAAGGCGACGATGACGAGACCGAAAGCAAGTGCGGAATGCGACAAAATGCCGAGCAGCGCGTCGGCCGAAAGGGCCTGGCGGCGCTGCAGCAAGAGCAAAAGCAAAGACACCGCTGCGGCGACGAGAAAAACGCTGACGATGAGGTTCAGCTGAAGCAGCAGCGAGAGCGCCACACCGAGTAGCGCCGAATGCGCCATGGTGTCGCCGAAATAGGCCATGCGCCGCCAAACCACGAAACAGCCGAGCGGACCGGCGGTCAGCGCAACGCCGACACCGGCAAAGATGGCGCGGATGAAGAAGTCGTCAAACATGTTTCACTCCACGCGCATGGGCAGCGTCATCGGACCCGTGATGGTCATGGCCGCAGCCACAAGCGTTGTCCTCATGATCATGATGATCGCCATGGGAATGCGAATGTGCGTGATCATGGTCATCGTGGCCGTGATGATGCCCATCATCCGGGTGGCAATTGTCCGTTACCGAGCCATCGGAATGCATCACGCGTCCATCCGGCAGATGCGTGTGATCATGGTGGTGGCTATAGACTGCCAGCCCCTTGGCAGCCGCGCCACCGAAGAGGCGCATATATTCCGGGCTCTGGCTGACAGCCTGCGGCGTACCTCGGCAGCAGACGTGGCCATTCAGGCAGATGACCGTGTCGGTTTCCGCCATCACCACATGCAGATCGTGGGATATCAGTAGAATGCCGCAGCCCGTGGAATTACGGATGGTTTTGATGAGATCGTAAAGCGCAATCTCGCCGGAAAAATCCACACCTTGCACCGGCTCATCCAGAACGAGCAGGTCGGGCTTGCGGGCGATTGCGCGCGCCAGAAGCGCGCGCTGGAACTCGCCGCCTGAAAGATGTTGAACCTCGGCCTTGGCAAGATGCGCAATGCCGGTGGCATTCAACGCCGCGTCGATCTCTCTTGCGGGTAAGGCACCGGTCAGCGTCATCAGCCTCCAGACGGTCAAAGGCATCGTCCAGTCGACGGAAAGTTTTTGCGGCACATAGCCGACCTTGAGGCCGGCCAGACGCTCGACCTTTCCTTCATCCGGCTTCATGACGCCAATCGCCATCTTGGCACTGGTGGATTTACCCGATCCGTTGGGGCCAATCAGCGTCACGATCTCGCCGCGACGGACAGAAAAGTCCACGCCGCGCACCAGCCAACGCCCGCTGCGTCTTACACCTGCACTGGACAGGGAGACGAGATTTCCGTCGGTTTTGGCCGGAGAATGAAGCATGGGATTTTTCCGATTGCGGCTGTTGCACATGGCTATGGCATACGTTATAGCGTTACGCAACTTATGTAATAACATTACACTTCGATACAAGTGGAGCATGCCCTATGAAGTCACTCGCCGCCCTCCTCCTCGCCTCTGCCGCCATGATCGGCGCATCCAACGCCATGGCGGCACCCAATGTCGTCGTATCGATCAAGCCGATCCACTCCCTGGTGGCGGCCATTATGGAAGGTGTCGCGGAGCCGCAGGTCATCGTCGATGGCGGCGCTTCTCCTCATACCTATAGCCTCAAGCCATCCAATGCCAAGGCGCTGGAGAACGCCGATGTCGTCTTCTGGGTCGGCGACGGGCTGGAAAAGTTTCTCGAAAAGCCGCTGGAATCACTGGCCGGCAAGGCAACCGTCGTTGAACTGGACGATGCGCCAGGCATCGAAAGGCTGAAATTCCGCGAGGGCGGCCCCTTCGAGGCCCATGACCATGGTGACCATGAAGGTCATGACCACGCAGAGGCGGAAGGTCACGACCATGCCCATGAGGGCGAGGATACGCATGACCATGAAGGACATGATCATGAGGGTCATGATCATGCACATGAAGGCGAAAAGGGCCACGACCACGCGCATGAGGGTGAGCACGAACACGCCCATGAAGAGGGTCATGACCATGGCGAGTATGACATGCACCTGTGGCTCGATCCGGCAAACGCCAAAGCCATGGCAACGGAAATCGAAAAGACGCTAATGACCGCCGATCCGGCAAACGCCAAGACCTACCAGGAAAACACCAAGAAGCTGGTCGATAATCTCGACGCGCTGGACAAGGAAATTGCAGCGACCATCGCGCCTATCAAGGACAAGCCCTTTATCGTCTTCCATGATGCTTACCAGTATTTCGAACATCGCTACGGCGTAAAGACAGCCGGGTCGATCACCGTCAGCCCAGAAAACATGCCGGGTGCCGACCGCATCAAGCAGATCCAGGCCAAGGTGAAGGAACTCAACGCAACCTGCGTCTTCGCCGAGCCGCAGTTCGAGCCGAAGCTGGTCAATGTCGCCATCGAAGGCACCAACGCCAAGTCCGGCACGTTGGACCCGGAAGCTGGCACGCTCGAAGCCGGACCGGACCTTTATTTCAAGCTGATGCGTGGCATTGCCAGCTCGCTGAAGAACTGCCTGTCCTGATCGGACCGGCATCGAGGGGCGGCAAGGACCGCCTCTCTTTTTAAACCCAAATGTAACGTTATAACGTATGAGGTGTTTCATGCAAAAGAAGCTGCCCGTGACAGTTCTGTCCGGCTTTCTCGGAGCCGGCAAAACCACCCTCCTCAACCACATCCTCAGCAATCGCGAAGGTCTGCGAGTGGCGGTGATCGTCAACGATATGAGCGAGGTCAATATCGACGCGGCTCTTATCCGTGATGGCGGCGCCAATCTCTCACGCACACAAGAACAACTGGTCGAGATGACCAATGGCTGCATCTGTTGCACGCTGAGAGACGACCTGTTGAACGAGGTCAGGCAACTGGCCGAACAGGGTCGCTTCGATTACCTGCTGATCGAATCCACCGGCATTGCCGAACCCCTGCCCGTGGCAGCCACCTTCGATTTCCGTGACGAGAACGGTCAAAGCCTGTCGGATGTCGCGAAGCTGGATACGATGGTCACTGTGGTGGATTGCGCCAATCTGTTGAAGGATTACGGATCTGCGGATTTCCTGGCGGATCGCGGCGAAACGGCAGGTGACGGCGACGACCGCACACTGGTCGATCTTCTGGTCGAACAGATCGAATTTGCCAATGTCGTGGTTTTGAACAAGGTCTCTGCCGCCAGCCCAGCAGAGCTTGATGCTGCCCGCAAGATCGTCGTCGGCCTCAATCCCGATGCACGTCTTATCGAAGCCGATTTTGGCAAAGTGGAGCTGGCAGCCGTGCTTGGCACCGGGCTGTTCGACTTTGCCAAGGCGGAAACACATCCGCTCTGGTTCAAGGAATTGCACGGTTTTAAGGGCCACATCCCCGAGACGGAAGAATACGGCATCCGCTCCTTCGTCTACCGCGCGAAGCGGCCCTTCGATCCTGCCCGCTTCCATGCCTTCATCAATCGTGACTGGCCGGGCGTGATCCGCGCCAAGGGCTTCTTCTGGCTGGCCACGCGGCCCAACCATGTTGGCGAAATCAGCCAGGCAGGCGCTTTGGTGAAAACCGGCAAGATGGGGCTGTGGTGGTCTTCCGTACCGAAGACACGCTGGCCGGACGATCCGGGCTTCGAGAAGATGCTGGCGCCCTATATGGACAAGGTCTGGGGAGATCGGCGTCAGGAGATCGTCTTCATCGGCGCTGACCCGATGAGCGAGGCGGCTCTACGCCAGGAACTTGACGCCTGTTTGATTGAGGCCGAGCGCTTCACGCCGGAAAACTGGCAGGAGCTGAAAGACCCGTTTCCCGACTGGAACAGAAAGGCTGCCTGATCTGATAAAAGAAAGCGGGCGCTCGATGCGCCCGCTCCCATCTGCTTTACGATTTACCGTGCCGCGGCAAGGCCGATGATCAGGCCGCTGACCGCGTTGATCAGCAGAAACTGGTTGTCGACGCGCACCCAGCGCTCATTGCGACGCGGCTCTCGGAGGTGGTAGCGGCGATACTCGCGACGATCGACAAAGTGACGTCGCTCAGCGGGCGTCAAACGCTGACCGCGATCCCAGCGATGCTTCTTGATGATCACCTTCTTTGTGGTGACCGTCCGTTCGTGGACACCTCGGCGATCATGCCCGTAATCATGGCGACCCTGCGCCTGAGCCATCGGCGCTGCGAGAGTTGTCGCAGCCAGAAAAACGGTGACGAGCTTTTTCATGGGTGTTTCCTTTCCTGTTGTGATGGGGTGACCCTATCGCGCCGAGTATGAACGGAAACTGAAGTAGCAAATTACAATATGGTAACATTGACGATGGCTTAGAGGATGAACTTAAAGTTCGTGATCCCTAATATTATCAGCGAGTCGTCAGTGGCCGCTCGGGCTGAGACGCCCGAGCGGTAACCTCCCCTCACTTTTTCAGTTCGGCAGATTTGGTCCAGAGGTTGATGTCGGCATCGCGTGCATAGCGGTCGATTTCGGCCAATTCGTCTGCGGTGAAGTCCGGCTTTTCCAGTGCCTTCACGCAATCCTCCACCTGCTCTGGCCGGCTTGCGCCAATCAGTGCAGACGTAATCCGGCCGCCTCGCAGCACCCAGGCAATGGCCATTTGCGCCAGCGTCTGTCCGCGTCGTTCGGCAATCGCGTTGAGCCCACGAATATTCTCGATGTTGCGCTCATTGAGGAAGGCAGGATTGAGCGACTTGTTCTGGCTGGCGCGGCTCGTATCCGGAACGCCGTTCAGATACTTTGTGGTCAGCATACCCTGTGCGAGCGGAGAGAAAACGATGGAGCCGATGCCGAGTTCTTCCAGCGTATCGACAAGACCGTCCTCTTCGATCCAGCGGTTGATCATCGAATAGCTCGGCTGATGAATGATGCAGGGCGTACCAAGATCCTTGAGGATCGCCGCAGCCTCGCGGGTGCGCTGGGAGTTGTAGGACGAGATACCGACATAAAGCGCTCTGCCCGAACGCACGATATGATCGAGCGCACCACAGGTCTCTTCCAGAGGCGTATCCGGATCGAAGCGGTGTGAGTAGAAGATATCCACGTAATCCAGACCCATGCGCTTCAGGCTCTGGTCGCAGGACGAAATCAGATATTTACGGCTGCCCCACTCGCCATAGGGACCGGGCCACATATTGTAACCCGCCTTGGAAGAGATGATCAGCTCATCGCGATAACCGGCAAAATCGGTCTTCAGGATTTCGCCGAAGGCGCTTTCGGCACTGCCTGGAGGCGGGCCGTAATTGTTGGCTAGATCGAAATGAGTGATCCCGAGATCGAAGGCCTTGCGGCAAATCTCCTGTTTCGTCTTATGGGAGAAGTCGTTGCCGAAATTGTGCCAGAGGCCAAGCGATATGGCCGGAAGCTTGAGGCCCGTGCGGCCGCAGTGATTGTACTTCATGGATGCGTAGCGGTTTTCAGCCGGTTGCCAGGCCATGGATTTCCTCCCTTGTGTGGAATCGCTGATCCGCCGAAGAGGCGGCGGATCGTGGTGCGGTTAGACTAAAGCATGTCGCGCAAAAGTGTGCAGCGGTTTTGCGATAACGACATGCGACAAAACAGATATCTAGAGCGTGTGAGCGAATCTGAAAGATCGCGATACGCTTTAGAAGATCACCGTCGGCTTTCAAGCCTGGGACTGCGACGTGTAAAGATCGAACACCTTGAACGACGGCTTAACGGTCTGCGACTTTTCGCTCGGAGAGAAGACGATGCGACGGCTTTCTCCGGCAGCGAGGTCAAAGAGATTGTCGGAGTAGCGCCCGGCAACATCGGCTTCCACCATGACGAAGAGCGCCAAGCCCTCTGCCTGAACCTCGACCTCGACGTCTCCGTTGTCCAGCGCCTTCACCTGATGGCTTAGAGCGGATGGCCGAAGATCAAGTGACTTGTAGGTCTCGCGCACATGATGCCCCTCGCCCATCATCCCGTTGGAGGCGATGAAGTTCCAGGAGAGCAGCGCGCCAGCCGGAAATTGATCGAGATCGATCTCGGTCAACAGCGTCGCAGCATCCGGTCCGCAGGTGCCACTGGCGGATTTCAGCGGAATGCGGACGCCATCCAGCGCCAGGGCGAAGATGTTCATGTCGATTTCGACATCGTCCAGCGTGTCGTTGACCATCGAGAACAGAAGGGACTTGCCGTCTTCAGAAGGAATGGCTGACACGGCAACCGGCTGGAAGAAGCGCCGCGCCGCATAATGCAGGGCTTTCCAGTTGCCGCCATAGTCGAGGCTCGACCATGAGGCGACGGGCCAGGTATCGTTGAGCTGCCAATAGAGCGTGCCCATGCAATGAGGCTTCAGCGAGCGCCAATATTCGACCGCGGTTTTGATGGCGAGCGCCTGTTGCACCTGGCTCACGTAGACGAAATTCTCGAAGTCCTTGGGGAAGCGGAAATAGCGGAACATCGTTCCCGCAATCCGCTCATTGCCGCCCGCATTCTTCTGGTGGAGTTCGATCACCGGGGATGCGATGTTCATGTCCTTGTTGTCCGCATAGGTGCGGATGACTGGCATGGACGTATAGGATTGGAAACCGAATTCCGAGCAGAAACGCGGACGCACTGTCCGGTAATCGTCGAAAGACTTGTTCTCGTGCCAGACGGACCAGTAATGCATATCGCCCGACCCATCCGCATGCCACGCGTCGCCATAGTCGAGATAGCCGGAGGCCGGGCTGGAGGGCCACCAAATGGCCGATGGCGCGGCCTTCTTCAATGCGCGCTCGATGGTGCGGTTGAGGCGATCATAGGCGACCAGATAGCGATCGCGGTTGTTGCGCGACTCCTCGAACCAGTTCAGTGCGCCGACCAACTCGTTATCGCCGCACCAGAGCGCAATCGAAGGATGAGAGGCAAGACGCTTCACCTGATAGTCGACCTCAAGCTCGACATTGTCGAGGAAGTCTTCGGTGCAGGGGTAGAGATTGCAGGCGAACATGAAGTCCTGCCACACCATCAGACCCAACCTGTCGCAGAGATCGTAGAACCAGTCCGGTTCGTAGAAGCCACCACCCCAGACGCGGATCATGTTCATGTGGGCTTCGACGGCGGAGAGAAGCAGGTCTTCGGTCTTCTGCGCACTTGAGAGAGAAAACAGTGCGTCAGACGGTATCCAGTTCGCACCACGGCAGAAGATCTCGCGGCCATTGACGCGAAGCGCAAAACGGCTGCCAGCCTCATCCTTATCGGTCAGAAGCTCGACGGTGCGAAAGCCGATCTGGCGCGTCAGGGTCTCATCCGGCAGATCGACACTCAGCGTGTAGAGCGCCTGCTCGCCGCTACCTGCGGGCCACCAAAGCTTGGGATTTTCGACAAAGAACACATGACGAATGACGGTCTCACCAGCAGTGACACCACAATCGAGCCTCAGCCTCTCGTCGCCGAGCGACAAATGCACAGGCACGCTGCCAGGCTGAGCGGCATAAAGCGTGACCTCCACATGCAGTTCCACACCGCCATCCTTATGATGCTGGGTGGTGGTGACGTGCTCGATGCGCGCCGTCTCGAGCCGGCGCAGGAGGATGTTTCCATAAAGGCCGAGTGGCGCGATCGCGATGTTCCAGTCCCAGCCAAAATGGCACTGCGGTTTACGCAGAAGATTGCCGTTGGGGATGGGTGAGTTGCCGGGGTGGTAGGGCACATAGAAAGGCTGCGCCGCCTGGCGGTCGGCGCCTGCCTTGATGCTGGAATGGAAATGGATGCGGATCATGTTTTCACCCGGCTGGAGAGCCGAGGACACATCGGGTCTGTAGCGGCGGAAACAATTGTCGGCTGTCAGGACAGGCGCATCATTGACGAAGACGACGGCCACCGTGTCGAGATTGTCGATATCGAGATACCAACCGGCGTCGACATCATCGACCACGAAACTGCGCTCGATGATCCAGTCGCGATGCGCCACCCACTGGACGTCATTCTCGTTCCTGCCAAAATACGGATCGGGAATGATCGATGCTTCGCGCAAGGCCGTATGGACATCGCCCGGGATTGTTATGCTTGTGCTATGATCACCTTCAGCCGAAGCCAGCCGCCACGGGCCGGAGAGATCGATAACGAGATCGCGTGCATAGGTTGATGCCATTTTCACTGCCCTGCTTGTTCCCGCAACCGCCATGGCGTTGCGACTCCATCCACTGTCTGCAATGCGGTTAAAGCAAGTCCCAGCCTCTTCCGCAGCCATGAAAAATCAGATCGGGAATTCCTCCGGGCGGAAACGTTATCGTAAAAAATTATAACCGTCACCCATGAAAAAAGCGCTCGACAAATATCAGATAATACTCACACAAAAACCTTATACAACACATTCTCATATGTATTCAATTTCAATACACTAGCTTAGATTTTTAATGATATCTCTAAACAGGATTCGTTCGTCTCCCGCCATCGGAATGGGGCGTTGGTGCATTTGAAAGAAGATTAAATATTCACCCGGTCGTGTCAAATCTACATCGTTTCAGTCGCACTCGCTCATGAGCACAATCCGCTGCGACACCTTAAGCTTTGCAATGGGATAAATCCGCACTACGATGACTGTCCGGTAAAGGAAGGTGGCGGCATATGAACGACAGCACAGATATCGAAGCAAGCGGCCAAGCCCTTTCATCCAACGAACGTCCGACGCTGAAGACCATCGCCTATATGACCGGTCTCGGCATCACCACAGTCTCAAGAGCCTTGAAGGACGCGCCGGACATCGGTGCGGACACCAAGGAGCGCGTGCGGCGTGTCGCGCAGCAGATCGGTTATCAGCCGAACCGCGCGGGTGTACGTCTTCGCACTGGCAAGACAAATGTCATCGCGCTCGTCCTCAGCGTCGATGAGGAATTGATGGGTTTTACCTCGCAGATGGTCTTCGGCATCACCGAGGTTTTGACCAACACACCCTACCATCTGGTGGTGACGCCACACACCCATGCCAAGGATACGATGACCCCTATCCGATACATTCTGGAAACGGGGTCTGCAGATGGCGTCATCATTTCCAAAGTGCGCCCGGAAGATCCGCGCGTGAGGCTGATGACCGAGCGAAACATGCCCTTCGCCACCCATGGCCGCAGCAGCATGGGCATAGATCACCCTTTTCACGACTTCGACAACGAAGCCTATGTCTATGAGGCGATGAAGCGCTTGGCGCAGTGTGGTCGAAAACGCGTGGCGGTGCTGCTTCCGCAAAGCCAGTTTTCCTATCATGACTTCGCCCGCCGCGGGTTTGAGCGCGGCCTCAAAGACTTTGGCCTGAGTGAATTCGCTCTGCCCAACATCAACAACGACACGCCGCTGGAAGAGCTGAAGCAGGAAACCGCAAGATTGATGACCGGCACCGATGTGCCGGACGGCATCGTGTCGATCAGCGGCAGTTCGACGATCGCGATCGTGGCCGGGATCGAAGCGAGTGGCAAGAAGATCGGTACGGATGTGGATATCGTGTCGAAACAGTCCGCCGACTTCCTCAACTGGCTTCGACCGGAAATCCACACGATGAACGAGGATATCAAGCTGGCGGGTCGCGAACTTGCACGGGCCGTGCTCGCTCGCATTGAAGGCAGACCGACCGCAGAGCTTCAGACGATCAGTAAGCCCGTCTGGTCGAGCCATACGCCCAAGCTCTAAGGCATCTCGTTTCTAGCGCGCTTTAGCCTTCGTTTGAAACGCGGCGAATGGGCGGACAGCCGATGCCAAATCCTCAGCGATCAACCCCGGCCCGAGGCCCTGCGCAATCTGCCCGTGCAACCACACCGCGGCGGCGGCGGCCTCGAATGCCGGCACCTGCTGTGCGAGAAGCGCGCCGCAGATACCCGCCAGCACATCGCCAGAGCCCGCCGTTGCCAGCGACGACGGTGCGTTCGTATTGACGCTAGTACGGCCATCAGGTGCCGCAATGACTGTATCGGCTCCCTTGTAGACGATGACGGCATTGCTGCATTTGGCAGCGGCTTGCGCCTTTTCGATCTTGCTCAGCGTGTTATCCGCATGAACGTCCGGGAAAAGTCGTGCAAACTCTCCCTCATGCGGCGTCAAAATGCGCGGCGCGTCACTGGCGAAGAGCGAGAAGAGTTTGTCCCTGTCATCTTTGAAGGCGGTTATACCATCGGCATCCAGCACCAGGGCGCGACCCTTGAGAAGCGATACGAACTCTCTGGCCTTCTTCAGATCGCCGAAACCCGGACCAAGAACATAAGTGCCATGACGTTGATCGTCAGCCCATGTGGCCAGCGCATGTTGATCCTCAACGGGCGTCACCATGACCGCAGTGAGCGTTGCCGATAGAACCGAGATCGCTTCCTGTGGTGCTGCGATCGTCACGATACCGGCACCCGCGCGCAAGCCGGACAGGGCCGTCATCCGCGCTGCGCCGGTTGCGTGGGATGGGCCTGAAAAGACGGTGAGATGACCGCGTTTGAATTTGTGTGTCTCCACATCATCGAGAACGAGACAGCGCTCCCAGAGATCAGCGGAGTTTTCCCAGAGGCGACCTGTATGCGCCTCAACGATCCGCTGAGGAATGCCGATGTCGAAAACCTCCAATGCGCCGCAAAGTTCGCGCCCTGGCATCAGAACATGCCCTGGCTTCTTCGCCACAAAGGTCACAGTATGCATCGCCTTGAAGGCCGCCCCGAGAGCGACGCCGCGGCGACCACAGAGCCCTGATGGCAGATCGATCGCGACGACAGGCGTCCCCGCCCGCTCCACAATACCAATGACCTCGGCAACCTCTGACGGAACATCACGCGATAGGCCCGCCCCGAAAATCCCGTCGATCACCACGTCGCCGTCTCGCGGCGTGAAAGCAGCAAGCGGTTCATAGCCTGCATTCTCTTGGTCATCCATCAAGGCATCATAGGCCTGCCTTGCTGCACCCTTGAGCTTGACCGCGTCGCCAAACACGAACACCGCAACTTCCGCACCCGCCTCCCGAAGAGCGCGGGCGGCAACGAACCCGTCGCCGCCATTGTTGCCGGTTCCACAAAGAACAGCGTACCGATGCGCCTGTGGATAATGCCGCAACGCGCAGGCGGCAACGGCCTGCCCGGCCCGTTCCATGAGCGAGAGGATGGAAAGCCCACTGGCTTCCGCTGCGGCATCTATGCGGCTCATTGAGACCGGATCGACAAGAAGACGGCGAATTGACTGACTCATGATGCGCACCTCATCGGAAAATATCGCGAAACGCAACCGGCGCTTTTTGAGGCAAGAAAGAAAGGCTAAAAATCGATCAAATGATCATTTTTTATGCAATTAAAAACGCCAGAAGTCGGTAAGCTAACAGGTTGTAATTGTGGCCGCTTTCGAAGAATTTTGCCATATTTGGCTCAACAGGGAAACATTTTGCAGGCTGAACACGCTCAAACTGCGCGAAATCGTTCACTTCATCGTCAATTTTCGCAGATTTTTTATTCAAACTGGCTTCCGATCTGGCACGATACGTGCATTCTTGTGGTGGAGCGGAAAGACCGCTTTAACGGGAGAAGCGGAGAGATATTTTCTCATGAAAAAGATCGAAGCGATCATTAAGCCTTTTAAGCTCGACGAAGTGAAGGAAGCCCTTCAGGAAGTCGGTCTTCAGGGAATAACGGTTACGGAAGCCAAGGGCTTTGGTCGTCAAAAAGGCCATACTGAACTTTATCGCGGCGCAGAATATGTCGTCGACTTTCTGCCGAAGGTGAAGGTCGAAGTGGTGCTTGCAGATGAAAATGCGGATGCTGTGATCGAAGCGATTCGCAATGCCGCTCAGACAGGGCGCATCGGCGACGGAAAGATTTTCGTCTCGAATGTGGAAGAAGTTATCCGTATTCGTACGGGTGAAACGGGTGTGGACGCCATTTAAAAAAAATGAGCCGAAAAAGGCTCATGCTTCACCGGGTTGAACATTACCACTCAAGGAAAATTGCTATGACCACCGCCAATGATATCTTGAAGCAGATCAAGGACAACGATGTAAAATTCGTCGACCTGCGCTTTACAGACCCGAAGGGCAAGCTGCAGCACGTCACCATGGACGTGGCCTGTGTGGACGAGGACATGTTCGCTGACGGCGTCATGTTCGACGGCTCCTCCATCGGTGGATGGAAAGCCATCAACGAATCCGACATGGTGCTGATGCCGGACCCTGGCACCGTTCACATGGACCCGTTCTTCGCGCAGTCCACGATGGTGATCATCTGCGATATTCTGGATCCGATCTCCGGCGAATCCTACAACCGTGACCCGCGCGGCACCGCCAAGAAGGCGGAAGCCTACCTCAAGGCGTCGGGCATCGGCGACACGGTTTTCGTTGGCCCAGAGCCAGAATTCTTTGTCTTCGACGACGTGAAGTACAAGGCCGATCCCTATAACACCGGTTTCAAGCTCGATTCCTCCGAGTTGCCGTCCAACGACGACACCGACTACGAGACCGGCAACCTCGGCCACCGTCCGCGCGTCAAGGGTGGCTATTTCCCCGTACCGCCAGTCGACAGCCTCCAGGACATGCGTTCCGAAATGCTGACGGTTCTTGGCGAAATGGGTGTGGTTGTTGAAAAGCATCACCACGAAGTGGCATCTGCGCAGCACGAACTCGGCGTCAAGTTTGACACCCTGGTCTCCAGCGCCGACAAGATGCAGATCTACAAGTATGTGGTTCACCAGGTTGCGAACGCTTACGGCAAGACGGCAACCTTCATGCCGAAGCCTATCTATGGCGACAACGGCTCGGGCATGCACGTTCACCAGTCCATCTGGAAGGGCGGCAAGCCAACCTTCGCAGGCGATGAATATGCTGGCCTCTCCGAGACCTGCCTCTATTACATCGGCGGCATCATCAAGCATGCCAAGGCGATTAACGCCTTCACCAACCCGACGACCAACTCCTACAAGCGTCTGGTCCCGGGCTACGAAGCACCTGTTCTGCTGGCATACTCTGCGCGCAACCGCTCGGCATCCTGCCGCATTCCGTTCGGCTCCAACCCGAAGGCAAAGCGCGTCGAAGTCCGCTTCCCGGACCCGACGCAGAACCCCTATCTCGGCTTCGCTGCCATGCTGATGGCGGGCCTTGACGGCATCAAGAACAAGATCCATCCCGGCAAGCCCATGGACAAGGATCTCTACGACCTGCCGCCAAAGGAACTGAAGAAGATCCCAACGGTCTGCGGAAGCCTGCGCGAAGCGCTTGAAAGCCTCGACAAGGACCGCAAGTTCCTGACCGCTGGCGGTGTGTTCGACGACGACCAGATCGATGCCTTCATCGAACTGAAGATGCAGGAAGTCATGCGTTTCGAAATGACTCCGCATCCAGTCGAGTTCGACATGTACTATTCGGCTTAAAGGTTTGCGTGAGGCGCTCTTCGGAGCGCCTTTCCAAGCCCCCGCGCCGACATGGATGGGATCACAAGACCATTCGACGGATAGAGGCGCCCTGCGGGGCGCCTTTCTCTTTTCAAGCAATAGATGGGCAAGGTCCCTCTGACGAAATACGAAAATGGAAATGCCCATGAGTTCCGCCCCGTCCCCTCGCCTTCGTGACTGGCTGATCTTTCTGGCCGTTCCCTTCTTCTTCTCCAGCAACGTGATATTCGGCCGCGGCATCAGCGGCGACGTCTCGCCCTTTATCGCCGCCTTTCTGCGCTGGTCCCTCTCCACCATCTTCGTCATGCCCTTCATTCTGGGCGACTGGCGCGCCTGCGTGACCTTTGTCCGAAAGAACACAATGCTCTGGTTTGTTCTTGGCGCGCTCGGCATGGCGGTCTGTGGTGGCGTCGTCTATTGGGGCCTGACGAAAACCTCAGCTGCAAACGGCACGCTGATTTACACGACATCGTCACTCTTCATCATTATCTTTCAGCGTATCTTCCAGGGTCGGCCAATCAGGCGGCTGGAGCTTATAGGCATGCTCATTGCCTTTGCCGGCGTCGCAGAGATCGTGCTGAAGGGAGATATCTCACAGCTCTGGGCGTTGAATTTCAACATTGGCGATCTCGCGATCTTGAGCGGGGCCATCGCCTTTGCGATCTACTCTGTGCTCCTGCGCGATCCCGCCGCGCGCAATCTTGCATCTCTGAGCCTCTTCGGCACGATCGCCTTTTCCGGCGCTCTTGTTCTGGCGCCGCTTGCCGGCGTGGAACTTCTTAGCGGCGGCCTATTACCCTCTACGCCAATGGCCTGGGCAAAGATCGGTGGCATCATTCTCTTTGCGTCGATTGCGGCCTTCTACTGCTTCACGCATACGGTCCGCGTCTTCGGACCGGTGACAGCCGGCATTACTCTCTACATGATGCCACCGGTATCCATTGTCATGGCCGTGCTGTTTCTTGGCGAGACATTCGAACCATATCATGCGGTAGGCATTGTACTTGTGACAGGAGGCGTGGTCCTCGCAACGGCACCTTTGGGAAACAATCCGCTGATTGGGCGCTTGAGACCGCTACATCTTGATATTTCCGCATAATACCCCAAATTGTATGGGGAAAGGATGACATGCCATGAAACAACGAAACGCAAAATTTACCATCGGCGAAGTCGTTCGCCACAAGGTGTTTCCGTTCCGCGGTGTGATATTCGACGTTGATCCCGAATACGCGAATACCGAGGAATGGTGGAACGCAATCCCGGCTGAGATACGCCCCGACCGCGACCAGCCGTTCTACCATCTGCTGGCGGAAAACGATGAGACTGAGTATGTCGCTTACGTCTCGGAGCAGAACCTTGTGCATGACGAGAGCGAACAGCCATTGCGCAACCCGAATATCACTCGGATATTCGACACGACGCCCGATGGTGAGCTGAGGCCAAAATCGGCCATGACGCACTGAGTCAGCGAGTTCCAAAACCTAAAGCATGCCGAGCAAAAGTGTGTAGCGGTTTTGCGATAACGACATGCGATAAAACGAAGACCTAAAGCGTGTGAGCGAATCTGAAAGATAGCGACACGCTTTAGACATGAAAAAACCGGCCTCAAACGAAGCCGGTTCTTTTTTGGTCTCTGCAGACCAATTAGTTTGCAGGCTTGGCCTTAGCGGCCTCCTGTGCTGCTTCCAGCTTCTTGCGAGCTTCTTCAGCCTTCTTCTGCATGCCTTCCTGCAGCGAACGCTGGCTTTCGGCAAGCTGAGACTGGCTGATCGGCTGGCCGTCATAAGCACCGGTGAAGCCGTTCAGTGCAATCTTGATGGGGTTCGGCGCACGACGGAAGTTGATCGAGGTGAAGACGACTTCGTTGCCCTTCTTCAGGCTCGCAATCATTGCATCCGTCAGCTGGACTTCAGCCGTGCACTTATCGGGAAGGCAAACAGCGTAATCAAGCTTCTGGCCCTTGCCGCCATCGATCTGCATGACGACGCCCGGAGGCAGAAGACGTGCAGTCGGAACGGAGACCTGAAGGATTTTGCGGTTGACCTTGCCTTCGACGCTGATGAGGCCAACGGCGGTAATCATCTGGCCGTTCTGGGCAAGAACGATATTCTGCACAACGCAAACATCATTGTCTTCCTGCTTGCTGCAGGTCTTGAACCAGCCGAGCGGCGGAGCGCCTGCCGGGGCGGCAGCCTGCTGAGCCTGAGAAACAGCCGGTGCAGACACGGCGCCCAGAGAAAGAACGAGAGCAGACAGGGCCGCCCGGGTGAATGTGTTTGCAGTTTGCATCATAAGAGTTCCGTCTCCTGAATTTATGCGAAGCAGCGCTTCATGTGAGCGCCGCTCAACATCGCCGGTATCCGTCTGCCCGTTCCACTGTCGTTTAAATGAGGCAAATGCGTGACCCGAGTGTTTCGGGACTCCTGTTACATCCCGTTCGACCTGATATCCAGCATTTCTTTTACTTTTTCCTTGTATCCGACAAGATTTCCGTGATCGGATGCCCCTGTCCGCTGTGATACATTTGCGCGGGAATCAAACAAGACAGGCGATTTGAGTTCAGGTCCCGCGACCTTGGAATCAAAAGCCCGAATGCGACAGGATAGTGACATGCGAAGCCTTTTGGCGCTCATTCCCGCCCTTCTGATCTCTGGCATGGCGATGGCTGAACCGCTTCACGGCATTTCGATGCACGGTAAACCCGCCCTGCCTGCGGACTTTAAAAATCTTCCTTATGTGAACCCGGACGTAAAGAAAGGTGGCCGCGTTTCCTATGGCGTCGTCGGCACTTTCGATGCCCTCAATCCCTTCGTTCTCAAAGGAATGCGTACCACCGCGCGCGGCGTTTGGGACCCGGAATTCGGAAATCTTCTTTATGAGCCGCTGATGCAGCGCTCCCATGACGAGCCGTTCACGCTTTATGGTCTTTTGGCGGAAAGCGCCGAGTGGGACGATGACCGCACCTATATCCAATTCAATCTTAATCCGAAGGCCCACTGGCAGGATGGCAAGCCTGTCACGCCGGAAGACGTGATCTTCAGCTTCAATCTTTTGAAAGAAAAAGGCCGCCCGCCATTCGACAGCCGCCTGAATGGCGTGGCCAAGATGGAAAAGGTGGGCGAGCATAGCGTTCGCTTCACCTTCAATGAAAAAGCCAATCGCGAGACGCCGCTCATATTGGCGTCCTCCACGCCGATCCTCCCGGCCCACGCCATCGATGCCAAAACCTTCGAGCAGGCAGGGCTGGGACCGGTGATCGGCTCCGGTCCCTACAAAATAAAATCCTTGCGCCCTGGCGAACAGATCGTCTGGGAAAGGGATAAGAATTATTGGGGAAAGGACATTCCTTCCAAGGTCGGTTTCGATAATTACGATGAAATCAGCGTTACCTATTTCCTGCAGGTGACGACGATGTTCGAAGCCTTCAAGAAGGGCGATATCGACATTTATCCGGAAGGCGACGCGATCAACGGTACGTCCGACACGTCACACTGGGGCCAGGCTTATAACTTCCCTGCAGTTCAGCGCGGCGATATCGTCAAGGATGTCTTCGAACCCGGTCTTCCATCTGGCATGTTCGGTCTGGTTTTCAACACCCGCCGCCCGATCTTCGCCGACGAGAAGGTGCGCGAGGGGCTGTCCTACGTGCTCGATTTCGAGTGGATGAACCGAAACATTCTCGGTGGCGCCTTCAAGCGAACCCAAAGCTTCTGGCAGAACTCCAAGCTCGGTGCCTATGGCAACCCGGCCAACGAGAAGGAACTGGCGCTGCTCGGCGACGCCGCAAAGCGTCTGCCGCCGGAAATCCTGGCAGGCACCTACGAAATGCCGACGACGGACGGCTCGGGCGCAGACCGCAATGTCCTCAAGAAAGCCGTTGCCAAGCTCGGAGAGGCGGGCTTCACCATCAAGAATGGCAAGATGGTCGACAAGGACGGCAAGCCTCTGAGCTTCGAGATCATGACGCAAAACCCGGCACAGGAGCGTATCGCGCTTGCCTATCAGCGGTCTTTGAAGTTGATCGGCGTCGATATGGCGATCCGTTCCGTGGATGATGGACAGTACCAGTCCCGCTCGAACAGCTTCGATTATGATATGATCATCCGCTCCTTCCCCTCGTCCTTGTCGCCGGGTGCAGAACAGATCAATCGCTGGGGCTCGGTCTCCAAGAACGCCAATGGCAGCTTCAATTATGCCGGCGTTGCGGACCCGGATATCGATCGGATGATCGAGGCTTTGCTGCAAGCGCGGGAGACGGAAGATTTCGAGGTTGCCGTGCGCGCCTACGACCGCCTTCTGACGGCCGGCCATTATGTGATTCCGCTCTACTATATCGGCGCACAATGGGTTGCCCGCTGGAAATATATCGACCGGCCGGAGAAGACACCTCTGACCGGAAACCAGAAGCAGACATGGTGGGATGCGCGCGCGCAGTAAAAACAGCTGCGCCGCTCCATCCGCGACGGTTCCCTTTTGGTAACGCCTTGTGCCGCAAGCAAGGACTATCTAGATGAGGCGTCTATTCAAGCACAGGAAGGAACAACACCATGCAACGCATTGTCATCGACATTGTCTCGGACATGGTGTGTCCCTGGTGCTATCTCGGGAAGGCACGTCTCGATCTGGCCTTAGCTGAGGTCCAGGACGAGGTGAGCGTCGACATCAACTGGCGCCCATACCAGTTGAACCCGGATTATCCACCCGAAGGCGTCGATCAGAAGGTCGAGCTGGAAAAGAAGCTAGGCGGCAAGGATCGCGTCGAGCAGGCCCATAAAATGCTGACCGAACTGGGTCGTGAAGTCGGCATTGCCTATGATTTCGACGCGATCAAAATCGGTCCGAACACGCTTGATGCGCACCGGCTTTCGCTCTGGGCCCATGCCGAGGACCGCGCCCTTCAGGACAAAATCGTAACGGCCTTGTTCAAGGCCAACTTCGAGGAAGGCCGCAATATCGGCGACCACGCTGTGCTGATCGACATAGCAGGTGAAGCCGGGATGGACAGAGAACTCGTTCGCCGTCTGCTGGCTTCGGATGCGGACAAGGATACGATCAAGGCTGAAATTGACGCAGCGCAGCAAATGGGCGTTTCTGGCGTCCCCTTCTTTATTCTCGATCAGAAATATGCCGTCAGCGGCGCACAAACGCCGGACGTTCTAATTAATGCACTGCGGGATATTGCCAAAATGAAAGCAGAAGAGCATAGGGCAATGAACTGATCGCAGTGCCGAAATGGCGTGAGTAACGCTTCCTCGCCGCTGTTATCTTCGACCCAATAATCCAGCGGTGATTTCGTGCCAGACAGCAGGTTGAAGGGCATATTGCTCGCCTTTGCCGCCTTCGCGGCCTATGCTTTCAGTGACGCAAGCGTCAAGCTCATCGACGGCCAATTGCCGCCCGTCGAGTCGGGCTTCTTCGGAGCCTTCTTTGGGCTGCTCGCGCTGCCCTTTATCCGCAAGCGCAACGATGCCTGGACGGATATCGTCCGCACGACCAACCGGTCTCTTTGGCTCTTGCGCTTCTTCGCCACCGGTGCCAGCACCATCGGAAGCGTTGTCGCGTTCACCCATCTTGCCATGGCGGAAGCCTTCGCCCTGATCTTCTTGCTTCCGTCCTTCGTCACCATCATGTCGGTGATCTTTCTGAAGGAGCAGGTCGGCATCAAGCGCTGGTCGGCGGTCATCATCGGCTTTGCCGGCGTCCTCATCATTCTCAGACCAGGCTTCCGCGAACTCTCCATCGGTCATCTCGGGGCAATCATCGGCGGCATGGGCGGAGCGATCTCCATCGTCATCTTCCGCGCGATCGGACCAAGAGAAAAGAACATCTCGCTCTATGGCGCGGGCGTTCTTGGCTGTCTTGCAGTCTGCGGCGTGTTGATGATCCCCTCCTTCACCCTTCCGAACGCCGAACAATGGCTGATGCTGGCGGGTTACGGGCTGCTGGCGGCGCTTGCCAATGTCCTCATTATGTACGCCGCGCAACACGCCCCTGCTGCCGTGATCGGCCCGACGCAGTATAGCCAGATGCTCTGGGCCATCCTCTTCGGATACCTGATCTTCGGAGACAGAGTAGACGGTTGGATGCTCGTCGGGATAGCACTCATCGTGGGGTCCGGCCTGCTGACGTTGATGCGCGAAAAGCAGCGGAACGTGCCACTGCCAAACTCTGTTGCCGCATCGGATCAGAATGTAACGGCCGTTATGCTGCCTGATGAAAGAACGGAGGCGGACCGATAACCGGCCCGCCCCGTTTAAAAATACTCTATTAAAAAGCTTTATCGTTTTAGTCTTACAATATCAGCTCACATCAATCGCAGACACGGACGCGATACATGTCGCCAAATCCGTCCTGACGCCATGCAACATGGCAACGGGGATAAACGGGCTCGTAAACGACAGGGGGCGGTCCGTAATAGGTTGGTTCGGCGTAAACAGGCGTGCCATAAACCGGCCTGTCATGCGCAGCAGACAGCAGCGCGCCACCGACGAGTGTACCAGCAATACCGGCGGCAAGGCCGCGGCCAAAATTGTTGCGTGCTTCAGCTTGGCTGGTGGTGGCAATTGTGGTGCCCGCAATTGTCAAAGCAACCAGACCAGCGGTGACAAATCTATTCTTCAATGTCCACATAGTCCTGCTCCTTAAAATGGTTCAGCACATCGTCCTGTGCTGATGAAGAAGAGACTACGCCCCGGAAGACTACCGCTACATGTCCGTTTGATTAATTCCTTGTAAGAAATCCTGTCGGCATCAAGATTTTGCCAGTTCCGCAAGCTGGGTCATGATCATCGCCGCGCCGGCCAAGCGCTTTTCAGGCGTCGGCAGATCACGGGTAAGGAAGACGCTGTGGTCAGGCCTGATCTTCGCCATGGAGCCCTGCTTGGCGATGTAGCCGACAAGTGCCGCAGGGTTCGGAAACTCCTTGTTGCGGAACTGCACGACAACACCCTTCGGACCGGCATCGAGCTTCTCGACGTTGGCGGTACGGCAGAGCGACTTGACGTAGACGATTTTCAACAGGTGCTGCACTTCCTTCGGCAGAGGCCCGAAGCGGTCGATCATCTCTGCGCCGAAACCGTCGATCTCGTTTAGGTCGGTCAACTCGCCAAGGCGACGGTAAAGCCCCATGCGCAGGTGCAGATCAGGCACATAGCTTTCCGGAATCATAACGGACGTGCCGACGGAGATTTGCGGCGACCAGCCGGTATCGATGACGTCGTCCTCGCCCTTCACCTCGGCAACCGCCTCTTCCAGCATCTGCTGGTAAAGCTCGAAACCGACTTCCTTGATGTGGCCAGATTGCTCCTCGCCGAGCAGATTGCCGGCACCGCGAATGTCGAGGTCATGGCTGGCAAGCTGGAAGCCAGCGCCGAGCGTGTCGAGAGACTGCAATACCTTCAGTCGACGCTCGGCCATCGTCGTCAGCACCTTGTTGACCGGCAGCGTGAAGAGCGCGAAGGCGCGAACCTTGGAGCGACCGACACGACCACGCAGCTGATAAAGCTGTGCAAGACCAAACATGTCCGCGCGATGCACGATCAGCGTATTGGCGGTCGGTACATCAAGGCCGGATTCAACGATGGTGGTTGAAAGCAGGACATCATACTTACCGTCATAGAAGGCATTCATGATGTCTTCCAGCTCGCCGGCCGGCATCTGGCCATGGGCAACAGCAACCTTCAGTTCCGGCACATCCGATTGCAGGAAGGCGTGAATGTCGGCGAGATCCGCCAGACGCGGGCAAACATAGAAGCTCTGGCCGCCGCGATAATGCTCGCGCATCAGCGTTTCGCGGATGACAAGCGGATCGAAGGGCGAAATGAAGGTGCGCACGGCCATACGGTCGACCGGCGGCGTCGTGATCAACGACAGCTCGCGCACACCGGTCATCGCCAGTTGCAGGGTGCGCGGGATTGGCGTCGCCGACAGCGTCAGAACGTGAACATCGCTCTTCAACTCCTTCAGCCGCTCCTTGTGCTTGACGCCGAAATGCTGCTCTTCATCGATGATCAGAAGGCCCAGATTGGCAAAGGTGATCCCCTGCCCCAGCAACGCATGCGTGCCGACGACGATATCGGTCTTGCCTTCCGCCACTTCCTTCTTCACCAGATTAAGCTCCTTGGCGCCGACAAGGCGTGAGGCCTGCTGCACGCGGATCGGAAGTCCGCGGAAGCGTTCGGAGAAGGTGCGGAAATGCTGACGCGCCAGAAGCGTTGTCGGCACGACGACAGCCACCTGCACGCCATTCATGGCCGCAAGGAAAGCCGCGCGCAGCGCCACTTCCGTCTTGCCAAAGCCCACGTCACCGCAGATCAGACGGTCCATCGGACGACCAGCGCCAAGATCATCCCGGATCGAGTCGATGGCATTCATCTGATCTTCGGTTTCATCATACGGGAAGCGTGCGGCGAACTCGTCATAGAGGCCATCGGGGGCCGTCAACACCGGAGCCTGGCGCACGAGACGAGCGGCAGCAATCCGGATAAGATCGCCAGCCATATCGAGAAGGCGCTTCTTGAGCTTCGCCTTGCGCATCTGCCATGCGCCACCGCCAAGCTTGTCGAGCTGGGCTTCCGCCGCATCCGATCCATAGCGGGACAGAAGATCGATGTTTTCGACTGGCAGAAACAGCTTGGCATCGTCCGCGTAATGCAGTTCCAGGCAATCACGCGGCGCGCCCGCGGCCTCAATGGTGCGAAGCCCAACGAACCGGCCGATACCATGCTCGGCGTGAACGACGAGCGAGCCTTCATCCAGTCCCGCCACTTCCGAAATGAAGTCGGCACCGCGCTTGCGGCGCTTGGACCGGCGCACCATACGATCGCCGAGAATATCCTGCTCGCCGATAACAGCGAGATTGCTCGTGCCGAAGCTCGTCTCAAAACCGGCTTCAAGGCTGAGAACCGCCGACGCCGCCTCGCCCTTGCCGAGCTTTTCGATCTCCTTCAATGCCGAGATCGGCTTGATTTTTTCAAGCCCGTGCTCGTTCAAAACCTGTAGCAGACGATCCAGAGAGCCTTCCGACCAACCGGTGATCAAAACCTTCCAGCCCTTGGAGCGACGCTCGGCAATGTGCTTGACCGCCAGATCGAAGACATTGACACGGTCTTCGCTGCCACCCTCCGCAGGAGGCTTTGCCCAGCGCGGGCCGACATGCGCGTCGAGTGTCGCAACGGGCCTGTCGTTGGAATCCTGCTCGTTGAAGGGCGTCAGACGCACCGCGTTGACCGAATTCAGCGCCTCATCGAAGCTCTTGCCGCCGAGATAGAGCTGGCTGGGTGAAACCGGCTTGTAGGGAGCGCCTTGCGTGGCACCCTTGGTCTGGCCGGAATTGCGCCGCGCCTCGAAGTAATCATGCACCAGCTTCGAGCGCTCGACAGCCGCCTCGCGCGCGGTGTGATCGGTGACGATACGGAAGCCCTGCAGATAATCGAAAGCGGTTTCCAACTTCTCGTAAAAAAGCGGCAGCCAGTGCTCCATGCCGGCATAACGCCGACCTTCCGAAACAGCCTGATAGAGTGAATCGTCGCGGGTGGCGGCACCGAAGAGCGACAGATAATTCTTGCGGAAGCGGCTGATCGTATCAGGCGTCAGCGTCACTTCACTCATCGGGTTGAGATCAAGCGAGCGAGCCTGGCCGATGGTGCGCTGGCTGGCTGGGTCGAAGGTGCGGATGCTCTCCAGCGTATCGCCGAAGAAATCGAGACGCACCGGCTCTTCCGTGCCGGGAACGAAGACATCGAGAATGCCGCCGCGCACAGCGAATTCGCCAACCTCGCGAACCGTCGCAACACGATCGAAACCGTTGCGCTCCAGCCGAGCAGCAATGTCGTCCATGCGGATCTGGTTGCCGGGCTTGGCAGAGAAGGCGAGGCTTTCGATGACGTCTCGCGGCGCCATCTTTTGCAGCATGGCGTTGACCGTGACGAGAACGATCGCCGGATGCGGCTTCTTCTGATGCTGGATAAGGCCCGAAAGTGCAGCCAGTCGGCGCGCCGAGGTGTCGGCACTCGGTGACACGCGATCGTAAGGCAGGCAGTCCCATGCGGGCAATGTGAGCACCGGAATATCCGGAGCAACAAACCCCAGAATCTGCTCCAGATCGGCGACGCGCTGTCCATCCGACATGACATAGGCGACGGATGTTCCGCTGCGCGCCATATCCGCCAGGAGAAGCGCCTCCATTCCGGACGGCACATTTCCAATGGTCAGCGGCGTATCGGCCGATGCCACCAGCTTCACATCAATCCCGGCGATCATCAATCAGGCTTTCGTTGTCTCGGAGGTGACCGGATCGAAATCCGGGCGATAGGAGGCGATTTTCATGAAGAGAGGCGTCTGGAATTTTTCAGGGATCGGCAGAGCACCCGTCACCATCTTGACGAGATCGTTATCCTCCTCGGCCATGATCACTTCAAGCTCATCGAGTTCCGCTTCCGAAAGGTCACCGATATTGTCCTCGGCAAACTGGCCAAGCACCAGATCCATCTCGCGAATGCCGCGGTGCCAGCAACGATAGAGAATCCGCCGACGTCTCGGTTCGAGGTCGGCACTCGTGCGCACCAGTCCAGTCATCGCAGTCACCTGTTTGTTGGAAATTCAACAAATTGTTGATTTTCGTTCTCCTATAGAACAGGACAGGAACGCTTGGGAACCGCTATTTGTGCAAATATGCGGCACGGGGCATAAAAACTGCCGGTGATAAACGCGGTTTATTCGCCTGCCACTCTTGCAATGGCCCCCGCCTTCCCCGATTTTGCAGCCCATGCGCCCCGCCATACTCGATCCCCTCTTTGCCACAGTCTCTTCGCTTGCCGGCGTCGGGCCGAAGCTTGCCGATCTGTTGGCGAAACTTTTGGGCCGGGAGAATGCGGAAGACACACGGGTCATCGATCTTCTGTTTCATGCGCCGTCCAATATCATCGACCGGCGCAACCGTCCGGGCATCGCGCTTGCACCGCAGGGCGCCATTGTCACCATTCAGGGACGCATCGACCGGCACCAGCCCGCGCCGCCCGGCAATCGCTCTGCACCCTATCGCGTCTTCCTGCATGACGAGACCGGGGAACTGGCGCTCACCTTTTTCCGTGCGCGCGGCGACTGGTTGTCAAAGGCGCTTCCCATCGATGAAGAGGTGATGGTCAGCGGCAAGATAGATTGGTTCAACGGCCGCGCTTCCATGGTTCATCCGGACTTCATGGTGAAGGTCTCGGAGGCCGATAACCTGCCGCTGGTCGAAGCCGTCTATCCCATGACAGCGGGCCTCTCGCCCAAGATTTTGAAGCGGTCCATCGATACCGCGCTTCAGCGCCTTCCGGTCTTTCCCGAATGGATCGACGAGACGCTTGCGACGCGCCAGAGCTTCCCGCATGTGGCCGATGCCTTCCGCGAGTTGCACGATCCACGCGACGGCGCCGATATCGATCCGCAAGCCCCTGCCCGCCGCAGGCTTGCCTATGACGAGTTCCTGGCCGGACAGCTTTCGCTAGCGCTCGTTCGCCAAAGACTGCGCAAAGTCGCTGGTCAGCCCATCCGCGCCAAGGGCGATTTCGCGGCGCGTATTCTCGCAAGCCTGCCCTTCTCGCTGACCGCCAGCCAGAGCGCCGCGGTGAAAGACATTCTGACCGATATGGCAGGCGAAGACCGCATGCTCCGGCTGCTTCAGGGCGATGTCGGTGCAGGCAAAACCCTGGTGGCGCTGATGGCGATGGCAACGGCTGTGGAGGCCGGTGGACAGGCCGTGCTGATGGCGCCGACCGAAATTCTGGCGCGCCAGCACTTCGCGACAATCTCGAAATATGCCGCCGCTGCGGGCATTTCCTGCGAGGTACTGACCGGCAGGACCAAGGGTAAGGAGCGCCGCGAGATTGAGGAGCGGATCGCTTCCGGCGAAGCGCAGATCGTTATCGGCACGCATGCTCTGTTTCAGGACAGCGTCTCCTATAAGAATCTCGTTCTGGCCGTCGTGGATGAACAGCATCGCTTCGGCGTGCATCAGCGGCTGCGCCTCACCGCCAAGGGCATCACGCCGCATATGCTGGTCATGACGGCAACGCCCATCCCGCGAACGCTGGTTCTCGCCGCCTTCGGCGATATGGATGTCTCCAAGCTGACGGAAAAGCCCGCAGGCCGGAAGCCGATCCAGACCGTGACCATTCCCAGTGAGCGGATCGGCGACATCGTCGACCGGCTGCGCAGTGCGTTGGCGGAGGGCAAGAAGGCCTACTGGATCTGCCCGCTGGTCGAGGAGTCGGAGGAGTCCGACCTGATGTCGGCGGAAGAGCGGCATGCGGTGCTGTCGCAATCTCTGCGCGCCAATATCGGTCTGATCCACGGACGGATGAGCGGCCCCGAAAAGGATGCCGCGATGCTGGCCTTCAAGAGCGGCGAAACCCGCTTGCTGGTCGCTACGACTGTCGTTGAGGTCGGTGTCGATGTACCGGACGCCACAATCATGGTGATCGAACATGCCGAACGTTTCGGCCTGGCCCAGCTTCACCAGTTGCGCGGTCGTGTCGGCCGTGGCGACGAAGCTTCCACCTGCATCCTGCTTTACAAAGGTCCGCTCAGCGAAAACGGCAAGGCACGGCTTTCCATCCTCCGCGACAGCGAAGACGGCTTCCTGATTGCCGAAGAGGACCTGAAGCTGCGCGGTGAAGGCGAACTCCTCGGCACCCGTCAATCCGGCACGCCCGGCTTTCGGATAGCCAGCCTCGAGGCCCATGCGGACCTGCTGGAAATCGCCCGCAAGGACGCCGCCTATATGATCGAAAAAGACGCCGAGCTCGTGAGCGAGCGCGGCAAGAACCTGAGAACCCTGCTTTACCTCCATCGCAGGGACGAAGCGATCCGCTTCCTCCACGCAGGCTGATAGACATGACAATGACACCCAATCCGCCCCCGGCTTTCCAGAAGGGCTTTGCCCTGTGTTCGCCGGAAAACATTCTGCAACCGAAGACCTTCGCAAAGAGCGAGAAAAAGGCGATTGCCAAGGGCTTCAAGAAGCCGGGGCGCAAAAAGGCGTGGGCAGAGGCTGTGGAACAGGGCTGGAGCGTCAGGCTCGTCTATATGCGGCTCTTCGTGCCGGTCTTCCATTCCACCACCTCCGGCCCCCAAGATTTCGAAGACATCGACGACGACTAAGCCAGATAGAAAGAGCCGCGCCGAATGTCTTCGGTGCGGCTCTAAACAGATTGGTATCGCTTATTTTTTGGCGACGCCCGGCAGCGTCACGCGGAACACCTGGAACATGGTGTCCACATCGGCACCACCTTCCGCCTTGTAAGGTTTGCCCACCTGGAAACCGTCCTGCGTCAGGAAGTCGTTGTCATTGGCAACGAAGAGGAAATAGTCGTCAGGTGAGGAAGGGTCGAGGACGCTTGCAATCGACATTGCCTCCCACTTCTCCGACAGGTTGTTCTTGTCGTTCGGCGCGCCATTGTGCAGACCGAAACGAGCAAGCTCCTTGGCGTCGTTGAGATCGATGAAGTCATGCAGAACTGCTGGCTTGATCGCGCTGTCCAGAACCCCTTTTGGTGCAACCGGCTTTACATCATCGAACTCACCACCGGCAATGTCCGTGGCTCCGGAGACATCGACGAGTTCTATTTTGCGGTAGACCGATGTATCGCCCTTCAGACCCTGACCATTATTGCTGTCACGCGCCAGCATCAGGAATGCCTTGTCCGACAAGGCCAGGATCTCGCTTTGTGCCGCGACGAGCGTCTTGTCCTTGCCATCGAACTTCGGCAGCGGCACGACATATTCATGGACGAGCTTCAAATGATCGACGTCGCTCGCATCATAGACCAGTGCGCGGGTGTGGTCGCGGGTGGATGACGAATCTCCGCCATCCTGACGGGTCGCCGATTGCAGAACGGCGATAAGGTACTTGCCATCCGGGGTCAGCGACATGCCTTCCAGACCCTGATTGTTCTGACGTCCGGTTTCTGGATCCTTCGGATCAGGCTTCTTGCCGCCTTCGCCGACATTGTTGGAAGAGAAGTTGATCTCACCCTTGCGCATTGGCAGCAGCGCCTTCGGCGGCTGCGTGGCCGAGATCATCTTACCTTCTGCGGAAAAGTGATAAATATAAGGGCCATATTCATCGCTGATCAGGAAAGAGCCATCGGTCAGACGTACCACCGCCTCGGCATCGAGAGAAACCTTGCCGGTAGAAGCGAAAGGCAACACCGGTGTCGTTCCATTGGCCGGGCGCGTGCCAGCCTCTGGATCGAGGCCAGTCATGTTCTTGCCCTGCTCATCGGTCAAGAGCAGCGTATCGGCAAGGTTCGCTTGCACACCGGCTTGCTGCTTGTCAACAGGCAGGCTCGCGCCCGTTGCAGGTGTCAACGTTACGTCGATCTTGTTGATGCGCGCATTGTAATCCGTCGTGCCTTCGACATTGTAGCCACGGTCCGGCAACAGCCAGAGAGAACCGCGATAGCCATCGCCATCCTTCTTCCAACTGGTGACATCGATAGCCATGCCGGAGCCAGAGCCGAAGGTCTCGCCAAACTTGTCGCGCTGGCTGGCGGGGATCCGACCGACAGCGACCAAACCCTTGTTGGCGTAGCTAACGCCGTTTGCAGCAGCGGTGCTTTCAGCCATCGCAGCAACAGGAAAGATGAAGATCGATGCCGCCAAGGCGGCAGCAAGCCGACGGGACGCGACAGAGCGGAATGATGTCATGGAACGATATCCTTGAGAAAACAAAGAAAGACGGCCTTCCCGACAAATCCCATGACCCAGGAAGTCATGGTTTTAATCCAGGCCGGGGTGTACCCAATGCTCACAGTCTCTAAGAGCACGATATGACACTTGCATGACGGCAATGGTGTCTCTTTGTCCGCTGCTTCAAACCTTTGGCCGGCTCAGGCGAGTTTGCGTTCCCCAGCTGCAAACTTCGCCTTGAGGAGACATTCGTCATATTCCGACTGCGCAGTTGAATCGAAAACGATCCCGCCACCGACATTGAAGGTCGCCCGTCCGTCTTCAAACAGAGTGATGGTACGGATCGCCACGGAAAACCGCATGTCGCCGCTTGGCGATATCATCCCGATGGCACCGCAGTAAACGTCGCGCGGCGCGATCTCGAGATCATGAAGGATTTCCATCGCCCGCATTTTCGGCGCCCCCGTCACTGAACCGCAAGGGAAAAGTGCGGCGAAGATATCGGCAATGCTCATATCGGGTGAAAGCTTGGCGCGCACGTGGCTGACCATCTGGTGAACGGTTGGATAAGTCTCGATGTCGAACAGCTTCGGGACATCCAGCGTGCCGACTTCCGTGATCCGGGAGATATCATTGCGCAGTAGGTCAACGATCATGCGGTTTTCCGCCAGCGTCTTCTCGTCCTGCCTCATGGCTGCAATAAGAGCAGCGTCGTCTTCCGCTGACGAACCGCGTTTGACGGTGCCCTTCATCGGATGAGTTTCGATCCAGCCTTCCGCATCGACGGAAAAGAAGAGTTCGGGAGAGCGCGACAGGATCACAGGACCGCCGAGATCGATCAGCGCACCATATTTTACCGGCTGTCGGTCGATCAACGACCAGAAACCCGAAAGCGGATCGCCGTGCCACCGCCCGGTGATAGGCATGGTAAGGTTAGCCTGGTAACAATCTCCCTGGCGCAAATGCTGGTGCAATCTATTGAACTGCTGCTCGTATTCAGTGAACGACCAAGACGGTTTGAGATCACTCAAAAATTCATCGGATGCCATGATATTCAATGGCTTGGAAACTTCTGAAGTGCCACCGTTCGGCGACTTGAAGACGCCAAACCACAGGAGCGGGGTCTGTCGCCTTCCCTCTGCGAGAGGTGCAAGCTTCGGCTCGAAGAGGTAACCGGCCTCATAGGACATGTAGCCGGCTAAATACTTACCTTCAGCCCTCGCCGCTTGCATCCGTTCAAGGGCAGGAAAGAACGCGTCCACCTCATGCGCAGCGATGATCTCCTCCGGCTCCGTAAACAATGTCACGGTGCCGGTCGTATCGTCACGAAAAAGAACGTATGGCGCGTTCAGCATTCAGCTATCCGATGATGATTGTCACACCGGATCGATATCGCCTTTCGCCCACATTTCAATGGTCTCCGCGTAGAAATCCGCAAAGCGACCTTCTTCGATCGATTTGCGAATCCCCTGCATCAACTCCTGATAATAGGCGAGATTGTGCCAGGACAAAAGCATGCCGCCGAGCGCTTCATTGGAACGCACCAAGTGGTGCAGATAGGCACGCGAGTAATCGCGCGATGCCGGGCAATTGGACTGCTCGTCCAGCGGACGCATGTCTTCGGCGTGGCGAGCATTGCGGATATTCACCCTGCCCCGACGGGTGAAGGCGAGACCGTGGCGGCCCGAACGGGTTGGCATGACACAGTCGAACATGTCGATGCCACGTGCCACCGACTTCAAAATGTCGTCCGGCGTGCCGACGCCCATCAGGTAACGCGGCTTTTCCGTCGGCAAAACCGGCAACGTCGTGTCCAGCATCGCAAGCATCACATCCTGCGGTTCGCCGACAGCGAGGCCACCAACCGCATACCCCTTGAGATCGAGCTGCTTCAGGCCTTCGGCAGAGCGGATGCGCAAATCCGGCTGGTCGCCACCCTGAACGATACCGAACATCGCCTTGCCCGGCTGCTCACCGAAAGCGACACGGCAGCGTTCTGCCCAGCGCAGCGACATTTCCATGGCACGCTCGATTTCCTTGCGCTCGGCCGGAAGCGCCACACACTCGTCGAGCTGCATCTGGATATCCGAATCAAGCAGCCCTTGGATCTCGATGGAGCGCTCCGGCGACATATGGTGCAACGAGCCATCGACATGGCTCTTGAAGGTCACGCCTTGCTCGTCCAGCTTGCGCAGACCTGAGAGCGACATCACCTGGAAGCCGCCGCTGTCGGTCAGGATTGGATGCGGCCAGCGGATCAGCTCATGCAGGCCGCCGAGACGCGCGACGCGCTCCGGGCCGGGGCGCAGCATCAGGTGGTAAGTATTGCCGAGAATGATATCGGCGCCTAGGTCACGCACCTGATCCAGATACATGGCCTTGACCGTGCCGACCGTGCCGACAGGCATGAAGGCAGGCGTGCGGATGACACCGCGCGGCATTGCCACTTCGCCGAGACGGGTGCCGCCGCTGGTTGCTTTAAGGGTGAAGGTGAAGTTCTCGTGCATCAGACTTTCCGGAACAACAGGCTGGAATCGCCATAGGAATAGAAGCGGTAGCCGGTTTCGATGGCATGGGCGTAAGCGGCCCGCATCGTCTCCAATCCGCAGAAGGCCGAAACCAGCATGAAGAGCGTGGATTTCGGCAGGTGAAAATTCGTCATCAGAACATCGACCGCCTTGAAGCGATATCCTGGCGTGATGAAGATACCGGTAGCGCCCGACCAGGGACGGATTAGCCCGTCGTCACCCGCCGCGCTTTCGATCAGCCGCAGCGATGTGGTGCCGACACAGACAATGCGCCCGCCTCTCGCCTTGACCGCATTCAGCTTCTCAGCCGTCTCGTCCGAGACGTAGCCGATCTCAAGATGCATCTTGTGATCATTGGTATCATCCGCCTTTACCGGCAGGAACGTCCCCGCCCCGACATGCAGCGTCACGAAATGGCGCTCGACGCCAGCCTTGTCCAGCGCATCGAAGAGTGCCGGCGTGAAATGCAGACCGGCGGTCGGTGCGGCAACAGCTCCTTTTTCGCGGGCATAGATGGTCTGGTAATCGGTCTGGTCTTGCGCATCTTCAGCGCGCTTCGCGGCGATGTAGGGCGGCAGCGGGATATGTCCGACGGAAGCGATCGCCTCATCCAGAACGGGACCGGATATATCGAAGAGCAGCGTGATTTCGCCCTCCTCGCCCTTTTCCTCGACCACCGCTTCAAGGAAAGCAAGACCGCAGGCATTGTCACGCTCATAGCCGAAGCGGATGCGATCGCCAGCCTTGATTCGTTTACCCGGCCGCGCAAACGCCTTCCACCGGCTGGCATCGGCACGCATGTGAAGCGTTGCCGAAACCGGCGTTTCCTGCGCGCCATCGCGCAACCGCACACCTTCGAGTTGGGCGGGAATGACCCGCGTATCATTGAAGACCAAGGCGTCACCGGGCTTGAGAAAGCTCGGCAGCTCGAAGACCTGATGATCCGTCATCCGATCCGTATTCGGCTCCACCACGAGCAGGCGGGCACTGTCGCGCGGATTGGCCGGGCGCAGCGCAATATTCTCCTCGGGGAGATCGAAATCGAACAGGTCAACACGCATTCAAAGGCTCTTATGAAATCCGTCTATTGTCGCTTCGCATCCTTCGACAGAAAAGCAAGCGAAACACTCAGAATATCAAAACCCGCCTCGCAGCCAACTGCCGGCGGGTCTTTGGTCGCGAAAGCGCTACCTCCCCACTCGACATCATCCAGGGGCTTGCCCCGAGGATGACGCGAAGAGGAAATAAAGCGCGATAGGCAAAACGTCCACCCGCCCTGCTTCTCAGCAAAGCGGGAGACATCATGTTCCTCAGGCAGCGGACGCCAGACGGATCGATACGATCGAATCGGGATCCTTCACAGGCTCGCCCTTCTTGATCTTGTCGATGGCTTCCATGCCCTCGATGACCTGACCCCAGACCGTGTACTGCTTATTCAGCCAAGGAGAATCCGTAAAGCAGATGAAGAACTGTGAGTTGGCGGAATTCGGGCTCTGCGAACGCGCCATGGAGCAGGTGCCGCGAACATGCGGAATGGCGGAGAATTCAGCCTTCAGGTCCGGCTTCTCGGAGCCGCCCATGCCGGCACGTGCCGGGTTGAAATCGGCAGACCCCTTCTTGCCGAACTTCACGTCACCGGTCTGCGCCATGAAATCGGCGATGACGCGGTGGAAGACCACGCCGTCATAGGCCTGCTCGGAAACCAGTTCCTTGATGCGGGCAACGTGGCCAGGAGCAACCTCCGGCAGAAGCTGGATAACAACCTTACCGGTGGTCGTTTCCATGATGAGGGTGTTTTCCGGATCCTTGATCTCGGCCATGATATCTCTCCTTGCTAGGGTTGGGCTAGAGGGCAGAACGCCCGTTGACGTGGTCTTAGCGACGTTACTTCTTCGTCACTGTCACCTTGACCATTCGGTCAGGATCGGAGACTTCGCCGTTTCCACCGGCGCCACGCTTGATCTTGTCGACATATTCCATGCCAGAGATCACCTTGCCGACCACGGTATATTGACCGTTGAGGAATGGCCCCTGGTCGAACATGATGAAGAACTGCGAATTCGCGGAATTGGGGTTTTGGGATCGCGCCATGCCGACGGTGCCACGCTCGAAGGGAACCTTCGAGAATTCGGCTGGGATATCCGGCAGGTCGGAGCCGCCGGTGCCTGCGCGGCGCGCATCGAAGCCTTTGTTCATATTGCCGTACTGCACGTCGCCGGTCTGCGCCATGAAGCCGTTGATGACGCGGTGGAAGGCAACGCCATCATAGGCACCCTTTTTGGCCAGCGCCTCGATCTGCGCCACATGCTTCGGCGCAACCTCCGGCATAAGCTG
Source organism: Agrobacterium sp. SORGH_AS 787 (assembly GCF_030819035.1). NCBI lineage: Bacteria > Pseudomonadati > Pseudomonadota > Alphaproteobacteria > Hyphomicrobiales > Rhizobiaceae > Agrobacterium > Agrobacterium sp. SORGH_AS 787. The sequence continues at coordinate 2,517,445 of NZ_JAUTBG010000002.1, forward strand.
AATGACGACCGGGCCGTCTTTCAGTTGAATGGTCAGAAGATCGGCAGCGGACGCAATCGTGCTTGCGGCAATCGCGCTGACGAACATAGCGCCTGCAAAGGCAAACTTCAGCAATTTCATTCGAATTGGCTCCACCTGTGCGCCGAAACTAACGTTTCAGCTTTGTGTTAAGGGCTTCAAGCACGGCTTTGGGCACAAAGGCCTCGACATTGCCGCCCATGGCTGCGATCTGACGGACCAATGTGGCGGTAATGGGCCGCGACGCAGTTCCAGCGGGTAAGAACACCGTCTGAATATCGGGCGCCATCTGACGGTTCATGCCGGCCATCTGCATTTCATAATCGAGGTCGGTACCATCTCTCAGGCCTCGAACAAGAAGGCTCGCACCATGTTCCCTGGCAGCATCGACAACGAGGTTGCCAAAAGAGACGACCTTCAGCCGGTCTTTCGCAGCAGGCAGGACGTCGCTCAAGGATTGGCGGATCAGATCGGCACGCTCTTCAAAGCTGAACATCGGCACCTTGCCCGGATGAACGCCGATGGCGACGATCACGGTCGACGCGACGTTCAACGACTGGATGAGAACATCCAGATGTCCGTTGGTCATCGGATCGAAAGATCCAGGATAAAAGGCAATCGTCATACCGCTCTCGATACTTCCGTCTTTGTCGGCCTTTTGTCACGTCGGCATCGCATCTGCAAGACCAAAGCATGCCCAGCAAAGTATCCAGCGGTTTTAGGATAACGAGACGCGGCAAGAACAGGGCGTAAAACGCGAGGAGATGAATCGGGAACGTCGCAACAAGTCTTAAAGCGTTTAAACCTCATGTGAATAGCGGATGAATAGAGCATTCAGCGCAGCTTCAAAGCGATGCTCTATAAGATGGACCATCGATAACGCATCGGGCCTGAGGCCCAAGTGGAGATGGAAATGCTGGCATTCATTGTGATCCTGACAGTCGCCACCTCTTTTGTGGTGGAACAGGTCTTTATGGATTGACGTGAACTGCCGATTTTCTGAACGCCAGATGAACGCGACATTCAAGGAAGCTTCAGAGGCGCAATGCTAATCGATTTTTAACAGTCTTTCGGAACCCGACTCGATGTCAGGCGTTCAGTTCGCAGGCAAAGGAACAATCACATGTTTGCAAAAGAAAATCGGTCTACTTCAGCGAAGATCGGCGTCATCAGCACTGCCTGGACAATGCTTCTGATCGCGATGGTTGCGACAACGTTCAGCCTGTACGCGCAGAAGCCACAGCAGCAGGAAGCGAGCTTCCCTCAGCTGACCTCCCGCTACCAGTACATGAACTACTATTGATCCATCGGGGAAACCTGATCACACCGGAGTAACACACGATGATCACCGTTTTGACAGTTCTTTCCGCGTTGATCAGCGCGATGTTTGTTGCCTCGGTGGTCTCTGTCGTTTCCGAACTTCGAAAAGAAGATGAAGAGTTCAAGGAAATGATGGAACGCAGCAGATCGTTCTGATTTGTAGCCAATCAATATGACTGTGGTGGAAAGCCGTCTCACACGAGGCGGCTTTTTGATGTCTGCGAGCTAAGTCAGCGTAACGGAATCAATCGGCACCGCGTCGCAGCGAGCCGCCGTCTCCACAGCTCTTAAAGTGGAAGCGCTCCGTCGATCTCGAAAAGCAGCCGGCTCTAACGCCTAGGGATAGCATCCTTCCGTTCGCACGATCAGTTGACTCGTCCGCACCAACAGAACTGCTTCCATTTACCAATAAAACGCTCTAAGGAACCCCCATAGACCCGGCATAACGGGCGCATAGTGTGAGGTTTGCATAACGATGCTCGATTCCCTGAGAAACGCTTCCAGAACTCTGGCGGCAAAGCTGCTCCTTCTTCTTCTTGTCGTCTCTTTCGGCATCTGGGGTGTGTCGGCATCACTCGTTTCGAGCAACTCTCATGCCGTCATGACGGTGGGTGATCAGACAGTGACACCCAACCAGTTTCGCTTCGCCTATCAGCGTCAGATGGCAGAGATCGGCCAGCAGTTCGGCACCCGCCTGACCACGGAACAGGCCAGAGCCTTCGGCATCGATCGTCAGGTTTTCAGCCAGCTTGCAGCCGGGGCGTCTCTCGATCAATTGGCTGAGAATATGAAGCTCGGCCTGTCGGAAGACCGCTTGGTAAACCTCATCGCGGAAGATCCGGCTTTCAAGTCTCCTGGTGGCCAGTTTGACCGCCAGCTCTTCAGCCAGCGTCTGCGCGGCGCGGGCTTCAACGAAGACGATTATGTCAAGGAGCGTAGCAAGGTCGCTGTTCGCAGTCAGATTGTTGACGCCATCTCCGACGGCTTCACGCCGCCGCAGGTTCTGGTTGACGCGTTGAAGCAGTATCGCAACGAGCAGCGCTCCATCGACTATCTGCTGTTGTCGAACGCCAATATCGATCCGGTCAAAGCCCCCGCGGACGACGTGCTGGCCGCCTGGTTCGAGAGTCACAAGGCGCAGTATCGCGCTCCCGAATATCGCAAGTTCACCTATGTGAAGCTCGAGCCTTCCGATATCGCCAACCAGAGCGCTATTACCGACGCTCAGGTTGCTGACTATTACGAGAAGAACAAGGACAAGTTCCGCACCGCCGGTCGTCGCACCGTCGAGCAACTGGTCTTCCCGAACAAGGAAATGGCCGAAGCCGCCGCAACGCAAATTCGCGCAGGCACGACGACTTACGATCAGGTCGTCAAGGATCAGGGAAAACAGCCGGCTGACGTGCTCCTCGGTGAATTCACCAAGGAAACCATGCCCGATTCGTCGATTGCCGACGCAGCCTTCGCCGTTCAGAAGGATGGCGGCATTTCGCCGGTGGTCGATGGTGCGTTCGGGCCTGTTATCCTGCGCATCACCGGCATTAAGGGCGACAGCACGAAAACGCTGGACGAAGCCAAGGAAGAAATCCGCACCGAACTGGCTACCGCCAGTGCCGCGGATCAACTGAACAGTGTGCATGATCGCTATGAAGATCTGCGTGGCGGCGGCTCCTCGCTTGCCGACGCCGCAACCCAGCTGAACCTGAAGCCGGTGACGATCAACGCCATCGACGCCAATGGTGAAGACGACAAGGGTAATCCGGTCGAGGGCCTACCAACCCCTGCGCTCTTGACGGAAGTCTTCAAGACGGAGCCCGGCACAGAAGCACCCGCCGTCAATATCGGTCGTGAAGGCTATGTCTGGTTCGACGTGGATCAGATCATCCCGCCGCGTGACCGTACGCTGGATGAAGTTCGCGACCGCGTTGTCGCCGACTGGACGGCGGAACAACAGCGCAGTGCTTTGACCGCCAAGGCCGAAGAGCTGAAAAACCGCGTCGAAAAGGGCGAGTCGCTGCAAACGATCGCCAGCGAAATGGGTCTTGCCGTGGAAACCAAGATGGGGCTGCGCCGCAACAGCGACGATGCGCTGTTTGGCCAGCAGGCGGTTTCGGCAATCTTCGCCGGCGCTGACGGCCTTGTCGGCACAGCGGTCAACGCCGATGGTTCGGGTCGCATTCTGTTCAAGGTCACCGAGGTGAATACCAACGCCCCTGCCGATGCACTGAACAGCGACGATCGTCAGATCACCGCTATGGCAAAGGCCGCTGGCGATGACATGCTGGATCAGATGGTCAGTCGCCTTCAGAACGACTACGGTGTCAGCATCAATCAGGCCCTCGCAGACCAGGCGATGACCGCATACTGATAAGCCGGGGGACGGGAACATGGCCGAACTGAAGCCGCTGATCGCCAAGGTGGCAAATGGCGAAAGCCTGAACCGGGAGGAGGCCCGCCAAGCCTTCGACATTCTGATGTCCGGCGAGGCCACGCCGTCCCAGATCGGCGGTTTTCTCATGGCGCTACGCGTGCGCGGCGAAACGGTCGATGAAATCGTCGGCGCCGTGTCTTCGATGCGTGCCCGCATGCTGCCCGTCGCCGCCCCCGCCCACGCGGTGGATATCGTGGGCACCGGTGGCGATGGTCTTGGCACCTACAACATCTCGACGCTTGCAGCGATCATCGTGGCAGGCACCGGACTTCCCGTCGCGAAGCATGGCAACAAAGCGTTAAGCTCGAAATCCGGTACCGCCGATGCACTGTCAGCCCTTGGCGTCAAACTGGACATTGGGCCTGATCTCATCAGCCGTTGCATCAACGAGGCTGGCCTTGGCTTCATGTTCGCGCAGTTGCACCATTCGGCCATGCGCCATGTCGGCCCGACACGAGTCGAACTCGGTACCCGAACGATTTTCAACCTACTCGGCCCGCTCTCGAACCCGGCAGGCGCAAAGCGTCAGCTGCTCGGCGTCTTCTCTCCGCGCTGGCTTCAGCCGATCGCCGAGGTTCTCCGCGATCTCGGCTCGGAATCGATCTGGGTCGTACACGGCGACGGCATGGACGAGATCACCACGACGGGTGTTACCCATGTCGCGGCGCTCGAAAATGGCAAGATCCGCACCTTTGACCTGACGCCGAAGGATTTCGGCGTATCGTCGGCGACGATCGACGACCTGAAGGGTGGAGACGGCATGTTCAACGCCAATGCGCTTCGCGGTGTTCTCTCCGGCCATAAAAATGCCTATCGCGATGTTTCTCTTTGCAATGCGGCAGCAGCACTCGTTGTTGCCGGCAAAGCCGAAACACTGAGCGATGGCATGAAGATTGCCAGCGCCTCCCTGGATGAAGGCAAGGCTGCCGCAGCGCTCGACAGGCTGGTCGCAGTCTCCAACGAAGAGTAAGGCGAAGATGAGCGATATTCTGAGAAAAATCGAAGCCTACAAGCGCGAGGAAATCACAGCCGCTAAGGCGAAGGTTTCGCTCGCCGATCTGAAGGCCATGGCGGCGGATCAGACCGCCCCTCGCGGCTTCTACAACGCGCTGAAGCGCAAGCAGGCGGACGGCGTCTTTGGTTTGATTGCCGAGATCAAGAAGGCAAGCCCGTCCAAGGGCCTCATCCGTCCCGATTTCGATCCACCGGCGTTGGCGAAGGCTTACGAAGCTGGTGGCGCCGCCTGCCTCTCGGTTCTGACGGATACGCCAAGCTTTCAAGGTGCGCCGGAATTTCTGACCGCCGCCCGCAATGCCTGCACCCTGCCCGCTCTTCGCAAAGACTTTATGTTCGAGACCTATCAGGTGCACGAAGCCCGCGCCTGGGGTGCAGACTGCATCCTGCTGATCATGGCGTCGCTGTCCGATGACGAGGCAAGACGTCTCGAGGATGAAGCCTTCGCGCTTGGTATGGACGTTCTGGTCGAAGTGCATGACGAAGAGGAAACTGAGCGCGCACTCAAGCTCACCTCGCCCATGCTCGGCGTAAACAACCGCAACCTGCGCACCTTCGAGGTCAGCCTGGAAAACAGTGAGCGTCTGGCCAAGCTGGTGCCATCCGACAAGCTGCTGGTCGGCGAAAGCGGCATCTTCACCTATGAGGATTGCCTGCGGCTGAAGACATGTAACATCAGCACATTCCTGGTGGGTGAAAGCCTGATGCGCAAGGACGATGTCACCGCCGCGACGTGTGCCCTCCTGACGGGCCAAAGCGACGTCATGGCTGCGGAATGAGTACGCAAGGATTGACCCACATCGGCGCGTCCGGCGAAGCCCATATGGTCGATGTGGGCGACAAGCTCGACACGGTGAGAACCGCTATTGCTGAGGGCTTCGTGAAAATGAAGCCCGAAACGCTGGCCTTGATCCGCGAGGGCAATGCCAAGAAGGGTGACGTCATCGGAACCGCACGCCTTGCCGGCATCATGGCGGCCAAGCAGACATCCAATCTCATCCCGCTTTGCCATCCGCTGATGCTGACCAAAGTTTCGGTGGATATCTCCGAGGATGCCGCCCTGCCCGGCTTGAGAGTTCAGGCAACCGTCAAGCTCTCCGGCAAGACCGGCGTTGAGATGGAAGCGCTCACCGCCGTTTCCATTGCATGCCTGACGATCTACGACATGGCGAAGGCCGCCGACAAAGGCATGGAAATCGGCTCGATCAGGCTCCTGGAAAAAAGCGGCGGGAAATCCGGCGACTACAAAGCTTGAAGGCGCGGACCTCCATTATCGTCGGGGGGCAGCAACGGGCTCTCTATCCAGCCACTGAAGAGGAAACGCATGAAACCCCTTCTCCCCGTCGCGAACGCCCTCCAACGCCTGCTGGATGCCGCCGAGCCCGTCTCCACGGTCGAACGCATTGGTCTTGCCGCTGCTGCTGACAGAGTGCTGGCATCAGACCTTAAGGCGCGGATCACACAACCGCCGTTCGATTCGTCAGCCATGGACGGCTACGCTTTGCGCGCCGCTGACGCGCCAGCAATCGGCTCTGAGTTGACGGTTATCGGGACAGCCTCTGCCGGACATGCGTTCCAAGGCACAGTCGGCGCGCGTGAGACAGTGCGCATCTTCACCGGGGCGCCCGTGCCAGAGGGCGCGGATAGCGTGCTTATTCAGGAAGACGCAGAGGTTATAGAGGACAACCACATCCGCACCGCCTTCAATGTCACTCAGGGGCGACACATCAGGCCGCGCGGGCAAGACTTCATGCAAGATGAAACCGTGCTTGATGCCGGTACATGCCTGAGTTTCGCCGATCTGACCGTCGCGGCTGCAATGAACCACGCCGAGGTCGCGGTTTATCGCAAGCCGCTGGTTGCGATCCTCGCCACAGGCGACGAGCTCGTCCCACCGGGCGGCGAACCGCAGGTGGCGCAAATCATTGCTTCGAACACATTCGGTGTTGCCGCCCTCGCCCGCCAGGCTGGCGCCGACGTACTGGATCTCGGCATCGTTAAAGATGACGATACACTGATCCGCGCGGCAATCGGCAAGGCCATCGCTGCCAAGGCCGATATCCTTGTCACCCTCGGCGGAGCCTCGGTCGGCGATCATGACCTCGTCCAAGCCGCGCTGAAGGCGGAAGGTATGGCACTGGACTTCTGGCGCATCGCCATGAGACCCGGCAAGCCGCTGATGGTCGGCAGCATTGGTCCGATGCAGGTGCTGGGTCTGCCCGGAAATCCCGTCGCCAGCCTCGTCTGCAGCCTGCTTTTTCTGGAACCCCTGATCCAGAAGCTCGGCCACCAACCTTCGCGTTCTCGCGAAATCACGGTCAAGACTGCAACCGCTTTGAAGGCCAATGACGTGCGCCAGGATTATTTACGCGCCCGTTTTATCCATGAAGAAGATGGCAGGCCGGTCGCGGAAGCTTTCACCAAGCAGGATTCGTCGATGATGAAGATCATGGCGAAATCCAACTGCCTCATCATCCGCCCGCCGCATGCGCCTGAACTGCCCGCTGGCGCGGAATGCAAGGCCATACGATTGAGAGGCTGAAGGTCGGTCGCGTCACTGCAAGGATAGCTCAGCGCGCTCGTTGACGATCAGCCCCGGTCCCCGGCGTTCATCTTTGTCGTTAGGCCAAGCACCACGCAGGAAATGTCGGCATCTCTCCCAAAAGAAAAAGGGCTCCGTATCCACGGGGCCCTCTCTTTTTCGGAAAAGCCGTGTCGCGTTACGCGCGCAGCACCGCGTTGTCGGGATCGAACGGGCTTTCGCCCACAACTTCCGCATCGTAGAGATCGCCAAGGATCTTGATCTTCAGCTTGGTGCCGATCGTTGCGTAGTCGGGAGCGAGCATCGCCAGTGCAACGGACTTGCCGATACGCCAGCCGAAGCCGCCACTCGTTGCGCGACCGACAACCTCGCCCGCATCGTTCAGAATAGCTTCCGAACCACGCGCATCGACAGTGGTGTTACCGCTAACGATCAGCGTAGAGAAGATCCACGGCAGACCCTTTTCCTTGCCAGCCACAACCGCATCGCGACCGATGAACTGCTTCTCAGGCTTGATGAAGCGGTCGAGACCAGACGAGTAGGCATTGTACTCGACCGAGAGTTCGCGACCCATATTGCGATAGGATTTCTCCAGCGACATGGAGACCATGGCGCGAATGCCGAAGGGCTTGATACCGAACTCGGCACCGGCTTCCATCAGACGATCGAAGATGTAGTTTTGCATTTCGATCGGGTGATGCAGCTCCCAACCGAGTTCGCCGACGAAGTTGACACGCAGTGCATGGGCTGTCGCAACGCCAACAGAGATTTCCTTGGCGGTCAGCCATGGGAAGTCCTTGTTCTCAAGGCTGGTGCGCGTCAGCTTCTTCAGCACGTCTCGCGACTTCGGACCGGCCAGAGCCAGAACGCCGTATTTCTGCGTGATCGGTTGGAGAGTGACGGAGCCATCGGTTGGCGCAAGGCGGCGCAGCGTGTCATGATCGACAGATTCCAGGCCACCGGCAGAAACCAGATAGAAGCGGCCCGGTGCCCATTCATAGACGGTGAACTCGGCCTTCACGCCGCCATTCGGCGTCAGAAGATGCGTTAGCGCGATGCGGCCACGCTTCTTCGGAATGGCATTGGCAAGAATGGATTCGAGCCAGGCGCGTGCGCCAGGGCCGGACACTTCCATCTTGGCAAAGGCCGACATATCGAGAACGCCGACATTCTGGTTGACGTTCTTCACCTCGTTGCCGACATGCTCAAAATAATTCGAGCGACGGAAGGACCACTTTTCCACGATGCGGCCGTCTTCCAGCGGCGGCGCGTGATTGTGATTGGTGATGACATCGGCACCGACGCCAAGCTCTTCTTCCTTCAGTGCATACCCCTCCGGTGCATACCAGTTGGCACGCTCCCAACCATAGACGGAGCCGAAGACGCCACCCAGCTTCTTCAGGCGGTCATAGATCGGCGTCGTCTTCAGCGGACGGGCGGCAGACCGCTCCTCATCTGGATAGTGCATGGTGAAGACGTTGGCATAGGCTTCTTCGTTCTTGGCAATCAGATAACCTTCGGTCGCATAGGGGCCGAAGCGACGCGGATCGACACCGGTGAGGTCGAGCGTCGGCTCGCCATCGACGATCCATTCCGCCAGCTGCCAGCCGGCACCGCCTGCTGCGGTAATACCGAAGGAGTGACCTTCGTTCAGCCAGAAATTCTTGAGGCCTGGAGCGGGCCCGACGATCGGGTTGCCATCCGGCGTGTAGGCGATCGCGCCGTTATAGACCTTCTTGATGCCGACTTCACCGAAGGCCGGAACGCGCGCGATGGCGCTTTCGATGTGCGGCATCAAACGGTCGAGCTCTTCCTGGAAGAGTTCGTATTCGCTGTCGGCCGACGGGCCGTCGACATAACAGACGGGCGCGCCCACTTCGTAAGGTCCGAGGATCAGGCCGCCGGCTTCTTCGCGCATGTACCAGGCACTGTCCGACTCGCGCAGAACGCCCATTTCCGGCAGCCCCTGCTTGCGGCGCTCCAGAATGTCGGGATGCGGCTCGCTGACGATGTACTGATGCTCGACAGGGATGACCGGAATATTGATGCCGACCATTTCGCCCGTCTTGCGGGCAAACGAACCGGTACAGGAGATGACGTGCTCGGCGATGATTTCGCCCTTGTCCGTCGTCACCTTCCAGTGACCGTCTTCGGTCTGCTCGATGGCGGTGACGGTGGTGTTTCTGTAGATCGTCGCACCCTTGTCGCGCGCGCCCTTTGCCAGTGCCTGGGTCAGATCCGCCGGCTGGATATAGCCATCGTCCGGATGCTGGATGGCGCCGAGCAGACCGTCGGTCTCACAGAGCGGCCAGACTTCCTTCACCTCTTCCGGCGTCAGAAGCTTGACGTTGACGCCGATCGTTTCAGCGATGCCGGTGTAATACATATATTCGTCCCAGCGGTCCTTGGTGCGGGCGAGACGAATGTTGGAAACCTTGGAGAAGCCGACATTCATGCCGGTTTCCTGCTGCAGCTCTTCGTAGAACTTGACCGAGTATTTGTGGATCTGGCCCACCGAATAGCTCATATTGAACAGCGGAAGCAGGCCAGCGGCGTGCCACGTGGAGCCGGATGTCAGTTCCTTGCGCTCGATCAGAACAGAATCGGTCCAGCCTTTTTTGGCAAGATGGTAGAGCGTCGAAACGCCGACAACGCCGCCACCGATAACCACCGCCCGCGCATGTGTCTTCATAGTCATAGTTCCCCTTGAGGCATGTCATCCGCATGAACGCGGCTTTTTCCGAACCTATGGCGCAGACTATGCAATGTCGCATCGTCGCCCAAACGCCTGATTACGACATGCAAAAGGCTCGCCGCGACGGCGAGCCTTTTGACGATTTTCAAGATGCGAGAATGCTCATTTCCGCGGCTTCGCGGCTGACGATTTCGGCTCCTCAGCCTTTGCCTCTGCAGGCTTTTCTTCCTCCGCCTGCGGCCTGGAAACCTCGGGCTTCAGCGCCTCTTGTTTCGGAGCAGTTGCCGCACCGGTATGAGAGACGATAGCCTTGTCGCCCTCTTCCGATAGAAGCGCCGCCAGGATCTGCGGGTTTGTCTCGCCTTCCATGTGAATGTTCAGATTCCGCTGTGGCATCGGGATGCTGATGCCCTCCTCCCGGAAGCGCTTCAAAATTTCCATGCGCAGGCTGTTTTTGACAGTCAGCCCATGAGACAAATCGGCGAGGTGAAAGCGAAGCTCGAAATCGAGCGAGAAATCACCGAAGCGCAGAAATTCCACATGCGGCTCCGGATTTCTCAAGACCGGCGTCTGCTTCTTCACCAGTTCCAGCAGGATATCCATCACCTTCTGCGGATCGGTTTCATAGGCAACCGACACCGGAATTTCAGCGCGCTGGATGCGGTTTCGATGCGTCCAGTTACCGACGGACGAATTGATGAACTCCGAATTCGGCACGATGATCGATTGGCCGCGGAAGGTCTCGATCTCGGTCGCGCGCACGGACAGCCGCTTGACGGTACCCTCAACCGTACCCGTCACCACCCAGTCACCCACCTTGAATGGTCGCTCGACGAGAAGAATGAGGCCAGAGACGAAGTTCGAGACGATGTTTTGCAGGCCGAAACCGATACCGACCGACAAGGCCGAGGCGACGAGCGCGAGGCTGGAAAGATCGAGACCCGCCGACGAGATACCGAAAATGGCGGCAACGACAATCCCGAGATAGCCGATAACCCGTGCCGACCGAATTTCGAACGCCGGCATCGACTTGGCCGCGCGCCATCACGTTGCGGTCGAGCCACTTCTGGAACCAGCGCGTCACCGCATAACCGACGATGAAGACCACGATACCAGTAAAAATGCTGATGAGCGAAATCGACGTATTGCCGACCTTGAAACCCGTCAGCAGGCTGAAGGCCCAGTTCTCTATGTCGCCCGGTTGAAAGCCCCAGGAGAACAGAACCAGCGGTATGCCAAAGGCCAATGCGATGACGTAGATACCGAGACCAGCGACAAGACCGGCCTGATCGAGCGCCACTGCTCCAAGCCCAAAGCGGCGTCCGAGATAACGACCCGCCAGCGTTTCACCGAAGGCGCCCTGACGCGAGATCGCTTTGCCGGACAAAATGCCGATATAGACGGTGGCCACCACAGCGCCCGTTGCAACGATCTGAGTGGCGAGGAAGCGTGCGAGCCCCACATAGCCCGTGAGGCAAGCGCCAATGAGCAACAGGCCGCCCACACGCAGCAGAATAGCAAGCCAGCGCGGCATGCGCTTGTGACCGCTCTCGGCATCCTCACCCTCCCCGATAACGGGCTTGAGGAACGACAAGGCAAAGAGAATGACGCCGATGATGATCGAGGCCACGAAGCTTTTCGCAACCGTCAAAATCAGCGGTGAATTGAGTGTTTCACTGATCGTACTGAACAGGTAATCCAGGCCGTTGACGATCGCCATGACAAGCATGGCCGACGAGATGGTATGCGCGCCGCTATTTGAGACGTGCAGAAGACGCCATTCCGGCTGCGTCGGCGCGAAGATCGCGTAGGTCAGTCGCGAAACAAAGTAGACAAACGCAATAACCGACATCGCCACATAAACGATCGGCGCTATATCGGGTCGCAAGACGCCGAAATTATCCAGAAAGAAGCCCGAGGTCACCATGAAGAGGAAGACCGACATGGATTGCACCGTCGTCGACCAGAAGGCGACGGATAAGCGGCGGAGATAGGACGGTTCGCCCGAGAAGGCGCGGCGCTCCATGCGGTGTCCGAGAAGGCGGTATCCGCCCACGAGGAACAGAAGGGCCGCCAGAACCGACAGAGAGACGGCGCCGAACATGGAGAGCCGCTTGTAGTTCCAGACAAAGACCGACCAGCCCGTGAAAGAGCTGCTGAGCGTCGACACCTCGTCGATAAACTCCCTGCCCGCTTCGGCCAGAACAGGCAGTGAAATCTCTGTCCGCTTGAACAGCGTTGCGGCAAACAGCGCGCGGCGAATGGAGGTGATGTTGTTCGACAAGGCTGTGGCGCGACCGGCAACAGCCTCGGCATCGCCAAGCACGGCGTTGATCTGCGACTTTTCGGAATTCAGCCTGTTGCGCTCGTCAGTCACCACGCTGGCTTCCGGTGGCGCGCCCTCTTTCGGCGGTTCACCGAGCGAGGTGATACGGGCGTTGATTTCATCAAGCCGCCCGCGAAGCGTGGAAACGATGCTGTTCACGGAAGCCGACAGATCGTCCGACTTGCCCTTAAGATCGACGAGCCGGGTGTCGTCTCTCGCTCCATCCTCCAGTTGACGAGTGATATCGGCAAGAGTGGCTTTGTACGTATCGAGTTCCTTCGTCGACCGCTCCACCACCGGCATGGTTGCAGCGGCCGGCGCTTGGGCCGGGTCTTGCTGCGCGAAGGCGAAAGACGACAACAGCACACATATAAAGGGAAGGAGAAGGAGAGAACGAAGCCACTTGTTCTCACTCATCGATAACGTCATCACAAATACCCTTCTGCTCCTGCCGAATCCTTTGGCCTAGATAAATGCCGTATAAGGCAATTCAACAGCCACACCATGCGTAAGCCATGGAACCTCTTCCAGTTTCAATCATTAAAGAGTGCACAAGCAATTAGTGTCCATAGATGGAGGGTAATCATGGAATCTGCAGGTATCGGTTGGCTCGCAGCAATTATCATCGGTGGCATCGCCGGTTGGCTCGCAGAGCAGTTCATGAAGAGCAATATGGGTGTTTTGATGAACATCATTCTCGGGATCGTGGGCGCGGTCATCGCCAACGCCATCCTGTCGGTGTTCGGAATCGTTTTGGGCGGCTGGATTGGATATCTGATTGCAGGCTTCATCGGTGCCTGCATCTTGATCGCCGTGGCGCGAGCGATAAGACGCTAGGTCGCCGAAAAAAATCTTTGACGAAAGAAGCCCGGATTTCCGGGCTTTTTTCTGAAAACGGCGTCCTCCTCTAAAGAAAAATCGGAATATTTCATCATTGGCGCTAGACAAGGGAAATGAACCCCTTTATACGCCCCCTCACACCGCCACACGGTGCCGGTCGGGTGATTAGCTCAGTTGGTAGAGCAGCTGACTCTTAATCAGCGGGTCGTAGGTTCGAGCCCTACATCACCCACCAATCTCTCTCTGCAAACGTCTGATGTTGCAGAGGATTACGTAAAATCTTTCAATAAATGAGATGAATTTTTTGGTGCGTTGCGAACAGTTTCTGCTCGCGCGATTCTCTCCGCGTTCTCCCCTGCGCATCAAAAAAGACGAGTGTCCCTCGGCTTAATACAAAATGCGGCCGATGGTCTGTTCGCAGCCAACATGGTCATCGGACGGTAGACCAAGTGAGAACTCGCCCGAAGGCAGATATCGTATCGTTCAAGATGACAGCACAACTGCCATCCTCTAACTGCTGGGGACTTTCGTTTCGCCGTGATGAAAACACAACGGTTCAAAGAGCGATGCCATAAGCTTCAACATAGAATCACCGTAACGCTTACATCCCGATCGTATTGGAGACTGAGAAGATGTTAGCACTCCTATGACGAAAGTCCCTGTTCGCCACGCTGACGACGTTTAGGAAATTGCCGGAAATCGCCTGAGCTGACAAACCAATATTCGAATCATATGTTTTTAAGATCGAACCTCGGCTTTCGTCAGCAAAACGCAATCGGCTGGGATCAGCAGCAACCTCGCCAGCAGAGCGCCGTCGCACTTAGTGAAGGCCTCCTGAAGAACGACGTGTTTCGTCAGGCGCTGATAGAGTGAGAACGTGGTCGATGAAATCATCAACCAGACCGCAGCTTATTACGTGATGTCCGCAAAGACGTCTCATTCTTATTCATACTCTCCCAGCATGAGACTGTTTACCAATATCGTGTTGTTGCTGTCAGGCGTTGCGGGGACCGGATTCGTTTCCTTCTTTGTGGCAAGGACCGTGGTGCAAACCGCCACCTTTGGAACCTGCTTTGACGGCGGATGCGGATATGCCGCCATTTTTCTAGCCTTCCCGCTCGTGTGGTTTGTCACCTTTGCGCTCTATGTTATGGCCCTCCTCATCTGGCGAAAGCGTCCCTTTCGCCAAAGCAGAAGCGACGCATAACGAGTCTCCTGCGGTTGACAGAACCTCTAATATAAAAGAATCTCCGCAGCGCTGGGGGATTCGTGGCTTGAAATCGCTTGACGTCGTCACGACGTTGAGTTTCAAAGCTTGTGAATTTCACGCATGTCCCCATATTGGGGAGAGGGATATGCGCCAGAATGGAGTGCTGTATGCGCGCTTTGATCAATCCACCGTCGCTCAAGATCGACACTATGGATTACCAGGCGGAATGCCAGTTCGCCCTTGAGCCATCCATCAATGGACTGCTTGAGGTTGCCGAAAGTGCTGGCTGGGATCGTCAACACGCAGTTCTTGCTATCGTTGCACTTGCAAGCGGTCGCCTGTCCGAAGACAGCTTCACAGAAGACCGAGCCCTCTCCTGAAACGGAAAGTTGCAGTGTGAAAGATCAAAGGTCCGGCCACGCCGGACCTTTTCTTTTTTATCGATCGAATCCCCACCGCTGTACGGCAGCCTTGCGATCAGTGCGCGCTCCGAAAAGCCACGACCCAATCATTGCGGTAATTCATGACGCCTCCGGCAGTTCAGGTCGGCGAATCGGAATCCCTTGACATTCCTGGCTCGGAATGAGAACATAAAGGGAACAAACAGGAGGTCCATGATGACGACGTCAGAGAGATCCATTGAGCAGGCACTGGCTCTTGTTGCGCAATCCAGAAATTTGAGAGAGCGCGCTGAAGAGCGACGCCGTGATTTGCGCCGCAAGACAGAGATGATGTCCAAGCCGCTCTATATTTTGAAAAAGAATGGCGGCCGACAGCTATCGCTCAGGCTTGATTCCTGAGCGGTGATAAGACACGGACAATAAAGGCACTGTTGTGCGCTAAATAGGACGGCGGCGTCTGGTGCTGTCGGCAGCGGCGCACAAAGCACACAAAAGGCGCGTCTAACAACAACTGCCCTTCACACAAGAGCCCGCGTCGAGTATCTCCCAACGCGGGAATAAACTGCGCAACACGCTGCTGCTTCACTGCATTCGCGCCAGCGCGCTTTCTGGAGAGGCAACAATGGCGGTTTCCATATTGCCTGGTAGCCTGTCTGTTTTTCTCAAAACAAGAACGGGTTTTTGAGCAGGCTCAGTCGGCGGAGCAATACTTGCCGTTTTGAACTCCCGATCAACGCCGGGTGCGCCAGCCGTCGTTTCGATGCTCTTTGCGCATTCTGCAAACGCTGCGCCTGCGGAAACGACCATCGCAGCGGCGATAATGAGAACTTTCTTCATGTCATTCTCCTTCGCTATCTCTACGGCGTTCCGGCTACCAGTCATTGGCAGCGTAAGGTCACGCCCGGTTTCGACTAACTTTTTGCCAGTTTAGACGCAATCTTGAGGTCTCTGCGAAAGATCATCGCCACATAGGTACCTGTAAGAGGGACGATAATGGGTTTGTATGTGGTAATGGAGGCCTTGTTTGCGGCCTCAAGAATTCTGCGGCGACCAGAAGTACCTTGTGACGTCATGTTACGATCTCCATTGTGCTGAAAGAACGGAGAGAGTTTGCTTTTGTTCCGGTCTTCGACGCCCGGTTGTTAATAATTAAGGCGAGATTGCGAATCGGACGAGAGTGAGCCGCGCACCATTGCCGAGACTGGCACCCTTCAGGATGGCGAATGGTCGATTGGACCTTGAAAGAGCTTGTCCATCACATGTCTCTTCATGTACCAGAGATCATCAATCAGGATGGCGGCATGTCGCGTTCAGTACATAACATTTCCTTTGTCGCCTCTTCCGCGGACCACGCGCAGGCAGCGAGAGAAGAGCTGATCCGCGAATATGGCAATGCCTCATTCGACGACGCGGATGTGATCGTGGCACTCGGCGGCGATGGCTTCATGCTTCAGGTCTTGAATGAGACGATGAACCTGGGAAAGCGGGTCTACGGCATGAACCGCGGCTCCGTCGGTTTCCTGATGAACGATTACCGGGTGGGACGGCTGCATGAGCGCATTGCCGTGGCCACCGGCAATGATTTCCATCCGCTTAGAATGACGACAGTGGATGAGGACGGCAACGAAGTCTCCGCCCTTGCCATGAACGAGGTGAGCCTCTTCCGTCAGTCCCATCAGGCAGCGAAGCTTCGCGTCGATATCGATGGCAAGACCCGGCTGGAAGAGCTGATCTGCGATGGTGTGATGGTGGCGACGCCCGCCGGCTCAACCGCTTACAACTTTTCCGCCCACGGCCCAATCCTGCCGCTCGAATCCCCGCTGCTCGCTCTCACCCCTGTCAGCCCCTTCCGTCCACGACGCTGGCGCGGTGCACTGCTCCCCAATAAGGTGACGGTCGATATTCACGTTCAAGAAAGCGAAAAGCGTCCGGTAAACGCTGTTGCCGACCACCGCGAAGTAAAGTCCGTTCGCAGCGTCAAGATCGCGCTTTCACAGGACAGGACGGCCAGAATTCTCTCAGATCCGGATCGCTCCTGGTCCGACCGAATTCTCGCCGAACAGTTCACCAACTGATGAGGGACAGGACCATGAAAGCTCTTTTCGCAGCAGCCCTTCTGCTTGGCGGCTTCGGTCAGGCCTTCGCCGACATCCCCGGCATCGATGCCCTGCCTGTCTCCACCATCTTCGTCGCCAGCAGCGGCATGTGGGAGCGCGAAGCCGCGGAGGACACGGCAAAGTCTCCTCAGACGACAGACAAAGGCGCGGCCTCGCGTCCAGAACCGACGCGCGGCTATTACAAGGTCGTCGCCATGCGCCAACCGGATGGGACCGCGAAAATTTATCTGCAGCAGATCGCCTACACCGCAAATGGCCCTGCCCTTGTCGAGACACTCGAGCTTGAAGAATTCACGCAGATGAAGGCATATGTGACCGACATCCGCCCTGAAAGTTCCGCCGGCGCCTCAAGTCTTCCCGGTCTCTTTGTGACAGTCCATCTCAAGACCGACCCGGCGCAGAAGGAGCCGGACGCCTGGACGATTCTGATCGATGAGTTGGGCGACATGAAAATCGAGAAGGCGTCAAACTAAACGAAGGACGTCGTTCCTCAGTGTATCTTCAGCTCCGGCTTGGCAAGACCATCAGGACGCGCCTTGGCCGTTGCTTCCTAAAGCATGGTCAGCGCAAAAGTGTGCAGCGGTTTTGCGATAACGACATGCGATAACAAGGACCTAAAGCGTATAAGCGAATCTGAAAGATCGCGACACGCTTTAAGATCAAATCTCGTCTGGCCCACTCAGCACCGCACCAAAGTGATGCTTCCACAAGCGCGCACCCAGCGCGCCCGTTCGGTCAAGACTGGAGCCGACCGTCAACCATGGAAGCAGCGTGGGAGACAGCCCCGCATCGAAGAAGGAAAAACCGGCCGCGAGCACGCAGGTATCGGCCTGTATCCCGCAGACAAGAACACGATCGAGTTGTAGCGCCAGAAGGTAATCGACGGCTTCCTTCGGCGGCGCATAGCCATATTTGATGAAGATACGGTCTGCGGCCACAAGCGACTCGTCATGCTTGCCGGGCGTCCATCCCAGTTGCCGCTCAAACGGTGTGATGCTCTCATCATGCCGCTCGACGCTCGCAACGCTCGGCATTGTCGTTGCGAGCCTTGCGATCTCTTCAACGAGACGTGACGGCGGATGGAAGCTCGGCTGCACATCGACAATGTAGAGCGCCTGTTTCACCGCATTCTCCCTCGGCTTCGCTTTGCCACAAAGAAAACCCTCCCGCAGCCAGCGCCACGGAAGGTTCTGATATCGAAACCAACTCAACAACCATCAATCGATGTCGGAAACTTCCACGCCCGCCCCACCGCTGATGCGGTGTGCAAGGGCTGCCTCCATGAACTCGTTCAGATCACCGTCGAGGACGCTGCTGGGCGAGGTGCTTTCCACGCCTGTACGCAGGTCCTTGACCAGCTGATATGGCTGCAGAACATAAGAGCGGATCTGATGACCCCAGCCGATATCCGTCTTTGACGCGGCCTGCGCATTGGCAGCCTCTTCGCGCTTCTGCAACTCCACCTCGTAGAGGCGAGAGCGCAGCATTTCCCACGCCTTGGCGCGGTTCTTGTGCTGTGAGCGCTCCTGCTGACAGGCAACCGCAATACCCGTCGGAATATGGGTAATACGCACAGCCGAGTCGGTCGTGTTGACGTGCTGTCCACCGGCACCCGACGAACGATAGGTATCGATGCGGCAATCGCTCTCATTGATGTCGATCTGGATCGAGTCGTCCACGACGGGATAGACCCAGATGGAGGAGAACGACGTGTGACGACGCGCATTGCTGTCATAGGGCGAGATACGAACGAGGCGGTGAACGCCGGATTCGGTCTTCATCCAACCAAAGGCATTGTGGCCCTTGACCAGAATGGTTGCCGACTTGATGCCCGCTTCTTCGCCATCATGCACTTCAAGGACTTCCACCTTGAAGCCCTGACGCTCAGCCCAGCGCGTATACATACGCAAGAGCATGCTGGCCCAGTCCTGGCTTTCCGTACCACCGGCGCCTGAATGCACTTCGACATAGGTGTCGTTGGAATCGGCTTCGCCCGAAAGCATGGCCTCCACCTGGCGGCGGTTTGCTTCGCTGCGCAGCGCCTTCAGTGCCTCTTCGGCCTCGCGCACGATGTCCTCGTCGCCTTCGGCCTCACCCATCTCGATCAACTCGATATTATCGTTGACCTGCTGCTCGAGCGTTCTGACGCCCGTGATGGATTCATCCAGTTGCTGGCGTTCGCGCATCAGCTTCTGCGCTTCGCCTGCATCGTTCCAGAGGGTCGGATCCTCTGCCTTGTTATTCAACCAGTCCAGTCGTCTTATCGCCTGGTCCCAGTCAAAGATGCCTCCTCAGCAGGCTTATGGCCTGCTTGATTTCGTCGACTACGTTTACGATTTCATTGCGCATTTCGCAGATTCTTCGCCTTCTTGAAAACTGCTTGGGTGAATAAATGCGAGGGGCGCGGATGTAAAGACCCGCGCCCCTCGCCATGCGTTGATTTGAATTAGTAGAGACCGCCACCGCCGCCAGTGATGGCTTGATGTGCCTGTGGCGATTCCCTCAGGATCTCTTCCTGCGACATGTTGCCATCCATGCCGATCACGTCGAAGGTGGAGGCAGGACCCGTACCGGGCTTGAAGGCTTCCATGATCGTATCGGGCTCACCCTGCATGGCCGCCATGCCCGTCTTGCGATTGACGGCAATGAAATTCATGCCATTGGGCACGATGAACTTGCTGTGCGGCAGATGCTTTGCGGCCTGGGAGATGAACTCACCAAAGATCGGCGCGGCAAGAGAACCACCTGTACCACCACGGCCGAGAGGTGCCGGGCTGTCAAAGCCGATGTAAAGTCCTGCCACGAGATCCGGCGTGTAACCGACGAACCAGGCGTCTTTTTCATCATTGGTGGTGCCGGTCTTGCCAGCGACGGGAAGATCGACCTTGATCTTGCCGGCAGCCGTACCGCGCTGCACGACGCCTTCCATCATGGAGGTAACCTGATAGGCCGTCATCGGGTCGAGAACCTGCTCGCGCTTGTCGATGATCGTCGGCTCATTCTGGTTCTGCCATACCGTCGCATTACAGCCATCGCAGGCGCGATCCTCATGGCGGAAGATCGTCTTGCCGTAGCGGTCCTGAATACGGTCGATCACAGTCGGCTTGATCTGCTTGCCGCCATTGGCAATCACGGAATAGGCCGAAACCATGCGCATGACGGTGGTCTCGCCTGAACCCAGCGACATGGCGAGCAGAGGGGGCATCTTGTCGTAGATACCGAAGCTGTCGGCATATTCCGCCACCAGGTTCATGCCCATGTCCTGCGCCAGACGAACCGTCATCAGGTTGCGGGATTTTTCGATGCCGAGACGCAGTGTAGACGGACCTGCGACCTCGCCGCCGTAGTTTTGTGGCCGCCAGACTTCACCGCCGGACACAACTTCGAGCGGTGCATCCATGACGACCGATGCCGGAGTGTAACCATTGTCCAGCGCTGCCGCGTAAATGAATGGCTTGAAAGACGAGCCAGGCTGACGCATGGCCTGCGTCGCACGATTGAATTCCGATTGCGCGTAGGAGAAACCGCCGACGATCGCAAGAACACGGCCAGTATGTGGATCCATCACCACCATGCCGCCCTGCACTTTCGGCGGCTGGCGAAGACGATAGGAATCACCCTGGCCGGAGACCTTCTCCACATAGACGACGTCGCCGGCCTTCAGCACGCCAGCCGGAGACTTGGCCGTGCTGCGCTGACCCTTGGAATCGCGATAAGCCCATTTCATGTCTTCCGGCTTGATCCGGCCGCGCGCATTTTTATCGGCAACGTCGCTGTCCGCGTCCGGGCGAAGACCGATATCGACGCCATCTGCCGTTGCGGCCAGCACCACGGCCAGTCGCCATTCTGGTACGTCGCGCAAGGGCTTCAACTTGGAAAGAGCCGCAGCCCAATCGCCATTGATGTCGATCTGCTCGACCGGGCCATGGAAACCGCGACGCTCATCATAATCGATGAGACCATCCTGTAGCGCTTTACGCGCTTCCATCTGGATTTCAGGGTCGAACGAGGTGCGTACCGAAAGGCCGCCCTTGAGCAGCTTGTCTGCGCCGAACTGGTCGACGATCTGACGACGCACTTCTTCAGCGAAATAGTCCGAACCGGCAAGCTGTGGGCCACCGCGGCGAACGTTCACACCCAGGGGCTGCTGCTTGGCTTCCTCGGCATCCGCTTTCGTGATGTAGCCATTCTCGGCCATGCGGTCGATCACCCAGTTGCGGCGCTCGACAGCGGCTTTTTCGCGGCGGAATGGATGATAGTTGGCCGGGCCTTTTGGCAGAGCCGCGAGATAAGCCGTCTCGGCAATGGTCAACTCAGTCACGGACTTGTTGAAATAGGTCAGCGAGGCGCTGGCAATACCGTAGGAGTTCAGGCCGAAAAAGATTTCGTTGAGGTAGAGTTCAAGGATCTTGTCCTTGCTGTAAGCCTGCTCGATACGGAAGGAAAGGATGGCTTCCTTCGCCTTGCGCTCCATCGTCTGCTCGTTGGTAAGCAGGAAGTTCTTCGCCACCTGCTGCGTGATGGTCGAGCCACCCTGCGTCGGTCCACCGGTCACATAGGCAAGAGCCGCACGTGCAAAGCCGGTCACGTCGATACCGGGATGCTGATAGAAGTTCTTGTCTTCTGCTGAAAGGAAAGCGGCCTTGACGCGATCCGGGATAGCCTGGATCGGCAGGAACAGTCGGCGCTGTTCGGCATATTCGGTCATCAGCGCGCCATTACCGGCGTGAACGCGGGTCGTGACCGGCGGCTCGTAGCTGTTCAGAACCGCATAATCAGGCAGATCCTTCGTGATCGTTACCAGGTAAAGGGCAACGCCAGCCGCGACCACGAGAAAAAGTGTGCTCGCCAAGCCGAAGAAATATCCAATAAGTCTGATCATATGAGGCTACCGATACTTCGAATCGCACTTTGCGCCTGCCCGTAGGCGCGCAATTTTACATGTAGCGTGCCGTTTTGCACACCGCTTAACCGATGACAAGTCGGGGATTAAGCATTCCCGCTCATGTTATCGAGAGATCGTGTTCGCGCAATCGCAAGCGAGTCCCGCTTTGCTGCCGAATCCTGACCCCGAGTAACGCGTTGAATGTGAGTAAAATAGGGCTTTGCCCATCAAATGCGAATGCGGGGCGGTCAAGTTGCTCCGCTTTTCGACGACCGTCGCAAAAGCGTCACAGCGCGTAACGGCTCAGCCGCCATTGGCAAGAGCCTGGGCGCGATACTTGGTCACCGCATCGGCCAAACGTTCAGCCACCTTGTCGCGCCAGCTTTCATCCAGAAGCAGCTTTTCATCCTCTGGGTTGGAGAGAAAGCCAAGTTCCAACAGCACCGACGGCACATCATGGGCGCGCAACACCTGAAACCCGGCGTAGCGGTGCGGATTGTTGATCAGCCCAACCTGCCCCTCGAAGGAGGAAACGATGTTTTCCGCAAGCGTCACCGAGAAAGCCTGGGTCTCACGTCGCGTCAGATCGAGCAGGATATCGGCGACTTCCGGCTGCGCATTGGAGACGGTCACACCGGCGATCTGGTCGGAGAGGTTTTCACGCTCCGCAAGGTTCTGCGCCATGCGGTCCGATGCGCGGTCTGAAATCGTATAAACCGTCGCGCCCCTTATGCCTTTCTGGCTCAGCGTGTCCGCATGGACGGAAATAAAGAGATTGGCGCTGTGTTGGCGCGCAATCGTGACACGTTCGGAAAGAGCCAGGAATGTGTCGTCATCCCGCGTCAGAAAGGCTTTGATGCCAGGTAAACGGTTGAGACGGTCGGTCAACTGCTTGGCGAAGGACAGCGTGATGACCTTTTCATCCGTGCCGCTGACCCCGCCCTTGGCACCTGCATCGATACCGCCATGGCCAGCGTCTACGGCAATGACAAAGTCCGACTGGTGCGGTGATGTCGGGATGATATCGGGCGTAACGGATGCAGTCGTCGCTGGTGCGAGCGCCTGCCAATCCTGGTTTTTCAACAGATCGGCGAATTTCTGTTTCGAAGCGATTTCGGTATCGAGAATGAAGCGGAAGACCTTGCCACCCTCCTCCGGCTGCACCTTGGCAACGGCAACCTGAACCGGCTTCTTTGCGGTCAGCACCAGACGCGCACTGCCCTCACCCATGCTGCCGAAGCGGACGTCGCTGAAAAGCCCGGTCGCCTTCAGATCCTTGGCAGGAAATGCGAAGCTCACAGCTGGCAAGTCCACCACGATCCGCGCTGGCGAATCGAGATAGTGGACCTCAAATTCAGGTTCTGCGTTGAAATCGAGCACGATACGCGTGCGTGCCTCATCGCCGATGATACGTGCTGCGTTCGCAACGAATGCTGGCGCGGCCTGCGCCTCCTCGCCTGCGACAACAGCAAGAAGCAGGATTGGAAACACGGCACGCGCATAACGCGTGATTCGCGAAAACAAAGATCGCCTTTTTGATGTCCCTGCCGCCCGCGCCTGAATTTTCATCGTCGCCAATATCTTTTGAGTTTTATGTCGTTTAGCGCGAACATCATCGGCTTCTCAGCCAAAATCGCCGTCTTCCCCTGATGAAGATGGCCTTATTCGCGCTCGGCTGCAACATTCGCAAGCCTTGATGAAGCATTTCTTAACCGCGAAATTCCATCAATGATATGACATATTTAGCCTGCCTATTGCTATTATGACGGAGAAACCATACAACAAGATTGAGGGTTAAAAATGTTGACGGGATAGATTCCCGCCGGCTGCCAATCGAGAATGACTCTGGCGCTGAATTTCGGGCAATCATCTGCCGTCGCTTCATTTTTATCCTGAAACTGGATCAATCCGGCTGTGGCCGGAGACATACCCGGTGGCATGCCACTGATCGCTCTGAGGAGAGCATTTTCATCGGACTCCCAGGAGTCTATTTATTATAGTCGTTCTCGCTTGGCCAATGATGTCGTTGCAGCAGCTTTCATATGAACCGGATACAGGGAGCAGGCACCTCGCCTTGCACGTTGTCCGGATGCTGCCAGTTTACATGCGTCGGGCGGAACACTTCATTTCCGGCACACCCTTGGAAAAAGATGAAAGGCCTGTCCCCGCGGCAGGCCTATTCTCGTATATGACAAGGCTGCGCCGAGGAGCACAGCTTACATGGCAGACAAAATGCTTATCGACGCCTCCCACGAAGAGGAGACGCGCGTAGTCGTAGTTCGTGGAAATCGCATTGAAGAATTCGATTTCGAATCCGAACATAAGAAACAGATACGCGGCAATATCTATCTGGCGAAAGTGACACGCGTCGAACCGTCGCTTCAGGCAGCGTTCGTGGATTACGGCGGCAATCGTCATGGATTTCTGGCCTTCGCCGAAATTCACCCCGACTATTACCAGATCCCGCTGGCCGACCGTCAGGCACTTCTAAAGGCGGAAGCCGAAGAGCATCGCCGTGGCGATGACTTCGAACCGGCTGACGCGCCTAATGAACCCACCATCGATCTTTCCAAGGCTGACCAGCCGGATATCGGCATCGTGGCAGCGTCCGAGGAGAAGGCTGAAGAACCAGTTGCCTCCGAAGAGGTCGTAGCCTTCGAGGAAACCGTCGCCATTACGGAAGAAGTGGTTGCCGGAGAGCAGCCTGCGGAAGAAGAAAAGCCGAAGAAGCGCACGCGCCGTCCCCGTGCAAAGAAGAAGACCGATGCTGAAGAGGCTTCGACTGAGGCGTCTGCCGATGAAGCCTCCGATGAGGATGGCTCCAAGGGCGGCGAAATGGCGGCCATGGTCGACACCGACACGATTTCCGAGGACGTCGAACGCGTTGGCGACGATGACGATGATGATGACGACGATCATCACGAGAAAGAAGTGATCGAGTCGGTCGGCGCGGAAGACGCGATGGAAGAAGTTCCAGACCGCGCCATGCGCAAGCCGCGCAAGCAGTACCGCATTCAGGAAGTCATCAAGCGTCGCCAGATCCTGCTGGTGCAGGTTGCCAAGGAAGAACGCGGCAACAAGGGTGCGGCGCTGACGACTTACCTGTCCCTCGCCGGACGTTACTCTGTTCTCATGCCGAACACGGCACGGGGCGGCGGTATTTCCCGCAAGATCACCCAGCCTGCAGACCGCAAGCGCCTGAAGGAGATCGCCCGCGATCTCGAAGTGCCGAACGGCATGGGCGTTATTCTGCGCACCGCCGGTGCTAACCGCACCCGCGTCGAAATCAAGCGCGACTTCGAATATCTGATGCGCTTGTGGGAGAACGTCCGCACGCTGACGCTGAACTCCACAGCCCCTTGCCTCGTTTACGAGGAAGGCTCGCTGATCAAGCGCTCGATCCGCGATCTCTATAACAAGGACATCAGCGAGATCATCGTTTCCGGTGAGGAAGGCTATCGTGAAGCGAAAGACTTCATGAAGATGCTGATGCCGAGCCATGCCAAGGTGGTTCAGCCTTATCGCGATATTCATCCGATCTTCTCACGCTCCGGTATCGAAGCGCAGCTCGACCGCATGCTTCAGCCGCAGGTCACGCTGAAGTCCGGTGGCTATCTGATCATCAACCAGACGGAAGCCCTGGTTTCGATCGACGTCAACTCCGGTCGCTCGACGCGCGAACACTCGATCGAAGAGACGGCACTTGCGACCAATCTTGAGGCTGCGGAAGAAGTTGCTCGTCAGCTTCGCCTGCGTGACCTTGCCGGTCTGGTCGTCATCGACTTCATCGACATGGAAGAAAAGCGCAACAATCGCGCCGTCGAAAAGAAGCTGAAGGACTGCCTCAAGAACGACCGCGCCCGCATTCAGGTTGGCCGTATCTCGCATTTCGGTCTTCTGGAAATGTCGCGCCAGCGCATCCGCGCTTCGGTTCTCGAATCCACCACTCAGATCTGCTCGCATTGCGGCGGCACGGGCCATGTTCGCTCGGAATCCTCCATCGCGCTCCACGTTCTGCGTGGTGTCGAGGAATATCTGTTGCGAAATACGACCCACAACATCACAGTGCGCACGACGCCTGAGACGGCGCTCTACCTGCTCAACCACAAGCGCGGCACGATCGTCGATTATGAAGAGCGCTTCGGCGTCTCGATCATCATCGCGGCGGATGCCAGCGTCGGTGCACAGCACTTCGCCATCGATCGCGGCGAAGCCGTTGAAAACCCGGTAAAAATCGAAAACCTCCTACAGGCTCTTCCGACTTTCGAGGAAGACGAAGACGATATCGTCATCGAAGCCGAGGAGGAAGAAGACGAAGAGGAAGTCGTAGCAAAGGTGCAAAGCGCCGAGCCACGGCAGCCCCAGGCTGAAAACAGTGAAGACGGAAAGCGCAAGCGCAAGCGTCGTCGCCGTCGTCGCGGCAAGGGCAATGGTCAGAATGGCGACGTTCAGGCGGATGCCAGTGACGACGCATCGGCTGAAGGCGATGATGAGGATGGCGACGACGCCACCGAAGATCAGGCTGATGCCGCAGAAACCCGTAGCGAAGGCGAAAACGGCGGTCAGGACGAAGGCAAGCGCAAGCGCCGTCGCCGTGGCAAGCGTGGCGGCCGTCGCAACCGCGACGAAAACGGTAACTTGCTGGACGCCGAAAATGGCGATAGCGATCAGGCCGATGCCGATGACGGCGTTGAGGAGAACGAAGCCACCGCTGGAGTCGAAGGCGTTGAGCCTGTAACGGCGGCGGTAGATGCTGCCGAGGCCGAAGCGCCTGAGGTTGACGAAGCCGAAAAGCCGAAGAAGCCGCGTCGCACGCGCAAGGCCAAGGAAAAGGCCGAGGAGGCTGTCGAGGCCAAGGTCGAGACAGAAGCACCGGCCGCTGAGGCACCTGCTGCCGAAACTGCCCCTGCCCCGCAGGACGCGCCAGTTGCCGAAGCTCCAGCAGCGCCAGCACCTGCTCCGCAGGCTCCTGAACCTGCTGTCGAAACGGCGCAAGAGGAAACGGACGAGGCTGCAAAGCCGATCCGCGCCAACCGTGGCGATAATGTCTCCTCGTCCGAACCGGTCGTGACCTCATCCGGCAAGAACGACAGCACCGATGGCGAAGAGCCAAAGCCCCGCAAGGGCGGCTGGTGGCAACGCAAGGGCTTCTTTTAAGCCTTGAATTGCAGCGATTAAACTAAAAAGCCCCGAGATTGGATTTCCAGTCTCGGGGTTTTTTCATTTTCTGTTCGAAGATAACGGTGGGCGCGTGTCGCGATCATCGAGATTTGCTCCCACGCTTTGATACCTTATTCGTCGCGGGACATCATCGCCGCATCGGCGACATCTCGAACAGGATTGGTCACAGAATGAGCGCTGCACATTCATTTCTCGGGTTCCCTCCGCAACTCGCTGACGGCAAACCCGCACGCA
The DNA here is from genome assembly GCF_030819035.1 of Agrobacterium sp. SORGH_AS 787. NCBI lineage: Bacteria > Pseudomonadati > Pseudomonadota > Alphaproteobacteria > Hyphomicrobiales > Rhizobiaceae > Agrobacterium > Agrobacterium sp. SORGH_AS 787. The sequence continues at coordinate 2,544,659 of NZ_JAUTBG010000002.1, forward strand.
TGGTTATCTTCGGCGCAGCCCATGGCAGCGCCTATCCGGATCAAGGCAGCAGTGGTCATGAAACAGCGGCCGATCAGATCAGAGCGGCAAGCCAGGAGGACGCCTCGTTGATCGAGCACTGGGATTTCGATCTCGGTGGCCCGCTCTTTAATGACGGTCCGATAAATTGCGTCGATATTGGCAACATCGAAACTGCGATGCATGACAATGAAGGCAATCGACAGCGCATAAAAGCAAAGACGCGAGAAATCCTAGCCTTGAGCGCTGTTCCAATCCTCATCGGTGGCGATTGCTCCGTGACCTATCCCTTTCTTGCCGCTTTCGAGACAGCTGGACCGGTCTGGGTCTTACAGATCGACGCGCATATCGACTGGCGTGACGAGGTTCAGGGAGAACGCTACGGATATTCGAGTGCCATGCGCCGAGCGAGTGAAATGGCGCATGTGGCCGGCATGGTGCAGGTCGGACTTCGAAGTGTTGGTAGCGCGCGAAAAGCCGATGTCGATGCTGCAAGAAACTATGGAAGCCACTTTGTAACAGCGCGTGAGGTTCACGCCCTTGGTGTGACCGCTGCCCTTCGTCACGTCCCGGACGGCGCCCAAGTCGTCATCACGCTCGACTGCGATAGCATCGATCCCAGCATCATGCCCGGCGTCGCGGCAAGAACGCCCGGTGGCCTGACCTATACACAGATCATCGACCTGATTACTGGGGTGACCACTCGGGCAAAAATTGCAGGGTTCAACCTCGTCGAATTTTATCCACCCGCCGATATCGACGGATTATCCGCACTGACCGCGTCCCGCATCCTCGTCAACACGATCGGAGCGGTGACCCGCCAGAAATGAGGCATCGTCGTTGGAGCGTTAAACCCCGGGGCTTTGGGGTTTAACACACCGCTTGAACACCCCGTCTCCTCTTTTTTCAAAAACAAGACCAAGGTGCACACGCCTTGGTCGTTCAGCCGACAAGAGGAGGATCGAGCCGCGCAAAACCTTCCTGGTTCCGATAGGGAAAATGGGGATAGGGAGCCGACACGGCACTGGCTTGATCGAGAGCTGCAATCTGGTCACTGGTGAGGCTCCAACCAACCGCGCCGAGATTCTCCCTGAGTTGAACTTCGTTTCTGGCACCAATGATCACAGACGATACGGTCGGGCGACTGAGCAGCCAATTGAGTGCGACTTGCGGCACTGTCTTTGCCGTTTCGCTCGCGATCGTTTCAAGCACATCTATAACACGGTACATGTATTCCTCCTCAACCGGTGGACCGAAACTCGCCGTGGCATGCAAACGGCTTGTTTCGGGCAACGGCGCGCCGCGCCTTATTTTCCCGGTCAATCGACCCCACCCGAGAGGGCTCCAGACAATGGCTCCCAGTCCCTGATCTTTTCCAAGCGGCATAAGATCCCACTCGTAATCTCGGCCCACGAGCGAATAATACACCTGGTTGGCGACGTATCTCGGCCAGCCGTAACGGTCAGCCACCGCAAGCGATTTCATAATCTGCCAGCCAGAAAAATTCGACACGCCGATATATCGAACTTTTCCCGAGCGTACCAACGTGTCGAGCGTCGATAAAACCTCCTCGACAGGTGTGGCGGCATCGAAGGCGTGAAGCTGTAGCAGATCGATGTAATCCGTCTGAAGACGTTTCAACGCATCATCAACGGAGCGCAACAATCTAAGGCGAGAAGAGCCGGCGTCGTTCGGGCCATCTCCCATGGGAAGGCTGGTTTTGGTCGAGATAAGAACTCTGTCCCTGCGGTTTTTGACCGCCTCTCCGAGAACCTCCTCCGAGGCGCCGTTGGAGTATACATCAGCCGTATCGAAAAGATTGACGCCTGCATCCAGACAAATATCGACAAGACGTCGAGCCTCATTTGCGTCCGAGTTACCCCAATTGCTGAACAACGGCCCGGCCCCACCTAACGTACCTGCGCCAAAGCTCAATACAGGCACTTTCAGCCCGGACCTTCCAAGTGATCGATACTCCATATCGCCTTCCTTTCTGAAAACACCATCATTTCTAGACAGTATGCCAAAAATGAAATAGACCGCCGAAAGGAACCTCACTTGTGATATGAAGTCATCATGGCCCGGCACGAGATCAATCGCTTTACCGAGATGGAAGTGTTCGTCGCCGTCATAGAGGCGGGTGGGTTTTCTGCTGCAGCGAGGCAAGTGCGTTTAACGCCCTCAGCCGTAAGCAAGTTGATCGCACGTCTCGAAGCCAGACTTAGGACCAGACTGTTCAATCGCTCGACCCGACAATTTCAACTGACACCTGAGGGGTGCACCTTTTACGAGGCCGCGAAGCGCATCCTTGCAGATGTCACCGAAGCGGAGCAAAGAGCAAGCCAGGGTGAGCAACCAGCCGGTCGTGTGCGCATCAGCACCAGCGCTTCCTATTTCAATCACATACTGGCACCCGTACTACCGCAATTCATGGAGCTTTATCCTGCTGTGACGCTGGACATCTCGCTCACGGATATGCTGGTTGATCTACTGGCTGAACGTACCGACATAGCCATTCGGACAGGACCTCTGAAAACGTCCAGCCTGATTGCTCGTAAGCTCGGAGAAACTGCTCTGACAATCGTGGCGGCCCCATCTTATCTCGAAAAATACGGCAAACCACTCGAAGTCGCTGACTTGCAAAACCACAACTTACTGGGGTTTAGCTATGTTCGGTCAGAGCCGGGCTGGAGGCTGCGCGAAAATGATGACGCCGTCGTGATACCTGTGACCGGAAGTCTCCAGATCAGCGATGGAGAAGGCGTGAGACGACTGGCTGTTACAGGTGCTGGCCTGGCGATGCTGGCCGAGTTCACGATCCGCGACGACGTCTTGGCCGGACGACTTGTTCCTCTATTGTCTCACTGCAACACTGGAGACAAAGAAGTCTTCTACGGCGTCTATGTAGGGGAAGGAGGTCCGCTTCCCTCACGCATCAAAGCGGTCTTGGATTTTCTGTCTGAACACGGAAGAGTTCGGTGATGACCTCTTCCTGAGAACAAAAACCCCGATGGCGAAGAGCCCAAGCCCCGCAATGGTGGCTGGTGGCAGCACAAAGGCTTCTTCTAAGGCTCAAATAGTATTGAGTAGAATCAGAAACCCCGAGACTGAACTTTCAATCTCGGCGTTTTGTTTGATGATGGTCTGAAATCGCGGTGTCAAAAGCAAGATAAGGACGATGTATAACAAAATTGAGCAATGAAATATCAAGGCTAACTTCGGTTCGGATCGGGACAAGACGAGATCAAGTAGGGGACCAGCAAGCTGACCTTCTCGATAGCGTACGTTCTTTCGATGCAACGCAAATCGTTGAGATAGTGCGCTGTGCAAACGAAGCATGCCAATCGCTGAGGTTGAACAGTTTCGGTTTTCTCAAAAATTGCTGGTAGAGTTGCTCTCAGTCTTCTTTGCAGCCATTAAAGCCCGGTCTTTTTCGACGGCGTCGAGCGCTTTCACAATCTCCTGAGATAAATCTTTTAACTCCATGAGAGAAATCCCGTATATCATGGAAGCCTCATTGAGGTGCAGCCGAATGCGTCCGGTGTAGGTGAAATTGGGCAGCCTTATTAACTGGACGAGACCACGGCGACTTTGGTTATGAGATATATCGATTTGATAAATGAGGTCTCCGCCGTATACGCCACGCTTTGCCATCTGCTTGATTGCGTCGAAAAATCTACGAAGAAACTTCATGATGATCAGCTACCTAATGTCGATGATTTTGGTGAGTGCGATCTTATCAGGCATCTAGATGCTTCTTGCTCAAGAAAAAACAGCTACTTTCAAACTGTCTTTCTTCGCCTTATCACGGTTCAGCGAGCGGGTCCGAGCTGTCTGACGCAATAGATTAAGCAGGGCAGGTTGAGAACGAGCGACGTTTTTTTGCGTACGACGAGAGTTCGCCCACTTGTTCCGCCTTAACGGTCTTTCCGATCTGTCTTCCTTCTGATCGTTTCAAGCAAGATTGCAGCGCCCCGTTCACCCGGCGGAATCTCGGTCTGTAGCCTGTTCTGCACCAGCTCAAAACCCTCCAACATGGCGCGGCGTTGGATCGTGTCTGAAGATAATCTCTCCGCCCAGCGCAACATGGAGCCTGAACGGACCACTTCATTGAAATATTCCGGCACGACGGCATAATCGGCGATCAGATTGGGTAAAGCGCCGGTCCACGTCTTCACCCGCTTGCTCAGCATCGTGAAAATCCAGTCGGTCTTGTAAACAGACACGACCGGGACATGGCAGAGCGCGAGTTCAAGGATCACTGTACCCGACGCTGCGATCGCCGCATCCGCCTCGGCAAAACAACGCCACTTAAATGCCGTGTCGGTGCCGATCTCCGGCCGGATCGCCTCAGGCCAAGAGGCGGCAAGGTCCCTGATCCGCTGCTCCTGTCTGGGCACGGTGGGCAACACAAATCGCGTTGGTCCGTTCCGCTCGACGAATGCCTGTGCCGCCTGCTTGAACGGCTCCATCAGTCTGGTCGTTTCCGTTGAGCGCGAGCCCGGTAGAAGAAGGATCGTCCGCGCTTCGCCAGCAGTTGGCACGAAACGCAGAGCACGCGCTGCACGGACCGCCAGAACGTCCGCATCGACACTTAGCCGGTGACCGACGAAAGTGGTTGTCGGACCGCCAAGGCGCTGCATTGCTTCCGGTTCGAAAGGCAACAGCGCCAGAACGTGATCGACGTAAGAGAGCATCGCGGTCGCGCGGTATTCTTTCCACGCCCAGACGCTTGGGCAAACATAGTTTACCACCGGCAGGTTTGGCAGCGCCTTTCGTACACGCTTCGCAACGCGGTGCGTAAAATCGGGACTATCGATGATCAGCAGCGCATCCGGCTTATAGGCGATAATCGCGTTCGCCGTCTCCTTGATGCGGGAAATCAGTTGCGGCAGCTTCTTCAAAACCTGAGTGAAGCCCATGATCGACAATTCGGAGTAGTCGAACAGCGACGTCAGGCCTTGCGCCGTCAGCTGTTCACCGCCGACGCCAAAAAGCTCTACCTGCCCCGGAAATTGTGTTTTCAGTGCACGAACGAGATCGGCGCCCAAGAGATCGCCGGAGACTTCGCCGGCCACGACAGCAAGTTTCAGCACGCCATCCGTCACATCATGTCTCCCTCAAGCGCCGTGTCGATGCCGCAAACGAACAAGCCTGCCGCATCGGCGGCTTTCAACATCTCATCGCGATCGAGGATAAACGCCCTGCCCGCCTCCACCGCTATGCCGGCAAGGCCAGCCTTCGCTACGTTGTCGACGGTCGAAGGTCCGATGGTGGGAAGATCGGCACGGATATCCTGCTGCGGTTTGCACAGCTTAACGAGCACGCCCTTGCGGCGCTGCGAGATGCGCCCTGCTGCACGAAGAGAAGCCACCCGCTCCAGCATGCCATCGGTACCCTCAACGCCTTCCATGGCAACGATACGTCCACCGACGGAGACAGCACCCTGCCCGACATCCAGCACGCCGAGCGCCAGCGCCGCCTGAGCGGCTTTTGCGATATCTTTGCGATCCTCATCGCTCGGCTTGATCTTGCCAAGCGGACCGGTGGTGGCAAGAAGGGCAGGTGCAATCTCATGGGCGCCGATCACGCGAGCGCCCTGCGCTTCGATGAGGCCAATCACCATCTGCAGGACGGTGTCATCACCGCCGGACAACAGCGTGCGGATTATCGACGGCATCTTGGCGATCATCTTCAGGTTCGGCCGGATCTCCCGCCACTCGGGACGCCGTGCCACGCCACCGGAAAGAACCACTCGATCAATGCCGTAGCGGCTGAGAAGCTGACCCAGGCCTTTGACGTCGCCGACACTGATCGAGGTATTTTCGAACTGCGACCAGTCGAGATCGGCTTCGTTCTTCAGACGGATGATCAGTGGGTTCTCCCCCGCCGATCGTGCGGCAAGCGCCACATAAAGGGGAAGAGAACCACTACCGGCGATGATCGCCAGACGCTGGCCGCCCACAGCCACCGCGTTACTTACCGCGGTTCGGCGAGGAAATCGCCCGGTCATTGGCCGCAGCGATGAAATCGACGATTTCAAGCGCTTGAGGGCAATCGAGATAGTCCTCGCGAATGGCGGCCGCGTTGGCGCGCACATTGCCTTCGCTCTCGAAAATCTGCTTGTACGCCCGGCGAACGGTGTGGATATCCGCACGTTCGATGCCCGCACGCGTCATGCCGACGACGTTAAGCCCGCTTAAGACACCCGGATTGCCGTTCAGCATGCCGTAAGGAATGACATCGTAGCTGACAGCCGAGAGCCCACCGATGAAGGCTTGGCGACCAATACGGGTGAACTGGTGCACCGCGCAGCCGCCGCCGAGGATAGCCTTGTCCTCAATGCGAACATGGCCGGCCAGCATGACGTTGTTCGACAGGATGATCTCGTTGCCGAGAATGCAATCATGCGCGACATGCGAATTGGCGAGGAAGAGGTTATCGTCGCCGACAACTGTTCTGCCGCCCCCATCCGAGCTGCCGGTGTTCATCGTCACACCTTCGCGGATCGTGCAACGCGCGCCGATATCAAGCGTCGTCTCGGAGCCATCGTGACGGATCGCCTGCGGCTGACCGCCGATCACGGCCATGGGATGGATGACCGTATCCTCACCCACCACTGTACGACCCGTGACCACCGCATGATTCAACAGCTTGACGCCGTCGCGCAGCGTGACCTTTGCGCCAACATGGGCGAACGCAGCGATCTCGACATTCTCACCGATGATCGCGCCGTCCTCGACGACCGCCATCGGATGGATCCTGGCCGAAGCCGCAACCGCACTCATTGCTGATCCTCTGGGATCATCATTGCGCCGACATCCGCCTCCGCAACGAGAGCGCCATCGACCTTGGCTTCGCAATGGAATTTCCAGACATTACCGCGCTGACGCTGCTTGACGACGTGAATTTCCAGACGGTCACCCGGTACCACGGGCTTGCGGAAACGCGCATTGTCGATCGTCATGAAATAGACGAGGTAACCGCCGCCATCCTTGTTGCGAGCACAGATGGCGCCTGCCGTCTGCGCCATCGCCTCAACGATCAGAACACCAGGCATAATCGGACGATCGGGAAAATGACCGGTGAAATGCGGCTCGTTGACCGTCACATTCTTGATGCCGATCGCAGAATTATCGCCGTCAATGTCGATGATCTTGTCGATCAGCAAAAAGGGATAACGATGCGGCAGCAGCTTCATCACCTCAAGGATGTCAGCCGCGCCAAGCGTCGTTTTCGTCTCTTCAGACATTCTTGTCTCCTGTTTTCCTATCGCGTTCTTCTGCGCGGGCGAGAATATCGGCCATATCGCGCAGGAAATGTTTTATTGGGCGCGCGGGCGTCCCGCCCACCTTCGCGCCTGCGGGAACGTCAGACACAACGCCACTCATGGCCGCGATCTGCGCACCATCGCCAATTGTGATGTGACCATTGATGCCAGCGGCGCCGCCGATCATCACGCCGTCGCCGATACGGGTGCTTCCCGCTATGCCGACCTTGCTGACGATGCCGCAGTGGCGGCCGATGCGGACATTGTGCCCGATCTGAACTTGATTATCGATCTTCGTACCTTCACCGATCACGGTGTCATCCATCGTACCGCGGTCGACTGTCGTATTCGCGCCGATTTCGACATTGTCCTGAATGATGACGCGCCCAATCTGCACGATCTTGATCATGCCGCGCGGTCCAGGTGCATAGCCGAAACCATCCTGGCCGATACGCACGCCATTGTGGATGATAACGCCATTACCCAGAAGAGCCGAAAGAACGCTCGCGCCACCGGCAATCGTGCAGTCGCGGCCGATCTGAACCTCGGCACCAATGATAGCCCCAGGCCCGATCCGCGTCCCTGAACCGATATGAACATTCGCACCGATGACGGCGAAAGGCTCGACGATCACCCCGGACTCGAGCTTGGCACTCGGATCAACATAGGCGGAAGCCGACACTGCCGTCTCGTCAGGCGTGACGGCAGAAGGCCGCATCGCAGAAGGATGCAGAAGCTCACCGGCCTGGGCGAAGATCGTGTGGGGGTTCTTGCAGATAAGAGCCGGAATATGATTCGGCACGATGCTCTTCAGCGACTCGTCACAAATGACGGCTGCCGCGTCGCATGTCAGCAACTCATCCCGGTTCTTGCGAGACAGGATGTAACAGAGCTGATCCGGCTTGGCGCGCGATACCGGCGCAATTGACCTTACGACTCTATCGCCAAAGGCCTCATCAGACAGTTCCGCCCCAAGACGGACTGCGATATCTTTCAATCGCAGGCCTTCATGAGGCGGAAAAAAAGCGTTGTAGTCCATCACACGGATACTCCAGAACATTCAAACTCGCAGTTCTGGACTGCCGATATCAGAAAGTGTTGGACATGCCAAACCGGAAACGCTGTTCCTCGTCGTAGCTTTCCTTGGCAATCGGCACAGCGTAATCGACGCGCAGCGGACCGAACGGAGACGCCCACATGATGCCGATACCGGCAGATGCACGGATCGAGCTGTCATCCTGGACGCCAGCCGAATTCGCAACCTTGTTGCCATAGAGCGTGCCAGCATCGACGAAGCCAGCGAGACGCAGGCCAACATCTTCCGGAACGAGCGGCATAGGCGCGGTGACTTCAGCCGAAGCCGCAAAATACGTCGTGCCGCCGATCGCGTCGGAACCGATACGCGGACCGATACCATCGTTCTTGAAGCCACGGATCACACGGCCGCCAATCTTGAACTGGTCGAAAACGTAAAGGTTGTCGCCTGTTGGAACCACATAACCAGCCTGACCCGTAAGCGAGCCAATGATGTCATACTCGTCCGAAAGCGAGTGGTAATAGCGAACCTTGCCGTAGATCTTGTAGTATTCCGAATCGCCACCAAGACCCGCAAACTCGTTGGTCAGCGCAGCCTGCCAGCCTTCGCGTGGCATGTTGCGGTCGTCCAGCGTGTTGTAATTCAGCGTGTTCGAAATGATCGACTGCGTCCAGTCACCACCTGCAATCAGGTCACGATAAGGAGCTGCAAGATTGTTCGGGTTGTTCCAGTCGCCCTTACCATCATAGTTGAACTGCTTATAGGTGTACTTGAACGTCGTACCAAGGTTTTCCGTAATCGGCGCGGTAACGCGGAGCGTGAAACCCTGTTCGTCGTAATTGTAGAACTCTTCCTTGCTGCTCTGGCTTTTGAAGATGTCAAAACCGGCTGCAAGACGATAGCCAAGGAAGTACGGCTCGGTGAAGGACAGCGTGTAGCTGCGCGCATCATCCTGACCGGCACCTGCGGCAACGCGGATATACTGACCGCGACCAAGGAAGTTCTTTTCTTCGATCGACGCTTCCAGTAGCGCACCGTCATTCTGCGAGTAGCCCGCACCGATACCGAAGGAGCCTGTCGGCTGGTCTTCGACATCCACAACGATCACAACGCGGTCGGGAGCGCTGCCCTGCGAGGTGCTGATATTGACCTTGGAGAAATAACCAAGCGCTTCAAGACGACGCTTTGCAGCGCTGATAACGGTCTGGTTGAACGCGTCACCTTCGCTGATGTCGAACTCGCGGCGAATGACGTAGTCACGCGTACGCGTGTTGCCACGGATTTCGATGCGTTCGACATAGGCGCGCTCGCCCTGATCGACGATATAGGTCACGCCAATCGTGTTGCCTGCGAGGTCACGGTCGCCACGCGGCGTCACACGGGCAAAGGGATAGCCTTCCGCAGCAACGCGCTTGGAAATCGCTTCCATGCTCTGCTGCACTTCCTTGGCACTGTAGTAAGAGCCGGGCTTTGTGTCGACAAGACCCTGAAGTTGCGACCCATCGATGCCAGGCACCGTCGACTCAACGGCCACATTGCCAAAGTTGTAACGCTGGCCTTCATCCACCGTAATGGTGACGGTGTACTCGTTGGTCGCCTCGTCTAGGACGGCGTTCGAGGACACGACGCGGAAATCGGCGTAGCCACGGTTGTAGTAGAACTGACGCAGCGACTCTTCGTCAGCGCGCAGCTTGTCTTCATTGTAGACGTCCTTGCGTGTCAGGAACGACAGCATGTTGGACTTCTTGGTGTTGATCACGGCGGCCAGACGGCCATCGCTATAGGCATTGTTGCCGACGAAGTCGATGCGCGCGATCTTGGTGCGCTCGCCCTCATTGATCTGGAAAGCAAGATTAACGCGACCCTGACCGACCGGCACGACCTGCGTCGTAACCTCGACTTCGCTGCGACCGATATTAGCATAGGCTTCTTTGATGCGCGCAATATCAGCCGTCACGACCGTCTGATCATAAGGTCCAAGAGACTGCGTCTGGACGATAGCCTGCAGCTTGTCGTCCTTGATCTTGCGGTTGCCGTTGAAGACCACCTGATTGACGAGGTTGTTCTCGCTGACCGTCACCACGAGGGCATTGCCTGCCACGCGCATGCTGACGTTGGAGAAGTAGCCCGTTGCGTAAAGACGCTTTACCGATTCATCGATATCGGAATTGGAAAAATTGCGACCGGGAGCGATCGTAATGTTGGAGCGAACAGCATCTGCACCGGCGCGTTCAGCACCCCGAACATCAATTCTGCTGACGACAGCTGCATTGGCAACACCGGCAGAAGCAAGTACCCCCAAAGCTGCAATCGAAGAAACACCAGCAGACAGCGCAACCGCTGATACCGCGTTCAAAAATCTTGAACCAGCCTTCATTTCAAATCTTACCTTTTCCCGTTGTCCCTCAGCGGGCGGAACCCGACTCCGGCCATCTGCGTCGTTTTACCTGCTTTTCCTCTACAAGCAAGCCCGACCGTTAATTTCTGTTTACTTCGCAAGTCACCGTGGCCCAATCGCCACTTTGGCTTCAAAACAAGGTAAACACCCTCTTAAAAAAGCAGCTCGAAATCGCTCTTTAGCCAATCAAGCTGCTGATATCGTTCCAAGTCGCAAAAACCATCAGACTGAAAATCATCGCAAGCCCGATACGAAATGCGACTTCCTGCGCGCCCGATCCGACAGGTCTGCCACGCACCGCCTCTATCGCATAAAACACCAGATGGCCGCCGTCCAGAATGGGAACGGGCATGAGGTTCAGTAGTCCAATGGAAATTGACAGAACGGCGGCAAGCTGGATCAGCGCCCCCACGCCAAGCGTTGCCACCTGCCCCGATGCCTGCGCCACACGCACCGGCCCGCCAAGCTGATCGGCATTCATCCGTCCCGTGACGAGGTTGCCGATATAGTTGAAGGTGCCGGTGATGACATGGCCGGTTTCCCGCACACCCTCGACGAGCGCCTCCACAGGCGTGTAGCTCACATGACGGAAATTGCCACGCGTCTGGTCGGTGGTGATGCCAATGATACCAAGCTCGATCTTATTGCCGAACTGATCCGTCGTTTCCGTGCGGGTCGGAACCATAGGCAGAGACAGATCGCGACCGTCTCTCTCGACAGTGACATTGATCTGCGTGCCCGGGCGGATGGAAACATAGCGTCGGACGTCCTCAAACGTCTGCACCTTTTCGCCGTCGATCGCGATCAGGCGATCGCCCGGCAGAATGCCTGCTGCCTGGGCAGCGCTGTCAGGACGCACCTCGGACACGACCGGATCGGAAATCATCCGGCCATAGATCGTGAAGAGGACCGTGAAGATCAGGATCGCCAGAATGAAATTGGCGATGGGGCCAGCAGCAACAGTGGCCGCACGCTTCCAGAGCTTTGCACCGGCAAGCGTCTGCGCTCTCTCCTCAAGCGTCAGCCCGGAAAGACCATCGCTGTCCGGCTTGCTGGATGCATCCTCGTCACCGAAGAATTTGACATAGCCGCCAAGTGGAACGGCGGAGATCTTCCAGCGCGTGCCGCGCTTGTCGGTAAAGCCGATCAATTCCGGCCCGAAACCCACCGAAAACGCCGTGGATCGAATGCCGCACCACCGTCCAACGAGGTAATGTCCCATTTCGTGGACGAAGACCAAGAGCGAGATTACCAGGATAAATGGCACCATATAACCGGTTAGAAAATTAACCGCAGCCATCACAGTGTCCATATTGTTCCCGATTCCCTTACGTCGCGTCTCTTGTCACGTATCTAGCCAGATCAGAAGCCGAGCAAGATACCGTCGCCCGATCCTGGCACATCACCGGTTACTGCCGCGTGAACCACTGCAATCAGGAATACGGTAAAGCAGGCGAAAACAAGACCGTCAACCCGGTCCATAAACCCACCATGGCCTGGGATAAGATTGCTGGAGTCCTTCACCCCGAACCGGCGCTTGATGAAAGATTCAAACAAGTCGCCGATCTGGCTGAAGATGGAAAGCGCCAGCGCCAGCAACAGTACGGTCAGCGAGATGCTTCCATGATAGGCAAGCGCAACAGCGCCGCCCGCAACCAGGCCGAAAAACGTTCCGCCAGCAGCACCAGACCATGTTTTCCCCGGCGAGATCGAAGGCGCAAGCTTCGGGCCACCGATCGCACGGCCGACGAAATAGGCAAGGATATCCGTCGCCCAAACGATGGCGAAGACGAAGAGCATGGCAACAAGGCCGGTTGATTCCTCGCCGCGAATGGCTGCAAGCGAAATGCCGCTCAGCGCCGAATAAACGATACCGCCAACAAGCCACCAGTTCGGGCCACGAAGAATCGGAAACAGAGCAGCGGTGATCGCACAACCCGACAGCAATGGAAGATCGAGAGAACTTTCGCCAAAGATCGTATTGCCACTCATCACCGCGACGGAAAACCATCCCCAGGCGTAGCCCGTCGGATTGGTATCGGAAAGCTTCGTGATCGTGCTCCACTCATAATAGATGAGGAGAGACAGCAGGCCCGCGACAGCGCGGAACATAATCCCGCCATACCAGGTAGCCGTCAGAATGACCGCGGCCATGACGATGCCCGAAATGATCCGCAGCTTTAATTCGCGGCTCATCAGGCGCCCGCCATCGCAACTTGAGTGGACAGTCCGCCGAAGCGACGGTCCCTCGTCATGTACTGATCGATCGCAGCCACGAGGGTCTGGCGATTGAAATCAGGCCAGTAGTCCGGAATGAAGAGAAATTCGGAATAGGCTGCCTGCCACAACAGAAAGTTCGACAGACGCTCCTCGCCGCTGGTTCGGATAATGAGGTCCGGATCAGGAATGCCTGCCGTATCAAGCCGGGCGGAAATCGCTTCTGGCGTGATCGCGGACGCATCGATCCGGCCTTCCGCGACATCGCGGGCAAGCGACGCCGCCGCGCGCGAAATTTCATCACGCGAACCGTAGTTGAATGCGATGATGAGGGTAAGCGCGGTGTTGTCACGCGTCGTCTGCTCGGCCTCCTCCAGCAGAGCACGGATATCATCCTTGAGCCCTGCCCTGTCGCCGATCACGCGAACACGCACATTTTCCTTGTGAAGTTCAGCAAGGTCACGACGAATGAATGCCTTGAGAAGACCGAGAAGATCCGAAACTTCCGATTGAGGCCGGCGCCAATTCTCCGACGAAAAGGCGAAAAGCGTAAGATACTTCAAACCGCATTCGCCCGCGGTCCGAACGGTCTCGCGGACGGCCTCTACTCCCCGCCGATGGCCCATGATGCGCGGCAAACCGCGCTGCTTGGCCCAACGACCGTTACCATCCATGATGATGGCGACATGTTCAGGTAACGGGGAAGGTGCGGTTTCCGACATCTCAATCCATTCAGACAGTGCGGAGTTTAACGAGGTTAATCAATGCGAGGCTCGGCGCAAAGCCGATTATACCTGCATGATTTCCTTTTCTTTCTCAGCGAGCAAGCGATCAATTTCAGAAATCGTGTCGTCTGTCATTTTCTGAACTTTGTCAGACTTGCCACGGCTTTCGTCCTGACCGATGTCACCGTCCTTTTCGGCCTTTTTTAGACCTTCCATGCCGTCACGGCGAACATGGCGAATCGCAACCTTGGACTTTTCGGCATAATCGTGAGCAACCTTGACGAGCGACTTACGACGCTCTTCATTAAGCTCGGGAAGCGGAATACGCAGATTCTGGCCATCGACAATCGGGTTGAGACCAAGATTGGATTCGCGAATAGCGCGGTCCACAGCACCAACCATGGTCTTGTCCCAGATGTTCACGCCAAGCATGCGCGGCTCAGGAACGGTGATGTTGGCGACCTGCGAAAGCGGCACGCGAGAGCCATAAGCGTCGACCGTGACAGGGTCGAGAATGTTCGCAGAAGCGCGTCCGGTGCGCAGCGATGCGATATCGCTCTTGAACGCGTTGATGGCACCGTCCATGCGGCGCTTGATATCATTCAGGTCAATACCACTCATCTAGATACTCCATTTCGTTCTGGCCTTGACGGCCCATTATCTTGACCGGCGCGCTTCGCGCCGCCGGTGATTATGCGTCGTGCACGATGGTCTTGAGACCGCCGCCCGTCAATATTTGCGCAAAGCCGCCCTTCTCATGGATCGAGAACACGATGATCGGAATATGGTTTTCACGCGCAAGCGCAACCGCCGCCACGTCCATCACAGCCAGGCCCTTGGCCAGCACTTCGGAATGGGTCAATTGGTCGAAGCGGGTTGCAGTCGGATCCTTCTTCGGATCGGCCGAATAGATGCCGTCGACCTGCGTTCCCTTGAAGATGGCTTCCGCCCCCATTTCAGCGGCACGAAGAGCCGCAGCGGAATCGGTGGTGAAGAAGGGATTGCCGGTACCGCCAGCGAAAATCACAACCCTGCCCTGCGACAGATGGTGAATGGCAGCGCGCTGCGAAAAGCTCTCGCAAATCTCCGGCATGGCGATGGCAGAGAGAACAACCGTATCGATCTCCAGCTTGCGCAGAGATGTTGCAAGCGCCAGCGCATTGATGACGGTTGCCAGCATGCCCATGTGGTCGCCGGTCACGCGATCGCCGCCCTTGGAGGCAACTGCTACACCTCGAAAAATATTCCCTCCGCCGACGACGACGCCCACTTCGACGCCCATGGCGCGCGCTTCCGCAATATCGGAGGCAATACGGTCAGCGACGGCAACATCAATGCCGAACCCCTGATCGCCCATGAGGGCTTCGCCGGACGCCTTGAGCAGAACACGTTTATAGAGCGGCTTGGAAGACATCATGACTCCTTTAAGCAGGTCGCGCAAAGATCCTTGAGCGGCTTTGCGGCAATGGCAGGCGAAACATAAAAAGTCCGGAGCCGCAAGAACATCTGCAAACTTTTTCCGGGCAAAGCGGACTGTAACCGCAACGCGGATACACGAAGGGCACCGCGTTGTCACGCGATGCCCCCGAGTTTTCCAACATTTGGGTAAAGGGATCAGCCCTTTGCGACAGCTGCAACTTCTGCAGCGAAATCGCTTTCTTCCTTCTCGATGCCTTCGCCGAGAAGCAGGCGAGCCATGCCGACAACTTCGATCTTGGCGCCGGCTTCCTTTTCGGCTTCCTTGATAGCAGCCTCAACCGTCAGGTCGGGGTTGATAACGAAAGCCTGGGACAGAAGAGCAACTTCTTCGAAGAACTTGCGCATGCGGCCATCGACCATCTTTTCGATGATGGCTTCCGGCTTGCCGGATTCGCGAGCCTGTTCGATGAAGACGTTGCGTTCGCGTTCAGCAACAGCAGCGTCGACTTCTTCGGCACGAATAGCAAGCGGGTTGGTCGCAGCAACGTGCATGGCAACCTGGCGGCCGATCGAGGTCAGGACAGCCTTGTCGCCTACAGACTTCAGGGCAACCAGAACGCCGAGCTTGCCGATACCGTCGCCGGCAGCGTTGTGAACGTAGGTCGCAACGACGCCGTGCTCGACTTCCAGCAGAGCTGCGCGACGCAGGGCCATGTTTTCACCGATCGTGGCGATCGCGTCCTTGATGGTGTCGGAAACCGACTTGCCGGTTGCCGGATAGGTGGCGGCAGCGATCGCATCGACGGAACCGTTGGTCGTCAGCGCAACGGAAGCAACGCCACGGACGATATCCTGGAATGCGTCGTTACGGGCAACGAAGTCGGTTTCGGAGTTGATTTCGACAACAACAGCCTTGTGGCCGGCAGACGCGATACCGATGAGACCTTCAGCAGCGGTACGGCCAGACTTCTTGTCAGCCTTGGCGATACCCTTGGCGCGCAGCCAGTCGATTGCCGCTTCCATGTCGCCGTTGGTTTCAGCCAGCGCCTTTTTGCAATCCATCATGCCTGCGCCAGACTTTTCGCGCAGTTCCTTTACCATTGCGGCGGTGATTTCGCTCATTGTGTGCCTCTTGTCGGTTCGGTCGGTCACGGCAGTCTTGCCAGGCCGAAATCGGATTGTGGGAACGAATGTACCCGGAACTGTGACAGGCTGGTGAAACAGCCGCCACGAAACTTTTGAAACCAGCCGCTGTTCCCCTTATCGGACCGATCGCTCGATCAACGGGGTAATGCGGCTTGAAACGAACAAGGCCGTCGAACGTGCAGTCCAGAACGGCCTTGTCTTATCCTGATGGAGAAGGCGGCGCGATGAGCGCCGCCGAAAGGCCAATATCAGGCGTTGGCTTCGTCTTCGAGAGCAGGCTCGACCGGAGCTTCTTCAGCGGCACCGAGGTCACGGCCGGAAGCGCCCTGCTGACGTGCGATACCATCGATGGCAGCGCGAGCGATCAGATCGCAGTAAAGCGAAATGGCGCGCGAAGCGTCGTCGTTACCGGGGATCGGGAAATCGATGTGGTCCGGGTCGCAGTTGGAGTCGATGATGGCGACAACCGGAATGCCAAGACGCTTGGCTTCTTCGATCGCGATCTTTTCCTTGTTGGTGTCGATGATGAACATCAGGTCCGGAACGCCACCCATATCGCGGATACCGCCGAGAGCTTTTTCAAGCTTTTCGCGTTCGCGCTCGAGGTTCAGACGCTCCTTCTTGGAGTAGCCGGAAGCATCCGAGTTCAGGATTTCGTCGACCTTGCGAAGACGCTGGATCGAGTTCGAAATCGTCTTCCAGTTGGTCATCATGCCGCCGAGCCAACGCGAGTTGACGTAGTACTGAGCGGAGCGCTTTGCGCTGTCTGCGATGATTTCGGAAGCCTGACGCTTCGTGCCAACGAACAGAACGCGGCCACCACGAGCAACGGTGTCGGAAACGACCTGAAGCGCGCGCGACAGCATCGGAACGGTCTGAGCCAGGTCGATGATGTGGATGTTGTTACGGTCGCCGAAAATGTACGGCTTCATCTTCGGGTTCCAGCGATGTGTCTGGTGGCCGAAGTGAACACCAGCTTCCAGAAGCTGGCGCATAGAAAAATCGGGCAATGCCATGCCTTGTAACTCCTTTTCCGGTTGAACCCCCGCGAAGCGAACAGCACCGTTTGACCGGTACCACCGGGCGGAATGAACCGGATTTCTCCCGGAACACCCCAAGCTTCGCGTGTGGAATGGTGTGCCGCATACAGCGACCTTAGCCAAATTGCAAGCACGCGGCGTCAAAAAACGCCAGTTTGCTCGAAGTAAACTCAGATTCAGCGCACGGGCGGCGCTTCGCAGGTCTCTGGCGCCAGGACATCAAGCTTGGCGAGCTTGCCGATCAGAACGAAGTCACCATAATCCATCGTCAGATCGCGGGTGATTCCGTTCTCGTAAAGCTTGAACGACATGCGATAGATCGGCAGCGAATCCGTTCCGGTCTTGTCATTGTAATAAGCAATCGTCACCGGCCAGAAGGGTGCCTTGGCGAAATCGCCGGCAACACTCGCTTCAGAATCGCCATCCTTCGGCGTCTGCTGCTTGCCAACAAGCGTCGATGTGATCAGGCTCTCGTCGCCGTCATCCGAGCCGTCAAAGACGCGAGACTCGAAGATACGTTTGCCGAGCTTGGCGTTTTCGATGACCTGATACATATGCTCGGTCGGAAATTCGCCGGGAACGAGATCGATTTCGCGCGGATCCGGCTTGGTCAGATCCACCTTCATCTTCCCGTCGACGTCTGAGGCGGATCCGATCACTTCCTTGTCGAGCTTGTCGTCGGTGAAGGATTTGGTCTCGAAGGTGAATTTCTTCGACACGGCATCTTCGAATGTCGTGGTCTGCTGATCTGTCATCCGCACCGCGTCACCCGTATTGATCTGCGTGACGAAGCGGAAGTCGGTCTTGTAACCCTTGCAGGACGAGCCTGTGAACTCATAGACCATGCGTCCGGTCATGCCCTCGATGCCGGAGCGATCCGACGCGTCCTTGAGTTCGAGATCGTAGACGGCGCGATGGGAGATCAGATTGGGAACGCTGGCAGGCACGGCACTTGCGATGCTGGGCACGAAGCCCACGCCAGCGGCAAGAACGAGAGCGAGGTTCCTGACGATCATTCAATAACTCCTGTTGGACTCATCGCTCATACTGTACAAGCAACCGTCCGGCTTTTCGACATCATGACCTGAATGCCGGATTTTTGAAAGATTTACAACCAAAGCGGAAACGGAAAAAATGTCAGACGCCATCGAAGCTCGCCTCAAGGAACTCGGATACACTCTCCCTGCCGCAGCAGCCCCTGCTGCCAACTACGTTCCCTTCACGATCAGTGGCAATCTGCTTTATATTTCCGGACAACTGCCGATGGAATCCGGCAAGATTGCGGTGACGGGCCATGTGGGTCGCGATGTCGATGTCGCAACCGCGCAAAAGGCAGCCGAGCTTTGCGCCGTCAACATTCTGGCGCAGGTCAAGGCCGCGCTGAACGGCGATCTCTCCAAAGTGCGCCGCGTGCTGAAGCTGAACGGCTTCGTCGCTTCGGTGCCGGAATTTACCGAACAGCATCTCGTCATCAACGGCGCCTCCAACCTCATCGCCAATGTTCTCGGTGACGCTGGCAAGCATGCGCGCGCTGCCGTCGGTATGGCGTCGCTGCCGTTCAACGCTGCCGTCGAAGTCGATGCCATCTTGGAAATCGACGCATGACATTGAAACTGTCCTGGCTGACGGCCCAACCCGTCGCCCACCGTGGCTACCACGATCTCAACAAGGAGGTTTGGGAGAACACGCTCTCGGCCTTCACCCGCGCCATCGAATCCGGCTATGCCATCGAATGCGATGTGCAACTGGCAGCCGATAGCGTCCCAGTTGTTTTCCACGACGACGAAATGACCCGCCTCACCGGCATCAAGGGAGACGTGCGCGAGCGCACATCTGCCGAACTTGGAATGCTGTCGATCGGCCAGACAAAGGATCGCGTCCCCACTCTGAAACAACTGTTGAAACTCTGCGCCGGCAAGGTGCCGCTCGTCATCGAGCTTAAGGGCCGCGATGGCGAAGGCGTCGATGATGGTTTCGCTGAAGCCGTTCTCGAAGAGCTGGAGGGCTATGAGGGTCATGTGGCACTGATGAGCTTCGATCATCATCTGCTGAAGGACCTGAAGGCCGCAGGGTCTCCATGGCCGTTGGGGCTAACCGCCGAGGGTGCCAACCCGGAAGACTTCTTCAAGCATGACGAGGCGATGCAGATCGGCCTCGATTTCATCTCCTACTTCTGGGGCCATCTGCCCAACAGTTTCATCGAAGCGCAGAGAAAGCTCAGCGTTCCGGTGATTACCTGGACCGTGCGGGATGAAAATGCCTTGGAGAAGTCCTATACATATGCTGACCAGATAACGTTCGAGGGATTTGTCCCCGACATGAAGGACCAGTCAGCCAGCGCATGAGCGACGAATATACCATTCGCGTTGCACAGTCCTTCAAGGACATCGCTCCGGAAAGCTGGAACAGGCTTTCCGGAGCATCCAGATCGGCTATCGCCGCTCCCTATAATCCCTTCATCTCGCACGCCTTCCTTTCTTCTCTGGAAGATTCCAGCTCGGCCACAGCCATGACCGGCTGGCTCGGTCAGCACCTGTTGCTGGAACGCAGTGACGGCGAATTGATGGGTGCCGTTCCAGGCTATCTGAAAAACCACAGCCGCGGCGAATATGTCTTCGACCAGGGTTGGGCCGACGCTTTTGAACGGGCGGGCGGACGCTATTATCCGAAGCTCCAATGCTCCGTTCCCTTCACACCGGCAACCGGTCCACGCCTGTTGACGACCGGATTGGACGCGGCAGCCTTGCAGCAGGTTCTCGCCTCTGGTCTCCAGCAGGTGACAGAGAAGCTCGGCATCTCTTCGGCACATGTGACATTTGCAAATGAAGACGAGATCGAAACACTGGAGGATGAAGGTTTTCTGCATCGCACCGATCAGCAGTTTCATTTCATCAATGAAGGCTATCGCGATCATACCGATTTCCTCGACGCCCTGTCATCGCGCAAGCGCAAGACCCTCAAGAAGGAACGGCGCGCAGCGCTGGAAAACGGCATCGAGATCGACTGGCTCACCGGCAGCGACCTGACCGAAGACATCTGGGATCAATTCTTCACCTTCTACATGGATACCGGCAGCCGCAAATGGGGCAAGCCTTACCTTACCCGCGCTTTCTATTCCCTGATCGGCGAACGCATGGCAGACGATATCCTGCTGGTGATGGCCAAGCGTGAAGGTAAATATGTTGCGGGCGCCATCAACTTCATTGGCGGCGATGCACTGTACGGCCGCCACTGGGGCTGCATCGAAGACCATCCCTTCCTGCATTTCGAAGTCTGCTACCATCAGGCGATCGACTTCGCGCTTTCCAAGGGCTTGAAGCGCGTGGAGGCAGGCGCTCAGGGCGAGCATAAGCTGGCACGCGGCTACACGCCGGTGACCACCCATTCCGCCCACTACATTGCCCATCCCGGTCTTCGCCACGCCATCGCCGATTATCTGGAGCGGGAGCGCAGCGAAGTCGAACAGATCAACGACTATCTTGAAGATCACAGCCCGTTTCGCAAAAGCGAACGGCAGGAAGACGACGACTAAAGAGTTTTGAGGGAGCAGCCCGTGACAGCCTACGATGACAATAACATCTTCGCAAAAATCCTCCGGGGTGAAATCCCGTGCGTCAAGGTCTACGAAGACGACCATACACTCGCCTTCATGGACGTGATGCCCCAAGCCCCGGGTCACCTGCTGGTGATCCCGAAGACCGGCTCGCGCAATATTCTCGATGCCGATCCTGAGGTGCTGACAAAGACGATCCCCGTCGTTCAAAAACTCGCCGTCGCCACCAAGGACGCCTTCGATGCGGACGGCGTCTACATCGCGCAGTTCAACGAACCCGCCGCAGGCCAGACGGTCTTCCACCTGCACTTCCACGTCGTACCGCGCAAGGATGGAGAACCTCTGAAGCCTCACAGCGGCGCGATGGCCGATATAGAGGTACTCAAGGCTCACGCCGAAAAGATCAAGAAGGCACTTTAACGCGCCGCTACCCTCCACCGGTGGGTGGAGAGCAAAGTAAAGCAACACCCCAAAAGAAAAACCCGCCGAGGCCATCGGCGGGTTTTCTATTAATGGGTTCTCCGAAAGAACCCTCCTGTCATCTCGTAGCCAAATCAGCCGCGAAGAATGGAACGGCCAGCGTAAGCAGCCTGCGGACCCAGCATCTCTTCGATGCGGATCAGCTGATTATACTTTGCCAGACGGTCGGAGCGCGACAGCGAGCCGGTCTTGATCTGACCGCAGTTGGTGGCGACCGCGAGATCGGCAATCGTGGAGTCTTCCGTTTCACCCGAACGGTGAGACATGACCGCCGTGTAGCGGGCCTTGTGCGCTGTCTCGACAGCGTCGAGCGTCTCGGTCAGAGAACCGATCTGGTTGACCTTGACGAGGATGGAGTTGGCAACGCCCATCTTGATGCCGTCGCGCAGGCGCGCGGAGTTGGTGACGAAGAGGTCGTCGCCGACGAGCTGTACCTTGGAGCCGATCTTGTCGGTCAGGTACTTCCAGCCTTCCCAATCGTCTTCGGCCATGCCGTCTTCAATGGAGATGATCGGGTATTTGCCAGCGAGTTCTGCAAGGTAATCAGCCATGGCTTCCGGCTCGAGCGTACGGCCCTCGCCTTCCATCTCGTATTTGCCGTTCTTGAAGAACTCGGTCGACGCGCAGTCGAGAGCAAGGCCAACGTCGTCGCCCGGCTTGTAGCCAGCCTTTTCAACCGACTTCATGATGAAGTCCAGCGCTTCCGGCGCGCTCTTCAGGCCTGGCGCGAAACCGCCTTCATCACCCACATTGGTGTTGTGGCCCTGGGCTGCCAGTTCCTTTTTCAGAACATGGAAGATTTCCGCACCGATGCGCACCGCGTCACGGATGCTTTCCGCGCCGACCGGCATGATCATGAATTCCTGGAAGTCGATCGGGTTGTCGGCATGCGCGCCGCCATTGATGATGTTCATCATCGGAACGGGCAGCAGGTGGGCGTTCGGGCCGCCGACGTAGCGATAAAGCGGCAGGCCGGTCGTTTCGGCGGCAGCCTTGGCAACAGCCAGCGATACGCCGAGGATGGCGTTTGCGCCGAGGCGAGACTTGTTCGGCGTACCATCGAGCGCGATCAGCGTCTGGTCGATGTGGATCTGGCTTTCGGCATCGAAGCCACCAAGCGCATCGAAGATTTCGGTGTTGACGGCCTCGACGGCCTTTTCAACGCCCTTGCCGCCATAGCGTTGTCCGCCATCGCGCAGCTCGACTGCCTCGTGAGCGCCGGTGGATGCGCCAGATGGAACGGCGGCGCGACCGAAGGAGCCGTCTTCGAGGTACACATCGACCTCGACCGTGGGATTGCCACGGCTATCGAGGATTTCGCGTGCGATGATGTCGGTAATGGCTGTCATGGTCTCTCCCTTGGGACTGGAACAGATGAATTTCAGTCGCTTGTCTTAGAGCGCATCGGCAAAACTGTGAAGCCGTTTTCAGGCCGGATCGCGGATAAAGGTGACTGAAACGAGTCGGATGTCATTGCCGCTTCGCTGTAGACGAAGCGGAAGAATTTACAATGACGACGCCCCACATCAGGCGTCGCACCATAGATAAAAATTGGTTAGGCCAAAATCAGGCGGCCTTGGCGATAGCATCAAACGCCAGAAGCTTCTCCAGAAGCTTCGGCATGTCCTTCAGATGGACCATATTCGGACCATCGGACGGCGCATTGTCAGGGTCTTCATGGGTCTCGACAAACAGACCTGCAATGCCAACGGCAACCGCCGCACGCGACAATGTCTCAACGAATTCGCGCTGACCACCGGTCGACCCGCCCTGCCCGCCTGGCTGCTGCACGGAATGCGTCGCATCGAAAACCACCGGCGCGCCGAGCGAGGCCATGATCGGCAGCGAGCGCATATCGGAGACAAGCGTGTTGTAGCCGAAAGACGCACCGCGTTCGCAGAGAAGAACGTTCGGATTGCCGCTCTCATTCAACTTCGCCAGCACATTCTTCATATCCCAGGGCGCCAGGAACTGCCCCTTCTTCACATTGATCACGCGACCGGTCTTCGCGGCTGCGATGAGAAGATCGGTCTGGCGGCTAAGGAAGGCCGGGATTTGCAGAACATCGACGGTTTCGGCGACAATGGTGCATTGCTCTTCGGTATGGATATCCGTCAGTACCGGAAACCCGAATTCCTTCTTGAGATCGGCAAAGATCTCCATGGCCTTGCCGAGACCGATGCCGCGCTTGCCGGAGAGCGATGTGCGATTGGCCTTGTCGAAGGATGACTTATAGACAAGCCCGATGCCGAGCTTGCCACAAAGCTCATGGAGCGTGCCGGCAATCATGAAGGCGTGGTCGCGGCTCTCCATCTGGCACGGGCCGGCAATCAGCGAAAACCGTTCCGTGTTGGAAAAGGCGACAGCACCTTTGCCCTCGCCGGCGACCACTTTCAAATTGTTCTTCACAGTCATCTCATTCCTCACGACACATGCGCCGGACATCGCCGGCAACCGCTTAACTTGCGATGTTGCACAGGCATTATCAGCAAGTGCGCCACGTGTCACGGGATGAGGGAAGCTGCGGCCGGAGCACCGACCGCTGCCTTTTAGCCGGCATTCGCCCTCCGGACGACATCGGGATTGGCCTCTGAAAATTGCACGAACGGCCCGACCGCGCGCACGGCGTCGGAAAATCCAGCACTTCCCTTCAGCCCTTCCAATTCTTCAGGCTTGAAACCTTGCGCCAGCAACATGCGATAGACGTTCTCGCTGTTCTCACCACCGGAGGAAACCCAAGCCGGTAGCGATGCCTCCCAGGCCTTCTTCTCACGCTGGTTTCGGTCGGCAACGATGGCGAGCTTGATCAGTCCGCCGATCGGAATGGGAATACCGTTCACAGCTATATCGGGGACGAAGCTCGCCGGATGAACGCCACCAAGCGCGTGGTTCTTCAGAATCCTTGCACAGTTGTTGTCGCGCGTCGGCTCCTTGTTTTGCGAAACACGCTTCTGATTGAGCTGAACGATGAGCTTGCAGTTGGCCATCGTCGTGTTCAGGAGCAGCCGGTCATACTCCTTCCGCTTCAAGGCTTCCGGTGAATTGGGGTCGAGTGTCTGGCAACCGGCCAGCGCAATCAGCATTCCGATAAGGGTGAACCTAATGAGCTTCATAAAAATGTCCTTGCCCCAAGAAAAGACGCTACGAAGCAGCGCCGTGGAGCCCTGATGATTTTGTTGATAATGCTTCGAATGGCTTGGCCTTCATCCCACAGGATGACCGGATCGGATGATCCTCGAAGCAGCTCGTAGATACCCGTAAAAATGAGATCATCAACCTGGAGACGAAAAAGATACGCGACACCGTAAAGAAGCTATAAACTTCTACCATTGCGCGGATGACAGGACCGCGAATTGATCAGACGGAAACGTTTGCGGAATTTTAAGGGATTGCAGAACACATATGGAACATATAGTGTTCGTTCTGTATTTGTTTCACGAATCTTCGCCACGCATTCCAAGGGTTTTCTTCATGCTCACGCGCAAACAGCAGGAACTGCTTCTTTTCATTCATGAGCGAATGAAAGAGTCCGGCGTGCCCCCATCTTTCGATGAGATGAAAGATGCCCTCGATCTCGCCTCGAAGTCTGGTATTCACCGCCTGATCACTGCGTTGGAGGAGCGTGGCTTCATCCGCCGCCTGCCGAACCGGGCAAGAGCGCTGGAGGTCATCAAGCTTCCCGAAGCCTATTCCGCACCCTCACAGAAGCCGCCGCGCGGTTTCTCGCCAAGCGTGATAGAGGGTAGCCTCGGGAAAGCCAAACCGCAGGAGCCTGCCCCGGCCCAGAAGCCCGCAAACGATCAGAGCTCGTCCGCTGTCACCGTCCCTGTGATGGGACGCATCGCCGCCGGTGTGCCGATCTCCGCCATCCAGAACAACACCCACGATGTCGCCGTACCCGTCGATATGCTCGGTACGGGGGAGCACTACGCGCTCGAGGTCAAGGGCGACTCGATGATCGAGGCTGGCATTTTCGATGGCGATACCGTCATCATCCGCAACGGCAGCACCGCCAACCCCGGCGATATCATCGTTGCACTCGTAGACGACGAGGAAGCCACCTTGAAGCGCTTCCGTCGCAAGGGCGCTTCCATCGCTTTGGAGGCTGCAAACCCCGCTTATGAAACCCGCATCTTTGGACCTGATCGGGTCAAGATTCAGGGCAAGCTGGTCGGTCTCATTCGTCGCTATCATTGAGCGATAGCGAGCGGCGTTGGCGTTGCTCCCATCGCTTTCGAGGGGCAAGAACATCCCGAGTTGAACGTTAGAGGCAGGCGATTGGCCTGCCTTTAGGGTGATGATAGGCCTTTAACGTTTACTTTGGGTCATTCGCGGGCTCGGCCAGAGGATTCCTGTGTCAAGGTCTTATGGGTGGCCGGTTCAGTCCCGACCATGACCCGGAAAGGTTTTCGGGCCTTTGTCAGCAGTCGGAAGGCGGAATTGGACTGCCTGTTTATAGAGGCGCCCACATCTATGGTTTCAGCCTAAGGACGCCGCAGCATGTGACGCGTGACATCATCGCCCCTCCTCAGTCCTGCCGGTCGATTCTCGATCCTGATCATACTGTCGCAGCGTCGGGAAATCCGGCAACCAGGCTTCACGGCGGATCGTCCAAAGCTCGTAGGTCGGCTCGAACTGATCTGGTGAATCCAGAGAACCGATATTCACCTCGATTTCGTCGTCGCTTTTCCCAAAGACGGGCGAGCCGCAATTGGGGCAGAAGAAGCGGCCATTATAGCTGTGCGTTTCCCCTTCGATTGTCACGGCATCCTCAGGAAAGATCGCTGATGCGTGGAAGAGCGCGCCGTGATGTTTGCGGCAATCCATACAGTGACAAAGGCCGACACGGTAGGGCTTACCCACCATCGAAAGCCTCACCTTACCACAGGCACAACCGCCAGATTTGACGTCCATCTCGAACACTCCATTCACTTCATGTCTGCTCATCAAACCATGACGAGCGAATGAAGTTCATTCTGCTTCTGTCTCCAGACGCGTGAGAGCGGCGAACACATCAAATCATATGATATCTGACATGACAGACTAGGCCTGTATGTCCTCCCGCTCATGCGTTACGACCTTTGCAAGCACTTACGCTTTGGCCAATTGCCTGCGATACGAGCCGCCTTATCACCAAGAGGAGACAACATGTACGATCTCTACATCGCCAATAAGAACTACTCCTCCTGGTCGCTCCGGCCTTGGGTTCTAATGCGGACATTGAGCATCCCTTTCAATGAGCGCCTCGTCCCCTTCAACGATCCCGATCCAAAGAACAGCTTCATGCACTTCACCCCCTCCGGCAAGGTGCCCTGCCTGGTGGATGGCGATGTCACCGTCTGGGACTCGCTTGCAATCGTGGAATATCTCGCCGAACGGCATGATGGTGTTTGGGCTGAGGATGCCAAGGCGCGGGCCTGGTCGCGCTCTGCCGCCGCCGAGATGCATTCCGGCTTCCAATCCCTGCGCAATCTGCACCCGATGAGCGTAGGCTTGCGCATCCGGCCAGTCCCCGCAAGCGACGCGCTCCGCAAGGATATAGCGCGCATCGACACGCTCTGGCAGCAGGTGCTGGACACTTTTGGCGGACCGTTTCTGACCGGTGTCAATTTCACCGCCTTTGACGCCTTCTTCTGCCCCGTTGCCTTTCGCTTCCAGACTTACGGCACCGCACTGTCGCCAGCAGCGGAGGCTTACAAGACGCGCCTCCTTGGTTTGCCAGCGATGAGGGAATGGGAGCAGGCAGCGGTCTCTGAACCGTGGCGTGATCCGGAGCATGAGGAGGAAGCGCGGGCGTCGGGCGAGATCATTGAGGATCGGCGTTCAAACGCCGTTTAGAGGCAACGAGTTACGGCTCGGCCGCCAGCATCGTTTCAATATGCGGCGGCACCTCTCCGTCAAACGTCTTGCTGCGCCAGTCGTAAGCGCGGTGGACGGACCAGGGTCTGGCGACGCCTTGCATCGCCGCGCGTGCAGCCGCGACGGGCGCTCCACTTTCATTCAGCCAAAGCTCCAGCGAACCTGTCTTGCGTAATGTGGTGGCGCTGATCAATATCGCGCCTGAGCGACAAGTCGTGAAGGGCACGAAGCGCGAGGTGACGACGATATCCGCCACATCACAGGCGGTTCCGGTGAAGGCGGTGTTCGAAATGGCAGCGACCCTGACGCCAGTCTCATGCTGTCCCACGCACCACGCATTTCTCTGGCACGAGAAAACATTTGTCCGCTCGAGAGCCAGTAGCATCTTTTCGCGGGCCTGTTGCTTCTGCTGATCGGTCAGAACAGGTTGGCGGCGCGTCGATGCCTGTACCGTGGTCTCTTCATCGCTCGCTGCGTTGTCATCAAAGATGACAGGCGCCACATGCTTGTCTGGCAGCGGCACCGCCCTCGCCCACTGTTCATAGACAAATCCCTTCGCCTGACGCTTCGTTGTGGCGACGGCCTGATCCGTGCGAAATGCGACAAGAAGGCCATCCTCGTAGATCAAGAGGTCGGGCTTCGCCTTATTCAGCTCAACCGGCACCAACACGAGACCGGCAAGGAGAAAAGGAAGCCCCACGAGAGCGAGCCGTGTCCGCAGCAAAGTCAGCAGAAGAAAACCGACCGTAGAGACGATGAGAAACCAGGGGTGCTGCCGCCCGATTGTGGCGTCTCCGCCCCAGCTGGATACGGTTTTGGCAATGTCGATCACCATCGCCATGCCGTAACCCATCAGCTTCAGGAACGGTGCGTCGAGACCGAAGGGCATTAGCAGCATGGCAATCAGCGCAGATGGCATGACGATGATGGACATGACCGGCATAGCCGCGAGATTGGCGGCCAGGCCATAGGTGGTGATCCGGTGGAAATGCTCGATGGAGTAAATCGCGGTCGAGACGCCTCCGATCAGCGAGGTGATGACCACCCCCCCAACAATGGTACCCGCTTTGGAGGATGCCACCAGCCACAAGGGTGGTCGCGCAACAATGAGACGCTCTCGATTGCCCCGCCATCTGCTCCAGAACGAATACGCCGCAACCAGTGCCAGCGTTGCGGCAAAGGACATCTGGAAACTCGGACCCATGATCTCGTGCGGCGAAATCGCAATGATGACGATTGCGGCAAGCGCGACATTGCGAAGGCTGATCGACGGCCGGTTCACGAGAACCGCGGCTAGCATGATCGACATCATCAGCCATGCCCGCTCGGCGGAAACGGCAAAACCTGAGATCAAGTAATAGGCGAATGTCATCAACAGCGCCGCAAATGCCGAGATCTTCTTCACGGGATAGCGTTGCGAGAAACCCGGAAGAAGGCTGAAAACCATGCGCATGCCAACGAAGAAGATGCCGGAGGCCAGCGCCATGTTGAGCCCGGATATAGCGACGATATGGGCGAGCCCCGACACACGCAACGCTTCCATTGTTTCACTGGAAATCGCACGGCGCTCGTCCGTGATGATCGAGGCCGCAAAAGCGCCCGCATCACCGCCGATGACGCTGCGTATGCGTTCCGCAATGGCGGAGCGCAACGCGTAAAGCCAGGAATCGGCTGCGTCTAACCAGCTGTCTTTGTCCTCGCTCTCCCTTTGCGTCGGCAAGGCCGTGGGTGCGCTATAAAAGAATCCGGTTGCACCAATCCCGTCGAAATAGGCGGAAAATGCAAAGTCGTTGAGGCCGGGCAGCGCGGGACCGGATGGTGGCGAAAGACGCGCCTTGCCGGTAATACCGGCCCCAACCGCGATGGGTTGTTCGCGACTGCGGGCGAGAACAGAGATCCGGTTTGGCAGCCGTGCCAGAGAGGGACCACTCGTCGAAGTCAGGGCAATCGTATAGCGCCAGTAGCCCTTGGCATCCACCTCCCGCCTCTCCACTGTGCCAGTAATTGTAGTGGTCACGGCACTGTCGAGAACCGTCGTCCCTGCACGGCGGGTCTCCCAGTTCGCTAGCAACATGCCAAGCAGCAGAAGTGCAAGCACGGCAACCATGAACGAGACCACGGTTTGTCGATGACGCATGATAATGGCAATGGGGATGACGCAAAGGCTGCTTACAAAGAGAACGACGTCGGACGGTGGAGAGGAAAGCGAAAACCAGAGTGCCGCGCCCGCGCCGACCAGCACAGGGATGAAAAGGAAGCCCTGCCGGTACTGGAGCTCCTCGGCGATGCAGCGCGATAAGGTCGATCGCAATCGCTGCGCAAAGCCTTGATGCGCAGGATGCGGTGGAGAGAAGATTACAATATCGGTACTCGCCAGACCGGCAGGCAAATTGATGCCATCGAGCTCGACCCTCGCAGGCGTGCCCGTCTCCAGCAAGCGGAACTGCTGCCGTTCCCCGTACTCGTTCAAGTGCCGCCCCTCGGTCCCTTAGGCCAATTTGCAGCCTCGCGATTCGGATTGCAATCCAGCGCGCCGATTAAGGAAGCATTGACTTAAAACGAAACAGTAAAGTGGCAAAATCGATTAGATGGGCATATTCCAATTCCGCGATGCACAATTTGCCTTTTGGATAGCTTGGCATCGTCGCACGGATCATATAGCTAAATCCGTGACGCTTAATTGGCCGATGCGTCAACCCGCATCGCCTGCATATTCGGAGGTATGGTATGACGGAAAAAAGCGCTACAGTGACCCTCGGCGACAAGACGGTCGATCTTCCTGTACGAGAAGGTACGATTGGCCCGCACGTCGTCGATATCGGCACTCTGTACAAACACACCGGCTCCTTCACCTACGATCCCGGTTTCACCTCTACCGCCTCGTGCGAATCCAAGATCACATATATCGATGGTGATGAAGGCGTTCTGCTGCACCGCGGTTACCCGATCGAGCAGCTTGCCGAACAGGGCGACTTCCTCGAGACCTGCTATCTGCTGCTTTACGGCGAACTGCCGACGACGGCTCAGAAGAAGGACTTCGACACCCGTGTGACGCGTCACACCATGGTGCATGAACAGATGAGCCGCTTCTTCACCGGCTATCGTCGCGACGCCCACCCAATGGCTGTCATGTGCGGCACCGTCGGCGCTCTCTCCGCCTTCTACCACGACTCGACGGACATCACCGATCCGCACCAGCGCATGGTTGCTTCCCTGCGCATGATCGCCAAGATGCCGACGATCGCGGCCATGGCCTACAAGTACCATATCGGCCAGCCCTTCGTTTACCCGAAGAACGATCTCGATTACGCATCGAACTTCCTGCACATGTGCTTTGCCGTTCCGTGCGAAGAGTACAAGGTGGACCCAGTTCTGGCCCGCGCCATGGATCGCATCTTCATCCTTCATGCCGACCATGAGCAGAACGCGTCCACCTCGACCGTTCGTCTGGCCGGTTCCTCGGGCGCAAACCCGTTCGCATGTATTGCAGCCGGCATTGCCTGCCTCTGGGGCCCCGCTCACGGCGGCGCCAACGAAGCAGCGCTGAACATGCTGAACGAAATCGGCACCGTCGATCGTATTCCTGAATACATCGCCCGCGCCAAGGACAAGAACGATCCGTTCCGCCTGATGGGCTTTGGCCACCGCGTCTACAAAAACTACGATCCGCGCGCCAAGATCATGCAGAAGACGATGTACGAAGTGCTGGAAGCCACCGGCAACTCCGACGATCCGATCATGCAGGTCGCTCTCGAACTCGAGAAGATCGCGCTTTCGGACCCCTACTTCGTCGAGAAGAAGCTGTACCCGAACGTCGACTTCTATTCCGGCATCACGCTCAAGGCGCTTGGCTTCCCCACGACCATGTTCACGGTTCTCTTCGCTCTCGCCCGCACCGTCGGCTGGATTGCTCAGTGGAACGAGATGATCGAAGATCCGCAGCAGCGTATCGGTCGCCCGCGCCAGCTCTACACCGGTGCTGCAAAGCGCGACTACGTTCCGGTTTCCAAGCGCTAAACCGCTTCCGGACATTGAAAAAAGAAGAAGCGTCTCCTGCGAGGCGCTTTTTTTATGCGCTAAGCGCTGGGTGCTGAATCGGCCTGAGAGGGGAAGACTTGAAGCAAACCCGGCTTCCGCTTATATCGTCGGGGCGAGGACGACCTCGGCCATGTCGGCAACAGCATTCGGGACGGCCCGATTTGGTTATCTCGGGAGTTTCCCCATGCGCAGCATAGGCGATCGTATACGCCACGCCCTCAGCTTTGAAATTATCGGCCTTGCTCTCGTCATTCCACTTGGCGCGGTCGTCTTCCATATGCCGATGAGCGACATCGGCATTGTCGGCATCGTCAGCGCCACTGTCGCAACGGCTTGGAATTATCTCTACAATCTCGGCTTCGACCACACCTTGCAGGGCCTGCGTGGCACGACGCTGAAGACGCCAACAATCCGCGTCGTCCATGCCGTTCTATTCGAGCTTGGACTTCTGATCGTCCTGATGCCTTTCATCGCCTGGTACCTCGGCATCGGCATCATCCACGCGCTTATCATGGACGTATCCTTCGCGCTGTTTTACGTCGTCTACGCTTTCGTCTTCAACTGGGCTTACGACACGATCTTTCCCCTGCCGGAATGGCGGAAAGAAGCGACAGCCAAATGAGCCTTCGGGTTTGACCCAAATGCGATCGCAAAGAAAAACGCCGCGTATCGTATGATGTCGCGGCGTTCATCTTTCAATATTGGACGCCAATTAAAGCGCCTTCAACGTCCAGGCCACAATCTCGCGAGACGCGGCAGCGAAAGCCGAGTCCAGCGCCTTGACGAGGTTGGCATTGCCCGTGCCGCTGACACGTGTGCTCGCCCGGAACACGTTCTGCGCCCGAACGGTGCCGTTGCGATCATTCAGCAACTGTACCGAAATCTCGATATTGGCGACATTATTCTTGGTGTCGATCTCGAAGGCGCGGATATCGGTCACGACCTGATAGTCGATCGCCAGTCCCTGCCCTGGACGCCCGACACCGCCGAGGCGACCCGTATCCTGGAAGGCCTCGACCAGCTTCGACTGCACCATGCGCGGCAGGCGGTCGCTCCATTGCGAATTCGCGAGATACTGAACCTCCGAATTGGAAAGCCTTACAACGATATTCTCGCTGTCCAGTGCCTTCAAGGCGGTCGGTTCCGCGATCAGAAGCTGGCGCGACTTCAGCGATGGCGCCTGCGTTACAGGTGCCGGCGACACGGACAAATCGAACGTATCGTTCTTGGCACCGCCGCCACAGCCCGCCAGGAGTGCACCAAGAAGGGGCATCATCAGAGCAAACTTCATCGAAGTCGGGACAAGTCCCCGCACGTCCATCGGTGAAATCATAGAACCACTACCCCCCATCAACGCCGTGTCCGGCCATCATATTGTTTTACGTTCTCGCCACCGAAGATCAGACGCTGCGGATCGCGGTCGAAATTGGTGATCGTATTGTTGAGATTGTCGACCGTCTGGCGCGTATTGTTGATCAGCGCCTGGAAGTCTCTCAAACCCGAATTCGAGAACCGCGTAAGATTGTCGGCAATCGGACCAATACGCGCATTGAGGTTGTCCGCCACAGCCTTGAAGGAAGCGAGCGTCTCACGCGCCTTGGCAAAAAGCGAATTGGCGTCATCGGTTCCAAGCATGCCATCGACTTTCGCTAGAATGCCGTCGACGCGACTGGAAGCCAAGTTCAGCTTGCGAGACATGTCGGTGAAGTCGGCAATCGCCTGATCGATATCCTGGCGGCGCGTCCCAACGTCATCGGCGATCTGACGGAACGTCGAAATTGCCTGACGTGCGTCAGCGGTTGCGGCTGACACGTCGTCCACCGTGTTGCTGACCTTGGCCGCATCGACAGAAGCCAGCAACTCGTCCGCGCGTTTCACCACGGTCTGAACTTCAGCGCTAGCCTGCTCGAAATTGCGAGACGTGCGCTGGACGGTGTCCATGACATCCTGAATGCCACCGGATGAGGCCGCAACGTCCGACGTAACCTTGTCGACATTGGTGAGGATCGAATCGATCTTCTGCGAGTCCACCGCCTTCACCAGATCTTCGACCGCCGTCAGCGTGCCATCGAGACGAACGGACACCGACTGCACGGTGGTCGACAGCGAGCTCAGGCTTTCGAGGAAGTTTTCGATTCCGTCGGAATTAGAAGCCAGTGCAGCGGAGAATTTCTCGGCATTGCGAACGGTTTCCGTCAACGGTCCGCGCGCATCCTGCACGAAGCCCTGCAGCTCACCGATCGCCCCATCCGCACGCTTGAGGATCTTGTCGGCTGTTGCCAAGAGGTTGGTCACGCTCGATAAATCAGCCGTCAGTTCAGCAGGAACACCGGTCTCAAACGACTTCTGGAGAATCCGCTCTTCATTGCTGCGTCCGCCGGAAAGCTCGATATAGGCAGCGCCCGTCAGGCCCTGGATTTCCAGAACGGCACGGGTGGATGGAAAGACCGGCGCATCCGCCTGCACTTCCGTGTAGGCAATCGAGTAAGCCGGATCGTCACGGTCGATCGAAAGACCACGCACCGTACCAACGGGAATACCGTTGAACCGCACGGGAGAACCAACAGACAAGCCGTTTGCCGAGCCGGGGATGCGGATCGTCAGCTGTGCTGTGGGACCGCCACGACCGAACTCGGCCATCCAATAAACGAAGCCAAACGCCGCCGCGACCACGATGAGCGTGAAGATACCGACAATGGTGTAATTCGCCTTGGTTTCCATGCCTATCCGTTACTCCCCGGAATCTGTTGCGTGCCATCCGGAAGGACGACGGCGCGAGCCCGCTTTCCGCGGAAATATGATTGGACCCAAAGATCGTCGTTATTGAACATATCCTCAAGTGTACCTTCGACTGCCACCTTGTTGTTGCCGAGAACGGCGATGCGGTCGCAAACTGAAAACAGGCTGTCGAGATCGTGGGTCACCATGTAGACGGTCAGACCCATCGAATCGCGCAGGCGCGCAATCAGCATATCAAATTCTGCAGCACCGATCGGATCGAGACCCGATGTCGGCTCGTCCAGGAAAACCAGATCCGGATCGAGCGCCAGAGCGCGCGCTAGCGCTGCGCGCTTGATCATACCGCCCGAGAGTTCGGAAGGAAACTTGTCGCCCGCATCCGGCTTCAGACCCACCATCTCGATCTTCAAGGCAGCAAGCTCATCCATGAGCTTTTGCGGCAGATCGAGATATTCGCGCATCGGCAGTTGAATGTTCTCTTTCACGGTCAAACCGGAGAACAACGCACCTTGCTGGAATAGAACGCCAAGACGCGTATCGAGCGCCATGCGCTCTTCATCCGATGCCTTGTCGTAATCCGTACCGAGAATCTTGATGGTGCCGCCCTGGCGCGGCAGAAGCCGCAGCACCGTACGCATCAATACCGACTTGCCTGCACCGGACGGGCCGATGAAGCCGAGGATTTCACCGCGATAGACATCGAGATCGAGATGATCGAGCACCACCTTATCGCCAAAGCTGACGGTCACGCCTTGGACCGAGAGCACGACTTCGCGATCCTCGTTGCTGGCTTTCTTGTTGTCGACTGCTTGCCCTTGATCCACAGCCCTCTCCTCAGAAATCGATGGCTGAATAGAAGATGGCAAAGACGGCATCGACGAGGATCACGACGAAGATCGACTTGACCACCGATGACGTCACGTGCTGACCGAGCGATTCCGCGCTGCCGCCAACCTTCATACCTTCGACGGCTGCAACGATGCCGATGATAAGAGCCATGAACGGCGCCTTTATCATGCCGGACGCGATCGTCGAGCTTTCAACAGCGGCATGAAGACGCGAGAGAAACACTTCGAAGGTGATGCCGGAGTAGAGCAACGACACGATGGCAGCGCCAAACAGTGCAGAGAAATTGGCGATGATGGTGAGAAGCGGCAAGGCGATGGTCAGCGCCACCAGACGCGGGAACACCAGAACGCCCACCGGGTTGAGACCGATGACCTTGAGCGCATCGATTTCCTCGCGCATCTTCATCGAACCGATTTCAGCGGTGATCGCACTGCCGGACCGACCCGCGATCATGATGGACGTCAGAAGAACGCCGATTTCGCGCAGCTGCAGAATACCCACAAGGTCGACAACGAAGACTTCGGCGCCGAAGTACCGCAACTGGAACGCGCCCTGCTGGGCGATGATCGCACCGATCAAGAACGACATCAGCGTAATGATGGGCACCGCTCGAACGCCCATGTGATCGATCTGGTTGACGATAGCCGCCGGTGAAACACCCCGCCCTCGGCCAAGCTTCATCTGCGCGCCACGAACGGCAGAGCCGAGAATGAACATGCCCGCCATGAAGTCCGACCCTGCCTGGATGACATTGCGTCCAATGGGATCAAAAATACGGCTGACGATGCTTTGCTTGTGCGTATCCTTTGGCGGCAGCGGCGCTTCATCGGGAAGCGAGTTGATGATCTCCTCGACCTTCTCGTTGCCCTCGAAGCTCACCTCCGAACCGGACTTCTCCAGGCGACTGCGCAGCCGGTGGAGGATCCACGCACCCGTCGTATCGATATTATCGACACCGGAAAGGTCGATCCTGATCGGCCCAGACGCACCTGCTTTTTCGATTTTTTCGAGTTCGGGCAGCACGGAAGAGATATTTGCATTGCGCCAGGAACCGGAGAGCACATAGCGCACACCGCCGCGCTCCGCGTTATTATCCGCCGAGATTGCAGCCTGTTCCACCCGCTTGCCTGGTTCCTGTTCTTGCATATTTCTCCGAGCGAATGCAGCTTACTGAAAGATTCTCTTGACGATTCATATCGTTTGCCGGACCAGCAAGCCACAGCGGTGCACCGTAAATGGATACATATTTTGCAGGTTCCATGGTTTTCCCCCCAACTATAAGGCAATTTTGATGGGCCGTTACCTCGAAGCCACAGCACAAGTCTTCCCGGTTGCAGGAAGCTTCACCATTTCGCGCGGAAGCCGCACCGAAATCAACGTGGCGACGTGCACCATCACGCAGGATGGCGTCAAAGGTCAGGGAGAATGCGTCCCCTACCCGCGCTATGGAGAAACAATCGACGGCGTTCTGGCAGATATTGAAGCGGCGGCGAAGGCGATCGCCTCCGGGCTCGACAAAGAGCATCTTCAGCAAGCGATGAAGCCGGGTGCCGCACGCAATGCCGTCGACTGCGCTTTATGGGATCTGGAAGCGAAACTCTCCGGCAAACCGGCTTCGTCCCACTTTTTGCCGTCGGTACCGACGCCGCTTCTGACCGCCTATACGATTTCGCTTGCCGATGCCGAGACGATGGCGACGAAAACAAGAGAGAACGCCCATCGTCCACTGTTGAAGATCAAGACCGGGACCGAGGACGACGAGGCGCGGTTACGCGCCGTTCGCGCAGCGGCACCGGATGCCAGGATCATCGTCGATGCCAATGAGGGATGGCGTGAAGAAAACATCGAGCACCACATGGCCATCGCGGCGGAACTGGGCATCTCGCTTATCGAGCAGCCTCTTCCCGCAGGAAATGACGCGTTTCTCGCAACGATAAAACGCCCCGTTGCCATTTGCGCGGATGAGAGCGTTCATCTCACCAGAGACCTGGCGTCGCTTCGAGATCGCTATGACGCGATCAACATCAAGCTCGACAAGACGGGCGGCCTCACCGAAGCGCTGGTGATGAAGCAGGAGGCCGAGCGCTTGGGATACACGATCATGGTGGGCTGCATGCTGGGAACGTCGCTTGCCATGGCGCCCGCCGTCCTTCTGGCACAGGACACCGCCTTTGCGGATCTGGACGGCCCGCTGCTCCTGGCGCGCGATCGAGAGCCGGGTCTCGTCTATGACGGATCTTTCGTGCATCCGCCGCACCCCGAATTATGGGGATAAACGCACCGTTGGAGCGCCCTTCAAATTCAAGCACCCCGCTTTTTGACATCGGCTCCGATTCCCGGGCCGATGCTGTCGGGAGAGACCTTATCAAGCCGCCTTGGAGTCGATCAGCTTGGGGAATGCGACCGGCTCCATTTGGCGAACCGTCGGCTCTGCCGTCGTCTCACTGGTCTGCATCCAGGTGATCAGTTCGAAGGTGCCGTCCATGGTCTCGGCAATTGCCGTGCAGCTTTCCCACCCAGTCACCTGTATTGATGTAGCGGATCCCGTCGATATCCTCCATCACCGCATGGTGAATATGGCCGCAGATCACGCCATCCACCTTGTTGCGCCGGGCTTCATCGGCCACCACGCGCTGGAACTCGCCGATGAAGTTGACCGCATGCTTCACCTGCAGCTTGGCCCAGGCGGAGAAGGACCAGTAAGGCAGGCCGATGCGGCGGCGAACGGCTGCGATTGCGACATTGATGGCGATGGCCGCATCGTAAGCCCAGTCACCGAGATAGGCGAGAAGGCGTGCATTGCGCACAACGACATCGAACTCGTCCCCATGCAGCACGAGATACTTCTTGCCGTCTGCCGCCTCGTGGATCATGCGCTCGGCCACTTCGATGCCGCCGAAATGGGTGCCGGGAAACTCCCGCAGGAATTCGTCGTGGTTTCCAGGGATATAGACAATGCGCGCGCCCTTGCGCGCCTTGCGCAAAAGCTTCTGCACTACGTCATTGCAGCCTTGCGGCCAGTACCAGCTGCGACGAAGGCGCCAACCGTCGATAATGTCCCCGACCAGAACGATCGTGTCCGCTTCGTGATACTTCAAAAAGTCCAGCAGGAAATCCGTCTTGGCCGCTTTCGAGCCAAGATGCACATCGGAAATGAAGAGCGTCCTGAAGTGTCTGGTTTCGGTCTGCGTGGCCATGGTCTCATCCCCTCGTCTCATGAAAGGCGTTTGGAAATCTTTCATCTTTTGGAAAAACAGACTCGTGTTTCAGCAAGATGACAAAGCGGCATTTCCATGGTCTGACGCTGGTCTTTTTGCGAATATCGACTTTCGCGCTTTTGCATGCCACGCGCCAAATAAACGGCTGTACCGTCGGACTGTTTGCTGTATGCAAAGACCTTCGCGAAAATTGAAATAAAGCGGTGAAAAAGATGAGTTCTCAGGACAAGGGCACGACGCAAAACAAGAGCAGCAATGCGGATCTGGATGAGCAGGCGCTCTTCTACCACCGCTATCCGCGCCCGGGTAAACTCGAAATTCAGGCTTCCAAGCCGCTCGGCAACCAGCGCGACCTGGCACTTGCCTACTCACCGGGCGTCGCGGCCCCGTGCCTTGCCATTCATGAAAATCCGGAAACTGCGGCCGAGTATACGGCGCGCGCAAACCTGGTGGCTGTGATTTCGAACGGCACCGCCGTGCTCGGCCTCGGCAATATCGGCCCGCTGGCGTCCAAGCCGGTCATGGAAGGCAAGGCCGTTCTTTTCAAGAAATTTGCCGGTATCGACGTCTTCGATATCGAAATCGACGCGCCCGGCATCAACGATATGGTCTCCACCATCTCCGCCCTTGAGCCCACCTTCGGCGGCATCAACCTTGAAGACATCAAGGCTCCTGAGTGTTTCGAAGTCGAGCGTCAACTGCGCGCCAAGATGAACATCCCGGTCTTCCATGACGACCAGCACGGAACGGCAATCATCGTTGCCGCAGCCGTTACCAATGCCTTGGAACTCGCCGGCAAGTCCTTGTCCGACGTCAAGATCGTTGCGTCCGGTGCCGGTGCCGCGGCCCTCGCCTGCCTCAACCTGCTGGTCGTGATGGGTGCCAAGCGCGAAAACATCTGGGTCCACGATATTGAAGGCCTCGTTTATGATGGCCGCAACACGCTGATGGACGAGTGGAAGGAAGTCTACGCGCAGAAAACCGACAAGCGCGCGCTGGCAGAATCCATCGATGGCGCGGACGTGTTCCTCGGTCTGTCGGCCGCTGGTGTTCTGAAGCCGGAGCTGCTGGCGAAGATGGCGGAAAAGCCGCTGATCCTGGCGCTCGCCAATCCAAAGCCCGAAATCATGCCGGAGGAAGCGCGTGCCGCGCGTCCCGATGCGATGATCTGCACTGGCCGTTCGGATTTCCCGAACCAGGTCAACAACGTTCTCTGCTTCCCTTACATCTTCCGTGGTGCGCTGGATTGCGGCGCAACCAGCATCAATGAAGAAATGAAGATGGCGGCTGTGCGCGCGATCGCCGAACTGGCGCGCGAGGAAGTCTCCGAGGTTGCAGCCAAGGCCTATAGCGAAGAGACACCGATCTTCGGCCCGAACTACCTCATCCCTTCGCCTTTCGACCCGCGTCTTATCCTGCGCATTGCGCCCGCCGTTGCGCGTGCTGCGGCCGCAAGCGGCGTCGCTTCGCGACCCATCACCGATTTCGATGCCTATCTCGATCAGTTGAACCGCTTTGTCTGGCGTTCCGGCTTCATCATGAAGCCGATCTTCAACAGTGCCAAGAGCGCGGAAAAGAAGCGCATCATCTTTGCCGAAGGCGAAGACGAGCGCGTGCTGCGGGCCGCTCAGGTTCTTCTGGAGGAAGGTACAGGCATCCCGATCCTGATCGGCCGTCCGCAGATCATCGAAACGCGCCTGAAGCGCTTCGGCCTGCGCATCCGCCCGAACGCTGATTTTGCCGTAGTCAATCCGGAAGACGATCCGCGCTACCGCGGGTATGTCGATGATTACTTCGCGCTTGTCGGTCGTGCTGGTATCAACCCGGAAGCGGCGCGCACGATCGTGCGTACCAACACCACTGTCATCGGCGCCCTCTCGGTCAAGCGTGGCGAGGCCGATGCTCTGATCTGCGGTCTGGAAGGACGCTTCGACCGCCATCTGCGCGACGTCAACCAGATCATCGGCAAGCGCGAAGGCGTGCAGTCTTTTGCCGGTCTGAGCCTGCTGATCACCCAGCGTGGCGCGCTGTTCATGACCGACACCTTCGTCAATTACGATCCGAGTTCGGAAGACGTCGCCGAAATGGCGATCCTCGCGGCCAAGGAAATCAAGCGCTTCGGCATCACACCGAAGATCGCGCTCGCCAGCCATTCGAACTTCGGTTCGCGCGATTCCGCAAGCGCCCGCAAAATGCGCGCCGCACTTCAACTCGTCCGCGACAAGGCGCCAGAACTGGAAATCGATGGCGAAATGCAGGGCGGTTCGGCATTGTCCGAAATACTGCGCAAGCGCGCCATGCCCAATAGCGCTTTGTCCGGTGAGGCAAACCTGTTGGTCTTCCCGAACCTCGATTCTGCCAATATTTCGCTCGGCATCGTTCGCACGATGACGGAGGGCCTACATGTCGGGCCAATCCTGCTTGGCACGGCCTTGCCGGCACACATCCTGTCGCCCACTGTCACATCGCGCGGCGTGGTCAACATGGCAGCGCTTGCAGCCGTCCAGGCTTCACACCCTTCGGTGTGATGGTCGCGAGCGACGAAGATAGTGCGTCACTTCGAATTAACGCAATTTTGAAACTGCTGTTGCCGCATTGCGGCACAGCCCTATGCTATCCTGAACTTAATCCTAACGCGAACGTTGGTGGTTGATGTTGAAAGGGATGCCGACTGAATGCTGACGGGCCTGCAGAAATCGAAGGGGCGCACGGCGCCACGCCGTAACCGTCTCATCGGTTCCGTGATAGCGGCATTTCTCATCGCGCCCCTTGCCGCCGAGGCGCAGGACATCTGCGAAACGCTTGAGGCCCAGCTCAGGCAACCAGCAGAGTCCACCCAGGTTATCGGCACCACAGCGCAGGTCCGGCAATTTGCCAATGCGCTGACGCAGCAGAACCTCGTGATCCGGCGCATCAAGAACGATCTGCGAAGCTATGGCTGCTCCTCCGGCAGCGTTATCGTTTATGGAAACCCGAATGCGCAAATCTGCGGTGACATCGCGGATGCACTGGCGCAGGCCGAAGCCGAGCGGGACATGATTGCTCAAGACCGCAATCGTATGCTCGCGAGCCGTCGCACCGAAGCGGCTGATCGTTGGGATCGCATCATGGCAGCGCTTGATGCGGAGGGCTGCCTTGATCGTCGTCCACCCGATTATGCGTCGACCGACCCGGGATTGGATGCTCAACCCCGCGGCTACACCGATCCCTTCAACGACAACCAAAGGGACATCGGCAACTACGGCCCGACACCAGATATGCCGACCGAGGGTGGCTTGAGGACGCTCTGCGTGCGCACCTGCGACGGGGCCTTCTTCCCCATATCCTCCAACGCCACGCCGATGGATTTCGGCGCTCAGGCTGCGCAATGCGAGCGCATGTGTCCCGGCACCGAAACGGAACTCTTCTACCATTCCATGGTCGGACAAGAGAGTTCGGATATGGTGTCAGCCAAGACCGGTCAGCCTTACAAGTCTATGCCAACAGCCTTTGCCTATCGCAACGGCTCACCGGCGACACGCTCTCCCTCCTGTTCATGCAACATGGCGGCCTATCATCAAGAGATGAAGAAGCAGAATGAACAGGCGAGCGCACCACAATCGTCTCCTGATCGATCCTATTCCGGGATCACCCGGATTCCCGCGCCGAAGACCGAGAACCCCAAACCGGCTTCGCCAGAACCTGCTCCGCAGGTCGAGGCCAAGGCTCCCCCTGCTCCCGAGAGGGACTACGACCCGAAAAACAGCAAGGTGCGTATCGTCGGGCCACAATTCCTCCCCGAAGAGACAAGCCGCATCGACCTGAAAAATCCCGCCCTGAAGGGTGCGCAGCCTCAGCAGGAATAGAACCGCATGCGGACCCTCACGAGAGAGAAGCCGCATCAGTGCTTAGAGCATCGGCCCGAAATCTGCATCGATCTCCGAAATGCATGACGCATCATTTAAAGGCCGTTTATGCGTCCACTAAAGCGTGTCGCGATCTTTCAGATTCGCTTATACGCTTTAGGTCCGTGTTATCGCATGTCGATATCGCAAAACCGCTGCACAGTTTTGCGCTGACCATGCTTTAGGACGCATAACGCTCTAAAATCGCGGAAACCAGGGCGGTACCAGCGGTTGGCCTGGCATTGGCTCTCGCACCAGCAGGCCGACATCTCGCCGAAGCCGATCGCTCAGATGGGTGGCGTGGTTTCTCGTCCGCCGATGCTTCATGGCACCGAGAACTGCCGCTTTCAGCGTAGCCCACGCACCGAAGCTGCGAACCAGCTCCTCAACTGTCCTGGAAAGATCATTTACACTCAAAGATTGTTGTTTAGACATAAGTCATCCGTCCCGGCGCTCGATAGCAACCAGGTCCTCTTGTGATGAAAAAGGCGTGCGGAAACGTTCTGCGCAGCAACAGACTGCGAGGTCAAAAGACTATCGACACACCGTGATGTATAGTGAAAGCGCCTGCAAAGGCAGGGAAAAGCTTAGATCGCGATTCCACGTCGGTATGCGCGGAGCTTGGATCCGGACATCACCGGGGCCACGGGCATAACCATACCAGAGAGGCAAAAATGCTTAAATGTAGTCATCTAACGCCTCCTGTTTCTTGAGTTGCGGGCCCGATTTTTCTGACACATCTTCGATTCGCCTGCAAGAGGTTCAATCGCGAATTGTATTGATGACCGTATATCAATGCAAAAATGTCACAGGAGGCGCCAGTGACATTCATCAGCGTAGCAGCTTGTGCTTAGCGACGGTCGACTTTCAAACCGAAGCCTTGCATCAGCCTTCTCGTGGTGAAATCCGGCTGACCGGATGTGAAGATGGCGAAATCGAAGCCATCAGGATGTTCCGCTCCCTGTATCACCTCGACCTTGCGGCGTGCCTGCCGGGCAATCGCTTCCGCCGGATCGAGCCAGTCCACCGGCCACGGTGCAAGCCTGCGAAAGACGTTTGCCATAAAAGGATAATGCGTACAGGCCAGCACCACGATGTCGGTCCTTCGGCCCTGATCCTCGATAAAGCACGGTGAGATTTCCGCCAAAACGTCCTCATCCAAGACGCTATCACCCCTTATCCAGCTTTCCGCCATCCGTGCCAGATTTTCGGAACCGACGAGGCGCACATGACATTGCGTGGCGAAAGACTGGATGAGGTCTCGCGTATAGGCGCGCTTCACCGTACCGGGTGTTGCCAGCACAGAGACAAGGCCTGAGCGCGTGCGCTCTGCCGCTGGCTTTATGGCCGGCACCGTTCCGACGAAGGTCATATCGGGAAAAGCGGCCCGCAAGTCTGCGCCGGCAAGCGTGAAGGCCGTATTGCAGGCGATGATGCAGATTTCCGGCTGATAGGTGTCGAGCAATTGGGCGAACAGCGAGAGAATGCGTTGGCGCAACCCATCCTCTTCCCATCCACCATAAGGAAACCCCGCATCATCGGCGACATAGATGAAGCCGCGCTCGGGCATCAAAACCCGCGCCTCGCGCAAAACCGTCAGCCCGCCGATGCCGGAATCAAAGACGAGAACCGGCTTGGAAACGGGAAGATCAGTCGTTGTCACCAGAGCCATTCGTTGGTGTCCCCTCGCCTTCGGCGCTTTTCTCTGTCCGCTTCGGCCAGCGGCGCGGAAACGCGTCCAGCGATTTGATCACGCCGCGAAACACGCTGATTTCCTGCTCCGTAAATCCCCGTCGCGACAGAACAGCGCGCAGATTGTCGACCATTTTTGGCTTTTTTTCAGCCGGATGGAAATATCCGCGCGCGTCCAGTGCCTCTTCGATCTGGTCGAATAGGCCGAAGACCTGTTCCTTGGTGGAAGGCCGTTGCTGCACGGATTGGAATGCGGTCTCCGCAAGATCC
The DNA here is from genome assembly GCF_030819035.1 of Agrobacterium sp. SORGH_AS 787. Lineage (NCBI taxonomy): Bacteria > Pseudomonadati > Pseudomonadota > Alphaproteobacteria > Hyphomicrobiales > Rhizobiaceae > Agrobacterium > Agrobacterium sp. SORGH_AS 787. Next base: position 2,588,510 of record NZ_JAUTBG010000002.1, read on the forward strand.
TCCATGCCGGACTTCATCCACTCGTAAGACATCAGCAACACAGCTTGAGCGATGTTGAGCGACGCGAAGGCGGGGTTGACGGGGAACGTCACGATTTCGTCGGCAAGCGCGACCTCCTCATTCGTCAGACCCCAGCGCTCGCGGCCGAACATGATCCCGGTTCTCTCACCTGCCTTGAACTTGGCGCGCAAGGTTTCAGTCGCCGTGACTGGCGCGCGGACCGGCTTGAAGCCGTAGCGTTCACGCGCCGTCGTCGCATAGACGAAATTCAGATCACGAACCGCATCCTCCAGCGTGTCATACACCTTGGTGGCATCGATGACGTGGTCGGCCTTGGATGCGGCAGCGCGCGCCTTCTCGCTCGGCCAGCCATCGCGCGGATTGACCAGACGCAGCTCGGCCAGGCCAAAATTGGCCATGGCGCGCGCCACCATACCGATGTTTTCGCCAAGCTGGGGCTCGACCAGAATGATCGCCGGGCCTTCGGCAATGAGTTCGAGATCGCTGTTTGTACCTGCCATAGTCGCCTTCCAATTTTTAGGCTTCACTGGCACAGTTTTCCGCGCAAATCAAAGGCAAGGCGTGATTGGAGCAGGCTTATTCGCCCTTGATGATGTTTGCCATCTCTTGCTGCAAGGAGTCTTGCCCCTCGTCGCCAACGCGATGAATGTCGTTGATGACCGGCTTACCATCTTCTTCGATCACGTCGAAATTGACCTGATCGACGGTCGCCTTCATCTCGGCCTCATCCATGCAGGCCCACAGCTTAAACTTGACGGTGACATCGCTCACGCCATCCTTGGGCGGCGCCGCTGAAATGTTGACGTCCTGCAACGGGCAGCCATCCTGCGAATTGGTCACAACATCATAACCGAAGGGATCACCCTTCTCGCCTGCCTCTGCCTCGTAGGCGGGCTTCTTCGAGGCTTCGCGGTACTGAGCAATGAATGCCTTGCTGAAAAGCGTCGTCAGCAGATCTTCGTCGAAGATATATTTCCAGTCGTCCGCCTCGCCGGACCAGTTCTTTACCGTAATGTCCATGACCTTCTTCACCGGCTCGGTGGGATCGGCGGCAAAGGCGCTGGACGAAAGGAATATTGCGGCAATGGCGAGCAGAACTTTCTGCATGATGACGTCCTGAAACTTCGGCTTACCCAACGTAAGCGATTCGCCTGAATCTAATCTGCGAATGTGTTTTGGCAATGCGGTAAGCAGCCTTTTAGAAAGGCCAAAAAAACTGGCCAATGGCTTTGCCTCTGCCGCTCGCAATGCTATAGCGCCACGGGATATTTGCCCTTATGGCGCTCGATTGGGCGCAACCGCTCTCGAAGGTGAGGAATTCATGACAAAGATCAAGGTAGCCAATCCGGTCGTCGATCTCGACGGCGACGAAATGACCCGTATCATCTGGCAGCTCATCAAGGACAAGCTGATCCTGCCTTACCTCGATCTCGATATCGAATACTACGACCTTTCCGTCGAAAACCGCGACGCTACCAATGACCAGGTGACGGTCGACGCGGCACACGCCATCAAGAAGCACGGCGTTGGCATCAAGTGCGCAACCATCACGCCGGACGAAGCCCGTGTTGAGGAATTCAACCTCAAGCAGATGTGGAAGAGCCCGAACGGCACGATCCGCAACATCCTCGGCGGCGTCATTTTCCGCGAGCCGATCATCTGCAAGAACGTTCCCCGCCTGGTGCCCGGCTGGACCCAGCCGATCGTTGTTGGTCGTCACGCTTTCGGCGACCAGTATAAGGCAACAGACTTCAAGTTCCCCGGCAAGGGCAAGCTGACGATCAAGTTCGTCGGTGAAGACGGCCAGGTCATCGAGAAGGACGTGTTCGACGCTCCGAGCGCTGGCGTGGCTCTTGCCATGTACAACCTCGACGAATCCATCCGCGAATTCGCCCGCGCATCCATGAACTACGGCCTGATGCGCAAGTGGCCTGTTTACCTCTCCACGAAGAACACCATCCTCAAGGCCTATGACGGTCGTTTCAAGGATATCTTCGAGGAAGTCTACCAGACCGAATTCAAGGCGCAGTTCGACGAAGCTGGCATCACCTATGAGCACCGCCTGATCGACGACATGGTCGCTTCCGCGCTGAAGTGGTCCGGTGGCTACATCTGGGCCTGCAAAAACTACGACGGCGACGTTCAGTCGGATACCGTGGCACAGGGCTTCGGCTCTCTCGGCCTGATGACCTCCGTTCTCCTGTCTCCGGATGGCCGGACCGTCGAAGCTGAAGCGGCGCACGGCACGGTGACGCGCCACTACCGCCAGCACCAGAAGGGCCAGGAAACCTCGACCAACTCCATCGCGTCGATCTTCGCATGGACCCGTGGTCTTGCCCACCGCGCCAAGCTGGACGACAACGCAGAACTGGCAAAGTTCGCCACGACGCTGGAAACCGTCTGCGTCGACACCGTCGAAGCCGGCTACATGACCAAGGATCTCGCGCTCCTCATCGGTCCGGATCAGCCTTGGCTCTCCACCACAGCCTTCCTCGACAAGATCGACGAAAACCTCAAGAAGGCCATGGCTGCCTGATCGGCAACTACACTTTAGAGATCTTCGAAAACCCGGCCTTCGCGCCGGGTTTTCTTTTAAGACATGGTCCAAACAAAACTGTGCAGCGGCTATGCGATAGCGAGGACCTGAAGCGTATGAGCGAATCTGACAGTTCGCGACATGCTTTAGGACTTAAGGCATGTCTTGATTACGTCATGCAGCCGGAGCAAACTCCCATAATAAGGGAGAGAGACATGAGCGATCTGACATTCTACACCCACCCCATGTCACGCGGACGCATCATCCGTTGGATGCTGGAGGAAGTGGGCGCGCCTTACGACACCAGGATCATCGGCTTCGGCAGCGATATGAAGGCTGGCGAATACACAGCGATCAATCCCATGGGCAAAGTGCCTGCGATCAAGCACGGCAAGGTAGTCGTCACAGAATGCGCGGCGATCTGCGCCTATTTGGCGGACGCCTTTCCAGAGAAGGGTCTTGCGCCGCCGACCGGCGATCGTGGCCTTTACTATCGCTGGCTCTTCTTCGCAGCCGGGCCGCTGGAAATGGGTATCACCAACCGTGCGTTGGGGCTGATAATACCAGAAGATAAGTATCGCATGGCCGGATGCGGCCGCTTCGAAGACCTGATGGATACGCTCGAATATGCCGTGACGCAAAACCCCTTCATTGCTGGTGACAGCTTTACGGCCGCTGACGTCTATGTGGGCTCTCATATCGTATGGGGGCAGCAATTCGGCTCGCTGGAGAAGCGCCAAGCATTCAGTGATTATCTGGGCCGCCTTGGTCAGCGCCCCGCTTTCCTGCGCGCTCAAGAGATCGACGACGCTGTGATCCGGGAAATGCAACCGGCCTGAACACATATGGTTTTGAGTGCATCAATTTCTATCAAAGGATGCGTAAAGCCAAGATGAGTAGTCTACTTACGATTGAGCTAAGTCTTTGTGAAGATTATAAAATTCACTCGTTCTCACATATAAATCATTAACTCGTTGTGTCGTAAAACCAAACATTGCCAACAAGCCTGCAAACGCAGTAGACGGCTACTGCGTTCGCGCTGACGCAGTGCCTTACAACGAGAGGCGACTGTAATGATGACCGTGCTGGGATGCATCGTCTACAAACACAACATCTGGCTCGTGCTTGTGGCAGTGCTCTTATGCGGTACAGGTTCATGGGTGACGTCCCGCCTGTTCAGTAAAACGATAACGGCGACCGGGACACAGCGCATCGGCTGGCAGGCCATGACGGCGCTTTCCGCAGGCGTCGCGATCTGGTGCACGCATTTCGTCGCCATGCTTGGCTATGATGCAGGCGTACCCATCGGCTTCGATTTGTCGTTGACCGTCGTTTCGCTTTTGGTCGTGCTATTTGGCAATGCGATCGGTTTTGCCATGGCAGCCAGCAAACGCAATCCGATCATGCCCGCCTTGGGCGGCGCGATCATCGGGCTCGCCATCGCCGCGATGCATTATACCGGCATGATTGCCTACCGAGTTCAAGGAATTGTATCCTGGGACAGGACCTGCCTCGTCGCCTCGATCATTCTTTCCGTGGGTCTGTCTTCGGTCGCGCTGCATTTCGGTATGCGAAGGGGCAGCAACGCCATGGCGGTGGTCCTGACGCTTGCAATTGCCGTCTTGCATTTCACAGGGATGACTGCATTCCAGGTCGAACCGATGTTCGTCGATGGATCCTTCTCCAATCCGGATTCGCTTTGGACTCTGGCAATCGCGATTTCCGGTATGGCTTTCGTCATCGTCTCCTGCGGTCTGGTGAGCTACCTCATCGACAATAGCACACGCGCCGAGACAATCGCGCATCTTCGCCAGATGGCCTTGTACGACGCGCTGACGGGCCTTCCCAATCGCGCCAACTTCAACGAGAAGCTGGAGGAAGAACTTGCACTCGCCGATACGCAAAAGATCAGGATAGCCATGATCGGCATTGATCTTAACAGGTTCAAAGAGATCAACGACACCCGCGGCCATCATGTGGGCGATGACGTGTTGACCGACCTTGGTCTGCGGCTCAAAAATCTGGTTCGAGAAGACCAGGGCGAGTTCGTTGCCCGCGTTGGCGGCGACGAGTTTGCCGCTCTATTCCGTATTCGAGACGACGAACTGGTCGGCATCAATGGGTTTCTGGACCGTCTTGAAACGGTGATGTTCAGTCCAATCAACGTCGACGAGGCCCAAATTGTCGTTGGCGCGAGCTTCGGCGTCGCCATCTACCCCGACAACGCCACCACGAAGGAAACGCTCGTCAGTAACGCAGACCTCGCCATGTATAGAGCAAAGTCGCAACTGACGGAAAAGCGGGTCTTTTTCTACGAGACGGGCATGGACACCGCTATCAAGGCCCGACGTGCTATGGCAGCGGACTTGCGCAAAGCACTGGCTCGCGATCAACTTTCAGTCCACTATCAGGTGCAGACATCCGTTTCGACCGGCGAGATCACAGGATATGAAGCCCTGCTGCGATGGAAACATCCAGAGCGTGGTTTCATCCCGCCTTCAGACTTTATTCCGCTAGCGGAGGAAAACGGCCTCATCCTGCAACTGGGCGAGTGGGTGCTACGAACCGCCTGTGCCGCGGCCGCCTCATGGGAACCAGCCTGTAAAGTGGCCGTCAACCTGTCCGCCGTACAGTTTGCCGCAGGAGATCTGCCCAAGCTCGTGATGAGCATCCTTCTTGAAACCGGACTTCCACCGCATCGACTGGAACTGGAACTCACAGAGACCGCCATCTTGAAAGATCGCGAGCGCGCCTTTCACATGCTTCGCCAAATCAAGTCATACGGGGTCTCTGTTGCGCTTGACGACTTCGGTATAGGTTACTCCTCGATCGACACGCTTCGCTCGTTCCCCTTCAGCAAGATCAAGCTCGACCGCTCTTTCATTGACGAAGCGCACAGCAACGAAGAAGCCTTGACCATCATTCGCACCGTTCTGGCACTCGGCAAGGGTCTCAGGATCCCAGTACTAGCCGAGGGCGTTGAGACGCAGGAACAACTTTCCCTTCTTAAGCTGGAAGGATGCGGGGAAGCACAGGGCTACTTGCTTGGCCGGCCCGCACCGCTGGATGAGATCGTCGCGACGGGCCGCTTGAGGATCATTGAACGACCGCTCGGCTTACAAAAAACCGAATTTCATACACAGCCCTGCAACGCTGATATCGTAGACCCGAAAAGTGGAACCGACGGCTAAGTCTTGAAAAGAAGTCCTGAAAACCCTGTTAAATAGGCTTCAGGTTAACAGAACCAAGGTCGAATTCGCCACGGGTTAGGCCGGAATCCGGCCTTTCTCGTTTGCGGTAGCGCCAAAGACCTCCTCAAAGGCCTCACGTAGAAAGACATCGACGTCGTTGATCATCACCAGCAGGCCAAGATCGACGAGGCTGGTGACGCCGTATTGGGTGATGCCGCAGGGAACGATGCCACCGAAATGGCTAAGCTCGGGATCGACATTGATCGACAGGCCATGGAAGCTGACCCACTTGCGCAAGCGAATCCCGAGCGCAGCGATCTTGTCCTCGGACATGGAGCCATCCGGCAGAAGCGGCTTTTCCGGCCGACGAACCCAGACACCCACTCGATCCTCACGCCGCTCGCCCCTGACGTTCATCTTGTCGAGCGTGCGGATGATGACTTCCTCCAATGCCGCCACATAGGCGCGCACATCCTGGCGCCTGCGCTTCAGATCGAGCATCACATAGACCACTCGCTGGCCTGGGCCGTGATAGGTATACTCCCCGCCCCGCCCCGTCTCGAAGACGGGAAAGCGGTCCGGCTCGATCAGGTCGGACGAATCGGCACTGGTGCCCGCCGTATAGAGCGGTGGATGTTCAAGGAGCCATACAAGCTCGTCTGCCTCGCCTGCGGCGATTGCCGCCACTTCACGCTCCATCTCCTCAATCGCCTGCTCATAAGGCACCAGCCCGTCGGAGATTCGCCAGCGCACGGCAGGAGAACCGGCTCTAGGGTACATTGTGGAAGTAAGATCGGTGCGTGTGAGCATGTAAATGTCCTTTCCACAGCCTTCTGGCAGAATGGAATTCAGGCTGCAAGCCCGGCATTTCCGGGCTTCTTCCATATAGGGAGGGAAATGCCTGTTTTTAATTTCAAAAAACTGTCACGGCACTCTTGTGCACCCAAAATCCTTTTGCTACATGCACCCCCGTCGGCGCAAGTCGACCCTACCACGATGCGGTCGTGGCGGAATTGGTAGACGCGCAGCGTTGAGGTCGCTGTGGGGCAACCCGTGGAAGTTCGAGTCTTCTCGACCGCACCAAAAGAAAAACCCGCTTCGGCGGGTTTTTCTTTGTCTTCAATTCTCTAGGCGATTTTCCTGAAGCTCTGCGTGAAGCCCCACTGTCCGTTCAGTGAATGGAAATGTTTCTCTTGTCCGCCTCTTCCTTGATAATATCCTCCACCAATTCCCGCTTCAGAGACGGATTGCCCTTCAGGTAATCATCTGCGATTTCGAAGATCGATTTCGGGCTTTCGGTACGACTCAGCGTATCGAGATCCTGAGCAATCTGCTGTCGAAGTTCTAAATAATCTTCCATGATTGTCTCCTCTGTTGATAAGACAATGCAAATGGCATCGCACCGGTTCCTGAGCCAAAAAGAAACCCTCCGTAAAGAAGGCGACAGCCGGGAAGCCAGCGGGATGCGGGTAGCATATCCAGCCGCTGCGCCAATCGAACCGGGCATCGCTGATACGGCTCCCATTTTTCATCATTCAGAGCGCGATCATGCCGCTGCAAGGCAGTTGAGGCTTGTTCAGCCCAAACGCTCTGCAGCGGCGCCTGTGGGCGAAACACGCTGCTGTGGAGGATCGTCCTCCGTCCCAGCTGCTGACGCACGAAGAAAGGTTCCTGACGGTACCGTCACGTCACCAGCGGCCACCCTTCAGCCTTGAAACCATCATCAAAATAGAAAGGGCCGGAACATCAGCCTCGATGTTCCGGCCCTATAAACGCACAGTCAAAAGCGAGGCAGCGACAAAGCCACCTCGTAGCGTTGGACGAGATCAGCCTGCGAGAGAAGCGGCCACGGCCTCAATGGCTTCACTGGCCTTCGATCCATCCGGACCACCGGCCTGCGCCATGTCCGGACGTCCACCGCCGCCCTTTCCACCAAGCGCGGCAGAAGCCGTGCGCACCAGATCGACCGCGCTGAAACGCGATGTCAGGTCTTCGGTGACCGCAGCAACGGCACTCGCCTTGCCATCCTCGGAAACGGCGATGAGCAGCACCACGCCAGAGCCGAGATTGGTCTTGGCGTCGTCGGCAAGGCCCTTGAGATCCTTGGCGTCGATGCCAGACATGGCCTTCGCCATGAACTTCACACCACCGACTTCTCTGATGTCACCGGCAGAACCTTCGGCCGAACTACCACCCATTGCGAGCTTGCGACGGGCATCGGCCAGTTCACGCTCGAGTTTCTTGCGCTCGTCCAGCAGACCCTCGACGCGCGAGATCACCTCGCCTGGCTGCACGCGCAGTGACGAAGCGAGCGCCTTCACCCGTTCATCCTGCTCGGCAAGATAGGCAAGCGCACCTGGTCCTGTGACAGCTTCCACACGGCGCACACCCGCACCCACGGCGCTTTCGCCAAGAATACGCACGAGGCCGATTTGTCCCGTGGCGGAGACATGCGTGCCGCCACAGAGTTCGACAGAGTACGGCCGGTTGGCCTTGGCGCCATGAATACCGGTGCCCATCGAGACGACGCGTACCTCATCGCCATATTTTTCGCCAAAGAGCGCCATCGCACCTTCGGCAATCGCATCGTCCACGCTCATCAAGCGCGTAACGACCGGGGAGTTCTGGAGAATGATCTCGTTCGCCATCTCCTCGACGATCTTGAGCTCATCCGCCGTCATCGGCTTCGGATGAGATACGTCGAAGCGCAGGCGCTCTGGTGCCACAAGTGAGCCCTTCTGCGCCACATGGGTTCCGAGAACTTCGCGAAGCGCTTCATGCAGCAGATGGGTTGCCGAGTGGTTGGCACGAAGGCGCGAACGGCGATCGTGATCAACGGTCAATTGCACGGCATCACCAAGCTTGACGCCGCCCTTGGCAACCTTGCCGATATGGACGAAGAGGCCCTCGCCCTTCTTCTGCGTATCGGTGACCGTGAAGCTACCGGTGTCGGAGGAAATCACACCGGTGTCGCCCATCTGACCGCCGGACTCGCCATAAAATGGCGTCTGGTTGACGACGATCTGGACGGTATCGCCTTCGGCCGCAGCATCAATCGACTTGCCGTCCTTGACGATCGCCTGAATGACACCTTCAGCGGTTTCGGTATCGTAGCCCAGGAACTCGGTCGCGCCGAACTTTTCCTTCAGTTCGAACCAGACGGTTTCGGTTGCCTTGTCGCCGGAGCCGGCCCAGTGCGAGCGGGCTTCCGCCTTCTGGCGCTCCATCGCGTCGGTAAAGCCTGCAATGTCCACACCGATTTCGCGGGCGCGCAGTGCGTCCTGCGTCAGATCGAGCGGGAAGCCATAGGTGTCGTAAAGCTTGAAGGCGGTCTCGCCGTCCAGCATGCCGCCCTTGGAAAGGTCGGACGTCGCGTCGGACAGAAGCGACAGACCACGCTCCAGCGTCTTGCGGAAGCGGGTTTCTTCAAGCTTCAGCGTCTCCGAGATCAGCGCTTCGGCGCGCACCAGTTCCGGATAGGCGCGGCCCATCTGCTGAACGAGCGTCGGCAAAAGCTTCCAGATCAGCGGCTCCTTGGAACCCAGGAGCTCGGCATGACGCATGGCACGGCGCATGATGCGGCGCAGAACATAGCCGCGGCCTTCATTCGACGGCAGAACGCCATCGGCAATCAGGAACGCGGAGGAACGCAGATGGTCGGCGATGACCCGGTGGCTTGCGCGCTTCTCGCCTTCAGCCGGAACGCCGGTCGCTTCGACGGACGCGGAAATCAGGGCGCGGAAAAGGTCGGTATCGTAATTGTCATGCTTGCCCTGCAGCAGAGCGGAGATGCGCTCAAGGCCCATGCCCGTGTCGATGGATGGACGCGGCAGGTTGATGCGCTCTTCCTTCGTCACCTGCTCGTACTGCATGAAGACGAGATTCCAGATCTCGATGAACCGGTCGCCATCCTCCTCGGCAGAGCCAGGAGGTCCGCCCCAGATATGATCGCCGTGGTCATAGAAGATCTCCGAGCAAGGACCGCAAGGACCGGTATCGCCCATGGCCCAGAAGTTATCGCTCGTGGGAATGCGAATGATGCGGTCGTCTGAAAAACCGGCGATCTTCTTCCAGAGATCGAAGGCTTCGTCATCGGTATGATAGACCGTCACCAGAAGACGGTTCTTATCGATACCGAATTCCTTGGTGATCAGGTTCCAGGCGTGCGTGATCGCCTCTTCCTTGAAATAGTCACCGAAAGAAAAGTTGCCGAGCATTTCGAAGAAGGTGTGGTGGCGCGCGGTATAACCGACATTATCGAGGTCGTTATGTTTACCGCCAGCGCGAACGCACTTCTGCGAAGAGGCAGCCTTGGAATAGGGACGGGATTCAAGACCGGTGAAAACGTTCTTGAACTGCACCATGCCCGCATTGGTGAACATCAGGGTCGGGTCGTTGCGCGGCACCAGAGGGCTGGATGGCACAATCTCATGGCCGTTCTTCTTGAAGTAGTCGAGGAAAGTCGACCGGATTTCATTCACACCGCTCATACGAAGTCCTTCATTGCCACGCTCACGCAGCGATAATAAAAAAGTCACAGGCTTTTATCGTCCACCATCCCGCCTGTCCAGCCAAAGAGGGCTGGGCTTTGCCAGAATGAGGCAGCAAAACGACGAAGGCCGCGCGAGTGGATCGCACGGCCTTGGATCGATTAGAGATGGACAACGATGCCGGAGAAAGCCCGGCAGCGGATCATCATGCGTCTGGCTCTACACCATCCGCATCGGCTTCCGGTCCGCCGTTCTCAAGGAACCGATCGGCGATCAGGCCGGCATTCTGGCGAAGTGCCAACTCGATCTCGTTGGCGACAGCGGGATTGTCGCGCAGGAAAGACTTGGCGTTTTCACGTCCCTGCCCCAGCCTCTGGCTGTTATAAGAGAACCATGCGCCAGACTTTTCGACGATGCCAGCCTTCACGCCGAGATCGACAAGCTCGCCCGTCTTGGAAACGCCTTCGCCATACATGATGTCGAACTCAACCTGCTTGAAGGGAGGCGCCATCTTGTTCTTGACGACCTTGACGCGCGTCTGGTTGCCGACAACCTCTTCACGCTCCTTGACCGAGCCGATACGGCGAATGTCGAGACGCACCGAGGCATAGAATTTCAGAGCATTACCACCCGTCGTCGTTTCCGGCGAACCGAACATCACACCGATCTTCATGCGGATCTGGTTGATGAAGATCACCATCGTCTTGGATTTCGAGATCGACGCTGTCAGCTTGCGCAGCGCCTGGCTCATCAGGCGGGCCTGAAGACCCGGCAGGCTGTCGCCCATCTCACCTTCGATTTCAGCGCGTGGCGTCAGAGCAGCAACGGAGTCGACCACAAGCACGTCCACCGCGCCGGAGCGCACCAGCGTGTCGGTGATTTCAAGTGCCTGCTCGCCCGTGTCGGGCTGCGAGATCAGAAGGTTCTGAAGATCGACACCAAGCTTGCGGGCATAGACCGGATCGAGTGCATGCTCGGCGTCCACGAAGGCGCAGATACCGCCCTTCTTCTGGGCTTCCGCAATGGTCTGCAATGCCAACGTCGTTTTACCGGAGCTTTCCGGTCCATAAATTTCAATGATACGCCCCTTCGGCAAACCGCCGATGCCGAGCGCGATATCGAGGCTGAGAGATCCTGTCGAAACAGTCTCGACCTCGATGACGTTTTCATTGGAACCGAGCTTCATGATCGATCCCTTGCCGAACGAACGTTCGATCTGGGAGAGCGCCGCTTCCAGTGCCTTGCTTTTATCCACCGAATTGTCCTCTACAAGACGCAAAGAATTTTGTGCCATCTGAACCACCTTTAGGTTATTGAAGCCGCACAGGCAACGAAGCAGTGTGGAAACAGTATGTACTCTTTTTGTTCTCATTCCACAACAGCACATCAGTCCTTTGAAAACAAACAGCGTTAAGCCGTTCGTTCTGCTTTTGTTTTTCTTTGGTGAAGGCTTTTACGAAGGCTGCGGGGCCGGTTGGATGGAACCAGAAAACACCGAATCGGACGCGTTTGTCCGTCTCGGAAAGAAGGATGGATGAACGTGAAGAAAATACTCGTTCTGGGCGGCGCGCATATCGACAGGCGCGGCATGATCGAGACGGAAACGGTGCAAGGCGCCAGCAATCCGGGCTCCTGGATGGAAGAAGCCGGCGGTGGCGGTTTCAATGCGGCCCGCAACCTGTCCCGGCTGGGATTTCAGGTGAGGCTCATCGCACCACGCGGCGGTGATGGGAATGGCGCGACCGTTGCCGCAGCAGCCCGTGATGCAGGCGTCGAGGATACGCCATTCACCTTCTTGGACCGCAGCACGCCGAGTTATACGGCGATTCTCGAGCGCGACGGCAACCTCGTTATCGCCATCGCGGATATGGATCTCTACAAGCTCTTCACGCCGCGTCGCCTTAAAGTGCGCGCCGTGCGCGACGCGATCAAGGCCACCGACATCATCCTTTGCGATGCAAACCTCCCAGAAGATACGCTAGGCGCGATCGGCACCGCGGCGCGCGCGTGTGAAAAGCGTCTTGCGGCTATTGCCATTTCTCCGGCAAAGGTTGTCCGGATGAAATCGACATTGGCCAGCATCGACATGCTGTTCATGAATGAGGCCGAGGCGCGCGCCCTGACGGGCAAGAATGTCACCGATGCGAGACAATGGCCAGCCCTGCTGAGGGAGACCGGCCTTCGCGGCGGTGTGATTACCAGTGGCGCGAAACGCGTCGTCGCTTTCGACCAGAACGGGACCGCCGTGCTGACGCCACCTTTGATCGAGGACGTGAAAGATGTGACGGGCGCGGGCGACGCTATGGCGTCCGGCTATCTCTCGGCAATTGCCAATGGCAAACCCATCACCGAAGCGCTGCGCCACGGTGCTGCCGCGGCCGCCATCACGGTCCAGTCTCCGTTTGCGACGGCCAGCGAGTTGAGCGCCGAGACGCTTGCCGCCGTCCTGGCGCTTGTGCCGCAAGCAGAAATGGTGTGAAGAGATCGCTTAAACGAAATGGAAGAGACCATGACCAAGACCACCTCCCCGCTCCTACCGATCGTCTATTCGGAAGAAGTTGCTGCAGCCAAGCAGCGCGGCGCGCCCATCGTTGCGCTTGAATCCACCATCATCACCCACGGCATGCCCTATCCTGGCAATATCCGCATGGCCGAGGGCGTGGAGACCCTGATCCGCGACAATGGCGCAATTCCGGCTACCATCGCCGTTATCCATGGCACATTGCATATCGGTCTCGAAAAGGATCAGCTGGAAGCGCTGGCGCAAACCAAAGATGCCATGAAGGTCTCGCGTGCCGATATCGCCTTTGCGATTGCCGAGCGCCGCACGGGCGCAACGACGGTTGCAGCCACCATGATTGCCGCCGAACATGCGGGCATCAAGGTCTTCGCCACCGGCGGCATTGGCGGCGTGCATCGCGGCGCGGAAGAGAGCTTCGATATTTCGGCAGACCTGACCGAGCTTGCGCGCACCGGCGTCATCGTCGTCTGCGCTGGCGCGAAGGCGATCCTGGATGTGCCGAAGACGCTTGAGGTTCTGGAAACCAACGGCGTTCCGGTCGTCACCTATGGCTCGGAAGAATTCCCGGCCTTCTGGTCGCGCGCTTCCGGCCTCAAAAGCCCGCTGACGCTCAACAGCCCGGCAGCGATCGCCAACTTCCAAACCACCCGCGAACAGTTCGGCCTCGAAGGCGGCATGCTGATCGCCAACCCGGTGCCGCAAGAAGACGAAATCGCCCGCGACGAGATGGAAATCTACATCGAGCGCGCATTGTCGGCAGCCGAAGAAGACAACATCAGCGGCAAGGCGGTCACGCCCTATCTATTGGCAAAGATTTTCGAGATCACCGAAGGCCGCAGCCTCGACACCAATATCTCGCTGGTGCGCAACAATGCGCGCCTGGCAGCCGAGATCGCTGTCGCGTTGGCCTGAACAGCCGGGACTGAAAAAGAAAAGGCCCGGAAGCTGATCGCTTCCGGGCCTTCTTATTGATCGCTACGAACGTTAGTTCTGCGCAACCGGGCGCACCAGCGGCGTGATGCGGCGGATGGTAACGCGACGGTTCTCCTGGTTCGGACCAAGGGTCTGGACCTTCAGGTAGCGCTCGCCGTAGCCCTGGGTTGTCAGGTTTTCCGGCGGGATGCCGTAAACTTCGGTCAAGACCTTGGCGACAGACTCTGCACGTTCGTCAGAGAGAACGAGGTTGCTCTCATCCGAACCCACGGCGTCGGTATGACCTTCGATCAGGAAGGTTTCGGCCGGGTTCTTTTCAAGCACCTTGTTCATCGCATCGGCAACCTTGCGCAACGAGCGTGCCTGGCTCATTGGAATTTCGGCACTGCCGGTCGCAAAGGTGATGGTATCGAGGTCGATACGACGCACCATGTCACGTACGCGAGCCGAGTAGCGGACCTCATCCATCGAGTAAACGCGCTGAACGGGCTCTACCGGTGGCTGCTCCAAGAAGCGATAGTAGTCACGATCATCGTCGGACGACGTATCGATGATGTACTCATTGACGGGGATGCGCAGGCGCAGTGGCGGCAGGTCGAGACCCGGATCGCGGTAGACATATTCGCGGTCGGGCTCATCCGCCAGTTCCGGCGCGTAGAACAGCACATATTCGCGGCCACGGGCATCGATACGGGAGCGTTGGATGACGTCGCCGTAACGGTTGCGAATGGTCACGACCTGCGTACCGTCAGAGCGTTCGATCGTCTCGCGGTACCGGTCGTCGGGCAGACGCTCGTAATAGGGCTTCGCGCCTTCGCTAACGAATCGGTCATCATCACTGCCACGGACCACGATGCGGTCACCGAACTGCAGGAAGACGCGGTCGCCCATGTCGCGGTCGCGCGGCATATCGCGCGGGCGCCATTCCCGCACGCCGTCGGGACGGTCGAACTGCGGACGACGGTCGATACGCTCACCCTGGATGTTGGTGATGTTCTGGATGTTGATCTGCGGCGCAGGCTGTCCGTCACGGCGTGCAGCGGCCTGGGCTTCCGCATCCGAGGTTGGAACCTTGAAGTCCTGAACCTGCTCGCGTTCACGGCGACGTTGTTCGCGAAGCTGCTCGTTGCCGCTGCGATAGACTTCCTTGTCGCTGTCGAGAACGGCGGCTCCCTTGTCGACAGGTAGAACGACGGTATCAGCCGACTTGGATGGGTCCTTGGCAATGGCGCGGGCCTTGTCCAACTGCTCCTTCGTCGTGGGAGGCGCTTCCGTCTGTGGCGTTGCGACCTGGGCGGGAACAGGCTCGCCGGCTGGTGCCTGACCTGTTGCTGCACCGTCAAGCGGCGCAGGCTTCGGCGCACCCGGAACAGGGGCCGGTGCCGGCTCGCCATTTTGGGCGCGAGGCGGGCGTGGCTGTTCGGAAGGTTGCTGGCCGGGGGCTGGGTTCGGCTGCTCTGCGGGTGCAGGCGCACGACCCGGTGTCGGCGGCTCTGCAGGCACCGGTGCGGCACCCTCGGCAGGTTCCGGGGCTGCCGGGCGCTTTGCGGGCTTGGCAGGCTTTTCCGGCGCAGCTTCAGTGGCTGCAGGTTCGTTCGCTGGCTTGGCGGCTGGGGCTTCTGGCTTCGGCGGCTGCTTGCCTTCTGCTTCCGGCTGCGCTTCGGCAGCAGGCTTGCGACGTGGGCGCTCCTGCTGCTGTTCCGGCTCGGCCTGTGGTGCGGCTTCCGGAGCGGCTTCGCGACGCGGACGCTCAGCGCCTGGCTGCCCTTCTGCTTCCGGCTGCGCCTCTGCGGCTGGCTTACGGCGCGGGCGTTCCTGCTGCTGTTCAGGGGCGGCTTGCGGCGCTGCTTCAGGAGCGGCTTCCCGGCGCGGGCGCTCTGGGCGTGCCTCACCTTCGGGCGCGGCTTCGCGGCGTGGACGCTCCTGCGGCTGCTCGGCCTGCGGTTCAGGTGCCGCTTCTCGCTTCGGAGGCTGCGGGGCTTCTTCGCGCTTCTGCTCAGGCTCGCGCTTAGGCTCGGCTTGGGGTTCGCCCTGCTGCTCGCGCTGGCGTCGCTTCAACAATTCTTCTTCTGGGTTCGGCGGCGCCTCGGCCTGCGCAAGAATGATGGCTCCATTACCGTTGGACACGGTTCCCTGTTGCTCAACCTGCGCCATCGGCGCTGCATGCGCAACCGTGGCCACAAATGCCGGCTCTACTGCAATGGCAATCGACATGAGGGGGAAAACCACCCCGGTCATCAATTTATTCTTATTCAGCATGGCGCTTCCTCATCTGCCGTCTTCATTTAAGTCTGCCCTGCGGCATCGGGGCACAGTCTGCACGTAATGGCGCTGAACAACGCCCGGCGTGCGGTCTTGTTCCAATGATGAAGAGGCTCTTATGTACCGGGAATGAACGAAAAAAGGCATTTTCGGGGAGGTCTGCCCTGATTGCCTGGGACTGGTTCGTGACAGCAGAAGCCATGCCTATCGCACGAGGCGACGGCGGGAACTGGCCCGCCGTCACATAGCACGAGATTCAAGCCGTGCTTCCCCGTGTCGGGTGCGCCGGTTCAACCGCTTGGTCATCTGTGACGCCAAACTGCACGTTGCGCTTTTCATATCCGAACCCGGCCAGCAGGGCGACGGCGCAGGCGACGACGATTGCAACGCTGAAAAGCGCAAGCGCGTAATCCCCGTTCCAGTGCGCGGCGAGTGTCGTTTGCAAGGTTGCGTTGCCAGAGGCCAGCAGATTCCCGAGCTGGTAGGCAAAGCCCGGGAATGTGCCACGCACTTCGTCCGGCGAGAGTTCATTCAGGTGAACCGGGATAACGCCCCACGCACCCTGAACGAAAAACTGCAGCACGAAAGCACCGATTGCAAGCAAGAAGGCGCCAGGCGCGTAAACCCAGAACCAGGCGGCGGGAATGGCCAGGAGGGCGGCAATCACAATTGCCTTCCGGCGGCCAATCTGTTGCGAAAGAGCACCGAAGAACAGCCCGCCGCAAATCGCCCCGATGTTATAGACGATCGCAATGGCGCCTGTCGTGTGACTGTCATAGCCACGCTGCGTTTCCAGGAAGGTTGGGTAGATATCCTGCGTGCCGTGGCTGAGGAAATTGAACGCCGTCATCAGGATAACGGTCCAGATGAAAAGTGGAACGTTCTTCTTCAGGACAGTAAGGAACGGTTGCTGAGGCCGCTTCTGGCGTTGGAGAAATGCCGGTGATTCCTCCACACTGCGCCGGATATAGAGAACGATCAGCGCTGGGAGGGCACCAACAAAGAACATGCCGCGCCAGCCGATGATCGGGTAGAGCAGAAAGAAGACAATCGACGCCAGCAAATAGCCTGCCGGGTAGCCCGCCTGAAGCAGACCGGAAACGAAGCCACGCGCCTGGGGCGGCACCGTTTCCATAGTGAGTGAAGCGCCCACACCCCATTCGCCGCCCATGGCGATGCCATAGAGCAGACGCAGGACGATAAACATCGTCAGCCCGGTGGAGAAGCCGGAGAGAAGCTCAAGGGCCGAATAAAGAAGGACATCGACCATGAGCGTGATGCGGCGACCATAACGGTCGGACGCAAGGCCAAAAAGCAGCGCGCCGATCGGCCGCATGGCAAGCGTCAGGAAAATTGCGATCGAGACCGCGGGGATGCTTGTATTGAATTCCTTCGCGATGTCCTTGATGACAAAAACAAGGATGAAGAAATCGAAGGCGTCGAGCGTCCAGCCGAGGAAGCTGGCGATGACCGTGTTGCGCTGCGCAGGCGTCAGCGACTGAATGGTTTGCGTGATACCC
The DNA here is from genome assembly GCF_030819035.1 of Agrobacterium sp. SORGH_AS 787. Lineage (NCBI taxonomy): Bacteria > Pseudomonadati > Pseudomonadota > Alphaproteobacteria > Hyphomicrobiales > Rhizobiaceae > Agrobacterium > Agrobacterium sp. SORGH_AS 787. The sequence continues at coordinate 2,605,984 of NZ_JAUTBG010000002.1, forward strand.
ATGAAGATTCCTCCTGGAATTGGAGGCGGAGGCCGAAAATCGGGAACCGTCGTCTGAAATAATGAATTGTAGCCCAAAACTATAAGGCTTCCTTATTACGCATAAGCGCCAATTTTGTTCCCTGAAATTTGAGCAGATAGCGGCAATGCGACTGCATGCTTTGAGGAGGCTGTCGCAGCGCAAAACAATGATGTTGCATTTTTTTTGCAACGGGATGAGTATCCCGGCAAGCATCCGCAACCGGCTCTCGACCGCGCGGAGTGCTAAAATCTCCATGCACGCAGAACATAAATGAGGCGTGCGTCGTATCGCCGAAAGAGAGGATCTCAATGCTGAACCCCACCCGTCTGTTTGCTGCAGCTTCCATTGCAGCTCTGTCGCTGTTCGCCGGCTCCGCCATGGCGCAGGACAAGATCGTCATCGGCACGGAAGGCGCATACCCGCCATTCAACGTTCTGGAAGCTGACGGAAAGCTGACCGGCTTCGATATCGATATCGCCAAGGCGCTCTGCGAAGAGATGAAGGCCGAATGCACCTTCGTCACCAATGACTGGGACGGCATCATTCCTGCCCTCCAGGCCAAGAAGTTCGACGCCATTGTTGCCTCCATGTCGATCACGCCTGAGCGCCTTGAAAAGGTGGACTTCTCTGAGAAGTACTACAACACGCCTCCGGCCATTGCCGTACCGAAGGACTCGCCGATCAAGTCAGTGGAAGACCTCAAGGGCAAAACGATCGGTGCGCAAGGCTCCACCACCCACGCCAACTATGCTGAAAAGCACCTGGCCGATTCCGAGCTGAAGCTCTATCCGACGGCTGACGAGTACAAGCTCGACATCACCAATGGCCGCATCGATGGCGTCATCGACGATATCGTGGTTCTGTCGCAATGGGTGAAGTCGGACGCTGGCGCATGCTGCAAGATCCTGACGGCTCTGCCGGTCGATGAACAGATCAATGGCAAAGGCGCGGGTATCGCCGTTCGCAAGGGCGATAAGGCTCTCGCCGACAAGTTCAGCGCGGCCATCAAGGCAATCCGTGCCAACGGCAAGTACAAAGAGATCAACGACAAGTACTTCGATTTCGACGTTTACGGCCAATAAGCCTGTTTCTCATGTTGAAATATCATGGCGGGAGGGTTGCCCTCCCGCCATTTTTGTTTGAGAACACTTTCATAAAACAAATATGAATAGCGGCGCAGATCGCAGGGGACATTGGCATGAGCGGAGTGTTTTCCGCCGTAGGTTCGTTCTGGACCTATCTCACATATCTGTTCGACCCTTTCTGTGGTCCGGTCGGTATCTTCTCACTTTTTGGCAACGGCACCCTGCTCACCTGCGGTGATGGCTGGGGTGATGAAATTGCCTTCGGCGTGAAGGTGACCATTTCTGTGGCGCTCGCCACACTCCCTGTCGGATTGTTGCTGGGCTTCCTGATCGCGCTTGGCGCCCAATCGCAGGAAAAATCCCTTCGACTGGCTGTCGGAATCTACACCACGATCTTCCGCGGTCTCCCGGAGCTCCTGACCCTCTTCATCGTCTATTACGGCATGCAGATCCTGCTCCAGACGGTCGCCGGGTATCTGGGCTTTACAGGTCCTATCGAGATCAATGCCTTCGTTGCGGGCATGATCGCGCTTTCGGTCGTCTTCTCGTCTTACGCGTCCGAAGTGCTCTTGTCTGCGTTTCGCGCCATTCCCAAGGGCCAATATGAGGCGGGTGACGCGCTTGGACTGTCGCGCAGCCGCACCATGGTTCTCGTCATCATACCTCAGCTTGTTCGCATCGCTCTTCCCGGCATGACCAATCTCTGGGTCATTCTGTTGAAAGATACGTCCTACGTCTCGATCATCGGGCTCGCGGATATCCTGCGCCAGACTGGCATTGCCGCGCGTGTCACCAAGGATGCGTTTCTGTTCTACGGCATTGCCTGCATGCTCTACCTCGTTCTCGCTCTTATATCCTCAATCGGCATTGGGTATATCGACCGCTGGGCGCGTCGCTCGGAGGTGCAGCGATGAGCCATATCGATCAGCTGATCGAAGCAAGACCAGCACCGCCTCCGCCGCCCAAACCGCTCTCCGCGAGCAAGGTGATAGGCTGCGTCATCGTTGCTTTCTGGGCCCTCCTCTTCACAGGTCTTGTGCTGTCGCTGATCATGGATTGGGATCCGGACAAGATCGAGCGCTACGGCTGGCGCTATATTGATGGCCTGTTCACGACCATCAGCCTCGTCGGCCTTGCTCTCATCCTGGGCGCGGCCCTTTCTGCTCCGATCGCTTTCGCTCGCATGTCGAAGAACAGGATCGTGAGCGCCATTGCATTTGCCTATGTCTATCTCTTCCGCAGCACGCCGCTTCTGGCGCAGCTGTTCCTTATCTATTACGGCCTGGGCGGCTTTCGCACCGAACTGGAAGCGGTCGGTCTGTGGTGGTTCTTCCGGGACGCCTGGTATTGCGGCCTCCTTTCACTGACACTGAACACCGCCGCCTATCAGGCCGAGATCCTGCGTGGTGCGATCGAAAGTGTGCCGAAGGGCCAGCATGAAGGTGCGGCATCGCTTGGGATTCCCAAGCCGGTGACATTCTGGAAGATCATTTTGCCGCAGGCACTGATCGTGGCACTACGCCCCTACGGCAACGAGATCATCCTGATGATCAAGGGTTCTGCGGTTGTATCGATCGTCACCGTCTTCGATCTGATGGGCCAGACGCGTTACGCCTACTCCCGCACTTTCGACTTCCAGGCCTATCTCTGGGCGGCAATATTCTACCTCTCCATGGTGGAGATCCTGCGCCACGTCTGGGCAGCGGTGGAAGCAAGGTTGACACGGCATCTGAAGCGATAGGACGTTAGCAGCACTCTGCCTGATTAGCTGCTAACACGCTGAGAAATATAAATAATTTGTGACAAGGACCATTCTTGGCAAGGTTCGATTAACCATGTCATGTTCCCATTGTCGATGACACTTCTGTGTGTCGGCGATCAATAGAACGGGAACAGCCACATGAACCAAGACATGGAAATGATGCTGAAGGGCTATGGTCTCACCACAGCCGAAATTCTTTATCGCATGCCCGATCACCCCTCGGTTCTTCAAAGCTACCTTTGGCAGAACTACGACCTCGCTCCGGACTTTCCGGAAATGCACGGGTTTCTCAAATTCTGGCAGGAGAAGCTGGACGGCCCGCTGCACTCGGTGCGCTATGTCCACCGCAAGCTGATCTCGGCGCAGGAGTGGCGCTCGTTGAAGGGCGAGTTCATCCTCCACTGATGGGGCTGTCGTCTCGGCGAGCGGCGGGCGATCCAAAACAGGCATTGCACCCGAAAGCGTTGCGGCTTAATCAGGCTTCCAACGAAGCGGAGCCTGATGAACGCCATGACCAAGAACGCCAAGATCGATGAAGAGGCTCTTGCAGAAGCCTATAACCGCGCGCTTGCGCTCGAAAAGGCGGGGGATATCGACGCCGCGGTGAAGGCTTACGAAGAGGTTCTTGCAATCGATCCCGAAGATCATGGCGGTGCCGCGGTGCGCATCGCATCGATGGGACGAGGCGAGGCGCCACCCAAGGCACCGGACGCCTATGTCGAAACGCTCTTCGATCAGCATGCCGAAGCTTTCGAGGATATCCTCGTCGAGCAGCTTGGCTATGCCGTACCCATGATGGTGCGCCAACGATTGCAGATGCTTGAACTCGGTCCCTTCAAGCGCATGCTGGATCTTGGTTGCGGCACCGGTCTCACGGGCGAAGCGCTTCGCGACATGGCCGACGATATCACCGGCATAGACATCTCCGAAAACATGGTTGAAATCGCCCATGAAAAGGATGTCTATGAGACGCTCTACGTCGCCGAAGTCGAGGATTTCCTCGAAGACAATGACGACGAGGCTTTCGATCTGATCACCGCGACGGACGTGCTGCCCTATCTCGGCGCCCTCGAACCTGTGTTCTTCGGAGCCGCAGAAAATATGGTGAAAGGCGGCATCTTCGTATTTTCGTCAGAGACCCTCCCCGACGATAAAATGGCTGGCAGACCCTACATCGTCGGCGCGCACCAGCGCTTTGCTCACGCGGAAACCTATGTGCGCGAGCGTCTGGCTGCCACGGGCTTTGACGTCATCGAGATAACCGATATCAATGTGCGCATGCAGGATGGCGAGCCGACACCGGGCCATCTCGTCATCGCGAAGCTCAAGGGCTGAACATGGCTGTGTCCATTCCCGCAGTCAGCGCGGGAATGGATCGTCACTCGAATGGCGACGTTACTCCTCGCCGGACTTAGGGTTGTCCAGGATCATATAATCGAGCGGCAACTCGGTCGTGTACTTGATCTGCTCCATCGCAAAAGCCGACGATACATCGCGGATTTCGATCTTGGCGATCATCCGCTTGTAGAAGGCATCGTAGGCGGCAATATCCGGCACGACCACGCGCAATAGATAATCCACATCACCGCTCATACGGTAGAATTCGACCACCTCCGGAAATTCGGAAACGACTTCCGAGAAGCGCTTTAGCCACTCGATGGAATGGGACGCCGTCCGGATGGAAACGAAAACCGTGACCTTCGTATTGACCTTCGTCGCATCCAGAATGGCGACACGACGGCGGATGACGCCATCCTCTTCCATCTTCTGGATACGCCGCCAACAGGGAGTCGTAGAAAGCCCGACCTTCTTTGCAAGGTCGGCAACAGCCAGTGTGGAATCCTCTTGCAGAATACGCAGAATTTTACGGTCGAGACGGTCCAATCTTCTCTCCTACGGAATTATTTTCCTCTATTTACACTAAAAAAAACGAATAAAAAGAAATTTGTTTCATCCCGCCAGAATTTCCACATGCTGTCGAAGTATGGGCAACACATCCTGATCGAACCATGGGTTCTTCCGCAACCAAGAGGTGTTACGCCAGCTGGGATGCGGCAAAGGCAGCACAGGAACTCCGATATTGCTCTGGAGATAGTTGCGCCAGTTTTGCACCGTTTCCGTCATGCTTTTCTTGCGTCGGTCGCCAAGATGGTAGGCTTGCGCATATTGACCGATCGCCAGCACAAGCTCGATCTGCGGCATGGCTGACATGACCTCATCGCGCCAGCGCGGTGCACATTCTTGCCGGGGCGGCAGGTCGCTTCCGCGCTCGTCGTATCCGGGAAAGCAAAAGCCCATCGGCACGATAGCAAACCGGTCCGGATCGTAAAACCTGTCCCGGTCGACATTCAGCCATGTCCGCAGGCGGTCGCCGGAGGCATCATTGAATGGCAGACCACTTTCATGCACACGCAGTCCAGGCGCCTGCCCGGCAATCAAAATTTTCGCTTTGGCCGAGATGATCGCGACCGGTCGGGGCTCATGCGGCAGCCGGTCGCCCTCGCCCTTCAGCGGCGCATCCCGGCAGATCCGACATCGCACGATACTGTCGCGCAACCTGTCGATCAAAGCCTTGCGGATATCATCCTGCTTCTGCACGGTCATACCCATGTCACCAGCCGAAGACATGGCGAAGCACCGTCAAAGGCCCTGCCCGCGGCGCATCGGTCTCCGCTGCCTTTTGCGCTCGTCGCCAGTCTTTGGGGTTTTCGAATGCTCCACTCCAGAGGCCAAGCTTCTCCTGCTTCGCTTGCTCCTCTTCCTTGGCGTAGAGAAAGTATTCCGTGGTCACCGCCAGACCTTCAGAGACGATGAGACTGCCCAAGTCCATGCCATTCACGGAACAGCGGACAAGGAAGCGTGAATATCGGTCCTTGCTACTCCCTGTACAGTCGATCTCGCCTGTCTCCAGAACCTCTCTCACGAAATTCTTGGCCGCTTGTCCACACGCCCAAATCCCATCCCCCGCGCCGCAATCCTGGCGAAGCTCAGGCGCATCGATGCCGATCAACCGATAACGGGAAGCACCCAGTGCAAGCGTATCTCCATCGATCGCGACGAAGCGGCCGGAGAACTGCCGATCATTGAGGCCATCGATCTTCGCCAAAATCAATGCCCCAAAAAAGATCAGCAAAAGCAGTATGATTCCGTCCTTTACCGGAGAAAATCTCCTGCCTGACTTTCGTCTCATATCCCAACAAACCCTTTGCAGAAATGGCAAACAAATCCTTTCGCGGCAGCATCTTCTTAAGACTTTACCGCTAACCTGAAAACATCCCGTATCGGTTTCGTTCAGTAGATGAGTAAGAGCGCCAGCAACATTGCCGACAAGAACATCGTCGATCGGTCTCGCACGCGGCGCAACAAAGCTGTGTTCGATGCCGTGAAGTCGACGCGTGAGCGGCTGCAATATGGCGGGGCTGGTACTGTGGCCTTCGAATGCGAAATGCTGCAGATGCATATCGTAGAGACGCTGCACGGGGCAACCATCATGCCCCTCTTCATTTTGCTGGCAACCGGTATCGGCATCTACATCACCCGCGATATCGAGATTGTCGGTTGGACCCTTTTGGCCTTGAGCGGCCACGCGCTCGCGCTGATCTTCGCGCGCAAGGCACAGAAGCAAACCATCACGCCCGCAAACGTCAACCGCTGGGTCAGCACCTTCCTTGCGGTACAGATCATCATCGGCCTAATCTGGGCGCTTTTCGCCGGCTACCCGATGGACGCCAAGGACGCGGCCTTGCCGATGTTCTATAAGGACGCCACTTTGCTGATTGCGCTCTCCATCACCGCCATGTCCAACTTCATGTTGCGGCGTGCGATCTTGATGACCTTCTTGCCCGTCCTGATGGCGCTTGGCATCAGTGCCGCCACCTCTCAGGATCCGATGGCGATCGGCCTTGCCCTGATGTTTTTCATGGCCATGCTGTTTTGCCATTACATCACCAGGCGTCTGCACAATTCCAGCATCAAGCTTCTGTCCTTCCAGTCGGAAAAGGACGACCTTATTGCCGAACTGGAAGTGGCAAAGTCCATGTCGGATGAGGCAAGGCGTCGGGCGGAGGAAGCCAACCTCGCAAAGTCCCGCTTTTTGGCATCCATGTCGCATGAGCTGCGCACACCGCTCAACGCCATCCTCGGCTTCTCCGAGGTCATGGCATCGGAAATTCTCGGGCCGCTCAACAACCCGCTCTACAAAGAGTACTCGGGTGATATCCACCGCTCCGGCCAGCATTTGCTTGATTTGATCAACGAGATCCTCGATCTCTCCCGTATCGAGGCAGGCCGCTATGAGTTGCAGGAAGAGGCCGTCTCCCTGCTCGAAATTGCCGAAGACTGTGTCGGCATGATTCAGCTGCGTGCACGTGGAAAGAATATCCGCATCGTCCAGCAGTTCGAGCGCAGCCTGCCGAGCGTCTGGGCAGACGAAAAGGCGCTTCGCCAGGTCATCCTCAACCTGCTGTCCAACGCCGTCAAATTCACCCCTCAGGGCGGAGAAATTTCCATCAAGGCCGGATGGACGGCGCGCGGTGGTCAGTATGTCTCGATCAAGGACAACGGCCCTGGCATTCCCGAGGAGGAAATTCCCGTCGTGCTCTCAGCCTTTGGCCAGGGATCGATTGCTATCAAAAGTGCAGAACAGGGCACGGGTCTTGGGCTGCCCATCGTTCAGGCCATTCTCTCAAAACATGATGGTCATTTCGTGCTGAAATCGAAACTGCGCGAGGGAACGGAAACCATCGCGATCCTGCCAGCCAAGCGCATCCTGCAGACCGTTCCTGCCGTCGAAGACGTACAGGTGGTACAGCGCCGCAAACGGTCTTTCGCCTGATCGTTCAGACCGCGCCGACGCTGAACAACACCGTCGAAACCAGCGAGTAAAGAACAAAACCGCCATTGGCGAGCAGCAGACAGAACACTGCAAAGGATCCGAGATCCTTGGCGTTGCGCGCCGCACTGGAAAATTCGGGGGAAACGCGGTCGACGATCTCCTCGATCGCCGTATTCAACGCTTCCACGCAAAAGAGCAGAAGCATCAGCAGAATAAAGATGAAAGCATGCGCCGCCGGCGCCCCGATGCCGACCAGAAACACAAGCCCTGCCCCAAAGGCGATCGCCTCATGGCGAAACGCGGCTTCCTGCCAAAGGCGAGTGAGCCCCTGGAAGGAATAGCGCGTTGCGGCCAGCAGATGGCGAAAGCCGGTTTCCTTGCGGAAGACTGGCTCCGGCGAGGGCGTCTTAGGAAGGTTGTCCATCATCGCCTCAGTGCTGGACGCCAGTATCGACGCCTGCCTGCGCAAATGTCGCCATGCCGGAATGGCAGGCGGCGGCAGCCTTGACGATGCCGGCGGCAAGTGCCGCGCCCGTTCCCTCACCAAGACGCATACCAAGGGCCAGAAGTGGCGTCTTGCCGAGGCGCTCCACCGCTGCCATATGGCCCGGCTCACCGGAAACATGGCCGATCAGGCAGTGATCGAGAGCCGCAGGATTTGCGGCTTTGAGAAGAGCGGCAGCGGCAGTGGCCACATAGCCGTCGATCAGCACGGGAATCTTTTCCACGCGGGCAGCAAGGATCGCACCCGCCATGGCCGCAATTTCGCGTCCCGCCCAGTCTGCGCATAATTTCCAGAGGGTCGGAGAGATGATCCTTGTGGAATTCCACCGCAGCCTTCACGGCAGCGACCTTGCGCTCCATGAATTCACCCTGAGATCCCGTGCCGGGACCTGTCCACTCTTCAGCCGTGCCGCCATAGAGCACGAGATTGATGGCAGCAGCAATCGTCGTGTTACCGATGCCCATTTCCCCGATGCACAGAAGATCGGTGCCTCCGGCGATGGCTTCCATGCCAAAGGCCATGGTCGCAGCGCAATCACGCTCGGAGAGCGCTGCCTCGCAGGTGATGTCACCGGTCGGGTAATCGAGCGCGAGATCGAAAATTTTGAGACCAAGATCGTGGGTCACGCAGATCTGGTTGATCGCGGCTCCGCCTGCAGCGAAGTTTTCCACCATTTGCTGCGTCACGGACGACGGATAAGGCGTGACACCATGGCGTGTCACACCATGGTTGCCGGCAAAGATTGCCACAAGCGGTCGGTTGACGGCAGGCGCGCGTCCCGACCACGCGGCAAGCCACATGGCGATCTCTTCCAGACGTCCGAGCGAACCGGCAGGCTTGGTCAGCTGTGCATTGCGCTCCTTTGCGGCAACCAGTGCATGCGTATCAGGCCCCGGCAGGTCACGCAAAAGAACACGAAAATCGTCGAAAGGCAGGCCGCTCACGCTCATGGTATCGATCTTTCTCTCATGCCGGAGACTTGTGTTTTCCGGCAAATCGGTCTTTGTTGCGCCTCTCATAATCGGGGACGGGCAGAGGGACAACCTCTAAAGCATGTGGCGCAAACCAACGCAGCGGTTTTGCGGTGCCAGTATGCTCGTCAAAGGCGCGACATCAGTCGTTCGAATGGCGGAGAGCGGATTGGTCCTGAATGGTTTTCTGACGCGGGTGATGCACGCACTGAGCTTTCTGAGCCGCATACCCGTGCATGACACCTTCTTCCAAGGTCGCCAGGTGGACATGCTGGCTGCGACCCGTGTCTTCCCGGTCGCAGGGCTACTGATCGCCCTGCCATCCGCCATCCTTGTCGCCATCCTCCACCACGCGCATGCCGATCCGCTGCTGACGGCAGCACTGACTTTAGCGCTTGCCACCGCCATCACCGGCGCCTTGCATGAGGATGGGCTGGCGGATACCGCAGATGGTTTCGGTGGCGGCGCGGACAAGGAACACTCCCTCACCATCATGAAGGACAGCCGCATTGGCAGTTACGGCGCCATCGCGCTGATCCTCTCCTTTATGATAAGAGTTGCAGCCATTGCCACCCTGATCCGTGACGCGCAAGGGACGGCCATTGCCGCCTCTTTGATCGCTGTGGCAAGCTTCAGCCGTGCCATGATGGTCTGGCACTGGCATGGCCTTCCCCCTGCCCGGCAAGCCGGTGTCGCCGCATCCATTGGCCAGCCGGGATCAACCGATCGAAACCACGCGCTCGCCTACGGCATCGGCATGTCCGGCCTGATGCTGTGGTCATCCTACACAATCATCGCAGCAACAATCGCCATCGCCGCTTCGTTCGCAGCCGCCTATCTCTTCAAACACCTGTGCCTCCGCAAGATCGAGGGGCATACGGGCGACACGATTGGCGCGACACAGCAAATCACCGAGATCGTGATGCTTGTCGCTCTTGCTCTCCTCGTCTGAAGAACAGATATGAAGACGATGGAAACACCTTGCATTCAGGTCTGCCAACTCAATCCGGAAGGTCTTTGCACCGGTTGCTACCGGACAATCGCTGAAATCACCGGCTGGAGCGGCTTTACGGCCGCCGAAAGGCACAGGATCATGGGTGAACTGCCCAGACGCAAGACGGCAATGGTGACAGGAATGGAGAGCGCACGCGCATGAACAGGCTGACTCTGGTTCTTCTCATCCTCGGCATCGGCCTGGCACTTCTTCTCATCAACAACAGCAGCGGACACACGTTCGGCATCGACAATGATCGCTTCGCCAGCGCGCTCTATCTGATGCCGATTGCTGTCCTTCTATCGGCGGGCATTCTGGCAGGCAGTCGCGGCAACCTGCCGACGGTCCTGCGGCAACTGGCCATCTGGCTTGTCATCATCCTAGGGCTTGCCGCTGGCTATCTTTACCGGGCAGACCTGCAGCGGTTCGGTGATCGGCTGCTGGCAGGCCTCATTCCCGGTCGCGCCGTGGTAACGACCACGTCCGATGGTGTTCAGGAAGTCATCCTCAGCAAATCCATGGGCGGTCATTTCGAGGCCGATGCCACGATCAACGGCGTTTCTGTCCATATGCTTGTCGATACCGGCGCAAGCTCCGTCGTCCTCTCCAATGCCGATGCCGAGGCAATCGGCATCAACCCGGACAACCTGAACTACACCGTCTCGGTGATGACCGCCAATGGACGGACATCGGCAGCCCCCGTTAATCTATCGGAGATCGCGGTCGGTCCAATTGTTCGGCGCAACATCCCTGCCCTCGTCGCGCAGAAGGGTCAACTGGATCAAAGCCTGCTTGGCATGACCTTCCTCTCGACGCTTGGATCGCTGCAAATGCAGACAGACCAGCTGACGCTCCGAGATCGATAAGACCGGTCAGTTACGAAGCTTGTAACCCGTCTTGAACATCCAGCTGATCACCGCAAGGCACACAGCGAGGAACCCCGCGATCATGACGATGCTGATCAGTGGATTGACGTCGGCGATCTCGTAGAAGCTCCAGCGGAAACCGCTGATCAGATAGAGCACAGGGTTGAAGTGGCTAACCGTCTGCCAGAAGGGCGGCAGCATGTTGATCGAATAGAAGCTGCCACCAAGAAAGGTCAAGGGCGGAACGACCAGCATCGGAATGAGGTTGAGCTGCTCGAAATTCGACGCCCACATGCCGATGATGAAACCGAACAGGCTGAAACTGACTGCCGTCAGCACGAAGAACAGCACCATCATGAAGGGATGGGCAATCGAGATATCGACGAAGAAAGACGCCGTAATCAGGATGATCGTACCGATCATCAGACCCTTAGTCGCCGCAGCCCCGACATAGCCTGCCAATATCTCCGTCATCGAGATCGGTGCTGAGAGAATTTCATAGACGGTGCCGGTGAATTTCGGGAAATAAATGCCGAAGGAGCCGTTGCTGACGCACTGCGTCAACAGCGTCAACATGATGAGGCCCGGCGTAATGAAAGCGCCGTAGGAAACGCCCTCGACCTCTTGGATGCGCGAGCCGATCGCGGTGCCGAAAACGATAAAGTAGAGCGATGTCGAGATAACCGGCGAAATCACGCTTTGCAAAAGCGTACGACGCGTGCGCGCCATTTCGAACAGGTAGATGGACTTGATGGCTTCGAAATTCATTTTTGTCCTCCCACCAATGCAACGAAAATATCCTCGAGCGAGCTTTGCCGCGTCGAAATATCCTTGAAATGAATGCCCTGCTCGCCAAGTGCCGAGAGGAGCTCTGCGATGCGCCCCTGTTCGCCATTGCCGTCATACTCATAGGTCAGGCAGGTTCCGTCTTCCGAAAGTTGCAGACGGAAGGGCGACAGGCTGTCCGGCAGCGTGCTGACCGGCGTCGTCAGTTCCAACGAAAGCTGCTTGCGCCCGAGCTTGCGCATCAGCGCTGTCTTCTCTTCGACCAACAGGAGTTCGCCGCCATTGATCACCCCAACACGATCGGCGATTTCCTCTGCTTCCTCGATATAGTGGGTCGTCAGAATGATGGTCACGCCAGCCGCTCTAAGCTCTTCCACCACTTTCCACATGTCACGCCGAAGCGCCACGTCGACGCCAGCCGTCGGCTCGTCGAGAAATAGAACCTTCGGCTCATGCGCCAGCGCCTTGGCAATCAGCACGCGCCGCTTCATGCCGCCGGAGAGCTCGCGCAGCATGTTATCCTTCTTGTTCCAGAGGGACAGGGATTTCAAAACGCGTTCGATGAGCTGCGGATCTTTTCGATAACCATGCAATCCGCGGGAAAACGAGACCGTGTTCCACACCGTCTCGAACTGGTCGGTCGTCAGCTCCTGCGGCACGAGCCCGATCAAGGCGCGTGTCTTGCGAAAATCCTTGACGACATCACTGCCGCCGACAAGCACACTGCCCTCTCCCGGGTTGACGAGGCCGCATATGATCGAAATCAGCGTGGTCTTGCCAGCACCGTTTGGCCCCAGAAGCGCGAGGATCTCGCCCTCGTAGATGTCGAGCGTAACACCTTTCAGAGCTTGAAAGCCGTTGGCGTAGGATTTCGTCAAATTGCGGATGGAAACGATAGGTTTACGGGAGGGCGTCATGAATGAACTTTCGGCACGATCTTGAACTGCTCATATAAAGCATTTCGAGGAAAAGTGTTCTCCGTTTTGTGTCCGGAAATGCGTCAGAACAAAAAATCGGTTCGTGAAAGCGAAAACAAGATCCCCTGTTGCAGTTCCGTAGACGTCATCAGCTGCATCTCTTGTCGTCTGTGTCATGAAGTTGTGATGCTCATGTCGTAACCATGGCCATGGCGCGTTGTTGTAGTCACCACAATACGCCCGCCCGGTTTTCAGCACCGATCGACATTTTGCGACATATGGCAGTCATACTGAAAAGTATTATTTTGGGCAGAGGCTACCCCCGCACTCTGCCCTGTTTTTTTGTAGGGACACGGTGGTTACGGCGGCTAGTCGGGAGAGCAACTCCCGTCAATCGCAGTGGCGATAACCGGACTTGCGCGTGCGCAGATCGAAGTGAAAATGGTTCCAGTGGTTGGGGTCGCTACCCGGTCCGAGTACGGTGGAGAAATATTTGCAGCTGTCCGAGCGCACTGCCTTCAGCAGCCCTTTCTCACGAAATGCAAAGAAGCTCTTTGTGCGAACGTCGATTTCCTTACCGTTCTTCAAGGTAATCGTTCCAATGTCGATGGCATTGCCACGGGCATGCTCAGACCAGGGGTTGCTCGCCCTGGAATTCATCTTGCGGCAGGAGTAGCCACCCATCGGCGTGATGCGGCCAACGCCGGAGAAATAACGGAAGCGAGACGACGGTACGAGCTCGAACTTGACCCATTTGGCAAAGGCGAGCGTCACCTGGCAATTGAGCTTCACCGCCGGGCGGATCGCAACACCGCTATCGAGACCGCTGAGCTCGATCGGGTAATCGATACCGCATGTCGGACCATCGGCAATGCGCGCCACATCGCGGAAGGCGACACCCAGTCTGCGAAGCTCGGTGCGGCAGGCCACTTCAGAAGGCGGCATCATGCCGGGTGGTTGTGACATACGGCGCTCCTGCGCCGGATTGTCCGGCATCAGCATTGCGGCCTCTTCGACGGGAGGAGCCTGCCTTTGACCAGCGGATGGCGGCGGAATGAGGCGGGACTGGTTGGCCAGCTGACGCGGCGCCCGTTGCTGCGGATAGGCGGCGCTGTCGGGAGTGGAAACTTGCATATCCTCCTCTTCGGCAAGGCTACGCCCCGGCGCGACACCAAGTCCAGCGTCCATATTCACGCCCTGCTCACCCTCGGCCATCTGTGACGGCACGTGGGTTGACTGCGGCTGAACGGGCGCAAGGCGGCTCGCCTGCGCATCAAGCGTCGAGTAGCCCTGGCCTCCAGAGTTCAGCAGCGGATCCCGTGAGGCCTGCGCCTCGGGCATTGGCTGCGAATAGTCGTTGAAGGGTGCATTCTGGCTGACGGGTGCAGGCGGCGCGCTGTAATTCTGCCGGCTGGAGGAGCGAATGGAGCTGACCCGTGTTGCGCCATCGACGTCAGCGGGGGGCACGAGCCCCTCCGCTGAGCACGATACGATCACCGCCGACATTGTCATCAACGTCGCAAGACGACGCGGAAGGGAAACATACGCCATACTAGAACCTGTACCTTCAGCGACCGCGACACGCGGCGATCAGGCCAAATTCTAAAGAAATCTGGTAAACGAACCCTTTTTGCTAAAGCAAAGAAAGTGACCGGCAAAGGCTTGTATGACCTGAAATGAGACAGCGTCCTTGCAGCTGCCCAAAACGTCGGAGCTTTCGTCCCGTTGGAGAGAACGAAAAAAGGGCGCCGCAAGCGACGCCCCTTATCGGTGTGAAAGCGAAACTCAGGCTGCCCGCGACATGGAGCCTCCAGCAGAAAAACTTCCAAGCTGAAACCGCGCCAGGAGCGAATGAAGCTTGCGGCTCTCATCTGCAAGCGTTTCGCTCGCGGCTGTGGTTTCTTCCACCATTGCAGCATTCTGCTGCGTCATCTGGTCCATGTGGTTGACGGAGGTGTTGATCTCCTGCAACCCCGTCGCCTGCTCGCGCGCAGCCGTGGCAATCGAGTTCACGTGACCATCGACCCGATTGACCAGCGCCACGATCTCCTCCAGCGCCTCGCCGGTAGACCGAACGAGCGTTACACCCCCAGTGACCTGTTCCGCCGAGCTGTTGATCAGCGTCTTGATTTCCTTTGCAGCATTGGCAGAGCGCTGTGCGAGTTCGCGAACCTCCTGCGCCACGACTGCAAAGCCGCGACCCGCCTCGCCCGCGCGCGCGGCTTCCACACCCGCGTTCAAGGCGAGCAGGTTGGTCTGGAAAGCAATCTCATCGATAACGACGATGATCTGACCGATCTTGCGCGACGACTCCTCGATCCGGTTCATGGCCTCCACGGCGTTGCGGACGATATCGCCCGAGCGACCTGCACTTTGCTTCGTCTCCGTCACCATCTGCCGCGCCTCGTTTGCGCGCTCCGAGGCAGTGCGAACCGTCGCCGTAATCTCATCGAGCGCGGCTGCGGTCTCTTCCAGCGCCGCTGCCTGCTGTTCGGTACGGCGGGAAAGATTACCCGTCGCCTCGCTGATATCGGAGGCGCTGGCATTGACCACATCGCTGCTACGCGAGATCGTGGCTATCACGTCCCGAAGGGCGCCGACGGCGCTGTTGAAGTCGGCGCGCAGCTTGTCATATTCCGCGCCCACCTGCCCCACTTGAACGGTGAGATCGCCGCGCGCGAGATTTTCCATGGCATGGCCCAGAGAGGCTATAGCATGCGCCTGACGCTCGGAGGCAGAGCGAAGCACATCCTCGCTTTCACGACGGGTGTTTTCGAGCGTTCGCTGCTGCTCGGCTTCACGGCGCTGCAACTGGCTGCGCTCATTCACGGAGTTACGAAGAACAAGCAGCGTCTTGGCCATGGCGCCGATCTCGTTGCGACGCTCGACAAACGGCACCTCCGCCTCGGCATTTCCGTCCGCAATATGGGACATACTCGTCTTCAACCGGCCTATAGGACCTGTAACACTGCGCACCACAGCCGTAGCGACTCCCAAAACAACGAGAGCGCTGATCAGACAGATGCCGAGATAGAGTGTTGCCTCGCGCCAGAACATGGCGTTCAGATCATCAACATAAACGCCCGTGCCGACAATCCAACCCCAGGGCGCGAAACCTTCGACATAAGAGAATTTGCCCACAGGATCGGGCGCGCCGGGCTTCGGCCATTGATAATCGACAAAGCCCTTCCCGCTCGCCTTCACGGTATTCACGAACTCGACAAAGAGGAACTTGCCGTTCGGGTCCTTGTTGTTCGTCAAATCGGCACCGTTCAACTCCGGCTTGACCGGGTGCATAACCATTTTCGGACCCATGTCATTGATCCAGAAGTAGCCATTGCCATTGTCGTAACGCATGGCGGCAAGAGAAGCTTTCGCCTGTTGCTGGGCGGCCTCGCGGGTCAGCGTCCCGCTCTGCTCCAGGCGGTAATATTGGTCTAGAATGCCCACGGCAGAATGTGTTAGCGCTTCCAGCCCAGCCTTCCGCTCACGCTCCATCCCGTCATAACCACCGAAGAGACTTGATGTCAGAGCGGCAGTCAGTATCCCCAGAAACAAGGCGACGAGCGCATAAAGCCTCGCGGAAGTGGTTAGATGTTTCATATGTAAACTCCCCCTGATTGTGATCATTTATTGTGATATTTAAAAATTGAAAAACTATAAATTGCACGCGACGGCAGGCGTAACTGCAATTTTGGAGGTAATCACTCAGAAAATGCACTAGAAACAACAGCGCAATGAGATGATATTTAAGTAGCGATGTTAGATTGTCATGTTTTGCAGTAAAAATTTTCAGATACAAAACGCATCGAGTAATCGCGAATTAATAAATCGAAATCATGATCTTTGCGCAGAATAAAATCACGAGATCGATATGCCCAAGCCAAATTTCCGCTACACCCATTACGATCTCAAGGAGATTCGCTCAGGTACGATTATTGAAGTATCTCTGAACGCGGTCGCAAATGTTCGACTGATGACGGCAGGGAATTTTCAAAGATTCACAGAACTCTTGGATTTCAAATATGTCGGCGGCGTTGCACGCAAGTCACCGGTGCGTATGGCAATTCCGGAGTCAGGAAATTGGCATGTCATTGTCGATGCTGAAGGCCACAATGGCTTGGCGGGGTCGTCTGTGAAGTTGCTGCCGGCAAATCCAGCCCCCGCCCAGCGCAAGAGCGCCTGATCAACCCTCAGCAAAATCCAGAAGCGAAGCGCAGACAGCCGGTCCGAAAGCTTGTCTGGCGCTTCAGCGAGGGTTGCGTTCCCGTCTCAGCTTCGACCACCAATCCAGGCGCTTTCGAATGTCGCGCTCGAAACCCCGGTCGGGCGGATCGTAGAAGGTGGTGCGCCCCATCTTTTCGGGAAAGTAATCCTGGCCTGAGAAGGCATCCGGCTCGTCGTGATCATAGCGATAGCCATCGCCATAACCCTCGCCCTTCATCAGTTTGGTCGGCGCATTGAGAATATGCTTGGGTGGCAGGAGCGAGCCGTTCTCCTTGGCCGCCCGCATCGCGCTCTTGTAGGCCGTGTAGACCGCGTTGGATTTGGGTGCCGTCGCCAGATAGACGCAGGCCTGCGCTAGCGCCAGTTCGCCTTCGGGTGAGCCGAGATAATCATAGGCATCTTTCGCCGCATTGCAGATAACCAGCGCCTGCGGGTCGGCAAGCCCAATATCCTCAACTGCCATGCGCACGAGACGCCTGCCGAGATAAAGCGGATCTTCACCGGCATCGAGCATCCGCGCTAGATAATAGAGTGCCGCATCAGGATCGGAGCCACGCACCGACTTATGCAGCGCCGAGATCAGATTGTAATGGCCGTCCTGGCTCTTGTCATAGACCGGAGCACGGCGCTGGACGATGCGGGTCAGCCCTTCGGTATCGAACACCTCGCCTTCGCGCGCAGCACGCCAGACTTCTTCAGCAAGCGTCAGAACGGCGCGACCGTCACCATCCGCCATCCGCAGGAGGGCGAGCCGCGCGTCCTCATCGAGCGGTAGCGGCTTGGCTTCCGCCTCCTCGGCGCGCTTCAGAAGTTCCAGCAGACTCTCTTCGTCATGCGGCTTGAAGGTCAGAACACGGGCGCGAGACAGCAAAGCTGCATTCAGTTCAAAGGACGGGTTCTCCGTCGTCGCGCCTACCAGAATGATGGTTCCATCTTCCATCACCGGTAGGAAACTGTCCTGTTGAGCCCGGTTGAAGCGATGGATTTCGTCGACGAAGAGCAGCGTTTGCCGTCCGTTCATCCGCCGTGTGCGCGCAGCTTCGAAGACCTTTTTCAGGTCGGCCACCCCGGAGAAAATTGCGGAAATCTGCTCGAAGGCCAGACCGGCCTCCCCTGAGAGCAGCCGAGCAACCGTCGTCTTGCCGGTGCCGGGCGGTCCCCAGAAAATCATCGAGCCAAGCGAACCGCTCTCGATCATGCGGCGCAATACGCCCTCTTCGCCCGTCAGATGCGGCTGGCCTGTGACCTGGGCGATTGTCGTCGGACGCAGCCTGTCTGCCAGAGGCCGCCGGTTGGCGACCTCCGCTGGAATCTGAGGTGCGAAGAGGTCTCCACTCATCGCAGGAACTGCCGCAGGCGCTGACCATCGCGAATGATTTCCAGACGCCAGAAGCCCGGATCGTCATGCAACGCTTCCTGCATCTGCGCGCTTGAGGTAATATCGGCACCGTTCAACGAGACGATGATATCCTTCGGCTGGAAGCCAACGCGCGAAGCGGGCGAACCGCGAGCCACATCGACGATCACGACACCGGAGGGTGTTCCGACCATACGCAGTTCATCGGCGAGCTTGGGCGAAAGATTGGCAACCGTGGCCCCGGCAAAAGGATTGCGGCCCTCCAGCAGTCGCTCGTCACGCGGTGCGGTTTCAGGCGCGGTATCCAATGCGATAGTGACGGTTTTTTCCTTACCCTTGTCGATCAGCGCGATCTTGGCGGATTTGCCGATACCTGCCGTCGTCAGGCGATAACCCAGCGCATCCGGATGCTCCACCTCGATGCCGTTCACCGCAGTGACCACCTGGCCAGGCTCGATGCCGGCTTTCTCCGCAGGGCCACCTTTTACAACGCTGACGACGAGTGCGCCACGAGCACGCTTCAACCCAAGCGCTTCCGCGACTTCAGAGGTGACAGGATCGAATGTTGCGCCAACATAGGGACGCTGGAAGCTCTTATCGCCCTTCTCAGCCGCAGCCAGGAAGACCTTGACCAGGTTCGCAGGGATGGCAAAGCCGATCCCGTTCGAGCCACCGCCGCGCGAGAAGATCGCCGTATTGATGCCGATCAGCTCGCCGTTCATATTCATCAGCGCACCACCGGAGTTGCCGGGGTTGATCGAGGCGTCCGTCTGGATGAAGAAGCCGAAATCACCCTGTGTCACCTGATTGCGCGCCAAGGCAGAAACGATACCGCTCGTGACGGTCTGACCGACACCGAAGGGATTGCCGATGGCGAGCACCAGATCGCCGACTTCCGTCGCATCCGAATTGCCGAGCGGCAGCACGGGGAACTGTTCCTTGGCATCGATCTTCAACACCGCAAGATCGACACGGTCATCCTTCAACAAAACCTTGGAAGAGAACTCGCGACCATCGGCGAGCGCCACCTTTATATCGTCGGCACCTTCGATGACGTGATTGTTGGTCACCACCAGACCACTTGCCGAAACGATGACGCCGGAGCCGAGCGAAGACTGCTTCTCCGTGCGGTTCGGCAGCTGCTGGCCAAAGAACTGCTCGAAAAAGGGATCGCCTGCAAAGGGCGAGGCGCGGCGCTGGACGATGCGCTCAGCATAAACATTCACCACGGCACCGGAGGTGCGCTTGACCAAGGGGGCGAATGACAGTTGCATTTCCGTCCGGCTGGCCGGCACCGCCTTGGCGTCCTGCGCCTGTGCGCCCAAAGGCGCGAGAAGCAACGCCGCCAGAAAGCCGTTGGCCATGAATTTCAACACGCGCTGCATGTGATTCCTCATCTTCATCAATAGGATGCAGTTATAGCGTCTCAGCCTATAAATCAAAGGGCGGCAATATCATGGCGCACCGCTTCACGCGCAAAGCACTTTACTTTCTTTGGAACTGGTTTCGAGGTCTGAGAATTGAACCGCCAAGATTTAATAAAAGACGAGACAGAAAAATGCAGTTTCGAAAACATGCCCTGGCCCTGTTTATTGTTTGCGCTTCCTACTCGCATGGATCCCCCGTCGGCGCTGCGAGCTTCGATTGCTCCAAGACCGATCTCGCGGCAGATGAAAAGACCATCTGCGAGAACCGCGCCCTGAATGATCAGGATGTAAAAATGGCGACAACTTTCGACATCCTCACGCAACTCATGGCCATGGGCGCACGCGATACGCTCAAAACCGAACAGGCCGAATGGTTGAAGCACCGCCAGAGCTGTGAAGCGGACGTCGCCTGCCTGACCAAGGCCTATGACGAGCGCATGGTCAAGCTGGGTGAAGCATTCCAGAGCATCAACCGCCCGCTTTAACTCGCCGCGATGATGTCCGTCATCAAACCATGCAAAGCATCCCGATAACCTGTGCGCGCTGATGGTGCATCCTCTCGGGATGTCATAACCACCGACAGTTTCTTTGACGGCACGATGTACAGCATCTGGCCGCCATAGCCCCAGGCGTAAAAGACTTTCTCGCCCGCCATCTCCTTAATGAACCAGCAATAGCCATAACCGTCCCCATTGAAGACGGAGTTCGTTCGCTGCGTCCAGGATTGGTCTATCCATGACTGAGAGAGGATGCGCTCGCCATCTGCGGTAACGCCACCGCGCCGGTATAATTCTCCAAACGCCAACAGCGAACGCGCCGTCATCGCCATCTGGTTTCCGCCGAGATAGATTCCCTGCGGATCGCGCTCCCAGCTTCCAATCGCAAAACCGTCGAGCGGCTTGAACCAGTCGCGCGCCAGCGCCAGCGTCGAGCGGCCGGAGGCCTTCGTCAGGATGGCCGAAAGAAGATGTGTCGATGCAGTCGAATAGAGCATCCCACCGCCCGGCTCGCCATCGAAGCCCGAACCAAGCGCAGAGCGGACCCAGTTGCGGCTCGCGACCCAACGCCCGTAATTCGGGCCCGACATGCGCGCAAGACCTGACTGCATCGACAGCAGATTGCCAATCGTGACGCGCTCCAACCGCGGATCGGGACTCGCCGGGAAGTCGGCTCTGAGCACCGACGCGATTGGCTGATCAGCACTCTCCAGAATCTTGCGATCGATCGCCATGCCGACGAGGGCAGAAACGATCGACTTGGAGGCCGACTTGATATTGGTCGATCCATTCAGCGACGAACCATTATAGGCGCGTGAGGCAACCTCCTCGCCATCGACGCTGACGATCACCGCCTTCAGCGTCTGGAGAGAACGCGCCCCTTCTAGAATGGGATCGAATTTGGCGGCCGCGCCTGAAGATTGCGCGCGAACCGCTGTGGCAAAAGGGAGGGAGGCAAAGAGAGCGAGTGCTGTGCGACGTTTCATGTCTATCTAGGTAAGCGCTGCCGCGGTCAAAGGAAGCAGCATCACCACCTTGTGACTCGCAAAACTTGGGTCGCAAAAAGGACTCTTGAAACAATGCGTTTCAGTGCTTTCCTGAATCAAAATATCAGCGACTTGATTCATTTTCTCAAGAAACACCGGGTCTATTCCTCATAGATCATCTTCCGCGTCATGCCGCCGTCCAACACCAGCACCTGGCCGGTCATAAAGCCGGCGTTGGCTAGATAGAGCACTCCGTCGGCGATATCCTTCGGCCTGCCGACGCGGCCTACCGGATGCTGCGCATTGTCCTTCTTCCGGAGATCCGTTTCATCCGTAACCCACCCCGGCGCAATCGCATTTACGCGGATCTTCGGCCCGAGACTGACAGCCAGCGCATGGGTGAAAGCGACAAGTCCGCCCTTCGAAGCGGCATAAGCCTCGGTCTCCGGCTCAGACATGAAGGCGCGCGTCGAGACCATGTTGACGATGCTGGCACCCTCGCTCATCATCGGCACCGCGGAACGCGTCATCAGGAAGGCTCCCGTCAGATGGCTGTCGGTCACCTTCCGCCAGTCGGCAAGCGAGACCTCATGGATCGGCCCGGTCACCGGGCTTGCAATACCGGCATTGTTGACGAGCAATTCAAGCCCTTTCCAACCAAGCTGGTCGAAAGCGGCAAGGACAGAGGTTTCATTGCCCACGTCGCACAAAATGTGGCGCGCCGATGTGGTCGTCTCCTTGATGTCGAAGGACGCAACGGTCCAGCAGTCATCCAACAGAGCTTGGATAACCCCCGTCCCGATCAAGCCCGCGCCGCCGGTCACAACTGCCCGTTTCATGATATTCTCCCTAAAGCACGGTCCGCACAAAGCTGCAGCGGTTTTGCGCGAATGACATGCGATCAAACAAAGG
Organism: Agrobacterium sp. SORGH_AS 787; assembly: GCF_030819035.1. NCBI lineage: Bacteria > Pseudomonadati > Pseudomonadota > Alphaproteobacteria > Hyphomicrobiales > Rhizobiaceae > Agrobacterium > Agrobacterium sp. SORGH_AS 787. The sequence goes on from NZ_JAUTBG010000002.1 coordinate 2,628,131, forward strand.
ACTAAAGCGTAAGAGCGAATCTGAAAGATCGCGCCAGCCTTTAGCATGTGATGCGGCAACGTTCGCAATTGGCTGGTTGTTCCGATGCTGAGACCAGTGTTGCATCGACGCACGGCTTGCGCATGATGGGCTACATGAAGACGGTCGCCACCTATCCTGTCGTGCTGACGTCGAGACGCCTCTCGCTGCGACCGCTGAAAATCGCCGATGCGGCACGTCTCGCACGGATCACCAACGATCCACTCGTAACTCGCAACCTTCTCAAAACCACAACGCCTTTTACGGCCTCCGATGCAAGAGAGCTGATCTTGCGAGTCCGAACAAAGAAGAGCCCGGTGTGGGCCATCGATAACGGGCAGCTTATCGGACTCATCGGCATCGCTGGCGAGTTTGGCTACTGGCTTGCCCGAAGTCACTGGGGCAAGGGTTATGCCTCGGAAGCCGCATGTCTTGTGATTGATCATGCGTTTCAGGGCCTGAAGGTAGACACGCTTCATGCCAATCCGATCGCAGACAATAGGATATCTCGCCATCTGCTGGAGAAACTCGGGTTTGAAATCAACGGCGCGACCAGAGCCTATTGCTGCGAGCGTAGCAGAATGGTGCCCCTTATCCGCTACAAGCTTAACCGGCAGAGATGGGAGAAAGCATGGGCTACCCACCAAGGCAGACGATCAAAGTCCCAGCCCTGATCCAGCCCTGGCATGGCGATCGTGACTTGATTCAATCTCGTCGCAAGAGCCACTAATTCATTGGATAAAAAGAAAAAACGCCCGTGTAGGGCGTTTTCCATTTAAGCCGGACTATCCAGAAAGCCGAAGACAATCACTCCGGCAGAATGCGAACCGCACCCTTGTCAGCGCTAGATGCAAAAGCAGCATAGGCTTTCAACGCTGTCGTGACGTTGCGCTTGCGGAACTCGGCGGGCTTCCAGCCAAGCTGGTCCTGCTCTGCGCGACGCGCGGCCAACTCGGCATCCGAAACCTTGAGGTTGATCGTGCGGTTCGGGATGTCGATCTCGATGAGATCGCCCTGACGCACGAGACCGATGGCGCCGCCCTGGGCCGCTTCCGGGGAAGCGTGACCGATGGAGAGGCCGGACGTACCGCCGGAGAAACGACCATCGGTGATCAAAGCGCAAGCCTTGCCGAGACCCTTCGACTTCAAGTAGCTGGTCGGATAGAGCATTTCCTGCATGCCCGGGCCGCCCTTCGGGCCTTCGTAACGGATGACGACGACGTCTCCAGCCTTAACCTCGTTAGACAGAATACCCTTCACCGCCGCGTCCTGGCTCTCGTAAACGACAGCCGTTCCGTTGAACTTGAGGATGCTTTCATCAACGCCCGCTGTCTTCACGATGCAGCCATCCAACGCGATGTTGCCGTAAAGAACCGCAAGGCCGCCGTCCTTGGAGAAAGGCTTTTCGACTGAGCGGATGACGCCATTTTCGCTATCGGTATCGAGATCGTCCCAGCGCGAAGACTGGCTGAAGGCAACCTGCGTCGGCACGCCACCTGGCGCGGCCTTGAAGAACTCGCGTACGGTCTCGGAATTGGTACGGGTAATATCCCAACGGTCGATAGCGTCGCCGAGCGTGGGCTCATGAACCGTGGGGCAATCGCGATTGATGAGACCGCCGCGATCCAGTTCACCCAGAATACGCATGATGCCGCCAGCCCGATGCACGTCTTCCATATGCACGTCCTGCTTGGCAGGCGCGACCTTGGAAAGACAAGGTACCTTGCGCGACAGGCGGTCGATATCTTCCATGGTGAAGTCAACGCCGCCTTCATGGGCCGCCGCCAGAATATGCAGAACGGTGTTGGTGGAACCACCCATGGCGATATCGAGCGACATGGCGTTCTCGAACGCCGCCTTGGAAGCGATGGTGCGCGGCAGAACGGTTTCGTCGTCCTGCTCATAATAACGACGTGCCAGATCGACGATCAGGTGACCCGCTTCAACGAAGAGGCGCTTGCGATCCGAGTGCGTTGCGAGCGTGGACCCGTTGCCGGGCAAAGATAGGCCGAGCGCCTCGGTCAAACAGTTCATCGAGTTGGCGGTAAACATGCCCGAGCAGGAACCGCAGGTCGGACAAGCGGAACGCTCGATGACCTTGACGTCTTCATCGGAAACCTTGTCGTCGGCGGCCGCGACCATGGCATCGACCAGATCGAGCGCGACTTTCTTACCGTGCAGAACGGCCTTACCGGCTTCCATGGGACCACCGGAGACGAACACGGCCGGGATGTTGAGACGCATGGCAGCATTCAGCATGCCTGGGGTGATCTTGTCGCAGTTGGAAATGCAGACCATGGCGTCGGCGCAATGCGCATTGACCATATACTCGACCGAGTCCGCGATGATCTCGCGCGATGGCAGAGAATAGAGCATGCCATCGTGACCCATGGCGATGCCATCATCCACCGCGATCGTATTGAATTCCTTGGCAACACCGCCAGCCGCCTCGATCTCGCGCGCGACGAGTTGGCCGAGATCCTTCAGGTGAACGTGACCAGGCACGAACTGGGTAAAGGAGTTGACGACTGCAATGATCGGCTTGCCGAAATCGCCATCCTTCATGCCGGTGGCGCGCCAAAGGCCACGCGCACCCGCCATGTTACGGCCATGGGTTGTCGTTCTGGAGCGATAGACAGGCATCTCGTTATTCCTCGGTTCTCTCAAACTCGCGGGCTCATCTCCCAGGCGCATGCATGCGCTGCCCGCTTAAATCTGACGCGTCTTCTACTCCATTCGAAAACTCCTGTCACTGTCACCTTGCGGCAAAACAGTACGGTTCGGTACGGTACTGTTTTGCTGCGCTGCTTTGGGCCTCTGCCATGCTTAAATGGCTACTCATAAAAATCAGGAGAATGTCGCAACGTCTTCCACTGTTCGGAGTCGTGGCCATAAATAACAAGCGCCGCTCCTTCCATTGCCGCCACATTGGCGATTTTCTGGGTGCTGCGCCGGATCGCAGATTCATCATCCATATCTGTCACGAAGATCTCACGGGTCGACGCGTCCGACATCGATTGCGCCATGACAGCATCGGCTGCAAGCACGACATTGCCAAACGTTGGAAGGCGAACCAGGACAGACTGGTGCCCTGGCACATGCCCACTCGTGTCCAGCAGCACGACGCCCGGAACAAGCTCGACATCGCCATCGACGAGCTTGTACTTCAATGACGGGTGATCCCAGGCCGGTCTATTGGCAGAAAAGCGCGCATGCCCACTTTTGGCGAGATCGTAATGAACGCGCTGGATGATAAACTCTGTACCCGGGAAAAGATCATGATTACCCGAATGATCGTCATCAAGATGGGTACAAATGACATAGTCCACATCCGAGAGCGCGAGACCGATCTGTGCCAAACGAGCCAGAACCGTGTCTTCTGGAGACATCTCAACCGACAAACCGGGTGGATTTCGAGGATTGTCGACAAAGGAACGCGGCCATCCTGTATCGACAAGGATGACGATACCCTCAGGAGTCTGGATCAGATAGGCTGGGACCGGGACATCGACCGGCTGCATTGTACCAAGATGAAGAAGAAAAAGCCGCACGATGTTCGCTCCTCGGCGAAGCCGTTGCAGATGAAGGGGAATATGATCCTTCACCTATCGGTCCGCAGATTTGTTTCGATGAAGCATGACCTTCTTCCAGAGAAGTCAGGCCGTATTGAACAAATCGGACAGCTCATTCAAAGATAGTAGGACAGCGGAGGCACATTGCGCGCCTGACCGAAATAGCGCTCCATTTGCTGACCGGAGGTCTCCGCGTAGGCCCCAGGGGTAAGGTTTAGCCGGCGACGCCACTGCCTGATCTGGTGGCTCTGGTCGCTATACCCCGCGAGTGAACTCTTCCCGCCCCTTTGAACCTCACTCAGGCTATGGTGAAGCCGTTCAATATCCGCGACCTGTTTGGGTGCGACTCCGATATGCCGCACAAACAATCGGTGTAACTGTCGGGAACCCATACCCACATGTTGAGCGGCAGCCTCAACGAGCCCTCCCGCACGGATCACATCATACGCGACAGCAAGCTGCCGACTTTCGAAGGAAGAAGAACCCTTGCTCATTCTCTGGACAATCCACCCGTCCAGAACCGATGCAATTTGTTGAGACGTCTGACCTTCACCAATACTGGATTTCAGCACTCGCGCGGACGGATCACCGAACACATCGGAGAAATCCAGCAGCCTGTCCGCGCTGCCGATACCCATATTCGGAAACAGGCGAACAAAGCCTTTGATCGTCAGCATCATCATGACGAATCTCGTTCCGGGGACAGACTTCCAGGCGCGCGCTTGTGTCTGAAGCCCAAGCAGCGACACATCGGGCACCGTACCACCCTCCGCAAGCATATTGGGGCGACCCATATTGATGGACAATACGGCCAGCGGGATCGGACTTGTGCGGATGAGATCGCGAGAATATCGACCGGTTAAATCTTCGATAAACCAGTAGGAATGAACGACAGACTTAAGACTGTCAGTAGGAGAAACGATCTCAAGCAAGGCAAAACCTTTTACATCGTGTTGGGCCGAACGGTGTAGGCGCATCCTGCTGAAGCGCGACCAAGGTGGTTTCCAAGACTGAACGAGACCGTCCTACTCGATGTCGACTTCGTGCCGTGATCTGCAACCATATCGTAAGGCGCGCAGCTTGATTTTCTCAAGACTTGAAGTGACATTCAGAACGATATTGCACGTCGTAACGCATAGAAAGGACGCGCATGAGAACCTCCATAGTCTCCCACAAAATTGCGCTGAACGTCTCATTATGGAATCACGCATTGATAGTGTTAGCGTTCTTGGTGTCATTCTCCTGCAGCGCTCAAACAACAGAGCAAAAAGTTGAACATGTACAGGCAGCCCTCCTGCTAAAATCGTTGAAGGAACCTTTGATCGGGGAAGCTATTTGCGCACACCGAGGAAAATGCGACCTGATATCGAGGCCGGACATTGGGATCACGGTAAGCGTCGACCTCTTGCGTCCAGAGGATGGTGGAGCACACAAATTGTATGTTAGCTGCCCTTTGCCGTGTTCGTTCAACACGGGCAGAGACTCGATCGGTTTTCGGGACCAAAGAGCTTTCGATCTTTTTGAAGGCGAGAACAACGATACCAGACTTCAGTTGGTCCTGCGTCCACGAAAAAAAATTGGCGAAATATCTCTTATCCTTGGACGGACCGAGGCACTTCAAAGGCCGCCTATCTGAATGGTAGGTTGTAACTCAGCCAGCCAGGCAAATATCCTCTTTCATTCGCCTGGAAACCTTCCTTCACTTTCGCGCGATTGAATGAACTGACGCCTGTTGTTTGCCGTAAATCAGGATCATATCATACGAACCTGCCTCATCCTGCACATCCCGTGCGGCACCTGTTTCTCAGGAGATTTTGATGCCCGTCTATCGCCCTCCCCGTATCGCCTCCACCGAAATCACGCCGCGTGACGTCTATCTCTCAAGGCGCAACTTTCTTGGCACGGCGGCGGGCCTCGCGGCCATTGGGTTGACAGGTCGCGAAGCGGTCGCAGCGCCGCTGACGGCGAAGCCCGGGGCCTACAAGCTGGATGAACAGCTGACGCCTCTCGATGCCGTCACCAGCTACAACAACTTCTACGAATTCGGCGTCGGCAAGTCCGATCCGAAGGAAAACGCGGGCAAGTTCAAGCCGACACCCTGGACGGTGAAGGTGGACGGCCTGGTCGGCAAGCCGAAGGAGTTCGGACTTGAAGAGCTGATGAAGTTTGATCTCGAAGAACGCCCTTATCGCATGCGCTGTGTCGAGGGCTGGTCGATGGCGATCCCGTGGATCGGCTTCCCGCTGGCAACTCTGCTGGATAAGGTCGAGCCACTTGGCAGTGCAAAATTCGTCTCCTTCGAGACCGTTGTTCGCCCTGATGAGATGCCGGGACAGAGCGGGCTTTTCCAGCCACTCAACTGGCCCTATGTCGAAGGCCTTCGCCTCGACGAGGCCCGCCATCCACTGACCATCCTGGCGGTCGGCCTCTATGGCGAGACCTTGCCAAACCAGAACGGTGCACCGATCCGCCTTGTGGTCCCGTGGAAGTACGGCTTCAAGGGCATCAAGTCGATCGTTCGCATTTCGCTGGTGGAAAAGCAGCCCGAAACCACCTGGAAAAATTCAAACGCACGCGAATATGGCTTCTATTCCAACGTCAATCCCAACGTAGACCATCCCCGCTGGAGCCAGGCCACCGAGCAGCGCATAGGCGAAGGCGGCTTCTTCAGTGTCAAGAACAGGCCGACCCTGATGTTCAACGGCTATGAAGACGTTGCGAGCCTCTATACCGGCCTGGACTTGAAGGCGAATTATTGACATGGCATTCGCCCTGCCCCTGCCCTCATTGCCCAAACGCTACCAGCCCGCCGCCATCTGGGCACTCTACATCCTCGGCCTCTGTCCCGGCCTCTGGTATTTTTACCTCGCCGCAACGGGCGGGCTTGGCTTCAACCCCGTCAAGGATTTCGAGCATCTGCTTGGCATCTGGGCTTTGCGCTTCCTTTGCCTCGGCCTGCTGGTGACACCATTGCGCGACCTTTTCAACATCAACCTGATTGCCTATCGACGCGCGCTCGGCCTCCTGGCCTTCTATTATGTGCTGGCGCATTTCGCCGTTTACCTCACGCTCGACCGTGGGCTGATCTTCAGCTCCATCGTCGGCGATATTCTCAAGCGTCCCTACATCATGTTCGGCATGGCAGGATTGGCGATGCTTCTGCCGCTCGCGCTAACATCCAACCGCTGGTCCATCCGCAAGCTGGGCTCGCGCTGGAACACGCTCCACAAACTCGCCTATCCGGTGCTCATCGTCGCCCTTCTTCATTTCGTTCTGGCGCGCAAGAGCCTGACGCTGGAGCCGGCGTTCTATATCACTCTTACCATCCTCCTGATTGGCTATCGTTTCATCCGGCCAACAATCATGGCGCGGCGCAGAGCACGCAAAGCCGCTACAGCCTCTCGAACTGCCGCGTAACAGCGGCAGCCATTCCGACACCGGCTAAATAACAAACGATGTTCCATGGCGAAAACACGCGACCCAGCAGCAAGGTGCCGGTCGCCGTGTCGCGGAATGCATCCAGCGCCGGGAAATGCACCAGCCTCAGCAACTCCACAGCAACAGAGAAGCAGCACGCAACAGCGATGATGAAAAGCCGCGTCCTGTGGTTCACAAAGAGCAGCGCCGCCAGAAGATAGACCATAGCGCCCCACAACACCGAACCGCCATATTTGACAACGATGAACGGCAACCCGATCGTGTATCCGTAACGCCGCAACGCCAATCCTGCCAGAATGACGAGGATGAGGCTTGACAGGAGCAGCAGTCGGGACGCGTAAAATTTGCCGCTATCGATCATCATCATTCTGCTTCACGCCGATTCCCTCACCCAAGTCGCCCAGTCGTTAAACAGGAGCTTGCACTTTGGTATCCGATACAATGTTTCCGGCAACACGCCTGTCATTCCTGGATCATTATCTCTGCGATGCCCGGCCTTGGGGAAGCTTGAGCGGCGTAAGGCGCTTCGTCATCGAATTTCTCTATTTCGGCCTGAAGAATGCCAGAGCCTGCTTGTTTGCCGGGCTGTTCTTCCTGTCCATCTTTGTGGTGCCGCGTGCAGGGCTATTTGGCGTGCCACGCTACGATGTCCTTCTCGTCATCGCATTGACGATCCAGATCTTCATGATCTGGAGCAAGCTTGAGACGCTCGATGAGGCGAAGGCGATCTTTCTCTTTCATATTGTTGGCTTCGCGCTGGAATTGTTCAAGACATCCGGCAGCATTCAATCATGGTCATACCAGGACTTCGCATATAGCAAAGTCTTCGGTGTACCTTTATTCTCAGGCTTCATGTACGCAGCGGTCGGTAGCTACATCATTCAAGCATGGCGGCTGTTCGACCTGCGAATTCGCCATCATCCACCTTACTGGATGGCGACGCTGATCGCACTTGCGATCTACGCCAACTTCTTCACACATCACTATATCGGCGATTATCGCTGGTATATCGCTGCCTGTGCGTTAGGCCTCTATGCCCGTACCAGCGTCACCTATCGCCCTTATGACAAGGATAGAGAGATGCCACTGCTTCTCTCCTTCATCCTCATCGGCTTCTTCGTCTGGCTGGCGGAAAACATTTCTACCTTCTTCGCCATCTGGAGCTACCCCAACCAGCTCGGCGCATGGTCAGCCGTCAGCCTCGGTAAATGGAGTTCATGGTCCCTACTTGTTATCATGACGTTCACCATCGTCTGCCATTTGAAACATATTAAACATCGAATCTTCATCCCGGAGTAGAAACTCCGCTTTGGCCCGCACCTAAAGATATGGTTTCCTGTCAAAAATCCTATGAGAAACGACAATTTACAGATCTCTAGATGACGTTTATTGTTCCGTCGTCTGCCCTATGACAGTCACCGACATGACGTCGTGAAGATATGCGTGATGACCACGAAACGTTCTGCCTCTCTTGAAAGGAACTGGCGTTGCGTATTGGTATGTTCATTCTTCTGGCAAGCCTATCCGCGTCCCCGGCTCTGGCGGCATCCACCATTAAACCTGGCCCATCCGAAACCGACTACATGTTCCAGTGCGGTGCAACCTTCATCATCAATGCCCACGCGTTGAACGACGGTCCCAAATCCGCCAAGGCAAGAGCGCAGGCCAAGGACTATGAGAGCAGGTTTAACAAACTTGCTGCGATGGCGGAGGCATCCTTTGAAGAGAACAGGATGTCGAAATCGGAAGCACTTACTTACCTGCAGAAGCACGTCGACACCATGTCCGTGATCTTCGCCAAAGACCCCGACTCCATGAAGCGCTTCGTCACGCTGTGCGACGCGCGTTTTCCAGCCAATCAGTAGGCCGATCAAGCATCCCGTGGATGGAGTGCCGGGGAATCTCGCAATAGCCGCACAACGAAGGTGCGCAGCGATAGTAGCATCGGTACGAGCTTGAATTGTCTTGTGAGCAGATGAGCAGAACTGATGGCGCTGGGCGTTACATTATGCCCGCGGACATCGCGTAATCTTCCGGCCTGAGCAAGCCACTTTCCCGAAAACGAAAAAACACCTTTAGACCTGTAAGCCGCCACGGCTCAAAGTCTGCCTGCACGAGCCCGTTTCGCCGGAGGCAATCCCCGTTGTTGTCATACTCGCGGCTACGAGCGGACTTGAGGCGCAGCGCGCGAACTTGGGAGTTGTGCGGCATTTCGAACCGGTCTTCCAGCAGCCGCCCGCCGTCGACGAACCACTTTACGCACTCGACGAAACAAGCACAAAAAAAGCCGGGTGATCGCTCACCCGGCTCTTCAAGTCTAAATGCTTAAGCGCGAAGCTTATGCAGCTTCGGCAGCAGCCGTCTCAGCAGCAACGCGAGCCTTGTCGGCTGCGCCCTTGGCGTCAACATCGCGCTCGACGAATTCAACAACAGCCATAGCTGCGTTGTCGCCCTGGCGGAAGCCGGCCTTCATGATGCGGATGTAGCCACCGTTACGGTTTGCGTAACGAGCTGCAATCGCGTCGAAGAGCTTACGGACGGCGTCCTGGTCCTTAATCTGCGAGATGGCCTGACGACGAGCGTGCAGGTCGCCGCGCTTGCCGAGCGTAACAAGCTTTTCCACGATCGGGCGAATTTCCTTCGCCTTCGGCAGAGTGGTGACGATCTGCTCATGGGTGATGAGCGAAGCAGCCATGTTGGCAAACATTGCCTTGCGGTGGCTGGCGGTTCTATTGAGCTTGCGGCCTGAATTTCCGTGGCGCATTGCTATTCTCCTTTAGTGCAGGTTCCCTATCCGGTCCTGCCGTTTCCTGGCACATGCAGACGACTGGTCTGCTGTTTGACGGGGAAAGGCAGTCTTTGAGGGCCTGCCTTTTCTTTGTTAGTACTGGTCTTCGTAACGCTTAGCGAGATCTTCGATGTTCTCTGGCGGCCATGCAGGCACTTCCATGCCGAGATGCAGGCCCATGGAAGCGAGAACTTCCTTGATTTCGTTGAGCGACTTGCGACCGAAGTTCGGCGTGCGAAGCATTTCGGCTTCGGTCTTCTGGATCAGATCGCCGATGTAAACGATGTTGTCGTTCTTCAGGCAGTTTGCCGAACGAACAGACAGCTCGAGCTCGTCGACCTTCTTGAGAAGTGCCGGGTTGAACGCCAGTTCCGTAACCGATTCTTCTTCTGCTTCCTTCTGCGGCTCGTCGAAGTTGACGAAGACGCCAAGCTGGTCCTGAAGAATGCGAGCTGCAAAGGCAACGGCGTCTTCACCGGAAACCGAACCGTTGGTCTCGATCGTCATGATCAGCTTGTCATAGTCAAGAACCTGGCCTTCACGGGTGTTTTCCACCTTGTAGGACACTTTCTTGACCGGAGAATAAAGGCTGTCCACAGGGATGAGGCCGATCGGGGCATCTTCCGCGCGGTTACGCTCTGCAGGCACATAGCCCTTGCCGTTGTTGACGGTGAATTCCATACGGATTTCAGCGCCATCGTCGAGCGTGCAGATAACATGGTCTGGGTTCAGGATCTCGATGTCGCCAACCGTCTGGATATCGCCAGCGGTCACGGCACCTGGGCCCTGCTTGCGCACGACCATGCGCTTGGAGTCATCGCCGTCCATCTTGATGGCGATTTCCTTGATGTTGAGCACGATATCCGTCACATCTTCCCGAACGCCGGGGATGGAGGAGAATTCATGCAGAACGCCGTCGATCTGCACGGCCGTTACAGCAGCGCCACGCAGAGACGACAGGAGTACGCGGCGAAGCGCGTTGCCGAGCGTCAGACCGAAACCACGCTCCAGCGGCTCAGCAACAAGCGTTGCCTTGGTACGGCTGGAGGACGTGAACTCGACCTTGTTCGGCTTGATCAGTTCCTGCCAATTCTTTTGAATCATCTTTAAACCTTCCGTTCGCCGCCACCATCCAATCGTGGCGGACCGAGCATGATCACCGAGAGGAACCGCCAAGGTTCATCGGAGGGTTTCAAGCGTAAGCACACCGGCCACGCCGGCAACCACACGCCGATTACGCGAAAATTCCGCCAAACCGATGGAAAGGCGGAACCTCCAGACAGAACGCGTTAGACGCGGCGCTTCTTGCGCGGGCGGCAACCGTTGTGCGGGATCGGCGTCACGTCGCGGATGGAAGTGATGAGGAAACCGGCAGCCTGCAGAGCGCGAAGTGCGGACTCACGACCCGAACCCGGACCGCAAACCTCGACCTCAAGCGACTTCATGCCGTGTTCCTGAGCCTTCTTAGCGCAATCTTCAGCAGCGATCTGGGCAGCGAACGGGGTCGACTTACGCGAACCCTTGAAGCCCTTGGCACCAGCAGACGACCAGGCAATCGCATTGCCCTGTGCGTCGGTGATGGTGATCATCGTGTTGTTGAAGGTCGAGTTGACGTGCGCTACACCCGACGTGATATTTTTGCGTTCGCGACGGCGTACGCGTGCGGCTTCCTTGGCCATGACAGTCCTTTCATTGATCTCTTCACCGCCGTAACACCAGCGGCTACACCGGCACTCAACCCGCTTGCGAGCATCGCGCCAAACTCAGAAAGGCTGGCGCGGTTCGCACCAGCCTCCCCTTCCGCATAAACGGAAAATTACTTCTTCTTGCCCGCGATAGCCTTCGCCGGACCCTTACGGGTACGAGCGTTGGTGTGCGTGCGCTGACCGCGAACCGGAAGGCCGCGGCGGTGGCGCAGGCCACGGTAACAACCGAGGTCCATAAGACGCTTGATGTTCATCGCGGTTTCGCGACGAAGATCACCCTCGACCTGATAGTCGCGGTCGATGGTTTCGCGGATCTGAAGGATTTCAGCGTCCGTCAGCTGATGAACGCGCTTGTCGGCTGCGAGACCGACCTTGTCCATGATTTCCTGCGCGAATTTCGGACCGATCCCGTGAATATAGGTCAAAGCGATAACAACGCGCTTAGCCGTCGGGATGTTGACGCCAGCGATACGTGCCACGTCTATTCTCCTTGCGTTCCAGTTGCCATCCGGCAAGTGGTGCTTCCATTTGAGCGGCACGATGCTGCCGCCAGTTCAAATTCCTGTTCGTCACAAGTCAAAACGACCGAACCCGGATCTTCCTTCCCTAAAGGAAAATCCGCGCCAGTCGCTTGGGTTGTCGCGAGTTGGCGCGGTGTTTAACGGAATCGGTTCAAAAAAGCAACCGGCCCCGCCAAGATTCTTTAGATCCGTGCAGCAGAAGCTGCCGGGCTGTTATCCTTTTCCAAGGCGCCAGCGATTGCGGCGGTCACCGCATCCACATCGGCCATGCCGTCCAGCACGACGAGTTCGCCCTGCTCGCGGTAATACTCGGAAAGAGGCGCAGTCTTCTCGCGATATTCGGAGAGGCGCTTGCGGAATGCTTCCGGATTGTCGTCCGAGCGAACGGTGCCGCCAGCCGCAACCGTCTCGGCAACGCGGTTTTCGATTCGGCGCACCAACGCCTCCTCGTCGACCTTGAGCTCGATGACCGCATCCAACTGAATATTCTTCTGCTGCAGGTTCTCGCTCAGAGCCTTGGCCTGCGGCACGGTGCGCGGGTAGCCATCGAGAATGAATCCATTAGCACAGTCAGCCTGCTCGATCCGCTCGGACACGATCTGGTTGACGATATCGTCCGACACGAGACCACCGGCATCCATCACCGCCTTGGCGCGCTTGCCGATGTCCGTTCCAGCAGTGACAGCCGCACGCAGCATATCGCCGGTGGAAAGCTGCGGAATGCCGTACTTGTCCGTCAGACGCTTGGCCTGTGTTCCCTTGCCTGCACCTGGCGGTCCCAAAAATATCAGTCTCATCGTCCCCTCTTTCCTCCACGCAGTTTCGATTTCTTGATCAGCCCCTCATATTGCTGAGCAATCAGGTGGCCCTGGATTTGCGCAACAGTATCCAGAGTTACACTGACTACGATCAAAAGCGAAGTACCACCAAGGGCTAACGGTATGCCTGTACGGGCAATAAGTGTCTCAGGAAGGATACAAACGAAGACAAGATAAATGGCGCCGACGACCGTGATGCGTGTCAGCACGTAGTCAATGTACTCTGCCGTGCGCTCACCCGGGCGAATGCCGGGGATGAAACCGCCATGCTTCTTCAAGTTATCTGCCGTGTCCTTCGGATTGAACACGATCGCCGTGTAGAAGAAGGCAAAGAACGCAATCAGCAGGCCGTAGAACAGCATGAAGAGCGGTTGGCCGTGCTGGAGAGACGCAATAATCGTCGTCGCCCAGGACGGAAGGTTCGTGCTGTTGGTAAAGCCCGCAGCAGTCGCTGGCAGGAGCAGCAGCGAAGACGCGAAGATCGCAGGGATAACACCGGCAGTGTTCAGCTTCAGCGGCAGGTGCGACGTATCGCCCTGGAACATGCGGTTACCAACCTGACGCTTCGGATACTGGATCAGCAGACGGCGTTGGGCGCGTTCGACGAAGACGATCAGCGCGATCACCAGGATTGCGACGACAACAACGGTGAGAATCAGGGTCGTGGACAGCGCACCGGTACGGCCAAGTTCCAGAGTACCGGCCAGAGCCTTCGGCAGACCTGCAGCGATACCCGCGAAGATGATCAGCGAAATACCGTTACCGATACCGCGCGAGGTGATCTGTTCACCGAGCCACATCAGGAACATCGTGCCGCCAAGCAGCGTCAGCACGGTAGAGACACGGAAGAACAAACCCGGATCGACAACGAGGCCAGCACCGCTTTCGAGACCAACGGCAATGCCATACGCTTGGAGCGTACCGAGCAGGACCGTGCCGTAGCGGGTATACTGGTTGATGATCTTGCGGCCTGCTTCGCCTTCCTTCTTCAACGCTTCCAGCGACGGCACGACCGAGGTCATCAGCTGCACGATGATCGAAGCGGAGATGTAAGGCATGATGCCGAGCGCGAAGATCGCCATGCGCTCGACGGCGCCGCCCGCAAACATGTTGAAGAGACCGAGAATGCCGTTCGCCTGACCGCGAAATGCCTGGGCATAGGCTTCCGGGTTCAGACCGGGAAGCGGAATATGCGTGCCGAGGCGATAGACGAGAAGTGCGGCAAGGGTAAACCAGAGGCGCTTTTTCAGATCTTCAGCCTTGGCGAAGGTCGAAAAATTCAGGTTTGAGGCCAGTTGTTCCGCTGCTGAAGCCATAAAATTCTCCGCATGACCCTGTCCAGCAGCACGGTGAACGGCGTCTCCGGCAGGGTCCATAAAGATACTGGTTCAAAAACCGGGCTTCGGACGGAAAGCGACTGTTACGCCGCAATCATGCCTCACCCTTGTTTTCGTATGTCCTATCCCCTCCCCTAAGGGAGTTCAAGGACTGTGAGGCTCTCACTTGCGCTGCATGCTGCGGCATTTTGAGCGCGAGACATGGCAAGTCGCAATGAGTCGCTGCGCATTTCCGTCAAATCGATTAGATTTTCAAAGACTTACGTAGCGTAAAGAGAAACGCCCGGGGCGAAACACCCCGGGCGTTCAGACATCATATATTACTCGGAAGCTTCCGGTGCAACAACGAGAAGCTTGATGGAGCCACCAGCCTTCTCGATTTTTTCAAGCGCAGGCTTGGAAGCGCCGGCAACTTCGAAAGCGACCTTTGCCGTCAGCTCGCCATCGGCCAGAATGCGCACGCCGTCCTTCGGACGACGGATCACGCCAGCAGCCTTGAGAGCAGCGGCATCGACCGTTGCCTTGGCGTCGAGCTTGCCAGCATCGATCGCAGCCTGAACGCGGCCGAGCGAAACGGTCACGTATTCGGAAGCGAAAATGTTGTTGAAGCCGCGCTTCGGCAGACGACGGTAGATTGGCATCTGACCGCCTTCGAAGCCGTTGATGGCAACGCCCGAACGAGCCTTCTGACCCTTGACGCCGCGACCACCGGTCTTGCCCTTGCCGGAGCCGATACCGCGACCTACGCGGATACGGTCCTTGGTGGCGCCTTCGTTGTCTCTGATTTCATTGAGTTTCATGATAGGTTCCTCCGTCTCACTTCTCGTCAACGACGCGAACGAGATGCTGGACCGCACGGATCATGCCACGAACAGAAGGCGTATCTTCCAGCGTGCGCTGACGGTGCATCTTGTTAAGACCCAGGCCGATCAGCGTCTGACGCTGGATCTCCGGGCGGCGATTTGGGCTGCCGATCTGTTCAACCGTAACAGTCTTCTTGGCTTCAGTTGTATTCTTGGCCATGATCCAGATCCTTACTCTTCAGAAGCGACGCCGGATGCGACGCGACGTGCCTGAAGGGTTGCATACTTCAGACCGCGCTGAGCAGCGATGTCCTTCGGATGAACCTGATGCTTCAGAGCGTCGAACGTTGCGCGAACCATGTTGTACGGGTTCGAAGAGCCCGTGGACTTGGCAACAACGTCGTGAACGCCGAGCGTTTCGAAAACAGCGCGCATCGGACCACCAGCGATGATACCGGTACCAGCCTTGGCGGAGCGAAGCAGAACCTTGCCTGCGCCGTGGCGACCGTTGACGTCGTGGTGCAGCGTGCGGCCATCGCGCAGCGGAACGAAGATCAGATCGCGCTTGGCAGCTTCAGTTGCCTTGCGGATTGCTTCTGGAACTTCACGAGCCTTGCCGTGACCAAAGCCAACGCGGCCCTTCTGGTCGCCAACGACGACGAGAGCGGCGAAGCCGAAACGACGGCCACCCTTAACAACCTTTGCAACGCGGTTGATCGCGACCAGCTTGTCGACGAATTCGCTATCGCGTTCTTCGCGGTTCTGGCGATCGTCGCGAGAACCTCTTTTTTCCTGTGCCATTGTCCTTTTCCTTTTTCTTTTCCGGTATCGAACGGCAAACGAAAGTAGGCCCTCCGGCTCCATTGCTGAAGTCCGGTTGGCCCGGTGAAAATCCACCCGGTGCGCCATGCGCCCGGGTGGATAAAGTCTTAGAAGTTCAGACCGCCTTCGCGGGCAGCATCTGCCAGGGCCTTGACGCGGCCGTGATAGATGAATGCGCCACGGTCGAATACGACATCCTTGACGCCAGCCTTGCCGGCGCGCTCGGCAACCAGCTTGCCAACGACGGCAGCAGCCGCAACGTCAGCGCCGGTCTTCAGCGACGAGCGCAGATCGGCTTCGAGCGTGGAGGCAGACGCGAGCGTCTTGCCTGCAACATCATCGATGATCTGAGCGTAGATGTTCTTCGACGAGCGATGAACCGACAGGCGCGGGCGACCGTTAGCAACCGCCTTGAGCTGGCGGCGTACACGGTTCGCACGACGTGCAAGTGCTTCTTTCCTGCTAGCCATTTCGCGAGTTCCTTACTTCTTCTTGCCTTCTTTGCGGACGATCCGTTCTTCAGCGTACTTGACGCCTTTGCCCTTGTAGGGCTCGGGACCACGGTATTCGCGGATTTCCGCGGCAACCTGACCGACCTGCTGCTTGTTGATGCCGGAAACGATGATTTCCGTCGGCTTCGGCACGGCGATGGTGATGCCCTGCGGCGGCTCGTAAACGACGTCATGCGAGAAACCGAGAGCCAGCTGCAGGTTCTTGCCCTGCATGGCGGCACGGTAACCGACGCCGTTGATTTCGAGCTTGCGCTCGTAGCCATCCTTAACACCCTTGAAGATGTTCTCGATCATCGTGCGGGACATGCCCCACTTGGAACGAGCTTCCTTGGTGTTGTTGGACGGCTGTACCGAAACGCCGTTGTCTTCCAGCTTGAGCTGGATATCGTCATTTGCGACGAAGAACAGTTCGCCCTTCGGACCCTTGGCAGTAATCTTCTGGCCTTCAACGTTGGCCGTCACACCTGCGGGAACCTGAACGGGCTTTTTACCGATACGAGACATATTTCTATCCTGTCTGTCCGTTACGGAGATCCTTGCTCGGCCTTAGAAGACCGAGCAGAGAACCTCGCCACCAACGTTCTGTTCGCGAGCCTGGTGATCGGCCATCACGCCCTTCGGTGTCGAAAGGATGGTGATGCCGAGGCCGTTCGCGACCTGCGGAATGGACTTGACCGAGACATAAACTCGGCGGCCCGGCTTGGATACGCGGCCGATCTCACGGATCACCGACGCACCTTCGTAGTACTTCAGCTCGATGTTGAACTCGGACTTGCCGTTTTCAAACTCGACCTTGGAATAACCGCGGATGTAGCCTTCAGCCTGCAGCACATCGAGAACGCGTGCGCGGAGGCTGGAAGCTGGCGTGCTAACCGAAGACTTGCGACGGGAAGCACCATTGCGGATGCGGGTGAGCATATCACCCAAAGGATCAGTCATGGTCATGTGCCCGTCTCCTTACCAGCTCGACTTGACAATGCCCGGCACCTTGCCGGAATTGCCCAGCTCACGAAGCGCGATACGCGACATCTTGAGCTTGCGATAGAACGCGCGCGGACGGCCCGTTACTTCGCAGCGGTTGCGGATACGCGTCTTCGAGCCGTCACGCGGCAGCGAAGCGAGCTTCAGAGTTGCCTGGAACCGCTCTTCGATCGGAAGGGACTGGTTCATGACGATGGCCTTGAGGGCGGCACGCTTGCCGGCCTGGGAGGCAACTGTCTTGCGGCGGCGCTTGTTCTTTTCAACTGCGCTTGTTTTCGCCATATCGGAGTTCCTTTTCTACGCTCGTCGTTACGGTTACTGACGGAACGGGAAGTTGAACTCTGTCAGAAGAGCCCGTGCTTCGTCGTCGGTCGGAGCCGTCGTGCAAACGATGATGTCCATGCCCCACATCTGATCAACCTTGTCGTAGTTGATTTCTGGGAACACAATGTGCTCCTTGATGCCCATGGCGAAGTTGCCACGGCCGTCAAAGCTCTTCGGGTTCAGGCCCCGGAAGTCGCGAACGCGCGGAAGCGCGATGTTGACCAGACGATCAAGGAATTCGTACATGCGTGCGCCGCGAAGAGTAACCTTCGCACCGATAGGCATGCCTTCGCGAACCTTGAAGCCAGCAATCGAGTTGCGGGCGCGGGTTACGACCGGCTTCTGACCTGCAATCGCAGCCAGATCGCCTGCAGCAACCGTGGGCTTCTTGGAGTCGGCAGTCGCCTCACCCACACCCATGTTGATCACGATCTTATCCAGCTTCGGGATCATCATGACGTTAGCGTAGGAGAACTTCTCCTGCATGGCGCCGCGGATACGGTTGACGTATTCCGTCTTGAGACGCGGTTCGTACTTGGTCTCAGCCATCGATGACTTCTCCCGAACGCTTGGCCACACGGACCTTCTTGCCTTCTACAACCTTGAAGCCAACGCGGGTCGGCTTGCCATCCTTATCGGCGATGGCAATGTTGGAGATGTGCAAGGATGCTTCCTTGTTGATAATGCCGGCTTCCTGGCTCTGGGTCTGGCGCTGGTGACGCTTCACCATATTGACGCCACGCACAACAGCACGGTCTTCCTTCGGCATTACCTGGATTACTTCGCCGGTACGGCCCTTGTCCTTACCGGTCAATACGACAACCTTGTCGCCTTTACGAATCTTCTGCATCGCTCGTGCTCCTTACAGTACTTCTGGAGCCAGCGAGATGATCTTCATGTGGTTCTTGCCGCGAAGCTCGCGAGGAACCGGTCCGAAGATACGGGTGCCGATCGGCTCTTTCTTGTTGTCGATAAGAACAGCTGCGTTGTTATCGAAACGGATGACGCTGCCGTCGGCGCGGCGGATGTCCTTGGCGGTACGCACAACAACCGCCTTCATCACGTCGCCCTTCTTGACGCGGCCGCGCGGAATAGCTTCCTTGATGGAAACGACGATAATGTCGCCCACGGAAGCGTACTTGCGCTTGGAGCCGCCCAGCACCTTGATGCACATGACACGACGTGCGCCGGAATTATCCGCCACGTCGAGGTTTGTTTGCATCTGAATCATGTCAGGTCGCCTTCTTGTTGTTACCGGACCGGTTGGGCGAACATCATGGATGCCGCCCCCTGTTCCAGCTTATGAAATCTCTGTTTTTGCGCGGAAGAAACTTGCCAGGGTGGTTTCCCAAAGGGACCTTCCGTGCGCATCAAAGCAAAAGACGCTCGGGTTACGAGCGTCCTTGCGCTGCTTCATACAGATTTTCGCGCCAAGTGCAATAGACCTGGCGCGATTCCGTTGAAATTAAGCGTGAGCGGCAACCACCGTCCAGCGCTTATCCTTGGAGATCGGTGCGCATTCCTCAATGGAAACCACATCGCCGACCTTGTATTGATTGTTTTCGTCGTGCGCCTTGTACTTCTTCGAACGGCGAACGGTCTTCTGCAGCAGCGGGTGAGCGAATCGGCGCTCAACGCGAACTACGACAGTCTTCTCGTTCTTGTCGGATACAACGACGCCCTGGAGAATGCGTTTAGGCATAGTATTCTTCCTTAGGCCTTGGCTTCTGCGGCCTTTTGGGCAGCAATGGTTTTGATCCGGGCGATGTCCTTACGGACTTCGTTGATGCGCGAGGACTTTTCCAGCTGGCCGGTGGCCTTCTGGAAACGCAGGTTGAACTGTTCCTTCTTCAGGTCAGCCAACTTGTCCTTGAGCTGGTCGGCGCTGAGGCCGCGAATATCTTCGGCTTTCATGTGCCTTGCTCCTTACTCTGCGATGCGCTGTACGAAGCGCGTCTTGACCGAGAGCTTGGCAGCGCCGAGACGAAGCGCCTCGCGGGCGATCTCCTCGGAAACACCGTCGATCTCGAACATCATACGACCGGGCTTGACCTTGCATGCCCAGTAATCAACCGAACCCTTGCCCTTACCCATACGAACTTCGGTCGGCTTAGCCGTAACCGGAGTATCGGGGAATACACGGATCCAAACGCGACCTGCGCGCTTCATGTAACGCGTGATCGCGCGGCGGGCCGCTTCGATCTCGCGTGCATTCACGCGGTTCGGTTCCTGCGACTTCAAGCCGAATTCACCGAATGCCAGGTCAAAGCCGCCCTTGGCGACGCCCTTGATGCGTCCCTTGAACTGCTTGCGGTACTTAGTACGCTTTGGCTGCAACATTTTCTTACTTCTCCGAGCTTATCTTTCGCCAGCGTCAATCAAGCGTTTTCGCGACGACGATCGTTGCGATCGCCACGCTCACGGCTTGCAGGACCCTGAGCATCGCCTTCGAGCGCACGACGCTCGGACGCCATAGGATCGTGCTCAAGGATTTCGCCCTTGAAGATCCAGACCTTGATGCCGCAGATGCCGAATGCGGTTTCGGCTTCAGCCGTACCGTAGTCAATGTCTGCACGCAGCGTGTGAAGCGGAACGCGGCCTTCGCGGTACCATTCGGTACGAGCGATTTCCGCCCCGCCGAGACGGCCTGCGCAGGTGATCTTGATGCCTTCTGCGCCAAGGCGCAGAGCGGACTGTACGGCGCGCTTCATGGCGCGACGGAAAGCCACGCGGCGTTCCAGCTGCTGGGCGATCGACTGTGCAACGAGCGTTGCGTCGACTTCCGGCTTGCGCACTTCAACGATGTTGAGGTGCGTTTCGGAGCTGGTCATCTCGGAGATCTTCTTGCGAAGCTTCTCGATGTCAGCGCCCTTCTTGCCGATGATGAGGCCCGGACGAGCGGAGTGGATCGTAACGCGGCACTTCTTGTGTGGGCGCTCGATAACAACCTTTGCAATACCAGCCTGCTTCAGTTCCTTCACGAGGTAGGCACGGATAGCGAGGTCTTCATGCAGAAGATTGCCGTACTCGGCAGTGTCAGCGTACCAACGGCTGTCCCACGTACGGTTGATGCCCAGGCGGAAGCCGATTGGATTAATTTTCTGACCCATTATGCGGCCTCCCCTTTTTCCTCGACTTCACGAACAACGATCGTGAGGTGCGAGAACGGCTTTTCGATGCGCGATGCACGGCCACGGCCACGAGCGTGGAAACGCTTCATGGTGATGGACTTGCCAACATAGGCCTCGGCGACGACGAGCGTGTCGACGTCGAGGTCATGGTTGTTTTCGGCGTTTGCGATAGCCGATTCCAGCGTCTTCTTGACGGTGGAAGCGATACGCTTGCGCGAGAACTCGAGCTCGGCGAGAGCGCGATCAACCTTCTTGCCACGGATAAGAGCGGCAACCAGGTTCAGTTTCTGGGGGCTGACGCGAAGCGTACGGGCAACGGCCTGAGCCTCGTTGTCCTTCAGCCGGCGTTCGGTCTTAGCCTTCGCCATGATTACTTCCTCTTTGCCTTCTTGTCCGCGCCATGACCGTAATAGGTCCGGGTCGGAGAGAATTCACCGAACTTGTGACCGACCATGTCTTCGTTGACAGAGACGGGTACATGCTTGCTGCCGTTGTAAACACCGAAGGTCAGACCAACGAACTGCGGCAGGATCGTGGAGCGACGGCTCCAGATCTTGATTACTTCACTACGTCCGCCTGCGCGCACCTTCTCAGCCTTAGCGAGAAGATAGCCGTCAACAAACGGACCTTTCCATACTGAACGAGCCACTTGAGACTTCCTCTCTTACTTCTTGCGCTGATGGCGCGAACGCATGATGAACTTGTCAGTCGACTTGTTCGAGCGGGTACGCTTGCCCTTGGTGGGCTTGCCCCATGGCGTCACTGGATGACGACCACCGGACGTGCGACCTTCACCACCACCGTGCGGGTGGTCGACCGGGTTCATGACAACGCCGCGAACATGCGGACGCTTGCCGCGCCAACGCGAACGACCGGCCTTGCCGTCGTTGATGTTGCCGTGGTCAGCGTTGGAAACAGCACCGATCGATGCGAGGCAAGAGCCGTGCACCAGACGCTGTTCACCGGAGTTGAGACGCAGGATCGCCATGCCGGCATCGCGGCCAACGAGCTGTGCATAGGTACCGGCGGAGCGAGCGATCTGACCGCCCTTGCCCGGCTTCATCTCGACGTTATGGATGATCGAGCCGACCGGAATGAACTGCAGCGGCATGGTGTTGCCGGGCTTTACGTCCACTGCCTTGTCGGAGGCGATCACCTTGTCACCAGCAGCGAGACGCTGTGGCGCGAGAATGTAAGCCTGTTCGCCGTCCGTGTATGTCACGAGCGCGATGAATGCGGTGCGGTTAGGGTCATATTCCAGACGTTCAACCGTACCTTCAACGTCGAACTTACGACGCTTGAAGTCAACCAGACGGTAGGTCCGCTTGTGACCGCCGCCCTGGAAACGAACGGTGATCCGGCCCTGGTTGTTACGGCCACCCTTCGAGCTGAGGCCCTGTGTAAGAGCCTTTACCGGCTTGCCCTTGTAGAGCGAAGCGCGGTCCACAATAACCAGCTGACGCTGGCTAGGTGTGGTCGGATTGAAACTTTTCAATGCCATTGTATTTGTTCCCTTTTGGGTCTTTGCCCGCTTGGGCCTAACCTTTAGAGTCCGGTGGACACGTCGATGGATTGACCTTCAGCAAGTGTCACGATCGCCTTCTTGACGTCTTTCTGCTTGCCAGCGAATCCACGGAAACGGCGCGTCTTACCCTTGCGGATAAGCGTGTTCACACCCGTGACCTTGACGCCGAAGAGAGCTTCCACGGCAGCCTTGATTTCAGGCTTGGAAGCGTCCTTGGCGACGTTGAATACGACCTGGTTCTGTTCGGATACCAGCGTCGACTTTTCCGTGATCGAGGGAGACACGATCACATCGTAGTGGCGAAGATCCGTCATTTGAACCGCTCCTCCAGAGCCTCTACAGCAGCCTTGGAAAGCACGAGCTTGCCACGGCGCAGGATGTCGTAAACATTGATGCCCTGTACCGGCAGAACGTCCACATTCGGGATGTTCTGAGCTGCGAGCTTGAAGTTGCCATCAAGTTCTGCGCCGCCGATAACGAGAGCGTTGGTCAGGCCGAGCGAAGCGAAGTTGCCCAGCAGAGCCTTTGTCTTTGCGTCCGATGCAATCAGCTGATCGACAATGATCAGTTCTTCAGCCTTTGCCTTTGCAGACAGGGCGAGACGCAGGCCGAGCGCGCGAACCTTCTTTGGAAGGTCGTGAGCGTGGCTGCGAACGACTGGGCCGTGGGCCTTGCCGCCGCCGCGGAACTGCGGTGCGCGAGCCGAATGGTGACGAGCGCGGCCCGTACCCTTCTGCTTGTACATCTTTGCACCCGTGCGGGAAACTTCCGAACGGTTCTTGGTCTTGTGCGTGCCCTGCTGCTTCTTAGCAAGCTGCCAGCGCACAACGCGGGCCAGGATGTCCTGGCGTGGATCGAGGCCGAAAATTTCGTCCGACAGGGCTACCTTGCCGGCGTCTTTTCCCTCGAGGGTCGTGACGTTCAATTCCATGATGAGGCTCCCTTACTTCGCAGCCGACTTGACGGCGTCGCGGACGATGATCCAGGAACCCTTGGAACCGGGAACGGCGCCCTTCACGAGGATCAAACCGCGATCCTCATCGGTCGAAACCACTTCCAGATTCTGGGTGGTGACGCGGGTCTGGCCCATATGACCAGCCATGCGCTTACCCTTCCACACGCGGCCCGGATCCTGGTTGGAACCCGTAGAACCGTGCGCACGGTGAGAGATCGAGTTACCGTGCGAAGCGCGGCCACCACCGAAGTTGTGACGCTTCATCGCACCGGCAAAACCCTTACCGATGGTCGTTCCGGTTACGTCGACCAGCTGGCCGGCTTGAAAATGATTTGCGGTCAGTGTTGCACCGACGTCGATCAGGTTCTCGGTGGAGACCCGGAATTCGACGAGCTTTGCTTTCGGCTCGACATTAGCAGCGGCGAAATGGCCACGCAGCGCCTTTGTCGTGTTCTTGACCTTGGACTGGCCGGCACCGAGCTGAACTGCGGTATAGCCATTCTTGTCTTCCGTACGCTGGGCTACAACCTGTAGGTTATCCAGACGCAGGACCGTTACGGGAATATGCTCACCAGCGTCGTTGTAGACGCGGGTCATTCCCACTTTCTGTGCAATCACACCTGAACGCATTGGTTCAATCCTCTTGCGAGCCTTGAAGGGAAACCCCCTGCTCGGCCTTTGTTAGGGAGTTCCCTTCGACATCTCACGATGTTTCCGGTCTCCGGATTGGAAGACGTTGGATTGCTCCACGTACCTTCCTTGTTATATCGGCCCTTACTTTCGCAAGGTCAGGCCGAGGTCTTAGAGCTTGATTTCCACGTCAACGCCAGCAGCGAGGTCGAGCTTCATCAGCGCGTCAACAGTCTGCGGGGTGGGGTCAACGATATCGAGAAGACGCTTGTGCGTCCGCATTTCGAACTGCTCACGGCTCTTCTTATCCACGTGGGGAGAGCGGTTGACAGTGAATTTTTCAATGCGGGTCGGCAGCGGAACCGGGCCGCGAACGCTGGCGCCGGTGCGCTTGGCGGTCGACACGATTTCACGGGTAGAGGCATCGAGGATCCGGTGGTCAAACGCCTTGAGGCGGATACGGATATTCTGGCCGTTCATTCGTCTTGTCCTTGTTCTTCATTATTGATTTCCGCACGCGGAAATACATGAACCTAGTTAATCGTGGCGCCGCAGATTTTCAAAAATCGAGAGGAATGCGAAAGGCGCACCCCAATCATTTCAGTAGTCTGTATTGCGAAATCACCGGGAACCGCGAAGCATCGCGAATCCAGCGGTGAACGTGAGTGCGCGTTTACGCGCTTTCACCGAAATTTTCAAGCACTAAAAGTGCAGCGCCGATACGCTTTTTCATCAAACAACTGACGGCGGTGTGTTTGCACCGCCGCCAGGTAGAATTTCAGACGTCGAGATTACCCGACGATCGAGGCGACGATGCCAGCGCCGTCTGCAGATCGCGCTTACGCGCCATCTGCAATCTTAAGTGCCGTCGGCAAGCTTACGGCATCGTCGGTCATCGATTACTCGATGATCGAAGCAACGATGCCGGCGCCGACGGTACGGCCGCCTTCGCGGATCGCGAAGCGCAGCTTTTCTTCCATCGCGATCGGAACGATCAGCTCAACGGCAACAGTCACGTTGTCGCCAGGCATAACCATTTCCGTGCCTTCTGGAAGCGAAACGATACCGGTAACGTCAGTCGTACGGAAGTAGAACTGCGGACGGTAGTTCGTGAAGAACGGCGTATGACGGCCGCCTTCTTCCTTCGTCAGGATGTAGGCTTCTGCCATGAACTTCTTGTGCGGCTTGACCGAACCTGGCTTGCAAAGGATCTGACCACGCTCAACGCCTTCGCGCTGTACGCCACGAACCAGTGCACCGATGTTGTCGCCAGCCTGGCCCTGGTCGAGCAGCTTGCGGAACATTTCAACGCCGGTAACAGTCGTCTTCGACGTCGCACGGATGCCGACGATTTCGACTTCTTCACCAACCTTGACGATACCACGCTCAACGCGGCCCGTCACAACCGTACCACGGCCAGAGATCGAGAACACGTCTTCGATCGGCATCAGGAACGGCTGGTCGATCGGACGCTCAGGCGTCGGGATGTAGGCGTCAACCTGAGCCATCAGCTCGCGGATTGCGTCTTCGCCGATCTTCTTGTCGGAATCTTCAAGAGCGGCAAGTGCCGAACCCTTGACGATCGGAATATCGTCGCCCGGGAAGTCGTAGGACGACAGAAGTTCGCGAACTTCAAGCTCGACGAGCTCGAGAAGTTCTGCATCGTCAACCTGGTCAACCTTGTTGAGGAACACGACGATCGCCGGAACGCCAACCTGGCGAGCAAGCAGGATGTGCTCGCGCGTCTGCGGCATCGGGCCGTCAGCAGCAGAGCAAACCAGGATCGCGCCGTCCATCTGCGCTGCACCGGTGATCATGTTCTTCACGTAGTCGGCGTGGCCGGGGCAGTCAACGTGAGCGTAGTGACGGTTCGGCGTCTCATACTCAACGTGCGCCGTCGAAATCGTGATACCACGAGCCTTCTCTTCAGGAGCCGCGTCGATCTGGTCATACGCCTTGAACTCGCCGAAGTACTTCGTGATCGCCGCAGTCAAAGACGTCTTGCCGTGGTCAACGTGACCGATCGTGCCGATGTTGACGTGCGGCTTATTCCGCTCAAACTTGCTCTTTGCCATTAGTGGCTCTCCATCTTGTCCCTAAGCGGGAATAAACTCTAAATCTCGTTTGGGGCGTACCCCGATCACTTCTGACCGGAGTACTTTGCCTGGATGTCGGCAGCAACGTTGCTCGGAACCGGCGCATAGTGATCGAAGGTCATCGAATACTGTGCACGGCCCTGAGACATCGAACGAAGGTTGTCGACGTACTTGAACATGTTAGCCAGCGGAACGTGAGCGCTGATCACGATGGTGATGCCACGCGATTCCTGACCCTGGATCTGACCGCGACGCGAGTTCAGATCGCCGATCACGTCACCGACGTAATCTTCAGGGGTCACGACTTCGACCTTCATCATCGGCTCGAGAAGCTGTGCGCCAGCCTTCTTCGCTGCTTCACGGAAGCAGGCACGCGATGCGATTTCGAACGCCAGAACAGACGAGTCAACGTCGTGGTATGCACCATCGAGAAGCGTTGCCTTGACGCCGAGCATCGGGAAGCCAGCAAGCGGACCGGAAGACAGAACGCTTTCGATACCCTTCTGAACGCCTGGGATGTATTCCTTCGGAACAGCACCGCCAACGATCTTGGATTCGAACTTGAAGTCTTCGCCTTCTGGGTTCGGTTCGAACAGAAGCTTGACGCGCGCGAACTGACCGGTACCACCGGACTGCTTCTTGTGCGTGTAGTCTTCTTCGTGCGACTTGGTGATCGTTTCGCGGTAAGCAACCTGCGGAGCACCAACGGTGGCTTCAACCTTGAACTCGCGACGCATACGGTCGACGATGATGTCGAGGTGAAGTTCGCCCATGCCGGCGATGATCGTCTGACCGGATTCCTCGTCCGTCTTGACGCGGAACGAAGGATCTTCAGCTGCCAGGCGGTTCAGCGCGAGGCCCATCTTTTCCTGGTCGCCCTTGGTCTTCGGCTCGATCGCGATCTGGATGACCGGCTCAGGGAATTCCATACGCTCGAGAATAACAGGCTTCAGCGGATCGCAGAGCGTGTCACCCGTGGTGGTTTCCTTGAGGCCAGCAAGCGCAACGATGTCGCCAGCATAGGCTTCTTCGATGTCTTCACGCGAGTTGGAGTGCATCTGCAGCATACGGCCGACGCGCTCGCGCTTGTCCTTGACCGTGTTCATGACGGACGTACCCTTTTCGAGCTTGCCCGAGTAGATGCGTGCGAAGGTGAGCGAACCGACGAAGGGGTCGTTCATGATCTTGAACGCGAGCATGGACAGCGGCTCGGAATCATCAGCGTGACGCTCGATTTCGGCTTCCGTCTTGAAGTCGATGCCCTTGATCGCAGGGATATCCAGCGGAGAAGGCAGGTAATCGACAACAGCGTCGAGAAGCGGCTGAACGCCCTTGTTCTTGAACGCGGTACCGCAGAACATCGGGTGGAATTTCACGTCGATGGTGCCGCGACGAACGAGTTCGCGAATCTTGTCGTTGTCCGGGTAGTTGCCTTCGAGGTAAGCTTCCATCGCTTCTTCGTCGATCTCGACAACGGTCTCAATCAGCTTTTCGCGATATTCTTCAGCCTTGGCCTTCATGTCTTCTGGAATTTCGACGACGTCCCACTGGGCGCCGAGCGATTCATCACGCCAAACGAGAGCATTCATCTCGATCAGGTCGACAACGCCCTTGAATTCCGTTTCAGCGCCGATCGGCAGCTGCATGACGACAGCGGTGGCACCGAGGCGGGTCTTGATCATTTCTACCGAGCGGTAGAAGTCAGCGCCCGTCTTGTCCATCTTGTTGCAGAAGATCATACGCGGAACGTTGTACTTCTCTGCCTGACGCCAGACGGTTTCCGTCTGCGGCTCAACACCGGCGTTGGCATCGAGCAGCGCAATAGCGCCGTCGAGAACGCGCAGCGAACGCTCGACTTCGATGGTGAAGTCGACGTGGCCGGGGGTGTCGATGATGTTGAAACGGCGCATCTTGCCATCGCGACCCTTCCAGAAGGTCGTGGTAGCAGCAGAAGTGATCGTGATACCACGCTCCTGCTCCTGCTCCATCCAGTCCATCGTGGCTGCGCCATCGTGAACTTCACCGATCTTGTGCGACTTACCGGTGTAGTAAAGAATACGCTCGGTGGTGGTCGTCTTACCGGCGTCGATATGCGCCATGATACCGAAGTTACGGTAATCTTCGATTTTATATTCGCGAGCCATAATGGACTGCCTTTCGATCTTCGACCGTTGAGATTACCAGCGGTAGTGCGAGAATGCGCGGTTAGCGTCAGCCATCTTGTGCGTGTCTTCACGCTTCTTGACAGCAGATCCGCGGTTGTTCGCAGCGTCCATGAGTTCGCCGGAGAGGCGATCGACCATGGTCGTTTCGTTGCGCTTGCGCGCAGCAGCGATCAGCCAACGGATGGCGAGAGCCTGACGGCGCTCCGGACGAACGTCGACCGGAACCTGGTATGTCGCACCACCAACGCGGCGAGAACGGACTTCAACATGCGGGGCGACGTTGTCGAGAGCGGAATGGAACACGCCGAGCGGCTCCTGCTTCGTCTTGCCCTGCACGGCGTCGAACGCGCCGTAAACGATGCTTTCGGCGACAGACTTCTTGCCGTGAAGCATGATGGCATTCATGAACTTGGTGACGACCAGATCGCCGAACTTCGGGTCCGGATTGATCTCACGCTTTTCTGCACTATGGCGACGGGACATACTCTTTGTCTCTCATTTGTTATTGACGCTATACCACGCGGAGAACCTCGCGCAGCGCCGAATTGTTATTGCCGAATTACTTCGGACGCTTCGCACCGTACTTCGAACGGCGCTGCTTGCGGTTCTTGACGCCCTGGGTATCGAGAACACCGCGGATGATGTGGTAACGAACGCCCGGCAAGTCCTTGACGCGGCCGCCACGGATCATGACAACGGAGTGTTCCTGAAGGTTGTGACCTTCACCAGGAATGTAACCGATGACTTCGAAGCCGTTGGTGAGGCGGATCTTGGCAACCTTACGAAGAGCCGAGTTCGGCTTCTTTGGGGTCGTCGTGTAAACGCGGGTGCAAACGCCACGCTTCTGTGGGTTTTCCTGCAGAGCAGGAACCTTGTTGCGCTTTACCTGTGCCTGACGCGGCTTACGGATCAGCTGGTTTACGGTAGGCATATAACCATCCCTTGCAAAAACTACTTTAGCCACCTTTCGGGTGGCGGTTACACCGTTTCCGGCAACGAAGCACGCATAGCCTCATGCGCAAAACGTGGCCCGATCCGGTTTCCACGGATGGACCACCAAGAGCAGAGGACGTAAAGATTACGTCTTGCGTGCAACATTCGTGTCTCGTACGTGTTTTGGACCCCTGTTTGAAGTGATCTCCAGGACGAGTCGTCCCAGATGGCCAGACTTCACATCGGCTCCGATGGCGGGCGTACTACTGTCTTAGCCCGCTTTCGTCAAGGGTGAATCCGAATTTTGTCCCCGCGCTGCGGGCGAGAACGCCTTGCATTACGGGATATTGAAAGGCTTTTATCACAAAGCCCCTGCCCTCACCATCGTTTTTCACCTTCCGCCCTTTGGCTTTTCACAAAAGCCGTCTATTGATTCCCTTGAAGCACCATTCGGCCCAAGATCAGGGTCGCGATGGACGCACCACGTGGCAGGCGTAGACGTCAGATGGATTCACCTCTGGCACCCTCCACCAAAGACAAAAGGAATCGCGTCATGATCACCGAACCCGACAACGACAATGGACGCGACGAGGCTATGGTCTTCGTCATCATCGGCAAGGCCTATGAGCGCGAAGGCGAAGACGGCATCGACATCCACGTTATTCTCAAGGCACCGGACGACGACACCGCCGTGCGCGAAGCCTTGAATGCACTGTCGGAAGAAGGCTTTCTCGAAGCCGACCTCGACCAGATCGGCATGATCACCGAAGTGCCGGACGAAGAACCCCATGCTTCCGCCTATCAGGGCGCCCTGGAAGGCGAAGTCTCGATCATCCGCTTTGCTTGAAAATCGATGGGGGCGTGCGATAGCGCGCGCCCTCCTCTCCTCCGTCACCAGACGCTTCGCAGTATCATCTCCAGCCCGAGCAAGGCCAGCATCACCAGAAAGCAGCGCTTGAACGTCGCCGGGCTAAGTGTCTTTCTAAGACGTTGTCCCGCGACCATGCCGAGCAGTGCCGGCAAGACAGCCAGAGCCGACAACCCCGCCTCTCCCAGATGAAATGCGCCGTGCGAAACGAGCCCGATCGTCAACGCAATCGTAGATATGGTGTCCGCATGAAACTCAAAGAAGCGACAGCACCGGTTTGAAAATCAGTGCCGATTTTCTCAAAGCACAATGCTCGGGGTCTGAGAAATAGCGTATCCTTTGCACGTCCAATAGGACGCACGGGGGCTCTATCGATCCAACTGGATGACCCTATCTGGCGAAAGCGCCCTCACGAACGCGTCGTCGTGACTGACGGCCAGGATGGCTCCGTCATAGGCTGCCAGAGCCGCCTCGAGGGCAGCGATCCCTTCCAGGTCGAGATGATTGGTCGGCTCGTCGAGGATCAGCAGTTGCGGCGGTGTCACGGCGCCAAGCGTGCAGGCAAGCCCCGCCCGCAAGCGTTCGCCGCCGCTCAAACTGGCAGCCTCGCGTAACGCATCATCCGCACGAAATTTGAACCGGGCAAGAGCCGCATAAGCCTCTTCATCGAGCGCGGATGCATGGGTCTGGCGGAAATTCTCGAGCAAGGTCAGGTCGTCACGAACACACTGGACATGCTGGTCCAAAACGGCAAACGGGACCCGCATGTCCACCACGCCCTCGAAAGGTGCCATCTCGCCACAGATCATCTTCAGCAGTGTGGTCTTCCCGCTTCCATTCGGTCCTGCAAGCACAACGCGTTCCGGCCCAGTGATGGCCATGGAGAGGTCGCGGATGACGGGCTGCGATCGATCGTATCCGCCTGAGACGCCGTCGAGCCGCAAAACAATCCTGCCCGCGACCAGGCTGGTTGAGGAAATGTCCATCCGGATCGGCTGAAGCACTTCTATTCGGGACCGTGCGGAGGACAGCGCTGCCTCCGCCGCCTCACGTCGGGCGTCGCGCAAGCGCGCACCTGCTCCACCAGATGCTTCCGCCCGCCCCTTCGCTGCATCCATCAATATCTTCGGCTGATCGCCTCTACTCCGGCTCTTTGCCCCAGCACTGTCCTTGCGTGCTTTCCGCTCGGCGGCTTGCTGCGCGCGTTGCGCCGCCTCACGACCTGCCCTTTCCGCATGCGACAGGTCATGTGCCGCCGCATCCAGTTCCAACTGCTTGAGCGCACGATACGCGCTGTAACTCCCTCCATATCGGGACATGCCAAGGGTTGTCAGTTCGGCGATCGCATCCATCTCTTCCAGCAATTCACGATCATGGCTGACGACGATGGCGCCGCGCCGCCAGTGATGGACAAGCTCGACCACCATGTCCCGCCCTGCCCGGTCGAGATTATTCGTCGGCTCGTCGAGCAAAAGAAAATCCGGCTCGGCCATGGTGATCGCCGCGAGTGCAGCCCGCACGCGCTGCCCGCCCGAAAGCGTAGCAAGCGGCGTATCTGGAGCCGCGCAAAGACCGTAGTGCTCGAGCGCCGCTTCCATCTTGGCGCCAGCCGTCCAGTCCGCTTCGGCTAGTTCGTCGACACTCGCCTGCCCCGCGGCCGCACGGTCGAGCAGCGCCAGCGCCTCCCGCAAACCGAAGAGATCCGCAAGCGTCGCATCGGGCCGGGTCATCCCGTCCTGGCGCATCAGCGCAACCGCGCCAGACACAGAAACGCGACCGGCATAGGGCATCATGTCACCGGCAATCACGTGCAAGAGCGTCGTTTTGCCCACGCCGTTGCGCCCGACGAGCCCGATGCGCTCACAGGTAAAACTGAAGTCGATGTTGGCGAAAAGCGGTTTGCCGTCAGACTTGATGCAAGACAGACCGGAAAGAGAAATCGACGAAGCCATGGGACAAAACATCTCGCTGCAGAACCAAAGGGAAAGTGGTTGCGAGTGTCAAATCCATCGTCGTCATGTCTCCTCTATTGAAGTGCCCTCAAGATAGGGCCGTTAACCCTATCGTTCAAGTCACATCAATTTGCGCCGCCCTCCAAGAAGGAATCCGGCGATCTGGGGCCACCGTGCAAAAACAAAAAACGCCCGGATTGCTCCGGGCGTTTGTATCTCCACGAGCGAGCCCCTCTCACGAGGTGCCTGCGATGACTGCCTTACTCGGCGGCCGGTGCCTTGTCCGTCATGTCCTGCAGCATCTGGTTTGCGGAAGCAGAGCCAGTGCTCTTCTTGCGCTCCTCGATGATGAGGTCGTCGCGGGTCGTCGCGATGCGGCGGATCTGCGTCATGGTGCCGCCGGTACCAGCCGGGATGAGGCGGCCAACGATGACGTTTTCCTTGAGGCCCTGCAGCGTGTCCGTCTTGCCGGCAATAGCAGCTTCCGTGAGAACCTTGGTGGTTTCCTGGAACGAAGCAGCCGAGATGAAGGACGGCGTCTGCAGCGATGCCTTGGTGATACCGAGAAGAACCGGTTCGCCATAGGCAGGCTTCTTGCCTTCTTCGATCAGACGATCGTTGTTGTCTTCCATCTCGATGCGGTCGACGTTGTCGCCCACGATGTACTGGCTGTCGCCGGCATCCGTGATCTCAACCTTCTGCAGCATCTGACGAACGATGACTTCGATGTGCTTGTCGTTGATGACAACGCCCTGCAGACGATAGACTTCCTGGATTTCGTTCACGAGGTAGGAAGCGAGTGCCTCCACGCCCTTGATCGCCAGAATGTCGTGCGGTGCCGGGTTACCATCGAGAATGTACTCGCCCTTCTCGATGTAGTCGCCTTCCTGAAGGTGGAAGGGCTTGCCCTTCGGGATCAGGTATTCGACTGGCTCGACGCCATCTTCCGCAGGCTCGATCATAACGCGGCGCTTGTTCTTGTAGTCGCGGCCGAGACGGATCGTACCATCGATTTCAGCGATGATAGCGTGATCCTTCGGACGACGCGCTTCGAAGAGTTCAGCAACGCGCGGCAGACCACCGGTGATGTCCTTGGTCTTGGCGCTTTCCAGCGGCGAACGCGCAAGCACGTCACCCTGGAAGACCTTCTGACCAGGCTCGACCGACAGAATAGCATCCACCGAGAGCTGGAAGCGGGCTTCGCCGCCACGAGACAGCTTGGCAACTGCGCCGGACGCATCCTTGATGACGATCGCAGGCTTCAGATCCGAACCACGTGGCGTCGAACGCCAGTCGATAACCTGACGCTTGGTGATACCGGTGGATTCGTCGGTCGCTTCGAGGACGGAAAGACCATCGACCAGATCTTCGAAGTGAACCGTACCTTCCACTTCCGTCATCATTGGACGGGTGTAAGGGTCCCACTCTGCAAGACGCTGACCGCGCTTGACCTTGTCGCCATCATCCACGAACAGCTTCGAACCGTAGGCGACGCGCTGCGAAGAACGCTCGACGCCACGCTCATCGAGAATGGTAACCGACATGTTGCGGCCCATGGCGATGAGGACACCTTCCGACGAGCGGAGGATGTTGCGGTTCTTGATCTGGATCGTGCCTTCGTAGGACGCTTCCAGGAACGACTGGTCAACCACGTTGGCCGTACCACCAAGGTGGAACGTACGCATGGTCAGCTGCGTGCCTGGCTCACCGATCGACTGAGCCGCGATAACGCCCACGGCTTCGCCCATGTTGACAGGCGTACCGCGTGCAAGGTCACGACCGTAGCAGACGCCGCAAACACCGACTTGGATTTCGCAGGTCAGAGCCGAGCGGATACGGACGGACTGGATACCAGCCTTCTCGATGACAGCAACGTCGGCTTCGTCGATCAGCGTGCCAGCCTTGACGATGTTCTCGCCAGTGACCGGGTTGTCGATGTCGTCGAGCGATGTACGACCGAGAATACGTGCGCCGAGCGAAGCAACGACCTGACCGGCATCGACGATGGCAGTCATGGTGAGGCCCTTGTCGGTGCCGCAATCACGCGAGTTGACGATGCAGTCCTGCGCAACGTCAACGAGACGACGTGTCAGGTAACCGGAGTTCGCCGTCTTCAAGGCGGTGTCTGCAAGACCCTTACGGGCGCCGTGAGTCGAGTTGAAGTACTCGTTAACGGTCAGGCCTTCCTTGAAGTTCGAGATGATCGGCGTTTCGATAATTTCGCCCGATGGCTTGGCCATAAGACCACGCATACCGCCGAGCTGACGCATCTGGTTCGGTGAACCGCGGGCGCCCGAGTGGCTCATCATGTAGATGGAGTTCATCGGCTTCTGGCGGCCCGTTTCCGGATCGAATTCCACAGCCTTAATGCGCGCCATCATTTCTTCGGCGACCTTTTCAGTCGCCTTACCCCAGGCGTCGACAACCTTGTTGTACTTTTCGCCCTGGGTGATGAGACCATCATTGTACTGCTGCTCGTATTCCTTCACCAGGGATTCGGTGTCGCCAACGATCTTTGCCTTGGTGTCCGGAATGATCATGTCGTCCTTGCCGAACGAAATGCCGGCGCGGCAGGCATGGGTAAAGCCGAGCTGCATGATGCGGTCGCAGAAAATGACCGTGTCCTTCTGACCGCAGTGACGGTAGACCGTGTCGATCATCTTGGAGATGTTCTTCTTGGTCATTTCCTGGTTGCAGGTCTCGAACGGCACGTTCACGTTCTTCGGCAGAAGTTCGCCGATGATCATGCGTCCAGGCGTCGTTTCATAGATCTTGGAAACCAGCTTGCCGTCGGCATCCATGGTCTTGAAGCGGCCACGGATCTTCGCGTGCAGCGTCACGACCTTGTTTTCCAGAGCATGATGCAACTCGCCCATGTCGGAGAAGGCCATGCCTTCGCCGGGCTCGCGCTCATTCATGATCGAGAGGTAGTAGAGGCCGAGAACCATGTCCTGCGAAGGAACGATGATCGGTGCGCCGTTTGCCGGGTGCAGAATGTTGTTGGTCGACATCATCAGCACGCGTGCTTCCAACTGCGCTTCAAGCGACAGCGGAACGTGCACGGCCATCTGGTCACCGTCGAAGTCGGCGTTGAACGCCGTGCAGACGAGCGGATGCAGCTGGATTGCCTTGCCTTCGACCAGCGTCGGTTCGAAAGCCTGGATGCCCAGACGGTGCAGCGTCGGTGCGCGGTTCAGAAGAACCGGATGCTCGCGGATGACCTCGTCGAGGATATCCCAGACTTCCGGCTTTTCCTTTTCAACCAGCTTCTTCGCCTGCTTGACAGTGGAGGAGTACCCCTTGGCGTCAAGGCGGGCATAGATGAACGGCTTAAACAGTTCGAGCGCCATCTTCTTCGGCAGGCCGCACTGGTGCAGCTTCAGTTCCGGACCGGTCACGATGACCGAACGGCCGGAATAGTCGACGCGCTTGCCAAGAAGGTTCTGACGGAAGCGGCCCTGCTTGCCCTTGAGCATGTCGGAGAGCGACTTCAGCGGACGCTTGTTGGCACCCGTGATGACGCGACCGCGACGACCGTTGTCGAACAGCGCGTCAACGGATTCCTGCAACATACGCTTTTCGTTGCGGATGATGATGCCCGGTGCGCGAAGCTCGATAAGACGCTTCAGACGGTTGTTACGGTTGATGACGCGACGATAGAGATCGTTGAGGTCAGACGTCGCAAAGCGACCGCCATCCAGCGGCACCAGCGGACGAAGATCCGGCGGGATCACCGGAACGACCTTCATGATCATCCATTCCGGACGGTTGCCGGATTCCATGAAGTTCTCGACGATCTTCAGGCGCTTCATCAGCTTCTTCTGCTTGAGATCCGAGGTGGTCTCAGCCAGATCAGAACGCAGATCGCCAGCGATCTTTTCAAGGTTCATCGAAGCGAGCATTTCATAGATCGCTTCAGCACCGATCATGGCCGTGAACTGGTCTTCACCAAATTCATCGACGGCGATCATGTACTCTTCTTCGGACAGAAGCTGGTTCTGCTTCAGGGAAGTCAGGCCAGGCTCGGTCACGATGTAGTTTTCGAAGTAGAGAACGCGCTCTACATCCTTCAACGTCATGTCGAGCAGCGTCGAGATACGCGAAGGCAGAGACTTCAGGAACCAGATATGGGCAACCGGAGCGGCAAGCTCGATATGGCCCATACGCTCACGGCGAACGCGCGACAGCGTGACTTCGACGCCGCACTTTTCGCAGATGATGCCCTTGTACTTCATGCGCTTGTACTTACCGCACAGGCACTCATAGTCCTTGATTGGTCCGAAAATGCGCGCGCAGAACAGGCCGTCACGCTCAGGCTTGAACGTACGGTAGTTGATGGTTTCCGGCTTCTTGATCTCGCCGTAGGACCACGACAGGATTTTTTCCGGCGAAGCGATCGAAATCCGGATGGAATCGAAATGCTGCGCGGGCACCTGCGGGTTGAAAAGATTCATGACCTCTTGGTTCATGCCTTGTCTCCTTAAGGGGATGGAGCCCCTTGCTTGCATCTGGCGCGATCTTTCCCGGGCTGATCGGCCAATGCTTCAAACATGGATCTATCCGCAAAATGCGGCGAAAGTGTCCACCCACGAACACGCATCCGTGAGCGAAACCAGCAGGCGCTCTTTTCAAAGCGCCTGCCTTTTCTGATCTTATTCCGCCGCGTCAGGCAGCTGATCGGCAGCCTGCTGCTCTTCGAGCTTGGAATTTTCCAGCTCGACGGAGAGGCCCAGAGACCGCATTTCCTTGACGAGAACGTTGAAGCTCTCCGGAATACCGGCTTCGAAGGTGTCGTCTCCACGGACGATCGCTTCGTAAACCTTGGTGCGGCCCGCCACGTCGTCCGACTTGACAGTGAGCATTTCCTGCAGCGTGTAGGCCGCGCCGTAAGCTTCCAGAGCCCAGACTTCCATTTCCCCGAAGCGCTGACCACCGAACTGCGCCTTGCCGCCCAGAGGCTGCTGGGTAACGAGCGAGTAAGGACCGATCGAGCGAGCGTGGATCTTGTCGTCGACAAGGTGGTTCAGCTTGATCATGTACATGTAGCCGACAGTCACCTTGCGGTCGAAAGCCTCACCGGTACGTCCATCATAGAGAACCGACTGACCGGACTCATGCAGACCGGCGCGCTTCAGCATGGAAGCAACGTCAGGCTCATGCGCACCGTCGAAGACCGGCGTTGCGATGGAGACTCCCTTGCGGGACTGTTCTGCCAGACGCACCAGCGCATCGTCGTCGAAGGAAGACACTTCGTCCTTCGCTTCAGACGCGTAGACTTCCGTCAGCTCGTTCTTCAGGTCGGTGATGTCCATCGTCTTGCGATACTCGTCGAGCAGCTCGCCGATCTTCTTGCCCATACCGGCGCAAGCCCATGCGAGGTGCGTTTCGAGGATCTGACCGACGTTCATGCGCGAAGGCACGCCCAGCGGGTTCAAGCAGATGTCGACATGCGTACCGTCTTCCAGGAACGGCATGTCTTCGACAGGCACGATACGCGAGACAACGCCCTTGTTACCGTGACGGCCAGCCATCTTGTCGCCCGGCTGGATCTTGCGCTTAACAGCAACGAAGACCTTGACCATCTTCATGACGCCCGGAGGCATTTCGTCGCCGCGCTGGACCTTCTCGACCTTATCCATGAAGCGCTGTTCAAGGCGCGACTTGGACTCGTCGTACTGACCACGCAGAGCTTCGATCTCGGCCTGAACCTTCTCGTCCTCGACAGCGAACATCCACCACTGCGAGCGAGGATATTCGGAGACGACGGCGTTGGACAGTTCAACACCCTTCTTGAAGCCCTTCGGACCGGCAATCGAAACCTGACCGCGCAGCATGTCGACCAGACGGCCATAGACGTTACGGTCCAGAATGGCCTGCTCGTCGTCGCGGTCCTTGGCCAGGCGCTCGATTTCCTCGCGCTCGATAGCCATCGCACGTTCGTCCTTTTCGACGCCGTGACGGTTGAACACGCGAACTTCGACGACCGTACCGAACGTGCCCGGAGGCATGCGCATGGAGGTGTCGCGAACGTCGGAAGCCTTTTCACCGAAGATGGCGCGCAGAAGCTTTTCTTCCGGCGTCATCGGGCTTTCGCCCTTCGGCGTGATCTTGCCGACGAGGATATCGCCAGGCTGAACTTCCGCACCGATGTAGACGATACCGGCTTCGTCGAGGTTCTTCAGCGCTTCTTCCGAAACGTTCGGAATGTCGCGCGTGATTTCTTCCGGACCAAGCTTGGTGTCGCGGGCCATCACTTCGAATTCTTCGATGTGGATGGAGGTGAACACGTCGTCGGAGACGATGCGCTCGGACATCAGGATCGAATCTTCGTAGTTGTAACCGTTCCATGGCATGAACGCGACGAGCGCGTTGCGGCCAAGTGCCAGGTCACCGAGATCGGTCGAAGGACCGTCCGCGATGATGTCGCCCTTGTTCAGAACGTCGCCAACGGAAACCAGCGGACGCTGGTTGACGCAGGTGTTCTGGTTGGAACGCTGGAACTTCTGCAGGCGGTAGATATCAACGCCGGACTTGCCAGCATCGAGATCTTCCGTTGCGCGGATAACGATACGGGTCGCATCCACCTGGTCGACCACGCCGCCACGACGGGCTGCGATAGCGGCGCCGGAGTCACGGGCAACGATCGGCTCCATGCCGGTACCGACGAACGGTGCCTCGGCGCGCAGGAGCGGAACGGCCTGACGCTGCATGTTCGAGCCCATGAGAGCGCGGTTGGCGTCGTCGTTTTCCAGGAACGGAATGAGAGCCGCAGCAACCGAAACCAGCTGCTTCGGCGAAACGTCCATCAGGTTGATGTTGTCGCGCGGAGCCAGCATAACTTCGCCCGCATGACGGCAGACCACGAATTCTTCCGTGAATGCGCCTTCAGCGTCGAGTTCGGCATTGGCCTGTGCAACGTAATACTTCGCCTCTTCCATAGCGGAGAGGTAGATCACGTCGGTGGTGACCTTACCGTCCACGATCTTGCGGTACGGGCTTTCAATGAAGCCGTACTTGTTGACGCGGGCGAAGGTCGCCAGGCTGTTGATCAGACCGATGTTCGGGCCTTCCGGCGTTTCGATCGGGCAAATACGGCCGTAGTGGGTCGGGTGAACGTCGCGGACTTCGAAGCCTGCGCGCTCGCGGGTCAGACCGCCCGGTCCAAGAGCCGAAAGACGGCGCTTGTGGGTGATTTCCGAAAGCGGGTTCACCTGGTCCATGAACTGCGACAGCTGCGAGGAGCCGAAGAATTCACGAACGGCAGCTGCGGCCGGCTTCGCGTTGATCAGATCCTGCGGCATCACGGTGTCGATTTCGATCGAGGACATACGTTCCTTGATCGCGCGCTCCATGCGCAGCAGACCCAGACGATACTGGTTCTCCATCAACTCACCGACAGAACGAACACGGCGGTTGCCGAGGTTGTCGATGTCGTCGATTTCGCCCTTGCCGTCACGCAGCTCGACCAGCATCTTGACCACGGCCAGGATGTCGTCCTTGCGCAGCGTGCGCACGGTGTCTTCCACGTCGAGGTCGAGACGCATGTTCATCTTGACGCGACCGACGGCCGAAAGGTCGTAACGCTCGGCGTCGAAGAACAGCGAGTTGAACATGGCTTCCGCAGAATCCATGGTCGGCGGTTCACCTGGACGCATCACGCGGTAGATATCGAACAGAGCGTCCTGACGGTTCTCGTTCTTGTCTGCAGCAAGCGTGTTGCGGATGTAGGCGCCAACATTGACGTGGTCGATGTTGAGGACGGAAATCTCGTCGAAGCCATGGCCGAGAATGACGGTCAGTGCCTTGTCGTCGATTTCGTCGCCGGCTTCGAGATAGATTTCACCCGTCTCGTAGTTGACGATGTCTTCGGCAAGGAAGTTGCCGTACAGGTCTTCGTCACTGGCCTTCAGAGCCTTCAGGCCCTTTTCGGTCAACTGACGCAGCAGACGCGGGGTCAGCTTCTTGCCACCCTCGACAACGACTTCGCCGGTATCGGCGTCGATCATGTCGGTGATGACCTTGGCGTTCTTCAGCGTCTCGGGCTGGAACGGAATGCGCCAGCCGTCACCTTCGCGAACATAGGTCGCCTTGGTGTAGAAGGTCGACAGAATGTCTTCGCCATCCATGCCAAGCGCCATAAGCAGCGAGGTCACGGGAAGCTTGCGGCGACGGTCGATACGCGCGAACACGACATCCTTTGCGTCGAACTCGATATCGAGCCAGGAACCGCGGTAAGGGATGACGCGCGCAGCAAAGAGCAGCTTGCCGGAAGAATGGCTCTTGCCCTTGTCATGGTCGAAGAAGACGCCCGGCGAACGGTGCATCTGAGACACAATAACGCGCTCGGTACCGTTCACGATGAACGTGCCGTTATTGGTCATGAGCGGCATGTCGCCCATGTAGACGGACTGTTCCTTGATGTCCTTGATGGACTTCGCGCCTGTATCCTCGTCGATATCGAACACGATGAGGCGCAGCGTCACCTTGAGCGGCGCTGCGTAGGTCAGATCGCGCTGACGGCATTCCTCGACATCGAACTTCGGTGCTTCGAATTCGTAGGATACGAATTCCAGCATGGACGCGCCGGAGAAGTCGGTGATCGGGAATACGGATTTGAATACGGCATTCAATCCCTCGTCGGGACGTCCGCCCTTGGGCTCGTCAACCATGAGGAATTGGTCATACGAAGCCTTCTGAACCTCAATGAGGTTCGGCATTTCCGCTACTTCTGGAATTTTGCCGAAAAACTTGCGTACGCGCCTACGACCGTTAAACGAAAGGGTCTGAGCCATCGTCGCTCCTTTAAAATTGCATCCGGGCCTGCAACGGACGGGAACCGATGGCCAGTCGACCCCGTCGAATAATGGGTAAAATCAATCTCGTTCCACCTCCCGGATCGATCAGGCCGGATTGCCTGATGAGCCGGTTCGGAACCATTCTCTTGAAGAACCCATTACCCAAGAACCGTTTTCAGGCGGTTCTTGGGTAATCGGTTTCAGACAGAGCAATAATGGGAGAAGGATTTTTCCTTCTCCCATCAGCAATCGCAAGATTACTTAACGTCGACCTTAGCGCCGGCGTCTTCAAGCTTCTTCTTGAGGTCAGCAGCTTCAGCCTTGGAAACAGCTTCCTTGACAGGCTTCGGAGCGCCTTCAACGAGGTCCTTAGCTTCCTTCAGGCCGAGGCCGGTGATGCCACGGACTTCCTTGATGACGTTGATCTTGTTGGCGCCAGCGTCAACCAGGATAACGTCGAACTCGGTCTTTTCTTCTTCCGGAGCAGCAGCGGCAGCAGCGCCACCAGCAGCAGCAACTGCTACAGGAGCAGCAGCGGAAACGCCCCACTTCTCTTCTAGAAGCTTGGAAAGCTCAGCAGCTTCCAGAACGGTCAGCGAGGAGAGGTCTTCTACGATCTTTGCGAGATCAGCCATTTTTCAGTTCCTTTAATTCGGTTCGAACCGGTTTGAATATTTACAGCGAAAAACCGCCTTAAGCGGCTTCGTCCTTCTTGGAGTAAGCCGAGAACACACGAGCAAGCTGGCTTGCCGGTGCTGCAACAACCGTTGCGACGCGAGTTGCCGGGGCATTGAGAAGGCCCAGCAGCTTCGCACGCAGCTCGTCCAGCGAAGGCAGGGTCGCGAGCGACTTGACTGCATCTGCTGTGAGCGTGGTTGCGCCCATGGCGCCGCCCAAAACAACGACCTTGTCGTTGGTCTTGGCGAAGTCCATGACGACTTTCGGAGCAATCATAGGGTCATTGCTGTATGCAATCAGCGTCTGTCCCTTGAAGAGATCTGACATCCCTTCCGACTCCGTACCCTGAAGAGCGATCTTGGCCAGGCGGTTCTTCGCGACCTTGACGGTGCCGCCAGCAGCACGCATTTTCGAACGAAAATCGTTCATCTGCGCAACTGTGACACCAGCATAGTGGGCCACGACAACTGAACCGGAAGCCTTGAAGACTTCGTTCAGCTCCGTGACGAATTCGCGTTTTTCCGCTCTTTCCACTGTCTGTCTCCAGTAGATGACTACACATTGAATGTGCACCCATCGGGTTTGCCTTTGCCTCAAGGAATTTCGTTACCGAAATCCCAAGCGACGCTTGAGGATCCTGTCCCCCGCTCTGTCGCCGCAAACGGCTTCAGGCACAGGCACATCAGGTTCGAACCGGATTATTTAGCATCGTCTCGATGCGAAAATCCGGGCTCTTACCCGTCTCATGCAGGTTGAATGATTAAGGCCAAGATCCCTAAGGATAACGGCCACCTGCAATCTCGGACAGGAATTCCGGGTTACCCCGGAAATTTCCGGCCCTTGCGAGCCGGAAATCTGTGTTGCCGCGCCTCATTTAAGAAGCGCGGCGAATGGATTAGGCCGTAACCGACGAAGGGTCGATCTTGAAGCCTGGGCCCATGGTGGAGGAGATCGCTACGCGCTTGACGTAGTTGCCCTTTGCACCCGTAGGCTTGGCCTTGATGACAGCGTCAGCAAAAGCCTTGATGTTTTCTTCCAGC
Source organism: Agrobacterium sp. SORGH_AS 787 (assembly GCF_030819035.1). Lineage (NCBI taxonomy): Bacteria > Pseudomonadati > Pseudomonadota > Alphaproteobacteria > Hyphomicrobiales > Rhizobiaceae > Agrobacterium > Agrobacterium sp. SORGH_AS 787. The sequence goes on from NZ_JAUTBG010000002.1 coordinate 2,670,539, forward strand.
GCCTTGGCATCGAACGAAGCCTTGCCAACGCCAGCGTGAACGATACCGGCCTTTTCGACGCGGAACTCGACAGCGCCGCCCTTGGAAGCCTTGACGGCACCAGCGACATCCATCGTAACCGTACCGACCTTCGGGTTCGGCATCATGCCGCGCGGACCGAGAACCTTGCCGAGACGGCCGACGAGCGGCATCATGTCAGGGGTCGCGATAACGCGGTCGAAATCGATCTTGCCGCCCTGAACCGTTTCCAGCAGGTCTTCAGCGCCAACGATGTCTGCACCAGCAGCCTTGGCTTCGTCAGCCTTGGCGCCACGAGCGAAGACAGCAACGCGAACGTCGCGGCCTGTGCCGTTCGGCAGGTTGACAACGCCACGAACCATCTGGTCGGCGTGACGCGGGTCAACGCCGAGGTTCATTGCAACTTCGATGGTTTCGTCGAACTTGGCGACAGCCCGTTCCTTGACCATCGAGATGGCGTCGGTCAGGACGTAGAGCTTGTTCGGGTCGACACCTTCACGGGTCTTCTGTACGCGCTTTGCAAGCTTAGCCATGATCAACCTACCACTTCCAGGCCCATGGCGCGGGCAGAGCCCTCAACCATTGCCATTGCGCCTTCGATGTTGGCTGCGTTCAGATCCTTCATCTTGGCTTCTGCGATCGTCTTGACCTGAGCCTTGGTGATGGAGCCGACCTTGGCGCCCTTGCCAGGCGTCTTGGAACCGGAGGTGATCTTCGCTTCCTTCTTCAGCCAGTACGTCATCGGCGGCTGCTTCATGACGAAGGTGAAGGACTTGTCCTGGTAATAGGTGATGACGACCGGGATCGGCATACCCTTTTCCATTTCCTGCGTGGCGGCATTGAACGCCTTGCAGAATTCCATGATGTTAATGCCACGCTGACCAAGCGCAGGGCCGATTGGCGGGGACGGGTTGGCCGATCCTGCCTTTACCTGCAACTTGAGCTGGCCTGCAACTTTCTTAGCCATTACTCTCTGCCTTTCAAATCGAACCGGTTGCCCGGCCCATATGCCGGAAAATCCGGCGGCTGCGGTTGCGTGGTTCGATCTCTGCCCCGGCTTAAGAGCCAGACAATCTTCCACGCGTTCTGCGACCGTGGCCGCATCCCATCAAGCTTTCGAAGCAAATGCTTGCTCGACTGTCCTGATGTATTTGATGAAGGACAAAACTGCCCTTCGAAACCTTATCAGACCTTCTCGACCTGATTGTATTCCAGCTCCACCGGAGTGGCGCGACCGAAGATCGAAACTTCGACCTTGAGGCGCGAGCGCTCTTCATCGACATCCTGAACAACACCGTTGAACGATGCAAACGGACCGTCGGAGACGCGAACCTGCTCGCCGATTTCGAACGAGACCGAAGACTTCGGACGCTCGACACCTTCCTGAACCTGACCGAGAATACGGTCGGCCTCGGAGTCCGGGATCGGAACCGGCTTGTTGTCGGAACCGAGAAAGCCGGTGACTTTCGGCGTATTCTTGATGAGGTGATAGGCCTCATCCGTCAGATTGGCGCGCACCAGCACGTAACCTGGAAAGAACTTGCGCTCGCTATCGACCTTGCGACCACGACGCACCTCGACGACCTTTTCGGTCGGAACGAGGATTTTCTCGAACAAATGGTCCAGACCCTTCTGGCGAACCTTTTCCTCGATCGATTCAGCAACCTTCTTCTCGAAATTCGAGTAGGCCTGAACGATATACCAACGCGCTGCCATTATAATTCTCCGTTCAATTCGTTAGCGGCCGACGTTCAGCACGAGGCTGAGCAACCAGCCGATGAGCTGATCTGCCGCAAAGAAGAACAGAGCCGCAAAAATGACCATAACCAGCACCATAGCCGTGGAAATCATGGTCTCGCGGCGCGATGGCCAAGTGATCTTCGACGCTTCGGCGCGCACCTGCTGCAGAAACGTAAACGGGTTGGTTTTGGATGCCATTGACTGCCCACGCAATTACGGCGCGTAAAGCCGATACTAATCAGCCCCACGCACCGCGTGTCTGTTTTGACCCTACATAAACACCGATTCCCCTTTTAACAAGAGGAAATCGACATTCGGCGAATTCACCGGATACCCGGCACCCCATCCGCCATGCAGCGAAGTTGCGCGCTTGCGAGTGAGGAAGTGGCAGGGGCAGAGGGGCTCGAACCCCCGACCTGCGGTTTTGGAGACCGCCGCTCTACCAACTGAGCTATACCCCTTTAAGACCGACCCAGACTCAGCATTTCGCCTCGCCCGTGCGGTGTGCGCCTCCTTTAAGGCGGAGCGCCGAGATTGGCAAGGGTGTTTTTGCTTTTTTCCTAAATCCTGTGCCCCGCAAGAGAGACAAGGAGGAAGATGCGCAACCATACAGGCGTTCGCTTCGTATAGGCGGCGCCTGTAGAATATTAACAAAGTATTAATCGCATATATTTCGCATCTCGATAGAAAAATTCGAATAATCGGGTGAACCAATTTGGGTATCGTGTCGTTATACGCTCGGCTTGCTGTGTCTGTTGATAGACCGCAGGACCAACGCCGCTCGAATGAGTTGCAGCGGCCCTTCGTAATACATTCATGCTGCAGGAAGAGATGATGGCTTCCCGCGCGCTTTTTCGGCGGTGCGGGTGTCCAGCCATGCTGGTCGGTCGCATTAGTGCTCCTCGATCATCTTCGGCTAAGACACATGATGAAGCAACTGCAACATATGAAGACCTCTCTCAAGATCACGATCACCTTCGCGATCCTTATCGTTGTCGCGGCGACGGTTAGCATTCTGAACTATCGCAGTATTCATTTTATCGACAAGACGAATGGCTGGATCCAGCACACCAATGAAATGTACCGGGCGACGAACAGCATTCTTGTTGCCATCGTCAACCAGGAAACGGGGTTGCGCGGCTATCTTATCGCCGGCAAAGACGAGTTTCTGGATCCCTATCGCGGTGGCATCAAGGACTATGAGACTGGACTGGCCAAGGCAAGGGAATTGACCGCGGACAACCCCGCCCAGCAGCAAAGGCTCGCCGCTCTTGACGAACAGGCGAAGGCCTGGCGCACGAATATTGCGGAAAAAGAGATTGCTCTGATGCGCAATGCGGCCAGCTCCGAACAGGCAAGAGAGCTTGAGGGTCAGGGAGCTGGCAAAGCCTATATGGACAAGATCCGCAGCACCATTGGTGACATTCAGGAAACCGAACGCACCCTGATGGCATCGCGCAGTGCTGACGGCGATGCAGCGGTTTCAACATCAGACTGGGTAAACATCGGCGGATTGATCGGCCTCACAGGTTTCGCCCTGTTTGGCGGCTTCGCGCTGTATCGTGGCATCGCCGAACCTGTTGGCAGCTCTACAGCTGTTATGCGCAGGCTGGCCGACGGCGATCTCGACGTCGACGTGCCCTTCACTGAATTGAAGAACGAACTCGGCGAGATGGCTCGCGCGGTCGAAGTCTTTAAGCAGAACGCAATCAAGGTACGGGAGATGAATGCGCAAGAAGCAGCGCTGCAGGCAAAAAGCGCCGACCTTCAGTCCAATATCGGTGAGGTTGTCTCGGCGGCGGTGGCCGGCGACTTCACCAAGCGCATCACCAAACACTACAACAATGTCGATCTCGACCGGTTCGCAGCGCAGGTCAATGAACTGGTTGCCTCCGTCGATCGCGGTGTTGCGGAAACCCGCCGCGTGATCTCCGCCCTCTCGGAGGGCGATCTGACGGCTGGCATGCATGGCGACTTCCAGGGTGCCTTTGCCGAACTTCGCGACAACGTCAACCACACGATGGCGAACCTCCGTCACCTCCTCGGACAGGTTCGCGTTGCGATCGAAACCATCAACGGTGGCGCTGGCGAGATGCGCACGGCATCCGGAGAATTGTCCAAGCGCACCGAGCAGCAGGCAGCTTCTCTCGAAGAGACCTCTGCGGCGCTCGAAGAAATCACTGCAGCGGTGAAGAACTCCACCGAGCGCGCAACCGAAGCAAGCCATATGGTTGATGAGGCACGCCGCTCAACCGAACAGTCCAGCGCGGTGGTGCAGAATGCCGTCTCTGCCATGGGTCGCATCGAACAGGCATCGGGTGAGATCGGACAGATCATCAATGTGATCGACGAGATCGCGTTCCAGACCAACCTCCTCGCCCTCAACGCCGGTGTCGAAGCGGCCCGTGCCGGCGAAGCTGGCAAGGGCTTTGCCGTCGTTGCCCAAGAGGTCCGCGAACTCGCACAACGCTCCGCCAACGCCGCCAAGGAAATCAAGACACTGATTTCCCGTTCCGGCGACGAGGTCAAGTCCGGCGTCAAGCTTGTCACGGCAACGGGCGAAGCGCTGGGACAGATCCAGAGCCATGTGGTCAAGATCAACGAGCATGTCCACTCGATCGCCACCGCAGCGCGGGAACAGTCCACTGGATTGTCGGAGGTCAACACCGCGGTCAATCACATGGACCAGATGACGCAGCAGAATGCCGCCATGGTGGAAGAATCGACAGCCTCCTCCAACCGCCTGGCCGACGAGGCGTCCAATCTTGCCCGCCTTATCACTCGGTTCAAGCTGGACGATACGGCCCCTGCCCTTCGCGCGGCACCACTCGATGCACCGCCAATCCTCTCTCCTGCCCGCGCATTGGGCGGCAGGTTGAGCAGAGCGTTCAGCGGGAGAACAGCGGCAGCTGCTTCCCCCGGTCAGTGGGAGGAGTTCTGAAGGCGACGATTACCACCCCAGTCCCAACGAGGTGGAGTGGCGACCATCAGACAATAGGTCTTTGAACGTCCATCCGGTGGGTCCTCTCACCGGATGTTTTTGTTTCTACGCGAAGTCCGAGCGCAGACCCAACTCTGCCGGCTAGCAGCCAAATCTGTTGGAGACACATCTCATGTACCCGAAAAAGCAAAAGCCCCGCTGTCTCCAGCGGGGCTTTCTCAAATCCCTTGCGGGAAAAGATTACTCGATGATCGAAGCAACGATGCCGGCGCCGACGGTACGGCCGCCTTCGCGGATCGCGAAGCGCAGCTTTTCTTCCATCGCGATCGGAACGATCAGCTCAACGGCAACAGTCACGTTGTCGCCAGGCATAACCATTTCCGTGCCTTCTGGAAGCGAAACGATACCGGTAACGTCAGTCGTACGGAAGTAGAACTGCGGACGGTAGTTCGTGAAGAACGGCGTATGACGACCGCCTTCTTCCTTCGTCAGGATGTAGGCTTCTGCCATGAACTTCTTGTGCGGCTTGACCGAACCTGGCTTGCAAAGGATCTGACCACGCTCAACGCCATCGCGCTGTACGCCACGAACCAGTGCACCGATGTTGTCGCCAGCCTGGCCCTGGTCGAGCAGCTTGCGGAACATTTCAACGCCGGTAACAGTCGTCTTCGACGTCGCACGAATGCCGACGATTTCGACTTCTTCACCAACCTTGACGATACCACGCTCAACGCGGCCCGTCACAACCGTACCACGGCCAGAGATCGAGAACACGTCTTCGATCGGCATCAGGAACGGCTGGTCGATCGGACGCTCAGGCGTCGGGATGTAGGCGTCAACCTGAGCCATCAGCTCGCGGATGGCGTCTTCGCCGATCTTCTTGTCGGAATCTTCGAGAGCGGCCAGTGCCGAACCCTTGACGATCGGAATGTCGTCGCCCGGGAAGTCGTAGGACGACAGAAGTTCGCGAACTTCAAGCTCGACGAGCTCCAGAAGTTCTGCGTCGTCAACCTGGTCGACCTTGTTGAGGAACACGACGATCGCCGGAACGCCAACCTGGCGAGCAAGCAGGATGTGCTCGCGCGTCTGCGGCATCGGGCCGTCAGCAGCGGAGCAAACCAGGATCGCGCCGTCCATCTGCGCTGCACCGGTGATCATGTTCTTCACGTAGTCGGCGTGGCCGGGGCAGTCAACGTGAGCGTAGTGACGGTTCGGCGTCTCATACTCAACGTGCGCCGTCGAAATCGTGATACCACGAGCCTTCTCTTCAGGAGCCGCGTCGATCTGGTCATACGCCTTGAACTCGCCGAAGTACTTCGTGATCGCCGCAGTCAAAGACGTCTTGCCGTGGTCAACGTGACCGATCGTGCCGATGTTGACGTGCGGCTTATTCCGCTCAAACTTGCTCTTTGCCATGTGAATTGCTTCCTGTGAACGTGAAGTAGTTTCCCCGGCGAACCGGTTTGGTGTCGCCGTTTAAGGGTTTGTAACCGAATGCGCAAGACTTAATTGTCGAGGCACGGAATCGGCAGCCAAAAGCGGCTGGATTGGCGCCATATGGGGATGTTCCACCCGTTTATCAACCACTTTAATGGGCCAGTTGAGCGGCTGCGCGGCCCCTGCTCTTTACGTCAATCCAATTCCTGTCATATTGCCAGACGAGATCGCCAGGGGGATACGGCGATTTGAACAGGCTCTACCGCTCTTTACACATCACTTCGGCGTCGCTTCTCGCGCGGCCCTTTGCTTACGCTTCGGGATATAGAATGGAAATCTTTACAGCAGCTGGCTTCACCGCTTTCCTACAGGTCATCGCGATCGACCTGGTTCTCGCAGGTGACAATGCCATCGTTATCGGTCTTGCTGCCGCAGGCCTTCCCGCTCATCTGCGCCGCAAGGCGATCCTTGTCGGCATCATCGCCGCCACCGTGCTGCGTATCGCTTTTGCAGCGCTGACCGTGCAATTGCTTGCCATCGTCGGCCTTCAACTCTTCGGCGGGCTCCTGCTCGTCTGGGTGTGCTGGAAGATGTGGAGCGAACTTCGCGAACAGAACGCCTCTGCAGGCGAAACGGTCACGGATGCGGAAGCCGATCTGACCAAAGGTCATAAGACGTTCTTCCAGGCCGCCACCCAGATCGTCATTGCCGACGTTTCCATGTCACTGGACAATGTTCTGGCCGTCGCCGGCGCGGCCCAGGACCACGTGACCGTCCTCATTATCGGTCTCGTGGTGTCGATCGCGCTGATGGGCCTTGCCGCGAACTTCGTCGCCAAGCTGCTGCACCGCTATCGCTGGATCTCCTATGTCGGCCTCGCTGTCATCGTCTACGTCGCGCTCAATATGCTTTACCATGGCGCTGTCGAAGTCTGGCCCTATGTCCAGCCCTACGTCAGCTAAAAGAACTGAGCCAACTCTTGAGCACAGGAGCCCGCACACGGATTTGCCGGGCTCCTATTCTCCATCGAAAACCAAGGATACGAAGGGAGGAGTGGACGGAGTGATTCTTCGCTTCGCCGCCACCCGACTTTAAAACAAGTCGAAGAACTCGCCTGTCCCTTCTGGTCATTGCCGTCAGGTTCACGCAAGCATAGAAGACCACTACTTTAGACATAACGAATAACCAAAAGGATGTCTGAACCCATGGCCTATGACTGGTCCGGCGGCCGCACGCGACGCACTCGACAGCTAAAGATCGGCGCAGCACTCACCGTCATGCTGCTGGCCGCGTTCATTGCACAGTTGCTGTTTATGAAAATTGGCTGATAGTGACACGCCGCGCGCCAAGCGATTTTGCAAGCGGAAGGCGTTTCAATCTTTGCGTCGCGCGGCAATTGACCTCCCAAGCATAATCAACTGACTTTTGATAGGTCTTGACTGCTTTCGTCTCCGATCGCCGATGAGGCATCACGTTACCGCGCGCGACTATTGTCCTTTCAAGCTCCACTGTCACTCGTCGGAGCAAGTCATAGAACGCTCCCCCCTCGCATCGATATTGGCGCATTTATAGACGCTCGCTTTCAGCGATTTAGCAACGGCTTCAGTTGTGAGAAGTCAGCCAAATTTTACACCCAAGAGACATCCTAAGATAGAAAAAGCAACCGCAGGATTAATTAAAAATAGAGTTAGTAGATGTTTTGATGAATATTTTCGACATCTATAATTTATTGTTGACAAAAAATATAAGTTAACGAATTCTTAACTCCAGATAAGTGCATCGGGAGGAGCCTGTAACTGTATTTTTAAAGGATACATGCTATGGTTCCGCAGGAAAACAAACGCGACTCTACCATCTTATCTTCAGTAAAAATTGGGTCTTACGGCGTGATCGGAGTTGTGTCCGCCGTATTCATGTCGTCCGTTGCTCCGCCTTTATTTACGTCTTCATCAAGCAGAGCGGTCGTCAACGCGCCCATTACTCCGCTAACCTCACCGATTGGCGGCACAGTTACTGGTTTTGCCGGCACCTCGGCGGGAGATGCATCACCATTTTCTGCAATTATACAAAATGATCGCGTCGATCGCTCGACACTCATCGGTCTTCAAATGCAGATGGGGTCGTTGCAAAACGAACTCGATCTTAAAAAATCAATCCTCGCTGACTATCGTGATCGCATCGCCGATATGGAAGGGGATTTGGAGAGTCAACGACAGGCAGTGCTCGCACTATCGGAGAACGCGCTCGAAAATGCTAATATCTCCATGAGGTCGGCAAAGCTGAAAGCCGAAACCAGCAAGATTAACCTCAATCGTCAGCTTCGACTTATCGATAAAGGAGCGGTTGCAGGAACTCAGTTGGAGATCGAGAACAAGTTGGCGGAAGAAGAAGCCTCCACAGAGGCAGCAATCGTCAATACCGCCCGGCTTCAGGCCATTCTCGATAATCTGAAGAATCGGGTCTATGTCGGCACGGAAAACGAGTCCCTTTCAAATCTCGAACGGGAAATCAGGGCGAGGAAAGCCGATTACTCCCAGATAGAGTTGCAGGCGGCATCGCTGGAAACGCGCAAGACGGAATTAGCCACTCTGCTGGGAGCGGAAGATGCGCGTGTTGCCCGACTGAACAAGGCGGAGATCGCCGCGGATCCATCTTCCGTTCTTTATCGTACGGTTGCACAAGTTGGAAAACAGGTGAGCCCTGGCGATACCGTGGCAGAGGCCATTAATTGCCAAAACGCCTTTGTTGTGGCGATTTTCTCCGAGCGGGAAGCCCAGGCGCTTTCGGTCGGCTCGAATGTGAACGTCACGATTGGCAACGACCGTACTCCCCTTACCGGCGTTGTCACACGCCTGGTGCCGCGGACAACGGAACGGGTCGATCTTGATTACGCCGTACCTTTCCCGCCAACAGAACGCCGTGAACTCTACGCCTATATTTCTCCAGATGAGGCCAGCCGACAGGACCGCCGTCAAATGGCGAAGTTCTGTTCGGTTGGAACATGGGTCAGCGTATCCTTGAAGCGGCAGTGGGTCGATGACGCCCAATCGGCGTTGGCAGCGGGCGCGGATCGCGTCTATGACGGGGGTCGATATCTGGCCCGGGAACTCAGACCGCTGCGCAAAGACCTGGAGAAGGTAGCCCGAGACGTCGTGGAGTATACGGCGACGACCGCAACAGCTGCTTTCACCTACGCGCAAAATACCGTCAGTCAGGGCTATCTGGCGGTCTCTTCATTGCTCGCGCCCGATGATCGCGAATTTGAAGCCGCCAATCGCCCCGTTCGGTCGTTGGAACCACCTCGGAATAGCTGACGACGCAAGAGGATAGAGTGGGCCTGAAGCGGATTGCGCAAAGGCCGTGAAGCATTTTTCGATAGCGACCTGCGATAGAAAAACGGATGAGCGTCACGCGCGAATCTGAAAGATCGCGACGCGCTTTATGAAAGCCCTCTCTATCTAAGCCATCCCTCAATCTCAGCATCTGCAACCATAGCCCGAAAATCGGAATCGATTTTCGGGACGTAAGATTGCATCGAAATAAACAACGAGAGCAATGGAACTGAAGCGGTCCTTGCCGGACTTGCTCCTTAGATTCAAAGCAGGACTAACCGCCATGACGTTCCGGTTCATGCTTCTTCTGCTGGCGCTCCTTCCCCTCTCCCCGTTGAGAGCCTTCGCCATGCAACAGGAGCAGGCAAAAGAACTCTGCAGTTCTATGCAGAAACACCAGGATAGCAACGCTGGCTTGATCGCGAGTTATCCATCCTTGCCGGATGACGAACGCTCGAAGGCACTGAAGGATGTAGCATTCGTTTACGATAACGCATTGGCCAGCATGGCATTTCTGGCATGTGGCGATCTTGAATCGGCTAAACGAATTGGCGACGGGCTGATCACGGCACAGGACCATGATCGACACTATAGCGATGGGCGGTTGAGAAACGCCTATCGGTCAGGCGCCATCTCTACACCGGTAAACCTTGCTGGATGGTGGGATGAAAAATCCGCACGATGGCAGGAGGATGCATATCAGGCCAGCACCGCGGTTGGAAACATGGCCTGGGCAGCCCTTTCACAACTGCATCTTTACACGGCAACAGGTGACGATCGGTATCTGCAGTCGGCCAAATCAATGGCGCGCTTCGTATCGCAGTTCGATACTGGAAATGGCGTCGCAGGAGGCTTCGCCGGTTTTGAGCCATCCCCCTCGCGCGTGCCGTGGAAGTCGACGGAGCACAATATCGACGTTGCGGCGCTGGGATCATGGCTGACCGAAATTGATCAAGACCCGCAATGGAAGCGCTTGCGATGCAGCAGCAGGGATTTCGTCCTGTCCATGTACCGACCTGGCAAGGGATTTCTCATCGGGACGACATCGGAAGACATCCCCAATGTCAATGCTGGCACCTATCTCGACGTTCAACTCTGGCCATTTCTCGCCATCGATCCGCATGAATTACCGGCCTGGAAGGACGTACGCTCAATCATCGACATCAAGAATGCCGTCGCGAACGGCTATGATTTCAACGATGATCGTGACGGCGTGTGGATGGAAGGAAGCGCTCAGGCTGCTCTTCTTTTCACCACCTTCGGAGACCACGGCAAAGCGGAGAAGTTGCTCCACACCATCATGACCAATCGCGATCCGTCAACCGGCCTCATCTTGGCAACAGACAGACCGCAAATCTCCACGAAGCTGACCGTCGGAGCGGACGGCAGCGGAGGAGACTTCAATTACTATCGCTGGCCTCATCTTGGCGCGACCGCCTGGACGGTTCTCGCCATGATGGATTTCAACCCTTTCGTCGATCAAAGAGGGCGTCATGCTGTTCGGGATAGAAAACAATGTTCTTGAAATCTTGCTCTTCGATATCGGCGTAGCGCTTGGATTTCTGGCATTTTCGAAATTGTCGTCGCCAGACAATCCGATCGATCGATATATATTCAGCGCAATCGTCTTCACTTCGCTTTCGCTCTACCTCATCTGGCGCGCGGCCGACACGTTGCCAGAGGCTGAACTGACTTTCGAGGCCGTGTGGCAATATATATATTTCACCTTTGAAACCATCTCGATCGTCTACGCCTTGGCCTCGATCATTATTCTGCTGAGACGAGCCGACCGCACCCCGCAAGCGAACGCGGCGCAGCAGGCCATGATTGCGACGGATACATTCCCCTCGGTCACGGTATTCATCTGCACCTACAACGAGCCTCTGCACATTCTTGAGAAATCGATGTTCTGCGCCAAAGCGATGAACTACCCGAAGCTGAATGTCATCGTCTGCGACGACACGCGACGGGAAGAAGTGAGAGCCCATTGCCAGGCAGTCGGCATCGAATATCTAACCCGCCCGGATAACAAGCATGCCAAGGCGGGCAATCTCGACAACGCTCTGAGAGCGACGAATGCAACGGAAAATCCATCGGACTTGATCATGGTGCTGGACGCCGATTTCGCGCCTCAGGAAGATTTCCTGCTGCGTGTCGCCGGCATGTTCCGTGATCCGAAAATCGGATTGGTGCAGACACCGCAATTCTATTTCAACTCCGATCCTATACAGCACAATCTCGGACTGAGCCGAAGCTTCGTCGACGACCAGCGAGTCTTTTTCGACACGTTCCAGCCCGCCAAGGATGCCGTCGATTGTGCCTTCTGTGTCGGTACGAGCTTTGTTGTACGCCGGGCCTACGTCAATGAACTCGGCGGATTTCCGCATGACGCGCTGTCAGAAGACATGCTGCTGACCTACCGGCTGCTGGAAAAAGGCTATGTCACCCGCTGGCTCAACGAGAAACTCAGTGTCGGCCTCTCGGCTGAAGGCATCCCGGAATACATCACCCAACGGACCCGCTGGTGTCTCGGAACGATCCAGATCGGCCTGTTGAAAACCGGACCGCTCTGGAGAGGTAAGTTTTCCCTGCGTCAGCGCCTGCATTACCTGCATGGACTTTTGAACTGGCTCTGCAAACCCTTCATCCTGTGCCTCTTGCTTGCGCCGTCCATCTACTGGTTCCTAGGCGTTGCCGCACTTCAGGCCGACGAACTCCTGTTCATGAAATACGGCATTTCTTCCTTGTTCATTTTCTGGATCTACTCCGCCTGGATATCGGGCGGTCGCACACTACCAATATTCACCGAAGTGACTCATGCGCTGACGGCGCTGCCCGTCACCATGTGCCTGCTCCAGGCGATCCGCAGCCCCTTCGGCAAACCCTTCAAAGTCACGGAAAAAGGCGGAGATCGCTCCGCCATTCGCATTCACAGGCCTACAGCGCTCTTCTTCGGCATCGTGGCCTGCCTGTCCGCAGCCTCCATCCTGTCAGTGATCTTCGGCCTGGACAGGCCGACCGAACTATCCCCAGCCGATATCCTCAATCTCGTCTGGTCTGCGGTTGCAATGCTGATTTCCTTTATCAGCCTCATCGTCTGCGTGGAGCTTCCACGCTTCGGGAAAGAAGAATCGATCGCGGTCTCTATTCCGGCGACAATCCGCAGCGGAGGAAACACCTTCTCCACCCAAATTACGTCGCTCTCGACGGAGCAAATCGAGCTTTCCGTCCCCTCATCAGTGCTGTCGGGCGAGTTGCTGATACCGGGCGCCGGGTGGCTTGAGTTGACGCAAGGAGATCGCGGCGCTTTCACCATCAAACCCGACATCGAGCAAAAACGGTGGGTGCTGCAACAACTTTTCGGGCGCTCACCCAGTCACATTGCTGAAACTGGCAATTTGATACAGTCGCTCCAGCTCCTCATGAAGCGAGCGCTTGCCAGCTGAAACCTGTCCTGCACCGACGCGTCGCTCCGTTTTGCGGTACCCATCTAAACATGGATTGAGGACCCGCAGTTGCTACAGTCAAGCCCGCTCTAAGCATGAGCGGTCGCTGTAAGATGGCGGCGCGTCTCTCTTATGCACTCCTGGGCCTTGGCCCGCGGCCGTACAGCTAACGCATGCCCCCTGCCTCAAAAGGGAACTGCGCCCATCGTACAGAGTTATTCTCCATCATGAGGAGATAAATCTATGAGAGTTCTTGGTGCAGCGATTTGCCTCGTATCCATAGGCATATTGAGTGGTTGCGTAGGCGACCAATATAGTCGCTTTGACTATCGTGGAGCAGGCTTACGTGGCCAGTCATGCGATAACGGCCAGAACGATGTATCCCACCCTTATGCCGGTAAGTGCGACTGGCGGCGCGAGAACGGAAGGGACTGGGCTGATAGCGGCTCGAACAATAACATCTATCGCAGGAGATAATGCCGGTCAGACACGCGTGAGCTGTGTAAGCACTTGAGCAAGGCCGTAGCGACGACCTGCAAGCAATTGGAAAAATTGCGAATGCAGGGACACACCGGAACCTGACACGAACGACACGGTATTCTTCTAAATCATTGGAAACATTGGAGCGGGTAGCGGGAATCGAACCCGCGTATTCAGCTTGGAAGGCTGCTGCTCTACCATTGAGCTATACCCGCGGCGGTGATTTTGATCCGTGCAGAATGGTGGAGGGAGTTGGATTTGAACCAACGTAGGCTGAGCCAACGGATTTACAGTCCGTCCCCTTTAACCACTCGGGCATCCCTCCAATATTCTGCGAGGATCAAGCGACCAAGCTTAGTCCAGATGTCCGTTCGGCGCTGCGCCGTTCGTCGTCTGTGGCCGCGTATATGACGGCCCTTCATCGTTCTGTCAACACGATGTGTGTCGAAAATTCAGGAAAAAATTCGAGTGGTGTCAAAGCCCTGTGGATGGCTCGAGCTGACGCGGTGGGGACTGGCGCGGATGCCGTGGCAGAGATATAAGGCGGCATGAGCAAAGACGATCCCAAAGACAAATCCACCCGCGATACGCACTATGCCAATCTTCGACGCGCTGTGCGCGACGGTAAGCGCGAACGCGGAGAAATCCCCACGCCGCCCCAACAGAAGCGCCGAAACAAAGGCGGGGATGACTGGAAGCCGCCGCAGCTTGGCGCCGACCAGGTCTATCTTTATGGCCTGCATACGGTGCGTGCCGCCCTCGCCAACAAGGAAAGGCAGCTCATCAAGCTGTCCGTGACACAAAATGCCTTCGCGCGCCTGGAAATAGGTGAAGCTGACGCCCAGCCCTTCCCGGTCGAGATGGTCGCACCGCAGGACATCGACAAGGTTCTCGGCCCGGACGCCATCCATCAGGGCGTGATGCTGGAAACCCGGCCGCTGCCGGTTCGCAAGCTTTCGGCTTTGAAGGAAAGCCCGTTGATTCTGGTCCTCGATCAGGTCACCGATCCGCACAATGTCGGTGCCATCATGCGCTCAGCCGTTGCCTTCAACGCCGGCGCGTTGATCACGACCATGCGCCACAGCCCGACCGAATCCGGCGTGCTGGCAAAATCCGCATCCGGCGCGCTGGAAATGATCCCCTATATCCAGATCACCAATCTGGCGGATGCTCTGGGTGAACTCCACAAGCTCGGCTTCACCTCCATCGGCCTCGACTCGGAAGGCCCCGCCCCTATCGAGCAGACCTTCAGCGGCGACAAGATCGCTCTGGTTCTCGGTGCAGAAGGCAAAGGCCTGCGTCAGAAGACACGCGAAACGGTCACGCATCTGGCGCGCCTCGACATGCCGGGTGAGATCAAGTCGCTGAACGTCTCGAATGCGGCCGCCATTGCGCTTTATGCAACGCGGCAGTTTTTGACGAAGGCGTGAGAGTCTGTCCGGTGGATCGAGCAAAGATATCGGGCATGGATCGCTGCTGCGTCACCAAGCCCGTACTCGCCAAGGCTGGATAAGCCGGGCCAATGACGCGGCTGGACCCGAACGGATCGAGGCCTTCTTTGCCGGGCGTGGCTATGAAATGCATCGCCACGATACATATGCCATCGGCTGTACGCTGTCCGGCGTGCAGAGCTTCCAGTATCGAGGTGCCGTGCGCAACAGTATTCCCGGCGGAACCATAGTCCTGCACCCGGATGAGCCGCATGATGGGCAGGCGGGAACGGATGACGGATTCCATTACCGCATCGCCTATGTCGAACCGGCCGCCATCCAGTCCATACTTGGTGGACGCCCGCTCCCCTACATTCAGGGAGGCATCTCGGAAGATCGCAGGCTACTTTCAGCCGCACGCCGAATCCTGCGCGAGGTAGACGATCCGATCGAGACCTTCGAATATGAAGATGCTCTCTTTGAACTGGCCAACGCCCTTGCGGCTGCGGCCAACCCACACACGCTGGGGCGTAGGAAGCAGGTGGACTATTCATCCGCCGAAATGGCGCGGCAATATCTCGCCGAGCGCCCACAGACAGTGACTCTCGAACAGATCGAGACCATATGCGGCCGAGACCGGTGGAGCCTGTCGCGCGACTTTCGCGCTCTCTTCGGCACAAGCCCCTACCGCTACCTCACGATGCGACGGCTGGATGCTGTGAAGACATCGTTGCGTAACGGGTCCGGCCTGGCGGATGCCGCGTTTTCGGCAGGCTTTGCCGATCAGAGCCATATGACGCGCCAGTTCTCAAACGCGTTCGGCGTATCGCCCGGACGGTGGCTCACGTTGACACGAGAGCCGCGGTAGGGCTGCAAGATCGTTCAAGACGCTCAGGACCTCGCTGGCTAGGGTCGACCTTCAACAAGGGAGACCTCGATGACCACAGCTTACTCACCCATTCGCTTCACCGAAAAATTCGATCTGTTGAGAGAGCGGTGGCAACCCCGCGTCGTTGCGGAAATGAACGATTATCAGTTCAAGATCGCACGCCTACAGGGCGACTTCATATGGCATCACCACGCAGACACCGACGAGACCTTTATTGTTCTGGAAGGCACGCTTCGCATCGATTTCCGTGACGGAGATGTCACACTGCAGGCCGGAGAGATGTTTGTGGTGAAAAAGGGTGTCGAGCACAAACCCTTTGCCGAAGAGGAAGTGAAACTTCTCCTGATCGAACCGAGAGGGGTTCTCAATACCGGAGAGCAAAAGCATGAGAGAACTGCTGAGAATGACATCTGGATTTAGAGGGTGGTTCCCTTCCAAACACAGCGACCCATCCAACAAAAGCGGTGCCCCTTTTCACGCGACATGTTGTAAGCTCTTTCGACCCCGAAGCGCCGTGCGTCCAATCGGGCACACAAAGGTCGCTCTATCTATTTGAATCTACGCATCGTGCTTTCCGAAAATCGATTTCGATTTTCGGAAAGCACGATGCTATAGAATCGCAAGACTTCAAACAGCCATGGAGAGACAACCCAATGAACCAAACCCCAAAGCCCACCGGTGAACTGACGCTTCGCACGCTGGCCATGCCGGCCGATGCCAACCCGGCAGGGGATATTTTTGGGGGCTGGGTCATGTCGCAGATGGACTTGGCAAGCGGCATTCGTGCCGCTGAACGGGCACGCTGTCGCGTGGTGACGGCAGCGGTGAAGGAGATGGCCTTCGAACTGCCGGTCAAGATCGGCGATACGCTCTCGATCTATACGGACATCACCCGCACCGGACGTACCTCGATCACCCTTTGCGTCGAGGCATGGGCGCAGCGCTCACGCTACGACAAATTGGAGAAGGTCACGGCTGGCACCTTCATCATGGTGGCGATGGATGAGAACGGCACGCCAGCACCGCTTCCGCCACAGAGCCCGGTCGACACGATCGAGGTGTGATCTGTAAGTCGCTCGCCTCCAACGAATTTTGAGAGAGGCGTCCGCATCTTTCGATCTCTCACACTGCCCCCACCTCATAAAGCCTTGGCAAGTCTTCACATCGTCCTTTCAGAAACTCGGTAGCGAGTCCTAGAGGACGGTGTTTCAATTTGCTCTATCTCCCAATCATAGCTCGTTGACAGAGACTTAGCCTTTGCTATGTTGCAGTGCAGCGACGTGGAGAACCTTATGACGGACACTGTGACGCGACAGACCCTGTCGGAACGAACCGATGCACAAATACGAGAAGTTCTGACCGGGCAGAGGCGCGGTGTAGGCTCACTGCTACTCTTCGCAGGACCGGCTGTTGTTGCCTCTATCGCCTATATGGACCCCGGCAATTTCGCGACGAACATCCAGGCGGGCTCGGGTTATGGCTACTCGCTGCTGTGGGTCGTCCTGATGGCAAATCTGATCGCAATGATGTTCCAGGCCTTATCGGCCAAACTCGGCATCGTAACCGGACGCAATCTGGCGGAGATGTGCCACGACCAGTTCTCCACACCGGTCAGGATCGTCATGTGGATCGTCAGCGAAATCGCCGCCATGGCGACCGATCTGGCAGAGTTCCTTGGCGGTGCGATCGGCCTATCATTGCTCTTCGGCATGCCGCTGCTTGCCGGCATGGCGGTCACAGCCGTCGTCACCTATGGTATTCTTCTGTTCGAGGGTCGCGGCTTCCGCCCCATGGAACTGATCATCGGGGCCTTGGTGTCCATCATCGGAATTTGCTACGTCATCGAGATGTTCATCGCACCGGTTGACTGGGCGGCAGCCGGTCTGGGCGTGATCACCCCCTCCATGCCGGATGCGACGGCGCTGACAATCGCGGTCGGCATTATCGGCGCTACGGTCATGCCGCACGCGCTCTATCTCCATTCGGGCCTCACACAGCATCGTGCCACGGCCCGCAACGACGCCGAGCGAAAGAAACTTCTGCACTTTTCCAACTGGGAATGCGTCATCGCTCTTGCCGTCGCGGGCATGGTCAACATGGCGATGGTGATGATGGCCTCGGCGGCGTTCCATGCCGGCCATACGGATGTTGCGGAGATCGAAACGGCCTATCACACGCTCACACCCTTGTTGGGCGGTGCCGCGGCGACGGTGTTTCTCATTTCGCTGATGGCCTCGGGCATGTCGTCTTCCGCCGTCGGCACCATGGCAGGGCAGATGATCATGCAGGGTTTCGTCGGTTTCCATATCCCGATCTGGCTGCGCCGCCTCGTGACCATGCTGCCGGCATTTGTCGTCGTGCTGATGGGCGCCAATACCACCGATGCGCTCGTCTACAGCCAGGTCGTGCTATCCTTCGCCCTGCCGATTCCGATGATCGCGCTCGTGATGTTCACGCGTAATCCCGCGATCATGGGCAGCTTCGCCAACAAGCGGTTGATCGACATCGCGGCCATTGTCGGCACCGTCGTCATCCTGTGCCTCAACGTGGTACTGTTGCTTCAGACCTTTGGCGTTCCGGTCCCCGGCCTGGGTTGAGAGCATTCCGTTCATACTTTAGAAAGTCATAGTCTGGGCCAGCTTGTGACCAAAGCGTTCATAAAGAGTCTCGACCGATGAAGCAGACCACGTCCAGCGAGAGCCGACTGTCCTCCACCGAGGTCGAAACGCATGCTGAAGCCTTTCAGAAAAGCCGGGAGGCACGGCGCAGCGAACTCATGGAAGACTATGTCGAGCTGATTGCTGACCTCATCGAGCATTCCGGGGAGGCACGTCAGATCGATATTGCCCAACGTCTCGGCGTCAAGCAGCCAACGGCCGCCAAGATGTTGAAACGTCTCGCTGAAGAAGGACTGATCACGCAACAGCGCTATCGCGGCATTTTCCTCACGCAAGAGGGCCAGCAATTGGCAACACAGATGAGACGCCGCCACGAGATCGTCGAAGCCTTCTTATGTCGTCTCGGTATCGATCCTGACACGGCACGGGCCGATGCCGAAGGAATTGAGCATCATGTCAGCGAAGAGACGCTGAAGGCGTTCCAACGCTTTCTGGAAGAAGGATAGAGAGACCTATCCGATAAAACGCTGCTCATATTTTGAGATAGGCTGACGACCTGTCGAAAGCCAATCCCGGGAAAACGCCATTGGTCAGAGCTTCGCTACCGACATCGAACTGACGATAGAGCATCGCGGCAGCGATTTCGCGCACATCGCCGGTCGGCATCAGGTCCCGGTCGTCCAGCAACTGACCGTCACCCAGCCCCGGCCATTTGCCCAATACCCTGCCGCCCTGAATGCCACCTCCGGCGAGAATTGCGACGCCGCCCGTGCCATGGTCTGTGCCGCCAGTGCCGTTTTCTCTTGCCGTGCGGCCGAATTCGGTCATCGCCAGAACCACGGTCTTCTTCCACACGTCGGGTCCAAGCGCGTCTTTCAGCGTCGTCAGCGCAATCGTCAGGTCTTTCACGGTGCGGGCAAATTGCGCCTTCTGGCCTGCATGCGTATCCCAGCCATCGACGGAGAAGCTGGCGATACGGTAGTCTTCGCGCAGCATGCCGCCCGCAAGTTTGGCAATATCGCGAATCCCCTCCCCGCGCTTCTCATCCTGGAACAGCTGCTCCGCCGCCATGTCGGTTCGCAACGCTTCGGCCAGCACGCGGCTGAACTCGGCATCATTGGCATAGAGCCGCTTGAAGAAACCGACCTCATCCGCCGCCATTGTCATGTTCGAGCTAGAGGCCCAGACATCCGCCTCGTTCGGACCGGATAAAATAAGCTCCATCGATGTATTGATATCGATAGCCTTGCGATCTTCAGATCGCGGAATGGCGGAAAGCGCCCGGTTAAGCCAGCCGGTGCGTTCGCCATGCACCGCCTCCGCACCGCTCTCCAACATATCCTGCCCATCGAAATGGCTGCGCTGGTCGCGATAAGGCGTCGAAACCGCATGAACGAAGGCCAGTTCCTTCGCCTGCCACAGTGGCATTAGCGCGTCAGCCGCAGGGTTCAGGCCAAAGTGACCGTCAAGATCGATCAGGCCGTTGTCGGGCTTCAACGCCAATGTCGGGCGAAACTGAGCAAAGGCCGGGTCGCCATAGGGCTGCACCAGATCGAGCCCGTCCATCGCACCGCGCAGAACGATCGTGACGAAACGGTTCTCGCCAGGCATTGCGGCAAAGCTGACCGGAGAGAAAGCTGGCACAGCGGCCGCACAGCAAGCGGTCATCAAGAAGCTGCGGCGGGTCAACATCATATCCTGAGAGAAGGCCATGTCCTATCTCCTGTTGAATTCGGGGGAAGACAGCGCCAGCGTCAATCCGCTGACACGGTTCGGCGCCTGCCCCACCACACGGATCGTGTCGTCGCGCGCCTGATCGGCCAGCGACACTTCGAGAAGCTTCTTCGGTTCCATATCCTTGCCAAGCGTGCCGGATGCCTTGCGCGCCCAAAGGATGCGCTCGCTCATCTGGCTGGGCGAAAGCCACGACGCGACGCCCTCCTCAAAACCGGCTGGGCTCGGCGGTTGCCAGACCGGCTGGCCCATGCGGCGAAGGGCTGCAAGCGTCAGCGTGCGCGCAAGGCTGGCCTTTGGCTTTGGCAGCTGCGCCGGAGCGGATGGCATCGCAGCCTTCATATCCGCAGCCGGCTTTTCCATCACCATCTGTCCGCCGTCGGTCGACAGTACTGGCGTCATCCCTGGGCCGCTGCTCTTCAGCGCCTCCTGGGCTGCGGCTGCGATTGGCGTATCGAACGGCGTATAGCTATCATCACCATCCGGAGACATTCGCTCGCGCCAATTCTTCCGGGTAATGCCGAACGCTCGAAGTCCGGAGACGACATAGTCGAATGGCAGTTTCATCTTCGCGCCGGGGTCCTGCCACGCACGCGGATGGTCGAGCATCGCGGCGTAGACCTTGGCCAGATTGCCATTGCTCGCCTTCCATTCTTTGACCATCGCGGTGATCACGTCCGGCGGCGGATCGTCGGCGATAAAGTGGGTGACAAGTTTGCGGCAGATGTGCTGCGCCGTCTCCGTCCGGCTTGCCAGATCGTCCAGCATGACAAGACAGTCATCGGCAGAGCGCGGCTCGCCACCATATTTGACGCCCAATACCTTCATCTCGCCCGGCTCTGCCATGCCAGGACGAAACAGCATCTCGTAGCGATCATCCACAGTCATTCCGGTCAGAACCAGTGCTGCGGATCGGACATCGGTCTGGGTATAGCCGCTGCCTGCACCCATCGTGTGCAACTCGATCAACTCGCGCCCGAGATTTTCATTCAGGCCCTTTTTGCGATTCTTCGCCGCTGCCGATTGCGGGCCGGTCGACTGCGCCTGATCGAGATAGATCAGCATCGCCGGATGCAGCACTGACGCCTGCAACAGATCGCGAAACGATCCCGCAAGATGCGGACGAATGGCCTCCACTTCATAGAGTGGCGTGATCATCCGCATCGGAAACGATTTGTGTCCGTTGACAGAGAAATGGTCGAACCAAAATGCGGCCAGCCGCTCATGAAACCCATAGGGTGAGAATGCCGCCTGAAGCACCCGGGCAAGGCTATCGCGCTGGAAGCTCTGCTCTGCCTTGCGCTGCAATTGCTGCCTGGCTTCGCGATCACTTTCCGCATCTTTCTTGGCGATATTCAGCGCTTCAAACCCCTTGGCGAGGTCGTCGGCCCTTTGCCGCGCATCGAAGGCACCGCCGACGGGAAAGAAGCTGTCTTTCAAGGGCGCATCCACGAGCTGCACCAGCAGATCGTCAGGATTGCGGCTGAGTATCTGGTCCGGCGCAAGACCGTAACCATAGCGGATCGCCGCCATCGTTGGAGAAAACGGAGCCATGCCTGCCACTCCTGCCAACTATCGATGGAGGGGAGAATTCCAGCCAATTCCGGCGGAAAAGCTGCAAAACTGCGGCATTTTGCCGACATGGACAATTTGTAATCCACCACGGCAATGCGAATAGACCAAACACCGTCAGAGCAGCTCACATTCGATCGGCTGTATCAATTGCTAAAAGCCTTAGCCCTTGCAAAGCCGGTGCAGGACCTCCTGTGTCGCCTTTGCCGCAGTGACATGATGGCGAAACTGTGCCACTTCATTGTCCATGAAACTTATTCGCAGGATCATGCAGGATCGCAGTTCGGCTGGCGCTGTCGCAGTGCTGGCCTTGCTGTTGTTTCTGCTGCAAGGCCTTGCGAATGGCGTGGCTCACGGCAGTATGGCGGCCACGGCCCTTGCAGCCGATGACATCATCTGCGCGGCTCATATGCCGGATGGCGGCACGCAGAAGCAGTCGCCTGCGGAAAAGCTCGCCAATAGCTGCTGTGGCACACTCTGCCGCCTTGCCTCCGCGTCCTTCACCGCGTTGCTGGCAAGTCCGACCGAAATTGCCGGGCGCGTCGTTCCGCATGTTCACGTCACCCTGTGGCGCTGGAACAAAAACAAGATCTCTGCACCGCCCACGCGCGAGCAACAGCCTCGCGGGCCACCCTCTCCGTCTCACGCATGATCCAAGGCGCTTTCCCCGCATAGGGAGAGGCGCCGAGAACAATCGGCCTCTTGGCTGATTACGGGCGTATCGCGCCGAAATTGCCGGTCCCTCCCGGCAATTTTGCGATGCGACCTGCGTTGAAATCTCCAGCGGGCACGTCGCCAACAGGATAGATGCGACCGCCTGCACCGTTTTATGGAGCCAATAATGTCGATCAGCACCACCTCCGTGGGTGAGCGCGTGAGCGCGCAGTCATCGCTCAATCTCTATCGCGCCGTCTGGCGCTGGCACTTTTACCCCGGTCTTTTCGTCCTGCCCTTCATGATGACGCTGGCCATCACCGGCGGGCTCTATCTCTTCAGGGATGAGTTGGACAATGCCTTCCATTCCAAGCTGAAGCGGATAGAGGTGGCAGATACGGCGACAGCCGCCCTACCTTCCACAATCATCGCCAACGCTGTCGCAGCTGTCCCCGGCACCGCCGTCAAACTCACCAAACCTGCTGATCCCGGCGCGTCGACGGAAGTCACCGTGAGCACCCCGGAGGGCAAGCGCGCCGTCTACGTGAATGGCTATACGGGTGAAGTCCTCGGCTCCCTGCCGGATCGCGGCACCGTCATGTGGACGGTCCGCACCCTCCACAGCCTCAAATATTTCGGCACCTATGCCCGCTACCTGATCGAGATCGCCGCTGGCTGGTCGATCCTGCTGGTTGCAACCGGCATCTATCTCTGGTGGCCGCGCAACCAGACCGGCGGCGTGGTCTCGGTTCGCGGCACACCGAAGAAGCGTGTCTTCTGGCGGGATATGCATGCCGTGACCGGCATCTTTGTCGGCGCCTTCATCGTCTTCCTCGCCATCACCGGCATGCCATGGTCCGGGGTCTGGGGCGCGAAGGTCAATGAATGGGCCAATGGCAGCAACTTCGGCTATCCGGCAGGCGTGCGCGTCAACGTACCGATGTCGGGCGAGCGGCTCGACGATGTATCGAAAACCTCATGGTCGCTGGAACAGGCAAAGATACCGACCTCCGACAGTCACGATCATGGTCAGCATATGGAGCCCTCGCCCGCCATGCCCATGGATCACATGGCGATGAACCATGACCTTAGCAACCAGACGCCAGCCGCCATCGGGATAGACAAAGCCATAGCGCGCTTCGATGATCTCGGCCTCGCTGGCGGCTATGCTGTGGCGCTTCCGACGAAGCCCGAGGGCGTCTATAGCGGATCGATTTACCCGGACGATCTTTCCAAACAGCGGGTCATCCATCTGGATCAATACACCGGCAAGCCACTGATCGACATGCGCTACGCCGATTACGGGCCGCTTGGCCGCGGGCTGGAATGGGGCATTAATGTGCATCTGGGTCAGCAATTCGGCCTTGCGAACCAGATCGTGCTGGCGCTCGCCTGCGTGGCCATCATCCTGCTCGCCGTGTCGGGCGGCGTCATGTGGTGGAAGCGACGCCCGAAAGGCTCGCTCGGCGTTCCGCCCATGCCTCAGAGCAAACGCACCCTTTATGGGCTTGCCGCCATCCTCGCCATTGGCGGCGTCATCTTCCCGCTGGTCGGCACCAGTTTGATCGTGATGCTGATGCTGGATCTTGCCGTGCAGAAAATCCAGCGACGAAACAAGTCTCTGTCGCTACGATCTTGAGTAACTGAACATGAGGGTGACGAGCAATCGCCGTCACCCGATCCTGTAAGCCTTGCAAACCCGGTCTTCCGTCGTTCGGTATGTCCTGAATCCAATCGCCTCGTAATAGGCCTGGCCCATCTCATTATCCGCCCCGATGCTGGCATCGATATCTTTCAGCCCGAAAGCTTCGGCGGCCTCGAGCGTAGCCTTGAACAAAGCCTTACCGACACCTCTTCGCCCAGCAGAAGGGCTGACATGCGTTCCAATGATGCCCCAACCTTCTGCCACGCCATAGGGATTACCGGCAGCCGTCGCGAGCTTCAGCGACTGGAAGCCAAGAATGCCCCCATCCTCATCGACAGCGACCGTGCAGGCGATCCGGTCGGGGTCCGAAATATAAGTCTTCGTGACGATCGCGACATCCGTCGGCGCCTTTCGAAGGCCCGCCGCAAAGATCTCGTTCTGCACCGCCGCCATTCCTGGCGCATCCTCTACCGTTGCAGGGCGCCGTGAGCATGGAATCACCTCTTATCTACAAGCCTTGAAACTTGGCCTCGATCCGCCGTCCACGGCGATGCCAAACCAATATCTGTTTATCTTTTCCTTCGTAAGCCATGGAAGACACGTTTTGATAAGACGGACATCAGTCGGACCGCATTGCCCGTCGAAGCGGGCTAAAAAGCCGGTGGAAACGCCGTTGACGACCTCTTGTTCCACACGCCCATCGTTTCCTTTTTGTACTCGTTTTTTAGCCTTCACCCCTTCCTTTTGGACATGATCCTCTCCATATTCTGCCCATGGCCAGATCACCCAAAAAATCCTCCGAACACTCCAGCTCCAATGGTTTCGAAGAGATGCCCCAGGCATCCTTTGAAGGCGCTCCCCTCTCAGGCTCTGTTGCCGATTGGGTGAAGCAGCTGGAAGCGGAAGCCGAAGCGACCTCCGTGGAAACCCAGCGCGAAGTCGCCTCAAAGGCGGGTAAGCACCGCAAGAAGATCGAGATCGAAGCGCGCAAGGAAGCCGAGAAGGCTGCCGCCAAGGCCAGCAAGACGCCGACGGCGTCCAAGACCTCGCGCGGCGTGTCCATCGGCGGCTCATCCGATCCGAAGACCCGCGCCGCCGCCGGTCTCAACCCGGTCGCTGGCATGGATGTCTCGCTGGAGGACGCCAAATCTCTGGCGCCCGGTGCCGTGACGGCCACGGTGGATGCGCTCTCCAAGCTGATCGAAAGCGGCAACCCTCTGTTCAAGGACGGGAAGCTGTGGACGCCGCACCGCCCTGTCCGCCCCCCGAAATCCGAAGGCGGCATCGCCATCGAAATGGTGACGGAGTACAAGCCCTCCGGTGACCAGCCGACGGCGATTGCCGATCTGGTGGAAGGCATCAATTCCGGCGACCGCTCCCAGGTGCTGCTGGGTGTCACCGGCTCCGGCAAGACCTTCACCATGGCCAAGGTCATCGAGGCGACGCAGCGCCCCGCTGTTATCCTGGCGCCGAACAAGACGCTGGCTGCCCAGCTCTATTCCGAATTCAAGAACTTCTTCCCAAACAACGCGGTCGAGTACTTCGTCTCCTATTACGACTACTACCAGCCGGAAGCCTATGTGCCGCGCTCGGACACCTATATCGAGAAGGAATCCTCGATCAACGAACAGATCGACCGGATGCGTCACGCCGCCACCCGCGCCATTCTGGAACGAGACGACTGTATCATCGTCGCCTCCGTCTCCTGCATTTACGGTATCGGCTCGGTGGAAACCTACACCGCCATGACCTTCCAGATGCAGGTGGGCGACAAGCTGGACCAGCGCCAGCTGCTGGCCGACCTCGTGGCCCAGCAATACAAGCGGCGCGACATGGATTTCCAGCGCGGCTCCTTCCGCGTGCGCGGCGATACGATTGAGCTTTTCCCCGCCCACTTGGAAGATGCCGCCTGGCGCATTTCCATGTGGGGAGACGAGATCGAGAGCATCACAGAATTCGATCCGCTGACCGGCCAGAAGACGGGCGATCTGCAATCGGTCAAGATCTACGCCAACTCGCACTATGTGACCCCGCGCCCGACGCTGAACGGCGCGATCAAGTCCATCAAGGAAGAGCTGAAGCATCGTCTGGCCGAGCTGGAAAAGGCGGGCCGCCTGCTGGAAGCGCAGCGCCTGGAACAACGCACCCGCTACGATATCGAAATGCTGGAAGCCACCGGCTCGTGCAACGGCATCGAAAACTATTCGCGCTACCTCACCGGCCGCAGCCCCGGAGAGCCGCCACCGACCCTGTTTGAATATATCCCGGACAATGCCCTGATCTTCATCGACGAGTCCCACGTCACCATTCCGCAGATCGGCGGCATGTATCGCGGCGACTTCCGCCGCAAGGCGACGCTGGCCGAATACGGTTTCCGCCTGCCCTCCTGCATGGACAATCGCCCGCTGCGCTTCGAGGAATGGGACGCCATGCGTCCGCAGACCGTCTCCGTCTCCGCCACGCCCGGCGGCTGGGAGCTGGAACAATCCGGCGGCGTCTTTGCCGAGCAGGTCATCCGCCCGACCGGTCTTATCGATCCGCCGGTGGAAGTACGCTCCGCACGCACGCAGGTGGACGACGTTCTCGGCGAGATCCGCGAGACTGCCGCCAAGGGCTACCGCACCCTCTGCACCGTGCTGACCAAGCGCATGGCCGAAGACCTGACCGAATATCTGCACGAGCAAGGCGTGCGCGTCCGCTACATGCACTCGGATATCGACACGCTGGAACGTATCGAAATCATCCGCGACCTGCGCCTTGGCGCCTTCGACGTGCTGGTGGGCATCAACCTGCTGCGCGAAGGCCTCGACATTCCTGAATGCGCTTTCGTCGCCATTCTGGATGCGGACAAGGAAGGCTTCCTGCGCTCCGAAACCTCACTCGTCCAGACGATTGGCCGTGCGGCGCGTAACGTCGATGGCAAGGTCATCCTCTATGCGGATAACATCACCGGCTCGATGAAGCGGGCGATGGAAGAAACCAGCCGCCGCCGCGAAAAGCAGATGGCCTATAATGAAGCAAACGGCATCACGCCGGAATCGGTGAAGGCCAAGATCTCCGATATTCTTGATTCAGTTTATGAACGCGACCACGTAAGGGCCGATATTTCCGGCGTTTCCGGCAAGGGCTTTGCCGATGGCGGCCACCTCGTCGGCAACAATCTGCAGGCCCATCTCAACGCGCTGGAAAAACAGATGCGCGATGCCGCTGCCGATCTCGACTTCGAAAAGGCTGCTCGCCTGCGCGACGAAATCAAGCGCCTCAAAGCCGCCGAACTCGCCGCCATGGACGATCCCATCGCGAAAGACGAAGCACGATCACAAGAGAGCGGAAGCAGGTCCAGAAAAACTGGATCGAGCGCCAACCGCGAGTCGATCTCCCCCCGTGAGGGGGAGATGTCCGGCAGGACAGAGGGGGGCACCCCATCCGCCGACACCAACGGCAAATCCCTCTTCGCCAAACCCTCACTGGACGACATGGGCCCCGGCACGGACATGGTGAAACCGCTGTTCCGCAAGAACACGCTGGACGAAATGACCGTCGGCCGCACGGAAAAACCCGTTCGCGGCGCGGTGCCGGAAAAGCCAGCAACCGAATCCGGCAAGCGCTTCTCGCCACTTCTGGAAGGCCAACCGGAACGCGCCAGCGGCGACAAGGACGATCCTCGCCCGTTGAAACGCGGCAAGGTCGGCGTCGGCTCCTATGAAGACCCCGGCGAACAGAAGCGTAAGAGCCGAACCAAAGGCAAGACGGGCAGACCGGGCCGATAGTTGCCCTTACGAAACGCGGGAACTTTCGAGCGTGCGACGGCATTCCCGTTGCGCGCAATGAAACGGAAGGAGAAGCGATATGCGGCGACACCCCCTTGCTCTTTCGGCCCTGGCTCTCGCTTGCCTCACCGCACCCGCCCTTGCCGGCACGCTCACTGACGCCACCTTCCACAGCAATGCGCTGAACGCCGATCTTCCGGTGAACATCTATCGCCCGGATGGTCAGCCGCCGGAAAATGGCTGGCCGGTTCTCTATCTGCTGCACGGCCATGATGGCGACCAGAACAGCTGGCGCGACCTCGGTAATATCGAAAAGACGTTGGACGATATGATCGCCGCAGGCTCGATCCGCCCGCTGGTCGTGGTCATGCCGGGCGTGAAGAACAGCTGGTATGTGGATTCCGCCGCCGTTGACGGCCCCGGCGATTACGAGACCGCCATCACCGGCGATCTGCGTGTGCATGTGGAAAAGACGCTGCCGGTGCGCAAGGATAGGCAAGGCCGCGCCATTGCGGGCCTCTCCATGGGCGGCTTCGGCGCGCTGCATCTGGCCTATGCGCATGAAGATCTTTACGCCGCCGTTGCCAGCCTATCGGGTGCCATCTGGCAGAACGTCCCCGCCTCCGATCTCGACAAGACACCCGCCGAGTTGAAACTCATCCAGGACAGCGCTTTCTTCCACCGGGTCGATCGCGCCACCATCACCAGCGGCATCGTCCTCCCCTCCACCGGTGACCACTTCTCCGGCGCCTTCGGCACGCCCTTCGACGCAAGGCTGTTCAATGAGAAAAATGTATTCACCCTCGTCGCCCAACACATCGCCGAATCCCAGGACCTCCCCGCCACCTACCTGACCGTCGGAGACGACGACGGCTTCTACCTCTGGCGCGGCGCAGTCGCCCTGCACGAAACGCTACAGGCCGATGACCGCAAGTCGGAATTGCGCATTACCGATGGGGATCATGTTTGGTCGCTGTGGAAGGTGTCGATAGTCGATGCGTTGAAGTTTGTGGATGGGGAGTGGTGAAAGGCACCGTTGTTTTTAGCGCTTACTTTTCCATTCAGCTAACATTTCTTCAATTTTCCCTAAATAGGGAGACATCGTTGCGTTGGGCACAAGCCTTTTATTGAGTAGCTGGACAACATTCTTATCATAACCAAGGTGCTTAGCTAAATTGAAGATCAATTTCGCTCGGTTTTTAGGAAAAGACATGTTGATCATTACGTCTATGAATCGATAAAATTGAGGCTTACTTATCGTTTCCCCAAACAAGTCTCTTCTATATACTTGCCTGAAATTAGATATCGATTTTGCGGAGAACTCGCTCCTTTCGCTGACAAATCCATCGATAAATTTTTCGTATCCAGGATTTTCGATATATAATTTTAAGAAGCAAACCAGCCTCTCCTCCTGCGCCCCTAGTTTCGTTAGCACAACAACATCTTTTTTTATCTCTAATTTTTTTATTTCATCCAAAAAATCGGTGTCTGTATCAACATCGATCTGTGTTGCTCTGTCATAAATTACTTTAGACAGATCTAGGTTTGTCAGAAGCATACCCCTTAGGTCTTGGCCCCGAATATCAGCGCCCTCAAGATCAGTTCCGACGTAAAAGTAACGAGGATCTACGCCAGCAATAATTGCAAGTTTCCGGAGATCCGTCGTATCAGCGTCAAATATTTCTAAAATCTTGTCCGCCCAATGCATCTCATAATCCAGACTGATCAACGGAAACGTAAGCTAAGTCTATCGCGCAAAACGGGTCTGAGATGTCGGCTTGATCGAAACCTTCTCTGGCCAACATTTGCCTAATATAGGCTTCGGCAGCGATGTAGCGATTTTTGAAGCCATTTCCTTCTATTATTTTCCTCCACTTACTCTCGTCTTTAATCGCGATATCAGAGATTAGTAGATCCTCCCTCAGGCAGCGAATACGTATGTTCACAACCGGTGGGATTCCTTTGCTTCGATCTTTTCTTTCATCAATCAGGATCAGACGGGGCTGCAAATTACAGTCCCAAGGCCTACCACTGAGAGCAGGTCCGACAATCGTAGTCAGCTCCCATTTGTAGTGTCCCTCCTGAGTTAGCGACTGCTCAACATCGATGGCAGAAAAAGCCTGCTTCTGTTCGATGACCTCTTCTAAACTTTTAGATCCATCGACTGAGAATCCAGCGTTGCCAGAAAGCGGATAGCCGCCGTTTGGTGTCCCTATCCCCATCTTGGCCTTTAATGCGCTCAGTGCGCTCTTTTTGTGCGTAGCAACTTTCGTTCCTGCCACCAGAATAGTATCTCTTGAAACAGAACTTCGAACGACTGAAACTGGTTCAGTTTCCGGAATTATTAGGATTAGTTCGGCGCGCTTCACCCTCAACTTGAAGCGCAATTTCGAGTTATCTTCTCCACCAATGCGCCCCTCCCTAAAGACAACGTCCGCATGAAGGCTCATGTGCGATGCTCGTTCGGTGGCTTGTTGCCAAGCCTCCAAGCTCACGACTTCCGAAAGAATTTTTTTATTATTAAGCGAACTTCTCAAAACAACGTCCTCTACCCCACAGTTTTAACGAGCTTAGACATACAACTAAACAAATCAATTAGGATCGTTTGAATTTTGAATATATGGAACAAAACCCGCACCCACCCGTTCTTCCCCCGAACGAAAGGTTCAGCATAAAAAAGGGAAGAAACATTCATGAAAAACAAGGTTTTCGCACTCGCTGCCGTTGCAGCACTGACCTCCTCCGTCGCTTTCGCACAGACGGCTGCACCTGCCGCTCCGGCTGCACCTGCGCCTGCCGCTGCTGGCTCTGACGCGATGCTCTCCGGTCCAGGCTTCACCATGGGCACCAAGCCAGCTGGCCCGCTGAAGTTTGTAAACGTGCAGAAGACCGACCTGACCGCTGATCAGCTCGAAGGCATGAACATCTACAATGCCCAGAACGAAGAAATCGGCGAAATCGAAGACGTCGTGATCGGCGATGGCAAGGCTGTCATCGGTATCGTTGCCAGCGTCGGCGGCTTCCTTGGCATCAACGAAAGCTATGTCGTTCTCGACCCGACCTCCGTTGCCATCAACAATGACAACGGCACGTGGAAGGCGCACGTCGACACCACCAAGGAAGCGCTGCAGAACGCGCCGAAGCTGGACTACGACAAGCTCGACGATTGATCGATCGCACGCGCCCTCGGGCGATCGATCAGCGGCCCCTGCGCTCTCAGCGCCGGGGCCTTTTTCATGCACGATTGAGGCTTGGACCATTGAGCCGCTAAACGTCCCATGCATCGCCGTATGCCGATTGTCCCGGCGCTCGTTCCGTGAGGAACATGCGGTGTGCGCAGGCAAAGCACATGAGCATCGAGCACATTCGCAAGCCGCTTGCCCGCTCACCCTCCCATCGCTTATCGTCCCTTCAATGATCAACAGGACTTTCCGCTTGCCCCATTCGCGCCCCCTCGCCGCCCTTGCGGGCTTTCTCGTGGCATCGCTGATACCCATGGCCGCAACGGCGCAAACCGGCAATTGGCAGCCCTCCGAACAGATAAAGACCTACGCCATATCGGGCAGTTCCGGCATCGAGCTCTACCGATCCATCGGCGAGCGTGGGCCACAGGCCGGTGTCCAGGCCGTTGCCCACACCACCTTCAAGCTGACGTGGCGGCGCGATTACCGCCCGCAGCCTGATGGCTCCTGCGTCCTGGCGACCGCGCGTCCCAACCTGACGATCATCTACACATGGCCGAAGGCGCCCGCGAAACTGCCATCGGATGTCGCCGCCAGCTGGCAGCGCTTCATTGCCGGCGTGGAAAAGCACGAACGCGTGCATGGCGAGCATATTCTCGACATGGTGAAGAAGATCGAAGCCTATAGCGTCGGTCTGCGCGCCGAAGACGATCCGAAGTGCCAGAAGGTGCGCGCCGTCTTACAGCAGCGGCTGAAGGAGCTTTCCGACGAGCAGCGCCAGCGCGGGCGGGATTTCGACAAGGTCGAACTCACCAATGGCGGCGCGGTGCATCAGCTCATCCTCGCCCTGGTCAACGGCCCCTGAAAAACGTCCGGTGTAGGCCGATCACGTTCCGGACATGAACGTGAAGCGGAGCGACGGAGTCATCCACGCGAACAGGGATTGCACCGCGGCGCTGAGACAGACGGATTTACTCCGCCGCCTCGCCCTTCAGCACCGGCTCGGCCATGATCGCCCGTTCCAGCTCATAGGAATAGCCTTCCAGCATCGTATAGGCTTGCTCGATGACCTCGATCTGATGCTCGGCATTGCGGATCGCTTCGGCGAGCGACTGGCTGCGTGCGCGCAGCATGGAGCCCAGCACATCCGTTTCCGGCTTCATGCCGAGCCGGTCCATGTGCTTGCGCACACGGGTGCGATGGCGTTCGAGCTCGAGGATATGGAAGCGGCTTTTGAGAATATCGTCGGTCAGCTTGCGCCGCATGGCGGCAACGGGATCGAAACTGCCCGGCTCACGCTCATCGAGAATGAACTCATTCACCAGCGTTTCTAGCATCAACAGACCCTTAAGATCCTTGGGGTCAGCCAATTGCGGATCATAGCCGGTATCGTCGAACACCTTGCGGCGCACCGGGTCCTTCAACAGGTCATAGGCCAGTTGCAGCTTGGCGAACTGATCGGCATCGCCGCCGCTGTCCGGGTGGGCATTCTTCGCCGCCTTTCGATAGGCAGCCTTGATCGCAGCCTCATCAGCCTCGCGCTCAACACCCAGCAAAACATAAGGATCGATCACCGAAACACCTGTACTCGCATTACCGAAATCCGCCTTTGCAGGTGATACCACGCACAAAGGCTAACGGGATCATACGCAATTTTCACCCGCCACGGCACCCCTCGCCTGCGGTTTTGAACGTAAAACGCCGAACCACCGAAGAGGCACAGGAACTGAAACGCCGCGCCGAAGCCCATCACCCGCAAATTTGTCCGGCGCGTGACCATGATAGGCGAAGGAGAGACAAAATTGTGGAAAGCGGCATCGAAAAAAGATTGCCCATCATTCCAGGCGCCAACATGCGCTCCTCGCTTTCCACATCGATCGGTCAGTAAAGGCCGTTCGCTCAGACGAATCCCAGGCCAGCGTTTCGCCTTTTGACGCCACAGATAAGTTTTCCCTTTACATGAAAGGAGAATCTGCTAATTCGGCGGCACTGGCTTGCCCTTGTAGCTCAGTTGGTAGAGCACCTGATTTGTAATCAGGGGGTCGCGGGTTCGAACCCTGCCGGGGGCACCAGTTTTCCACAAATAATTCAATGGTTTATGGGTTTACGGAAGTCGTGTGGACACAAGCGCGAATTTCGTGTCCACACTGTGTCAGCAAAATCACGTTACCAGTGACCGCGCCTTCTCGATCTCCGCCTTCGCTTCCGACAGATGTTTTCCCAGGCCGTTCATTCCGAACTGTAGCGCATTGACCTCGGTTCTAAGGTTCGCATCGCCGCTCATGGCATCCAAAGCGAAGTTCAACAGATCCAGGATCGAGCGAGCGGCGTCCAGATTATCGACTCCGTCCGTGAGAGCGCTTGAGAGCCGGGACTCTCCGACACCGACGCTCGCCTCATAGCGCGGCTTTAGGCCTGTCGATGCTTGGAAGATGATAAGCGTGGCTGGCTGGGTGGTGCGCTCCATCAGCTTCGAGATCTCCGACGCCAGTTCGGTGATCCTGTTCTCAATGTGGATTTCAGACATACCTTCGGCGGTTGCCGGAACGGTGATGTTCGACATGGTAATCTCCTCTGTTTTGATGTGCATAGTTATTACCATATTTAATTCTTTGTCAATAATTATTGCAGTAGTTATTGCGTGCGAAAGCTGCTCGCTGTATTTTCACAACATAAGGAGACATCGTTCATGGGAAGACCGCCTGTGCCTACGCGCTTGAAGCGCGACAAAAGACTCGTAGTAATGTTGACAGAAGAAGAGGCTGAAACGCTGGCCGACGCTGCAAAACAGGCTGGGTCCGCATCAGTTAGCGATTGGGTTCGCGATGCGATACTGCGAGCTGCCGGGAAGACCCCATGAATGAAGTCCCCGCATGGATCCAAGTTCTGCAGGCACTGTTGACACCCGCCATAGCCCTAGGTGTAGGAATCATCGCTTTCCTGCAATGGCGCACAGCTCATCAGAAAGTTCTTCTGGATCTGTTTGAACGGCGTCTGAAGATCTATGATGCCGTCATAGAGGCAGTGGATCAGTTTTCGAATAGCGGCCCCGTAGACGTTTCGCTTCAGGCCCGCATGAAACTTCAGATCGCTACATCAGAAGCGCGGTTCTTGTTCGGTGATGAAGTCCTCGCACATTTGCAGACGCTGATCGAGGATATGTCGAAAGTCATTATGAAGGTCCGACGAATCGATTCGCAGTCAGTGGCATGGTCAGCGCGCGATAAGCTCATCGAGGAGGTGGCCGAAATTAGCGGTCGAATTGACACTTGGTCCGTCAAGTTTTCCACGCTCTGCTACCCGTATATCCGGATGGATCAGAAGCGGGTTCGCACGCCAGGGGAATGGCTCGCGGACCGCAACAGCAGACGCCTCAGCTATGCTGACGACAAGCAAAAGTAGTGGCTATTTAGGGGTGCCGCACCCGGCTCACCAGAGTTTACCATCCTTCACAACAGGTTCAGGCGGTCGGCGCCGAGTGAACGACGATGCGAGACCGGCCCTTTTATCGAGATATGCTTTGGCTGCAGGCCAATAGTGCATCTCGTTAAACAACGGGTCTTTCACGGGAAAACCAGACTTTTCCAGCGTGGGCAGCATCGCCTTGAAGTCTTCAGTTGAAATACCGATGCGAGCTGCACACTCGGCATCGGTGACGAAAAGCTTATCCGATTTCGACATTACCGTTCTCCATCACTCAGCCCAGCTCGGGGCTGAGTGATGGAAACGGAATTTGGTAAATTCAGGACTTCTGAGTCATCTTGGTGACGATCTCTTTCGCCGCAGCCTCGATGTAAGGGTATCGAACTGAGTTATGGAGATCCCATTGCTGTGGATCAATGATATTCGCTGTCTCGTCTGGGTCGTGCTGCCGCAGGTGCAATAGTCGATCTTCGACGTAAGCTGCATCGAATACAATACCGTGCTCCTGAGAGAGCAGAAATGCGTCGATCCAGAACCATGCGGCGTCACGTTCGATACCGGCGATGTCGAGGGGCGTTA
This sequence comes from Agrobacterium sp. SORGH_AS 787, assembly GCF_030819035.1. Classification (NCBI taxonomy): domain Bacteria; kingdom Pseudomonadati; phylum Pseudomonadota; class Alphaproteobacteria; order Hyphomicrobiales; family Rhizobiaceae; genus Agrobacterium; species Agrobacterium sp. SORGH_AS 787. The sequence goes on from NZ_JAUTBG010000002.1 coordinate 2,705,429, forward strand.
AGTCAGGCATGCGCGTTCTCCTGGGCGGGGGTTGAACCAGGGTCTTCTGGTGGAGGGGCTTTGGCTTTGAATTTGTTGGCGCGCCTGGGCAGATCGACAAGGATGATGCCGACGCGCAGGCCTCCTATCCAGAGCGGGAATGTGTCCTTGCCGACACCGCGGCCAAATCCTGGCCGGTGGTGATTTTCGAGCTTGTTCGAGTATCCTTCCTGCATGCCAGCAAGCATGTCGAGTTCGGCGCAGGTGATCTTCATAGCCTCACGACGCTTGCGGAGCGCATCAGCAAACTGATTGTAGTCGGTGATGACCTTCGAGACGACTGGCAGACCATCGATGTCAGCAGGCAGATCTGTGTCTACGCCAGATCGCTGCAGCTCCCACTTCTCGATGTCGGCAAGCTTGAAGTAGCGGCGCTTGTTTACGACAACTGGCTTCGGAAACGTTTCATCGGCCATCCATCGGTAGAGCGTGCGCCGGGTGATGCGGAACCGTTCGCAGAAATCTGGAAAGGAGAGATACTGCTCAGCCTTCTTCATCAGGCGTCTCCGCGAGCCGTTCAACGACGCGGTCGATGCTCTTCACGAACACACCAGAAAGAGCGCCGGACACAGCGCGCGTTTCTCCATCACTCCAGGACGAATGACGAGGCGGACTGGATTGCCAAACAAGCTGACCAAGAGAGTTGTATAGCGGCAGGAGGTCGGCCAGGGCAGAACTCAAATAGCTTCCTGCCCGGGCATGGACATTGGGCTGACTGAAATCCTGGATCTCAGAAAACTGCACGTTGTGCCGTTCGAGGATTGGCGTTGCCTTGACCATAGTAGCAGCGATATCGTCGCTCGCTCCAAGGAACCGCTTCAGTGACTCGACAACCGATGCCATGGCGACTTCAGCATCAGCCAATGCTTCGACTCTCTTTTCCTGGAGCGACAGAGCCTTATCTCTGATCTGAATGAGTCGTTTGCGCTCAAGATCAATGATCTCTTGCTCGCGGGCCTGCTGCTCGCGCTTGTCGGCGCGCTCCACCGCTTTAGTGAGGGCGTCGATCCGTTCCGAGACCAGTAGGATTTCGCTGTTATGCTCGAACTCTCGACCTTCTTCGAGGGCTTCGACTTGCTGCTGACGAAGCTCATCGAGCTTGCTCTCGGCCTGTTGCTTCTGAGCTTTGAGATCCTGTGACGACAGTCGCTTTTTCTGTGAAGACATTCTTCGCTCCGGTGTGACATTCGATTGCGTCAAACTGTGACATTTCGAAAATCGCACCGCAAAGCACAGCCGAAATCTGGTGAACAGATCACGTAAGCTATTGTTTATTCAAGCCAGTGGGCCGCGACGGCGGGTCTTCAGGACTTTCTTAGCGCGCGGTGGTGTGCGCTTACCGCTGCCGCCGAACATGTCCTGTCCAGGCTGCTCCTGCCTGATGATCGGAACGAACGGGCGATCTTCGCTTAGTTCGTCAACCCAGCAGTAGCCATTGTATCGCATCCCGGCGACTGAGGGGTGGCGCAACGGGTCGAGCACTATATCGTCGGGATGCTTGATATCGGTCATGTCAGGCCGCGAGCTTCGTCAAGAGGTGTGAGAAAGCGTTGTTGACATAAGCGGTCTCTTCCGCCGTCCAGTTCTCGGCGCGGGGATTTTCCGTCACCCAGCTCAGCCGACCATAATAGCCCTGCTGGAATCGGTTGGGCATGCGGTCAAGTGATCGCCCCATCCGCTCCGAGATGCGTAGCGTGAGGCTTTGCATGTTAAACGCCGGACCGCTGGGAGCCCGCCCAAACGCATATTGAGTTGCGAGTGTCTCCAGCTTCTCCAGCGCTGCACCGGCGCCGTTCACGGCGTCGAGGGCCACGCGAAGGTTTTCCATCGCCGTTTCCGCTGCGGTGATCGCGGCAATGTACTCTGCTTTCTTGGAGTTGATGGCGTTGATCAAATCTGTCTGGGGCATGTCACGTCTCCTTTGTTGTGTGAACGTTGGTCACTCTTCACCGATCTTGTCGAATAGCTGGCGGAGATAGAAAAGGTTCTGGCCCGCGACGAGGCGGCGCATCCGGCGCGTGTCGGCGTCGGACCAATCGCCATTGATCGCGTTCGCTCCGGCCCGAATGACACCTTCAAGCTTGTTGGCAGTCGGACCCAGAAGAATTCCCAGCTTCTCCCGGCTCTGATATCTGGATCCTTGACCCTCGGCGCCGATGGCGCGGTAAAGGTCTGTCGTTCCGCCTGTCCACTTTGCCCCGATGGCATTGGCCTCTTCGATCCAACCCAGGGCGCCGCTGCGGCTCATCCCTGCTTTGATCCAATCTCCGGTGCTGGCTGGCATGTCGCGACCACTGGCAATCGAATAGGCATACTCGCCAATCATTCCGAGAGCGGTCACAGCGATGAAGCCCTGCAGCACTTGAGCGTCACGCGCCTGGAGTCCACGAAACAGAATACGCTCGCTCGCGGCCATGACGAAGGTCTTGTATTGCAGCAGCATCGCCACAGCCGGATTGCGCGAGGGCATCAGGCTTTTCTCCTGACCTGGGCTTATGACCATCATGTCAACATCACGCGCTATGGCGCCTTCCCAGGCGTCACGTGCGCCTGCGTCCTTCCACTCGCCAGTGTTGGAGAGGCGCACGCCGTCGATCATGCTAGATCCGGTGTCTGACGACAGCTCGGACCAGATACGCTGCGCCATAGTGCCATCGATACCGGCTTCTGCCAGCTTACGGGCCTGCGGCTTGCTCACTCGCCCCTTAGCAGATGCTTCAACGGCACGGCTAAACTGATCCATGGCTGTGGTGCCGGCTATGCGCTGCATGCCGTCAGTCCAAGGAGAGAGCATGTTGAGAATGAAAAATGCGTTGCTCGCCTTATCGAGCCCGCGCTCGAACCGATTGGTCGGACCATGCATCTTGTCGAAGACATCCGAGATGGCAGCATTGCGCGCCTGAAGAACGGTTTCAACACCGATGCCCAACGCGCGCAGTTCTTCTTTCGACGCTTTGGCGAGCTCTTTCATTTCTCGACTTCCGAGCAGCTTCGCGAGCGGATTGAATTGATGCTTGAGTGGACCGGTGAAACCGTATTGAAAGATCGGCCCCGCGAGGTCAGGGATTGATGCCAGGACCACGCCGCCCATGTCGGTGATCTGGTTTGCCTTCATGGCGTTCGTCGCCATTCGGCCCCAGAAGCGCATGCGAGGATCGGTCGTGTTGCCGTAGGTTCCGCGGACTCTGTCGCGAATCGCAGCCAAATCGGCCACTGCCGCATCATACTGAGCCTTCAGCTTGCCGCGCGCCTTCTCGGACTTCGCGCCCTCTGAGAGCGCAGCATGCTCATCTCTGAGCTTGCGGAACGCCTCAGTCATATCGACATCACCAAACCTTTCGGTCAGCAGGATGTCGGGAACGATGGTGTCGAGGAACTGCTGCAGGGTGCGCTCGATGTCTGTATCGAGAAATTCCCTGATCATCTCGTCGGGGATCATGAACTCACGTGATGCAAGCGGGCCGCGCGCATCGCCGCTGAGCGACATGCTTCCCTGCGCAGACTGGTCATCATATGGGAGCCTGCCGTCAGGGTTGCCGAGAATGCGATCAACGATCTCGCTGGCTCTGCCGCGTAGTTCCGCGCGCGAGAGGTTTCTGTCGCCGCCCACAATACGGCGCATGGCCGATGTAACGGCCTTGTCCGCAGATGTCAGCCGCGCTTGATCTGGCGCTCTTGCCCCGGCCTTATCGCGAGCCTTCAGCGCTGACAGGGCTTCTGTCGCGCTCTTTCCCTTCCACTGTGTCAGCTGGGTTTCGATCTGCCCTCGAAGAACATCCGCCTCCGCTCGGGCCGCAACATGGTCCGGCGTGCCGCCCTGGGCCTTGCGTTCAAGCTCGATGATGCGAGCCTCTGCTGCATCGAGTTTTCCACCAAGGTCAGAGAGCGTGTCCTGTATAGAAGCTTTCCGAACCTGCTCGCTTTCGAGCCAGTCTGTGAAGCGTTCGACAACCGCGGGCCGCTGCGCCGTCACCTTCGCCTTGTCCCACGATCTCATCATGTAACTGGCGGCGGTCTCCGGCTCGACACCCTCCGGCAGCAAGCCTGCCTTGATGGCTCGGTCCCTCATAGGATTGAGGATTGTGTTGCGGATGTAGGTTGCGGCTTCAGCCACCTCCGGGATCGGGTGAGCGTCGCCGCTGCGCAGCGCGTCATCGATTGCAGACTTGAATTCCTGTCGTGTGAGCTTGCCTCCTGTCGCGCCGCGAATGTCAGCAATGCCCATCGCAGCTTTCTGCATGATGTTGGCATCGTCCTGGCCGAGCCGGTAGCGCGTGAATGTGCTGTCGAGCGTGTCGGACAGCCCAACACGGTTCCGGCGAATGATGAGCTTCATCTGGCGGTCGAGCGCTGGGCCGCTGGTCACAGCCACGCCATCGGCATTGCCCTGAAACAGATAGGGTGTTTCCGCAAGATCGACCAGCGCCCGCCGCGCCGACTGGAACGGGGAGTTGAGAAGGCGACGCGGGGGAGACAGCTTGCCGAAAGGATCGCCGCCAGGGAGCATGTCGAGCGGCGTCTTCACCAACTGCACATTTCGGCTGTCGCTGGCAGCGGCACCCGCTGACTGTGGTTGCGGTGCAGGTGATAGATCATCTCCCCACGCGATGCGATCCTGATGAAGTTTCGCTTCGACAGCCTTCCGCTCGGCACCCGTCAGCAGTGCGCCTGCACCCGCGCCGAGTATCCCTGAAAGGATCGTCGCAGTTCCAACGTTCGTGACAAAATCACCCGCCGTCATGTCGGGTGTGGTTGCCATCATTCCAGCTTCGCTGATTGCCGATCCGGCTGCGCCAGCGAGCGCGACATCAGCTCCAAGCCGCAAGGCATTGAAGCCAGCAGCGGCACCGGAAAACGCTTTTATGACCGGAAAGAATAAGGTGGGATCGGCCATCCCCATTCCGATGGTAGCGACAGTGCCAGCCCAACCGGATCGACTGAGAACGGCGCTGGCTTCCTCATCACGATCACGCTCCTGCATGATGGCTTGCGTCTCTTCGCGATTCCGAGCGTACGCGAAGCGCTGGGGATCTGTCTCGAACTTTGTGCCCTTGATGTCTTCGAAGGGATTGTAAGCCGGATCAGTCGCGACGTTCTGACGGTTCGCCATGTACGACCAGACACGGTAAGGCATGTTTGCCGACACACCTGCAGCCCGCAATGTCTGCATCACAGTTGGGGCAGGCTCAGCCTGTTCCGCCTGCTGTGGTGCGCGGGTCCGAAGCGGGACAAACTCGTCAGCAATGGAAGGCATCAGTTCGCTCCTGGCTCGACCGGCATACCCGGGATATCAGCATTCCGCATCTGCTCGCGGGCGCGGCGCTTCTGGTCCATGCGATTGCTCTGCTCGCCACGGATTTCCTTGATGCGTTCCCGCCTGTTCTGAAGGTCGGCTGGATCAGCGCCGCCAAGATAGAGAGGGCCAACGGCAGTGCCGCCCGGGAGAACGATCCATGGATCATTCCGCGTCCGACGCGACTCTTGCGCAGAGATCAGAGCTGACTGTTGTGCCGCCTTCGGATCAAAGAAATGGCGGATCGGACGGCCTTGCTCATCTGTCAGCAGCTCTTCCATGCCAGTTGCCGGATCGATGGCTGTGATCATATACCCAGGCATCTCGCCACGCTGGGCGGCAGCTTCCGTTTTTTGGTCACTGACCAGTGACAGGTTAGTAACGTCGATGTTGCGGCCCTGCGCGATGCCCGCGAGTTCTCTGCCGATCCAGTCTTTCGAGCCATTCACATCAGGATAGAACGATTCTGGCGGATACGGCATGATCCGGCCACCGCGATCACCGTATGCGCCGGTCACGCCCCAGACTTTGCTCATGCGCTCGACGGCCTGGCTCTTGGCAGTGTCAACATTATCGAGGGATGCATTTCGCTCCCCGACAAGAGTGACGTAATCGTTCATCATCATTCGGCGGGTCTGCTCATCCAGCGGAGCGCCAGCATCAAACAGGCGGTTCGTGTCGAGCTTGTCGATAACATCGGCAGCGCTGACCTTGCGGGCCTCATCCTGGCCTTTACGGACCAGCGGTTTCGTGCGCTCCGACCACTTCGGATCATTGCGCTGCTTCAGCCATTCCGCCGTCTCTTCTGGCGTGAAATACCGAACTTTCGCCTGCCAATCCTGAAGGCGATCAACAGCGTCTTTGCCGAAGTCGGCTTCGAGCTGCGGCATCGACAACCGCTCTGACAGGAGATCGAGCTGCTGCATCGCGGCGGCGTGCTTGACGGGATCGTTTGAGAGGATCGCGCCGGACAACGCCTCCTTGATCGGCTTGTCTGTAAGTGTCGCTCGCAGCGTCTCAGGAGTGAGCGACGTTGCCATTGCATTGGTCAACGAGTTGAGCTGATCGGGATTGCCGGTCTGCCACATCCTTGCGACGGCCTGCGCTTGAGCCGGTCGAAATGCAGGGATATTTTGCATTTCGCCGCGCGACTGAGCGATGTTCACCCCGCTCTGATATTGCCGCAGCGTCTGCTCGTAGCTGCCCGGATTGTTGACATCGAGCAAAGGCATCTGAGGGAATCCCTCGTAAGCCTTCATGGCGTAGCCGAGACCGTCACTTTTCTTGTCCTTCTCTGCCGCCTCGCTGCCAGCTTTGAAGGAATCCATGACTTCCAGCTCGGCCAACGATAGGCCTTGTCCAGCAGCGCGCGCCTGAAGCGAAGAAATGAACATCTCCACAGCGGCAGGGTCTCCAGCATATCCACCCTGATATGCCTCACTGTTCCGGAAGATGCTGGCATATTCATCCCGGAGGTTCTGATCATCGACAAGCGACAATTGCCGGGACATGAGGCTGAGAGACGACGCGTCAGGGATGTCGCCGCGTGCCACACGCGCCTTCCAGTCGGTGAGCGACGATTTCAAGTCTGAAGTGACTTCACCCTGTAGCGTTTTCGCAGCCTCCGCCGTAATGGGGGAAGATCCTCCGCCCATTTTCTTGATCGACCATGCGCGAAGGTCCGCGACGGACATGCCTCGCAAAAAACCGTTGGCATTGACGACACCCTCGCCAACGATGCTTGCGACCGAAGCTCCCGGATCAGCCTTCAGAACCTGGGCAGCACCACGCGGCCCGAGGAAGTGAGCGAGATAGATGTTCCCATCGGTGGTATCGACGCCCTGATTGCGAAGGAATTGAGCGTTCTCCTGAGCGTAACGAGCGGTCATCTCTCGCGAGAGCGCCGGATCGCTGCGCATGGCGAGAACCTGATCAGCGCTTTTCCCTGCGACCAGATCAGGGCGATACTGGCGCATCATGTTCATCCAGGTCGAGCCGATAAATTGGCCCGCGCCGGTTGCCGACGAGTTCGGATTCTTCGCGTTCGCGTTTCCGCCGCTCTCTACCCCGATGATGCGATCTACAATGTTGCCGCCGTGTGTTTGCTCCAGCAGCTGGACTTGCTGGCCGTCAGACAGTGCCTTTATGGCACGGTTTTCGCGGGAAGAAGCCATCTTGCCCGTGAGGTAATGGGCAAATGCCGGATCACCCTTGCGAATAGTTTCGATGAGATCGACGTCATCAGCAGAGTCGATCCCGATTCCGGCTTCCCAGGACTTCACGCGATCCTTTGCCAAGTCTTTCAGCGGCTCGACAGCTGCGCGCGCTTCTGACTTGTGGGTTTTGATCATACCAGTCACCAGACCCGCATACTGTCGCCGGGACGCGGGCGATAAAGACAGGCTGGTGTCGGTGAGAATCCGGTCCGCCAGCTTCTTCGCTTCCAGCTCGCCGCCATTCTCAAGAGCGCGCTCGGCTTCGCCAAGTATGGCTTCGCCAGCATCACGATCAGCAGCCTGCTTCAGCTTTAGCTCAGCTTCCTTGGGGCTGATCTGGAAAACCGGATTGGCGGAAAGCTCATTCCACAGCGTCCGCGTTTCTGAATAAGCTCGTTTGTACTCTTCGGTATCCAAGCCGCCCTGTCTCGCCAAGGCAGCGCGGTCGTTGTCCTTCATGGTGATGGATTCGATCAGCGTGCTTCTCTGCATGCTGGTTTCGGCGCGGTACTTCTGCTGTTCGACACCGGCCTGATAGGCACCGATGTTCGTGTCGAGCATTGTCCCTACCGTGCCTCGCAGTTCTCTTGGCGTGTTCACGAGCATTTGGTCCCGGAAAGCCTTTGATCCGGTCTTGAAGAACTCAGGGTCGCCGTTCGCCTCTTGCTGCAACTGCTGCAGGCCTTGCTTCGCGTCGATTTCGGCCTTGGCTGCATATGCGACAGTGGCCTGCCGATTATACATCCGACCCGCCGCGGTGATGTTGGACTTGAGATCCACCTTCAGCGCGCCGTTTGGATCACGCGATACCGCCTGCTCACCTTCGATCCGGGCGTCGTCTAGCGCTTTGGCCTCGAACGTCTGCCCGATGGCATCGAAACCGGACGCCAAGCTCTGATAGACGTTCAAAATCTCGCTGGGAGATACCGAAGACTGAGCGCCGCGAGTGACCGAGCCGCGCGGCTGGATGGTGGGCAGCTTGGCCATTCTATGTGTTCTCCACGGTGATGATTTCCGGCGACGGGCCGTGATCTGTCAGATCGATGACATAGCCAGGCGTGACGTTTACTTGCGTGTTCACATGCACGCTGATCCCGGTTGCTGCATCGTCACTCAATGCGGTCTTTGCCGCATCGAGGCGCACTTTCGCTCCCGCCGCCGTGTTCATCAGTTGCGGATCGGTCATGATGTTCTCGACGGTGTTGAGCGCAGAGGCTTTCAGCCCGTTCCGGTAGTTTGAGAGCTGCTGCTTGTAGTAGGCATCAACGGCAGGCTTCAGCATTGCTGCGCGAAGGGCTCGGACGGACAAGCCAGCACCTTCCGCAGCCTGTCGCAAACGGTCCCTGGGTTCGAGTTCACCAAACACCAGCAGTTCGATTGCAGACTTGACCTTCGGCGTGGCCCCGGACCCGCGCCCGCTTTTCTTCACCCGCCCAGGTTTCGCGGCCTCACGGTCGCGCGCTGCGATCAGTGCTGTAGGGGAAAGCATCATGCCTTGCCGCCATGGATCACCAATTCCATGGGCGTTCGAGGGGACCAGCGCCGCCGTGAAAAATGGTCACTGCGTAGACATCACGAGGTGCACCATAAGTCTTCCCGGCAAAAGGCTCTTTGGAATATTCGGTAGGGCGCTCCGCGAGCGCGCGGCGTGCGTCACCTATTTCCATCCAGAAGCACTCGCCAGCCGAGCTGAAGAGAACTACCTGTGCCTGTCCCTGGACAGTTCTTCCGCGATCTAATGGCATCATGCCGGACATCGAATTTCTCCTACAGTTAAAAAAAATTAGGCTCGGATACCGTGATGTGCGCCTCTATTGTGTGAGGGTGGACTTACAGAACTCGGCGGGAATTTTGCCCCCCACCCCCCGGCTTGCGATGGCCCAGACAGAGTGAAGGGGGTACGGGGGCAAAATCCTCAGCACCACACCTGGCTGAAGGCCAGCTATGGGCTAAGCGTCAGCTTCGAGTTCTTCCCTCAGGATCCTGGCCATCGCCGCTTGGTTCTCTTCCTTCGACCATGGCTGGAACGACCATTCGTTCGGATGCTCTTTCACAGCACGCTTGGCATCAATGCCGTGCATCTCTGCCTCGTCGCCGGTCACCCGATAAATCTTCACCATTTCGAGCATTGCTGAGGTCTCCTTTGCCGGTTTCATTTGCATCGACTGATGGAAATCCGCGAAAAACGTCGCTGGAAACTGGACACAGCGTGGACACGGAATCATATCGCTCGCACTACACTTCGATTAAGCACTGAAATCATTGAATAATGCAACGAAATTCGATCAATCATCCCCTGATTATTTATCAGATGCCATCTCTGCAGCCCTTGGAAATGTGGGCGCTGCTGTCCGCTGCGTTCGAAACACCACCCCACACATACAATCCATACCGGGACACATCGGGACGGGACGGGACAATCGGGGCAAATGTCCCGCTGAATACCGGGACGGGACGGGACAACCCCCTACAGGGGTGTCCGTATGTCCCGATCAGCCGAAGCACATCCAGTAATGATCATCGAAGAATTGAATATGCCCGCCGTCCCGCAATCTTTTGCGAGCGCGCTGGAATGCCTTCTTCTTCGTTTCTGGCTCGTCGTCATCAAAATGCTTGTAGAAGTGGGTGCGCCAATTTTCAGTGCTGACGACTTGGCAGGATGGCCAGTCTGGGCCTTGGCGCTTAAGACCGTGCGCTTGTAGAGCGTCATCGAGCGAGCGAAGCGCTTCTTGATCAGCCGGCGAAATCTTCTTGCGCCCCGTTGATGCGTCGGGCTGCTCGACGTCAACCACGATGCAAGAGCGAACCGGATCGCCGTCCTGATCATGGCCGAGTTCGACGCTTTCAAGCTGGAAGTGAAATTCCTGGCCACCCGAATAATCACGTTGCTTCTGAACGGTTGCCGTACGCATGCCGGTCCCGGCATCGGCACTTATTTCGATCTCGGTGTCGGTCGCAGCTCTCAGAGATGAGTGTCCACGCGCACCACGGGCAGCATCCTTACCTGTGTGATGAACGATCATGATGTGTGCGCCAGTCGCCTGCCGGATCCGATCCACGTTGCCGACGAAAGCAGTCATGTCGACAGGTCCGTTCTCGTCACCGCCCGCAAGAACTCGCGACAAGGTATCGATGACGATCATTGCTACAGGGCCGATCTCATTAGCGAGATCGATTACACGTTGCACATCGGCTTCGGGGTGCAACAGGTCCAGCCCGGCACTCCTGATCGCGAGGGGGACTCTAGTATCTGAATGAGCCAACCGGAGGGCGCTAATGCGGTTGTTAATTCCGCGTCCACCCTCTGCCGCAAGATACAGCACCGTGCCGCCCGAGATGCGACGACCGCGCCACGTCGATCTAGCCGCTACATGATACGCGATATCCAGGCTGAAGAACGTTTTGCCAGAGTTGGAAGGCCCGTAGACCACCGACATCGTGCCACGGTCGAGCATCTCTTTGATGAGGAACAAGCTAGTAAGCACCGGCGATAGATCATCAAACCATTTGATTTCGTTGATCATAGGTGTCTTTGGTTGCCCTTCGCGCATGTCAGGCTCGTAGGCCGACAGCGGCGTCAACGGCCTATCGAATTGTGCCTGATCGTTCATGCGGCTTGCCTGGTTCTCCGAACGGTCATGACAGGCATGCGTTCAGGTCTCATGTGGGAACGGTAAAGAGAGACGATTGTGTCGTCGCAGGATATGCGTGGCGCGTCTCGCAGCTTGTCGAACGCGTGGCGCCAGTTCAGAACGAAAATCCCTCGACCCCGCGCCAGAATCCATTTCGCAACGCTGCCGTGAATAACGAGGCTGGCGCCGAGAGAATAGGTTGTAGCCCTCACGATTGCCCTCTCATTAAGGGCGAACGCTCGACCTTCCAAAGTTGCCGTTTGATTGTTGAAGGGACACCAGAACGCGGTGTCTTCATCCTCTTCGAACATCAGCCACTGATGACCGCGAGATGCCTCTTCAAATCGACCGTCAGCAGCGCGGAAGCCAGTGGCAATGCCAAACGAAAGGCCGCGTGCTTTCTCCACCCATTCATTCATCGCGCCACCTCACCGCACACGACGCACTTGAATGGACCTTCAGAGCGAGCCAAAGGAACTCGAACCCGCCCGCGATGGCCGCAGCGGCACTCGATCATTTTCGTAATCATCGTGTCTGGATTGGTCAGGCTCGCGGCTTCAGCGCGGAGCTGCGCCTTTGTCTTCTTTTTCTTTCGGATCTTGCCTGGGATGAGGTTCATCCCGTCACGCGGCTCATATCCGAGACGCAAGACAGCCTGATCCCTGCGAAGCTTCTCAAAGTTGCGCCCGGTCATATCAGGCGCTCCGGCGATTCTTGGCGCCTGTTGGGTTCGGTTGGCGCTCTCTCGACTCCAGCCACTTTTTGACTGAACTGATACGGTAGTGGACCCGCCCGCCAATCATTGCATAGGGCAAGCCGTTTGGAAGTTGGCTATACCGGTAAATCGTGCGCGGACTGATCGTCAGGATTTTCGATAGCTCATCGCGAGTAACGTAGTCCGAGAGCAAATCTGTGCTAGTCATCATATGTCGCTTTCGCTGGTTAACTTGACAGCGACGACACTATGATTGACAGATCGATCATCATAATACCGAATAATCCGAAACTATTTCTCGGAAGAAGTTCGAAACAAACGGTACATTACATGCTTCCGTTTATTATATTGTTTTATTCGGAAGATTGCTCATTAGTGTGTTTTGGTCTTCGATTTCGCGGCTACCGGTATATGCGTCTGCGAACGAAGCCCAAAGATCCGGTCTCTCATCTGTGAGGCCCAACTGTGAGAACATCTGAGCGACCGGCATACGCCGGGCTTCGTTGTAGCGCTTCTGGAGCGACTCGGGCGATTGCCCTTTGTAAGCACCCGACTCGATCAATTCCTTGCACGCCGATATTATCGACTTGCCGCTGTCGAGGCGCAGGCGGGCAACATCACTGATCAGTTGGAGCTTCTCACTGATCGTTTTCTCGGGACGGCCTTTGTCCAGCGCTTCATGATCTCTGATTTGGAAGCCGGGAACATGATCATGAATCAGAGCCCAAAGCAGTTTCCCTTGCATCTGTGGATCGTTCGGCTCAATGCCGTAATGATGGAGCAGCAAAGAAAACTTCGAACGAAGCTCCTTCTCCCGCTGTGCCAGTTGCTCCTTAAGGAAAGCATCGGCGTCAGCAGTTAACGGCGGCTGGCGCATTGGCTCGATGCGTGTCGTCAACTCGGTCGGATATCCCTTGCTCACTTCAATTCCTTTCTGAGATCGATAACATTGCTCGAACCCGATTTCGCGCTGACGATTGTGCCCACGCGCTCGGTAGCAGCCCGCAAAGGATCAAGTGCAAGGTGAGCATAACGGTGTGTCGTTGCTGCCTGGGTGTGGCCCAGAAGCCTGCCGATGAGGGCAAGAGACATACCTTCAGCGACGAGGAAACTCGCAAAAGAATGCCTTAAATCATGGATTCTAAGATCCTTCAGTTTTGCGGATTTCAGCACTTGAGCCCATTGATTTTTGACGTTGACGCGATGGCCTTGGTGCTGTGTCGTTGATGGTTTGGTCGATTCAAATTTCGCGGGAAATATAAAACGAACATCTTCGCTTCCTTGTTCTGCAACGATGTCTGCGAGCAACTGCCGAGCCGGGGCTGACAAGGGAACCTTATGCACTTTTTTCTGCTTTGTGTGGTGGCTTGGCTTCGTCCAGGTACCATCTGACAGATCAATCATCGACCACTCAGCCGCCAGTGCCTCTGTCTTTCTGCAGCCCGTCAACAGAATGAACCGAAAGATATTGGCGGCTTGCTTATCCTCCAAGGTCGCCAAGGCATCAATGAGCCGCGTGACTTCCGCAGAATCGAGGAAGCGTTCGCGTTTCGCCTCATCATTCTTCTCGACGCCCTTTGTAGGATTGATCGTGGCGAGCTTCATTTTTTGAGCTTCGGTGAACATTTTCGACATGACCGACATCACGCGGTTTGCCGCCGTTTTCTTTCCTGACTTGCTCACCTTCCTGAAAATTTTGTTGGCATGCATGTAATCGACATCAGCCACAGGCACATGCTTTAGGTCTGGTCGGATATAGGTGTCGATGATTTGTTTGTAGTCCCGCTGAGTGGTCCAGGCCTTCTTCGGGAGATGTTCTTCAATGAAGATGTCACAGAGCTTGTCGACTGTTACCGCGTCACGCTGTTGCTCTCTTTCTCCAAGGGGGTCGATGCCTGTGTCGATTTTCTTTCTGAGTTCTTTTGCTTCTTTGATGGCACTTGCTAGCGACCAAGCTGGATAGCTCCCGATGGTCATGCGGCGCTGACGCCTGCCGATGCGATAGGTGAGAATGAACGATCGCGCGCCAGCTGCGGTCACTCGGACACCGAATCCGTTCACCTTCGTTCCGTAGTAGATCTTGTTGCCGGTGGCAGGTGCTGGCAACCCTGCGATATCTTTGTCACTAACAAAGCCACTGCTCTTTCCAACCATACACAATGCCTCAAAAATTCCCCGTGTCCACATCGTGTCCACACACAATGCGGCAAATGACATGACTTCATTGTCTACTGTTGTCTTGTTTTGTCAAATGATATAGCACTGATTTCGTGTCGTTTTTCGGGTTTAGGAACGTCGCCCAACAAAACCAACAGCTTGCGAGGGTCGTCATCCTCTAATTTGTAATCAGGGGGTCGCGGGTTCGAACCCTGCCGGGGGCACCAGTCACGTTTCCTTTTTAGGAAGCTTTCTCCTCAAAATCCTTCAAGATGTCATCGTAACTATCGGAATTGGCTATTCTGTGCGTTCACGGCATTCGCTCGACGCGCTGGCAAAAAGCTTGCGCTGCTGGAAAAAGTATGGCTCTGACAACCCTATTTGGGTTGAGCATCAGCCGGAACCAACAGGAGCATGACGATGAGCGAGTTGACGGTAGCGGACGCCACGGATCGCATTTACGAATCGCTGCGCGCGGACAATGCCGATATCGATCTGCACATCGCCAATCTGAAGGCCGCGCTGAAGCGCGAGGGCTTGAAGGACGCGACCTTCGACGCGTCGAAGCTTTCGCACAACAACCGCTCCGGGCGGAAGTTGATGCAGGCCTATTTCCGCCAGCGCGGCGTGACGGTGAAGTTCGAAGGCGTGTAAAGCGCCTTCAATTTGGTGCCTCTCGCTGAAAACTTGGCCGTGGCAATGGCCGATCAAAGCCAGAACATCAGACGCTTTTACGGCTTTCTGCTAGGATGACGCAGATCACGCGACCTCATTTCGAAATCGCCGTCCAGCAACTTGGCGTTCTGAAAGCCTTGAGAGCCTATGACCCCAGGGTCGCCGGGACCCCGCCTCTTGGCGTTGAGACAGAGGAGAGCGATATCGACATTCTCTGCCATGCGCCGGACGCCAACGCGTTTTTGACGGATGTTCAGAACGCTTACGGCACGATCAGCGACTTGCGCATATGGCAATGGATATCCAAAGACCGGCCAATCATCGTGACGTTTCATACGCATGGCTGGGATTTCGAGATCTTCGCAAGCCCTCAGCCGGTTGCCCTTCAAAATGGCTGGCGTCACTTCGAGATCGAAAGGCGGCTTCTTGCTCTCGGCGGTGAGAATTTCAAAAACGCGATCAAGCTATTACGGCAACAAGGGTTGAAGACCGAGCCCGCCTTTTGGTCGGCGCTCGGGGAAACAGGCGATTCCTATCGAGGCCTGTTATCCCTGGAGGTAGCGACGGACGATGCGCTGCAAGAGAAGTTGGCTCGCTTGGGCTTCGGTCGAGACAATTCTATTTCCGGCCTTTAGAGCCTCTGCCCCGCAGATTACCCCTACGTCGACGCCCGGCGAATGGCCTCACCCCAGATCCAGCGTCATCACCACCGGGCAGTGGTCCGATGCTTTCGGCCGATCCCAGCCGGTGCGGGGATAGCGCTCCACCTCCTGCCCCGGCGGGAAGACGGTGCGGTAAGGTTGACCGCCGCGAATGATTTCCGGCACGCGTGACGCATTCCGCTCGGCGAGGCTTTGCGAAAGCAGGATGTAATCGAGCTGGCAAAGATGCTGCTCCTGCGGGCCTCTGGAGTGATACAGCGTCCAGCGGTCCATCACGTCCCGGCGCTGCATGGGGTTGATGGCAAAGCCATCCTTGGTCAGAAGGTCGAGCGCGCTGCGCGCTTCCGCTACCGGCGTGAAGCTGTAGCCGGTCCGGCGATTGCCATTGATAACCACCCGCTCCTGATAATCGTTCATGTCGCCGCAGATGGCGAAATTGCTGTGGCGCGCCTGATCTACGCCGAAACGCTCCTCGATGATACGGCGGATGGCGCGCACTTCCGCTTCGCGCACCGGCATGGTGCCGAGCCGCGCGTCGGTGGATTCGCGGGCATTGCTCATGGATTTCAGGTGTGTGACGAAGAGAGAGAATGGCTTGCCGCCAATCTTGAGTTCAAGCTCCAGGCAGTCGCGCTTGAAGATCTTGTCATCGATGGCGTTCGTCAGTGACAGCTCGTCATTGAACAGGTCGAGATTGCGATAGGTGAGCGCCGCATGGCTGCGAATATCGACAAGCTCGATCTTCTCGCCATCCAAGGTCTCGTCACGCATGACCACCGCCACATCGATGCCGCGGCTGTCATTGCCTTCCACGAGATATTTGTGGCGGTAGCCATTGCCAACCATGCGGTAGAGATAGCCATATTCGAAGGCCTGCAAGGCAGCCATGTTATCGACTTCCTGCAGGCAGAGAATGTCGGCATCCGCATCGGCTATGGCGAGCGCCGAAAGCTGGCGCGTGTCATCGGTGGAGGCCAACATGCGCGCGCTTTCCAGCGCATTATAGGTCGCCTCGTCGCGCACGTCGAAAAGCTGCATGGCACGATCGCGACGGGTCTGGTTGCGAAACCCGGTGAAATCAAACCGGGTCATCAGATTTTCGATATTGAAGGTGGCAAGCCGCAGCGACATGAATCATTCCCAATGAATGCCCAACTTAGTCGCTTCTCGATGGAAGCCAAGTGACCCGTGCTATAATCGCCAAGCCGAGCGGATGGCGATGGGATAGATCGCCCCGAGTGCCGCAGGCTCCCGGGAATAGGCCCGCAACACCTGCCCATCGGGCAAGGTGAGGCGCAGCGCATAACGCTCGCCCTCATACAGAATGTTGCTCACCCGGCAGGCGACACCCTCAGCGTCGTGAAGCACATCCTGGGGGCGGATGAGAATATCACTTGCTGGAGACATAGGCGCATCAGCCTGTATGGCCGCCTCTAGTACATTCCAATTCAAAGCCCGTGGCGCGTCATCGGGCAGGCCGAGCGAGATGATCGCGCCCTGCCCGACCAGCGAGCCGACGAGCCTTCCCTCAGGCCTTGCATATAGCTCCGCCGGTGGCGCCATTTGCAACAGCCTGCCTTCCGACATCACTGCAACATCTGTCGCAAGCGCCATGGCTTCGGCCTGATCATGCGTGACATAGACCATTGTCGCGCCGGATGTGGCGTGGAACTCGCGAAAGGTCTCTTCCATCTCCTGGCGCAGATGCCGATCGAGATTGGCAAGCGGCTCGTCGAGAAGCACGACGTCGGGCTCCGTGACGAGGCAGCGCGCAAGCGCGACGCGCTGACGCTGTCCGCCCGAAAGCTCCGATGGGCGACGCTCGGCGTAAGCGTCGAGCCGCACGGTTGCCAGCGCATCCATCACCTTGCGGCGGTAACGCTCGCCGGTAATGCCGCGCACCTTTAGCGGATAGCCGGTATTTTCCGCCACCGTCATATGCGGCCACAGCGCATAGGATTGGAAGACCATCGCCATATTGCGCCGCTCCGGCGGCACCATGCTACCGGCATCCGCCAGCACCCGCTCACCCAGAAGGATCGCGCCGTCGCTCGGCTGCTCGAAACCTGCAATCATCCGCAGCACCGTCGTCTTGCCGCAGCCGGAAGGACCAAGCAGCGCCAGAAAACCGCCTTCGCGGATCGTCATCGACACATCATTGACCGCAGGCTTGCCACCACCAAAGCTTTTCGACAGGCGGTTGAGGATCAGTTTCGCCAAGGCACAACTCCCTTCGGCAGCTTGCGGCCGAGCAGTTCGAGCAGCAGCATCAGCACGATCACCATCGCCACCACCAGCACCGAGAGTGCCGAGGCGAGATCGAAACTGCCGCTATCATCGAGATTATAGATCACCACGCCGAGGGTCTGCGTACCCGCCGACCAGAGCAGCGCGGAGACGGTCAATTCATTGCAGGCAATCAGAAAGACCAGAATGACGGAGGCGCCTGCGGCGGGGCCGACGAGCGGCAGAATGATATCCTTCATCCGCCTCCAGAAGCCCGCACCGGATAACCTCGCCGCCTCCTCCAACACCGGGTCGAACTGGGTGAAAGCACTGACCATCGGCTTGAGGCTCACGGCGAAGAAGGAGGAGAAGTAGGCCAGCAGAATGATCCACAGCGTGCCGTAAAGCGTGATGCCGACGAGCGGGATCGGAGCCGCAAAGAGCAGCACATAGGATACGGAAATCACCACTCCGGGCAGCGCATAAGGAATATCCACTAGCGCCGACAAGAGGAACATGAACCGGCTTTTGCCACGCACAAGGAAATAGGCCGTCAGTACAGTCACCAGAAGGAGACATAAGGAGGTGGCCGAGGCCAGAAACAGCGAATTGATGAAGGCCGTGCGGGTCACGGCCTGCCGCAAGAGGATTTCCTCATAGGCGTGGATGGTCGCCGTCTTCAGCGTCAGCGGTACGCCATAGGCCGGAGCAAGCGAGCTTGCGACGAGCGCCGTCAGAGGCGCAACGAGGATGATGAGGATAGAGAGCCAAAGAAGTGCTTCGACAATCCAGCGCCAGCCGCCAAGCTGAAACGTGGCGGCCTTACCCGACAGACCAATGATGCGGTAGTCGCGTCCCTTCATCGCCCGTTCCTGAATGGCAAGACCGAGGACGGAGATGATCGCGATCATGCCGGATAGCATCGCGATGTCGCCAAAGGTACTGCTGCCGAAGCTGGAGAAGCGGCTATAGATCAACGTCGGCAGGGTGAAGATCGAAGCCGGTATGCCGAGAATGGCGGGAATGCCGAAATTGCCGACACCGGAGACAAAGGCGATCGCGGCACCGGCGATCAGCCCCGGCATGGAGAGCGGCAGGATGATATCCTTCAGCACCTGCCATGAGGATGCGCCGGAAAGCTTCGCCGCCTCAATCCCATCCTGAGGCAGTGCCAACAGCCCGGCGCGCAAGGAGAGATAGACCAGCGGCGCATGCTGAACGCCGAGCAGAAGCGCAATGCCGAAGATTGAATAGAGCGGCTGGGCGGAGCCGATGGGCGGGGCAAGACCGATTGCCTTCAACAATGTGCTGGACGGCCCGGTCATGCCGATCCAGGAGAGCGCCGTCACCTGCGGCGGGATCATCATCGGCAGCATGAAGAGGAAGCTCAACACGGACTTCCCGCGAATATTGCAGAGCGTCAGCGCCAGCGCAAAACCGCCGCCAATCGCAAGCGAGATCAGCATGCCGAAGAAAGAGGTGGAGAGCGTGTTGAGCACGGCCTGCCACAGTGCCGGATCGCTCAGCAACGGCCACATGTCACCCTTGAGTGACGAGATGATGCCGGTATAGGCCAGTCGCCCCAGCGGCAGCGCGCTGAGCATGAAAACGACCGTGACGACAAAAGGAAACAGCCAGCGCGGCTGGCTGTTTCCATGCGATGAAGAGGCTGGCATAGAGAAGGTTCAGCCCTTGGAGCCGCCGAAGATATCGGAGAAGGTTTTGAGGTCCTTTTCGGAATTCTTGAGCGCTTCTGCCGGGTTGAGCGGCAGCACCTTGATCTGGTCGCGAGCGGGAAAGCCAGCTGGCAGGGCGACATCATTGCGCGCAGGGATGTAGCCCAGCTTGACGAAGCCTTCCTGGCCGTTGGTGGAGAGCACGTAATCCACGAACTTCT
Source organism: Agrobacterium sp. SORGH_AS 787 (assembly GCF_030819035.1). NCBI lineage: Bacteria > Pseudomonadati > Pseudomonadota > Alphaproteobacteria > Hyphomicrobiales > Rhizobiaceae > Agrobacterium > Agrobacterium sp. SORGH_AS 787. The sequence goes on from NZ_JAUTBG010000002.1 coordinate 2,724,941, forward strand.
TGGCCGCGTCCGCATGCTTGGTGTGGGCAAGAATGCCGACCGGCTCGGTCACGGCGGAAACGCCTTCGCTCGGGAAGACGAACTCGATCGGCGCGCCCTTCGCCTTCTCGCGGATCGGCATGTAATCGACGACGACGCCGTAAGCCTTCTCGCCGGATGCGACGGATTTCAGAACGGCGCCGTTACCACCAGCGGCGATCGCGCCATTGTCTTTCAGCGCCTTATAGTAATCCCAGCCGAGGCCGGGTACGGCCGCCAGCGTCTGCGCATGGATCAAAGCCGCACCCGAGGTCAGCGGGCTTGGCATGGTCACGAGCCCTTTGGCTTCCGGCTTTTCCAGATCCTTCCAGCTCGTCGGCTTCATCGCGGCTTGCGTGTTATACATGATGCCGGTGGTGATGAGCTTGGTGGAATAGTAATAACCATCCGCATCATAGAGCGAGGCATCGTAATGGGCCGCTTCCGGCGATTTGTAGGCCATCAACTGGCCCGCCTGCTTCATGCGCTCCAGCGTCACGGTATCGGCGATCAGCAGAATGTCGGCAACCGGATTGCCCGCCTCGATCTCGGCCATCAGCTTCGCCATGATCTTCGGGGTTCCGTCGCGGACCCACTCGACATCGATGCCAGGATTGGCGGCCTTGAAGCCGTCGACGGTCGCTTGGGCGTCTTCATTCGGCTGGCTGGTGTAAAGCACCAGATCGGCAGCATTGGCACTGCCCAGCAATAGACCGAGCGACACGATGGCGGTGAAGGCGGAAAGAAGGGTTTTCATAAGTCCAGTCCCCGTTTGAAGCTGGGACCGCTAAAACATACCTGCATAACATGTATGTGACAGACAGGATTTGACCGTCACATTCGCTGTCAAAGCGTGATCTTTCCCTCGATCAATGTCGTTACCTGCCCACCGATCCAGATATCCTCGCCGATCCTGTCGACGCTGACACGCCCTGCCCGACCCAGAGCCGTTCCCTGGCTCGCCACATAGGTCTCAGGCGCCAAACCAGCACCAATCAGCCACTGCGCAAGACCGGCATTGAGGCTGCCCGTCACCGGATCCTCCACCCGGTCCGAAAACGCCCGCACTTCGAAATCCGCATCGATCCCATCCTCAGCGCGGCACTGCGCCACAACGCCCACCTTGAAGCCGCCGAGCGCGACGAAGTCCGGCTCGATGGCAAGAACATCGGCGCGGCTCCTAAGAAGCAACGAGAGCCAGCCCGGCCCATTGTCCGTCCAGCTCGTATCCAGGATTAGCTCGGGCGCTAGCCCCAGCGCCGCTGCGACCTGCGAAACAGATGTCGGGTCGACCGGCCCGAACTTCCGCAATGGCGGAGCGGCAAAAGCAAGCTTTTCGCCGGTGACCCTGATCTTGATCAGACCCGCCTCACATTGCTGGACGATCTCGCTTTTGTGGGTGTTTCCCGAATGCGAGCGATAAACATGGCAGGTTCCGAGTGTCGGATGACCGGCAAAAGGCAGCTCTCCAGTCGGGGTGAATATCCTCACACGGTAATCCGCATCAGCCACCGTCGGCTTCATCAGGAATGTCGTCTCGCTGAGATTCGTCCAGTTGGCGAAAGCCGCCATCTCCTCATCCGACCAGTCATCGGCATCGCACACCACCGCAAGCGGATTGCCCTTCAAAGGCTTGGCGGAAAACACATCGACCTGATGGAAGGGGTAGGTTCTCGTCATAGCGCATATCCTTCGAATGGGAAGCGGACGTGTTGCGTGATGCGTGGCACCAGCGCAAAGACATCAAGATGATGGAGCGAGGGCTTACTTAGAGTGCTGGCCGCTTTGAAAGTCGGCCAGCACCATTTTGTCATTACGAGAAAGGAGATTGCCTCCCTTCCCTCACACGATCGGCATCGTCGCTCTGGTCGTGGTTTCGGCATTGGCGATGAGGCGACCGAGACGCTTGATACCCTCGTCGATCATCTGCTCATTAGCGCAGGAGAAGCTGATACGCAGCGTATTGCTGCCCGAACCATCGGCAAAGAAGGCTTTTCCTGGAACGAACGCCACGCGCTCGGTGGAGAGCGATTGCGCCAGAAGCTCCGCTCCATCGAGACCTTCCGGCAGCGTCACCCAGATGAACATGCCGCCTTCCGGCTTTGTCCAGCGCGCCGTCTTTGGCATGTACTTGTCGAGCGCGGTCAGCATGGCGTCACGGCGGGCGCTATAGGCGGCTTTAATCTTGGCAACCTGGCTGTCGAAGCCGCGCGAGGCGACATGCTCGATCGCCATCTGGTTGATGGTCGAGGAATGCAGATCCGCCGCCTGCTTCATCAGCACCAGCTTGCGAATGACGGGCATCGCGGCGACCACGAAGCCGACGCGAAGACCCGGCGCCAAGGTCTTGGAGAAACTGCCGGAATAGATCGTGCGCGTCTTTTCGATGCCACTGTTGCGTTCGATATCGAGCGCCAAGATTGGCGTGACCGGCTGACCGTCAAAACGCAGGTTCTGATAGGCGCCATCCTCGATGACAGCGATATCGAGTTCATCGGCGAGTTCCAGCAGCTTCTTGCGGCCCGCGAGATCGACCGTCTCCCCTGTCGGGTTGGAGAAGTCTGCCGAGAGATAGGCGAATTTGACAGAGCCACCGGCCTTCGTCGCGTTGTCGCGATAGGTCTCGGGCGTGCGATTGCCGCCTGGATTCAGCTGATCGTAGGTCGGCTCATAGGCATTGAAGGCCGAAAGCGCACCAAGATAGGTCGGCCATGTCACCAAGGCGGTATCATTCGGCGACAGGAACAGCTTGCCAAGATAATCCAACGCCTGCTGCGAACCTGACGTGATGAAGACGTTATCGACCGAACATTCGATGCCGATCTTCGCCATGTCCTTGACGATCCATTCGCGCAGCGGCTTGTAACCTTCGCTGACCGAATACTGCAGCGCTGAATTCACCTGGGAACCGGAGAATATATCCGAGTAGGCTTGCTTGAAGTCAGTATCGGGAAACAGCGCCGGATCGGGAATGCCACCCGCAAAGGAAATGATATCCGGCTGATCCAGAAGCTTCAGAAGCTCACGGATTTCAGACGCTTTCATCCGCGATGAACGCGTGGCGAAGATTTGTTCCCAATCAAGCATGGGTCTGTTTCCTCATATTTCGTTTTATGACGCAAATGAGTACAGAAACATCGATAGGTCAGCAATACTGACTTATCGGTTTCCGGTACGGTTTTTGAAGATTTTTTGCGTCCGCTCCCGATGTATCGACATCCAATACAATCTCTTCAAACACTTCACAATCTGCTTGGCGATGGATTGACGAGGCGAGATTTTCCGGGTGGATTGCGGCCCAACTGATTTGCTGTCCGGAGGAGACAAAATGCTCAAGAATATCCACCCCGCGCTGAACGCCGACGTCCTGCACGCTTTGCGCGCCATGGGCCACGCCGATACACTCGTCGTGACCGACACCAACTTCCCTTCGGACAGCATTGCCCAGCACACCGCGGTCGGGCAGGTGCTGCGTATGGAAAACCTCACCTCCGCCCAGGCGATCAAGGCGATCCTCTCGGTCTTCCCTCTCGACACGCCACTGCAGCCCTCCGTCGGACGCATGGAAGTCATGGGCGCACCGGACCAGATCGAGCCGGTCCAACAGGAGGTCCAGGCCGAGATCGACGCTGCCGAGGGCAAGTCCGCACCGATGTACGGTATCGAGCGCTTCGCCTTCTACGAGAAGGCTAAAGAAGCCTACTGCATCATCACCACCGGTGAGCTGCGTTTCTACGGCTGTTTCATCCTGACCAAGGGCGTAATTTATCCCGCAGCGTGATTGTGCGTAGGCGCAGCTTGAACTGAAAATGCGGCTCCACCGCGTTTCAAGCCTGTGGCGCTTCGCGCTCAGTCGCATCGTCGTTCTCAAGCTGCGCGATGGATTCGCGCAGTCTTTTCCTATTTGCGGCGCTGGACAACAGGTGGGATGTGTCATCCCGATTGACGCTAATGGGCGTCCCTTGATGAAAACGTAATATCCAGCCATCACCGTGGCGGCTCCAGATGGAAGAGCGGTTGGCCCTCTCCATCTTATCACCTTGAGACACCTCGCTCACATAGGTGACCTGCACGACGTCCGGCGAGAGATGGCGCGCATGAAAATTCAGAAGCGGGATGGTCGCATTTATGTCCTGCCCAGGCTGAGCCTCGATCAGCATCTCCGCGCGATCATAAGTTCTTCCCGATCGGCCAAACTCGAAAAAATCCTGAGCAAAGAGATCGTCCATCAGCGCAACGTTGAAGCGCGTCTGCGCGATCCACAGGCTTTCTTCGAGTCGTCTGATGTCATCCACATCAGAGGCCGATAGCGGTGTGTCGTGTTCATGCATAGTGACGTCCTTCGCAATCCCAAGAACGAAACCAGCTTTCTCCTTTGGCTGCAAGAAAAAGGGCGCGGAAGTTTCCCTCCGCGCCCTCGCATGTTCCGTGTTTTCGCCCTACAGCGCAGGGTAAAATTGGTCTTAGTTGACAGCCTTGTCGACCAGCTTGTTCTTGCCGATCCAAGGCATCATGCCGCGCAGCTTGGCGCCGACTTCTTCGATCTGGTGAACGTCGTTCATGCGGCGGATACCCTTGAAGCGGGCTGCACCCGAACGGTATTCCTGCATCCAGTCGGAAGTGAACTTGCCGGTCTGGATGTCGTGCAGAACGCGCTTCATTTCAGCCTTGGTTTCTGCGGTAATGATGCGCGGGCCGGTAACGTATTCGCCCCACTCTGCCGTGTTGGAGATCGAGTAGTTCATGTTGGCGATGCCGCCTTCATAGATCAGGTCGACGATCAGCTTCACTTCGTGCAGGCACTCGAAGTAAGCCATTTCGGGCGCGTAGCCGCCTTCCACCAGCGTTTCGAAACCAGCGCGGATCAGTTCGACGAGACCGCCGCACAGAACGACCTGTTCGCCGAAGAGGTCGGTTTCGCACTCTTCCTTGAAGTTGGTTTCGATGATGCCGGAGCGACCGCCGCCAACGCCACAGGCGTAGGAAAGCGCGAGTTCAAGAGCGTTACCGGACGCGTTCTGGTGAACGGCAACGAGGCAAGGAACGCCGCCGCCCTTCTGGTACTCACCGCGAACCGTGTGGCCTGGGCCCTTTGGCGCGATCATGACGACGTCGACCGAAGCCTTCGGCTCGATGAGGCCGAAGTGAACGTTGAGGCCGTGGGCAAACGCGATCGCAGCACCGTCACGGATGTTGCCGGCAATCTCGGCCTTGTAGATGTCGGCTTGAAGTTCGTCAGGCGTTGCCATCATCAACAGGTCGGCCCACTTGGCAGCTTCGGCAACCGTCATGACCTTGAAGCCATCGGCCTCTGCCTTCTTGATGGTCGGCGAACCAGCCTTCAAAGCGATGACGACGTTGTTGGAGCCGCTGTCCTTCAGGTTCAGCGCATGCGCGCGGCCCTGCGAACCGTAACCGACGATGGCGACATTCTTCGCCTTGATAAGATTGAGATCGGCATCACGATCGTAATAAACGCGCATTTCTAGGTCCTTCCCTATTCAAAACCAGATGATTAAACCGGAGCTCAGGCGAGTTTTCCGCCCTTTTCCGAATGTACCTTTTCCGTACCGTACAGCGTCAGGAAGGCGGCAACGGCCTTCCGCGCCCGGGCGGAAAAATCCTTGGCCTGCGCTTCGCCGAGCAGCATGCGAACATGCAGATCGGAAACGATCAGGCCGTAAAAGCTGCGATAGGCATCTTCCAGATCGTCAAAGCGCAAGTAGCCGCAACGGCGACCGGCTTCGATCAGACCCCGAGCACGCTTGTCGATCTGACGACGTCCACGCTCCAGAAGCAGATTACCGAGCTTGGAGCCTTCACGGCTCGCCTGACCGATGGCGAGACGGTTCAAGGCAAGCGAAACATCTCCTGCCAGAACCTCGAGCAGATCATGGGCAAAGACTTCGAGATGATCGACGAGCTGCGGTGCGGTCACGCGATCGCCCGCCTTCTCAAAGGTGCGGACCTTGCTCTGCTGAAAGCTGATCATCGCCGCAAGCAAACCATCGCGGTCGCCAAACCATTTGTAGAGGCTTTCCTTGGAACAGTTGGCCGCGCGTGCCAGACCAGAGGTCGTCAGCGCCTTTTCTCCACCCTCGACCAGAAGACGCAATGCCTGCTCCAGAACGGCGTTCTGTCGCGGCGAAAACTCCTGCGCTGTGATCGGATCGGTCCCCACCTTGTCCACTCCACTCTCAATTATGTACCGTACGGTACGGTTCGAGCGACATTTAAGCGGAGCGCTTCTCAGGGTCAAGAGGATTTTTGAACGAAGAGTGCGAATTGACGCGCCGCAATATAAGGCGCGTTGAAATTGCTGGCGGGAACAGAGGTCAGACAGTAGCGTCGAAGGTCTTGCGAGCCTGCTTCACCGCATCATGATGATCGAGCGCCCAGTTGATGACCTGCGAAAGAGGCGCGTAAAGAGACCGCCCGAGCGGCGTCATGCTGTATTCGACGCTTGGCGGCTTGGTCGGAAAAACCTCGCGGTGAATATAGCCATCACGCTGCAAATCCCGCAGCGTCTGGGTCAGCATGCGTTGCGAGATATCGGGCACCATGCGCCGCAACTCGCCGAAGCGATAGGGGCGATCGGCAAGCGCCTGCAACAGCAGCGTCGACCATTTACCACCGATGTGGTTGAGCAGATCGCGCACCGGGCAATTGTCGAAATCGAGATTGGCGAAATCAGGAAGGCGCGCCGAGGCCTGCGCTGGCGCATGCGTTGCTGTCGATTTCAACCGTGAGACTGTCGCGCTCATGGCGGTGGTTCCCTTCTGGTAACGTAGGGCGCAAGAAATGCCTTCTTTACAGCACCCGGTCAATTCTTATTTTAGAGCTACTCTCTTTTTGAGACTAACAAAGGACAGACATGATGAGCAAGATTCTCGTGACCGGCGCCTCCGGTCATCTCGGCCAGGCGATTATCCGTCACCTCTTGGAAACCTATGACGTTCCGGCTGCCAACATTGTTGCCGCCAGCCGCGATACGGCCAAGCTTGCTGGCCTCACAGCAAAGGGTGTGGAGACACGCGCTGCCGATTTCGACGACGCATCCTCGCTAGATAGCGCGTTTCAGGGAATCGACACGCTCCTTATCATTTCCACCGATGCGCTCGCCGTTCCGGGCCAGCGTCTCAAGCAGCATAAGGCTGCGGTTGCCGCTGCCGCAAAGGCGAGCGTCAAGCACCTCGCCTATACCTCCATGCCGAACCCTGATAAGTCCCTCGTGACCTTTGCCCCGGATCATCTGGGTACCGAAGAAGCCGTCAAGGCAAGCGGCCTGCCCTACACCATCATCCGCAATGCCTGGTACCTCGATAACTACCTGCATGGCATGCCGCACAATCTGGCAAGCGGCCAGTGGTTCACAGCAACCGGCAACGGCAAAGTCTCCAATATCTCGCGGGATGACTGCGCTCGTGCAGCCGCAGCGGCTCTTGCCAAGGGCAAGGCGGAAAACAAGACCTACACGCTGACGGGACCGGAACTGCTCGATGCCGACCAGATCGCAGCCCTGGTATCCGAAGCGACCGGCAAGCCGCTCAAGGCCGTCAAGGTGTCGCCTGAGGATCTGCAGAAAGGCATCGAAGGCGCTGGCCTGCCCGGCTTCGTCGCCGCCATGCTCGCTTCCGCCGACGCCAATATTGCCGCCGGCAATTTCGAAATTCTGACGGATGATTATGAAACTCTCACCGGCAAGAAGCCTGAGAGTGCCGCAGAGTTCTTCAAGGCCAACAAGGCAGCATTGGTCGGATAAGACCAACACCATCCGCCGTGCTGTTCTCCATCGGCACGGCGGCAGACACAACCTTAGACTTTCGTAAAGGGCGCGCGCTACTCCGCAGCCGCGCCCATGCTTTCCCGCGACGCCTCCACGTCCCGCGCCGGTGACATGCCGTAAATACGGGCATATTCGCGGCTGAACTGCGACGGGCTCTGATAGCCCACGCGGAGGCTCGCGGTGCCCGCGTCGAGCCGCTCCAACAGCATCAGGCGGCGCGCTTCATGGAGGCGGAGCTGTTTCTGGTACTGCACCGGGGTCATTGCCGTCACCGCCTTGAAATGCTGGTGAAAGGACGAGACGCTCATGCCAACCCGCTCTGCCACATCCTCGATGCGGATCGGACGGGTGTAATTCTCGCGAAGCCATGCGATGGCACGAGCAATCCGGTTGCCATGGCTGTCTGCCGCCAGAATGTTTATCAATTGCCCGCCCGCAGGCCCGGTGAGAATGCGGTAGAGGATTTCCTGCTCGATCAGCGGTGCCATGGCAGGAATATCCCCTGGACGATCAAGCAAGCGCAGTAGCCGCGTGGTCGCGTCCAGAAGCTCGGGCGTCGCTGCGTTCACCACAATGCCTCGCTGGCTGGGAACAGCAGTTGGCGAGCGCGCAATATGCACCCGGCTCATCACATCCAGAAGCTTTTCACTGTTGATCGCAATTGAAATGCAAAAATGCGGCACCTCACGGCTTGCCTCGACAACTCGCCACGCCACCGGCAGATCGAATGAGGTCAGCAGGTAATCCCCTGCCCCGTAATTGATCGTATCGGTGCCGAGCTGAAGACTTTTGGCGCCCTGAATGACCATGGCAAAACAGGGATGATAGCTGCCATGGCAAGGCGCGCTGGGGCTCGAACGTTTGCTCAGCCGCAGCGCGTCGATATCGGTCATCACTTCACCCTCCGCCTTGGCATAGCGGGCGGCAATCGAGACGATTTCCTGATAAGGGCTGAAAGGCAGCGTCATGGGGTGAAAACCTTGGGAGCAACGTTGAGATATATCTAAAATGCCTTCCCCTCTTCGCAAAGAGGGCACGCCTCACTTTTGTAGAATTATGCAAGAAGCTCGGAGGATCGCTCTAACGCTCTTTCGTGTTCTGGGCGCATGATCAACCATCTCATTCCACAACTGAAAGGAACTTCAGATGGCTACTGCAAGAGGTTACGCTGCAACAGACGCGTCCAAGCCGCTTACGCCGTTCACCTTCGAGCGCCGCGAGCCAAACGAAGATGATGTCGTCATTGACATTAAATTTGCGGGCATCTGCCATTCGGACATTCATACCGTTCGCAACGAATGGAAGAATGCGGTCTATCCGATCGTCCCCGGCCACGAGATTGCCGGTGTCGTAACGGCGGTCGGCTCCAAGGTCACCCGGTTCAAGGTCGGCGATCATGTCGGTGTCGGCTGCTTCGTCGATAGCTGCGTTGGCTGCGCCACCCGCGACGTCGACAACGAGCATTACATGCCGGGTCTCGTCCAGACCTACAACTCGGTCGAGCGCGACGGAAAGACGGCCACCCAGGGCGGCTATTCCGACCACATCGTCGTCAAGGAAGGCTATGTTCTGTCCATACCGGACCACTTGCCGCTGGACGCTTCCGCACCGCTTCTTTGTGCCGGTATCACCCTCTTCTCGCCGCTCAGATATTGGAAAGCTGGTCCCGGCAAGAAGGTCGCTATCGTCGGCATGGGCGGCCTCGGCCATATGGGCGTGAAGCTCGGTGCAGCCATGGGCGCCGATGTCACCGTCCTGTCGCAGTCGCTTTCCAAGAAAGAAGACGGGTTGAAGCTCGGCGCGAAGGATTACTACGCGACCAGCGACGCCTCCACTTTCGAGAAACTTGCCGGCACATTCGATCTGATCATCTGCACCGTATCGGCAGAAATCGACTGGAACGCTTATCTCGGCCTGCTCAAGGTCAACGGCTCCATGGTCGTGGTCGGCGTGCCTGAAAATGCGATTCCGGTCCATGCCTTCTCGCTGGTTCCAGGCCGCAAGAGCCTGTCCGGCTCGATGATCGGTTCGATCAAGGAAACTCAGGAAATGCTGGATTTCTGTGGGCAACACAACATCGTCTCCGAAATCGAGAAGATCGACATCAAGGACGTCAACGAAGCTTACGAGCGCGTGCTGAAGAGCGACGTGCGCTACCGCTTCGTCATCGACATGGCAACGCTCGACGCTTAACGCGAAGTGATAGTCTGCAGATAGGATGGAGGCGGGCACCGATTGGGCCCGCCTCTTTTCGTTAAGGAGCCTTTCCTACAGGCTGCGTCTCATCCTTTAGCGTGTCACGCTGGGTAATCAGGCGCGCACTGTGCTGGCCGCTGAGATAGATCCACACCCAGCTCCATGCGACGGCAAGCCTGGAGCGGGTACCGATAAGGAAATAGATGTGGGCAATCCCCCATATCCACCAGGCGATGACGCCTTTCAGCTTGATCTTGCCAAAATCGATGACCGCCGCCCGCTTGCCTATGGTGGCAAGATTGCCCTGATGCACATATTTGAATGGCGCTGGCTGTGGCTGTCCCGCCAGCCGAGCCCTGATAACGTTGGCGACATGGCTCCCCTGCTGCTTGGCAGCAGGCGCGATGCCCGGAACAGGCTTGCCACTCTCCTGCTGAACCAGCGCCGTATCGCCAATGACAAAGATGTTTGGATCGTCGGCAATGTGAAGATGCGGACCGACCTCGGTACGACCGGCGCGATCTGCCGTGACGCCAAGCCATTGCGCGGCGGGAGAAGCTTGCACGCCCGCTCCCCAGATGATGGTCCGCGCCGGAATGAAATGATCGCCGACCTTGACGCCCTCCTCGGTGCAATCCGAAACGGGCGTGCCGAGCATGACCTCCACGCCGAGTTCTTCCAGCGCCCGCTTGCTATAATCCGATAGTTCTTCGGTGAAGGCAGGCAGCACGCGCTTTCCCGCCTCGACGAGGATGATCCGCGTCTTGCGCGTATCGATGTTGCGAAACTCCGGTGGCAGCACCTTCTTGGCAAGATCGGCAATCATCCCTGCCATTTCGACGCCCGTGGGGCCAGCACCGATCACGACAAAGGTAAGATAGGCTTGCTTTACCGCCTCCGTCTTCTCCAACTCAGCGCGCTCGAAGGCAAGGAGAAGCCGCCTGCGGATAGTCGTGGCATCTTCCAGAGTTTTGAGACCGGGCGCATGTTTTTCCCACGCATCATTGCCGAAATAGGCGTGGCGCGCACCGGTCGCGAGCACCAGCGTATCGAAGGAGACCGTTTCGCCATGGTTCAGATGAACGGTTCGATTCGTCCGGTCGACGCCGGAGACCTCGGCGAGCATGGTCAAAACCTCCGGTCTATCCCGAAACAGATGGCGGATAGGCCAGGCGATCTCCGATGTCGCGAGCGCGGTTGTTGCGACCTGATAAAGAAGTGGCTGAAAAAGATGATGGTTGCGGCGATCGATCAGGGTGATGCGAGTCGGCGCGCCCTTCAGACCGTGGACAGTTTGTAGTCCGCCGAAGCCTCCCCCAACGACGACGACATGATGTTCCTGCATGTGACTTGCCCTTATTACAATCAGAAAATCAAACCGCGCAGGTTGTACGCGGTTTCATTGTAGGGGCAAAAATTGATGTGAGTTATGAAATAGCCTGACCGCAGGCCCGGCAAAAACGCCGAACCGTTTCGGCCATGCCGTATTCGAGAGCATCCGCCGTCAGGCCGTGGCCGATCGACACCTCTGAAAGATGAGGAATGCGCTTCACGAGAGCCGGAAGATTGTCGACGGTGAGATCGTGACCTGCGTTAACGTAAAGTCCGAATTCATTAGCAAAATCAGCCGTCTGGCCGAGTTTTTCAATCCAACCTGCAGCCGCTTCGGGATCATCGTGACACCCGCCATATGGGCCGGTGTAAAGCTCAATGCGCGCAGCACCGGTTGCCGCCGCGAGCTCCATCGTTGTACGATCGGCGTCGCCATCGGCGAAGAGCGAAACCCGCATACCGCGTGCCTTCAGACGTGACGTCACGTGCTTGAGAAAATCGCCATGCTTGCGAAAATCCCAACCGTGATCCGAGGTCGCCTGCGACGGATCGTCCGGCACCAGCGTCACCTGCTCCGGCTCGTTTTCTTCGCAGAGCAGAAGAAAATCCTCGGTCGGATAGCCCTCCATGTTGAACTCGGCCTGTGGAAACTCGTCATCGATCAGCGCACGCAGCACCGGCAGGTCGGAAAATCGGATATGGCGCTGATCAGGTCGTGGATGAACCGTCAGCCCGCTTGCACCCGCCTGCAAAGCTATGCGACCAAAGGCAGCGACATCAGGCCAAGGCAGGTCGCGCCGGTTGCGCAGCATGGCAATTGCGTTGAGATTGACGGACAGTTTGGTCGGCATTTCATTCCCCGGCGTTGATGGTGAAGGGCATCGCGTTGCGGTCCCGATTGACTGACATCTCCTCCATTATCGTATCATTGTGCAAGCTTCCAAAAAAATTACGATTCCTATGGAACCAACTTCAAACAAGCGCATTAGGTCCTGACGATCGGGGGCCGACATGACACAATCGCTTTCATTAGAAGATGCTGACTTTGATTTGGATACACATTTTGTAAGCGAAACGGGTGCGGCAGCTATGCCGGAGCTGGCTGTACCCCATATCAACGCGCGAGGCCAGAAGGGACGCGAGGCGCTCCCCGTCAAGCCCGGGTCATGGAGCAGCAAGTCCATGAGAAAGGCAAGTGAGCCAGCCGCAACGCAAGGATCGAAGAGCCCGAAGGGCTTTCTCCCGGACGTGAAGGTGCCGTCGTCGCTTCCACCAGAGCCCGTCGTTATTGCGGACATGGCAAATCTCTTTGGCGTCACCCATAGAACGCTGCATTTCTATGAGGAGAAGAAGATCCTCTCCTCGCGCCGCATGGGGCTGATGCGCATCTATTCACACCAGGATGTTCACCGCATGGCAGTCGTCAACCTGTTGCGGGATATCGGCGTTGCGGTTGCGGTCATTCAGGAGATCATGGGCAAGCTCGATCATGCCTCATCCCAGGAAGAGGCTGACGACATTTTCCAGACCGCGCTTGAAATCCGCAAACGCGAACTTACTCTGGAGATTTCCACCGTTCATCGCCAGATCGATCAGATCAGCAATTTGATGGATGTGTCCGACGAAACCTATTCAGAGCCTCAGTATGACGCCGCTTTCGACCTGACAGACCAGGAAAAAAGCTGTCTCGAATTGATGGCCGAGGGCTACTCGTCGACCCGCCTAAGCCGGACATTGGGAATGTCGGCAGAGGAACTGAGCGGTCTGGAAGAAGGCCTTCTGGGAAAATTTGGCGTCAACAACCGGTTTCAGGTCGTCGCGAAGGCCCTGACGATGGGCGTCATCCAGAACTGAGAAGCCCGGGCAAAAGACTTACCGGACGATAGTCAGCGTCTCCGCCGCACGTGTTACCGCAGTGTAAAGCCAGCGCTCACGTGTATCGCGGAATGCGTAGCTTTCATCGAAAAGCACGACATTGTTCCACTGCGAGCCCTGCGCCTTGTGAACCGTCAACGCATAGCCGTAATCGAACTCGTCGTAACGCTTGCGCGTCGACCACGGAATTTCCGTATCAGTCTCTTCGAAGGCCGCCTTCAGCAATTTGATCTTCGCGGCACCGCGATCCATATCATCGTCTTCCGGCCGGATCATTAAATTGATGCCCGGTTTAACTGTCTCTCGCGACGAGCTCATCACTTGCCACAAGGAGCCGTTCAGCAGACCTTTCGCAGGATCGTTGCGCAGGCACACCAGCTTGTCGCCGGATTGCGGATATTCCGCCGAAAAGCCTTTCAACTCGCGAAGCCGCTGATTGTAGCGCTTGCGCGTCCGATTGGTACCGACGAGAACCTGATCCGCCTCCAGCACCAGTGACTGGGTGACCTCTGATTTGGAAATCACCTGCGCGGTCCCGTAGTCGCCGCGCATGATCTCACGCCCCTCACGCACATCCATGGCAAGCTGGATAATCGGATTGTCCTTGGCCTGACGATGGATTTCCGACAGCAAATAATCCGGCTCCTGCTCGGTAAAGAAACCGCCGCCTGACACCGGCGGCAACTGCCCCGGATCGCCGAGCACCAGAACAGGCGTTCCAAAGCTCATCAGATCTCGGCCAAGCTGCTCATCCACCATCGAGCATTCGTCGATGATGATGAGCGCCGCCTTGGCAAGCGGGCTCTGGCGATTGATGGTGAACATCGGCGCAATCGAGGTCTTGCCGGTTTCCTCGTCTTCGACGGCTTCTTCGCCACGGGGCCGGTAGATCAGCGAGTGAATGGTGCGGGCATTGGAAGCGCCCCGCGAGCGCAGAACCTGCGCCGCCTTGCCGGTGAAGGCCGCAAACAGCACCTCGCCATCCACATGCTCGGCAAAATGCTTGGCAAGTGTGGTCTTGCCCGTACCCGCATAGCCGAAGAGACGGAACACCGGCGAGCGGCCTTCCTTCAACCAGCGCGAAACAGCCTTGAGGGCTTCATCCTGTTGTGGAGAAAATTGCATGTCTCCTCTTCGCAGGATTCGAGCCGCAAGCGCAACAGAAAAAGAACGAAAGAAGAATGTTCGGCTCAGAAGCAACTGGAGAACGCAACTGGCGGAGGCAGGCAATGGCATACCACGTCACATGTGATTAGATAGAGATATGAAGATATTGATTCTCGGTGCAAGCGGCTTCATCGGCTCGGACATTCTTCGCAGGCTGCACAATGATGGCCATGCCGTGACGGGTCTAGCGCGCAACACTGTTTCCGCCGGACGCAAATTCCCCCTCGCCAACTGGATTGATTGTGATCTCGCGCGGATGAAGGATGCCGACAGTTGGACAGAGCTGGTGGCGGACCATGAGGTCATCGTCAATTGCGCAGGCGCACTTCAGGATGGTCTGGCAGACAATCTCTCCGCGACACAGCTCGATGCGATGCTGGCGCTCTATGAAGCCTGCATTCTTGCACGCGGCAGGCTCATCATTCAAATTTCGGCGCAAACCTCCGGCATCGCGGCCAACTTACCATTCCTGGCGACCAAACGGGGTGCCGACGAAGCACTTGTCGCAAGTGGATTGCCTCGCGTTCTCTTCCGCCCTGCCCTCGTGATCGGTCGCAACGCCCATGGGGGCACCGCGCTCGTCCGGGCGCTCGCCAGTCTGCCCCGCGTCGTGCCTCTGGCCCATGCGGAGAGCCCCGTTCGCGTGGTCTCGGTGAACGATGTCGCCTCGGCCGTATCGCGCGCCGTCAGCGGCCACATCGCACCTGGAAGCGACCTCCATCTGGCAGCCGATGAGACTGTGACGCTGAAAGAGCTCGTTTCGCTACATCGCCAATGGCTTGGCCTTCCTCCCGCAAGGTTTGTCTCCCTCTCGCCCGCCATTGCCAGACCTGTCAGCGTAATAGCGGATCTTGCAGGTTATCTTGGTTGGCGCTCGCCGCTTCGATCCACAGCCATGGCGGTGATGTCGGAAGGTGTCTCGACGCAAGCGCAGACAAACACGCTCTCGGTTGCAACGGCAGCCGAGACGCTCACCCGTCATCCATCCGCCGTGCAGGATCTCTGGTTCTCGCGCCTCTACCTGCTGAAACCCATCATCATACTCTGCCTGTCTTTCTTCTGGTTGCTGTCTGGCCTCGTTCCGTTGGCAAACATCGATGGTGCGGCAGGCCATTTCCTGCCCTTCCTGCCACCGGCTATGGCGACCCGCGCTCACAGTTGCGACTTGTGCACTCGATATCGCGCTCGGCCTTGCCGTCGTCATCAGGCGCTTGTCCAGAAGAGCCATGCAGGGAATGCTGGTGGTGACCGCATCCTATCTTCTCGGTGCAACGCTTCTTGCACCTTCGCTCTGGCTCGATCCGCTCGGGCCACTTGTGAAAGTCTTGCCATCGATCGTGCTCACGCTCGTTGCTCTGGCGACGCTGGAAGAAAGGTAAGCTGGTCAATGCTGGAAGAGCTGCTCCGCCTCGCCCATGTCATAGGCGCAACAGTACTGCTGGGAACTGGCGCCGGCATTGCCTTCTTCATGGTCATGGCGCGCCGGACGGAAAGCCCAACGCTGATTGCTCATGTCGCAGGAACGGTGGTGATTGCCGATACGATCTTCACGGCAACGGCCGCCATCGTTCAACCGATCACAGGCTATTGTCTCGCACGCATCATTGGCTGGCCCGTAACCGAAGGTTGGGTCTGGCTCTCCCTCCTGCTCTACGTCTTCGTCGGCCTCTTCTGGCTGCCGGTTGTCTGGATCCAGATCAGGCTGCGCGATATCGCCAGGGTCTCGGCAGCCAACGGATCAGCACTTCCTCCTCAATGGTTCAGCCTTTACCGTATCTGGTTCGCCTGCGGCTTCCCGGCCTTCTTCGCTGTCATCGCCATCATTTGGCTGATGCTCACAAAACCGGATATTTCCTTCGGGATTATTTAAACCGACGAGCTAGACCAGCCATAATGTTCTCACTTCAGCATCGGCCAGAGGCTGAGCACGAGCAGCACCGCCATGGTAATGTTGAACCATTTGAGCCGAGCCGGAACGGAGAGCCATTCGCGCAGCACAGAGCCGAAACCCGCCCATGTCGAAACGCTCGGGAGGTTCACCGCCGCAAAGGCAAGACCGACAAGCAGCACCGTAAACGTATACTGGCTCTCATCCGTGTACGTCGCCATGGCAGCAACTGCCATAACCCACGCCTTCGGGTTGACCCACTGAAAGGCGGCGGCGCCCAGAAATGTCATCGGCTCTGCACCGGTCTTCCCGTCGCTGAGACTCCGTGAGGCACCGATTTTCCAAGCGATCCAGACGAGATAGGCGCCACCGGCAAACTTAAGCGCGGTGTATAGCACCGGGATCGAATGCAGCAGCGCGCCTAGCCCAAGCCCGACGCCGATCAGCAGCGACAGGAAACCCGCTCCGATCCCCAGCATATGAGGAATCGTCCGGCGAAAGCCGAAATTTACGCCAGACGCAAACAGCATCATATTGTTAGGTCCGGGTGTTATGGATGTGGTGAATGCAAACACCAGAAGTGCGATAAAAGTCTCGATCGTCATGAATATCCCCTTGGAGCGCAATCCTATTCGCCCGCCCCGTGGAAAACCAGCGATTGGCACAAATGGTATGCCGCACAAGTTTTGATGGATCGGCAGGGTATGCTTCTGGTTTACTGTCGAGAAAAACCCGAGGAGGCTTTCATGTATGACGATATCCCAATGCTGACACTCCCTTCAGGAAAAGAGCTTCCTGCACTCGGCATCGGCACCTGGAACATGGGCGAGAGCAAAGCCGAAGAGGCACAGGAGGTAGCAAGCATCCGCAAAGCTGTCGAACTTGGCATGACGGTTGTGGATACGGCAGAAATGTATGCCGACGGGCAATCGGAAGCCGTCGTTGGAAAAGCGATTGCGGGTCTGCGTGACGACGTATTTCTCGTCAGCAAGGTCTACCCCTTCAATGCCAGCGCGACGGGAACGATCGAGGCCTGCGAACGCAGTCTGAAACGTCTCGGTGTCGACCATCTGGATCTCTATCTTCTCCATTGGCGCGGCTCCCACCCGCTAGAAGAGACGGTGGCGGCATTTGAAAAGCTGAAGCAAGCGGGCAAGATCAGGGATTGGGGCGTCTCGAACTTCGATACGGACGACATGGAGGAGTTGTTCGAGGTCGAGAACGGTCGCAACTGCGCCGTCAATCAGGTCCTCTACAATTTGTCCCGGCGCGGCGTGGAATATGATCTGCTGCCTTGGTGCCAAGGCAAGGGAGTGCCACTTATGGCCTACTCACCGATAGAACAGGAGCGCATCCTCAACAATCATGAACTGATCCGGATCGCCAAGGCCTATCAGGCAACGCCAGCGCAGGTCGCGCTCGCCTTCCTGCTGGAACGCGACGGAGTCATTGCGATCCCCAAAAGCGCCAGGCCTGAAAGGGTGGAGGAAAATCGTGGCGCGACCGATCTCGATATCAGTGACGAGGATTGGGCTGCTCTGGATGCGGCCTTCCCGCCGCCGAGAAAGAAGATGTCGCTAGCGATGTTATGATTCCATTTCAGACGGTTATCGCCGTTTGTGGATTCAATTTAGCAACCATAAAGCTTACACCTCGGACAAAAAAGCCGGGCGCTTTCGACGCCCGGCCTCATCATTTGGATTTGACCATCCGTTTTCTCAGAACTCTTGCCAGTCCTGCTTAACCGCTGCGTTGCCGTTGAAGGCGGTTGCGAGCTTGCGGCCAAGCGCACGGGCTGGTGACGCTGCCGGACGCTCCGCAGGAGTTGCCGCACGGATCGGGGCCTCGAAGGTGACAGACAGCTTGAACTGGCCGAGAAGCTGGTTCAGCGAAGAGGCTTCGCGGGCAAGACCATGGCTGGCTGCCGTCGTCTCTTCCACCATCGCCGCATTCTTCTGCGTGTCCTGGTCCATCTGGTTCACAGCCGTGTTGATCTGCTGCAGACCGGAAGACTGCTCCTGTGCTGCCTCGACGATCGCCATGACGTGACGGTTGATCTCCTGCACTTCCGCAACGATGGTTTCCAGCGCACGGCCGGTTTCACCGACAAGCTCCACGCCTTCCTGAACCTGGGTGTTGGAGGTGGAGATCAGGTCCTTAATGTCCTTGGCAGCACTGGCGGAGCGCTGCGCCAGTTCACGCACTTCCTGCGCAACGACGGCAAAGCCCTTGCCCGCCTCACCAGCACGTGCCGCTTCGACACCGGCGTTCAGCGCCAGAAGGTTGGTCTGGAAGGCGATCTCATCAATCACGCTGATGATGTTGGAAATCTCGCCCGACGACTTCTCGATCCGCTCCATGGCGACAACGGCCTTGCGAACGACTTCACCCGACTGTTCGGCACCGGTGCGCGCCTTGGCAACCAGATGACCGGCTTCCTGGGCACGACGGGTGGAGTCCTTTACCGTGGTGGTGATCTCTTCCAGCGCGGCAGCGGTTTCCTCGACGGAGGCTGCCTGCTGTTCGGTCCGCTTGGCAAGATCGTCGGCGGCCGAACGGATTTCATTCGCACCGGCATCGATACCACGGGCGTTCTCCGCCACGCGGGTCAGGGCCGACTGGAGCTTCTCGGCAGAGGCGTTGAAGTTCTCACGCACGACATCGAGATGGGCCACGAAAGGCTGGCTGATACGATAGCACACATCGCCATCCGACAGACGCGACAGGCCGTCTGCCAAATGGTCGACCGCAAACTGCGTGTCCGCGGCTTCCTTCGCCTTCTGTTCGTCACGAGCAATCCGCTCCTTTTCCGACAGGCTGCGATTGGCGTCAGCCTCCTGTTCCAGACGGATGCGCTCCAGCGCATTCTCGCGGAAGACGGAGACAGCCTGCGCCATCTGCCCAACCTCGTCCTTGCGATCGACGCCGTCGATCTCTTCACGCGTTTCTCCACCGGCAAGCGACACCATACGGGCGGAAAGGCGGGCGATAGGGCCGGTAATTCCACGCGCAGAAACCCAGAGGGACATCGCAATCGCGGCCGCGAAAAGTCCACCCAGAACGCTTAGCGAAGTGAGAATGGTCGAATTGGTTTGCGCACTGAGATCATCGGATTGTTGCAGAACAGACGTCAGATTGCCTTCACTGATCGCCCGAATATCCGTGCGCCAAGCTTCAGTATCACCACTGATGCCGGCCAGTCTTTCGCGTGCCTTGGGATAATCTCCGCTTCGCATCGCATCCCAAACCTGATCCATCGACTTGGTAATGGTGATGGCCCGATCCTTGACCGGGGTAATTTTGGACGCCAGCTCCGGCATAAGCTTCGCGGCGTTTTCCAGACGCTGCACGAGTGTGACGACGTCCTTCTTGTAGGTCGCCTCAACCATTCCAATATCGATTGACTGTTCCTTCAGAACGAGAGCCAGCGTTGTGTCGTAGCCGGCAGCCACAAGAGACGTGTTAGCGCGAAACAACTCGGTTGCACCCACACCGTTTCGAGCAAGAAGATCGGAGTAGACCGTATCGGCGTTTTTGTAGTTGAACGACACGAGGCCGAGACCGGTCAGGCCCACCATGGCTACGGGCACGATCAATGAAAGAATTTTCGTACGGATTTTTGCATTTTCAAGAAACGACATTTGTCCTCGCTTGGGCAAGCTGCCAGATGACAATAGCGACCGCACCCCGTTAACCCGTTCAAGGGCGGACCATTGCTTCGTCAATCTCGATGGGACGGGCCGTCATGGCACGCAGACTGGGGCCGTTATAAGGAAAAACGAATGTAAAAATGCTTAATCGGATAACCGCTTGACGAAACCAAATCTCAAAAAAGCGTGAGATATGACGGACTTACGCTACGTGAGGTCAAAAAACAGGCTCCACAATGTAGAGCCTGCTGTCATCTTAGCCGAGGCACTTTGAGGCTTACATACCCTCTGGGCCGCGGTTCATTGCCGCAATGCCGGTGCGGCAAATTTCGATCAAACCAAGAGGCTTGATGATCGAAACGAACTGGTCGATCTTGGAGGACTTGCCGGTGATCTCGAAGATGAAGTGGTCGAGCGTCGCATCCACCACCTTGGCATGGAATGCGTCGGCAAGACGCAAGGTCTCGGCACGGTCTTCGCCACGTCCTGCCACCTTGATCAGCGCAACTTCACGCTCGATCGGACGATCCTGCCCGGCCTGACGGGCCCGCACCGTCAGATCCACCACGCGGTGAACAGGAACGATCCGCTCCAGCTGCGCCTTGATCTGTTCCAGCACGCCAGGCGTACCGCGTGTCACGATGGTGATGCGCGAAAGATGCGCCTCATGCTCCGTCTCGGAAACCGTCAGGCTTTCGATATTATAACCGCGGCCGGAAAACAGGCCGATAACACGGGCAAGGACGCCCGGCTCGTTGTTGACGAGAACAGAAAGCGTGTGGTTTTCCACCATCGCCGTTTCCGTCTGGATGAAGTAGGCTGAGCCGGTGGGCTGTAGGTGTGCATTCATGTCTTTATCCTCTTCCCACGCTTAGACGAGCTGGCGGCCCTTGGCATCGATGGCATTGGCGACTGCTTCATCCGTTGCTTCATCCGGCAGCAGCATCTCGTTATGTGCCTTACCAGACGGAATCATCGGGAAGCAATTGGCGAGATTGGCAACGCGGCAATCGAAGATGACCGGCTTCTTCACCGCAATCATCTCGGCGATCTTGTCATCCAGCTCCTTCGGATCGTCGCAATACATACCAACGGCACCATAAGCTTCCGCCAGTTTAACGAAGTCCGGCATGGCTTCGGTATAGGAGTTGGACAGGCGGTTGCCGTGCAGCAGCTGCTGCCACTGGCGCACCATGCCCATATACTGGTTGTTCAAGATGAAGATCTTGACCGGCAAATTGTACTGGATGGCGCAGGACATTTCCTGAATGCACATCTGGATCGAGGCGTCACCGGCAACGTCGATGACCAGTGCATCCGGGTGAGCAACCTGAACACCGATAGCAGCCGGGAAACCATAACCCATGGTGCCAAGACCACCGGATGTCATCCAGCGCTTCGGCTGTTCGAAGCCGAGGAACTGTGCCGCCCACATCTGGTGCTGGCCGACTTCGGTGGTGATGTAGGTATCGTGGGTCTTGGTGGCTTCCGACAGACGCTCCAGCGCATATTGCGGCATGATGACATCGGTGGAATTCTTGTAGGCAAACGAGTTGCGTGCCCTCCAGCGAGCGATCTGGCTGTGCCACTCCTGCGTCTGCGCCTTTTCGGGCTTGGCAGGCAGCGCCCGCCACAGACGAACCATATCTTCCAGAACATGGCCGACATCGCCGATGATCGGAACATCGACGCGAACGTTCTTGTTGATCGAGGACGGATCGATATCGATGTGAATCTTCTTGGAGTTCGGCGAGAAGGCATTCAGGCGACCGGTGATGCGATCGTCGAAACGCGCGCCGATACAGACCATGACGTCACAATCATGCATCGCCATGTTGGCTTCATAAGAACCGTGCATACCGAGCATGCCCAGCCACTTGTCGCCGGAAGCCGGATAAGCACCCAAGCCCATCAATGTGGAGGTGATCGGGAAGCCGGTCAACTCGACCAGTTCGCGCAGCAGGCGAGTGGCTTCCGGCCCCGAATTGACGACACCGCCGCCGGTGTAAAAAACAGGTCGCCGCGCCTTCGACATCAGCTCGATCGCCGCATGGATGGCATTCAAATCGCCCTGAACCTTCGGCTTGTAGCTCTTCTGCTGAATGGCAGCAGATGGCGGCGTATAGGTACCGGTCGCAAACTGGATGTCTTTGGGAACGTCGACGACGACCGGGCCCGGGCGGCCTGTCTGGGCAATCCGGAATGCCTCATGGATGATGCCCGCCAACTCGTTGACGTCCTTGACCAGCCAGTTGTGCTTCGTGCAGGGGCGCGTGATACCGACCGTATCGCATTCCTGGAAAGCGTCCGAGCCGATCAGCGTGGTGGGGACCTGGCCGGAAATGCAGACCAGTGGAATGCTATCCATCAGCGCGTCCTGCAACGGCGTAACCGCATTCGTCGCACCCGGACCGGACGTAACAAGCATGACGCCGACCTTACCGGTGGAGCGTGCGTAACCTTCCGCAGCATGGCCTGCACCCTGTTCGTGACGAACCAGAATATGCTGGATTTCCTCCTGCTGGAAAATCTCGTCATAGATCGGGAGAACCGCACCGCCCGGATAGCCGAAAATGTGTTCGACGCCATTGTCCTTGAGCGCGCGCAGAACGATTTCCGCGCCGGTCATGCGATTGCTGTTTTCCGTAGTGTCCTTATCCGTCATTGCCTGTTCCATCCCGATTTGGCTTTTGGATATCGCTGGGCGTGACCGCCCAAGTGGAGACATAAAAAAAGGCCCCTAGAGGAGCCTCGTTCAGCGCATGGGTGCTTTCGCCGGATGGTTACACCATCCTGCCCATGCGCCGTCCCACCACGATAAGTACGTTAAGATTTTTCATGGAGCGGAGTGTTAGACAGAAACCAGATTGGCGTCAACGCAAAACGGCGAAAAAATCCACCACCTCTTAACTTTGTTGCCCTGAAGCGGCCTGCAACGAAACAAAGATGCGCGGCTGTTACACAACTTATTAAAGTCACATGCCTATAACCGACTGCAAAAGAAGAGGCCTGTAAAGACATCGGCATCGACCTGGCAGGAATAACCGTGCTTAACCAAGATCTGCACACATCGGCAAAAGCGGGCGATCATGATCGCCGCGACGAACAGACGGCGGGCAACCGCATGCTGGGACGCGTGGTTTTCTGCAGCGGCTCGACAGCCAGAATTTCCGTCACCGCCGACAGCGCCAATCCGGGCTTTGCGCAATTGTGGTCGGTTGGCCGCCTTATCTCCATCGATCTCGGCGAAACCCGTGTCGTGGCTCTCACCTACGCCATGAACGTCGACGGCCCGATCTGGTCCGAGCGCGAAGCGAACACGATACTCGTGGATGTGGAATTGCTCGGCGAGATTTACGCGACCCCAGAAGGCATCGAACAATTTTCGAGCGGCATCACCCGCTACCCCTATCTTGGCGCCATCGCACACCGCATCCGCGCCAGCGACCTCGTGCGGATTTATGAAAACAGTGCGAGAGGCAGTTGCATCGTCGGGCATCTGAGTCAGGACCAGAGCGTCGATGCAATCATCAACATTCCAGAAATGCTATCCAAGCACTTTGTCGTCGTCGGATCCACAGGTGTGGGCAAAACGACGGCGGTGACCTTGCTTGTCAACAAGGCGATCGAGAAGGACCCAAAGCTCCGGGTACTGATCCTCGATCCACATAATGAATTTGCCGCAGCCTTTCCCAACACGTCCGTCGTTATCGACACCGATACGCTGGACCTGCCCTTCTGGCTGATGAAGCTCGAAGAATTCACCGAAGTGCTCTTTCGCGGGCAAAAGCCACCCCTCGATGAGTTGGATATCCTGCGCGATCTCATTCCAGAGGCCAAACGCGCTTTCCGCGGATCGGAAGCTTCGACCATGCGCCGCGCCTCGGAAAAAACGTCGCTGACAGCCGACACGCCGGTCCCCTACCGTATTGCCGATCTTCTTGCGCTCATCGACGAGCGTATCGGACGGCTGGAGGGCCGCGGCGAGAAGCCGGTCTTGCGCTCCCTCAAGCTGCGCATCATGGCTGCGATCAACGATCCGCGCTACTACTTCATGTTCTCCAACAGCACCATCAGTGACACGATCATGGAGACGGTCGCGCATATCTTCCGCGTACCGGGAGATGGAAAGCCTGTTTCGGTTTTCCAACTGGCGGGCATTCCGTCGGAAGTGGTCAATTCCGTTGCCTCAGTTCTGTGCCGCATGGCCTTCGAACTGGCGCTTTGGGGCCAGGGAGCGATCCATACGTTGGTGGTCTGCGAAGAGGCACATCGCTATGTGCCGGCCGATCCGGAACTCGGCTTCTTTCCTACACGACAGGCGATTGCCCGCATTGCCAAGGAAGGCCGCAAATACGGCGTGTCGCTCGGCATCGTCACACAGCGCCCCGGTGAACTCGACCAGACGATCCTGTCGCAGTGCTCGACCGTCTTTGCCATGCGCCTTTCCAATGACAACGACCAGGACATCATTCGCTCGGCGATTTCCAACTCCTCCACTTCGACGACCAGCTTCCTGTCCTCGCTTGGCAATGGCGAAGCGATTGCCTTCGGCGAGGCGATCAACGTGCCGATGCGCATGCGTTTCAACCGCCTGCCGCCACACATGCTGCCAAAGGCAAATGGCATTATTAGCCACCACCATGAAGATGTCCCGGATAATGTGGACCTGCGCTCCATCGTGAAAAGGATGCGCGCAGTCTCAGGCCCAGATATTTCCGGCTTCCGACAAAGCTATGAGGCGACGGTTGCCAAGGATGTCGGCGAGATGGAAATGGGAGGCTGGACGACCTATGATTCGTCCGAAGCCATTGGCGGAGACTCAGAACCCTACCGCCCCGACATGCTTCCGCGGAGCAACCTGACTGCCGTACAGAGGCCTGAACCACAGGAACCGACACCTTCAGCGCCCGACACCACTCGCCCATTCTTCACCAACGAGACGCGCTCCTCCATCCGGGAGACCTTGTTGAAGAAACCTTTGGGAAGCCTCTACAAGAAGGACTGAGGACGCTCACGGAGCGACGCGCTGCCAGTCCTCCCCCATCTGGTTGCGAAACCAGGTCATTTGCCGCTTGGCATATTGACGGGTCGCAGCTGCGGCTTTCTCGATCACGTCGGCTTCACTCATGCGACCTTCCAGCATCTCGGCAATATGCGATACGCCGATCGCCTTCATGGCAGTCGAGTCCGCGGGAAGCTCAAGAGCAAGAAGCGCCTTCACCTCCTCAACTGCGCCGCTCTGCATCATGCCGGCAAAACGGCGGTTGATGCGATCATGCAAAACGCTACGCTCGGGTAGAACCACGATCTTGCGCGCTCGATCGGGATTGACAATCATCGGACCCCTTGCGGTCTGAAACGACCTGATAGATCGCCCGGTCGCCTCCAGAACCTCCAGCGCGCGAACGATCCGTTGGCCATCCGTCGACATCAAGGTCGCGGCCACGTCAGGATCCCGCGCCTCCAATTCGCCATAGAGGGCGAAGCTTCCATTCTCCAACAGCCGTTGACGATATCTTTCCCTGATATCGACAGGGATTGAGGGCATGTCAGACAGGCCCCCCGTTAGCGCCTTGAAGTACAGCCCCGTGCCGCCGACGATGACAGGGAGCAGCCCCTTTGCCTTCACCTCACCAAGAAGCGAGGTGCCGTCCCGCAGCCATTCCCCCGTCGAATAGAGAGCGTTGGCGGGTACGTGGCCGTAAAGATAATGTGGCACCCCCTCCATCTCCTCCGCCGAGGGACGAGCCGTCAGCACCTGCAGCGTGTCGTAAACCTGCATGCTGTCGGCATTGATGACGACGCCGCCGTGTTCCCGCGCAAAACGAAGCGCAAGCGCAGACTTGCCGCTTGCCGTCGGGCCGGTTATCAGGATCGCATCGAATGGTTCATCAAGGTTTTTCATCATGGCTTTCGTTGCCACGCTTATCGCCAATCCGTCAAATCCTGTTCTCGCCGCAGCCCTCGGAGAAACGGCGGCACAGGCCGTTGGCGCATCGGGGCTCTACTGGCTGGCAGACGGTGTTGCCTGCGATATCGTGCTGCCGGAAGGCGCCGATGCCGAGGCAGCGTACAAGACCCTGTCCGGCACGATAGCTGGCCTGCCGATCGATATCGTCATTCAGGATCAGGATACGCGCCGAAAGAAAATCCTGATTGCCGATATGGATTCCACCATGATCGGTCAGGAATGCATTGATGAACTGGCAGCCGAAGTCGGATTGAAGGACAAGGTTTCGGCCATCACCGCGCGTGCAATGAATGGCGAGATCGCCTTCGAGCCCGCACTGCGCGAGCGCGTTGCGCTGTTGAAAGGCCTTCCGGTCTCAGTCGTCGATGAGGTGATTGAAAAGCGCATCACGCTGACCCCAGGCGGCAAGGAACTCGTGGCGACGATGAAGGCCAAGGGCTACTACACGGCGCTCGTCTCTGGCGGCTTTACCGTTTTTACTGCGCGTGTCGCGGACATGATCGGCTTCCAGGAAAATCGTGCTAATATTCTGGGTGAGAAGGACGGACAACTGGACGGCACCGTGGCCGAACCCATCCTTGGCAAGCAGGCCAAGGTCGATGCGCTGATCGACATTGCCGAGACGCTTGGTATCTCACCGGACGATGCACTGGCCGTTGGCGATGGCGCAAATGATCTTGGCATGCTGCACCTTGCCGGCAGCGGCGTGGCACTCCATGCCAAGCCTGCCGTGGCAGCCGAAGCGAAGATCCGCATCGATCATGGCGACCTCACCGCTCTTCTCTATCTCCAAGGCTATCGCAAGTCGGATTTCGTCACCACATGATCATCCACGGCACACCGCGCCTTATCCTGCGCGACTGGAAGGACAGCGACCGCACGCTCTTCCGCGAGATCAATGCCGATCCCGTCGTCATGGAATTCTTTGCCATGCGCCGCAGCGACGAGGAAGCCGACGCCATGATGGAGCGGATCAATGCGATGATCCATGCCACCGGCTTCGGTTTTTATGCCATGGAAAATCGCGAGACCGGCGAACCCATGGGCTTTTGCGGCGTCGCCCCCGTCACGGTCGACGACGTCTTTGCGCCCGGCACCATGGAAATCGGCTGGCGGCTTGCCACCCGGTACTGGGGAAAGGGCTACGTGACCGAGGCGGCGAAAGCGCTGCTGGCCATGGCTTTCGACGACAAGCGTCTTGCGGAGATCGTCTCTTTCGCCGTCCACAATAACCATCGTTCCACCGCGGTGATGAAGCGCATAGGGCTCAAGCGCGACCCGTCACGCGACTTTGATCATCCGCGCGTGCCGGAAGAAACGCATCGGCATCTCAGGCCCCACGTCACCTATTCGCTGACGCTAGAGGAGTGGCGCGCGAGATAACGTCACGCCTCCAACGCTTTAGTGCAGACCGAAGAGGTTGAGCAGTTCCTCGCGCTGGCGAACGAAGGCGGCTGAACTGCGATCACGCGGGCGCGGAAGATCGACATCGATCAATCTTGGCACGGCACCCTTTTCCCGCGGCAGGATGAGAATACGGTCGGCCAGGAAGATCGCCTCTTCGAGATCATGGGTCACGAGAACCGTGGTCACGTCTTCCTCTCGCCAGATCCTCGCCAACTCCTGTTGCATGGCGATCTTCGTCATCGCATCCAGGGCACCGAGCGGCTCGTCGAGCAGTAAGATTTCCGGCTGGACGGCGAGAGCGCGGGCAATACCCACGCGCTGCGCCATGCCGCCGGAGAGCTGCCGCGGATAGGCATTCTCGAACTGCTGCAAGCCGACGAGGTTGATGTAGCGACGGGCGCGGTTGCGGGCCTCATCGCGGCTCAAGCCTTGCGTCTCCAGTCCGAAGGCCACGTTGTCAAGCACGGTCAACCAAGGGAGAAGCCGAGGCTCTTGGAAGATCACCGCTCTGTCACGGCCGACACCACGCACCGCGTTTCCATCGATCAGCACATCGCCACGATCGGCCTCTTCAAGCCCTGCCAGCACGCGTAGCAGCGTCGTCTTGCCCGAGCCGCTGGTACCGACGATCGCCAGGCTCTCACCGGATCGGATCGTCAGGTTCAGGTCTTTCAGCACCTGAAACGGCTTGCCATTCAAATGGTAGGATTTTGAGAGGTGGCGGATCGCCACCTCGCCCCGTTCCGAAGGAACTGCGCTCATCGCATCACCTCAATTGCTGGCGGTTGCGGTTTCGGGCGAATAGAGGATTTTATCTGCCACGAGCTGGCCCTGCTGGACTTTGCCTTCGCGGGTCAGCACGTCGATCCAGAACTGCAGGTCGCGGTCGACAGCCTTGCCACCGGGGCGGACGCCATAACCTAGGAAATATTTCGCCAATTCAGGGTTTTCGCCGCGCTCTTCCAAGGCCTTGGCGAATATTGCCTTGGTTTCCTCCGGATGCTCGCGAGCGTAATCAAGCGCGCGTTGAGATTGTTCGACGAAGGTCTTGGCAGCTTCTGGATGCGCCTTGATGAAATCGCGGCGCAAGACCACGAAGCCGCCGGCAATATCGCCGAGAACATCCGTGTCATCGAAAACCGGCCGGATACCGCCATGTGTCTTCGCTAGCCCTTCGAAGGTCGTCTGCCAGTAGCCGAAGGCAGCAATATCCACTTGGTTGGAGCGAAGCACTTGCTCCAACTGCGGTCCCGGCACGACCACCGGCTTTGCCGCATCGATCGGCAATCCCTGCGAATGAAGCGCCTCGCGGATCGTATAATCAAGATGGGCGCCGAGCGTATTCACCGCAATCGTCTTGCCGGCAATGTCCTTGATCGTCTTGATCGGACTGTCATCGAGAACATAGAAAACCGACTGGACCTGATCGTTGATGCCGTTCGAGGGATAGGCGGCGATGAAATCGTTTCCGCCTGCAATTGAGTTCAGCACCGCAGAGGTCGCGGCACTGCCGATTTCGACATCGCCGGAAGCAAGCGCAAAGAGCGAGGCCGGACCGCCCTGGGCGTAGCCGACATTTTCAAAACTCACACCGGTACCTTTAAAGTAGCCGAGCTTTTCGGCGAGTTCATGTGCGGCGAGACCACCCTGGCTTGCGAGGTAGCGGAGCTTCACCTCTTCTGCCGAGGCGATGTTGGTCAGGCCGAAAAGGATGGCTGCGGACAGCAGCAGCTTGCGGGAATGGAAGGTCATGGTGTTATCCTCTGAATTGGAGAAAAAGAGATCGATGCGGCATCAATGAGAGGGCGCGGACCAGCGGCAGAGCTTGCGCTGGAGCAGCACGAGCCCGGCATTGGCCGCGAGCCCGAGAAGCGCCAGAAGAAGAATCGACGCATACATCAGCGGAATCTGGAAATTGTACTGGGCGTTCATCACCTGAAAGCCGACGCCCTTGTTGGCACCGATCATCTCGGCAGCAATGAGCAGCAGAAGCGCGGTGGTGGCGGAAAGGCGCAAGCCGACGAAGATGGCAGGAACGGACGCAGGCAACACCACACGGCGAAAGATCGCAATCGGCCCTGCCCCATAAGTGCGCGCCATCTCGATCAGCTTGCGATCGACTTCTTTGACGCCGCCGATGGTCGATAGCAGGATCGGGAAGAGCGTCGCCCAGAAGATAACGAAGACCTTTGAGGCTTCACCGAGCCCCAGCATCAGAATGAAGACAGGGTAGAGCGCCAGCGCTGACGTCTGGCGGAAGAATTGCAGAAGCGGGTCGAGAGCCCGCTCCACCGCCGCCACCTGCCCCATGAAGAGGCCGAGCGGAATACCGATGGCGACGGCCGCAGCAAAGGCAATGCCGGATCTCTGGAGACTGATCGCGATGTCACCGATCAACGCTCCGCCGACAATGCCTTTCCACAGAGCGGCGACGATGATGTCGAGCCGTGGAAAGACCGCCGGGTTGATCCACCCCTGCGTGCTCGAAATTTGCCAGGCTGCCAGAAAGGCGAGCACTAGACCGTAGCGGGAGAGGAACGGCGCGACATAGCGGTTCGCCACCTGTAGGGCGACGGGCGTTCGCTTCTCGCCCCGATAATCCAGAACCCCTGAATGGGTGGACTTTACCTCGTCATAGGACATGATCGCACCTCACTCCGCTGCCTGGGCAACTGGCTGCTCTACAGACCAGCGATTGACGGGATATGGCAGGCCGAGATTCTCGCGAAGAGTTGTCCCTTCATATTTCGTTCTGAAGAGGCCACGACGCTGCAATTCTGGAATGACAAGATCGACGAAATCATCGAGCGCCGTCGGAAGCCAAGGCGGCAGGATATTGAAGCCGTCGGCGGCTTCGTTCTCGAACCACTCCTGCAGCGTGTCGACGATGGTTTCCGGCGTGCCGACGATCGTGTAGTGGCCACGGGCAGAAGCGACCCACTGATAGAGCTGACGAATGGTGAAGTTGTTCTCGTCGGCAATCTGACGCAGCAGCGCCTGCCGGCTCTTCATCCCTTCCGTCGGCGGCGCGACAGGGAGCGGTCCATCGAGATCGTAGCCTTTGAGGTCCAGCGTACCGCCCGTCAGACCGTTCAGAAGACCGACGCCGTCCTCTTCGAGGATGAGCGAGGTCAGCCTTTCATATTTCTCCTGCGCTTCCGCCAGGGTTCTTCCCACGAAGGGCGACACGCCCGGCATGACGAGAATATGGTTTGGATCGCGGCCGAGACGGCGAGCGCGTGTCTTGATGTCGCGATAAAATTCCTGCGCCGTATCGAGGTGCTGATGCGCGGTGAAGATCACCTCGGCGGTTGCCGCAGCCAGATCGCGACCATCTTCCGACTGTCCGGCCTGCACAATGACGGGATGGCCCTGCGGTGAGCGCGGTACGTTGAGCGGGCCACGTACCTGAAAATGGTCACCTCTGTGGTTGGTCTCATGCAGCTTGGCCTTGTCGTAAAAGACACCGCTCTCCACGTCGCGCACAAAGGCATCGTCCTCGAAACTGTCCCATAGCGTCTTGACGACATCCACATGTTCGGCCGCCCGTTTATACCGGCTGGCATGGGGCAGTTGGGTATCAAGATTGAAATTCTGCGCAGCGGAATCGCCGGTGGTCGTCACCACGTTCCACCCTGCCCTGCCGCCGGAAATCAGATCCAGCGACGCAAACTTGCGGGCCGTCAGATAGGGCTCCTCATAGGTGGTTGACGAGGTGGCGATAAAGCCGAGGTTCGTGGTGAAAGGGGCGAGCGCCGAGAACAAAGTTGTCGGTTCGAAACCGGCCACTCTGGCATTGCCACCTTCCCGCGCCCCTCCGAAGCCGATGGCAAGATTGTCCGCTAGAAAATACGCATCGAATAATCCGCGTTCGGCAGTCTGAGCCAGCTGCTTGTGAAATTCGAAGCTGACCGCACCATCCACCGGCTGATCGGGATGACGCCATGATGCGATATGCTGCCCACCGCCGGGCAGGAATGCACCCAGTCTTATCTTGCGTGCCATTGGTTCCTCGCTTTGAAACTCTGCCGCGTCTGCCTTCAGGCAGATATGCGGACTGTTCAGCCACAGCACCCGTTCATCACGTGCCGCCTGGAAAGAAACCTACATTGTCTACTAATTTTATATAGAAAAGGGATTGCTCGATTGCGGATGGTGAGCAAAAATATTTCTGTTGTTATCAGCTAAAGAAAAACAAACGAAAAAATGTTCGACACCGGGCACTCGTGCGTGGTCACGTTCGGAGAGCAGGCACAGGCGAAGCGACAAAGCGCGCACAGCTGGCACAGGGAAATGACCAACAAAAAGCCGCCCGTGGAAAACGGACGGCTGTCCTCATTCGCGCTCCAGAATCACAAAGCTCAGACCGGAACAGACTATTCCAGCGGTATCGCCACAAAACGCAGATTGCCCTGCGCATCGGCAATCATCATATGGGCGTTCTTACGTCCAGCAGACTTCAAACCATTGACGCGCACCATCACGTCGCCCGGCACTTCCATGAAGTCCTGTCCGACCTCGACGATCACATCACCCGCTTTGACGCCCTTCTGCTCTGCAATAGAGCCTGGCGCAACGCTTGCCACATAGACGCCCTCGACGCTTTCGGCGACGCCCTTCTCGGTCTTCAACTCGTCGGTCAGCGCCACGAGGTTCATGCCGAGCACCGTCTGCGCTGCCTCGCGTGTATCGGGCGCCTGCTGCTCGGTCTCGCCTTTCTTATCCTCCGGTGCCATCATTTCGCCGCCATCGCCATCGTCCGGCATGGCGTCATCGCTACCCGCACCGGGCTGCTGATCTTCGGCACTGTCCTGCAACTGGCCGAGCTTGACCTTCACCGTCTCCTCCTTGCCGTCGCGCAGCACAACGACATCGACTTCCTTGCCGACAGGGCTTTCTGCCACGATCCGCGGCAGATCACGCATCTCGTGAATCGGCTTGCCATCGAAGTTCAGGACGACGTCACCCGGCTTGATCGGGCCGTTCTCGACAGGTCCGCCCTTGACGACACCGGAAATCAGCGCGCCCTTGGCACTGTCCATGCCAAGGCTGGAGGCAACATCGTCCGTGACAGGTTGAACGCGAACGCCAAGCCAGCCGCGACGGGTTTCGCCGAACTCGATCAACTGCTGCACGATGTTCTGCGCAAGCTCTGTCGGAACGGCAAAGCCGATACCGATCGAGCCACCGCTCGGCGAAATGATCGCCGTGTTGATGCCGATGACCTCACCCTTCATGTTGAAGAGCGGACCACCGGAGTTGCCCTTGTTGATGGCAGCATCCGTCTGGATGAAGTTGTCATAGGGACCGGCGTTGATGTTGCGGCCTCGGGCCGAAACAACACCGACAGTCAGCGAGCCGCCGAGGCCGAAAGGATTGCCGATGGCCATCACCCAATCGCCGATACGCATGGTGCGAGAGTCGCCGAATTTGACAGCTTTGAGGGGCGCTTTCGGCTCCACCTTCAGAACCGAAAGGTCCGTCTTGGTGTCGGTGCCGACCAGCTTTGCCTTGAGCTTGTTGCCGTTCGGGAAGATCACCTCGATATCGTCAGCGCCTTCGATGACGTGATTGTTGGTGACAACGTAACCTGCCGGATCGATGACGAAGCCCGAACCGAGAGAGCTTACCTTCTCCCCGCTTTCGGGCTTCTGATTGTCGAAATAATCCTTGAAGAACTCCTGGAATGGCGAACCGTCCGGAATGCGCGGCGGCGTCGGACCCTTGCCCTCGGCCTTCACACTTTGCGAGGTGGAAATATTCACTACCGCATCGAGAAGCGGTGCAGCGAGATCGGCAACGGAAGCCGGCCCATTGGTCTGCGCCATCGCACCCGCCGGCAAGGCGATACCACCGGACAAAACGGCGAAAGCTGCCAAACCGGCAACGCTGCTGCGAAAGGGCGAAAATCGGGTCACGGGCATCAAGCGTCCTCGCATCTGCAAATAGTAGCCTCAAGCTTTAGTAGCCAAGCATAAGGCGGAATGATGAAGTGTGAAAAACCTTTTCGTGAAGAGCACGCGAATCTCCGCGGTCCTTCCACTGCAAATTCTTTCGTAGCTTAAACCTGAGGTCATAGCACGCTTTAGAAGAAATACCTTCTGCGACACCACCATGAAAGCCCCAATTGAGGATCGCTCCTTGCTCAAGAAACGTCATGTCATGAGCTTATAATCTCGCGAGGCGGGCGAGAACTCCCCAGAAGAACAGAAATGCAAAGAATACGAAAAGTGACGCGAAATACAAAAAAATGATGAAAAAGAAGATGTTCTCTACGAGAGATCTCTCACTCCATCGGCTGATCATCCTGCGCCACAGGAAAACGGCAATCTCTGACAATTCCATCTTGATCTCTTTCAACTCAAGGGCTGATGAGAACTACACAGCGTTTCTCCCTCATTGTTTCTCGCCAATTGAGCGTTAAAGATGACGTCTTATAGCCCCATAAGAAAAGGCCGCTCGCGGCGGCCTTTTCAATCTCATATATCCAACAATTAATTCGCTGGCGCTTGTGCGGGCGCTGCCGGAGCGGCGGGTGCTGCACCCTGCGGCTGCGTGCCGTTGATGTTGTTGAAATAGCGGAAGAAGGTCGAATCCGGCGAAAGAACCAGGGTCGTCCCGTTACCCGTCAGCGAGTTGGCGTAAGCCGTCATCGAGCGGTAGAACTCGAAGAAAGCCGGGTCACGCTGGAAGGCTTCGCCGAAGATGCGGTTGCGTTCCGCGTCGCCTTCACCGCGCAGCACTTCAGACTGGCGCTGGGCGTCGGATTCGAGTTCGACAACCTGACGATCAGCGATAGCACGACGGCGCTGGCCTTCTTCGTTACCGCGGGCACGGATCAGTTCGGCTTCCGCCAGACGTTCGGACTTCATGCGATCGAAAGTCTGCTGCGAGACTTCCTGCGTGAGATCCGTACGACGAATACGAACGTCGACGATGCTGATACCGAGCGACTCGGCGTCAGGACGCAGATCGTCACGCACTTCCTGCATCATGGACGCGCGGGCATCCGACAGAGCCGATTCAAAGCCACGCAGGCCATAGACCCGGCGAAGGGATGCATCGAGACGGGTACGCAGACGCGATTCCGCCGAGAGCTGATCGCCCGAAACGGTTTCACGGAAGCGACGTGCATCGGTGATGCGATAGACCACGAAGGCGTCGACTTCATAGAACTTGCCGCCGGAGACCTGAACACGGATGTTGTCGTGATCGAAGCGCAGCGCGCGGTTTTCGATATACTGAACGCGATCGGCATCCATGAAGGCGAATGGCAGCTTGAAGTACAGGCCTGGCTGCGTCTTCACATCCTGGATCTGACCGAAGCGAACGACGATCGCCTGCTGCCGCTCATTGACCACGAAGACCGAGGAGTAGACGAGGAAGAACAGGATCGCGAGGCCAACGAGAATTGCCGTAAGACGATTGCTCATATCAGTTGCCTCCCTGCTGTGCTGCGCCGGAGTTACCGCGCATCATTTCATTCAGAGGCAGATATGGCACCACGCCCTGCTTTTCATCGATGATGATCTTGTTCGAACCCTTCAGCACCTGCTCCATCGTTTCAATGAACATGCGCTCACGGGTCACTTCCGGTGCCGTCCGATACTGGTCGTAAATCGAGATGAAGCGCTGTGCCTCACCCTGCGATTCGTTGACGACACGGCTCTTGTACGCATTCGCCTCTTCGACGATCTGGGCTGCCTGACCGCGTGCCGCACCAAGCTTCTGGTTGGCATACTGGTTGGCTTCCTGAACGAAGCGGTCTTCATCCTGCTCGGCACGCTGCACTTCATCGAAGGCATCGGCAACTTCGCGCGGCGGTGCCGCATCTTCGATCGCAACAGCATTGATGGAAATGCCGGCGCCATAGCTGTCCATCGTCGCCTGGATGATGCTGCGAACATCCGCCGCAATCGCCTGACGATTGTCACGGAAGATGTCCTGCGCCGGACGACGGCCAACGACTTCGCGCATGGCGCTTTCGGAAACCTGCTGAAGGGTTTCAGCAGGCGTGTCGACGTTGAAGAGATAGGATTTCGGATCGGAGACCGTATAGAGAACCGAGAACTGGACGTTGACGATGTTCTGGTCGCCGGTCAGCATCACGCCGGTGGCAGCGGACGAAGACGTCGCGCGCGCGCCGATGTTCTGCTGCTGCTCGGTGACCTTGACGATCTCGACAGTCTCGATTGGCCAGAAGTGATAGTGCAGACCCGGCATCGACACTTCGTTCTTCGGCTTGCCGAAGCGAAGCTCGACGCCGCGTTCATCCGGCTGAACCGTGTAGATGGACTGAATACCGATAAAGGCGAGGATCACGAGGACGATGATGGCGACGACGCCACCATTGAAGCCACCCGGAAGCATGTTTTTGAAACGATCCTGACTGCGACGGATGATCTCTTCCAGATCGGGCGGGCCGCCATTGCCGTTACCGCCGCCTCCGCCGCCGCGTGGGCGGTTTGGCCCTTGTCCCCAAGGTCCACCCTGGTTGTTTCCTCCGCCGCCGCCACTATTACCGCCGCCGCCCCAAGGGCCGCCGCCGCCATTCTGATTGCTCCAGGGCATTCATACCTCTTTGTTATAAAAACTTTCCCGCTCCCTCTCCAACGCGCTTTTGCACAGCCGGCGGGAATATCGTCCTCGTTATAAGAAGGCGAAGCGTCTGTTTCAACGCAGGGGCGGTACTTTAATACCCGCCCAGCCCAAATAGTTCACTTTGCCGCAGCGCGGCGCCGATAGGTTGAAAAGCGCACCGGGTAATCGTCTTTTTCCCCGGCTGGCAGGGCGGTTTCGTCGGTTTTCTCAAAAATGGCCGGATCGATTTCCGGAAAAAACGTGTCGCCATCCAGTTCAACTTCCACATGGGTGACGGAAAGTTGATCGGCAAACGGCATAGCCTGACGGTAAATCTCACCCCCGCCCGCTACGTAAACCGCATCCACACCAAGCACTCGCGCCTGTGCTTTCGCCAGCGACAAACCCTTCTCAAGCGAAGAAACGACCTCAACACCGTCGGGCTTATAATCGAGATTGCGGCTGATGATAATGTGAGGGCGTCCAGGCAATGGTCTCTCACCAACGGAGAGGAACGTCTTCCGGCCCATGATCATTGGCTTGCCCATGGTTTCAGCCTTGAAGCGCTTGAGATCGGAAGACAGCTTCCACGGCATGTCCAGT
The DNA here is from genome assembly GCF_030819035.1 of Agrobacterium sp. SORGH_AS 787. Lineage (NCBI taxonomy): Bacteria > Pseudomonadati > Pseudomonadota > Alphaproteobacteria > Hyphomicrobiales > Rhizobiaceae > Agrobacterium > Agrobacterium sp. SORGH_AS 787. The sequence goes on from NZ_JAUTBG010000002.1 coordinate 2,761,417, forward strand.
TCACGCCCAATGACATTGTTTCGGGAAACCGCGGCAATCAAAACGATGCGGGGTTCACTCATACCGCAATCGGCGCCTTGATGCTTGAATCGGCTTCGTAATTCTCCAGCGCAAAGTCTTCGAACTTAAAGGAAAACAGATCGCGCACGGCGGGATTGAGCCGCATCGTCGGCAAAGGCTTCGGCGTGCGCGTCATCTGCAACTCGGCCTGCTCGAAATGGTTGGCATAGATATGCGCGTCACCCAGCGTGTGAACGAAATCGCCAGGCTTCAAGCCCGTCACCTGCGCGACCATGAGGGTGAGCAAGGCGTAAGACGCGATGTTGAAGGGCACACCAAGAAAGATATCGGCCGAGCGCTGGTAGAGCTGGCAGGAGAGTTTGCCATCCGAAACATAGAACTGGAACAGGCAGTGACAGGGCGGAAGCGCCATTTCGTCCACCAGCGCCGGGTTCCAGGCCGAAACAATGTGGCGGCGGGAATTGGGATTGGTCTTCAGGCCCTCTATGAGAAGCTGGATCTGGTCGATATGGCGACCGTCAGGTGCCGGCCAGGAGCGCCACTGCGCACCGTAGACGGGTCCGAGATCACCCTTCTCATCCGCCCACTCATCCCAGATGGTCACGCCGTTTTCCTTAAGGTAGGCGATGTTGGTATCGCCCTTCAGGAACCACAAGAGCTCATGAATGATGGAGCGCAAGTGCAGCTTCTTTGTTGTCAGTACCGGGAAGCCTTCGGAAAGATCGAAACGCATCTGGTAGCCGAACACAGAGCGCGTGCCCGTGCCCGTGCGGTCGCCGCGATCGCTGCCCGTTTCCATCACATGCCGAAGAAGATCGAGATATTGCTTCATGTCGTCCCGCCACCGAGTCTCTTTGGGGGACATCTTATACCCCTTCCCGGCAGCGGAACCAATCGATTGACGTCGTTCTCCAGAACTTTTGCGCTTAGACCGTCTCGAGCTTTCCGAGATGTTTGGCAACGAGGTAGTAGAAGGTAACGCGGGACTTGCTGCGGTCGCTCGCCATCGCCTTCGCCGTGGCATCGATTGCGGCATCCGCATCTGCACCGTCGACGCCGAGCTTCTTGGCGCACCATCCGCTCTTCACCCGCGCCAGTTCCTCCGGGTCGGATGACGATACCAAGGCCGAGTCGCGATTGCGAAGCGCAATGCCCAAATACTTGACGATCTTGTTCACCACGGCTTCATCGGCATCGGCATCGTACTTCTTCACATCTGCAAGATAGTCCGTCATTTCCTTATCCTCCATGTTGAGCGGCCAGATCGTTTTCACAGCCACTTCTAGAAGAAGATGTTCTAAGCCTGCAACCGCGTCAAGAATCTCATGCCACAGTCAACGTGTCCGTCCTTTACGGAAATGTCACAAGACCTCTTTTCTAAGCGCGCGGAAATGCCTATATGACCTCTGCCGGATGCAAATCCGGCTATGGCGATAAACGGTCGATGGAATAAACCTATTGGACCCGGGGGCGGTACCCGGCGCCTCCACCAAAAACCGGCGGCTTCTTATGAAAAGGCCGGCTTTTGATGGGGGCGAAATAGGATCGACAAGGGCGTAAAGATCGAACTTTTGCTCGGCATGATACCGCCGTTATCGGGTCACAAGTGTAGTTGCAAATGACAACAACGCTAAGGAATACGCTCTCGCTGCCTAATGGCGGTGCGGGAATTCCGCTCTAAGTCCTTACGGTTAGCCCCGTAAGGCGGGGTTCGGAGGTACCTGGCAACAGAAACCTCCACCTTCTCCCCGCTCTCGAAATTCGTTATATGGTGCGTCTGACTCGCTTCTGGTACGCTGAAGATCGCGCATATATTTGCCGTGGTTGAACGATAGGACATGCTGCAAGCGGTGAAGGCTTTTTCGTTGCTGCGCACTAAGACATTGCGTATACTCAAGTAAAAGACGTTCGAATAAGGAAAGACAGGACCGTATGGGGCAGGATCATATCCGTTACGACATTCTCGCACAGGATGCCCTTCGCGGCGTTATCCGCAAGGTTCTGAGCGAGGTTGCGGCCACTGGTCGGCTGCCGGGCGATCACCACTTCTTCATTACGTTCCTGACCGGCGCGCCGGGTGTGCGGATCTCTCAGCACCTCAAGGCAAAATATGCCGAGCAGATGACGATCGTCATTCAGCACCAGTTCTGGGACTTGAAGGTCACCGAAACACTTTTCGAGATCGGTCTGTCCTTCTCCGACACGCCTGAAAAGCTCGTCATCCCCTTCAACGCCATCCGTGGCTTCTACGACCCGTCGGTCAATTTCGAACTCGAATTCGACGTTCCCCTCGCCGACGAGGAAGAAGTTCAGGAAGCGGAAATCACCGCCTACCCTGTGCCCGCTGAAGGCAAGGTTCAGCCGGAAGAGAAGAAGGCTGACGAGGAAAAGAAGGCAGGCTCGGTTGTATCCCTGGATGCCTTCCGCAAGAACAAGTAAGGCGTCTGGCGTTCTGGTGAGCGCCGCGCACCAGCCGTCGACCACGAAAACGTGTCGCGTTTTTTCAGGACCGCTCCTCACGTTTTAGATTCTAGTTTCTGGCATGTTGTCATCGCAAAGCTCTCCACCGCTTTGCGCGACATACTCTAGGAGAGCCGCATGACGGGTGATGTCGTCAACCTGCGCCAGTTTCGCAAGCAGAAGGCGCGCTCCGAGAAAGAAAAGCAGGCGGAGCAAAACCGCCTGTCATTCGGCAGAACAAAATCCGAAAAGTCTCTGACGACAGCCTTGAACGAGAAGGCTGAGCGTCAACTCGATCAGAGCAAGCTTGATCGTCGGGACGGCGAGCCCGAATAGGGCTGGCCGCCAGGGGCTTCTCCCTTGCCGCATCTTGAAGCGCTCTCCAAACCGGTCTCCCATATTCCCAATCTTGAGCTCAGCCGTTCCGCGTTCCATCTACCAAAGCCGCGCGCCGCCTGATAAAGTATGTCGCGCAAAAGTGTGCACCAGTTTTGCGATAACGACATGCGATAACAAAGACCTAAAGCGTATGAGCGAATCTGAAAGATCGCGAAACCCTTTAGGCTGTCAAAGGGCTCATCGTCCCGCGCTCGAGACGCAGGCTAGGACTGGAACGTTTCCTTGTTGAATGGAACCGTTCTGCCGGAGCAGGTTTTCGTCAGGGCAAGGGCGATTGGCGACGGGCATACCCAAGGCTACGGTCGAGCCGATCGACTTTGAGCCTGGCGAAAAGATGCCCGGCCCTCCGTCGCGCCGCTTCGCCGTGCGAAGCGATCCGCGCGCAGGCGAATGAAACTCCTGTAGATTTGCCAGCAAATCTGCGGGAGGGTTGTTTGAAACGGGCCACCTACGTGCCCGGATGGCTTGGCTGTATGCTTTGGCTACGGCACGCATCCTCCGGACAATCAGTCGATCCCGTTTGAATCAACAGAACTGTTTCCATTTAACAAGAAAATGATTTAGGCGGCCCCACTCACAATCCGCCACCTTCCCACTCTTGGCCTCTAATCATCAGCTAAGATGTCCGAATTTTTAGGCTCTATTTCGATATCACCAGTCCTTGAAAGAAGTGGTGGAACCCAGGCCATGTAACAGCGTTATCGAACGCAAGCTCCTATACATTTCATGGACTTGCAGGCAGAAAATGAATCAGATTGGCACCCTCTTGAACCGGCTTGGAAAGCAGCGACCTTGATACGCAAGCACTCCACGACTCTTCATGGTCACCGCACAAGCATCTCTCTAGAGGATGCGTTCTGGGACGAGCTCCGCGCCATAGCGGAAAGGCGAAAGATGAGCTTCGCATCCCTGTTGGCGGAGATAGACGACAACAGATCAGAAAGCAGCAATCTGTCCTCTGCGCTGAGGGTCTATGTGCTGACCTGGTTGAAAAGCCAGAAGTAGGTCATTCATCCATGTCGCACATCATCGGCGGGGGCGCGTGCCGGAGCGACCGCATCGGGCCAAGCCGTCCGGGCGAGCGGGTGGCACGCTTCCACGGATTGGCCGGCACATCTGCAAGAGTTTCGATAGCCCGGCACGCTCACCGCGTCCCACTGCGAAGCACGGTCTGGCATCTTTCCGCCAGGATCAAACGCGATCGGCTCGGCCGTGACTTTGGGTATGCCCGTCGCCAATCGCCTTTACCCTGACGACACCCTGCTCCGGCAGAACGGTCCCATCCAACAGGGAAGCGCTTTAGGGTGGGGAATCGTTCGATGGGTTGGAGAACTGTCTGATCACATCCTGCGTCGGGGGAATTTTCAGCGTGGGTGTCGCCTCAGGCTGTTTTTGCTCCCGCTGCAAACGCTCCTGCTGCTCCTTCTCCGCCTGCAGACGCTCCTGCGCGAGCGCGCGCAGACGTTCCTCTTCCGCCTGCCTTGCTCGCGCTTCCGCTTCCGCGCGGTCCTTTGCGGCCTGCCGCTCTGCCGCCTGGAAGCGATAGAGGGCAACCTCGCGTCTCAGTCGCTGCTTTTCCAGCACGCTCGCCTGCAGCGCTTCCACACGGCGACGTTCCTTCTCGAAGGCGCGAAGCGAGAGGTAGCTGGTAAGGCCCGAGACATCCGTCGTCAAAGCCGGCTGAGCCAGAGGGCCGACATAATTCAGTCGAATGGAGGGCGTGGCACCTGCAAGCTCTTCGGTACCCGGCTTGTAGTCGAGTTCGACACCGCCCGTCAAAGTCTCATCGGCGATGTTGAGCGACAGATCACCTTTGAGGGACAGTTGGTCTGTGGATGCCGTCACGTTCTGCATGTGCAGGCCGCCATCGCTAATGGTGAAGGGCATCGAGATCTGACCAAGCGAAACATCGCCGTGCCAGAGTTGCTGATCCACCAGCGGACGAACTTTTGCCGCATCGATATTGCCCTGAAGACCCGCCGCCGCTTGAAGCCAAGGCTGAAAGGCATTCGGGTTGATGCCCCGCAAAACGAGATCATTCGTACGGATTTCACCAGAACCGCTCGCGGACGTCAGCAACTCGCGAACACTCTTGCCGGTCGCTTCCGCCGTCAGGTCTGCAGCAAAGCGGCCGGTCGCCACAGGGCTGTTCCCGCTCTTCCAGATGATGCCTTCCGGATTGGCACCGGAAATGGCGAGCTTGGTGCGGAAGATTCCTGCCCCCTCACCCGTTGCCATCGCCATTCTGCCGGACAGCTTGCCGCCCATCCAGTCACCCGCCATATTGTCGAGCGAGAGCGTGCCATTTCCATGGGTCAGTGAAAAAGACGATCCGGTGACGGTACCAAATGGACCGACCTCGAACTTCCCCGCCTTGACGGAGAGTGCCGCTTCGATCTTTGGGAAGGACGGAAGTGCTACAGGTTTGGCGTTCAACCCGCCATTCTCCGGATCGATGACAGGTCCGTACATCGCATCCCCCAGCCACGCCAGATCGACATTGGCAACTGAGACATCTCCTGTCAGCTTGTAGGGAGCGGCACGCGAGACCGCCACAGTGCCTGAAAAGGCATTGCCGCCGGCCTGCCCGGTCAGGTTGCCAAAGGTAGCTTTCTCTTTGTCGACCGAAAGCTTGGCGCTCGCCTTCGTCGACATGCCACCGCCAAGCTGCGGCAGGCCAACGGCGTTCATGATGAGATAGGGTTCAATATCAGCGCTTTCCAGCGCGAGGTCCGCGCTGCCCTCGCCAAAGGTTTCAGGCGCAAGCGAAAAACTGCCAGCGGCGGTGAAGTGCGTGCGCTCGGTGGAGAAACGGAAGTCCGTCTGCATTGCCGAACCGAGGCTGCCATTCAGCTTGACCGAAAGCAGGCCTTCGCCATCCGCATCGAAAGGCAGCGGATCGAGGCTTGCCTGGCCGAAGAGAATGGCGGTGGACTGGTTCTTCAGGACAGCTTCGAGTGTCAGTGCCGTGTCATCCGTGATCGAGAAGAAGTCGGGTAACTTGGCGACAGCCGAAAGCCGGCTACCATTGATGGTGCCGGAGACGGCAGCATTGGCACCACCGCTATTGCTATCGATTGAGAGATCGACGGTGACGTCGGAATTGGCGTACCAGGCCGCACTTTTCACAACGCGATCCAAGAGCGGGTGGTGCGGCAGTTTCTGGCGGATCAGTTCAAGGACCGGCTGCATGTCTGGTGCGCGCAGGTTGATGGTGCCCTTGCCGCCATATTTCAGCAATGTACCCTGCAATTGGCCCTTGGCGTGAACCTCGGCGCCAGCAATATCGCCCGCGGTCATCGTATCGAGAGACAGCACGCCATCCGACACCGTAAAGGCGGTTTCCACTTTGTTGGCTGTCACGCCCGCCATATTGAAACGATCCGCCTTGAACTTGGCGCTGATGCGATGATCGAAGACAGAGGAGCCGTTCTGATCGCCAAGCACCAGGCTTCCAAGCGCCTTAAGGGCATCGACATCGATCTCGTCGCCAGCAAGATCGATATCGATGCTGGAGCCCTTGTCCGTCGCCTGGCGCAGCAGACTTCCCCGCAGTGACGCCTGGCCGATGGCGAGTTCGAGATCATCAAAGCGCTGCGCCTTGGTGGTTAGCGAAACCTTGGAGGAAAATCCGGCGGCATTCATCTGGCGGATTGCCGGATCGACGCTACCGGTCAGCCAGTTGGCAAGACCGGATGGCTGGTTGGAGGCGACCAGAAGATCCCCGTTGAAGGCCGGGCCATCGGTCAGCGTCAACGAACCCTTGGCCTCGAACTGGGTGCGGCCCGGCAGCATGGCAACGGCGTTGACCACCTGCCAGCCTGCCCCATCCGGACGCACATCAAGACGGATATCACGAATGGTGGTGTCGTCGGAAACCAGCGCTGGCAGACTGATGATGGCCTTGCCCGGCACCTGCGGCACCGGAATGCGTGCAATCAGATCGGCAAAGGCCTCGATCCGCTGGCGCAGTGAGACAGTCGGGACACGGGATGTCTTGCCGCTCGAAGGGACCGGAACCGGTGTGAAGCGGTTGAAATCGATCTGCTGCCCGTCGGCGGTCAGCAGGAATTCGGGCGCGGCACCCGTATCCAGCGTGGCTTCGCCGGTAACAATATAGGGATTATCGGTGGCGCCTAGTTCCATGCGGTAGCTGGGAATGCGCAGGCGCCCATTTGTCAGTTCAAAGCTGCCGCGTGTGCGCGGCGCGGAAAAGATCGATTGATCCTGCTTTTGCTGCTTATCGTCGCGCCGGAAATTGAAGGCGAAGGAGCCGCTATAGACAGGACGGCCCGCCGTCGCGCCAATGCCGCCATCGAGATCAATCTCGACGGGATATTCATCCGGCTGCATGCGCAGACGCAGACCCATGCGACCGACTGTGGGATCGGGCTCGCTGCTGGACAGAGAGAAGGAACCGGCATGACCGTCAATCGCGGCGCGACCCTCCGCCCGCCATGGTCCGGCGAGCGACTTGGCCGACATGGCGGCATTCAACCCTGTGATGGTGCGGTTGCGGCCCGATTGCTCGTCGATGAACTCGATCTGCCCGTCTTCGATATTGACGCTTTCAAGCACCACGGTGCGCGCTGGAATTTCAACCCGACCACCACGCATCCAGTCGAGCGTACCATCCTTCAGCAGGCGGATCTTGGCTTTGGGCTCTTCGATGCGCATGTCGAAGATACGCGCTTCCCCGGAAAGAAAGGGCGCGAGTTCGGCATCCATGGAAAAGCGCGCGACCTGAATGAGCGGCGAGCCATCCGCATCGGTGCCTGCTCGCACATCATGAAGAGTAACGGATGGGAATGGCAAAAGCCGGGCCTCGACCGGCCCGTGCACCACGACCTTCTTGCCCAGGATGCGGCTTGCCTGATCCTCGAAGTCACGACGAAAGTCGGTCCAGTCGATGAAATACGGAATCAAAAGCGCTGCAAAAAGCGCTACGACCAGCAGTCCGCCCAGAAAAACCAGTATGCGTCCGAGCACGACCCGTCGTCTCCCATAATCACCGCTGAAAACTAGCGTTTTTTCGCCCTAGGGCAAGCATCATTTGGTTGAAAGCCCTTGCTCTCTAACCGGGTCAAAGACGAAAGAGCTTGCCTGGATTGAAAATATTATCCGGATCAAGCGACCGCTTGATGGCACGCATCGTATCGAGTGCAGGACCGGCCTCCTCTTCCAGAAAGCTCATCTTCCCCTGCCCCACGCCGTGCTCACCGGTACAGGTGCCATCCATGGACAGCGCACGGCGATTGAGACGCGCCACGAAGGCTTCGGTTTTCGCCACGCTTTCGGCGTCCTTGCCGTCGAAAAGCACGAGAACGTGGAAGTTGCCATCGCCCGCATGGCCGACGATCGGCGCCAGCATGTCATTTTCCCGAATGTCGCGTTGGGTCTCCACCACGCAGTCGGCAAGGCGGGAGATCGGAACGCAGACATCGGTCGAAAGGCCGTCGAGATGTGGCGCCAAAGCCCGCGATGCCCAATAGGCGTCATGGCGGGCTTTCCACAGCTTGTTGCGCTCCTGCGCGTCGCCGGTCCATTTGAAATCCGTGCTGCCGAACTCGGCAACGATTTCGGCAAATTGCTGCGATTGCAGCGCAGTGGTTTCTTCCGTTCCGTGAAACTCGACGAAAAGCGTTGGCTTTTCTTCGTAACCGAGACCGGAATAGGCGTTGCAGGCTCGGATTTGGACTTCATCCAGAAGCTCGATACGCGCCACCGGAATGCCGATCTGAATCGTCATGATCACCGCATCGCAGGCGGCCTTGATCGTTTCGAAAGTACACACGCCACCGGCGATCTTCTCCGGAATGCCCTGAAGACGAAGCGTAACGGATGTGAGCACACCAAGTGTGCCCTCCGCACCGACGAAAAGCCGCGTTAGGTCGTAACCGGCGGACGATTTGCGGGCACGCCTGCCGGTGCGGATTTCCTCACCATTGGCGGTGACGGCCGTCACGGCCAGAACATTGTCCTTCATCGTGCCATAGCGCACCGCATTGGTGCCGGAGGCGCGGGTCGATGCCATGCCGCCGATCGAGGCATTGGCGCCCGGATCGATCGGGAAGAACAGGCCGGTGTCGCGCAGATAGGTGTTCAACTGCTCGCGATTGACGCCGGGCTCCACGGTCACGTCCAGATCCTCGGCGTTTACCTCGATAATACGGTTCATCCGGCTGAAATCGATAGAGATACCACCGGATGGCGCGTTCACTTGCCCCTCCAGCGAGGAACCCGTACCGAAGGGAATGACCGGCACCTTGTGCTCCGCGCAGGCTTTTACGACGGTTTTCACATCATCGGCGCTTTCGACGAAGGCAACGCCATCGGGGAGCTGCGTCGTCAGGTAAGTCGTGGTGTGCGAATGCTGCTCCCGGAAAGACTGGCCCGTCTGGAATTTTTCACCAAGATCGCGCTTCAGCACGGTCAGAACCGCGGCAATGCCAGCCTCGTTTCGTGTTCCCGATACGACATCTTTCAAAGCCATGACATACTCCACCATGCTGCATATCTTTGCCCCGCGTCCCGCGCGGGTCATGGCGTGGTATGTGACAAGGTTCTGACTTTGTCCAGCACAGGCTTTGCTCTTGTCCGCTGTTTGACGTCAAATCATTCCGCTGCGAGAAGCGGCTTGTCCTCTTCAAGAGCGCGACGGCGGATCGCCGTTTCCAGTTCCCGATGCAGGCGAATTTCCTCATCCGCCTGCGGCTTGGCAAAGCGCGCCAATAGCAGGTACGAAACCGGCGTGATGTACAGCGTCACCAGCGTTGCAAAGCCGAGGCCGCCGACGATCACCCAGCCAAGCGCGATACGCGCTTCAGCACCTGCACCCTGCGCCAGCACCAGCGGCACACCGCCGAGAATGGTGGCGATCATCGTCATCATCACCGGGCGAAGGCGAATGCTGCAAGCCTTCTCGATGGCTTCGCGAACACTCGCACCCTGGTCACGCAGATGATTGGCGAATTCCACGATCAGAATGCCGTTCTTCGCCATGACGCCAACCAGAAGTACAAGGCCGATCTGGCTGTAGACATTGAGGCTCGACCCGGTGACGAGCAGCGCAATCACCGCGCAGGCGAGACCGAGCGGCACCGTCGTCATGATGATCAACGAACTCAAAACGCTTTCGAACTGTGCTGCCAGCACCAGGAAGATGATCGCAATGGCAAAGCCGAAAGTCAGCAACATGCCGCTGGAATTTTCCTGAAGCGTGGCGGCTTCACCGAGCGGGATCAGCCGCGTACCGGATGGCATGATCTGGCCTGCCAGCTCATTGACCTTGTCAACCGCTTCACCCAGTGAAACGCCCTCGCGCAGGTTGGCGGAAAAGCCAACCGATGGAAGCTGCTGCTCGCGGTTCAGCTGCGGTGCAACGGCAGTCTCCTTGAGTGACGCGATGACCGACATCGGCACGATCTTGCCGTCATCGGTCTTGAGGAAGACGTTCTCGAGGTCCGTCGGATCGTTGATCGGGCGGGTGGAGGCGAGAAGACGAACCGGAACGGCGTCGCCATTTACAAAGACGTCGACGATGGAGCGACCTTCGAGAAGCGACTGCATGGCGCGCGAGAGGCCGGTAATGTCGATGCCGAGATCGGATGCCCGTTCGCGATCGATCGAGACGGAAAGCTGCGCCTGGTTCGGCTCGTTATCGAAGCGCGGCGTGTCGAACATGCCGGTTTCTTCCATGGCAAGCAGCAGTTTCTGTGTCGCTTCCGTCAGCGCTGGATAGTTGGAGCCGACCATCGCCATGGTAAGGCCATTACCCGCGCCGCGAATGCGCAGGCTGTTCGGCTGCTGCGCCGTGCCACGAAGCGCAGGCACCTTTTGCGCGGCGGCATTGATATCCTGCGCGATCTGGTTTTGCGTGCGGTCGCGATCCGCCCATGGCGCCAGCGTCAGCACCATGAAGCCCGTATTGGACGAGCCGTTCATACCGGTGATCGAATAGACGTTGCGGATTTCACCGCTTTCGCGCAGCGGCATTAGGTTCTCTTCGATGCGCTGCAACTGGTCGCGGGTATATTCAAGGCTGACGCCCTGTGGCGCAGTCACCCGCAGGAAGATCGACGAGCGATCCTCGCGCGGCGTCAATTCGTTCTGCACCATGCCGAAGGCCACCCAGGAGACGCCTGCAAAGGCAATCGACACGACGATGACGATCAGCGGATTGTTGAGACAGCTCGATAGCGTGTTTCTGTAAGTGCTGGCAAAGAGATTGCCGAACCAGGCAAGCGGGCCCGTCTGATGCTCGACGGTCTTTTTCAGCATACGCGATGCCAGCATCGGACACAGTGTGAGTGCCACGATGGAGGACAGGCCGACGGCGAAAGCCAGCACAAAGCCGAACTCGCGGAACAGGCCACCCAACTGGCCGGGCAGGAAGGACAGCGGAATGAAGACGGCCGCCAGTGTCGCCGTCGTTGCAAGAACCGCAAAGAACACCTCCTGCGTACCGAGAACGGCTGCGGCCCGCGGCCCCATACCTTCGGCCCTGCGACGAACGATGTTTTCCAGCACCACGATCGCATCGTCCACCACAAGACCCGTCGCCAGCACGATGGCGAGCAGCGTCAGGATGTTGATGGAAAAGCCGACCATGTAGATGGCGACCAACGTGCCGATCAGCGCGACCGGCATGGTGATGGCTGGAATAAGCGTGGCGCGCCAGTCGCGCAGGAAGAGATAGAGAACCACCACCACGATCAGTGCGGAGAGACCAAGCGCCAGCTCCACCTCATGAAGCGCCCCTTCGATGAAGACCGCATCGTCGCTGGTCACGACGATCCGTGTGCCTTCCGGCAGGTTCGGCGTCATCGCATCGACAGCTGCCTTGACCCCGGTTGAGATATTCAACGTATTGGACTGCGCCTGGCGAATGACACCAAGACCGACGCCCTGCACACCGTTGGAGCGCAGCGACGTGCTTTCATCATCGGCGCCAAGCTGCACGCTCGCCACATCGCGAAGACGCACCCTGTCCTTGATCAGCAGATTTTCGAATTCGGCAGGCGTCGTTAGGCTGGCGGTTGCTCGCACAACAATGTCCTGCGTTGAACTCTTCAGCGAACCCGCGGGGACATCGAGCGCAGCGGTTGCGAGCGCGTTGGAGACATCGGTCACCGTGAGACCGCGGCTGGCAAGGGCTGCCTGATCGAGATCGATCCGGAAAACCTTCTCCTGGTCGCCGTAAAGCTCCACATCGGCAACGCCATCCACAGCGGCCAGACGATCGACGACCTCATCCTCTACCAGCTTGGTCAGATCTTCCATGCTGAGCGTGGAGGACGTAACGGCAAGACGCATGATTGGCTGGCTGTCGGAATCGGCCTTGATGATCTGCGGTTCATCGGCATCTTCCGGCATCTGGTTGGTCACGCGGCCGATCGCATCGCGCACGTCGTTCGCAGCAACAGCGAGATCGATATTGTCGCCGAATTCCAGTGTCACGCGGCTGGTGCCGAACTGCGAAGCAGACGAGATGGATTTCACCCCGCTGACGCGGGCAACCGCGCCCTCAATCGTCTGCGTCACCTCCTGGTCAATCGTCTGTGGTGAGGCACCATCATAGGTCGTGCGCACTGAGATGACCGGACGATCGACATCCGGCAATTCACGGACTTCGACGCCGACAAGCGCCGCGAGACCCGCGACAACCAGCAGCGTGTTGATCACCGCGGCAAGGATCGGCCGTCTGACGAAGAGCGCGGTAAAGGCAAGCTTTGAATCCTGCCCCGCGGGCGGCGTCTGTCCGGTTGATGACCCGCTCATTGGCTCGCGACCTCCGCTGCTTTCGGTTCGTTGCCGACACGCACAGCGCCGCCTTCACGGACGCGCTGGAGACCCTCTGTCACGAGGAGGTCGTTGGGTGAAAGCTCGGCCTTCACCAGAACCGCATCGGGATTGCGCTGCACCACCTGAACGCGGACCTTGTTCGACGTGTTGTCTTTCACACGCCAGACATAGGAGCCATCGGCATCCCACTGCACGGCCAGCGGATCGACGGATGGGTAGGTTTCTCCCTCGAATTTCATCGTGACGCTGAAAGACATGCCGGCACGCAATTCATCCTTGGCGTTATCGAAAACGGCGCGGACGCGAACGGTGCGGCTTGCCTCATCCACGCGATTGTCGACTGCTTCTACCTGACCCTTGAAAGTCTCACCTGCGCGCGCGATCGAGGTCGCTTCCACCGGCATGCCAACCGTGATCGCAGTGGCAAATCGTTCCGGTGCCCAGAAGTTGACGAGAATTTTCGAGCGATCGTCGAGGCTCACGATACTGGTCTGCGTCGTTGCATTATCGCCGACATTGATGGCGACGATACCGGCAATGCCGTCGATCGGCGCGACGATATTGCGCCGTTTCAGATTGAGCTCGGCGGTGCTGACCGCAAGCTTGGCAGACTCCTCGGCAATCTGCGCATCGAGAACGTCGAGACGGGCCACCGATCGGAGGTTTCGATAAGACGTGGATTTCTCGACCGCACTTTTGAGAGCGACCTGCGCCTTGTCGCGCTCGATCAGTTGCTCGTCATCATCGAGCCTTGCAAGCACATCACCCTTCTTCACCTTCTGACCCGACGAGACGAGAATCTCGGAAATCAGGCCGGACGCCTGAGGTGTGACGACGACGGTCTGGATCGCCTCACCGTTGCCTATTGCATTAAGACGATCATTCACCGTGCCGGTTTTCACAGGAGCGGTAATCACAAGCGTTGCATTGTTACGCCCGCCTCCGCCGCCTTGACCTGCAGATCTGGACGAACCATTGGCGGCGTTCTTTGCGGCAGGTTCTCCGGTCGTGACGATGCCTGCTTTCGCCAGCAGGCTCTGTCCTGTGGACGAATTGAACGCCCACAAAAAGAAACCAGCGCCGACAACCGCCAGACTGACACCAACCTGCTTCCAAACCCGCATGCAATTCTCCGTGTGATCCATCCGCAAACGCAACCGTGCCGCAGGGCGGACAGGCGAATGATTTGGCGCAGTATCTTTGCTGTTGCTTAACAACGCAACGCAAGATTCCGTTTCTTACAGAATTGTAATTTGCGAAAATTTTACGGCAAGACAGCGGAAAATAGCCGATATACTTTATCAGCAGTTGTAATTCGCTGTCAAAGCTATCCCAGGCACCGCGGTGGAAACGCCGATCTGCGAGGTGGCACAGAGGCGCAAAAAAGCCATTTCGCCTTTGATTGGACGCGATCGCGGCGCATACGGGAATAAAAGCAGAACGCTGTTCCACAGCATCGGCCCCAAAACCGGGACCGATTTTCGCGAAGTGCGATACTTAGACCCATAGGACGCTCTAGCGTTTACATCCCGAATCACTACATTGAGCCACATGAGCAATAGTTTCGACGATATGCCGTTCTTCGACGAAGAACCAAACGAACCGCGCCGTCCAGTCCCAACCGCCGCTCCAGCCGAGGGTGGCCTGGGGATTGCCGCCCGCGCTATGGCAGCGCGCGACCAGGCACGCGGTACGCCCGATTATCTCTCCGGTCTCAATCCTGAGCAACGGGAGGCCGTCGAAACGGTAGATGGGGCAGTGCTGGTTCTGGCGGGTGCAGGCACCGGCAAGACCCGGGTGCTGACGACACGCATTGCCCACATTCTCGCGACCAACAAAGCCTATCCGAGCCAGATCCTGGCCGTGACCTTCACCAATAAAGCTGCCCGTGAGATGAAGGAACGCATCGGAGTTCTCGTCGGCGGCGCGGTCGAAGGCATGCCGTGGCTCGGCACCTTTCATTCCATCGGTGTGAAACTGCTGCGCAAGCATTCAGAGCTTGTTGGGTTAAAATCCAACTTCACCATTCTCGACACCGATGATGTCGTGCGTCTCATCAAGCAGTTGATCCAGGCCGAAGGTCTGGACGACAAGCGCTGGCCGGCCAAGCAGTTCGCCGGCATGATCGACAATTGGAAGAACAAGGGGCTGACCCCGCCCGATATTCCGGAAGGTGACAGCCGGGCTTTTGCCAATGGAAAAGGCCGCGACCTTTACAGCGCCTATCAGGATAGGCTGAAGAACTTGAACGCCTGCGATTTCGGCGATCTGTTGCTGCACCCGATCACCATCTTCCGCCGTCATGCCGATATTCTCAAAGAATACCACCAGCGGTTCCGCTACATTCTGGTGGATGAGTATCAGGACACCAACACGGCACAATATATGTGGCTGCGGCTTCTGGCGCAGCGCGCCAAGGGTCAGCCTCAAAACGTCTGTTGCGTCGGCGACGATGACCAGTCCATCTATGGCTGGCGCGGCGCGGAAGTGGACAATATTCTGCGCTTCGACAAGGATTTTCCCGGCGCAAAGGTCATCAAACTCGAGCGCAACTATCGCTCCACCGAGCATATTCTCGGCGCTGCCGGCCATCTGATCGCCCATAATGAAGGACGTCTGGGCAAGACGCTATTTACTGACCGTGTCGATCCGAACGATGAAAAAGTCGTGGTCCATGCCGCATGGGATTCGGAAGAGGAAGCGCGCGCCGTCGGTGAGGAAATCGAGGCGCTTCAGCGCAACACCAAGCACAATCTCAACGACATGGCGATCCTCGTGCGCGCTTCGTTCCAGATGCGCGAGTTCGAAGATCGCTTCGTCACGCTTGGTCTGAATTACCGGGTCATCGGCGGCCCGCGCTTCTATGAGCGCATGGAAATCCGCGATGCCATGGCCTATTTCCGCCTTGTCTGCCAACCTGCCGACGACCTGGCTTTCGAGCGCATCGTCAACACACCGAAGCGGGGCCTGGGCGATACGACCATTCGCACGCTGCATGACTATGCCCGCGCCCGTAATATTCCCATGCTCGCAGCCGCCGCCGATATTATCGAGACGGATGAACTGAAACCCAAGGCGCGCAAGGCGCTTTTCGATGTGGTTCAGGACTTCCGCCGCTGGCAGGGCCTGCTGGAAAACACCGAACACACGGTGCTCGCCGAGCAGATACTCGATGAAAGCGGCTACACCGCCATGTGGCAGGCGGACAAGACGGCGGAAGCGCCAGGACGCCTGGAAAACCTGAAGGAACTTATCCGCTCGATGGAATCCTTCGAGAGCATGCGCGGCTTCCTCGAGCATGTGGCGCTCGTCATGGATGCCGAGCAGAATGAAGAGCTCGATGCCGTGTCGATCATGACACTGCATTCTGCGAAAGGTCTGGAATTCGAAACCGTCTTCCTGCCCGGTTGGGAGGAAGGCCTGTTCCCGCATCAGCGGTCTCTCGATGAAGGCGGACGCTCAGGCCTCGAGGAAGAGCGGCGCCTTGCCTATGTGGGCATCACCCGCGCCAAGCGGCGCTGCCACATCTGGTTCGTGTCCAACCGCCGTATTCACGGCCTCTGGCAATCCACCCTGCCCTCACGCTTTCTCGATGAGCTGCCGCCATCCCATGTCGAGGTCACCGCTTCGGAAAACAATTATGGAGGCTATGGCGGCCGCGGCGGCTATGGCCAATCCCGCTTCGACAAGGCCGAGCCCTTCGCCAATAATTACTCGACCCCCGGCTGGAAGCGGGCGCAGGCCAACCGCTCCGATGCCACGCGTGACAATTGGGGCAGTCGGTCTGGACATGCAGTGGAGCGGATAGGCTATGGCGAGAGTGGGCCACGTGCGCGGACGATCGATGGAGAACTTGTGGCGAAATCGGTCGCCGATGCGCCTTCGAAGTTCGCCGTCGGAGACCGGGTCTTCCACATCAAGTTCGGCAACGGCAATGTCGCCACGGTCGAGGGCAACAAGTTGACGATCGATTTCGATCGAGCCGGCCAGAAACGCGTGCTCGATGGCTTTGTCGAAAAGGCCTGAAGGGACAGCACCTGCCTGAAAATCAGAACGAATTTCGGGTAGATGCGTTCGCTCATCAAGATTGAGCTTTATCTTCCAAAAGGACAAACGTCTCTCTAAGCTTTCACCGAGTATTTTTTAACTGACTGAAAGCGTCCGCTATTTCCATCAGGATGATTCTCGGCAATAACCATCTGTGTTGCCAGGCCGTTCTTCCTGAGGTTAAATTGCATATATTAGAAAATAATAAATCAAAACTTGCGATCTACCTCATCAACATGGCCAATGCAAAGGAACGCAAACAGGCCATGTTCGACAAGCTTTCAGACATCGGTCTGACGGCGGAGCGTGTCGAGGCAATCGATGGCAGGGCGCTGACATTTCCAATCCCGGAATTCAGCGCGCTTTCCTACAAGTTGATGCATGGCCGTCGGACTTGCCCTCCAGAAATCGGCTGCTATCTGAGCCACGTGGAATGTGCGCGCCGGCTGTTGCAGAGCGATGCCGAGTTTGCTCTTATCCTGGAAGATGATGTGGTCTTCAAACAGGACTTCATGGCGTCAGTTGAGGCCGCAATCGATCATCGAAACGATTGGGATATCCTCCGACTATCGACGGTGAGCAACGGCAGAAAATATCCGTTTCGCAAACTAACCGCCGACCGGTCCTTGAGCATCGCACTGACGCGCGAAAAGGGGTCAGGCGCCTACATCGTCAATCGTAAGGCTGCGAAGTGGATCGCGGAAAAGCTGGTCCCGATGCGGCTTGCCTACGACATCGCCTATGATCTCGAATATCTGGCAGGACTCAAATCGGCCTTCATCTACCCCCTGTGCGCCTCGCAAGATGCGGACAATACCAGTTCGATTCAGGACACCGCCCGCGCGTACAAGCTGCCCCGCTGGCGGTACGTCACCGTCCTGCCCTTCCGCACATATCTTGAGGTCACACGCTTCTTGTTCAGAGGAGCTTGGCTCCTGTTGGGCTATGCGGGAAACTTGGTCGTGCCACGTACATTGCCAACGGGAACGTCGAGGAGTGATTCTTTCAGCACCTCAACGCCGCACCACTCCGTCCCTCACGAGGCTAAGGCACCGGTTCACGCGGTCGTTTCGCCTGGCGTAAACCCAATCAGGTAAACTGCGGCAACGATAGCGGCTATGATAAAGATCGAGATGACGAAGATCGTCATCCGGTTCAATGGTTTGCGTGTCGTTTTCTTCATGCGCAGACAACAGTCTTGCGCTGATTTTGTTCCCGCCAAAACCGGAAGAGCGGTCGGTAGACCTGAAGAGAGATAAGCCGCCCTTCATCCGTAGAAACGGACGCGTGGCGCTTTAGCGATCACCTGAACCATCATTTGAAATGGCCGGACCCATCAACGCATTTCGTTTTGTTTTTGCATCGTAAGGTTCTAAAGCCTGATGATCTCCTCAGGACTATCTCGGAAAGACAAAACCTCCCATGACGCCGACACGTTCCAATCCGCTTCACCTGGCGGCCGCTTTCGCAAGCGGCGGCCTCTTGACCTTGATGGTGCATTTCAACGGGATGCTCGCCCATTATGGCAACGCGCTCTTTTCCTCCTGGACTGCGCATGCCACCGGCACGATTGCCGCCATTATCGTCATGGGGCTGCTCTACCGCAAACCGGCACCCGGACAGCCGGCCAAACCCAAGGCTCCACTCTGGGCATACATGGGCGGCATGATCGGCGCAGTGCTTGTCATGCTGACCTCCACAGCGGTGAATTCACCTCTGGCTCTTTCCGGCACCATCGCCCTCGGCCTGGCTGGGCAGGTGATCTTTAGCCTTGCAGCGGATTTCTGGGGCTTGTTCGGCTTTCCCAGGCGTCGGCCACAGGGACAGGACATTCTCGCGATTGCCTTGATCCTCGGCGGCAGCGCACTCATCATTCTGGTTGGGAGAGCGACATGATCGTCTGGATCGCAATGGCCTTTATCGGCGGTGTCTTCGTGTCGCTGAGCCGTCAGGTCAATGGCCGCCTCAGCCTCTCCACCTCACCGCTCACCGCATCCTTCTGGAACCACTTCGTTGGATTGGTCGTGCTGACGCTTGTGGGTCTCGTCATCGGTGGTCTTCTGCCACCCGGCGCCAGCAACGCGCCCTGGTACGCCTTCATCGGCGGCCCAATCGGTGTCGTGTTCATAGCATCAGGTAGCTGGCTGATTGCCCGTATCGGCGCGGTCAACACAGCGCTTCTCGTGATCAGCGGCCAGATGGTTTCAGGTGTCGTGCTGGATTTTTTCAGCGATCAACCGCCAAAGATGTGGGCGACTGCGCTCGGCGTGGTCTTCATTCTCGGCGGCATGGTGCTGACCCAACGCCGCCGTTTAAAACGTCGCTGAAGGCCTCAGCTCTTGCCGAACAGGCTGCCGAACAATGTCTTGCCGCCGGTCTTTCCACCGTTGGCTGCGACAGCGGAAGGACGCCCGTTCAACTTCGGCACCACAATGAGGCGCTTGACCTCACCACGCTTGAAGGCGGCCAGGAACTTTGGATATTCCTTGAAAACGACGCAGCCATTCGATTCACCGCGCTTCGCCAGCATATAGGTATGCGCCAGGAGCCCGTTACGTCCATGCGGATTGACGCCGCTTTCTGGTGTCAGACGAATGGCTTCCACACCGTGGAAAAGCGATTCGCGCATGGTCAGGCGGTAGCTTGACGGTGGCGTCGCGCCGCGCATCTTGACGTGCACGAAATCTGGATTGTCGCGCATCTTGCCGATACCCGAATGGGCCTCGAGCTTCTCGCCGCTTGGAAGATGCACCACGCCTGCGGAAATATCGTAAATGGCAGTGCCATTGCCGCGGTCCGGCCATGGAACGGCGTCCATCTTCGTTTCGCGCATCGGGTTGTCGGGCCGCGCGAAGGCGACCATCGTCGATGTCGCTGGCTGCTGTACCGGTGGTTTGGCGGGTGTTGGGACAGGAGCTTGCGCAGCGATCTCCTTTTCGACAACCGATGGATTGGCTGGACGCGGAGTCGGCTCCACCTCGAAAGCCTTGGCGATCTCGGGGCGGAAGTTCGGCAGAGGCACGGTTTCCGGCAGGAGGTCGATCTCTTCATCCGCCTTGGCCTGCGGACGTCCGAGGGCGGCTGCGAACGCAGGGTGCTCTGTCGCTTCCTGTGTTTCCAGCATCGCGGTTTCTGGCCCGCGACCAAGTGCCGAATCAACGATCGCCGAGGGGCGAAGCGCTGCCAATTCCTTGACCGTCGCCTGTCCCTGTGCGTCGATTGCCGCCGCCGCACCGAAGCGTGCGGCAAAAAGCTTGGCGCTGAGCGGATGTTCCACCGCCAGACGCGTCATTTTCTGGTGGCTTTCGGGGTTGGCCGAAAGGCGCGAGAACTTATGGACGTGAATGGTGGGCTGAACGTCGTCGAGCGACTCGCCCGCCGGGCGGTCCACACGCGCCAGCAGCATCTTGTCAAAACGTTGCGTGCCATACGAGGCCTGCGCCATACCGTGCAGCGAAGCAAAAGCCGCCACAGCACAAACACTGGCAAGGATTCCGCCGCCCAAAAGAGCGGAGAGGCCGCCTGACGAGAGGCCAGCACGTTTTTTGTCACGGGCTGCGCCACGCATGGGCACGCCCTGATAGGTCACGACTGATGACGCCATGATACTCGTTACTCGAACCGTTTACGCAAAACCGGCTTGTCGCCGGCGACTTGGCGTTGGCCTCGATCGTCAGGTGCGAATCGCACCATCCTCGAAGCGAACAGGTTCGAAGCATGCCGAATTATGGTAACCAAAGTCTTTACGAGTCCCCTGAAAACGCTGTCCCTAAAAGCGCAAGCCATGTTCATGCAGGTAAGATCCGATGTTCGCGCCCCATTGTTTTCGGGCGTCGAAACCGAAGAGCAAGACTGTCGGCGCAGCACTTACATGGCTGAATCAAGGTCCCCTCTTCTGGCCAAAGCCTGTATCTTTCGACTTTGCCTAAAATGCGGCGATGAAGGCGACCTCGGTCATCCCGTCGTTTTCATTTTCACGGAATCCTTTTAAGCTCGATCATCCGCGATTGACTTAAGGGAACGACACATGAAGGCGCTGCTGCTGATCGACATCCAGAACGGTTTTTGTCCCGGCGGAAATCTTGCCGTCGCCGATGGCGACAAGATCGTGCCGATTGTCAATGCGCTGATCGAAAATGGCGGCTACGACCTCATCGTCGCCTCACAGGATTGGCACCCGGCCAATCATGGCAGTTTTGCCTCCCAGCATCCGGGAAAACAACCCTTCGAGATGGGCGAGCTTTCGGGCAAGCCGCAGGTCATGTGGCCGGATCATTGCGTTCAGGGAACGCCGGATGCGGAGTTTCATCCCGATCTGAATAACCAAGCCTTCGATTACATCCAGCAGAAGGGCGAAAACCCGGCCGTCGATAGCTACTCCGCATTCCGCGATAACGACCAGTCGGCAACCACCGGTCTTGCAGATTATCTCAGCCGCCAGGGCGTGACCGTTCTCGATATTTGCGGGCTCGCGACGGATTACTGCGTCAGCTTTTCAGCGCTCGATGCGCGCGACATGCTCCCGGATGTCAAAGTGCGCTTTATCGAAGATGCCAGCCGCGGGATCGACCCGGAAGGCATCAAGGCCGCCATTGCCGCCATGCGCGCAAGGGGCATTGCCGTGGTCAATAGCAGCGACCTTCTGAAAGCCTAATCCCGTCAGCGACCGTTCAATGGCTGCTCCAGCACATCGAGATCGGCAGCGGCGTCGTCCATTCGACGCGAGATCACCGCTTGCGCGTCTCGGAGTCCTTGGTTGTAAAATGCCGGGCCGATGACGTCCGCCACATGGTCCAGCAGCATTTCGCATTGCAGCCCGCTGACATCCACGTCCAGCTCTTTCACCAGATAGTCTTGAACTGCCTTGGCCAATGCTGCTTTCTGCTGTTTGTCGACCTTCAGTTCCATAACGCAGCCCTCCTCAACGCATCGTCAGTATGAAGCGACTTTGCCAAGCTTCAAATAAATCAATCAAGCCATTCCTTATTTTTGTTTGTACGCATACGGCAGAGGCTGTAGGAGAGCAGGCATCCTATGTTCTCCGGTACAGGACCGGCTTACCCCATGACCCAGTCACCCTTTAGGTCAGGCATCCGCCTCGGCCTTCCCATCGCTCTTGCCGTTCTGCCCTTCGGTGCGCTGTTTGGCGCCGTCGCAATCGACAATGGCATGACCATTTACGAAGCGACGCTGATGAGCGGCATCATCTATGCCGGTGCGAGCCAACTCGTCGGTATCGAGCTCTTCAATCAGAACCTGCCAGCCTGGCTCGTGGTGTTATCGATCTTTGCCGTCAACTTCCGGCATGTGCTCTATTCCGCCGCCATGGTTCGGATTGTCCCGGAATGGTCCTTTGCCCGCAAAGCCATCGGCTTTTTCTTCCTGGTCGACCCGCAATTTGCCGAGTCCGTCCGGCAAAAGGAAATCCATGGTGAAGTGCGCTATTCGCTCTATATGGGCTATGCCTTAGTGGTCTACGTGCCGTGGGTGATCTCCACGGTCGTCGGCGCTTCGCTTGGCAATCTCGTCGGCGATCCAAGGGCACTCGGCTTCGACGTGCTGCTGCCTATCTATTTCATGGGCATGGTGCTCGGTTTCCGTCAACGCAAGAGCTTCTATCCCGTCATGCTGGCAAGCGCCGTTGGCGCGATTGCCTCCTTCCACTTCGTCGGCTCACCCTGGCATGTCAGCATCGGCGCCCTGACCGGCATCATCATCGCCGTCATCCTGCCGCCTGCGAAAAGTGAACCCATCGAGGAACCCGAGGTGCAGATCCCATGAGCGAGTTCTTCCACCTCCAGACACTCATCATCATCGTTGCCGGTGCTGTTGCGACCTACCTCACTCGCGTGGGTGGCTATGTGCTGATGACCAGACTGAAATCCATCCCGCCGCGCGTGGAAGCCGGATTGAATGCCGTTCCCGTCGCCGTTCTGACGACGCTCGTCGCACCCGCCTTTTTCGAAGGCGGATATGATGTGAAGCTCGGCATGATCGTGGCGCTGATCGTCGGGCTGCGATTCCCCGGCCTGATCATGCTCTTTGCCGGTTGGGCGCTGGTCGTGGCGCTGCGGCATTTTCAGCTCACATGAGATGAAAACGCCGCCGAAGCCGCAAGTCAAAGGGCGTCCGTTGCAGCCACCAACCACTGTTTGACGCTCTCGTCGCTGATGAGCGGCATCAGTTTCTCGCGCGTCTCGGCGTGATAGTCGTTCAGCCAGGTACGCTCGTCTTCCGTCAGCAGCGAAACCACGATAAGTCTGCGGTCGATCGGGCACCAGGTCAGCGTCTCGAAGGACAGCATTGGCTGATCGCCACCTTCGATCGCCTCCGCCTCGCGCACATAGATGAGGTTCTCGATGCGGATGCCGAAGGCGCCGGGACGGTAGTAGCCGGGCTCGTTGGACAGGATCATGCCCGGCAATAGTTCCTGTTGCGACACGCGGGAAATACGCTGCGGTCCTTCATGCACCGAGAGATAGGAGCCGACGCCATGTCCGGTTCCGTGGCCGTAATCGGCCCCCGCCTTCCACAGCGCGATGCGCGCCAGTGGATCGAGATCGCAACCGCGCGTTCCCTTTGGAAACTTCGCGTCGCTGATAGCGATCGCGCCCTTCAGCACGAGCGTAAAAAAGCGCTTCTGTTCTTCCGGCACATTGCCGATGGCGACGGTGCGCGTGATATCCGTGGTGCCATTCACATATTGCGCGCCGGAATCCACCAGGAACATCTCGCCTTCCTGCAAATGGCGGTCGCTATCCGTCGTGACGCGGTAATGGATGATCGCGGCATTCGGGCCGGAACCGGAAATCGTATCGAAGGAAACGTCCTTCAGCGGGTTTTGCATCGCTTCGCCAAGACGCGCCCGTGCCTGCTCCAACTTGGTTACCGCCTGGATCTCCGTGACAGTCCCGGGCTGCTGGCTGTCCAGCCATGCCAGATACTCCACCATTGCGGCTCCGTCCTGAATATGGGCGGCAGCGGAACCGGCCAACTCCGCTTCGTTCTTGCAGGCACGCGGGAGCTTGACGGGATCGGTCGCCTCGACAACCGTGCCACCATTGTCCTTGATGAGACGCGTCAGCGCCACCGGCACTACGTCCGCGTCTACCAGGATGGATGCACCGTTTTCAGCAAGCACGCGAAGGGTCGGCTCGATCTCTGTGGGCGCGTGAAGCGTCACAAGGCCATTGAGATAGTCTTTGACCTCGCCGTTCAATTTGCGCTCATCCAGAAACAGATCGGCTTTGCCATCGGCATGAATGATCGCACGAGCCAGCGGATGGGGCGTGTGCGGCACGTCATTGCCACGGATGTTGAAGATCCAAGCAATCGACGACGGATCGGTCACCAGAACCGCCTCCGCCTTGCGGTTCTTCACATCCTCGGCAATTTTGTCGATCTTCTGCTGCGCTGGCGTTCCACTAAAGGCTTCCGGCTGGATCGTGACCGGCTCCAGAGGCTCCGCAGGGCGTCCTTCCCACAGGGGATCGAGCGGGTTGGCAGCGAGCAGTACAACGGAGCCACCCTTTTCCACCAACGCCTTTTCAAGCCGCAGCAGTTCCGCGCTTGTATGCAGCCACGAGTCGATACCGAGACGAAAACCGGTCGGGGCATGTTCGCCGAGCCACTTCGCTGGCGGAGTGCCGACAAGATCGCCGCCTGTAAACACCGCAGGATCGACCTGTGAAGCAAGCTGCGTCGTGTAGCGCCCATCGACAAAGACGATGGCTTGCGACCGCGTCACCAGCACCACACCGGCAGAACCGGTAAAGCCGGTCAGCCAGGCCATCCGCTCGGCACATTCCGGCACATATTCGCCCTGATATTCGTCGGCACGAGGAATAAGAAAACCGTCGATGCCGAGCGCATCGAATGTCGCGCGCAACGCCTCCACGCGGGCCTTGCCGAACTGCGGAGTGGACTTGTTGTCAAAGGACTGGAACATGGCATGCTTTCTGGATTGTCTAGAGCGCCGCGCGTCCTATTGGACGCACAATGGACGCTCTATCTTTGGAATCTGTGCATCTTTGGCCGACCATAGCGCGGCAGCCTCTCACAGGTCCAGATCAAAGCGAACGCCTTTGACGACAACGAATGCGCACAATCTGTAGGCAGTCGGAGCAGATTTTTGTGAGTGAAAGAGCTTAGGATTGCGTTTAATGCATAGCAAGGATGTCAAAGCGGCTATGGCCTAGGCGGCTCTTATATCTTAATTTCAAACCATCGAAAGGGCAACAAAAAGCCCGCGGAACAAGGATGTCCAACATGTCGAAGTCGATCTTTCGCACCGCATTCGAACGCGTCGTCGAAGCCCGTCAGCGGCAGTCGGATCGTTATGTCAGCAGCGCAATGCTGAACCTGGACGATACTACAATCGCTGCTTTCGGTATCACGCGTGAAGAGCTGCGTCGCAAGGCGAAATCCACTTACGTATTCTGATCGTGAGGCGAGCCTCCTCCCGGCTCGCTGAACAAGGAATACGTTTATCCGCTTGAGCCTCTCCTCCCAAGGCTCGCGGATTCGGTCGGCAGGACCGATTGAAAAGGCGGCGCGCAAGCGTCGCCTTTTTCATATTCTCAAAGCATATCGCGACGAAGATGGATGGTGACCCAACCATTGCGCCAGATGGTGCGAATGTGGCTCAGCTTCATGCCGTTATAGGCCGACAGAACCTTCCAACGCTGCGAAGCTAGAATACCGGACAGGATGACCGTGCCACCGGGCGCCAGATGCGCCACGAGCTGCGGCGCCATCTTGATCAGCGGACGGGCCAGAATATTGGCGATGATGAGATCGAATGGCCCATGGCGACGGAAGGAATCCGAGTGGAAGCCGGGCGCTGTCTCGAATGCAATGCCCGAGACGATGCCGTTCAGCTTCGCGTTTTCCTTGGCGACACGCGTCGCGATCGGATCGATATCCGTGGCCAGGACCGGCACCTTGCGCATCTTTGCCGTCGCGATTGCCAAGACACCACTGCCGGTGCCGAGATCCAGTGCATTGCGAATGGTACGCGAACGCAGCACCTCTTCGATCATTTCCAGGCAACCCGCCGTGGTGCCGTGATGGCCGGTACCGAAGGCTTGGCCTGCCTCGATTTCGATGGCGAGATCGTTCGGACGAACCTTGTCCCGGTCGTGTGAGCCATGCACCAGGAAGCGCCCTGCCCGCACCGGCTTCAAGCCTTCCAGCGACTTGGCGATCCAGTCGACATCGGGAATGACTTCGCGCTCGATCGCAAGATGTGGGAAGGAAGCCTGCAACAGCGTCTGAAAGCGCTCGGTAATCTCGTCTTCCTGCTCAAAAAGCATATAGATCGATGCTTCCCAGATATCGCGCTTCTCATCGACCTCGGTGGTCGCGATCGCAATATCCTCCTCGCCGAAGACCTCCGACATCACGTCAAGCACGTCGCCTGCCTGAACTTCGGTTGTGGTGACATAGAGACGGATTTCACTCACGACAGACGCTTTCCCTAATGCTTGTTTGCGCAATCCCGGTCAGCGGCTTTGCGACATGACATGCGACGAAACGAGGGCTTCAATCGTGAGGATCAATGGCCACACGCTTCAGCTGGTTGAAGCGTCAGCCTTTGCCACAAAACACGCGGCAATCCAATGGAGCGGAAGGTGTTTCTTGCAGCGACGTGTCAGGACTTGACGAGATTTTGCAGCTTCTGAACGGCGACATCAGGATTTTCACCGTAAGCAATGGTGCCGCCGAAAGAACCGTCCGGTCGAAGCAGGATCACCGAGGCCGTATGGTCCATGGTGTAATCGCCATTCGGGTCCTTTTCATCCACAGGCACCTTCTTGGCATAGATGCGGTAGCCCTTCAGCGTTTCGGCAATCTTGTCCGGTGCGCCGGTAATGCCGGTAATGCGCTTGGAAACGTTGGAGATGTATTGGTTCATCACCTCCGGCGTATCCCGCTCAGGATCGACGGACACGAAGTAGGCTTGCAGCTTGTCCCCTGCCGGATCGACCTTCTCCATCCAGCCGTTCAGCTCGAACAGCGTTGTCGGGCAAACCTCAGGGCAATGAGTAAATCCGAAAAACAGCGCGGTGGGCTTGCCTTGAAACGCCTTCTCAGTGATCGGCTGACCGTTCTGCGCAACGAGCTGGAAGGGAACGCCATAGGCCTCCTCCACCATCTGCTCCCGGCTCTTGGTCAGTTCGACAGTCAACCAGCCCATGACGCCCAAGAGAACGACGACGGCACCCCACAGCGCAAGACGGATCGATTTCATGCTGTTCCTCACCATGCGATAATTGGCGCCTGGCGCCCTACCCATGTGATAGCCAAGCCTTTGACGTTGCGCAAATCAAGAAGGGCTGGAAACCGCAACCGCGCTCTTTTGTCTCAACACCGTATGCCACAGCCGAGAGAACTGCCCGTCAGAAGCACCAGGCGATGCCATTCTGCACAGAGGCGATAAAGATATCGGTGCCGTGCCGTAGCCAACCATCAAAGGTGGCAAGCACGCCGAAAAGAACAGCGCCTGTGGCAAGAGCTGCAAGCAGAAGCTTGACCGAGTGTGACGATAATGCGCTCATCTTCCTGTTATACCGCATGGCAGGCTGAAGGAGAAGCGTGGAACGTCCTGGATTGTAAGCCGTCACATCTGTTAGTGAAAGTTTAAACGATTCTTGCCATCATGGTCGCCAGCGGTCCGCGCAAGCGCACGACATGATGTCACCGGATTTTACCTGGACGCCGCATTCATCCTTCCAAGCACACGGCCCGCCAGAGAGCCTCCAGGACAAGCAACGACCATGTCGAACGCCATCAAGCAAGCCGGCGCATACCTCGAAATCGTTTCCTTCCATCTCGGCGATCAGGAATTCTGCATCGACATCATGGCGATCCGCGAAATCCGCGGCTGGGCGCCGGTGACGCCGATGCCCCATACCCCGCCTTATGTTCTCGGTCTCATCAACCTGCGCGGTGCGGTGATCCCGGTTATCGACATGGCCTGCCGCCTCGGCATGAAGATGACCGAGCCGTCTGAGCGCTCCGCCATTATCGTCACCGATATCGGCGGCAAGCTGGTTGGCCTTCTGGTCGAACAGGTCTCCGACATGATGACCATCCGCTCCGAAGATCTCCAGCCCGCCCCGGAAATCATTCCGGAAGAGCAGCGCAATTTCTGCCGCGGCATCGTGGCGCTGGAAAAGAGCATGGTCTGCTTCCTCAACCTCGACACGGTCATTGCCGACGAATTGTCGCGCGAAGCGGCGTAGGATCAGGCAATTGGATTTCAGAGAACGGCGGGCCTTTGGTCCGCCGTCTTTCATTGGGCGCTCGCCTTGTCACGCTTCAGCGCTTATGGCTTGCCGTTCTGCCACGTTACTGTCTGGCCATAGAGCGGCACGGTCGAAATCGCCATCTTCGCCGAACCGTCAGTGAGCTCGCGGGTGTGGACCAGATAGACCAGAGTGTCGTTGGTCTTATCGTAAATGCGGTTGACGACCATC
This sequence comes from Agrobacterium sp. SORGH_AS 787, assembly GCF_030819035.1. Lineage (NCBI taxonomy): Bacteria > Pseudomonadati > Pseudomonadota > Alphaproteobacteria > Hyphomicrobiales > Rhizobiaceae > Agrobacterium > Agrobacterium sp. SORGH_AS 787. Next base: position 2,789,628 of record NZ_JAUTBG010000002.1, read on the forward strand.
TTCTTCCAGACAAGAGACATCCCCTGGCGGAACACTTCCTCGCCACCCTTGGAAAGATCGATATCGCCGACTTCCACCGGTCCGGTCTGGCTGCAGGAAATGGCGTTGTTGGATGGGTCTTCGAACCAATTGCCATTCTTCAGGCGATCGATCACGCCGCGCTCGAAATAGGTGATGTGGCAGGTGACACCCTTCACCTTGGGATCGGCGATGGCTTCCACGACGATGTCATTGCCGGTCCAGTCGACACCGACCTTGCCCACCACCTGCGCCAAGGCGCCCAGCGGAAAAAGCGCCAGTCCCGCAACCAGTGCCACTCGAAGTTTCTGTGATGTCATCGCCTTTACCTCCATGTCTGAAACAACAGATAGGAAGGCGCGAGGCGGTAACAAGCTGACAGGTTACCGTTTTCTCATGGTGCAGGGCTCATACCCCATGGCATGCAGACGTCCTGCAACCATGCCGATCTTCGCCGGAATATCGCGCACATGCTGCAAGGCCAGCGATTTCGCAGCGGCAATGGCTGCAGAGGCGCAAACCACCGCATCCTCCGCCGCATTGTGGTGGACGAAGCGAAGCTGCAGGTGATGCGCGATGATGTTGAGCTTATGCGACGGCAGCGACGGCCAGACGCGCTGCGCCATCTTCACGCTGCAGAAGTAGGACAGAGATGGATAGCTCTGGCGGTACTTGTCGAAGCTTGCACGCATCACGCTGAAATCGAAGGCCGCATTGTGCGCGATCATCGTCGCCTCACGCAGATCGTCGACGAACTCTTCCATCACCTCGGGAAATTCAGCCGCATCCTCCACATCGGCTGGGCGAATGCCGTGCACAGCAATGTTGAAGGGCGAAAAGCGCATGTCCTTCGGCCGGATCAATCGCTCTTCCACCCGGGTAATCACGCCGTCCTCGATCCATGCCAGACCGACCGAGCAGGCACTGCCGCGCTCTTCATTGGCGGTTTCAAAATCGATGGCGATTGTTTTCAAGACGCGATTCTCTGATGAAGGAATAACACTCGAATAAACCCACTAATGGCTAAAGGGAACCTGTAGCGCGGGAATTGGCCTCAGAAAGCATCCAATCACGCAGTTTCAGAACATCGGGATTGTTGAGCACTCTTGGCGGATAGACGAGGTAGTAGGCAAGCGTGCTCACCATTTCGGTATCGAGGGGCGCGATGAGCGTTCCCACGGAAAGCTCATTCGCCACCAAAGAGCGTCGTGTCAGTGCCACGCCATATCCGGCCTTGGCAGCATCGAGAGCGCCGTTACTGTCCAGAAAAACCGTGCCGCCTGAAGCATCGATATCCGCTGCGCCCGCCAGTTCAAGCCACCGACGCCATTCATTCCGGTTTTCGTCATGCAGCAGCGGAAAGTTCCTGAGATCGTCTGGCGCGCGCACCGAGCCCAACCGCTCCAGTAGAGCCGGAGAGCAGACGGGCAAGGTGCTGTCATCGATAAGCCTGACACTCTCAAGCCCATTGTAACGGCCCGATCCGTGCCGCACCGCTATATCCACGGTGTCCTGCGAAAAATCCACCAGCCGGTTGGTGACACTGAGACGAACATCGATGCGTGGATTGGCATCCTGGAATGCCGCCAAGCGGGGCATCAACCACTGCGCGGCAAAGGTTGGGGTGCAGCTGAGCGTCAGCACGTTGACACCTGATCGCGCCGTCAACTCCGCCGTCGCCTCGCGCAACATAACGAAGGCCGTTTTGAGAGCATTGTAATAGCGCTCCCCTTGCGGGGTGAGCTGAATATGGCGCGGTCTGCGAATGAACAGCTGCACGTCGAGATGAGCTTCAAGATCGCGGATCAGTAGACTGACGGCACCGGGCGTTACATGAAGCTCGTTTGCCGCAAGCGTCACGCTCCGGTAGCGGGCTGCTGCTTCGAAGGCCTGAAGCCCTTTCAAGGATGGAAGTCCTGCCGCCATGATTTAACTAAACTCAACTATCGCTCGAGAAACAATCGTTTGAAGCGCCATGAAATCACGAGATAAACAGGGGAAAGTCAATTCCGAAATAAAAGCTAAGTTCAGAAAAGCTCAAAAATTTTTCGGGTGGCTTGCACGCGTCATGCCTGCAAGGATCTGATTTTTACCAGGAGATTTCCATGTCGATACAAAAGCAGATGGGACCGCAGGAATGGGCCATGCTTATTGCGCTTTCCATTCTATGGGGCGGGTCCTTCTTCTTCATCGGCATCGCCGTGAAGGAGTTGCCGCCCATCACCATCGTCACGCTTCGGGTCTTCATCGCTGCTCTGGCGCTACTGACGGTTTGCCGCCTCCTGGGCTACAGCATCCCGCGCAAGCCGGAAGTGCTCCGCGCTTTCGTCGTCATGGGGCTTCTCAACAACATCATCCCCTTTTCGCTGATCGTCTGGGGTCAAACGCATATTGCAAGCGGTGTCGCCTCCATCCTCAATGCCACGACGCCGCTGTTTACCGTGCTTGTCGCCCATTTGATGACCGCAGATGAAAAGCTCAGTGCCAACAAGCTCGCAGGCGTCATCATCGGCTTTGTGGGCGTCGCCACCATGATCGGCCCTGCGGCGCTCAGTGGCGAAAGGTCCAGCCTCTGGGGTCAACTTGCCATTCTCGGCGCTGCCATTTCCTATTCTTTCGCAGGCATTTTCGGACGTCGATTCAAGGCCATGGGCGTGGCTCCACTGGTCACGGCCACCGGCCAGATTTCCGCCTCAAGTCTGATCCTCATCCCGCTTGCCCTGATCATCGACAAGCCATGGACACTCCCCATGCCGAGCGGCGAGACATGGGCGGCCCTCTTCGGCATTGCGCTTCTGTCCACCGCGCTGGCCTATCTCATCTTCTTTCGCATTCTTTCCTCCGCAGGCGCGACGAACCTGGCGCTGGTCACCTTCCTCATTCCCGTCAGCGCCATCCTACTCGGATCCCTGGTGCTCGGAGAACAGCTTGCACTGAAGCACATCATCGGTATGGCAATGATCGCCGCAGGTCTCATCGCCATCGACGGGCGGTTGTTGCAGCGCAAGTCTCTGAAGACTTGACAGCACCGGCTTGCCACAGCATCCTGCCCTCATGATCGCAAAGACCAACACAATGATGCTTACCGTGGTTACCACCGGCACGCCGGTGGACGGTGGAGCCTTGTGTGGAGCCTTTTCGCGATAGGTCTCGCGATCTTTCCACCGAAGCCCTGCCGAAGCAGCAGGGCAAGAGGATGCACCTGCTCTTCCAACTGAAAGGAAACAGCATGTCGCAATCCCAGGAACCGCCCTCACCCGCCGATTTTTCACTCGATGATGTCACCATCCGTGGTTTCCGTCCGGAGGATGCAGAAGCCCTGACAGAAGTGCTAAACATGCCAGGCGTGCGCCACGGCACGTTGCGCCAGCCTTTCCAGAGCGTGGCCCATACCCGCCGATACATGGAATCCCTTACACCGGCCGATATCATGATCGTCGCTGAATGGCGCGGTCGATTGCTCGGCAATGCTGGCCTCCACGCCGAGCGGGGCCGCAGGCGCCACGCCGCGTCCCTCGGGCTCGGCATCCATGACGACTTTACCGGCAAGGGCCTCGGAACGCTCTTTATCAGAACCTTGCTGGATGCGGCTGATAACTGGCACGATCTCAGACGGATCGAGTTGAACGTCTTCACCGATAACGCGCCGGCCATCCGGCTCTATGAGAAGTTCGGCTTCGAGAAGGAAGGCACGATGCGCCAATATGCTCTTCGAAATGGCATCTACGCCGACTGCTATCTGATGGCGAGGCTTCGTTAAGACTTCCAGCCCTTCAGATGATCTGCCATCACCTCGCGAATGGTCCTGCGCGACCATTCGCTGAGCTTCTCATCCCGTACCCGCTCTGCTGCAAGTACGATCATCGCCTTCCACAGCGCCCAGCCTTGGCCGCGTTGCCATGTCTCAGCATCGAGAGGAAGCGCTTGTCTGAAAACGGCGCGGCTATCGGCATCCAGGACGTTCCACGCCAGAATGAGATCGGAGGCAGGATCACCAACGCCCGAACTGCCGAAATCGATAACGGCCGAAAGCCGCCCGCCCTGCATCAAGAGATTGCCCTCGGCAATATCGCCATGCACCCAGACCGGCCTTCCCTGCCACCGGCTTTTCAGCGCCACCTCCCATATCGCTCGCGCAAGGTCCGCGTCCACCTCGTCGCTCACAGCCTCGATCGCGTCCCGCGCTTGCGCATCATAGACGCCCAACGAACCCCCACGGTGGAAATTATGAGCGCCTGCAAGCGGCCCGTCGCTGGCATCGATGGCGTGGAGCGCCCGCAGAAAAGCCGCGACATCCTGTGCCAGCATCTTCAAATCCGTCTCAGGCAACGTAAGCGCCAATGGCTCGCCGTCCAGCCAGCCATAGATGGACCATGGAAAGAGATAGTCCTCAGATGGCATACCCTTTGCCAGGGGCTCCGGTATCGGCAGCGGCAGGCGCTTAGCCAGATATGACAGCCAGCGATGCTCCTTCTCCACCTGCGGAACATAGCCCTCCGCACTCGGCAGCCGGACCAGCATCCTCTCTCCCAGACGGAAGCTGCGATTGTCCCAGCCGCTGTGGCTCACGGGCGTGATCTGCAAGTCCGCCCACTGCGAAAACTGCTCGGCAATCAACCGTGCTACCGTTTCTATCGAAACATCCAGCCGATCGCTCATGAGGCCCTCTCTATGACTTTAGCCACACCGACAAGACAACGTTAACATCGTCACCCGCCGATCAAGGCCAGCCACTCATCCTCATCCATGGTCTGCACACCAAGCTCTCGCGCCTTGTCCAGCTTCGATCCGGCCCCCGGACCTGCCACCACAATATCGGTCTTCTTCGACACCGAGCCAGCGACCTTGGCGCCAAGGCTTTCGGCCCGCGCCTTTGCCTCATCGCGGGTGAACTTTTCCAGCGAGCCGGTAAAGACCACCGTTTTGCCAGCCACAGGGCTCCCTTCCGTGGAGGGCTTGTCCGCCTCTTTCGGGCGAAGCTCCTTCATCAGCCTGTCTATCACATCGAGATTGCGCGGCTCCTTGTAGAATTCCACAATGGCGCGCGCCACGACCTCGCCGATGCCATCGATGTTGTTGAGTTCGTTCCAGGCGTCGCCGGAAAAATCAGCGGCAGCCTTCATCGACTCCTCGAAATGCGCATAGGTGCCATAGCTTCGAGCTAGCAGCTTCGCGTTCGTCTCGCCCACATGGCGAATGCCGAGCGCGAAGATAAGCCGGTGCAGATCGATCTCGCGCCGAGCATCGATCGCATCGAACAGCTTCTTGACGCTGACCTTGCCGAAGCCATCGATATTCTCCAGCTTGGTCAGATGGCTCTTTTCCTGGCGCTCCTTCAGCGTGAAAATGTCCGGTGCGGTCTTGATCGACAGTGCGGGGTCGTCGCTCTCGAAGAAAAACTCGATCTGCTTGGTGCCGAGACCTTCAATGTCAAAGGCGTTGCGCGAGACGAAATGTTTGAGATGCTCCACCGCCTGCGCCCGGCAGACAAAGCCGCCCGTGCAGCGCGTCACCGAATCGAGCTTGCCGGTCTTTTCATTGCGCTCGCGCACCGCATGGCTGCCACAGACCGGGCACTTCTTTGGAAATTCATAAGGCTTCAGAGTATCGGGACGCCGCTCCAGCACGACATCCAAAACCTGCGGAATGACATCGCCTGCGCGCTGGACAATCACTGTGTCGCCAATGCGGATATCGTGCTCCTCAGGTCGGATACGCTCACCATTGTTGCCGATGCCCTCGATATAATCGGCATTATGCAGCGTCGCATTCGTCACCACCACGCCACCGACGGTAATGGGTGTCAGTCGCGCCACCGGCGTTAGCGCGCCTGTGCGTCCCACCTGAATGTCGATCGCCTCTACGGTGGTGAAAGCCTGCTCGGCGGGAAACTTGTGGGCTGTCGCCCAGCGCGGGCTGCGGGAGCGGAAACCAAGACGCTCCTGCAGATCGAGCTCATCGACCTTGTAGACGACTCCATCGATATCGTAATCGAGATCAGGGCGTGCAATGCCGATTTCATGATAGTGCTCAAGCAGTTGCGAGGCGGACGTGAATCTCTTCATCAACGGGTTGACGGGAAAACCCCACTCGCGGAATTTTTCCACGATGCCATACTGCGTGTCGGCAATGCGCGTCGGCTGCCCACCATTGGAGACCTCGCCCAGCGCATAGGCGAAAAACCTCAGCTTGCGCCGCGCTGTTACGTTCGGGTCGAGCTGGCGCAGAGAACCGGACGCCGTGTTGCGTGGATTGACATAGGTCTGCTTGCCTTCGGCCTCCATCTGCGCATTCAGCGCCAGAAAGTCGCTCTTGGCCATATAGACCTCACCGCGCACTTCCACGACATCTGGCACGCCTTCGGGCAGGTCGTTCGGGATTTCCTTGATGGTCCGGATATTGGCGGTGACGTTTTCACCGGTCGTTCCATCGCCACGGGTCGCAGCCGTCGTCAGGCGACCCCGCTCGTAACGGATCGACATGGAAAGCCCGTCGATTTTCGGCTCTGCGGTAAACGCAATGGACTCATCCGGCAGACGCCCAAGGAAGCGGTAGACCGATGCGACGAAGTCGGCAACATCCTCCTCCGAAAAGGTGTTGTCGAGTGAGAGCATCGGGCGCGCATGAACGATGGGCGCAAAGGTCGGGAGCGGCGCAAAGCCAACCTTTTTCGACGGGCTGTCGGCGCGCACCAGCGCCGGAAAGGCTGCCTCGATCGCATCGTTGCGTCGCTTCAGCGCGTCGTAGTCCGCATCCGAAATCTCAGGCTGATCCTTGCCATGATAGAGCGCGTCGTGACGCGCGATTTCTGCTGCCAGAAATGCAAGCTCGGAAGACGCTTCAAGCTCGGTCAGGTTTTCGACTGGTGTCTGGTCGTTCGACATGGCGGCCTCATTCGGGAATCTGCCAGTGCTTTTAGCCAATAATTGGAGCAGGCGAAACGGCCCCTTTTCATCCCGCCGGAATCGATTAGTCTGAACGTCCGGATAATACCTCTGTTCCGGAGCTGCCCCATGGACATGACGACCCTGCTTGCCTTTGCCGCTGCCTTCTTCGTCTTCGCAGCCAGTCCTGGCCCAGACAATATGACCATTGTCGCGCGAACCATCACCCATGGCGCGCCCTCCGGTATCGCCTACGGGCTTGGTACCGTTGCCGGTATTCTGATCTTTCTCACACTCGCCGCCTTCGGCCTGTCGCTGATCGCTGAGGAGATGGGCGTCGCCATGACGGTTCTGCGCTATGGCGGTGCGGCCTATTTGATCTGGATGGGCGTGAAGATGTGGACGGCACCAGCGGTGGTGCCGGAGCTTCAGCCAACGGGTGAAAGACGCGGCCTCCTCTCCATTTTCCTCACCGGCTTCGTCCTCAATCTCGGCAATCCGAAAATGCCGCTCTTCTATGTCGCGCTCCTGCCCAACATCGTCGGCGCATCGCTCACCGTGGATCATCTGGCAGCACTCGCCGCAATCATCCTCTGCGTCGAGGTCGTGGTGATCGGCGGGCACGTGCTGCTGGCAGTGAGAGCACGAAAGCTGCTGCGCTCCGAACGCGTCGTGCGCCGCGTCAACCGCGTGGCGGGCGGAGTGATGATCGGCTCCGGCGTCGCTGTTGCGGCCAGTCGCTGAGCGGGCATAGCGATCATGGTCGTCAAAAGGATCATCGCCAATATCGCCGCCCCGGATGTCAAAGCAGCCCAGGGCTTTTACGGCGATATCCTCGGCCTCGACCTCGTCATGGACCATGGCTGGATCGTCACCTTTGCAGCGCCTTCGATCAAGACCCAGCCGCAGGTCAGCATCGCCAGTGAAGGAGGTTCGGGAACACCCGTGCCGGACCTCTCCATCGAAGTCGATGATCTGGACGATGTGCTGCGCCGTGTCACCACAGCGGGACTGAAGATAGAATATGGGCAAGCGGAAGAACCGTGGGGCGTCAGGCGTTTTTACGTGCGCGATCCTTTCGGGCGGCTCATCAATATCCTCTGCCACGAGAGTGAGACGGCGGCGAGCTGAGAGTGCGGGACAAACGGCGCCCTCGATCTGCCGACGTACTGCCCCGAAGGCGGAACACGTCACAGAAGAATACTTCGACACAATACGAATGCTTAATTCCTGTCCTGCTAAACTACCTGCAATCTCATGGAGAAAGAGCGGACATGTCGACAAAATGCGAAGGGTGCAAGGACGGCAAAAGCCTAGACCTGCCGTTTTCGATGGCCTTCCAACCGATTGTCGACATCGAAACCGGTTTGGTTTTTGCCAATGAAGCCCTGGTTCGCGGTCCCAATGGTGAAGGTGCGGGCACGGTGCTTTCGGAGGTGGATGACAGTACCCGCTATGCCTTCGATCAGCAGTGTCGCGTCAAGGCGATCGAGCTGGCTGCAAGGCTCTTCGACCCCACCGCCAACACAAAGCTCTCCATCAACTTCATGCCTAACGCCGTTTATGAGCCGCGCGCCTGTATCCGCCTGACGCTGGCGACCGCCATGAAAACCGGCTTTCCTCTCAACCGCATCATTTTCGAGTTCACCGAAACGGAGAAAATGGATTCTGTCCATGTCCTCAACATCCTGCGCACCTATCGGGATATCGGTTTCCTGACGGCAATCGATGACTTTGGTGCAGGCTATTCCGGTCTCGGCCTTCTCACCCATTTCCAGCCCGATATCGTCAAACTGGATATGGATATGATCCGTGGCATCGACAGCGATCCCGTCCGACGCGTGATCGTTCGCAACACGTTGAACATGCTGGCCGATCTCAACGTCACACCGCTCTGTGAAGGCGTGGAAACAGCCGGTGAACTCGCAGCACTTCGCGATCTCGGCGTGACACTGGTTCAGGGATATCTCCTGGCAAAACCAGCCTTCGAGTCTCTCGCCGTTCCGAGCACGATCAGCGAATTGCTCTCGCCTGCCGCTTAATTCTAAAGCATGGTCAGCGCAAAAGTGTGCAGCGGTTTTGCGATAACGACATGCGATAACAAGGACCTAAAGCGTGTGAGCGAATCTGAAAGATCGCGAAACGCGTTAGCGAAACCCTAGACCGAAACCTTAATCCTGCGCGGCCAGCAGGCGCGCAGCCGCCGCTCTCGCCTCATCCGTGACTGAAGCACCGGCGAGCATGCGCGCAATCTCTTCTGTGCGGTGCTCCGGCTGCATCGTCGCAACGCGGGTGGCGATACGCTCCGTGCCGTCGCCCGCAGGTCCCTTGGCAATCAGCAGATGGGTGGACGCACGTGCCGCGACCTGGGGCGCATGGGTCACGGACAAGACCTGAACAGTCTTCGAAAGCCGCTTCAGTCGCTGGCCGATGGCATCCGCCACGGCACCACCCACGCCCGTGTCGATCTCATCGAAGACCAGCGTCGGTGCCGAGCCGCGATCGGCAAGCGCCACCTTCAGCGCCAGCAGGAAGCGTGAAAGCTCGCCACCGGATGCCACCTTCATGATCGGGCCAGGTCGGGTTCCAGGGTTGGTCTGAACGTGGAATTCCACCACATCGATACCATCTGCCGTCGCCGAAGACGGATCGCTCGTCACTTCCACGGTGAAACGCGCGCGCTCCAGCTTCAAGGCCGGAAGTTCGGCCATCACGGCTTCGGAAAGCGCCTCCGCCGCATTGCGCCGCTTGTCGGAGAGCGACAGTGCAGCACGGTCGAAATCGGCTTTGACGACACCGAGCTGGGCTTCCAGCTTCGCCAGCTTTTCTTCCCCAGCATCGAGATCGGCAAGGTCGGTCACCATGCGCTCCGCCAGTGCAGGGAGATCGGCAACGGGGACGGAATATTTGCGACCGGCCGCGCGAAGCGCGAAAAGACGCTCTTCGACGCGCTCCAACTCGCGCGGATCGAATTCCGTGCGGCGAAGCGCAGCTTCCACTTCCATCTGTGCGTTGGAAAGATTGTCGAGTGCGGCGTCCAGCAGTTGCACTGTGTCTTCGAGCAGACCCGGCGCTTCGTGGCTCTTGCGTTCCAGCCGGCGCATCATCGAGGCGATGATCGGCACAGGCGAGGCATTGCCGTTCAGAAATTCGCTGGCTTCAGCAATATCGCCCGCAATGCGTTCTGATTTCTGCATCACGGCGCGACGTTCGGCCAACTCGTCCTCTTCCCCATCGCGTGGAGAAAGCGCTTCCAGTTCTTCCACGGAAGAGCGCAGATAATCCGCCTCGCGGGCAGCCGCTTCGACATTGGCGCGGTGCACCTTCAAGCCACGCTCGGCATCCTTCCAGGTGCGGTAGAGACCTTGAACCGAGAGAACCTCGTCGCTGAGACCGGCAAAAGCATCGAGAAGCGCGCGATGCGCATTGGTGTCCACCAATGCGCGATCGTCATGCTGACCGTGAATTTCCACCAGATGCTGGCCAAGCTGGCGCATCATCTGCACCGAGACGGCCTGATCGTTCACATAGGCCTTGGTGCGGCCATCGGCGGATTGCACGCGGCGAAAGATCAGATCGCCGTCGTCATCCAGACCATTTTCACGAAGCAGCAAACGTGCAGGATGATCCATGCCGACTTCGAAAGTCGCCGTCACCTGCCCCTTATCCTCGCCGTGGCGCACGAGACCGCCATCGCCGCGGCCACCAAGGGCCAAGGACAGACTATCGAGAAGAATGGATTTGCCGGCGCCGGTTTCGCCGGTCAGCACGGAGAGACCGGCCTCGAACCCAAGGTCGAGCCGTTCGATCAGAACGATGTCGCGGATCGAAAGCTGGACCAGCATGGATGACGCCCTTGCCTTACGCTCCGATCAGCTTCTTGCCGGCGCGGGAAATCCAGGATTCGCGGTTTTCACGCGGCTCCAGTCCCTGACCCTTCAAGAGCTTGTAGGAATCGGCATACCACTGGCTGTCCGGGTAGTTGTTGCCGAGAACGGCAGCTGCCGTCTGGGCCTCGTCCACCAGTCCCATGGCGTAATAGGCTTCGGTGAGACGCGCCAGCGCCTCTTCGATCTGGTTGGTGTTCTGGTACTGCTCCACGACGATGCGGAAGCGGGACACAGCCGCCAGATATTCCTTGCGCTCCAGGTAATAGCGACCGACCTGCATTTCGCGACCGGCAAGCTGGTCACGCGCAAAGCGGATCTTGGCCTGCGCATCGGCGACATATTCCGAGTCGGGATAGTCGTTGACGACCTTGCTCATCGCTTCGATGGTGCGCTGGGCGGCGCGCTGATCCTGCGTCACGTCCGCGATCTGCTTGGAGTAAGCAAGACCGATCATATACTGGACGTAAGCTGCGTCTTTCGCGCGCGGATATTGCTTGAGGAAGCGCTGACCGGATGTGATCGCGGCTTCGTTCTTGTTTTGACGGGTGGCGATGAAGGTGTTCATCACCAGAGCCTTCTGGCCCCACTCGGTAAAGGGGTACTGCTTGTCGATCGCGGTGAACTTGCGACCGGCTTCCGTCATGTTGCCCTTGTTCATGTTGGCAAGCGCCTGGCGGTACAACACGTCCGGCGGATCGGTTTCAACGCCAAGCTTGGTAATGTCGATATCGGGATCGGACTGGCAGGCAGTGACCAGCGTTCCGGCGCCAAGCAGCATCAGCGATACGAGCCCAACCCGCACCGTTCCATTCATTGCACCAGACCCTACACGCTTCATTCGACAGTTCCCACTTCCCGCGTCACTACAGAGCTTAGGCTTTCGCAGGCGGTTCTAGCCGCAAAAGCACCAGCAGGGCAACGCAATGATGACGCATTAACGCATTTTTATGGCAGGCGCGCGCGTAAAACGCGATAATCCTGACCTCCACCCATACAACCCCTATTAGCCGGTTGTAATCTGCTTTGCCAGCTTTTTAAGCGATCACGCCACCGCCCTTAGACGGCGCTCGATGACGCCTGACGAGAGGCAAAAGAAAAAGGCTGCCTGGAGGACAGCCTTTATGAAAAGTCGAATGTCTCTCTGGTCTTATGCGGACCAGGGCGCAAATTCCGGCTGGTTGATCGCGACGAATTCACGGGCACGAACGACCGGCTGACGCGCGGCAGGAGCCTCGACGATCTCATAAGCGGTCGGGTCGCTCAGAAGCGCCTTCAGCGCGTTTGCATTGACCTTATGACCACCACGATAGGAGCGGTAGCAACCGATGAACTGCGCGCCGGCAAGTGCCAGATCGCCGACAGCATCGAGCGTCTTGTGACGGACGAACTCGTCCTTCTCGTAGCGCAGGCCTTCCATGTTGATGACCGTGTGGTCGTCGGAGATCACGACCGAATTTTCCAGCGAAGAACCGAGCGCGTAGCCAGCAGCCCACAGGCGCTCCACATCACGCATGAAGCCGAAGGTACGAGCGCGCGACAGCTCGTTCTTGAACGTCTCCGCCGTCAGGTCACCCTTCCAGGTCTGGCGGCCGATCAGCGGCGTATCAAAGTCGATTTCAACCTCGAAGCGCGTACCGTCATAAGGGCGGAACTCCGCCCAGGAGGCGCCTGAGTCGATGCGAACCGGCTTGATGACGCGGATGTAGCGACGCTTCACACCGAGATTGACGATACCAACCGATTCGATGGCTTCGATGAACGGTGCGGCGCTGCCATCCATGATCGGCACTTCCGGACCGTCGACTTCAACGATCAGATTGTCGATGCCCATGGCGTAGATGCCGGCCATGACATGCTCGACGGTTGCAACAGACTGTGCGGGCGAACGACCGATCACGGTGCAGAGGTCGGTATTGCCAACATTGGCAGAAACCGCCTTCACTTCCACCACCGTGCCATTGTCCAGCGTGCGGCTGAAAACGATGCCAGTTCCGGCTTCCGCCGGCTGGAACGTCATGGAAGCCGGATTGCCCGAATGAACGCCGATGCCCTTGAGCTGAACAGGGTTAGCGATAGTCGTCTGGAAACCGAGCAATCCGATGGTCATGCGTATCAAGCCTTTTCATGGGACAGAGCCGACGATGCCGGCTTAGTCCGAAGTCAATTGAGGGGAAATTCGGTCTTCACGCAGACGTTATTTCCCGATCCCATGCTCTTACATACGCACACTGCAGCGTCACCACAAATCACTGTTGATGTCGCTTTGTTACACACTCAAGCATTTGAAAGAATTGGGATAAGCGCCCTCGCCCCACGACGATGAAACACAAATACCCGGGCCTTTCGGACCCGGGTATTCGCTTAACGCAGAATCGCCTGATCGGTTCACCGACCGGCTATCCGATCAGTTCGACTGACGGCGCAGGAAGGCCGGAATTTCGAGCTGATCGTCTTCGTGATGGCTGGCGGAAGCCGGCGACTGGCGACCGTGGTCATCCAGATTGCCGCGACGCGGTGCGTACATGCTCGCTTCCGGGGACATTGGACGGCGCTGCTGCGGAGCAAGGCTCGGAGCATCCATCATGTCGGAAGGAACAGCTTCTTCTTCATCGCGACGGCCGAGCGAATTGGTGATTCGCTTCAGCAGACCCATCGGGCCGCGCTCTTCAGGTGCTGCGTGAGCAACCTGTGCGCGGTGATCCATTTCAGCCTTTACGACCGGGGGAAAGTCCTCGACCTTTGGCATGCGAACCGGCTCCGGCTGGCGTGCGACAGGAGCTGGTTCATGATAAACCTGAGCCTGAGGCTGTGCCATGCGCGGAGCCGGCGCTGCGACCTGCTCCGGAGCGTGGTATACAGGTGCCGGAGCAGCCTGAACCGGTGCTGCGGGGCGAGCAACGACCGGCGCTTCGGCCGGAGCAGATGCGAACAGCTTGCTCTGTGGGCGGAACTCGGCTTCTGCCTGCGCCTGGCGCAACTGCTGTTCAGCAGCGGCCAGAGCCAGTTCGCGCTCCATATCGACTTCCGCAGCGCGGATGGTCTGAGCAATCGGATCTACGGACTTTGGTGCCTGCATAACTGGGGCAGGCTGAACTGCGGCCGATGCGGATGCAACGGCCGCGGAGGGACGGATAACGGGCTTTGCTGCCGCAGCGGCGGCTGCCCGCATCTCGGCGATGTTCTTTTCCATCTGGCCCGGTACACGGTCGATGCCGGTGGCAACGACGGAGACGCGGATAAGGCCTTCGAGCGCTTCGTCGAAAGTCGCGCCGAGGATGATGTTGGCATCCGGATCGACTTCTTCGCGAATACGCGTTGCAGCTTCGTCGACTTCGAAGAGGGTCAGGTCGCGACCACCGGTGATGGAGATCAGGAGGCCCTGTGCGCCCTTCATCGAGGTTTCGTCGAGCAGCGGGTTGGCAATCGCTGCTTCCGCAGCCTGCATTGCGCGGCCTTCGCCGGAAGCCTCACCGGTACCCATCATTGCGCGGCCCATTTCACGCATGACCGAGCGAACGTCGGCGAAGTCGAGGTTGATGAGACCTTCCTTCACCATCAGGTCGGTAATGCAGGCAACGCCGGAATAAAGAACCTGGTCGGCCATTGCGAAAGCATCGGCAAAGGTCGTCTTGTCATTGGCAATGCGGAAGAGGTTCTGGTTCGGAATGACGATCAGCGTATCGACAGACTTCTGCAGCTCTTCGATGCCCTGCTCGGCCAGACGCATGCGGCGTCCGCCTTCGAAGTGGAAGGGCTTGGTAACAACGCCAACCGTCAGGATGCCCTTGTTACGGGCAGCCTGTGCAACGACCGGAGCCGCACCCGTGCCCGTGCCGCCGCCCATGCCGGCGGTGACGAAGCACATGTGGGTACCGTTCAGGTGGTCGATGATTTCATCGATGCACTCTTCGGCAGCAGCGCGGCCGACTTCCGGCTGCGAACCGGCGCCGAGACCTTCGGTGACGTTGACGCCGAGCTGGATCACCCGGTCGGCCTTCGTCATCGTCAGGGCCTGCGCGTCGGTGTTGGCGACGACGAAATCGACGCCCTGCAGACCTGCCGTGATCATGTTGTTGACAGCGTTACCGCCACCGCCGCCAACACCGAAAACGGTGATGCGTGGCTTCAGCTCGGTGATATCCGGCTTTTGCAGCTGTATCGTCATTTTACCATTCCTTCTTTTGATGGCCGGCAACGCCCCGCTGGCCAATTTCTTTGAACTTCACTCATTCCTCTTCCGATACGCAGGAAAAGGATCAGAAACTTTCTTTCAGCCACTGCCCCACGCGAGCGATCCGCCCGCTGCCCATTCCAAACGGCGAGAACATTCCGCTCTGCGCCGCGTGAATTTCAATGTCCGCGATCTGCGGATAGATCATCAATCCGCAAGCGGTAGAAAAGGCCGGGCCCTTGGCCGCAACCGGCAGGCCCGCCACGCCCATCGGACGACCGATGCGCACGTTACGAGCCAGAATACGACGCGCCGTTTCCGGCAGACCGGTGAGCTGGCTTGCGCCACCCGTCAGCACCACGCGCTTGCCCACGATCGGGCTGAAACCGGACTTCTGGATACGGTCGCGGATCAGTTCGAGCGTCTCTTCGATACGAGCGCGGATGATACGGCTGACGAGAGCCTTCGACACCTGCGATGGCTGGTCGCGATCGTCTTCGCCAATCGGCGGAACGGCGATCATTTCGCGGTCGTCCACGCCGCCGTTGGCAAGCGACGAACCGTGAACCACCTTCAGACGCTCGGCATCTTCGATGCGCGTGGAAAGACCACGCGCCAGATCGGTGGTGACGTGATGACCACCCAGACCGATGGCATCCGTGTGCACCAGACGGCCTTCGGCGAAAACCGAGATCGTCGTGGTGCCGCCGCCCATGTCGATGGCAGCACATCCAAGTTCGACTTCGTCATCCACCAATGCCGCAAGACCGCTGGCATAGGGGGTCGCCACAATGCCTTCGACCGACAGATGCGCGCGATTGATGCAGAGCTCGAGGTTCTTCAGAGCCGTGCGTTCCGCCGTCACCACATGCATGTCCACGCCCAGCAGGTCGCCATACATGGAAAGCGGATCGCGAATGCCGCGCTCGCCATCCAGCGAATAGCCGGTCGGCAGGGAATGAAGGATCGCGCGGTCCTGGCGCAGCGACTGCTGGCTTGCGGCGATCAGAACCTTGCGCAGATCGCCGGATTCCACTTCCTGGCCACCGAGATCGATAGAGGCGGTGTAGATATCGCTTGCCAGACGGCCAGCCGAAACATTGACGATCAGGCTATCGACAGTCAGGCCCGCCATGCGCTCGGCGGCATCGACGGCCAGCCGAATGACGCCTTCCAGCGCGTCGAGGTCGGCAATGACGCCGGATTTCACGCCACGCGAACGCTGATGGCCGATGCCGATCACATCCACCTTATGCGTGCGACCGGGAAGAACTTCGCTCTCCTGGCGCGGCGTCAGGCGGCCGATCATGCAAACGACTTTGGTCGAGCCGATATCGAGAACGGAGACCACATGGCTGCGCTTGGACGGCAAGGGCTTCAGACGCGGCAGACCGAATTGGGAAGAACCGAACAAGCTCATGTGTTCTTCTCCGCTTTCTTGAGGGCCTTGCTGCGCGCTTCGACGGCGGCCTGGCGGCGCTCGGCCGCGCCTTCCGTCAACTGCACCGTCGTGCGGTCGGAAAGACGCAGGTCAACGGCTGCGACATCGCGCGAAAGGATTTTCTGCTCCATGTCGAGACGAGCAAGAAGCTGCAGCGCCTTCGGCACATTTTCTTCCGGCAACTTAACGACGATGCCGTTGTCGAGATGCAGGTCCCAGCGACGGCCGGCAACGCGAACATAGGCGCGAACGCGGTTGCGGATCTCCGGCCAGTCGGCAAGTTCGTCGACAAAGCCAGCGGCACCCGTTTCTGCGTCACGACCAACGAAGAGTGGCAGGCCTGCATATTTGTTATCACGCAACGGCGCGATGACGCTGCCGCTCTTTTCGATCAGCGACAGTTCCGAACCGTGCTGCCAGATACCGAAAGCCTGGCGCTCCTTCAGACGAACTTCGATCGTCTTCGGATAAACCTTGCGCACTTCGACATCTTCGACCCAGGAAAGCTCGGTCAATTTCTTACGCGCAGCATTAACATCAAGCGAGATCAGCGAGGTTGCGCCATCGAGGCCAAGAAGCTGAAAGACTTCGATTTCCGACGTCTGCACATTACCGGAGACCTTCACGTCCTCGACGGCGAAACCGGCGGCGGAGGTCGTTGCCTGAGCGACCAGTTCCGTGTGACCACCAAGCGACATGCCGTAAAGACCGATGGCAGAGAAGAACACCAGCGTCGAGGCCGTGCCGGTATGGGCCGGAATATGAATGCGCCCAGTCGCGAGGCTGACACAGAAGCGGAACACGCGACGCAGCGGACGCGGAAGGACGAGGCGATCGTCCGCACCGGCCGATGCGTGGATATCACGCTTTTTGGTTGTCGATCTTTTGCCGTTTACCGCAAGCACGACGCGTCCTCCACCATCCACCGGACAAGCTCACCAAAGGAACGGCCCTGATAAGCCGCCATCTCGGGCACGAGGGAGGTTGGCGTCATGCCTGGCTGGGTGTTGATTTCCAGCCAGATAAGTTCGCCATCTTCTGAGAAACGGTCGTCGTAGCGAAAATCCGAACGGCTTACGCCACGGCAGCCAATCACCTGATGCGCCATGATTGCCAATGATTGGATTCTTTGGTAAATATTCGGTGAAATTTCCGCCGGGATGACATGCTTTGAGCCACCCTTGGCGTATTTTGCATCATAATCGTAAAAATTATGGCCGAGCGGCACCACTTCTGTGACGCCAAGAGCTTCGCCGTTCATCACGCCACAGGTCAATTCACGGCCATGGACATAGCGTTCGACCATGACCGAATCGCCATAGCGCCATTCGGCAGAGCCAAGCACCTGCGGAGGATGGGACTGGTCTTCCTTGACGATGACGACACCGAAGCTCGAACCTTCGCGAACCGGCTTCACCACATAAGGCGTGACCATCGGATGCTCCGAACCGATATCGAAGCGGTTCATCAGCTTTTCCGCCGCGACAGGAATGCCAGCGGCAGCAGCGATCTTCTTCGACTGCGACTTGTTCATCGCCAGCGAGGAAGCCGCAACACCGGAATGCGTGTAGGGAATTTCGAGATATTCGAGGATGCCCTGGATCGTACCGTCTTCACCGAAAGGGCCATGCAGCGCATTGAAGGCGACATCAGGCCTAAGATCGGCAAGAACGGCAGCGATATTGCGATCGACATCCACACGCGTGACCTTATAGCCCTCGCCTTCCAGCGCGGACGCGCAAGCTTCTCCCGACGAGAGGCTGACCGGCCGCTCCGCAGAAAACCCACCCATAAGAACAGCCACGTGCTTGCCGCTCATAACAACCTCTAACACCTGAAACTCCAGACGAGGCACCGGAACCGGAATGGTTCACGATTCTCTCGCCCGACCCGTACGAGACACTTAAACGTCATTAAGGTTAACGAAGCGTTTACTTTCCTTAACCGAAACGGCCTGCGGTGCGATTTTTGTTAAAGAATCACATGAGGCACGGATTCCTTCCTTGGAATCAGAGTGTTGCGGTCGACGCAAGATTCAGAATTTGAACTGGATCAAATAAATCCGTTGCGCGGAGTTCGAGCATCGGCATCGAAAGCAAGATCGATTCGTTAAGATCGGTAGTTTTTCCCCAGGGTTTTAACACCCAGACCTATCGACCCGATGCACCACCCAACACGGTGACGACAGCGAGTTGATTGTCCGGCGACCCTCGCCGCCAGAGGAAAAAATCCGCCCATCCTCGTATTTTTTGCTGCTTATTGCGCTTTAAGCGTTTCAAAGGATCGAAAATTGCGTTAACGCAACCGCAACCTACCCAAGGGTTTATAAGTCTTACTTAACAATGGAACCAACATAATGACTGACGCGATATCTCCTGTATCGCCGACAGCTGACAAGCCGAACGATGTAAAGACAAATTCGCCTGCACGAGTTCTTACTGCCAGCCTGGTCGGCACGACCATCGAGTTCTTCGATTTCTACGTTTATGCGACCGCCGCCGTGCTCGTGTTTCCGACGCTGTTCTTCCCTAACAGCGATCCGATGACGGCGCTGCTTGCATCCTTCGCCACCTTCTCGATCGCCTTCTTCGCCCGTCCCCTCGGCGCTTTGGTGTTCGGCCACTACGGTGACCGCGTCGGCCGCAAGACGACGCTCGTTGCAGCGCTGTTGACGATGGGCGTTTCGACCGTCGTGATCGGTCTTCTGCCATCCTACGAAACCGCCGGCGTCCTCGCTCCTCTGCTGCTTGCGCTGTGCCGTTTCGGTCAGGGCTTCGGCCTTGGTGGCGAATGGGGCGGTGCGGTTCTTCTGGCAACGGAAAACGCCCCTCCCGGCAAACGCAACTGGTATGCGATGTTCCCGCAGCTCGGCGCACCGGTCGGCCTCTTCCTGTCGTCCGGCATCTTCTGGCTGCTTCTGCATGTCATGTCGAATGAAGCGCTGATCTCCTGGGGCTGGCGTATTCCTTTCATCGCCTCGACGCTGCTGATCGCCGTCGGTCTGTGGGTCCGTTTCTCCATTTCGGAAACGCCTGCCTTCCAGAAGGCCATCGACAAGCATGAGCGCGTTGCCGTTCCCGCCAAGGAAATCTTCACCAAGTACAAGCGCAGCCTGTTCCTCGGCACCTTTGTAGCACTCGTTACCTTCGTGCTGTTCTACATCGCAACCGCCTGGCTGCTGTCCTACAACGTCAAGGTCCTGAAGATCCCCTTCCTTGACGCGCTGGAAATCCAGATCCTCAGCGCCGTGGTCTTCGGTATCTTCATTCCGCTGACCGGCATTGTCGGCGACAAGGTCGGTCGTCGCCTGTCGCTGATCGTCATCACGGTCCTGATTGCCGCCTTCTCCTTCCTGCTTCCGGTTCTGCTGGGCGGCGGCGAAGCGGGCGTTGCGGTCTTCGCGGCGTCGGCAATGGCTCTGATGGGCATGACCTACGCCCTGATCGGCGCAGCACTGGCAGCGCCGTTCCCCACCAGCGTGCGCTACACCGGTGCGTCGCTGACCTTCAACTTCGCAGGCATCGTCGGCGCCTCGCTCGCACCTTATATCGCGACCTGGCTGCAGACGAATTACGGCATGCCAGCCGTCGGCTACTATCTGGGCCTGGCTGCTGTCATCACGCTGATCTGCATCCTCGCCTCCGGCAAGGACGAAGTATAACGTCATCGGATGAGGCGGCGCGCCATCACGGATGCGCCGCTTGAAGCCTGAATCAAGCTCACAAAAAAGCCCGCGAAGTTTCTGACTTCGCGGGCTTTTTTAGTTTCTACACTCACTCACCTGGGTGAATTTTATGCCGGTTAGAGCGACGGGCATCGCTGATCCAGATTGCAGCCCAAACGCCCGCACTGATCAGCAATGGTAAAACATACAGAAAAAAGAATGTCGCCGAGTTCATGGC
Organism: Agrobacterium sp. SORGH_AS 787; assembly: GCF_030819035.1. NCBI lineage: Bacteria > Pseudomonadati > Pseudomonadota > Alphaproteobacteria > Hyphomicrobiales > Rhizobiaceae > Agrobacterium > Agrobacterium sp. SORGH_AS 787. Next base: position 2,809,934 of record NZ_JAUTBG010000002.1, read on the forward strand.
CGCAGCCTTCCGAGCACGTGTCTTGCACCCAAATGTAATAGCAAAGCAGCCAAAAGCCAAGTGAGGGTAGAGACAACGATCCCCCAAGAGATCGTGAGCCCTGCCCCATTTGCGAGGGACACAGCTGGCGCAATGAAGCCAGCTGCTATGCAAGCGGTAGAAAGACGGTCAATAGAGTTGGCCAAAAGCTTGGTACGTTCATTATGCACCAAGCTCATGATCACGCTCCCAGAAACGGCTCGACCTCCCGGCCTGGCATGAAAAGCCCGAGGCGCTTGATTTCCCATTCGAGACGAATGCCGGAATTTTCGAAGACCCGCTTGCGTACGGCTTCACCGAGATATTCGAGATCATAGCCCGTGGCGTGGCCGGTATTGATCATGAAATTGCAATGCAGCGACGACATCTGTGCGCCGCCGATCACCATGCCGCGACCGCCCGCCTCGTCGATCAGCTCCCAGGCGGAGTGACCTTCAGGGTTCTTGAAGGTCGAACCGCCCGTCTGTTCGCGGATCGGCTGAACCGTCTCGCGGTGGTGACGCACCGCGTCCATGTCGGCGCGGATCTTCGCGCGGTCTTCCGGATAGCCTTCGAAGAGAGCACCGGTGAAGATCAAATCCTTATCGGCGCCTGAGTGGCGGTAGCTATACTGCATATCGGCGTTGGACAGCACATGGCTGTTGCCCTTGCGATCCACCGCATAGACTTCGATCACACGGTCGCGGGTCTCGCCACCATTGGCGCCGGCATTCATGCGCAGCGCGCCGCCGATGGAGCCCGGAATACCATAATAGAAATGGAAGCCGCCGATGCCGTTATCCATCGCCATGGCCGCGATATGCTTGTCCGGGCAGATCGCACCGGCCTTGATGCGGTTCTCACCAGCAAGCTCGACCTGACCAAAGCCCTTGGCGGACAAACGCACCACCACGCCCGGAATGCCGCCATCGCGGACAAGCAGGTTGGACCCGACGCCAACGACTGTCAGCGGAACATCTTCCGGCAGAAGCTTGAGGAAGGTGATGAGATCATCCGTATCGTGGGGCTGGAACATCAGTTCCGCAAGACCACCTGCCCTGAACCACGTCACGCGGTCCATTGGCGAGTCCGGCGTCACACGTCCTCTTAGTTCCTTCACTCCGTCGCCGAGCCTTCCCAGCAACTTTACCCCATCCACCTGTCTCATGCAGACTTTCCTGAAATGCTATCCAATTCCGAGGGCAGCGCCGCCGCCCACTGCGTAATATTACCAGCCCCCAAGAGAACCACGAAATCACCCGGATTCGCAATGGCTGCCACCGTCTTTGCCAGATCGTCCCGCGAGGCGAGGTAGCGAGCATCGCGATGTCCCGCAGCTCTCGTTGCGGAAACCAGTGTCTCGGAGTTCACGCCCTCGATGGCATCTTCACCCGCAGCATAAACCGGAGCAAGAAGAATTGTGTCCGCATCGTTGAAGCAATGAGCAAAATCCTCAAACAGGCTCGACAGACGCGTGAAACGGTGGGGCTGATGCACGGCGATAATACGACCCTTGCAGGCTTCACGCGCGGCCTTCAACACCGCCTTGATTTCCACCGGATGGTGCCCGTAATCGTCGAAGACCTGAACGCCGTTCGATTCACCCGTCAGCGTAAAGCGGCGCTTGACGCCACCGAAGGAGCCGAGCCCCTTCTTGATATCGGCCTCGGAAATGCCAAGCCGGTTGGCAACAGCGATCGCCGCCGTGGCATTCGAGATATTGTGACGGCCGGGCATCGGCAGGACGAGATCCTTGAAGGAGAACACCTTGCCCGTACGGCGACGGCGAATTTCCACATCGAAGACGGACTTCGTGCCGTCGATGCGGACATTGGAGAAGCGCACGTCAGCCTGCGGGTTCTCGCCATAGGTGATGACCTTGCGATCCTCGATCTTGCCGACCAGCGTCTGCACTTCCGGATGGTCCAGGCACATGACGCCGAAGCCATAGAAGGGAACGTTTTCGACGAACTGCCGGAAAGCTTCGCGCACCGCATCGAAATTGCCGTAATGGTCGAGATGCTCCGGATCGATATTGGTAACGACCGCAACATCGGCGGGAAGCTTCAGGAAGGTGCCGTCGGATTCGTCGGCCTCCACCACCATCCACTCACCCTCGCCCATGCGGGCATTGGTGCCGTAAGCATTGATGATGCCGCCATTGATAACGGTCGGATCGAGATTGCCGGCTTCCAGGAGCGTCGCCACCATGGAGGTGGTCGTGGTCTTGCCATGCGTACCGCCAATGGCGATCGCATTGCGAAAACGCATCAGTTCAGCCAGCATTTCCGCACGGCGAACGATCGGCAGATGTTTTTCGCGCGCGGCAACCAGTTCAGGGTTGTTCTTCTTGATGGCAGTCGACACGACCACCACTTCCGCGTCGCCAAGGTTTTCGGCCTTGTGCCCGACAAAAACCCCGATGCCCTTATCGCGCAGACGCTGCACATTGGCGCTGTCTGCCTGATCGGAGCCTTGAACGCGATGACCAAGATTGTGCAGCACTTCGGCAATGCCGCTCATGCCGATGCCGCCAATTCCGATGAAATGGACAAGACCGATGGCTTTCGGCATCTTCATGGATGCACTCCTTCATTTTCCGATTTGAATTGCTGAACGCTTTTCCCCGCTGCGATTGCCTCCACAAGATCGGCAAGACGCTTGGCCGCATCAGGTTTACCGGTGGCCTTGGCTGCAGCTGCCGTCTTTTCCAGTCGCACCGGATCGTTCATTGCATCTGCGAGCAGGGCCGAGAGCGCTTTTGGCGAAAGCTCGGGCTGCTTGATGACGCTGGCACCGCCTGCGGCGGAAAGGGCCGCGGCATTGGCCGCCTGGTCGTGATCGAGAGCATGCGGATAGGGAACGAGCACCGAAGGACGGCCGATCACCGAAAGCTCCGAAACGGTCGAGGCGCCGGAGCGGCTAATGACCAGATCGGCCTGTGCGATCCGCTCGGCCATATTGCCGAAGAAGGGGGAGATATCCGCCTTGACGCCGAGCTTCTTGTAGGATTCGACGACGCTGTCCTTGTCCTCGACACGCGCCTGCTGCGTCAGTGTAATGCGGCTGCGCAATTCGTTTGGAAGAAGGCAGATGGCCGCAGGAACGGCTGCTGAGAAGAACTGTGCGCCCTGGCTTCCGCCAAACACCACAAGGTTGAAATCTTCACCCGCCTGAGACGGCGTATAGGCCACCTCGGCAGCAGAAAGCACCGCCGGGCGAACAGGGTTACCGGTCATGACGATCTTGTCACCGAACTCGCCCTTGTTCTCCGGCAGGAAGCCCCCGGCAATTGCCTTCACCCGCTTTGCCAGCGCCTTGTTGGCGCGGCCCATGACGGCATTCTGTTCATGCAGCAGCGAAGGGACGCCCATGCCGGTCGAGGCGAGAAGCGGCGGCACTGTCGGATAACCACCGAAGCCGACCACGGCGACCGGCTTCAGCCGCGTCATCAGCTTGCGCGCGGAGCGAAGACCGGTCCACAACGTTGCCAGCGCCTTGATGACACGAATGGGATTTTTCGAGCCAATCGTAGCAGACGGCACGACATGAATTTCATCGGCAGGAAATTTGCCCGCATAGCGCTCGGCGCGGCTGTCCGTCACCAGATGCACGGAATAGCCTCGAGCCTTCAACTCATAAGCCAGAGCCTCGGCTGGAAAAACATGGCCGCCGGTTCCCCCGGCGGCAAGCATAACAATACCCTTGGTCATAACTCTTTACTCCGCAGGAAGACCCGCGCCCACGCGGAAGAAGCTGCGCTCCTGCGCGCGCTTCTCAGGTCTATGTCGTGTGAGCGCCAGCAGGAAACCGGCGGTGACGCAGATCGCCATCATCGAGGAGCCGCCATAGGAAATCAGCGGCAGAGTCATACCCTTGGCAGGCATGAGTTCGAGATTGACGCCGATATTGATCATCGACTGCATGCCGATCTGAAGCACGAGACCTGCCACCGCAAAGCGGACGAAATCGTCCTTTTCCTTGAAGGCGTGGCTTAAGCCCCGCAGCACAATGAAGGCGAAGATCGCAACCAGCGCCATGCAGAAAAGGATACCGAATTCCTCAGCCGCAACGGAGAAGATGAAGTCTGTATGGCTATCTGGAATGATGCGCTTGACGATGCCCTCGCCCGGACCCTGGCCGAACCAGTCGCCGCGGATGATCGCTTCACGGGCGGTATCCACCTGGAATGTATCGCCCTCGCCCGTCCAGAAGCGGTCGATACGCCCGGCCACGTGCGGCAAGGTAAGATAAGCGGTGACAATGCCGCCAACCCCAAGTCCGCCGAGCATGATGATCCAGAACCACGGCACGCCAGCCATGAAGAACATGCCACCCCAGACGACGGATGTCAGGATCGTCTGGCCGAAGTCCGGCTGGGCGATCAGAAGAGCAGCAACAATACCGAAGGTGATGATGGCAAAAAGATTGCCTGGAATTTCCGGGTGACGAGCGCGCTCGGCAAAAAGCCAGGCGCAGACAATGACGAAGGCTGGCTTCATGAATTCGGACGGCTGAATGGAGAAGCTGCCGATCGAAATCCAGCGGCGCGCACCCTTCACCTCAATGCCGAAGAACAGCGCGAAGATCATCATCAGGAGCGATGCGATCAACAGCACGATAGCAACGCGCCGCACCTGTCTTGGCGAGAGGAAGGACAGGCCGATCATGATCGCCATCGACGGAACGATGAACATCGCCTGACGCTCGACAAAGAAGAAGCTGTTGAGACCGATGCGCTCGGCAACTGCAGGCGACGCGGCAAAGGACAACATCAGACCGATGCCGATGAGCGCAATGAAAGCCGCCAGAAAGAAGCGATCGATTGTCCAGAACCATTCCGCGACTGGACCGCGGTCAGTACGGCTTACCATGTCTTCAGCGCTCCTTTTGCACGTCCACCAACATCGTCACACCATCGAGTGCGGCGACGTGGGACACGAACGAATCACCACGTATTTCGAAATTCTTATATTGATCGAAGCTTGCGCAGGCCGGAGATAGCATCACGACGTTGCCGCTCGCCCCGTCGGCAAGGGCATCAGCCGCAGCATGCTGTACCGCTTTGTCCAGCGTGCCAGAGATCTCATAGGGCACAGCCTCACCCAGCGTCGCAGCGAACTCCGCAGCCGCCTCGCCAATCAGATAGGCCTTGACGATACGCGAGAACAATGGCGAAAGGCTGGTAATGCCGCCGGCCTTCGGCAAGCCGCCCGCAATCCAATAGATACGGTCATAGCTCGAGAGCGCCGGTGCAGACGCATCCGCATTGGTCGCTTTGCTGTCATTGATGAAGGTGACGTTACCGCGCCGCCCAACCGGTTGCATCCGGTGCTTCAGGCCGGGGAATGATTTCAGACCCGCCTTCACCTCTTCCTCGGACATGCCGACTGCAAGGCAAGCCGCAATCGCAGCCGCCGCATTCTGCGCATTGTGGCTACCGCGCAGCGTCTGGATACCGTCAAGATCGACAAGCAGTGACGACGTGCCGCCCTCGGCCTTCATGATCCGGCTGCCTTCGGCGTAAAGTCCGTCTGCAACCACATTGCGCTTCGATATCCGGCTGACTTTCACGCCAGCGCGTTCGATACGATCGGCAATCAGCGTGCAGTAGCTATCATCGACACCCACAATGGCGGTATCGCTTCCTGCAACGAGACGCTCCTTCACATCGGCATAATGCTGCATCGTGCCGTGGCGATCGAGGTGGTCGGGCGTCAGATTGAGCAGGATACCGGCCGTCGGGTTCAATGTCGGCGCGAGATCGATCTGATAGGACGAGCACTCGACGACATAGAAACGTTCGGCTTTCGGCGGATCGAGGCTGAGAACGGCCGTGCCAATGTTGCCGCCAAGCTGCGTATCGCGGCCAGCCGATTTCAAAATATGCGCAATCAGAGCCGTGGTGGTGGATTTGCCATTGGTGCCGGTAATGGCGATGAACGGGCAATCCGGCGCATGCGCACGGCGTTCGCGCACGAAAAGCTCGATATCGCCAATCACCTCAACGCCCGCCGCCTTGGCAAGATCGACCGACCAGTGCGGCTTCGGATGGGTCAGCGGCACGCCGGGTGCCAGCACGAAAGCGGCAAGCTTAGACCAATCGAGCGTGCGCAGATCGGCAGTCGGTATCCCCTCCCCATGAGCCTTCGCAACGCTATCGGGGTTGTCATCGAAAGCGATCACATCGGCGCCGCCAGCGACCAGCGCTCTTGCAGTCGCGAGGCCAGAACCGCCGAGACCGAAGAGCGCAACCTTTTTATCCGCGAAAGAGGTGACGGGGATCATCGCTTACCTCAGCTTCAGCGTGGCAAGGCCGAGCATGGCGAGACCGACGGAGATGATCCAGAAGCGGATCACGACCTGACTTTCCGTCCAGCCCTTCTTTTCGAAATGATGGTGGATCGGCGCCATCAGAAACACGCGCCGTCCGGTGCGCTTGAACCAGAAGACCTGAATGATGACGGAAAGCGTCTCCATGACGAAGAGACCACCGACGATCACCATCACGATCTCATGCTTGACCGCAACGGCGATGGAACCGATCAGGCCGCCAAGCGCCAGGGAGCCGGTGTCGCCCATGAAGATAGCGGCTGGCGGCGCATTGAACCAGAGGAAGCCGAGACCCCCGCCGATGACCGCGCCGACGATCACGGCAAGCTCACCCGTTCCGGGCACGAAGTTGATCTGAAGGTAGTTGGCGAAAATCGCATTGCCAACGAGATAGGAAATGACGCCGAAGGTCGCAGCTGCAATCATCACCGGCACGATGGCAAGACCATCGAGACCATCCGTCAGGTTCACCGCATTACCGGCTGCAACGATGACGAAAGCACCGAAGAGAACGAAGAAATAGCCGAGATTGATCACGAATTCCTTGAAGAAAGGAAAGGCGACCGAACTTCCAAGTGTTCCGCCATGCGGTGCCGTGGCAAGCGCGATCTTCATCATGAAGAACGTGGCAATGGCAGCGATAACGAATTCGATGCCAAGACGCGCCTTGCCGGAAAAGCCCTTGTCGCTCTGCTTCGTTACCTTCAGGTAGTCGTCGTAAAAGCCGATGGCACCAAAGCCAAGCGTCACCAGAAGGACCGCGACGACATAGACATTCGACAGATCGGCCCAAAGCAGCGAGCCACCGAGGATACCGGCAAGGATCATCAAGCCGCCCATGGTCGGCGTACCCGCCTTCTTGAAGTGCGTCTGCGGGCCGTCGGCACGGATCGGCTGACCCTTGCCCTGACGAATGCGCAGCGAATTGATGATGGCCGGTCCGAACAGGAAGACGATGAGCGCCGAGGTGAAGAGCGCTGCCCCCGCCCGGAACGTGATGTACCGGAACAGGTTGAAGATTTGAATTTTGTCCGACAGTTCAACGAGCCAGATCAGCATGTTTGCCCTTTCGAAAGGCGGTCGAAGCGGCGGGCGGGAGGTAAAACCAGCGCCGCTTCAAGGTCCTTGTTTCCGTATCGCGCGCAGAAAGCCGAAAAATTCGGACTTTCAGGCTTTCTAATTCTGGCGCTCCGTCTCGGGGAATGCCGGATACTTGTCAAGAAGAGCCGAGACAATCTTGCCGAAACCGATGCCAAGTGACGATTTTATCATCACCACATCGCCCGGCTGCACCCACTTCAGAACGAATTCAGCCAGTTCAGCGGTCGTCGGGAACCAGGACACATTGACGCTGTCCGGAAGCGCATCGCGAAGATGCGCCATCGATTCTCCGGCAAGCCAGACATGTTCGATGCCGGCAGACAGGATCGGACCGGAGAGGTCCTCATGCACTTCCGCGGCAAACTCGCCCATTTCCAGCATGTCGCCGAGAACTGCAATGCGCCGCCCGTTGCCACTCACTTCCGCTTGCGCCAAAAGCGCAATTGCTGCACGCATGGAAGCCGGGTTGGCGTTATAGCTCTCATCGATCAAAAGGAACGAACCATCGCCGACCGACAGGCGGTGACGTTCCCCTCTGCCCTTGACGGGTCGAAGCGCACCAAGCGCATGGAAAGCCCGATCGAGGTTGGCACCGGTCACCGCGACCACACCGAGAGCAGCCATGGCATTCTCGGCAACATGACGACCCGGTGTGCCGATATTCAACTCGCTTGTCTCGCCATTGATGATCGCCCATATGGTCGAGCCGTTCGGCGTACTTTCGAAGTCAGCAAGCCGGAAATCGGCCTTGGCATGCTGGCCGAAGGTCAGAATATGCTCGATGCCTACATTGATCGCCGCTGCTTCCAACCGTTCAAACTGCGCATTGTCGCGATTGAGAATGACCGCACCACCTGGCAGAACGCCTTCGAATATTTCTGCCTTGGCATCGGCGATTTCTTCAAGACTGTTGAAGTTGCCAAGATGCGCCGCCGCAATCGTGGTGATGATCGCCACATGCGGCTTGACCTGCTTCACCAGCGGGCGGATTTCGTTCGGGTGGTTCATGCCCACTTCGAACACGCCGAATTCGGTATCGGCGGGCATGCGCGCCAGCGTCAGCGGCACGCCCCAGTGATTGTTGAAGGACGAGACCGCGGCATGCACCTTGCCGGACGGAGCCAGCACTTGCCGCAGCATCTCCTTGGTCGTGGTCTTGCCGACAGAACCGGTGACCGCAATGATACGTGCCGAGGTCCTTTCACGCGCAGCAATACCAAGCTTGACGAGGGCGGAGAGAACGTCATCGACGACGATCATCGGCACCGTCAGGCGTCCAAGTGCAGGCAGTTTGGCCTCGGCCACGACCATCAGGCTCGCGCCATTGGCAACGGCAAAACTCGCATAATCATGGCCGTCGACGCGGTCTCCCTTGATAGCGAAGAACGCTTCGCCCTGCTGCACAGTACGGCTGTCGATGGAAATTCCCGTGATACCTTGCGGCAGATTGCCGACCGGACGTCCCGCCGTAACGGCAATCATGTCCGCAACTGTCCATAACCAGTTCAAATCTTCAATCCTTCCAGCGCCGAACGCACCTGTTCATGGTCGGAAAATGGCAGCGTGACGCCGCCAACGATCTGACCTTCCTCGTGCCCCTTGCCCGCAACGATCAATGTGTCTCCATTCCCCAGCATCGACACGGCATGGCGGATGGCCTCTGCGCGGTCGGCAATTTCCAGTGCGCCCTGTGCTGCCGCCATGATCTCGGATCGAATGGTGGCAGGCTCCTCGGAGCGCGGATTGTCGTCGGTGACGATCACAATGTCAGAAAGCCGGGTCGCCACCTCACCCATGATCGGACGCTTGCCCTTGTCGCGGTCGCCGCCGCAGCCGAAAACGGTGATGATGCGCCCGGAGGTGAAGGGGCGAACGGATGTCAGAACATTCTCCAGCGCGTCCGGCTTGTGGGCATAATCCACATAAGCCAGCGCGCCGTTTTTCGTCTGCCCGACCAGTTCCAGACGACCGGCGGCACCGATCAGCTTTTCCAGCGCCTTCATCGCAACCGACGCGGAAACGCCCGTCGACATGGCAAGACCCGCCGCGACCAGCGCGTTCGCCACCTGGAAATCACCTGCGAGAGGAATATCCACCTCGTGGATTGCGCCTTCGTGATGAACTTCGATCATCTGCTTGTGACGGAAATGCTCAACGCGCTTCAGCGCCAGATACTCGCCCTTACGGCCAACAGTGCGCACATCATGACCAGCCTTGGTCGCCACATCGATTGCTTGCGCGGACCACGGATCGTCGGCAAATATCACCACCGGCGAACCCTTTGGCAGAAGCGTATCGAACAGCCGCATCTTGGCCGCCATATAGTCCTCGACCGTCGGATGGTAATCCATATGATCGCGACCGAGATTGGTAAAACCGGCAGCGGAGAGCTTGACGCCGTCCAGGCGACGCTGATCGAGACCGTGGCTGGAGGCTTCCATCGCGGCGTGGGTCACGCCTTCCGACGCCAACTCGGCCAGAAGCGCATGCAGAGAAACAGGATCGGGTGTGGTCAGCGAACCGTAATCTTCGCGGCCCGGCGCAATCACGCCAGTCGTGCCGATCTGCGCGGCGGGATGACCGGCAAAGGCCCAGATCTGACGGGTAAAGGACGCAACGGAAGTCTTGCCGGCCGTGCCAGTGACGGCGACCATCGTCTCGGGCTGCTTGCCGTAAAAGCGGGCGGCGGCGAGCGCGAGATACAATCTGGGATCGGAGACGACAAGAACCGGCACATCTGCGGAAACGGGCTGGCCGGAAACGATCGCGACTGCACCCTTGGCAACCGCATCCTGCACGAAACTCGCGCCATCCGCCTTGTTGCCGGCAACAGCGACGAAGAGCGCACCCGGCGCGACCTTGCGGCTATCTGCCGTGATCGAGGTGATGGTCAGCGCTCCGGCATCAGTCCGAAGCAACTCATTCAGTTCCGGAAACGACTGTCCCGATAGATCTCGCAAATTCATTGATGTGTCCGTCATGTCCCCCCGACGCGAATCGCCGGTCCATCATAAGCTGTACCAATCAATAAGACACGAGCAAGGCCGAGCCATCCTTGCCGAACTTCGGCTTCACGCCCAGGATCGCGGCAGAGCGGGTGATGATGTCATGCACCATTGGAGCCGCAGACGTACCTGCAAGTGCAGCGCCGTTACCCTTGTCTGTCTTCGGTTCGTCGATGAAGGAAAGCACCACATATTCCGGCTTCTCCATCGGGAACGCCGAGAGGAAGGCGTTGAAGTTCTTGTCGTGCACATAGCGGCCATTGACCACCTTATCGGCCGTGCCGGTCTTGCCGCCAACATTGAAGCCTTCCACACGCGCGTTGCGGCCGGAACCATTGACGCCGTTCCATTCGAACAGGAAGCGCATGTCGCGGCTGGTGGTGGGCTTGATCACCTGCTTCGCCACCGCATCGGCCTGTTCAACCGTACGCGGGAGGAACGTCGGCTCGATCAGCTTGCCGCCATTGACGAGCGCCGCACCGGCAATCGCCGTCTGCAATGGAGTGGTCGAGACGCCGTGGCCGAAGGAAATCGTAATGGAGTTGATCTTCTTCCACTGGCGCGGCTGTGTGGGCATGGCCACTTCCGGCAATTCCGTCTGCATCCTGGAAAGCAGGCCAAGGCGTGTCAGGAATTCCTTATGTCCTTCGGTCCCGACCGTGTCGGCGATTTTCGCCGTACCGATGTTGGACGAGTACTGGAAAATTTCCGGCACGGACAGGATGCGACCCTTGCCGTGGAAGTCCTTGATGGTGAAGCCACCGATGCGGATCGGGAACCGTGCATCGAAGGTGGAACCGAGCGAGATACCGCCCTCGTCCAGACCCATGGCGATGGTGAAGGACTTGAACGTCGAGCCCATTTCGAACGTACCGTTCGACATGCGGTTCAGCCAGCCTTCCTTGGCGCCTTCCGCCGGATTGTTCGGATCATAGTCCGGCAGCGACGCCATGGCGAGGATTTCACCCGTATGGACGTTGATGACGACAGCACCTGCGCCAATTGCCTGGAACTTCTGAATGGCGTTGACCACCACTTCGCGCACGATCGCCTGCACACGCAGATCGATGGAAAGCCTTACCGGCTCAAGCGGCTGGTCGGAGGTCATGCCAAGCGCGGTCAAATCCGCAAGGCCCTGGCTGTCGAGATAGCGTTCCATACCGGCAACGCCGCGGTTGTCGATGTTCACGTGACCGACGACATGCGCCGCCGTGGGACCGCCCGGATAGAAGCGGCGCTTCTCCGGCCTGAAACCGATGCCGGGAATACCGAGCGCCAGGATCTGGCTCTGCTGCTTCGGCGTCAACTGACGGCGCAGCCACTGGAAGCGCGAACTGGATGTCAGCTTCTGGTAAGTGCCGCGCGTATCGAGATCGGGCAGAACGGTGCGCAGCTTCTCGATTGCCTCATCGACATCGACGATGCGATGCGGTTCGGCGAACAGCGAAACAGTGCGGATGTCGGTCGCCAGTACCTCGCCATTGCGGTCCAGCAGATCGGGACGCGAGGCCATCAGCCTGTCGGCGGGCGCAATGCTGGAAACGGTTTCCTGCTGGGCCAAGCCATATTGCACCAGACGGCCGCCGATGACGCCGTAAAAGCAGACGAAGCCGAAGATCAACAGGCCAACGCGGCTCTTTGCCTGCGAAGCGCGCTTCTTGCGTGCGCCTTCAAAGGCAGCATGGTCCGCTCCGCCAATCGTGCTGGCGGAGAAATGGGCCTTGCTCTTCAAAACCATGACGCGGGAGAGAAAAGACATCAGTCCACCGATCCTGTTATCGTTTCATCCATTTCACCAGACTCGTCACCCACCGGCGCTCTTGGAGCAGGCATTGGCTGCTTGGGCGCACGGGTGACATGCGAGCGTGGCGCCGGTGCCGGAACAGGCTTGCCGCCGGTGGCGACGATCTGGCCGGCAGGCGCCGATTTGGGCTTGGCGCCCCCAAGTGTGGCGCCGGGCTTGGAACCGTTGACCGCCGCGGCGATCACGTCTTCGACACTCATGCCTTCCGGCTCCGGCGGCTTTGGCAACTGCGAACGCAGCATTGGCAGTTCCTGCGGCTGTGCCAGCTGCGTCGGCAGCGTCGGCGTCAGCTGAAGATCGGCCTGATAGGCATTGACCAGCCGATGCAGCCGGTTGGGCTGCGTCAGCAAAGCCCAGTCGGCCCGCAGAAGATCGATCGTATCGCGCTCCAGCTTGATCTCGGCTTCGAGCTTCTTGACCGATTCAAGCTTGAGATCGGCCTGATGCTTGATGGAATAGGTGACGACGGCCGCCGACACCATCACACCGACGAGAATGAGGTCGAGTGTGCGCAGCATGTCAGCCTCCCATCTTTTCAAGGCTGGCGAGATCGGGAAGGTCGAAAATGGAGATGTCCGCCGGACGGGCCGGAGCGGTTGTTCGCACCCCAGCGCGCAGCTTGGCGGAACGGGCACGCGGGTTGAGCTCCGCCTCTTCCTCGCTCGCCGCAACCATCGGCTTGCCGAGCGGATCAAAGATTGCGGGCTTGTCTTCCACCATCGGCATATGGCGTGAACCCGCCGCGCGGCCGGAACGATCGGCAAAATATTTCTTCACGATGCGGTCTTCCAATGAGTGGAAGGTGACGACGACGAGACGGCCGCCCGGCTTCAGCACCTGTTCGGCTGCAAAGAGGGCCTTTGCCAGCTCGCCCAACTCGTCATTGACGAAAACACGCAACGCCTGGAAAACGCGGGTTGCCGGATGGATCTTGTCCTTTGCCTTGCGCGGCGTGACGATCTCGATCAACCCGGCAAGGTCGCGCGTCGTGCGAAATGGCTCTTCAGCGCGCTTCTTCTCGATGGCACGGGCAATACGTCCTGCCTGCTTTTCCTCACCGAGAAAACCGAAGATGCGGATCAGATCGCCGACTTTGCAGCGGTTGACGACATCGGCGGCGGAAACGCCGGACGCGGACATGCGCATGTCGAGCGGGCCGTTCTTCTGGAAGGAGAAGCCGCGCTCGGCCTCATCGATCTGCATGGACGAGACACCGATATCCAGCACCACGCCATCGAGGCCTTGGGCGGGCGCATGCGCTGCCAGGTCGGAAAACTGCGAGTGAATAAGAGAGAGCCGCCCGCCATTGGCCGCAACCATCGGCTGGCCGCCAGCGATGGCAGTTGGATCACGATCAAGAGCGATGACTTGAGCGCCGCGGTCGAGGATCGCCTGGGTGTAGCCGCCAGCACCAAACGTGCCGTCGAGAATGATCTTGCCTTCCGCGGGATCGAGCGCGCCCAAAACTTCACGAAGGAGAACCGGAATGTGGCGAACAGGTCCGCCACCGGCATCAGAAGATCGTCCGCCAGAATTCGCCGCCATTCCGTGTCCCCGCCTTATACGGGACGAACAGCAGAAAAACTGCGCCCCGCTCTTGCTGCCGTCTGCGCCTCGTGAAACGCGTCCGGCTGCCATAACTGAAAATGATCCGCCCGACCGACAAAGGTCACTTCGGTGGTGATACCGGTGAAGTCCCGGATGAAATCCGTGACCATCAACCGCCCTTCCCCGTCGAGCTTCATGAACACGCCGCCACCGTGAACCAGCAGCGACATTGCATTTGCTTCCGGCGAAAACGCATCCATCGACGCGATCTGCCGCTCGTAGCGATCCAACAGGTCCGGCCCGCCAATGCTGATGGCCGGAAAGGCGAAATCCTGCAGGCAATAAAGCTCCTGGATATCGCGTTGCGCCAACACCGAACGAAACGCCGACGGAACCGAGACACGCCCCTTGGCGTCGATCCTGTTCGTCACATTCGATAAAAAGCGCCCCATATGACAACTCGCCAGAAACGCCTGAAGCCGCATGCTCAGGCGACACCGATACGCACGACAAATCGCTGACCGGCAGAACCAAACGTTCTGCAGCCTTGGAAAGGCCTTTCATCCGTTTCAGCGATTGCGGGTCAAAAACACGACCCCTTGTGGTGTGCATTTGGGATATCATGGGACACTATGGGCGTCAATGGGAGAAGGCGGCGCGAACCGACTTCGGATTCGAATATTCATATCCCGTTAAGTTTAACGAATGGTTTACCGGCCGCGCTTTCGAGCACCCTTCCTGCCTGCCGTTACGGAAGCTTGAAAGAAAATTTCTTGAACGATAACAATGCCCTATTCCGAAGATCGGAATCGGCTTCATATGGGAAGAGAAAGAGAGAAATCGCCAGTTGGCCTGTAAGCCGGGTTCTGTATGGCCCCGGTTTGACCCGGAACGTGGCAGCCATTCATCTGGGACGGCATTTGCATGCCGCCTCGCGCAACCCACCCGGATGACTCGCCCGGAAACAGGCTGTAGGCACCGCTTTCGCGGCACCCCACGTCATCCCTATTCGGTCTTGCTCCCGGTGGGGTTTACCATGCCACCCCTGTTACCAGCGGCGCGGTGGGCTCTTACCCCACCCTTTCACCCTTACCACCTGAAAGGTGGCGGTCTACTCTCTGCGGCACTTTCCCTAGGGTCGCCCCCGCCGGACGTTATCCGGCACCGTGTTTCCGTGGAGCCCGGACTTTCCTCACCCTACCGTCTTTCGACATTGGTAAAGCGCGGCTGCCCGGCCAACTGGCACGCGCTCCTTAGACGGGTTCAAGATGAAAAGCCAACGGAAAATCGGCAGAGGCTGGACAGTATTTGAAGGAGGTGGCTGAGCCTATCGGCCAAAGACCGGTGCGAAATCGGTCTCGTAACCTTCGTCCTTGAGATGGCCTTGCGTCAGAAGTGCTGCCCCCAACCGCCCGATCTCGTCCGAACTCTTTGCCGCGGCACCACAGCCGCCGGTCAGAACCGCAATCCGCTCCGACCCACAATAGCCGATCGCCGGGTAGCCGCTCGGCGTGTAGGATGTGACACAGGCCGCCATCGACAGTCTTGCCACATCGATGCTGGGAACAAGCGTCTCGACGATGGCCGCGAGATTGTCCCGCACCTGAGGTTTTCCGCCCGCCCGGAACCAGGCACGGATCTCCGCATCCGTGCCAAGCAGAATATCTTCCGGTTCACCGCCAATCTTCAGATAGGCCTTGCTATCGGGATAGATGACCGGTGGCAGAAGATAGATATGCTTGGCCGGGTCACTCGGCTCATAGATCAGCGACGGCATCTCGGAAAAGTTTGGAAGATCGGCGTCGTCGACCTCAAAGAAGGCAACCGTGCGGCCATAGACCTCCATCGAAAGTGGTCGCGGCAACAGCCCTTCCATCGTTGAAAATCCACCCGCAGCCACGAGCACCTTTTCCGCCGTGTAGCTTTTGCCGGAAGCAGTGGTGACGAGCGCCACGCCCGCCTCATCCCGCACCGAAACGACAACGTCCTCATAGCGCGTCACACCGCGCTTTTGTGCTGAAAGTATTTGCGCTCGAACCAGTTCGCGTGGATTGATGTGACCGGCATTGCGCCGCTCGAAGACGCCTTCGCAACCGCTTTCGAAGGAAAAATAGGGGAAGCGCTGGATCAACTCGGCATCGCCAAGAACGTCGGTTTCCACCCCAAGCGTTTCGGCCGCAGCACAGACATTCTCGATATAGGGAACACCTGTCCCCCGCGCCTTGCCGACAATCAGGCAGCCGACTTCATGGTAGAAATTGATCCCACTCTCACGCTCGATCTCCTGGTAGCGCGCAATCGAGCGATTGGCGAGGAGCGCCCAGTCCGCATCATCGTCAATGGTCCGCGTGATCCGCGCTGCATCGTAGTGGCTGGCAAACACGCCTTGATGATGTCGGATATCCGAAGGCTCAAGCGGCCCGATCAGCGCAACGCCGTCCGACTGTAGAGACAGATGCCGAGCCGCTGCGGCCCCCATCATGCCCGCACCGACGACGATATATTTGAACTGCGCTGCCATAACCGCTCTCATACAATTTCAGATTCTGCTTCAGAGACTTGTAGCGCCTTCCTGAATCACGGCCAGAGGGATTTCAGGTTTTGATGAAGGCGATCATCAAACAAACACCGGCGCCATCTGCGCAGCAAAATCGTCCTCACTCAACTGCCCCTCAAGCAAAAGCACCGCCCCGATGCGGCCAATCTCATCGGACGATTTCGCCGAAACGAAATTACCGCCGGTCAGCACCGCAATGTTGGAAGACGACGTGTAACCGATATAGGGATAGCCGGTGCGGGTGATGGAGGCGACGCAGGAGCCGGACGTCACGGGGCACCCGTCAAGGGCGGGCATCAACTCGATTGCGCGACGGACAAGGAAATCCACCTCACTTTTGGTCCCATCAGAATGGAACCATTGGACTGCCTGATCGAGTGTCTCCAGCCTCCCCTTCTCGCTCTCCCCGCCGATCTTCAAATAGACTTTGCCATCGGGATAACGAACCGGTGGCAGGATATAGACGATGTCGTCTTCGCTCTCCGCAAGGACGATGGCGGAAGGCATGCCGGCAAAGGCTTCCTGCTTTTCTTCGTCCAACTCGAAGAAGGCGATGGTGCGACCCGTTGCCGCCATGTCCACTTTGAGAGGCAGAATATCAGCCATGTTGGTGAAGCCGCCCGCTGCGACGATCACCTTTTCCGCCGTGTATCGATGCCCCTCCAAGGTCTCCACTTCGACGCCCGAACTGCTATCGGAGACCTTCACTGCCGTCTGACGAAGAACCGAGGAACCCTGCTGCTCTGCAATCGTCACTTGCGCCTTCACCAGGGCGCGCGGGTTGACATAACCGGCATTACGCGGCTCGAACCAGCCACGATGATCGCCCGGCAGGGAAAACATCGGGAAGCGAGAGGAAAGCGCATCCGGCTCGTAGGTCTCGACCGTCAGACCAAGAGTGTCCTTTCGACTCATGGCGCCCAAGACATAATCACCGCCCAACCCCTTACCATTACCGGTGAAGAGGCAGCCCACTTCGTGATAAAAACGGATGCCGCTCTTCTGCTCGATCTCGCCATAGCGTGCGATCGAGCGCTTCGCGAGCTCTGCCCATACTGGGTGGCCGTCAAACCCGCGCGTGATCCGCGCCTCGTCATAGTGGCTGGAGAAGACACCGTAATGGTTCTTGCGGTCTGTCGGTTCGGCAGGACCGATCAGCGCGACGCCATCTGTCCGCGAGGAAAGATGGCGCGCCGCCGCGGCTCCCATCATTCCAGCGCCGATCACGATGTATTTGAAGTCCACCATGGCTACCTCTTTGTGCATGCTGAGCCTTCACTAGCAAACACGCGAAGTGGAAAGAAGCCCGCATAGAGCGCCGTGCGTCCTATTGGACGCACAAAGGACGCTCTATCTTCTTTGATCTACGCATCGGGCTTTCCGAAAATCGATTCCGATTTTCGGGCCGATGCTGTAGCCTCAATACCATCACCCTTGGAGCAGCGCCTGCACCTTGCCGCAATAGGCCTTCGACACCGGGTTCATGCGTGTTGCGGCATGGCCTGCATTGTAGCGCAAAATGGTGCTGCACACTTCGCCGCCACCCAGTTGATGCGCGGTAGCGAGATATTGCATACCCCAGCGAATGTTGGTTTCCGGATCGTAGAGCGCCTTGACCGTGCCGCGATAGCCCATCATCCGTGCGGTGGCTGGCTTGATTTGCATGAGCCCGACTTCGCCCGCACTTCCACGGGCCTTGGGATTGAAACGGCTTTCGACCGCAACGACCGCATGCGCCAGGTTCGTCGGCACGCCGTAACGCTTGGCATATTTGACGATGAGATCGGAGTAATCATTCTTCAGCGTGGCAGGAAGGGTTCGCTCAGGGATGGGGTAACCGGGCTTGCGGAAATAGGTCTGTAGCGTCACGGTCTTGGTCTTCACGTCATCCTTGGCGACGACAATTCCGGTCTGCGCGGCCAGCATCGAGATGCAGGCCGAGACAGCAACAATCACTCTTCTCATCAGTAGAAATAGTCTCCAGGCACGAAGACATCCAGTCATGGACACGCAAATGCACACATCGGGAAAGTCATGTGGACAATCCTTTGGGAGGTCTTCGTCATTGATATTGTCGGCTTCTATGGAAAAACCCATCCAGCCGCATTTCGATGCGGCGTTTAAAGTCGGCCAATAAGGATTTACTGTGGCAGCACCTAAAGAAGGGATGGTGGACCGGCTTCGATCACGCCAGTTTCATCGGAAATGGTGCCTACGCGCTTCTGAATTTCGGCAGTGCCGAAATGAGCCGGTGCAGCGTATCGATGGTGGAAAAATCGGCGATGCCGTCAACCAGCGCAGGCCGGAAATGTCGCTGGAAGGCGGCGACAGCACCTTCCGTCTTCTCACAATAACTGCCCGAAATTTCAACGCCGTAGCCATAGAGCGACAGCATGGATTGCAGGGCCTCCACCGGCTGACCGCTATCGCCGCGATGGAAGAAACGTCCACCGCCGATCGGAGCGGGCTGGACCCAATGGCCAACGCCCTTCTGCGACAGGATGTCCCATGGGAACTTCTCGCCCGGATCGACCTTGCGAATAGGCGCAATATCGGAGTGCGCCAGCACTCTTTCCGGCGCAATCGACCAGCGCGCGCCGCAGTCGCGACACAATTCAACGACCGCTTCGATCTGGACTTCGGGGAAAGCCGGCAGTCCGGCAGGATGGCCACCATTGGCGATCTCGATGCCGATCGAGCGTGAGTTCAGATCGATCTCGCCTGCCCAGAAGCTCTTGCCCGCATGCCAGGCGCGGCGGCTTTCCGGCACCATCTGAATAACGCGTCCATCTTCGAAAACAAGATAATGGCTGGAAACCTGGCTTGCCGGATCGCAGAGCCAAGAGAGCGCACGCTCTGCGCTTTCCATGCCGGTGTAGTGAAGAATGATGGAATCGGGTGCGCTCATCCCAACCCGCTCGCCATGATTTGGCGAGGGCTGGACGCTGGCACCGGCATAATCCGGCAGAAAGTCACTCATGCGACGCGGCGTTCTCTCTCGATGGCCGCATAGGCGGCATTGAGTGCCGCCATACGCTCATTCGCAGCCGCATGCAATTCCATCGGAACGCCACGGGCAATGAGCTTATCGGGATGATGCTCGGCCACCAGCAGACGGTAGCGCTTGCGGATATCGGAGAAGTCGTCGGACGGAGAAACGCCGAGCACGCGGTAGGGATCGCGCCCTTCCATGTGAACATGGCGCGCCATGATCGTTTCGAAATGATCCTCGGTAATCCGGAAGATTTCCGCGATCCGGCCAAGGAAGGCCATCTCACGTTCATGGATAAGACCATCGGCCTTGGCGATGTGGAACAGGCCGTCCACGACGCTCTCCAGCATCTCGCAGTTTTCGCGCCCGGTTCCGCAGAGTCCCGCAAGGCGCTCGGCATAGGCTTCGTAACCGGCGACGTCCTGCCGCGCGAGGTTATAAAGCCGTGCAACGTTCTTGGCTTCCTCTTCGGGAAAATCGAATATCTGGCGAAAGGCGCGTACCTCGGCATCGTTCACGACACCGTCGGCCTTTGCCATCTTTGCGGAAAGAGCAATGATCGCGACGGAGAAGGACACCTTGCGGCGAGTCTCCGGATCGCCTTCGAAGACGGTGCGGACCGCTTCGATCACGCGACCCAGGACGTTTCCTGCCGCTTCGCCGATCGCGCCGAGCAGCCGCTCCCAGAGGGATGAAATTTGCAAACAGGCGAAATCGAACATCATGTCTCTAAGCATGACGGCTCCATGGTGTGAATGCAAGACGCATAAGGTCGCTGATCATTAAGTTTTCGTCATCTTAGCTTCGCTCTACGCTGATCGTTTGACGCAGACGTAACAGCTTTTCCACAGGTCGGTTCCGAGGTCACTGACACTTCCCGGCATTGAAACGATTATATTCGCCACGCAGTTCACCGATCTTCGAGAATACCGCGAAATACCCGTTTTTCTTGAGAAATTCACTTTACATGCAAAACGGCCTGTCGCATCCATTTGCCCCGACACGCATTGAGAACCGACAAAGGAGAGCCCCATGGCCAAACAAAAAGTCGCAATGTTGACCGCAGGCGGACTGGCGCCCTGCCTCTCGTCTGCCGTGGGCGGATTGATCGAACGTTACACCGACATCGCTCCCGAAATCGACATCGTGGCCTACCGCTCCGGCTATCAGGGCGTGCTCCTCGGCGACAGCGTCGCCATCACCAAAGAGATGCGCGAGAAGGCTCCCCTGCTGCATCGCTATGGCGGCTCCCCAATCGGCAACAGCCGCGTGAAGCTCACCAATGCCGCCGATTGCGCCAAGCGTGGATTGGTGAAGGAAGGCGAAAACCCCTTGCAAGTGGCTGCAGATCGTCTCGCCAAGGATGGCGTCACCATTCTTCACACCATTGGCGGCGACGACACCAATACCACCGCTGCCGACCTTGCCGCCTATCTCGGAGCCAATGGTTACGACCTCACCGTCGTCGGCCTTCCCAAGACGGTCGACAATGACGTGGTCCCGATCAAGCAGTCGCTGGGCGCCTGGACGGCGGCGGAAGTCGGCGCAAACTTCTTTGACAATGTCAGCAACGAACAGAGTGCAGCACCCAAGACCTTCGTCATTCACGAAGTCATGGGCCGCCACTGCGGCTGGCTGACGGCCGCCACCGCGCGCGCCTATATCCAGAAGGTCAAGAGCAACGACTATGTCGAGGGCTTGCTGATGAGCGAAGAGTTGAAGCGCATCGACGGTCTTTACCTGCCTGAAATGGCCTTCGACATCCAGGCGGAAGCGGACCGCCTGAAGAAAATCATGGAGAAGAATGGCTTCGTCACCCTCTTCGTCTCCGAGGGAGCAGGCCTCGATTCGATCGTTGCGGAACGTGAGGCCGCCGGCGAAGCGGTCAAGCGCGATGCCTTCGGCCATGTGAAGATCGATACGATCAATGTCGGCGGCTGGTTCCAGAAACAGTTCGCGAGCCTCATCGGCGCCGAGCGCACCATGGTACAGAAGTCCGGTTACTATGCCCGCTCGGCCCCGGCCAACGGAGAGGATCTACGCCTGATCCACAGCATGGTGGATCTGGCGGTCGAAAGCGCCCTCAACAAGGTCTCCGGCGTGACTGGTCATGATGAGGATCAGGGCGGCAAGCTGCGCACCATCGAGTTCCCGCGGATCAAGGGCGGCAAGCATTTCGATATCTCCGCGCCTTGGTTCTCCGAGGTGATGGACCATATCGGCCAGCCCTTCAAAGCAGCGTAACGATCAACGCCCTCCTAAATTATTAGGAAGACAAGATCGAACTGATGCATCCATTGGCCCGGAAAACCGTTTGGTTCCCGGGCCAATGCTTTATTCTCCTTTTGAACGTACCTGGAAGAAGGCGTGGCTTTCGCACAACGCAGCGCGGGAAAGCCCGCATTGTTCCAAACTCCATGTGACGAAGGCTTTATTATCGCCTCATCGCTTGGTAAAAAGATGTGAAGGGCAAGGAGGTCGTCATGTCCGCACAAGTCTGGCTGGTGTTCTGCGCAGCCTGTGCCATTCTTTTTGCGCTGCCATCGCCCATTGCTTTCAAGGTTGCAAACTATGCAGCGGTCCGCGGCAAGCGCACCATGATCGCTTCGGTGAGCGGCGCGACGCTTGGTGCCATGACGACATTTACGGCGGCGGCTATCGTGATGGCTGGCGCGCCCTTTGTGCCTTCGTCTTTTCTCGACGTTATTCAATGGGCCGGCATCGGCTGGCTGATGCTCTTCGGTCTCTGGACGATCGCAACGCCCGCCGCCCGCGAATCCCAGGCGGAAAACGACAATCTGCGCGCCAGAACACTCGGTGCCATTTTCATCGATTGCTTCGTCCTGGCGGCACTGCGCCTCCGCTACTTCGCCTTCTTCATCGCTTTCCTGTCGCAGTTCATCAACCGCTCGCGTGACGTGGTGGACATGTTGACGCAGATGCAGGCTGCGACCCTCGTCATGTCTCTAATATGCCTGACGCTTCAGGCCACGTTTGCACGCTCGACCATCGCTATGGTGCGCCGCGCATCGGCGACGAAAAAGGTCAGAAACACCCGCGGAACACGCTTCATTACCGGCCGCGCAGTCTCCGCCGGCTACCGCCGCATCGCCGCCTGAAATACATCTGCCGCCTCCCGTCTTGCCGGAATCCTTACAATCAGTTAATGATCCGCTCATGAGACTGCGTGCTTCGTTTGATACGGGGGCATCAACGGGCAGGCAAATTAGAGGCGGCAGCATGATATTTTCTGGCAATTTGCGCCGTAAATCGGCGTCACTTTTGTCGTCCACCATGGGCTTGACGCTGGCTTTGGCAGGATGCACCAGCGTCGAATATTCAGCAAATTCCGACGTTCATTCCCCCAAGATTGCGGCCGCACCGGTTGCGGCACAGGCGGCAGCGGCAGGCCCAGTGGCCCCCGGCACGCAGACGACAAACGAGGGCCAGCAGTCCGGCCCCGTAGCAGCGGCAGAGACGAATGCGACGACAGTCGCCTCCCCGGTTCAGGTCGCATCCAATTCCGCGACAAGCCCTATGCCCTCCACACCAGCCGTCAAGGGCGGTCGTGTCGCCCTTCCTCCGGCAGCAGAAATTGCAGCCGCCGCCGCGATTTCCGCACAGATGCAATCCCCGACAGGCGCTCCGCAAATGGCATCGGCCACAACGGCAGCAACGCTTGGCGCCACACCTGTCGCCGCAACCGCGATGACGACCAATCACGCAGCCGGTCTACAGGCCGCGGCAAACACCTCCGCCACCGCTTCCCTGCCGCAGGTCGTGGCTGTCAAGGGCTCCTTCCCTCCTGCCCCGCCACCACCCGGCACGCCATCGGCAGCGCCAGTGCAGTTGACGGAAGACATGGTGCGCGTGCAGACGATCGTGCCGCTGCCCAAGCCTGACAGCACCGTCCTCGCCTATGCCTCCGCTCCGCAAAATGCGGCATTGGCTGCGATCAGCACCCGCGAAGGTCTCAGCACCGGGCCGCAGCCCGTCGGGCGCGAGAAGCTCAGCGGCCTGATCTCCAAATACGCGACCATGTACAGCGTCCCGGAAGATCTGGTGCACCGCGTCGTCATGCGCGAAAGCCGCTATAATCCCGGCGCCTATAATCGCGGCCACTTTGGTCTGATGCAGATCAAGCATGCCACGGCCCGTTCCATGGGCTTCAATGGCCCTGCCTCCGGCCTGTTCGACGCCGAAACCAATCTGCGCTACGCCGTCAAATATCTGAGCGGCGCCTGGAAGGTATCCGAAAACGATCGCGATGGCGCGGTTCGCCTTTATGCACGCGGCTACTACTACGATGCCAAGCGCAAGGGCATGCTCCACGTCCTGCGTCAGTAACAGAGCGTTCTAGTCCCTTAACTCTCTATGATCTGACCTGTCCTTGAACAAAGGGCAGTCGAACGCCTTTTGGCGTCTGCGGCACTGCTCCGGGCAACGTTTGTATCAACGCGTGCTACCGGAGCGACTGCCTCCCGCTCCTCCCGTCATTAAACTGTTGCGTCCTGACGCTACACGCCTGTCACCCGAACGATAGGTGGAATCATATGACGAGTGCTGCCCCCAAAACCGGCTTCAGCAAGAACACCAAGCTCAAAGCTGCGCTCCTCCAGCACAAGGCGCTTTCGACGAGCGGCCTGTCGGAGCGTCTGTTCGGCATGCTGTTTTCCGGCCTCGTCTATCCACAGATCTGGGAAGACCCCGATGTCGACATGCAGGCCATGGAGCTTCGCGAAGGCCACAGCATCGTTACTATCGGCTCAGGGGGCTGCAATGCGCTGGCCTACCTGTCGCAAAGCCCGAAAAGCATCGATGTGGTCGATCTCAACCCTCACCACATCGCGCTGAACCGGCTGAAGCTCGCAGCCTTCCGCCACCTGCCGAGCCATGGCGATGTCGTGCGCCAATTCGGCAAGGCCAATATCGGCTCCAACAGCGAAGGCTACGACCGCTTCATCGCCCCCAATCTCGATGCGCAGACACGCGCCTACTGGTCGAAGCGCACGATTGCAGGACGCCGTCGCATCTCCGTTTTCGATCGCAACATCTACCGTACCGGCCTTCTCGGCCGCTTCATCGGCGCTGGACACCTCCTCGCACGCTTGCACGGCGTCAAGCTTCAGGACATTGCAAAGACCCGCTCGATGGAAGAGCAGCGCCAGTTCTTCGATGAAAAGGTGGCGCCTCTCTTCGACAAGCCGATGATCCGCTGGCTGACCAAGCGCAAGAGTTCGCTCTTCGGCCTCGGCATCCCGCCGCGCCAATATGACGAGCTCGCCAGCCTCTCGGACGGCAACACCATCGCGCCCGTTTTGCGCAGGCGTCTGGAAAAGCTCGCCTGCGACTTCTCCCTGAAAGACAACTACTTTGCATGGCAGGCCTTCGCCCGCCGTTATCCCGAGCCCGGCGAAGGCGCGCTACCGGATTACTTGAAGCCCGAATATTACGACGCCATCCGAAAGAATGCCGATCGCGTCACCGTCCATCATGCCACCTTCACCGAACTTTTGGCGTCCAAGCCCGCCTCGTCGGTGGATCGCTATGTGCTGCTCGACGCGCAGGACTGGATGAGCGACGTGCAGATCAATGAGTTGTGGGCGCAGATCAGCCGCACTGCCGCACCCGATGCCCGCGTGATCTTCCGCACGGCCGCAGAAAAGAGCGTAATCGAGGGCCGGATCTCGCCCGATATTCGCGCCCAGTGGTCCTATCTCGAGAACCGCTCGCTGCAACTCAACGCCAAGGATCGCTCCGCCATCTATGGCGGCTTCCACATCTACCAGAGGGCATCTGCATGAAGAGCATCGGAGACAGTGTGGGCCTTGCAAACGCCCAGCATGCCACCCTGATGGACAGAATGTACCGTCATCAGCGGCACATCTATGACATCACCCGCAAATACTATCTGCTCGGGCGTGACCGCACGATCGAACGTCTGGATGTACCCCATGGTGGCAGCCTTCTGGAAGTCGGTTGCGGCACGGGCCGCAATCTTCTGCTCGCAGCCCGTCATTTTCCGCTCGCCAAGCTCTACGGTCTCGATATCTCCGCCGAGATGCTGACCACGGCAGCGGAGAACTTCACCGGCAAGAAGGCACGTCCGACGCTGCGCGTTTCCGATGCTACCACCTTCAGGCTCAGCGAGTTTGGACGCAGCGAGGGGTTCGATCGCATCATGATCTCCTATGCGATCTCGATGATTCCCGAATGGGAAAAGGCAGTGGAACGCGCCCTCCTGTCGCTGGCACCCGGCGGGTCGCTGCACATCGTCGATTTCGGTCAGCAGGAACACCTGCCCGTCTGGTTCCGCAGCCTGCTGCAGGCGTGGCTGACGAAGTTCCACGTCACGCCACGCGCAAACCTGCGCTACGTGCTCGAGACGCTCGCCGGAAGCCATAATGCGTCGCTGGAATTTGAACCGATCGCCCGCGGTTACGCCTGGCGCGCAGTGCTGACCATGCCGAAGAGTTGAGAGAGCCATCCCGCCGCCTGGGAATGAATTCTCCTCCTTCCTCTTGTCATAACCGCTTGTTTACCCTGTTATGGTAAATGCGGATTAACGATATGCCGCGTCGGCCAAAGAGCAGGCGCGCGCAATCGGCGGCAACTCATTCAACTGGGAACATCATGCGGCGGCTCATTCCGGCTCTTCTTGGCACCTTGCTGATCCTTAGCGGCTGCACCTCGACCAGTTACGATTTCCTGGAAACCGCGTCCGTCGCCCGGCCGAAGTTCAAGGATAACGATCCGCATGATTTCGGGCGCAACTCGCCGCACAGACACGAGGTCCACGGTATCGACATTTCCAAGTGGAATGGCGAGATCGAATGGGCGACCGTGCGCAAGTCCGGCGTATCCTTCGCCTTCATCAAGGCCACCGAAGGCACCGATCGCCTCGATTCCCGTTTCGATGAATACTGGCGCGGCGCGGCCGCCGCCGGCGTGCCGCACGCACCTTACCATTTCTATTACTTCTGCGCGCCAGCCGATGCGCAGGCCGACTGGTTCATCCGTAATGTTCCGAAGGAATCGATGAAGCTGCCGCCGGTTCTCGATGTGGAGTGGAACCCCGCCTCCCCGACCTGCAAGACGCGCCCATCGCCCGATGTGGTCCGCTCCGAAATCCAGCGCTTCCTCACCCGCATCGAAAACTATTATGGCATGCGCCCGATCATCTATACCAGCGTGGATTTCCACCGGGACAATCTGGTCGGCCAGTTCAAGAACTATCACTTCTGGGTTCGCTCGGTCGCGGCTCATCCATCGGAAATTTATCCGCAGCGCCAATGGGCCTTCTGGCAATATACCGGCACCGGCATCATCCCCGGCATCAGCACACCCACCGATATCAATGTCTTCTCTGGAAGCGAGAAGAACTGGCGCACATGGGTCGCGTCTGCCTCCAACGCCCGCAGTTGACGACAGCGAAAACGCCAGATCGTCTTAGGTAGCAGGCGCAGTTGTCACAAAAACGTATACCACTTCTGCGCGACCTGCTTTGGACTTGCTTTTTGAGCCAAGACAGGCAGATGTGCGACGAAATAATCGCAAAGGTGAGGAAACAAAACCTCGGCGATTATCTTTCACGATCCTGCCCATGCTTCCGCCACAAAGGGAAGGAAACCAGTGGGCCAATCGCACATTTGAGGAATTCTGATGTTCAGCTTCTCGCAACGCAGCCTGGTTCTTGCTGCCACTCTCTTTGCCTTGTCCTGCGGATCCGCACTGGCCGTTACCCCAACCGTCTCTCCCGATGATCCGAAGCAGGTTCCCTGCGGTGGCGATCTTTCGACCTTCCTCAAGGGCGTAAAGGATGAAGCTGTTGCCAAGGGCGTATCGGCAGAGGCTGTCGATAAGGCGCTCGCCGGTGCCCAGATCGACCAGAAGGTTCTGTCTCGCGACCGCGCCCAAGGCGTGTTCCGCCAGACCTTCCTCGAATTCTCGCAGCGCACCGTCAGCCAGGG
The DNA here is from genome assembly GCF_030819035.1 of Agrobacterium sp. SORGH_AS 787. NCBI lineage: Bacteria > Pseudomonadati > Pseudomonadota > Alphaproteobacteria > Hyphomicrobiales > Rhizobiaceae > Agrobacterium > Agrobacterium sp. SORGH_AS 787. The sequence goes on from NZ_JAUTBG010000002.1 coordinate 2,837,262, forward strand.
CCGCCTGGACATGGGCCGCAAGAAGCTTCAGGAATATTCCTCCACCTTCAAGCGCGCCGAGGACGAGTTCGGTGTGCCCGCTGGCGTCATCGCCGCCTTCTGGGCGATGGAAACCGATTTCGGCGCCGTACAGGGCGATTTCAACACCCGCAATGCGCTGGTCACGCTGTCGCATGATTGCCGCCGTCCGGAGCTCTTCCGTCCGCAGCTGATCGCACTCACCGAAATGGTCCAGCATGGCGACCTTGATCCTGCGACAAACACCGGCGCATGGGCCGGCGAAATCGGCCAGGTGCAGATGCTGCCGAAGGACATCATCGCTTTTGGCGTCGATGGTGATGGCGATGGCCACGTCAACGTCAAGGGTAGCGCACCGGACGCGATCCTGACGGCTGCGAAGTTCATCCAGCATCTCGGCTTCAAGAAGGGCGAGCCCTGGATCCAGGAAGTTGCGGTGCCTGAAAACCTGCCATGGGAAAAATCCGGCCTTGGCGGCACCATGACCGCTGGTGACTGGTTCAATCTCGGTGTCACCCCGCGCGATGGCGACAAGAAGTTTGCCAATCTCCAGGCAGCGCTCATCATGCCGCAGGGCCGCAAGGGACCGACCTTCCTCACCTACCCGAACTTCAACATCTATCTCGAGTGGAACCAGTCCTTCATCTACACGACCTCCGCTGCCTATTTCGCGACGCGACTGATGGGCGCACCGGTCTATAACAAGGGCAACCCCGATCCCGGCCTCAATGATGCCGAGATGAAGGAACTGCAAACGAAGCTCGATGCCAAGACGCATGATGTCGGCAAGATCGACGGCATTCTCGGCTCCGGTACGCGCATCGCCGTTCAGCGCGAACAGCAGCGTCTGGGCCTCCCCGCCGATGGCTGGCCGACCCGCGAGCTCCTCGACAAGCTTTGATGATCTGACACGATCCGATCTGGTGAGAATGGCTGGGGAAAACCCCGGCCATTTACTTTTTTACGACCGGAATAACGAAATCTTCACCCTGTAATATAAGTTGTTTTTCAATGGATTGCTGCCGCAATTTCACCCAGAAGCGGCATGTTTGGTGTGCAGCGCATCATAAAAACCGCTTTTCAAAAGACACAAAAGGGTCATAATGCTTACTGTCAACGAACAGGAGGCAGAGCATGGGACTTACAAATTCTCTTAATGCCTTGGCAGTCGGCGTGGCGTTTGCGTTTGTCGGAGTGATGCTTTTCATCTGACAAAGCGTTGGGGTTTAGGACGCCCGGTCGCAAGTTGATCCTCATAAGCCATTAAAAAAGCGCAGGTTTTTCTACCTGCGCTTTTTTTATATCGAAGTTGCCGCGGCTCGGTCAGGCGGCGGATTTGCGTGCCGGGCGGAAGCCGACATTCTCAAGAACGGCATTCACAAGCGGTGCGCGGTTCATCGTGTAGAGATGGAATTCGTTAACGCCGCGACGCTGCAGGTCGAAAATCTGCTCGGCAGCCACATCGGCGGCAACCTTGGCACGACCGGCCGGATCGTCGTCATAACCGGCAAAGCGCTCATCGAGAAAGGCTGGAATGCTGGTGCCGCAGCGACCGGCAAAACGCTTCAACTGCGTGAGGTTCTGGATTGGCATGATACCCGGCACGACCGGTATCTTGATACCAGCCTTGGTGACGCGCTCCATGTAACGCTCGAAGACGTCATTGTCGAAGAAGAATTGTGTCAGCGCCCGCGTTGCGCCGTTATCCGCCTTGAGCTTCAGCATCTCGATATCGACAGCATTGCTTTCGCTCTCGGGATGCTTCTCGGGATAGGAGGACACCGAAATTTCGAAGTCTCCCAGCTCCTTGAGCCCGCGCACCAGGGCAGCGGCATTTTCGTAACCTTCCGGATGCGGCTTATAAGCCGTACCGATACCCGTGGCAGGGTCACCGCGAAGTGCAACGAAATGCGTAACGCCGACATTGCGCAACTCTTCCACGACCTCGTGGGTCTCGCGCTTGCTGGCATCCACGCAGGTCAGGTGCGATGCCGTCGACAAGCCTGCAACGGAGATCATCCGCCGAACCGCTTCCAGCGTCGGCGCCTTGGTGGTGCCCCCTGCCCCATAGGTCACGGATACGAAATCCGGGTTCCAGCGCGACAGTTCTTCCACCGTTTCCCAAAGCTGCACATCCATATCGGGGCTCTTTGGCGGGAAGAACTCGAAGGAGAGCTTGAAGGCGCTGGAGGGGTTGCGGTCGATCTCTGTCTTGGTCATGTCATGCCCTCCCGGCGGAAACGAATTGAGGCTCTGCCGATTGATCCCCGGCAATCAGCAGGCGCGGGTCGCGTGCAACCCAGATGGTGACGTCGAGCGACTGGGCGGACGCCTTGCCGGAATGCAAGTCCATCGACTTTTCCGGTGTGAGCCCGGCCTTCTTCAGCCACTCTTCCATGGTCTGGTTCGAGAATCCCAGGCGGACATGGGCATGCTCTTCACGCAGATATTCCAGCGAATGCGGCGCCAGATCGATGATCACCAAACGGCCATTGGGGCGCAGCATGCGCGCCGCCTCGGCAATGGCCATTTCCGGATGATCGAGAAAGTGCAGGACCTGGTGGACGACGACCAGATCGAAATCCTGGCCTTCCAGCGGCAGATTGAGAATATCGCCGTGGCGCACGGAGGCATGCGCCACACCCGCCTTATCCAGATTGGAGCGCGCCACAGCCAGCATGTCGCGGCTGGCATCGATTCCGATGGCGCGACGATAGATGCCACTCAGCAATTGCAGGATCCGGCCCGTTCCCGTTCCCAGATCGAGCATCGAATCCACCGGTGTGGTGCCGATGAGCTTCAAAAGTGCCGCGTCGACCGCCTCATCGCTGACATGCAGGCGGCGAAGCTCGTCCCAGGCAGAGGCGTTGCGACTGAAATATTCCTGCGCGCGCGTCGCCCGCACACGCTTGACGGCTGCAAGTCGCTCATTATCACGCGACAAAACGGCATCTGCTGAAGAAGCAAGCGATAGCAACTGCTTGACCAGTTCGGCAGACTTGCCATCCTGTTTCAGGCGGAAGTAAGCCCAGGCACCTTCCTGATAGCGGTCGATGAGATCTTCTTCCGCCAAAAGCTTAAGGTGACGAGAGATGCGCGGCTGCGACTGCCCGAGAATTTCCGTGAGGTCGGTGACCGTTAAATCTCCCGCAGACAGCAGTGCCAGCAAGCGAAAGCGCGTCGGCTCCCCCGCTGCCTTCAACAGATCCACCAGATTATCCAGTCCAAGCGCCAAAGCCGCCACCTCATCCAATCAACATATAAAGATATGTTTATACGATTAGCGAAGAGATGCAAGACTGGACTTGCATCCGAGAACGAAAACCATTGGATGACGGACAGACCGCATCTTCGTATCCGAGACGAAAGGCCTTGAGGCCAGCCAACACAGGATGGTCCTCCCTCCAGGCCTGCGGCTTTTCGCTACCGGAAATTCCTGCGAATAGTGCCTTGACCTCAACCATAGTTGAGGTCGTACCAACACGAGCGTCTCACAAGACAGCCGAGAAGCAGGCACATAAACAGGAGTACGCTCATGATTCCCCTCAAAGGTCTCTACGAAACCCATTTGACGGTTTCGAACCTCGATCGATCCATTGATTTCTACCGCGATATAGTAGGACTGGAGCTGGCACATGTGATAGCCGAGCGAAACGTTGCGTTCTTCTGGGTTGCCGGTCGCGAGACCGCGATGCTCGGCCTGTGGTCGATACACAGTTCTCCCCTGCGAAACCGGCTGCACATCGCTTTCCAAACGAGCCTTGAGCAATTGCTGAAGGCGTCCGACTATCTGCGTTCCAGAGAAATCACTCCACGCGACGGAGCAGGATCGGAAATCGAAGAGCCCATAATCTTCCCCTGGATGCCCGCGGCCAGCGTTTACTTTGAGGACCCCGATGGCCACTCACTGGAGTATATTGCACTCCTGCCCGATCAGCCTCGTAGAGACATAGCTGGGACGCTCACCTTCTCTCAGTGGAAACAGCTTGCGGCTGGTCAATCCTAAAGCGCAGATTGCGCCACAAAAAAGAAAGGCGGAATGATCCTCCGCCTTTCTCATAATGCAGGCTATCGCCCGTTTTCAGAATTCGGTCCATTCATTTGCCGCAACGGCTGCGTTGCCATGCGTCATTGGCGCAGGCCGTGTGCGAGCGGCCTGTGATTGGGGCACGGGTCGCGAAGACGGCGCATGGCGCATCGTTTCGGCCACCGATCGCAACTGGCTCACGGCTTGGCCAAGCTCGAACTGCGAGAGAAGCTCTTTCAGCTTGACGCTTTCCTGCGCGAGTGCGGCGCCGGACGCACTCATCTCTTCCACCATAGCGGCATTCTGCTGGGTGGACTGGTCCATGTGGTTGACGGCGTGATTGACTTCCGCAAGCCCCACAGACTGTTCTTGCGCGGCGGTGGCAATGGCGTCCATGTGCACATTGACCGATTGCACCAGTTCAGCGATCTGCGACAGACCGGAGCCGGTATCGCTGACGAGGCGCACGCCTTCGCTGACGGCAACGGCGGAATTGCTGATCAATTGCTTGATCTCCTTCGCTGCGCCGGCGGAGCGTTGCGCCAGCTCGCGCACTTCCTGCGCGACAACCGCAAAACCCTTGCCCGCATCACCGGCACGCGCCGCTTCGACACCGGCATTCAGCGCCAGAAGGTTCGTCTGGAACGCGATCTCGTCGATGACGCTGATGATCTGACCGATCTGCTTCGAAGAACCTTCGATCCGCTCCATCGCAGCAACGGCGTTGCTGACGACTTCACCGGAATGATCGGCCTTCTTGCGGGCCTCGAGCACCACCTCGCGGGCTTCGTTCGTGCGTCTGGATGTCGCTGTCACATTGGCCGTGATCTCTTCGAGCGCAGCGGCAGTCTCTTCCAGCGAAGCAGCCTGCTGTTCCGTACGCTTGGAAAGATCGTTGGATGCGTCCGAGATTTCCTTGGAGCCGCCGGTGACTGTATCGACGGAGCCGCCGACACTCACCAAGGCTTCGCGCAACTGGCGAACCGAGGTGTTGAAATCGTGGCGCAGTCCCTCGAACTGTGCTGCGAGGGGCTCATTGACTTCACAAAGCATGTCTCCCGCTGCAAGGCGCTTCATGGCCGCGGTAAAGGTGCTGGTGGCCTGCACCAGTCGCGCTTCGGCCTCTTCTTCCGCTTGCCTTTGCATCGCCACGCGCTCGGTCTCCGAACGCACGCGATTGGCCTCGGCATCTGCTTCCAGCTGCTTGTTACGGATCGCAGCTTCGCGGAAGACCGCCACGGAGCTTGCCATTCCGCCGATCTCGTCTTTGCGGTTCGCGCCATCGATTGCCACGGCGAGATCGCCATCGGCGAGTTGACGCATACAGCGGGTCAGAGCCGAGACTGGCTTCGTCACACGGCTGACGACGATGACCATTCCGGCAATCCCGATCGCCACGGCGGCAACGAGCAGGACCGAGTAGAGGATAAGGGACTGGAGATAAGCTGCTTCGCGCGCGGTGGCGACGCGGTTCAGTTCATCCATGGCAAGCGAAGCAACCGAGGCAATCGTGCCAAGCGCAGCCGTGACTTTCGGGCGCCACTCGTCGATGGAGACGCCACCGGGCTCACCGGCCTTCAGTTTGCTGACGATCGCCGAACGCCAGTCGGCGAAATCACCCTTGAAATATCCGTTGTCGGCCTTGATCAACTCGTCCTTCAAGGTCTGAGCAACATCGGGATGATTGATGAGGACACGAACGGACTTCCAGGCGAAATCGACACCTGCATCGGCCGATGTGACGCTGATCACCTCAGCTGCGTTCAAACCACGATTGGCAGCGATCGCGCCATTCATCACCACTGTTCCGGTACCGCCAAGCGCGCGGGCCGCCCATGCCTGAGCGCGGATCTGGATCAGCGCGACCGAGCTTGGATCGAGATTGCGCATCTCCCCTTCGATTGCGAGCGAGGATGCTTCAAGCGAGTTGAGGAACTCGTTACCCAGATCGAGCGTGACCTTGTCGAGGCCCTTTTCACGCTGGTCCAGTTCCAGAGTGATGGCCTGGTCGATCTTCTTTCGATGTGCAGTGAGGCGATCATACACAGAGCGGGTCGCTGCCATTGCACTGCTGATTTCCGGTGTCGCGTTTGCATCGACACTGGAGAATGCCTGCGAGACGGCAGCATCGACCTTGGTTCGTGCCTTTTGAACGGCCTCGTAAGATATCGCGCCCGCAGCGCGCGACATGGTCAAAGCAGTCGCGCTATCGCCGCGCTCGCTGCGAAAGTTCAACAGAACGTTGAACAGGGCGCGATCCAGATCCGCCAGTCTATTGACCGACCGGCTGACCTGATATTGCGAATATGCTGAATAGGTTAAAGAGCCAACGACGCCGCAGAGCATGACGCTCACCAGCAAGAAGGCACCGACAAGAATATTCCTAATCGAAAACATGGATCCCTCAAAAAAGCGAAGCCGCACGATTTCGAGGCTCTTGACCGCGCGGAAAAGGTTGATGCTCCCTTCCCCAACCTAAGCGAGTGCAGAATAAAAAATCGTAAACCAGGGTCGAATTTTGCAACGAATGCAATAACTGGTTGTAACTCTAATAGAAAAAGGCACCGGCCGTCGCCGATGCCCATTTCTGATTGCAAAGAGATAAGTCGCTTAGCGTGTCAAGCGCTTGTAGGCCTGGCTGCCCGGGTTCAGCGCGTCGGGGCCGAGACGACGGATCTTGTCCTGCTCATAGTCCTCGAAGTTGCCTTCGAACCATTCCACATGGCCATCGCCCTCGAAGGCGAGGATGTGGGTGGCCAGACGGTCGAGGAACATGCGATCGTGGCTGATGATAATGGCGCAGCCAGCGAAGGCCTCCAATGCGCTTTCCAGCGCACCCAGCGTTTCGGTATCGAGGTCGTTGGTCGGTTCGTCGAGCAGAAGAACGTTGCCGCCAGCCTTCAGCATCTTGGCAAGGTGAACACGGTTGCGCTGACCGCCGGAGAGATTGCCGACCTTCTGCTGCTGATCGCCGCCCTTGAAGTTGAAGGCGCCGCAATAAGCGCGAGAGTTCATGTCGAACTTTCCGAGCTTGATGATTTCCGCACCGCCGGAAATTTCTTCCCAGACGGTCTTGTCGGCATCAAGCGCATCGCGGCTCTGGTCGACATAGCCGAGATGCACCGTTTCACCGATGCGGATCGAACCGGCATCGGGCTTTTCCTGACCGGTGATCATCTTGAAGAGCGTCGACTTACCGGCACCGTTTGGCCCGATGATGCCGACAATGCCGCCTGGCGGCAGCTTGATCGACAGATCGTTGATCAGGGTGCGGCCTTCGAAGCCCTTCTTGATGCCTTCGAGTTCGATGACAACCTGTCCGAGACGCTCGGAAACCGGAATGATGATCTGCGCATCGCCGGGACGAATGTTCTCGGCCGCATCCACTAGCTGTTCGTAGGCCTTGATACGCGCCTTGGACTTTGCCTGACGGGCCTTCGGGCTGGATGCGATCCACTCCTGTTCGCGCGACAGCGACTTCTGGCGACCGGCTTCTTCACGTGCTTCCTGCTGCATGCGCTTGGCTTTGGCTGTCAGATAGGCGGAGTAGTTGCCTTCGTAAGGAATACCGCGGCCACGGTCGAGCTCAAGGATCCAGCCCGTGACGTTGTCGAGGAAGTAGCGGTCGTGGGTGATCATCATCACGGCGCCTGGGTAATCGCGCAGGTGCTTTTCGAGCCAGGCAATGGTTTCCGCGTCGAGGTGGTTGGTCGGTTCGTCGAGCAGCAGCAGGTCCGGCTGCGACAGCAGCAGACGGCAAAGCGCGATACGACGACGCTCACCACCCGAAAGAACGGTTACGTCGGCATCCTTTGGTGGGCAGCGCAACGCTTCCATCGCCATTTCGACCTGCTGTTCCAGATCCCAGAGGTTCTGGCTGTCGATGATGTCCTGAAGTTTCGCGCCTTCGTCGGCGGTCTCGTCGGAATAGTTCATCATCAATTCGTTATAGCGGTCGAGCACGGCCTGCTTGTCGGCGACGCCTTCCATGACGTTCTCGAAGGCGTTCTTGTTGGGATCGAGCTTCGGCTCCTGCTCCAGATAGCCAACAGTCGCGCCTTCGGCCAGCCAGGCCTCGCCTGTGAATTCCTTGTCCTGGCCCGCAATGATGCGCAGAACCGTGGACTTACCGGCACCGTTGGGCCCAAGAATACCGATCTTGGCATCCGGGTAGAAGGAGAGGTTCACGTTCTCGAGAATCTTCTTCGCGCCATAGGACTTGTTCAGCCCGGACATGTGATAGATGAATTGGCGTGCCATTGTAGCGAATGCTCCGCGTCGGATGTGAAAAGTCGGATTGGGAAATTTGCCGCTATGTAAGGTAAACGGGGCTGAGGAGCAACCTCTCGGCCAATAATAAGCAAGTGGAAGAGCGCATGGGCGACGATCTGATGTTCGGCAAAATCGAGCGGCTGGAGAGCGCATCCGGCGCCACGCTTGCCTATCGCCATGAGGCTGCCAGAGGTGAGCCGCACGGCGTTTTGATGATCTGCCACGGGCTTGTCGACCATGCCGGGCGCTATCGTCACTTTGCCGATGTCATGGCCAATCATGGTTTCGAGGTCTATGCGCATGACCATCGCGGCCACGGTCGCACGCGCTCGGCGGACGCCCCGATTGGCCGCTTCGCTCCCAAGGATGGACTTTACAAGGTTGTCGAGGACGTCATCGCCATGCGCGATCTCATCGAACGAAGGCATCCTGGTCTGCCCGTGATCCTGTTCGGCCATTCCATGGGCGGGCTGATTGCACTCAACACCGCCGTCAGCCACCCGGATCGTTTCGACGCGCTGTCCATCTGGAACTCCAACCTCAATACCGGCGTAATGGGCCGCTTAGCCCAGGTCATCCTGCGCATCGAAAAAATGCTGAAGGGCTCGGATGTGCCGAGCGCCGTGCTGCCCAAAGCCACCTTCCGCATATGGAACGCGCGCATGCCGGAAAAGCGCACCACTGCCGACTGGCTGAGCCACGACAAACAGGCGGTGGATGCCTATGTGGGCGATCCGCTCTGTCAGTTCGAGGCAAGTGTCTCGCTGTGGCAGGATGTCTTCGAGATGTCCTATCGCGGTCCGAAGCTGATGGAGCGCTTGCCAAAGCAGCTTCCGCTCCTACTCGTCAGTGGTGACGAGGATGCCGCCACCAATAACGGTCGGGAAATCCGCTGGCTGGCGGAGAAATTTCGCAACGCTGGCTTCTCGGATGTGGAAGACACGATCTACAAGGGAATGCGCCACGAGACGCTGAACGAGATTGGCTGGGAAAAGCCTGCTGCGGATTTTGCAGCATGGGCTGCACGAGTGACCGCCGGGAAGAAAAGCGTCGTTTCCCAAACGGAATAACGCCATGAGATAAATTCACATGCGCCATTTCACCCGCCCGTTTATAAGGCTCGGGAAAGCGCAAGGTAACTCATGGTCGAACCGTCATCGTCGAAAGAGCCGCCCCTGAAGGGCATTCGTGTCATCGAACTTGCTCGCGTGCTGGCAGGTCCGTGGGCGGGCCAGATGCTCGCCGATATGGGTGCCGATGTCATCAAGGTCGAAAGCCCGGACGGCGGAGACGATACCCGCGCCTGGGGACCGCCCTTTGTCGAAAGCAACGATGGCGACAATCTCTCCGCCGCCTATTACCATTCGACCAATCGCGGCAAGCGCTCCATCACCGTCGACCTGAAGACAGAGGAAGGCCGCCAAATCGTGCGGCGTCTGGTCAAGACCGCCGACGTGGTGATCGAGAACTTCAAGCGTGGCGGGCTGGAGAAATACGGACTGGACTACCAGAGCCTTCGCGCACTGAACCCCAAGCTGATCTACTGTTCCATCACCGGTTTCGGCCAGACAGGGCCCTATGCGGATTTTGCCGGTTACGATTACATCGTCCAGGGCATGTCCGGCTTCATGTCGATCACCGGCGAGCCGGATGGCCAGCCCATGAAGGCTGGCGTTGCGGTTGCCGATATCTTCACCGGCATCTACTCGGTCAGCGCAATCCAAGCCGCACTCATTCATGCAATCCGCACGGGACAGGGCCAGCATATCGACATGGCACTGCTGGATGTGCAGTCCGCCGTGCTTGCCAACCAGAACATGAACTACCTGATCTCCGGCAGACCTCCCGTCCGGCTTGGCAATGCGCATCCAAACATCTCCCCTTATGAGGTGGTGCCGACAGCCGATGGCTTCCTGATCCTTGCCGTCGGCAATGATGGTCAGTTCAAGCGCCTCTGCAAGATCCTTGGAATCGATGCGGTTGCCGATGACGAGCGCTATGCCACCAACAAGGCGCGCGTGGCGCACAAGCTGGACGTCCGGCAGATCGTTTCCACCGAAACGCTGAAATGGATGAAGCGGGATCTTTTGACCGCATGCGAAAGCAATGCGGTTCCGGCAGGCCCGATCAACTCCATCGAGGAAATGTTTGCCGATCCTCAAATTCAGGCGCGGGGTCTTCGCATCGATCTGGAAGCTGCCGATGGCACGGTCATTCCCGGCGTCCGCACCCCGATCGTGCTGTCGGAAACGCCTCTGCGCTACGACCGTCCAAGCCCGCGCCTTGGAGAACATCAGGCCGAAGTTCTGGCCGAACTGGACGATATCGAAAGGAACATCGCGCAATGACGACTTTGGGAAAGAGAACCGGCGGGCAGCTGATTGTCGAGGCGCTGAAAGCCAATGGTGTATCGCGCGTCTCCTGCGTGCCCGGCGAAAGCTATCTGGCGGTTCTGGATGCGCTTTATGAAAGCGGCATCGAAACCGTCGTCTGCCGCCAGGAAGGTGGCGCCGCAATGATGGCCGATGCCTGGGGCCGGCTGACCGGCGAGCCCGGCATTTGCATGGTTACACGCGGTCCTGGCGCCACCAACGCGTCCGCCGGCCTGCATGTCGCAAGACAGGACTCGATCCCGATGATTCTCTTCATCGGCCAGGTCCAGCGTGATGCCCGCGAGCGTGAGGCCTTTCAGGAAGTCGAATATCGCCGTGCCTTTACCGAATTCGCCAAATGGGTCGGCGAAATCGACGATGCCCGTCGCATTCCCGAGTTCGTCACGCGTGCCTTTGCGGTCGCGACATCCGGCCGCCCTGGTCCGGTGGTTCTGACGCTGCCGGAAGACATGCTGGTGGAAGAAGTCGAGGCTCCAGAAGCCCAGGCTTACATGCCGGTCGAAAACCATCCTGGCGCCAAGCAGATGGCGAAGTTCGCAGACCTGCTCGCCAACGCCAAGCGCCCGATGTTCATTCTCGGCGGCACGCGCTGGTCGGAAGAAGCCGTTGCCTCCTTCAAGAATTTTGCCGAAAACCTGAACGTGCCAGTCGGCTGCTCCTTCCGCCGCCAGATGCTCTTCGACCACACGAGTTCGTCTTATGCGGGCGATGTCGGCATTGGCATCAATCCGGCGCTGTCCAAGGAGATCAAGGAGGCCGATCTCATCGTCCTTCTCGGTGCCCGCATGTCGGAAATGCCCTCCTCCGGCTACACCATGCTGGATATCCCCTACCCGTCGCAGACGCTGGTGCACGTCTTCCCGGAAGCGGAAGAACTCGGCCGCATCTATCGCCCGGATCTCGCCATCTGCGCGGCGCCAGAAAACTTCGTTGAGGCTCTGGTAAACATCAAGATAGAGGCGAACGCCGCTTGGTCAGAACGCACCTCTGCCATGCACGAGGCCTATCTGAAATGGTCCACTCCGCCCAAGACAGGTCCCGGCAACGTGCAGATGGGGCCGATCATGGACTGGATCGAGGCCAATGTGCCGGAAGACGCAATCTTCACCAATGGTGCCGGCAACTACGCCACATGGGTCCACCGCTTCCACCGTTTCCGCCGCTTCAACACACAAGCCGCCCCGACCTCCGGCTCCATGGGCTACGGCCTTCCGGCAGCCGTTGCGGCCAAGCATCTCTTCCCCGAGCGCGAAGTCATCTGCTTTGCCGGTGACGGCTGCTTTATGATGCACGGCCAGGAATTCATTACAGCCGTGCGCTACGGCCTGCCGATCATCACCGTGCTCGTCAACAACGGCACCTATGGCACGATCCGCATGCATCAGGAGCGGGAATATCCCGGCCGCGTCAGCGCCACCGATCTCCTCAATCCAGACTTCGTCGCCTATGCCAAAGCCTTCGGCGGCCACGGGGAGTTGGTGGAGAAGACCGAAGACTTTGGTCCTGCCTTCGAGCGCGCACGCGCCAGCGGCAAAGCGGCCATCATCGAAATTAAGCTCGACGCAGAAGCGATTACCCCTGCGCGGACCCTGACACAGATTAGGAACAAGAGCTGAGGACAATAGCTTTCGTCGGGATCGGAACATTGGTCGCGTTGCACGAAGATCAGCGCGACCACTGGTCCTGAATGAAAAGCAATGCGATCGTAGCTGGTCCAATGACAAAGCTGCAGCAATAGATCCAGTAGGCCGTGAGCGCCCAGCGATCTCCCTCTTGGGAATGCTTCCGCAGCATGCTGGCCACCCGCTGGTAATCACGGAACCCTCCGAACCACCTCGGCATAGCCTCATCCGATGCACCTTCTTCGCGGGCAAGCTTCCGCGCGTAGAAAAACGGCATTAAAGCCGCAAGTGCATTTAGAGCTAAGAGAGTTGGGACCCAGATAGGCATGTCCTTCACCACTTGAACGTATTGCGCATTTTGCGGGTAATGTCTCTTATCATCCGCTTCGCGTCTTGCGTACGATCTGGGAATGCAGATTGTGCAAAGAGTGCATAAGACTTTAAGACTGGCCCGACTTAGGACACACGCACAGGACGTCACGGACTGCCATGCACAACAGCAAAATCCCGGTCATTACACCGCGCAACGCCAAGATCGAACCTTCGGCTGGCGCACCATTCGAGGCGATCCGGGTGGCGCGTGATGTGCTGTTGACATCACGAACCTGCGGCCTGGCAACCCTCGATCCGGCAAGTGGCTATCCCTACAATACCGCCACCAACATCGCCGTCGAGCCGGATGGAACGCCGTTTTTCTTTGCCGCCCGTCTGGCACTTCATGCACGCAACATCGAGGCCGATCCTCGAATCTCGCTGGTGCTCGCTCCCTTCAACAAGGGCGATGCACTCACCCTGCCTCGGCTGACACTCGTGGGTCGGGCTGAGTTGATGAGCGATAGTGAAACACCACTCGCCAAAGCGCGCTATGTCGCCCGCTATCCCAAGGCCAAGCTCTACCTCGCCTTGCCCGACACCCAACTCTATCGCATGAAGATCGATGGCGTGCAGATCAATGGCGGCCCTGCACGCAACGCCAGCAACATCACCGCCGACGACCTGCGTACAGACCTCACCGGCGCAGACGGCTTGATCGCTGCGGTGGATGACGAGATTGCCCGCCTCAACGCGATCAAGGGCGAAGCCTCAAGGCTCGCCGTCATGGCCGGCAGGAAGCCCGGCGCCTGGAAGGTAACCTCAATCGATCCCGACGGCGTCAATCTGGCTTCGTCGCAGGACTTAGCGAGGCTCTGGTTTGCCGAGCGGGTCACGAACTTGAATCAACTTGCCAAGGCACTGACTCAATCTGCGAAGGGATTCAGCTAAGAGATTCGGATGAAACGTCTTTTCGTTTCCCACGCTCTCGCCCAACTAAAAAGCCGGCCCAGAGGACCGGCTTTCAGAACGTCTGTCGCCTGGCGATCAGATTGCGGCAGTGACGATGAACTCGACCTTGTAGTCCGGCGTCGCGAGGGCTGCTTCGCTAGTGGCGCGAGCTGGTGGGTTAGCCGGGTCGATCCAGCCTTCCCAGACAGCATTCATTTCGCCGAAGGTGGACATGTCGGAGAGGTAGATGATCGTCTGCAGGATCTTCGACTTGTCGGAACCGGCCAGAGCCAGCAGGCGATCGACTTCAGCCAGCGCGGACTTGCTCTGTTCGGTCACGGATGTGCCTTCGCCGACCTGGCCTGCGAGATAGACGGTGTTGCCGTGAACGACGGCGCCGCTCATGCGCTTGCCGGGTTCGATACGCTTGATGCTCATGGAAATGCTCCTGTTTGGTAGGCTTTAGATAAACGACGCGGGATCAACCGCGCAGATGGTGGGTCTTTTCGTAAATGGCCGTGGAACGTGCGCCGGAGCGGCAATAGCCGAGCATCGGGCGCTGCAATTCGTCCAGCGCATCCACCATGCCGGCAACCGCATCCGGATCGACGCCGAAGCGGCCGACCGGCACATGCATGATCGTCAGGCCGAGCTCTTCGGCCCGTTCGGCGATATCGGCAAAACGCGGCTGACCTTCCTCCTCGTCATCGGGACGATGGCAAACGATGGATTTGAAACCGAGCGCCTTCACCTCATCGAGATCGGCCACGCTGATCTGGCCGGTTACGGAGTAATCGTCATCGATGCGTCTGATATCCATCTTCTATCCTCCGAGGGTGACGGCATTGCGGCCCTCAACGGCCCGCCATTTCGCAAAATCCGTACCCGATGTAAGGGGTTGAGCCGGATGCGTCAATGACAGGCTTTTTCAATTAAATAGCCATTTAGAGAATAGAAAAGCGCAAACCATAGCTGCGGCTTTCGCCCGGTTGCAGCATGTTGAACTCGCCTGCCCTTTCCAACTCGGCTCGGTCGACCCAACGATGCGAGACCGGCTCTATGCCAAGCACATTGGCCGGTGCCTTCTGGTTTCGCCACATCTGTAGATAGGGCAATGTGTCGGTTCGAAACGACACTTTCAGCCGACGACCGCCGATGGACGCGATAGGCCCAAGCGTCAACGAGGCCCAGCCATTCTCCCCCTGTGCGGGCACACAAAAGACGCTGCCCGTCTCTTCACCGAAACGCCAGCCAAACCCGCCGCCATCAAAGGAGGCGCTCTCAAGCAGCACCGCATCGTCAAACAGCTTTGCGGCAACGTTCATGTGATACATGAGGAATGTCGGACGGGCGTGATCGCTGGTGTTTGTCACCCGGTCCTCCAGGCTCACCTCGCCGCTCGCCCCGTCGATTCGCCAGACGCGCTCCAGAAGCGCCGTCCCACCCTCTGCCAGTGAGACAGGAACCTGCGCCACTGCCTCGGCATTACCATCGGATACCGACCACTGTGTGATCCTAGCCGGATGAGAGGAGAAAGAGCCATGCAACGGGAACTTCCGCCCGCTCGGCTCGCCTGGAATGGGCTGCGGATGACGGATATGATCCGGTCCGCAGGTGAACAGAAACCCTTCAAGCGAATGATCGATGCGCGGGTCCCCATCGTCAGGGATAGCGCGCTCGGGCGCGATGTTCACGCCATCGACAATGCAAGGACCGATATCGAGCACCGAGGTCTCGTCGAGGAAAATGGACGGCGATCTTCCGGCTTTGAATTCTCTCATCAGCGGCTCCTCCAGGCGAATCTGCGGCGCAGTCGAAACAGGTTTGTCCTGCGCGAATGCGAATGTTGTGTGATGCGGTTGACGCAAACTTCACGCAAAAGCTATCGCAACGGCCAGAAATTAAGATTGCATTAACCGCGAATTCACCTTTTTCACAATAGGGTCAAGATTACCGTGTGTTTATTGGGACTAACCCAAGGGATCGCAAGAACGTGAAACTTTTTCTTAACGCCGTGTTCTGTCTCGCAGTCGCAGCGTCGCCGGTGCTTGCACCGTCGAACGCTTCCGCACAACAGCGCTATGTCACTCAGGAACAGGGCGTTCTGGTGGCGCCCGACGGCACCGTTCTGGATTATCTGCCAAACCCGAACGACGTGGTGATCAGCCGCGACCGCATGGGGCGCACCGTCTATTACGACCGCTACGGCAATCTCGTTGGCACGCAAATGCCGGGCGGCGCTCAACAACAACGGCAGGCGCCGCGCGATCCTTATCAGGCACAGCGCGATACCTACTACAGCGAACCCGACACCTATTACCCGCCACCGCCCGGCCGTTTCCGCGAACCGGAACAACCGCGCAGAAGCTACGGATATCAGGACAATCAGCGCTATCAGGGCCAAGGTCAGTACCGCGACTATCGCGAGTTCCGCAATGATGGCAGCGGCGATGATGTCTATACCGGCTCTGTCGAGCCACGCCGCGGCGATGTCGAAAGCGGCCCTCTGAGCCAGCCGATGCCGGGCGAAAGCACAACGGCCGCCGTGCCGCAGCCAGACCATCTGATCGAGCGCAACCAGCCGGTCACCGCACCGGTCAACCGCTCACGTCAGGAAATCGTCGCACTTCAAGTCTTTCTCGACCGCGAGGGCATTTCGCCAGGCGTCATCGACGGAAAGATGGGCGACAACGTCAACAAGGCCATTGCCGCCTGGCAGGAAATGACCGGCGAGCGGCTGGACCCGAACAACACCGACGACATTCTCGAACGCCTGCGCAACAGCGGCGGTATGGCGATCGTCGATTACACGATCACCGCAGCCGATGCGGCAGGTCCCTATGTCGCCTCGATTCCGGACGACTATGCCGCCAAGGCGCAGCTTCCCGCCATGTCCTACACCTCCACAACGGAAGCGCTCGCCGAGCGCTTCCACATGGATGAGACCTACCTGAAAGAACTCAATCCCGGCGTCGATTTCACCGTTCCCGGCACGATCATCAAGGTTGCCAATCCGGGCGAACCGAAGAAGGGCCAAGTGGCTCGCATCGTGGCGCATAAGGGCATCAAGCAGGTTTTCGCTTACGATGAGAGCGGCACGCTCATCGCCGCCTATCCGGCAACCATCGGCTCGTCGGACACCCCATCCCCGAGCGGCACCCATACGGTAGAGCGTATCGCGCTCAATCCCGGCTACACCTACAATCCGAAGATCAACTTTCAACAGGGTCAGAACACCCAGGTCCTGCAGATTCCGCCAGGCCCCAACGGCCCTGTGGGGACCGTGTGGATCGCGCTGTCCAAGCCCACATACGGCATCCATGGAACGCCCGAGCCATCCAAGATCGGCAAGACCAACAGCCATGGCTGCATCCGCCTCACCAACTGGGATGCAACGGAACTGGCGAAGATGGTGCGTCCCGGCGTCGTGGTAGAGTTCGCGGAATAATCTCCAGGCACTTAACAAAAATCCCCGGCCTCAAGCCGGGGATTTTCAGTTTCTTAGACTGCTCTTGTAAGTGCGACAGGCCAGTCTTGAGAGGCCATGGAGGCATGTTCTCCTCAGCCCAATTTCACCGCCCGCCTCTCGCCTCTGCGCTCCGTCAGGAAGAAGCCAAGCGCCATCACCGGCAAAGCGAAGCCAAGCCATGATGCGCCAGTCCACTGACCATGCGCATAGGCCCAGCCACCCAGTGCCGACCCAACCGCACCGCCCATGAAGAAGGTCGCCATGAAGACACCGTTGAGGCGGCTGCGGACCTCTGCACCGAGTGAAAAAATGGCGCGCTGGCTCAACACCAGATTGGTGGTGACGGCAAAGTCCAGAATGATGGCAGCGATGACGAGGAGGGCCAGAGACAGGTGCGATCCTTCCGGCGCGATATGCGTGACGAGGAAGGACGTCGCGGCAGCGGTGAGCGCGAACAATGTTGCGCCCCAGGTCCAGCCGCGATCGGCCATTCGTCCGGCGATCGGAGCCGCAACCGCACCGGCAGCGCCTGCAAGAGCGAACAGCGCGATTTCACCCTGTGTCAGCCGGAAAGCCGGGCCGCTGAGATAAAGCGGCGTCGTTGTCCAGAATAGGCTGAAGGCGCCGAACATCGCGGACTGATAGACAGAGCGCCGCTGCAGGATCGGGGTGGTGCGCGCAAGTTGCCCCATCGATCTCAAAAGCGCGCCGTAAGGCAGCTTCGCATCCGGCACGCGGCGCGGAAGCAGCCGGTACAGCACCAGTGCAAGAATGGCCATCACGACAGCAGACACTAAGAAAACGCCCCGCCACGAGACGAATTCGGACAGAATGCTGGAAACCGGACGCGCCAGCATGATACCGACCATCAACCCGCTCATGACCGTTCCGACGACGCGTCCGCGGATCGCATGCGGTGTCAGATGCGCAGCGAATGGCACGATCATCTGCACCGCGACCGAACTGATACCGACAAGAAAGACGGCAAAGAGAAACGGCGCGGCATGGGGCGCGAGCGCGGCTGCAATCAGGGCCAGAACCGCAGTGGCCACAGTGACAACGATCAGCTTGCGGTTCTCCACCAGATCGCCAAGCGGAACGACGAAGAGAAGACCCAGGCCATAGCCGATCTGTGTCAACGTCACGATCAGCCCCGTTGCCGCTGGTGAGAGCCCGAGTTCCGCGCCGATGACGCCTGCCAACGGTTGCGCATAATAGAGATTGGCCGCCACCAGCCCGCAGGCGCTGGCCAGCAGAAAGATCATCGCAGAAGACATGGTGTCCCCCTGCGGTTCGTCCGCATCAATAGCTTTCGAAGCCATTATTCCACTCCAGATTAGGAAACATTCATTTCCAAATTAAACAAAAGATCAATCGAAAATGCGCATGGCGGCATCGACGACCGACGACATATCCTCTCGTGAGGGGCCGGTCTTGCCGACGACCCGCATTCCGTACAGCAGGCAAAGCGCAGTCTTGGCGAGAACGTCCGCATCGCCTCGACCCGTCACAGAGCCATCCGCCTGCCCTTCCCGCACGAGGCGGGCCAGTATCTTTTCTCGCGCCTCGATGGCGCTTCTCACCACGCGCGCCACATCCGCATCCAATGATGCCAGATCGGCAACCGCCCCGACGATCAGGCAACCCTGTTCACCGGACGAGCCCGCCGAGTTGCCGGCATAAAACTCCATGGCCGCCCGTAGCCTTTCGCGGCCGTTTTCACCCGCCTGCACCTTGGCCTCGAACCGCTTCGTCTGCACCAGCTTGTAGCGCTCGACGGCAGCGATATAGATATCCTTCTTGTCTTTGAACGCCTTGTAGAGACTACCCTGCGTCAAAGCCATCGCTTCGGTCAGATCACCCACCGAGGTGGCATGGAAGCCGCGCTTGGAAAACACACCAATCGCCCTGTCGATAGCGGCATCGACATCGAATTCACGCGGCCGGCCGCGCTGGCGATTGGGTGATACTGAGGAAGCAATCTCTGTCATGGACGGAGATATAGGAAATGATCATTTCCAAATCAAGCAAAAGTTTCTAAGGGTCTTATGAACTGGTCTACTACGGGCGGAGCTATCCCTCGTCAGAACAGCAGTAATTGTTCCCATATTGGGAAATTCCCTTGTTGTAGCGAGACCTTTGTGTTAGCTTTGGATCCATGCAGATCATCGCTAAATCGACGTTGAAGGCCTTCTGGGAGCAACACTCTCAGGCTGAAACTCCGTTGAGGACGTGGCGTGCAATGGTCAGCAAAGCGGACTGGACTAGCCCCTCGGAAGTGAAGTCGACGTTTGGTGCTACGGTCGATTTTGTTTCAGACAACAGGATCATATTCGACATCGCGGGGAACAAATATCGACTGATCGTGCATGTTGCCTATGCATACAAAAGGGTCCTGATAAAGTTCATCGGCACCCACAAGGAATACGACAAGATCAACCCGGAGACAGTGTAATGGATAACATTCGCGCCATCAGGAACAATGATGACCTCGCATGGGCCATTGCCGAAGTTTCACCCTACTTCGATAAGCCGCCGGAACCGGGAACGCCTGAGGAGGAACGCTTCGATGTTCTGTCGTCTCTCATAGAAGCCTATGAAGATGTGCACTACCCTATCGACGCGCCGGAACCGGTGGAATTGATAAAGGCCCATATGGAGATGACCGGCCGAACACAGTCGGACCTCGGCACCCTGTTCGGGTCGCGCTCTCGCGCTTCAGAAGTCCTGAACAAGAAACGCGCACTGACCGTAGACATGATCTACAAGCTTCATAAGGAATGGGGCATTCCCGCAGATTGCCTGGTGAAGCCATATCATCTCTCGCCTCAGCAACGGGAAGTCGCGTAAGTCAGAGCGCCCCGTTGGCGTGAGAACCATTCATGAAAGGGCAGGCTGAAGCCTGCCCTGCGACAGGCAACAGTCTCGCTGAGCCGATCACGCCGCCTTGCGGGCCAGTCTCAAGTCGCGTCCAGAGCGGACGACGCGGGCGGGAAGAAGTCCGAGAACTTCGGTAGCGAAAAGCCGCACATTGTCCAGCGCCTTGTCGACATTGCTGACCTTTTGACAGTCGAGTGCTGCAATCGTGCCGCCGTGATCGAAGATGTCGCGGAATGCGGCGCGTTCGGCAATCGGCGTATTGAGAACGCGGACATTGCGTTTTTCAAGCAACATCTTGACCTGAAGCAGCGCGCGGGTGCTGACCATGGCATTCACACGGGTCAGCACGACCGAATGATCGATCTTCCGGCCCATCTTCGTGTCGAGAAATGCGAGGTGATCCATGACTTCCGCAGCACCACGCGCGTCCATGGCCGATCCCTGCACCGGGATGAGAACGTGATCGGAAATACCAAGCGCCATCGTCAAGAGCGGGCTCTTGGTGCCGGGAAGATCGATGATGAAACAGTCCGTATTGGAGCGGTTCTCGCGGATGTGACCTTCCAGAGACGCCATGGTCACGTTGGAAATGACGCTGAGATTGTTGATGGAACCGGAGATCTCAAACCAGTGCGAAATCCAAAGCTGCGGGTCTGCGTCGAGAACAGTAACGCGGTGGCCGGTGCGGGCCAGTTCGGTTGCGAGCAGAAGAACCGCCGTCGTCTTGCCTGCCCCACCCTTGGTATTGGCGAATGTAATGACTGTCATATGGACCCCGAAATGTCAGAGCCTAGGAAGTGCGATGCTCTGGAACGCACCGAAGCATGGTGCTTTGGAGAGTGTTAACCAATATGGTTAACAAATTGGAAACGCGAGGGAATAGCGCCTGCTGCGGCACCGCTTCCACATTGGACCGGCGCGGCTGAACTCGCGATCAGTCGCCACGCCTGGCGGCGTCAATCGTTGCCACATCGATCTTTTTCATCGTCATCATCGCCGCAAAAGCGCGCTTGGCATCCCCTCCACCGGCTGCCAGCGCTTCGAGCAGCGTGCGGGGTGTGATATGCCACGAAATGCCCCACCGGTCCTTGCACCAGCCGCACTCGCTTTCCTGCCCGCCATTCCCGACGATCGCGTTCCAGTAGCGGTCTGTTTCCTCCTGATCATCGGTGGCAATCTGGAAGGAGAAAGCTTCACTGTGCTTGAAGGTCGGGCCACCATTCAGGCCGATGCAGGGAATGCCGGCGACGGTGAACTCCACCACCAGAACGTCGCCCTCGCCGCCACTCGGATAGTCACTAGGTGCACGCGTCATCGCGCCAACCGAACTGTCCGGGAAAGTCTCGGCATAAAACCGGGCCGCAGCCTCGGCTTGCCCGTCGTACCAGATACAGATCGTATTCTTGTTCATGATCCTTCCTCCCATGGAAAGAGGGATCATAGCACGGTCACCAGAGTATGAGGATATTGAAGACCGAAACCTGGGCGCCGGTACCGGTGGGAGATCGAGGCGGGACGCGTGAAGTCCCGCCGCGATCAATCAGAAACACGCCTCGAACAACGCCTTGGTATTCTCCAAAGTCATCTCGACAGGATTACCACCGCAGCTCGGATCCTTGATCGCCTCTGCCGTCAACTCGTCGATCCGATCCGGCTTGATGCCCATGGCTGTCAGGTTTTCCGGCACGCCAAGCTCCTTACGGAGCTCCAGCACGTAATCGTAAAAGCCATCGAACCCACCTTCAATGCCAAGATAGGCAGCTGCACGTGCGATCTTATCTTCGATCGCCGGGCGGTTGAAGCGCAGCACGGCAGGCATCACCACAGCATTCGTCATGCCGTGATGGGTGTTGTAAACAGCGCCGATCGGGTGCGAGAGCGAATGGATCGCGCCAAGGCCCTTCTGGAAGGAGACCGCACCCATCGCAGCCGCAGCCATCATATTGGTGCGCGCCTCGATATCGGTGCCATCCTTGTAAGCCCGCGGTAGGAACTCCTTGATCAACCGCATACCTTCCAGCGCAATACCCTGGCTCATCGGGTGGTAGAAGGGTGACGAATAGGCCTCAAGGCAATGGGCGAAAGCGTCCATACCGGTGCCCGCCGTGATGACCTTCGGCATGCCCACGGTCAGTTCCGGATCGCAGATGACGACGCCCGGCAGGAATTTCGGATGGAAAATGATCTTCTTTACATGGGTCTTGGAGTTGGTGATGACGCTGGCGCGCCCCACTTCCGAACCCGTTCCAGCCGTCGTCGGAACCGCGACGATCGGTGCGATCCCGTCGGAATTGGCACGTGTCCACCAGTCGCCAACATCTTCAAAGTCCCAGACCGGGCGCGTCTGCCCCGCCATGAAGGCAACCGCCTTGCCGAGATCGAGGCCCGACCCGCCGCCAAAAGCAACGACGCCATCGTGACCGCCATCCTTGAAGGCTTTCACACCCTCATCGAGATTGATCTCGTTCGGGTTGGGATCAACGTCGGAGAAGATCGCACGGCCCAGACCGGCTTCATCGAGAATATCCAGCGCGTGGCCGGTAATCGCCATGCCCGCAAGACCGCGATCCGTCACCAAAAGCGGCTTCTTGATGCCTAGCGTCTTGCACGCATCGGCCAGTTCCTTGATGCGGCCACGCCCGAGCTTGATGGGGGTCGGATAGCTCCAGTTTGCGACGATATTCATTTCGTGACTTTCTTCAGATGGTATGATTTCGGACGGGTCAGGTTCTGGAAGCCGATGACGGAAAGCGAGCCGCCGCGTCCGGTTTCCTTGACGCCTGTCCAGCAGAGCGCCGGGTCGAGGTAATCCGCCCGGTTCATGAAGACGGTGCCCGTCTCGATCTCGCGACCGATGCGCCCTGCCCGTTCGGCATCCTGGGTCCAGAGCGATGCGGTCAGGCCATACTTGCTGTCATTCATCAGCCTTATGGCTTCCTCGTCATTCTTCACCTTCATGATGCCGACAGCCGGGCCAAAGGTCTCTTCCGTCATGAACTCCATGGAGTGGTCGACATCGATCAGAACTTGCGGTGCGACATAGGCGCTCTCGCCATCATCGGCTGCAAACAACTTCGGATCGACCAGCGCCTTGGCGCCCTTGGAGACCGCATCCGCCACCTGTTGGCGCACCACCTTGGCGAAACGCTTGTTGGCCATCGGCCCAAGCGTCGTCTCCTGCTCCAGCGGGTTGCCAAGCTTGTAGTTGGACACCCAGGCGACGGACTTTTCGACAAAGGCATCGTAGAGCGCCTCGTTGACATAGATGCGCTCTATGCCGCAGCAGCACTGGCCGGAATTATAGGTCGCCCCATCCATCAATGTATCGACGGCAGCATCAAGGTCGGCATCTTCCATCACATAGCCGGGGTCCTTGCCGCCAAGCTCCAGTCCAAGACCGGTAAAGGTGCCAGCCGCTGCCCGCTCGATGGCGCGTCCGCCTTCCACCGATCCGGTGAAATTGACGAAGTTGAACATGCCTTCGGCAATCAGCGCAGACGTCGTCTGGTGATCGAGGAAGACATTGACGAACACGTCGTCGGGGATACCGGCCTCCACGAAAGCGCGCACCATGCGCTCGCCGACGAGAAGCGTCTGCGCCGCATGTTTGATGACGACAGTGTTGCCCGCCATCAGTGCTGGTGCGACCGTATTGATCGCCGTCATATAGGGGTAGTTCCAAGGTGCGATGACGAAGACCACACCATGCGCCTCGCGCTCGATACGGCGTTCAAAGTTGCCGCTGTCCTCGACGACAAGCGGCGCCAGCGCGTCCGCGGCTATTGAGGCGACATAGTTGGAACGTTCGTTGAAGCCCTTGAACTCCCCCCCATAGCGAACCGGGCGGCCCATCATATGGGCGAGTTCCGGCACCACCTCATCCACCATCTCGTTGAGGCGTGCCACGCCTTTCATAACCAGTTGAACGCGTTCCTCCAAAGGGCGACGTGCCCACGCTTTTTGCGCAGCGCGCGCCTTCAACACGGCGCTCCGCGCCGCATCCAGCGACATCGCCTCCCGTTCGGCATAGACCGAGCCGTCAATCGGCGAAATATTCTGGATCATGACCATGATATGTTCCTAGCCTGTTATGCTCTTTCGAAACCGCGCGCGACTTCCCAGTCGGTCACGCGGCGATCATACTCTTCCTGTTCCCACTGTGCGGCGCGCACATAGTGGTCGATCACGTCATCCCCGAAAGCCGCGCGCAGCATGGCGGAGCCATTCAGGTGATCCGTAGCGTCGCGAAGCGTTTTCGGAATCTCCCGAACTTCCTTGCCGCCATAGGCGTCGCCGACGAATTGCGGCTCAAGTTCCATCTTCTTCTCGATGCCGTCAATGCCCGCCGCAAGCAGCGCCGCCATGGCAAGATGGGGGTTGAGATCGGAGCCACCCACACGGCACTCGATGCGGATGCCCTTGGTGCCATCACCGCACAGACGATATCCGGCCGTGCGGTTGTCCATGCTCCAGACAGCCTTGGTCGGCGCAAAGGTGCCAGCCATGTAGCGCTTGTAGGAGTTGATATAGGGCGCGAGGAAATAGGTGATCTCGCTGGCATGCGCGAGAAGCCCCGCCACATAATGCTTCATCATCTCAGACATGCCATGCTCAGAGTCCTTGTCAAAGAACTTCGATGTCTTGCCATCCAGGCTCCAGAGCGACTGGTGGATATGGGAGGAACTGCCCGCTGCGCTATAGTTCCACTTGGCAAGGAAGGTCACGGCCTTGCCCTTGGACCAGGCGATTTCCTTGGTGGCATTCTTGATGATCGCATGGCGGTCGGCCATGGTCAGCGCATCGGCATAGCGGACATTGATTTCCTCCTGACCGGCGGAGGCTTCGCCCTTGGTGTTTTCCACGGGAATTCCGGCACCCTGCAAACCGTTGCGGATGGCGCGCATCACCTCCTCTTCCTTGGTGGTCTGGAAGATGTGGTAGTCCTCATTATAGGCGCTGGCGAGATTGAGGTTGCGATAGCCGCTCGCGCGTGCTGACTCGAAACTCTGATCGAAGAGAAAGAATTCCAGTTCGCTTGCCATATAGGCCTTCAGTCCCATCGCTTCGAGCCGGGCCACCTGGCTTTTCAACATGGCGCGTGGCGAGTGCGGCACTTCGGCATGGGTGTGGTGATCATAGGCATCGCAGAGAACGAGCGCTGTCCCTTCCAGCCAAGGGACCCGACGCAGCGTCGCCATGTCCGGCTTCAGCGTGTAATCGCCGTAGCCCTTCTCCCAGCTGGTGGATTTATAGCCGGGGACCGTCTCCATCTCCATATCGGTGGCCAGCAGGTAGTTGCAGCTATGGGTTTCGTCATGCGCGCTCTCGACAAAGAATTGCGCCTGAAACCGCTTGCCCATCAGGCGACCCTGCATATCCACGAGGCACGCCAGAACCGTGTCGATGCGCCCCTCGGCGACATCCTTCTTCAGCTCGTCGAATGTGTAGGTCGTCATGATGTCTTTGCTCCCTTTTTCTCGTTTGGCAAAGGGCGGCTGAAAGAGCGCCGCCCTTCTCGTTTTTTGATGGTCAGGCTTTCGCGGCAGAAGCGTTGAGTGCGGCCTGCTTGTGCTCCAGCGCGAACTCCTCCTCCGGCGAGAGGATCAGGCGATGGCGACCGATCATGGCGAAATAGGCGATCGCCACCGCAAACCAGATCGCCACCCACAACACGCCCTTGGTGAAGTTCGGATCCTGCACCTGATAAAGCAGCGTCACGACCGCAATGATGATGGTGAGCACCGCACCCGGAAACGCCAAGCGGCGAGCGGAACGGCCGTTCGATATCCGGCAGGTTCTTGCGCAGCAGGATGAAGGAGATCGCCTGCATGATGTAGGAGAACATCGCGCCGAAGACGGCCATGTTCAGCAACACGCTGCCGATAATGCTACCGCCCTGCTCCGCACCAAGCGCGAACCAGATGATCATCATCACGCTCAAGCCGACAATCGCACCCGTCAGCATGGCAACGTGCGGCGTCTTGAACTTGGCGTGCGTAATGGACAGGGCTGTCGGGAAATAGCCGGCGCGCGACAGCGAATAGATCTGCCGCCCTTGCGCATAAAGGATGGTGTGGAAGCTGGCGATGAGACCGGTCAGCGCCACAAGACCAAGCAGCACCACACCGCTGTCGCCATAGACAGCCTTGAAACCATCCAGCAGAGGCTCGAGCGCCGAGCTCAGATGGAATGTTCCAACCCCGGGAAGCGACGGGTTGAGAAGCACGATCATGAATGCAGAAATCATCAGCGTGATGATGCCGAGAATGATGCCCTTCGGCATGTCGCGCTTGGGATCGACCGACTCTTCGGCGGCCAGCGGCAATTGTTCGATCGCCAGGAACAGCCAGACGGCGAAGGGAAGCGTGGCGAGTACGCCTGAAATGCCGAATGGGAAGAAAGGCCCATTTCCCTCCGGCAGTTCGATGGCCTTGCCATCCGGCCCGACACCGATATTCAGCGCCCACCGGGAGAAATCGATATTGGGAATGGCGCTGATCCAGAAGAACACCAGAACGCCGAGCGAAATCAACGTGATGACCAACGTCACCTTGAATGAAAGTTCAAGCCCGAAGACGTTCAACGCCAGGAAGATGACATAGAACAGTACCCACAGAACCGGCGAATAGGCCGGATCGAGCCCGAGAATGGAATTCACATAGGCCGTGATGAAGGTGACGATGACCGCGGGAGTCAGAACATATTCCACATTTTCGCAAAGCCCGGTAATGAAGCCGCCCCATGGCCCCATCGCGGTGCGAGCGAAAGAGTAAGCCGCACCGGTGTGCGGCAGCGCCGGGCTCATTTCTGCGATGGAAAAGGTCAGGCCCAGATACATGATGGCGATGATGATACCCGCCACCAGCATGCCGCCCCAGCCCCCTGTGGCGAAACCGAAGTTCCAGCCGGAAAAATGCCCGGAAATGACGGCGCCGACGCCGAGCGCCCATAGCGACCAGACGCCCGCATAACGCGATAGTCCGCGCTTTTCGAAATAAGATGCGTCTGCCTTTTTATAGCTGACGCCGGATGATGAACTGTCCATGCCTTGTCTCTCCTGATCAAGAAAAAAGCAGGCAGTCAGCCGGATTGGCCGATTTTGCCCCAGTTCGGCTGGCGGGACATCCCACCGGCCGCATGCATCTGCTGTTCCCTATCCCGTCTGGCTCGCACCATTTTTGGTGTTCTGGACCACACGGCACATTAGTCTTCGGCAGGGTGACCCGCCGACATGCAAGTCTAGTCTCCGATGCTGGCAAGCGCTCTTTCGAGGTTTCCACCCAAATAGTCGGCGGCGGCACGCTGTCCCGCCTCGTCCGCAATGAGATCGTTGCGAACTTCGATCATCACATTCAACAGCCCATCCGGCAGCGCGTGCAAACGAAGCGTGTGGGTCACGCCATCTTCCGGTCCATAGGGCTGGTTGCGCTCCACTTTGAAAGAAGGAACCTCCCGATCTGCAAGCATCGCATCGGCCAAGCGCGAATCCCTGTCATGCAGGATACCGATTTCCACCTCGCGCACCCGGCCATGATAGACCGGCGTGAAACTGTGAATGGTAACGATGACGCTCTCGACGCCGAGGATTTTCCGCTTTTCCACGAGGCTGGAAACGGCTTCATGAAACGGGACATAGAGGGCGGCCGTGCGGAGAAACCGCTCGGCCTCATCCAGATCGGCGTTGCCCGGAATGTCGTAAATCTCACTCGTCACCGGCATGGCGGAGGCCGATTCCGGCGGACGATTGCAGTCATAGATCAGTCGTGAAAAGCGCTGAAAGACGAGCGCCGCATCGAGCTTCTGAGACAACATACGTGCCACCGCAAGCGCACCGGGGTCCCAGGCGATATGGCTCGACAGGACATCTTCGGTAAGACCGAGATCGCCATAACGGGCAGGAAGCGTTTTCGAGGCATGCTCGCAGACGAGCAACACCGGGCTTTTCCCCGTCTCGTTTTCCACCGCGACTGTGTCACCCTCGTCGGCATGGAAAAATTGCGAACGAACCGTCATGGTCGTACCCCGTCTGGTTTTGCCGTTCCCCAACGACGCGAAGAGAATTCTTCACATATCCCAAAGTGTCAAATGGATTTTTGAAATTTTCTCTTCATTTTTCCGATTGACTCAAACGCGGCGCCGTATCTTAATCCTCTCCAAAACCCGGTAAGAAAACCGGAAAAGGGGAAGAATTTGAGCAACACGTCGTCTGCGACGGTGTCGGAGGTCATCCAGACCCATTATGAGGATTTGACGCGCGCCGAAAGGCAGCTCGCCGAAAGCCTGCTGTCAAATTATCCGGTTTCCGGCCTCGGCAGCATCACCACTGTTGCGGAAAATGCTGGCGTTTCCACCCCGACCGTTGCCCGCATGGTGCAAAAGCTTGGCTACAAGGGTTACCCTGAATTCCAGGCGAGCCTGCACCAGGAGCTGGAAGCCACCATCTCCAACCCGATTGCCAAACATGACAGATGGGCAAGCAATGCACCGGGCCTGCATATCCTCAACCGCTTCGCCGCCGCGATCACCAACAATCTGCGCGACACGCTGAGCGATCTGGATACGGCGGACTTTGACAATGCCGCAGCCCTGCTCTCGGACAGAAAGCGCGGCATCTATTTCGTAGGCGGGCGCATCACCGGCGCTATTGCGGAATACTTCTTCACCCATATGCAGGTCATCCGCCCGAAGACGGCGTTGATGTCATCCAACTCCAGCTCATGGCCGCAATATATGCTGAACATGAGCGCGGGCGACGTGTTGGTCATCTTCGATATCCGCCGCTATGAGCAGGATATGGTGACGCTCGCCCAGGTGGCTTATGACAACGATGTCAGCATTCTTCTCTTCACCGACCAGTGGACATCCCCTGTCTCCCGCTTTGCCAAACATACCTTCAGGGTACGCATAGAGGCCCCGTCGGCATGGGACAGCTCGGTCGTCACCCTCTTCGTCGTCGAGGCTTTGATCGAGGCGGTGCAGAGCAATGGATGGGACGAAACCCGTCAGCGCATGAACGCGCTTGAAGGCCTTTTCGAGCAGACACGCCTGTTCAGAAAACCCGATCGACGGTGACGAGCCGGGCGATCGAAACCACCAAGGGATAAAAAGGGAGAAGACGCAAGCAGAACGACGAATGTCGCACACACTGCAACATGACAAAAAAGTGACGCAATGATGGCAAGGAGGCCCAAACGGGGCTAGCGTGACCGCGATGAGCACCCTTACAAAACGTCACATAAGATTCACGCAAGCCACGTACAGCGTCCGCCGACGCATGAGACACGAAGAGGAGAACTAAAGTGATCTCGCACAGCCGCCGACTGCTTTCGCTTACCACCGCAATCGTGCTTGCCACCACGGCAATCGCCACGGCAGCACCAAGTGAAGAACTCATCGCAGCTGCCAAGAAGGAAGGCATGCTGACGACCATCGCCCTGCCGCACGACTGGTGCGGATACGGCGATGTCATCGCCTCCTTCAAGGCCAAGTACCCGGAAATTCAGGTCAACGAGCTGAACCCGGATGCAGGCTCCGCTGACGAAATCGAAGCCATCAAGGCCAACAAGGATAACAAGGGCCCGCAGGCGCCTGACGTGATCGACGTCGGTCTGGCCTTCGGCCCGCAGGCAAAGAAGGACGGTCTCCTTCAGCCTTACAAGGTCTCCACCTGGGACGAAATTCCGGAGAACGTCAAGGACGCCGAAGGCTACTGGTACGGCGACTATTACGGCGTCATGTCCTTCTTCGTGAACAAGGACCTCGTCACCAACACTCCGAAGGATTGGGCCGATCTGCTGAAGCCGGAATATGCCGGTCAGGTTGCTCTCGCTGGTGACCCGCGCGCCTCCAACCAGGCGATCCTCGGCGTTCTCGCCGCCGGTCTCTCCACCGGCGCAAAGGACGGCAAGGAAGCTGGTGAAGCAGGCCTGAAGTATTTCGCTGACCTCAACAAGGCTGGCAACTTCGTTCCCGTCATCGGCAAGGCCGGCACGCTGGCACAGGGCGCAACGCCAATCGTAGTCGCCTGGGACTATAACGCGCTTGGCTGGGCAAAGACGCTGAACGGCAACCCGCCGACGGAAGTCGTCGTTCCTGAGAAGGGCGTTCTGGCTGGCGTCTACGTGCAGGGCATTTCCGCCTACGCACCGCATCCGAATGCTGCGAAGCTGTGGATGGAGCACCTTTATTCCGACGATGGTCAGCTTGGCTGGCTGAAGGGCTTCTGCCACCCGATCCGCTTCAACGCGCTCGCCAAGGCCAACAAGATCCCGAAGGACCTGCTCGACGCTCTGCCGCCTCCGGCAGCCTATGAGAAGGCAACATTCCCGACGCTCGCAGATGTGGATGCCAACAAGGCAGCCGTCACCGGCGGCTGGGACAAGGTTGTCGGCGCCAACGTCAAGTAAGATCTAAAAACCAACGGCCGCCCCGGCCCACAAAGCTCGGGCGGCCTGCTGCACATAAAGAACGAGACCGCGATGACCGCGGCATGGGGACAGCATGTCATCAGCAGATACTGGCACAGCACTGCCGGTGAAACGGCGCTATCGGCCGAAGCTCCAATGGCTCGGCATTTTGCCTTTCGCCATATTCGTCCTGCTTTTTTTGATCATGCCGACGATGAAGATCGTCATCGGCGCGTTTCAAAGCCCGGACGGCAGCTTCACCTTTGACAACATCATCGGGCTCTTCACACCCTCCATTCTCGCGGCCTACTGGATATCGATCAAGATCAGCGTCGCCTCGGCAGCGCTTGGCTGTCTGATTGGTTTTGCCGTGGCTTCTGCCGTCGTGCTTGGCGGCCTGCCGCAGAAAATCCGCGCCCCGCTTTTGACCTTCTCGGGCGTTGCCTCGCAATTTGCAGGCGTCCCGCTGGCCTTCGCCTTCATTGCCACCCTCGGTCCCGTCGGCCTCGTCACGCTGTTCCTCAAGACTCAACTCGGCATCGACCTGCGCGTGATGGGCTTCAACATCCTGTCCTTCTGGGGCCTGACGATCACCTATCTGTTCTTCC
The DNA here is from genome assembly GCF_030819035.1 of Agrobacterium sp. SORGH_AS 787. NCBI lineage: Bacteria > Pseudomonadati > Pseudomonadota > Alphaproteobacteria > Hyphomicrobiales > Rhizobiaceae > Agrobacterium > Agrobacterium sp. SORGH_AS 787. Next base: position 2,868,220 of record NZ_JAUTBG010000002.1, read on the forward strand.
AGATACCGCTGATGATCCTCATCATCACGCCAGCACTCGACGGGTTGAAGCGCGAATGGCGCGAGGCTGCCGAAATTCTTGGCGCAAGCGGATGGCAGTATTGGCGCATGGTCGCCTTTCCCATCCTACTTCCGTCGATTCTTGGCACCTTCTCGCTGCTCTTCGCCAACTCCTTCGGCGCCGTTGCCACCGCAATTGCGCTGACCGGCTCCTCGCTCAGCATCGTTCCGATCCTGCTCTTCGCCCAGATCCGCGGTGACGTTCTCGGCAACCCCAATCTTGGCTATGCGCTGGCCTTCGGCATGATAGTCGTGACCTGTATTGCCAATACGCTTTACATCTGGATGCGCACGCGCAGTGAGAGGTGGCTGAAATGAAGCGGATTTTCGCCTGGGGTGCCCTCCTCTTCGGCATTCTTTATTTTGCCCTGCCGCTGATCGGCATGACCAACTTCTCGCTAAAGATGCGCCGCGGTGTCTACTCCTTCGACGCCTATGCCGTGGTCTTGAGCGATCCGCGCTTTCAGGAAACCTTCACCTATTCCGTCGTCATGGCGCTCGTGACCATCGTCTTCGGTGTCGTGCTGGTGGTGCCAACCGCCTATTGGGTGCGGCTGAAACTGCCAACGCTGCGTCCCGTCATCGAGTTCATCACGCTGCTGCCGCTCGTCATTCCGGCCATCGTCATCGTCTTCGGCTATATCCGGCTTTACAATACCTCCAGCTGGCTTCCGCTGACGGGGACGACCACCGGCACCAACCTGCTGTTGATGTTCGGTTACACGACGCTCGCGCTGCCTTACATGTACCGCGCTGTCGATACGGGTCTCCGCACCATCGATATCGGCACGTTGACGGAAGCGGCGCAAAGCCTCGGCGCTGGCTGGACCACCATCCTTGCCCGGATCATCCTGCCGAACGTGCTGGTGGCCGTGCTGTCGGGCGCCTTCCTGACCTTTGCCATCGTCATCGGTGAATTCACCATGGCGGCCCTTTTGAACCGACCGGCCTTCGGCCCCTATATGCAGCTTCTCGGCGCGAACCGGGCCTACGAGCCCGCTGCCCTTGCTGTGATCTCCTTCGGCATCACCTGGGGTTGCCTCGGTCTCATCCAACTCGTCTCTCGCTACCAGAAGGGCGCGCCTCCCAAGGCCTGAGGATTTTAAATGAGCTTTTTAACACTCACGCATATCAAGAAGTCCTTTGGTCCGGTTCAGGTCGTGCATGACTTCAACATGGCCATCGAAAAAGGAGAATTCGTTTCCTTCCTCGGCCCATCCGGTTGCGGCAAGACCACTGTGCTGCGCATGATCGCAGGCTTCGAGACGCCGAGCGATGGCGCAATCGTCATCAATGGCAAGGACCAGACGACCCTTCGCCCCAACCAGCGCAATATCGGCATGGTGTTCCAGGCCTATGCACTGTTTCCCAATATGAATGTCCGCGAGAATGTCGCCTTCGGCCTCAAGGTCGCGGGCAAGCCAAAGGCGGAAATCGATGCCCGCGTGAAGGAAATGCTGGCGCTCATCCATCTGGAACATCTGGCGGACCGCTATCCCTACCAGATGTCCGGGGGGCAGCAGCAGCGTGTTGCGCTTGCCCGTGCGCTGGCGCCGAAGCCGGAAGTCCTGCTTCTCGACGAACCGCTTTCCGCACTTGACGCCAAGATCCGCGTGTCGCTGCGCGAAGAAATCCGCCAGATCCAGCGCAAGCTTGGCATCACCACCATCTTCGTCACCCATGACCAGGAAGAAGCCCTGTCGATTTCCGACCGCATCGTGGTGATGAATGCCGGCCGTGCTGACCAGATCGGCTCGCCCTTCGAGATCTACAACAACCCGGCCACGCGCTTCGTCGCCTCCTTCGTCGGCACGCTGAACCTCATTGATGCGACCGTCGTCGATGCGACAACCAGCACGGTTCTGATCGGCGACCAGAAGGTGTCGCTGAAAAAGCCGCTCGCAAAAGCCAATGGCGAAAAGGTTACCGTCGCGCTTCGCCCGGAGGCCGGTTCGCTGGCAGAAAGTGCCAAGGGCGATGTCGCGATTTCCGGTACCGTCACCTCCAGCCACTTCCTTGGCTCCGTCATCCGCACCCGTCTCGATGTCGGCGGCAGCGTGCTCTCCTTCGACATGTTCAACGATCCCGGCACGGCTCCACCTGCCATTGGCGAGCGTGTCACCCTTCACTTCGCATCAGAAGATTTGATGATTGTAGCAGAATAGCGCACTGTTTCCGGGCTGGGAAACCGGGTAACTCCGGCGCCAAATCAGGAGGCACCTATGCGCGCATTATTCTACGAACGGTTTGGCGAAGCGCCGAAAATCGCCAACCTGCCTGACCTGGAACCCACGCCCGGCGGCGTGGTGATTTCAGTCAAGGCAACCGGCCTTTGCCGCAGCGACTGGCATGGCTGGATGGGCCATGACAGCGACATCCACCTGCCGCATGTGCCCGGTCACGAGTTCGCAGGCGTGATTTCCGCCGTCGGCAAGAATGTCATGCGCTTCAAGGTCGGTGACCGCGTCACCGTTCCCTTCGTCTCCGGCTGCGGCCACTGCCAGGAATGCCGATCGGGCAACCAGCAGGTCTGCGAAACGCAGTTCCAGCCGGGCTTCACCCATTGGGGCTCCTTCGCCGAATATGTCGCGATCGACTATGCCGACCAGAACCTTGTTCATATACCGGACGAGATGAGCTTCGATACGGCGGCAAGCCTTGGCTGCCGCTTTGCAACCTCCTTCCGCGCTGTTGTCGATCAGGGCCGTCTGAAGGGCGGAGAATGGCTCGCCGTTCACGGCTGCGGCGGCGTGGGCCTTTCCGCCATCATGATCGGTGCCGGTCTCGGTGCGCAGATCGTCGCAATCGATATTGCCGATGACAAGCTGGCGCTCGCAAAGGAACTCGGCGCCACCGTCACCATCAACAGCCGCAATGTTGCCGATGTCAGCGAAGCCGTCCGCGATGCGACCGGCGGCGGCGCACATGTCTCCGTCGATGCGCTCGGTCATCCGCAAACCTGCTGCAACTCCATCAGCAATTTGCGCCGCCGTGGCCGCCACGTCCAGGTGGGCCTGATGCTGGCCGATCATTCCATGCCGCAAATCCCCATGGCACGTGTGATTGCCCATGAACTGGAAATCTACGGCAGCCACGGCATGCAGGCCTGGCGCTACGACGATATGCTGGCCATGATCCGCACCGGAAAGCTTTCGCCTGAAAAACTGATTGGCAGACACATCTCACTGACCGATGCTGTCACCGCTCTGCCTGCGATGGACAGCTTCAAGGACAGCGGCATCAGCATCATCAACCGCTTCGAGTGATACCCATGCAGATTGACGTCATCGACAGCATCAGCGATCCCGGCAAGCCAGAGCGCGAGAATGAAGATCGTCTGGCCTGGAATGCCTCCACCGCATTCGTTGTCGATGGCGCGACCGGCCTTGGTGACCGGCAGTTCATGACCGGCTTCGGCTCCGACGCCGCATGGATTGCCGACTTCGCCGCAAAGCGCCTGATGAGCGAAGTCACACCTGAGGCAAATTTCGCAGATATCATTCGCCGCATCTCGCAAGATGCCAAGATCAACTTCGAGGCCGTGGCTGGCGATCAGCCGCGCTACGCCTGGCCGGTCGCAGCACTCGCAGGCTTGCGCGTTACGCCAACCGGGCTGCAGTTCGCCGGGCTCGGCGATAGCGTCGTCTATATTCTTCACGATGACGGCCGCGAGGAAAACCTGATGGCCCTGCCCGACGCCTTCGAGCGTGAACAGGCCGCCGCGAGCGCTCATGTCGCGCGTCTCGGCGGCATCGGTGCGGCGGGCATGGCAACCAGCGATCCGGAAACGCTTGCCGAACTTCGGCGCAATCGTGAAAAACAGAACACGCCAGACGGCACTGTCTGGTCACTAAGCCTCGTTCCGCAGACAGCCGACCACATTGTTACCGCCGCTATCGACATCTCCGGCGGCGCCACCGCCATCATCTGCTCCGATGGACTGGCCGATCTCATCAGCCTTTACAACCAGTACACGCCCGGAACACTGATACGCCGCGCCGTCACCGCGGGCTTGCCGAGCGTGATCAAGGAGCTTCGCCAGTTGGAGCGAGAGATCGATCCTGAAGGCCTGCAGTACCCAAGGCTGAAACAATCGGACGACACGACTGCCATCCTGTGCAGGATCAACTAAAGCACGTCTCGGAAAAGTGTGCTGCGGTTTTGCTGTAACGACGTGCGGCACAAGACGGATCTGAAGCGTCAGGAGCGAACCAGAAAGATCGCTACACGCGTTGAAAGAGCCTGTGACATCTGCTGACAAAAGACTTGAATTAGCGGCTGCTATACCGCATGGCACAGGGAACGATCCCTGAAAGAAGAAACCGCTTATGTCTCCCACCACGACCCCGGTTCCAGCCCGCGCGCTGAATGCGCAGGATTACAGAACGCTTGGCCTTTCCGCCCTCGGCGGCGCATTGGAATTCTACGACTTCATCATCTTCGTCTTCTTCGCGACCGTGATCGGGCATCTCTTCTTTCCACCGGACATGCCGGACTGGTTGGTGATGATCCAGACCTTTGGCATCTTTGCCGCTGGCTATCTCGTCCGTCCGATCGGCGGCATCATTCTCGCCCATTATGGCGACCGTTACGGGCGCAAGCGCGTCTTCGCCTTCTCGATCCTGCTGATGGCGCTTTCCACGCTCGGAATGGCGCTGATGCCGACCTATGCGACGATCGGCGTTGCGGCCCCGATCCTGCTCATCGTGCTGCGTATGTTGCAGGGTGCGGCCATCGGCGGCGAGGTTCCCGGTGCCTGGACCTTCGTGTCTGAGCACGTTCCCTTCCGCTATGTCGGCCTCGCCTGCGGCCTGCTGACGTCGGGCCTCTCCTTCGGCATCATGCTCGGCTCGCTGATTGCCTTTGCCATCAACACCATCTTCACGCCGGAAGACGTGTCCGGCTATGCCTGGCGCATTCCCTTCCTCATCGGCGGTGTTTTCGGCCTGATCGCCGTCTATCTGCGCCGGTGGCTGGAGGAAACGCCGATCTTCACGGAAATGAAGAACTCCAAATCGCTCTCGGACAAACTGCCGCTCAGCCTGGTTCTGAAGCACCATATGCGCGGCGTCGTGGTCTCGGCGCTGCTCACCTGGGTGCTGTCCGCGGCCATCGTCGTCACCACACTGATGACGGCAACCTTCCTGCAGAAGCTCTATGGCTACACGCCAACGCAAGCCTTGGCAGGCACGAGCTTCGGTACGCTGTTCCTGATTTTCGGCGTCATCATCGCTGGCGCGCTGATCGACCGCATCGGCAGCGGTGTGTTCTTCATGGGCGCCAGCATCTTCTTCGGTATCGCCACTTTCACCTTCTATAGCTATGCCGGAACATCGCTCACCACCATGTTCGCGCTTTACGCCGTCATGGGCCTATCCGTCGGCATGGCAGGCGCGGTTCCCTATGTCATGGTCCGCGCCTTCCCAGCATCGGTCCGCTTCTCGGGCCTCTCCTTCGCCTACAACGTCTCTTACGCTGTCTTCGGCGGATTGACGCCGGTGGCCGTCAGCACAGCGCTTGCGATCAACCCCATGGCGCACGCCTGGTATCTGGTCTTCATCGCCGTGCTCGCCTTCTTCATCGGGCTTTATCTCCACCTGCGCGGCAGCGCCGTGGAGAGCCATGTGGGCGTGGAAGAACTGGCGATGCTTCAGGGCCGGTAACGACATGACAAAAAGGGAAGCGGCGCGCTCGCGCCGTTCCCCATCAATCATGCAGTGGCGGGCATCTTGAAGGCCGACCCGAGCTTGTAGCCAATAAACGCCGCCACCAAAATGATCCCGATCAGCCAGAACAAGGGCTCGCCGGGCAGCACGACGCCATAGAAATCGACGTGGCTGCCCATCCTCTTTCCTTGCGAAATCATGGCATCGACCTGCGCAGGTGTCGGGGCACCGGCGATAGGCTGTCCGTCAAGCGTCGTCACGATATTGTATCCCGGCAACCCGGTCAGCAGGAGACCGAAGAAGGCGAAGACGATCGTCGAGAAGACCGGAATAACCCCGTTTCGAATAAAGCGCATATGTTTCCCCCAAATGTTCGAGGCAACATTGAAGAAATTCGTGCTTCGATCTAGCCACGGGTGCAAGCAGTTTCAGACGGGCGCAAGCGCCTTGGGCGGCTCGAAATCGGGGGCGACCAGACCGCCGGAAATCAAAAGCTTCGCGGCGTCCTCCGGCGACATATCGAGCATGATGATCTTGTCCTTCGGCACAAACAGCAGAAAGCCCGCCGTCGGAACCGGCGTTGGCGGCAGGAACACCGCCACCATCTCCTGGCCAAGCTCATTGAAGCGAAAGGCAAGCTCACCCTTGGCCTCGGATGCGACGAAGACCATTGCCCATGTGCCGGGTCCCGGAAACTCGATCATGCCGACGCGCTTGAAGGAATTGGAGTGCTCCTTCAGCACCGATTCAAACAGCTGCTTGATGCTTTTATAGATCGGACGCACCAGAGGCATGCGGTTGAGAATGGATTCGCCGAAACCGACGATCCACTTGCCGATGAGATTGTTGCCGAGGAAGCCGATGACAGTGATGCCGATCACGGCGATCAGCAGGCCGAAACCTGGGATGGCGACGTTGAAATACTCTTCCGGGTCGTAGCGCGCCGGAATATAGGGCTTCACCCAGCTATCGGCCCATTGCAGGAACGTCCAGACCAGCCACATCGTGATCGTGACGGGCGCCAGAATGAGGACGCCGGTCAAAAAGCTGTTACGCAGGCGTGTCGCGAAAGAAATTCTGAGTGGGTGATCCGTCATCAACTCACTGAATGTTGGAGCATTTCCAGCCAAAGCATAATCGCTTTGGCGCCGGACAATGCGGTAAAACAGAGACCTGGGGCATTGAAGGTGTTCCGTTATCACCGGCAATGCTCTAGGCGATGTCGCCGAAGAATGCCTGAAGCTAACGGACAATGCCGGACGGCGTTCCGCCCTGCAAGAGCAGGATCATGAAATATTCGTCATCTATGCCTTCGTCCTTCGGCCGGTCATCGTGACGAGATCCGAAGCAACGGTCATAGGCGGGTCTTGCGTTGCAGCGCAAAGCGCATCCAGATCGTCAACCCGCCGGACGATCATTCCACCGTGACCGACTTTGCCAGATTGCGCGGCTGGTCCACATCCGTGCCCATGAAGACCGCCGTGTGATAGGCGAGCAGCTGGATCGGCAGCGAGAAGACCATCGGCGCGATCAGTTCATCAACCGTTGGCAAAACGATGGTCGCCATGGTTTCCAGCGAGGAGGCCGCAGCACCCTTCGCATCCGTAATGAAGATGATACGACCGCCGCGGGCTGCCACTTCCTGCATGTTCGACACGGTCTTCTCGAAGAAACGATCATGCGGCGCGATGACGATCACCGGCATGTTCTCGTCGATCAGCGCGATCGGCCCATGCTTCAATTCCCCTGCCGCATAGCCTTCCGCATGGATATAGGAAATTTCCTTGAGCTTCAGCGCGCCTTCCAGCGCCAGCGGGAAGGATGTGCCGCGGCCAAGATAAAGCACGTCCTTGAAGCGGGAGAGATCGCGCGACAGCGTTTCGATCTGCGGCTGGATGGCGTTCAGCACTTCGCTCATCACACGCGGCATTTCGATCAGATGACGGACAAGCTCGGTTTCCTGTGCAGCCGTCAGCGTGCCACGCGCCTTACCGGCCGCGATCGCGAGCGAAGCCAGAACGGCAAGCTGGCAGGTGAAGGCTTTGGTGGAGGCAACGCCGATTTCGGGACCGGCCAGAATGGGGAAGATTGCATCGGATTCGCGGGCAATGGTCGATTCGCGCACATTGACGACCGCGCCGATCTTCAGGTCGTTCTCATTGCAGTAGCGCAGCGAGGCCAGCGTGTCCGCCGTCTCGCCCGACTGGGAGATGAAGAGCGCCGCCTGTGTCGGCAACAACGGCATTTCTCGGTAGCGGAATTCGGATGCCACGTCGATTTCGACCGGCAGGCGCGCATAGCGCTCGAACCAGTATTTGCCGATCAGGCCGGAAAGATAGGCCGTACCGCAGGCGGAAATCGCAAGACCGGTGAGCTTGGAGAAGTCGATCGCCGAATCGACATCCTTCACGCGCTTGTCGGCAAAATCCACATAGTGGCTAAGCGCATGGGAAATCACTTCCGGCTGCTCGTAGATTTCCTTTTCCATGAAGTGGCGGTGGTTGCCCTTGTCCACCACATAAGCCGTCGCCTGGGAAATCTGCCGCTGGCGCTGCACCGGCTTGCCGGCAAAATCGATGATCTCGGCACCGGCTGCGGTGATGATGGCGCAATCGCCATCCACCAGATAGGTGATCTCATTGGTGAAGGGTGAGAGCGCGATCGCGTCCGAACCGAGGAACATCTCGCCGCGACCATAGCCAACCGCAAGCGGTGGGCCAGAACGGGCAGAGAGCAGTGTGCCCGGCTCATCCTGGAACATCACCACCAGTGCATAGGCGCCCGTCACGCGATTCAACATCTTCAGCATCGCGTCGCGATGCGACAGTCCTTCACGGGTGAACTTGGCAAGCAACTGCGCCACCACTTCCGTGTCCGTCTGAGTGGTGAAGGTCGCGCCCTGCGCCTTCAACTCGTCACGCAGCTCGGAAAAATTCTCGATGATGCCGTTGTGAACGACGGCAACGCCGTCGACAAAATGCGGATGAGCATTCGTCTCATTCGGAACGCCATGGGTCGCCCAGCGCGTATGAGCAATACCCGTCACGCCGGGAAGCGGCTCCTCGGAGAGCTTCTTCTCCAGATTGAACAGCTTACCCTCGGCGCGGCGTCGATCCATCGCGCCATCATGGATCGTCGCAACGCCGGCGGAGTCATAGCCCCGATATTCCAGCCGCTTCAGCGCATCCACAAGGCGCTCCGCAACCGGCTGCGTTCCAACAATTCCGACGATACCGCACATACAATTCTCCAAAGATTTTGGTGAGCATCCGACGCGCCGGGAAACCAAGTCGCGTCGTCATCCTGATGCCTTTTCAATGGCGGAAGTCGTAGCGATTTCCGCAAAAACCGCAATCGCAACCGCGGTCACTTTCAATGTCTTTTCGTTACCTTTGTCAGAAGCTTACGCCGGTTTCTTCCTGGCGTCCTTGATCGACTGGGCGCGTGCGCGAAGCACACTGGCGCGGCCTTCCTTCACCTCCTGGCGTGCCCGACCGAAGGCCAGCGCATCGCCCGGAACGTCATCCGTGATCACGCTGCCGGACGCCACATAGGCCTCGTCACCAATGCTCACGGGTGCCACAAGCGCGGAGTTGGAGCCGATAAAGGCATTCTTTCCGATCCGCGTTTCATGCTTGTTGATGCCGTCATAATTGCAGGTAATCGTGCCCGCACCGATATTGCTGCCCGCGCCGACGAACGCATCGCCGATATAGGTGAGGTGATTGACCTTGGCCCCCTCGCCGATCTCGGCCTTCTTGATTTCGCAGAAATTGCCGACCTTGGATTTCGCCGCCAGATTGGCACCCGGGCGCAGCCGTGCATAGGGACCGACCGTCGCACCGGCGCTGACATACGCGCCTTCCAGATGCGAGAAGGCGTGAATGACGGCACCCGATTCGATGGTGACGCCGGGGCCGATAACGACATTCGGCTCGATCAGCGCGTCCTGGCCGATCTTGGTATCCCAGGAAAGAAATACGGTCTCCGGCGCGATCATCGAAACCCCGTCGATCATGAACTGATCGCGCGCCCGCTCCTGCCAGAGCTTCTCAATGATGGCGAGTTCGGCGCGGTTGTTGCAGCCGGTCATCTCTCCCTCAGGCGCATCGACAGCCACGGCCTTACCGCCATTGGCGCGGGCGATCTCGACGATATCGGTCAGATAATACTCGCCCTTGGCATTGTTGTTGCCAATCCGGTCAAGCAGATCGAGCGCCCGGCGACCATTGATCGCCATCAAGCCGCTATTGCACCATGTGACCTTGCGCTCGTCGTCGCTCGCATCCTTCTCTTCGCGAATGGCGACCAGCTCCCCATCCTGCACCAGAAGACGCCCGTAACCGGTTGGTTTGTCGGTGTGAAAGCCGATAACGACGACATCGACATTGTCGGTCAGTGCCTGGCGCGCCCGGTTCAGCGTCTCCGCCGTCAGCAACGGCACGTCGCCATAGGCGATCAGAACGTCGTCGAAGCCCTTCTCGATGGCTTCGCGCGCCGCAAGCACCGCGTTACCCGTGCCGAGGCGCTCCTTTTGCAGATAGGGTTCGACTGAAACGCCCGCGACGCGTGCGGCATCCGCCACCTTGTCCGCATCGCGACCGACGACGAGAGCGGCAGCGGAGACACCAGCGCCGGAAACTGCCTGCATCACATGCGCGATCATCGGACGGCCAGCCACCGGGTGCAAAACCTTGGACATGGATGATTTCATGCGCGTGCTTTCACCGGCGGCGAGAATGACGGCAAGACAGGTGCGTTCCACTGATATCTCCATTCCAAGCATCGGATGTCTTTTGCCCGCTATAACCGCTCGAAGATAAAGAAACCATGGAAATTGCGTGACGGCTTGAAAAGCGACGTGATGGCGGGCGCGGCTACAGCATCGGCCCGAAACTCGCACTCGATTTTCGGAAAGCACGATGCGTCGATTCAAAAAGGAAAGCGTCCTTTGTGCGTCCAATAGGACGCACGGCGCTTTAGGCCAGTGAAAGTCGAGAACGCGCTTTCAACCGCCAGCGAATCCTCTAGTCTGCCGCGATCATCACATCCCGAAATGCGGAAATCCACATGTCCCCTTCGCACAGCGTCAGCCAGCCGGTCCGCGGCATGCTCATCATGGCAGCCTGCATGATCGTGCTGCCGGTCATGGACGCGATTGCGAAATATATGGCACATGCCGGCATGTCCCCCGGCCAGGTGACTTTCTATCGCTTCTTCTTTCAGCTGGTCTGCACGCTGCCGCTGCTGCTCTTCATGTCGCCAAAGTCGCTGATCCATGCCAAGCGCCCCTGGCTCAATCTCTTGCGTGGCGTGCTGCATGCGGCCGCGAGCCTGACTTTCTTCGCAGCCGTCAAATACATGCCGCTTGCCGACGTCTTCGCCATCTACTTCGTCGAGCCCTTTCTGCTGACCATCATGTCGGCGCTGTTTCTCGGCGAGCGAGTCGGATGGATGCGCTGGAGCGCCATTGCGGTCGGCTTTATCGGCGCGATGATCGTCATCCAGCCGAGCTTCGAACTCTTCGGCCTCACCTCGCTTCTGCCGGTCGCCTGCGCATTCCTCTTCACGCTTTATCTCTTCCTCAACCGGGCGATTGGTGAGGGTGACAGCCCGCTGGTGATGCAGACCATGGCGGGCATTGCCGGAACGATTTTCATGGGCGGTGCCCTGTTGATCGGCAGCGCATTCGGTGACGCCAATTTTGAAATGGCCCTGCCCGGCTGGGATCACGGCCTGGTTCTCCTGATCCTTCTCGGCTCGATCTCCGGCTACATGCACCTGCTTGTCGTCAAGGCCTTTCGTCTTGCGCCGGTGTCGCTTCTGGCGCCCTTCCAATATTTCGAGATCATCTCCGCCACCATTCTGGGCTACCTGCTGTTCTCTGATTTCCCCACGCCGTCCAAATGGCTCGGTATCGTCATCATCGTCACATCTGGCCTCTTCATTATCTGGCGCGAGAGGCTGAGCGCTCGCCGCATCAAGATCACAGAGGTCGCGGAAGTTTGAAGATTTGCCGCAACTACACTTGTTCATGAGGCCCACGTCGGGCAAAACGTGCTTTCACGAATGACAAATACATAAGGAGACGAGACGATGGACGTTCGCGCCGCAGTCGCCGTTCAGGCCGGCAAGCCATTGGAAGTTATGACCGTTCAGCTCGAAGGCCCGCGCGCCGGTGAAGTGCTGATCGAGGTCAAGGCAACCGGCATATGCCATACGGACGATTTCACCCTCTCGGGTGCCGATCCGGAAGGTCTCTTCCCCGCGATCCTCGGCCATGAAGGCGCTGGCATCGTTGTCGACGTCGGCCCCGGCGTCACCTCGGTCAAGAAGGGCGACCATGTGATTCCGCTCTACACGCCGGAATGCCGCGAATGCTATTCCTGTACCTCGCGCAAGACCAACCTCTGCACGGCCATCCGCTCCACGCAGGGCCAGGGCGTGATGCCGGACGGCACCAGCCGTTTTTCCATCGGCAAGGACAAGATCCACCACTATATGGGCTGCTCCACCTTCGCCAATTACACGGTCCTGCCGGAAATTGCCGTTGCCAAGATCAACCCCGACGCACCTTTCGACAAGGTCTGCTACATCGGCTGTGGCGTGACGACCGGCATCGGCGCGGTCATCAACACGGCGAAGGTCGAGATCGGCTCGACGGCGATCGTCTTCGGCCTCGGCGGCATTGGCCTCAACGTGCTTCAGGGCCTGCGTCTTGCCGGTGCGGATATGATCATCGGCGTCGATATCAATCCTGAGCGCAAGGCCTGGGGTGAAAAGTTCGGCATGACGCACTTCGTCAACCCGAAGGAAGTCGATGGTGACATCGTGCCCTATCTCGTCAACATGACGAAGCGCAATGGCGACCTGATCGGCGGCGCAGATTACACCTTCGACTGCACCGGCAACACAAAGGTCATGCGTCAGGCATTGGAAGCCTCGCACCGCGGCTGGGGCAAATCGGTTATCATCGGCGTTGCAGGCGCCGGCCAGGAAATCTCCACCCGCCCGTTCCAGCTGGTCACCGGCCGCAACTGGATGGGAACGGCTTTCGGGGGCGCGCGCGGCCGCACGGACGTTCCGAAGATCGTCGATTGGTACATGGAAGGCAAAATCCAGATCGACCCGATGATCACCCACACCATGCCGCTCGACGACATCAACAAGGGCTTCGACCTGATGCACAAGGGCGAGAGCATCCGCGGCGTGGTGGTCTATTGATGTGAGGAATAATCGGCGCGGAGATCTGAGAAGGTTTTCGCGCTGGTGGTTTTAGAGGGGCTGCGAGGCCCCTCTTTCTTTTTGACGTGCGAGATGGCGGAACGACACCCCCTCTGCCCTGTCGGACATCTCCCCCTCAAGGAGGGAGATCAGCAAGGAGAAACGTCCGCCACTTATCCGAAACTTCAGAGATGGCCGAGCGGTCGCCCCACCCGATCTCCCCCCTTGAGGGTGAGATGTCCGGCAGGACAGAAGGGGGTGCCGCCGCAAACGCGAAGCACGCAGACAGCCCGCGCCCGACTCAAGCCACCGTCTCAACATCCTTTGCCGTATCCACCGGCACATAATTCAGCACCGGCCCAAGCCAACGCTCAACCTCTTTCACCGCCATGCCCTTGCGCCGAGCGTAATCCTCAACCTGGTCCCGCTCCACCTTGGCAACGCCGAAGTAATAGCTCTCGGGATGGCCGATATAGAGCCCTGAGACAGACGAACCCGGCCACATGGCGTAGCTCTCCGTCAGCTCCACACCCGTCTGGTTTGTCGCGTCCAACAGACGGAACAGCGTGTCCTTCTCCGTATGGTCAGGCTGTGCGGGATAGCCAGGGGCCGGACGAATACCGGCGTATGCCTCTCCAACAAGGTCCTCACTGCTGAAGCTCTCACCCGGCGCATAGCCCCAGAACTCCTTGCGTACACGCTCATGCATGCGCTCGGCAAAGGCCTCTGCAAACCGGTCGGCCAGCGCCTTCACCAGAATGGAGGAGTAGTCGTCATTGGCGCGCTCGAAGCGTTCGGCAATGGCCACTTCCTCGATGCCCGCCGTCACCACGAAGCCACCGACATAGTCGGCGATACCGCTGTCTTTCGGCGCGACGAAATCCGACAATGCCACATTGGGCCGCCCGTCGCGCTTGGAAAGCTGCTGGCGCAGCGTGTAGAAGGTTTCGAGTTCAGAAGTCCGGCTCTCATCGGTGAACAGACGGATATCGTCGCCCACCGCATTGGCTGGCCAGAAACCGATGACGGCGCGGGGACGGAACCACTTTTCCTCGATGATCTTCTTCAGCATGGCCTGCGCATCGGCGTAAAGTTGACGCGCCGCCTCGCCCTGCTTCTCATCTTCCAGGATAGCAGGGAAACGGCCCTTCAGCTCCCAGGTCTGGAAGAAGGGCGTCCAGTCGATATAGCGCGACAGCTCTTCGAGATCGTAGCTCTCGAAGGTCTTGGTGCCGATGAAGTGCGGTTTGACCGGCTGGTAGTTCGTCCAATCCACCTTCTGCGCGTTCTCGCGAGCGCGAGACAGCGGCAGCCGCTGCTTCTCGCGTTCATTACGGGCATGGGCATCAGCCACCTTGGCATATTCGGCGCGAATGCCGTCAATATAGGCTGGCTTCTGGTCTTCAGACAACAGCGCGGAGACCACGCCGACAGCACGCGAGGCATCGGTCACGTAGATCGCCTGCCCCTTCTCGTAGCGCGGATGGATCTTCACCGCCGTATGGACACGGCTGGTCGTCGCCCCACCGATCAACAGCGGCAGGTCCAGCCCCATGCGCTCCATCTCGGAGGCCACATGCACCATTTCATCCAGCGACGGCGTGATGAGACCGGAAAGACCGATGACATCGACCTTCTCCGCCACAGCCGTCTCGAGAATCTTGGTGGTCGGCACCATGACGCCGAGATCGATGATCTCGTAATTGTTGCAGGCGAGAACGACGCCGACGATGTTCTTGCCGATGTCGTGCACGTCGCCCTTGACGGTTGCCATCAGCACCTTGCCGGCAGCCTTACGCTGATCGCCGCCATTCAGGCGCTTTTCCTCTTCCATATAGGGAAGAAGGACGGCAACGGCCTGCTTCATCACACGAGCGGATTTCACCACCTGCGGCAGGAACATCTTGCCCGAGCCGAAAAGATCGCCGACCACATTCATGCCCGCCATCAGCGGACCTTCGATGACATGCAGCGGACGGGCGGCCTGCTGGCGCGCTTCTTCCGTATCGGCGTCGATATATTCGGTAATGCCGTTGACGAGCGCATGCTCCAGCCGCTTCTCAACGGGGAGTTCGCGCCACGACAGATCCTGAACCTTGCCTTCCTTGGCGCCAGCGCCACGGAAGCGTTCGGCGATTTCCAAGAGCCGTTCGGTCGCATCGTCACGGCGGTTCAGCACCACGTCTTCGCAGGCCTCGCGCAGCTCAGGATCGATGCTCTCATAAACGGCAAGCTGGCCTGCATTGACGATGCCCATATCCATGCCGACCTGGATCGCATGATAAAGGAAGACGGCATGCATCGCCTCACGCACCGGCTCATTACCGCGGAAGGAGAAGGACAGGTTCGACACACCGCCTGAAATATGCACAAGCGGCATGGTTTCGCGGATGGTCTTGGTGGCCTGAATGAAATCCACACCGTAATTATTATGCTCTTCGATACCCGTTGCAACGGCGAAGACATTGGGGTCGAAGATGATGTCTTCTGGCAGAATTCCGGCCTTCTCCGTCAGGAGCTTATAGGCACGGGTGCAGATCTCAACCTTGCGCTCATAGGTATCCGCCTGCCCCACCTCGTCAAACGCCATGACGACGACGGCAGCGCCATAATTGCGCACCAGACGCGCCTGATCGAGAAACTTCTCCTCGCCTTCCTTCAGCGAAATGGAGTTGACGATCGACTTGCCCTGGACGCATTTCAGACCGGCTTCGATGATCTCCCATTTGGAGCTGTCGATCATCACCGGCACGCGGGCAATATCCGGCTCGGCGGCAATCAGATTGAGAAACTCGACCATGGCCTTCTGGCTGTCGATCAGGCCCTCATCCATGTTGATGTCGATGATCTGCGCGCCGTTCTCCACCTGATCGCGGGCAACGGCCAGTGCCGCGGTGTAATCGCCAGCGGTGATCAGCTTGCGGAATTTGGCAGAGCCCGTCACGTTCGTGCGCTCGCCGACATTGACGAAGGGAATGTCCTTGGTCAGCACGAAGGGCTCGAGCCCCGATAGCGACATGAAAGACTTGTGCTCCGGCACCTTGCGCGGCTCGAAACCCTTCACGGCGTCGGCAATGGCGCGAATATGCTCCGGCGTCGACCCGCAGCAACCGCCCACCACATTGACCAGTCCTTCGCGGGCAAACTCGGCGACCTGTGCCGCCATCATCTCCGGCGTTTCGTCATACTGGCCGAACTCGTTCGGCAGGCCGGCATTCGGATAGGCGCAGATGAAAGTATCGGCCACATCCGACAGTTCCTGCAAATGCGGACGCATGGCGTTTGCGCCCAGCGCACAGTTGAGGCCGATGGTAAACGGGTTGGCATGACGCACCGAGTTCCAGAAAGCCGAAGGCGTCTGGCCGGAGAGCGTACGGCCGGAAAGGTCGGTGATCGTGCCGGAAATCATCACCGGCAGATGAATGCCCTTGGCAGCAAAGCGCTCCTCGCAGGCGAAGATAGCCGCCTTGGCGTTGAGCGTATCGAAGATCGTCTCGATCAGGATAATGTCGGCGCCGCCATCGATCAGACCGTCGATCTGCTCGCCATAGGCAAGGCGCAAATCGTCGAAGCTGACAGCGCGGTAGCCGGGATTGTTCACATCCGGCGAGATAGACGCGGTGCGGTTGGTCGGGCCGATGGCACCTGCCACGAAACGGCGGCGGCCATCCTCGCGCTCGGCGCGTTGAGCGGCGCGACGCACGATGAAGGCGCCCTCGCGGTTGAGGTCATAGACCGCGCCTTCCATCTCGTAATCGGCCTGCGCGATGCGCGTGGACGAAAACGTGTTGGTCTCCAGAATATCCGCTCCCGCCATGGCGTAGCGGAAATGGATATCCTCGATCGCATCCGGCTGCGTCAGGATCAGAAGGTCGTTATTGCCCTTCTGGTGACAGGCACACCCAATGAAACGATCACCCCGGAAGTGGTCCTCGTCAAATCCAAGTCCCTGAATCTGCGTGCCCATGGCACCATCGAGAATGAGGATGCGCTCTTCAGCCGCCTGTTTCAGCGCTTTCAGGATTTCCGCGCCGTCGCGTTTGCCCCCCAAGGGGCCAAACAGATCGTCAAACATCGGCACTCACTCCTCATTCTTTGCAAATCAGCAGACATCAAGTCACATAAAGATATCTTTATGTCAACATATCACGCAGATTCGGTCGCTCTCGTGCGAGAAACAAGGTAGGAAATTTCCGGTATGGATGACACCCTCGCGCCTCAAAGATATAGGTATCCTCCATCAGCGCATCAAAGGAGGAATGGATGACCGAGACGGAAAGCACGAAAGCCTATTGGAGCACGCTGCCCTGGCACCGCCAATGGCTGGTGAAGCAGGCGGAAGGCCTGTTCGATTTCTTCCAGTATCGCGCGGTCAATCCTAAAGGCGGCTTCTTCGATCTCGACCGGCAAGGCGCGCCTCTGTCTTCCGACAATCCGGTGCGCGGCATTCATGCCTCCGCCCGCATGGTGCATTGCTTTTCCATCGGCCACCTGCTCGGTCGCCCCGGCTGCGGCGATATCGTCGATCATGGCATGACCTATTTGTGGAACAGGCACCGCGATCAGGAGCATGGCGGCTATTTCTGGCAGGTGGATGATAACGGTCCTGCCGACGCCACTAAGCAGGGTTATGGCCATGCCTTCGTGCTTCTCGCCGCCTCTTCCGCCAAGGTCGTCGGCCATCCACTGGCAGATGCGATGCTGGCCGATATCACCGAGGTTCTCGAAACCCGTTTCTGGGAAGAGAAGCATGGCGCCATCAAAGAAGAGTTTCACCGCGATTGGTCGCCGATCGAGAACTATCGCGGCCAGAACTCCAACATGCACCTGACCGAAGCCCTGATGGCCGCCTTCGAAGTGACGGGCGACAAGGCCTATCTCTCGAAAGCCGAACGCATCGCCGATCTCATCATCCGCCGCGCCGCAGGTGCACTGGATTTCCGCGTGCCGGAACATTTCGACGAGAACTGGGTGCTGGACAAGGATTATCGCGGCAACGAGATGTTCCGCCCCTCAGGCTCCACGCCCGGCCACTGGCTGGAATGGTCGCGCCTCATCCTGCAGCTGTGGATCCTCGGAGACCGCAAGCACGACTGGATGCCGACAGCCGCCAAGTCACTCTTTGTCCAGTCCATGGCGCTCGGCTGGGACCGCGAAAAAGGCGGCTTCTTCTACACGCTCGACTGGGACAACACGCCCGCCAAGACGGAAAAGCTCTGGTGGCCGATGTGCGAAGCAGCCGGTGCGGCCCACTTCCTCAACGAGCACCTGCCGGCCGACGAGTTCTACGAAGACAGCTATCGCCGCATCTGGAGCACGATCGCCAATAACTTCCTCGATCATCAATTCGGCGGCTGGCATGAGGAGCTGACGGAAGACCTCGTTCCGGCCAACACCCTCTTCCCCGGCAAGGGCGATATCTACCACGCCCTTCAGGCCTGCCTCATCCCGCTTTTCCCCGCGGATGGCAGCCTGACGAAGATGATCGCCGAAAAAGGCGCGCGCTTCTGATAGAGGCGCATGACAATGGCGCGGCGAAACCCAGAGATGCTATCGCCGCTCCATCACAAAAGCTCACTCGAAATCCGCTGAATTCACCGTCACCCGCCACTCCAGCCGCGCGGGATCGGCTTGCTCATTGCTGCGCAACCGAAACGGCCGGCAGGCAGCATAGCTCTCATGCGGCCCCAATCGCCGTTCATTCGGTTGGTAAGCCTCCAACGAAATCGGCGCGCGAAAGGCAGGCTCAAAACCTTCCAGCGTATAGGTCAACCGCTCGACCGCCACATCATTGGTATTCTGAAAGCTCACCCGGATCGGCGCATTCTCATCCCGACAGGTTGGATCATAGGCCGCCGTGGCAATGATCTTTTCCAGCCGTTCACCGGAGCGGATCCAGTCGAAAAACACCCAGCCTCCGAGTGAGACCCACACCACGGCAAGCGCTGCCACAACGGGTTTCAAGTGCCGCGGAAAAGCGATCAGAAACAACAGCAAAGCGACCGTCAGAACAATACCGACGATCATGAACGACGCTCCGCGATATAGGACAAGATGTCAGTCAGTGTTCATTCTCCCGAGATCTTCGACAAAAAACATGCTTCGTTCCCCTTATAGCGCGCGAAACGCGACGCCGCACAGAGAGACGCGATAAAGTCGGCGTGACGAGAGCACTGCGAACCGGAGAGACCATTAAGCTCTTGATCGGCAAGGTTAGGCGCAACGTGCCTGATCCGCGACACTTGCGGCTTGTCTTAGTCGTACATTGCCAGCTGGCCATGGGCCAATGAGAACGGGCGTCCAGTCAATTAACCGTTCCGAATACCGCACTCAAAAAATTCTTTTTCTCGATCGACTGCAATTCGGAATTCCCTTGCATGACTATCAAGGCCAGCCAAGCGTTTCCACCTCTCATGAAAAAGGTCAGTTCGGCCTGGCTTTCCGCTGCAGTCATGGCGATTCCAGACAACCGCATGACCTGCACGCCGTTGACATTGGCCGTCCCCCAACCGGAGGTCGCTTTCATGATATGGCCGACGCGCTTTTCCAGATCCTTCAGATAGGCCGCCGGATCGACATTGTCAGTCCGAATACGCTCGTAGGAGATCAGTGCTGTCGTTCCCAACGTTGGCGCCAGAAAGAAGAAGTTGTCTTTAGGGGAACTATTAGAAGGGATCTGCCAGATTTCGCTAATCTTGGCGCCTCTGCCCGTCTTTGGATTGACCCATGTTTTGGTCGAATCGCTTGGTGTCAAATTAGGAACAGCCATGCGATCAACCGGGACACTCTCATAAGACGACACGGGAAGCGCGCTATGGCTCGCACTGGTCCTTTTGTCGGAGCTATAGTTGCTCACATTGACAACAGAACCGCTAACAAGAAGCAGCATGAACGGCACCATGATAAAAGCCGCGATGCGGCTTGGCCGAACGGCCACTACCCTCGGCCGCTCCATGTCATAGCTCGCGGCTAAATCGGCCTTCAGCCGACTATATTGGAAAAGGAACGTCGCGATGAACAATGGAGGGATGCCCAAGGCAAAACCCGAAAACCACACCCTGTACTCACGGCGGAAGTAATATCTGAAGCGCAGACGAAGACTCTTACAAGGCGTAGGGACCCATACGCCGAATATGGCTTTGCCCGGCGTCGTACCGAACAATGCCAAGCAGAATGCGGGTATCATAGCAACGAGAGTAATCAGCATCAGATACAGGACGAATGCCGCAATGATAAGACCGGCCCGGTTCCCATGGAAATGGAGGTAAGCAGCCCAGATTTCTTGTCCAAGCACCGTGAACAAAGGTGACATCATCAATAGATCGAAAAGCCTTGCCCACAGACGGCGCCAAGGATGTGCGGGTACAAACACCTGCTCCGGGCCGAGAGGTTTTGCCTCAGACCCGAGGGGCAGCGTTGCAAAGCTATCGGCAAAAATGGGATTGAGACCGGCCTTTTCCCAGTCCGTCATTTGCTCATGAAAGAGGTAGTCGTCGCGGGAGATGTGACCATTTTCGATCAGACGGCGAATTGTCTCCTCGCCGACAGGCCCCGCGCGCTTCGGCCCGATGGTGTAATACCAAATCGCCATTGCGCTGTACCCCGCTCACCCACGCAAGCTTTAGCAAGGCACTCTCACCCCGTAAAGGGCAGCATCGGTAGGCAAGACGCCTAAACCCTCGCGCGAAGAGCTTTGCTATCCACTTGGAAAAAGAAAAATGGTGGGCCCGGAGGGACTCGAACCCCCAACCAAGCGGTTATGAGCCGCCGGCTCTAACCATTGAGCTACAGGCCCTTCGATGCAAAACGCGTCGATGCGCAGGGCTGCAATGGTCCAGCCGGTGCGTGGGTCTCGCTCTAACGCAATTTTTCCGGTGCGACAAGCCGTTGAAAATCGGCTGACACAATCTATGCCGTAATAGTCTCATAATCTAAAGCCATAGGATGTAGAGGGACATCAACAGAGGACTTTTTTCATGGTATCCAGACTGGCTCGTTCGATTGCGATTGGCACCGTCACGCTTGCCGCGCTCGCGCCATTCGCAGCCCTTGCGCAAGACGCCAAGCCGCGCGAAGCGACGATTACGGTTTCGGGCGAAGGCAACGCCTCTACCGCTCCCGATATGGCCGTTCTTTCCTTCAGTGTCTTGAAGCAGGCGCAAACGGCCGCTGAAGCCTTGAGCGAGAACAACAAGGCGATGACCGAAGTTCAGGCGGCGTTGAAGAAGGCCGGTATCGCCGATCGCGATCTGCAGACCTCGAATTTTTCGGTGCAGCCCGTCTACAAGCAGTTCGAGCCGAAGGATGGCGTTTACATCCCGCCGGAAATTACCGGATATCAGGTGACGAATGGGCTGACGGTGCGCGTCCGCGACCTGACCAAGCTTGGCGGGATCCTCGATACTTCCGTGAAGCTCGGCATCAATCAGGGCGGCGATATCACCTTTACCAATGACAATCCGGAAGCGGTCTTCACCGATGCGCGCAAGAAGGCTGTTGAGGACGCCGTTGCGAAAGCAAAGACGCTGGCTGAAGCAGCCGGTGTGAAGGTCGGGCGCGTTCTGGAAATCAGCGAGAACAGCCCTCGCCCCTTGCCAGTCCCCGCACCGATGATGCGCGCCACCATGCAAAAGGAAGATAGCGTGCCGATTGCCGCAGGCGAAAACACCTACGTCGTCAACGTCAACGTGACATTCGCGATCGAACAGTAACCCAGAAAGGGCGCGTCTCATAAACGCGCCCTCCCCTGTGAAAAACATATCTGTTCGCAGAAACAAAAATGCCCCCGCCATCCTCATGACGGAGGCATTATCCTGATGGATCAGCCGTTAGCGGCGGATGACAGGGCAGCCGCGAACATTGGCAAACACGACACGGTCGCGGCCATAGCGGTCGAAGCCGGCGACAACCACGCGGCGCGGCGAAACGTCAACGACGCGGGCGCGACGAATGCCCATGCGGCTTGCCTTTTCTTCCGCAAGCCAAGGCGAGCAGCGGTCACGGCCACGATCCGGACGACCCCAGCCTGGACCGCCGTGGCCGCCATGGCGATAGCCATCCTGAACATACATGCCGTACCGGAAACCATCGGCAGAGGCGCTGGTGGCTGTGGCGGAAACGCCGCCGAGTGCAATAAGGGCTGCCAAACCTGCTTTTACAAAGTTGCCAATCATGGGTCTTGCTCCGTTTCTAAACCATGGCCTGGCATTCCAGCCAGACCGATTGAGCAGACGCTAATCAAGTGCTGCTGAACATTATCAGAACCGGTCATTCACCCGTCGTTCAGGCAAGACGCACGTCTTACGTAGAAAGATGCAGCATCACGTCGCGCCGGTGCGGTCGATCCCGATGCTCGAAGAGATAGATGCCCTGCCACGTGCCAAGCACCATACGCCCGTCGGACACGGGAATGCCGATCGAAACCTGAGTCAGCGCTGCCTTGATATGCGCGGGCATATCATCCGGTCCTTCCATGGTATGAACGACCCAGCGCATCGCCGGATCGCTGGAGGGCGGCACAAGGCGGGAGAAGAACGTCTTCAGATCGCGCTGCACATCCGGGTCGGCATTCTCCTGTATGATCAACGAGCAAGACGTATGCCGCACGAAGACCGTCAACAGGCCCTCCTCCACCCCGGCGTTTTTCACGAATGCAGCCGCTTGATCTGTGAATTCATAAAGACCTTGTCCCTTTGTGGTCAGTTCGATCATTTTCTGCGGCATAATTATTCTTTCCTACTGCTGGAACCGAAGTAAAAGCGAAACGTTGTTGATTGCTATGGGCAAAGTCTGTGCGTACTGGGCGCACTCCCCACGAACGAGACGATCTATGAATTGCCTTGCAAGCGCAGAAGAACTTGGAATATGCACTCTTCTTGAAATGCAAGACAACGGCTCTGGGACCTTTGCACCCTCTCCTGAAAGGAGAGAGATAACAAGGGATTTCCACCGGCTAAACTCTTCCCTTCAAAGAGCGGCCCACCTGCAGTCCAGCATAACACTGCGCTTGGAACACTGACCCATGATGCCTTTAGACCAGAAGGTCGATCTCACAAACTGCGATAGAGAACCGATCCACATTCCAGGCAGCATTCAGCCGCATGGCTGTTTGATCGCGTGCGATAACGCCATGCGCACCATCCTTCGCTATTCCGAGAATTGCGAAACCTTTCTGGGCATCTCAGGCGACCTGACCGGGCGCCAGATCGAAGAGATTTTCGGCCACACCGCCGTCCATGATCTGCGCAATGCCTTGACTGTCACGGCAAACAGCAACCGCGCTGCCCTCCTGCCCAATGTCCGCATGGGCAACGGCAAAGCCTATGATGTTGCGATCCACCGCTATAAATCCATTACCATTATAGAGCTGGAAGCGGCGACCGATGAGGCACAGCCTCTTCACACCGCTCAGTTGATGATCGACCGCATTCGTGAAGCCGACAATGTCGACAGTCTGATTTCCCGCACATCCCGCCTGATCAAGGCGATGCTCGGCTACGACCGTGTCATGATCTACCGCTTCGAGCAGGATGGCGCTGGCAAGGTCATATCGGAAGCGAAACAGCCGGCGCTCGAGAGCTTTCTCGGCCAGTATTTTCCGGCAAGCGACATTCCCCAGCAGGCGCGCACTCTTTATCTCAAGAATACGCTCCGCATCATTTCCAGTACCGAAGGTGAAACTGTCCCAGTCATCCCGCGCATCGATGCATCCGGAGAACATCTCGATCTCTCTTACGCCCATCTGCGCAGCGTCTCGCCCATTCACCTGGAATATCTTCGCAATATGGGTGTGTCGGCATCCATGTCGATCTCCATCATTGTCGAGGGCAAGCTGTGGGGACTGATTGCCTGCCATCATTATTCTCCACGAATCCTGCCCATGCCGGTGCGCATTGCGGCGGAAATGTTTGGCGAGTTCTTCTCCCTGCACCTTCAGGCGCTCAAACAGCAGAAAAAGCTGATGACGACGCAGGACGCGCATGCCGCACTCGACCGGTTCCTGCGCCTTGCTACTCACCAGACGAATATAGAAGAGCTTCTGGCCGACAACCTGAACGACTTCAAAACGCTGATGCCTTGCGATGGCGTTGGTCTCTGGATGAACGACAACTGGTATGGTGTCGGCAGCACGCCACCCGATGCGGCCATTCCCCAGATTGGCAGGCTGCTGCACTCCGTTGCTGAGGGCAAGGTGTGGGCGACGCATGCCCTGTTGAACCACCTTCCAGAAGCGGAAGAGTATAGCGACCAGACGGCGGGGCTGATGGCGGTATCGCTCTCGCAGGTGAAGAACGACTATCTCCTGTTCTTCCGCAAGGAACTGATACAGACGCTCAACTGGGGCGGAAATCCGGAGAAATCCTATCAGACCGGACCGCTGGGCGACCGTCTGACGCCGCGCAAGAGTTTCGCGATCTGGAAGGAAACCGTTCACAAGCAAGCCCAGCCCTGGACGGAGGAAGACCGCCAGATTGCCGAAGCGGCCCGCGTTGCCCTGGTGGAAGTGGCCTTCCGCCATAGCGAGTTGATGGCGGATGAGAGAGCGCAGGCGGAAGTGCGCCAGCGCATGCTGAACGAAGAGCTGAACCACCGCGTCAAGAATGTGCTGGCGATCATCAAATCCCTGGTGGGCAACCCCACCCAGGAAGGCCGCACGCTGCAGGAATATGTGACGGCACTGAAGGGGCGCATCCAGGCGCTTTCCTTCGCGCATGACCAGGTGGTCCGCGGCGAAGGCGGCGGCATGTTGAAAGATCTTCTTGAGGCAGAACTCTCGCCCCATCGGTCGCCCGAGACCGTGATTTCGCTCGATGGAACAGCCGTTGTACTGGATTCGCGCGCCTTCTCGGTCATGGCGCTCGTGCTCCATGAGCTTGCGACCAATGCCGCCAAATATGGCGCACTTGCCCATGCCGGCGGGGAGCTTTCGGTCGCTTGGCGCCTCAACGAGCGGCGTGACGTCGTACTCGACTGGCAGGAAAAAGCCCGCACCAGAATAACGCCGCCGGCGAAAACCGGCTTCGGAACGGCCCTCATCAGCCGCAGCGTTCCCTATGACCTCGGCGGCAAGAGCCGCATCGATTATCTGCCCCATGGTCTGGAGGCACAAATTCTCATCCCCGCGCGCCACGCCTCGGTCAGCGTCGTGGAGACGGCCAACGACACGCAGATCGGCGGAAAAGCCGATTTCGCATCCTATTCCCCGGAGGACAAGTTGAACGTATTTCTCGTTGAAGATCAGATGCTGATCGCCATGGATGTGGAGTACATGCTGGAACAGCATGGCATTACCGACATCGAAACGGCGACATCATCCGCCATGGCGCTGGAGAAGCTGAAAACGGCAAAGCCGGACGTCGCGATCCTCGATATCAATCTTGGAACCGACACGTCGATCCCCGTGGCCTACGAATTGCTGAGACGTGAAATCCCCTTCATGTTTGCCACCGGTTATGCCGACGGCATCATGGTGCCGGGCGAACTTTCGCATGTGCCGATCATCCGCAAGCCATATGACGAGGATTCTTTGCTGTCGTCTATCGGCAAGCTGGTGGGCAAGAAGGTCGAGGCGTAACGCAGCGTGCGCTCTTCAGGGCGCACCGAAATCGCGTTCGCGTCTGGGCAGCGTGCAGTCTGAAAGACACTTCCGGTCTCCCAACCGCTTCCATGGAGGTTATCAACCTTCCGGAAGCTTGAGGCGCTTGACGTCTTCCGGTGCAAGCTGGTCGCCGATGTGAAACCGGAAATCCGTCACGATGTACTTGTCGATGTCCACTTCGCATCGGTAATCGACCGCGAACCATTTGTTATTGCCCATGTTGAACGCACCTTTGGCGTTCATGAGATTGCCAGAGATCGGATAGTTCTTGGCCGTGTGGGGCTGCAACCCAATAAAGGCGCCCCTGCTCTCTTTAATCTGTGCCATTGTCTCAGCAATGCATAGTTGCGCCACGCGCTGTTCGGGCGACAACTTGCCCATGATCTGTCGCAGCATGGGTTTCGGGCGTTTACCGCTCGCGAGTAATTTCTTTGCCGGCTTCAATTGCGGATTTCCCTCACCAGAAGCTGGGGAATCCACTTGTGCAGGCTTGACCTCTTTTGGGTCCGGCTTCGGTGCAGGCACCACAGTGGCCACCTGATCCTGGAGCGGCGGGGTCTCGGAGGCAGCGATCTCGCCGGTAGCGGCGTTGGCGAGCGGTGCCGATGACTGGGAGGGCACTGGCGTCGGGGGTGAAGGCGCTTGCGGAGCTGCCTGTGCCTCCGGCTTGGCAACCGTTACGCTTTTTTGAGCGTCAGGAACGGCTCCCTCACCCGGCTTTGGTTGCTCCTGCCCACCCTCGTCCGTCTGTTTCCCGGGCTCATCGAGCTGCGTCTTGTCCGGGCGAATGGCAACACTTGGAAGGCTCGAAGCTTGCTCGCTCTTTGGCGGCGGCGGTGGAGGTGGTTCCGGTTTCTTTGCTTCTTCTGCCTTCTTCTCCGGCAGCGGCTCTGCCTTCGGAGGGTCGACCAGTTCCACGCTCACGCTTTCAGGTTCGGGAGGCTTGGACAATTGTCCAGGCAACTGAAAATAGAAACTGCCGATAACCAAGACGTGCAGCAGCAAGGATATCGGGATGGTCGAGATTCCCTGCCGCACAATCTTTGTCGGTGGCTTTTCCATAGGCGTTGATATCTCAGCCGAATGAGGATCGGCCCCGTTGAAAGCAAAAAACCCGGCCATCGTCTGACCGGGTTTTAAATCTTGTGCGACTGCCGATCAGCTGTCGAGGAACGAGCGCAGCTTGCGCGAACGGCTCGGGTGCTTCAGCTTGCGCAGCGCCTTCGCCTCGATCTGGCGGATACGTTCGCGTGTGACGGAGAACTGCTGGCCGACTTCTTCCAGCGTGTGGTCGGTGTTCATGCCGATGCCGAAGCGCATGCGCAGGACGCGCTCTTCACGTGGCGTCAGCGATGCCAGAACGCGGGTCGTCGTTTCGCGGAGGTTTGCCTGGATGGCAGCGTCGATCGGCAGAAGCGCGTTCTTGTCCTCGATGAAGTCCCCGAGATGCGAATCTTCTTCGTCACCCACCGGCGTTTCGAGCGAGATCGGCTCCTTGGCAATCTTCAGAACCTTGCGGACCTTTTCAAGCGGCATCGCAAGCTTTTCAGCCAGCTCTTCAGGGGTCGGTTCGCGACCGATTTCATGCAGCATCTGGCGCGATGTGCGAACGATCTTGTTGATCGTTTCAATCATGTGCACCGGAATACGGATCGTGCGCGCCTGGTCTGCGATCGAGCGGGTGATCGCCTGACGAATCCACCACGTCGCATAGGTCGAGAACTTGTAGCCGCGACGGTACTCGAACTTGTCGACCGCCTTCATCAGGCCGATATTGCCTTCCTGAATGAGATCGAGGAACTGCAGACCGCGGTTGGTGTACTTCTTGGCAATCGAGATCACCAGACGAAGGTTGGCTTCCACCATTTCCTTCTTGGCGATACGTGCTTCGCGCTCACCCTTCTGCACCATAGAAACGATGCGGCGGAATTCAGCGATCGAAATACCGGTTTCCTGCGCCAGGTTCTGAATTTCCTGGCGGATATCGCGGATCGTGTTGTTCTCTTCGCGCGCAAATTCCTTCCAGCCCTTGGCTGCAAGATTGGCGATCGACTTCATCCAGTTCGGATCGAGTTCCGCACCGTGATACTGCTCGAGGAAGCTATCGCGCTTCACGCCGTAGGACTCGGCAAGACGCAACAAACGACCTTCGTTCTGCATCAGACGCTTGGAAATGTCGTAGAGCTGCTCGACAAGGCTGTCGATACGGTTCTGGTTCAGCGACAGCGACTTCACCGCCGTGATCAACTGATCCTTCAGTTCCTTGTAGCGACGCTCCTGACCAGTGGACAGCGTGCCCGTGCAGGCAAGACGCGCCTCGACCTGCTGATCCTGAAGCTTGCGCAGCTTCTTGTAGGTATCGGCAATCGTGTCCAGCGTTTCCATGACCTGCGGACGCAGTTCCGCTTCCATGGCCGCGAGAGAGAGGTTCGACTCGTCGTCGTCCTCTTCTTCCTCTTCCGGCGGCAAGCCTTCGCCGCCGACATTGGTCACGTCGTCATCGCCGCCCGGATTGCGGGCGCGGCGGGTCTTTTCCTTTTCTTCGGCAGCCTTGCGGTCAGCCTCGATCTTTTCCGGGCTCTGGAACTGCGGCGCGGCCTTGGCCTCAGGACCGGAATAGGTCGTTTCAAGATCGATGATCTCGCGCAGCAGCGTCGTGCCTTCATTGAGTTCGTCGCGCCAGATGATCAGCGCCTGGAACGTCAACGGGCTTTCGCACAGGCCGGAGATCATTGTCTCGCGGCCAGCCTCGATGCGCTTGGCGATCGCAATTTCGCCTTCGCGCGACAGAAGCTCTACCGAGCCCATTTCGCGCAGATACATGCGCACCGGGTCGTCGGTGCGGTCTGTCGGCTCTTTCTTTTTGGCGGTCGCAAGTGCTGTGCCGCTGGAAGGCGCAAGTTCGCCACCCTCGGCCTCTTCACCGTCGGAATCGTCGCTATCGGCCTCAGGGGAGGCTTCCTCAGCGTCCTCGTCCTCAACGACATTGATGCCCATTTCACTGAGCATCGCCATTATGTCTTCAATGCGATCGGGGTCGACCTGATCGGACGGCAGAACTTCGTTGAGTTCGTCCATGGTGACGTAGCCGCGTTTCTTCGCGGCCTTGATCATTTTCTTGACCGCGTCATCCGAAAGATCGAGAAGCGGCCCATCCGTCGCGCCATCGCGTTCGTTTTCAGCTTCTTCGTTTTCTTTGACTTTGGTTGCCATCTATCTCGTCGCTTTCCCTGACGCTCACATCCGCCTCGGGCCAACGCCGTCCACCTTACAAAGGTTTCCGGCGACGGCCCCGAATCACGTCAAACACCTAACGGAATGATCTTTAATTGCCGATTAAACGCGGCACCTACCGGTGGAACCTTAAGACAGTGCATCCGGAAATACGTGCTCATGCAGTTTCGATCCGCCAAGGTCCATTCCACCTTACTTTTCCTGAAATGGTGATTCCCGCTATTTCCCGTTACGTCAAGCCTTTCCGGCCAGACCTAGGGTTAAAAACCGAAAAAGCCGTCATAGCGGCAACATTTTGCGGGCCTTCACCAACTTATCCCCTATTTAGGGCAATAATTACAAAAGGCAAGCCTGAGCGCGTCGAAACAGCACATGCGCGCCGCACGAAAACGTCACGCAATTTTGCTGCAACGAGAAACGGCAAAGCAAGAGCTTCACGCGCGGCAAGCCTATGTCACCGATCAAGACCGGCTTCATCCATGCCCGTAAGCAGGCCCCTTCACCCTGCCCGACATCACACCGAAACCATCAATGATCGCTTCCTGATTTTCCATACGTCCAATCTCAAGCTGCACTTCGGAAAGGGCGCGCATCAGAAGACCGACACGCTCGCCATCGCCTGCCTCCGTCGCCTCGGCAATCTCCCGCTCCAGATCGATCTTCTGCCATCTCAACGCCTTGGTACGCTTGTGAAGCGACAGCGCCTGCACATAGCCCTCACGCGCATCCTCAGGGGCTGCCTGCTCGGTCGCAGTCCAGAGCCGCGCATTGCGCACCTGCTGGTTCATCGCCTTCACAAGCGCGTCGAAGCCGTGCGCTTCCAACCGCTCCATCAGGCTGGCACGCGAAAGCTCCGCCGCGTTCTCCGCGGCATAGGTCAGCACCTGCGACCAGAGACGCTGAAGATCACGGTTTTCGTAGTCGATCGCGGCAATCTCGTCATATTCCTCCAACAGCAACTGCGGATGGTTGACGATGGTCAGCGCCAACACACTTTCGCGAAGCGCTGGCGTCGTCAGATACCCCTTCACCAGACCGGACTGGCTGAGCCGATCGGAAATCCCACCGCCAGCGCTGGAAGACGCTCCAGCCTGCCCGCGCTGCCCATTCCTGCCATTGGCCGAGGCACCACGACCGAAATTGCGGTTCGGCATATTGCTGCCGCCGCGCTGAAATTGCGGCTGAAAGAACGCATTCAGCCTGTCGCGCATATCCTGCTGGTAGAAGCGGCGCACGCTTTCGTCGCCAATGACCGAAACGATCTGGCGCAGACGGTTTTCCAGCTCTGCACGCTTTTCCGGCGTATCGAAAGCGGTCGATGCGGTCTCACGGCTCCAGATCATCGCGGCCAGCGGCTTTGCCTCGGAGAGTACACGGTCGAAAGGCGCCCTGCCCTCGTGGCGCACCAGATCGTCCGGGTCCTTACCGTCGGGAAGCAAAGCGAAGCTGACAGAGCGCCCCGGCTTGATATGCGGCAGCGCCAGATCCGCCGCACGGTTGGCTGCACGAATACCCGCGCCGTCGCCATCGAAGCAGAGCACGGGCTGTGACGACATCTTCCAGAGAAGCTCAAGCTGGTTCTCGGTCAGCGCCGTACCGAGCGGCGCGACGGCATTTTCGACGCCCGCCTGATAGAGCGCGATCACATCCATATAGCCTTCGACGGCAATGACCGTTCCAGCAGATTGTGTGGCCCGGCGTGCACGGGCGAAATTGTAAAGGACGTTGCCCTTGTGAAAGAGCTCGGTTTCGTTCGAGTTCAGATATTTCGCCAGCGCATCCGCCGCCATGGCGCGCCCGCCAAAGGCGATAACCTTTTCGCGCGAGGACAGGATGGGAAACATGATGCGGTCGCGAAAACGGTCATAGGAAACCGGCACATTCTCATGCACCACAAGGCCGCAAGCCTCCATCTGCTCCTTGCTGATGCCCTTGGCGGCAAGATGCTCTTTCAACGCATTGCGGCTGTCCGGCGCATAGCCAAGGCGGAAGGTCTCGATGGTGCGTCCGGTCAAGCCACGATCGCGCAGATAGGCGCGCGCTCTCGCTCCTGCCGCCGTCTGCAACTGATCCTGGAAGAACAGGGTCGCCATTTCCATGACGTCCTGAAGCGAGGCCCGCTCGCGTTCGCGCCGCTCGGCCTGCACATCCGGCTGCGGCATGGCAACGCCTGCCATATCGGCAATCTGCTGCACAGCCTCTGGAAAGGCCATACCGTCGAGGTCCGTCAGGAAACGGAAATGATCGCCGGACACACCACAGCCGAAGCAATGGTAACGACCCTTGCGATCCTCGCAGTGAAAGCTCGGACTCTTTTCGCCATGGAATGGGCAGCAAGCCCAATAGTCGCCCTTCGAGGCGTTGCTCTTCTTCCTGTCCCAGGTCACGCGTTTGCCGATGACATCGGAGATGTTCACCCGGTCGCGTATCTCGTCGAGGAAGGAGTTTGAAAAGCGCATTGTACCTGAAATCTCTGCCGGCCATCCGCCGATCTTCTATATAAGCCTGTCGGCTGCAAAATACCAAGCCTGCCGCGCCATCATGCCTGTTATTCACAGTCTACCGCACAGACGCAAATCACCTCGCCTATCGAAACTTCAGGCGAAATTGCGGCAGAAACCCCGCGCTCCAAATTACCTATTTGTAATTTGAAGAAGGGCAAGACGCGTGGCAATCTCTCATCATCGACATGAGGTCGAGAGTGATGAGTAACGCCGGAAGGCCCGGGCGAAATCCCCCCACCGCTCGCCCGATAAGAGATCGCCAGTCCGCAGGCGTACCTTCCGGTAAAAGAAAGGCAGGGCACCCACATATGCCCTGCCTTTCTTACGTTTATCGTCAGTCAACG
Organism: Agrobacterium sp. SORGH_AS 787; assembly: GCF_030819035.1. Classification (NCBI taxonomy): domain Bacteria; kingdom Pseudomonadati; phylum Pseudomonadota; class Alphaproteobacteria; order Hyphomicrobiales; family Rhizobiaceae; genus Agrobacterium; species Agrobacterium sp. SORGH_AS 787. The sequence continues at coordinate 2,899,849 of NZ_JAUTBG010000002.1, forward strand.
GTCGCAGTGGAGCGTGCCGGATTTACTTCAGCAAATCCTTGATCTGAGCGGACGCCTTGCCGAAATCGATACGACCCGGATAGCGCTCCTTCAGCACAGCCATAACCTTGCCCATGTCACGCAGGCCCGATGCCTCCGTCTCGGCAATCACGCCTTCGATAATGCCGCGAACGTCCTCCTCTGGAATCTCTTCCGGCATGAAAGACTTGATGATGGCGATTTCGTCCCGCTCCTGCTTGGCGAGTTCATCGCGCCCGGCCTTCTCGTAGATGGCGGAAGACTCTTCGCGCTGCTTGATCATCTTGGCGAGAATCTGCAGGATTTCCTCGTCCGAAACAGGCTCCTTGCCGACACCGCGATTGGCAATATCGCGATCCTTGATCGCCGTCTGCACCAGACGGATCGTCGACAGGCGAAGGGCATCCTTGGCCTTCATGGCTTCTTTCAGGGCGCTTGCGAATGTATCGCGGATCATCTCTGTTTCTCCTTGGAAAGCCGGGCGTGAAGATATTTCCAGCGCAAGACTTTCCTTAACAATTGTGCGGGTGACATAAACGAGCAGGCGCCAATCGGCAAACCCTTTGCTCAAGTTCTTGAAGAGGCTTGCTTTTAATTCCTGCGGATTCACCGGCCCCGCGGTTGACCGCACGGACCGCTTCCGTTATTTTCCGGCACCTGCACGAGAATTTAACGAAGGTTACGACGCGAAGGCTTTCGCGCGTCCTTACTCCGCGAGAAAACATGACCGCTTTCGTCCTGCCTTTCAAGAGGCGGGCCGGACCGGCAGAAACGGAAAACGAGATGACCGAGACAGCTCCCTGGACAACACGCAAACCGACCGCCATGCTCGTTCTTGCAGATGGCACCGTGATCGAGGGAACCGGCATCGGCGCAACAGGCAAGGTTCAGGCGGAAGTCTGCTTCAACACCGCGCTGACGGGCTACGAGGAAATCCTGACCGACCCGTCCTATCTCGGCCAGATCGTCACCTTCACTTTCCCGCATATCGGCAATATCGGCACCAATGACGAAGACATCGAAGACCTGACGCCGGCAGCACGCCACGGCGCGGTCGGCGTCATCTTCAAGGCCGATATCACCGATCCGTCCAACTACCGCGCTGCCAAGCATCTCGACGCCTGGCTGAAGAGCCGCGGCATCATCGGTCTCTGCGGCATCGACACCCGCGCGCTGACCGCCTGGATCCGCGAAAACGGCGCGCCGAACGCAGTCATCGCCCACGACCCGAATGGCGTTTTCGATATCGAAGCGCTGAAGGCAGAAGCCAAGGCCTGGAGCGGTCTCGTCGGCCTCGATCTCGCCATCGAAGCCACCTCCGGTCAGTCCTCCGTCTGGAACGAAACGCCATGGGAGTGGGGCCAGGGCTACGGCACGCTCGGAGAAAAAGACGCCAAGTACCATGTCGTTTGCGTCGACTTCGGCGTGAAGCGCAACATCCTGCGTCTTTTCGCCGGTCTGGATTGCAAGGTTACGGTCGTTCCGGCACAGACCTCTGCCGAAGATATCATGGCGCTGAAGCCGGATGGCGTCTTCCTCTCCAACGGTCCGGGAGACCCTGCGGCGACCGGCGTCTATGCGGTCCCCGTCATCCAGAACCTCATCCAGACCGAGCTGCCGATCTTCGGCATCTGCCTCGGCCACCAGATGCTCGGCCTTGCCGTTGGCGCCAAGACCGAGAAGATGCACCAGGGCCACCATGGCGCAAACCACCCGGTCAAGGATTTCACCACCGGCAAAGTGGAAATCGTCTCTATGAACCACGGCTTTGCGGTGGATGCGAAGTCTCTGCCGGAAGGCGTTGAAGAGACTCACACGTCGCTCTTCGACGGCACCAATTGCGGCCTGCGCATCACCGGCAAGCCGGTCTTCTCGGTACAGCACCACCCGGAAGCATCGCCGGGCCCGCAGGACAGCCACTACCTCTTCCGCCGCTTCGTCAACCTGCTGCGTGAGAAGAAGGGCGAACCGGCCCTCGCAGAGCGCTGATAAGACTCGTCTTTATTCCAGATGATACTCGGCCCACCTCAAAGCGGGCCGTTTTCGTTTCACGCTTTACCTGCCGTCTTCATCTCGCGCTTCACCAACAGATAGAAGCGTGTCGTCAGCATGATCGCCGCAGCACTCAGCCCCACGACAAATCCAGACCAGACGCCGACGCCCCCGAAGCCGAGCGGAAAGGCCATGGTCCAGGCGAGTCCAAGGCCGATGGGCCAATAGGAAATCAGAGCGAGAAGAGCTGGCACACGTGCATCCTTCAACCCGCGCAGCAAGCCTGCCGCCACGGCCTGGATACCGTCCACCAGCTGGAACAGACCGGCCATGACGATAAGCGTCGACGCATAAGCCAGCACCTGCGGCGCCTCGGGAAGGCGCCCATCGAGGAACAGGCTGCCGAGCCTTTCAGGCACCAGCGCGAAGAGTATCCCGCCGCAAATCGCAATCACGCAGGCGACTGCATAGACGGTGATCGCAGCCCGGATCAGATTGGGATAATCGCCTCTGCCATGAGCAACGCCAATGCGGACTGTGGCGGCTTGCGACAGTCCAAGCGGGATCATGAAGGCAAGCGAGGCCAATTGCAGCGCAATGCCGTGGGCCGCAAGTTCGATCGTGCCGATCTGGCCGATCAGAATGGAAGCGGCCGAAAACAGCGTGACTTCCGCCAAAATGGTAATGCTGATGGGGAGACCAAGACGCAACACCTCGCCAAGCGCCTTCCAATCCGGCTTCCAGAAGCGCACGAAGAGCTCGTATTGGCGTGTCTCTTCCTGCGTCTGAATATAGAGGACAATGAACACGAGACTGAAAAGATTGACGATGACGGCCACCACGGCAGCACCATTCATGCCCATAGCGGGCAGGCCGAAATGGCCAAGAACAAGGCCATAGGCTAGGACGCCGTTGAGCAGCAGCATGGCGATCGTGGCATAGAGAACAATGCTCGCACGCCCGATAGCACTGACCAGACCGCGCATCACATAGAACAGCAGGCCCGGAAGCATGCCAAACTTCGAAATGGCGAGGTAATCGCCGGTCAGCTTCGCCACGTTTGGATTTTGCCCAAGCGCCACCAGGATACGCTCCGCATTGTGGAAAATACCGAGTGCCAGCAGCCAGTAAGCTATCGCCACCCACATGCCCATGCGGAGCGCGCGCCGCGCAGATGTCGCATCCCCCTGCCCGTAGGCATTGGCAACCATGGGAACGACGGCGACAGAAAAGCCGGAGCCGAAGATGAAGACGACGAAAAAGAACTGACCGGCCAGCACCATGGCGGCAAGCTTTTCTGCGCCGAGCTGGCCGACGATGATCATGTCGGTGGTATGAATGCCAAGCTGCGCCAGTTGCGCTCCGATGAGCGGAATACCCAATGCAAGCGTAGCGCGCAAATGCGCGGCCCATGAACTGCCGCCCTGCGACACGTTCCCGACAGCTTCCGACGAAGACATGATCCCACCTCAAACTGAAACCGCTTCCAGAGGATGCTGGAAGCGGTAGATCTCTTGCATAAAAGACTTGGCAGAACTGCGCAACAAAAAGGCGCAATGCCTGAAAATCAAGCTGTCCACTGCCGTAACGGAAGATCAAGTCGATCGATCCGCGAAGTGCTATGGAAAACATCAGCTTAAGCTTATATTTACAGTTCTCACTCAAACGTTTCTTAGCTGATGAAAATCAATTCTCGGGTGCATGATGCGCGCCGCAATTGCCAATGGCATGTTTCCAGTCAATCCGGTCTCAGGCCGGACCATCCGAGGACCATTATTTTGTCCACGAAATCGAACTTGATGACGCGGATCGTTATTTCCGCTTCCTGTCTTGTCGTCGCTGCCTTCGCCGGTTTCTCCATTTACATCGACAGCCTCCAGCGCAGTGCTGCCAACAGCTTTGTTTCCGAAAAGGTCAATTCCACTGGTGAAGAAGCAGCAACCAGCATTGCCAACTGGCTGAACGGGCGCGTCATCATGACCGAGATGGTTGCCTCTGCGCTGAGCAAGGGCGCCGATCAGGTAACGCTCCAGAAGGCACTCGAGAACGACGTTCTGGCTCGCGAATTCAAGTCCACCTATTTCGGCGATGAGGCCGGTGTCTTCACCATGTGGCCCAGCGAAAAAATGCCGGAGGGCTATGACCCGCGCAAACGCCCATGGTACCAGGCGGCCGTTGCGGTCAACGCGCCGATCCTGACCGAACCCTATATCGATTCCTCCACCAGCGAACTTGTGGTCAGTGCCGCCATCCCGGTGAAGCGCAGCGGCAAGCTGGCAGGTGTTGCCGCAAGCGATTTCACGCTGACAAGCCTTGTCGACATCATCAAGAAGATCGACGCCGGCCCGGATGGCTACGCCTTCCTCGTCAATAATGACGGAACAATCCTCATCCACCCGGATGCGGGCGTGATCTCCAAGAAGCTCGCAGATCTCTTCCCCGTGGACACGCCGAAGATCAGCACCGCGCTTAGCCAGACGCAGTTGAACGGCGCCGATAAGATCATCAGCTTCATTCCGGTGGAGGGCTTGCCGTCCGTCAATTGGCACCTCGGCTTTGTGGTCGACAGCAAAGCCGCCTTCGCGTCTGTCTCCGACTTTCGCGTGGCGGCGATCATCGCGACGGTCCTTGCCGTTGCCTGCATGATCGGCTGCCTGATTCTGCTTCTTAGCCGCGTGGTCATCGCACCGGTAACGCGCATGACTTCCGCTATGGAGCAGCTTGCCGCCGGCAATCTCAATATCGCCATTCCCGGCCAGGAGCGCACCGACCAGATCGGCTCTATGGCCAGCGCCGTTGCCGTCTTCCGCACCAACGCGCTGGAGCGCCAGCGTCTGGAGGGCGATGCCGAACGCAACCGCACCATGACGGAACAGGAGCGCGCCGAACGCGAGCGGCAATCCTCGAAGGACAGTGCCGATATCCAGTTTGCCGTCGATGCGCTGGCCGAAGGCCTGACCCATCTTTCCAATGGCAATCTCAATTACCGTATCAACACGCCTTTCGTTGCGCGCGTCGATCGCCTGCGCTCCGACTTCAACGACTCCATCGCCAAGCTCAATGCAGCTCTCGTCAATGTCGGCCACAACGCGAACGCCATCGACGCGGGCGCAAGCGAAATCCGTCATTCGGCGGATGATCTCTCCAAGCGCACCGAGCAGCAGGCGGCGTCCGTCGAAGAGACCGCAGCAGCGCTGGAAGAGATCACCACCACCGTCAAGGATTCGGCCAAGCGCGCCGAAGAGGTCGGTCGTCTGGTGGAGCGCGCACGTCAGAACGCAGAACAATCCGGTGTCGTCGTTGGCGATGCGGTGAAGGCCATGGAGGGCATCGAGCACTCGTCCACCGAAATCTCCAAGATCATCGGCGTCATCGACGAGATTGCCTTCCAGACCAACCTGCTTGCGCTCAATGCAGGCGTGGAAGCGGCCCGCGCGGGCGAAGCGGGCAAGGGCTTCGCGGTCGTTGCCCAGGAAGTGCGCGAACTCGCTCAGCGCTCTGCCAATGCCGCGAAGGAAATCAAGACCCTGATCAGCACCTCCACCACGCAGGTTGCCTCCGGCGTGACGCTGGTCGGCAATGCCGGCAAGGCGCTGGACACCATCGTTGCGGAAGTGCAGGAGATCAACAAGCACATCGACGCCATCGTGCGCGCCACCCGCGAACAGTCCACCGGTCTGCAGGAGATCAACACCGCGATCAACACGATCGACCAAGGCACGCAACAGAACGCTGCAATGGTGGAAGAGCAGACAGCCGCCAGCCATGGCCTCGCCACGGAAGCCGCGGCACTGAAGACGCTGCTCGCCCAGTTCAAGCTATCGCAGAACGAAAGCCGATCCAGAAGCTACGGCCAAGCCGCGTAATCAACAGAATGAACCGCAACGATAAGGCCCGAAAACCGAGAGCGGTTTTCGGGCCTTTTCTGTCGCGTCGGACACGGGAGAGCCTCCCTGCCCTTGCCACCCCCTCAGGCGCGAGACATGATTTCTAAATCACGATTCGGGAGGCAACACGGATGTGGGAAATTCTCTGGCGCGGCACGGCGATGGGGATCGGCGGCACAATTTTCATGGATGTCTGGGCGATTATCCTGCACCGCGCCTTCAGCCAACCGGCCGCCAATTGGGGGCCCGTGGGCCGCTGGTTCTGGCATCTGCCCAAAGGCAAGGTCTTCCACGACAGCATTGCGACGGCTGAGCCGCACGCCAACGAAGTCGCGATCGGCTGGATCGCCCATTATGCCGTGGGTATCCTCTACGGCATTCTCCTTGCGCTCATCGTGCCCACCGGCTGGTTCGCAGCCCCCACATTCCTCTTGCCCTTCATCGTCGGCATCGTCACGGTCGGCGCAGGCTGGTTCCTGCTGCAACCCGGCATCGGCATCGGCTGGGCTGCCTCCAAGACACCGAACCCCAACAAGGTGCGCGCGCTCAACCTCGTTGCCCACACGATCTTCGCTCTTGGCATGTTCGTCACCGCTTTGCTGATCGCTTAAGCTTCACCCTGCAGAAGCGGCTTCAACAGCGGGTTGGGGAAACGGCGCTTGATCGTCACGGCGTAGAAGGATTCGACCATGCCCGGCAGCGCGTCGAACTCCACCAGCGTTCCTGCCTCCAGTTCTCCTTTGACGACGATCGGTGGCAGGACCGCAAGCCCTGCTCCCTCGCGTGCCAGAAGACGCATCATCGCCATGTCATCGACTTCCGCCGCAATCTGGGGGCTGAGGCCAAGCCGCGCTGTCAAGGCCTCGAACTGAGCACGCACGCCGCTTTCGAGTGTCGGCAGGATCACCGGATGTTCGGACAAAAGATCGGCGAGCGTCGCACCCGGCTTGCCGAAGGATGGCCTGCCGACGAGGCTGACCCGTTGCTGATAAATATGTTGGGCGATGAAGGGTGTCACGGAATCCGCCATCGGCGGCTGGTTGAGAAGAACGATATCGAGGTTCAGCGTTTCCAGCGCGCCCAACAGCTCGCTTGTGCTGCCCGAACGGAGAATCATATCGACATCCGAACGCCCCAGGATCGGCCGCAGAAACTCGATCTGGAAGTTGCGTGACAGCGTCGCCATTGCGCCGATACGGATGGCGCGGCGGCTTCGCCCCGTTTCCTTCAGCGTCTCGATCAGTTCTTCACCGGCAGCAAAGATTGTATCGGCGCGGTCAAGCGCAATGCGCCCCGCCTCCGTCAGGTAAAGCTGCCGCCCTCGCCGCTCGAAGAGCGCATGACCGAGTCGCTCCTCCAACTGCTTGATCTGAATGGACAATGCCGACTGCGACAGGTTCAGCCGTTCGGCCGCACGCGTCAGATTGCCGTCGTGAGCGACCGCGCGAAAATAGCGAAGATGATGATAATTGAGATCGGACATCGTTCTATTTTATAGAACGTTTTGCGCGAAACAATGAATTTTTATGCGGCTCCAGTTCCTGCTACTTCGTCTGTCACACGCCGCTGCTCATTCTCCCGCAGCAGCCACAGACCGGAGAACTCCCGTGATCTATGCTCTACCGCTCCTCGCGCCCCTCCTTCTCGCCTATGCTTCATACAACGCCTTTAAGGCACCGGGTCTTCGGCCCCGTGCGGCGATCCGCGTCGCCGAACTCGCCGCCCTTGCGTCCATTCTCATCGCGCTCCTCTCAGGCCTTGTCCTCGCTCTCCACGGACCTGGCACCAGCCCGGCGTTCGGCTACGGCTATATTGCGCTCGCCTCGAGGCTCGACCTCGTCAGCTTGGTGATGCTTCTGCTCGTCTCCTTCATCGGCTGGGTCGTGCTGCGTTATGCCGGGACCTTTCTCGACGGCGAAGCGCGGCAAGGACCCTTCACCGGCTGGATGACGGCGACGCTTGCAGCGGTTCTGCTGCTCGTTCAATCCGGCACATTGCTGCAACTCGTCATCGGCTGGTGCGCGGCAAGTCTTCTGCTTCACAAATTGCTGGTCTTCTATCCTGAGCGGGTTGCTGCCAGGCGCGCGGCCCGCAAGAAGTTCTTTGTCTCGCGGCTTGGCGATATGGCACTGATCGGCGCCGTTATCCTGCTTGCCATCGCCTTCAAGACGGGTGACATCGCCACCATCCTTCTTGCCGCACAGCAGGGACAAGGCCTGCCGCTGACAGTTGCTGCCGCTGCACTCCTTGCAGTCGCTGCCCTGCTGAAGTCCGCACAGTTTCCCACTCATGGTTGGCTGACGGAGGTCATGGAGACGCCCACGCCCGTTTCCGCGCTCCTCCACGCGGGCGTCGTGAACGCTGGCGGCTTCCTCCTCATCCGCTTCGCCGATGTCATGCTCCAGGCACCCATCGTGCTTGCGGTTCTGGTCACGGTCGGTGGCTTTACCGCGATCTTCGGCAGCGTGGTGATGCTGACCCAATCCTCGGTAAAGACGTCGCTCGCCTGGTCGACGGTAGCGCAGATGGGCTTCATGATCCTGCAATGCGGCCTGGCGCTCTTCCCAATCGCACTGCTGCACATCGTCGCGCACTCCCTCTACAAGGCCCATGCGTTTCTGTCGTCCGGCTCGGCAATCGAAACCGTCGCCTCGATCCGGCGTCCCGGCCCGATCACCATTCCCAATGCAAAGGCGGTCACGCGCGCCTTCCTGTTGGCTCTCGCCATCTACGCGGTGATTGGTCTCCTCTTCGGCTTTGCCGACAAATCACCGCAGGCGCTGGCACTCGGTGCAATCCTGATCTTCGGCGTCGCCTATCTGATCGCCCAGGGTCTGGCAGATGCCGCTCCGTGGGCGCTCACCTGGCGCACCTCGCTCTACGCCGTCCTGGCCGCAACAGCCTATTTCGCCCTGCAGAAAATTGCTGACGCGCTGATGCACGGCACGCTTCCGCCTCCACCACAGCCCGGCCCGCTGGAATGGACGCTGATGCTGCTCGCCGTCGTCACCTTCGGTCTTGTGGCAATCGCCCAATCGCTCTTCCCCCTCTGGGCCTATCATCCGGCAGCGGCGGGTCTTCGCGTCCACCTCGTCAACGGACTTTACGTCAACGCCCTCTTCGATCGCCAGCTCGGCGGCTGGAAACTTCCCGCCTCTGCCACCGCAACCTCTGCTTCCGTGAAGGAGTAAGCCTCATGACCAACACGACCCCAGTCGATACGCTTCACGGTGAGGCTTTGGCGAAAGCCGCAGATCAAGCGGTGCGGGCTATACCGCCAGCCTGGCCCTTGACGGCAACCGTCGCCGTCAACCCATTTCTCGGCCAGGTGCATGAGACCTTCGACAAGACCGCGGCTCTCCTCGCCCGCATCGGCGGAGTGCGGCTTGCTCTACCCCGCAAGCACTTTGCCGAAAAGATCGCCGAGGGCGAAATCACCGACGAGGACATCCTCGCAGCCCTCCAATCGAACGGTTTGGATGCCAGCATCGATCTCGTCGCGCTCAAGGAATCCCTGTCGGACGAAGCATCAGAGGTCAGGGCTTTGCCAACGGTCGCGGATATCGCGTCGCAGGCGACAGGCAAGGATTGGCCGGGCCTCATCTCAGATCGGATCGGCACCTTTGCGGCCGGCTTCTTCGATCAGGGCCAGGCACTGTGGGCTGCATCGAGACGCAACGGCCTCTATACCGCCTGGCGTGCCTTCGCCACCCACGACCTCACCCCGGAAATCCTTGGTCTCAGGGGCTTTGGCATCCATGTGTCTGACACTCCCGAAACACCGCAAGCCGCGATTGAGCGGGCTTGCGTTTCGCTTGGGCTTGGCGCAGAGCCGGGAACCTATTTCCACCAGCTCCTGCTGACGCTGGGCGGCTGGGCGCAATATGCCCGCCACATCCAGTTCAAGGCTGAAGTAGAGGGCGGGGAAGACACAACAGCGCTTGAGCTTCTCGCAATCCGGCTGATCTTCGAGGAAGCGCTTTACCTGCGGCACAAGGCAGATATCGAGGCGGAATGGCGCAAGGTCCGCAACGCCCATGTCGAGCCCGTTATCGCCAATCGCGACATCCAGATCGACAGCATCCTGCGATTTGCCGCCGAACACGCGGCACAGAGGAAGCTCGCATCCGCGCTCGCCGCCCATACGCCCGTCACGGAGACAGACCAGCGGCCCATGCTACAGGCAGCCTTCTGCATCGATGTCCGGTCCGAAGTCTTCCGGCGGGCACTTGAAAGCATGGACTCGTCCGTTCGCACTCTGGGCTTTGCCGGCTTCTTCGGCCTTGGCACAAGCCATCACGGCTTTGCCTCCGATGTGGCCGAACACCGGCTGCCTGTCCTGCTGAAGCCGTCGGTCTTCAGTTGCAGCGCCGTCGATGACAACAAGAAGGCTGACCAGAAGGCTCGGTTTGGAGCACGCGCCATCCGCGCCTGGGGCCGGTTCAAGCTCGCCGCTGTCTCCTCATTTGCCTTCGTCGAGGCGATGGGGCCGGTCTATGCTGGCAAGCTGCTGCGGGACGGCTTGCGCTTGACCAAGAGCAACGCGCCAGACAAGATGAAGCCGCGTTTCGCCCCAGGCCTCGATCTGGAAACGAGAACTGCCATCGCCGAAAAAGTGCTGAGAGCCATGTCGCTCACGGAGGGGTTCGCCCGCTTCGTGCTGATCTGCGGCCACGGCGCCAATGTCGTCAACAACCCCTATGCCAGCGCCCTTCACTGCGGCGCCTGTGGCGGCCATGCGGGCGATGTCAATGCGCGGCTGCTTGCGGATCTGATCAACGACCGGGCCGTGCGCGAAGCGCTTTCGGAGAAAGGCATCCAAATTCCGGCTGACACCCTCTTCATCGCCGGTCTGCACGATACCACCACGGACCGCGTAACACTCTTCGATGACGATCTGGACCGTGATGTCGCTCACAAGGATCTGGCACAAATCCGCCGGTGGCTGGCCGACGCCGGTCGACTGACCAGAGCCGAGCGGGCGCAGCGTTTGCCACAGGCGACGGGCAAGACCTTGCTTGCCCGCGCTCGCGACTGGTCCGAAACCCGGCCTGAACTCGGCCTTGCCGGATGCCGTGCTTTCATCGCGGCCCCACGCTCGCGCACAGCCGGACGGTCGCTCGAAGGTCAGGCCTTTCTCCATGACTACGTCTGGCAGAAGGATGAGGGTTTCAATATCCTCGAACTGATCCTGACGGCACCTGTGGTCGTCGCAAGCTGGATCAGCCTGCAATATTTCGGCTCGGCCATGGCACCCTCCCTCTTCGGCGCTGGCAACAAGCTGCTGCACAATGTCGTCGGCGGCATCGGCGTCGTTGAAGGGAATGGCGGAAACCTGCGGGCTGGCCTGCCCTGGCAGTCGGTGCATGATGGTGAAAACCTCGTCCACGAGCCGCTGCGGCTCACCGTCGCCGTCGAGGCCCCGAAGGAGGCGATCACCGACATCCTGCATCGGCATCCGCAGGTACGCGCGCTCTTCGACAAGGGCTGGCTCGCACTGATCACCATCGACGATCAAGGCCAGCTTGCCTGGCGCTATGGGAATGGTGGGACTTGGGAAAAGTTGGACGGTGGAGAGCGGGAACCTTTCTCCCGAAAGCTGGCCAGCTGAGGGTCTATCTCATCACCTCCAACCGTCATCCTCGCCCTTAAGGCGAGGATGACGGCGAGACTTGATATCGATCAGATATCTGCCGAGAACGTATCGCAGTCCTCAACCCGGCCGCTCTCAAACCCACGGCGGAACCATTCCACGCGCTGAGCAGACGTGCCGTGATTGAAGCTGTCAGGCACGACATAACCCTGCGTCTTCTTCTGCAGCGTATCGTCACCGATCTGATGGGCGGCGTTCAGCGCCTCTTCCAGATCGCCAGCTTCGAGAATGCCTTTCTGTTGGGTGGACTTGCCCCAGATGCCGGCATAGCAATCGGCCTGCAACTCCACTTTCACCGAAAGCGCATTGGCCTGGCTCTCGCTCATGGACTGGCGACGCTGGTTGAATTCCGGAAGCACGCCCGTGAGGTTCTGCACGTGATGGCCCACCTCATGCGCAATCACATAGGCCTGGGCAAAGTCCCCGGAGGCGCCGAAGCGCTGCGAAAGCTCGCGGAAGAAGTCAGTGTCCAGGTAGACCTTGCGATCCACCGGGCAATAGAACGGACCTGAAGCGGAGGTTGCGTTACCGCAGGCCGAGCGAACCTGGCCGGAGAACAGGACCAGCGTCGGCTTCTGGTAAGTCTCGCCGGACGCCTGGAAGATCTTGCCCCAGGTATCTTCTGTCTCAGCCAGAATGGTGCGGACGAACGCGGTCGTCTCATCGCTGGATTGGCCTTGCGGACGCGTGCCCGTCTGCTGTTGTTGCTGACTGCCGCTATCCGAATACATATCACCGCCGGAAAGCAGTGTGAGCGGATTGATGCCGAGCGCCCAACTGATCAGCAGAATAACGACGAGACCGCCGATACCGATACCACCCCCGCGACCGCCGGTCGGTAGGCGAAAACCGCCGCCGCCGCCCATGCCGCCGGTCGACATGCCGCGTCTATCTTCGATGTTGTCCGACTGGCGGCGCCCTCTCCACTGCATGACAATCTCCCCTTCAATATGCTTGCGCTAAACGCTAATTGCCGCAAAGCGTTCCCGCAAGAGGAGTACCAGCATCAGCTGCGAGCGTAGATATAGGCTCCGCCTTTCTCTAGCGCGCGCTGATAGGCGGGCCTTGCGCGGATGGCGTCGAGGAAACGTCTGATCGCTTGCGTTTCCCCAACACCGTCCGCACGGCTCATGGCCGCCTCGACCGGAAAGCTCATGGCGATGTCCGCACCGGTCAACGTGTCGCCGGCGAAATAGCCTTGCCTGGAAAGTTCAGCCTCCCAATATGCCACGTGGTCGATCAGTTGCGGATCGATGAGTTTTTCCGAGACCCCCTTCGAGATCAGACCCGCAACGGGCCGCATGAAAAACGGCATCTGGCTCGGAAGGCGTGAGAACAGAAGCTTGAGCAAGAGAAGCGGCATGGCCGAGCCTTCGGCATAATGCAGCCAATAGAGGTAGCGCCGATAGGTATCCATACCCTTCTCCGGGCGGAACTTGCCCCCGCCATAGGTGTCGAGAAGATATTCGATGATCGCGCCGCTTTCTGCATAGACCGTACCCTGATCCTCGATCACCGGAGATTTTCCGAGAGGATGCACCTGCTTCAGACTTTTCGGCGCGCGCATATCCGCCCCACGCTTGTAGGTCTTGACTTCGTAAGGCAGCCCAAGCTCTTCCAGAAGCCACAGAATGCGATGCGCGCGGGAGTTTTCCAGGTAATGAACGATGATCATGATTATCCTGCATCCGGTTGGAGGCGACGATTTAAGCGCTTGAAGATGCTTACGTTTGACAGTGCGCTCAGGATCACCCGGCATGATCCTTTTGCGACAAGCGAACTTTCCTGTCGGAAAGCGAAGATTCGGGGTTCCGTTCGCCAAAACATTTGCCTATAAGCCGCTTCTAGCCTGAAAACATTTGGAATTGCGCGCCCCGGCCGGTGAAGTTTCACCATGGCCGTTTTTTGCGCAACACGAAAGCGGAACGAGAGCCATGCCAAAGCGCCAAGATATCAAGTCCATCCTCATCATTGGCGCGGGACCGATCGTCATCGGTCAGGCATGCGAATTCGACTATTCCGGCACACAGGCCTGTAAGGCGCTGAAGGAAGAAGGTTACCGGGTGATCCTGGTCAACTCCAACCCTGCCACCATCATGACCGACCCCGGCCTTGCGGACGCGACTTACGTCGAACCGATCACGCCGGAAGTGGTTGCCAAGATCATTGCCAAGGAACGTCCCGATGCGCTGCTGCCCACCATGGGCGGCCAGACCGCGCTGAACACGGCCCTCTCCTTGAAGCGCATGGGCGTGCTCGACCGCTACAATGTCGAGATGATCGGCGCGAAGCCCGAAGCCATCGATAAGGCCGAAGATCGCGCCCTCTTCCGCGAAGCCATGGCGAAGATTGGTCTGGAAACCCCGCGCTCGATGCTGGCCAATGCCACCGAGATCAAGGATGCCGACCGCAAGAAGCATGAAGCGGCCCGCGCAGAACTGAAGAGCAAGCTGTCCGGCGCAGAGTTGGACAAGGCCCTCGACGAGCTGGAAAACCAGTGGAACCTCGGCGAAACCGACCGCAAGCAGCGCTACATGGCGCATGCCATGGCAATCGCTGCCCAGGCGATCGACCATGTCGGCCTGCCAGCCATCATTCGCCCTTCCTTTACGCTTGGCGGCACCGGCGGCGGCATTGCCTATAACCGCTCGGAGTTCTTCGATATCGTCTCTGGTGGTCTCGATGCCTCGCCGACGACGGAAGTTCTGGTCGAAGAGTCGGTTCTCGGCTGGAAGGAATATGAAATGGAAGTCGTCCGCGACAAGGCGGACAACTGCATCATCATCTGCTCCATCGAAAACATCGACCCGATGGGCGTCCACACCGGCGACTCCATCACCGTTGCTCCGGCGCTGACGCTGACGGACAAAGAATACCAGATCATGCGCAATGCCTCGATTGCGGTTCTGCGTGAGATCGGCGTCGAAACCGGCGGCTCGAACGTCCAGTTCGCCGTCAATCCGAAGGACGGCCGCCTCGTCGTCATCGAAATGAACCCGCGCGTGTCGCGCTCGTCGGCGCTCGCCTCCAAGGCAACCGGCTTCCCGATCGCCAAGGTCGCGGCCAAGCTTGCCATCGGCTACACGCTGGACGAACTCGACAATGACATCACGGGAGGCGCAACGCCTGCCTCCTTCGAACCGTCCATCGACTATGTCGTGACGAAGATCCCGCGCTTTGCCTTCGAAAAATTCCCCGGCGCTTCGCCGATCCTCACCACCGCCATGAAGTCGGTCGGTGAAGTCATGGCAATTGGCCGCACCTTCGCCGAATCGCTGCAGAAGGCGCTGCGCGGCATGGAAACCGGCCTCACCGGTCTCGATGAGATCGAAATCCCCGGTTACGAAGAAGGCGAAGGCTCCAAGAACGCCATCCGCGCTGCCATAGGCACGCCGACGCCGGATCGCCTGCGCATGGTTGCCCAAGCACTGCGCACGGGCATGTCCGAAGCCGAAGTGCACGAGAACTCCAAGATCGATCCATGGTTCATCGCCCAGTTCAAGGCGATCGTCGATATGGAAGCGCGTATCCGCGAACACGGTCTGCCGACCGACGCCGAAAACCTGCGCATGCTGAAGGCCATGGGCTTCTCCGATGCCCGCCTCGCCTCTCTGACCGGCAAGCGCCCGAAGGAAGTGGCCGAGCTGCGTAACAGCCTGAATGTGCGCCCGGTCTTCAAGCGCATCGATACCTGCGCTGCCGAGTTCGCCTCTCCGACCGCCTATATGTACTCCACCTATGAGATGCCTTTCGTCGGCGCACTGCGCTCCGAAGCACAAGTCTCCGACCGCAAGAAGGTCGTGATCCTCGGCGGCGGTCCGAACCGTATCGGCCAGGGCATCGAGTTCGACTACTGCTGCTGCCACGCCGCCTTCGCGCTGAAGGATGCGGGCTTCGAAGCGATCATGATCAACTGCAACCCGGAGACGGTTTCCACCGACTACGACACCTCCGACCGCCTCTATTTCGAGCCTCTCACCGCCGAAGACGTGATCGAGATCATGCGCGCGGAGCAGGAAAAGGGCGAACTTGTCGGCGTCATCGTGCAGTTCGGTGGTCAGACACCGCTGAAGCTTGCCGAAGCGCTGGAAAAGAACGGCATTCCGATCCTCGGCACTGCACCGGACATGATCGACCTTGCCGAAGACCGTGACCGCTTCCAGAAGCTGCTGATGAAGCTCGATCTGGCGCAGCCGAACAACGGTATCGCCTACTCGGTCGAACAGGCACGTCTCGTCGCCTCCGAAATCGGCTTCCCGCTGGTCGTTCGCCCGTCCTACGTTCTCGGTGGCCGCGCCATGCAGATCATCCATTCGGAAGGCCAGTTGCAGACCTACCTGCTTGACACCGTTCCGGGCCTCGTGCCGGAAGACATCAAGCAGCGCTACCCGAACGACAAGACCGGCCAAATCAACACGCTGCTTGGCAAGAACCCGCTGCTTTTTGATAGCTACCTGACCAATGCTGTCGAAGTGGATGTGGATGCGCTGTGCGACGGCGAAAGCGTCTTCGTATCCGGTATCATGGAGCACATCGAAGAAGCCGGCATCCACTCCGGCGACTCGGCCTGCTCGCTGCCAGCCCGCTCGCTTTCCAAGGAAACGCTGGATGAACTGGAACGCCAGACGGCAGCCCTTGCCAAGGCGCTGAAGGTCGGCGGTCTGATGAACGTGCAATATGCCATCAAGGACGGCACCATCTATGTGCTGGAAGTCAACCCGCGCGCGTCGCGTACCGTGCCCTTCGTTGCCAAGACCATCGGTGCGCCGATCGCCAAGATCGCAGCCCGCGTCATGGCAGGTGAGAAGCTCGACCAGGCAATTGCCGCCTATGGCGAAAAGCCCGATCCGCGCAACCTGAAGCACATCGCCGTCAAGGAGGCCGTCTTCCCATTCGCCCGCTTCCCCGGCGTCGATATTCTGCTCGGGCCGGAAATGCGCTCCACCGGCGAAGTCATCGGCCTCGACACCGATTTCGCGCTGGCATTCGCCAAGTCGCAGTTGGGTGCTGGCGTCGACCTGCCGCGCTCCGGCACGGTGTTCGTCTCGGTCCGCGATCAGGACAAGGAAGGCGTTCTGCCGGCGATCCGCATTCTGGTGGAAGCAGGCTTCAAGGTTCTGGCAACCGGCGGCACGCAGCGTTTCCTCGCCGAACAGGGTATTGCCGCCGAGAAGATCAACAAGGTGCAGGAAGGTCGTCCGCACATTGAGGATGGTATCCGCAACCGTCAGGTTCAGCTGGTGATCAACACCACCGACAGCAACAAGGCGATCTCCGACTCCAAGTCGTTGCGCCGCGCAACGCTGATGCAGAAGGTGCCCTACTACACCACCATGGCCGGTGCGGAAGCCGCAGCCCTTGCCATCAAGGCACTGAAGGCCGGCAACCTCGAAGTGAAGCCGCTGCAGAGCTACTTCTGAGAAACGGCGAAGAATTGAACGAAAGAGCGTTCCAAAACAAAGGCCTCCCCAAATGGGGAGGCCATTTTCGTTGCGGTATGTGGAAGGGCGATTAGCCCTTTGGAGCAGCGGTCTTGTCTGCCGACGGCTTGACTACTGCTGCATTGGCAACCTTTTCTGCCTTTGCTTTGTAAGGCTGACCGTAGATATCCACGATGTTGAGCATCGCGTTATCCGTCACATCCTTCAGCACCGCATTGGCTTCATAGAACTTGCCCTGGTTGATCAGGTCGGCAGCCTTGCCAACATCGGTGACCGTCTGGTTGAGCGGGAGAGCGGCGGTGATGAACTCGACATCGACATCCGCGACAGCGAGCTTTTCAAGGGCGCCCTGACGATCGGAGGTCTTCAGGCTCTTGTTCGCTTCGGTGATGGCCGCAACTTTTTCAGGCGTTGCCTTGAAGTCTTCACCAAGCGTCAACTGCGAGTCGACTGGCAGCCATTGGATGGGCGTCGCCGATGCAGTCTTTGCATCCGCAGTCGCTTCACCAGCCGCCGGTGCCTTGGTTGGTTTCGTCAGATCCGCCTCCGCCTTCATGAAGACGGCTTCATCCTTGGAGGCCTTCTGCAACTCGTCCTTGGCCTTATTGATGAAGGTCTTCGCCTCATCCGGCTTGGCATTGAAGATTGCTAGGCGTGTTGCCTGAATGTCGGCCAAAGCCTGTGCGCCATCCTGAGAGAGACGTCCAACATCCTTATCGATGGCCTTATTCGGAACAACGGCACCCTTGGTTTCCGTCTGCGCTGCAGTTGTCGATGCAGCTTCGGCAGTGTAAGCAATTCCGCCGAGCATAGTACCGGCAACAAGAATAACAGCAAGATTACGACGAATAAACATGATACAAATCCTTTTTTTACTTCCACATACAACATCCCAACCACCGTTGGATGTTGATGCTTATTAAACGCGCCATTCTGCAAATAGTCTCATTACAAATACTTCATGAACGGCTTTTAATGTTTAGAGGCAGCGAATTTTCGAAGACGGCAAGCTGCTGTACTGCCAAGGAGAAGACCGCACGCAGCTGAGCCTCACGTCACACTTCGGACAGCCGCCGGATGGCACGCAAATCTTCGACGAAAAGCGCCCGCTCCTGCGCCTGTCGTGCGACGTCGGGGATTCTAAGCAGATAGGAGGGGTGAACCGTAGCAAACAAGATGCGCGAATTGTCCATTGCGATAGGGCGGCTGCGAAGGCTGGAAAGCGTCTGTTTCATCCCTGTCAAAGCGTAAACCGCTGTCGCACCCATGGCGACGATGAGCTTGGGTTGAACGAGATCGATCTCCCGTGTCAGCCACCAGCGGCAGCGCTCGACCTCGCCTGCGTTCGGCCTTTGATGGATGCGCTTCTTGCCCCGCGCCTCATATTTGAAATGCTTGACCGCATTCGTCACATAGAGCGATTTCCGCTCGATTCCCGTTTCCGCCAGAGCCTGATCGAATACCCGCCCTGCTGGGCCGATGAAGGGTCGCCCTGCCAGATCTTCATGATCGCCCGGCTGCTCGCCGACGACCATCACCTTGGCCCTCTCCGGCCCGTCGCCGAACACCGTCTGCGTCGCGGCGCAATGCAGCGGGCACATCTGGCACGCTTGCGCTTCCGCGCTTCACACCGGCAAGCGTATTCGCATCCGGCAGGATTTCCTGTGGCCTAGCCGCAGCCGCCGCCTGGATACGATGGTGGAACATCTGCGGTTCGGTCGCGGCCTTCGCCGCCATGCCAAGCACGCGCGCTTCCGCACCAATGACGAGCTCCGGAATGAGGTCGGCCTCGGGCAGGTTCTTCCAATATTTCTTCGGCATTTCCGCCGTCATGGCTTTTATCTTAAGCCGCGCCGGATTGAAAATATTGGCATAATAGGTGCGCCACAACTCATCCGTCTCGTCGGAAATATCCGGCCGCTCCGCCGCTTCGCGTGATGTCTGAAGCATCTGACCATTCCACCGCGCAGAGCCCTTCGGTGTTGCAATCAACCAGTCCATGTCATTGAAGCGTCGCTGGAAGAACGGCGCCTTGCGCTCGACGATGAAATGATCGGGCTCGAACCAGGCAATAAAACAGCGCCGCGCCTGCGGGCCGTCGCCCGGCACCTCCTTGAAGCGAACGAAGGCGGTCATCTTGTGACTGTCGCGACGGACGGACTTTTCCATCTGCCGGGCCGCTTGAACATCCGGATCGGCCTTGATCTGCAACAGCGCGCGATCATGCTGCAGACGCCACAAAAGCCGGTACAGTAACGAGAAACGCGCGGGATCGCTGTGACAGATGATGGCTTCCGCCAATGGCAGGAAAGCAGACGGAACGGTGACCTGCGCGGGGGACGTCGCCACTGGTAAAGACGCCTGATGCTCGAAATCGAGAAGCGAGCCGCGATCGCTTTTCAGCCGCCAATCCACATTGCTCGGCGCCACGCCCGCTCCAAGAAGCGAGCGGGCAGCATCGCGCCACTCACCAAAATCACCCCTGCCCTCCAGTTCCACCGCATACATCACAGCAACGACAGCTGTTCCGGCGGCGGCGTGAACATAGCACGAAGGTCGGGCCGCTCGGTCAACTTACCCGGCGTCCAGCCATCCGCCACGACGAACGCCTTCACCTTCTTGAGCGACACACCGAAGCGGGCGAGATCTTCCAAACGCAGCCGCCGGAAGCGGCGCGAGGACAGGATGGCGTTCACCGTCTTCACACCAAAGCCCGGCACGCGCAGCAGCATCTCCTTGTCGCCCGTATTCACATCAACGGGAAACTTCTGGCGGTTACCAAGCGCCCAGGCGAGCTTGGGATCGATATCGAGATCAAGCATTCCATTCTGCTGTGTCGACGTGATCTCGCCGATGTCGAAGCCGTAAAAGCGATAGAGCCAGTCGGCCTGATAGAGCCTATGCTCCCGCATCAAGGGCGGTTTGATCAGCGGCAGATTTTTGGAGGAATCTGGAATAGGGCTGAAGGCGGAGTAATAGACGCGCCGCAACCCATAACTGCCGTAGAGCCGCGCGCTGGTCGAGAGAATGGTGCCGTCATCCGCGCCATCGGCACCGACAATCATCTGCGTGCTCTGCCCCGCCGGCGCAAAGGTCTTGACCCGCTTCGTCTTCAGCGTTGGCTCACCCGCCTCTTCGATCTTCAACCGGATATCGGCCATGGAACGGCGAATATTGCCGGGCTGCTTTTCAGGTGCGAATTTGCCAATCCCGCTATCGGTGGGCAGCTCGATATTGATCGAAAGACGATCGGCATAAAGTCCCGCCTCTTCAATCAGATGCGGCGATGCTTCAGGGATGGATTTCAGATGAATGTAGCCTCTGAAACCATGGGTGACCCGCAACTCCTTCGCCACCCGTACCAGCTCTTCCATCGTATGATCCGAGGAGCGGATGATGCCGGAAGAGAGGAACAGACCCTCGATGTAGTTCCGCCGGTAAAATTCCAGCGTCAGCCACACCACCTCTTCCACAGTGAAACGCGCGCGCTCGACATTACTGGAAGACCGATTGATGCAATAGGCACAATCATAGATGCAGAAATTGGTGAGAAGGATTTTCAACAGCGAGATACAGCGACCGTCCGGCGCGTAAGCATGGCAAATGCCGGAACCCTCAGTCGAACCCAGCCCGCCGCTTTGCGCCGAGTTGCGTTTCGACGTCCCGCTAGAGGCACAGGAGGCATCATACTTCGCTGCGTCGGAGAGAACCGCAAGCCGCTCTTTGATTGACTTCTTCATAAAACGTTCTCTATATGTTCCGTTAACAAAAGTCAAATCACGAGGACAGAGCGTTGAAAATACTCGTTTTTAACGGGCTTTTTAATTTGCTGGCATTTCACGACGGTCTTCTGATATAGTCGGGGAAATTGTGATTTTGACATGGTTCCGAAGTTTTGCTCCGGAACCTGTTTCTTTTTGTGTCTGCGACTACCGCGGTGCGAATGTGAAGGAATAAAAAGATGGTAGAAAAAGTACCGATGACTCAGGGCGGTTACGTCAAGTTGCAGGAAGAACTTCGCTGGCGTCAGCAGGAAGAGCGCCCGCGTATCATCGAGGCGATCGCCGAAGCGCGCGCCCATGGCGACCTGTCGGAAAATGCCGAGTATCACGCCGCCAAGGAAGCGCAGAGCCACAATGAAGGTCGCATCTCCGAGCTCGAAGATTTGACCGCCCGCGCCGAGATCATCGATCTCTCCAAGATGTCCGGTTCCAAGATCAAGTTTGGTGCCACCGTCAAGCTCATCGATGAAGACACCGATGAAGAAAAGACCTACCAGATCGTTGGCGACCAGGAAGCCGATGTGAAGGAAGGCCGCATTTCGATTTCCTCCCCTATTGCCCGCGCCTTGATCGGCAAGGAAGTGGGTGACAGCATTGAAGTCAATGCACCTGGCGGCTCGCGCGGCTATGAGATCCTGTCCGTCAACTGGAACTGACAGCCTATCCAAGAACCGTCGTTGGTCGCGTGCAAATTGCAATCGCCAGACCACCGGCAATCCTTGAACAGACTGTAATCTCTTTCTCCATAGACCGAGACGTCAAGACTTGCCCCATGTCGATCTGAGAGATGTCCGCGTCCTTGCGCCAAACTTCAAGCGCAGGCTCTCGGGCGTGACATCGACGATCATTCAGCTCGTGCCGGTGCAGAACCGGCTAGGGCAGAAGATCGCCGTGATCGGGCCCGGCCTGCCGGACAGCCTGCCCTATGTTCGCTTTCGCGATCTCTGGCGGCTGTGGCAGAACGGCCCGGGTGACAGACCGCGCGTCTGGCATGCGAGACGAAATATAGAAATGCTACCGGCCATCATCATGCGCGACATCCTGCGCATGAAGCTGAAGATCGTCTTCACCTCCGCTTCGCAACGCAAGCACACCGGCTGGACCAAATTTCTGATTTCCAAAATGGATGGCGTGATCGCCACCAATAGCCAGACGGCAACCTATCTAGAGGTGACGAGTACCGTGATCATGCACGGGATCGACACCGATCGCTTCTCCCCGCCCGCTGACAAGGCAGAGGCCAAGGTCGCGCGCGGCCTCGATCCTCAGCGAAAATATGCCGGTTGCTTCGGCCGGATACGGCACCAGAAGGGCACCGATCTCTTCATCGACACGATGATCCGCGTTCTGCCTGACCACCCGGAGTGGTCGGCGATTGTCGCGGGACGCGCGACAGGTCCGCATGTAGACTTCGAGACCGGTCTGAAGGACAAGGTGCGCGCCGCAGGTCTTGCCGACCGAATCCTCTTTGTCGGAGAGCATACCAATATCAACGAATGGTATCGCGCGCTTGACCTCTTCATCGCTCCGCAACGCTGGGAAGGGTTTGGCCTCACGCCTCTGGAAGCCATGTCGACGGGCGTACCTGTCATCGCAACAGATGTCGGCGCCTTTCCCGAACTGGTGCGCGAAGGCGAAACCGGCACGATCATCGGCCGTGACAATCTCGATGCCATGGTCGAAGCGACCAACGGTTTCTTAAGCGATCCAGAGATCATCCAGCACAGAAGTGCGGCTGCACGCCTGACGACGGTGGAGAATTTTGCTCTCGAAGGTGAAGCTCGGTCTTTGGGCGAGATCTACGCTCGCGTTTAGACTTTTAAGTATAGCTTCCCGACCACAGTACTTGGCCGTAGTTTTGTGGCATAGGCAAAACTCCACGAAGGCGTTCACCGTCGGCTGTTGCGCAATTCCTCGAAAAATTCCAGATACTGATCGACAATCCGCTCCGCGGAAAAGCGCGCCGCCAACTGTTCTCGCCCACCCTGAACCAGCTTCGCCCGAAGCTCAGGCAACTCTTGCAGACGCAAGAGCGCCTGCGCCATACCCTCAACATCGTCGATCTCGGTGAAGAGAGCGCTTTCATTATGCGCCGCCGCCCAGGACGGTCCCTCTGTCTTGGTAGAGACCACCGCAACTTCGGCCTTCCAGCCTTCAAGCAGCACGTTGCCAAGCGGCTCCTGCCGGCTTGGCACGCAAAACATATCCGCCGCCTTGATGTAGGCCGCCGGATCGGAAACCCAGCCGGTGAAGCGGACACGATCGGTTATCCCAAGTTCCTGTGCCAGACGCTCCAGATCGGCTCTGTCGGGACCATCCCCCACCAGCCACAGCCACAGGTGAGGCGTCGTCGCAATCGCGCGCAGCAAGGTATCGAACCCCTTGGTTGGCACGAAGCGGCCAAGCCCGCAGACCAGAGGAACATCGTCCGGTGTCGAGAAATCAGACCGCTTGACGATGGAGGTGCCGACCTCGCCCGGAAAGTTGGAGATGATGGTCGTCTTGCCCTGCCAGCCAAGTGTGCGGCAGTGTTCGATGACATTCGGCGCATTGCCGACAATGGCGTCGGTATTGCCGAAATAGCGGACGTGGTGCGGATAGTCACCCAGACGTACCACGCGCACCGCATTGCCTGTGTCCGGCATCAGCCGCGACGTCGGCGCGCGCCACCCCATCACCACATCGGCGGGCCATTGCTTCATGGAGCGTTTCAGCAATTGGGTGCGCAGCCACCAGTTGGGCCAGCGGCGAAGATAATAGCCTTCATGCACTTGCCCCCGGCCCTCAAGTTCATAACGCCATGTCACGCCCGGCCGGATCGCGAACTGCTGCTCAATGCCACGCTCATGAAAAGCGCGCGTAAGACGCAGGAAGAACTGCTCAGTGCCGCCATCCGTGCCGAATTGCAGGTGAAAGATCCGCCTCACACTCATCGGGGCATATGTTCCTTAGCTTGGACCTCAAAGTCGATGTAATGGCGCGAGATCACGAAAAATACTTTCGCTTGGTTGCAATCAGCTTATCCACCATAAGCCGCCGCTGTTTGCGCAGGCCATAGAGGAAGCTGCGTGCATTACGGCTTCTCGATAGGTTTCCAGGATGGGCAATATCGCTGACCGCATCCGTGGTGGAGACCGGCCTTGGAAAGAAGGAATAGCCGCCACCAACGCGGGTGATCCAGTAACGAAAGAAGTTATCGACCGGCGCGAAGATCACGCGGTGTCCATCGACGAACTCCTGTGCGCCTTTTCTCGACCAGAGAATGGCGCCTGTCGTCATCGGAAAATAGTGAGCGGTGCAAAGAGTAAATATATTTTTTCCGAAGCGCATCGTCTTCAGTGGACGGAAGATTTTCAGCTTTTCATTACCCATATTCACGATCCGCCAATCGGGATCATGCGCATTAAGACAAGCGATCGTTTCCGTAACGATCGCCTGCAGGGCTTCATGCGGTGCGGCGTCATCTTCGATGACCAGACAAAAACGTTTATCCGTTTGAAGAAATGCCTTCGCCGCATTCAAGTGGCTGTAATAGCAACCGATTTCTCCACCGACAAGCTCACGCCCCATATAGCGTCTGGCAGCGGCGGCATCGTAATCCGCAACCGTATCGAGGGCGAGCTTGCGCCCGTCAAAGGCGGATAGCCGCTCGAATGTGACACCCGCCTTCTCAAGGGAGGCCGACACCTGGGAGAAGCGCTGCGTGCTGCCATCCAGATTGATGACGTAGCAGCAGAAATCAGCGTTCGGAGAGATGTTATTCAAATTAGAGACCATCAAGAATGACTTACCGTTTCATCTGCTTGAACAGATCGAGATAGGCATCCACCACCGCGTCCTTGCGGAAATCGGCGTCCAGCCTCGCCCTGCCCTGCTGGCGCAGCTTTGCGGCGAGCTTCTCATCCGTCCGGATACGATTGATCGCCGCAAGTGTGCCATCCACATCGTCGATATCACACATCAGCGCATCTTCGCCATCGCGGATAAACCAGGATGGCCCTTCGGAGCGGGTGGAAACCACAGGCACATCCGCCTGCCAGGCTTCCAGTATCACATTGCCGAGCGGCTCATGGCGCGACGGCATGACGAAGATCGAGCCCGCCGCGACATAATCCATCGGCTCCTCGACCCAGCCGGTGAAGCGGGTGCGGTCTGCCATGCCAAGTTCCTGAACCATCTGCTCCATCTCGGCGCGCTTATCGCCCTCGCCGACAAGCCACAACCACGCATCGGGGATCTGCGCCACCGCCTTGATCAGAACATCGAACCCTTTGCGCCGGATGAACCGGCCTGTACCCACGACCAGGAAGGCACCCTCAGGTGTGCCGAGGCTGGCACGGGATACCGGTTTGATCGTCGTTTCGCGAACGAAATTGGAGATCACCTTGACGGGCTTCGTCCAGCCCAGTTGTACACAAGCTTCCGCAATGCCGGGCGCATTGGCAACGATAAGATCGTTATTGCGGAAGTTCTTCAGGTGACGGGGATAATCGCCAAGCCGCGTCAGCCGCACGCTGTTGCCATGCGCCGGGACAAGGCGTGAGGAGCGCGACATCCACGCCATCACCACATTCGGCTTCCATTCGCGCACGATTTTGTTCACCTGCCAGCGAAGCCACAACGCCTTCGGCGAGATGCGCCGATATTCGCTTTCGATGGTGGGGCCAAGGGCTGCAATCTCGTCACGCCAAATGCGGCCCGGACGAATGATAAAGCGCTGCTCGATGCCATGATCGCCGAAAGCCGCCGCCAGATTGACGAAGAAGCGCTCGGCACCGCCCTCTTTGCCGAAATGCATATGAAGAACTCTTTCGGCACTCATCCACTATCGCTCCGCGCCCAGTCAATGCTGAAGCGCTATATAGACGCATGCAATAATAGTCCACGCGACTTAAAGCTCAAAAGCATGCTTGGGTACCTTGCGCACAATAAAGGTAATCACGCAGTACGGCTTGAGCAGATCGAGTGATACTTACGGTGCTGAATCTTTCCAGAAAATCTCTCTGATAGCACCGCGCCTGCTGAGAAATACCACAAGTTGCCGGTGGATCTGGCTGATCTCATTCCATCCTCGACGGAGCTTCCTCAGTTTCAGCCGCCAGCCTGTGGGACGAGCGGCCTTGCCGAACTTGGCGATATCGGAATTATACTCATACTGCCGCTGCGTCGCCATTGCTGGCTGAACGATGAAAGGCTTAAACTGTCGGAAGACGGGCGACACCGTATCGTTGAAGAGAAAGTGATCGACCGGCACCCTCATCCGTCCGCGATAAGAGAGTGCTATCTGCGCGGCCCGGCGCGACAGAATATACGCCCCGCCCCCGACATGCCGCGAGTACATGCGGTGCAGAGCGCGCTCCGTGCCCGGAACCTTGATCTCCGCATCTCCCAAAAGAACCTTGGAGATACCCGAGCCGAACTTCTCCAGCTTGATCACGTCCACATGGGGAGGAATCCAGTCATCCGACCTCAAGGCATTCTCCACATCGCCTGAGAGAAACACATCGTCTTCAAGAATCAAGCCGAACCGCGCGCCGGTCTGCAAAAAAACTTCCCAGGCATAGGTATGGCTGACCGTGCAAGAACGATCGCCCAAGCCCAGCGCGCCGAGCGGGCCCGCAGGCGTGATGACGCCATCCAGCACAGCCTCATCCACCTTGGTCGCATCGCACGCATCGACGCGGGTAAACGCCACTCCACGCTCTTCCAGATGATGCGACACGCGCTCCAGCCTGTCCTCGCGACGTGCAAGGTTGATAACGAAAACGGGAATGGCCTGGTTCATGTCGCACTCTTCCAACTCTCAAGGCCCAACAACGCCTTCGTAGCTCGGCGACTCTATAGGCTTTTCGACAATCACAGCACAAGGTGCATCGCTGGCGAGCCCGGACCAGCAATACTCGCACCGACATCGGCATCAACTTCCCGGTTTATTTTGCCGACGACTTGCGGTATCGCAGCGTGAACGCGCGCCTCCTTCAACTCGAGACGTCTGCGCCAAGCAGAGATGAAAGCAAAGCCCATGTCCGAAAAAGCAAAAGTAGCCCTCATCACCGGCGTCACGGGCCAGGATGGCGCCTATCTGGCTCAACTGCTGCTCGACAAGGGCTACATCGTCCATGGCATCAAGCGCCGCTCCTCGTCCTTCAACACTGGCCGCATTGAAGACATCTATCAGGACCCGCACGATGAAAACCCGCGCTTCATCCTGCATTATGGCGACATGACGGACGCGACCAACCTCATTCGCATCGTGCAGGAAACCCAGCCGGACGAGATCTACAACCTCGCCGCCCAAAGCCACGTGCAGGTTTCCTTCGAGACACCGGAATACACAGCCAATGCAGACGGCATCGGCACGCTTCGCCTGCTGGAGGCGATCCGAATTCTCGGTCTCGAAAAGAAGACCCGTTTCTACCAGGCCTCCACCTCAGAACTCTACGGACTGGTGCAGGAAGTACCACAAAGAGAAACCACGCCCTTCTATCCACGTAGCCCCTATGCTGCAGCCAAGCTCTACGCCTACTGGATTGTGGTGAACTATCGCGAGGCCTATGGCCTGCATGCCTCAAACGGCATCCTGTTCAACCATGAAAGCCCGCTGCGCGGTGAAACCTTCGTCACCCGTAAAATCACCCGCGCCGCCGCCGCCATCAAGCTCGGCCGTCAGGACAAGCTCTACCTGGGCAACCTCGACGCCAAGCGCGACTGGGGTCATGCGAAGGAATATGTGCGCGGCATGTGGCTGATGATGCAGCAGGAGGAGCCGGACGACTACGTTCTCGCCACCGGCGAGACCACCCCTGTCCGCGCCTTCGTCGAATGGGCCTTCGCAGACGCCGGCTTCACCCTAAGGTGGGAAGGTGAAGGCGTCAACGAAAAGGGCATCGACACGGCGACCGGCAAGGTGCTGGTGGAAGTAGACCCCCGCTACTTCCGACCAACGGAAGTCGATCTCCTAATCGGCGACCCGACAAAGGCGCACGAGAAGCTAGGTTGGAAGCACAAGACGAGCGTGCGGGAGCTTGTGCGTGAAATGGTCGAGAGCGACCTTGTGGTAATGGAGGCCGCACCGTGAAGCAAGAACTCCGGGCTGTTAAGGAAGGCACATGAAGATCTTGCTGAGCGGCGGACGTGGGATGGTTGGCCGCAACATTCTGGAGCAAGCGGAAAAAAGAGGCGCAGTAATCCACGCGCCAACGAGCGATGAACTTGATCTCACAAACGCAACCAAGACTATCGAGTTCATAGACGCTCTCAAGCCAAACATTGTCATCCATGCGGCTGGCCGTGTGGGCGGAATCCAGGCCAATATTCGTGAGCCCGTTCGTTTTCTGACCGAAAACTGGAGCATGGGCGAGAACATCGTCCGTGCTGCGAGGGCCGCTGGCGTGAAGCGATTGATCAATCTCGGTAGCTCATGCATGTATCCGCGTGGCCACATGGACCCGCTGAAAGAAGATATGGTACTGGCCGGCCCCCTGGAGCCCACAAACGAGGGTTACGCCATAGCCAAATGCGCTATCGCTCGACTTTGTGAATATGTCACGCGTGAGGACGGCGAGTATCAGTATAAAACGGTCATACCCTGCAACCTTTACGGTCGGTTCGACAAGTTCGACCCAGCCGTCTCACATATGATCCCCGCCGTTATTCACAAGCTTCACTCAGCCAAAGAATGCGGTGCAGAAGCAGTCGATATCTGGGGAGATGGTAACGCGCGACGAGAGTTCATGTTTGCCGAGGACTTGGCAGAGGCGATCTTCTTCGCCCTCGACCATTTCGAGGCGCTGCCCGCGCTGACCAATATTGGCCTTGGATACGATTATACGATCAATGAATACTACGCCGCAGCCGCAGAGGTCATCGGCTTCAAGGGCAGCTTCGTCCATGATCTTTCCAAGCCCGTCGGCATGGCGAGAAAGCTTCTGGACGTGACCCGCCAGACAGAGCTCGGATGGGTGCCTCGCACCAAGTTGCATGACGGCATTCGCAAGACTTACGACTATTATCTTTCCAAGGAAGTACAGAATGTCCTATCCGCTCGCTAATTCTGCCTGGGACCATGAGGAATATGAGGCAATCCAATCGGTCATCCAGTCCGGGATGTTCACGATGGGACAGAAGGTTGCCGAATTTGAAAAGGCCTTTGCGGACTATGTCGGCAGCCGGTACTGCGTCATGGTCAATTCCGGGTCCTCCGCAAATCTCGTGATGATCGGCGCGCTACGATACAAATCGGAATCGCCGCTTTTGCCGGGAGCCGAGGTGATCGTTCCGGCCGTATCGTGGAGCACGACCTACTATCCGCTCTATCAATATGGGCTGAAGTTGCGCTTTGTTGATATCGACAAGGACACCTTGAACTTCGACCTGGAAAAGCTCGAACAGGCGATCACGCCGAACACGCGGGCGATCTTGGCCGTCAACCTTCTCGGCAATCCCAACGACTTCAATAAGCTCAAGACCATAATCGGTGATCGCGACATCGTTCTATTGGAAGACAACTGCGAGTCCATGGGCGCAACATTCGAAGGAAAGCAGACGGGCACCTTCGGCCTCATGGGAACCTACAGCTCCTTCTTCAGCCACCATATTTCCACTATGGAAGGCGGAATGGTTGTTACCGACGATGAGGAAATCTATCATATTCTGCTGGCGCTTCGCGCCCATGGCTGGACACGCAACCTGCCGAAGCGGAATCGGATTACTACCGATAGGAGTGACGATCCGTTCACCGAAGCCTTCCGCTTCGTTCTTCCTGGCTACAATCTGCGCCCTCTTGAGATGAGCGGCGCACTTGGCCTTGCCCAACTGCGCAAGCTACCGATGATCGTTCGCGAAAGACGAAATAACGCCGAACGTTTCCTCGATATCATTAAGCAGTTTCCTTATCTCAGAACCCAGAAGGAAATCGGCGAAAGCAGCTGGTTCGGCTTCAGCATGGTTGTAGAACCAGAAGCCAATATCAGCCGAGAGCACCTGATCTCGGCTCTGACGGCAGCAAACGTTGACACCCGACCCATCGTCGCCGGCAACTTCGCCAAAAACGAAGTGCTGAAATGGTTCGACTATTCGATCGCGGGCGACCTCACGAATGCCGAGCGCATCGACGACGCAGGCTTCTTCATTGGCAACCACCATTATCCACTGAATAGTGAATTCGCAACGCTGGAACACGCGCTTGGGTCTTCACTGCAAGAAAACTAAGTTCTTACACTGTCTTCGACGATTGGACCAACGATATGGCGTGTCGCCTGAGAATCCAGCCAAGAGGTGGGACTGCGAATCAATTGTTGCAGTTCATGCTCGCTAAAAACATCGAGCGTGTCGCCGGTGACGTACGGGTCACCGGCTGTCACATCCCTGAGTGGGGAGTGATTGCACCGCCCGATAACGACCTTGACAAGGCAATCGAGCTTAGCCTAACCGGCAACTACATCTATCACGACGACGTCGTCGATATCATTCGCAAAGGGCTCGCCTCTAATGTAGTTCTAAAGGGGCACTCCTTCAGAATTTCAAACTATGCCCCGCCAGAGTTTTATCGACCTATCATCGGTTCGAGTTGCGAAAGCGTTACAGGATATGGTTCCGAACACGTCGTATTCCACATTCGTGGTGGAGACATTCTCACGCCGGCGCACCAAGATTACTATCCTATTCCGTTCTCCTACATCGACGCTGTTTTGAAAAACACCGACGCATCGCCCGTTTTCGTTGGGCAGTTGGGGGACAGCTACTATGCAGAGAAACTCCGCGAGCGCTACCCAAACGCCATCTACTCTAAACCTCAGACAGCGGTTGAGGACTTCGAGACCTTGAGACGGTCAAGCGAAATTGCCGTATCCATCAGTTCATTTGCATGGCTGGCCGCGTGGCTATCTCACGCAACCACCATCCATCTGCCGGTAGCAGGCATGCTTAATCCTGCCCAACGTCCGGACATCGATTTGCTGCCGCTGGACGATCCACGATACAAATTCTATCGTTTCGATCAGTTTAAGTGGAACGCGACGCCGAGTGACATTGAGACCCTGTGGCAAAGTCGGACGCATGGCCTCTTCAGTCGAAACGAGCTGGCGGAACTGAAATTTTATGCTGCTCGCCTCACGAGAGCAAAATCTCGGAATTCTAGGATAAAGTTATATGCCCGAGCAGTGTTCACATCGACAGCGGATAAGATCTACCGAGCTGCCTGCTCGCCACTCAACTGGCATGGTGCCGTGAGACGTTAGTTTTTCAAGAATGGTGCCATGACTAAGCGAGACGACCTCGTCTGCTTGCCGTGGCATAAAAGCAAGGACACGACGTTGCGGCCAATTATTTATGCTCCACAACAGGAAAACATGGCGAATATATTTTGTCAGCCTGGCACTGAAGGCGATGAGCAAGATGTATGGCACGTAGTTCAAGCACGGTTCAGAGAACACGGCTACGAGCTATATACCCCTGAGAATTATGACGGCGCATTGAAGGATGCTGCGTGGGTTATCTTTCAAAACATGCCCAGAGACTTCAAACCCATGAGCCTTATCAAGCGGATAAAACAAGTTGTTCAGCAAGCTCTTGGCAAAGGAACGTTCTATCAACGCTGCGTAAAAGCGGGCATGGCAGATAGGATTGCGGTTGCTCTTTATGAGCCGCCGATCGTAGAAGAATTTGCATACGACAAAAAAAAATCATAGCACATTCAAAGTTATATTCACATGGAGCAAGGATCTCTTAGAGTTAAGTGGCCGATATAAGGAGCTTATTTTTCCTCAATCCGACACTTTGCCGGTGCAGCCAAGTCTTCAGTTTCATGATAGAAAGCTCATTTGTAATTTCTCCGCCAATAAAACATCTAGCCATCCCGACGAGCTATATACCGCCAGAATCAAGACCATCAAGTTATTAGAGCAGCATTGCCCAGAGGATTTTGATCACTACGGCGCGAGATGGACCAACGAGTATAAATCTTGGCGCGGCAAAGTGGATAACAAGCTCGCGACGATGTCGAACTACCGTTTCAATCTTTGCTACGAGAATGCAAAAAATCTCCGCGGCTATCTGACGGAGAAAATATTTGATGCCTTCCACGCTGGCTGCATGCCGATCTATCTCGGCGCCCCAGACATAGAGGACATGATTCCACTTAATACGTTCATTGATCGCCGAAAATTCTCTTCGGACGTAGAGCTGTTGGAATTTTTGAGAAGCGTCGATGAAACGCAGTGGAAAACACTCATAGAGGCTGCGAGGCAATTTCTAATAAGCGATGAATACCAAAAATACACGGCAAATGGGATGTTTTCGCTACTGAAGACTGGACTGAAAATACCGTGATACGCGCGCATATGGAATGTTGAGTAGGTTTGTCGAGCGCGAGAAATTTGTTTATAATCTTTCCCACGTTGACGGTACAATGTCAGTGCTATCCTGCTCCGCTGAACGAAACCATTGTGCTGGCGCAATTACACGTTTATCATCACGCGGATTTAGCCATGCACCCCACCAACTGAAGGTGCTGTTGGCGATAATATGGGAATGGCACGCAGCCATAAGATGCATGTCTTCTGCGTCCTTGCCGTCTGCC
This sequence comes from Agrobacterium sp. SORGH_AS 787, assembly GCF_030819035.1. Classification (NCBI taxonomy): domain Bacteria; kingdom Pseudomonadati; phylum Pseudomonadota; class Alphaproteobacteria; order Hyphomicrobiales; family Rhizobiaceae; genus Agrobacterium; species Agrobacterium sp. SORGH_AS 787. The sequence goes on from NZ_JAUTBG010000002.1 coordinate 2,932,200, forward strand.
TGAGGCTCCACAAAGACAGCTCCCTCATATTGCGGAAGGTTCGCTTTGGCCCATTTTGGGTCGTCAGAAAAAATGAAAAATGTTGGACTAGCAGCCTTGGTAGCCATCATCGCCATGGCTTTCTGATACCAACTCGGCTCACAAGTGCCGTGGATGGTGTTCGCCCTATGGTTGGTGACATAATCCCCTCTCCTAACATGAACAGATATCGGCGTTTCAACACTGCGGATCTTAGAAAGAAAGCCCTGCCTTAGGTGACTACAGGGTTGCTTCAAGGAAAAATCTTGGCGAATGATATCCCCATGCCGCGCAAAATACTTTTCACTCTGCCAGTAACCGGAAAGGTGAGCGGGTCTCCGCCAATTCATAATGTTTGGATCAAACGACTGCGTTTTTTCAAACAATTGGGGAATTCGGCCTTTGTTTTTTAGTGAGTTGACCAATTTTCCGAACACACTCTTTCGCGGCGAATGAGGAATCTCTCTGCGATCCGCGACATCGTAGATGATGTTGAGTTGATCTAGCTGACAAGCGTGTACCTTGTACCGCTCCATTTCGGTCAAATCCAGCTTAAGGGGCTGACGAGATTCGATAGAAAGTGCTCGCCCAACAGCATATTGAAACATCTGGTTGCCAAGACCGCCAACGATACGGGTAATGATCACGCTTTTCTCAATCTTTCTGATGACATAACCAAGCTTTGGTGAAGAACTATTTCGGCATTCTTCGCCAGCGGCCAAAGTAGCGAATATTGCACATGAAGCGGAGTATCTTGTCGTAAACTCGATAAATCTCGCGACGGTATCGAAATCTTTTCGACGGCGCGTCTCGGGCAGTTCCAGCCCAGATCTCGGACTGTTCCACTGTTTCAGCGGCATGTATCACGGGAGGTGGCGCGATTGTGTAGCAATATACTCCATGACGCCAAAACCGATCGAGATGACAGTCAACTGGTTCGAACCAGACCTTGGCTGTTTCAATCAGTTTTTTTGCAGCGATTGGAGCTATCGCGTAGCACGATGTCCCATGAGGGCCAATCTTGAGTCTTATAATATCCAGCCCTGATGACAGGTTTTCTACTTTGACCCAGCGGCGTCTTTTATGACGAGAAAAGCGAATGACGCCGTACTTGCCGATCCTGTCGGATGCGGCATCATAGGCTCTCAGGAAGTTTTCATTCAAAGTCACGTCATCTTCGAAAATGAGGAGTGATTTATCTTCAGAAACGCATTGCTCCCAAAGCAGGTAATGACTTGCGTAACATCCCAACTCGCCAGGTGTGAGAATATGTCCATGACGCATTTCAGACTCGACGGGGTCAAAACGGCTGAAGAGCGGGTGGGGCTCAGCCCGTCCATCGACAGCGTCGAAAAAACGGTAGGGCAATCCCAATGGATCCAGCAGTGCCCTCATCGCGGCACGACGCTGGTAGGAACGAGCCAAATTCACAACGACAATATCAAGCTTTTCCATGCGGGGATCCGAAACGAAGATTCCGCCCACTACCATAAAGACCGCAGCAACAAAATTGATATTCCTAGAACCCGTGAATTAATCCCCTTGCCTGTACCAACGCCGACAAAGCCTATCCACGAGGCCGACTATTGGGTTGCGTGGACAGCAAAAGTCGACTTAAAACGGTATCAAAGCCAGCAGCTCCAATTGAGGAACACATTTCGCTATGTCAACAATAGATATTTGCCTCGTTGCCGGCCGCCGACCTGACCTACTTAAAACCACGCTACAAAGCTTCAACGCGTCCGTGTTCCAAAATTTTGAGGTCGCGAACTTCTACGCAAATATCGACCCGATCTTCGGCGACACCGACGACGAGAAGCGAACTCAGGACGTGATCCGCTCATTTTTTCCTGACGCTCATATCAGAGCACCCGAGAGCCCTAACTTCTGTACTGCGGTAAAGCAGAACTGGCTTTCAACACGATCTCCGTTTGTGTTTCATTTTGAGGACGATTGGGTCGTAAACCAGGAAATTTCCTCAGCGGAGATACTTGAAATCTTTAGCGATAAGAATGTCGGACAAGTTTCGCTAAACCACTTCTATAAAAACTGGAATTATAAGCATGGCCATTATCATCGTCAGTGGCCGCGCTGGAAAGTGTTTGGGATTAAGTTCAAGTTGGGTTTTCCGTTTCCGTGCTTCACCACATCACCCTCTTTTTTAAAAGGAGATTTTGCACGGAAGGCTGCGGCGCTGATGGATGACCGCTATGATCCCGAAAAGCAGTTTCATAGCCTCGTTAATCGTCCACTTGTGAAGTTCGTTAGACCGTATAAGAACTTCATTTATGGCGAGGGTAAGCCCTATGTCATTACCGATACCGGACGCGACTGGCGTGACGAACGCAAGATAAAGAAGACGCTCCTCAACAGCACATCGGTCTGGGAAACAACCGAGAGCTGACCTTAAGGGATTTGCCCTCTCAAACCTCAACCAGTCCCAACCTCTTGACCTGCCGGATGGTCAACATCGTGCGCACAGTCTCCACATGCTCGTCCGCCGTCAGCACTTCGATGACGAAATCCTGAAATTGGGTGAGGTTTGCGGCCACGCAGTGAAGCAGGAAATCACTGTCGCCGGAAACCATCCAAGCCTGGCGCACCAGCGGCCAGCGGTCGGTGGCGGCGGCGAAGGCTTTGAGGTTGGCTTCGGATTGGCGCTTCAGGCCCACCATGCAGAAGGCCACGAGATCGAAGCCGAGCTTGGGGGCGTTCAGCATGGCGTGGTAGCCTTCGATGATGCCGGCCTCTTCCAGCTTGCGCACGCGGCGCAGGCAGGGCGGGGCGGAAATGCCGACGCGGTCGGCGAGCTCGACATTGGTCATACGGCCGTCGCGCTGCAGTTCACGCAAGATTTTGAGATCGATGGCATCGAGTTCGACGCTGGCCACGCATGCATTCCTTCGTCAGCGGTTAGGTGCTTCCTTCTACTCCACGCGGCGGGATTCGCAATAATCCGTCGTGCTCGCGACACAAAATTACGTGTTCGCTTGCAACTGCCCTGTTGGTAATGCACGGCTGCCCTTGAATATCGGCACTGGACACCCTTAAATGCTGCGCAAGAAGGGTATCCATCCGCGCGCCACACTGAGTCTGGCTGCCTGCACCCTGTTGAAAGGAACGTCCCATGTCCGCCCGTCACGCAAAGGTTTTGATCATCGGCTCCGGCCCAGCCGGTTACACGGCCGCCATTTATGCTGCTCGCGCCATGCTGGAGCCGGTGTTGATCGCGGGCATGGAACAGGGCGGCCAGTTGATGATCACCACGGATGTGGAAAACTATCCGGGCTATGCCGACCCGATCCAGGGCCCGTTCCTGATGGATCAGATGCTGAAGCAGGCGCAGCACGTCGGTGCGGAAATCGTCAACGATCTGGTGACCGAGGTCGAGACGACTGTCCGCCCCTTCACGGTGAAGACCGATTCCGGCGCTGTCTGGACGGCCGACACGCTGATCATTGCCACCGGCGCCAAGGCGAAGTGGCTTGGCATCGAAAGCGAACAGCATTTCCAGGGCTTTGGCGTTTCCGCCTGCGCCACCTGCGATGGTTTCTTCTATCGCAACAGAGACGTGATCGTGGTTGGCGGAGGTAATTCCGCCGTGGAAGAAGCGCTCTACCTTGCCAACATCGCCAAGTCGGTCACCGTCGTGCATCGGCGTGACAGCTTCCGCTCGGAGAAGATTTTGCAGGAGCGTCTCTTCGCCAAGGAGAATGTGAATATCCTTTGGAACACGGAAGTTGCCGAAATCATCGGCACGCCCGCCAAGCCACCCATGCCGCCATCGGTCACGGGCGCACGCCTGCGCAACACCAAAAGCGGTGAGATCACCGAAATGCCGATCCACGGCGTCTTCGTGGCGATTGGCCACGCGCCAGCGGTCGAACTCTTCAAGGACAAGCTGAAGCTAAAGCCGAACGGCTACATGTGGACCGCACCGGATTCGACGGCAACGGATGTCGAAGGCATTTTCGCCGCTGGCGACGTCACCGACGATACCTATCGTCAGGCTATCACCGCGGCCGGAATGGGCTGCATGGCGGCTCTTGAAGCCGAACGTTATCTCGCGGCACAAGCGCCGCTGGCTGTTGCAGCCGAATAAAGAAGGGCACCAAACCGCATGCCTATGCCATTGGACTGGGACAAACTGCGCATATTTCATGCGGCTGCCGAAGCTGGATCCTTCACCCATGCGGCGGATAAGCTGCATCTGTCCCAGTCCGCCATCAGCCGCCAGGTCAGCGCGCTGGAGCAGGATGTCGGGGTCAAGCTGTTCCACCGCCACGCGCGCGGCCTGATCCTCACCGAACAGGGCGAGTTGCTCTATAGAACCGCGCATGACGTGCTGCTGAAGCTCGAAACCGTCAAGATGCAGCTGACGGAGACGACCGAAAAGCCAAGCGGCAAACTGCGCGTCACCACCACGGTCGGCCTTGGCCAGGGCTGGCTGACGGATAAGGTGCAGGAGTTTCTCCAGCTCTATCCGGAAATGTCGATCCAGCTCATCCTCGACAATGAGGAGCTCGACGTGAACATGCGCCACGCGGATTGCGCCATTCGCCTGCGCCAGCCGCAGCAGTCCGACCTCATTCAGCGCAAGCTCTTCACCGTGCATATGCACGTCTATGCCGCCCCCTCCTATATCAACCGGTATGGAGAGCCGCAGTCGATCGAGGATCTCGACAACCACAAGATCATCTCCTTTGGCGAGCCCGCGCCTAATTATCTGCTGGACGTCAACTGGCTGGAAAATGCAGGGCGCTCATCTGACAACACGCGGCTTGCCCACCTGCAGATCAACAGCCAGACTTCGATCAAACGCGCCTGCCTTCTCGGAATCGGCATTGCCTGCCTTCCCGACTATATCGTGGGACGAGATCCAGGCCTTATCCAGCTGTCGCTTCCGGCCGACATCCCATCATTCGATACCTATTTTTGCTATCCGGATGAGATGAAGAACGCCGCCAAGCTGAAAGCCTTCCGCGATTTCATCGTGGCCAAGGCTCGAAACTGGAATTTCTGATACTTCGATAAACGCTCAAAAACGAACCAATACAAAGAGATAGGCGGCATCGCCGTGCCGAACATCACTTGAATTCAATGCCAGCCTTGCGAAGGAAATGTGACAGCGCGCGCGAGTGATGCACAGGGCGCATGCCTGTCCTGCACAAAAAAGAGTTGAAGCCTGCCCATAAAAACATCATATCGCACACAGCTGATGCACACGGCGGCTTTTCCTCCCAGTTCCGCCGCATCAGCTGTTCCCCTCTGGAGGTTTTTTGACCTTCACAATTACAAGGGCCCTGGAGCAATCCGGCGGCCCTCTTTTTTTACCCGCAATAATTTTCTGAACTGGATGCGTTATTGAGGGAAATTGCCCTTGTTTCCGGCGTCTTTCAGCCCCATATCATATTCAGCACCCGACGCTTTCCAGTTGTTTGGTGCTGTTCCCCTCTGGAGGTTTTTACCTTCAAAACTGTCGGCCGCGGAGAAATCCAGCGGCCTTTTTTTTGAGATAAATTTTCCTCGCTTTCTTGATATCGAAAATTCTCGATATAAATATCATGATGTTTAGATATGCAGGAACGAGATGAACCCCGAAGACGCATTGAAAGCGATCGCCCATCCGGTGCGGTTGAAGTTTCTCAACTGGCTAAAAGCGCCGGAGAACCACTTCAACCAGGCGCACCCTTTCAGCATGGGCGTATGCGCACATCAATTCGAGATCAGCGGTCTCTCGCAGTCCACCGTCTCTTCGCATCTTGCAGCCCTGCAAGCCGCCGGTCTCGTGCGCTCGCGCAAGGTCGGCCAGTGGAATTTCTATGAACGCGACGAAGAAAACATCGCCAAATTTCTAGCCTATCTGAACGAAACCCTTTGACGCATTGGCGCAAACGCTGCGCTCCCTATCAACAGGAAGAGAAAGCACCATGACCAAACTGTTCGAACCCGCACAGGCTGGCGATATAGCCCTCGCAAACCGCATCGTTATGGCGCCGCTTACCCGCAATCGGTCTCCGGGTGCGATCCCGAACAATCTCAACGCCACCTATTACGAGCAGCGCGCAACCGCGGGCCTGATCGTAACCGAAGGCACGCCTGTCTCGCAGCAAGGTCAGGGCTATGCGGATGTGCCCGGTCTTTACAAGCAGGAAGCCATTGAAGGGTGGCAGAAGGTCACCGATGGCGTTCACAAGGCCGGTGGCAAGATCGTCGCGCAGATCTGGCATGTCGGACGCATCTCGCATACATCGCTGCAGCCGCATGGCGGCCAGCCCGTTGCGCCGTCTGCCATTAAGGCGAAGTCGAAGACCTATATCATCAATGATGACGGCACCGGTGCATTTGCCGAAACGTCCGAACCCCGTGAACTTGGCACCGCTGAAATTCCCGTCATTCTGGAAGACTTCCGCAAGGGCGCACGTGCCGCCATCGAGGCAGGCTTCGATGGCGTCGAAATCCACGCCGCCAATGGTTATCTGATCGACCAGTTCCTGAAATCCGGTACCAATCACCGCACCGATAATTATGGTGGCTCGATCGAGAACCGCGCACGCTTCCTGCTGGAAGTGGTGGACATCGTTGCGAGAGAAATCGGTGCCGGTCGTACCGGTATCCGCCTGTCTCCCGTCACACCGGCCAATGACATTGTCGAGACCGACCCCCAGCCGCTTTTCAACTACGTGGTGAAAGAGCTTGGGAGCCGTGGCCTTGCCTTCATCCACGTCATCGAAGGCGCAACGGGCGGCCCGCGTGATTTCAAGCAGGGCGACAAGCCTTTCGACTACGCCACCCTGAAAGCTGCCTACACGCAAGCCGGCGGCAAGGGACTCTGGATTGCCAATAATGGCTATGACCGTGCATCCGCCATCGAAGCGGTAGAGAGCGGCAAGGCCGACGCCATCGCCTTCGGCAAGGCCTTCATCGCAAATCCGGATCTCGTCCAGCGCCTGCAGGACAACGCGCCGCTGAACGAACCGAACCAGCAGACCTTCTACGGCGGCGGGGCTGAAGGCTATACCGACTATCCGGCACTAGCTTAATTGGGAATTGGACGCAGCGCACATCAGATAGGTGCGCGGCGCTCGCCCTGGGCTAGGTCCATCCCTAAGAGTCGGACTCGAAAAGCGTTCAACGATATCGATACCTTGCAAGCCGCCTTGTGATGAGGCGCATGTTGGCGATCATGATCCAGGCCTCTGATGAGGCGATGGACTTTTCGACGTCCTTTGCCAGTCTGCGGCATCTGCCGAGCCAGGCGAAGGTTCGTTCGACGACCCAGCGGCGCGGCAGGACTTCGAAGCCTTTCGCCTTGTCGGCCGCCGCTTCAACCTGTCGCCCGCGTAACCACCATCGCCGAAGATGCGCAGCAACCATGGCCACCTGTAGCGAATTTATTTCAGGAGATCGGGAGCACCATCGCGATCCTGGACATCAGCGCTGTGCACCATGAGGCCAACCATCAGACCAAGCGTATCGACGATGATAGGACGCTTGCGGCCTTTGATTCTCTTGCCCGCGTCATAGCCCCGGATACCGCCGCTTTCCGTGGTTTTGACGCTCTGGCTGTCGATGACGCCAACTGTCGGAGAAGCCTCTCTACCCTCCAGTTCGCGGGCTTCCATCACCAGATGATGGTTGATGCGGGACCACAGCCCCAATGCCCGCCACTCTTAGAAATTGCGCTGGACAGTCGAGCACGGCGGAAAATCCTTCGGCAGCATTCGCCATTGGCAACCGGTCTTGGCGATGTAAAGCGGCGCATTCACCACCTCTCGCAAGTCGGTCGTACGAGGACGCCCCAAGCGGCGCGGCATTGGTAGGAACGGTTGAACCAACTCCCATTCCCGATCCGTCATATCGCTTGCGTAGCGTGCCGTTCGCCGGGCATATTGCCGACGGGTGATTTTGGTCCAGGCCATTATGAACTCCATCGAATCTCGCAAATCCGAAGGAAGCATAACCTGTTGAAATCACCCACTTCTTTCTGAAGCAGCCTCTAATCCGAGCCACAGTTTCATTCATGTGACCACAGGTTTTAATCTAAGATGTACCGACTGACTCCTGAAATGCGCTGGCGCTGTTTCAGTCGGCAGAGCCTATATAATCGGCTAGCTTCAACATCAAACATGGGGACGCGTATGCAGCGGCACGAAATTCTAGAATCACATGCTGAAATACTTAGATTTCACTCCGTATTCGACGGCACAAACGCATGTCTGGAGTGTAAATATGAAGCTGATGATAAGGTCGAATCAGTTTTCGTCGTCTTTTTTGGTGTCGTTAGCTTCGAGTTCAATTCTACGATACCAAATAAATATCTGAATCTTCAAGAAGGCGTAATTTTTGAAGAAAAAACGCGAATAATGCGACACGATAAAAAAGTAAAATCATACAACTGTAATATTAATTCTCATAATTTTCTTCACATTGAAGCTGTTGATTTTGAGTTGATGGCTGGTTCGCCGCCGACTATGTCCGAGTTATTTTCGAAATTCGTTGGCGTAGATTTTATTTTAAGCAATTAGGAGAGAGCAGAATGTGTGGAATCCCCCTAGGCGAAGGCGTGAAGGAAAGCTATCTCAGTGAACTTTACGGACGTGCTGCGACCTTCGCCGAGATATGTCGGAAGCCGAAGGAAATCAAGGGTGCGGCCCAAGGCAATTCAAATCCTTGAGCGTGGCAAAGACGGCCGCATCGACCGGCGTGCGCGGCTCGTCGCCGAGAAACGTCACAAGCTTCTCGTTGCTCATCCGCACTTCCTTTTGCCAGAGATAGCGCATCTCCAGGATTTACTTGAACAGCGGTACGAGGGGTGCGCAGAGGCGAAACAACCACCATGGAACGCGCTTCATCTTAACGTGGTGCCCGACGATGCGCTCGATAGCGGCAGGCAAGTGGCGCCCATTCGCATCCCAGAAGCCTTCCATGTGAAAGACAGCGAAGGGTGGTAGCTCATCGGCACGCGCGAGCAGACGCATCATCGTCTCCGCCACATCCGGAAGATAGGCCCATTGGTGGCCGATCCCGGGTCTTCCCGGATTGGAGATGGCGCGCACAGGCTTTCCGGGCTGAATGAGACCCTGGCTAAACCAGTTGTTGCGCGCCTTCGGTCCAAAGAAATCTCCGGCGCGAACAATCAGCACCGGCACGCCTCGCCTTGATGCCGCGCACAGCCGCTCTTCCATCTCCACACGGATCTTTCCCTTGCGCGTCGTCGGCCTCTGCGGGCTGTCCTCCCTCAACAAGGGAAACGCATCGGGGCCGAAATTATAAACGGTGCCGGGCAGCAAAATGCGCGCACCAACTGTCTCCGCCGCATTGATGGCACTATCGAGCATGGGCAGAACAAGCGTCTCCCAGTTTCGATAACCGGGTGGGTTGACCGCATGAACGATGAGCGAGACGCCTTGCGCGGCCCGCACTACATCTTCCGCTATCATCACGTCACCGACGCACCATCCAATCATCGGGTGGTGAGAGGTTGGCGCCTTATCCCTGACAAGCGCCCGCACCTTCCAGCCTCGTCCAAGCAGAGCTTCGGTAATGTGCCCGCCAATGCCACCGCGGGCGCCAAGAACCAATGCTGTTTGCTGCTCGCGCTGTTTTACCTCGGCCATGATCAACTCCAATCCTTTTGAGCAATTTTTATCTGGACTGGAGCATGGACGAAAAGATTGCTATACAGAATTAGCTAAACACGTTTACCGGCCATACAAAAATTATGATCATTGATCGCGAAATCAGTTGGGATTACTACCGCACCTTCCTCAGCGTGCTGCGCGACGGTTCGCTGTCTGCCGCGGCAAGAGAGCTTGGCATCACGCAGCCAACCGTCGGCCGCCATATTGGAGCCCTCGAAGAAGCAATCGGCTACCAGCTCTTCATCCGCTCGCCTCACGGCCTTGTTCCAACCGATGCAGCGATTGCCCTTAAGCCCTATGCGGAAAATCTGTCCGCCACCGCAGCGGCGCTCGTACGTGCCGCCTCCGGTGAAGTCGGCAAGATTGAAGGCGCAGTCAGGATCAGCGCCTCGGATGTCATCGGTGTGGAGGTCCTACCACCCATCATCGCGGCGCTACAGGATACCTATCCCAAGCTCGAAATCGAGCTTTCGCTCTCCGATACCATCGAGGATCTGCTGCGGCGGGAAGCGGATATCGCCATTCGCATGACCGAGCCTGTGCAGGATGCGATCGTCATGCGCTATGTGGGCAATTTTCGCATCGGCTTTCACGCGACGAGCGGTTACCTGCAGAAAATGGGAACGCCAATGAAGAAAGAAGATCTGGAGGGGCATCGCCTCATCGGCTTCGATCGCAAGACGCCCTTTATCAGAGCAATCCTCCAGAATATGAAGAAAGAAAATCCGGCAATTCCCGACGCCGATCAAATTCCTTTCGCCACGCGCGCCGATAGCAATCTGGCGCAACTTGCGCTGGTACGCGCCGGTACAGGGATCGGCATGTGCCAGATCGGACTGGCAAAACGCGATGAGACGCTAGAACACATCCTGCTGGAATTCGAAGTGGCACTTCACACTTGGGTTGCCATGCACGAGAATCTTCGAACCTCGCCACGCTGCCGTGCGGTCTTCACTGCTTTGGTGGATGGGCTCAAAGCACACCTGAAAGCGACCGACCCGGAAGCACCATCATCGAAGCGCTGAGCTATTCGCAATCGTACTAACAGCGACAAATACCGGCCTCGGCTGCCATTTCTGATAGTAACGACGTTTAGACTGAATGGCCGTATGGTCAGGCCACACCAGGGAAGAGCAGAGAAAATTTCCACTTCAAATGCGACAAGCGACGTGTGAGTGAGATGGGCACCCTCTTAAGCCTAGTAGAAAATCTCGATAGCTTAGCGAGCATATTGGTCGCACCCTCAAAACTAGTGGACCTGCCGTCGCCACCAATATGATGAACACCACCATCGGCCAAGATAAGAGCACGGTACCCTTGTCTCTTCAGGTAGATGCTCGTTCGAGCCTCTCCCATTACGGTGTATCCACCAGGCATCTTCTTGTAATGGGAAAGCCTCCTGAGGCCGGGGTTGAAAGTAAAGTTACCCCATACGTGGTGCGCTTTCGGATCGATCGGTCGCATGGACACGCCCCGTACTACTTGCTGTTTTTCCTTTTTCATCCACCTCGGCGCACCGAGATCATTTCGTGGCCATACCAAAGTGACAGAAGAATCAGCTTCCATCAACAGAACCGAGTCGCCAACGACATTCGGACGTGTAAACAACCAATCGTCCTCGCAATGAAAAATAAATTCGGTATCCACCATTGAGTAAGCTTTATCAATAGAGCAAAATTGGCCCAAACTCGGCGAGTTGATAACAACTTCAATATTAAGTTCGGGGAATTTAGTTGTAACGTCTCTTACGGCATCATTACCGGAATCTTCTATCAGTATAAATCGGTGTATAGGGTAGCTATTGTGTTTTGAAAAAGACGCAAGTGTCCTTTCAAGCAAGTCAAAGCGATTGCATGAAGTTAACACCACGGTAACTGCTGGAAATACAACACTCTCAATATCGGTAGACAACGCGCAGAATCCCACAAAATCGTAAGTCTCCTCACTATAGCGCGGTCAGGCGCATCTTTCTATAGTATTATTTTTAATTACAGTACATTATTAATTTGTTTATTAGTATTTTTTAAATAAGTTAATAATAATATGAAAACTCGCGCATGAACGGGTGCATAATGCTTGCGAGGAAATGGTGAGCAAGTATGAACTCACAACAGATAATGGAGATTTACAGCCAAAGTATATTTGGGTGAACTACGATTACCCGCCCGAATAACGATCCACCACCTCAGCCTCCGGCCTGTCGCCACCCTGGCTAAACTCTTCGTGCCAGCGTCCGCGTTCGTCCTGATAGCTGATTTCCTCATCCTCGCCACCGACCTGCTGTTCAGCCGCAGCGATCTTCGCGGCCTGCACGGCATCTGAGTGGGTGGGGAAGGCTTCGGAATAGGCGCCGTTCATTCGGTACGCCCAGCCGCCGTCGTGCTCGACGATTTCATAACACACCTTGGTCATGCGCATGTCCTCCTGTTATGCTTGGAGAAGATTGACAACCAATACCGCAAACAGGCATTTCAGGACTGAGATCGCGGTTTCGTTATCATGTCCTCGCGCTCACTATCCTACCAAATGGCCAAGAGTGCAAACCCGCCTCTCGACCTGTCACTGAAAAGATCATCGGCCCAACGCATTTTCGCCCGGTCATAGTTAGGCGTGAAAATATGGGAAGCCGGAAGTTGCAGCAACGGAGCCTGTATTCAACGGAGCGGCTCTGAGACCTGGAGGGAAGATGTCCGTCGCCACCACTTTGAAGCAGGAGCGCATGCTGTTGCTGGCCGTTCCAGTCGCGGTTGTCGCCTATCTGGCAGAACATAGCGTGCTGGAAGCGAGCAAGGCGCTATCCTTCGTTGTCGCGGCGGCGCTGATTGCCGTGATCGTTGCGGTCTCCATGCGGGTTGCCCACCACGCTGAGATCCTCGCTGCCAAGGTGGGAGACCCCTACGGCACGATGATCCTGACGCTATCTGCTGTCGCGGTCGAAGTGCTGATCCTCGCCATCATCATGAGCGAGTCGAGCTCCCCTACCCTGGTGCGCGATACGATCTACTCGGCGGTGATGATCGACATCAACGGCATCCTTGGTCTGGCAGCCCTACTCGGAGGTCTACGCCACGGCGAGCAACCATACAATGACGATTCCGGGCGCACCTATGGCGTGATGATCCTCACCGCCATGGGCATTTCCATGATCGTGCCGGAATTCGTGCCGGAAGCAAAATGGCATCTCTACTCTGCCTTCACCATCGTTGCGATGATCGCGCTCTACGGCCTCTTCCTGAAAATGCAGGTCGGTCCGCACAGCTATTTCTTCAGCTACAGCTATCCGCGCGCAGACCGCAAAAAGGCTGCTCCGGAAGGTGATGCGCACGGCCATGAGGAGGAGGACGGTTCGGCTGCCTATTCGATCGGCGCCATTCTCGTCGGCGTTGTGCTGATCGGCGTTCTGGCGGAATTCATGGCCGCCTTCCTCACCCATGGGCTGGAAGGAAGCGGCGCACCGGAAGGCCTGATGGCTGTCGTCGTTGCCACCATTTCGGCAGCACCGGAAATCCTCACGGCCATGCGTGCCGCCTTGCGCAACCGCATGCAGCCCGTCGTCAATATTGCCATGGGCGCCTCGCTCTCGACCGTCATCCTCACGGTTCCGGTCATGGAAGCAATCGCGCTCTATTCCGGCCAACCCTTCATCATGGCGATGACGCCGGTACAGACGGTGATGGTCTTCATCACGCTCATTGTCGCAGCCATCAACCTCAATGACGGCGAGACCAATGCCATCGAAGGCATGACGCACTTGATTCTGTTCGCCACCTTCATCATGTTGCTGTTTCTTGGGCTGTGAGGGTGTGCATTGGTTGAACTCAGACCGGCGAAGCTGTGCGATGCCGAGGCCATCGCACATGTTCATGTTCACGTCTGGCGTGAGACGATGCGGGAACTGGCCTCCCCGTCCGTTTTTGCAGCCCTGGATGAGGAACATCGCCTTCGCTACTGGACAAAGAAATTGTCCGAGACTGAGCCGCACCAACTGGTTCTGGTGGCGGAGATCGGGCAAGAGATCGTCGGAATCGGCGCGGTCGGCCAACCGTCAGATCCGATTTTTGGCTCCCGTGCAGAGATCAAGAACCTCTACGTCCTAGCCAGCGTCCAAAGGCAAGGGATCGGCAAACGACTTCTTGGAGGCCTGGCAACCCATGCCAAAGCCATGGGCTACCGCTCCGCAGGCCTCAGCGTCGTCAAGGGCAACGAGCCCGCTTGCAGATTTTATGAAGCGCTCCATGCATGCAAGATCGGTGAGTTTCGCGATCCGGGGCCAATCTGGCGGTCCGACAACATCGTCTACGCCTGGGACGATCTCGACCAACTCATCACACAATAAAAAACCCGGCATCACTGCCGGGCTTCTTTTGGTCGATGCCACCAAGCTTTAGCGGCAATTGGCGCAGAAACGCTGAATGCGGTTGCAGGCCTCTTCCAGCAGCTTTTCCGACGTCGCGTAGGAAATGCGGAAGTTTGGACCGAGACCGAAAGCGGAGCCGTGAACGACTGCAACACCTTCTGTTTCCAGAAGCTCGGTGACGAAATCTTCGTCGGTCTCGATCACCTTGCCGGACGGCGCCGTCTTGCCGATCAGACCGGCGCAGGACGGGTAGACGTAGAACGCGCCTTCCGGAACCGGGCAAGTGATGCCCTTGGCCTGGTTCAGCATGGAAACCACCAGGTCACGGCGGCCTTCGAAGATTTTCTTGTTGGCCGGAATGAAATCCTGCGTGCCGTTCAGCGCCTCGACAGCTGCCCACTGGGCAATCGACGTGGCACCCGAGGTCTGCTGGCCCTGGATCATGTCCATCGCCTTGATGAGCGTGAGCGGACCAGCGGCATAGCCAATACGCCAGCCGGTCATCGCATAGGCCTTGGAAACGCCGTTCATCGTCAGCGTGCGGTCATAGAGCGAAGGCTCCACTTCCACCGGCGTCACGAACTTGAAGTCGCCATAGGTCAGGTGCTCATACATGTCGTCGGTCAGGATCCAGACATGCGGATGCTTGACGAGAACGTCGGTCAGCGCCTTCAACTCGTCGTGGCTGTAAGCCGCGCCCGACGGGTTGGATGGCGAGTTGAAGATGAACCACTTGGTCTTCGGCGTGATCGCCTTTTCAAGCGCTTCCGGCTTCAGTTTGAAATTGTCTTCCAGCGTGGTGTTGACGAAAACCGGCGTGCCGCCGCAGATCGCCACCATTTCCGGGTAGCTCACCCAGTAAGGTGCTGGAATAACGACTTCATCACCCGGGTTCAGGGTTGCCATGAAGGCGTTGAAAAGAATCTGCTTTCCACCGGTACCGACAATCGTCTGCTCCGGCTTGTAGTCCAGACCGTTTTCGCGCTTGAACTTCTCGGCAATCGCCTTGCGCAGTTCCGGAATACCGGAGACAGGCGTGTATTTCGTCTTGCCCGCTTTAATAGCGGCAATGGCTGCTTCCTTGATATTGTCGGGCGTATCGAAATCCGGCTCGCCGGCGCCAAGGCCAATCACATCGCGACCCTGTGCCTGAAGTTCGCGAGCTTTCTGCGAAACGGCGATGGTGGCGGATGGCTTTACGCGGGAGAGAATGTCGGCAAGGAAGGCCATTTTTATCGGTCCTATTGAAGTTGACATCGACAGAAGTTGCGGCGGAATGTCGCCCTCTGCGGCAAGTGGTATGTCGAAAGACCGAAAGTCTTTCAAGGTCAAAACCCATGAAAAGATGAGATGGGTCGCATTTACTTTCTCGCAGAACGGACGATCAACCCCGCCAACATGAAACGGCTTGCATGCTTGGAAGACATCATGTCCGGGCGAGACCGCCGATCACGCCACAACGGAGCGTACGCCGAAAAAATCGGCAGATTTGCCGGCCTTAACCTCTCGTTAATTCGTGCCTTTTTATCGCCACAATAAATGCTCCGGACTGACGAATTTCGGTCTCCAAGGGGTCCACTTCCAAGCCTCTTTTTAGCACGCGGGCAAAAGAGACGAGGACTATCACGATGCTTATCAATCACCGGAATTCGGCGGATCGGCTGAAGGTACAGAGAATGCTGTTTTCTCTGTGGATGGCGCTTGCGGCCATCATGGTTATTCTCACCATGGCAGCGGGCCTTGCGACCTCCTCTCACGCTTCAGACGCGGTCGACCCCATGACAACCTCAGCCATTGCCAGCGCGCCGATTTCGAAAGCATCGGATCGCATCTTCGTCACCGGTCTTGTGGCACTCGGCTTCGGCACGTTGGGCGTCGGAGGCGTACTCCTGACGCTCAGCAGCATTCGCGAAAACCGTCTGCGCCGCAACCGTGAATGACTGCCCTGCCCGTGCCTTGCCGAACCATCCCCTTGCTGATAGAGCACCGGTGAAATGGCTGTCTGGGGCGCTTGCTCCCAGACGAGGGTTACCTCCGCCATCTTCAGGGTCAAGATCTGCTGCTTCACGCAACGCCGCTTCGTCTCCCCGGCAGCCTCGGGGCGTCGGCTTCCAAGCGGAACCGATCGCCTTTTCGACAAGACAATGAAGCAACACGTATGTTGCTTCCTTAGTGGTGAAGAATGACGCGCATTCAGGCAAACCTCGTACTGCTTCTTGCTGCCGCGATCTGGGGTGGTGGTTTTGTCGCGCAGTCCACGGCCATGGCATCCATCGGTCCGTTCTGGTTCGTAGGCTTGCGCTTTGCCATTGCAGCCCTTGCGGTCCTGCCATTCGCGCTCATGGAAACCCGCCGAATGGGTTCGAAGCCGAGCAAGGCGGAGTACCGCACCTTCGGTCTTGTCGGCGTGACCCTCTTTATGGGCGCCACCACCCAGCAGGTGGGATTGCTCACCACCTCCGTTACCAATTCCAGTTTTTTGACGGCTCTTTACGTCATCTTCGTACCGATCATCGCTGTGCTTATCTATCGGCGTTACCCGCATTGGGTTGTGTGGCCGGGCGCCACGATGATGCTGATCGGCATCTTCCTGCTGTCTGGCGGCGCCTTCAGCAGCCTGACGACTGGCGATTTCCTCAGCATCACCTGTGCCTTCTTCTGGGCGGTACAGATCACGCTTGCGGGCCGTGCCGTCATGGCAAGCAGGCGGCCGCTTGCCCTTTCATGCGTGCAATTTTCCGTCTGCGCCATTCTCAGCATGGTCATCGGCGCGGCCTTCGAGCCGATCAATGCCCAGGCGATTGCAGCCTCGATCCGCGAGATCCTGTATGTGGGCATCGTCTCGTCCGGTCTCGCTTTCGTTCTTCAGGTCATCGGCCAGCGCTACACCACGGCGCCCCAGGCAGCCATCTTTCTCTCTTCTGAAGCCCTGTTTGGCGCACTTTTTGCGTCACTCTTTCTTGGAGAGATCATTCCGGCGGCCGGTTACATTGGCTGCGCCATCATTTTTTCCGCCATTCTGCTGGTCGAATTGGTGCCGGAGCTTACGAAAAGACGCCACCAAAAACTTAGCGAAGCAGGCTAAATCCGCGCCGTCTATTGATGAAGTCTTCATCACTCTGCGCGAAAATTGCCGAAAATACCCATCGCCAACGATGGTTTTGTTTTATCAGCGATGCCCGTACGGGAAAAAATTCCGCTCCACGCGTTATACGCGCTAAACGCCACCGATTGATCGCGGTTGGCGCCTAAAAACTTTTGCTTGCCAATTTTAAATAAACACATCACTCTATCGCCGTTCGGGCAATTTGCGAGCGTGGGAAGACCTAGGAATAGATGCATCGGAGACAATACTTCGAGCGGTGGGAACAACAAAACGTTGATCAGAACGTCAAGTCTTCCACAGCGAAGGTTCAATCTCTCAAACATCAAGAACTGCCTGCCGTACGCCCTAGCGGGCAAAACTGTAATGCTGCCTGGAGCTGAACACAGGCAGAGCGAAAAGGACCTGATGCATGGCCGAGACTGGCACCGTTAAATTCTTCAATACCGACAAAGGCTTCGGCTTCATCAAGCCAGACAATGGTGGCGCTGATATCTTTGTTCACATCTCTGCCGTACAGGCTTCCGGCCTGTCCGGTCTTTCGGAAAACCAGAAAGTGAGCTTCGACACGGAACCGGATCGTCGCGGCAAGGGCCCCAAGGCAGTCAATCTTCAGATTGCTGGCTGAGCCATAACGACTTCTCTTCTAGTTGAAGCCCGGCAGGAATGCCGGGTTTTTTTATGGCTTTGATTGCGGGAAACGAAGCCGCCCTAATCTCTTCAGTTGGCGCTCTTCTCGGTCCCGCTGACAGCATTCGGTGCTGCACCAATTGGGCCGAGATTTTGCAGATAAGGGTTAGAGCGCCGCTCTTCACCGAACCGCCCGCCAGGGCCGTGTCCGCAGATGAAGCCCACATCGTCCCCAAGCGGCAGCACCTTATCACGGATGGAAGCGAGCAACTGCTCGTGGTTTCCGCCAGGCAGATCCGTGCGACCGACGGAACCGTTGAACAGCACGTCGCCGACATGCGCAAAACCCTGCGCGCGATTGTAATAAATGACATGACCCGGCGCATGACCTGGGCAATGATAGACCTCGAAACTGTGATCGCCGAAGGACACCACATCCCCATCTGTGAGCCAGCGATCCGGCAGCACGTTGTGCATACCGGTGATGCCGTATTTCTGCGCCTGGGTTTCAATGCGCTCGAGCAGCGGACGATCGTCCTCATGCGGGCCAATGATCGCGAGGGACAAACGCTCCTTCAATTCCTTCGCCCCACCCGCGTGATCCAGATGGCCGTGGGTCAGCCAGATCTCCTTCAGCGTGATGCCATTCTCGGTAACGGTCTGAACGATGACATCGACATCCCCACCCGGATCGACAACCACGCCTTCCTTCGTGTCTTCATCGAAAAGAATGGTGCAGTTCTGTTCGAATGGCGTGACCGGAATGATCCCTGCCTGCAACTTTCCCATGATGACCTCCTGCTTTCAAAACCTGTCCTCCCTATAGACTCGCATGCGCGACAGCACAATGAAATGCGAAAAAAGCAAAGCTTCGAAAGCATTGTCGATAATATTAAAGAACACGAAAAATCAGTATCTTGCCGAAGTTTACCTAGCATCTTTTCAAACATAGTGTTCACGATTCCGGGAACGGAAAAGCAAAAGCTGCGTTCTTGCCCCAGTCTTCAAAGGAGTGAGACATATGAATAAGAAGCTGAAACTGATGATTGCTGGCGGCGCTTTCGCTTTGGTCGCCGGATATGCCAATGCGGCCATGGTTGCGACCACGGCATCTGACATTTCGGTA
>NZ_JAUTBG010000003.1:0-318046 GCF_030819035.1 Agrobacterium sp. SORGH_AS 787
CAGAGCATCGCATCGGATCGGATCAATCCTGGGATCGGTCCGAGCAATCGCTGAAAGCAGCGCTCGACAAACTGGGTCGCCACTACACCATCAATGAAGGTGAAGGCGCCTTCTACGGTCCCAAGCTCGAATATGTGCTGCGCGATGCCATCGGCCGCGACTGGCAGTGCGGCACGCTTGTCTTATGACAATCCTTGCTTCTTGTGAGAAAAAAGAAGCGCCGGCTCGGGTAGCGGCCCTTGCCGGCGATGGGGGATGGATCGAAGACACGCGGGCCACCATTTTGAATGCCGGGCCGAACTAAAGTTTGATCACCCCCATCTTTTCCAATCGTCCTGAACGGATAGCTGAGCTTTTAGCTCGGATGACAAGCATGGGAGACGGAAAAGATGACTGAGCTTACCATTGGTGCCGATATCTCGAAAGACCATATCGATCTGTACCGATTGCCAGATGGTGACAGGCTGCGCGTGAGCAACGATGGCAAGGGTTTTGAAGCCATCCTCGGCTGGATCGGCAACACGCCTGTCGCGCGTCTTGTCTATGAACCGACCGGTGCCTATCACAGGGCTTTCGAACACTTCATGCTCACTCGGAAACTGCCCGTTTCCAAGGTCAATCCGCGCCAGGCGCGTCGGTTTGCCGAGGCGATCGGAAAACTGGCCAAGACAGATCGTGCGGATGCCTAGATACTGGCGCAATTCGGCATGCTGCTGAACCCGCGTCTCTTGTCACCGGATGCCATTTCTTTTGCTGAACTCAAGGAGTTGCATGCCGCACGCCTGGCGCTGGTGAAGGACAGAACGGCTGCGAAGAACCGGGGCAGAAACATCACTCAGCCGCTCCTCAAACGGCACAATGCTGCCCGCCTGAAGCAGATCGAAGCGCAGCTCGCCCAGGTCGAGCAGGCCATCACCGACCAGATTGCAATCGACGAAAGCCTCACGGCGCGCTTTAACATCCTGGTCCATACCCGGTCTTTCAAAGATCACAGCCTTTACCCTTCTTATCGAAATGCCAGAACTGGGTGAACTCGATGAGAAGGCCGTTGGCAAGCTTGCAGGTCTTGCGCCGAGCGACAGGCAATCCGGGCGATGGACCGGACGCGCCTTCATCGTCGGCGGCTGTGCCATCGTCCGGCAGGCGCTCTATATGCCGGCGCTGGTCGCTACCCGCTTCAATCCGGATCTCAAGGCAAAATACGACGCTTTGCGAAAAGCTGGAAAGCCACCCAAAGTCGCCATCACTGCGATCATGCGAAAGCTCGTAGTCCTCGCAAACGCACTCCTGCGTAAGCAGCAAAAATGGACCCCAAAAACCAATTGATCAAAACGGATACTTCAGGTCGACTTCAACCTGCCGGAGCGCTTCGGCGCATTCTATATCAATACCGACGGCGAAAAGGTTACGCCGGTCATGCTGCACCGCGCGATGTTCGGTTCGCTTGAACGCTTTACCGGCATCCTGATCGAGAACTATGCGGGCAAGCTGCCGCTTTGGCTTGCCCCGGTCCAGGCCGTCGTTGCGAGTATTACGTCCGATGCGGACGACTACGCCCGGGAAGTCGTCGCGCAACTGCACGCGCGCGGCGTCCGCGTCGAACCTGACCTCCGCAACGAGAAGATCCCCTATAAGGTACGCGAGCACAGCCTCGCAAAGGTTCCCATGATCCTGGCGCTCGGCCGGCGCGAGGCGGCAGAGAGAACCGTCTCCCTTCGTCGAATGGGATCGCCCGACACGCAGAGGCTTGCACTGGATGAGGCTTTGTGCCTGCTTTTGGCCGAGACACAGGCTCCTCAATCGGGTATCGCCGACCCCGCCTCGGACAGAGGCGGTCGTGTTCTGCCGAAACTGGGCCTTGCAATCTGATGGCGGCGCGGTCGGCGAGCGGGAAGGTAGTGGGAGAGCTGCCCGGAATACTTGTTCAGGGGTCCGCGTGGCTGGCGACCATCGTCCTCGCGCACGTCGTGACCTGCGCCCGGTGAAGAGAAGGCGGTTGCTGCGCAGACAGCTGCAGCCGGCAGAGGCCAGACGACGCAACATACGCATCAACCAGGTACCTGGATGCCAGGCTTTACGAGAAGGCGCGCGGGCAGGCTTCCCTGACAAGCTTTGCAATATTGGTTATGTCACGTGGCAAAGTCGAACTGGCGCGGTCCTCGACGCAACCTTGGCAAATGCGAGCGGAACCGCAGGGCGCCAGGCGGCTTCGGATACGCTTAACCGCATGGATGATCGTTAACGCACCACATTGGCCACGGGCAAAGCCCCGCTTTACGGGATTGCTTGATTCCCCCTCGGTAAGCGCATTCCCTGCGGCTCGCGAGCAAGAGCCTCCTCGACCAAATCAGCCTGCGCTACTGCCCGATCAGCCTTTAAAAAGACGTCGGTCCGGGCATTGATGAACGCTGGAAAACCTAAGGAGTCAGCAGCTCGACGAGCGGCACGTATCCGAGAGACCTGATCTTCAACACTATAAAGACCCGGGCCATCTACGATCTGGTCCTCAAAATTAAAGCCGACAACGCCGAGCTCCAGCAATCTGCGAACGTTCTGCCCAACCGTTTCAGGATCGGCAGCGTACCCACCCTCAAAATCGACGGTAACTGGTAACTCGACCGATCTTGCAATCTTCGCAACGGTTGCCAACATTTCATCGAGAGGAAGCTGCTCGCCATCCTCATAACCGTGAGCCGCAGCTACGGACCAACTGCTGGTCGCCACGGCTTTTGAACCAGCGCTTTCCACGGCCTTGGCGCTGCCAGCATCCCAGATGTTATAGAGGAAGAGTGGGCTGTAAGGCACGTGAAAGCTTCGGAATTGTCGAGCCTTTTCGATCTGGGATATCACGCAGAGGTTTCCTTACTTATCGTTTTGAGTTGTCGTTCGATTTCTATCAGCCGCTGTTTGCGCCATAGCCCACCGCCATATCCGGTCAGGGAGCCATCTGCCCCGATGACTCTGTGACAAGGAATCATAAGAGCGATTTGATTGGCACCATTGGCACGGGCCACCGCCCGAGTTGCCGTCGGATGGCCGATCTGGCGAGCAATTTCAGAGTAGCTTCTCGTTTCACCAGCGGGGATCTCGCGCAAAGCATCCCAAACTTGCTGAGTAAATGCGCTTGCAGGCGCCGAAAGTGGCGTCAAAAACCTGTCAGAACGAGCCGCGAAGTACTCAGTGAGTTCTGCGGCAGCTTGCTCTGAAGGAGGCATCCTGCCGATACCGATACCCTCTCTGGAGGTCTTCTGTAGCTTCTTAAGCTCTGCTGGAAGGCCTTTTCGATCCAAGAATTCCAGAAGATGAAGATGGCTTCGGCTGCTGACCGCGATCATGTCGCCGAGCGGCGTCGGTATCCATGTTGCGCGCAGCAACTTATCGGATCGCAAATCAGAGGGAGATTGGCCGAGAAGGCGAGCAAAAGCGGCGCGAAACGCGCTGGCGGATTCAAAGCTGGCCTCATGCTGGGCCGTAACCACTTTCCCGCCGACAGCCAACGTCTCGAATCCTTCTCGGAGCCGCCGTTGACGCGCCATTTCGAGGAATGTCATTCCGAACTGCCTTTTGAAGCTTCGCCGCACCGTTGAGGGGTCGTAACCAAGCTTGATCACATGGTCTTCAGACCAACGGAGATCAGGCCGCGAGTCCAGAGCACTTAGAAGTGCTGCAATTGTAGGATCTGCAAGCGCAGCCGCCTGAAGAGGATGGCAGCGCTTACAGGGGCGAAAGCCGGCCTCAACGCATTGTCTAATCGTCGGATAAAATGCGCAGTTCTCGCGCTTTGGCTTTCGTGCGGGGCACGTCAGGCGGCAAAAAACACCTGTAGATGAAACACACACGAAGACCTGCCCGTCGAAACTTTCATTCCGTGCAAGGAGAGCGGCATAGAGTGTATCGGTATCTGGGAGATCGAATAGCATACGGAATTCTTAGACCCGCTTGAGGCGATATGCCGCCGGATTTCGGGCGTCTATTCTTTTTTCCGATGGGCTCAGTTTCCGCAACTCCGCCGCTCCAGAAGTTCAACCCATCAAACGATGCCTCGCAACGCGGCGACCTCTCCGTTGATGTTGAAGCCTTATTGCACGAAGTCTTTTGGATCGGTTTGAGCGGTGGGTACGGTGGCGACGGGACGCCGCCATCCGTTGGTTCAGACTATCGGAAAACTAGCCAGCGAGCTCTCTCCGGAGGATCTCAGCTCCTGCACTCAAGGCACTCAGCTTGCCTCTTGCCACACGACGAGACAGAGGGACCATGCCGCAATTAGTACAGGGGCAAAGGTTATCGGCGTCGACAAATTGAAGCGCCTTGCGCAGCGTTGCAGCGACCTCTTCCGGGGTTTCGATGGTATCGCTGGCGACATCTATGGCTCCAACCATCACTTTCTTCCCTCGGACAAGCTCCAGAAGATCCATGGGGACATAAGAGTTGTGGCATTCGAGAGAGATCATTCCGATGCTGGATTTCTGCAATTTGGGGAGAGTTTCCTCATACTGACGCCATTCTGAACCGAGGGTCTTTTTCCAATCCGTATTGGCCTTAATGCCGTAACCGTAGCAAATGTGGACGGCGGTCTCGCATTTCAGCCCTTCAATTGCCCTTTCCAAAGTCGCAACACCCCAGTCATTCACCTCGTCAAAGAAAACATTGAACGCAGGTTCATCGAACTGGATGATATCGACGCCGACAGCCTCCAGTTCCCTTGCTTCCTCGTTCAGTATCCCGGCAAATTCCCAGGCAAGCTTTTCACGGCTCTTATAATGGCCGTCAAACAGCGTATCGATCATCGTCATTGGACCCGGCAAAGCCCATTTGATGGGTTGTTTGGTCTGCTGACGCAAAAACCTGGCGTCTTCGACGAAAACTGGCTTCTGGCGAGAGACGCTCGAGACGACTGTCGGAACGCTCGCATCGTAGCGATCGCGAATTCTGACGGTTTCGCGTTTCTCGAAATCGACCCCTTCGAGATGCTCGATGAATGTCGTAACGAAATGCTGGCGAGTTTGCTCGCCATCACTGACGATATCGATGCCGGCCTGTTGTTGATCGTAAAGTGACAGGCGCAGGGCGTCTCTTTTGCCCTCCAGCAATTCCTCATCCTCCAGTTTCCAGGGCGACCACAGTTTCTTGGGCTCCGCAAGCCAGGAGGGTTTCGGCAGGCTGCCGGCTGTCGATGTGGGGAAAAGTGTCTTCACAATAAGGACCTCTTATAAGTGTTGATCAGGCGGCGCACTGGGCAAACAATTGCTCAAGGACGGCGCGGTATGGCTTGATGAAATGTTTTTCGGTGAATCTGCCCTGATCCACCGCTAGGCGATTGCGTTCTTCGCGGTCGTAGACGATCCGGGTCAGCGAATAATCCTGGTGCTTCAGATCGGGCTGGTAAAACGTCCCGGCCGCTGCATTAGCATTGTAGATCTCAGGGCGATAAATCTTCTGAAACGTTTCCATCGTGCTGACGATGCCGATGAGCTCGATATTGGAATAATCCCCCAGCAGGTCACCAACAAAATAGAAGGCCAGCGGCGCAACGCTGCCCGGAGGCATGAAGTGGCGAACCTCCAATCCCATTTTCCCGAAATACTGATCGGTGGACGAGAGCTCATGCTGCCGGTACTCGACGCCCACGACTGGGTGATGATTTTCGGTCCGGTGATAGGTCTTGCTGGTCGAGGCACTGATGCAAATGACCGGCGGCTTGCGAAAGTGCGACCGGTAGGCATCCGACTGCAGAAAGGACTTGAACAGGTTCCCATGCAGGTCGCCGAAATCGGCCGGAGTACTGAAGGCAGGAAGGCTCTTGTTATACGCCGGCAGCACGACGCTGAAGTCGTAGTCCCGCACATAGGAGGAGAAGTTATTCCCCACAATGCCGTCGATACGTTCGCCGGTCTTGTGATCGATGATCGTCGTCTTCAGTATCTCGATGAGAGGAAATTTCTCGCCTTTAAAATCGAGGCATATTTCGACCGAAATGATCTCTAGTTCGACTGAATACCGGTCCGATTTGGGATTATCCCAATACGCAAGGGCGTTGAAACGGCTATCGATCATCCGTAAGACATTGCGCAGGTTCTCCTGCCTCTTTTCGCCCATGGCCAGATTGGCGAAATTGGTGGTGATGCGCGTATGCTCCGAAGGGCGGTAGTCCTCGTCGAAGGGTACGCTCGTGATTGTGAAACTGCAGGTCTGAGACATGTTGTGCCCCTTTAAAGCTGGGGGCATGGGTCTGCGGACGCATAGCAAGACAGGCCGCTACAGCGCAGCCTTTGCTACGGCACACTGGGACACCCCGCCCGTGGACGTTACTTCGCCAAAGGCAGGTCTCCTGGCTCACGGTTCATCACTTCCGTCCGTCTTCCCGGGTAAACCAGTGACATACTGGACTTCAGCTCGCCGCTTACAGTTGCGGGGGCAGCGTCGGCATTTCCGAATGACACGGAGCACCGACTTCCCTCTTAGCTCCGGCACGTTGCGCGCAACGACCGGAGAACCTTAGGCACCATGACCATATTGAAGGGTAAGCCGTCAGTCAACATCATATAACGATATCTTTATATCGTTAAATCACAACTCGACCGCAGGCTTAGATCTGATGGATTGCGCGATTGCATGCGGCGTTGAAATACGACCCTTATACGCCGCAGCCGGACCCGCACCATTAACGGCATCGATCAGAATGTTGGCTTCAATCGCGCCCTATGGACGCTGGCCGAGGGAATGTAGCGCCTGAAAACCGCCAGATCGTAAAACCGTAGAGCCGCCAAACCGATCGTCTGGAAGCCCAGGGTCCTCAAGTCGGCGACGATCTTTTCCGGAAGTCGCAACAGAGAAAGCGGAAGCCTCTCGACCGCCTGAAGCGTCCCGCCCCTCGGGACAATGACGGTCTCTCTGTTGATCGCCCGCGCGCAGGCACGCGCCGCACCGCAAGTGTCTGCCACAGCAACGCGGGCATTGAGCTTCCTGCCTAAAAACTGGTTAACGATTGTTGTCGCCATTGGCAGCTCTCCGCCCTGCAGGTGATCGGCGCCCTCGGTATCTATCACGATGCCGTCGATCCCGTCGATGGCCACGATCGGCGAATAGACGGTCAATGCCCAAAGGGTGATCCGTTCAAGGGCAGCGGCGTCGGCCGCAGGGTCGGCCTCGACCATCATCAAGTCGCGGAAGATCGCCTGTGCTTTCGCGGCCGGCATCCCTGCTCTCACGCCCGCTTTCCCGGCGGCTGCATCGGCGGCAGAGACCCAGCGCTTCGACCCCGACTTGGCGATCACGGCAATGGCCTGTTCAGGCGGAATGGAGGGATCCGCGCGCCGTATTCGATCCGTCGGCAGATCGGGAAGATAGATGGATACGACCCTTGTCATCACACGCTCTCACGAGAAACTCAGCACACTCACCCACTTTCACGCGCATTAATTCCAGAAACCATTGTGCACTCCCCACCCCCGGAACCGGCAGTTCTTCCGACGGCATCACGCTGACCGGCCATCTGGTGGTCGAGGCCGCCGGTTGCCCGAAATCGTTCGCCTCCGTTTGCCGTCGCCAGCGTCGGACGGCGATGGCCATGGTTCTTGTCTTTTCAGCGACAAGCTGGAGACGCCGCGACGCCGTCATCGGCAACCGCACCAGTTCGCCGACGACAACGCCAAGGCCCCCAAATGAGAGGCACTCCTCCATGCTCGCCAGGACGTCCTCCTCCTTGTGTCCCTCAACGAATACGACCCGGTCAGGATGAAGGCCGACTTGCGCCAGCGCCGGCATGAAGAGGTCGGGCCTTGTCAAACACCATGCCATCTGGCCCTTTGTCCGGGCCGCTATTCCGGCAACGAAGAGCGCGGCGGCCGCGCCATCGACGGTGCCAGAACCTCCGCCTGCGAACTCATGAAGTGCCCCATAGGATCCCCGCCCGGCAAGACCGCATCGATCTCCAGCGCGCCGAAGGGAAGACAGCCGGCACGTCTGCTCGGCGCGCCCTGCATCGAGGCGATGCGCTCGCGCAGATCGGAGATCAACCTCTCTCGGGCAGCAGTCATCGTTCACGGCTCCCTTCAAGATCGTGTTCAAGGATCGACGTCATGTCGTTCAACCTATTTGTTCACTTTTTGTTCATGCCCGGCACAAGAGTCAAGCCGGGCTAACGTTCGGAAATCCGTCCTAATGTAAGGATAGAGAAATATTCTCTGCCGAATCAAACAACTAAAGATGAAAGAATTTTTTTGCAGCGGCATCCCTGGTTTGCGCGGGAATGTATATCGGAGGGTGCACATCGGTCAGCAGAGTATTCTTAAGGTTTTCTGTTGAACTGCCGCCATGACGACCCCCCCCCCCGAGATCTAAGCCGCTTCTTCGTGAGACTGAGGCCCCGATCCGCTCGAAGCCGCATCGGAAGCGAAATCCCGCGCAGCCACAGCTTCCGTTTGATCCGATGCCTGAACGCGTCGAGCCGGCGCTAGCGCAACTGAAAGCACATCCGCCAAAAGGTGATCAGTGGAGGTGGGAGCTGAAATGGGACGGCTATCGCCTAGCTGTCCATATTGAACCGAAACGTGTGCGAATCCTCACACGCGGTGGCCATGACTGGACGCATCGATTTCCAACGATCGAACAGGCGGCCCGAGCGCTCGGGCCGGCGACGATGATCATCGATGGCGAGGCGGTGGTGCTTGATGAGGAAGGCCGGCCTGACTTTGGCTTGCTACAGAAGTCGCTCGGCGCTTCCAGCAAGACGGCTGGCAAGGGCGAGTCTGACGCCGTTCTCTACGCCTTCGACCTCATATATCTCGACGGCCACGACGTGCGGGAGATGGAGTACCGATCTCGCCCTCATCTTCTCGAGGACACGCTTGATGATAGGGTTTCCAGGAAAAGTAAGGTCTTCGCTTATGGCTGGTGTTGTCCAGGCCCGGCCCCGGCAAGCATTAGGGCGCGGGTTTGCGATACCTCGAAACCCGCAAAGAGCCGACTTCAGGGAGGTGGCTTCACAACCAGCAGGTTGTGACACCTATCTCACCAGAGGTGCATCCCTGTGTGATCGACGATACTCCATGTCGCGCAGCAGATCGACGAAATGCCGTACGCGTGCCGAGCGGAAGCGTGCTTCGGGATAGACGGCGTATATACCCCCTTCGGGCAATGACCATGCGGGCATCAGGTGAACTAGTCGGCCTGCTGCAATGTCGGAAGCCACCACAAAGTCTGGCAGCACCGACAGACCGCCGCCAGCCAAGACGCAGGCATGGGCCGCCGGTGTTTTGTCCGCCATGATTGTCGGCTGCCCGACCACGCGATCGTCGACTCCGTCGTTCGTAAACGTCCAGTCGAGCGGATGACGCAGCAACCGGTTTCCGATCCACGACATATCTCGAAGCTCGTGCGGGTTTGTCAGTCGCGTCGCTCGCGCCGCCAATGCCGGGGTACAGACCAGCAGCTGTCGGAAACTCCCCAGCCTGCGCATCTGCAAACCGCTGTCGGCCAACCACCCCAGCCGGATTGCGACCTCGACCTCGGTATCGATCAGGTCGACGATGGCATCGTCGAATGTCACGTCGGCACGGAGGCCGGGGAAGCGCGACAGGAACTCGGCGATGGCGGGTGCGACCACCGTCCGGCCGTAGTCGCTGGGTGCGGTGACGGTCAGCGTCCCGGTTGGCGTCTCCAACCCCAGCGCGGCCTCGCCGAACGCGTCGTCAGCGTCGCGCAGGATTACGCTCGCGCGTTCGTGGAACCGGCGTCCTGCCTCGGTGAGATGGAGCTTCCGCGTCGTGCGCTTCAGCAGCGTCACCCGTAGCTCTTCCTCCAATCGCGCGACTTGATGGCTGACGACGGTCTTCGCCACCCCCAAACGCTCGGCTGCGCGGGTGAAAGAGCCGGCATCGACGGTGGCAGTGAAGTAACGGAGCCGGTTTAGGTTGGGCGCGTCAGTCATGTTCTCATTGTGCAATCCAGACTGACAGTCTATCCAGCTTGCACGGATTTATCCAGCGTAATCTCCGGCCTATCTCCTAACCAACAAAGCGGCCGAAGCCGCGCCAAGGAGCAGACCATGACCAAAATCGCGATCGTATACTTCAGCGGCTACGGCCACACCGCCCGCCAGGCCGAAGCTGTCCAACGCGGGGTGGAAGGTGCCGGTACCGAAGCACTAATCGTCCGCATCCCGCAGGATGGTGAGGTACCAACGGAGACGCTGGAGGCGATCGGTTCGGCCGATGCGATCATCTACGGCAGCCCGACCTACATGGGCGGCGTGCCGTGGCAGTTCAAACGCTTCGCCGATGCCAGCTCGAAGACATGGTTTGGTCAGTCGTGGAAGGACAAGCTGGCGGCAGGCTTCACCAACTCGGCGTCGCTTAACGGCGACAAGTTCTCGACCATGACCTATTTCTGGACGCTGTCACAGCAGCACGGACAGCTCTGGGTCGGGCCGGGCCTGCTGCCCTCGAACAAGCTGGCCAGCACGAACGAGGATACCAATTGGGCTGGCGGCTTCGGCGGGGCTTACGCGATTTCGCCCTCGGACTCGTCGCCCGAACAGGCACCGTTCGCCGGCGATCTGGAAACCGCTCGCATCCTTGGTGAGCGGGTCGCGACATTCGCCGCCCGTCTCGCCCAAAAATCTTGAGTGTGGAGGTAATCATGACCATCTACACCATGCGTTTCCGCTACTTCTTCGATCCGTTGTGCGGGTGGTGCTATGCCAGCGCACCTGCGCTCGCCGCGCTTGCCGAGCGTGCCGGCGACCGGATCACGATGATGCCATCCGGGCTGTTCACCGCGCCCCGCCCCGTGTCGACCATGGCCGATCATGCGTGGCGCAACGATCGGTGGATCATGGAGTTGACCGGCCAGCAATTCACTGAGGACTATCACCGGAACGTCCTGCTGGCGGCTGATGGAGTGTTCGACTCCACCGCGCTGACCAGAACCCTAGTCGCACTTGGTGAGCAGGACCGTGCCCTCGAAGCACGCTTCCTGCACGACGCCCAGATCGCCCGCTACGTTCGCGGCGAGGACACCGCCAAGGCGGAGGTCGTGGCCCGTGTCGCAGCGACGGTGGCAAACGACGCAGGTATCACGCTCGGCGCCGATGCGCTGGCGGACCGACTTTTGCGCGATGCAAGGCTGCACATGCTGACCGACGACCGGATCGCCCAGACGCAGCGCGACATGAGCGCGCTCGGGATACGCGGCGTGCCCCAGCTTGTCGTCGATGTGGACGGGCGCTCGCATCTCATCAGCGGCGAAGCGCTGTATGCAGGCGGAAACCGCCTGTTAGATGCGCTCTCCAGGCTAACCGTCGCAGCATAATCAGTACAGGAAAGAAACAGGCCGATGAACGTCGCTCTTATCGGTGCCTCAGGCAATGCCGGCTCGCGCATCCTCGCCGAACTCGTAAACCGTGGTCACACGGTCACCGCCATAGCCCGGGACCCTGCGCGGATTACCGCTGGCGAAGGCGTTCGTGCGGTCGCTGCCGATCTGCACGACCAGTCGGTGCTGACCGATGCCCTGCGCGGCCATGATGCCGTCATCAGCTCGGTCCACTTCGCCGCCAGCGATGCCGACAAGCTGATCGGCGGGGTGAAGGCGTCCGGCGTGCGTCGCTATCTCGTCGTCGGTGGCGCGGGTAGCCTGGAGGTTGCGCCCGGATAGCGTGTGATCGACACGCCCGATTTCCCGGCAGCGTATCGCGACGAAGCTCAGGGCGGCATCGATTTCCTGGACAAGCTGCGTGCGGAAGATGACCTCGACTGGACGTTCCTGTCGCCGACGGCGGTCTTCACCGCCGGCGAGCGCACCGGGACTTTCCGTCTTGGCAAGGACCAGCTCCTGACCAACGCGAACGGAAGCAGCATCTCGTTGGAGGACTATGCGATCGCGCTCGTCGACGAACTAATGGGTTAAAATTGCTATTTCGACTTGGATAAGGAGTTTTCTTTGCCTTCAGGGGGCCCAGGTGGAAGAGGTTTTGCCAAACCGGGGGCGGGAGACGTTTACGGGTTTCAAGGCCGGTGACGCCTCCAAACCGACGTCGCGAAAGTCAATAAATATCAGGAGCTTGCCGTCCGACTCTCGAAGAAGGAAAATTATTCCATGCTTCAGCGATACTATAGAAGCGTCATTCTTGTTTACAACTGAAGAACCATTACGGAAGTGGAGCATGACAGAATGGATTTCTATTCATGCCCCTCCTAGACGTTCGAAATATCTCGCATGCCTTTGGCTCCACTCAAGCCCTTAGCGATGCCCATCTCTCGATTGAGGCTGGTGAAGTTGTCGCGCTTATGGGCGCGAATGGTGCTGGAAAATCTACACTCGTTAGAATTCTGTCAGGGCTCTGCCGGCCAGATGGCGGAACGATGACATGGCAGGGCAAGCCGTTTTCACCACAGAGCGCAGCAGATGCCGCATCAGAGGGAATAGTCACCGTTCATCAATCGACGAATGTCATCGGCATTCCGGGTCTGACGGTCGCCGACGCACTTCTTCTCAACCATTTTGTCGACGGGCGCCAGCCCTTTTTCCTATCGAAAAAATCGGTTAGACGGCGGGCTGCGGCCATTCTGTCCGAAACCGGCTTCGAGCTACCGCTGGACCGCGACTTTGAAACATTGAGCGCAGCCGACCGGCAGCAGGTCGCCATTGCCCGCGCCTTGACGAATAAAGCCCGGCTGATCATTCTGGACGAGCCCACCGCCAGCTTGTCTGCTCGGGAATCGGCGCGCCTTTACGATCTCGTGCGCGGCCTGAAGGCGCGCCAGATTGGCGTTCTATATATTTCGCACAGAACTGCCGATCTTGAGGCGTTGGCAGACCGGGTCGAAATCCTTCGGGGTGGACGCAATGTCGGCTCGTTCCGCCGGCCAATCGATTTCAGCGCCGCGATTGAAACCATGATCGGGCGCTTTCTGAACGCGGCGCGGCCGCACCGGCGGCGCGATTTCGATAAGACCGTCCTGAGTCTGGAAAGCGTCGGCCTTATGCCGGATAGCGCACCCTTTTCTCTAGCCGTCGACGAGGGAGAAGTGGTCGCCATTACCGGCGTTATCGGCGCGGGCAAAAGCCGTCTTCTGTCCACCCTCTTCGGCCTTGGCTCTTTTTACCGCGGACAGGCTTCACTGGATGGACAAGCCTACGCACCAACCAGCCCTGCTCAAGCAATCGCCGCCGGCGTGGTGATGGCTGCCGAAGACCGCCACAAATCCTCCTTCATCCATGCGGACTGGCCAGGTGAAAGCATTGCGGCGACGATCAGTCTGCCGCATCTGAGCAAATGGTATCCTTCCGCTTTTCTGTTTTCCAACCGGGAGAAGGAAGAGGGTCGGAAGGCGATCCAGCGTTTGTCGATCAAGGCGCAATCTGCCGAGGCATCTGTCTGGTCGCTCTCGGGCGGCAATCAGCAGAAGGTCGTGATCGGTCGCTGGGAAGCGGAGCCCAGTCGCCTGCTCTTGCTGGACGAGCCTTTCCAGGGCGTCGATGTCGGCGCACGGCAGGATATCATTGCCGCGATCCGAAACCATAGCGGGCGCGCTACGCTGATCGCCACGTCCGATCCGGAAGAGGCATACGAAGTCGCAGATCGCGTTGTCGTAATGGATGGCCACACTCTGATCGAACAAAACATCGACGCCGACATATCAAACCGTCACAAGGAGCCTGCCTGATGGTCGAGAGCACCCGGGATGTTCCCGCACAGTCAAAAGAAGCGCCGTCGTTGGAAACGCTGCGAAACGCGATAAGGCGCGGTGCGGTCTTTCTGCTGCTCGCGGCGATGATCGTCGGCTTTTCGCTCGCGCAGCCTGCCTTCATCAACATCAACAACCTCATGAGCATCCTGCAGGCGGTCTCCGTCGTCGCCATCATCGGCGCAGGCGTCAGCGTTACTCTGGCCATCAACGGCTTTGACCTGTCGGTCGGGGCAGTAGCGGCCTCCAGCGTGATGGCCGCCAGCTATGCCATGATCGTGCTTGGACTGAATGCCTGGCAGACGGTGCCGCTGGTGCTCGCCTTCGGCGCTCTTGTTGGCCTCGCGAACGCTTTCCTCATCGTCAGGCTCAAAGTGCCAGACCTGCTTGCGACGCTCGCTACCATGTTCCTGCTAACCGGCCTCCAGCTCATCCCGACGGCTGGCCGCTCGATTTCCGTCGGCCTGATCCTACCAGACGGCTCGACGGCGAGCGGCAAATACGATCCGGCCTTTCTGACCATCGGACGTTCCAGTATGTTCGGCATCGTTCCCCTCCCTGTCATCCTGATGGCAATCGTCGCTCTTGTCCTGTTCATCCTTACCGAAAAAACGAGATTGGGCCGCCTGATCTACGCCACCGGTGGCAATGAAACGGCAGCACGCCTTGCCGGCGCCAATGTCGACCGGATCAAGACCTTCGCTTACGTACTTTCCGGCACGCTTGCGGCGCTCGGCGGCATCATCGTCGCCGCACGCGTCGGCCGGGGAGACGTCTCTTCCGGAGCGTCGCTGCTGATGGATTCGGTTGCGGGCCGCGCTGATCGGTTTTGCGGTTCTGGCCCTGCGCCGACCTAACGTCCTCGGCACGTTGGTCGGCGCCGTCTTCGTCGGCGTGCTGCTCAACGGCCTCACCATGCTCAACGCACCTTATTACACCCAGGACTTCATCAAGGGGGCCGTTCTTGTCGGCGCATTGGCACTGACTTACGGCGTGGCCCGCGCAAAAATTTGACCATTCAATATCCTAGAAGAGAAGTGAAACCATGTTCAAGACCGTCAAAAAACTGGCTGCGGCTGTGATGTCGCTCGCCCTCATTTCTAACAGCGCCTTTGCCGCGGGCATAGAAGGCGCACCCGCACCCTTCGACAAGAGGACAGTCAACATTGCCGTCGTCAGCTTCCTCGGCAGCGGCGACTGGCTGCAAGCCTTCGAGGCCGGGGTGAAGCGACAAGCCGACACACTTGGCATCAAGCTCACCGTTTCTCAAGCTCGCAACGACAATGACACGCAGCGAAACCTCGTCGAGCAGGCCATCAATCTTGGTGTCGACGGCATCATCATCAACAATGGCCGCCCGGAAGTCCTGAAGGACGTGGCGCAAAAGGCCCTCGATAAGGGTATCAAGGTCGTTGCCTATGACGTGGACCTCGACAACCCGCAAATCCCGCAGATCGAGCAGAGCGACAAGGACATGGCAAGGCTGGTGCTCGACCAGGCCGTGAAAGACAAGGGGGTGGGCTTTGTCGGTGGCGCCGTCTATGTGGCCGGCTTTGCGCCCTTGGACCGGCGCTACGCCGTGTGGAAAGAATTCGTGGCCAAGTACAATCTGAAGGAGAAAGCCGTCTGGGGCATCGTCAACGACACAGTTCCGGCCTCAGTCGCCGATCAGACGAAAGCAGTCCTGCGCGCCAACCCGGACATTTCCGTTATCTTCACGCCATGGGACGAATTCGCGAAGGGGGCAAAGCTTGCCATTGACGAACTCGGCCTATCGCAGCAAGTGAAGATTTATGGCGTCGATATTTCGACGGCGGATATCCAGCTCATCACCGAGCCGGATAGCGCCTGGGTCGCTACCGCCGCCACCAACGCCGCTGTTGTCGGCGAAGTCTCTGTCCGCGCCGTTTCGCTCTCGGTCGCTGGCCAGTCTCCCGGGCGGTCGGTTTTGTTGCAGCCAACCCTTATTACCCGCGACGATCTGGTCAAGAACGGCATCGGCTCCATAGAGGATCTCCAGAAGAAGTTTCCGGCATTTCTGAAGAGCGACGCCGCAAGTGCTGCGTGGATTCCTGCGGTCCAACACTGAACCCATTCACCACTTAGCGCCGCTGCCCCTTGGCAGCGGCTTATTGATAGCAACGTGAGAGAACATCATGGCCGCCCCTGACCTTCCGACACCCGATTTCGCCCGCAACATGAAACTCATCGGCCACAGCGATATCGGCGGCCGGGGCGATGGCCTGCAATTGATGGTTCATCACGGTTACGCTTATGTCGCGCATCCCTGGTCCCAAGGGTTTTCGATTATCGATGTGCGTGACGCCAAACATCCAAAGACCGTCAATTACGTGCAGGCTCCTGCAAACACCTGGAACATTCACCTGCAGACCCATGACGACCTGCTGCTGGTGATCAACGCGCTCGATCTTTTCGCCGATGTGCAGTCCTTTACCGATGAAAAGGCCTATTACACGAAATCGGTCGGGGAGACGGTGGCGGCTGAAAAAAGGGAACGGGTCTGGACTGCCGGCATGAGCGTGTTCGACATATCGACGCCCGATAAACCGAGAAAGATCGGTCAGCTGGATGTCGAGGGCATAGGTTTCCACCGCCTGTGGTATGTGGGTGGGCGCCATGCCTATGCTTCCGCGCTGCTGGACGGTTTCTCCGACTATATTTTCGTCACCATTGATCTTGCCGATCCCACGAAGCCGCAGCTTCTGGGCCGTTGGTGGCTACCGGGTATGAACACGGCAGCAGGTGAAAAACCCTCATGGGGAGACGGAAAACGATACGCCCTGCATCACGCGCTGGTGCATGGCGACACCGCCTATGCCTGCTGGCGTGATGGTGGACTGACGCTGTTGGACATCAGCGATCACTCGACCCCCAAACTCATCGCCCATCGCAACTGGTCACCGCCCTATGGCGGCGGAACTCACTCACCGCTGCCCCTGCCGGGACGCGACCTACTGGTGGTTGCCGACGAGGCCGTGCTGGATAATGAGGAAGACGGGCGAAAGCATACCTGGATTTTCGACATTCGCGTACCGGAAAATCCGGTCAGCATCTCGACTTTCCCGATCCCGAACGAGATCGATTACGCAAAGAAGGGCGGCCATTTCGGACCCCATAACCTGCATGAAAACCGGCCGGGCTCGTTTGTCTCGGAAACGCTGATCTTCGCCACATGGCAGAATGCAGGCATCCGCGCATTCGATATCTCCGACCCTTATCGCCCTGTTGAAACCGGCGCGCTGGTCCCGGCCGGGCCGACGACGATGACGGATCGCCGCCCTGGACGGCCGAAGGTCATACAGTCGGCAGATGTGTTTGTCGATGCTGAAGGCTTGATCTATGCCACCGACTATAACGCCGGGCTGGAAATCATTGAATATGGCGGCTGATCTACCGAAACGCTTTCATTAAAAGCGCACAGACAATCGCCTGTGATCGCCCCGGGGAAGCACGGGAGCGATCACGGTGAAGATTAAACTGTGTCAGACTGCTTCGTCGTGCGATGGCTTCTCCCACAAATTGATCCCACCCTCGACGGCGTAGCGATCGATTTCCGCCAATTCGTCCGCCGTGAAATATGGGTTCTTGAGCGCGGCAACGTTTTCTTCGACCTGTCTGGCGGAACTGGCGCCGATCAGCGCGGACGTCACCCTCGGGTCGCGCAGCACCCAGGCGATCGCAAGCTGTGCCAATGACTGACCGCGATTTCGGGCAATCTCGATTAGAGCCCGAGCGCGTTCGATATTCTCAGGCTTCAGGTGCTCAGGGCGCAGAAAATCGCCACCGGGGCGATTGACTCGTGCATCCTGAGGCACACCATCCAGATACTTGTTGGTCAACAGCCCCTGAGCCAGTGGTGTGAAGGCAATCACGCCCGCCCCGACCTCATCCGTCGCATCCAGGAGATCCTTTTCCACCCAGCGGTTGAAGAGGTTGTAGGCAGGCTGGTTGATGAGAAGCGGCACCCCACGTTGCTTCAAAAGCGCCGCGATTTCGCGCGCCTTCGCACCCGAATAGGATGACACGCCGACATAAAGCGCCTTGCCCTGGCGAACGGCCTGTGACAGCGCATCGGCCGTCTCTTCAAGCGGAGTTTCCGCATCGAAACGATGGGAATAAAAAATATCGACATAGTCCAGTCCCGGACGGGTCAAGCTTTGATCGAGGCTCGAAAGCAATGCCTTTTTTGAGCCGCCGCCACGCCCATAGGGACCGGGCCACATGTCCCAGCCAGCCTTGGTGGAAACGATCAGCTCATCGCGATAAGCCGCAAAATCCTGTTTGAGGGTTCGTCCGAAATTCACTTCAGCGCTACCAGCCGGCGGCCCATAATTATTGGCAAGATCGAAATGGGTGATCCCAAGATCGAATGCCTTGTGAAGAATGGAGCGTTGCGTTTCCAGTGGGGTCGTATCGCCGAAATTGTGCCATAGACCAAAGGAAATCGCCGGTAGTTTCAGGCCGCTGCGGCCGACACGGCGGAAGTTGGCGTCTTCATAGCGGCTTAAATCTGGTTGATACGTCATGGTCTCTGTTTCCTGACGGCGTTGATTGATCGCCCGACAATCGATGACTGCCGTCGCGCGTTGGAAAATGACAAGAGTGAAACCGGAGGCTGGCATTCGCCGCGAAACTGCGCTCGATCATTGCGTAAGCCATGTAATGACGGCGATGTTACCGGTTAGATAGCGCCGTGCCGTGGCGGCAGCACGCCGTTTAGGTAGAAGTTACCGATATGATGATATTTCCACCGGACGGGATCGTGCAGCGAATGCGTTCTAGCATTGCGCCAATAGCGGTCGAGCCCGTAGCTTTCCAGCGTGGATCGAGCGCCGCCGAGCTCGATGAGCTTCGTTGACGCCAGTTGAGCGACCTCAGTACCAAGCGACTTGACCTCCGCCACAGCGATTGACGCCGCCGCCACCGTTTTTTCGTCTGGTCCCGCACGCGCGTCATCGAGAGTGCGACCGGCTCTTGCAAGAAGCGCATCAGCGGCATGCACGCGGATAGCGACATCCCCGACGGCATGGATGGTGTGCGGGTCCTCATAACCATGCTCAATGCTCAACTCGAAGAACGGACGTGCATGGGCACGAACATAAGAAATTGTCTCGGCCAGTGCGCCGCGTGCGATACCCACTTGCACGGCAGCATGGATAATCTGCGCGAAAGGTCCCATAGCGGTTGGCCGCTCAAACACGAGGTCATGGTCCACAACCTGAGAAGGTGCGATTTCGACATCATCGAAGGTGACGGTGCCGCTTCCTGTCGTGCGTTGACCAAACGACGTCCAGTCATCGACCAGGGAAAGGCCAGCCGTTGCCCGATCGATGAAGACGATGTTCACTCGCTCGTCCGGCCCTTTGGCCACCGCGACGACGATATGGGCAAAGAGCGAGCCGGTGGAGTAGAACTTCTGCCCGTTCAGCAACAGCCTGCCATCCCGCTCCGCAAAACGGGTCTTGTAGTCCACCGGCGTTTTCGTGCCGATTTCGGTAAAGGCATTGCCCAGCCGGTCTCCTTCAAGGACCCGCGCGAAATAATGTTGCTTCTGATCCTCGCTACCAGCCAGCCGCAAGGCTTCGACCATGTAGAAATGGTTCTGCGGAATTTGCCCGATACTACCATCGGCAGCAGAAATGATCGCAGTCACTTCGGCGAGTGTGACGGTGGAAACGCCGGCACCGCCATAGTCCTTCGGCACGGTGATGGCCCACAAGCCGCTTTGCGAGAACCGTTCAATCTCGGCAAGCGGCAGGCGCCGCTCCCTGTCTCGCTGCGCCGACCCGGCGGCAAACTCGCGTGCAAGTTCCCGGGCAACGGCAACAGCCTCGGCATCATCCTTGATAATGTGGGCCTTGGCCCGGCGCGGCGGAATATGCGGCGCGGGCTTTCCAGAGGTCAGGGCAGCTTCGCGATGCAATTTCCGGTCAGTCGTCGTCATTGAGGCAACCTCAATTCCAGGCATGACGCGGAGGGTGCGCGCCGTTCAGATAGTAGTTTCCAACATGGAAGTATTTCCACCTGACCGGATCATGCAGCGTATGGACACGGGCGGTGCGCCAATGACGGTCGAGGCCATGCTCGGCAAGCGTCGAACGGGTGCCGGCAAGCTCGAAGAGTTTGTTGGTGGCGAGGATGGCGATTTCGGTGGTCAGAACCTTGGACTTACCCGTTTTGATGGTCGCTTCAGACACGGTCTCGAGGTTCGTGTTACGTTTTGCGGCGTCTGGCGTGCATTGAACATGCCAGCAGGTGCCCGCTCTGCAACCCACATGATTTCACGCATCGATGATTCGGTAATGCTCCTCTCTGCTCATCATGCAAGTGTCAGATGCGGAGCCCACCGGTTCCGCATCTCAATGTCCGCTTAGGGCGAAACGGAGACA
Source organism: Agrobacterium sp. SORGH_AS 787 (assembly GCF_030819035.1). NCBI lineage: Bacteria > Pseudomonadati > Pseudomonadota > Alphaproteobacteria > Hyphomicrobiales > Rhizobiaceae > Agrobacterium > Agrobacterium sp. SORGH_AS 787. Next base: position 20,099 of record NZ_JAUTBG010000003.1, read on the forward strand.
TCCTGAACTGCACGCTCTTGAAGGGTATCGAAATTATTTCCTGCCCTTACCTCAAACGCCCCAGAGACAAGATAGCGGTATCGCCGCAAGATTATCGCCAAATGGCAGGACCTTGTCGCCGTCGTACAGCACCCAGCCTGCCTTGAAGTTGCGCCCCGTGGCCAGGGCTACTTTGCGTAAGCCTTTGAAATCTGCTGCGGTCACCGTTGCTGCGGCCTTGACTTCGAGTCCAACCATATTGCCAGCTTCGTCTTCGAGAAGGATATCTACTTCGTCCTGATCCTTATCCCGGTAGTGATGGAAGGTTGATTGGACTTCGCTCCAGGTCGCAAGCCGGAGGATTTCGCCTACGACAAACGTCTCAAGCAACGAACCAAATAGTCCTCGGTCGCTCGAAATTCGATCGATGGTCATTCCGACATACGCAGCTAAGAGACCGCTATCAAGAAACAAGAGCTTTGGTGTCTTAACAAGACGCTTTAAAGGGTTTCGAAACCAGGGCTCGATGCGACGAACTAAGAATAGTTGTTCAAAGAGTCCGATATATCGCCGGGCGGTCTTGTCATCGATGCCGACCTGGCCGGCCAATTGGGTGAAATTGAGCAACTGTCCCGAATGGTGCGCGAGCGCCCGAAGAAGCTGCGGCATTTGGTCCAGGCGTTCGACGTCGGCAATTTCGCGCACATCTCGTTCAACGATGGCTCGTATGTATTCTCTCGCCCATGCGGATCGACGGCGGGGATCGCCACGACTGACCATCTCAGGATATCCGCCGATGAGCACTCGCTCCATCAGGTCGCTTCCGACCGTTGGATCGCGAGGGGCTATGACCGTTCCGGCAAAAGCGGAATCGAGAAAGTTCGACTGCTTGCGCCGAATTTCGGACTGAGCCAGGGGCAACAAGGTAACGACTTCCATCCGCCCGGCCAAACTGTCGGAAATCGTTGGGAGTGCGAGAATGTTTGCTGAGCCAGTTAACAAAAATCGCCCCGGCCGCCGATCGTTGTCTACAGCCTGTTTTATGGCGCGCAGCAACTCCGGTGCACGCTGCACCTCGTCTATGATGGCGGTATCAATCTGACGAACGAAACCGACTGGATCGGACTTTGCTGATAGTAAGGTTGTTTCGTCATCTAACGTGAAATACGGACGATCTGTCTGGAGCAGGGTTCGAGCCAACGTCGTCTTGCCACACTGCCGCGGTCCGTTCACAAGTACGACTGGCGTATCTTCGAGCGCGACCCTAATTCGCTCGGCTGCGCCTCTTGGATAAAGGAGGTCAGAAGGCTTTTCCCCTTTCAATCCATTTCCCTCCTGCTCGCTACGAAATCCTAGGGTTGCCGATGCGTCCAGGTCGGATTTTACATGCGTCCAATTCGGATTGCAACTTCGTCCAAACCGGAAATTACAAACGTACGTTTCGGAAACTTGATGGGACGGGCCAGCTATCGAGAAGAGTGAGCGGAGGCGTGTTGGAGTGAGTATGCAAATCGCATTGCTCTTGATGGCTATCGAACAACCGGCCTGCAATTTGAGAGGGCGCGTAACGGAGGGGTACTCAGGGCCGGCGGGATCTTTTGTTCCTTGTCCTGGCCCTATGCTCTTGAAAGGATCAGAACCACCGACCCCGTCATTGACTGCTCATTGACTGGAAGTTTTCCAACCCTGCAATGAGTTGTTTTCGCCAATGGCCCGTATCTCGTGGTGGAGCACTGTACGAAAAGGACCCTTTTGTTACACTCTGAACGTGTCACATTTGAATGTTACTTTAGGGCGGACCCAAAAGTGAACAGGTCTCACTGGGTTGCCGAGGTGGCGTGGAAACATACCTGCGCCTGCGACATCTGCGAACGTCGTGAATACCATCAAGTAAAAGGAAACTAACAACCTATCGTTGCTCAATTAACGTAGCAGTAACCAGTTATCCACATAGATTTGAACCATTAAGTATTGTCATATTTATTAGGCATAAGAATAAGGCATCGTTCTTATAAGCTCCGGGCATGATGCTCGTAATCCAGCCATTCTGTGAAGACTTTGTTTTTTGCAATGGCCGGCACAGCTCCTAAAAACGTCCATTTATAATCATGTGTGTCGCCGCACCCTGCGTGTGCTTGCGATAGGACACTCTGCTATGCATGACGAATCCGCCCGCATTGCCGCGCTCAAGAACCTGCGTCTCCTCGACACGATGCCCAGCGAGAATTTCGACCGTATCACCCGGCTGGTCGCTAATTATTTCGGTCTGCCGATCGCAGCGATCTCGCTCACCGACGTGAACCGCCAGTGGTTTAAGTCCAAGGTGGGCGTCGAGCACAATGAAATCCCCCGCGTCAAGGCGCCCTGCGCTGAAGTGGCGGAAACCTGCGCACCGGTTGTCATCCGTGACTTTGCCGCCGATCCCTATTATGCCGACAGCACGCTCGGCAATGCCGGCATCCGCTTCTACTGCGGCGTTCCGCTGCTCACCCCGAAAGGCTACGGTCTCGGTGCGCTCTGCGTTCTTGGCACCGAGCCTTTCGAGGTCTCGGACGAGCAGGTTGCAACGCTGTCGGACCTTGCCGCCATGGTGATGGACCAGATCGAGTTGCAGCAGTCGCTCGGCCGCATCGAACCCTCCAGCGGCCTGCCGAACCGCTATCAGCTGCTGAGCGATCTCGGCGACATGTGCACCAATTGCAATGGCCAGTCGCGCATCATCAGCCTGCTCGATCTGGCGCAGACCTCCCAATTCGACCGCATGTTGCGCGTCGTGGGCATGTCGCATGTGGACGGCATGGTCGAGAAGGTCGCGCGCATTCTCAAGCAGCATCTGGGCGACGAGGCGCATGCCTATCACGTCGCGCCCACGCAGTTTGCGTTCCTCGCCCCCGAGGCCGTTTCGACTGGCGAGCATGAGGCGTTCCTGAACGCGATCATCGTTTCACTAAGCGCAGAGCTTGAGTTCCAGATCGCTGCCACGCCGTCTATCGGCTTCATGCAGTTCGTCCCCGGCAAGACGGAGGTTGTCGAGGAAATCCTGCGTGCCTTACAAAGCGCCGTTCAGGATGCCCGCGACAGCGACAAGAAGATCGCGTATTTCTCGTCCGAAACCGATGTCCGTCACCAGCGCAACTTCGTCATCCAGCGGGATTTTCCCCGCGCGCTCGAAGACGAGGAGCAGCTGTCGCTGGTATTCCAGCCGCGTATCGATGCCATGAATGGCGGCTACAAGAGTGCCGAGGTGCTGTTACGCTGGAACCACCCGACCCTGGGCAACGTCTCGCCAGGCGAGTTCATCCCGGTCATCGAAGCGTCCGCCTTCGCCCGACCTTTGACGCAGTGGGTGGTGATGGCAGCCCTTCGCCAGCTGGCGACTTGGAACGCAGGCGGCCTGCGCATCAAGCTGTCGATCAATCTGTCTGCGATCAATCTGCAGGAAGGCGATTTCATCGAGCGCCTTAATACGATGCTTGCACAATACGGCGTCGCCTGCGACCAGATCGAATTCGAGCTGACGGAAACGGCGATGATGCTGGACACGACGTCGGCACTCGATCTTTTGAACCAGATGACGGCTTCCGGCATTCGCTTTTCCATCGATGACTTCGGCACGGGTTACAGCAGCCTTGCCTATCTCCAGAAACTTCCCGCCGACGTCGTCAAGATCGACCGGTCTTTTATCAGCGACTTAAAGGAGGGCCACCGTGAGCGCGTCCTCGTGCAGTCTATGATAGCCCTGTCGCACAGCCTCGGTTACGAGGTGGTGGCCGAGGGCGTGGAGACGCGCGAAGAGGCCGATCTTCTGGCAACAATGGGCTGTGACGAGCTCCAGGGCTATTGGGTCAGTCGTCCTCTCGACAGCAATGCCTTCCTCGAATGGTTGTCAGAGCGAAATGGTGCGGTGCTAGCCTACCATGAGAAGATATACGCCTGAGGCGTATTGTACGTTGCGCCTAACTCAAGCTGGATAGACAAAGAGGTAATAGGAATTACCGGCTTCTAAAAATCGTCGTACACTTACCGGGATGTCTCCAGATGTTCAGGGGCCGATGTGTTAAAGAGTTATTGGATTCCATCCGCGATATTCGCGAAGGAAACTGTAGAACGCGACGCCTCCTTCCGACGAGATGTAACCTATGCGCGCTGCGCTTGCTCGTAGCCTGGAAAATGTGACCGCTTCACATACGATTACATCACCGGCCTGGCCATTGTCGAAAAAAGCGTCGTCGTCGTCGACTACGCTCCTGAGGTGATCGCGATCCGCTCAAAACTGGGCACCATTTCCCTTCGACACCATGAAGATGCAGCGGCCTTATTCTGCTCTCAACCGGTTGTTGACTGATATATCATTCCTTTTAAGAACATAATTGAATGACTTTAAATCGCTTTTCTTGAACTTGCTTACGCCTTAGCCTCCTGCGACATCGACAGGCAAGGCGAACAGAATGTCTCTTCAAATATCAAATCGGGCGATTGCACTGAAGCCTTCGGCCAGTATCGGGGCCAAGAAAATGGTCTCGGATCTGCAGGCGCAAGGACACAAGATCGTGGACCTCACGATCGGTGAACCGGATATTCCAACCCCTGATTATATTCTCGAGGCTGCATTTGCTGCGATGAAAGCAGGGGATACCCACTATACTCCGTCTGCCGGAACGCCAGCGCTCCGCGCTGCCATTGCCGCCCATATAAACCGGGAAAAAGGTTTAGCAGCCAAGCCCGAGAATATTGCTGTCGGCTGCGGTGCCAAACAACTGATTTTCGAAGTCTTTTCGGCGACGCTAAACGAAGGCGACGAAGTCATTGTCCCTGCACCCTACTGGGTGTCCTACCCCGATTTGGCGACCCTGCACGGCGGCAAACCCGTCGTCGTGATTTGTGATGAAGATGTAGATTTCAAGCTAACACCAGTTGCGCTTGAAGCAGCAATTACCGAACAAACCCGCTGGCTCGTTCTCAACACGCCGAACAATCCGTCCGGCGCCATCTATTCCCGTGAGGAGCTTTCGGCTCTGGGCGAGGTGCTGCTGCGCCATCCCGACGTCTGGGTGATGACGGATGAGATCTACGAGTATCTTTCCTATAACGATGAACGCGCGCCGAGCCTCATAGAAATCGTACCATCACTGTTTGATCGAGCAATGATCATCAACGGTATGTCCAAGGCCTACGCCATGACCGGATGGCGAATAGGCTACGCGGTTGGCCCAAAGGCGCTTATCGAGGTGGTTGCAAAAATGTTAAGCCAGAGTACGACGTGCGCAAGCTCGATCGGTCAAGCCGCCGCTGTCGCGGCGCTGACGGGCGATCAGGCTTGCGTGCGTGAGGCAGCTGAAATGTACCGTCGCCGTCGCGACCGAATGGTCGAGATCCTGTCGGATGCGCCGGGCCTGTCGCCCCGCGCGCCTTCCGGAGCCTTCTATCTTTTTATCTCCGTCGCCAACTTGATTGGTAAGAACACGCCTGACGGTAAGGAATTGCGCACCGATCTTGACGTCTCCCTCTATCTTCTGGAGCAGGCCAAGGTGGCCGTTCTGGACGGTTCAGCTTACGGTGTTTCCCCTTATCTCCGGCTTTCCTTCGCAGCCTCCATGCAAGCCGTCGAGTCAGGAAGTCAAGCTATCGTAGCAGCGGTCAAGGCTCTTCGCTGAGCAGCATCGTGTCGCACTCAATCCAGAAAGAATCTCGATGATCGGAAACCGTATACTCCCGAGCGCGCCGCAGGCAGATGCCGAGCTCATCTCAGCCTATGCCAAGTCCTCGACCGCAATTATAAGCGACAACCTCGCTCGACTTCCGGGCGTCATCGGTATTCGGCCTTTCCATAAGGTCAATGGCACGATGGCCGGAACTGCTTTGACGGTTCGCGTGGCCGCAGGCGACAACCTTTTGATCCACAAGGCGCTCGATCTTGTTCGTCCTGGCGATGTCGTCGTCGTCGATGGTGACGGCGAAACCAACCGTGCTCTGATCGGCGAGATCATGGCAACGATCGCGCAAACACGAGGCGCAGCCGGCATGGTGATCGACGGCGCCATCCGCGATGCCGGCGCATTGGCGAAATCGGAATTTCCGGTGTTTGCCCGCGCCGCCATCCATCGAGGACCCTACAAAAACGGCCCAGGCGAGATTAACGTACCGGTCGCGATCGGCGGCTTTGTGATCGAACCGGGAGATATTGTCGTCGGAGACGAGGACGGCATTGTTGCCTTTCCGCAGGCCGTTGCTGTCGAGCTACTGAAGGCGGTTCATGCGCAAGAGCAAAAAGAAGAAGATATCCTGCGCAGCATACGCCAAGGAACTTATACCGGCGCTTACGGAGCGCCAGCATCACCGTGATTTTGCCGATTGCGGGAGTTTGCTAATACGTGAAGGTGTGTAGAATCTCTTGCAATCGAAACTTGGAACGCAGCCCGCTTGATTACCTTCAAACAACTTGAGGCAATTTACTGGATAGCCGATCTGGGGAGCTTCGCAGCCGCCGCGGCGAAACTCAATACGACCCAATCCGCCGTCTCGAAGAGGGTTCAGGAACTCGAGCAACAGTTCAACGTCGAGGTTTTCGACCGTACCAAGCGTACCGCCAGATTGACGGAAAAAGGCGCGGAAGTACTCGCTTACGCCAAGCGTCTCCTGGAAGAGCGCGACCAATTCGTTGAACGCGTCAGTTCCAGTCAGGTCCTCCTGAGGCGTTTCCGCATTGGCGTAACCGAGCTCACGGCGATGACATGGCTTCCCGGCCTTGTCGGTATGATAAAGACCGAATACCCGCGGGTCAGCATCGAGCCCGAAGTCGAGCTCAGTGCCACGCTGTTTGATCGGTTGATGGACGACACCATTGACATGATTGTCATTCCTGACGTTTTCAACGATTCTCGCTGCGTCGCCGTGCCTCTCAAGGCGGTTGAAAACGCGTGGATGGCCGCTCCAAGCCTCTATAAGGGGGATGAAGAGCTTTCCATGATTGAGCTAGTCAATTTTACCATGCTTGTGCAAGGCAGTCGATCAGGTACCGGACTTGTATACGGCCGCTGGTTAACGAGCCACGAGGTCGCGCCCTCTAAAACCATTCACTGTGAAAGTCTCGTGGCACAGATTGGCTTCACCGTGTCTGGACTTGGGGTAAGCTACCTCCCGGTACCAGTCACGGCAAAGCTTGTCAAAGACGGACGCTTGCGACGCCTGCCGATGAAGACCCGGCTGCCGCACGTGCGCTATGCCGTGCTGTATAGAACAGACCGCAGCTCGGACTTCAAAAAATCAGTTGCCAGTTTTGCGGAGCAGTCCTGCAATTTCGAAACCTTCTTCCTGCCAGCATAATCAGAGCCGGGACAGGGAGACGATCTCGGCACCCGCTTCCAGGACGGCTGAGCGTATGGTTTCGCCAAGCTGTACCGCGCCCGGCGTATCGCTGTGGACGAGGATTGACTGGACAGACATCTCGATCTCCTCGCCAGCCACGGTCACCACCGTCCCATCCTGTAACAGGCGGATGATCCGCTCGCGGATCTTCACCGGGTCTTTTACGATCGAGCCCTGCTTTTCACGAGAGACCAGCAGGCCGCGTTCGTCATAGGCCCGGTCGGCCAAAAACGAATTTACAACGTTCAATCCGTGGTTTCGGGCTGCCTTTTCCGCTTCCGTATTCGGCAAGGCCACGAAAATGAGGTCGCGATCGAAGATCCGGACGGCTTTGAGCAATGCATCTGCGACATCGCGATCCACGAAGGAAAGATTGCCGAGCGCGCCGTGGAAGTTAACGTGGGTGAGCCGATGCCCGGCCGCATTAGCAACCGCTGTCAACGCCCCGAGCTGATAGAGCGTCATCAATTCAAGCTCGCGCGGCGAGAACGCCATGTGTCGGCGACCGAAGCCCTGCCGATCAGGATAGCCAACGTGTGCGCCGACATCGACATTGTTTTTGATTGCCAACTGCACTGTGTGATCCATGACCACTGGATCGCCAGCGTGATAGCCACAAGCCACATTGGCGGACGAAACCAGAGACAGAATGCTCTCGTCGTCGGCAGCGCTGTAGATGCCGAAACCTTCCCCGAGATCAGAATTGATATCGATCCTCATCGCGCACCACCTTGTTGTGGAGTGATCTGAAAAACCACGTCGCCGTAACCGACCAGTGCCTTCTCGTGGTATCCGCAGCTTTTTAAAATTCCGCGCCGTGGGGCGCGAATGGCCTTCATAACTGGTCCGAGCCGCACAAAGGCCAGAATTTGCCCCTCATTTACCACCGCTCCATCGCCTATCGAAAGGTTTTCCGGCTGGTGAAATTCACCGAAACTCGGCGCTCGGACTGCTTCTAGTAGGGCCTGCGCGGGTCGAGCCTCGATAGGCGAAGCGGCTCTTAACTTGCTGCCGCCAAGCTTGAGCTTCAGCAATATCCTCGCCTCACCATCGCACCACTCCAGTTCGGAGACGCCGTGTTCTGACGCGTAGCGGGCAAGTGAGACTAGTTCGGCATTATCGAGCAGCTTCAATTCGTTGCCGTTAGCCATTACAATGCCTTCCTGCTCTTGTCGATTTGCGAGAACACCGACGCCATGCACGCATTATGGTCGCCAAGTGCCCCGATTGCCTCTTGGCGGGAAACCTCGACGAAGCGCAGCTTGCCGCCTAGCCTTGCCTGACCCAAGCGCCAGAGATCAGCCGTAATGACAACGCCGATCTTCGGGTATCCGCCGCAGGTATTGGCATCACTGAGCTGGATGACGGGTTGGCCCGACGGTGGCACCTGGATCGTACCAGGCATGATACCGTGCGAGCGCAGTTCCAGCTTGGCTTTCAGGTCCAGGACCGGTCCAGCCAGACGATAACCGATCCGGTTGCTATCCGGTTGAATGGTCCAGGGCTCGTCTCGAAACAAATTGAGCGCGGTGTCCTCGAAGGACGAGTATTCGGCCGCAGCGAGAAAGCGCACGGAAACTTCGTCAGGATAGCCGGCGTCGTAGAAGGGTGAGAGCGCGCGCGGATCGAGACCGAAATCCGAAACTATCGGCAAGGTGGCCGGCCTCGTGAGCGGTAACCGGTCTCCAGCTTGAAGGGCACGTCCGCAAAGACCGCCGAAGCCCCCCTTCGTGTCAGTGCTGCGGGAGCCGAGAACCTGCTCCACAGCAAGCCCGCCGGCAATCGCGAGATAGGTTCGCATACCATGGCGTGGAGCGGTTGCCTTGAGGACCTGTCCCGCCTTCACGCGAGTAGACCAGAATGGTGGAATTTCGACACTGTCCAGCTTGACGGCACAATCGGCGCCGGCCAAAGCGAAGACGGTATCCTGCTCAAAGCGGATTTCGAAAGAGCCGATCGTGAATTCGATCCCAGCCGCTCCGTCGTCATTGTCGACAAGCCTATTGGCGATGATAAGCGCGAGCGGATCCATGGCGCCACAAAAGCCGACGCCGATATCATAATAGCCATGGCGACCAAGGTCTTGGACCGTCGCCAGCGGGCCGGGTGTGACGATCTCGATCATGGTTTCAAACTCTCAATGCAAAAGCGGATGACGTCACCCGGTGCCAGCAGCGTCGGGGGCGAAGCAGCAGGATCGAAAAATCTCAGATCCGTCTTGCCGATTATGTGCCAGCCGGAGGGCGACGTCCTAGAAATAACCCCCGCCTGCGCGCCGCCGATCACGACTGACCCGGCTTCCACCCGCGTCCGCGGCACTTTGCGGCGCGGCACGGCAAGCGACGGATCGAGGCCCGCCAAATAGCCGAAACCCGGTTGGCTGCCGAGATTGAACACTGTGTAGCGGCCTTCGCTGTGCCGGCGGACATAATCTTCGGGGGAAAGTCCGGCTACCTTGGCGACATGGATAAGGTCCCCCCCATGCTCTCCGCCGTAATAAACCGGCACCTCGATCTCCCGACCAGCGACGCTGTCCACACGAAGCCCGTTCCAGCAGGTCTCGATATCCACCAACGCCTCAGAGCCACCGATAGCGGCTGCATCGATCATGACGAGCAGGTTGTTCATGCCGGGCACGACTTCCCGCACGAAGGCGCGGCCTTTTAGTTGCTCGGCAAGCGCCCAGAACCGTTCCTGCAGTTTGAGATCGATCGCTGCGTGTCCAGTGTCGCAGAGAATGGCCTGCTCGCCCATCCAGCTCAGCTTGAGGGGCTCAATCGTCATGGCGGCGCGTCTCCAGCCAATGTTCAAGGTGATGGATACCGAGATTGCCGGCGACGAAATCCGGGTTGGCCATGATATCACGATGCAGCGGGATGTTGCACGTAATTCCGTCAAGAACGGCCTCCCCGAGTGCTGCCTTCATGCGCGCAATCGCGTCGTCACGACTTTCACCATGGGCAATGATCTTTCCGATCATGCTGTCGTAATGCGGCGGCACGACGTAACCGCTTTCCACATGGGTGTCCACACGGATGCCTGGACCGCCCGGCGCATGCCAGCGCTGGATACGGCCGGGACTGGGGCGGAAAGTGTAGGGATCTTCCGCATTGATCCTGCATTCGATCGCATGTCCCTTCCAAGCGATGTCCTTTTGTTCGAAGCCGAGGCGCTCGCCGCCTGCGATACGGATTTGCCAGGCGACGATATCGATGCCCGTGACGGCTTCCGTTACCGGATGCTCCACTTGAACGCGGGTGTTCATCTCGATGAAGTAAAAAGCACCGTTTTCGTAAAGAAATTCAAAGGTCCCTGCCCCGGAGTAACCGATGCTACGGCAGGCGGCTGCGCAGCGCTCGCCGACTTCGGCGATCAAATTGAGCGAGATGCCCGGTGCGGGAGCTTCTTCGACGACCTTCTGGTGACGGCGCTGTAATGAGCAATCGCGCTCGCCAAGCCAGACAGCATTGCCGTGATTGTCCGCCAGCACCTGAATTTCTACGTGGCGCGGGGCTTGGAGAAATTTCTCCATGTAGACGGCGGGATTGCCGAATGCGCGTCCCGCTTCTTCTCGCGTGGTGACGATGGCTTCAGGGAGTTCGTTGGCGGACCGGACGATCCGCATACCGCGTCCACCGCCGCCCCCAGCTGCCTTGATTATGACCGGATAACCGATCTCATCTGCCATGTGAGCACAACGGATCATATCATCCGGTAGTGCTTCGTCGCCGCCGGGGACGCAAGGAACGCCCGCCGCCTTCATCCTCTGCTTTGCCACGATCTTATCACCCATGGTTTCGATTGACGCGGAATTAGGGCCGATGAAAGCGAGACCACTTTCCTCCGCGGCTTTCGAAAAGGCAGCGTTCTCAGAAAGGAACCCGTAGCCGGGGTGAATAGCATCCGCCCTCATGAGTTCAGCGGCCTCTAGTATTCTCGAGATATTGAGATAGCTATCCTTTGCCGGCGCCTGCCCGACGCAGAGGCTTAAACTTGCGTTTTGCACGTAGGGCGCATCGCGATCTGCATCGGAAAAAATCTGTACGGACTCGATTCCCAGGACCCGGCACGCGCGTTGAATGCGAACGGCGATCTCACCTCGGTTCGCGATAAGAACTCTCTTCAGCATCAACCTTGTTCCCTAAACCGCAAAGCGGTCACGATGCGATTTCGAACGATGCGTCACCAGCTTCAACCGATGCACCGTTTTCCACAAGAACAGCAGTAACTACGCCGTCTTCAGCAGCCTTTACGGGCGTCAACATCTTCATTGCCTCGATTAGCGCCAATGTCTGACCGCGCGTGACCTTATCACCGGGTTTGACAAAATACGGTTCCCCGGGACTTGCGGAGCGATAGAATATGCCGGGCAACGGCGCTTCCACCAGATTATTTTTGACGCGACCAAGGGTGTTCGGCGGAGCAGATTCTTCTTCTTGAACCGCCGCGGTCGTGTAACTTTTTTCGGACGCGGCTCCGCTCGAACAGGGAGCTGATGCCTTCAAAATCCTTAGGCGAACGCTTCCCTCGCTATATTCCAATTCCGAAATGGAGGCTTCGTCCATCGTCTTGATTAGGCCCCTGATCTGTTCGACGTTCATTTCAACACCTGTCAGACAGGCGCCGTGTGTGTCACGGCGCCTTTATTTGAATCCTTTTAGATGGCTTTCCGTTGGGCAGCAGGTTTCGCGGACGAACCATCCAGTGTATCGGCATCGATCTCCTCAAGGCTCTTGCGGTTGGTTTCTACGGCAAGCGTTGCGATCATCAAGGCCTGCACGACAAGAAGCGCTGCTACTGTGCCTACTACGGCCACGAGACCACCAGCCTGAACGAGATAGACCGACACAAACGGTATGCCGATCGAGGTTAGGCGACCCGCTATGACTGCCCAGCTCGTGAGACGCATGCGAACCTCTGTTGGAAACAGCTCGGGCAAATACCCGGCCTGAACGACAGAGACCAGGAAGTAAACCAGACCGAACATAAGAAAACCGAGCGCGGTGGCGATTTCCTGCGATTGTACCAGGGCGAAGCAGGGACCGATGATGGCGCCAAGAAGCGAAGCTCCGATGATCGCAGGCTTGCGGCCAATGCGATCAGTCAAGAAATAGGCGGCAAGCGCGCCGGCAGGGCCGCCAAAGGTCATCAGAACGGACTGACCGAGCGACTTGTTAATCGGAATGCCTTGTTTCGCGAGGAAGGTTGGCAGGAGGGCGATGAAGCCGTAGATAGCTGCGCTCTGAACGATCTGGGTCACGGCGCCGATCGCAAGCGGCTTGTGGAAACGGGCCGCGAGAGGGTTGATTCTGCCCAGCAACGCTGATTGCTGAGAAGGAGCGACAGGAGCAAGCTCTCCGACATTTGTTTCGGATTCGATCTTGGTGACGATCGCATCGGCTTCCGCCTGCTTGCCGTTCCGCTCCAGCCAACGTGGAGACTCGGGAATATTCTTGCGGGCGATGAAGACGATGAGACCACCAATGCCGGCAATAATGAACATCGCGCGCCACCCCAGTGATGGAATGACAATCCAGCTGGTCAATGTCGCAGCAAAGAGGCCGAACTGCGCGATGCAAGATAGCAACGCCGCCCAGCGACCGCGATGGCTCGGCGGTACGAATTCACTCAACAGTCCGTATCCGATCACAAGCTCCGCCCCTAAGCCGATACCGGTCACGAAGCGGGCGACGATAAGCCATTCCATAGTCGGCATAAACGCGCAGGCAATCGACGAAAGGCCAAAGATCAGAAGATTGAACTGGTAGGTAAACTTGCGACCGTAACGGTCACCGAGAATACCGGCCATGACAGAGCCTAAGAGCATGCCGAATGCGGTGGCCGAAAGAAACGCGGCGTTCTTGTCGACGGTCGACCATCCATCCTGAACGAGTGCACCGAGTACGGAGTTCGCGAGGTAGATGTCGAAGGCATCAAAGAAGAGGCCCGCCCCGACGAGCAGAAGAATTCTTTTATGGAAGGGCAGAATTGGTAGTCTGTCTAGACGCTGCGAGACTGTGGCTGTTTGCATTGCCTTGTTCCCCAATTAATATTTATGGGCAAAGAATGACAAAACCCAATCGCAAGAAAAAGCGATATTAACGCATCTCTGGCTATCGCTTTTAGGAATGTTCCTGCCCTTCTCCTGTCAACGGCAGAAGTCTACTGCTCGAACGTTCGAATACGCTTCCCATTCGTTCTCTTGATGGCAAGATCGTTATATCGATAAGCTTAATCGCCGAGATCTCATTTAGCTTTGGCAGCGATCGTCCGTTCGCGCAGAAAAGTCGATGATCATAGTCTTGTTTTATGCGGCGGCGCCGATTGTAGGGTGCTGACTTATTGTCGTGACCGAGACATAGGCGCAGTTGCGCAGATGGTGCTTAATGGCCGACACGCACTCAGAACAAGCGGAACACTCCCGGTCATCCCGTCAAGCGTGGCCGCTGATCGTCTATTCTATTTCAGCAAGCGAATGGTGACGACTGGCGTCCGGCTTGCGGTTGGCCGCGTCCGGCATTCGAACATTTTTTGCAAACTGGCGCACCCGGTTCTGTCCCTCCTCTGCCGCCCGGACCTGGCCAGAGAGCGCAGACGACACCGGCACGATCCAACGCGCTGAAGATAGCAGTTGTCCCGAGATCACGGGCGGCGAGGTTCGCAAATGCCTCAACCTGAGCTTGCCGATGAGCGCTTACGCAATGCAGCGCACGGAGGCTAGGTGCATGGCACCGCCCGGTCGCTTCGCAACTGGATCTCGAACTCTGCCTCGGTCTTGCTGCTGATCTCCTCGATCGTAGCACCTTCGGCGACCTCGATCAGCGTCATTTTTGGAGCGCCTCTCCTGGCGACTTCGAAAACGCCTAGGTCCGTTATCACGAGATCGACCACCCGGCGCCCGGTCAGCGGAAGTGTGCATTCCTTAAGTAGCTTCGATTGTCCCTTCGCTTCGTGTTCCGTAACGACGACCACACGTTTGACCCCGGCAACCAAGTCCATGGCGCCGCCCATGCCTTTCACCATTTTGCCCGGAATCATCCAATTGGCCAGATCACCACTTTGGGAGACCTGCATCGCACCCAGGATCGAGAGGTCAATGTGTCCACCTCTGATCATGGCGAAGCTGTCCGCTGAGGAAAAGAAGCTTGTTTTGGGGAGGGCCGTAATTGTCTGCTTTCCCGCGTTGATCAGGTCAGCATCTTCCTCGCCGTCAAAAGGAAAAGGCCCCATCCCTAACATGCCGTTTTCGCTCTGAAGCGTGACCTCCAGTCCGTCGGGAATGAAGTTGGCCACCAATGTGGGAATGCCGATGCCAAGATTTGTATAAAAGCCGTCGCGCAGTTCTTTTGCGGCTCGCGCCGCCATCTGTTCACGTGACCAAGCCATATCAAGCATTCTCCATCCTGCGAGAACGTACGGTGCGCTGCTCGATCCGTTTCTCTAAATCCATCACATGAACGATCTTGTTCACGAAAATACCGGAGGTATGGACAGCGTCTGGGTCCAAGCTGCCGTCGGGCACCAGGAGCTCTACCTCTGCAACTGTCGTGCGGGCCGCAGTCGCCATCATCGGATTGAAGTTGCGGGCTGTCTTGCGGTAAATCAAATTGCCTTCGTGATCCGACATCCAAGCGTGGATCAGAGCCACGTCAGCCACAAGTCCGGTCTCCAGGATGTAGTCGTCATCGCCAAAACGTCGGTATTCCTTCCCCTCCGCGACTAGGGTGCCCACACCTGTTTTCGTATAGAAAGCGGGGATCCCCGCACCGCCAGCGCGGATTCTTTCGGCAAGGGTTCCTTGGGGATTGAACTCGATCTCGAGTTCGCCAGCCAAATACTGCTGGGCAAAGAGCTTGTTCTCGCCAACGTAGGAGGAGATCATCTTCCGTACCTGTCGCGTTTCAAGGAGGACACCCAAACCGTAACCGTCAACCCCGGCATTATTCGAAATGACCGTGAGGTTCCTGGCACCGGACAGGCGGACAGCCTCAATGAGTGTGACGGGTATGCCACATAAACCAAAGCCCCCGGACATTATTGTCATTCCGTCGTGTAGCTTGCCGGCCAGAGCTTCTGCCGCATTGACGCATGTTTTCTTCATTTTTCCCTCGGTAAGGTCGCGCTCCAAGCTTCGAGTAGGACGTTCCCAGAAAACAGGATCTGGCTGCGATGCTTGAACGTCGATCATCAGCTTCGATTTTCTGTCAACATTGCTACTGCCCGGCACCATCCAGCCGAGCCGCCACGAATCTTGACCGGCAGGCACGAGATTGTGAAGCCGCGCGCCGGTAAATGATCGAGACAAGTTAGCTTTTCCATATGCAGGAAGACGCCGTCTCGCCCTGCTTTATGGCCTTCCCAGATCAGACCGGCGTTTCCGGTGGCAGCGAAGCGCTTGGCGGTGATCGGAAACGGTGCATCCCAGGACCAGGCGTCGGTGCCTGTGATATGTACGCCTTGCGACAAGAGCCAGAGGGTCGCTTCACGGCCGATGCCGCAACCCCGTCCGATATAGTCCGGTCGCCCGAAGGCTTCGCCGGCGGATGTGTTGACGACAACGATGTCAAAGGCTTTTAGGGGGGCCCCCGTTGCTTCGACGGCGACGCGGATTTCGTCGGCGGTGGCGACATGACCATCCGGCAGGTGGCGAAGATCAAGCTTTACGCCGGGGCGAATGCACCAATCTAGCGGAACCTCGTCGATCGTCCAGGCGCGCTCGCCACCGTTCATGGTAGAGGCGAAGTGCCAGGGCGCGTCGAGATGCGTGCCCGCATGCGCCGTCAGCGTCAGCTGCTCCACTGCCCAACCTTCCGCGCCCGGCAGATCCTCCCGGTCGAGACCGGGGAAGAAGCGCGTCACCTCTTGGGCTCCCGCCTGATGATCGGAGTAGACGATTTTCGGCCCGAGCCCCGGTGGGTCAGCTACCGTATCATTGTCGATGGCGACGGACAGATCGACGATTTTCATGATGAACCTCCGGAAAGGGCCTTGCGGGCCAGGGATGTGAGATCGGCGTCGCCGGCAAAGCCGAGGCGACGCGCAAGCGATGCATCGATCTTGGGCATAGAGCCGAAGATCCCTGTCAGTCGCGCGTCATAGCCCCACTGAATGGAAGGATCCCGCCCCGTGACGGTTGCAATGGCCTGCGCCATCTCTGCCATGGTGGCGCAGATGGCCGGCGGCAACAGCACGGTCGGCGCATCCGAAGACAAGGTAGCGGCATGAAGCAGCGTCTCGACTGCCGCCGCCATGGACATCCACCAGCATCGGGCCGAAGCCGGAACCGGGCTCGCAAAATCTTCACCTGCGCCGAGCTTGTGAAACATGAGGCTCATGAAGGCGGACCCATGCCCG
The DNA here is from genome assembly GCF_030819035.1 of Agrobacterium sp. SORGH_AS 787. Classification (NCBI taxonomy): domain Bacteria; kingdom Pseudomonadati; phylum Pseudomonadota; class Alphaproteobacteria; order Hyphomicrobiales; family Rhizobiaceae; genus Agrobacterium; species Agrobacterium sp. SORGH_AS 787. The sequence goes on from NZ_JAUTBG010000003.1 coordinate 36,797, forward strand.
CTTTCCGCCGGCGGCCGCGCCACTAGACCCGGAAAGCGCAGACTAAACACGCTGAGTTCTCTGCGCCGCGCAAGATCGCTCAAGAAGATTTCCGTCATCAGCTTGTGGGCGCCATAGGATATGGCCGGTGCGGTCGGCGTCGCTTCTGATATGGCCAGCGCATCGACAGCCCCATAAACAGCGATGGAGGAGGCGAAAATGAAGCGCGCTCCGGGCTGACGCGCCGCTGTTCGCCAAGCAAGATCCATAGGTAAGGTCAGGTTGATGTCGCGGCCCCGCTCAGACTCTGACTCCGCTTGAGCGCCCGGAAGGCTCGCAAGGTGAAAGATGACGTCAAAACCGGGCTCCAGGAGGGTACCGAGAAAACTTCCGTCAGTCAGGTCGCCAGGCACTAAATCCGCCCCGGCGAGGCCTCCATGATCAGGACCGTCGAAATGCCGGTCGGTCAAGGTTAAGCGGCTCAGTTGCGGTACTCTTCCGACCAAGCGGCGGGCGAGGCCACTCCCGAGGAAACCGTCGGCGCCTGTCACCAGAACCCGCATCAGGCTTGTACAACCCGTTGATCAATAACGCCGAACGGGGAAGATCCATCGGGAAGCCTTGCCTCCATCCGGACCCGGTCTTGCCAGGTCAGGAATGGCGTGACCGACGCACCCTGATCGAGGAGTTCGATCACGCGGATTTCTGAAATGCAGGAGGAGCCAGCCGCACGATTGGCGTTCGACACCGTCCCCGATCCGATGATCGAGCCGGCGGACAGCTTTCGGGTGCGGGCGCAATGGGCAATAATATCCCCAAACGAAAAGTGCATCTCCGCGCCGTTCGCGCGGCCAACCTCGCGCCCGTTGATCGCCACATGCAGAGGAAGGTTCACTCGCCCGTTTTCCCAGAACGGCCCTATCTCGTCGGGCGTGATGGCAAGCGGTGCGAAGGCCGTGGAGGGCTTCGCTTGCAGCCAGCCGAAGCCCGCCCGCATTTCCCGTGGGCCGAGCTTGCGCAGAGACCAGTCGTTGATCTGAACCAGAAGCCTAATATGCGGGATGGCCCCTTCAGCGCTGACCCCCATCGGCACGTCGGAAACGATCACGCCGAACTCGCCCTCCATGTCGATCGACAGGCTGTCATCCGGAAATTCCACATCGCTGAGCGGGCCGCGAAGGTCGTCACTCGCCCCTTGATAGACCAGGGGAATGGTCTCAAAATCCGGATTCACCGGATTGTTGAATGCCTCGTCCATCAACCGGCCATGCTTGAGAAAGGCCGAGGCATCGAGCCATTGCGGCGCACGCGGCAAAGGTGCCATGCAGCGTTCCGGTTCAAAACGTGTGGCAAAGGCTTCTTCCCGGGCGTTAAGACGTTCGTAGAGCGCATCAAGCCGAGGCGCCACCGCATCCCATGTCTCGATAGCCGCAAGCATGGTCGACGCCACGCCCACTGCGGGAGCGGCAACCGCCAAATCCTTCGAGACCACCCACAACTGCCCATCGCGGCTGCCGTCTTTATAGGTCGCAAGCTTCATTTCTTTCTCCAACGACATGTGACCGCTCAGGGAGCGGACAGCGCCTCTGCGATCACCGGCTCGTAGACGCCGTCGATCAAAACGAACAACATGCGGCCGCTCCGGCCCGAGCGATTGGCCCAGGCATGATTGGTGCCGCGCTGAATGACGACCGAGCCCGGCTTCAGATGCGTCTCACCCTGATCGAGTACCAGCGTCATTTCGCCTTCGATCACCACGCCGTAGTCGATGGATTGGGTCCGGTGCATCAGCGGGTGCGGGGACGCTTCTGTCACCGTCGAAGCGTCCCTGTCTCCAATCTCCGAAAAGGCCGCGCCCACTTTCGCCGCGCCATGAGCAAGAAACTCTTCCGTATCCGGTGGAATGTCGACAAAGCGAAAGCGAGTCCCACCGCGCGGTGGCGGAAGTACAAGTGGCCCCAGTGTGGGGTCATCGCCGTTGCCGACGATCACAGGCTTACCAGTCGTTGCCCAGACCTCGTGAAACACGGTGCCGGGAATGGCTTCCAGTTCAACGACGGTTGGCAGCGGCCCGACATGCGCGACAAACGAGCGTCCAGCGTCGTCATGGCCGGTCACGACCCGGCTAATGGGTGGAAACTGGGTCATGCGGACCTCGCTTTGGTGAACAAGACAATGGAAACAAGCGCGACGACCACCGCTGCTGCCCCAAGCGCCCCGAAGCCGAAATTCTGGCCGAGCGCTCCTCCAACGATCGGGCCAAGCGCCGCCCCGATCATCAGCATGGCTGGTGTCGCCGCCACGGCCCTGCCGGTCCTATCAAGGCGGGCGATCAGGCCGAAGGCGAACGTATGGGTGAAAATCTGGATAGCGACGAAGAAGGCGGCGACCGGCGCCCACAGCGCAAAGACCGTGGCGGACGTAACAATCACCGCGAAGACAGCCTGCACCGCGGGGCCGATCTGGACCACGGTCTCGGCGGCCAGCCGTTTCTGCAGAACCGCCGCCAGTGGAGAGGGAATGAGGAAATTGACAATGCCGAGGGCGATCAGCACCCCCAGTACGCCCTCAGCGGAAAAGTCTCTGAGCTTTCCGATCACTTCCACGAAGGAAAAGACCATCGCCTGATTGAAGGTCATGACGCTGATGCCGCAGACGGTGAACCAGATCGCGCGACCGAACGGCGCCGATGCATGTGCCTCGCCACGATCAGTATTCACGAACAGCGCGGCGCAAAACAGACAGGCGATGGCCATGAAGAGACCGAAAATCTGGAACAGAGCCTCGCGGCCAAAGGCGATCAATAGCTGCGGCAGTACGCCGAGCAGGACGATGCCAAGAAGGCCGATTGCCATGCCGGCCAAAGCAAAGAGGCGATGGGGATTGTCAGATTTGCCGATCGCGCCGTGCACCATCGACAGTCCCGTGCCGACCGCAAGGCCCGCGACCAGATGGAGCGCAGCCAACTGCACCAAGCCGCTTTGCGTCGATGCTATGAAGAAGGCGAGCGCGGCGACGCCATAACCGACGGTGGAGGCCAGTTTTTGATTGATCCGGTTCAGACGCGGTGCAACGAAGAGGCTCGCCGCCACCGCGCCCAAAAGAAACAAGGTTACGATACCGCCGGCCTGTTGCGGACTGAATCCGAACCGCTCGACAAGCGCGCCGACCCAGACCGGCAATGCAGTGAGATCGAGCATGCCCGCGCAGTGAGCCACCACCAGCGCTGCCGTTCCGCCCATGCCGTATGTCTGTTCCGTCATTTATGATCCTCCCGAACTGGAGCAACATCACGCGCCCGGCCACTGGTTCCCCGGTGTCGTTTTGCCCACTCAGATGACTTCGGCCAGCGTTTTCATAGAAGTGCCCATGATCGCGGCGTGCTCCTCCCGGCTACCGCCGTGAATCTCGATGTCGGCCAGACGCCCTGAATTCTCGACCACCATCCGACACCGCTCCCAGCGCCGGGTCTCGAAGGCCGCCAGCGCTGCATCAACGGTTGCGGCACGTCCTATTTCCTGCGCCAGCACCATGGCATCTTCGATACCCATGCAAGCTCCTGCTGCCAGATGCGGCGTGGTCGCGTGAACAGCATCGCCAATAAGTGCGACGCGTCCTTTCCGCCATGGACGTGGCATCAGCATTTGTTCGAGTGGCCGATAAATGACCTGATTTTCCTCGGACAGTTGATCGGCGACGCTTTGGATGATCGGCGAGGGAAACTGCCGCAGAAGCGCGCGAAGCGTTTCCACAAACGTTTCCGGTGCCACGAAATCGTTGACTTCCTTGTCCTCGGTCAGGAAGAGGTAGGCCTTGTCGGTTGACACACCGTTGATACCGACCTTGAGCTTCGGGCCAAGCCACATGGTGACCGTGGTGATCTCCGCCGACCGCGGCAGCACCGCGCGCCAGACAGACTGGCCAATGAAGCGCGGCTTAGGGGCTTGCGGAAACAGCGTGGCGCGAATGCGGGAATAAAGACCATCGGCGCCGATGGCGAGGTCATAGCGCTTGGGAGAGCCATCCCCGATACCGACCCATACGCCGTCTTCCCGATCCTCGATCGTCGAAAATGTCGCACCGAGCCGGACGTTGACACCTGCGGCGGCAACCTCCTCCTGCAGGATTTTGGCGAGGGCCGGACGCATGATGCCACCTCCGCCAGGAACGTCGGGACCGGTAACGCGCGGTGTCGGTAAAGTTACCAGGATGCGATCGTCGGGACCACGAATCTGGACGCCGTCAGATGCAAATCCTTCCTCCATGAAGCGATGAAGAAGGCCGAGTTCGTTTAACACGCGCAATGTCGAGCCATGCAGGCTGATTCCCGCTCCATAGGATCGCCAGCCGGGATCGATCTCGAGAAGATCGACCTCGACGCCCTGGCGCGCCAGTCGCGCTGCTGCCGTCATTCCGGCGAAGCCGCCGCCGATGATCAAGGCTTTTTCGATGCCTGCATTCATAGTGCTTTCTCCTCCTCGGCCAGAGCGGCGAAAACCTCGCCCTCCTCGGTGACCGTCAACTCCACCCGCGTCAGCCCCTGCCCCAGGCAGGGACCCAACACGCATTCTCCCGTTTCCATGTCGAACAACGCCCCATGCGAATGGCAGGCGATATGCGTGCCGTCGCCATTCAGATAGGCGTTGGATCGCCAGGCCATCGGCGTGCCCTGCGGATAATGCGGGCAGGCGTCTAGCCAGGCGTGAAGTCGTCCCTCTTTGCGAAGAACAATGATCTTCCGGCGATATCCTCCCACCGGACCGAAACCTCGCGCTTCACCCTCGCCGATGTCCTCTGTGCGACAGAGACCCACCTGATGCGAGTCTAGCGCCGTCATCGGATCAAGCCTTCAAGCCGGGAGGCGGGCCTCCGGGCATCCATTTCTCGCGCATTTCGAACAGCACGATCTGCGATGCCTCCGCACCCATCGGCGCTTCGCGCGCCACCCAGTTGTCGTCGTGCTTGTCCATGTCGGCGTCATATTCGACATGACAGCCGAGCGGACTGTTGAAATACCAGAACCAGTTCGAGCCGAACTTATGGCGCCCCGGCCCCCAGAAGCTTTGATAGCCCTTTTTGACGAAGCGGGTACCGGCAACCATCAGTTCGGTCGGGCCGCCCATATGGAAGGCCAGGTGTTCGCAGCCCTTCATATATTCCGGCGTGCGGATGAAGAACAACGTGTGATGATCGTCATTGGCTTTGGGCCTGAGGAATGGTCCGGCGCCTTTCAGCGTATCGGTGATCACGAAACCGAGCCGGTTGCAGTAGAAATCCACGGCGATATCGAGGTCAGGCACGAAGAGCACGACATGGCTGAGGGTCCGTGGTGCGGCGGGCATTTCTTCCCAGACACCGATCTCGTTCGGCTTGCGTTGGGCGGGAGCGCCTGGCGCATTGATCTTCTCAGCCGGCATGTTGAGCTCGCGCCGGATCGTCACCTGAAATTTAAGCTCGAAGCCAAGCGCGTCGCGGGTCTCGATGGAACCGTCGGCAAGGCGGGTGACACGCCGGTCCTTGGAAAGCTCCGCTTCGATCGCGTCGAGGTCATCAGCCGAACGTACGCCATAAACTTGCTGGCGCAGAAGATTGGCAGTCGGAAGCGGCGTGGGTAGCGACGGGTCGGATTTATGCCGGATGACGATTCCGGTTCCGTCGAGCGCGGCAAACAGTCCTCCTGTCTCATCGACATCAACGGGCTGCAGGCCGAAATCACGGAGATATTCTGTGGCGGCGGCGACGTTATCGACGCCGAACACGAGATGGTCGGGTCCGATGATGTTCATGATGATCCTCCCTTGGACCGGCGCCTCAGCGGCCGGCAAATAATTTGTATTCGCGGGCGATGAGATAGGCGGCCGAACGCCCGCCTTCTTTCTCGCCCGTTCCGAGCGCCTGGCGGCAATGATGGAGAAGTCGCGCCGCCTCCGCTTCGTCGCGCGTCCAGAATTCGTCGACGAAGGCAATCGGTCCCGGCACAAGAGGCGTGTTGCGACAGTAGCCGGAATAGGCGACTCCGCTCGAAGCGATCCGATCATCAAGATCGAATGCCATCGCGCCTGCAGGCCTGACGACAAACAATTTGACATCGATCGATGAGGACGCCGGCTCTAGCATGCACTCTTCCGAGAAGGGCTGGCCGACGACATTTGCGTTATCGACGAAACGTGGTTCGTCGGGACGTAGGCGCTCTTGGTAGAACGGCGTTTCCCGCGACGCCTTTACCGATCCGAGATCATCGAACCAGAGCTGAGTCACGAAATCCAGTCCCAGCCGCAGAGCAGCGGGGGCGGCGTCATCGGCGGCGAAGACCCCGTCCAGCCCGTGATTCTGCGCATATTTGCGCGGCGCATTTCGCGGATCGTCGGCAATGTAGCCGAGTACGATCCGGCCATGGACGTCTTTCATGTGATGGCGATGTTCGGCTAGAGTCTGACCGGGAGAACGTCGTCCGAACATCATGAGCTTGATGGTCATGGTGCCTCCACAAACACCGTGCGTCCGCCGAGAACCTCCGCCACCCAGTCGGCAATATAAGCGCCTGCATTGGCGGAATTGTCGAAACTCGAATGCTGAACGCCGCCGGTGCGGGCATCGAAGATTTTCAACTCGCGCTTAGGGCTGTTGACCAATTGATCATAGGTCGCTTGCGCCCAGTGCAAGGGGATCTGACTGTCCTTCTCGCCATGGGTGACGAGGAAGGGGACGTGAATCCGGTCGAGCACGCCGTCGAGATGCACGTATTCCGCAATGCGCATGAAGTCGTCCATGTCCTTTGCACCCCAGACCCAGCGGACATGCTCCCAGTAATGCGGTACCGGAAAGTCGCCTTCCCGGGCGAGGCGCTTTTTCTGCACGTCGCGCCAATCGTGGTTGGCGCCCCACACGACGCCGCAGGCGAAACGGGGTTCGAAGGCCACGGCACGGGGGCAGTAATAACCTCCGAGAGAGACGCCTTCCATCCCGATGCGCTTCGAATCGATCTCCGGCCGGGTTTCCAGCCAGTCCACGACACGGCTCGCCCAGTGCTCGCTATCAAAACGGGCCGGGAGGCCCTCCAGCCGGAGTGCTTCGCCGGTTCCAGGCTGGTCGACCACGAGTGAGGCGACGCCGCGCTTGGCAAGCCATTGGGGAAGGCCGACGAGAAATTTCATTTCCTTGGTGCTGTCGAGCCCGTTGACCTGGACGAGCAAAGGCTGTGGCGCGCTGGCGTCCTCGGCCGGCACATAGAGCGCCGAAAGATGCGTTCCCTCATAAGGAATCTCGACGCGACGACAGGAAGAGCCCGACAGTTGCAAACCTTTTTCGAACGTGTCGAGAAAACGGCGATAAAGTGCCAGACGCCCTTCCGATCCATGCGCCTGCAGCCGCTCGGCCGTCAGCAGATAATTTGCGGCGCGGATGAGCTTGTCGCCGGCGGATATCTTTCGTCCCTTGGCTTCGTCTTCCTCGGCGAGTGAAATGAGCTTGTCGCCCATGCTCGCCCAGGTCTGGCGAAAGGCCATGACGCCGGCCGCATCAGGTGCCTTCGCGGCCTCCTGGAGAGGGGCGCACATTTCCTCAATCTCCCCGATGCGGGCGCCCATCTCGATAGACAGGTTGACCGACAGGTTCCAGACGTAATTGGTGGGGAAATATTTGAACACAATGCCTCCTCAACGCTCTCGTCAGTCACTCTGACGGTTCAGGCGGAAAACGACGGCGGCTCGATGGCCGGTCGATGACTCCTCCCACGTCGAGCTCTAGCGAAAAGCGTAGCGTTTCTGAAATTGGTTGTTTCAATCCATGCTATTGATAATGTGAATACATGGAGGGGCCATGCGATTCAAAAATCTCGATCTCAACCTGCTGGTGGCGCTCGACGCCCTGATCCGGCTGCGTAATGTCAGTCGCGCGGCGGATGAGATGTTCATAACCCAGTCGGCGATGAGCAATGCGCTCGGACGTCTCAGGGAGTATTTCGATGACCCATTGCTAATCCAGGTTGGGCGGATGATGGAGCTATCGCCGCTTGCCGCATCTCTCGAGCAGCCCCTGCGGGATATCATCGTGCGCATCGACAGCGCGGTCGTATCGACGCCATCTTTCGATCCTGCGGATTCCAGACGGGTGATCGGCATGGTGGTGTCCGACTACTCGCTGCATACACTGATCCCGCTTTTCATGGCGGTCGTCGCTGCGGAGGCTCCCGGCCTCAAATTCGAATTCAAGCCCCAACAGAATTTTCCGCATCTGTTGCTGGAAAAGGGAGAAGCTGATCTTCTAATCGCACCGTCCGTTTTCTGCTCCACCCACCATCCGGCGGATATACTATTCACCGATGAAATCTGTTGCGTTGCGGACATCTCTAGCCGTTTTGCAGCGGGAGCGAGAATGACCCGGGAACAGTTCGAAACCTCAGGTCACGTGGTGATGCGTCCGCCGAATGGCGGGGAAAGCTTCGCAGAGCGCGCATGCCGCGAGGTCGGCTTGGCTATCCGGGTGGACGTATCGACGTTCGCCTTTTCCACGCTTTCAGTGCTGGTCAGAGGAAGCGACCGGCTCGCACTTGTTCAACGAAGTCTCGCGAGAGAAATGGTGAAGACCGGCGGCCTCACGATAGTCGATCCGCCCCTGGACCTCCCGCTCATTCAACAGTCGGTGCAATGGCACAACTATCGCTCACGCGATCCGGCTTTAACCTGGGTGCGGGAGAAACTGAAGGTGGCAGCATCGACTCTCACGCCCGAAGTCCTCAAAAACGCGCCGTAATTCTCGTGCGATGACGCACTACGACAGACATTACACCGAGCGCACGGTACCATCGCTACGAATTATGGTTTTGGATCAGGAAAATCACCTTTGCAAATAGATGGAGCCTGCCTAGGCTCAGCTAATTTCAATCGACACTTTGAACGCGCCCGCCCTGCCAGAATTTCTGCTTGGGTGTGGAGGTAGGCGACATTTGTGGCGCTTGACAGCGATCGCTCGGGGGGAGCCGAGCGAAATCCAGACATAGGTGGAGGAGGCCACAATGGCTACGAAAGAAACTTGGCACCCGCGCTTGGCGCTGCTCATCGCGCATGTTGCGGGGATGATTGACCTGGTGGCATTGCCGGTTTGGATCAGTACCTTGATCACGGAGTATCATTTTGATCCGCAACAAGCCGGAACTTTGGTTACGCTTTTCCTGGTTGGAACCGTCGCTGCGAGCCTGCTTTTTGCACCGCGATTAAATGACTTCAATGGCCGGATCGTAACGACGGTGTCGCTCGCCCTGGCGGCGATAGCCTGGGCCGCGGCAACGCAACAAACCCATTTCATTCCAATGGCCATTTGCCATGCAATGGCCGGATTCACTGCCGGAACGGCGCTTTCCTTTACTCATGGCACGATCGGGCGAAGCCTGAACCCGCACCGGCTGTTCGCGATGGCTGGCGGGGCGATCGGCGTCTTCGGCACGATGTTCCTCGGAACCGTCCCGATGCTCGTGGCCACGCAGGGTCGGGAAATGGTGTTTTTTGTTTTCTGCGGTCTCATGATCTTGGCGAGCCTGACATCGCTGCTCGCATTTCCAAAACCCACCGTCGATTATGATCATATTGCGGCGGCTGGCACGCAAAAGCTCAGCCGCGCTGTTTGGGCTGGTATTTTCGGCATCAGCCTGATGGCTGTAACCCAGTCGATGGTCTTCGGGTTCTACCAGGAGATCGGTACCGGACACGGTTTCTCCACAGATGCGATTGCCGGCGTCTTGATCGCTCTTGGAATCGTCAACCTGTTACCAGGACCTGCCGCCGGCCTTCTTGAAAAGAGACTGAACCCGGAGAAGGTGGTTCTTGCCGGACCGGTTGTGCAGGCTATTTTCGCGCTAGTGATAACCTTGAGCTCTACTTTTCTTCCCTATGCGGTAGCAGGTTCAGTATTTGTGGCGACCATGGTTTTTACCCACACATTTGCATTCGGTCTCTTGTCTCGGCTGGACGGTAGCGGTCGGGCTGTTGCAGCGACGCCGGCGATGCTCATGACCGGCGCGGCCGTTGGCCCAATCCTTGGCGGAACTCTGATACAGATATCGGGCTTTGCCTCGATCGGCTTCGCGGCCTGCGTATGCGCAACGCTTGCGGTTATATCTTTTACCAAGGCGCGGTTCATCCACAATCATGTTGCGGCCCCGGGCGAATAGTTATCGGTCATCATCGAACGTGCCACCCCAAGGGGCCTCGCCGTCTTACCGACGGCGAGGCCGGCTTTCTTCTATCGGGATATAGCAAACTTCCCAGTCCGCGATCATGCAGACGCTCCGTTGAGCGTTCGCGCGTGGGCCTCCATTCGTTCAACAAGCCATTGAATCGCGGGATCGCCCCGGCTCGAAGCGCGCCATTGGACGCATTCTTCGAAGATTGGGAGAGCCGTGGGGATCTCGAATATTCTAAGCGGAAAATGCCTCGCATAATCACTGGCAAGCCGTCGATGAAAAATTGCAACCCTTGGTGTCCCCATTAAATAATGTGGCACCAGACTCCATGCTGGAACGATCACCTCTATCCTTCGAGGTGTAAAAGATCTTTCGAGAAATGTGGCGTCAGTTGTCGGCAAGCCGGAACCGCCCAGTCTAACAAGGACATGTCGCATCGCCATGAAAGAGTCGATGTCCGCCACATCATCCACGGTATGGTTGTTGGCGCAGGCGACCCCGACGAAATCGTCCTTGAAGAGCGGCTTGAAAGGATGGTTTTGCGAGAGCGCCTGCTGGGGGCCGAGGAGCACGTCGATGCGCCCCGCGTCCAATGCATCACCCGGGATATCGGCGTACTGATGCAGATCACGCCTGCTGGGGGCCGAGGAGCACGTCGATGCGCCCCGCGTCCAATGCATCACCCGGGATATCGGCGTACTGATGCAGATCGAAAGTCATCCCCGGCGCCTCAACTGCAACAGCACGCAATACATTCGCCAGAAAGATCGTCGCCGCATAGTCCGACACCATAACGGTGAAACTCCGCCGAGCATCCTCTGGCAAAAAACGCGTTTGTACGGCCAAACGCGAACGGACGGTTGCCAGTATTTCCTTGGCCGGAACGGAAAGCGTCGAGCCCAGAGGCGTTGGAATCATCTGCTTGCCGTTCTGCGTTAGAAGATCGTCGTTGAAGTATTGTCGCAACCTGTTCAGCGCACCGCTCATGCCGGGTTGACTGATATTCAACTTCTCGGCCGCGCGGGTGACGTTGCGTTCACTGAGTATCGCGTCGAGTGCGACGATAAGGTTGAGATCCAAGCCGTTGAAATGCATTTTGTTTCCCCCGAAAATCGGCCGGTAGCCTTTTTGCAACGGCGACCGTCGCGCCCTAGGCGCTTAGGCCATCAACCAATCGCGCTAGTTATGGAAATACATAAATGAAATCACTTTTGCAAATGGTTCGGGCCCCGATACAATCTTCACAAGTGAAAATTTATGACGTGGACCGGCTGAACCTCTTTGCGCTGGGCACACGTGCTCTGGGAGGAAATCTTGACTATATCAACGACATACGATTTCATCGCGATCGGTTCGGGACATAATGGACTGATCGCCGCTGGCTATTTTGCCAAAGCCGGCAAGAGCGTTCTCGTCATTGAGAGCCAACCCTGGCTCGGAGGCGGTGTTGTCACGCGCGAATTGACCGCTCCGGGCTTCTGGCACGATCAACACAGCACCGCTCACATTTTTATCCAGGCCAATCCAGTCCTTGCGAAGGACGAACTCAGTTTGAAATCGCGCTACGGTCTTGAATACATCTATCCCGATCCGCCGCATATTTCAGTCTTCGAGGATGGTGAGACGCTAGCGCTTTATACCGATCGGTCAAAGAATTATAAGGCGATCGAATACTTCTCAAAAACGGACGCGGAATCGTTTCTGAAGCTTGCTGAATTGGGCGATCGCATCCTGCCCATGCTTCTGTCGGGCCTCTACTCACCCCCGATACCAAACGGCGCTATGAGCGCCATGCTCGACCAGAGCCGGGAGGGTCGTGAAATTCTGATGATCATGCAGAAAAGCGCCCTCGACATCATTACCGAGTATTTTGAGAACGACTATGTCCGGGTGCATTTTCTCAAGCTGGTCACGGAAAACCTGCAACTCCCTGACGAGATGGGAACGGGAATTGGGTTGTTTATGTTCGTTGCCTTTCTCGAACGCTACGGAATTGGTGTCGCCAAAGGCGGCAGCGGTGCGCTGACTGATGCACTCGTTGCCCAACTGCGCGATCACGGCGGAACCATCCTCACGCAAACCAGAGTCGAAAAGGTCCTGGTCAAGGGCGACCGCGCCGTCGGGGTACGGACCGCGCAGGGCGAATATTTCGCAAGGGATTGCATCATTGGCGCACTCCACCCCCATCGTCTGCACGCATATATCGACAACCTTGATCCTTACGTCGATATGGCCGCGCGCAAGACACGGTCAGCAGCATTCAGCGCATTTGTCGTTCATGGCGCGCTCAAGGAACCTGCGAAATTTGCTGCTGGCGACCATGTGAACGGCACGATCATCACGGAGTTGCTCCCCACCAGGCTCGAACATTTGCGACGGTCCTTTGATGAACTGCGTTACGGCGTGCTGCCTGAAAGACCGCTTTTCGGGGCGAATTGTCCGTCTAATGTCGACCCGTCGAGAGCACCTGCGGGGAACGCGACATTTCTGATGTTCAGCTATGCGCCCTATGGCCTCACCGACGGCGGGGCTGCGCGCTGGGATAGCTACAAGGAAGAATATGCCGATTGGCTTTGCGAAAAAGCCGACACATTCATCACCAATCTCAGCAAGGATAATTTCATCGCCCGTACGGTTTACAGTCCGCTCGATTTGGAACGCGATTCAGAAAGCTTCCAAAAAGGCGACATCCACGGCATCGCGCCCTATTCCTACCAATTCGGATCGCACCGACCGACACCCGACCTTGGCGGCCTGACGGTTCCCGGCATCGAACGCCTGTTCCTCGTCGGTCCGTTCATGCATCCGGGAGGCGGGGTATTCGGCGCAGGCAGAGCGGCCGCGATGAAGGCTTTTGAGGCGATCGGGCTCGATTTCGACAAGGTAAGCGCAGCATGAAAATCTTTACCACAGACAAAACCGAACTCATGACGATCAGCTCGATCGAAGCTAAGGGCGCCGACTTACTGATCAAAGGCAAGATATTTGGCGCGATGCCGATGTCTGCCGTCATTACGCCGGAACAGGCGAGACTGGCTTTCCGGCTGCTAACGCCCCGGTTGATCTGGTTCTTGTTGAGCCTGCCGTTCAAACGTCCCCAGGGAGAGAAGAAATGAGCCTATCGAGAACGATGCTGTCGGTTCGCTTTCACCAAACAGGAGGCCCCGAGGTTTTACGCGTGGAAACCCTGGCCCGTCCAGAACCCAAGAAGGGTGAGGTGATTGTCCGGATTCTCGCTGCAGGCGTCAATTTTGCCGATCTGGTCAGGCGGCGCGGCGACCATTACCCCGTCCCTACCCCGCTGCCCTTCAATCCGGGATGCGAATTTGCCGGAATCATCGAAGATTGCGGCGAAGGCGTGGACAGGTCGCGGATCGGTGAGTCAGTCATCGGTGCCAATATTGTGGGTGGTGCTTATGCGGATTACATCGCCGTCGAGGCCACGAATCTCATGCCGTGGTTCGAGGGTCTTTCACCCGAACAGGCGGCAATGCTTCCCATTCAGGGCCTGACGGCCTATCTCGCTCTCACAGATGCAGGCATGTTGACGAAAAGCGATACGGTCTTCGTGCAGGGCGCTACGGGCGGCGTCGGCTCCTTGATCGTACGAATTGCGAAGGCACTGGGCGCCAAACGCGTCGTCGCCGGCGTCGGCCATGAAAGCAAGGCCCGTCTGGCTCTAGCCGCCGGCGCAGATGCGGTGGTCGATTATTCCCAGCCGGATTGGGTTGACGCCTTGCGCGCAGCCAGTGGTGGCCTTGGCGTCGATCTCGTCATGGATGCGACCTCGGGACGCATTCTGGAAGGCGGGATCGACTGCCTGGTACCGAGCGGTCGCGCCGTGGTCTTTGGCCATGCGGCACCAACTTCCAATCCCGTCAATGTCACCAGATTGCTGGAGGGCAATCTCCGCGTCACAGGCTTCTTTCTCGGCTACTACCACATGAAAAGACCAGACATCGTGGTCGCCGCACTAAAAAGTCTAGAAACTCTGGTCAAACGCGGCGAACTCGACCTCGCGCCGGCGAAAGTTCTGCCGTTCGCCAGGGCAGAAGAGGCGCATCGCCTAATGGAGGAGCGAAACAGCGAAGGCAAGATCATTCTGGTGCCATCGAACCGAATGGAGGACCAAAATGGCTGAAGATTTCGACGGCAAGGTGGTAGTGGTTACCGGCGCAACATCGGGAATCGGATTCGCCACGGCTCTGGCCTTCGCCGAGAAGGGGGCGCGGCTCATCCTGAGTGGACGCGCATCGCTAGACCCCGTTGTCTCGCGATGCCGCACGCTGGGCGCGGAGGCTTTCGGTTTGTCCGGTGATCTTGCGAAGGCGGAATTGAGCCGCAGTATCATAGGGGAAGCGATCAACCGGTTTGGCACCGTTGATATCCTGATCAACAACGCGGGTTTCGGGACTTCCGGCGGTGTCGAGACTGTGAAGGAAGAGCAGCTGCGTGCGGTCTGGGACGTGAACTTCCTGGGTGCCTTTCGCATGTCGCGCCTCGCCATCCCCATCATGCGCGAGCATGGCGGCGGCGCAATCCTCTTCACCACCGCGCTTGCCGGTATGTACGGCATGGCCAACGCGCTCGCTTATTCGACCAGCAAGGCCGCCGTCATCAATCTTTGCAAGGCGATGGCGATGGAGGTCAGTCGTGACGGCATCAACTGCAATTGCGTAAGCCCCGGCCCCGTCGACACTCCAATGCTGCAGGAAGCAATCGATGCCTACGGGCTTTCGCGCGAAGATTTCCAGGCAGTTTCGCCGACCGGACGTATTGCCACGGCGCAAGATGTCGCCCACGCATTGTTGTTTCTGTCATCTGGCGCTGCCCGCTCGATTAACGGTCATGTCCTTGTTGTCGACAACGGCATGTATGCAGGCATGTTTACTCCAAGCCCAGCATGAGGCGGCGCGCCCTAACACGCCAAACAGAAGTCAATACAGGAACGACAAAAATGAGTGAGAGAATTCAGCCAAACAGGGAAATCGCGTTGGATTTTCACCACCGCGCCTTTGTTGAAAAGGATCCGGACTCGGCTATTAAAGCCCACGTCGGTTCAACATACATACAGCACAATCCCCAGGTAGCCAATGGTCCTGAAGGCTTTGTCGCCTTTGTTAAAGGTTTTCACCAGCAGTTTCCCGATTTCAAAATCGAAATCAAACGCACGATCGCCGACGCCGATCTCGTTGCAATACACTTTTGCGCCTATTTGAACAAAGAGGACCGCGGTACTGCCGGCGTCGATATATTTCGTATTGAAGGGGGTAAAGTGGTTGAACACTGGGATATTCTTCAGCCGATACCCGAGCAGGCCGCCAATTCCAACGGCATGTTCTAAGAAGGGATTGATGTGGCGGACGGCCTCCTGCCCAGCGCCATAATGGGGTTTGTTAGGAGCCGCAATGAGGAAGGCCGTCCGCCTCATCCGGCCTCTCCTGCGCCTACACATAATATCAAACATACTTCTGCGACACCAGGCGGGCCTCGTCACACCGGGAGGCGAAACGCCGGATCAGGTGGTGAGCACTGCCGCACGCCTGCATAGCAATCGTGCAAGTTGGGATCTTGCTGACAATCTTTAAGCGTCTGCCGCCGCATCGTTTGGCGGAAAGTCACGGGAGCTTGTTGTTGACGTGAACAACGCTGCAGATGGTTTGTCATTGATAATCGTCATGGAACAGCTGTTGCTTTAACAATGAATCATCATACTCGATACCCTTGGAAGGCGGCCACCCCATAATCATCGTTGCGGGGATGCACCCGTGGGAGGCATTAAAGGTGCTGCTTATTTACAAAAGGCATTGTCATCCAATGGCGAGACCTGAACGGGAGTAGGCACGTAGGAATACATCGACAGCAGCGACCACAGCCTCCCTTGGCGCAAATTCCGCTTCCGCTCCATATTGGAGTGGCTCGACGATCCCCGCCTCGAGAAGCCCCTTGAGATGAGCGGCGGCGATGCGGGGATCGGCGGTATTGATGATATTTCGCTCCTTCAAATGTCTCATATATGTCGTTAGATGTTCCCAACCCATTTTGGGACCACGCACGTATAGTTCGGGTCCAAGTTTGGAATTAGCCGCCTCCGCAACGGCAGTGCGAACAATCGCCAATATTTGGTCCGACGTCACCAATCGCAAATAGGCTTCACCGAAGCTTTCGAGAACACGGCGGAGATCGGGCTTCGACGGGTCGAGCATCGCCGTCAGCTGTCGGCCTTGCTCTTCCATCGCCTCCGTCATTGCCGCCGCAAACAATTCCTCTTTTGACTTGAAGTATCCGTAGAGCGTGGTCTTCGATCCGCCGATCCTCGCGGCGATCATGGCAATGCTCGCGCGCTCATATCCCAGCTCGCGAAACACCTGCGTCGCGGTTTCGAGAATCGCCCGGCGACGGGCATCGGTTCTGACACGCATTTCGACCTACCCTTCCGATCGTCTGTTTTGGACCGACTTGTACTGTAATCCATTGACAACGCAACTCGGCACCGTTAACTAAACCGTACAGTACGGTTTTAAAAAAAGTCTAATATGGCTCCTGCCTTCGGCGGTCTCAAATGGTTCCAGGCGCGCAGATAAATCATCATATGAAGAGCCAAAGTATAACGAGCCAGCCGCAGGAATGGCAGCGACATCGGGTGGTCGTGGTGGGGGGTGGAGTTGCTGGCCTCGTGATCGCCTCCAGGCTCGGACGCCGGTGGAAACAGCGAGATCCCTTGTTCTTCTTTTCGCCGTCTATGACGCTGATCGAGTCCGACACCGCCCATGTCTGGAAGCCGATGCATCACATCATCGCAGCGGACACGCATAGTATCTCGCAGCAACAGACCACCTATCTGGCTCAGGCGCGCGATGCCGGGTTCATCTACGAATTTGGTGAGGTTTGCGGATTGGACCGCGCCGTCCGGGAGGTGGCAATCGCGCCCGTATACGAGGCCGACGGGCGTCTGCTCATTCCCGAGCGCCGAGTAAAATACGATACGCTGATCCTAGCCGTTGGAAGCCGCGCAAATGATTTTGCGACGCCCGGCGTAAACGAGCATTGCCTCACCCTTGATTCCCGCCTAAAGGCCGAGGCATTTAATCACGAGGTCCGGATCCGGGTACTCCAATGCGTCAAGCTTGGGCAAGAGTTGTTGATTGCCATTGTTGGCGGCGGTGCGACCGGTGTGGAGCTTGCTGCCGAACTGCTGCAGCTCATCGAGGCCTCCTCCGCATACGGTGTGAGTCAACGGACCGAACGCATCGCCATCACCTTAATCGAAAGTGGGCCAAGACTGCTTTCCACCTTTCCGACGGATATTTCCTCCGCCACCCAGGTACGCCTTATCGCCCTGGGTATACGAGTGATCACCAATGCATGTGTCAGCAGGGCCGAGGCGCATGAACTAACCCTCACAGACGGTCGGAAAGTTCCAGCATCGCTGAAGATTTGGGCCGCGGGAAACAAGGCGCCGGATTTGCTCACTCGCCTCGACGGACTTGAAACCAATGACAGGAATCAACTGCTGGTCCTGCCTTCACTGTGCACCACTCTGGACACCAATATTTATGCACTTGGCGACTGTGCGAGTTTCGCGCGGCCTCGGGCATCCCATCCGTTACCACTGACGGCTCAAGTCGCGCATCAACAGGCGCAGCACTTGATCCGCCATCTTGAGAGGAACATCGTCGACGGCATCCCGGTTCCCGACTTCACTTATCGGGACTTCGGCTCCCTTTTCTCGCTCGGAGATTACGACGCCTATGGACCACCGGGTCAGTTCGGACCTTTCGCTGGCGGGTTCTTTCGGGGGCGCCTCGCTCAGCTCAGCCATAGTCTGCTCTATCGCAGCCACCAGTCGTCGCTTCATGGCTTCTACCGCGGCAGCCTCCTCTGGCTGATCGACTGGCTGAATGCGCGCCTGCGACCTACCATTCGCCTGGACTAAAACAACAAAAATTCGAAACGAGGACTGCCATGCGCAATGTCTCTTGCCATCTCCTGACCCTTGCTTGTCTATCCTTCGCCGCCGCCGCATCGGCCCAGATGCCGGGAGCCGGAGGTCCTCCGTCGGTCGGTATAGTTACAGTCGCCGAGACGGCGATCGCCGAAACCACAGAGTTCAACGGTCGTATCGAAGCGACCGACAAGGTCAACATCGTTGCACGCGTCTCGGCGTTTCTGGAAGAGCAGCTGTTCAAAGAAGGCGCTGACGTGAAGAAGGGAGACCTTCTATTCCGTTTGGAGCGGTCGCCCTACGAGGCTGACTTGGAGGCTAAGGCCGCCTCGGTTGCCGAAGCGCAGGCCACACTTGAAAACGCCAACATCGCCTTTGATCGGGCAGATCAATTGCGCAAATCCGGCTCAGGTTCGCAAAGCACGCTGGATAACGCGCTTGCTACGCAGCGGACCTCGGCCGCACAGCTTCGTTCTGCCCAGGCGGCATTGCGGTCGTCAACGATCAATCTGGATTACACGGAGATCCGCTCGCCGATAAATGGCCGTATCGGCCGGGCCTCAGTCGCCGTTGGCAACGTCGTTTCCGCCTCGTCGGGAACGCTCGCCTCCATCGTCAGCCAGGATCCGATGTACATCACTTTCCCGGTGCCAACCCGTCAACTTATCGAATTCCAACAGAAGCGTCGGACCGGAGGCAGCCAAGGTTTGCTGCTGCGGCTTCGGCTGCCCGATGGCCGCATTTACGATCAGACCGGCAAGCTCGATTTCGTCGATGTCAGCGTTGCTTCGGACACCGATTCCATCACGTTGCGGGGCACCATTCCCAACCCGCTCATGCACGATGGACAGCGCGAACTATTCAACGAGGAATTCGTCCGCGTCATCGTAGAGGCTGTGACGCCGCAGAAGGTTCTCGCTATCCCACGGGTCGCGGTCCTGACCGACCAGCAGGGCGATTATGTCTATACGGTCGGTGCCGACAATGTGGCCAAGCTTCGCCGCATTAAACTTGGGCAATCAACCGCCGAAACTGCGGTGATCCTCGATGGGCTCGCGGTCGGCGACAAAGTGGTTGCCGAAGGTGTCCAACGCGTGCGCCCCGACGCGCCGGTGACGCCGCAGCTTTTGACGACCCAACCCGGCACGAAGGGCTGATCCCGATGATCTCCAATCTTTTCATCGACAGGCCGCGCCTAGCCATCGTAGTTGCCATTGTTATCTCGCTCGCAGGCGCTCTGGCGTTGACAAGTCTGCCGGTGTCCCAGCTTCCAGACATCGTGCCGCCACAAGTGTCGGTAACCGCCACCTATCCCGGCGCCTCGGCCGAAGTCCTCGAAACGACCGTCGCCCAGCCGATCGAATCAAAGGTCATCGGTGTCGACAAGGCGCTCTACATGAAGAGCACCAGCGGCAATGATGGCAGCTATACGCTCACGGTCAGCTTCGCGCTTGGCAGTGACCCGGACATCAACACGGTCAATGTAAACAACCGCGTGCAGACGGCGCTCTCACAACTGCCGACGGAGGTTCAGACCCTCGGTGTCACCGTGCAGAAGAAGTCTTCTTCCATCCTGCAATTCATCACCCTCAGCAGCCCGGACAACCATTTCGACCCACTATTTATGACGAACTATGCGACGATCAATGTTCTTGACGAACTTTCGCGCATACCTGGTGTCGGCTCCGCCTCGCTCTTTGGTCAGATGAACTATTCCATGCGCATCTGGTTCAACGTGGATCGCCTGTCGAGCCTCGGCATGGTGCCCTCGGACGTCGTCAACGCCATCAACGCGCAAAATGTCCAAGCTCCCGTCGGCCGTATCGGCGCGCGGCCTGTGCCGGATGATCAGCAATTCCAGTTCAACGTGCAGACCCAGGGTCGCCTGACCACGCCGGAGGAATTTGGAGACATTGTCCTGCGCGCCAATTCGGATGGATCGGTGCTAAAGGTAAAGGATGTCGCCAGGATCGAACTCGGAGCCCAGAACGAGGACTCGTTGAACCGGTTTAACGGCAAATCTTCGGTCGCGGTCGGTATCTATCTGTCTCCGGGCGCTAACGCGCTCACGGCGGCGTCCGCCGTCAACCAGAAGCTGCAAACGCTGCAATCGCGCATGCCAGAGGGCCTGAAGGCCCAAGTCGTGTATAATTCCACCGACTTCGTATACGATACAATCGAAGCGGTAGTCCACACGCTGATCGAAGCCTTTGTGCTCGTCGCGCTCGTCGTCTTCATTTTTCTCGGCAACATACGCGCGACGCTCATTCCGATCATCGCCGTCCCGGTTTCCGTTATCGGCACGTTCGCCGTGCTGCTCGTGTTTGGTTATTCCGCCAATACCGTCTCACTCCTCGCCCTGGTGCTCGCCATCGGCATCGTGGTCGATGATGCGATCGTTGTGGTGGAAAATGTCGAGCGCGTGCTGGAAGATGAGCCGGAGCTGTCGCCGGCCGCCGCCACCAAAAAGGCGATGGCACAGGTGACCGCTCCGATCATCGCCATCACGCTCGTGTTGCTGTCGGTATTCGTCCCAATCGGGTTCATCCCTGGCATTTCTGGCGAGTTATTTCGACAGTTCGCCGTCACAATCAGCGTGGCTATGTTGATCTCGGCACTGAACGCCTTGACGCTCTCTCCCGCGCTCTGCGCCGTCTTCCTGCGCCACGGAGGCGAAAAACGTGGCGTCATGGGTTGGATCAGCCGCCGTATCGACGGTGTGCGTGACGGATATGGTTGGATCGTGCACAAGACCTTGCGGCTTTCCATCCTCTCGCTCGCAATTATCGGGCTCTGCGCCTTCGGCGTGTTCGGTCTTTCCAAGATTACGCCGAGCGGCTTCCTGCCGGAAGAGGATCAAGGAGCATTCTTTATCAACGTACAGCTTCCGGACGGTGCCTCCGTCGCTCGCACAAGCGACACCGTGCGGCAGGTCGAACAGCTGCTGCGCGGCTTGCCGCAGGTGACGAACGTCACCTCGGTGATCGGTTACTCCCTTCTCGACAGCTATTCCGCCAGCAACAATGCCTTCATGATCGTTCAGCTGAAACCATTCGAGGATCGCAAGGCGGCCACCGACAAGGTGCAAGTTGTCATCGGTCAGGTCTTTGGTGGTGTGCAGGAGATCCGCTCGGCAATGATCCTGCCTTTCAACCTGCCGCCGGTCATCGGCCTCTCCACGAGCGGCGGCTTTGAAGCAATGGTCGAGTCCCTCGCTGGCGCCGACCCAGCAACTATGGGGAGTATCGCCAACGGCATTGTCGGGGCCGCAAATCAGGACCCCGCGTTGAGCCGCGTCTTCACCACCTATGCGGCCAATGCGCCGTCGCTTTATCTCGATATCGATCGCGAAAAAGCACAGGCGCTTGGTATCAGCATCAGCGACATCTTCTCCGCGCTGCAGGCAACCCTCGGCGGCTCCTATGTCAATAACTTCAACCTGTTCGGGCGCACTTGGCAGGTCAAGGTCCAAGGCGACGTCGACAATCGCAGAGACATTCCCGCCCTCTGGGATATCTATGTTCGCAGTTCGTCAGGGGCCATGGTACCCCTTCAGTCCATCGCGGAACTCAAGACCATCGTCGGTCCCTCCGTTATCACGCGCTATAACAATTATCGCGCAGTCACCATTAATGGTTCGCCAGCGCCTGGAGTTTCCTCGGGCACGGCAATGAATGCTTTCCAGGCCGTGGTAGGGAGAGCCTTGCCCGCCGGTTATGCGCTCGAATGGACTGGCACGTCCTACCAGGAACGCCAGGCGGGCGGACAGACGACCATCATTCTCGGGCTCGCGCTACTCTTCGCCTATCTCTTCCTAGTGGGACTCTATGAGAGTTGGACAATCCCCATCCCCGTACTGCTCTCAGTTATCATCGGCGTGTCCGGTGCCTTTGCCGCAGTGGTTGGTTGGGATCTTACCCTCGACCTTTACGGTCAGATCGGCCTCGTCGTACTCATCGCTCTGGCGGCGAAAAATGGCATTCTGATCGTTGAGTTCGCCAAGGAGCAGCGTGAACGTGGCATCGACATCCGCGACGCTGCGGAAAATGCCGCGAAGCTCCGCTTCCGTGCCGTGATGATGACCTCGATCGCCTTCATCCTTGGTCTGGTGCCGCTGGTCTGGGCGAACGGCGCCTCGATGCTGGCTCGTCAGAACGTCAGCTCGCCGGTCTTCATGGGCATGGTAGCCTCCAGCACGCTTGGGATCATAGTCATCCCGATGCTCTACGCCACCTTCCAAGTTGCGAGAGAGAAACTGAAAGCGACCTTCGCGCGAAAACCCCCTTCCCAAGCTTCCTCAAGGCACTCCAATTGAGGAGGAAGGATGTCTACACTCCCGCCCCTATTGGACATCCTCGAGACGCGCGCATGCCGCCGCGCGCGTCTCGGACCTGCTATCTGTCTTCGAGCCGATCGTTCAGTGGCGCCGCAGCAGGGTTTCCGGTCGCTTTCGAGGAGCGTATGATTGGCGCCGCTTCAAGCCCTTGGCGTCAACCTGGACGATCTGGCAGTTCTCACCATTGCGAAACGTCTTGATCGGCGCAAGGCTTTTGGGTTACTGGCCCGGAATAAACGCGATCCTTGGTGGTCTTCTGTTATCAATCATCATCATCAAATTAGGCGGTCCCTCCTCTATCACGATTGGATCGCGATGGGCCTGTTGCAGGTCGGGATGAGGTTTCTTCTCGTAAATCATCCTTGCTGACGACAGACTGGTCGTTTGCCCTGTTTTGTTCCCTGCTGGCGATGGTTGCAACTCTGACGACTTGGATCGGTAAGACGCCGGATATCAATGGCGGCCTTTGGCTTAAGGCAGGCGGCCTGACAAATTTCAGCTGCATTGCCTGGAAAATCGTTGGTCGTAAGGCGACCCCGCACGTCGAGCCCGACATCTCGCGGCCTCCATGCTTTTTTGGCTTATCTATCATCGGCTTGGGATTCTCATCGCGAAAGCATCCCTCAACGCGGGAATCTGCAGTCCAGTTGTCCAACGATGTTGCGCTTGCCCGTAAGGCAGTTAACCCATCGCAGGAGACGCTGTGAAATACTCTTCCCATTAAGTCGTCGCCAGCCATAAGCCGTCTTAAGCGTGGCCGTCCTCCCATCGATGCTACTTTTCGCCATGAAGCAATCCTGCTCTAGGCAGAGGAAGCATTCGTAGAGCAGGGCTATTCTAGCACTACTTTGGCAGAATTGAATTTTTGCGCTGAAAGTGCTGTTGACAATGCGGACATCGTATTCGTGCTGTCGCTACAGCAAGTGCATTGATCACGGCTCGACGGACGGCTGGCAAGGTCGGTTCAGGCGGTCCGCGGCGCACGCGTCGCTTCTTTTTTTTCCCGCTTTGCAGTTTGCAATCTCTGGTGCTGGAGGAAAGCATAGGCGATCATCGTCATCAGGGCGTGTCGGTGCAGCCCTTGCCACGATCGGCCTTCGAAGTGATCGAGACCAAGCTCCTCTTTCATCTGCTGATGAGCCTGTTCGCAGACCCACCTCGCCTTGATCGCGGCTGCCAGCACTTTCAAGCCCGCATCGGCTGGCAGGTTGGACAGGTAGTATTTGCGTTTGTCATTTGATCGCCATTCGCCAATGAGCCAGGCTGCTTCGCTCGGCATGTACTGCTGTCCCTTATCAAGAATGCGTTGTGGCGTGCCGTCGGCGATCCGGATGCGCAATGCTGCAAACCGTACGGTCAGGCGACCTTTTGTGCCACGGCGCCAACTGACTTTCTTCCAGCTTGCAGATGCCAACATCGTTTCGGCGGCCACCGAAAGGGTGTCAGGGATCGAATGCTTGCGAGAACGGCCATGACCGGAGACGGGAAAGATCAATCCGACATCATCGGGATAGACCTTCTGATGCTTGGGAATACCGACCGCCCAGGTGAGGCCACGTCCACTCAATCCCTTTCGGAACGCAGCCGACAGGCCATAACCTGCGTCAGCCAGCACTGTGCCAAACCGCACGCCTGCGGCCATCAGTCGATCGATCTCGGCAAGAGCAATCTCCGGCTTCGTGCGAGAGACCCTCATATCCTCTGGGACCCCGGCTTTTGCCATACGCTCCTGATCACCGATCCAGCTCTCCGGCAGGAAAAGACGCAAGCCAATTGGAACAGGAACCTCGTCTTTAGCAAGCGTCACCGACACCAGCGTCTGGCAGTTTGCTCTCTTGCCCAGCATCGAGGCGTATTGCGGCGCCACTCCGACCGAGTGATCGCCCTTCTTCGGCAGGCCGGTGTCATCGATCACCAGAAATGCATCGGATGCGCCAATGATCCTGTCCGCCTGCAGCGCAAGCTCGGTCTCAAGAGGGACAGCATCCCAGAGGCCATCGGATATGAAATGGTGGAGGCGGTCGTATTGGCCTGGAGCGAACCGTTCCGCTATCGGCTCAATACTTTTGCGGTCACCGGGGCCAATGAGCCCGGACACGTAAAGAGGGCACATCTGTCGCCGCTTCCTGTGTCCGACCTTCTCCAGAAATGGCTGCAAAAATGCCGAAAGCTGCGTATCCCAATCCGCCATATCGCGCCCCGAAAGTGAGAGCGCAAATCATCTCAAACCAAGCTTGCCTAAATCTGCCAAAGTAGTGCTAGTAAAGAGACGTCCACTACTTTACCACTCCAACTTGTTCCGACGCTGGTCCCCTCGCCTTCTGTATACTTCCCAATGGAGATCGTTCGCCTAAGCTCTCCAACAGGCGTCTTGTGAGCCGGTATTGCGAAGTTCTCGGTCATGCGACCGCTTGTTATGGCCAAGCTCAAGCTTCCAGGCTTCAAAGTCGCCTTGTTGCGGGCGCCGCTCCGGTGAGCCGACTAGGTGTTTAGTCCCACAGTGTGGTGGCGTATCATTATCGCGATCAAAGAGGGACACGCTATGGGCCAATTTCTTCATGGCAGCGCCAAGACCACGTACGCCATTCGAGCAGAGTTACAGCGCTCGAAAGCTTCAGCCGCGGCGCTCGCGCGGCGGTACGGCATCAACGAAAAAACGGTGAGGAAATGGCGATCTCGGCCAAGCGTCGAAGATGACGCGATGGGTCCCAAAGAGCGCAGAAGTACGGTATTGTCGGCGCTTGAAGAAGCCGCGATTGTTTCATTGCGAGTGCAGGCTCGGTTGCCACTCGACGACGTCTGTATCGCTCTGAAAGATGTGATCCACATCTGTCCCGCTCAAGCCTGCATCACTGCTTGCAGCGCCTCTCGCGTCTGCCGAAGGTTGATCGTGAAAAGCCCAAGGGGTTCAAATCCTACGGGTTCGGCTATTTCCATATCGATATTGCAGAGTTGCGATACGCGGGTGGAAAGGCTTTCCTCTTTCTGGCGGTCGACCGCACCTCGAAGATCGTCGTCGCCAGAATTTATCGCAAGGCGACAAAGCTTATCGCAGCCGGCTTCCTCAAGGCCTTGGTCAAAACAGTACCCTACAAAATCAACACAGTGCTCACCACAACGGCGTCCAATTCGTGCAGCATGAGAGAGCAACAGAACGTGGGTTTGTCGATCACATCTTCGTCGCAGTATGCGCCGCAAACGATATCGGGTATCGTCAGACCAAGCCTTATCATCGATTCACGAATGGGCAGGCTGAACGCATGGTCAGAACGATTAAGGATGCGACTGTGAAGTCATTCCATTACGCCTCGCTCACTTGTCAGCTGACAAGGTTTGGTTGAGGCGTCTGTAAGATATGTCGGAAATATCGCCTCGCCGACGAGGCCCCAAGGATCACCACCCCTGCTCTCCCGTAACCTTGTCAGCTGACAAGGTCGAGAACACATTCCCCTGGCCCGATTTTCTAAGCGGACTTTCAAGCTACCGCGCGGGCCGAACGCTACTTTTGCGGTACGCGATCTTCCAAAGGTCGACATGCCTGCCGTCTGTTCTCCAAAACATCGTAGTATCTTCGCGCCGAAATCGACAGCACCTGAAAGACTATTGACCTAGGCTGCTTCACTCGCGCTGCGTTTAAGCAAATCTCTATCTGCACGATACCGATCTTTGTCTTGTCCCGGAAAGGAGAGTCAAGCGCTTAAGAAGTCGTTCAGTAAGACCAAGGTGGAAAGCGTAGCTGAAAGTGTGATGACTGGACCTAGCAACGCCCTGCATAGGAAAAGTTCACCAATCGGCCATTGAGGGTGAAGAGGGGAGCGCGAGGAGAAGGGCCGAAGGGGTTACTCCCGCCACAATAGCTGCCGAACGCATCCCTCGTAATCACGCTACTTGTCTTTCTGACACCATCATCATATCGACGTGACTATTGCTGGACGGGCAGTTTTACGCACCGTGCTAGCCCTTCCCAACTAGTCCAAGCTCGACCAATGCCGACGCGCCATAAATGCAGGCGCTTTGCGTCCTGATCCAACCTGTGCGCAATCTCACGCACGCTTGCGGTTCCGCTTCCGAAAAGGACGTTCAATAGCTCTCAACGACACTCGGCGATGCGCGCGAAAAATGTTCCCGCCGTCTCAAAGTTAAGCGTTTCACCTTGATGCTCACCACTACCAAGTCCCAACACCAGCGCGCTTTCTAGCTGCAGGTAATGCTGATTTCCAGTTTGCATTTGCCGCGATTGTCAAAGTTCTCATGACTGCCTCCGATCTTTGACCTCGAGAAAAAGCCCTTGCTCAGCTGGTAGATTGTTGTGAACTGGTGCTGATACTCATCCGAATTACCGGGAATGCCCCCATTAAGGTAAGTGATCTGCGAGAACGTTCATATTCACATGGCGGCAGTAGCCGATATCTAATCATGCCAGACAATGACGGTTTTCATAATTGATCCGCGCTTAGCGAACAGATCAGTCGGAATTCGACGAGGAGTGTTCGGGGACGATTTCCCGGCAAGTGCGCTCATTACGGTTTCGGGCCTCAAAACACCTGATCGCCCGGTCAAAGTGGAGGCGATTGCCGTGAAGCAGCAGCAGGGGAGATGTGGCTACTCTGTCGCGGAGGCGACCAAGCACGCTCGGTTACAGAGAAGCCGATGGCATTCCGCCGTGAACAGGTCCCTTATGATGGGCGGGCGGGGGAGTGCGAGGGGAAGGGCCGAAGGGGGTTCCCCCTTGCCCCGAAGCGCCTCGACTTCTCGGCCTGCGATCAAGCCGACGAACGTTACCGCGCATGGTGCGCTGGTTTGGCAGCTTTCACGCGGCAGTTTTCGCAGTCACGTCGAACTCGAAGTGGATACCATCGTAGGGGAACTCCACTCCCTTTTCGTGACGGTCGATCACTCCGCTATTGATGAGCGTAATCACATCGCGATGAACAGCCTGAACATCGCGGTTGACGCGACGGGCAACCTCACGAATTGCCAAAGGACCTTGCGCGGTCAGAACTTTTACGATGTCGAGCCGCGATGGTGCAAGAATACGATGCATAGCCTCGTAGCTCTCAAAACCAAGGACCGGGGGTGCATCTTCAAGCGTGTCCGACGCGGCGCGTTGAGCTTTTGCCAGAATTTCGGCTTCAAGATCATCAAATGTCGTCAACCTTACAGTCAGTTTCGTCATGATATGATCCTTTCCATGTCTGCCTTGAAGGCTCGAAGCAGGTCACGAAGACCTGTGAATTCTATCTGCTCTTCGCGACCTTCGATGTATCTATGGTCGCCTTTGCCGCGCTCATTGTCGTAGCGAAGCACACAGGTTCCTTCGACCACAAGCGCTAAACGGTACTTGTATGGATGAGCGCTCCCGGGAACCGGCTCGGGCAACTGCCACATCACGATCTCGTAGAACGAGCGTTCAGAAAGAACGATACGAGATTTCTGGATAAGCACTGCCTTCATGTTGTTCATCCTAACAACATCTTTCCTGTTGTCAAGCGGAACAACGGGCGATTAAACAAAGAAACCCCGCCGCAGCGGAAAGACGCTGCGGCGGGCGACGGCTGGTTTCACTTAGCCGCCTCGGGGAACTGCATCAGTTCATCTTCGGCTGATCGGCCTCGTCAGCCTCATCGGCTATACCGTGCACCTCGTCGCCGCTGTCATCATCTACGCTCAACGGATCAGCAACAATCGCCGCTGCCTTCGCTGGCCGGATGGGGGAGGGGAGCCACGCGGAGCCTTTGGTCTGCGCCTCTGCATAGGCTGCGGCCTCTGCCTTCTTCATCCGACCGACGCCACTTGCGAAGTCCGGTCCCTTGATGTCCATCAGCACCGCCTCGATGCTGTCACGGGTGAGGTGGTTGAAGTAGCTTTCCGCCGTCGCCTCGAAATAGTTCGTCATATCGAGGTCGAGTGCATCCGCCAGCACCTCGGCATGGGCGCGCTGCGTCTTGCGGTAGTCGTACTTGTCCTTCACCGCATCGATGGAATGGGCTGCTGCGAAGGCCAGCAGTTCGACCAACTCGTGCTGATCGCGCTCAAGGCACCATTCGAAGATATCGGCCGGGTTGCCGGGGACATGATCGCCAAAGTGTTCTGCCAGTTCGGCAAGGCCAACGATGGCAAGATTGCTTGCCGGTGCCTTCATGCTGGTCTCGACCGATCTGCTGGTCAAGACGGTATCGACGCAGGAATGATCGCGCAAATGTGCCAGGACGGTCTGAACAGGAGGGCGTGCACAACCCGTGAAAGCGCGACATGATGATTGTTGGTAAGTTTCAGCCGCAAAGCTGCGGTGCGCTGCGCCGTCAGGTCCCCGACGAGCGTCGCGGAGTGCACGAGGGCGGGCACGACAGGAGCCTACGGTTTGGCAGCGTTGCTGGCTGTCAGCCTCGCGGAGCGCAACAAAATCTTATGGTATCAAACCCCCTATCCCTAGTCATCCACTGGGGGAATGCGGTAGACTATGGACAGGGGAGACGCCCGGGGTCAATCGGTCCTGTGGTAACTCCAACAGAACCTCTGGAGATCTCAACTCTTGCTAGGTATCATCAGTTAAACGGGTTTTCGTCCTCGGATGGGACCTCACCGTCGAACATGTGATACAACGTCCACTCCTCAACTACCTTATCTCCGGGCAGATAGCACAGGCCGATTTCGTCACCCGACTGCAGTTTCGCACTGACAGACCTGCCACCCATTTTGACGCAGAGCTCGGACGCGGGATTAGCCATTGCTTGAGCTGAGGTTGTCGCGCCAGCAAGATTGATGAGGGCCAGTACGCTCAGTACAGAGTAGTAAAGACGCATAGTATTTTTCCTTGAATCGCTACGCGCACACGTAGCTGTTATGTGACATCTGGCGCTGGTATCAGCGCAGGAGAAAGCAATCTGTATATGTCCAATCACGGCACTTTAGCGGACCGCTAATCGACCATCCGGGCGGATTTCGGGTCGCGAGGATGGAGATGACGACCATAAGAATGGCCCCTACGAACACCACTGCTGGAAGAAAGCGTGTGACCACTTAAGAACCTCAATGAACTGACAGCATTCAGATTGCGAAGGTTTGCTATATTCGAGAGGATCTGACAGCAGCTTGAAGCTGTTGTCAGCAAACTGTCATCTTTGTTCATCTATAGGCCAGTCTTCGTGGGAGACGAACGTGAGCAATATTAGCATAGTGCAATACAGGCAGATTTGCTTCGCAGCGATGTTTTTGATCGCAGTCGGTTTATCGCCGCAAGCTCACGCTGAAGACGGTCCAAGCGACGAGACCCATTCGGAGGAACCCTCTCAGACTGACGACGGCTTTGGAGCGGTTGGCAGCGCTTACAGCGGCAGTGAGACCGGAACTTCCCTGAGCCGGCCTTCAATGGATGCAACACCTGGTGAAGGGCAGAGCCAAGGGGAGAAGACCGCTCTACAAAACCAGCACATCCTGCCACTCGATAACATCACGGCAAGCACTCAAAAGCTTACGAATGGTCGCATCTTGGATGCTGAGCTTACACAGCGGCGTGGTTCTCTTAGGTATGAGCTCAAAGTGCTCGAGAATGACGATCGGCTGCGGAGATACTGGTTCGATGCCCGAAGCGGACGCTTGATTGGAGTAAAGTGAAAAATGCGGATCCTGATTGCTGAAGATGACAGGCGAATAGCCGAATCTCTTTCCCTCGCACTCTCTGCAGCCGGTTTCGTCACAGAGCTGTCCACGAATGGGGAAGACGCATGGTTTAGAGGAGATTCCGAGGCGTTCGATGCTGTTGTTCTAGATCTCGGCTTGCCGGTCCTTGATGGACTGACCATCCTCAAGCGGTGGCGCCGCGAGGGACGCTTCACCCCGGTATTAATCCTGACCGCTCGCGGAGACTGGAGTGAAAGAGTGGAGGGCATCGAGTCAGGCGCGGATGATTACGTTGTGAAGCCCTTCAGAATGGAGGAGGTTGTCGCTCGTGTGAGGGCGCTGGTTCGGCGATCCGCTGGCTTCGCCTCACCGACGATTGCGATCGGAAAATACACCCTCGATACAAGGCTGAAGCAGGTTTCAGTGGCGGGAGTGCCCATTGCTCTTTCCCCACAAGAGTATCGTCTTATAGCTTTCATGGCTCACAGACCTGGAAAGGTCATTTCCCAGTCGGAAATCACTGAGAATCTTTATGCGCAAGATGCTGATCGTCTCTCCAATGCCGTTGAGGTGTTGATCGGTAGGGTCAGGCGTAGATTGGGCGCCGACATCATCATAACCCGAAGAGGATTGGGATATATGCTCGGCGGCGCTTCAGAATGACTTCAAGATCGCTGAAGTCTCGCATGATCAGCGCGGGTACAGTCTGGATCTTACTCGCTCTCATCCTTGCAGGATCGGCAATATCCTACCTATTTATCGAGAATGTCGAGAAGGGCCTACGTTCTGATCTCAATGCAACCCTTTCGCGTCTGATCGCAATCATCGACATTGAAACGAAGGGAAATTCTCCAAGGCTTACACGTCACCTTCCGGACCCGAGGTATGAAACGCCCTTTAGCGGTGTGTATTGGCAGATCGTTGATCTCGACAGCCAAATGGTAACGCGCTCACGATCGCTTTGGGACAAAATTCTCCAAGTCGCGCCGACTACGGATGGTGAACACTTGTCGAGTATCAGTGGCCCGGCTGGTCAATCCCTTTCGGCACTGTCGCTGACGACGTCATTCCAGGCCGGAGATAAAGAACGGCACTATCAGGTAGTCGTTGCCCAGGATCGCTCGATCCTTGACGAGACGATAATGCATTTTACGTGGGAACTGACAGCAGCTTTCGTTGTGTTGGGGGCTGCGCTTATCATTGCAGCCGTTCTACTGGTCAAATTTGGCTTGGTGCCATTTCGGCAACTGCGATCCGAGGTGGAAGACGTCCGTAAGGGTATTTCTTCATGTCTGGAAAAGCAGTACCCGGCAGAAGTTTACCCTCTTGTTGCGGAAGTGAATGAACTCCTTAAATTGCAAGAAACATCGATGGAATTCGCGCGAGCACGAGCTTCCGATCTTGCTCACGGCCTGAAGACCCCTTTGTCTATTCTTGCAACGCTTGCCCACGAGCTTGAAGGGCGCGGTGAGAAAAGCGCTGCGGCACTTTTGTTCAGTTTGTCTGACGAGATGAATAGCAGAGTCGAGTATCAGCTTAAATTATCCAAACTTCGACAAAGAGCTAAGTCTCATACTTTGCGAACCCACCTAGAATCAATCGTCAGTCGCGCGGTCGCAGTCCTTGAAAGAACCCGCGATGGCGAGCGGCTCGATTGGCGAATCGAAATCCTGCAAGATAGCGAGGTAAATATCGATGCCAATGATCTCGTTGAACTTGTGGGAGTAGTCTTGGAGAACGCGGCGAAGTGGGCCAAATCGACGGTAGCTGTAACAGTTACCGCTCAGGGGGACGTTGCAGAGCTGCGAGTGCATGATGATGGACCAGGGATCGAGAAGTCGAAGTTAGAGCTGGTCGGCTTAAGGGGCCAGCGTTTTGATGAAACTGTAAACGGTTTTGGACTGGGTTTGGCGATAGCGAAGGAAATTCTGGCGATCAACCGCGGTTCCATCGCCTTTGAGAGCGGTCCGGCGATGGGCACACTGGTTACTGTGAGACTTCCACTGTCGGCTGCAGGCGACTGACAGCTAAATGACATAGATTTCAGCGATGCGTCAGTAGCAGAATGATACACACTCTGGAAATCTTGCAGCACGTCCTGTGTCGTCAGTTGATGCCTGCGAGGGTTGGGAAATTCACAAAAAAGGCATGGCGTAATGATGAGCAAGCTTCCTCTGGATGAGTTAGATGACGAAGGTTCTCCGGGGGCTGTCATCGGGCTGGCAGCTGCATCAATCTCCGGATTTACTGTTGGCATCCTGATGAGAGGTGAGCTCTTCGTCGCAGTGGGTGTTATCGTCGTGGCGATAGTCTTTGCATTTGCTGGATGGTTGGCAAAGGGCATGATCCCTTGAAACTACGTGTCGAAGTGGACCCACCTCGGGTACGAAACCAACCTGCGCGAAAATGCAGCGACAAGTCGCAATGATGGGACTGTCGCGTATTCGGTCAGAGCAGCCTTGCAGCCCTCCCGCTTCTTCTTGTGGCACTGTTGTAATAGCTGGATGCCTGCTGGACGGATCGATGACGTGACTGCTCCATCGCTTCTGGAAGCGGAATGCCGCGGTTCGCGGCCTCGGTAAGATATCCTGATCTCAGACCATGAGCAGAAAACTCTGCGGGGTCGAGACCAGCAAGCGCCGCGCGGTGCTTGACGACATCATTGACCGACTTTGGATCGAGCGGTCGAGGAGACAAGTTTCCCCAACGATCGATTTTGCGAAAGATCGATCCTGACTTGATGCTGGCTGCCTTCATCCAAGCATTAAGCGCCTCTACCGGTCGACCCGTGAGATAGACGATCTCATCGTGATCAGCGCCAGAGGTTTTGGTACGGCCGAGATGGATGGATAGCGAGGGGAGGGGAGGGCCATCCTGGCGCTCGATCGGCGGCTCCTGTGTCAGTTGCTCTTTGCGTAGTCCCGCAATTTCACTACGTCTGCGGCCACCCGATGCGAATGCCACCATGAGGATAGCCCTGTCGCGGAGATCACGCAGACTGTTGCTACCGCATGACGCAAGAAGCTTCGCCAACACATCTCCCGTCACGGCTTTTGCGCTCTTGCGCTTGCGTGGTCGTGGTGTCGCGCGAACCGCGAGGCGAATGGCTTGCTTCAGGGCAGGGGAGGCGAACTCCCCCGCCACACCGCGCCATTTGGTAAGCGTTGACAATGACGCAAGACGCCGGCGCACGGTGTCTGGCGCATGCGGACCGAGTGACTTGAGGAACCCCTGGTCGCGCAACAACCGATCCACATCCTGCGGCATGCCGTGGCCAGGATCGTCACGCCGGCGCTCCGCGTCCCACAGATGATGGGCAACGAACTTCAGAAGTAGCGCTTCGGGAGCTGGCCACGGAAGACTCTTGCCAGTCGATGCCAGACACCATGCCTGGAGATATGCTAGGTCCGAGGTCAGTGCGCGAAGGGTGTTCTCGCCCATGCCTTCGTTAACCAGATGCTTCAGCGTTTCGATGTCCTGATCGGTCAGAAGCTCGGCTAGCTCATCGCGGCGCTCAATCGGCAGGACGGCGGCGATGGTGTCAAGTTTTTCGGCCCGTTCGGAAATCGTCCTATCGTCAGTCGCCATGGGCGAACGGACCCAGTACTTCAACATCCTGCTTCCGGGCAGCGGCGGCGAGTTTGCGGTCGAGCGTGGCTAGCGCCAAGCTTCTGTTCATGGCAAGAGCAAGATAGGCGGCGTCATAAGCACTTAGTACGTGCTTGTTCGATAGGACAAGCACCATTCCATCACTGCCTATTCCCGCGTCGTCCAGCGGAAGACGCCTGACCCGCTCCATTCCAACAAGTGCATCGCCCGGTCCGATGCGCCCACGCCGCTCTGACATGGCAAGAATATTGCGGATCTCAAACCAGAACAGCGACGGGATAGGGCAGGTTGCAGATATCGACCCTATGATAATTTCAGCCTCGGCGGTAAATTCTTCTGGCAGTAGCCATGCGGCTGCCATGGACGCGTCGATGACAAAACTCATCATCGACGGCCTTCATCGCGCCAGGATAAAATTTCCTCATGTGTCGATGGCGTCGCCCTTGAACGCGCGGCACGCACCTCGTTCATCAACAGTTGCAGGTCACTTTCTTTTCGGATTCTCGACATGCGCACGATTGGGTCATTGCCACGTGAAATGATCACATCCTCACCGGCTTCAACTCGCACCAGCAGTTCGGACAGATGCGCCTTCGCTTCAGATACTTTGACGGTGGTGCTCATGGTGGCTCCGATGACAACGATTTGACCAAAAATATCGAACCGCGCCGACATGGTCAACCGCAGAGTCTTCTCACCTCCGATAAGGGGTACTTATCAAAGGTTATGCACCCAACTATGACCCATACGAAGTGCTGAATCTTAATGCCGAGATCGCTTTCATTTAAGCTTCTGTTAACCATGATTTCAACGACTTACGATATCACGAAAATCAGCATGACAGACCGAAAACTTGCCGGCAGTGCTACAGGCAATCATAGCCCTCGATGCTTGGAACGAGCTGTCCGTGCTTCAGCACGCCCCTTGCTGGGGGCTTGTTCGCTGCTTCCATCCTACGTTAGGTCGGCATCACGTCAGCTCCGCATCTGGCCGCCATCAATCTCGCCTGAAAATCATCCCGGTGGATCGCCGCCGAGGCCGCGATCGCGAGACGCGGTTGCTGGCCATCGCTCAGGGTTTGCTGGCGGCCGCCGAGATCGGCATGAAGAAGCATGACCGGCTAACCTTGGCGAAAACGATGTTCGAGCCAAAACTGGAGGGGCGGCGGACGTCTTCAAAACTGCCGGAACTGGTCGAACCCGTCATGGCAAGGCCGCTCGTTTCGGCCGGGATGGTGGCCAAAACCTTGGAGACGACGCCGCAGGCGGCGCGGCGGAGCTCGGAACGATCCGGGTGATGAAATCGGCGGTGAAGAAGATGCGGCTAGGCCAGCAGGAAGAACTGCTTGCTATAAAGCGTCTTGATGATCAGGCGCGTCAACTGGAGCGGTACGTGACTGGGCCTGACCTTAAAGAAATCATCGCGGGCGAATTCCAACATTCGGCCGAGTTTGGGGGCCGGTCAATATTTGGGCCTGAAGTCGATCCCGAATAAAGAAACCGAGATAGCTAATTTCACAGTTTCTCGGCTCATAGAATTCTATAACACCGAAGTGGTAGCGAGAGCTTACAAACCGCGTTGCGAAAACTCTCTAAAGCAGTCCAGCCCAGCTTCTCGGAAGTGATCGCAAGTCCGTCAGGCTGGAGCTGTCTCCGTTTCAAAATCAAGGATCGAATGCAGCACGGTGACAGGAGCCAGTCCGATCGCAGTGCGAGCGTGGTCCGACGCAAGCGAGATTCGCTCCACGCCAAGTTCGACTGAAGCCGTTCTCAAGGCCGCAACTCCTGCCGATAACGAGGTGGCGACTGCGGCGAGCCAACTGGTCGGGTTAACATAAGCATAGCCCACCATGCCTGCGGCAAGATCCTTGGAATACGGCGGCTGGCGTTCGATGAAGCATCCTAGACCGTCCGCCGCCATGTAGCGGCCGGAGATATCACCCGGATTTCGCAAAGGCTTGGCTTCCACCACAAACGCGACGGCGCGCCCAGCCTCGAACTTCCGCTCGAAACGGAAATCGGCCTTCGACTTGCGCGTCCCATGCCTCTCGTCGCCCGGAGTTGGGCTTTCATAACTTACATGGATCCGGTCACGATTGCTGTCTATCTCGGCATCATTTCGAAGCCGCCGCATCCGGTCGCCGAGGCCCGAGGTGATCTCGGGCTCTGTTGGGTTGTTACTTTTGCAACCGCCTAGAAACGAATTCCATTCGTCGGCCGTCCGCAACAGCGTGTGGCTGTCCTCTAGCAGGAGCAGTGCATCTGAGATGAACTCGCTCCAGAGGTCGGCTTCCTGGAGAGTTAGCCCTCGCCCAACGAGCCATTGCTGCAACGAAATAACCGCCGTCATACAGCCTCTTTGCTATCGAATCCCGCCATCGCGGCGGCCGAGATAAGGTCCGCATCGGCAAACGCGCGCTCCAGCGTCCAGTGCATCCGTTCGCCCGGTTTGACAAGGACGCTCGCCATCTCCTCTCGCGACTGCCACAAGAAACGGCTTTGCGTCATGGCGCTCGCGCTGTTGCGGTTATAGGTCTCTATTGCCTTGTTCGCGAATTGGTAGGCCCGACTGGCAAGGGAGCGGTTACTGGTCACGTATTCGATAACAACGGCGAGCAGGTCAGCGTCGACCCGCAAAACTCTCGCGCTGTATCGCTTTCGCCCGCCGTCAATCTCGTGCAGTAAGCCGGCAATATAGGTCTCGAGCTCGGCTTGGTCGCTCGCTCGCAATGCGTCATCGGGCGTCCCACCATCCGTGAACCCTTCTCTAAACGAATTGAACTCGTCGATCAGACGCTGATAAAGCGGCGGTAATCCGAGTTTCGCGCAGATTATTGCTTCGCGTTCCTCGGGCGTGACCGTCAAGAGGTCTGCCCAGTCATCCCTCTCAAGACCGCCAAAGGGCCATGGGAGATCGAGGACGGTACTCAGTTCGATATT
This sequence comes from Agrobacterium sp. SORGH_AS 787, assembly GCF_030819035.1. Classification (NCBI taxonomy): domain Bacteria; kingdom Pseudomonadati; phylum Pseudomonadota; class Alphaproteobacteria; order Hyphomicrobiales; family Rhizobiaceae; genus Agrobacterium; species Agrobacterium sp. SORGH_AS 787. The sequence goes on from NZ_JAUTBG010000003.1 coordinate 73,402, forward strand.
CGCCCGATCGATCGTCATTCGACGTCCACTGACGAAGCACAGATAGCGGAAGGTGCGTGAGCCCATGTAGAGAGCAAGGGCCTCGAGGAACCGGCGATACCGGGCCGGAAGTTCCTTGCCCGCGAACTTTGGAAAGCAGGCAACGATGAAGAAACTTGTGGCGACGGGCAGCTCGACAAAGATGGCCGTCTCGCAGTTGCGCGGGAGAAGAACAACGTTGCCCATCAGGTAGGGTCGTGAACCCGGAACGGCCCGTTCCAGCTGTGAGGAAGGAAGTGGCACAATGCTTCGAGCTGGGAACAGGCTTCGCTCACGACCAAGCTGATACTTCCAGAACGTATCCCGCTTGGAGTCGTTGCTAAGGACAAATCGGCTATCAAGATTTTGGTCGACCTCGATCTTAAATTGAAGGCCGATGGTATCGTTGAGCTGTCGCATCGCCTGCAGCCGCCCGGAAGCGATTTGCCGGTCGAGCTTGGCAAGCACTCGCCGGTCGACCGGGGAGCAGGTAAACAGACGGCGCCATCCAGCATCGGTCAGATCGTCCGCGTCCTGCCAAAGAACCTGCGTCCAGTCTTGAAGAAGTGTCCAAAGGCGCCCCTTCCTGCTAGCCGGCTGTGTGGATCGCAGCGGGCGATACAGCCAGAAAGGCTGGTTCGATTCTCCTGTCGCCTTGCGCAAGATGACAGCGGCCGTTGCTTGACGCGCGCCTCGTTCGGCCTTCTTGTCCGCGGTGCCGGCGGTACGTGCGGAAGAGCGGCGAAACAACGCGTAGCGAAGATGCGCGAAATCAGCGATACCGATCAACTCGGTTTTCGTTCGCAACTCCCGCGTAAACTTGTCGGAGAAGGTGTTAACAAGGCTTTTCTGCGGAAGCAGGAGAGCCGCGACGCCGTCTTGCTTCAAATGTTCATGATATGCCTTCCAGAGGAACAGTTCAGCTACCTGCTTGTCGCCAATGGGAACCTTGGACCGTTTGTGGTAGTCGTTCGCATGGTCGCTATCGAGTGTGCCTAGCTGGACCCAAGGCGGGTTTCCGACAACAACATCGCACGCGATCCCGCTCGATACATCGGAGAAGAAATCTCCGACTCTGATGTTGGCCCCGCGCTCGGGTGTTGCCGTCAGCATCGGAGGAAACAGTCGCCGGCGTCCGACCCGGACCGGCCACCGCGCATAATCGGCCGCCTCCTTTGGCTCAACATAATCGAGCATCGTTAGATACAGGCTAAAAGCTGCAACATGACAAGCAGTAGCATTCAGTTCGACGCCAAAGATCCTTTCCGTCATCAGCGTGTGGAGATAATCGAGCGGAAGATGCGCCTCGCCCGCCGTAAGTGCAGACTCCACGATCCGTCGATAGGCACCGACGAGAAAGACACCGGATCCCGCGGCCGGATCGAAAACGCGGGTGTCGGCATTCAGCGATGTCGCCTCTTCAACGCGATCGAGCGCGTAGTCGGCAAGGAATGGCGGCGTGTAAAAGGCTCCGAAGCGTTTGCCGGCTTCTTTGTTCTCGTTCCTCAGGAACATCTCGTAGATGGCTGAAAGCGTTTCCGTTCGAATGCTTGCAAAGTCGTAGTCGAGAAAGCTCAGTTGAAGCGCGTCGTTTGAGCCCAAGTCGGCGCCGTGTCGCAGTACCCGTCTCAATAGGTTAAGGTGCTCGGCGTCATACGCGTCCGCATAGTCCTTGGGCATTGGGAAGATGCTGCCGTTGAACACTTCATCGAGACGGCCGAATAGCGTCTTGATGTCGGCAGGCGACCATTCGCTGTCGACGCCCAGGCCTATTCCCGTCAGTTCCCACTCAGCCAGTCGCTCGGGGGTGATGAAACCGCGATCGACCAAGAAATAGAAATAGAGCAATCGTGCGATGAGCGCATTGATGACACTCGGCGCCAAGGCGCGGCGCGACCGCGTCTCCGCGGAAAAAGCAACAGATAAATCTGCGAGAGATCTTAGGAGACGTTCATCGACGAACTCGTCTGCTGTGCGCGCTTCGTCGCGCCAAGCAAGAGAACTCCGCAGAACCCTCGCTGATAAAGGCGCCAATGCGGACTGTCCGCCAATGCCGACCAGCTTGTCGGACGGATCGATCGAAATTTCCGTCGCATACCGCTCCCAGCGGGACGACGAAAAACCGAATCCTTGACACACCCATAGGCGATCCGGCCCGACGGCCACGAGATAAGGTGCGAGCCCTTGGCTCCAGACGCTGCGATGCACCCGCATGGCATCGGCCGCATCCGAAACCGCAGCCAGATAGACCAGAGGGGTAAACCGCGCTTGCTCCGGGCCGAGCAACGTTCCTTGAGAGCCAGTCCAGAGCCCGAAGGCGGCCCGAACGTTCATTAACTGCGCTGCAAGCCGCAAGGCATGACGATGGTTCGGCTGGCTCGCGAAGGAATCCGCCAGAACATAGCCTGGATCCCTCCGATAATCGAGTAAGTCCGCGACTTTATCGAGCAAATCGCTCATCGGTGCTTCCTGCCGACAGCCTGAGGTGCGAAGGGAAGCGGTATTTGTGGTTGCTCCGCGCTTGAGGAAAAGGCCGCATCCCACAGGCGATCGACGATCGGCTCGCAGGGAATCAGGATTGCAGGCTGTTCGTACAGCAATCGCGAAGGATCGGACAATTCAATTGCCTCGGCCGTCACCATAATCCCCGCTGAGCGGAGAGCCCCCGGTCGTTGCTGCGCGCAAAGATTAAAAAGTTCATCCCAGCGCTCCGAAAATTTGGCGATTCCGATATCGAGGGTATGCACAGCCGCCGCCAGTGCCGCCAGTGCGATCAACTCGCCTGCAGAAAAACGTGCGCTCTTGCCCGTTTTCTTCGCGAGGCACGGGATGACCTTACGCCAGTGGCGCCAGGCTTCCGGGCTAACGCCAGCGAACTTGCGGGCTTGTTCGCCCGTATATTGAATGGTGGTCGCTGACATGTTTTCTTGGGGCTAACAACAAGAATCTTGTTCTACTGCACCTTTATCCTTTTGCCAATCCTTGTGATGTGGATACCGATGTTCGCAAGAAAGAACCTTGATGAGGTACCAAAGCCTCAGGCCGAGCAGTGACCGGTTCTTCGTGGGCGAGAAAAGGAGGAATTGCGGGATCACATAGCGCAAGTGGGAGCGCCTAATCCTGCGGAACCGTCTCAAGGTAAGCTTTGATGCCGGCAAGTGCTACATGCATATCGATACGATCTGAAAAGGGATCCATAAGGACACCGATCTGCTGGGCCATCGCAGGATGGATCGGCACCTTCGCTGCTCCCGCCTTTTTCTTTCCGTAGCGACTCAAGCCGCACATGGCGACTGTTTCGATACCCTTATCCGTAAGAGGTTTGACGACTTTCCCGAACCACTGGATGTGATCGGCGTAGTTGTCAAAATGGGGATGAACAATTTTGTAATGCTCAGATCGAGTTGGGAACCGCTTGAGCGCGGGATTGACCCTGACCTCTTTCTCCTTCTTGGTAAGATTACAATCCTTGCAGGAAATGCTGAGGTTTTCAGGTACGAACATGAATCTGGCTGCTGCGTCACGGGAAATGATGTGTTCCCCGTCCCAGACAGCATTATTGTTGGTCGCGATCTCAAAGGTGCAATAGCAGCACCGCTGACCCTGTTCACCGATGTAATGATCTTTGATTTGTTTTCTTACTGGAGCTACTTCATCTTCACCCCAATAGGATCCAATCTGATCGACAGCAGGTCGGTTTTCGAATTCATTGACAATTAGCTGGTTTGCGTCGGAATAGACAACGGGGTTCATTACGACGCCTTCGTTCCCGCAGCCCGAGCGACGTTAGCGATATCCCCGATGATATCCGCAATCGGATCATCCGGTTTCAATTGCTCACTAATCTTCTGAAGATCGGCGGTCACTTCATTGAATTCGGGAGACTTCGACTTGCCTTCCGAGATGAGGCCAAGTGCTGCAACGACCCTTTCCCGGACGTAGAGGTTCCCGGGCATTGGCGTTCCGAAAACTTCCGCGAGCAGGTAGTCTGCCGATTGACCGGTGATATCTTCCGTCGCGGGGAGAGACGGTTGGTCAAGCGCGATGACGTTCGCGTGCTTGGGAAGCTCAGATATGACCATGGGAGAATGTGTGGCAATAACGAAGTGGCATCCATTGAAGCGGGCGAATGTCTTAATCAAAAGGTCGACGTAATCGACCTGCCATTCGGGATGAAGGCTGAGTTCCGGTTCGTCGATCAAGACAAGGCTTGCATTGTTGATGACCGATGCCAGTGCGAGCAACGCGCAGATCATGCTCAGCTGGCCGGAACTGGCACGTCGCAGGTTCGAAACCGGACCGTTGATTTGCTTAACCTCGACGCCCGATAGCCTGAGAAAACCTGCTCGCCGTAGCGGTTGCAGGATGCGAAACGTTTCGTCGAGGTCGCCTCCATAGTTGAAGTCGGCGACTGTCCTGACGAAACCGTCCTCCGCGCGCGCCATCGCCAGCTCCAGAAGATTGTTCAACTCTACTTCGTCAAAGCCGCTCCGAAGCATTTCCTCTACATTGCGGCTCTCCGAAAAGTTGCCGATCGATTTCCAATTGACCCTTTCTCCACGTTGCAAACGCCGCAATACGGACGAATGGATTCGTATCTTGTAGATGACGGTCAAGATCGGCTCTAGGCCGAGGAATTGAAACACCGAGCCAATGTTGATGCGACGAAGAGCTTCGTTCTCGCCTTCCTCGAACAGGTTGTTCAGGGAACGGAACAGAAGCGATTCCATCGACGCTTTGCCGAATTGATCGCGAAGACCCAGATATTCGTAGACCGATGGATCAGCCGGCTTCACAGAATGCCTTATGGAGCGGGGAACTGGGAATTTGTCGAAGGGGCTGATGGTGAGGGCGACCACGCGCCTTGGGAGTGGCAGATCGTAAATTGGTACAAGCAAGCCATCGACATGGCATTCCAGGCTTTGCTTGCCATGGTAGTCAATCGTGCAACGCCGACCATCGATCATGTACGAGAGGTGCTCGAGAGGAAACTCCTTGATCGTACGCCGCTTTCGCGTCTGCAACTGCTCCAACGTGACGAACGTCTGGACGATGGAGCTGAGAATATGCGACTTTCCAGTTCCGTTCTTGCCAATCAGTGCGGTAATGTGTTCCGAAGAAGATGACTGAAGGCTTTGAGGCGGCTCGCTAAACGAAACATGGGGATTCATCCACTCTCGTTGTCGACGCCAGGGAAGGTCTACCTGGACCTTCGCCGTGCGAGCAGCCAGCAGCTGAAAATCGTCCCGTGCGTACATAGTTCCCCTCACACTGACCCTGTGGGCCATGCACCTGCATATCCATTCTTTGCTGCCTACTAAATCACGTTTACAGGTTGTAGCATGGCAATCCACAACAACATTGAAAATAGCAGCTGATAAGCGTCATTGACGACGGCGCCGCGCCATCTGCGGGCATGACATGTCGATGCTCCAGCTGAGGATTGAGGTTTATTGCAGGACGACCAGGGCTAAAACGAAACAGACTGAGGAACAGCAAGCCACGGGTGAAACTAAGCATCTGCAAATCAACGGTAATTAATAGTGCAGTGCGCCGGGAAATTGGCCAGTCATTGGTTCAGATACCTTCAAGAGCTTAAAGTGCTTCGCGCGAAATCTCGGCACTCCAGTCTAGAAATTGTCATGCAAATGCATTACTGTCTCATAAAATGTTGGAGATAGTTATGGCCGCAAACGCTCTTGTACAAACACGTATTGATTCCGAAATCCGGGACCGTGCTTCCGCTGTGCTTGAAAGCATGGGCCTCACGGTATCCGACGCGGTTCGTATCATGCTCACCCGGACTGCTAACGAGGGCGCGCTGCCTCTTGAGCTTCTTTCTGGCAGTGAAGCACATGATGCCTGGTTTCGGACCAAGGTGCTCGAAGCGTTGAACGATACTCGACCGGATTTATCGGATGACGAGGTCGAGGCGCACTTTGCCACACGTCGAGCGGCGGCCCGCCTCAAAGCTGGTGTGCCAAAAACATGAAACTGACTTGGTCTGCGTTTGCGTTGTCCGATCGTGACGCTATTTTCACATACATCGAGGCAGATAATCCTGCGGCAGCCATATTGATCGATGAACGGATAGTGGCCGCCGCCCGTCGCTTGCTCGATTTTCCTGCCAGCGGGCGCGTCGGTTGAATTGCCGGGACACGCGAACTCGTCATCAATGGTACGCCTTACGTCGCCGCCTATTTGATTGCCGAGACAACAGTTCGAATTCTCCGAGTACTCCATGGCGCGCAGGAATGGCCAGAACAACTGCCGCTAAGCTGATGATCGCGTTCGCGCAGGGGCGACGGTTCGATTCCAGTCAAGAGCTTGAAAAAGTAACTTAGGAAAAGTTTTCCAACACGGCCAGGAACGTGTGCCGATCGCCTTGTCCTTCAGTCAGCCTTACGCGCCCCTCGATATCGGCGAGGTGGTGGTCCATCAACTGCTGTGCCTTCGCTAGGTCTTTCGCCTTCAGCGCAGCGACGATCATGCGGTGGTGGTCGGCGCCGCAGTCGTCCTTCTTGTCTTCTTCATAGAGCGCCATGACGAGGGAAAGGCGCGCGACGATTTTGGAGAGCATTTCGGTCATGACGGTATTGCCGCCAATCTCCGCCAGAACAATATGGAATTTTCCGGAAAGCACTGTCTTTGACTTTTCGTCGCCGTGGTGGTGGATGTGCTCTTCCTCGTCGGTCAAATTTTCAAGCGCATCGAGTTGTTCTGTGGTAGCGCGGGACATGACAAGGTCGAGGATCGCATGTTCGATCTTGCGGCGCGCCTCGAATAGAGCCTTGGCTTCTTCGATGCCTGGTTCCGCGACGAAGGTTCCGCGGTTGCGCTTGCGCTCCAGCAGATGGTCGCTTTCCAGCACGCCGAGAGCACCACGGACGACGGTTCGGCTGACGCCGAAATGGTCGGCAATGGCATCTTCGAGGATCTTTGTGCCGGGTTTCAGCGCGCCTTCGCCGATGGCAGTGGCAAGCGTCGTGCGAATGCGCTCGGAGACGTCGTCATTGGCATTTGTCTGCCGCTTCGGCAGTGCTCGGCGCCTTGGGGGCAGATCGCGGGGTCTGCCGACGGGTCTTCTTCATGTCCTGCTCCGCATGCATTCGAGCGGTCGGTCGCTCGATCTGATTACATCCATACACATATTGGTGCGTACATTGATACGCGCTGGAAATCCACTTGATCTTGGGTCTTGCGCGATGACGGCAGAGATCTCCACCGTCATCGCGTGGTTCGAAATCAGGCTGCCTGCCGGTTTGCCACGGATGGGGAAAGATCGATGCCATTATCGGCGCAGATCGTCTCGATATGCCTGGCCGAATTGCGGATGAAGATGATGGCCGCGTCGAAGCCGTAGGCCTGCTTTTCATAGGACGGGTAGCCGTAATTGGTCGCCTCATAGGTCTCCCAATCCGGGATCTCGCCAGCAGCAACACGCTTTTCAAAGGCGCTGATGAGACATAGATAGGCGTCGAGCTCTTCGGCATCGAGGTCCGGGTGCGCAGCGCGCCAGGCAGGGTCGTCAATCTCGATGCACTGACGTGGATTGGCCTTGCGCGGCTTGTCTTCGACCGAGGCGACAACTTCCAATGAGAGATTGAGATCCGGGTTCGCCGCTGCCAGGATTGGAACGATCGTGGCAAAATCCACGATCCCGCGACCGACGGGGCGGGTCTGGAAATCGAGGCCACCCGGAGCGCGGCCCACATAGGCGTCCTTGATATGGGTCTGGCGAACGTATGGCGCAACGCGTCTTGCGGCGTAAACCGGATGCTCCCCGCGCTGCAGGCCGTTGGCCGTGTCGAAGACGACGCCCATGCAATCCTCACCGACCTTTTCGATCAGCCTGAGGATTTCGAAGGACGTAATCTCGTCATGGGTTTCCATATTGAGATGGACACCATTGGCGCGCGCTACGGGAGCAAGTTTCAGCAGGACCTTCTCCATGGCCAGCAATTGCTCGTTCCAGGTGACGTCGGTGCGAAAGCGGTCGTTTGCCAGCCTGCCACGATACTCCGCTTTGAAGTTTCCGGGCGAGATCCACAGTTCGCGGCAGCCGATGGAGGCGCTTGCCTCGATCATGCGGGTAAAGCCCAGAATGACGTCGCCATCGCCGATCGCACGGAACTCTGGAGCTTCGGCACTGCAATAGGGATTGATCTTGCCGACGCCACTTTCGAGGTAGAGCCCCAGTTCATCGGCTTTCTCGCGGACGTCGCGAAGGGCTCCCTTGTCGAGCCTCGGGCTCATGTCGAGAACTGTCGGGAAGAACAGGCCCGCAAGGCCAAGCTCCTTGACAAGGTTAAGGCTTGCGAGCGGTCCGCGTTTCACGAACTCGGGAAGCTTCTGGCTATCGATACCCAGTCTCATAATGGTCTCTCCTTGATGTTTCCTGATGGGATGCGCTGCAGTGGCGATCCCTTGGTTGGTTGATTTTCTGGCGTCATCGACTGCGCGCTGGCGCCCCCAAGCTCAATTTTTGCCGCTGTTTGAGCGGCCTTTTGGCGCAAGCTTCCGTTCCAGATAGTGCTGGCCGATGGAGGCGATCGTGGTGATCCCGAGATACCAAAGCGAGGCAACGCACAGGAGTTCGATGACGAGGAAGTTGCGGGCATAGATGGCCTGCGCCTGTGTCAACAAATCCTGCATGCCGATGACTGAAACGACGGCACTCGCCTTCAGCATGCCGATCGCCTGGTTTCCGGTCGGCGGGAGGATCAGCCTTACTGCCTGAGGGAGGACCACCGTTCGCAGAGTCTGCAATGGTCTGAGGCCCAGAGACGATGCGGCTTCGCGCTGTCCACGATCCACCGCAGTCAGGCCACTACGAATGATCTCGCTCATGTTTGCCGCCTCGTGCAGACCAAGCGCCAGAAAGCCGGCCAAGGCGGGCGTGACGATGTCGTTTACCGAAACCGACCAGGACCCGAATCCGATCTCGGGGACGAAGAGCGCGATGTTGAACCAGAAGAAGATCTGGACGATCAGCGGTACGCCGCGGAACCACCAGACAAAGGCGACGGCGATCGCCTTGAGAACGATGTTCTGGCTCGTCGCCATAATGGCAATGAGGCATCCGATGACGATGCCGGCGACCATGGCGCCCGCCGTCAATTCGAGCGTCAGAGCGACGCCGCCAAGAATGACGGGGTCGATCATGTAAAGCGGGATCTCGCTCCATTGGACGCTCTGATTTCGCCCGACAGCCAGGACCATGAGGGCCAGCACAAGGATCGCAATGCTTCCGGTTGCAACCTGCCCCCAGCGTATCGGCTTGCGGACTGGAGGCACGATGGTCATGCTGATCGGTTGAGCAAAGAGTGCCATGGCTCATTCCACCGGCATGGAGGCAGCATCGTTGAACTTAACGGTCTTGACGGCAAGCGGGCCAAGGGTCCATTTCTCCATGATGGCCTGATAGGCGCCGCTGTTGACCATGTGCTGGAGCGATGCGATCACGGCATCCCGGAGCTCTGAATTATCCTTCGAGACCAGCATGCCTAGATAACCGACGGCGAGGCGGACATCGGGCAAGGCTTGCAAACCGACGCCTTTGCCGGTCTGCTTTTCGGTGGTGTAGACGCTCGTTGCGTAGCCGTTGACGGTCGCATCGGCGCGGCCCGTTCGCACGGCCTGCAAGACGTCCGGCATTTTCGGGATGGACATGATCTCGATGGGCGCGGTCTTGCATTTTGCCGAGGCAGCAACCACGAGCCTGTTCTGGAAGGTCCCGACCGGCACGGCAACCTTCTTGCCGCAGAGGTCTTCCATGCTCTTGATGCCAAGTGGATTGCCCTTGACCGTCATGATGGTTGTTGCGTCAAACATATAGTCGATCACGTCGACCTGCTTTTCCAGCTCCACATCGTCGTTAATACCGGAAAGCGTCATGTCGAACCGCTTGGACAGCACTGCGGGAACGATGGCTGCGCCCGCGCCGACATTGGTCATCTGTACATCGACGCCGAGAATGACGCCGAGCGCTGCCGCGAGGTCGGCATCGATGCCAATCAGCTTGCCGGCCTCGTCCTGGAAGCTGATTGGCGGGGTGAGATCCGTTGCCACCTTCAGCACCTTCTTTTCCTTAATCGCTGCGGGCAGACGGTCTGCCAGTTGCTGATTGAAGGCGACGCCTGGAAGCTTGGCCACATCCGCCTCCGGCACCATCTTCACGGGCGTACCTTCTGCGGCCTGCGTGGTTGATGCGAGGAGAGCTAGAGCGACGCCAGCCACGGCGGCTGTGAGAGTCTTCTTGAAACTATGCATGCGGAACCCCTTGTTCACATTATCTGTTGTCGTGAATTTTCAGATTGGGCAAAGCAATCAGCATGCCAGATTGATATATCGGTTCCTATGTAACTGTTTTTAATTTCTTATTTTTTCGATTACAAGATTAAATGATTATGCGATTTTATATCCGCATAAAGTTTCGCAAATTTTTGATTAAAAATTATCCATCGGTCAATCTTAAGCATTACGTTCACAAACAAACTCATTAAATAATTGATTTAATTGTGTAATTTCTGGACCTGACAGGCGCGCCCTGCTACTGTCATCCTCGCAAATGGCTGGAAACTGAAGCCGTTCGGAGCTGCGCGCGCCAGAAACCTGCACAACAAATCACCGAGACCGCGCTTAAATGCACAACGAATGAATTCACATGAAAATTCGCTTCTCATTGATTATAAAGTTACGAAAGCAAATAAAGCAAAAATATATTAATGTAATCAGTTGTTTGATCATTTATGCGAGATGTTGTTAGCGCAGTTGGCATACCAATTGCAACTGCCGTTTCCATGACCCAAAGCGAACTGAAAATTGCTGATCGACCATATCTCCGCCTGCTGCCGACGAGCGCTAAGCCCGTGGCCATGAAGGCGCAACCCAAGGGGACATTCATGTCGCAGACCTCGAATGCAGGAGAAGGCAAGCAGCTTAGCGTTCGTGGCCTGACCCATAGCTACGGCGGACAGAACGCCATCAGCGATATCTCGTTCGAGATAGAAGCGGGTGAGATCGTTGCGCTACTGGGGCCGAGCGGCTGCGGCAAGTCCACGGTGTTGCGCGCCATCGCGGGGCTGATCCAGCCGAAGAGCGGCGTGATCCAGCTCGGTGGCGAAGACCTTGCCCATGTTTCGGCGCGTGCGCGCGGGATCGGCATGGTCTTCCAGAACTACGCGCTATTTCCACACCTGACGGTCGTCGAGAATATCGCCTATCCGCTGGCTTGCCAGAAGGTTGGGCGCTCCGAGAGGCGCGAACGAGTCGAGGAGATGCTCTCGCTCGTACAGTTGAAAGGCTTTGGTCATCGGCTGCCGCGTGAGCTCTCCGGTGGTCAGCAGCAACGCGTCGCGGTGGCCCGTGCCATTGCCGGACGGCCTTCGCTTCTGCTCCTCGACGAACCGTTCGGCGCCTTGGACCGCGCTCTGCGTTTCGACCTGCAGGTCGAGCTTCTCCATCTGCAGAAAACCCTTGGCATCACCACGCTGATCGTCACGCATGACCAGGAGGAGGCGCAGAGCCTCGCTGGACGCCTGGTCCTGATGAACAAGGGCAATGTCGAGCAGATTGATACGCCGATGGCCGTCTATGACCGGCCGAGGACTCTCTTCGTCAATACCTTCATTGGTCAGGCCAATGTGTTGCATGGAACGGTGAACCGCGTGGAGACGGAAGCGACCGAGATCTCGCTGGCAAATGGCAGGGCCCTCGTCCTCCCGCGTCGTCTGAATTTCACCACCGGCTCCAAGGTCACGATCACCTTCCGACCCGAAGATGTGAGTCTCTGCGCCACGCCGAGCGCATCGGCCCTGCCGGCGCGGCTGACCGTGTCAGTGCCGCTTGGGCCCACCCTTGTCCATGATCTCCTTCTCGAAGACGGGACAAACCTTCGTTCCTCGGAGGTCCGCGGGCCTTCGACCTTCATTCCCGAGCCGGGAGCACAGCTCTTTGCCGAGATAGACACCATGAGGTGTCACGCCTTTCCGAGCGAACCGGAAGCATTCCGTGAATAACAACAACAGAGGTGAACAGATGCAAGACTTCAACATCACAAGACGCCGTTTCGGACTGCTTGCCGCCGGTGCGGCCGTGGCAGCGACCGTTCCTTTCGCCGCCCGTGCGGCTGGTGGCACGGCGGTTGCCGCGACCTTCCCAGGCAACTGGGAAGACGGCTATCGCACCGTGCTGACGCCACTCGTAAAGGAGGCCGGCTTCGATCTGACGGTCGCCCCGGCAATGGCGCAGGACCAACTCGCCAAGGTCATGGCAAGCCCCGGCAATCCGCCTTACGACACGCTTCTGATGTCGCCCGGTCAGATGGCCATCGCCGTCGAAAACGACCTCATCCAGAAGATCGACCCGTCCAAGCTCAAAAATTGGGGAATGCTCGATCCGGCCTTCCAGGGCGAATACGGCCCAACCGTCACGGTCGAGGTTAACGGCATTGCCTATAACCCCGATCTCGTCCCGGCGCCGAAGGGCTACCGCGATCTCTTTGAAAACCCGGCTTATAACGGCCTGGTATCTTGGACCGGCTTCGCCTCCAACACGGGCGTGATGGCCTATACCGAGATCGCCAAGATTTACGGCTCGGGTCCAACCGACATGGATGCCGTCTTCAAGCTGTTCAAGGAACACCCGGAGCAAATCAAGGGTGTGGTGGCCAGCACGAACCACCAGATGACGCTGTTCCAGCAGGGTGAAATTGCAGTCTTCATGTGCTCGACGGGCAATGTCGCGAAGTTGAAGGCGATGGGGCTGAAGGCCGAATTCGTTCAGCCGGAAACGGGTTCGCCCGCAGCGCCAGTCAACATTCATCTGACCAAGGGCGCCAAGAACGTTGACGCGGCCTATGCCTATATGGATGCCGCGATTTCCAAGGCCGCGCAGGACAAGCTGAAGATGCCGCCAACGGAAATGTTCCCGACGAACAAGCAGGTCGAACTGACGCCGGGGATCGAGGCCTATGTGAAGCGCGAGCAGCTTGCCTCTCTCGTTTATCCTGACTGGGCTGCCATCAACAAGAACCGGCCGGAATGGATCCGCCAGTTCGACGCCCTCGTCGCTGGTTGAGGTAGCACCATGAAAGCGAGCGGCTTTCCCTACGTTATCCCGATGCTTCTGCTGTCGGTGGCGTTCTTCGCGACGCCGCTCGCCGTCCTTGTCGGGTTCAGCTTCATTGGACCCGACGGCCTGTCCCTGCACAATTACGCGCGCTTTCTTGGCGACGCGTTCAATTATCGCGTTCTCGTCAACACCGCCAAGCTCGGGGTACAGACCATCGTCACCACGACGCTGCTCGGTGTGCCGATCGCGCTGTTCTACTGGCACAGCGGCAAGACCGCACGCCAGATCATCATTTTCCTGACGCTGATCCCGATGTTGACCAGCAATGTGGTTCGGACTTTTGCCTGGATCGTCATTCTCGGGCGGCAGGGACCGATCAGCGAGACATTCGTGGCGCTTGGACTGGCCGAACGTCCGTTCACACTCATGTCGACGGAACTCGGCTTGATGATGGCCATGTGCCAGATCGACCTGCCGCTGATCATCCTTCCGCTGGTGGCGATCCTGTCGCGCATCCCCGTAACCTACACCGAGGCTGCGCAGGTTTCGGGTGCCGGGCCGTGGCGCATCCTGGCCACGGTCCTGTTGCCGATGATGCTGCCTGGGCTTCTGGCGGGTTGGATTCTCGTTTTTGCCAGCACCAGTGCTTCCTTTGTCACCCAGGCGGTGATTGGCGGCGCGCGCAACGTCTATGTGCCGCAATTGATCTATCGAGAGGTCGGCACGCTGTTCGACTGGCCGATGGCCTCTGCCATCGCCGTCGTGCTCCTCATGTCGACCGGCTTTCTTCTCGTCGGCATGACCACGATTTCCCGTCACCGGAGGCTTGTCGGCCATGCGTAGAAAATCCGGAAACCCGGTCCCCGTCATTCTCTACAAGGCTTTCGTCTTCGGCTTCGGCGGCCTGAGCCTGATCTATCTCGTAGCCCCGATCGTCATCGCGATCACCCATGTCGTTCACATCCGGGCAGACGCTCAAATACCCACCGGAGGGCTTCTCGCTGCGCTGGTATGAGGCGTTGCTCGATCCGATCCGCTCCGGGACGGAGCATATTGCCGCTGGCAACTCGCTGAAGATCGCAGGCCTTGCCGTCCTCGGCTCGCTGCTCTTCGCCGTGCCCGCCACGATCGGCATGGCTCGACTGCAGCGTCGGTCGGTCAACACAATCGAGCCGTTGCTTCTCGCGCCGCTGGTCTTGCCGAGTCTGGTTTATGGTCTGGCTGCGCTGATAGTCGCCAATTCCGTTGGCTTGCAGCCTTCGCTCTGGCTGACGGCCGTCGGCCATGTGGTGGTTTTCGGGCCACTGATGTATCGCGCCGCCTCGGTCGTCGCGCAAGGTATCAATCCCTCGCTGGCGGAAGCTTCGACCGTGATGGGAGCCACGTGGTTCACTACACTCAGGCGCGTGATCCTGCCCTTGCTGACACCCGGCATTCTCGCCGGCGCATTTCTCGTCTTCATCCAGTCGCTCGACAATGTTTCCGTCTCGCTCTTCCTGGCCGATGCGCAAACGACAGTGCTGCCGCTCAGGATGTTTGCGCTGATCGAGGAGTCGCTCGACGTGCGCGTTGCGGCAATGTCCGGCCTGCTGATCGGCCTGACGCTGGTGGTGATGCTGGTGGCAAGGCGGGTGCTGGCGCCTACGCGACAGGCCTGACGAACAAGAACAATATTGGAAGGAATAGCCCATGAACATGACCGCCACCAGAACAGGAGCCTATCGCATCGGCTCGCTGCTCGCCGACTTTCAGCCGGATTTCGATTTCGCAGCGCCCTTGCCCTTACCCGTCGAGGAATTCGAGGACCGTCTGCGGCGTATCCGCCGCCAGGCGGTGGAGGCCGGACATGACGCCCTGATTGTCCATACCGGCGGTGTGGGCTGGTTTCACACGTCGAACCACTATCTGCGCTATATCTGCGACTGGATGCGCGAAGGCGTCTTGATCATTCCGACGGATGTCGACAAGCCCATGGTGCTTTTGTCATTCTTTACTCAGTCCGTGCTCCTGCCGCCGGGAGGCGAGCCGGTTCTTGTCGAGGATATCTGGCAGATTGGCCCCATCGGCCGGGAATATGCTGATCGTCCGGGCGACAGCGTCATCAAGACCGCCGAAAAATGTGCTGAACTTCTGGCAGGGATGGGGCTATCGAAAGCGCAGATCGGCCGCATCGGCGACCGCACCTCGCTGACCTTCTGGGCGGGCCTCGACGCATTGATGCCGGGCGTGAAATTCGTTGCCGACAATGCCATTCTCGATCGCATGCAAAAGGTCCGCTCGCCACGCGAGATCGAGATGTTTCGGGCGGCCGCCCAATTGGTCAGCATCGCCACCCAGGCGGCCTATCACGTAGTGAAACCCGGCGTGAGCGACCACGAGATCTACGCGGCCTTCACCCAGGCGCAACTCTCCTTCGGTGGCGAGACCGGTGACGGTTACCAGATTGGCATCAACGAATTTGGCACCCATTGCGGCAAGCCCTACGGGCATGTCGTGCGACCGGGAGACCTGATCAACCTCTACGTCTCCAACGTCACCTATCGGGGTTACACAGCGCAGACTGCGCGAATGATCGCTGTTGGCGAGATCACCAAGCGTCAGGAAGAGGTGCTCACCGCCAGTACCGAAGGTGTCAAGCGGGCGGAAAAGCTGATCCGCCCCGGTGCCCTGATGCGTGATGTCAACAATGCGGCCTTCGAGCCCATGATTGAGCGCGGCATGCTGGCGTCGCCGGAAGCCCGCACCATGCCTTACAACTGGGCACCGATGGATGATGGCAGTGCGAGGCTTATTCCGCGCCAATATGTCAAGAACATCGACTGGGAGGCGCAGGGCCGCACGCTCATGCATGTCTATCCGGCGACACATGGGCCGCATAACCCCAATCTCGGCCATTCGGTCGGCATGGCCGGCGGCCAGAATAGCTTCAACATATCCTCCCATAACTACGATCGGATGGAGGAGGGCATGGTCTTCGTGCTCCACACACAGTGGCTTGAGCCACTGTCGGCCGGCTGCAATGTCGGTGACATGTATGTCGTGACCAAGGACGGGTTCGAAAACCTGTCGCGCCACACTCCGCTTGAAACCTACCGCATTGCGACCGAGGCCTGAGATGACCGACATGACCCGAGCTCACACCCATTTCAATTTCTCACGCCTCACCGAGCGCGAGCGCTACAAGATCCTGATCGGCACCGTCATCCCGCGCCCGATCGCGCTTGTGACAACCGTCGATAGAGACGGTCGCCCCAATGCTGGGCCGTTCAGCTTCTTCAATGTGCTGACCCATGATCCGGCTATCGTTGCGATCGGTGTCGAGAACTATGCCGACATGCGCTTCAAGGATACGGCCCGCAATATCCGCGAGACTGGTCAATTTACCGTTCATATCTGCGACAACGCACTCGTGGACCAGATGGAGATCTGCGCCATCAAATTCGGCCCAGGCATGAACGAGATGCAAGAAGCGGGTCTCGAAACCGTGCCAGGTGAAATGGTGTGCAGCCCGCGCATTCTCGCAGCCCCTGCAGCACTTGAGTGCCGTCGTCATACCACGTTGCAGGTAGGTCCCGCCCGCGAGATCATCCTCGGCGAAGTCGTCGGCGTGTTCGTGCGCAGCGACGCCGTCAACGCATCCAACCTGCATATCGACCAGCAAATGATGGACGCCGTGGGCCGCATGGGCGGCCATACCTACAGCCGCACCCGCGACCAGTTCGATATCAAGACGATGACCCCACAGGAGTGGGAGAGCCGGAAGATTTTTGGGGCGGCCGAGGCTGGGTGAAACTTCGATCACCAACGCCCTGTGGACAGATTGCTCGCCTAGCTTTGATTATGTCGGTCGTGGGTTCGATTCCTGTCAAGGCGAAGCAGGGCAGGATCGTTTCGAACGTTTTCCGCAAAACCACGCAACACGATGACTGCGAAGGTCTCATCATCGCGGCGAGTGATACGGGCCGCGATATGCCCGTCAGTGTCGTCGCCGATTGCCCGACTAGGACCGGAACGTTCCCCAACTAAAGTGGGAGCTAACAGCTGGAAAACTTCGGACAAAAACCCGTGTCTCAGGAGATTATTATCGTGCCGGAAAAATGAAACCTTACAGCATGAACTACATGGACTGGCAATTCCATTCCTGTTTCACGAACCTTCAGGCGCAATCGTCGCAGAACGGCGTCGAGGCTGCGCGTCCGTCGGCGTTGTCCGGAAGGGGAATCCGCTAATGTCCGCGCCGTTAACGCCGGAACGTTTTGCTGCCGCCCGGCATGCTGTCGTGTCCCGGCGCGGGCAATTCACCGGGCCGGTCGATGACGCTCTTGAGACGCTCGGCCTTACCGGCGAGATCGTGGCCGTGATGCCAGGCTTCCCCGATGCCTTGCGGATTGCACGCCAGTCCGATCTCGTCGCGCTGGTCACGCAATCCTGCCTGTCCGATCCATGGTTCGAAGAAGGGTGGTAAGCTTCCCGCTACCGGTGGAAACGCCGGAGATCGCCGTCGTGGCGCTTTGGCATCCCCGCATGGAAGCAGATCCCGCGCATCGCTGGCTGCGCGAGACAGTCATTGCCGTATGCCGGTCCTCCGCGCCGTCGTCGAAACCGGAGGACAATGGCGGCGCGGCAGAATCTGCAAGCCACGTCCGCCACAACAAAAATGACAGGCAGCCCACATAATTCTCCAAGCCCACATCGACGGAGCCCGTCCCACCGGCTGTCATGCGAATTTGCCTCCGACGCTCAATTGTGATCCACGTCGGCATCGCCTCGATCAAGGGCGGGTCCGTCCAGTTGCAAGTGCGCTTGCTTGGTGACGCTGGCTGGAAGAGCCTCTCAGCGATCGAAGGAACGATCCGCGCCCTGCGCGTGCGGAGCCTGATGGCGACGGCGTCTCAGGGCAACCTTACGCGATTGGGAGCATGTTGCCCGCATGGCACAAGCGCCTGCCAAATCAAGGTTCGTCGATAGAGCCAGCTTATCGCGATACGAGCTTGATTAGATTATCGAGTGATGCGTTGTTCCCGGTTTCTGTTCCTCGGATCATTGCGTCGCCGCAGAACGACGTTACCTGAACCGTCATCTGGACCTTGGTTCCGCCGTCCCGATCTTCAAGCAATGTGGTGATAAGAAGCGCCGCCAGGGTTTGCCCACCCGATTTCACAACCTCAACCCACACGATCCGGGTATTGGGCACGATGGAAATATAGGTGGCCGTACCCGTGTACTGCGGATCATCCTTGCTTCCACATCGGAAAGCATCCTGGCCGCCTTCCCGGAAATCGGCCGCGTCGTAAAGGAATGCCGCATCCTCGGATGGCGCGCTCCAACTCGCACGCTGAGCCGGGTCGGACATGGCGGAAAAGACGCGCTCCCTATCGGCGTCGCACTGACGCTCGAAAACGAAGGTGTGGTGTTTGATCTGCTGGTCCATGACGCCAAACCGCTTGCAAAGTGCAACCAGATAATCTTCTATTATATCCGCTTGCGATGCGCAATCTGTTTGAAAGGTTGGCAATGGACCACCGCTCGGGCTGTCCGATCAATTTGTCTATCGAGGTGCTGGGCGACCGATGGAGCATCATCGTCTTGCGCGATATCATGTTTGGAAAACGGCGAAGCTATCGCGAGCTTCTTGGCAATTCAGAGGAAGGGATCGCAACGAACATCCTTGCCGCCCGTCTGAAGCATTTAGAAACCGCAGGGCTGATTGAGATGGCCGACGACCCTTCCCACAAACAGAGGAAGATGCTGAACCTCACCGACAAGGCGATTGCACTTGTTCCTGTCATGGCTCAGCTCGGCGCATGGGGCGTGCGGTTTACGCCTTGCACTCCAGAACTGGCGATCCGGGCCAGAATGCTCGCGGAGGGTGGGCCGCCCATGTGGGAGGATTTCATGGCCGAGCTGCGCCATCTTCATTGCAAAACGCCAAGGCCAGCCTCGGGGCGCTCCGTGCTGGCTGAATTGGCAGAGGCATATCAATGCGAACTGGCTGCACCAAGGCACCAGTCACGGATCTAATCCTCTTTTGCTGTCGCAACCGTCGCGGCGGCGACCCTTCCCAGCAATCTGCCCATCACCTCGCCGCCGAGCCGGCGGTCGGCGTCCGAGCACTATTGGCAATCGGGTGCCCGTACCGCACCAGCGACAATGGCTACGTCCAGCTTGCCATTGCAGACCAGCGCGATCGCTTCCGAAGATCGACGGTCTATGATCGCCTCCTCGATTACCGGATAGCCAGTGCGGTATCGAAGAAACGATCAGGATGTGGAGGGCGATGCGGATGCGCCATTCGACACCGTGCAAAATATTTCCGGCCATGCGCACGACATGATCCAGTTGCTCAATGCCGACCGCAGCTCGGCTACGAACTCACGTCCTGCTTCGGTTGGCCGGACACCTTGATGGCGCCGCCCGAACACCGGGATTTAAGTTACCTCTTCCAGTGCCTTAATGCGGGTGCTGGCGCTCGACTGGTTAACTCCCGAGGGCATTCGCAGCATGGCAAAAATCGAAATCTCTGCGGCAGCTTAAGCCTGTATCGGGAAATCCGGCGATGTCATTCTTTTCCAACTAAGAATGATATCGCGCAGTTGCTCTTCTCGATGCGTTTCTCAACAGGATCATGCTGAAACAGAGCGGTATACCGCTCGGTCTTCGGCCGCGTCCGCAGGCAATGCCGGCTTCCCACCACGGCGCTCGTGGAAGGCTTTCATATGCAGAATGGCGGCATCTAAGCAGGTTTGGTCGCGCCACACGACATGAGTGACCACGTTGTACTCCCCATCACCTGCCGTCTTAAGTAAAACTTCATTGCGAATGCAGCCTTCAAGATCATTTATGGCGCGATGCGTTTCGGAGACTCGCGCAACGAAACCATCGATCTCTGCTTGAGCAACTTTGAATTTATCGATCCTGTGAATGAAGTCGTCACCGGGCATTTTCTATCTCTCCTATGAAAGTTTTGAGGTCATTGGCCACGCTCTGGGGAACCTCGAAGCCGGGGAAGTGGCCCCCCCTTGGAAGCTCGGTCCACCTGCGGATGTTAAAGCGGCGCTCGGCCAAGGCTCTGATGGGCAATACAAGGTCGCGCGGCATAACGGCGACGCCGACCGGGATTGTCGGAAGCGATATGCGATCCATGCGGCGATTGGCATGATAGATGTGCGCCGAAGTGCCAGCACAGCGAGTGCACCAGTAGAGCGTGGCTGTTTCAACAAGAGCCTGAAAAGCTGTCGGTAGACGCTCGTCGGCCCAACGGAGAAAACGGTCTCCCAGCCATGAAAGGAGTCCCACTGGCGAGTCATCAAGCGCCAATCCCAAGGTGTCAGGGGTATCCGACTGGACGAGCCAATATGGCGCTCGTTGTTTCATGTAGAAGCGCATACGCTCGGCCCTTTGTTCGTCTTCACCGCTGAGTGTGGCTGTGTCAGGCGGTGGCGTCGGTAGAAAGGTGAGATGTATACCTCGAACGCGTTCCGGTGACCGAGCGGCAAGAGACTGTGCCAGTACCGATCCCCAATCACCGCCATGAATATAGAACCGCTCATGCCCAAGCATCGTCATTAGCCCGAGCATATCATCAGTCATGTTTTTTAGCGTCGGTGATTTCGTCAGAGGCGTTGAGAAGGCGAATCCGGGCAGTGACGGACATATGCAATCAAAGCCAGGCGCCGCATTACCCTGTTCGGTCATAAAACTAGCAATCTTCACAGTTTCCAGAAAAGACCCCGGCCATCCGTGAAGAAACAATATGGGAATCGCTCCAGATTTTTCGCTGGAAACCCTTACAAAGTGCAGATTTTGTTCGAATAAATTTAGATCGTAGTGATGCAATTCTGAGATTCTGCGCTCAAAGCTGATAAAATCAAAATCTGTCCAATGCCGAATGGCTTCTTTCAACTCACGAGCCGTTAGTCCGTTTTCCTGCCAGATACATGCAGGCACGCGATTGAATGAGGCAAGCCTCGGCAAAATCTCCTCACGCCTGCTACGCCACGATAAGCTGAGGCAGGGCTCCACCTCTTTGATGTGCATCAAGCCTCGCATCCGACCCAAGGAACCATAGTTGACAACCTGTTGTCATTATGGATATCGACAGCATGTTGTCAACGATCTATAGAGACAACAATGACCGATGCGCACGAAACCAGAACCGGTGAGCTGATATTCGAGATACTGCGGTTGCATGGCCGGCTGATCGCGGCAGGCGACGCGTTGGTTGGCCCCCTCGGCTTGACGAGCGCCAGATGGCAAGTCTTGGGCACTGTGGCTAACGCACAAGACCGCATTACGATGGCTGATATTGCAAGGTCATTGGGTCAATCGCGCCAATCGGTACGCCGGATCGTAAATGAACTGCTCGATGCAGGCTTTGTGGAAATGGCAGACAACCCGCGCCATCAACGCGCTCCGCATATCATTCTCACTTCCCGAGGGACGGAGACTTACGCGGAAGCGACGGCTGTTCGAATTCCTTGGAACCGCAGGCTTTCGACAAAGGTGGCTCCACAGGATGTCGACACCGCGTTGGCCGTAATGCGAAGCATTCGAGCGGAACTGTGATAGCTTTTCGTGATGACGGCGGCTCCGTGACAATGGCGTATCGACGACGTCTTGATGGCCATCCAACTCTCTGGAAGAAGCTCGGCCGTCTAAGCTACACCACGTACTGGCGCACGGTTCTGGCGAGCGGCATTAATGTCGACGGGTGATTGACGGCTGCGGTCCATTGCCCTGCGGAGGCATTTCGGAGAGGCGAGACATCTCACCGACTCTGACTGGCCAGCTCCTCGTTCGCCAGTCGGGTCAGCGCGCATAATTCCGCCGCGCTCGCTCCGTCGCGTGCCTGCACCGACATGCCCTGGATGATCGCGCCGATGAAGCGGGCAAGGGCTGCGGGATCGGCAGTGGGCTTCAATTCGCCGTCGGCCTTCGCGCGTTCCAACCGCTCGCGGAGGCGGGCGATCGTCGCCTCGCGCCGGGCCGCGACCAATCGCGCAACGGGATCGTTCTCCACCGCGCAGCCAAGCACCGCAGTCGAGATCATGCAGCCGGGGGGATGCGCCGGATCGGCAAAGCCCTTCGCCTGCGCTTCCAGCCACGCGCACAATGTGCCGATCACGTCCGGCGCGGCAAGATCCTCCTCCGTCAGCGTCGCGAAAGCATCGCCATACCAGCCGAGCGCGTCACGATAGAGATCTGCCTTCGAGCCGAAGGCAGCATAGAGGCTTTGTGGCGTGATCCCCATCGCTGCCGTCAGATCGACGATTGACGCCCCTTCGTAGCCGAGCCGCCAGAATGTTTCACCCGCCTTGGCCAGGACCTCGGCGCGGTCGAAGGCCGGCGGACGGCCACGACGACGAACAGGGGCCTCACTGTTGTTTGCATCAGTATTTTTCACATCGTTCACTCTAGAAATATCTTGGGTATTGTTTATTATGGAGCGATCATGGTGATAATATAGGAGCATCCTCGATGAGTCATCCTGCTTCTCTCAAAACCCGGATCGACGCTGCCATCGGCCGCGCCATCACCGATAATCGTCTCGTCGGCGCGGTCGTGCTCGTCGCAGAGGACGGTGAGATTACCTGCAGCCACACGGCGGGTCTTCTGGACCGGGAGGCGGGCACGCCGATGCGGGAAGACGCGATCTTCCGCTTCGCCTCGGTGTCCAAGCCGTTAGTGACGGTGGCGGCTTTGCGCCTTGCCGCGCTTGGTACGATCGCGCTCGACCAGCCCGTTACGCGCTGGTTGCCGGCGTTCCGCCCAGCGCTGCCGGACGGATCACGGCCCGATATCACCCTGCATCATCTCCTGACGCATTCGTCAGGCCTCAGTTACCGCTTTCTCGAACCGGAGGGCAGCACCTACCACCTGCTCGACGTGTCCGACGGTCTCGACCAGCCGGGCCGTGCGATGGACGACAATCTTCGCCGTCTGGCGCAGGCGCCGTTGGCTTTCGCGCCGGGCACCGCGTGGCGCTATTCGCTCGGCATCGATGTGATCGGCGCGGTGCTGGAAGCAGCCACCGGGCGGACGCTCGATGCGATCGTTCGTGACGAAGTGACCGGCCCGTTGGGCCTGGCGGATACCGGCTTCAGCGTCACCGATGATAGGCGGCTGGCGACACCCTATGCAAATGGCGCCGATGGCCCGGTGCGCATGGATGGCACGATCACCGTACCGTTGCCGCCGCAGGCCGGCGAGGGCGCCATCTCCTTCGCCCCGGATCGCATCTTCGACCCCGCTTCCTTCCGTTCGGGTGGGGCCGGCATGGCCGGGACGGCGCGCGATCTGCTGACCTTCCTTGAAGCCATCCGAACCTCCTTAACGGAACGAGGCGGACCGATCCTGCCACGAGAGGTGGTCGCCATGATGATGCGCGATCACGTCGGGCCACAAGCCGAGACGCAAGGCCCCGGCTGGGGCTTCGGCTATGGCGGCGCAGTGCTCATCGATCCCGCTGCGACCGGTACGCCGCAGGCGGTGGGCACGCTGCAATGGGGCGGCGCTTACGGGCATAACTGGTTCATCGACCCGGTCAATCGGCTATCGGTTGTGCTGCTCACCAACACCGCATTTGAGGGCATGGCAGGGCAAGTCGTTATCGATGTCCGGGACGCCGTCTATGGCTGAGGCTTCGTCTGTCCTGAGCCCGCCGCTATTGGCGCTCGCCACTGCCGCCTTCGGCATCGGCACGACCGAGTTCGTCATCAAGGGGCTTCTGCCTGAGGTCGCGGCCGACCTGCGTGTCGGCCTGCCGGCAGCGGGGCTTCTCGTCTCGAGTTACGCACTCGGTGTCGCTGTCCGCGGTCCGCTTCTTGCGATGTTGTTGGTGCGAGTCCCCGCGCGGGCGACACTGGTATAGTTGATGGGGTTGTTCGTCGCCGACAATCTCGGCTGCGCCATCGCGCCCACCTACGGCGTGCTCATGCTGGCGCGGATCGTCACCGCCCTGTTCCACGCCGCTTTTTTCCGGCGGTGATTGCCGCGCGCCGCGCGCTGCCCGACTGCAGCGCTCGGGCGATTGCCCTCATGATCAGCGGACTGACCATCGCCAATGTCGTCGGCGTGCCGCTCGGCACCTTCATCTGCCAGGCCGCAGGCTGGCGTACGGCCTTCCTCGTCGTCGCCGGTATCGGCACACTCACCCTGCTGGGCCTGGTTCGTTTCCTTTCGTCGATCGAAACCGCACGCGATCTGGGTGCAAAAATCCGCGTGCTGAAGGCGCCGGCGGTCTGGCTGACGCTGACGGTCAGCACGCTCGCCTCCACCAGCATGTTCGCCTTCTTCACCTTTGTGACGCCGATCCTGACACACGTCGCCGGCGTCACAGAAGCACATGTCGGTTTCGTTTTGCTGGCTGTCGGGATTGGCCTGACGGCGGGTAATTTTCTCGGCGCAAGGCTCGCGGACTGGCGAGCGGGGCCAAGCCTGATCGCGGTGCTGATCGGCGTGGCAATCGTGATGGCCACCTTCGCCGGTTTCGGGCGAACATTCTGGTCCGCATTGGCAGTCGTCACCCTGTGAGGGTGTGCTCGCCTTTGCTGTCTGCGCGATCACGCAGGCCATGGTGGTGGTGGCCTGGCATAGGTCTCGTCTTCACCCGGCGCGGCGCGCGAGTTCTCCGCCGCTTGCTCTCTAAGGTTCGATATGGCCGCCGAGCGCGACGTTTTGTTTTTCGGGCTGATTGAGACGAGTACGTTCAGGCGTTTGACAGCAACAAAATTCGAATGGGGTTGGCCGGAAAAATACGTGCGCGTCCCGGAGAGTTTCGTCAGACGTCACAGGCTTCCCTTTCGAGAAACTGAAAGCTGGCCTTTTACCGCTAAGCAAGAAAATGCATCATCGCGCACGCAGGGGCGGTAAGCCTCGCCTTGACGCCCAACATCAGCGCCTTCAATTTCATTGGCCGCGTTCGCAAACGGGTCCGGAAATTACGAGCTTTGAGTGACGCGGTCGCATCCGAGGTTGTTACTCGATATCGATTTTGTCATCTTTGTATGTAACGAAGTGGTGAGACGATGGACTATGCCATAAAGACTGAAATTTACGATACCGATGCCGTGGAGTACAGGTTTCCGGAACAGAAGACGATGTATGGCGGTAAACATGTTAAAGTCGGCGATACCATCTATCTGTTCGCAAGCGAGAACGAAGGCGGCTTTGGCCTCGTAGCCCGGGGCACCGTTATCAGTGTCGTAGCAGTTCCGAGGAAAGCGAATGTCGCGCGGCAGACGCCGCGCGTCACCCTGGAAGTGAAAACCGCCGCCCTCTCATTGCGGCCGCTTGGCAGGCGCGAGCTGGCGCGACACAAGGACTGGGATGACGGCGCGCCTGAAACCGAGCTAAACTTCAAATTCTACCGACAGGCAACAAACAAGGTCGTTGGTCTGTCCGATAGCGCAGCCGCGTTCCTAAATAGCTTCTTTCAAACTTAGGCCGCAGGCTTTGAACTCGGGCTCGTATTGAGTAGCCTCTGTCAAAATCAATCGAATTCCATTAACCGCGTCGAGAGTGCCGACGACAAGCTGCGGCTCCCATCATCCTCCGCGGTACGTCATTGTCGTTCGCTCTTGATGGATGTGCGGTTAAAGCCGGAATTCGACACCAGAAAGCGACGACGTTCAACGCTGCTCTATTACGCAAACAAGTTCATGTGAAGCTGCAATCAGGGAGTTCGTCCTCGTTGTGGCAATGGCCCTCCGCTAGCGAGATAGACTCCGAGCGAAACGACAAAAACACCAAGCCAGTCCATTGGAGACGGCACTTCGTGCATGATCGGGATAGCAAGTAACGCGGCCAGCGCCGGCACGAGCGCTCCGAACGCAGCTCCTGCGGATCCGCCCAAGATCGATATGGCCTTGCCATACAGAAACAGAGAAAGAACAGTTGCGGCACCCCCCTGAAAGGTGGCTTGGAATAGAATATCTGATAACGGCGCGTTAGGAGCTCGAAACTCGTTCATGAATAGATATACCGGCAGGAATATTAATGCCGATCCGACCGATACGATTGCCGCTCCATGCAGCGGAGCCAATCCAGACTGGCGCAAGAAAATTGTATAGCAGGCCCACATAAAGGCAGCTGAAAGAAATAGAAGAGGCCCGGCAATTTGATCTCCGGCCGATATGAGCGTTTGGATGCCGGCAACTATTACTATCCCAACGCCGATCAGGATGTATCCCGCCTTCCGCGTGGCGGAGAATGTCTCATTAAGAAATACGGCCGATAGAAGAGCCACGAACAATGGCATGACTCCGGGGATGAGAATGCCACCTTGAACGGCGGGAGCAAAGCGAAGGCCACTCGCAGCGACAAGAGAGTATGGTGCGCCTGCTCCGAAAACGAGCACAGCGAGCCGCCACCATCCAAGACGTTCAAGCGCCAATCCTTTCTGAACCAGCACTGGGAGAAGTATAAGCCCAGCCGTTCCAAAGCGGAGCATTGTTAAATCGTAGACGGTCAGCGACGTCGTCACACCTAATCGGGTAACGGCCATCCAGCCAGCCCAAATGCTGACGGCAGCAAGGCCGCATAGTGCACCGGCGAAATAGGGAGTTCTTCTTTTCAGGGTGTGTTCGATTACGTCGGCCATCGCATGTCCCTCCGTTGGCGATGCCCGAAAATACCGTCACGTCGATCATAAGAAAAATGAATGATAATCTTCAGTACATGAAAATCCCTCATGTCAACACCACGATGCTGCGAGTGCTTGTGTCGCTTGCTGAAACTCGTAGCTTCAGTCGGACCGCCGAGGGGCTCTGCATCACACAATCCGCAGTCAGCCATGCCATACGAGGACTTGAAGAGGCTGTCGGCGCGCAATTGGTTATCCGCGCTAGAAGCGGATTGGAACTTACCTCAGCGGGACATAAGGCGCTTGGTTCCGCCTCGGAGGCGTTAAGCGCATTGCAGGCTCTCCTATGCGCGGGCCAGCAGGCGCTGGTCGGCACGGTGCGGCTGGCCGCCGTCGTCAGCGCTTCGACAGCGATTGTTCCAGCGGCTCTGTCACTTGCACGCCGCCATCATCCCGGTCTGAACGTAATGCTCCTGGTCGGGACTGATGCAGAAGTCACGAGATGGGTAGAAAGCGGGATTGCGGATATAGGTCTCGCTTACGACATCGGCGGCAGTGGTTGTGCGCCACTGATCGAAGACCGCCTTTATGCGATAGGAGCGGTCCGGTCACCGTTCGGACGGGAGAGCGCTCCTGCCTGCCCGTCTGATTTCGATGGCGCTGATTTTGTTATGTCTGCTGCCGGATGTGCGCCCATGCTGGAGAGTTTATTTGATCGATGGAACGTGAAGCCGAATATTGTTACGAAAGTGTCTGATATGAGCGCTCTGTTTGCGATAGTTGGAGCCGGTCATGGAGTTTCGATTGTTCCCGGACTGGCCTTTCCGTCAGATTGGCAGGAACGGGTAACGCGGCGCCACCTTCATCCGATAGAGCGGCGATCGCTGAGGATGACTTTGTGCAAGTCGAATATCGATCAATCGGTCTCGGGGTTTATGTCACTACTGAAAGAGTCCTGCCGAGCGGAAACAAACGGTCGGCATGTTTGAACGGGTGGTGGAGTTGCCTTGATCGAACAGCGGAAAAGCCTAAAGTGCTAATCCGCGCTGTCGTCCAAACTGTCATGACGCCGATGCAGCCTGCGCGACGCCCGTCCGACTCGTCGATCAGCGGATATTGCCAAAACAGGCACGACCAGAGGCGATCGCATGCCCGATACTGGGCTGCGACATCAGCGCGGTGGCTGTAAAAGTCCTGCGATGATCCGATCCAGAACTTTAGCGTAGTCCGACGCTACGTCGCCACCCCGATGCGTTATTCCCGGTCTCTGTTCCTTGGATCATCCCGTCACCACAGAAGGATGTGACCTGAACCGTCATCTGAATCTTGGTTTCCTCGCCATGATCTTCGAGCAAGGTGGTAATCAGAAGCGCCGCGAGGGTCTGACCTTTTGATTTAACGACTTCACTCCAGACGATTCGGGTATTAGGTACGATGGAGATATAGGTGGCGGTTCCCGTGTATTGCGGATTACCCTTACTACCACATCGGAAAACATCCTGGCCGCCTTCCCGGAAATTGGTTGTATCGTAACAGAATGCCGCGCTCTCGGATGGTGCGCTCCAGCTCGCGCGTTGAACAGGGTCAGACATGGCGACAAAGACGCGCTCCCTGTCGGCGATGCAATGACGCTCGAAAACGAAGGTGTGGTGTTTGATCTGCTGGTTCAGGGTTTCAATCCGCTCGCAAATAGCAACGGTAGGCTTGTATGGCTTCCACTTACAAAACGCAATCTCGTTAGGGCACCGACTGAACGTCAGCCCATGACCCAGTCGGCAGGGCCGGGTCGCATTGCAGGGTGGGGCGCGTGATAAAGCTTGCTCTTTGTCTGTAGCTTCGTAGTCTGAAATGACTGCTCTGCGCCGACGGTTAACCTGCGGCTACGCTCGCAGGTTCCATAACCCCCTTTACCCTTCGGCACCGCTCGCACACCAGTAACAGATGTCCCAATTACTTAGAGGATCGTGTAAGCAGGTCGCGGGCTCATATCCCTTCAAGAGCCTAAAGCTGACTAGCCATTGATACAGCTCGTTGGGAACTGCGCGCCATATTGAAGGTTTGCTATGGACGTAGGAAAAACGCATGCAGGACCAAGGCGATAATAGTGTCATAAGTAGCAATCTGACCGAGTTTGGCGTCCTTAAACGTGAAGGCAGTAGCCAGGGAGACTGACGGTTGAGCAGCAGAAAGTTGTCGCTTCCCGACGAGCCTAATGACTTGGGAGGGGTTCTGGAAACACCTTTGCCAAGAACTCGCTTTATCAGATCATGCATCTGACGAAAAGCCGACCGGCTGAACACAATAAATTCCAGTCCTATCTCCGCGACCGCGTGGCATGGAAATGCCTACCAGCCGGCGAGTTCGGACGCTGAACTGAAGACGGGTAAAATGGAAGACTTTGTACAATCGATGATGGAACGCCTTGGTCCTTTTGGGATCGGCTTGCTGATGTTTCTAGAAAATATCTTCCCGCCAATTCCTTCCGAGCTGATTATGCCGCTTGCAGGCTATCTCGCCACACGGGGTGACATGAACATTCTTTGGGTAATTGTAGCCGGCACCGTCGGTTCGCTGATCGGGACATTGCCGTGGTATTATTTGGGCCGTCGGCTTGGGCACGACGGGGTTCGGCGTTTGGCCTCCAAGCATGGTCGGTGGCTCGCGATGTCACCGTCGGACGTCGATGCGGCCGCAGAGGGTTTCAAGCGCCACGGCAAGGTTTCGGTTCTCGTTGGGCGGCTCATCCCAACGGTAAGAACACTGATCTCAGTTCCGGCTGGTGTGGCGAACATGCCGATGGGCTCGTTCCTGTTGTTCTCTTTGGTGGGCACATTGATGTGGACCGCGGCGTTGGCCCTGGCCGGTTTCCTGCTGGGGCGGGCTTACGACGTCATTGAAAAATACGTTGATCCTGTCTCGACGGCGGTTCTCCTCATTCTGGTTGCGCTCTACATTTATCGCGTTGCAACCTACAAGGAGGACCGCGCTTGAGTGAGTGGCTTGCTTCGCAGGGCGTGGAACTGGATATCGTCCCGCACCTCGTTGCTTTGATGGTGGCCTATGTGTTGGCGCTGCCGATTGCATGGGACCGCGAGCGTAATGAGAGAAGTGCAGGTCTGCGCACCTTTCCTTTGGTGGCAATCGCGGCTTGCGGCTTCATTCAGGCCACCGAGCCAGTGACCGTTGGCAGCGCCGAGGCTACTGCCCGGATCGTCGAGGGCATTATCAACGGTGTTGGATTTATTGGTGGTGGAGCCATACTTGTTGGCAAGCTCGGGACACGCGGAACTGCAACAGCCGCGAGCATTTGGGCAACGGGAGCAATTGGCACGGCGGTCGGCTTGGGCGCCTACGATACAGCTATTGTGCTCTCCATCGTGACCTTCGCAACGCTGAGAGTTATGGCGAATTTCAAGTCAGCGCGAAATCTACCGTATAATGGCGAATAGTAGACCCTGCAGTTGCCGCCATTCTATTTCTTTTAGCCCAGTGTTTCATCTATCGAAGGGAAAGTGCAGGCTCATGGAACGTGCTCGGCTTCAATCGGAACGGCTTCCTCGCCGAGTAGCTAGAGCCGGGGATACCATAAACGATTTCGCCGCGACCGGCGGCCGTGTCCCACGACATTCACCTGCTCAAAGATGTGGAGAAGCAGTACTAAACTGTGCGCAGACGAGTTACATTTCTCGGCTAGCTTCACGCCTCGATAGCTCAGACTCGTGGAGTGCAGGACTGGAACAGCGTGTCGGCGGTTCGGATCGTTTCAAGGTTGCAGTTCAGGATGTCTCCGTTTCGCCCAAACCGGTCATTGTTGGCCGAATACGAAGAGGCAGCTTCGAGGCCTCATAGTGGCCATTGACGCTCTCTGATTAAGCGTACAGAAATTACCCCGCTAACGTGAGAGATAATAAGGCGTTATCATGTCCATCGGCGTTGGGACCCAATGTCTATTTGCACCCTGACAAACCCCTCGCACTATCATAAATGGCAAACCGCGCTTATATCTCAACGCCACATACTGAATGGCAGGAGCATGAAAACTAAATCTCCCGTCATGAGTATTGAATTGAAAGCAGCCCTCAATGCTGTCCGCGAAAAGCTTTATAGCGGCAAGGCGCTGCACGGTGAGGTGGAGGCGGTTATTCGCCTGTTGGATGACCTGTCACCGCTCAGCGTCACTCGTCTGTCAGGGGCTATCCGCAACGAGGCAAACTTGTTCGGTGCGGTCAAAACCCAGCCCTTCTGGAAAAGCCTCGCAACACCGCTCAGCCACCGTGACCAGTTGCGCAACACACCGGGATTGGAGCTGCTGTTTCTGTTTCATGGCAACGGGCAGTTGCGTGAACTGGCGTTGGAGAAAATCACGCAAGGGCTAGTCTCGCCCTTCTGGGTGGCAGCCGTGCTATTTCGCATGAATGACTGGGCGGTGCAGGTGCGTAAAAGCGCCAACCGCTGCGTGGAGCGCGTGCTGCCCGTCACGTCACCACACCTGCTGGCAAAGGTCGCGCTCACGCTGTTTCCCAGTCAAGGCGAGTGGGGCCGCTGGAACGACACCGGGCAAACGCTTGCCAGAAGCCTGATGACGAGACCGGATATCAGCGCGGAGTTTGCAACGCTGCTGATGGCCAATACCGCCGGGCCCGTGCCAACCGCCTTCCGGCTGGCGCTGAGAACCCCGTGGCTGGATACGTATCTAAGTGACATCGCCAGCCACGCCACCAACCCCATTGTTCGCGCCATTGCCGTGGAAACCCTGCTGCAAGGCACGGCGCGATGGCGCTCCGGTTATGAGCACAAGTGGCTGGACAAGCGCTACAACATTACCCAACTCGTTCCAGTCTACACCAGCCGAACCCTCGATATTGCCGCACAGCCGGAACCGATCGCCAAAATGGCAGTAATAGACCGCTCCGCCTTCGTGCGCCGCGCAGTCCTGCAATGCGCCGACCGCCACACAATTCCCGCAGAACTTTCACGCACCTGCGCACAACACCTAACCAACGACCCCGCTAAATCCGTGCGGGACCTCGCGGCGTTTATTCTGCGCAGGGGATGAAGGCCGCATTGCGGAGGAGATCGCGGTAGAATTCGATGATATAGAGCATGCAGCATCGCGACCTCTAAAGGGCGTAGTTTTGCCACCATTCCCGGAGGTGTCCGGTGGGTAGAGCTTCATCGGCTCATGACAGCTTTTGGCGCTGAGCTGCCGAGGTTGCTTATAAACAGGGACAATCAGGGGAGCAGGTCAAGATCTGTAAAACGTCATTAATAGGCACGCCGAGAGTAGCTGCTATCTCATGAAGCTTAGACGTCTTGATGCGGTTCGTTCCAAACTCGTACTTTTGAACCTGTTAGAACGGAATTCCGAAATTTTCCCCGAGTGTTGACTGCGACACTCCTATTTGTCTTCACCGCATGCGCGCGGCCCGTCTGGCTTTGCGCCACCGGCAGAAAACGCGCTACGATTTTTTTTACTATCCTTATTG
Organism: Agrobacterium sp. SORGH_AS 787; assembly: GCF_030819035.1. NCBI lineage: Bacteria > Pseudomonadati > Pseudomonadota > Alphaproteobacteria > Hyphomicrobiales > Rhizobiaceae > Agrobacterium > Agrobacterium sp. SORGH_AS 787. The sequence continues at coordinate 105,562 of NZ_JAUTBG010000003.1, forward strand.
AGCGCCGGCTTCACCCGCAGGTCCGACTTTTGCTAACCGGTATCCCTCGGCGTACAGATCTGCAGAATGCTTTCGAAGAACGCTACAATAATCAACAAAGATGTGGCCTTCGGGGACTGGCAGACTGAGGGGAGTAAATGAGCAGCGGCGGCGCAAAACGATTTAACGCCCTTAACCGTTAACTTGTTCATAAAATAGAATATATTGCGAAAATATTGTCTATATAACTCGGATGTTGCAACCATATACACCCTATATACCTATCTAATATTCTACTCCATGTTGCATTTACGCCTACCTCGTGGCGAACTCAGGGCGGGCTCGACGGCCCAATACTCAAACCCAAAGGAGAGAGTAAATGACTCGTAATAACCAAGCAGAAGGCCGCAAGGTCGCCGATCTCAAAATCGTGACGGTTGATAAGAGTGCCGTCAAGAGCACAATGGGCGGCAGTGGCCCCATCCAAGAAGTTGATGTCACCGGCGGCACCAAATATGGCTGATCGGAGGACGAAGGGCGGCCGACAGGCCGCCCTTTGCATTGCGATGATTTACTCAATCAAGAAGCACTTGCGTGTTGCGTCCTGTAACGATGACGTGGTCGTCTTGAACCTGAAGACAGACCAGTTTCATATTCTGGCCGATTTACCCGCGGAACGCTTAAACCTAGCGATGGAGGGGGAGGATATTGGACTCGCCCAAGCGCTCGAGGACGCGGGTATCGTCGAGCCATCCAAAATGTTCACTCCTGTCCCACTCCATCGAACTAACGGGTTCTTCGAGCAGCGCTGGATGGCACCTCTCGTAGACGCGACTTGTGGGTTTAAGGACAAGCTATTCGCGGCCACTGTCGTATCTCGCACCAACTGGAGGCTGAGGCGATCCAGCATGAACGACATTCTGAGCGACTTGGCCGGCAAACCTTCCGATACTACGTTGCCTCATGAAAGCGTTCAACGTCTAGCCGTTCTGATGAGCGCTCTCAATACCGCATTCGCTTTCGATAGAACACGCAATCAATGCCTTGCTTATTCGTACAGCTTGGCGTGGATGGCGCGGCGCCAGGGAATACCTGCCTCGCTCGTCATTGGAGTGCGAACGAAGCCTTTTTTGTCTCACGCCTGGGTGGAGTATGGCGACCGAGTTATCAATGACGACGAGAAGCTTCGCGCAAAACTATCGACTATCGCGGTGGCCTAGATGCTATTCATTGCACCACTTAATCACCCGTCCTTGCACTCGATCGAAGTACAGACAGCTATCGAACGGTGCGCCAGATATGAGAACGAGCAGTCCACGTTTCACTACGATGGCGATTATAGTGTACTTCACCTTACTGACGGCATAGCGCTCGTATCAGGGACGGGTTTCGTAGGTGATCAAGATATAATGGCGTGCATAACGACACGCGAGCTGGCGGCCTTCCTCAAAGAGGCAGTTGGATTCTTCACTGTAATTTCTATCCGGCCCGACAGCTTCGAAGTGACGGCAAGTCTTTATAGGCATAAGGACGTTTTTTATTGGCAGGGTGAGGATCAGTGGCTTTTAGCCGACACACTTACCCCCTTCGACAGGACTATTGGTCCCCGTGGCCTCAATGTTGCATATGCCAGAGACTTTGTCCTTGATAGTCTCGCTTCGGGTCAGGAAACCGTCTTCGACGGCGTTTATCAAGTCGAGATCGGCTCGACCGTAAAATTCAGCCAATCCGGTGGGGTCGAGCGTACCTTAAGGAACTTTCCCTCTCCCCCAAAGCAGGAACTGGCCCAGCAGATCATCGGGAACATACGGCGGTTTGGGCTTGGAAAGGATCGCGTCATCGTCAGATTCTCTGGTGGGATAGATTCCAGTCTCATACTAGCTGCAGCGAAAGAGGCATTAGGATCCTGTGAAGCCATCCACACGATTATTCCCGAAGAGAGCCAGAATACAGAGGTTGAAATCGCTCAGAAGGTCGCCCGAGACCTTGGCTGCGACCTTCAGGTGCTGCAATCAGAATATCGGTTATCTGCCCCCCGAGATCAATTCTGTGGGTCAAAGTCCGTCACCTCGCCCTTCGACGTTTACCCTTTTTCGCACGACGCCACAGACCGGAGTGCGGCATTTTTAGAAGGCTTCGATGAAGGCGTCACGGATCGGACCTTGTTCCTTTCCGGTCAGGGGGGCGACAACGTTTTTATGCAGAATCCGACGCCATACGTTGTAAAGGATGCGCTCTCACGCGGGCCTTTCGCCTTTGTTCGAGAGGCTATCAAGTTCAGCCGCCTGAAGAACATACCTTTGCTCGACGTCATCAAACGCGCCTTCGCAAAGGAGACCGCGAGCAGCGAATTTGTTGAACGGGTGGTCGACGCGCCAGCGACCCTCCCTCATCTCGCGCTGGAGAAACACTCCCCTGATACCTCAAAGTACTATCACCTAAGGAGTATTCTGGAGGCCCTGCAGCAATATGAGACCAGCAAAGAATTCGGTGTCACCAGTCTTCACCCTTTGCTATTTCAAAACGTCATAGCGTCTGCTCTGCACACAGAGCCAAGTAACCTATATTCGGAGCGATTTGATCGCATGCCGCAACGGCAGTTGTTACACTCGCGTTATCACCTTGACGTCGCGTGGCGGCGAACCAAAAAAGCTGCTACCAGCGCCGTCTTCATGTTTTTCATGAATAATAGGAGCCTGATACAGAATACTCTTGTGGACGGGATGATCGCCCCGGCATTGAACGTCGATCAAGCCTGGCTGCGGAAGGAGATCGATTATAACGGCACGGTCGCGATCACTGACTATTTTGCCATGTTTTACAATATGATGAGGCTCGAAATATTTTGCCGACAACACTCGGGAAAGCTACGTTGCTATCGATAGTCTCACCGGTGTCGCTTCTCTCACTTGGTGAGTCTACAGACTCCAGCTACTAAGGCGCGAATATTTCTCATCCGCTCGCCACAAAATTGCCCCTCTTTGGCTAAAGATGAGTTTAAATCACCACTTGTCATAAGGCTTCTCGATGCGGTCATCGAATGATTCCATCGTCGTCGCGGAATTACGTCGTCGGCTCTTCACCGGAGATCTCCGACCCGGCCTTCCGGTAAATATAGCTGATGTTGCCGATGATTTGGGGATCAGTACGGCCCCAGTTCGGGACGCTTTAATGAGGTTGTCGGAACGGGGCCTGATCAATCGTGTAGAAGGCCGGGGCTTTTTCGTCGCTGTGACACCGGATCATGAAGCCTCGGAGCTGTTGGGAATACTGCACAACATCATAACTCTTGCCATTGAAAAGTCCCGCCTGCCGAATGGGTTGGACCGCGACGAGGTGTCGCCAGACAACCCTCCTTCGCTGATTTTGACGGGCCATGACCAACTTAATGAAATGCTGGAACGGATTTGCTCGCCCACTGTTGCGGCGATAGCTGTCTCTGTCGCAGACAGACTTTGGGATGTCCGTAGGCGCATCGCTGACCACGCGGGACGTGCTTGCCCTGAGGCGAGACTCGTCGCAGCCATCATGCGGTTACTGGCTCGTTCGGACAGGCCTAGGGCAAAACGTCTCGTCGACATAGCTTACAAGTCAAGTCAGAAGTTTCTTCTGAAGCAGATGGTCAACGGCTAAGACGGATCGAATACGAGGATTCCGATGTCAAACAGATCTCAAGTACGTAATGCTCTTTCGCACGTGCTGACCCAATTCGTCCGGCGCTCATATGGCTTGTTGATACTAGCGTTTCTCGTCATCGTAGGTTCGGCCACGTGCGCAGTCCTTGCGCCTTACGTGTTTTCAAGCGCTATTGACAGTATCACGGCTGGTTCGGTGGGCAGAGGACTTGTTGCAGGTTTCGCGCTCTATGCACTCGTGATCGGACTTTCTCTGACATTAAGCCAGCATGGTGAAGTACTTGGCAGCTATGACTGCAGAGAGCCTAACTCGCGTTTCCAGTACCAGCTTTTTCGACAGATTACTCAGCAAAGAGGCGACGTTTTTCATTGAGCATAATTCCGCTGAGATTCAGTCTGCCCAAGCCCAAGGCACGGGCGCCATGAACACGATTGTTCAGCTCGGGCTGATGTACATAGTTCCCACCACCGTCCAGCTTACGTTGACGCTATTTATCCTTGGCTCGAAGATCAACGTTGGGGTCGCGTCGATCGTGTTCGTATACGGTGCTGTGTACATATTGCTGACGTCGTTCTCGAACAAGTGGGCACGACCTCACCTCCAGAAGGCCACAGAGGCAATCCAACAAAATGCAAAGTTCATCGGCAATACCGTCCCTGCTCTCGAAACCCTGAGATTTTTCGGAAGCGCGAAGTGGATAGGTGAGCGTTTTAGCTCGACCGCCGACGAAATCTATCGCAACTGGCGCGCCTTCTGCATCAAGCGGATGTGCTATTGCGTACTCTATGGCTTGGCGATCGGAATTCAGTTCCTTGTTACCTACTCATTATTGCTACCACGTTACAGCGCTGGGGCACTTTCCGTGGGAGACATCGTCCTTTTCAATCTGCTTCTCCTACAGTTAAATCAGCCTTTCGAGATGGTTGGACAAACTATCGATAATTTCGTGCGTGCGTTCGTCCAGTTGGTTCCTTTCGCGAAAATTTGGAACGCCGCCGAGGAGACAGAGCAGCCCACGGTGACAGAGTTTTCACCGAAGAAGGGGACGCTTGAATTTAAGCAAGCGCGATACAAGTATGAGAATGGACGGGGGCTTGAGGGTCTCTCATTTTCGGCAAGCCGGGGTCGAATAACTTTTTTAACCGGTGCTACCGGAGCAGGAAAATCGACGGCCTTTAAGTTAGCGCTTCGTTCACTAGAGCCTCAGTCCGGTTCTATTATGGTCGATGGCCAGGACCTTAGCATGATTTCCCGCCAAAATTGGTATTCCGCTGTCGGAGTGGTTCCTCAGGAGGTGATACTGCTTAACGACACTTTGGCCGCCAATATCGTGCTTGGACGAAAATTCGATAAACAGCGGCTAATTGAGTCAGCGCGTAAAGCAGCGATCTATGATCGGATAATGTCGATGCCCGAGGGTTTTGAAACGGAAGTGGGAGAGCGCGGGCTGAAGCTTTCTGGTGGCGAGCGGCAACGTATCGCAATCGCGCGAGCCTTATATTCCCGCCCAGCGTTTCTTTTCCTTGATGAAGCAAGCTCGGCGTTAGATGATGCGACGGAAGAGCAGATTATGCAGGAAATACGTGGACTTACAGAAGACGTTACAGTCATCGCGATCACCCACCGCGCAAGCGCAATCACGGCGCAAGACCAGTTGATCGAACTTGGCGCACAGAAAGTTGCGTCACCCTAAAGGGAGACCAGAAAGGTCATTTCTGCAGTGTCGTCTTTTGGAGATTTTGCATTTGACTATTAGAACCTACCGTAAGCACGTTCTAATGGTCTCTCTGACAGTCGCCGGTGTCGGGTCACTCGTATTCAACTTCACCTCAGCCTTGGAAGATGAAATCGCGGTGAAATGAGGGCGTTGTTTCGCGTGGTTCTGTCAAAGAGTTTGTGCTCGCCCTTGGTACACTTGAGCCTTCGTCTATGGTGCGAGTAGGTACTCAAGTTACTGGACAGATCAAAGCAGTTGACGCCCGCGTTGGACAGACGGTTATGCCCGGAAAGCTTTTTTGGCGATACCAAAAGCCCCGTAGGAGAGTTCAGAATGTCTGCGGATGCAAAGGAATTCGCAGTCGAAGATGATAGCTCTTTTCACGCGCTTCTCTTCGCAAGATTATGCCAGGTCAGACTACTTGAGTTTGAGGCGATGGCAATGTCGGGTGTTGGCGCGAAGCTGCCGAGGTTGCCTATCTAACTCGACTATTCCAAAGAGGAAGTAGTTGCCTACATTGGAAGGATTTAGCCAGACAGAGCCAGCTAAACGGAGGGTCGGCGATTCGATTCCATTCAAGGTGTTCCAATGACCCTCGGACACAAAACCACTTTGTGATTCACAAAAATCCACCAGCACTTTGCCATTTGATGAATGTTGCGAAGCGTATAAGGTCCATGAATACCACCAGCGCGATGAGATCGCAGCGATAATTGGAAGCGAGTCAGACCCCGTTCCCATGATGAAATCCTCCCTCGATCATATCCCGCACAGAAAGCAGCGAGAGCTTGCCCGTGTGCTGGAGATCCTTCACGAGGAGTTTGAGGACGCGCTGAACGAAGGTACCGCCGACTTCAAGAAGCGCGGACGCATTCTTAAAATCATCCTGTTCGGTTCCTATGCACGGGGCACCTTTGTCGATGAGCCGCATACGATGAAAGGCTATCGCTCAGATTTCGATTTGCTGGTGATCGTCAACAATCGCAAGCTGTCGGATCATGCAACAATAGGTTAGAATGCAGGCTTGGCCTCCCGCGACCACCAATTCCTGTCACTACGCTCAGACGGGCAAACACCCAGCCACAGGCCGATGGCCCGTCACTCGGCAGAATCAACGAAGCTGATCTCGGTTTTGCTTGAGAGAATGATATGAAGGTCTCGGATCATACCGGCGGCCCGAAGAAACGCATCCCGGACTTCATCATCGCTGTGCCATCCATTTTCGATCGAAAGAGCGAGAGTATGAATGTCGAGAACTCGGTCCCGACCGGGACCCGACGGCATGCCGATTGTTTCGCGCAGGTCGCGGATCGTCGCCACTGCCCGCTCAAGCATCCGCCGCTTTTGATAAGCGTCTAATAGCCCAAGCCTGTTGGCGTCGAGCACGAGTTCAGCAATGAATTTATTCGTCAGTGTCATGGTGTGAGTGTCATTGGGCACGCAGCTAGCGTCAATATCAATCAAGCTACCCCCGTGCTAGAGACAATTGTTTCGAATTGTGCTGTGACGATGGTGCATCAGCCGGTCCCTTCCAATGGTAACTACATCGGCTGCGCTCAAAATGAACCGCCGCGCCACAGCATCCAAACTACCAACGAGCGATCTTTCATCCCGTTGCCTTGTCCGACTGCCCCGCCGCACGCAACAACGCCATGAGTACAGGCCCTAGCGAAAATTCGCCACGCTTCGACCTATTGGTGAGATCTCGCAAATATCCGCCAGGCGAATTGATGTGACCGCCGCGCTCAAGAATACAGGCGATCGTTACCGCCGCATTTTCCGGGCCCATCGCCTCACACGCCTCCTGATACGCGGAGGGGCTGACACCCAGCATCGATCGCACCACGACCGCGGCCGTCATAAGCTCGCGCCAGTTACTGATCCGGCCATCGGGACCGTAGTTGGAAATTTCAGGGCAAGCCCGAAGTACAAGTCTGATAGGAAACGCCTTGATCGGCACACTCTTGGCCTGCTTCTTCTCGCTCGGCTTCGCTCCCTGCTCTTTTTCGGAGCTAGGTTCAAGTTCATTAAGGGCGTTGGTGTTTGAATTCTGTATGTGACGCTCATTATGAGCATCATTGGTGCTCGTATTTGCAGAAATATCCTCGAAATTCAGGAGCTTGAGCACGTCCTGGCGTAGAACGCTCATCTCCGCGGCAATATTCCTCAAGTCGTTGAGGGTAGGATTGCGTGAAATCCGTCTGACAACGTCAAGATAGCGCTCTTCCATCTGAACCCAGTCACCAGGCGAACCCTCTTCAAAGGCGGCTGTTATCAGCTTGCGAATGTCGCGCCTACAAATTGTCAGGGCCTCTTTTTCTCGACGAAACGCTAACCGCTCCGCAGCCACCTGCTGAGCGAGCAAAGCGAGTTCTTCCGCGCGCGTCAAAAGCGGCGAAATATCGAAACCGAAGGCGTGCTCTATCGAACCATCTTCGTCCTTGCGCGCGTAACGCTTGCCGTTTGCGCTGTCCTTGCGAATGATCAGCCCCGCTTCGACAAGAAGAGCCAGATGCCGGCGCAGTGTTGCACCTGCAATGCCATGAGCACGAATGGACAGTTGGATGTTTGATGGGAACACGACCAGTTGGGCATCCTGGCGCAATTCGTTTTCGGGATAAAAGCTCAGCAGCGCGTCAAGGACCGCGAGGCTGCGATCCTGTAACCCGAGTGTTTCACGCGCTTCAGACGCGTCGCGGAAGACCTTCCATTTGTCGGCTGTTTTGCCCTGCTTCATTTTCGTCGTGGCTATCTGCCGCTTCACAAGCGCAAGCGTTACCGGTCGCCGCCCGAAAGGCGTCGATACCTGTCCGTCTTCCATGTCCTTGCCCCATCAAAAAGGCAAAAGAAGAACGCTCACCAAAACGGTGCCGAATACTCTTGACTGGGATTCAGGGAAATGCGATTCTCTCGTTGTCACACATCGAGAAGGGCTTCCATGACGGCAACGTTTCGGGGGCCTTTTTCTTTTGCGCGTTTTCCTTCTTTTGAAGTCAGTTTCTCGGTTGGCTTGCAACCAGATTAGTCTTTCGATCGCTCACGCTCGAAGCGCTCCGCCAGCTCGGGCAGCATCGCCTCGATAAACGAGAGGAATTCTGCGCCGACAGTGGTGCTGGCTGAGATACGCATATCTTTTTTTGTCCGCACGAACCTACCGAGCTCTTGCCCAGCAGGGTCTGCAATCGTGGTGCCGTTGCTTTGAGCCGGCTGCGATGTCCGCAGTGCATTGAAAGCCGCTAGGAACTTCTGATTAGAAGCCTGGCGCTTTGCTGTTGCTTCGGAAATCGCTGAGCGTAGTTGATCATGCAGCCCGGCTTGCTCAGAAAAGACTTTGGCAAACTCAGCCCACCTTGGACGTCCAACCTTCGGAGCTCGACCGATGGCTTCGATGACGTCTAGCGGAACCGTGCGATAAACCGCGCGCATTCTTGCAAGTTCGGGATCATCGATGGATAGCGCGGCTTTGATATCGCGAGGCTTGACGTTTGCGCCATCCATACGAGAAGCAAACAACGCGCGCTCGATCCAAGTCAAATCCTGCCGGTCGGCATTCTCGATACCTTGCGAGATAACCAGTTCGACATCGGAGATTTCGACTTCGATCGCCTTGACCGGAATTCCGAGTTCCTTGGCCGCACGTAGACGGCGATGGCCATAGATAACCTGATATCTATCTGGAGACGAAGGCGACCGGCGGACCTGGATCGGGACCTTCTGACCTTCGGCTCTGACCGAGTTGCGAAACGTCTCGAAATCCGACGCGTCATCATCTGGTAGACGATCGGGAAACGGCGACGGGTCGATCATGGAAGGATCGATTTCGCGGATGGCGCCGCCACCTGACTCCAAAAGCGCTTTCAGACGGTCGCGCTCGGATTTGATGTCATCAATTGCCCGGTGGGCCGCGCCGATAACGCCGGCACCAACGCGAACGGGCGCCGGTGCGGCCGGTGACTGCGGCGCATCAGTACCGTTCGTCGACAGCCGGTTTTCCAACTCAGCGGACAGCAATCCAAAATTGGCAACGATGGACTTACGCGATGACTTCGAGGTCATGTGCGCCCCCAGCTATTGTTGATGAGTTTCACGATTGCTTCATTGACGGCATCGACCGCCTCACGAGCACGCTTATGCGTATCTCGCCCAATCTGCCCCATCTCAAGCTCGTAGATGGAGCGTTTCGCGAGCCCTGCTGCCTCTACCGCAGTGCTTTCGATCAGGGTCGGAAGAAGCACGTCTGAACCAAACAGGTGACGCATCATAGCAACGACCTGCGACTGCGGTGCATCATTGGGATCGTGACGAGTGACCAGATAGCGGATGAAATCCTGATCGAGCTGTGCCCCGTTTTCGTTTAGGACGCTGATCAGGTCTCCCATCATCAAAAGGAACTGGCTCATAGAAGCCACATCAAGCATCGCCGGATGGACGGTGATAATCATGCTGGTGGCGGCGTAGATTGCGCTGAGCGTCAGGAATCCCAGAGAAGGCGGGGTATCGAGAATAACGACGTCGTAGTCCTGATCAACCTCGGCCAACGCCAGTTTCAAGCGCTCGAAGAAAATTGCCCCTGAACCGGATTTCTGAGCCAGAACCCTCGGCGTCTCGTGCTCATATTCCATGACCTCAAGGTTGCCCGGTATCAGGTCGATACCATCAAAATAGGTCTTACGTATAATCTCGCGGATCGGCCGACGCTCTGCATCATCATAACGCAACGCCGCGTAGATAGTCTCGTTGGCGCCTACGTCAAATTCAGGCTGTGCACCAAAGAGAGCAGAAAGTGAAGCCTGTGGATCGAGGTCCAGTGCAAGGACACGATAGCCCTGCAAGGCGAGATAGTGAGCAAGGTGGACGCAGGTCGTGGTCTTGGCACTGCCTCCCTTGAAGTTCGCAATTGCCACCACCTGAAGGTGCTCGCCCTCGCGCCGACGAGGCAAAAACCGCAAGGCATCTGTCGGCTTCTGGCTTGCGAAAAGCTCGCGTAACTCGTTGATCTGGGCCAGTGTGTAGACCCGGTGGTTGTTTTCGAGCCGTCCAGGGATCGGCCCGCGACCTTCGCTCGACATAAGTTTCAGAGTAGAATCGGGTATGGAAGTAAGCTTGGAAACTTCATTCGTGAGGAAAGGCCGCAGGCTTTTCTCCGACTTTGGCGGATACATGCGCGTGCGCAATTCCTGCAATTGCTGAGACAAAAGGCTCGCGTGACGGGCAATCTTGCCGCCTGCATCTTCCTTCTTAGCAGGTGCTGCTTCAATCTTATGTGATATCGCCATGTCGCCCCCTTGGCGGCCAAAGTTCGGTTTGCCGCCTAAAGCCCGCCAAAGATACAACACGATTCTCGCGTCCCGTCCAGAGACTAACAGTTAACGAGTCATTAACGCACCCCACCGTGTCCTGAGGCTCGGTTGTGCAAATTCTGCGATATTTTACTTTTCTTTCAAGGTCATACAGTGTAACGCGCTCGAACGTGATCTCCGTTTGTTCTGGGGTCAACTACGCAAACCTGCCAATCTGGTAATGCCTCCAGATGGCTATCCAAATGCCAAAGGTCCCAGCTTAAAAGAAGCTGGATTTGTAGGATTCAACAACTGACGCCCGATTCACGAATGTGCTGATTCCCGTCCCAAGAAAAAAAGGGGAACTTCATGCACATCATGGCTATCGCTACACCTCGCAACGCCGTCGAGGAAAAACTACTGGAAGACCACCATAAACTTCGTGCGAGGGTATTTTCAGGACGCCTGGGCTGGGACGTAGACGTCGACGGCGGAAAGGAGCGCGACGTTTTTGACGACCTGGGTCCAACATACATTCTCGCAGTCTCCAAGCAAGATCGCGTGCTTGGCTGCGCGCGCCTCCTTCCGGCAGTCGGCCCAACGATGGTTGGCGATGTTTTCTCATCCCTTCTGCCAGACGGAAATCTGCGCTCGCACGATACCATGATCGAAAGTTCCCGCTTCTGCGTAGATACGTCTCAAGAAGCGACCGGGCGGTCAAGCGGGGTTCACCAGGCGACGCTAGCCATGTTTGCTGGGATCGTCGAATGGTGCTTGCTCAAAGGTTATACCGAGATCGTAACCGTGACAGATCTGCGCTTCGAACGCATCCTCTCGCGTGTTGGCTGGCCGTTGGAACGCATTGGACCCGCTAGGAAAATCGGCACCACAACAGCTGTCGCTGGTATCCTTCCGGTCTCCTCCTTGATCTTCGAAAGGCTTCAGCCAGCAAATTACTCCTCGACGATCAACGTGAGTCCTCAATGTATCCGAAGGAACTGCCTATGACATCTCCCTTGTCCATGCTTGGCTTATCAGAAAAGTTACCGCGGCGCAGACGACCTGATCTGCTCACAGAAGGCTCGATGGCGGAGCTACTGCTCGATCCTGACGGCGGACTGGCAATGAAGATAGTTGAAGGGGACTTGGGATTTACGGCTAGGTAGCAGTCGTCGCTCTTAACGGAACCGGCATTGACAGATCCGGTCTGAAGAGGTCGAAAGGCAGTATATGCCTCCGATCCAGCTTGGTGAAACCCTTTTAGGAGCTTTAGACATGTCGCGGCGAAAAGCTTCTTGAGAGATCTCGGCCTCGAGCCGGCTATCGGAATTTGGCCGAGCTACGGGTTCAAATTGCTCATAGATCAACATATAGTTGCTGCGTCGACGGGCCGGCAAGGGCAGGGCTACACTCTCCAGTTGCTACTTTAGCAAGGTTTAGCAACAGTCTGGCTTTCAATCAGGCGTCGTCACGACTGAACCGGAACCAGTTGTGGCCATTCGCGGCTCCCTCCCGACGCATCGGCCGACGAGCTTGAAATACAACGCAGATACTTTTTTAAAAAGGGAGGAGTAGATAGGGGTGAACTGTGAAACAAAGTCTCCGCTCACTAGTTGACATGCTAGACGCTGCTGCCGACGAGCATATGACCCTGAGCGCGGTCAAAGCATTTGCAAGATCCTGCGGCTACGAGCGCTTTGCGTACCTGCAAACCGAGGGCACAGACGTACGAACATTCCATTCGTACCCGAAGGCCTGGCAGGAGATATATCTTCACGGTGATTATTCACTTATTGATCCCGTCGTCACCGAAGCAAAGCGGCGACGCGAACCGTTTGCTTGGTGTGCCGAGGATTGGCCCGCCAGAGGCTCCTCGCCTTTGCGCCGATTTCGTGACGAAGCGATCGATCATCAGATCCGAAGCGGCGTGACTATTCCTGTCGAAGGCAGCTTCGGCTCAATGCTGATGCTGACCTTGGCATCATCGCGGAAGAGGGCGGATCCAGAAAGGCATCTTGACTCACAAATCGCCATAAAAGCGGTTCTGGCCGTTCACTACAGCTGGAAGATCGTGGCTGGCAAAACGATAATCGCGCCGACAAGGATGTTGTCTCCAAGAGAACACGTCTGCCTGATGTGGGCGGCAAAAGGAAAAAAAGCGCCAGAAACTGCGATGTTGACCGGAATTAATCCGCGGACAGTCCAGCACTATCTCGATAGTGCGCGCGAGAAGCTCAACGCCCGGACATTGTCGCAGCTAATTGCAATTGCCAAAGATCGGCGATTAATCTGACGTCTGCGTTTTGGCTTCGGGGAGGGCCGGGACGAAACCAAGAGCCTCGATTAAATCAGATAGCCTCTCCTGCTGAGCTTCAGAGCGCCTCTGGCGAGACAGATATTCTTCCTGCAACGACTGCTGGACGAAAGGGGGAACCGATGGGTCCTCGCTCGCACGTGTCCACTCCTCGTAGACGAGCTGATCAGAAGCAAGCAACGCCCGATGCTCTTTCATAGCTGACACGGCGAGTTGTTCAAGCTGTGCTTTGTCTAATGTCTGGTCTCTCGGCAAGCATTTCTCAGGCACCCGATCCTCCTCCCATTTCAGAGGCATATTTATATCAGAGACATGTCACAAATCAGGCAGGCGAGTTCACCAATTCCAAAACGAAAAGGATGTCCGAAGTCGAAATCGTTTTATGCGCCCAGAGCGTCATACCACACCGGCGCACGAATCGGAACTATCGTTCCTAGAACGATCGTTCCGATTGGGGCTTCCGCTGATGGTATGGATCTCAAGGAAGTCATGGCGATCAATCTGCGTCGAATCCGACATGAGCGTCAAATAACGCAGGAAGAACTCGCGTATATGTCTGGCATAAGCGCCCGCTATGTCGGGTCGATCGAGCGCGCCGACAAGTCTGCAAGTGTCACCGTTCTCGGCAAGATCTCAGAGGCGCTCAATATCGACCCAACCGAGCTGCTGCGTACGACCCGGAAATGATGGAGATCATTTGTTTCCCAGCCGGCGTAATTTGGGCCGGTCGCACTCGATAACGGCTCGGCCAGCCTCGCAGCCACTGCATTGGTGAAAGCCGATTAAGCAGCCCGGAATGGGATTTTGTCGAATTCACCAATTGCGCTACAGGCGGATCTTCGCGTCTTCTGTTGTTTTCAAAGCGCCGGTCCACCGCTGCCTGCGAAACCTCGCGCCAATGACCGATACCAAAACGAGGTCAGCCTCAATGCAGAAACTGCCATTGTCGATCGCTAGAATAAAAGGTGCCGCGAGCAAAGGTGACCTCGACCATGCAGTTGGCGCGATCCGGGACCTCTACGGATTTGCTCATATGGCGTTTCTCTCAGTAGGCGTTTCAATCGGCCAACGAGCTCATATGGCGTTTTGCACGACATATCCCCGGGAATGGGTAGCACGGTACATCGACCGAGATTATTTCATGATAGATCCTGCTATTGCGACCCGCAGGACCGGTTTTTTACCCGTTGACTGGTCGTCGTTTGAAACGTCCTCAACGGAAGCTCGTGATATGTTCATCGAAGCGGCCGCGCTTGGTGTAGGCCCCAACGGTGTTACTATGCCTGTACGAGGCCCCTTAGGGGAACGAAGCATTTTCTCAGCGACCTCGAGTGCTTCACCGTCCGACTGGCGGGCGCTCCGCAAATCCACAGATCACGATCTGATGCTTCTTTCGCACTACATGCACGAGAAATTTCTAATCATCACAGGTTTCCGCAGCAGTCGCTACAGGCCACTTTCAAGACGCGAGCACGAATGTCTTCAACTCGTCGGAAGGGGCTTTGTACCGAAGAGAATTGCGCGGCAACTGGACCTGTCCGAAAGCGCTGTTCGTCTCTACCTTGGCAGTGCGAGGAAGAAGCTGGAATCCAGGACGGCCTATCAGGCGATTGCGCGCGCGAGCTTTCTAGAACTCATAGAAGTGTGAACTACAGATCCAACGTTGGCTTCGGTTTCGGACCGGCCGTCATAGCAGTTGTGGCCCTACTTGAGGACGCAGCTTACGTCGACAACAAGCCCTCCCGCCAACCGTCAATCTATCGAAATCAACAGATTGCACCACTCGTGATCCTAACGCCATTGTCGGGGAACCGGGATCGCGCATCTCGTCCCGGATGCGAGCAGCTTCCTTCTGCTGGCTAACCCGAACGTGCGACTCTTTTTGGCGCGGGGAAGGACCGAGACATGGATGACACCGTCAAAGACACGTGGCGACGTGCACCTAGACTGAACGAGTTCGCCGACTTTTTCGAGAAAACTGCCAGCGGGTTGGCGGGCACTCCCGACTTTGGCGCGCCAATCGCTTCGGCCGAACTTCTGCAGTTTGACCTGGACTGTATGACTTACGCTGATACGCATAGGCGCCTGTGGGGAAAGTTCGAAAACCATTACTTCGCAAGCATCCCCTATCGGCTAGAGGAAGAGTGCCGTATCGCCGCTGCAGCATTCCGGTTCTGTTTGAGGGTCTGGGCGGAAGAGGACCGACCCGCGGCATTGTACACCCTGGGCGCCGGCGCTGGCAGTCTTTCGCGTTCGCTTGCGAAACTTGGCGATGGGCGCATCAACACGCTGAACTGCAGTCCGACCGTTGCGAACCGCGTTTGCTTCTACGAAAACCGTGGCAGCGAGTATGCGCAATTTTTCGAGGGACCATTTTTCGAACTGGAACCGGAGCGCATAGCTACTGATGAGAATCTTGAGCCATTTCGACTAGGGTTTGATGTGCTGATCGAGGACACCACGTTCCAGATGTATGGGAGCGACCGGGATAATCAGGTTCGATTTGTTGCCCGCCTGCTCAAGCCGACTGGCGTGCTGGTGCAGGTGCAGAAGTTGCTAAATTCCGATCCGGCGGTGTATGCAGAACGTGAGCGCCGAAAGGACGAGATATTCAAATCCCGTTATTTTGCACGAGACCAAATTGTCGAAAAGAAGCGCGAAATCCTTAATACGATGGTGGACTTCCAAGTCGATATGGCAACGACCACCTCGGCCCTTGGCCAATCTTTTTGCTACAGCGTAGTGACTTGGAACAGCGGCAACTTTTACACGATCATCTCGTCGAATTCCCGACGCTCCTTGCTCGATTTCGTTTCGCTACTTCTGCCCCCAGCGATACCCGCAGACTTTTGCGACGAGCCGCTTCCAGTAACGATCGTGGACGACACTCACGCTCCGCTCCCCCAGACCATTATATGGCGAGCTTCGCAGTCGGTGAGGCGGACGGAACCTCAATTTCTTCGACCGGGCGGGAACTGAGCTGATGAGCGCCAGCTTCGAACCCCGGATTTCCGCATCACAGGTCAGACAGGCGCTCACGCTTCTGATGCCCGAGCTTGAACGGTTCTGGCAGCGTCCGCTCCTCGAGTACGCCCATGCGGTCTATGACGACGTGCGCCGAGGACAAAGTTCCGTTCGCAACGATGCAATGGGGCGGTTGCAGCAGCTTGTCCGCAACGTGGCAATTCGCTCTGGCGCCGATGAGGACCACGCCCTAGACGCTGCCCGGCAGGTATCAGAGATGCCGATCTTGCAAACTGGCCCCCATTGTTTCTTGATCGTCGATCCTGAGGCATTTTATACGCATCTCTTCAGCGCGCTGGGTTTGAGTTCCCACAAACGTCGGTGGCATCTCTACTTCGGCTGCTCAACGGTCAAATTTACGGAAAGACCGGGCAAAGGCCCCGGCTGGCTCAACGTCGGTGGTGAACTCCTGAACGTCTTCGGTTTATCGAAACGGCGCATGTCTTCAACGAGTCTTTGTGGACGCAATGGCCCCTATCATTTCGATCTCTCAAGCAACGCCGTATCGCCCACAAATAAGAACGCCGCGTGGCTGATAAACCAGCTTCCCGGAGCCGCGTTCGCAACGGCTGCCGACGCGATCATCGCCGCCAATCATGCGCTGTGGCAGAAGTCATTCCCGTCGTCACTCCAACTGCTCCAATTCAACGATGCGGATGTGGGAGACCTTATCGCCGATCACTTCGAGGACCCGGATTCGTGGCTCTCAAGGCGCTTCACAGGTGAAGGTTATGCTGGGGAGAAGATGCTCGCGACGATTGATGCACTCAATGCGGGTCCGTGGGCAGGGTGGATCAGGCGAACGACTGACTTCTTCTGGGGAATGGCGGACGGCCGGATCTTTCCGCTTCATCTTGATCGCGGTGTTCTGATTGCTTCAGCTCGGTCAAGCTTCCGCGTCCAGCTTACCCCTGCGCATCTCGCAAGATCATTACGCCAGCGCGAGCTGGTTCCGAATTTGCTGATGGTCGCATTGGTCACGTCGATCCTGCCGGGCGTCAGGCTACTTGGAGGCAGCCGGCAGACTATCTATCATCCGCTGATGCGATACGTCGTTGCTACCGCACTTGATAGGGACAAGGACCGAGCACTTCTGGCTGCGATGCGTGAAGAGCGGCACGGCGGCATGTGGGGCCACCGTGTTCTTCGGCCAGCAAACGCTTTTCCGCTTCAGGAAACTGAAGAGGCAGGACATTGGCTCGCTGTAGCTGCGGCCTACGGTGAGTTGCCACTGGAAAGGGCTGCAGGCAATCTTGCTTTCTTTACCGGCGATCCGATCTGGCGAGAGATCTGTGGCCATCTATCAAGTCGAAGGATCAAGGCCGCCTCGCCTGCGTGGGCATGGTCGTAAACAGTGGTCAAGCGAGGAGCCTTGATGCCAGGGACGGGATGGCAGATCCGGAAAATTTCAGATGGAGAAGTGGATCTGTTTCGCCAGATCCGACTGGACGCATTGAAAAACGAGCCAAACGCCTTCGCAAGTCGATACGAAGATTGGGATGGGTTCCCGGATGCGGAATGGCGCAAGCGGATGACTGTTCCAATTTTTGTTGCGTTTGCGGAGAAACAACCAGTTGGTCTGATGGCGCTGAAGCAGCTGCAACCGCCAAAGATGAAGCACCGCGCAAAACTTGAAATGGTCTATGTAAACGAGGGATTTCGGGGGACCGGCCTTGGAGGCGCGCTTCTATGCAAAGTCGTGCAATTTGCCGAGCAACAGGGGATAAAACAGATCGAGTTGGGGGTGAGGGAGGACCGTGCTGGGACGATAAGGTTCTACCGCCGCGCTGGCTTCATGCAGATTGGGAAAGTGCCGCAAGGATACATTGAGGACGGCGTCGAATTTAATGAAATCCTCATGGTCAAACGACTGAATGTCGATGCCGACACGTTGTCCGCAACACGCCTGATTTACTGAAAAGCTGAAGGTTCTGGACGCTCTCAATCGATCGTCGCTAGCAGTCCGTTGATCGCCCAACATGCGATTACAGCATGGCGATGCCATTACCGCGAGGATTAATCAAAGCATCACATGACTGCCCAGCGCGCGGTTGGCGCCGCATCGCAAACGTAATGAGCTTATCACGCATCGGCGACGATAAGCATAATTGAATGGCTTCACCATCCTGAACAAGCTGCAGTGCCGTCGGTGAGGGTGCAAGGCGCTTTGCCGAATACATCTGCCTCGCCCTGGCGCGAGAAGTCGAAGGTGATCAGTTCGCTCTCATCTTCCTGCCGGAGACCCATGGCAGTTAAAAATTAAACGCGCGATCGCGTCCTTCACATCACTTCCCAAGCGGTACGATCTACCGATAGACCCCAGCTCCTGAGGTCAACGATGGTGCAGTTGGTCGCAATCAGCGCGACGCCGGAAAGATCCGTTCTTAGCAAATGGACCGCTGCAGGATCTTCCTGTGGGATTCCGTAATCACCAGTTACGATATCCCAGACCCGTATGCAGCTTCGCTGCCTCCTATCGCGGGAGCGGGGCTCATAAACCTTTTCCTAACAGGGATCCCGAGAACTTCGCGTTGGACCAAAATAGGGACCGCTCCGCCCTAAGCAATCTGTCGACGTTCGAAAGATGTACGCAATCGCTATGTCGTTCGATTAACGCGGGCGCTTAAAGCGAACACCTACTCCGCCGCCATTTTCTTCTATAAATTCAATCCCCTCGCGCTCGAAGGCTTTCACAAGGCTCGCAATGTTGTTGCTGATCGGAAGGTGAGCACCTCTTTCGAAATCTGCGACCGTTTGCCTCGAAACGCTAGCGGCTTTTGCCAGTTCTCCTTGGCTCCAGCCCAGCATCGCCCGTGCGCCACGGCACTGCTCCTTAGTTATTAGAGGTTTTCTATCCAAGGCAAACTTTCTGATTGACTTCTATCATTTTGTAGGGAAAATTGCGGCTCATCGGTCGGGCAGGTGCGTCAACACCATACCCGACCTGACCACAATCAAGCTGTTAGGGAGCTCGGATCATGGCTGATTCCGACAATAGCAGAACTATGCCTAATTTCGCGAGAGCAGATTTTAGCTCGGGTCATCCGTCTCGTTCGTTGGACATTATGGGCCAACCCAAGCCGTCGCCGCGCCAGATGACTGCACCTGTCAAACCAACTAGGGCACGCGATCAAAAGGGGAAGGCCGATCCCCTTTAAAATTCGAGCATCGTTACATTTACCCGACGGCCCCTGAGGTCCGTCGGAATTCCGATTCACGCTTCTGACTGCTGAGCCATGCTCCGGCCTCGCCGCAGCAGGGGGCCCGGCCGTCCAAACTCCAACGAGAAAAAAGGGAACTCCATGATCAATTTCGCCACCGCTTTTCGACCGATGGCAATAAAAGCAGCCGTCTTATCATTCACCCTTCTCACTACGCCTTTCACGCCGGCAAACGCTCAAGCCCAATCAGACTTGCGCATCGCCACCTCTTACAAGTTGATGACGCTCGACCCGCATTATGCAAACCTCAACGAGAACACCTCGTTGCTGTCGAATATCTACGAGCGCCTGGTTTACCAGGATGAAAAACTCGCGCTGAAGCCCGGTCTTGCGGTTTCGTGGTCGATGACCTCTGACACGCAGTGGGAATTCAAACTGCGTGACGGCGTAAGATTTCACGACGGATCGCCTTTTACGGCCGAGGATGTTGTCTATTCCATCGATCGCATCCGTCATTTTCTGCAATCACCGAGCGGGGGATACCGCTCCTACGTGACAGGCATAAAATCCGTGACGGCTCCGAACCCATTAACGGTCACCTTCGAGACGAATGATCCTATCCCCAATTTTCCTCTGCTGATGTCTTCCGTCTTCATCATGCACAAGCCGGGGGAGGGGTCTCAGACAACGGAGGAACTCAACTCCGGCAGAGCGTCGAACGGGACCGGTCCCTACAAATTCGACAGCTGGAGCTCCGGCGAGACATTTCGATTAATACGGAACGACGACTACTGGGGTGGCCGTCCCGCATGGCCAACCGTCACTTTCAGGGTGATGGAAAGCCCGGCAGCGCGTGTCGCGGCTTTGTCATCCGGTGATGTGGACGTTGCAGACTCAATCCCGGCAAGGGACGTCGAATCATTGAAGCAGCGTGGCGCAAAAATCGCCAGCATCAGTGCAGCTCGCATCAATTTCCTGCAGTTCGATGTCGAGAAGGAGAAGGTTTCCGGCGTTACCGACAAGTCCGGAGCCCCGGTCCCCAACCCTTTTCGCGACGTAAGGGTCAGACAAGCTCTGGCGCTTGCCACGGATCGCAGTGTCATCGCGGAAAAGATCCTCTCTGGATACGGAACAGCAGCGTCGCAGGTATTCCCAGAAGGGCTGCCGGGCACCTCTCCCGATCTTAAGGCACGAGCACCTGATTACGATGCGGCCAAGACATTGCTTGCAAACGCGGGATATCCGGACGGTTTCAATGTGGTTCTTGCTGGCCCCGCCGGCCGCTACCCAGGCGATAGTGACAGCCTACAGGCGGTTGCGCAGAGTTGGGCGCGTATCGGCGTCTCTGTCCAGCCTCAGGCGTCGCCTTTTTCGGTGTTCAACACCAAGCGCGCCACTGGCGAGTATGCAGTCTGGTACGGCGGGACGTCTGGCGAAGCTGTTGATGTCATTCTTCAAGCCCTTCTTGCGTCTCCGGACAAAGAAAGAGGCTCGGGCGCACTAAACTTTGGGCATTATCGCAACCCGTCCTTTGATGCGCTTCTCGCAAAGGCTGAAGGCATTGAAGAGGGCGAAGAGCGGAATGCTGCACTTGCAAAGGCAACCGAGCTCGCGCTGAAGGACCAGCCGATTATACCACTCTATCACTTCCACCATATCGTCGGTTACGGCCCTAAAGTCGGATCTTTCGTGATGCACCCGCGCGGATGGACTACCGCCATGCAGGCGATCGCGGCGACGGAGTAAGCCCCATGGGCCTCATTTCCACAGTTTGTGCAAGGCTCTCCCAGGCTTTGCTCCTTCTCCTTGCTATGTCGCTTGTGGGCTTCATCGGCATCCACAGCGTGGGGAATCCCGTCTTCAATGTCGTCAACATTGAGACTGCCACGCCTGAGGATATCAGGCGTGCGACCGTTGCGCTGGGGCTCGACCTGCCGATATGGCAACAATATGGATTGTTCCTGAAAAATGTCGTCAGCGGCAACTTCGGCACGTCCTACATTTACCATCGACCCGCATTGGACCTTATTCTCAGCAAACTGCCGGCAACGCTGGAACTAGCATGTGCCGCAATGCTTCTGTCGGCGATCATTGGCATCGGCCTCGGCCTTGTTGCCGGGCGACAGAAAGGAACGGTGCTCGACCGGACGGTCCTGAACGGAAGCGTGTTTGCTCTTAGCATCCCCTCGTTCTGGCTCAGCATGATGCTGATCCTGACGGGTGCGGTTCTGACGGGCTGGTTCCCGTCGGGCGGCAGAGGTGCCACGGCAATTCTCGCGGGAAGTGAATGGAGTTGTCTGACCTTGGACGGATGGCGGCACATGGTCCTCCCGATGCTGGCGCTTGCCATTCCGAACATCGCGCTGATTGCCCGGCTGACAAGGTCAGGCACGATCGAGGTCGAACAGCAGGAGTTTACACGTTTTTGCAGGGCAAGAGGTCTCTCTTCAAGACGGATCCTGTTTGCTCACACATTGCCCAACATCAGCGTGCCTCTGATCACCATTATCGGCCTGCAATTCGGCGGGATGCTCGCATTTGCCGTCGTGGTTGAATCCATCTTCGCCTGGCCTGGGATCGGCAAGCTCCTAATTGATTCTATCCAGTTACTGGACCGGCCAGTCGTGATGGCAAGCCTCACTTTTACGGCAGTGAGCTTTGTGATGCTGAACGCACTCGTCGATCTTTATTACGCAATCGTCGACCCTCGTGTGCGGCTGTCGTCATAAAAAGGGGAACATCATGAAACCGCTTATTCTTCGAGCGCTCAGGACGCGGTCCGGAACGTCGGAACGACGGCCGTTTTCAAATGCATCGGCCAGCCTGTCGGTGTTTATCCTTGGCGCTTTCGTTGTGGCCGCGCTCGCAGCACCACTGATCGCGTCCCAGAACCCCTACGATCCGCTCCAGATCTTTGGATGGGAGGCGTCATCGCCTCCGGGCACCGTTGGCAGTGGAGGTTATACGTACCTTCTCGGTACTGACGGACTCGGGCGTGATATCTTCAGTACCATCCTTCATGGTTTGCGCATCAGCCTCGTTGTGTCCCTTACCAGTTCCGGCCTCGCTGCACTGATCGGCCTGACGGCGGGCGTCAGCGCTGCCTACTTCGGGGGCTGGGTTGACGCCGCGATCATGCGCCTTGTCGACCTGCAGCTTAGCCTTCCGACAATCCTCATTGCGCTGATTGCCATCGTCACGCTTGGACCGGGAGTTGATCGCATCATTCTTGCGCTGGTCATCGCCCAATGGGCTACCTATGCACGACTGGTGAGGGGGGTCGCCCTTAGTGAAGCGCAAAAGCCATACATGGACGCGGCACGCCTGATGCGATTGCCTGCCCGTAGGGTGATATTCCGCCATCTGCTGCCAAATAGTATTGCCCCGGCCGTCAGTCTCATTCCGATTGAAGTGGGTCATGCTGTGGCACTTGAAGCTACTTTGTCCTTTCTCGGCCTTGGGGTGCCCCTGGACAGACCGTCGCTTGGATCGATGGTCGCCAACGGATTTCAGTATCTCTTGACCGGCCAGTATTGGATCAGCCTGTTTCCCGGCCTCGCCCTGTTCTGCTTGGTCGCCGCTATCAACTTTACCGGCGAGGGCATTCGCCTGCGCATCGACCCCAGGAGCAAGCCATGATGAACAACCTGGCGACAGCATCAACAAAACCTGTGACGAACAACAATGCCTTGCCGCTGCTGGACGTCACCAATCTTAGCCTCAGTCATAGGTCGCCCGCGGGCTCATCGACAATCCTGAGCGACATAAGCTTTACACTTGGACGCGGGGAGATCCTGGGAATTATCGGGGAGTCGGGTGCCGGAAAATCAACGATCGGAAACGCCATACTTGCCTTACTTCCCCCTGACATCGAGCAGGTATCGGGAGTGATTGCCCTTGATGGGTTCCCCATCGATCGTTTCGAGAAACCAAACGCATTGGGAAAGCGTCGGCGGATTTCAGCAGTGTTTCAGGATCACACCGCCTCCCTCGATCCACTGATGAGCGTTGGCGCCCAAATTGCCGAGACTGTCCGGGCCCATAACCCGGACCTGTCCGCCGGGGACGCGCGCTTGCGTTCGCTAGAACTGCTTGAGCGAGTTGGCATTCCCGAGCCGCAGCGCCGCTACGGTCACTTCCCGCATCAGTTTTCCGGCGGGCAGCGACAGCGGGCGGTGATTGCCATGGTTTTGGCGGGGTCGCCGGACATCATCATCGCTGACGAACCGACCTCCGCGCTGGATGCCACTGTGCAAAAGCAAATCCTGGCGCTGTTGCGCACTCTCGTTGATGACACGGGCGTTTCAATCATTCTTGTCACCCATGACATGGGCGTCGTCGCTGAGGTTACCGATCGTGTCCTGGTGATGCGGAAGGGAAAGCTCGTTGAGGAAAACGCCACAGCCAGAGTGATCGAGAATCCTGCCCAGGACTATACACGCGATCTTTTGGCGGCGGTTCCCCGATTACGTTTACACACCCTGCACGGTGACGAGACAAGCGCCCGTAGCGAACAGTCGGACATTCCCCCCGCTTCAGCAGATGTCTCCACGCCAACTCTTGTGGTCGAACGCATTGGAAAGATTTTCTCTGCAAGCAGGCTGTCTTCGTTGATCGGCAAAGCGGGCGAATCCTCACGATACGCCCTGGACGATATCAGCCTCACTCTGGAACGTGGCGAGATCACCGGCATAGTTGGAGAAAGCGGCAGCGGAAAAACGACGTTCGGCCGGATCATTGCGGGGCTGGAAACGGCATCGACAGGAACGATGATACTGGAGGACCGCCCTTACGATGTGACGCGGCCGGGACACCGCAGCGGCCTGATCGGTAAAGTGCAGATGATTTTTCAGGATCCTTCTGTTTCGTTGAACCCGACCATGCGCGTCGGTGAAACCCTGCGCGAAAGCATTCGCTTTGGCACGGGTGCGAGACACGACGGTGAAGAGCGCGCGCTCGACGCAATGATGGAACAGCTCGGACTTCCGTCGAGCCTGGTTGCCCGGTATCCGCATCAACTGTCCGGCGGCCAGAAACAGCGCGTCTGCATCGCAAGGGCTCTTCTGGCCCGACCGCAAATCATCGTCGCCGACGAACCGACTTCAGCACTTGATGTCTCGGTACAGGCCCAGATCATCGAATTGCTCAGGGAAACCGTGAGGAGCCAGAACCTTTCGATGTTGTTCATCTCGCATGATCTTGCGGTTGTACAACAGCTTTGCCGGTCCGTGTTCATCTTTAGGGACGGTAAAATAGAAGATCACGGCTCTTGCGATGAGGTGTTCTCGACATCGCAAAATCCCTACACGCGAAGTCTGATTGACGCCCGCCCAAGAAGGTTCACGAGCTGAGAGCCTCAGTCGAACATCCCGTCCATCTCCACGCAACTAGCCCAACAGGCGCTGTTTTCGCGCTTGACGGTCAACAGGACGCCCGAGGGCGGTCAGCACAGGCAAACACACATGACAGGACAATTTTCTGTGGCCGTCACCGGCCAGTCTCTCATCAAACACGACATCCGAAATATCGACGCGGCGGGATTCAAGGCGGTTCAGAATATCCTTCGAAAAGCAGATCTTTCCTTTACGAATTTCGAGAGCACGATCCTGGGAGATCAAGGCGGCTGGCCGCTGAAAGGTTCTTTTTTCGGATGCAGCCAGCCAACGGTGCTTGATGCTCTTGCGGATACCGGTTTTGGCGCACTCGCGCTCTCAAACAACCATGCATTCGACCTCGGGCCGCCAGGAATACTGGCAACCCTGGACGAAGTGGAGCGGCGCGGGATGTTGCATGCAGGGATAGGCCGGGATCACCGGCAGGCGGCCCAGGCGGGGAGACGAGTAGTTGGCAAAAAGCATGTGGCGATGGTCGCGATGGATGGCGGACCTGGGCCCGATCTCATGTATGCTGCCGACGGCGATGACCGGCGACCGGCGCGTCCCGGCATCAACCGGCTCAAACTCTCGCAGCTCATTGAAGTCGACGATCGCGCCTTCGAAGACTTGACTGTATTCCGGGACAAGGTCGGATATACGGCCATTGACCTGTCAAATGACAGCCAGCCGAATGACCCGCCCTTTGTTGACCCCATTGACGAACTGGCGCTCGGCAGGACAATTTTCAAACGGGCGGGACGTTTCGGTCGCAATGTTCGCATCGACCAGTCTGACATGGAGCGAAACCTTCGGGAAATCGCATCGGCCGCCAATGAGGGTTATCTGGTCGTGGCTTATCTGCACCACCATCACTGGGCGTCCGACTGGTATACGGTCCCCGACTGGGTTGGCTTCGTCGCCCGCAGCTGTATCGACGCGGGTGCCGCCATGTTTCTGAGCCACGGCGCGCCCGTCCTTCAACCCCTGGAGATTTATAATGGCCGACCGATCTTCTACAGTCTCGGAAACTTCATATTCCACGTCCCCTCAAAGTCGACCTGGCATGCACCGGAGGTTTGGGAGAGTGTGATCGGCATTTGCAACTTCGACAATGACAGGCGTCTCACAGGGATCGATTTCCATCCGGTTGTCATCGGCGGCGAGGAAGGTTTGAGCCATTCGCGGCTAGAGGAACGTCTCGCGCCCCATCTTGCGACCAACGAAAGAGCAGCGCGCATCCTTACCCGGTTCCAGGAACAGTCAGCCGAACTGGGAACGATGATTGAAATCAAAAATGACGTCGGCATCCTTCGGCTTTGAGCCTGGATCAATTCGAACAAGTGACGACGCGTCCTTGCTCGAGGCCTTGGTGTCCGAGGGACGGAGTGAGAACTTCAACTTTTAGAGATTGTGAGCGGAGGACTGATTATGGAGACGAAGCCAAGTGCCGAAACCGCAATAAGGGACGAACTTCTCGAACGGTTTTTGCGGTATGTCGGCATCGAGAGCCAAAGCAATGCAGCAGTCGCGGAACTGCCCTCGACGCCCGGCCAACTGAAACTCGCCTTGCTCCTGGCACAGGAACTTCAGGAACTAGGTCTCGAAGATGTGCTGGTCGACGATAATGCAATCGTCACCGCGGTAAGACGAGGCTCAAATCCGAGCGCGCCTCGCATTGGCTTCATTGCGCACCTCGATACGGTCGATGTTGGCCTATCTCCGCGTATCACACCGCAGATCCAGCGTTTCGAAGGTGACGATCTATGCCTTAACGATGAACAGAACATCTGGCTGCGGGTGGCTGAACATCCAGAAATAGAACCCTGGAAGGATGAGGACATTGTCTTTAGTGACGGGACAAGTGTGCTTGGCGCCGACAACAAGGCAGCGATCACGGTGATCATGACCCTGCTCGCTCGGTTTGAGGACGATGCGCCTGTCGGCGATATCGTGGTTGCCTTTGTGCCTGACGAGGAAATTGGCTTGCGTGGAGCGAAAGCACTCGATCTCGCCCGGTTCCCCTGTGATTTCGCCTACACGATCGATTGCTGCGAACAGGGTGAGGTCGTGGTGGAAAACTTTAACGCGGCATCTGGCGAGATCATTTTCACGGGCGTCAGCGCTCATCCAATGTCGGCCAAGGGTGTCCTCATCAATCCCCTTTTGATGGCGATTGATTTCATTTCCCATTTCGATCGGCAAGATACGCCTGAACACACTGCTGGCAGGGAAGGGTATTTCTGGTTCAAGGACCTCAGCGCCAGCGACAGCGAAGCGCGGCTGAAAGTCATGATCCGTGATTTTGACCGGGGCAGCTTTGAAAAGCGCAAAAAGCGAATTGGCGACGTGGCGACACGTGTTGCCGCACAATATCCGACCGGATCGGTTAAAAGTTTCGTTTCCAACACATATGATAATATCGGAGCTCATCTTGCTGCCGATCCGCGTGCAGCCGACCTTTTGTTCAAAGCACTCGATGTCCTCGGTATAAAGCAGAAAATCGTCCCAATGCGGGGCGGGACGGACGGAGCAGCACTGTCCGCTCGGGGCATCCCGACACCGAACTTTTTCACGGGTGCGCATAACTTCCACTCGCGCTTCGAGTTCCTTCCTGTCTCTGCGTTTGTAAAATCGTACGAGACAGCGCTAACCATTTGCAAGCTGGCAGGGCAGGGGGATTTCGCTCTCCAACGCGCCCCCAGCAACTTCCCGAAAACGGATTGAACTCATGAGATCTGCGCAGACACCAGCGGCTGTGGTGATGATCCGGCCTCATAATTTTACCGTGAACAGCCAGACGGCGGACGACAACAGCTTTCAAGCTGCGGGCAACGATCTTTCGGGCATCGCGGAAAAGGCATTCGCCGAGATCACCAATGCTGCCAAAACGCTCCGCCACCACGGTGTGATCGTCCATATGTTTGAAGATGAGGGGACCACCACGCCGGACTCGGTCTTTCCCAACAACTGGTTCTCGACACATGCTGGCGGGCAAATCGCCATTTATCCCATGCGGGCAAGCAACCGCCGACAGGAGCGGCGTTTTGATATAATCGAAATGCTGAAATCCGAATACCGCGTGCAGCAGATTGTGGACTACTCCGGCCTGGAACATGATGGATTGTTTCTAGAAGGAACGGGTGCAATGGTCCTCGATCACATCGAGAGGGTTGCCTACGCAGTCCGCTCGGATCGCACGAATCCCGTTGCGCTTGAACGCTTTGCGACGCAGTTCGGCTTTGAACCCATGGTCTTTGATGCGTGCGATGCCAAAGGAGTGGCCGTTTATCACACCAATGTGGTGATGTGCATCGGAACCCGTTTCGCCTTGGTCGGCACAGAGATGATACGCAACATCACGCGACGGAGAGAAATACTTGTTCGCCTGCAAGCCTCAGGCCGGGAGGTCATTGAACTGCGTGATGATCAAATCGAAAGCTTTGCAGGAAACGCCCTGGAACTCGATGGGCGCAACGGCCCCATCTTGGCCATGTCCTCGACTGCCTCGGCATCGCTGGACCAGGCCCAGCGAAAAGCGATCGAAGCGTATGTAAGGATCCTTCCCCTCAATATACCATCAATTGAGATGGCGGGCGGCTCCGTTCGCTGCACGCTTGCTGGCATTCACCTGTTTCCCCGCAAGAGCTAGCGCTTTCCAATCCGCCCTACCTTGTTGCTAAGTGCGTCTGATGCAACAGGATGAAAAGTACAAAACGGCTGCTGACACTGATCACTGCAGATCTGCAGATGGCCAGGACGCTTTCAAGATGCTCTTTCTTCGCCAGGTGAAATTAAGCGGAGAAATACATGCCGACGCCGATCCTTTCCCATGATCAATGCGCGCATCACAGTGATAAATTGTCGCTGATGCATCGACTTCGCAAGACAGTCTTGCGGATACGTCTGTCGAAATATCGGTCTGCTTCTGGTGAGGTACACTCGGAGATAAGCGCGGCATGACCCAGCTTCGCTCCCACGAAAGACTCGTCCGTAAGCTCCAGGACGCGCTTGGCGATCAATTATGCGAAGCGCTCGACGATATCTCTGTCGTCGAGATCATGCTTAATCCAAACGGCCGGCTCTTCATTGAGCGCCTAGGCCACGGTGTCGCTGAAGCCGGCGTGATGACGCCTGCGGCGGCAGAAGTCGTTATCGGCAGTGTCGCACACGCACTGCAGTCGCAGGCCGATGACAAGCGCCCAATTATCTCAGGCGAGTTGCCGATCGGTGGCCATCGCTTCGAGGGTCTGCTTCCGCCCATCGTATCTGGACCAGCCTTCACGATCCGACGCCGCGCCTCTCGTCTCGTACCACTCGGTGATTACGTGTCTTCGAAGGTGATGACCGAGGCGCAGGTATCAGCCATCCGTAGCGCTATCACTGAGCGCATGAATATTGTCATTTCCGGCGGCACTGGCTCGGGCAAGACGACGCTTGCCAACGCAATCATCGCTGAGATCGTTTCAGCCGCGCCCGACGATCGGCTGGTTATTCTCGAGGATACCGCCGAGATCCAGTGCGCGGCCGATAACGCGGTCTGCCTCCATAGCAGCGATACGATCGATATGGCGCGATTGCTAAAGAGCACCATGCGACTGCGGCCCGACCGTATCATCGTCGGCGAGGTCCGCGACGGAGCGGCGCTCACGCTGCTGAAAGCCTGGAACACCGGCCACCCGGGAGGCGTCACCACCATCCACTCCAACACCGCAATGTCGGCGCTGCGCCGGCTCGAACAGCTGACCGCTGAAGCGAGCCAGCAGCCCATGCAGGAGGTGATCGGTGAGGCGGTCGATCTCGTCGCCTCTATCGAGCGAACGGGGAAGGGGAGGCGGGTCCGCGAGGTCATCCACATCAAGGGATACCGCAACAGCCGCTATCAGACCGAGCACTATGCCCAAATCGACGAGGACAGCCATGTCGCGTAATACCTATCCCATTCTCGCAGCGATTACGTTTGCTGCCATCTCCTTCAGCCTCTCGCAGCCGGCATTGGCGGCGTCAGGGGGTGGCGGTCTTCCATGGGAATCGCCGCTGCAGCAGATCCAGCAGTCCATCACCGGCCCCGTCGCTGGGTTCATCGCGCTTGCCGCAGTCGCGATCGCCGGAGCCATGCTGATCTTCGGCGGCGAGCTCAACGATTTTGCTCGCCGCCTTTGCTACGTCGCGCTGGTCGGCGGCGTTTTGCTCGGCGCCACTCAGATCGTTGCCCTGTTCGGTGCGACCGGCGCCTCGATCGGCGAGCACAACGCTGACGCAGGTTTTGCTCCCGCTGTTTCTATACCCTCAACAACGCCGTCATCAGTGGGGGAGGGGGCTCATGGCTGACGTCGGTTCCAACCTCATCCGATCGCGGGTGCATCGGGCACTGTCGCGTCCTAACCTGTTGATGGGCGCCGATCGCGAACTTGTCCTGGTGACGGCGCTTGCCGCCGTCATCCTGATCTTCGTTGTGCTCACCTGGTATGCGGCCCTGTTCGGCGTAGCGGTCTGGCTGGTCGTGGTCGCAGCCCTTCGTATGATGGCCAAGGCCGACCCGCTGATGCGAAGGGTCTATATCAGGCACATCTCCTACAAGACCTTCTACCGCGCGACGTCGTCGCCGTGGCGCAGGTATTGAGGGGGTACGACATGGTTGCCCTCAAATCCTTCCGCCATTCCGGACCGTCCTTTGCCGATCTCGTTCCCTATGCCGGGCTGGTCGACAACGGCGTCATTCTTCTAAAGGACGCCTCGCTGATGGCCGGATGGTATTTTGCGGGTCCCGACAGCGAAAGTTCGACCGACGCCGAGCGCAACGAGGTGTCGCGACAGATCAATGCCATCCTGTCGCAACTCGGTTCAGGTTGGATGATCCAGGTCGAGGCTGTCCGGGTACCAACGGGCGATTATCCGAATGAGGAAGCCAGCCATTTCCCCGATCCAGTGACCCGAGCCATTGATGCGGAACGGCGGGCGCACTTCCAGAAGGAGATAGGGCACTACGAAAGCCGCCATGCTCTGATCCTGACCTGGCGGCCACCGGAGCCGAGGCGGTCCGGACTGATGCGCTATGTCTATTCCGATGCTGGCAGCCGATCCGCCACTTATGCCGACAAGGCGCTCGAAACCTTCCTCAGCTCAATACGTGAAGTCGAGCAATATCTGGGCAACGTCGTGTCGATTCGGCGGATGATGACACGAGAGACGCTAGAGCGTGGTGATCATCGTGTCGCTCGTTATGACGAGCTCTTCCAGTTCATCCGCTTCTGCATCACCGGCGAAAATCACCCGGTGCGTCTGCCAGAAATTCCGATGTATCTCGACTGGCTGGTGACTACTGAGCTACAGCACGGACTCACACCACTGGTCGAAAACCGGTTTCTCGGCGTGGTGGCGATAGATGGCCTGCCGGCGGAAAGCTGGCCTGGAATTCTCAATAGCCTCGACCTGATGCCACTCACCTATCGCTGGTCGTCCCGCTTCGTGTTCCTCGATGCGGAGGAGGCAAGGGCGAGGCTGGAGCGCACACGCAAGAAATGGCAGCAGAAAGTCAGACCTTTCTTCGATCAGCTCTTCCAGACGCAATCCCGCTCGCTCGATCAGGACGCGCTGTTCATGGTAGCGGAAACCGAGGATGCGATCGCCGAAGCCTCGTCACAGCTCGTGGCCTATGGCTACTACACACCTGTCATTGTTCTCTTTGATGGGGACCAGCAAAGCCTGCAGGAGAAGTGCGAGGCAGTCCGCCGCCTGATCCAGGCCGAAGGTTTTGGTGCTCGGATCGAGACGATCAACGCCACCGATGCGTTTCTCGGCAGCCTGCCGGGTGTTTCCTATGCCAATATCCGCGAGCCACTGATTAACACCCGCAACCTCGCCGACCTCATTCCGCTCAACAGTGTGTGGTCAGGAAGTCCCGTGGCGCCATGCCCATTCTATCCGGTCGGATCGCCTCCGTTGATGCAGGTCGCCAGCGGGTCGACACCGTTCCGGCTGAACCTGCATGTCGACGATGTCGGCCACACGCTGATCTTCGGCCCTACCGGATCGGGCAAATCGACGCTGCTCTCACTGATCGCGTCGCAGTTCCGACGATACGCGGGTGCACAGGTCTTCGCCTTCGACAAGGGAGGCTCGATGCTGCCACTGACATTGGGGGCCGACGGCGATCATTACCAGATCGGCGGTGATACGCCGGTGAAAGGGGAGGGAAGCGCACTTTCCTTCTGCCCGCTGGCCGAGCTTTCGTCCGACGGTGACCGGGCCTTCGCCTCCGAGTGGATCGAGATGCTGGTGGCGCTGCAGGGTGTGACGATCACAGCGGAGTATCGCAATGCTATAGCTCGACAGCTCAGGCTGATGGCGGAGTCGCGCGGCCGCTCGCTATCCGACTTCGTCTCGGGCGTCCAGATGCGGGAGATCAAGGACGCTCTGCATCACTACACCGTCGACGGCCCAATGGGGCAGCTTCTCGACGCCGAGGAGGACGGTCTGGCGCTTGGCGCGTTCCAGTGTTTCGAAATCGAGGAACTGATGAACATGGGCGAGCGCAATCTCGTGCCTGTCCTCACCTATCTCTTCCGCCGTATAGAAAAGCGCCTGACCGGTGTTCCCAGCCTGATCATCCTTGATGAGGCCTGGCTGATGCTCAGCCACCCGGTATTCCGCGACAAGATCCGGGAATGGCTCAAGGTCCTCCGAAAAGCCAATTGCGCCGTGGTCCTCGCTACCCAGTCGATCTCGGACGCGGAGCGATCCGGCATCATCGACGTGCTGAAGGAGTCCTGCCCGACCAAAATCTGCCTGCCGAATGGTGCGGCCAGAGAGCCGGGCACGCGTGAGTTCTACGAGCGCATCGGATTCACCGAGCGGCAGATCGAGATCGTCGCGACCGCGATCCCAAAGCGGGACTATTACGTCGTGTCGCCCGAGGGCCGGCGCCTGTTCGACATGGCGCTCGGGCCGTTGGCACTCTCTTTTGTCGGAGCGTCCGGAAAGGAAGACCTCAAGCGCATCCGCGCGCTCCACCGTGAACACGGGGCCGACTGGCCTCTCCACTGGCTCCATCAAAGGGGGATCGCCCATGCCGACACGCTCTTGCCAACCCGATAGGACGTTGCACACTGCGCTTGGCGCGGTCCTCGTGCTCTCGTCCGCTTTCTCCCTGCATGCACAAGCCGGTGGGGTTACAGGGCAGGCGACCGAATGGACGCAGCTTGCCAACAATACCGAACTGATCAGCCTGGTCGGCAAGTCCGCTGAGCAGGTGAACAACCAGATCACCCAGATATCCCAGCTGGCGGAGCAGATCCAGAACCAGCTCAACATCTACAAGAACATGCTGCAAAATACTGCGCAGCTTCCGAACCATGTCTGGGGGCAGGTCGAAGGCGATCTGAAGAACCTCCAGAATATCGTCAACCAAGGCCAGGGCGTGGCCTTCTCCATGGGCAATGTCGATGATGTCCTGAAAGCACGCTTCCAGAGCTTTGCTGACATGAAGAGCATCCTGCCTGACGGGGCGGGCTTCTCGACGACCTACCAGAACTGGTCCGACACCAATCGCGACACGATCGCCGGTACGCTGAAGGCCGCCAATTTGACGGCTGGCCAATTCTCCAGCGAGGAGAGAACGATGTCGTCGCTGCGTTCGATGTCGGAGTCGGCCGACGGTCAGATGAAAGCGCTGCAAGTCGGACACCAGCTCGCAGCCCAGCAGGTTGCGCAAATTCAGAAGCTGCGGGGTCTCGTATCCCAGCAGATGACGATGATGGGCACCTGGTATCGATCCGAGCAGGCGCAAAAGGATCTGGCGCAGGCGAGGCGTGAACAATTTTTCAGCGGGACGCTGCGAGATATTAGGGGCGGTCAGGAGATGAAGCCTCGATGGTAGCCGTTCCTTCATCCCGCACGCTCGAACAGATGTTCATCGCGATCACGCTCACCATGGTCGCGACCATGCCGGCTCTGGCACAACAGGGAGAAGTGCTGACCACGCTTGAGAATTCCGTCGTTGCCGCCGCCAAAGGCTGGGAGACGACGGTGATGAACGCGGCGCGATCGCTGTTCTGGATTTTGGCTGGTATCGAAATCGGTATCGCTGCAGTCTGGCTGGCAATCAACGCCGCCTCGCTCGATAGCTGGTTCGCTGAACTCGTCAAGCGCATCATGTTCATCGGCCTGTTCGCCTTCATCCTCGACAGGGGGCCGGAGTTCGCCAAGGCCGTCATCGACAGTCTCTACAAGATCGGCGCAGGAAGCGGCTCGGTATCTCCCGCCAACATCTTCGACGCCGGCGTTCGTGTGGCGACGAAAATGTCTGAACAAGCGAAATTCGGGCTTTGGGAGGACAATGCGCTGGCGGTCGCAGCGGTCTTCGCCATGGTCGTGGTCGTCGTTTCCTTCTCTCTGGTGGCCGCGATCTTCGTCGCGGTCATTGTCGAGATGTATGTCGGCCTGCTCGCCGGCATGATCATGCTTGGCTTAGGTGGGTCGTCCCATACCAAGGATTTCGCAATCAAGTATCTGGTCTATGCATTCTCCGTCGGCATGAAGCTGATGGCATTGGTCATGGTCGCCGAGATCGGCTCGGACATCCTTCTCGGTCTGGCGGAGGCACCAACCGCGACCTCCGAACCGTTCATTACGACGCTCTCGATTGCCGGCATCTCGGTCGTCGTCTTCGTCATCGCCATGAATGTGCCCCCTATTCTGCAGGGCGTGGTCCAGGGCGCGTCCGTCGGCGGCGGCATGGAAGTAATTCGTCATGGCGGACAAGCGGCATCCACTGCACTCGGTGCGGGCTTCCTCGCGATCGGTGCGGCCAACAGAGGACTCGGGGCTGCCAGCGCCGCAAGGGCAGGGGGTTCGTCTCCGACAAGTACGGCGCTTCGCGGCATTTGGGCCGGGATTGGCGGAGCGGCCGGCGCAGTCGGCTCTGCAGCAAAAGAGAAAGCGATCGGCTCGCCTGGCGCCTACGCGGGATCGATGCTCGGCCTTGCCAACGCCAAGCTCGATCGACCATCCGGCGGGAAGGGTACACCGCCTCCGCCTCCGCCGATCAATGATAGCAAGTGACGGGACCCTGACAGAATGGCCGGACAGAATGCCCCAGATAATCCCTACATCGCCGCTCGCAACGAGTGGAACGAGCGTTATGGCTCGTACGTCAAAGCGGCGGCCGCCTGGTGCGTAGTTGGCATTGCCGGCATGACCATGGCCGTCATTGGCTTCGGCTACGCGCTCTACCAGAGCACCCAGGTCAAGCTCATCCCGTACATCATCGAAGTCGACAAGCTCGGCACCTCGGTCAATGCCGGCTTCCCCCAGCAGATTGAATATGCCGATCCCCGGGTCGTTCGCGCCACACTCGGCAGCTTCGTGTCGAACTTCCGATCAGTCACACCGGATGCGGTCGTGCAGAAGCAATATATCGATCGCACCTACGGGCTGCTGCGCACCTCCGATCCCGCGACCGAAAAGGTCAATGCGTGGTTTCGCTCGAATTCGCCCTTCGAGAAGGCGAAGACCGCAACGGTGGCGATTGAGGTCAACAATATCATCGCTCTGTCAAACCAAAGCTATCAAATCGACTGGACAGAGTTCGAGCGGGATCGCCGCGGCAAGGAGACGGCGACGCGCCGCTTCCGCGGCATCGCCACCGTGACACTGACGCCGCCGCAGGACGAAGGCGTCATCCGACTCAATCCCATTGGTCTCTATCTCCGCGACTTCGACTGGACCGCACAGCTCTGAAAGGCATGGCTCCCAACATGAACATACGACATCTCAGAATAGGGGCCGCCCTGACTGCTAGCGCAGCGATCCTGATGGTTTTCCTCACCTCCCACGCGCGTGCCGCCGATGGTGTCACAGCCAACGAGGCGAAAGGCGTGGGGATTTCGGCACAATGGCGCGGAAACCGTGGCTTGGTTACGAAAGGCGCGGACGGCAAGGTGATCTTCCTTTATGGCGAGGTACAGCCGTCCGTCGTCTGCTCGCCTCTGCAGGTCTGCGACATCGAGCTTCAAGGCGGCGAAGTCGTTCGTGACGTCCTCGTTGGCGACACGGTGCGCTGGAAGGTCGAGCCAGCGACCTCGGGTGCGGCCGGTGGGCAGGCGATCCATCTGATCGTTAAGCCTTCGGAGCCGGGTCTGGTCACGTCGATGGTCGTAACGACGTCGCGGCGGACCTACCACATCCAGCTGAAATCGCATGCTACGCAGTATATGGCACGCGTGGGCTTCGAATACCCGGAGGACGTCTCGGCAAAACTTGGCGACGTCAACGCGCGGCTGGAAGCCAGCACGGTCCCCGGTGCTGGGGTTCCTGCCGAGCAATTAAGCTTTGCATTTTCCGTCTCGGGCAACGCAGGCTGGCGGCCGACGCGGGTCTACTCGGAT
Source organism: Agrobacterium sp. SORGH_AS 787 (assembly GCF_030819035.1). Classification (NCBI taxonomy): domain Bacteria; kingdom Pseudomonadati; phylum Pseudomonadota; class Alphaproteobacteria; order Hyphomicrobiales; family Rhizobiaceae; genus Agrobacterium; species Agrobacterium sp. SORGH_AS 787. Next base: position 141,431 of record NZ_JAUTBG010000003.1, read on the forward strand.
GGGCAAAAAACCTACATTCAGTTTCCGAGGGCGATCTCCGGCCAGGACGCACCAGTTCTTTTCGTTGTCTCCGGCGGCCAGAACCGCATCGTCAACTACCGCATGAAGAGCAACATGATGGTGGTTGACTACAATATCGATCGTGCTGTCCTTGTCTCGGGCGTCGGCTGGAAACAGCAAAGGGTGACGATCAGCAGGGGAGGGCGGTAATGTTAAACGCCGTCCGTCACGTGGGAAATCGTCTCAACCTCATCCGTTGCTTGGTCACCGCCGTCACTCTCGCCCTCCTTCTTCCCGGATGCCGGTCGATAGAGAATGAGACTCTAGCCATCAGCGCCGCCCCTGCGGAAGTCTCCGGGCCAGCTGCGGGCGCGATCGCGGGCGATATGGTCAGCCGACTTGCGGAACAGATCGGACAAGGAAAAGCGACCGTTGCTCTTAACCAGGATGGTTCTCCGTTCGGGCAGGCGCTTGAAGCGGCATTGAAGGGATGGGGTTATGCCGTTGTCACCGATCAGAAGACGGATAGTGGCGCGCCCATCATTTCGCTCGCCTATGTGATCATGCCTTATGACGGCCAGATCCTCGCACGGGTCTCGACCAGCGCGGTCGAACTATGTCGGGTCTACACAGTGACGACATCAGGCGCGACTCCCATCAGTGCGCTGTCGCTCATGCGGCGCGGGTGAGGGAAAACATGATGGTGCAGTCTCTCAAGCTTGGTGGTGCTAAGAACGGTCAGGCTACGTCCAGCATCAAGCGGCTAAATCGCGTGCCAGTCATCGTCGTGATCGTGCTGGCGGTCGCATTTTTCGCCATCATTTTCATTGGGCTTGCCTCGCGAGGGCTTCACTTCGCCAGGAATAGCGGCCCCGACGTCATTTCGGGCACTAGGCTCCAGACTCAATTGATCCACCATGTGACGATCGCTGCAATGTAGCACGTTGCCTCGAAGTTTATCATGAGCTTGTCGTATCGCGTCGCGACACGTCTCCAGTCCTTGAGACGGCAGAATGTCCGCTCGATTATATTCCGTCTTCGGTAGGCGACCGGGTCGAACGGTCTGATCCTCTTTCGGGTTGGATTGTTTGGGATGACTGGTTGCGTGCCGCGTGCTGTCAGGAAGCTGCGTAAGGCGTCGCTGTCGTAAGCCGTATCTGCGGCGCACAGACGTGTCGGAGGCAGGGGATCAAGGAGCGGGATGGCAATGGGTGCATCACCACGTTGCCCAGGCGTTATTCGCAACGCGACTGGACGGCCACAACCATCGACAACAGCATGGACTTTTGTCGATCTGCCGCCTCTCGATCGACCAATTGCTTCGGCATCCGCCCCCCTTTTCCACCAGCGGCAGAACGGTGTGCCTTTGCGGTTGTGCTATCGATCATATGGATGTCGCGATCGGTCGTTTGCACCAGAGACTCAAACAGTCGCCGCCATATCCCTTTTGCAGACCAGCGATGGAAGCGATTATAGATCGTTGTCGAAGGCCCGTAGCAGGATGGACAATCCTGCCAGCGGCAACCGGATCGCAAGACGTGGATGATGCCGCTGATAACCCGGCGATCATCAGTACGATGAGCGCCGGGTTGGTTGGTCGGAAGCAGCGGCGAAATCACTGCCCACTGTTCGTCATCAAGCCAAAATTCGCCCGCCATGGTCAAACACTCCTGCTTCTACAGGCAGTGAATCATAGATAGCCAATCTCATCAACAATTTGATTGGGTTTGGACCCTAAAGCTTCGACGTATGCCGAACAGATCAAGCGAGGTGTCAGCGACGGAATCATTGGCGAGCCACTGCAGCAGCCGACGTTCCAACCGACGCCGGTCGAGATGAAACAGGCTGAAGGGAAGGCGGCTAATCCATTTTACCCTCAGCCCGAGCAGGAACAGCAAAACCACGGCTCGGAGCTAGAGCCTGAGGAGGTTTGGCGAGCCCGTCTCGCCCGTGAACAAGAGGAACAGGTTCTGCGCGAACGGCAGCGCCAGCGTATGGCCCGCTTGCAGGCGAGGGGCTCCGCCTACGACGCGCCGCTTGCCATCGATCGTGGCAAGCTGGACGCGCGGACAGGAAAAGATGGAAGCGCCACGGCTCAAGTGATGACGACAGCCGCTACGGGCTCCAACGCGTCCGATCTTTACGCCGCGGCCCTGCGCGCCGGGATGGGCGGGCAGAACCTCGACCCGAACGGTCAGAATTCCAAGGAAGACTTCTTCAATGCCGATCTCAAGGATCTTGGCTATTTGCCAAACCGCGTCGTACCACAGCAGTCCCTATACGAATTGAAACGAGGCTCGGTCATTCCGGCGATATTGATAACAGGCATCAACTCTGACCTTCCGGGACGTATTACCGCCCAGGTCAGCCAGAATGTCTATGACAGCGCAACGGGCCATCGCCTGCTGATCCCGCAGGGCACCAAACTGTTAGGTCGCTATGACAGCAAGGTTTCGTTCGGGCAGAGCCGGGTCCTCGTTGTCTGGTCTGATATCATCTTCCCGAACGGTTCGACATTGCAGATCGGCGGCATGGCAGGCACGGATGCGGAAGGTTACGGCGGCTTCAGTGACAGAGTGAACAACCATTACCTCAAAACTTTTGGCTCGGCGGTCATGATCGCTTTGATCGGAACGGGCATAGACATGGCCGTGCCCGAGAGCTCAACGCTTGCCACGCAGGATACGGCATCCGATGCGGCGAGACGAAACTTTGCTGAGACTTTCGGGCGCGTAGCCGACCGCACGATCCAGAAAAATATGGACGTGCAGCCGACGCTGGAAATCCGGCCCGGCTACAAATTTAATGTTCTCATCGATCAGGACATTGTTTTTCCAGCGCAATATCGGTGAGGAAGCGCAAGCGAACGGCCTACGTCTAGAGCGTGATGGTCGTTTATTATAAGCGCAAGCCAGCTGTCGTCGTGGCAAAGAGTGAGACGCCCTTACGGGGAGTACGTCAGATCCGCAACTTTGAAAACATGAAATTGATGTTGACATGTTATATCATTACCTATTTTACGTTTCGCTGGTTTGAACGGTAGAGACGATGATGTGAAAAGGGAAACAGTGCTCCATGTGAGCGCGCTAAAAATTGGCATTAATGGACGCCAGATCGTCAGCGACGTTGAATTCTCGATCGCATTTGGCGAGCGGGTGTGCCTTTTGGGAGCCTCCGGCTCTGGCAAGTCGATGACGGCGGCGGCGATCCTCGGGCTTGCCCCGCCACTTGCAACATGTAGCGGCAGCGTGCGTATAAAGGGGCGCGAAGTCCTGAACGTCCGCGTTCCCCAACGTACATCGGACACACGGCTTGCAATGGTGTTTCAGGATACACATTCGGCGCTCAATCCACTCATCTCCATCGGCTCTCAGCTTGAGCAGCCGTTGCGGATACATTGCGGCTTGACCGTTGCTGCAGCACGTCAGGCTTCCCGAGAGCTTCTGGCGTCGATTGGACTACCACCCACCGATGATTTCTTGCGTTCCAGCGCAGCGGAAATTTCTGGAGGTCAACGACAAAGGGTATGTATTGCGCTGGCTCTGGCTTGCCGCGCGGATCTCATCGTTGCTGATGAGCCCACCACAGCGTTGGATGTGGTGGCGCAGGCGCAGGTTCTGGATGTTTTGAATCGGGTGACTGGCGGATCTGAGGGCCCAGGTCTTTTGTTGATCACCCATGATATTTCAGCGGCGAGCCGCGTGTGTGAAAGAGCAATTGTCCTGGCTGACGGCCGGATAGTCGAGGAGGGTACAATAGATGAAGTTTTGAACCGACCTCACCATCCATTCACCTGTGATCTGGTCGATTGCGCCTTCGACGCCTTTCATATCTTACCGGCCGAGGAACGCCCCAAATGCTGAACTCTGACGGCTCTTTCCTTTCAGTCTGCGGGCTCAATCGGAGCGTTCCCGTCTCAGGCGGATTTTGGCAAAAGACGAAAAGGCGCGCGATTTTGCAAGGCGTCGATCTCGTTCTTCGGCCTGGCGAGCGGGTTGGCCTGATCGGTGCATCAGGATCTGGCAAAACAACATTGTTGCGATCTTTGCTCGCCATAGATTTGCCGGACGGCGGAACGATCATGTGCAAAGGCAGAACTGTCAGACCGTCCAGTGCAGAAAAGCTTAGCTGGTACCGTCAGTTGGTACAGTACATCCCGCAGGATCCTTCTGCTTCCCTTCACCCACGGATGACTGTCCGCCAGCTCGTGGAGGAACCTTTACGCTGCCTTGGCGTGGACTGTGACCTTGAGGCGCGGGTTCGGGAAGCCTTGGAAAGCGTGGGGCTCAGTAATGAGTTCTTGAGAAGGCGGCGAAACGAACTATCGGGGGGCCAGGCGCAACGCGTCGCCATAGCCCGCGCGATCGTCACGTGCCCGGCATTCCTTATTGCCGATGAACCTGTGAGTGGTTTGGACCTGCCGGTGCGTCGCCAGGTCAGCGCAGTGCTCCTAGATCTTTCAGAAATGCGACAGACCGGGTTGCTGGTCGTCTCGCACGACATCATGCATCTCGCACACATCTGTACGCGCATCATGGTGATGCACCAGGGCTGCATCATCGAAGATCGTCCGACTGCCGAGGTCATTGGCAACCCAAATCACCCACACACCCGTGAGTTGATAGCGGCCGCACGACCGTCAACATATCGCGTAGCTTAGTCGCACTGCTCTAAGCCCCTTAAGCCAAAATTGTCGTCACGTGAAATTCGATGGAGTTAAATTCATGATTAAAAACCGCACACTTGTTCTAGCAATGCTCGCAGGGTCGGTCCTGATCGGTGACAGCGGTTTTGCGAGCCGAAGTTTTGCGGAGGATGCAGGAGGCAGTGAGAATATCCGCGTAAGGCTGGCCATGCTTCAGCCGCCACGCTCTGGATTGACGCCCCTTTCGGACGATGCGTTCAAGCTATCCCGGTGGAGCATGGCGGAAACTTTGATCAATCTCGACGCCGGCGGCCTGCCGACGCCTTCTCTTGCAACGGAATGGTCGCAGCTTGATGGTCATACGTGGCGTTTTATCATTCGCAGAGGTGTGAAATTTCACGATGGGACTGAACTCACGCCGGAACGCGTCGTCGCCTCGCTGACGGCGGCCACGAAAGCCTCCCCGAAGCCGCGCATTCTTGACGGCGTTTCGCTCGAAATAATGACTGATGGCGATGACGCGGTTATGATCCGCTCGCGCGACGTTGATCCGCTAATACCTAATCGCCTCTCAAGCCCGCAACTGGCCATCCTGGCGAAGCGCGCTTATGGGGAAAACGGTCGCGTCAATCCCATTGAAGCCGGAACTGGCCCATTCGTGTTGAAAGAAATTAACGGTACGACCAGCGCCAAGCTCGATCGTTTCGACAGCTATTGGGGTGAAAAAGCCAGGGTCGCGGGAATTGACGCCGACTATGTACCGGACGGCACGGCGCGCGCTGCGGCGCTACGCACCGGCACTGCTCACATTGTCGAGGCGATCCCCGTCTCCCAGGCGGCACTACTCGACCAGAAGCTTATTCACGAAGTGCCGATGCCGCGTACCAACACGCTTTATCTTAACACCAAAACGGGGGTCTTCGCCGATCCGGACAAGAGACGGATCGCTGCCGCAGCGATTAATCGGGATATGATCGTGCGCATGGTTTATGAGGGACGTGCCGACATTGCGCGTGGCCTGCTGGGGCCCGCTCTGCCTTGGGCGGCGGGGTTGAGAAAGCAGGCGAACGCCCCACAGAGGGGCAACGCAGCAGGGGCAGAGATCGTACTCGCCACATTCACCGATCGGGCCGAGCTTCCAGAAGTAGCGGTACTCCTGCAGCAGCAACTGACCGATGCAGGTTTCACGGTAAAGATGGAAGTACGACAATACGCCCATATTGAAGCTGATGCCCTGGCTGGCCGTTTTGACGCCTTTGTTCTCTCGCGGGCAACCGTCCTCGATTCCGGCGACCCCGTCGCGTATATGTTCAGCGATTTTTCGTGCGCGGGTAGCTTCAATCTCTCCCAGCTCTGCGATCAGGGCGTGGATGCCGCACTTCGTCGTGCTCAGGAGGCATCGGCCGGTGAGCAACGCCACCGTGCAATTATCGAGGCTGAAGCGGCCATTCTCGCCACAAATGCTGCTATTCCCATGCTGCATGAGAGGGTTATTCAGGGAGAAGTGGCCCGAGTGGCTAATGCTGTGCGCGACCCGCGGGAGCGCCAACTGGTCAGCACGAAAACCAGCTTGGGGGCAGAATGACCCGAAGCGTGGGACCAACAGCACTAAAAGCCCACCGGTTTAGCGGGGGTTGGACGGCAGCGCTGAAACCTTTCATACCAGCCATTTCGCGGGTATTAACGCTTTTTGCCGCGCTGGTGTTGGTCGGGCTCCTGCCCTGGCTGACGGGTCGAGATCCGGCGATGTCGATACTACGGGCGCGGTCCGGCGAGCAGGAGGCTACGCCGGAAGCTCTCGGCGCAATCCGCGCGCAGCTCGGTCTTGATCAGGGGCCGACCAGCTATCTCCTCGGATGGTTCCGCGGCCTCATGAATGGTGACGCCGGAATATCCTGGATATCCGGCGCACCCATTTTGCCTGGGATGTTGAACGCGGCAGGCGTGTCATTGACGCTGACAGGAGCGGCACTCGTGGTTGCACTGCCTCTTGTGTGCTTGCTTTGCCTGCCGGTCATTCGTTCAGGCTTGCGTGGCGAGGTCAGCCTGTCCTCCGGGACATTAGCGGCGGTTTTCACCGCCGTGCCTGAGTTTTTGCTCTCGACCTTGTTGCTCGTCGTCTTTGCCGTGTGGCTGCCGTGGTTTGCGCCTTATGGCTGGACAGGATGGCAAGACGCCGTTCTGCCAGCGATTGCGATGGGAATTCCTGCTGGCGGCTTGCTGGGCAGGCTGTTTTCGAATGCCCTGGCCGAGACTTTTAATGAGCGTTGGGTCGCGACCTGGAGCGTTGCCGGCTTCTCAAGACGACGTATTCTGCTGGCGGTTCTTGGGCGCGCGCTACCGGGTCTCCTTCCCCAGGTCGGCATGGTGATGATTGGGCTGACGGGCGGTGCAGTTGCCGTTGAGCAAGTATTTTCGATACCGGGCCTTGGTCGAGCGACGATAGGGGCGGCTTCGGCGCAAGATCTCCCTGCACTTCAAACAGGCATCTTGCTTATGCTTTTGATAGCAGTCGCGCTCGGCAGCCTTGCAAATGTGACAAGCGGATACTTGCTCGGCCCGGCACTGCGTAGTGGCGCGTTGCCGGTCGCAACCACCAAGAAGGTAGTATCTCGCAGCGCTTTTATCATTCCGGCGACGATAATGATTATGCTCATTGCCTTAATCGCTTTCGGCTTGCCGCGGGACCCCTTCACATCGGCATATCTGCGACTTCAGCCGCCGAGCTTTGCCTTGCCACTCGGGGCTGATGGCATGGGACGCGATGTGCTCGCGCGCATCGCGCACGGAGCCTTCTCTACTATTTCCACCGCGCTCATTACCGCCGCAATTGCGCTGTGCATTGGGCTTGTTGTTGGGACAGCGCCCAGGCTGATGGCTGGCCCAATCGAAGTTACCAAGGCGACGCCGCCGGTTGTTTCTGGGCTGATCGTAGCAGCATTGATGGGACCCAGTGCTGGCGGCGCCATGATTGCGGTTCTGGCTGTAAGCTGGGCACCTCTTGCTGCGCACGTCGCAGCACTGGTCACACAGGCGAAGGCTCAGCCCCATGTCCAGATGGCACCGCTTTTGGGCGTTGGACCTCTACGACTAGTCTTTCGTTACATTATGCCGTCGGTCTTCGGCCCGGTATTGGGGCACGCGGCTCTGCGGCTGCCCGGCATCGCGCTGGCGCTCGCTGCCTTGGGCTTCCTTGGGTTAGGCGCGCGCCCACCATCGCCAGAATGGGGTCTCGTTCTGGCCGAGGGGATGCCCTATCTCGAACGCGCGCCATGGGCAGTCTTCATGCCAGCGACTGCTCTGGTTTTAATTGCTATTCTTGCGGTATCACTCGCCAGCCTCCAGCGACGGGGATTTTAGATTGGAGCACGGCATCCGAGAGCTCTCATGGTCAATTCCGGCATGGCAAAACTTCGCCATGCCGAACTCGATCCCCCTTTAGGCTTTTCGCCTTCGGGTACGATCGTCGATCGCCTCCGGGCCGACAAGGCGTTCAGGCTGGCACTATCTTTCCTGCTAGTGAATTGACCAGCATTGTCTCCTGCGGTCGAAAGTGAATGACCGATCTGATGGACTCTCCGGCGTGCAGAAGGTCGAAAGCGATGTTGATTTGCTCATGCGCCATATTGTGGGTGATATACGGGTCGACATCGAAGTCGCCGCGTAACCACTCGTCGACCATCCCCGGAAGTTGGGTCCTGCCGCGCACGCCCCCGAACGCCGACCCTCGCCATACTCGTCCCGTTACGAGTTGAAACGGCCGGGTGGAGATTTCCTCACCTGCACCTGCAACACCGATAACTGTGCATTCTCCCCAACCTTTGTGGCAGCATTCGAGTGCCGACCGCATGACATTGACGTTGCCTATGCACTCGAAGGAATAGTCCACACCTCCGTTTGTCATATCGATGATGACCTGATGAACGGGTTGGGCAAATTCCTTCGGATTAACGCAATCAGTTGCACCGAGACTGCTCGCCAAGGCAAACTTGTTGCGATTTGTGTCGATACCGATAATCCGGCTTGCACCGGCCATTTTTGCGCCTTGCACGGCGGCCATGCCTACAGCACCTAGGCCAAATACGGCCACAGTTGAACCTGGTTGAACTTTGGCGGTATTGCGTACCGCGCCCATCCCCGTCGGAATGGCGCACCCCATGACACTCGCCTTGGCCAGTGGCGCTTCCTTCGAGATTTTCGCCACCGCAATTTCTGGCAACACCGTATACTCGCTGAATGTGCTAGTGCCCATGTAGTGATGGATCATCTTTCCCTTATAAGAAAAACGTGATGTGCCATCCGGCATGACGCCGCGACCTTGAGTTTTGCGAATTGTCTGGCAGAGGTTTGTCTTGCCTGACTTGATGAATGGGCAATTTGGATCTTCAGGGATGTAGAGCGGGATGACGTGGTCACCGGCTGAGACAGAGGTGACACCCCGGCCGACTTCCTCGACGATGCCGACGCCCTCATGCCCAAGGATTGCAGGAAACAGACCCTCTGGATCCTTGCCGGAGAGGGTAAAAAGATCGGTGTGGCATAAGCTCGTTGTGACGATGCGTACTAGGACCTCGCCATCCTTTGGTCCCTCGAGATCGATTTCTTCTATTTCCAAGGGCCGGTTCGGCTCCCATGCGATTGCTGCGCGTGTTTTCATGTCTTCTCCACATGTTGAAAGTGAAGGGGTAATGTTATATCGAAAGCATCGAGTGTCGAAGAATGCCTGCCGGTCGATTTCGGCCAAACTTGCGGGTGAGATGCGATCATGACAGTTACAGCATATGAAGATCAAACCACCAGGAGATCCACAGGTGACCACAAGGTTCACATTGTGATCTATCCCGGGTTCAAGTCTTTGGAGGCTGTGGGCCCTATCAATGTATTCGCGTACGCAAATCGCCACTTAAGCCTCTGCGGCGATCCCAGAAGATACGAAGTTTCGGTCGTCGCGCCACGGGCTGGCGTCATATCCTCAGACACATTCGTATCATTGGAGGCGTCGGAATGCCTCCCCGAGGCAATGCCCTTGTCGACGGTGATGATTGCCGGTGCGATCGATATCGAAAATGCGCTTACTCGGGAACCCGAACTGATTGATTGGTGCCGGAGGCGCGCTTTTGATGCGAACCGTTTCGCCGCACTTTGCTCAGGAAGCTTTTTTCTCGCCGCAGCCGGCGTGCTCAAGGAACGCCGTGCGACAACGCATTGGAGCGTCGCTGATCTTCTTCAGCGACGGTTTCCAAACGTGAACGTCGATGCAAACGCGATTTTTGTTCAGGATGGCAGCATCTGGACGTCCGCTGGCGTCACGGCAGCGATTGATCTCGCGCTCGCCTTTGTCGAACAGGATTTTGGCCGTAACATCGCTCTGGATGTTGCGCGTGATCTGGTAATCTACCTGAAGCGTCCTGGTGGCCAGTCCCAATTCAGCACCTTTTTGACAAGTCAGATGTCTAGTTCGCCGCAGATGGCGGAGATAAAGACTTGGATGCTCGCAAATTGCGAACAACCTTTGACCGTGCCGGATATGGCATCAAGAGCCGGGATGAGCGTGAGAAGTTTCTCGCGTCAGTTCGCGAAGGAAATGGGCGTCACCCCCGCAGATTGCCTCGAGCTTGCAAGATGCGAACGAGCCGTATCAACGTTGCTCGAGACGGATCTTCCAATGAAAACAGTTGCATTCAAAGCTGGGTTCGGTTCAGACGAACTCATGCGCAAAGCGTTTGTCCGGCGATTTTCGCTGACCCCACGCCAGTATCGCGAACGTTTCAAGACAACAGCGTAGGCTCATAAACCATTGGCTTCCGCCGATGGTCAGTATCGTGAAGCTAAATCCCTGTCGCGACAGGCCGTTTATCTGCGGGCGGGGCGACAGCCGGGCTGATGCGGATCAAACTAAGAATTTCAAATAGCATTTGAGCGCCGGTATAAGCGGTAATAGTGGTAGAGTCGTGTTGGAGAGCCACTTCGACCACATCGTCGCCCACGAAGCTCAGTCCTCTTGGTCCATGAAGAATGTCTGATGCCTGCCGGCTTGTAAGACGGCCGACCGCCGGCGTTCCGGTTCCGGGCGCAGAGGCGGGATCGAGGCTGTCAACATCGAAGGGCAGATAGGGCGCCCCATCACCTACCACTTCGCGCTCCTTCTCGATGATTGCGTCGGCTTCCATTTTGCTCAGATCCTCAGCATGGAACACAGTCTTGCCGCTTTCGTACGAAAACTCTTAAAGAAACCCCGCAGCGCCACGAATACTGATCTGAACCATGCGTGTGGGATCAAGAACACCGTCGAGAACCGCGTAGCGGAACGGGCCCGGTGATGAAACTTCGTAAGGTCATCGGCACCACCAGTATCACAGTGGGCATCAATGTGTATCATACCGAAACGGCGCTCGCGGCCGACTGCCCTGAGGATCGGATGCGATTGAGTGGTCGCCGCGACGAAGAGCGGTATAACGCCTGCTTGGACGACCTTGGTTGAAGTAGGCCACAATATCGTCATGGCTCATTTCAAGTCTTCAGAACTGGTGGGCTATCGCCGCGAAGGCGACGACCAATACGAAATCAGCGATGCGGAAATGTCGCGCCAGCGCCGCCGCGTCGGAATGGTGTTCCAGCGCTTCAACCTCTTTCCACACAAGGCTGCGCTGGAAAACATCATGGAAGGCCCGGCCCAGGTTTTGCGGAAGCCAGTAGCCGATGTTCGCAACCACGCAAAATGTCTTCTTTTTCGCGTGGGGTTGGGCGACAAGGCCGGACATTATCCCTCACAATTGTCAGGGATCACCCGCCGGGTTGGATGCCGGCGGGCCAGTGCGTTTCATGAAAATTCGGTGGTAGAATTACCTCACCTTGTAGATGCCTGACTGCCAGGGCTGAAGCTCAAGGCTTGCAGCCCCCGCAGCTGGGGCTGCTGGCGAACTGCTCTCAATCAGGGTTTCGGCAATATGCATGCCCTTCGGAAGCGTAAACTTCCTTGGCTGTTCCTTGAAGTTGACTACGACCAGATAGGTCTCGCCATCCTGGCTGCGCGTATAGGCATAAACATCGGCATTACTCGGATCGATGTCGTGATAGGTCCCGGTCGAAAGAGCGGGGGTTTCATGTCGAATTGAGATCAGACCGCGGTAAAAGCTGTAGACAGATTTAGGATCGTCAACCTCCCGCGCTGCGTTGATCTCGGGATAGTTTGGATTGACCTTCAGCCAAGGCTTGCCTGTCGTGAATCCCGCATTAGCACTATCATCCCATTGAAAGGGCGTGCGGGCGTTGTCACGGCTTGTCAACGCCACATTGGTCAGCAATTCCTCGGCAGTTGCCTTTCCGGTTTCGACATAATCCTGAAAGAAGCCTTTGACTTCGATATCATCAAAGTCCTGCAGCGTCTTGAAGGGGTAGTTGGTCATTCCGAGTTCATCTCCTTGGAAGATGAACGGCGTTCCCCTCTGGGTAAGGGTAACGGTGGCAAGAGCCTTGGCAGAGGCTTCGCGCCATTGCGGCCGGTCGTCGCCAAAATGCGATACAGCACGGGGGTTATCGTGGTTGCCGAGGAAGAACGTGTTCCAGCCATATTCGCCGGCGATGGCGTCGACCTTATCGATCGTCTGACGGAAGTCCGCGAGGGTACGGGGAACGGTGTGCCAACGATCCAGTGCGCGATCATAACGGATCAGATCGAAGGTGAAAGCCATATCCAGCTCTTTCCTCCGGCTGTCGATGAACAGCGGCACTTGATCGAGCGGGGCGCCGAAGATTTCGCCGGCCGTGACCGCGTCATAATGATCGAAGACCTTCTCGTGCATTTCCTGCAGGTAACGATGAAGGTTCGGCCCTTGGGTATAGGCCTCCGCGAAGTTCTTCATCTGCTCCGGTGTCAGATCCGGGAAACCCGGTGTCTTCGAGTAGGTAGCCACCGTATCGAACCGCATGCCTGACACGCCCTTGTCGAGCCAGAACCGCAGCATCGCATAGAGTTCCTCGCGAAGCTTAGGCGTGTCCCAGTTCAGATCTGGCTGCTGACGACCGAAATAATGCAGGTAATATTGCCCGGTTGCGGGGTCCTTCTCCCATGCCGAGCCACCGAAAAAGGAAGCGTAATTGTTAGGCGCATGGCCGTCTTTACCGTCACGCCAGAAATAATAGTCGCGGTAGGGATTGTCCTTGGAAGCCCTGCTTTTCTTGAACCATTCGTGTTGGTCGCTCGAATGGTTGATCACGACATCGACCATCAGCCGCATGCTGCGTTTCTTCAGCTCGGCCACCAGACGATCGAAGTCCTCCATCGTCCCATATTCTTTCATGATCTCACGATAGTCGCTGATGTCGTAGCCATTATCGGTGTTGGGAGACGCGTAATGTGGATTGATCCAGACGGCGTCTATGCCGAGCCCCTTGAGATAGTCGAGCTTCTCCGTCAGTCCTTTGAAATCGCCGATCCCATCACCGTTGGTATCCTTGAACGAGCGCGGATAAACCTGATAGAAGACGGCACTTTTCCACCATGGCGCGCCCGGCTTTACGGTCTCCTCAGCCTTCGCAGAGGAGACGCTTGAAAAAGCAAGCATCATAGACGCGGCGAATAATCTCTTAAGAAGCATGATTTCGTTCCTTTGCATAAGAGGCAAACAACATGTACTTCCTCCCGCTTCCGGAACATCTCCCCTCATGACTCCGAAAGCCGTTTCGGATTCAGATATTGCTTGTTACCAGTCTCCTTCTGCTTGAGTGGATGGAAGGGTTGAACCGTACTGGCGCGCGGACTTGATACGTAAACCAGCCTTATCCCGCCTCATCTCTTGCTGGTCCAAAACCCTGCCGGCGCGTACTTTCTGCCGATGGGCGCTTCATGCGCAGTGGTAAATCCGTGCTTCCCAACCCGCCAGCTCGATCCGTGCAGCATCATGCTGCATGCGGTCCACTTGCGGGGCGCGGCCGATAACCAGTGACGTGGCGCTCACGTCTGTCGGAAGAACCAGTTCCTGCGCATCGCGCGAGAAGTTAAGCGCGACCACATAGCGCTCGGACCCCAATGTTCTCGTATAGACGAAGAGGTGCGGATGATCCGGCGCCAAGTCGTCATAATCGCCGTAGATGAGCGCCGGTGTCTCGCGCCGGAAACGGATAAGTGCGGCGTAATAATGGTAGATCGAATCGGGATCGGCGAGTGCCGCATCCGCATTGATCGCCCGATAGTTCGGATTGACCGATAGCCAGGGCTTTCCACCCCGGGTGAAGCCGCCGTCGGAACTGGCGTCCCATTGCATCGGTGTGCGGGAATGGTCGCGGGAAATTTTCAGCATCTCCGCGAGAAACTCGGCTGCATCCGCCTTACCGGTCATGACCTCAGCCTGCCAGGCGTTGCGCACCTCAATATCGTCGTATTCCTCGACCGAGCCGAAGGGATAATTGGTCATACCCAATTCATCGCCCTGATAGATGAAAGGCGTGCCCTTCAGTGTCAGGATAAGCGTGGCAAGAACCTTGGCCGAAGGCACCCGCCAGTCAGGATGATCATCACCGAACCGGGAGACGAGACGAGGATTGTCGTGGTTGGACAGGAAGACCGTACCCCAGCAGTGCCGGTCGGTCGCAGCGTCCAGTCCGGCATAGATCGCCTTCAGTTCCGGCAGGGCCCAAGGCTTCGTGTGCCAGGTCTCGCCACGACCGATGCGTACAGCGTCGAAATTGAAGATCATGTTCAGTTCGCCGCGCCGTTCGTCGACCAGAAGCGGCGTTGCATCCGTCGTCACACCGAAGGCCTCGCCAACCGTCATCACGTCGTAATGCGACAATACCTCGCGGTTCATTTCCTGAAGATAGTCGTGCAGGCGGGGACCCGAACCGTGGAAAAACTGCGGCGCGACCCGATGATGGTCAGGGTAGTCGGGCAGGCCGTCCTGCTTGGAGATGAAGGGGATGACATCCATGCGGAATCCGTCGACGCCCTTGTCCAGCCAGAAGCGCATGATGTCATAAACATCCGCGCGCACAGCCGGATTGTCCCAGTTGATATCCGGCTGCTTAGCGGCGAAGAGGTGCATGTAGTATTCGCCGGTCGGCGGGTCGTAAGTCCACGCCGAGCCCGAAAAGAATGAGCGCCAGTCGTTCGGCTCGCGGCCGTCCCGGCCGGGATGCCAGATGTAGTAATCACGGTACGGGTTGTCTTTCGAGGCCCGGCTTTCGGCAAACCAGACATGCTCGTCGCTGGTATGGTTGACGACGAGATCGATGATCAGCCGCATGCCGCGCTTTTTCGTCTCGGCCAGCAGGGAATCGAAATCTGCCATGGTGCCGAATTCGCGCATCACCTCGCGATAGTCACGGATATCGTACCCGTTGTCGGCATTCGGAGAGTCGAAATGGGGGCTGAGCCAGATGACATTCACGCCTAGACCGAGGATGTAATCCAGCCTCGCAGTTATGCCCGGAATGTCGCCGATGCCGTCGCCGTTTGAATCCTGGAACGAGCGCGGATACACCTGATAGACAACAGCTTCTTTCCACCAGCGGCGCGTGATCGTCGTTGATTTGAAGGATTCCATGTCAGTCATTATTCCATGCTCCTGCGGATCCCAGCAGAGAAAACACCGGAGATAAAGAGCCCGCGTAAGATCATGCTGTTTCCTCGCTACAAAATACAAACGACCATCGTTGCGCAGGGAAACCATTAGGTGCTTGGAGGTTTTTTACAAAATCGAAACACGAGAATCAACCTGGCGGTCGATAAAACGAGCTCGATGCTCTCATTGGTTTGCAATTAAAGCGCGGTGCATCATATTGGATGCACAAAGGACGCTTTACCTTTTTTGAATCGACGCGTGGTGCTTTCCGACAATCGAGTTAGATTTTCGGGCCGATGACGTAGAACGTATATTCACTCCAAGCTTATTCAATTCTTACTGTCGCCAGTTTCGGATATAAGATAGTTCGTCGGTTTTTGTCGTATCAGGTAGCGATAACGATGAAATTTTGAGTTTGCGACAGACGCGCTCTACTAGATTGCGCTGTCTGCATACTCGTTTGCCTTTGGGTACGCTTCCCTTCCGATTGTTCTTGGCGGGGATGTTCGTCGTCAGCGAGGCTGAGAAACCTGATCCAAGTCAAATCGTATACCCTCGATTTAATGTCCTAAAACATTTAGTGTTTCGTAAGGATAATTTTAATTAATAATTAATTGCCTTAAGCAACAATTGAAGTCATTGGTCAATACGTGAGGAATCTATATATGTGCGGGAATATAATTCTACTATATGGCTATACATAATGATCTAATTTCATGAATAACGGCACATCCCTGCCATAAATTTCATTAACCCTATCAGACAAATGTACCAGCCTCTTAAATGCACAAATTGACGTGAAGCATCGTGGATGAATTGCTGCCTCTATAACATCCATTTGCAGCGCTCCACGGCGATCTTACTTATGTCCACTGCGCGATTAGACGCTACTTCACTTTGAAAGAACCGCTTCCAAGATCTAAGCTTGGAATCACAGGCACGAGGATAAAATGTCACTCTTAAAGAATGCTGCAATCCGAACGAAGATATTAGCTGTTGTCGCGCCGATTTGTGTCGTCGGTATCGCAGGCGTTGTTATGATGGCCGAGCGATATCAATCGTCGAATGACGCATATAACAAGTTCATCACGGCCGACAATATAGCAGCGATCAGAATGTCCAACGCCACCAGTTCTTTGGTGGCCACGTCTTATAATGCTTATAGATCTATCGCAAACGGCCAAAATGAGACGGCCAGGCAGAGCGCGGCTTCGGAGTATAGGATCAACACAAAGGCGTTCGGTGAAAATCTAAGTTTCGCCAAGGCGCTCATACCGCAAAGAGCCGCAGAGATTGATGAATTCGGCCGAAGGGGCAACGCCATCTTCGCCGTGGCGGATCAAGCTATCGATCTTGATGCCGCGGGGCGGCATCAAGAAGCACTCGCAACTTTGGCGAAGACTGACCCGATGATCGCAAAATGGGGCAAAGACGCATACGACTGGAACAACGCCAATATACAGCAGATTCAGTCTGATGGCCGCAACTTGAGCACTGGGGCAGACAATTCCATCCTCTTCACGCTAGTCGCTACGAGCCTCCTCTACGTTGTTGGCTTGGGGGCGGCCCTCCTTGTATCATCTCGCGGCATTACTCAACCGATTGCAAGGCTGCGGGAACGAATGATGTCGCTGGCCCAGGGTGAGAACGATGCCCCGGTGGATGGCCAGGACCGACGGGACGAAGTCGGCGGTATGGCTGCGGCGGTCTCTGTCTTCCGCGAAAACGCGATCGAGCGTATAAAGCTCGAAGCAGAAGCAACTGCGGCCCGAAATCAATCCGCCGAAGAGCGTGAACGAACTGCAACTGCCGACCGGTTGCGCTCCGCGGAGATGGCAAAAGCCACCTCTGGACTTGGCGAGGGACTTCGTCATCTGGCAAATGGTAACCTCTCATTCGAGCTTATCGAACCATTCGCTCCTGATTTTGAAACTTTGCGCATCGACTTCAATGCTGCTGTCACGCAGTTGTCGGAGACGCTCCTTGCCGTCGCAAGTGCCGCAGGCACTATCGACAGCGGGAGCCAAGAGGTCAGTACAAGTGCAAATGATCTTTCTAAACGGACAGAGCAGCAAGCTGCAGCGCTGGAAGAAACGGCCGCCGCACTCGATCAGATCACGGTCAATGTGACAAATTCCTCCAAGCGCGCGGAGGACGCCCGTAGGATTGCTGCTGAAGCGAATGAAAGCGCCACTCAATCCGGGCGTGTTGTCGCCAATGCCGTTGAGGCAATGGAAAAAATCGAGGCTTCTTCTAACCAGGTATCCAACATCATAGGTGTGATCGATGAGATCGCTTTTCAGACGAATCTTCTCGCCCTCAATGCAGGAGTAGAAGCTGCAAGAGCGGGCGATGCTGGGAAAGGTTTCGCGGTCGTTGCCCAGGAGGTCCGTGAGCTAGCTCAGAGGTCAGCCCAGGCTGCCAAGGAGATCAAGGACCTGATCCGGAATTCGTCCACCGAGGTTCAGCACGGAGTGAAACTCGTCGGCGACACCGGCATAGCATTGAAGACCATTGAGAACTATATCGTTGCGGTCAATCAGCACATGGACGCCATTGCAACCTCTGCTAAGGAGCAGTCCGTGGGGCTTGCCGAAGTCAATACGGCCGTCAATCAGATGGACCGGGTGACGCAACAGAACGCCGCCATGGTTGAAGAAAGCAGTGCAGCTGGGGCGCAGCTTGCAGCCGAAAGCACCAAGCTGCGTGAGTTGATCTCGCAATTTCAGTTAAAGGACGCGTCAAGAAGAAGGGTGTCAACCTCTGAGGCCGATGGCGACCAGCGCTCAACTCATTCACCCGCCAAAATGCTGGTCCATAGGGTGGGTAGAGTTTTTTCCGGCAACGCTGCTTTAAAGGACAGTTGGGAGGAGTTTTGAGGAGAGCCAACCGGCGCTCGCTCTTGCGGATCTGGCGAATCCACGCGGTCCGCTGTTCCCGTAGTGGTTGTCGGCGAGCTATTCGAGGAATGAAAGAATCGCTCGACAATCAGGCACCCGCTTTCGCCCAGTCGGTGCGGTACTTGGAGTAGCTCCACCGCATGTTCGCAATGCTGCGGGCAGCCACCCTTGAGGATTGTTCGGCGTCAAGACTGGCATGATCGGTCAGTTCGACGGACTCCGACCGCATCATCGCAACGGAAGGCTGCAGCACTGGTCCGAAAGCCGGGATCCACTTTCGGATAAGGACGATCCGTTGGTTAAAAGAGTAGAGCGCCTTGGAGCGTCGGGAGAGACGTATGGCGCTCTACGGCAATAATCGCAGACAGGTGATCGTCGAACAGCAGTTCTACGACAACCTTGATCACACCGATCCGCAGCGTCAGGTCACGTCTTAACGGTTCGTGGCTAATCCCTCGCTACGGACACGTCGGCCATCAGCTACAAGAACCACCGTTTTCCACCGCAGGTCATCGCCTATTCAGTGAGGCTGTATGTCCGCTTTCCCTTCAGCCTGCAGCTGTTGGAAGAAGTCCTGATTGTGTTTGGGCGTGGAATATTGACTCAATGCCGGGGGTGATACTTATCCAATTTTGCCCCCTTTGGATTTCATCCGACCATCCGGCTTTTGCCAGCGGATGGAGTAGGGATTTAAAGAGGGGGGATACGATTGCCCGTGTCCGACGAGCCTTCCATGTTCAGGGTTGGTCGGTGAAGAGGACCGCCCGAGAGCTGAATTTTTCTCGTAATAGGGTGCGCAAAATCTTGCGCTCCGATGCGAGCGATTTTCCCTATAAACGTGAGCATCAACCCTTGCCCGGATGAGAGCTGGAAGGGAAATGTCGAGCGGTTTCTGATTGCCGATCTGCCTGCCAGGAAGTTCTTGATCACGGCGTCTGCTCTGCCTCGGTGATCATCATATTCTGGCGCGAAACCGCGGTCCGGCTCCCGCAGCAACCCTGTAAATCCGGATGCGCTTCGACTGAGCCATGGGCCGGTCGCCGACTGCGCCCATTATGACAGCCTCAGAAGGGCAAGTTGATGGAACGCACACAGGTTCTCGAACTGATGAGCACGCTGAAGCTTTATGGAATGCGTAGCGCCTACGACGAGGTCATGGGCGACGGCATCGAACGGCAATACGAACCACCGCGCATTGTCGGTGACCTCCTGCAGTCGGAAATCGCCGAGAAGCAGGCACGCTCCATTCGTTACCGGCTCACCATCGCCAAACTGCCGTTGGCGAAAGACATTGACGACTTTGACTTCACCGATACGCCCATCAATGAATCCCTGGTGCGGGAGATGGCTACGGGCACCTTTGTCGCCGACCAGCGCAATGTCGTCCTTGTCGGCGGCACTGGAACAGGTAAGATCTCGCCGTTGCAATTGCGCGTCCGCTCATCCGTAAGGGCACGCGTGGGCGCTTCTACAATGTCGTTGACCTGGTCAACCGCCTGGAAATGGAGACACGCAACGGCAAGCAAGGACGGATGGCCGATTACCTTACACGCCTCCACTTCATCATACTCGATGAACTCGGCTATCTGCCGTTCGCGCAGGCATGAGGTCAGCTCCTATGCCACCTGATCAGCAGGCTCTACGAGCGAACCTCTATCATCGTCACGACAAACCTTGCCTTCGGCGAATGGCCGTCGGTATTTGGCGATGCGGAGATGACAACCGCATTCCTCGACCGTCTCACCCAACATTGCGAAATCGTAGGAACCGAAACGACTCTTGGCGCTTCAAAAACCGCTCTCAAGCTAAAGCCGAAGATACCCATCACCCGCACTTGGCCTACCCTTTGCACCCTCGGCCAGCGCCGGGCAGGCCAAGCGCTGATCGCATACAGGGGCTCAAAATTGGGCTATAATGATAGTCAGCGAGGCTTGGTCCGGCGGCGACACGTGGTCTTGGCGGAGAACTTTGTGATTGTTAAGGCTTACCGAAGTACCAAGCGGCAACAGGGTGTTGATATTCGGATCTTGAATATCAACACATCAAGTAACCGGATTTGACTAACATTAAAGCTGATTTTATTCCCACCACTTGGGACAATTTAGCCTATTGCCTTCCCAAGGCAGCAGCCGAAAGGCTCGGCGCTAATAAGATCGCAAGTACGTGCGTGAGCCCCGGTTTATCATCTCAGCAGCGTCACGACGACGTTTGCTATCAGCACTAGGATTACATCATGCCGATCACTCGTCGGGATTTGTTCGTGGGTGCCGCCTGCAGCGTCGTTGGAGGCGCTGTTGGCGCTGGCGCTTTGAGCTCTTTATCCATGCAGAACCCCATCAATGTTGCTGACTATCGCAAGCTGGCGCAATCGCGTCTGCCCAAGATGGTTTTCGACTATCTCGAAGGCGGTGCGGGCGACGAGCGGGCGCTTGCCCATAACCGATCGATCTTCGATCGCGTGAACTTCCAGCCGAAACGCCTGACCGATGTGAGCAAAAGAGATCTGTCGATTGAGTTGTTCGGAAAAACCCAGGCGGCGCCGATCATGGTCGCGCCCACCGGCCTCAACGGATGCTTTTGGCCGAATGGCGATATCGCGTTGGCGCGCGCTGCCGAAAGGGCTGGCATTCCCTTCGGACTTTCCAGTGCGTCGACCTCGACCATCGAGGAAGTGGCCGAAGGTGCGGGTGGTGACAAGTGGTTCCAGCTCTATGTCCTGAACCGTGCGTTCTCCGAGGAACTCGTTCAGCGGGCTAAAGATGCGGGCTACACCAAGCTTGTTCTGACGACTGATGTCGGAGTCAACGGATTGCGCGAACGCGATGTGCGCAGCGGCTTTAAGGTGCCGATGAAGATCACTCCGAGCGTTGTCCTCGATGGCATCACGCATCCGCGGTGGTCCTTCGACTTTATGATGAATGGCATGCCACAGCTTGCAAATTTTGTCAGCAAGGACGCAAGCGACGTTACCAAGCAGGCGGCGATCATGAGCCGCGCTATGGACGCCAGCTTCGATTGGGAAGGCTTGAAGTGGCTTCGTACGATCTGGCCGCACGAACTGCTGGTCAAAGGCATTCTGCGCGCCGACGATGCCGTACGATGCATCGACGCGGGTGCCGACGGCGTGATCCTGTCGAACCATGGTGGCCGTCAGCTGAACGATGCGCTCGCCCCGTTTCAGGTCATTGCGGAGACACGTAGCAGAATTACCCAACCGATACTGGTCGACAGTGGCTATCGTCGCGGATCCGATATAGTGAAGGCGCTTGCGCTGGGTGCCAATACGGTTCTCCTGGGCAAGGCAGTGCTGTACGGCCTGGCCGCACGCGGCGAGCAGGGGGCATCCGAAGTCATCAAGCTTCTGATGGCCGAAATCGACAATACGCTCGCCCAGATCGGGTGCCGCAACGCTCGCGATCTGACGCCGGAATACATTGTCGAGGATAACCGTCGGCTGATGATGCCATCTGCCTAAAACGACATGCTGGGGGCGGTCACGCCGTCCCCAGCATTTCAATCTGATGATCGCGTGGTATGAGGGGTGTCAGACTCGGATATCGCTCGATGCATGACCTCAACCTCGCCAGAATTCTCATCGCCGTCATAGAGACCGGCAGTTTCAGCGCCGCCGCCAAAAGGCTGAGCCTGTCTCAGCCGTCAGTCAGCCATGGTATCGCCCGACTGCGCGACCTGACGGGTGACACGCTTTTTATTCGTAATCGCAACGGTGTCACACCAACAGCGCGTGCGACGCAGATTTATCATGAGTCGCGTCTGCCTTTGCAGGCGCTCGACAACGCCTTTTTTCCGCATCCAGAATTCTCGCCGGCCTCCTCGCAGGTGACTTTTACGATCGCACTGACCGACCTTGGCGAAATGTCGTTCATTCCGCCAATCGTCGCCCGTTTGCGGCGGGAGGCGCCCGGTATCAAGCTTGAGATCGTTCCACTCACGGTTCCCAACGCAGACGAGTGGCTTCGCTCCCACAAGGTAGATCTCGTTCTCGGCAACATTTCTCCGTCGGTTCCCGATATACGCTTTCTCACCATCTTCGAGGAGCAATACGCCTGTATCGCGAGCAGTTCCCATCCTAGAATAGGCGACAGCCTGACGATCGATGATTTCCTCCGTGAAGGACACGCAGTGATCGCCAGTGGCAGCGGGCACTGGCAGGCGGGGACGGGAGATCTTCCGGATGATATCATCGGCAGGATAGAACCGCAGATTGTGGTGCGGTCACGGCACTTCGTCGTGCTACCGGAGATTGTGGAAGGCAGCGATCTGATCGCCACAATGCCCTCAACTGCAGCCCGCTTTTTTGCCAGGCGTCCCGGGATTGCATTTCATGCGCTGCCATTCGACGGCCCGCGCTTCGACGTCAATCTACTGTGGCGGGATCAGGTGGTGTCAAATCCGGCGCTCACGTGGCTTATCGAGGGGATCAAGGCAACCCTGGTTCGAATTTAATGTAGGGAGATTGTTGAAGATCGGCGATAGACGTCAAAGGCGAGCCGCTTTGAAGAAGCCGGATCACTTCGCCTCACGCCCCCGAGAGGAGTTGATCCATCTGATCCAACGTACCCGACTCGGCAAATCGAGGATTGGCGCTGCCTTATTCGCGTCGAGAACCGGCTCCACAAAGCTTTTGATTTTTTCTGTGAGCCACCGCAGTGACAGAAAGCCGCCCTTTTGAGGGTTAAGAATGCCCGATCAAAGGTCTCGCCGCCGACCGTGTCGAAGACGGCGTCCATATCATGCGCTACGTCCTCGAAACGCTGCTGTCTATAATCGATGAATTCGTCTGCGCCGAGACCGCGGATATAGGCTTCGTTAGGGGCAGAACCCATGGCGGTAACATGCGCGCCTATGGTTTTCGCGAGTTGAACGGCGAGGGAACCGACGCCGCCCGAGCTGTTGGTAATCAACAGACGCTGGCCATCGGAGAGTTTGGCAAGGTCGAACAGGGCCTGCCATGCCGTTAAGGCTCCAAGCGGAAGCGCTGCGGCCTGGACGAAATCGAGATTGAAAGGCTTGCGGGCCAAGTCGCCAGCACTGGCAATAGCGTATTCTGCAAACCACCCCGTAGGTAAAATGCCATACACCGCATCGCCAACTTTAAAGTCGCTCACGCCATCTCCGAGCTCCTCAATGGTACCTGCTATCTCACCTCCTAGGTGTATGGGGAACGACATGCCCAGGCGCTGCCCAAGCCCATCTCGGATTTTCCAATCTACTGGATTAGCCCCGCCGCATAGACTTTGATCAGAGCCTCGCCAGCCCGGGGGATCAGGCGGTCGATGTCGGTATATGCGACCACGTCGTTGTTGCCGTAGCCGTCGATGACAACCGCTTTCATTCTTCGTTCCTATCTGCTCGCTCAGCTTCTGCGTTTGATCGACCTTCGATCGCTCAGAGGCCAATCTGATGTCCACACTTCCTTTCACTATGCGCCGTGGTCACAAGCAGCGCGGCAAGGGCATACCCACCCACTCTGATGAAGAAGCGCAACTAACCTTCGCTGGCATCGCTGCGCGATACCGTTCTCGTTGAGCGTTCCGCGCTTGGAAAAGCGATCGTAACCGGAGCCGACGGAGACGGCCGACGGTTGGCTGCGTGCCGCAGGCATAGAGTACGGTCGCAAAGCGATGGCCCAAACCGCGACAAAAACTACTGCCAGTGCTCCCCGAATTGACCTGGCATCATCCACTACCTGACCAGCGCACCTCGACTGGCCGATTAAGGATGGCTTCAGCTTGTTGCTTTCGCTTATCAGCATCCGGCGTGCGTAGATCGTTTTCACTCCTGACGATCAAGACAACCGTGTTTTGGCTTTCCAGTTCACCCAGCGTACTAACACTGGGATATACAGCCATAAGCTTTAAGCGCTGATCTGGCGCAAGACCTACGTCCATATAATCCCGCCGAGTGGGAACCAGTATAACCTTCACCCCAAGTGCCTTTTCCGCCTCTTTACGCCTATCCTCGATGTCGCGCGCGCGGCACTCCTGATCACTGATCCGAAATACGGCGGTGGCTGACACGCTTGCGGATTTGACAGTGGGGAACCAGCGCTTGTAGGGGCGGGGGCTGCTCCATA
This sequence comes from Agrobacterium sp. SORGH_AS 787, assembly GCF_030819035.1. Taxonomy (NCBI): domain Bacteria; kingdom Pseudomonadati; phylum Pseudomonadota; class Alphaproteobacteria; order Hyphomicrobiales; family Rhizobiaceae; genus Agrobacterium; species Agrobacterium sp. SORGH_AS 787. Next base: position 165,632 of record NZ_JAUTBG010000003.1, read on the forward strand.
CAGCGTTGTACTCGAAACTTTCTCCAGTCGGCAGACAGCCACCGGCCTGAACGTTTGTTGGCAAAATGGCAAAGTACGAGCACGCGAGAAGGCAGAGTGACAAAGTCCCCCACGGCACGGCTGTAAATGTTCGGCGCGGTACTACAGTGCCCTTCCAGTTTAGTGAGAGGCATACTTGGGACATCTAGCAAACCCTTTTTCCTCATATCTTTGGTCGCTAGCTGTAACACGGAACCGGTGTCCTGCAAGAAGGCTAGTCCCTTTGGATTCCACCGGCTCCGGAAAATGCTACGGCGCTCCTATGACGATCACGACTGAAAGTGCTCATAGTAATTCTGGCACCAAAGTTGATGCCGCTGCAAGATGGGAACTTGGCTGGTGTGCCGCGCGCCTGTTTCTGACGACGATTGATCAAGCACCTATTCGCGGATTGGCTACCGCACGACCGTTTTCCGTCGCGGACCTTCCTCCTTCAATTTGACGGGCATTGAATAATTCTGCCCCAGCGCCGAATCGAGGATTGTCCTACATCAATCAGACCGCGCTGCACGCCAGCCACGTCCAACGTTCGTTCCCGTTTTCACCACTCCTTTTGTACGTGAAGGCCGCGCGCTCCGGGCTGCGCAACCCCGACCAGCTTCGCCCTACGCGCGCTACTGCTGTGCTTCAACTGCAATGGCTGGCGTATGCCGTGCGATGTCCCAGACAAATCCCGCAAGCTCACGCGCGACAGCCGTCACGACCTTGACCGTCTGCTTCCCGGAAGCAGCCAGACTTCGGAACTTAGCGCATAGGCGAACCTGTGCCTTACAGGCGATAGCTCTTACATGTTCCGGGATCTCCGTGCGCCGCTCCATCAAGCCCCGGCCTTCACGAGCCGGGAAACGATAATGCCACGCCGACTCGATCAGCATCGTCCGCGCCGCAGCATTGCCGCTGCGGGTGATCTCTCCACGCTTGATCCGCTTCCCGCTGGAGTGCTCGGCCGGCACCAGGCCGAGCCACGCCATCAACTGCCGCGGACTATCGAAACGACGTAAATCGCCAATCTCCGCCACCAGCGTCACCGCGGCGGTTAACTTGACGCCTCGTAGCGCTTGAAGCGCATACACCAGAGGGCTTAACACCCATCCCGCAACAGCTTCCTTCAAAACTTCGTCCAGTCGGTCGCAACGGTCCATCAAGTCATGAATGCGCCGCTTGTATTCCTCAAAAGCGAATTGCTGGTGCGGAAAGGCAAACTTCTGTTCCGATAGCCATCCCCAATGAGCCTTGCCCCAGATCGCCTTGCCGGTAAACCGTCGGCCGTGGCGCAGAAGGAAACTCTTCAAAGCGGATTTGGCCGAACCGAGATCGTACTTGACCTGCCGTCGCGCTCGCACGACATCGCGAACTGCCTCATGAGCCTCATCCGGCACCCACACGGCAACCAGCTCGCCAGCTCGCAACGGGCGAGCCAGTGTCTGCGCGTCTCGGCGATCCGTCTTGACCTTGTCCCCCTGCCGACGTGCCATCGAGGACGGCGAGATCACCATGCAGTGCACGCCGATCTTTGCGAGGAACCTGTAGATCACAAATCCGCACGGCCCGGATTCATAGCAGACGCGCAGCTCCGAGCCGTCCTGCCCGATCTTCTTCAATGCGGCATGTAACGCTTCCGGCCGATTGGCAATCGTGCCGAAATAGCGAACCTCCCTGTCCACACCATCATCCGCAATTGCTATGGCGATCGTCTCCTGATGAACGTCGAGACCGATGTACTCCTTTCCTACCGACATGCGAGCTTCCTTTCTGTTGCTCGTTTGAAAGAGCACTCTCAGAAAGCTCCGCTCTCGGCGCAAGTGATCGTCATCCGGTCAATTGGGGAGCGCAGGATTTCCTCCGCCTGCTCCGTTCGCTTAGCCCTCACTCCGGCCGCTTTCGCACCGCCCCCACGGGCACGGCGGCAGCCTGCGTCCGGTCGATGGCGATGTCGTCGTGGTGATCATTCACGGGGAACGGTCAATGAAGCGCTTGCGCCTTCAGGGCGGGCGTCCGCGGTTGCTTTTTAAAACAACCACATGCTCCTGTTCGATCTTCCCGAAATAGCGGAAAACTGCTGGCATCTGAACCGGCTATCTTGGCTGCCGCCCTCGATCACCTCGACAGCCAGTACGGCAGCGTGGCAACCTATCTCGCTCGTATCGGCCTAAGGGACGAAAGCGTCAGAAAGCTGAAGTCTCGCCTTGTCGATACCGCGAAAGGAAAACCTGATGGCCACACTCAGCCAGGGCGGCATCAAGAAGAACCATGACCGAAAGCAAGCGGCCCGCAGACTTCATATCGAGATCGCGGGCGGACAGTTTGCGGTTGTCGGCGGGACGTAAAGACGGAGGTCTACCCTTTCTCGGATGATCGCCGCTTTCGTTACAACCCCGAACGGAAGGACCGATCGAATTTGTATCCCAACAGCAGAAGCCAGATCGAATTTTCTTTTTGTCGGGAAATTTAGTATAAGTCCAGAAGCAGAGTACTAGGCGGGAAAGCGCCAGAAGGATTTTAGCTTCAAAGCGAGATTTTACGCATCAGATGCGGTCAAGCGGAACAAGGCGAAATCCTTCGCGAATGCACGAAAATGAAGTGAGCCTCTCAGATATGGCACGCTCGGGTTATGCGTATTTCAAGTACTGTGGCGTCACATAAACAGCGGCGACTTCTATTGGTCGGCTACCAGCAACCATTCAGGAGACATGGATTGCTATCTCTCCTACCCTTTCAAACGCGCCATTCCAGGCGAATACAGGTGTGTACCAGAGCCCTTCATCCCTCTTGTTTGATCCAAAGGATAGCAGTACATGCCGTGGAGTATCCTCGGAGGGTTCAACCACGGTGCTTCGCCCAAGCACTCATATTAATCTTTGAAGTCTGGGGTCTCACTCCGGCAAGTACTCGCTCGGCCCTCGCGCAATTATCTCTTCTTCACTCATTGACCTATTCCAGTGGGAATAGAATATCATTCTGTCTTTAGGTAGGTTAGCTTCATGCTTTAAATGCCGATAAATCTCTGCGAATGTTTTGTGTTCGCATCCTCCCCAAAATATTGTCTCATCGTGTTTGTCAGGCCACTCAACTGATCTTACTGCCTCAGGCAGCAATGGAGTAGTTCCAGGCGCCGCGCCGAGGCGGTGAAGCCATTTTACCCGCATGCCTTTGGGCCTTTGAAGCGGCAATTCATCCTCTGAAGCCGCAATTTCAATGAACGCTACACCCGTCGCGTCATCATCCAACGTTTCTAAAATCCTGGCTATACCCGGCAGGGCTGTTTCATCGCCGGCCAGCACGTAGAAACTCGCCGGTTTGGGTCCATTAGCCGCAGGACCGAGAATTCCGACCAGATCTCCAATCTGCGCGGCCAACGCCCAGCGCGTTGCCGGTCCGGGGTTTTCGTGCAATGCGAAGTCTATGATAATCTGGCCTTTCGAAACGTCGATGCCCCTTATCGTGTAAACACGCGTGGGTACTGCCCCTTCCGGAGGCCATACGACGTGGCCGCGGTGATCAAGCCTAGGCCAAATAGGGTTGTCGATGCGTCTCGGTTGGAAGATCAATCGACAGTGAAGCTGGTCGTCACGGTCGTAGCGCTCAAGGTTTTCGCCATGGAAAACGATTCTTCGGAACGTAGGCGAAATATCGGTGATGGACACCACATGCAAAAAGCGAAGATCATCAGGAAGAGCTGGCTCGGCATAATCTCCCACCCAATCGATGTCCAGTTTTTCGCGGGAGGCGATGAAGCATATCGGACCGACGAGCGCGTGTTTCAGGCGGTTCAAACTGCTCGGATCATCAGCTTCCGCAGTGAGTTTAAATCCATCTTCGAAAGGCTCAAATGTAGCTTTACCAAAGGGCGTTTCTAAATCTTGCAGCGTTCCACGCTTGCTCACGATCATGTCGTGACTTGCCAAAGCCTCTATAAACGGCTCGACATATGTGTCGATAGAGGCAAACTTCACAGTGGCATGCGCTTGAAAGAGGCGCTTGGTGTTGGAGGACATGGCGATACCTATCTATACGCTGCCAGAGTCCGTCTCGGGTTCGTTCTGAACCAGCCAGACTCTCTATTGTTTCGGTGTCGTTTTTCTTTTCGGGATAACCGGTTTCCACTTGTCCCCGGCAAACTTCAGAGCGACACCCAGAGAGGATCCTTGATCGGGAATGCCGCAAATTCCGTGTTGATTTTTGTCAAAATTGCTTCCGGCTCAAGGTCGGAGCACAGCTCTGGATGGAGCCATTTTGCCGTGATCACGACGAACAGGACGTTGAGCGGCAGGTTGGAGATCAGGCCGGTCCAAATCCCGTACACACGTTTGTTGGCCACGCTCGGCAATAGAGCAAAGCCTGACCTTCTGTCGACCAGTTTTTTCAAACTTTCTCTAGCCGCTCCCCGGTCCAAATCTGGTCCAATCGCAGGCCGATTGCCGGCGGCCCAACCGCCGCCCGAGGCGATGTACACGTCATGTGGGGTGGTCAAGACATATTCCAGCGATAGCTTTTCAAAATAGGGTGCTTTCACTCCGGGTAGAGGTTGGCCTCCCGCCAAGCCGAGTAGCTCACCCCAGACCTTTCGACCTGCTGCCCAACAACAATCATCTGATGTAGACTGAACTTCTAGATAGGCCGTCACCAGTGGAGCCTTCGATACTCGTGTGGTAACCGATGCCAAACCTTCTTCGACAACTGACAAAAAAGCCTCAGCTTTTTGCGGCACGCCTAGTATCTTGCCCCACATGCGCATGTAGGCCTTCACCAAAGTTACCGGATCGGTGTTTTGACCGTCGGTCAACGCGTTGCTTGAGATATCACTGTAAACGACCGGTATCCTCAGGTCGTTCAAGCGACTTACAGTGGGATCCGCCTCGCCCTGAGGGCTCATGAAGGCGGTTGTCACCACAAGGTCTGGTGCCAAACTGATCAATTGCTCGAGCGAAACGCTGTCCGGCGTCTGTTTGCCGACAACCGTTATCTGGTGACCATTCGATAGAGAATTCATAAGAGCAGGACTGTCTATACGATCGGTGGCCGCCCAGCCCGCAACGATTGAAGCCGGATCTGGATGAAGAAGCGACATCGTCAGAAGATCATGCGCTTCAAGCAAGATGATCCTCTTCGGCGAGACAGGGAGGCTGACCTGGCGCCCCGCCATATCCGTAACTGTTATAAATGATTGTGCCTCGGCCGATCCCGTAAAAGAGACGATCCCGGCAGCCAAGGTGGACGTACAAAAGCTTCTACGTGTCAAAGTCACGATATCACCACTTATATCTCAGTCCGGCCAGCACAGTCCGGCCATTGCCATACTGGCAGTAATATTCCGAACTGCAGGAAGAGTAGTATTCCTTGTTCAATAGATTGGTCACATTGAGTGTTACCTGCAATCCTTTAAGGCTCGGGTTCTTTGCGCCGAGATCGTAACGAATAGCTGCATCAAGCAGCGTGTAACCGCTGGCTTTCACAGTATTATTGTCATTGCTGTAGCTCGATCCGACAAACCGTAAACCGCTTCCAACGCTTAAACCCTCGAGCGCGCCGGAATCGATGGTGTAATTTGCCCACAAGGAACCATAATACCGCGGTACGGCTTGGGGCCGCTTACCGATTACGGAGGGCATGCTGGATTCCGAGACTTCCGTATCGAGCAAGGAAATCGCGGCAATGAGTTCAAGATTATTCGTAACGTTTCCTCTCGCCTCGAACTCGATCCCACGCGAGTGGATCTCGCCTTGTTGTTCATTAAAGCCGGAAGCCGCGTTGAAGTAGACAACGTTCTGCTGTCGAATATCGAAGGCGGAAAGTGTGAGCAGAGCGTCCGTACCGGCGGGCTGATACTTTATCCCAACCTCATATTGTTCGGCCTCTGTTGGCTTGAACGGAATACCGCTAGCATTGGTGGTGGTCGATGGTTCAAAAGATGTTGAATAGCTGGCGTAAGGCGCAACGCCATTATCAAACATGTAAAGCAAACCGGCGCGATAGGTCGTAGCACCATCAGATCTATCGGAGGATGATCTTGCCAGCAGATTGTCAGTGTCCTGGTTGGCCCAGTCGTGCCGCACGCCGAAAACCCCTCGCAAGCCTCCGACCTCTATCTGGTCTTGCAGATAGATTCCTGTTTGGCGAAGTGTTTGGTCGGTGTTGATGGCGGTCGCAAATGGTCCAACCGCTTGTCCATACTGTGGGTTGGTCACATCGAGAGGCGCGGCGCCCCCAAGCAGATATTGCCAACCGCTGTCTAAGCGCTGAATGTCGATACCGGCCAGAAAAGTGTGCTGAACAGCGGCAGCCTCTGCCCGGAACTCAAGCTGATTATCGAGCGAGAAGCCCTTTGCGTCCTCAATCGAGTGCACCGCCCACCGGGGTATCAAACCCGCTGCTGAGAGAGGTCCATTCATCTGAAGCGAGCGCATGTCAGTGTCGATACCTGAATACCGGAAATTGGAGCGGTATGTGATGTTTTCATCGAACGTGTGTTCGAACTGATACCCAAAACCATATTGCGTTCGCGCGAAGCTGTCATAGTTTGGATCACCAACATTCAGATCGCGGCTCAGGAAGCCGGAATAGGCTGAGGGGGCAAGGAACTTGGGATATAGAGAATTGAAGTATCCGCCTTCAGGATCTCGCTGAAAATAGCCGGAGATTGTCAGCGAGGTGTCCGCGTCCGGCTGCCACTTGAGTGACGGAGCAACGCCTAGGCGTTTTTCGTCAACGTCGTCATAGCGTGTACCAGATGACCTCCCGATGATGCCAATTCCATACTGGAGGTCTCCGTCAGAAGTTACCGAACCGGTGGAGTAGAGCCCACTTTGAACCCTTCCATCCGTGCCCACCTCCAGCCTGACTTCATTGGATTGTGTGTTCGAAGGCTGTCGGCTGATTTGATTGACGAGCCCACCAGGGCTCACCTGGCCGTACAGAAGCGCCGATGGACCTTTCAACACGTCCACGCGATCAAGCAAGAAGGGATCAATTGAGGGTGTTGCAAAAGCTTGGCCACGCTGGAGCTTCAGCCCGTCCAGATAATTCACGTAGTTGGTTGCAGTACCAAACGCACCAAAACCGCGAAGAAAAACCGAGTCATAGCGGGAGTTCGAATCCCGGTCGGCCAGAACGCCAGCGGTGTAACGAAGTGCTTCGCTGACCGTCTGCGGGCTTTGATCATCGAGCTGCTTACGCGTAATCGTCGAGACTGACTGTGGCGTTTCGATAATCGGTGTGGAAGTTTTGGTTGCAGAACGCGCGGTCTTCGCATTGATAGTGCTGGAACTGCTATCTGTATCCATGCCACGGATTATAATCGGCTTGAGTTGTGTTGCCGTTTCCTGAGCAAACGCAGGACCGATGGATACGACAGACGATAGCAGAAAAATATGTGTTAAGGAGTTCCTGCGCTTCACGGACAATCCCCTGAAAAAAGCCGACGGATAATGGAGATTTGAATAATCAAACGGAACCGTCCTGTCTAGTTAATATGACGACGACGGTCATATTTTGTGTTAATTGGCGCGCGAGCGTTCGAGAGCGAAATACGATGCGAAATGAAGGAGAAGGTGATGATGGTTTCTGGAAGCACAAGCGCAGTTGCCAGAGTTGGTCGCCCGCCCAAAGCGGCGAAGGATATGGCCAGGGAGAGGATAATTGCCGCCGCGAGTGAGCTTTTCTCAGAAAGAGGCTTTGCCGGAACCTCGATGGAACAGGTGGCGTCCACGTGCGGAGCGGGGAAAGATACGGTTTACCGGCGTTTCCCATCGAAGGTGGCGCTGTTTGAGTCTGTTGTCGAGCATGCACACAAGAATGCAGTCGCAAGGCTGGAACTCATGCCGACTGTGACTGGCGACCCTCTGACGCGGCTCAAATCCCTTGTTGGTCAACTTTTACGAGTTAACATGGAGCCTGAAATGATCGCTTTGAAGCGTATCGCGTTCAGTGAGGCCGTCGTTTTTGAAAAGGGTGGTCCAATTCCGCCTCAACCTGATCCGATAATGGCAAAGTTGGTCGAAGCCGTCGAAAGTGCTCAAGAAGACGGCGCGCTCTGTCCTGGAAACCCTTTGGAAATTGCCGGCCATCTCATCCACTGTACGGTCGCGATACCGACGGGCGCTGCGATGATGGGAAGTAGTGAGTTTGGTTCCGCAGCTGCTGTTGACGCACATTTCGATAAGACGTGGACGTGGCTGATGAATGGTTTGAAACAGTTTTAAGAGCTAGGCTGTGTCCCCATAAATTGGGTTCATCTTATTGAGGGTGTATGATTCAATTTCCGTGAGAGATTGCGATGCGCCGTCACGAAATGAGCGACGAAGAATGGGCTATCATTGCACCTCTTTTGCCGAACAATAGCCGTGGAATTGAGCGTGTCGATGACCGCCGAGTGATCAACGGCATCCTGTGGCGTTTCAGGACTGGTTCGTCTTGGCGAGATGTGCCGGAGCGTTATGGCCCGCGCACGACGCTTTACAATCGGTTCTCGCGCTGGCGCAAGGCGGGCGTCTGGGATCGTCTTCTGGACGCCGTTTCGAAGCGTTACGATGGAGACATCGTGATGATCGACAGCTCTTGTGTTCGCGTTCACCAGCATGGTGCCAACGCTAAAAGGGGGATCTGCCGATCCTTGCATGGGACGTTCACGCGGTGGCCTGACAACCAAGATCCACGCCCTTGTCGATGCAGATGGCAGACCGGTTCGCTTGGAGCTCACCGCTGGCTAAGCCGCCGACGCACCGGTGGCTGAAAAGCTGTTGAGCGATCTGCGGCCTGGCGCGACGATCCTCGCCGACAAGGCATATGACACCGACGCAATTCGAAACTTCGCCAAGCAAAGCAAATGCTGGGCGACTATCCCTGCAAAGGCCAATCGAAAGCAGGCATTCAGCTGCACCCGCTGGACCTATTGTAAGCGCAATCTCGTGAAACGGTTCTTCAACCGTATCAAGCAGATGCGAGGCCTCGCGACGCGATGTGACCGACGCGCTAATCATTACATGGCCGCCATCAAGCTTGCCGAGACAAGGATATGGATCGCCTCAACTAGTGACGCCGTGGCCTAGAATAGGTCACATCCTGATGATCGATGATTTCCTCCGTGAAGGGCACGCGGTGATCGCGAGTGGCAGCGGGCACTGGCAGGCGGGGGCGGGAGATTGTTTGGATGATATCACCGGCAGGATAGAGCCGCAAATTGTGGTGCGGTCGCGGCACTTCGTCGTGCTGCCCGAGATTGTGGAAAGCAGCGATCTGATCGCCACAATGCCCTCGACTGCAGCCCGTTTTTTTGCCAAGCGTCCCGGAATTGCATTCCATCCGCTGCCATTCGACGGCCCGCGCTTCGACGTCAATCTCTTGTGGCGCGATCAGGCGGTGTCAAATCCTGCGCTCACGTGGCTTATAGAGGAGACCAAGGCAACCCTGGTTCGGATTTAATGGAGGGAGCTTGTTGAAGATCGGCGATACACGTTGACGGCGAGCCGCTTCGAAGAAGCCGGATCACTTCGCCTCACGCCCCGGAGAGGAGTTGATCTATCTGATCCAACGTACCCGACTCGGCAAATCGAGGATTGCCGCGGCCCTATTCGCGTCGAGAACCGGTTCCACAAAGCTTTTAAATTTTTCTGTGAGCCACCGCAGTGACCACAAAGCTGCCCTTTTTGAGGGTTCAGGATGCCCGATCAAAGGTCTCGCCGCCGACCGTGTCGAAGACGACGTCCATATCATGCGCTACGTCCTCGAAACGCTGCTGCTATAATCGATGAATTCGTCTGCGCCGAGACCGCGGATACAGGCTTCGGTAGGGGCAGAACCCATGGCGGCAACATGCGCGCCCATGGTTTTCGCGAGTTGAACGGCGAGGGAACCGACACCGCCCGAGCTGTTGGTAATCAACAGACGCTGGCCATCGGAGAGTTTGGCAAGGTCGAATAGGGCCTGCCATGGGATAAGTCGCCCGTCGAGTTTGAGAAGCAGCAGAAAATCCAACCCGAGGGTGTCTACGAAACTCGGGGCTATTCAAAGTACTCGTGGGCAGACATACCAAGTCCAGCCCACGGATTTGCAAGCGTTTGAACTATGAGCGGCCGTCCCCTAGTACGCCTTTCGCCAAGCTCCAGTCGCCGCGATTGAAACGGGCGCGCATTACCGCTAACGGCCTACTGTCTTCTCCCCGTTGCAGTATAACGTGGCTCCTTGGGGAATTTCGGAAGTTGATATTCATCCATTCACCTGGCTCTATATTACCGAGATAAACGACGTGCCGGCAGGTTATCATTGGCGTGTTCTTTTCACCTGCTTGGAACAGCGCCCGATCCGCCAAAGCGCTGTAGCTGGGAAAGTACAGAAGTCCGGCAGCATTGAAGTCTGTTGCGGGGCACGGCAGGATGGCTTGCGCTTCTGACATGCCGGCGAATTGCAGTCCGTGATTGCGGATTTCACGCGCGATGGCGGAAGCCTGTTCCGCCACTCGACGAACCGTGAGCGGAGCCTCAGGGGGCATCGCCAGAACTCGCGGGCTCCGGCGCACGACCGATCGATTGATGCCTGATTCTGCGTGAGCGACAAAGGTCGAAACCAAAATCATGCGACCTACAGTATCACCATCTGCATAGATGCGGAGAAGCGACGCAAGACGCCCGTGACCGACGCGGAAGAGTTCTGCAGCCAGTGTCATCTCCCCGCCCAGACGGGGAAGATGAGGTCTTACGAGCTGCAAGCTGGTCGCACAAAAAGCCGCATAAAGTGGTTCGCCCTTTAAGCAAGTGAAAACAGCATCCCGCTGTCCCATGGCGCGCGCGATGAGCCGCCAGTGCAAATCACCGGCGCGTCGCTTGAGCCATTGCTCCGAAATGCCGCCGTAGCCCATTTCCGCCATTCCAAGCACGTGGCGTTCAACAAGCTCCGTTCCTTCATGTCTGGCGAGCTGAGAGGTTCTCATGCGGCCAGCCTGTCTTTTTGGAATGCCACAATGTGTTCGGCGAGATACCGGCTGTCCTCCTCGATGCCAAGAAATCGGCCCGAGCCCCAGGTGTTCAACCAGCCAAGGCCAATGAAATACAGACCCGGTGCATTCGTTACGCCGCGACGGAACACCGGCTTGCCTCGCTGATCCAGGCAGTCGACCTTCAACCACGAATAATCCGGACGGAAACCGATCGCCCAAATGATCGACGTTATGTCTGCCTCCGCCAGATCAACTTCGGTGATTTCTTGAGCGGGACGCCAGACCTTTTCGAAAGGGGGCGCCTCTGGAACATTGATTGCCTGCGCGGCGATCCAGGCATCGATCTGCTTGCAAATACCCAAATAGCTCCGGTCAGCGTCGTCAAGGTTCTTTTCGAGGTCAGGCAGGAACGTCATCGTTGTGCCCAAGGCGCTCGCGACAGATCCGTAAAGCCGGACGCCCTCGAGGGCATATTTGCGCAGATCAATCTCCTTGCCGCCGTCGCGCCCGGACATGTAGTGGTTGGTCTGGGTCAAGGCTTTGATGGGATCGGGATGGTTATCGATCGTGACGGCATACGTTCCTGCATCGTAGAGCCAGTCGGTTGCGTCGCGTCCACGATATTTGCGCGGGCTGCGTGGCGCGGGCCCTACTGCCAGGTGCACTGGACGACCTTCCAGATGAAAGTCGTCCATGATCTGCACGCCAGATTGGCCTGTACCCACAATCAAGGTTCCGCCCTCTGGTAGTTGCGATGGACGCCGGTAATCGCGCGAGTGCATCTGTAGGATAGAGGCGTCCAGATCTGCCGCGTAGGACGGCACGATTGGGTTGTCATACCCACCTGTCGCAACCACAACCTGGTCTGCAGTCAAGTTGCCAGAGCTGGTCTCGATCCAATATCCACCACCGTCGCGGGGCGAGACATGCGTGACGTCCACCCCTTCGCGGATTGGTGGGCTGAAGCTTTCTGCAAAGCCATCCAGATAGTCTACGATTTCTTGTCTGAGCATAAAGCCATCTGGATCCGCTCCCTTGTAGTGCCAGCCTGGCAGCCGGCACTGCCAGTTTGGTGTGACCAGACAGAAACTGTCCCAGCGATTGTTGCGCCAGCTTTCGAACTTTCGGTGGCGCTCAAGAACGATATGCTCGATCCCTTCCTGCATCAGATACCAACTGACAGAAAGACCAGCCTGGCCGCCTCCGATGATGAGAACTGGAACGTGCGGTACAGTATCGTCAGTCATAAGAAACCCTTTCATGACATTGAGAGGCAGGTGACCTTGGCGTCAGCCGGCTGAGCGGAAGCTTTCGCTTCAATCTTCGCCAGCTGGTCGAGCGCGGATGAGCAGGCGAAGCCGAATTTCGCCGTGACGCGGTCCGATGCTTCGTTCAGACCGGTGCGGGCACGCTCGACAAATTCAGTTATCGGATAGGTGCTTCCGGCTTCGAGATGACGCGTTATGGTGGTCGAAGGTGAGTAGCAGCTCTCCTCCGTCCCATCAGGCCAGCGAATGGTGAAGCGTACTTCAGGCATGGGCTATCTCCTTTGCGAGTGCGATATAGGGGGCTGCCGCGTAATCCCAGAAAGTTGCCCGGGCGCCACCGCTCGTTAGATCGATCCGGGAGCTGTCCGTTGCACGACCGATGGCAGCTGCGCTGATGTCCCGGGCAGCAAACACGCCGCAGACCTCGTCTGCCAGTTCCGGCCGGACCGAAAGGAGAAAGCCGAAGCTCGGAAAGCTGCGCAGCCAGCGATCGACTGCAACACCTGCCGGAAGCGGGATGTCAGCAAGCTCGATGTCGAACCCGCAGCGGGAGGATTCGGCCAACATAAGCGTCGTGCCGACAATGCCGCCCTGGCTGATGTCTTTTCCTGCATCCACCAGACCAGCCTCGGCAAGCTCCGGCAGGATCTCGTAGTCGCCACGCAGTCGTTCATGAGGTGCATCAAGGGCCGCGCACCAGTTGTCAAAGCTCGGCCGGTAATGCCCGCGATGATCGACGGCTGCGATAAGCACATCTCCAGGGGCGGCCGCAAAGCTGGAAATCAGCCTCTTCGCGCGTCCCGTCACGGAAACGGCAAGATTGAGATCTTTGCTACGGAGGTTCGTATGCCCACCGACGATCGGCACACCGTAGGCGATTGCTGCGTCCCGCAGACCGGCAAGCAGGGGCTCGGCAGATGATGCGTTCGGCGCCCACACGGTGTCGAGCAGAGCGGTCGGGCGTCCACCCATCGCTGCGATGTCCGAAAGGTTCACCATCACGCCGCACCACCCGGCGAACCACGGATCGTCCTGCACAAATTGCGGCATGAAACCTTCACCCGCCAGCAGATCCCAGCTGCCGTCCGGGGCTGGAATTGCTGCGGCATCGTCGCCGGGCATTCCAGGCGCTCCGGCTGACAGCGAGAGCGCGCGTGTCGTGCCGGCGATATCCAGCTTGCTGCGGATTGATGGGTGGGCTGCAAGTGCTGCAGCCAAGGCGTGGACGTCCATCATGACCTCCGTGCTCTTGTCGACCAGCCGGTGGCCGGGTCACATATCGGGGGATAGTGGTCGAGTGAAGCAAGCATGTGCATATGGCGTACGCCATGCAGGTCAATCTCTCCTTGCAGCTCCCAATGCAGCCGGCGAAAAAGAGGTACGTTCTGAAGCTGGACATGGGCGTTAAACTCGTGGCACCCGAGGCCATTCGCGGTGCTCACCGCCAACCGGATCAGTTCCGCACCCAACCTTCCGACTTTGCGATATGCGGGAGCGACCGCAAGGCGCGAGCCCCACCATATACCGGGCGAGGGCTCGTGGATCCTGACAGTCCCCACCACTTCCGCAGGTTCGGCCGCCAACGTGGCGATGGCCACAAGCGGGATAGCCATATTGTCTATGTCATCACGGTCATCGCCGACGAAAATGCGCTGCTCGTCTACAAATACCTGGTGCCTGAGACGAGATACACCTTGAAGTTCCCAAGGTTCGGACGCCGCCCGGATCAGAAACTCCGGGCTGATGAAAGCGGTATGATCCAGAAGGCTCATGCCGGAATCCTCAGCTTCTCATAGGTCGAAAGGGCCGAGCAGGCGCCGCATTTGCCGCAACCCGCCTTGATGTCCGAGGCCTTAAGTCCGCCGTCGATGATGATCTGCGACAGGGGAGCGAGGATCGAGGCCATGAAATCGGATTTCGGCGCGGGGTGACTTTCGAGCGGTGTGCCTGAGATAGGCACGAACGGGACAACAAATGGGTAGACGCCCATTGCAACCAGTCGGGTAGACATATGCAGGATGGCTTCACGCGTATCGCCGAGACCCGCCAGGATGTAGGTCGAGACCTGGCCCCGCCCAAACACTTTGACTGCGGCCTCGAAGCTGGAAAAGTATTTTTCAAGCGGAACGCTCGCCTTGCCCGGCATGATCCGGTCGCGAACTTCAGGTGTCACCGCTTCAAGGTGCATCCCCAATGCGTCTGCACCGGCGTCCTTCATTCGCTCATGCCAGATATCGTCTTCAGGAGGCTCGCATTGCACCTGAATCGGCAGGTCGACCACGGCCTTAACCGCGCGCGCACTCTCTGCCAAACCGGCAGCACCGCGGTCCTTGCCCGCAGGAGTGCCAGTGGTCATCACCATATGCTTTACGCCGTCGAGTTCGACGGCCGCCTTTGCCACCTCCGCCAGTTGAGCGGGAGTTTTGTGCGCGACAGTCCGGCCAGCGGCAAGGCTTTGGCCAATCGAACAGAACTGACAGGTTTTCTTGCGGCTTTCATAACGAATGCAGGTCTGCAGAATCGTCGTGGCAAGGACGTCGCGTGAATGAAGAACTGCGATCTTGTTGTACGGAACGCCGTCTGCCGTCGTTAGATCATAAAAGCGCGGTCGATTGGGAAATCGAATTCGGGCGACTTCGGATCCTTCCCTGGTGATGCGCGCGCGGCCCTCGGCATCGGGCGCCTCTACGAGATAGGGACTGTCGAATGCGGGTGCGGTATGTACCGGCACCATCACGGTTGTGTCTCCAAAATTGACCGCCTTATGGTCGGAAGGACCTGCGCCACCGCGCCTGCTCTCGTGGCCGGCACGCGGATCGACGAGCCGCATTCCTCGTGTCTGGAGGTCGTTGATGAGTTCCGGATCTATCGATGGCAGCTCACGCATCCTGAACCTCCTCAAATAGCTTGTCTTGATCCGCATCGGAAAAATCGCCTGAAAGGCCGACCTGCTCGCGTGCGCGTGCGGGCGTCGTGTCATGGACAAGGTGCAGCAGTTCGGGCCGAGCATAGTGTCCGACTGAGTCCATCATCCGCTTGCGCTTGGTAATGAGCCGCATGTCCAGATCGCCGATCAGGATACCTTCGCCCGATGTCAAAGGGGGTACCACATGGCGGCCTTCCGGGGTGATGATGCAGGTCATGCAGCCATCCCGAAGACCCTTCTGCAGGCTGGGGTCCGGGTGAATGGACGCGATCTGCTCCTCGCTCAGCCAGCCGGTGGCATTGACCACAAAACAGCCCGATTCCAGCGCGTGGTTGCGCATCGTGACTTCGATCTGTTCGCCGAAGATCGGACCGACCAGAGAGCCGGGAAAGTGCGAGGCGTGAATTTCCTCATGCTGAGCCATCAGCGCGTATCGGGCGAGGGGGTTGTAGTGCTCCCAGCACGCCAATGCGCCCATGCGGCCGACGGCAGTTTCGACCACTTTCAGACCGGCGCCATCGCCCTGTCCCCATATCATACGTTCGTGATAGGTGGGCGTGATCTTGCGGCGCTTGAGTTTCAGGCTGCCATCCGCGTCGAAGATCAGCTGGGTGTTGTAAAGCGAGCCGTGGTCGCGCTCATTGACGCCAAGGACGATGACTGCATTGCGCTTGCGCGCCGCGTCAGCGACGGCCCGTGTTTCTGCCGAGGGCACCGTGACTGCTTCTTCATATAGCCGCAGGTGCTCGGGGCCCTGCTGGACAGGCGGCAGAACGAAGCTGAAATAGGGATACCAGGGCACGAAGGTCTCGGGAAATACGATCAGCTCGGCGCCTCTGTCAGCCGCTTCGGCAATCGCATTCAGGACCCGCTCGACAGTGCCGGCGCGCGAGGTTAGGTCGGGCGCGATCTGGACGGCGGCGGCACGTACTGTTTTGGGCATGACTGGCTCCTTCGCATTGCCTGGAACGGAGCACCCCGCCCGCTGCGAACGGGGTGCCGAGGTCAAATCAGACGGTCCATGTATCGATGATCAGGGCGTTGGCCTTTTTGTGCAGAAGCACGCAGTCCAGCACGTCCTGAGGCAGGATCGGGATGACGCCGGGGATAAGAGCCGGTTCGCCGTGCCCATAGAGGGCCTGCAGTGCGAAGCGACATGCGTAGACCTTGCCGCCTTCCTTCATGAAGCGCTCGAGGTTCTTGTTGAAGTTTAGATGACCGGGAAAGGCCTCGTCTCCGAGCTTGGGGAAGCCGCGCTGGATCCCCAGTGTCACGCCCGGGCCGTAAAGAAGGATCGAGGTCTCATAGCCTTTTCGCTGAAGGCGGATGGCATTGAGAATGTTCACAAGCCCGATAGAGCCTTCGAACGCCACGGTGTGGAAGGTAACAAGCGCCTTTTCTCCAGGATCGGCTTTCACGTCCTCAAAAACCTTGGACTCGTAGTCGACAAAGAAGTCACCATCCTTGTGCGGCGGCTGCGTTACTTCAGGCATGTCTGCATCTCCTTAAGCGGGGTTGATGCGGAAACGATACGAAGGAAATTGAATGAATCAATAAGCAGTTCAATATCCATACAATAATTCTTCTAACCTTTATGATTTTGCATTCTCAATATGCGGACTGCCCAAAAATACGGCGTGAAATTCGAATTTTTTGCCGATATACCGGGCGAATTACTGTCTCGAATTTTTGCTTGAAACCACGATTCACCATCCATACAATAAGAAACAATGTAATCCGGACGCGAAATCGTATGTTGAAATGGATCCCGCAACTCCGCCCTGACGGCAAGCCACGTTATCTTCAAATAGCAGATGCAATCGAACTGGCGATCAAGCGAGGCGATATCGCGGCCGGCGACCGACTGCCACCACAGCGTACGCTCGCCGAGCGTCTGGGGATCGATTTCACGACCGTCAGTCGCGCCTACAACGAGGCGCACTCGCGTCGACTGGTGGAGAGCCACGTCGGGAGGGGTACCTTTGCCCTTGGTCGACCCAAGGAGGAGCATCGGATCGATCCACGTCGGGCCGGCGACGAGGATTTGTCAATGAACATGCCTCCCGAGCCTCAGGATCCGGACCTCGTGGCTCGGATGCAGGATGGGTTGCAGACTGTCTCAGCCAACCTGATCTCTCTTCTCCGCTACCAATCCACAACTGGTGGTGAGCAAGACAAGGCCGCCGCGTCTTCATGGCTTTCGAAAAGAGGAATGGTACCGAGCCTCGAACGGATCGCGATTACACCAGGAGCACATGCGACGATGACGGCGCTTCTGTCAATAATGACGAGACCAGGCGACGTAGTCCTATGCGAGGCGGTCACCTATCCTGGCTTGCGGGCGATAGCGGCGCGCATGGGCTTGCACTTGGTGGGAATTGCGATGGATGCTTCCGGCGTTCTGCCGGATGCGCTTGATGCGGCTATTTATTTGCACCAACCGAAAGCGCTATATCTCAATCCCACGGTTCAGAACCCCACGACGTTGACAATTCCCCGAGGCCGGCGCATGGAAATCGCCGAAGTGCTGCTGCGCCACAGGCTCCCGTTGATTGAAGATGATGCGTATGGCTTCATTCCGGCTGCAGCCCCTGTCCCTTTTGCTACTCTGGCTCCCGATCTTACCTGGCACATCGGCGGCCTGGCAAAATGTCTGGGCGCAGGCCTACGCCTCGCCTATACGGTCTCACCTAACGCCAAGGCTGCGTATTCCCTATCCCAGGCGATGCGGGCTAGCGCTGTGATGCCGTCACCGATCTGCATGGCGCTCGCAACGCGGTGGATTGAAGACGGAACAGCCGACGCCATTCGCCACTTTGTCCGTTCGGAAAGCGCTTTCCGCCACAATGTTGCGGTTGACACTCTTTCGGGTCTCGACATCAAGGGTGAGCCTGAAGCTTTCAATATTTGGCTAAAGTTGCCAAAAGGAGCGAGCAGGGCGGAACTGATGGGGCGAATGGCTGGTCGCCACGTCGGCCTGATGCCGTCGGATGCCTTCACGGTTTTGGGCAAGCCCGATGAGCACGTGAGAGTATGTCTTGGGGGTATGATCCAGCGTGAACAATTGCGATCCGGGCTCCATTTCATGGCGCAGTCGCTCTCTGACACTGGCTGGATGGGTTGAGCAAATAACCCCGGCTTCTCAGATTCCCCGCATCGAATCTTCTACTGCCTTTGGAGCTCGACCGGCGACAGCACCCATTTCCTGATGTGTTTGCCTTTCCGGCTATCAACTTTCGATCTAGTTGAGCACGTCCTGGCAAGTCTCAACGGGCCAGCGGTAGACCCTACGACGAATCCGCTCTAGCTTCAGAAGATCGGATCAATCCAGGAATCACTATGAGGCGAGATCCCTGCCTGTTTTCGCAGCCCCAATAAAGGACGCCAAGATCGCGCGCACATTCCGGTGCCTGTCCTTCAGCCAAAATCCAATGTTTGAATATTGCGAGAGCCGAGTGACACGGGCTGCGAGTTCCGACCTGTTAGAGCAGCCCATCTTCTTGAGGCAGCGCGTGAGATGTGTTCGTACCGTTGCAAAACCTATGTTAAGAACCCGCGCAATATCCTTGTCGGAGCAAACCCCCGCGAAACCAGCAGGGCAATGTCCCGCTCGCGATCGGTAAGAGCAGTGGGAGTTACGTCGGGCGCGGCCGACAGAGCGCTTTTGAGCAGTGGCGCGAGGACTTTTAACAAGTTGATTTCCCGGTCCGCGAAGTCAGGTTGGCGCTTGGTCCGCCAGATGCGCAAATCCGCCAATGCCCGTGCATTGTCCTTGAGGAAGACGTTAATGCCATGGTCCAGCCCGCAGCGCTTGGCATTAAACTCGCAGGGCCGGTCAAGCTGATCGTTGCCACGATGGGGGACGGTTTTTCGAGATTAGACCTCTACTCGTGCTATCTAGAGAGTTGGCGTGTGTAAGCTCACGACCAACTGCGTTGCAGGCGATGAGGAAAAAATGGCTGAATAGCCTTCTCTCTCTCCTCGTGACAACGGTTGTTCGTTAAGCTATTAAAACAGAGAGGCTATCGATAAAGTTCCATAATATATATTATGCAACATAACGATTGTAGCGGGTACATTCTATTTCCAAGTGCGACATGCCAATAATTTCAATGGCTTCACTTCGAAGATTTTGGCATGTCTCGATGCTATAAGCAGATTACCCTCGCCGACCGGAGGCGCCTCCATCAGCTGGTGGCGGCAAAAGTGCCTGTCAACGAGATGGCCCGTCAGCTTGGTCGGCATCGCTCGACCATTTACCGCGAGATCAAGCGCAACACATTTCATGATCGTGAACTGCCCGAATACGACGGCTACTACAGCACGGTTGCTCACGACATCGCCAGAGACCGTCGATGCCGCTTGAGAAAGCTGCGGCGTCATCCGGCTTTACGCACGCAGATCATCAACCAGTTGGAGGCTCGGTGGTCCCCGGAACAGATTGCTGGACGTTTGCTATCGGACGGGCTTAGTCGTATTCGCGTGTGCAAAGAGACGATTTACCGCTTTATCTACAGCAAGGAAGAATACGAGCTTGGTCTTTATCAGTATCTTGCTGAGGCCCGCCGTAAGCGTCGTCCAATGCATTCCAGGAAGCCGCGCGACGGCGCGTTTCCCGCTAGCCAACGGATATCCCAAAGACCTGATTTCATTAGAGATAGATCGAGGTTTGGGCATTGGGAGGGAGACCTTCTCATCTTCGAACGCCCGCTCGGCCATGCCAATGTCACCACGCTTGTGGAGCGCAAGAGCCGCTACACCGTTCTTATCAAGAACCCCAGCCGGCACTCGGGGCCAATCATGGACAAGATCATCAGAGCCTTTTCGCCTTTGCCGGCGTTCGCGCGTCAAAGCTTCACATTTGATCGCGGTACCGAATTTGCGGGCTTCAGGGCTCTGGAAGACGGGATTGGTGCGAGGAGCTGGTTTTGCGATCCAAGTGCGCCGTGGCAAAAAGGGACAGTCGAGAACACAAACAAGCGCATTCGACGCTACTTGCCCGGCACCACAGATCTCGCGGCCGTGTCGCAACGCGACCTTCTCCAGCTCACACGCCACCTCAATGATCAGCCGCGCAAATGCCTCGGATACATGACGCCGGCCGAGGCATTCATGGCGCATTTGCAGGATGGGGCGTGATCGCCTACCCTGCAAAACAGGCGCGATGCACTTGGGTTAGCTTCTCCACGCCCATTTAGTAATGCGACAGTTGGGCCGGATAGAAATGCGACACTCTCCTCGCACGACGACGCTGGTCAATGTCAACGTTGGGAGCAAGGATGCGACGATGCTCAGCCTGACTTCAGTCAGGAACGTTCGGAGTTGCTATGTCCTTTTTGATCATCATGTCGCAGAAAGAATTGCATCGCCTCGAAGTCATCCAGAAGATTCACGATCGGCGCCTGAATGTCGTCCAGGCCGCCGGCGTCCTCGGCATCAGCCGAAGCCAGATGCACCGGCTGTTAAAAGCGTATGAGACCGATGGCACACCTGGGCTCGTATCGAAGAAACGCCAACAACCAAGCAACCGGCGTCACAGCGAGGATCTTCGCAACGTCGTTCTCGATCTGGTCAGAGAACGGTATGCCGATTTCGGTCCAACCTTGGCTCGTGAGAAGCTGATTGAGCGGCACCAACTAGCGATCGGCAAGGAAACGCTGCGCCAGTGGATGACCGAGGCAGGCATCTGGATATCTCGGAGAGAACGCAAGAAACGTGTCTTTCAACCACGCGGTCGGCGCGATTGCTTTGGCGAGCTGGTGCAGATCGATGGATCGCATCACTGGTGGTTCGAGAACCGCGGACCAAAATGCGCCCTTCTCGTCTATATCGATGACGCTACCGGCAAGCTGCTACATCTGCGCTTTGCGGGATCCGAGAACACTTTCGATTATCTGCACGCGACAAAGGCTTATTTACAGCAATGGGGTAAACCGCTGGCTTTTTACAGCGACAAGCACGGCGTGTTTCGCTCTACGCACGCCTCACAGAAAGATCGCACGAGTGGCCTGACGCAATTCGGACGCGCGCTTTATGAGCTGAACATCGACATCATCTGCGCCAACACCCCACAGGCTAAGGGCCGGGTTGAACGGGCCAACCAGACCCTGCAGGATCGATTAGTGAAGGAGCTGCGGCTTCGTGGTATCGACACGATAGACGCTGCCAACGATTACGCGCAGGAATTCATTATTGATTTCAACGCTCGTTTCGGCAAGCCACCACGTAATCCGAAAGATATGCACCGTGCCCTCGCCGCTCATGAGAACCTCGACAGTGCCATGTGCCGCAAGGAGATCCGCACGCTGTCGCAATCCCTGACGTTACGCTATGACAAGGTGATATTCATTCTCGATCCGACGGAGCGGGCAATGGCGCTCGCTGGTCAAAAACTCATCGTTTGCGATTATCCGGACGGCCGCCTGGAGATCATGCACGAGAGCTTTACGCTGACCTATAGGACGTTCGACACGCTTCGCTCCGTCCACCGGTCGCCTGTGGTTGAGAACAAGCGACTGGATGACATGCTTTCACTTGTTGCTCAAATGCAGGAAGGTCGCGATTTACAGCGAAGCAAACGTGGTCCGCGCCGAACCGGACAGGTCAACAGCATGTTTGAGATCCCGGATGGCAGCCAGAGTAATGGGTATCAAAAGCGCGGCCGCAAGCCAGGACGACGGACGGATTTCATGAACGATCCGGAGGTGAATGCAAGAAGGCAGAAGGCGCTCGCCCGCATGGAGGCTGCCGAGTGACAGGCCGCTTTCAGCCCAAAGCGGTCGTAAGGATGATCTCCTTCGGCCCGCTTTCGCGCCCACATACCAGACATCGCTCCACAGAGTCTTCGAAACGGTGAACTCCAGCGCGACAAACGGGAATCCTCTCGTGTTGGGGAACCCGGCGTCGCTTCCTACATTGAGGGAAAACCCTCATTCCATAGCTGTCAGGCGGCTTCTATTCTGCCCAAGAAAGGAGACCAATAATGAGCATTCTTCCGCTTAGTAAAGACCCGCAACCTGATGAGGCAGAGTTCAACGCATTCTTCCCCTCCAAGTTTTCGCTCTCACAATTTACGAGCGCGAAAAGCGATCTTGAGGATACCGATTATCCAAAACCTTATAAGGGCACTGGGCGCATCCTGGTGATAGGGACCGACGAGCGCTACCTTAAGATGGATAACGGCACGCTGTTTTCTACCGGCAACCACCCAATTGAAACGCTGGTACCAATGTACCATCTGCATAAGGCAGGGTTCGAATTCGATATAGCGACCGTTTCAGGCAATCCGGTGAAATTTGAATTCTGGGCAATGCCAAAGGAAGATAAGGAAATTACCGGCCTCCACGAAGGCTATTTGGAACAGTTCCAAAACCCATTGAAGCTTTCCAATGTTGTGGCAGCGCTTGGTCCGGGCAGCAATTATGTCGCCGTCTTCATTCCCGGCGGGCACGGGCCGCTGGCCGGCCTGCCCTTCAGCGATAAAGTAGGCGCAGTTCTACGCTGGGCTCTCGATAATGACCGCCACATCATTTCGATCTGCCACGGCCCGGCCGCACTGCTTGCCTGCACGCCCAAGGTCGATGGAGAGGAATTTCCCTTCGCAGGATATAGCATCACCGCCTTTCCCGACGCGGCAGACCGCACGACGCCTGAGATCGGCTATATGCCCGGCCATCTGACTTGGCATTTCGGGGAGAACCTGAAGGCGTTGGGCGTGACAATCGCTAATACTGAGCCTGACAAGTCCACCCATCTGGATCGAAAGTTGATCACTGGGGCGAGCCCGTTCGCAGCGAATAATCTCGGTAAGCTGGCTGCCAAGACTCTGCTTGCGGAAGTGGCAGAGGGATGACCACAGGCGGGTCGGCATTAGCGCAGATAACCGTAACAGTCGCTACGATCGAGCGCAGCGATGACATGGCGGCTGTTTGTCAGGCCGTACGGGCTTTTGCCCGCCCGCTGGGTTACAACCGTTTCGTTCTCTACACCGCGCCGCCAGCTGGTGACGCGCTCGTTGAGCAAATATTATGGGTCGAGGGCGACTGGTTCGGAAATGGCGATCCAGTTACTCGAGAAACCTATATGGCCCGCTGCCCAGTCAATCGCCATGTCCTGGAAACAGAACTGCCGTTCTTTTGGATAAAAAGAGGGAACGGGGAGCGGGTAACCTATCGTGTTGTAGCGCGTCCGATTGGACCTGGCATCAAGGGACTACAAGTACCAATCTTTGGCCGCGCGGGCCTCATAGGTGCAATGAGCTTCGGCGGCACTACGATAGACAGTGGCATGGAGGCAAAGCTCGCGCTCTCGTTGATCGCGACCGCAACGTTGCATGCCGGCCTGCGCCTGTCTCGCTTCGCCGCAGTTGCTTCTGCCATGCAGCTATCTGTGCGCGAGTTGGAAGTCATCCGATGGATCGCTTCGGGCCGCCGGCAGGCCGATGTGGCTCTGTTGCTGGGGCTGTCAGAGCGTACGGTAGAAAATCATCTCCGTCGCATTCGCCATCGCCTGGCAGTCAGCAGCACAGCACAGGCGGTGCAGGTCCTTGTTCGTGCAGGAGCTTTCGACGCCTGATCTCTCTCCGTCCGAAGGTCTGCTCTCGAATCGTGACGTCCTCTCGAACGAGAGAGATTGCGTCGAAACCAGTCATGGCAACCGAACTACATTCTACGGCAGCTATTGGCGCAAAGCAGTCGTGTCGACTCTGAAGGCTGAAGCCGGAGTGGTGTTAATAGCACCCGCCCCTCCCTACCCTTGCAACCAGCCCGGCCGGTGCGGTCGAAGGTTGATTGACGGAGCAAGTTTCGCGTTTCTAACAGGTCAGCGTCGCATCTCTAATCAATTTCGACAACCATTGAAGCCGGGGGGTTGAGTGGATACCGCCTTTGTAAATTACCTTTACCGTTAGGGTTAGATCTCCAATTCGCTACGACGCGGTTTCTGTATATCTTCGCGTGCAGGGAGCAGTCTGTGGCCAGATGTCGCTGACCAGCTGAACGGAACAAACTAATGCAAGAGTGGCTGGATAAAGTTTTCGATATCTCCGACCTTCGGGGCGACGAGAACGTTTTTAGAGAGGCTTTGACAAAGCTCGCTCACCAGGCTGGATTCTGCAATTATGCCTATCTTCACATCCGTCCCGGTCAGGCAGTAGCCTCCTCGAATTATCCCCTCGAATGGCGATCGATGTATTTCCAACAAAAATTCCAGACGATCGACCCGATCGTTAAGCGCGCAAAAACGTTGAAACGTGCGTTTACCTGGAGTGCGGAAGAAGAAATGCGGCGGGCCTCCAACGGGGGACGAACGTTTCTTAATCGAGCAATGGATTTTGGGATCCGTTCGGGGATCACCATTCCAGTCAAAGCAGCCTACGGATCGACTTCTGTTTTTACGCTCGCGTCAGATAAGGCCACGATTGAACAAGGACGCGATATTGATCCTATTGCGGCCGCAGCGGCCGTTGGACAATTACACGCTCGAATGTCGTTACTGCCGCATACCCCGGATGCGCAATCGCAACCGTGGCTGGACCCGAGGGAGGCCGCGTACATCAACTGGATCTCGGTTGGCAAGACAATGGGAGAGGCGGCCGACCTGGAGAGCGTTAAATACAACTCTGTGAAGAGCAAGCTTGAAGAAACGCGAAAGCGCTTAAATATCCATACGATGCCTCACTTAGTGGCACTAGCGATCCGCTCGGGCCTCATCTAGACAGAATGACAGTTGCCGACGCCTCGGCCAAAAGTTCCCGACGTTCTCAGGGCGATTTCGACAGTGTCCGCTAAAGAAGTCGACCGCCTTTCATGGCACCCGTCCGATTCCAGAGAGATCAATCCTGATCTCTGCCCTATTATTTTCCGACGCTTCTGAGTCGGTCCCACCGCCATCTTTTGTTGAGCCAGTCCCTCCTAACGCTTCATTTAGATCGAAGGTTTGAACCCGGTCGCTTTTCTTCTGGCGCTGATCTTCTACACGGAACACCGCCTCACCTTCGAAATATCCGGTTTGCCAGGCGAGCACTGCATCGTCCATGACCTGTGGCATGACTTCCCTCTCCGTCGGATTGCCATACCACTTCATGACGATGCGAAAGACCCTGGCGAACAGCGCCGTTCCCATGCGGATATTCTTACAGGGCTCAACCATATCCGGCTTCAACTCCCCGGCTTCGAGGAGGCCAAGGCCAGCCGGATATTGGGTGATACCGACGCGAACGGTGTTGCGACCGAGGTTGTCACGGATCAGAGCCAACGCCTCTTCCGGCGTTATCGGCTTCGGCACGAGGAGTACCCTGTTTCCATAGCGCACGGTGACAGCCAGCGGATCTTGCGATCCAGCCTTGGCGATGAACTGTTCAACGATTGCTGGCTTCAGAGAAGGATCGGCGCATTGCTGGATCAGGACGGCATCGAACATTCTAGGGACTCCCTATGTGTTGAAGACCATAACGACGGGGAGGCTGAAGAGGCTTGCCCAGGCTGTAACGGTCGCCTTCTGGGTAGCGACGATCGAGGTGTTTTCGGTCCACCAGCCATTGCCAACGGCAACGATCACTTGAGGCGCGTGCAGCATCGATTGCAGGACCGGCCAAAGAATGAGCTGCTCGTAACAAATCAGTGGCGCGACCCTCACTCCGTCCACCTTGACCACCGGATTGCCGAAGAAGTCGGGTCGCGCGTCACCGCCCTCCCCGGTCAATTGCAGCCAAGGCTGCCACATCGAACCCGGGACCGGCATGCGTTGACGATATGGGACTTCTTCAGCATGGTCCGAGATCACCACCATCACGTTGTCATAGCCCCGTGAGTCGATCACGGCAGCACCTGCGATGACAGTGATGTCCGAGCCATGGAGATCTTCCTGCCAGACACGCGCTGCGGTCGGCGTCCAGAACCCAAGCGCACTTTCGGGCAGGACCACTACACCCACATTCTCGCCTGCCTCCGCAGCTTTGCGCACAGACGCGATTAGCTCTCGGTGATACTGAAGCGAGCTATCTCGCCCCAGGTTTGCCCCCTGTTTCAGATCGACGGCCATCCAGCCGGGTGTTTGTTTCGGGGGCGTCCAGTTTGTGGCAGACCAGACGTGAAGGCCCACAAGGACTCCCACCGCAAGCTGCCATTTCCGGCCGGTCAAAAGAACCAACAGGATTGAGGTCGCGCCCAAACCCCACCAGCCCAAGCCGGAAAACAATACGCCGGCAGCCGTCAGAGGATGGGCCCAGCCCGTGATGCCAAACGGCGGCAGCCCTGTGAGCGCCATGGCGAGGAGATAGCGCAACGCTGTCCCCGTGTCCTGCGCTCTCTTTCCGGAGGTGTCTCCACAAGGTTTCGTCCATAACACGGCATGGACGATGACGAAGGATAAGGAAGCCATCACCCAAAGCGCCAGACCGGGCCAAAGACTGGCGGCATAGAAGTTCGCCACACCCTGCGGCAACCCTCGGGAGGCCGCTAGGAAATACCCGGCCGCCACAAGCGCCGCAACCGTGCGTGACGGTGCCTTCGCCCAGAGCAAGGGAAAGACCACGGCGATCGGGAGAAAAAGCACCTCGCCACTCCAGCCGATCCACCCACAGGCAATGGACGCGATGATCAGGAGGATGGATCTCCAGCGATGAGGCACATGGTTGCCACTCCGATCAGGGATCGAAGGTAAGCACCGGCCACGCCAGGCCAAGAAGACCGGAATCCGGAACCGGGCCAAAATATCTGCTGTCATAAGAACTCGCAAACGGTGAGTGAAGAAACAGATGGTGCGGCGGCACGACACCGCCGGGATCGGGGTTGATCGCCCTGCCCTCGCCGTCCGTGCGCCACACAGACGATGCGGGAACCAGGCGACCATCGATGAGCACGTGATAAGAGATTTCGATATACTGGCCGGGTAGTGCTGCGACGGTCTTGATCAGCGGCGCAAGTCCACCGGTGCAAAGCCCTCGCCGGAGGTATCCGCGCCGCTGCGCCTCTTCGAAAACGGCTGTTGTTGGTGGGCATAAAAACACCAGATCGCCGACAGAGACCGGACGCTGAAGCTCTTCGATGCGCCAGAGGCCGAGCGGCTCGCTGGGGGTCAGGTTGAGACGATAGCCACCTGCGAACGCCGTCGCCGCCAGTGCGGACATGACGACGGCCGAACCCGCCAGAAATAAAAGAATTCCCCTCTGCCTCATTGCTTCAGCACCGGCGTCTGGCGCTGGGATAGACGCTGTTCCTCGGCTTGCCTAAGCGGCTGGACGGTGCGCTCATGGGCGGCGAGCTGTTGCGCTGTCTGCATCACCGGCCAGGCTTGTTTTAGATGCTCCTTCTGCTCCGGATTCATACCCTCGGAGAGTTTTTCGTATAGCGCGCCGGAAGGCTCGCGCGCCGCGTTGCTCAACAGCGTTCGTTCTCCGAACCGCTCGGTGACGGCTTTGTTGAATCCGTCGATTTCAAGCTTGGTCTCACGATTACTGAGCGCATAGGCCATCGCCGCCGGCAGATCGTTGCGGTCGATGGCGTCACGAACCCGCTCCAGCACAACACGCGCTGCCGGCGACAGCGCTGGAATGTCGATCGAGACCCGCTGACGCAGGGCCTGCTCGTCCGCCTGGCGCCGCATTGTGGCGGTCATTCGCATCCGAAGATATTGCTCAAGATCACGCTTCAAGGCCGGGACATTGATCTCCGCAATGCGACGCTCCTCCCGCTCTGCCTTACGCGCCAGAATGCCGGTCTTGCCCTTCAGCGTGCCGATCGATGCCGGCTCCGCGTCGAGTTTCTGGAGGACCTGCTTTGCCATCTCCTTGTCTGCCAGGACAGCAGCGAAGTTCATCGACCGGAAGGCGGTTTCAGGATCGGCGAAGACGTAAGCAAAACGTGCCCAGACTTCTTCCCATTGCCGTCTCAGGGCCGGATCCTCGCTAAGCTTGTCACTGACTGCATCGGCAACAGAGGCGGAAAATGTCTTGATGCCTGTAACCATGGGCGCGGCCTCCTTCATGGTATGAGTGATTGGGGATTGGATGATGCCGAGGCGCGCGGCAACCGCAGCAAGACGTCGGCCAAGATCGACAAGGGTCGCCTTCTGGCGCAGCGTCCAGTCAAGCCGGTCACGAACAAGCGTGCCAGCGACCTGGACAATGTGCAGACCACGCGTTTCGGCAAAGCGTAGTGCCTCACGATAGAGTTGGCCCCGCTCGTAATCGAGCGTCGTCTCCTTGGCATTCCTTCGGGATAGAATCTTGGCTAGGCCCCCATTGAAGGAGAAGGATCTCATCCCGTAGTAGAGCTGCAGATCCTCGCGATGGCGGGTCATCGCCACGTAGGTCAGATGCCGATCTAGAGACAGCGAGGCGAGCACTTTGACCCTGTCGACGGTGGCGCCCTGGGACTTGTGGATCGTCGTCGCGTAGCCGTGGTCAAGGTTATTGTAGAACCGCTGCTCGACCACGACATGCCGCCGATGTTCCCCCTCACCGACCACAGCAACGATGTGGTTTGCTGCGGCCTCTATGACATGACCAATCATGCCATTCTTGAGGCCGAGCGATCCCTCGTTCTTCAGGAAGACGATCTGGTCGCCAACGTCGAAGCGCCGTTCGCCGTCAGCGGTCCGGAACAGATGACCTTCACCGACAATGCCACGTTCCACCAGCTTCTCGCGAGCCATGACATTGAGCATGCGCACGTCGCGGCGCAGATGGGCGAGGATCAGCGTGGTCTTGGTCTGATCGTAGTCCTGATTCCAGTCGGCGATCAATCTCGCGACGGCTTCGGCCTTCAGGTGCGAGCCAAGGACCCTGCCCTCACGTTGATACGCAGCAAGGGCTTGCTCGACATTTCCGCGCGCAAGATCGAGCGAGGCCACTCGCATCCAGTCGTCGCGCTGGCGATAGATGGTTTCGAGCTCGGCATAGCCAATGCGGTCAACGATGGAGCGGAACGCAGCACCCGCTTCGATCGGCTGAAGCTGTTCGGGATCGCCGATCAGCACGATCTTCGCACCCGTCCTTACAACGGCATCGACGAACCCGGCCATCCGCTTCGAGGCCACCATGCCGGCCTCGTCAATGACGAAGACCATCTTGTCGTCCAGGACGTCACGTCCGCGTCTCCAGCGCAGCTCCCACGACGCAAGCGTGCGGCTATGGATGCCGGCTTCCTTCTCCAGCCCCTCAGCTGCCTTGCCTGCGAGCGCGCCGCCAACGACGCGATATCCGGCCAGTTCCCAGGCCTCGCGAGCCGCCTTCATCATCGTGGTCTTACCGGCCCCGGCGCGGCCGACGACGGCAGCGATGCGAGCAGGTCCTGCGATGCGCTCGATCGCTCCTTTCTGCTCGGCGGACAGCCGCTCATGCCGCCGGAACGTTGCAGCCAATACAGCTTTGGAGACGGTATGCATCTGCTCACCTGATAGCCACATGGCTTGGCGCGCCATCGTGGCCTCAAGCCGGATCATCGCTCGGGTCGAGTAGCGCGCTGGCAGTTTCTCAGCCGTTATAAAATCGATCGTGTCGCGCTGCAGCCGCAACACTTCCGGGTCCCGGATGATCCGGATCATTAGTTGCTGGAAGACAGCGGGGTCGTCGATGTAGCGATGCAAGACCTTGGCGATGTCTCGCTCGTCGAAGACACTCTTCTCACGCGTGATCAGGTCGAGCACAATGGCAGGATCCTTCAAGATGCGGCGGGAATTTTCCGTGCGTCGCTGCTCGTTCAGCTCGACCCGTTCAAGCTCTGGCCGAACACCCTGTCGCTCGCCCTTGCGCTCGATCGCCTTTGCCCCGACGCCGAGATGAATGGTGGGCTCAAGAGCGATACCTTGCTTTTCGTAAGAACGCCCGTCGATGTGAAGATCGATCCCGGCAAGCGCCAAATGATGGTTTTGTCGCTCGAACCACCCATCCCGCAGCACGTTGAAATCATCCGTCGACCCGGCCCAGAGTTCGTAGAGGATCTTACCGGACTT
Organism: Agrobacterium sp. SORGH_AS 787; assembly: GCF_030819035.1. NCBI lineage: Bacteria > Pseudomonadati > Pseudomonadota > Alphaproteobacteria > Hyphomicrobiales > Rhizobiaceae > Agrobacterium > Agrobacterium sp. SORGH_AS 787. The sequence goes on from NZ_JAUTBG010000003.1 coordinate 195,744, forward strand.
CGTTCGTACCGGCTGACCGTCGTCGCCAATAACGGCGATCTTTTTCGACCCGAACCCGTCCTGCGTCAAAGGTCGCAGGGTGGTCATCAGATGGATATGCGGGTTGCCAGGATTGTCGTGATAAACCCAGTCCGCCACCATGCCCTTGGCGAGGACGTGTTTCTCAACAAAATCCCGGACCAAGGCGATGTTCTGCTCCGCCGACAGTTCGAGCGGCAGGGCAATCGTCAGGTCACGAGCGAGCTGCGCATCGGCACGCTTCTCGAAAGCTTCTACCCTGTTCCAAAACGCTTCCGACGCTCCGGAAACCGTCCGGTCTGCAATCAACGAACGCACCCACGTCGGGGCACCGGCTGGGATTACAAACTCCTCGTACAGCAGCCCATGCTTATGCGTGTAGTCGATGGCGCGGGCTTCTCGCTCGTATTCCATCTTCGCACAGTGCCGATAGGCCGCAGACAGCACGACGCTGCGGCCAGAGCCCCGGCTGACGATGCTAGCTGAGAAATGGGCGATGGCCACGGCGAAGAGCGCTCCGGTTAAGTCCAAGCTCGTTGAGATTGGCGGTAGAGCGCGGCCCACGGGGCCGAAGAGCAACACGTCGCATCGCGACGTATAATTGCGCCCTTGGAGCCATTCCTTCGGAACGGCGGGATCATTCACAAAAGCATCGCCCTTGGCGATCTGCAGATCTGCAGATGTCATTCTGGGGCCATCCGGAAGAATCTGAGCGTCGCAAGAGCAACGCCCAGACATCAAAGGAGCAACCGGAATGAAGAAGCCGTCATCGAAGATTAGGGAAGAAATCGCCAGATTGCAGGATCAACTCAAGCAGGCCGAGACCCGTGAAGCCGAACGCATCGGACGTGTCGCGCTAAAGGCCGGCCTTGGGGAGATCGAGATCGACGAAGCCGAGCTTCAGGCGGCCTTCGAGGAGACTGCCAAACGGTTTCGCGGAGGCGAAGGTAGCGCGTCGGGGAAGAAGGACGTCGGGGACGGCCGAGCCGCAAGTGGGTCGTTCACGGCGCAGTCGCTTGGCGCGGATGCGGGCGGGACTGATGAGGCTTGATCGGATGGCGAAATTAACGACGACAGAAGCGCGCAAAAAGGACACGCGCGAAAAGATCGAACTCGGCGGTCTGATCGTCAAGGCCGGACTGCGGTACGAGAAACGTTCCCTGTTGCTCGGCCTGCTGATCGACGCGAGCAAGCGGATCAGGGGCGACGAGACGGAGAAGGCTCGACTAGCGGCAATCGGTGCGGAGGCCTTTAGCAGTGACGGCGAATAGGCTGCTTCTGGCAATCCTGCCCGCAGCAATCATGATCGCTGCGATGGCTCTGATGTCAGGTTTTGAACATCGGCTGGCAGCGCTCGGAACATCGGCGCAAGCGAAGCTGATGCTGGGCCGTGTAGGGCTTGCCCTGCCCTATATAGCCGCGGCCGCCATCGGCGTCGTCGCGCTCTTCGCGGCCAATGGTTCGGCCAATATCAAGGCTGCCGGCTTGAGCGTGCTGGCTGGAAACGCTGCAGTCATCATCATCGCCGTGATACGCGAGACGATCCGCCTGGCCGGGATTGCTGGCAACGTGCCAGCCGGACAATCGGTTCTCGCCTATGCCGATCCCGCAACGATGATTGGGTCTGGCGTCTGCTTCATCGGAGGCCTCTTCGCTACACGGGTTGCGATCAAGGAGAACGCCTTTGCGATGGCAACGCCGAAGCGGATCGGGGGTCGGCGCGCGGTCCATGGCGAGGCCGACTGGATGAGGATGCAGGAGGCCGGAAAGCTGTTTCCGGAGCACGGCGGCATCGTCATCGGCGAGCGATATCGTGTTGATCGAGATAGTGTTGCCGCGCTGCCGTTTCGGTCCGATGACAAACAAAGCTGGGGCGGCGGTGGCAGGGCGCCACTGCTCTGCTTCGACGGTTCCTTCGGCTCGTCGCACGGTATCGTGTTTGCCGGCTCGGGCGGTTTCAAGACAACATCGGTGACGATCCCGACTGCGCTCAAATGGGGCGGCGGTCTCGTTGTGCTCGATCCGTCGAGCGAGGTCGCACCGATGGTCGTGGAGCATCGACGCAAGGCTGGCCGCAAGGTGATCGTGCTTGATCCCACGGCGTCGGGTGTCGGTTTCAACGCGCTAGACTGGATTGGTCGTCATGGCAATACCAAGGAAGAGGATATTGTCGCAGTCGCCACGTGGATCATGACCGACAATGCCCGCACCACCTCAGCCCGTGACGACTTCTTCAGGGCATCGGCCATGCAACTGCTGACGGCGCTTATCGCCGACGTCTGCCTGTCTGGACATACGAACGCAAAATACCAGACACTGAGGCGTGTCCGTACCAATCTCTCTGAGCCCGAGCCGCAACTTCGGGCACGCCTGACCAAAATCTACGAAGGGTCCGCGTGCGACTTCGTGAAGGAGAACGTTGCCGTCTTCGTCAACATGACGCCGGAGACGTTTTCCGGCGTCTATGCCAATGCTGTCAAGGAAACGCACTGGCTATCCTATCCCAACTATGCCGCTCTGGTCTCCGGCGACAGTTTTTCGACGGATGATCTCGCCGACGGCAAGACTGACATTTTCATAGCGCTTGATCTGAAAGTGCTGGAGGCCCATCCAGGGTTCGCGCGCGTTCTCATCGGATCTTTGCTGAACGCCATCTATAATCGCAACGGCGACGTGAAGGGGCGCACCCTTTTCCTCCTCGACGAGGTTGCCCGTCTCGGGTATCTGCGCATTCTCGAAACCGCTCGCGACGCAGGCCGCAAATACGGCATCACCCTGACGATGATCTTCCAGTCGCTCGGCCAGATGCGCGAGGCTTATGGCGGGCGGGATGCGACGAGCAAATGGTTCGAATCCGCGTCCTGGATTTCGTTCTCTGCGATCAACGATCCTGACACCGCCGACTACATATCGAAACGATGCGGCGACACCACGGTGGAGGTCGACCAAACAAATCGTTCGTCCGGAATGAAGGGTTCGTCGAGATCACGGTCGAAGCAACTCAACCGCCGGCCCTTGATCCTTCCGCATGAGGTTCTGCGCATGCGCGCCGACGAACAGATCGTCTTCACCGCGGGAAATGCACCCCTTCGATGCGGGCGCGCCGTGTGGTTCCGTCGCGAGGACATGAAGACTTGCGTCGGTGAGAACCGGTTTCACAGGTCTTCCATCAAACAGCCCCAGGCCGGTGAGACGGACACGATCGGCATTGAGGAGATCAAGGATTGGTAGCTCTGATGGCCTTTGCCACCATCTTCATCCTTGCACGCTACGGGCTCACATAGGCGGGATGAACTCAGCAATCGACTGAGACATTCGCGCTTTGCGGAAACGGGCGAAGGCTAACTTTCGTGGTCGATGGCGAGCCATTCTGGTTTCGAGGTGCAATTATCCGGGCCGCCGACAGGCCAGAGCCGAGCCCTCCGAAATGTAAACGTGAACTCAGTGCTGCATGGGCGCAAAGCCGCGTCTGCTCGAAATCGTCAACTGGGACCGCCGGTGCTACGGAGTGCGACCAAAGATGAGGAACGCTTTGGCCAGCTTAGGGCCGATCGCGCGGATCGATCTGTCGACAACATACTCATGACCGACGCTTTGGCCCGGCGGTAGGAGCGATCGCGTCGCAGTTGGTGTGGTTGAAACGGTACCCACGGATCAATGTCATGAATCGATGAGCCCGATCCGATTCAAAACTCTCATTGGACGTCGGATTCGGTTGGCGCGATTCTGTTTTCATGATCGCGCAGCCCTATCACCTTTATGTCGAACGTATCGCCCCTGAAAAGAACATGGCACGGTTTTACGCGCTCGCCGTCCAGCCCACACTGTTTGGAGAAGTGTCACTTGTGCGCGCTTGGGGGAGGATCGGGACACGCGGGCAGCAGATCGTCCATCTTTTCGACAACGAACACGATGCTGTCACTCTGTTCCTCAATCTCCTGCGAGAGAAACGCTAGCGAGGCTACAAGCCCAAACGAGTTGTGGAAAGCCAGTCAATCTGAGCGATGCGGCGATCGGCGCCGATGACAACCACCACGGAAGCTGACACGGATGCTATATCGTCCATTTTCTCGAGGAAATTTCATGACCACTGCCAACGAAATCGCTGACAAGATCGCCGCCGACAATGACCTGACCAAGATTCAGGGCAAGGCGATCGTCGAAGCTGTCTTTCAGGCCATCACCGACGCAGCAGCGGCTGGCACAGAAACTTCGATCCCTGGCTTCGGAAAATTCAAAGTGAAGGCGTCGCCTGAACGCGAGGGGCGTAATCCTGCAACTGGAGAAGCGATGAAAATCGCGGCTTCCAATAAGATGACATTCGCGCCAGCCAAGGCGGTCAAGGATGCACTGAACAAGTGATCACCGACATGGAGCCCCGCCCTGGCAGGCTGGGCGGTCCGGGTCAGGTCCGGTTTGACCGGAACCCGATGAAGGCCGCCGGTCAGAACGGTGGCTCCGTGTCGACGCGGCCCTCCATCTCGGCAATCGCTAGCGCGAGTTCTGCCTGTGCGAAATCAAGCTCGGCTTCGATCTGGCGGCGCTCGTAAGGATCGACAGCGTTACGCAGTTCGGCAAGAAGTTCTTCGATTTGGCGTTCGAGTTCGTTGGTCATCGTCTGATCTCCTATGTGAAAGACGACCAGCGGCGCCGGCCAGGGAATGACGATGTCAGGGATCGCGAGAGCGACCGGCAACGCTGGGGAGTGGGGGAGCCGATTTCGTGTTGGCGGCTCTGGTGCCAACACGAAATTGGGGGCACCGCTCATCCTTGACGACGGCAGTCCCGCCGGCATCATCACCGGATACTGAGCAGGTTTTCCTCCTCTCCGTATGGCACCAAAAAAGCCGGGCCTGGCTCGATGCCGGGTCCGGCTTTGATACTTCGGTCAGAGGAAAAGGCTCCGCCGGCGGCGGAGCCTCGTGATCTCAATCAATCCCGGTTCGGCCGGGACCAGATGAGCTGGAGGCCTTCTTCGCCTTCGACCTCGGCGAGCGTTGCGTAGATCGGAGCGGGGAAGCTGGGATCGTCGAGCTTGACCGAGAGGTAGTCGCGACCTTGCTCCGAGGTCTTCTGCCAAGCCGCGCCTAGCTCGACGCTACCGGCGTAGACGCGGAACTGCGGGCCCTTGTCGGAGGGGTTCTCGATCCGGGCGATGCGGGCCTTGACGTTGAGCGCGAGTGTGCGAATGGAGCCGGTGAAGCCGTATTCGTTGGAGGTGAAGGTGCCGATGGTTGCCATTGTCATATTCCTTTTCTGGTCTTCGGGCCGCGCCCATCGCGGCCTCGATGGCTGTCGCAAAGACCGGTGACGATCGGACCGCACCTGATAAGGCCGGAACACAGTGGAGGGCGGCAACTGCCACGTTTGTTAGTGGGAGAGGAATGGCGGCGCAGCCGTCAGGGGTAAGAAAAGTGGCAGTGGCCGTTGCGGGAAGACGATCGAGGCGCAGCCGGTCTCCGGTCAGACATGCCTCATCGAGCCCGCAGATGGGTTGCCGGAAACTCTGACGGGAAGGGATATGACGATGGCGTTCCGCCGCATTCGCTCTGGTACGAATGGCATCCCGTGCAACGTAGCCGGGACAGCTCTCATCGTCTGCTTCGTCAGGCGACAAGCGTTCCTGCCAACACCGGCCTGTTTGCTGACTGCGCCCGGCGCGATATCGTGCGTTCTCGGATCGCTGCCTGGAGGATCAATGCGTCAACAGACCAAGCCATACATCGCCGAACGCAAAACGTCCTGCAAACCCAAACTCGACACTTCAAGACCGTTGATCCGAAGTGGGCTGGCTGCTGACATTGCGCAAGGTCTTAAGGACCAACATGATGGGGACCACGCGCCGCAGCCTGCATCTCCGCTTCCGGCTGCAAGGAATGAAGGAAGCTCACGGCGCGTTGTGCATGGGCTGCCGCCTGAAAGATCGCCCGCCTGTCATTGGCCAGCACCGATAACCACGACTGCAGATAGGCGGCGTGATCCGGCCGCGGCTCAAGCTCCGGTGCGATACCGAGATCGGCGCAGAGGAAGCAACTGCCAAGTTCGGCAATGAGTTCTTCCCGGGCCCGCTCGGTCCTGTCCTTGGCGTAGCGCGACAGGTCACGTCCCACGCGATGCTCCGCCGCAGTCCAGTGGGTTGTCTCATGGCTGAGGACGGCCGCGTATCCGGCAGCATCGCGAAACGCCTCGAACGGTGGCATCTGGATATGATCCGTGACCGGGGAATAGTAGGCTTGATTGCCGCCGTGCCGAATGACCGCGCCGGTATTGCGGAAGAAGCGGTCGGCGCTGTCAATCCGCTTGATTGGATCAAGAACCTTTGCCGGCGGCGCGTAATAGCCGTCGGGCAGGCCGTCGATCTGCTCGACGTTAAACACCGAATAGGCCTTGAGGAAGGGGATCTCCCGATCGACCTCGTTACCGTTTCCGTCCGCTTCCGACTTGGTGAAGCGGCTGGCGAAGACGACGGTCGAGCCGGTTTCTCCCTTGCGCACAGCTCCTCCCAATTCAAGCGCCTGCTTGAACGTCATCCACATCGATGAGGCGAAACCACGCGACATCTGTTCGGACCATAGGAGAAGCACGTTCATGCCTGAATAGGGCAGACTGTTGTGGCGCAGCGGCCGCGAGATGCGGCCATTGGTGTTGGCTACGCTCCACGGCTTCATCCACGGACGGACACCACTTTTCAAGATCCTCAACGATCCGATCGGTGATCCGCGTGTAGATGTCCGCACGATCCAATTTTGATTTCTTTGCCATGACTTCTCTCTCCTTTTCGTAAGGCCGCGCCGATCGCGATCCGTCACGGAAGTCCGAAGTCAGGGGCCGATGGTGTGACCAGGCACCGAAGGCCGCAACAGCGTGGAGGACGGCGAAGCCGTTGCATGGGCACCCGGCTCCTGCAGGACCGCCGAGCGGGACGGATCGCGATCGGGGTGTGCCAGTATTCCTCTTCGCCATAAGAAAAGCCGGCGCTGCAGGCGCCGGCCCTCGGTCAGAAAGAGAAGGCGGGGTGCGACCCGCCGAATGTGTCATCCGAATGCAGCCATCTGAACTTCGGTCGCTTTGCGGTCGAGGGATGCACCCGGGTTTTCGACCGGCCGGTCGAATGGCTTCCAGGTCTCGCCGACGACCTGTTCATAGGCTGCCACCGCGCCCTCGGCTGCCATCCGCAGCGCGTGGGACTGGATGCCCATGTCGGCCGCGAATTCCCGTTTGCGCTGGGCGGCGCTGTCGTAGCCGACCGGACCGTCGAGATCCTCGTCGCGGGCGTCGTTTGATGCCTTGGCGGTCGCGTCGCGCGCCTCTGTGACGGCGCGGGAGTAGAATTGCCCGGCGCCGTGCGCCGATCCGACGAAGGCTCCGACGATGCGCTGCAGGTGGATCTGCATGGCTCTCTCGCCCAACCCTTCGGAGAGGCTGTCGGCGGTCTCGACGATCAGCCGTTCATGCAGGCTGCGGATGCCATCGCTGTCGACGACAGTGGTGCCGAAGCTTTCAGCGATCTTGAGAGCTTGGGCCTCATCGGGGCACGAGAGGCGGACCATTTCGAGGGTCGCGCCTTTGCGGAGCTGCGAGACCCGTGCGTTGGAGCGGTTGGTGGTTGCGGGCTTGGCCATATCTGTTCCTTCCGTGGCTGCCGAAGCGGTTCCGGCCCGTGCCGGTCTGCCCTTCGATGCGGACGACCAGGAACCGGCAAAGGACGGACGGCTTCACAGGTCCGATCCGGCTGAGCCAGCAGGACAGGTTTGCGGGCCAGCAGGTTTTGACCTGCTTGGGACCGCGGGCCTGCCCTTGCGCAGTGAGGCTGGGTCGGCCGCCACGCGGCGCGACAGCGGCCTTGAAACGCCCGGCCGCCGGTTCAGACCGCAGCGAACAAGAAGGGCAGTCCGGCACGGGTCCGATATCAGGTACAAGCGATCGGAGGGCGATATGGCCACGCCCGCGACCCTTGCAGACTCAGAGCCGCATCGTGGTGCAAAGCCACCCCGCAACCCATTCCTGTGGCCCGCCTATCCCGCGATGGGCAAACCAGGCGCATCATCGCTACGCTTGTATTCATCGATGATCTGCTCCTGAACACAGCCTCCAAGTGACCGCGTCAAGTTCGCGCCACCGTTCGAAAGTCAGGCGATCGGCAAGCTCCTGATGATAGAGGCGGTGACCGGATCGACGTCGTGCCCGGCTCCGGACCTTTGCCGTGATCGCCTGCCGTCCGGCGCGCGCCGCAATCTGCCGGGCGAGACATTCCAGATGCCGCTGGATCTCTCGCCGGGCGATGATTGCATTTGCCAGCGGTTCTGAAGCGCGGACGTTGATCATGTCCCACTCCCTCGGCCTCGCCAACCGATGAAGGAAGACGGCCCATGATATTCGGCATGCCGGCCGGGATCGATGACGAAGCCGAACCGGCCACGCTGTGCATACTCGTTACTCGGCACAAGGAACCGACGCTCGTCGCCGTTTGATTTTCGATTACCGCCGACGGCCGCCACGACCTCTGTCATACCGGGGTTCTGATCGGAGAAGATTGCCGATGTGACGATATGGTCCTTTGCATGAAGTTGATCGAACGCCCGTTGATCCTTTGTCCAGCTTTCGCCCTCGGCCAGCTCGCAGCCGTGGATTGCCTCCCAGACATCCGGCCAGGTATTGCGAATGGTCTTTTCGGCCAGGGATCGCTCATAGCCGGTGAACAGATCCGGAAAGCTGAGCGCCACAATCGCCCATTCGCTGTCCTCTTCGTACCATGGGGTGTCCTTCCGCAGCAGCGGATGGACTTTGCCGTTGCGATCGGCAGAGAGATGAAACCCACCGTGTCCAGCCGTGCTATGGGCGATGACACCATCCGCATAGATGACCACCATTTGCGATGTGCCCCAGGGTGTGCTCGCCGACATGCGGGTTCGTACGCGGTTGAGCTTCGCCAGATCACGCTTATGTCCGGCAGTCTCGGCAACACGCGCGCGGAATTCGGCCTCATCCGCCACCCGGCCATCATGTCCGATGAAGTCAGCGCAGGTCAGCTCGGAGAGCGGCCGGCGAACGGAGACTGCGCTCGCAAGGAACGCAAAGCCGCTCGGCGCCGTGACCATGGCAAGGACAAGGTCATCGATGCGGGCGACGGGCAAGCCGTCCGCGCTGATGGCAAACTCCACCCCCGAGAAATCGGGGGTGGGTGCTGCCCTGTTCGACTGGAGGGCGGCGGTCATGCTGCCGCCCTCTGATCGAAATCCTGATCATGCTCGCCCTCGGAGCCGACATCGACGTCCTGCGGATCGTCGTGATCCCGTTTTTCGCCGGCGTGACCTTCCTGCTCCTCACCGAGGTTTTTATCATGACCGTCGTCATCCTCGTGCCCACCGGAGCCGATGATATCCGTGGCAGTGGCAGCACCTGCGCGGATCCAGTCGAGCAGTTCGACGGCCGGTGGCGCAAAGCGGCCGGCGGGATGCACGAAGTGTTCGCTCGCGAAATGCTCGACCAACGCCGCACGGGTTTCTCGGACCTTCGACCGTGGCTGCACGGATGCCTCAGCGCACGATGCTTCCAACGCCTGGCGCGACAGGCATAAGAGGAAATCCTCCGAACCCATGTTCGGCAGGTATTCGTCGGCGCCGATTGCCTCGCCTGCAATACGGGACACCACGCCGCTATTCGACATGCCCCGGCGGCAGGACAGAACGTCGATCAGGACCGAGCGAACGGCGACCCGAAGCGTGTCATGATCGAAGGCGAGCTTGCCATGCTCGTCGAACAGCCTGACGGCATGGCGCGAGAAGCGCTTGCCACCGTAGAACGTCCCATCTGCACCGGAGTCGACCCGGACATTCTGCCCAGCGAAAGCCAGCACCATCAGCGCCATCAGCATGTCATCCTCGATCGGCGCGCGGCCGAGCGCATCATGCAGGGCGTCGGTGCGGAAATCGCCGATCATGTCATGGCCCTTCTGGGTCACATCGGGCCGAATTTTCGGCGAGCCGACCGCATCGCTATTACTGCCCGCGGAGGATCCGTCGTCAGCAGCGCCCTTCGGCTTTGGCGCCTCGGGCATACGATAATGCACGGTCTGCACCTTGCCATCGCGATCCAGGTAGAGCGCCGTGTGATCGGATTTCGACGGCTTGCCATAGACCTGGGAGGCCTTCTTCGGCAGCTCCGGCTGGCCCCAGCTGTTGACCTCGACGATTGCGCCGCGCTTCGGCAGGTTGCTGGTCATCCATTCATGCTGGGCGCCAAGAAAGCCCTCGACATTCGTCGTGTAGCGGCCATCCTGATCGGCGGGTGCGAAGAGGTCTTCGACCCACTCGATCCCGTAGGCCTGAGCCAGATCGTCGCCGAAGCTCGCGTCCCTGGCATACATGCGCTTTTTGGTCAGGGCATTGGCGATCTGCCACCACGGAGCCGTGTCGCCCTTCTTCGGCTTGTGCGCCTTCCAGACCTCCTTCTGGTCGACCTGGCCGGCGGCGGCGATAATCCGCAGTTGCTGCTCGGACGGCATGTCGCCCAGCGCCATCTGTTCGAGCATCGCTGGCAGGGCGTTAGCGAGCAGTCGAAGCTTTCGGATCTGGCGGACGGGAAGAGCAAGAGCGACGGCGATCGCTTCCTCGGTCCATCCCAGAGCGACCAGACGTTCGATGCCGCGCCACTGGTCAACCGGGTTAAGCGGCTCGCGAACCGAGTTCTCGACCATGGAACGCATTGCGCCGTTATCGTTGGCGGAATCTGCGACGAGAATGTCGATTTCGTCCAGGCCAGCAGCGATGGCGAGTCGAACACGGCGATGGCCCGCGTCGATGATGTAGCCGTTTCCGCCATCTGTTTCCGGTGCGACCACCGGCGGCTGGACGATGCCGACGGCCTTGATTGTCGCCAGCATCAACGCATCGGCCTGCGGCGACGACTTTGTCTGGCGCATCCTGTCCGGGTTTTCCTTGAGGGCGCGCGGGTCAACCTTCATGATCTGCATGGGATTTGTCCTTGTCTGGAGGGGTCCGAACTGGCGCCTTGCCAGCCCTTCCTGTCTTCATTTTCTTCGAAGACACCTCCCGGGCCGCGGAGCGGCCGGACTGCCGCAACTGCGGCCGAGCATCCCTGCTGCTCGGGACGAGCGGGGTTAACAGCCCTGCGAAGGACAGGCGGCCGGGATGACGCAGGCGGCGGTTGAGCGATAGCGCCGGCAGGAGGACCGATCTGCGACCGGTTCTTGCTCCCTGCTTTTCTTTTCTCAACCCTTATTTCTCAATTCGAGCCGGCGCTCGAAGACGAGACTGCTGCGGCAGCCATAACTTGAGGATGTGACTAGGTTCGGCGCCCGAGAAGGGCGAGACCATCTGCGAGCATACGCTTCAAGATCAGCTTCCTGCTTTCCGGTGCAGCAGGACCGGCTTCGGCGGTAGCAACAGCAGCAGGCGGTGGATCGGCGGCCTCGGATGGCGAGACCGGCAGAGGCTGTTCGACCACTGCGGCGACAACGAAGTGCGTGATTGTCGTCTCATCCGATTTCACCGCGACGGTGACCTGTCCTCCGGAGCGGAGGCGGTCGACGCCAATTTGAGCGGCCTCCTGCTCATCTTGAGCTTCGACCAGCGATGTCTGCGTCACGAGAAAAAATGGCATGTGTTCCCACGATTTTTTTAGTGCAGATCTCATTCGCAAAGGTGGCACGGTCAAGGTGCAGCACCGCATTTGCGGTCGCATCGGAGACAAAAAAGGCGCTCGACCCGTAAGGGGAGCGCCTTCTTCTGTATCCCGGGACAATGTCAAACGCCGCGGCGATTGCAGCGAACAGGACATCGTCCAATCGGAAGTGATGCTCAGATATTATTGACGAAGGGCAATTTCAAGTCGTGATTCAACTTGCCGCCTGATAGATCTCGCCGCTTATCAGAAGGTGAAACAACATGAGCACAACACCCGAGACCCAGAGAGCCATCGCGCAGCGGGCGATCGATCGGGCAACAACGCGTGGCGTGCCGATCGACACCGATCTGGCCTTCCTAACGTTGCTCGAGGAATGGATCGGGGGAGAAATCGATATGAGGACCATGCGCGAACGGTACCTTGCTATAATTGCGCTTCGATCTGCCGAGAGGCGGGACCCGCGCAATAGCCTCTCCGGCATAAATCCTTCGGAATCATCGTACGAGGCGAACGATGAATAAAAAAATGGGCCTGCGGAAAACCGCGGCCCATGAAGTATGGAGATCTATAACCTCCAGAGGGGAACAGCTGCTGCGACGGAACTGGGAGGTGATCGTCATGTGCATCAGCTGAAGGCGTTATGCCCGAATTTTGACCAGATGGAAAACATTTATTGTGCAACACAGCTATGCAGCCGCTGCGTTGGTCTCGTCGGCCAGATCCTCCGCCAGCTGGGCCTCGATTTCGCGCAGCTTCAGCCGCTTTTCCTTGAGGTCGTCTGCGAAGGCGAAAGCCCCTCCGTCTCGGGAACGGTAGGACACCAATCGCCGCTCGGCGTCTCCAAGCCGCCGACGATACTGGTGCTGTTCCTCATCGAAGCCGCTGAGAGCATGCTCCAGCCGCGAGATGGCGCCGAGCGGCGTCACTGTGATCGCCAGATCGATCTCGTAATCGGCGCCGGTACGCTGGAGCAGCGTCTCGTAACGATAGCCATCGCCCTTGCCGAAGCGCTCGCCCTCATAGACCAGATCGAAGCCGCCGATCGTTGCCAGATGCACCTCGCCTTGCTTCTGCAATTGCAGAAGTGTGAGGATCTCCTTCATCAGCGCGCGGCCCGCCTCCTTGCGCTCGGTATAATCTTGTCCAAGAACCACCATCGTAAAGGCATCGCCGCCTGTCGACTTAAGCCGCACGATATCCTGACCGATCTCGGCGATACGCCTCGTCGAGACCTCCATCTCACGCTCGGCATCGCGCATCTGCCGACGGACGGCATATTGATCGTCTTCGTGGGCGGCCCGCAAGCGTTCGAGCCGAGCAATATCGGCTTCCAGCCCAGCCTTCTGCATCAGCCGTTCGTCACCTGACGCAATGGCCTTGGCCATCGCGAACTGGCTGGCAGCGCCCTCGCCGATATCTTCCAGGCGGCGGATCGAGGTATCGCCAGAGAGGGCGGCGGCGATGAACCTCGCCTTGCGCTCGTTGTTCTGCCACATGGACGCGTCGAGCGAGCCCTCAGTGGCATAGGCGAAGATATCGACCTCGTCGTGCTGATTGCCCTGGCGGACGATCCGTCCCTCTCGCTGCTCGATCTGTGCGGGAAGCCATGGCACATCGAGATGGTGGAGGGCCTTGAGACGAAGTTGCGCGTTGACGCCGGTGCCCATGGTTTCCGACGAACCGATGAGAAAACGCACCTTGCCTGCGCGGACATCGCCGAACAGCCGCTGCTTAGCCTCGGTCTTCTTGTAGTCTTGCATAAAGGCGATTTGGGACGCCGGCACGCCGAGCCGGACCAGTTCGTCGCGGATGAAGCGATAGGCCGAGAAGCCGCGCGTTTTCTCGACATTGATGGTGCCGAGATCGGAAAAGATCATCTGGGCGGCGCCCGGCAGCTCGAACTCTTTGCCATCCGGGCGTCGATAGATGGCCTCACCAGTCTCCTGCCAGATCCTGTAGGCATTGCGGATGAGAAGATTGAGCTTGTTGTCTTCCTCATTCTCGATCCCCAGCATGACGAAGCGAAGATCGATGGCCGCGTGACGCCCATCGGTGATGACCGAAAGCAGAATATCGTCGCCGGGCTTGGCCGGCCCCTCGCGCTGTTCGATCGCCTTTATCCGGGCGTCGAGCGTCTGCTGATAGGTCTTAAACAGGGCGGTCGGCTTGGCCGTCAGGATCTGCCGCCGCCCGGTCGAGATGTTGGGCACCTTCACATACTGCCGGAGATCCTCCGGCATGACGACGTCGGCGAACGACCGGAACATGGCGATCAGCTCGGGCACGTTGACGAAGGAGGCAAAGCGGCTGACCGGCTTGTATTTGCCGGATGGCTGGATTTCGAGCTCGGTCGTCGTGTCGCCGAAGCAGGATGCCCAGGCATCGAACTCGTGCAGGCCGCGCTCGTAAAGATCCTCAGACCCAAGCAGGCGCTGGATCGAGAACATCTCGCCGAGCGTGTTGGTGATCGGCGTGCCGGAAGCCAGCACCAGCGCCCGGCCGGGATTCTTCGTCTCGATATAGCGAGACTTCACATAGAGATCCCAAGCGCGTTGCGAACCGTTGGGATCGATACCCTTCAGCGTCGACATGTTGGTGGCGAAGGACAGTTTTCGGAATTCCTGCGCCTCATCGACGACGATCTGGTCGACACCAATCTCCGAGATCGTCAAAAGGTCGTCCTTGCGGGTGGCGAGACCTTCTAGCCGCTCCTGCAATCCTTCCTTCAACCGCTCGAGACGCTTTCGTGAGACGCGGTCCTCGCTATCGACTTTGGTGAGCAGATCCTCGTAGAGCTGCAATTCGTCCTGAATCATCTGTTGTTCGAAGGTCGAGGGCACGGCGATGAAACGAAACGCCGAATGGGTGATGATGATCGCATCCCACGTCGCGGTCGCCGCGCGCGACAGGAAGCGAGCGCGCTTGTCCTTGGTGAAGTTGGTCTCGTCAGCGACCAGAATGCGGGCGTTCGGATAGAGCGCCAGAAACTCACGGGCCGCCTGCGCGAGGCAATGGCCGGGAACGACAAGCATAGCCTTGGCGATCAGACCGAGCCGGCGCTGTTCCATGATGGCGGCTGCCATGGTCATCGTCTTGCCGGCGCCAACGGCGTGGGCGAGGTAGGTCGAGCCATCGGCGATGATCCGCCAGATGCCGCGCTTCTGGTGGCCATACAAAGTAAAGGCGCCAGAGGCGCCGGGAAGTTTGAGATGGGAACCGTCGAATTTGCGTGGCGCGATGTTGTTGAAACGATCATTGTAATCACGGGCCAGCCGGTCGGTACGATCGGGATCGGTCCAGACCCAGTCCTGGAAGGCTTGCTTGATCTTCTGCAGCTTGTCGCGAGCGGCTTCGGTGTCGACGACGTTGAGCACACGCCGCTCGCCATCGGCATCTTTGAAGGTATCGAAGATCTGCGGGACCCGGCTATTCAACGCATCCGCGAGCAATTCCCCGGCATGGCGCCGGCTGGTGCCCCATTCAGACGTGCCGGCGGCGCTGTAACCGAGCTGTCGGGCCTCGACCGTCCAGGAGCCGAGTTCCGGCATATGGTGGATGCGGATATCGACTTGCATCCTTTCTTTTACGAAGGCCACGACATCGGCGGCCGGAATCCAGGGGGCGCCGAGACGCGCGGTGATGTCGGAGGGCCGGAGATCGGCAGGCTGGACATTAATCAAGGCGCGGACATTCCGCCCAAAAGCCGGATCGAGTTCGGCTGCCGCTTGTGCTGCGACGAGCTTGGTGCGGACGGGCCCGGAGAGATAGGCATCGGCCGTCTGCCAGGATCCGTCGGCCGGGTCGCGGAACACCTCGTCGCCGAGTTCGTCGAGCACGGTCGCAGGATTGCTGTGGAGCAGCTCCGCGATGTGGTCGATATCGACATGACCACGCTCATTCAGCACGACGGCGAGCGCATCTGCCGGCGACGTGATCTTCGGCGCCGCCGGCGGCGCAATCACACGTTCGGAAAAAATCGGACCCGGCCTCGCCGTGTCGGTCTCCAGATCGTAATCCTCGATCGACGCGACCAGCCAGCAATCGGGATCGTCGCGGAAGGGTGCGAGATTCGGCTGGCGATGGGTCTCCTTGAGCTCGCCCGTCTCCGCATCCTCCTGGATGGAGACGGTGGTATGGTTGATGGGGCCGAAGTCGCGGACGAAACTGGACCAGGCAATCCGCAACCGAACCTGAAGGTCACGCCAGGGCCGGTCCGTTTCCTGCGCCTTCAGCACCTCGCGCACGGCGTCACGGATCGGGATCAGCTTCGAGATGATCCGGATATGCTTGTCGGAAACTCCGTCACCGGAGCGACCCTTCCGCACGTTGACCGACACGGCCGCGCCATCGAGCATCTGCATCAGGCCCTTCGACCGGTCGAGGAAGAAGCTGCCTTCGCGGATAGCGCTGTCTCTCGGCTGCAGATCAACGATCTCCCCGAGTTCGTCCTCCAGATCGATATCGATGGGCGTCGGCTCGCCGTCGTAGAGATCACTCGGCAACAGATCGATCGCGGCGGCAAGGGCGGCTTCGAGACCCTCTCCAGCGCGCGGCAGGCATGTATAGGCCTCGCCGAACGGTCCGGAGGTCAACGCATGGGCGCCAAGCACGAAGTCAGGGTGCCGGGCGAACCACCTGTTGACGCGGATCGCGCCCTCGCCATCCGTCGCCGGGCAAACCTCCTCAACGTCGAGCCAGGTCTGGTCGCCTTCGGGCTCACCCGCCTTCCGCTTGCGGAAGAACAGGATGTCGACGACGACATTTGTGCCGGCGTCGCGGCGAAAGCTGCCCTCGGGCAGACGAATGGCCGCGATCAGATCGGCCGACTTGGCGAAATGCTCCCGCGCCGTCGTATCGGGCTTGTCCATCGTGCCATGTGAGGTGACGAAAGCGGCGATCGCGCCGGGCTTTAGGAGATCGATCGACCGCGCGATGAAATAGTCGTGCAGACGAAGACCGAGCGACCGGTAGGCACGGTCCGAGCGGACGGTTCGATCGGAAAAGGGTGGGTTCCCGATGGCGAGATCGTAGATCGGCGCCAGATCTGTGCGGGCAAAGTCCCCATTGATGATCCGCGCCTTCGGCTGCAGCAGACGGGCGATACGGGCGGTGACCGGATCGAGCTCGATCCCGGTCACATAGGCTGCGTCACGATAGGCTTCCGGCATCAGCGCCGGGAACAGGCCCGTGCCGATGCCAGGTTCCAGGACGCGGCCGCCGCGCCAGCCAAGCCTCTGGATGCCCGCCCAGATCGCCCGGATGATGAACTCCGGCGTGAAATGCGCATACTGTGTGCTGCGGGCGAGCGACGCATAGTCGGCTTCAGAGACCGCAGTCTCAAGTGACGAGCCGAGGTCGTCCCAGCCCTGCCGAAAATCGACCTCGCCCGGGCGGCGGAACATGCCGTTGGCGAGCTCGCCGGCGCCAAAACCGGTGAAACGGATCAGCTGCGCCTGCTCCTTGGGCGTCGCCGGCCGGTCCTGGCTGGAGATGTCATTGGCAACAAGGATCGCCGCAACATTGGCACGGGCACGATCCTTCCAGGACGAAGGTAAAGCACGGCCACCCTCGAGGTAGAAGTTTGCCCGAAGGCCGGCGTGCCGGGCAGGTGCAGCTGTAACTGGCAGAGCAGGCGCTGGCGCCGGCGGCATGGGATCCGGATCGTCGTCATTGGCGGCGTCAGGCGAGAAGCTGCCGAAGGCGGTGACGCCGAGCCCAAGGCCGGACGACAGCGCGGTGTTGCCGAACATGTCGAGCGTGAAGTGATCGTTGCTCATGATAAATTCTCCTTGTGAAGGCGTGCGTCATCGGTCCACCGGTGGAATTCGGCGGCGAACGGACGCTGATTGATGTTGAAGATCCCGCTGTGAGCCGGGACGTTACGACCACTCGATGATGAGGAGTTCCATCGAGTTGGCGTCGAAGGTGATGCCGAGATGCCTGGCATTGGGGGTTGCAGCGATCATGGCCTCCAGCTGCGCGGCAGCGATGAACTCGACACCGTCATCGCCGCCGAATGTCTTACGCTTGACTTGGAACCAGTCGTCGTTCGTGCGGGGGTCGCATTCGAGCGCGTAAGCAACGAGAGGCCTCTCGCCGTCCGGCAGTTTGCCGTTCGAGCACAGGTAGACACCGTGATCACCGACCAGCCAGACGCCCGGCTGCTCGTCGCGACCGGGATGGAGACCGTAGTGCGGATTGCGAAAGCCGCCATTGGCTTCCGCATCGGCGCGTCCGCGGGCGATGACCGCCCGCACGGAGTCGATCGGAAAGGAGAGCATGACTAGGTCCCCCTCACGCCGCCAAGGCGTCCGGAAGATGACGCAGTTGCACCGGCAGCTTGGCTGCGATCTCGTCGTCGGTCAGGTCATCAAGCAGCTTCAACCCGGCAGATCCGGTATCGCTGAAGAAAGTGATGACACGCTGACCCGGCAAATACCGCGGGGAGGTTTCGTCGGCGTAGCCTCGAAAGGCGTCTGCGGTGGCACTCCAGATGTGCTCGAGCCGCTCCTCCCGCGTCATCGCCCTCACGGGGCGCGTCTCCCGTTCGATGATCGCCAGCCGCATGGCTTCCACCGACCGACCGTCGGAGAGATCACAATATCCATGGAAGAAACGGATGACCCCGTCGATCCGCAACGCGAAGAACACCGATGTAACGGATCCGATCAGGAATTCGCGCATCGCGAACATCGAGCCCCGGATCCACAGCGGCGGCAGGATCTCGAACATGTAGTCATGCTCGCGCTCGGCGATTTCGAACCAGTCGCCTGCATAAAGCGCGCTTGCGTCGCCCTCGAAACGGTTTGGACGCTGTGCGTGCCGATCGAACATGCGGAACATCTGATGGCGGTCGGCGGCGCCCTGGTAGACTTTACGGATTGCGGAAGGGGTGTTCATTGGCGGCTCCTTTGGCCCTGTCCGGACCGAAGTGCGGTGCTGCCCGACGGCTCACCATCCTCTTCAGTCCTTCATGACCCCTCCCCTCAGGCCGCCTCTCCGTCCGGACGGGTCAAGGGCCGCTCTCAAGCGGGCGAAGCTTTACCCTTGACGTGGCCGGCGAGCATGCGGCAGGCCTCCTCTTCCTCCCCTTATTTTGCTTTCGTTCTTTTCTTCTTCCCGCGCTTTCAGCGCGTCATTCCAGTCCTCGGCAGGCGGCTTCAGCCGCAGCCAGTCACAGCCCACCTCCACGGCGATGTCACGCAGCCGGCCGGCAAAGATCTCGCCCTGGCTATTGGCGTCGGTCGCCGCGGCCAGAACTGCACCCGGACGTACGGCCAGCCTGCGGACCGCCGCGTCCGTCGCCGGCGACCATCCACCGCCGGTGCTGAGGTAGAGGCTGCCCTCGCGAAGTCCCTCAAACACCGCAAGGCTCATGGCGTCTATCGCCGCTTCGGTGACGCAAAGACGCGTCGCGTCAGACGCGCCAAGACGAAACAGGATTTTAGAACCGCCTGTCGAAAAGCCGCGCCAATCTGGACCGCGCTCCTCCCAGCCAGTAACAACGCCATCGTCATTGACATGCGCGGCCCACATGCTGCCGTAAGGGCCTTCCCGGAGCCCATTACTGCGGATGGCCTCCTCGATGATCGTTACCGGGAGGCAGCGCTCGGTTCGCAGATAGCGCCAAGTCATTGATCCCTGCCACGGCCTACGTCGTGTTGCCCAGCGTTCAGAGACGGAACTGCTGTGGGCGCGCTTTCCGGCCGGTCGAGACCAGGCAGGATCCCTGGCGACGATGCCGACAAGAGCGGCCACCCGGTCGAGCGCCTCGACGAAGGTTACGCCGTCCAAATGCTCCGCCAGACCGAAGACATCGCCTTTTGCGTCGGACAGTGGATCGAACCATCCCCGCCCGCCATGGATGACGATGACGATTTCCGCACCGCGTCGGTACTTCAACGCTTTGCGGGTGCTTTCCTTGACGTCGATGGCAAAACCGGCCTGTTCCAGCACTGCTGCGCACGGGACGCGGTCCCGAACTTCCTCCAGTCTCTGTTTTTCCATTATTTTACTCGGCGCTTGGCGCCGCCCTTCTCTCCAGATTCATGTCTCCCGCAATTTGCGGGACCGGTTCCGGCGGCCGCGAAGAGCAAAGGGGGCAAGGGTGCGGCTGGCAATCTGCAGATTTGCATTCCGCTCCGGATGACCTGCCAGCAGCGGCGCAGCTTCCCTTGCCGCCTGCCGCTCGCAAGCGGCATCAAGGAGAGGAAATGCCGGCTCAATGAGCCGGCCAGGGGTGGAATTCATGCACGATCTCCAGATCGTCTTCATCGTCGAGTTCGTCGCTCGGCAGAACGCCGAACTCGTCGCCGGACCTGAACAGTGTGACAGGAACCATGAGGGTGCGTGAAAGCTGGAAGGCATGGTTCTGCGCAAGAGAAAGATCGGTGTTCATCTGAGGCTCCATCTTTGGAGCGGGCCATTCCCGCTCGATGGCTCCCGTCAGTGTCCGGAACCGGTCGCGATCACCGCGAAGGCAAAGCCGAAGCGGCCGCAGCTTGCTAGCGGACCCCGTCAGCGGGTTGATCGACGGAGATTCGGGGCCGGACCAGGAAGCCATCCATCAAGAGCGGGATTGGGACGCCTCCATGGAGACAAACAACGATCGTGCTGATGCGGATCTTGATGTAGCCCTCGATACTTGATGCTACCTTCTTTTCGCTCCGGTCATCAGGTCAGGGTCGATGCCTATGACTGCTGGAGGCGGATCACAGACGACGTGAAGCCGCGAACGCTGGAGGTCCGCGATTGTGAGTCATGAGGAGCCGCCTCTTGAAAAGCCGACACACAACCGATATATACCGAGCGTAGTCGAGAGCGCTGATCCGTCCGTGCGTTGAACGATTGTTTCACTCGGCTTACCGAATTGGAGCGGACCGCATGCGGTCCGCTTTTTCGTTTCAGGGGGATTCGTTGCATCTACTATATCTCGACGCGTCTGGTCATTCGCATGATCCAAGCTCGGACTTCTTCATTCTTGTCGGCTTCAGCATATTCGAGCGCCAAACGCATTGGCTGGAGCCCAGATAGATCCTGTCGCCGCGCGCTTCAGCCCGGCCAATCCTCGAGAAATTGAGTTCCACGGAAATCCAATGCGCTCGGGCAACGGCACGTGGAAGGGTGTGGCGCCGAATGAAAGAGTTCAAGCCGTCGTCGACATCTTGTCGCTACTGCCCGACAAGCAGTTGCAGCTGAAGGTATATGCCTGCGTCATCGAAAAGAAGCTCTTTTCGCCTGACGACATTTTGGCTCGTAGTTTCGAGAATGTGGCCTCGTGTTTCGATGGGTATCTGAAGACACTCTATAAGAACAAAGAACCCTCAACGTGGCTTGGTCATCCTCGACAAAAGCAATTATGAGGAGAAAATCCAAACGTTGTCTCATGTGTTCAAGCACGTGGGAGATGCCAACGGGCAACTTCGCAACTTTGCAGAAGTCCCGCTTTTTCTGGATTCCATGGCATCGCGCCTGATTCAGATGGCGGACTTGATCGCCTACTGGATTTTCCGCCACTTTCAGTCAGGCGATCAGCGCGGCTATAACCTCATAAGGCCATACTTTGCCCGCTATGGCGTCGGACCAGTCTCGGGCCTGCGTCTTCATGTAGCGCCCGAGACAGAAGCGCGGCTCGCATCTCTTCCCGATCCAACTCAACCATTACCAAAGGCAACGCCGAAAGGTATTGTCGCCGACGTACCCCAAATTTCCACGCTTGAGGCTTGAAGAGGTGCCAGGTACCTATGCCCCGTTCTGGGGTTCTGCACCTCAGATTTTAGTGGAAATTCCGGGCCTTCACCTTCAGCGTATCGATATGAAGATCGGGGGTGAACATGTCTCGTGGCACAACCGGCTTTGGCCTGTCGCGTGGATCCGGCCCCCCGCCATGAGCAAATTCATCGCCTCTCCCGGTCGGCAACCTGAACTCCATGTCGCGATCAGCTAGTCCTACCAGATCGCCTGAGAGATCGAACAGCTGCTGCGCGACGAGATGCACGACCTCCCCCTCCCGCTGGATCCGCCCGTTGATCGCCATCATCGAGGACCCGAGGACGATCCGCCGGCGCCTCTCGAAGAGGGTGGGCCAGACGACAACGTTGGCCGGTCCTGTCTCGTCCTCGATGGTGATAAACATCACACCCTTAGCCGATCCAGGCTTCTGCCGCACTAAGACCAGCCCTGCGGTATACACCCAACGACCGTCCCTTGCATTCATTGCCTCCGCGCAGGTGACGATTTTGCGTGCCGAAAGGTCCTTGCGCAAGAAAGCAACCGGATGCTGCCTTAGCGTCAGGCCGGTATGGCTGTAGTCCTCTATGACATTGTGCCCCTCGGTCATCTGCCGAAGCGCCACCTCCGGCTCTTGCTGCTCCGCAATCACCGCTGCCTCGCGTTCGGCGGCGGCAGCAAACAATGGCAAGGGCTCATCGCGCAGCGCCTTGATCGCCCAGAGCGCATCACGCCGTTCCAGTTTGAGTGAGGGCAGAAACGCATCGGCCTCTGCCAGCTGGACAAGTGCTTCGGTTGGAACACTGGACCGGCGCCACATATCATCGACCGAGGCGAACGGGCTGTGCATGCGCGCCGCGACGATCCGTGCTGCATCCGCGACCGCCAGCCCCTTCACCTGCCGGAAACCCAGCCGAACAGCATGTCGATCAGTGCCGCCGTTCCTTTCCAGCGTGCAGTCCCATCGCGAGCGGTTGACGCAAATCGGCCTCACCTCAACGCCATGCTTGATGGCATCCCCGACAATCTGGGCTGGCGCATAAAAGCCCATCGGTTGGCTGTTCAAAAGAGCTGCACAGAAGACATCCGGGTAATGGCACTTTATGTAGTTGGAAGCATAGGCAATCAGCGCAAAGGAGGCGGCATGGCTTTCCGGAAAGCCGTAGGAGCCAAAACCTTCAAGCTGTGAAAATGTCTTTTCCGCGAACTCTGGCGAATATCCGTTCTTCACCATTCCCGAGACAAGTTTGTCTTTGAAGCGGGAGACGCCGCCAGTGAACTTGAAAGTGGCCATCGATTTGCGCAATTGGTCAGCTTCGCCGCCGGTAAAGCCTGCACAGACCATGGCCACTCGCATTGCGCTCTCCTGGAACAGCGGCACGCCTAACGTCTTGCCAAGCACCGCCTTTAACTCCGGAGTGGGATACTCAACCGGCTCCTTGCCTTCTCGGCGGCGAAGATAGGGATGCACCATATCGCCCTGGATCGGACCGGGACGCACGATCGCCACCTGCACGACGAGGTCGTAGAAAGTGCGAGGCTTGAGCCGCGGCAGCATCGCCATCTGTGCACGGCTCTCGATCTGAAAGGTGCCAAGCGTGTCGGCCTTGCGGATCATTGCATAGGTCGCCGCATCCTCCTGGTGGAGATTGGACAGATCGAGATCTTCGCCTCTGTGTTCGCGGATCAGATCAAAGGCCTTTGCCATGCAGGTGAGCATGCCCAGCGCCAGCACATCGACCTTCATGAACTTCAGTGCCTCGACGTCGTCCTTGTCCCACTCGATGATCTGGCGGTCCTTCATCGTCGCAGGCTCGATTGGCACGAGATCGTCGAGCCGGTCATGTGTGAGAACGAAGCCGCCGGGGTGCTGACCGAGATGGCGCGGCGCACCCATCAGCTGCTGCGCGAGTTTAAGGGTGAGCGCCAGACGCCGGTCATCGGGGTTGAGATTGAGTTCCCTGATGTTTCGGTCGGGAACTTCTTCCGACCAGGACCACATGCCGGATGACAACGCCTTGATGACATCCTCCGGCAGGCCAAGCGCCTTGCCGACGTCGCGGATGGCACCCTTGGCCCGGTAACGGGTGACGGTCGCGCAGAGCGCCGCCTTGTCTTTCGTATAGGTCTTGTAGATCCACTGGATGACCTCCTCGCGCCGTTCATGCTCGAAGTCGACATCGATGTCCGGCGGCTCGTCTCTTTCCTGGCTGACGAAACGTTCGAAGAGAAGATCATTGGTCGAAGGGTCGATCGATGTGATGCCGAGAATATAGCAGACAGCGCTGTTGGCAGCGGATCCCCTGCCCTGGCAGAGAATGCCCTGGCTTCTGGCAAAGCGCACGATTGAAAACACGGTCAGGAAGTAGGGCGCGTATTTCATGACGCGGATGAGATCGAGTTCGTGCCGGACAATCTTCAAAACATCCGGTGGCAGGCCTTCCGGATAGCGATCTGGCGCACATTTCCAGACATAATGCTCCAGCGAGGCTTGAGCATCCTTGCCCGGCACGATGGCTTCCTCCGGATATTGGTAGGTTAGCTCCTCAAGCGAGAATGTGCAACGCCGAACGATTTCCATCGTTCGTTCCAGTGCTTCAAAATAGCGAGGAAACAACCGCTCCATTTCTTCTGGCGGCTTCAGATAGCGATCTGCGTGTCGCTCTCGCTCAAAGCCCACGTCATCGATTGTCGTATTGTGCCGGATACAGGTGACGATGTCCTGCAACTGTCGGCGACCTGGCTCATGAAAGAGCACATCATTGGTGACGACGGGCTTCACCTTGAAACGCGTGGCCAGATTGGAAATCTCATACAAACGCATCTGGTCGTTCTGACGTCTGCGCAGGCATAGTGACACGTAGGCTCGGTTGCCGAATA
The DNA here is from genome assembly GCF_030819035.1 of Agrobacterium sp. SORGH_AS 787. NCBI lineage: Bacteria > Pseudomonadati > Pseudomonadota > Alphaproteobacteria > Hyphomicrobiales > Rhizobiaceae > Agrobacterium > Agrobacterium sp. SORGH_AS 787. The sequence goes on from NZ_JAUTBG010000003.1 coordinate 220,017, forward strand.
GCTCCGCTATCTTGCGAAGCTGTGCGGCGCATGTCTCATCCGGCAAATCTGGCACTAGAATGCCTATCATACCTTCCGAGTAAGCGACGATATCATCCCAATGCAGGATGCAATTGTTCTTGCCGCCGCGCGATTTACCGAGCGTGATAAGCCGGGTTAAACGCGAATAGGCCGCACGATCCGTCGGGTAAACCAGCAGCGACATACCGTCAGCCAAATCAAGGCGACAGCCGACGACCAGACGCACGCCGGTGGCGCGGGATGCTTCAAGTGCACGCACTATCCCAGCGAGCGAATTGCGGTCGACAACGCCGAGTGCCTCGATCCCTAGGATTTTGGCAGTCTCGAACAGCTCCTGCGCAGAGGATGCGCCGCGCAGGAACGAAAAATGGGTCGTGACCTGCAGCTCTGCGTAGCTCATGCGAAGATCCCGTGGCAGAACCAGCGATGAGAACCAGTCTCAGGATCGACCCCATCGCCGGAGCGAAAGACCCATAGCCGCTCCCCGAATTCGTCCTCGATGACGAAGTAATCGCGAACCGCCTCCATCTCGGCATCACGCTGCCACCATTCTCCAAAAATGCGCTCCGGACCATCGGCACGCTTGACCTTGCGGCGTTTTCCGCGCCAGACAATCGAAACCGGGGGGCGGTCAGGTAGGAGGGCGATCGCCTCGATCAGCTCCGGATGGAGTAGGAGCCGCGCTGGCCTGCGCCAGTGGCTGACCCACGCTACGATGATAGGGTCGGCTGCGGGTCTGATCCGCTGGACGGAGCGTTCCGGCACATCGGACGCGACGGGTGCAACACGATAAACGCGCTGTCCCCTATTACCGTAGATGTCGATCAGCGGTGTCACATCGGTGATGTCATCCGAAACAAGAGCGGAGAGCTTTTGTACGTCTTCCAGCGTTTCCGTCATGACAGCGACCAGAATCAACTTTTCGATCCCGAAACCCGGTTCGATCTTTTCTGTCCGGTCTCGGAATAGCTTCGTCAGCCAAGCGGCATCGCGGGCGGGCTTGGCCGTTCCTGCGCGAATTGCCTGTCTGGTGCCATCAACCTTTTCGGCGATGAGATCAGCACGGCGTACGCCAAGTCCGCGCTTTTGTAGCTCGTCGATAAGTTGGAGGACGAGGCGGCCAACATATTTGTCGATGGTCTCGGCGGCTCCGATCGGCTCAGCAAAGACTTTGGATACCTCTACCAGTTCTGGCGTCCGGATCGGCTCGATTGGCTCGGCGATACGACAGAGAATCTGGTCGAGGCGGCGTCCAACCTCAGGCCCAAAACGCAATGTTAGCGGCGCGCGCGCAGTGTTGGCCAGCTCGCCGATCGTTTGGAAACCGAGAATGCGCAAATCTGAAACTATTTTTGCTGGCAGGCGCAGAAGCGAAATCGGCAATTTCCCGACGGCACGGACTGTCTCGCCCGGTGGAACGACGATCGTCTCGCGGGTAATAGCGCGAGCGCAGGCATGCGCCGCACCCCAGGTGTCTGCGACGGCCACGCGCGCCGTCAGCTTCTTTGCCAGGAACTGGTTGGCGATCTTTGTCACCATCGGCAATTCACCACCCTGCAGATGGTCGGCACCTTCGGTATCCATGACGATGCCATCAATCCCGTCGACCGCAACTATAGGCGAATAGATCGTCAGCGCCCAAAGCGTGATCCGCTCGAGCGCAACCAGATCAGCTTCGGGATCTGCATCAATTAACATCAAGCCACGAAACAGTGACTGTGCCTTTGCCGCTGGCATGCCGACATGCAGCCCTGCCTTTCGTGCGTTTGCGTCTGCAGCCGATACCCATCGCTTCGGCCCGCTCCTGGCAATCACAGCGATTGCCTGGTCACGCGGAATAGAAGGATCGGCTCGACGAATACGATCCGTCGGCAGATCCGGAAGATAGATCGAGACGACCCTTGTCATCACACGCCCTCACGAGAAACTCAGCACACTCACCCGCTTTCACGCGCATCAATTCCAGAAACCATCGAGGCCTACCGACCCCAGGTACCGGCAGCTCATCCGACGGCATCACGCTGACGCGCCACCTGGTGGTGGAAGCCGTTGGCTGGCCAAAATCACTCGCCTCCGACTGCCTGCGCCATCGTCGAACCGCAAGCGCCATCGTCCCTGTTCGCTCGGCTGCCAAGTGCAGGCGGCGGGAACTGACCATCGGCAAGCGGACGAGCTCGCCGACAACGGCACCAAGGCCCCCAAAAGAAAGCCCCTCCTCCATATTGGCCAGCACATCCTCTTCTCTGTCGGACTCCACGAAGATGACGCGGTCGGGATGGAGACCGACCTGAGCAAGCGCTGGAAAGAACAGATCCGGCCTCGTCAAACACCAGACGACGGGACCTTTGGTGCGCGCGGCAATACCGGCAACAAAGAGCGCGGCCGCTGCTCCGTCAACGGTTCCAGAACCGCCGCCCGCGAATTCATGCAGCGCGCCATACGCCAGGCCACCTCCCGGAAGGATTTCGTCAATCTCATCGACGCCGAAAGGTAGGCACCCCGCCTTCTTCACGCCCTCTCCTTGAATGGAAGAGATGCGCTCTCGCAGATCAGTAATTACTTGATCGCGGGCAGCCGACATCGGTTACGAATCCTTCCGAAATCGCAGTTGGAACAGGGACGACATCATGTCGCTAGAACTTGATTGTTCCCCTTCTGTTCCGTATCTTGTCCGGCGTCAAGACGCCTGAAAATAAGGAATCTCGGCTAAAGATTAGCAACACTGCAGATTCGTGAAGTTGAATCAAAACCGTAACGAGATTCTACATGGCGCCTTTGGTGGAAAATATTTTTGTCATCATGGAGGGATGTGGATATCCGAAGTCCTCAGAGATACCGAAGTAAGTTGGTATAGTGGCCAGGACGCCCAAAATCACACCGACGCCCGACAGCGAGCGCAGCTACACGCTGAAGGACGTCCGCCTGCCCAACATCGAAATCGAGTGCATCCGGTGTGAACGCGTTGATAGCTTAGAAAGAAAAGCGGCTGTTGCGAAGTTCGGGACCAAAGTGAGCTTCTCCAAGCTCCGCCGGCGCCTGGCCATGGGTTGCGACCGCCTATGCCATCCCGACGGCGACCTTTGCGAGATGAGGTTTCGATGTCTCCAGTCGCGGGATGCAGATGGCTAGGCGCCCGACCTCTTTGCAAGAAGCGTGAAATCGAAGATGAGAGGAGCATAGACTTCGGATTGCAGGAATTCTCCCCGACCTCAATCTGTTCGTTTAGATCTCGCCCTTCGGCTTCTTGCCTGTAGCATCTTCAATGCCTTTCTCGGCTTTCTTCTTGAGTTCCTCGCGATCCTTATCCGCATCTTCACCGGTGCGGGCTGCGTCGCTGGACGGGTCTGGCTTCTTGTCACTCATGGATCTTCTCCTTTTGCTGACCATCCAACCAAAGCAACGACAGAACGTTCCCAAAGAACCACCGACTCTAGAGTGGCGCAGTCGGGCTAGCCATCCGCCGTGCCTCAATCGCATCGCGCGCCGCGTACAAGGCAGGGAGGGTCGAATGCGCCAGCCCATATCCCGACATGCGCCGCTTGGGCTTCCAACTGTTGGGGGGCGTACCGGCCACCCGAATACTTCGGCCAGTCGATAGCATGCCCGTTGCGCACCATCCACGTGTTGACGTCCGTACCGTCGGCGCGCACGCAATAGCCCACGATCCGGTCGTAGCTGGTACCAGTCGCCGTGCATTTCGTCGGACGCGATTTTGCCAGGAAGGCATCCAAAGCTTTTGCGCTTGCTTGACCGCACCTGTACGCGCTGCCGGAAGCGTCCTCGCAGATCTGCCTGCTCTCTGGTGCGTCGATGCCTTCGAGGCGAACCCGCACGCCATTTATCTCGATCGTATCCCCGTCGATGACGGATGCCCGCCCCGTGATATCGGCCGGTGCAGCAAGCGAGGGAGTGAACGCCAAGGCCAATACGAGCGAGGTTGTCTTGATCATGTCATGCTTCCAAATTGAGCCTACGTTTGGAGATATTCCATTCGCTTCGTGAAAGAGATAGCTCAAGAGCTACCGATTACGGCGTCCTGCGCACTATCTCTTCAGCGCTACAAAGGCAAAGGCGAACGACAGGATGCCCGGTTGGCGACGCCGATATTTGTTAAACTCCGACATACCCGCGCGCGCCGATTAAATCGTTCTTGACTCTTCCGCAAACAAGAACATAAACAGAACGTCGATGGCGCGAAAGGCGCGTGCTTCCGACAACAACATGCAGAAAATTGAACTTCGAAAACGGGGATGAAGACGTGCGCTCGACGCGGGAAGATCCTGTAGCAGATCCAGTTGCCCACCTCGTAGCATGGCACGATGGGGACCACCGAGCTGCGATAGAGACGTTGATGGAGGACGTGCGGCACCTGCGGGAGCAGCTTGCATTGGCAACCGCGGCCATGAGCGCAGGATATACGAGAGGATGGATGCCCGACGAGGAGCGCAATTCCCGCTGAAGGCGAGCAACGCGGTCGTCGCCTAAGGCGAGGATTTCCGTCGTGTTTCCGAGGCCTCGAGGTGCTGCGGCGTCTGGATCACCGTGGGCTCGCCTGGAGGTACGAGGGCGCCGACTTGATCACGTCGAGAACGACCCAAGGCAGGGCGCTTGACGGCCTTAAGAAGCTTCTCCGATGCAGCAAGTGCAACCACGAGGGACTCATGGAGTTGTCCGTAGCCAAACTTCCGAGGTGACGCATGTGCAATCTTTATCAGGTCAGAACCAATCAGGAAGCAATGCGGGACATTGCTGGGGCGATGAGCGAGAGGCTGAACCTTGGACCAGAAGTCGAGGTCTATCCCGACCGCCCTGCCCCGGTTATCAGAAACCGTGACGGAGTGCGCGAGCTTGTCGGCCTCACCTGGGGCATGCCGACCCCGCCGAACATTCTTGGCGATCGACCGGATACAGGCGTCACCAACATTCGCAACGTAACGTCGCCACACTGGCGCCGATGGTTAAGGCCAGAGAGCCGTTGCATCGTGCCATGGACGCGGTTCTGCGAGTGGGAAGACACAAAGCCTCGAAAGACTAAGCGATGGTTCGCGATCGACGACAGCGAGCCGCTTGCATTCTTCGCCGGCATCTGGACCGACTGGAATGGCGTGCGCGGATCAATGAAGAATCCGCGAGAAGGTATTCACGGGCTGTTCGGCTTCCTGACATGCGAGCCTAACGACATCATCAAGCCGATCCATCCCAAGGCAATGCCGGTCATACTCACAACGCGGGAGGAGGTCGACGTATGGATGAATGCATCATGGGAAGAGGCAAAGACGCTTCAACGGCCATTGTCTGATGAGCGCTTGATTCTGCTGCCTGTTGAGGAAGTGACGCAACAAGGAACGCTGCTGTGAGCGATGAGAAGGCCGGAGACGGAATCCATATCAACCATTACTGCTCTCATCCAGGCTGCAAGAAGTGGGGTGGTCTCGGCTATTCCAACAACAAAATCGATACCCCACAGTGGTGGTGCTCGGAGCACTATCCGTATTGGGACATTCCGCGGTCCGCGGCTCGTTGAGCTTCAACGACAACGCCGCCACAAAACGATCAAGATTCATTCAGCCGTGGTTCACTGGACCGAGAGCTAAATCACTCCACCAAACGAGGAGTGATAGAAATGCGCAAGTTAGTTCTAGGCGCGGTGCTTTTGTTAAGCGGTCTGATGGGATCAAGTGCGAACGCAATGCCCATGGCGCAACCTTTAGCGCGGGATACGACAGACATCCAAACGATCGATTACGCTTGCGGGCGCGGGTATCATCTGTCGCCACGCGGCTTCTGCCGGCCGAACGGTCCACCGCGCTACGAACGCGAGTGGGGTCGTCGTGGAGATTGGGAAGCTCGTCGTGAGTGGCGAGAACGCCAGGCAAGACGAGAATGGCGCGAGCGAAGAGCATGGGAACGCGAACGCGAGTGGCGAAGAGGCGGCTATGATTACCGCGAATATCGCTGGTAACGTGTTACGGCGCTGGGACACGCGGGCACAACTCGGCAGTGGCCTATGCCATCATGCCAGTCGCGTCCTTTAACGGTCGACTCGAAAACAAGGCTGTGCTCTCTAGGATTCTCGGGAGCACAGCATGCAAAAGTTTCTTTCTCGATCCGTAGGGCTTATTCTGATCTTTTGTCTGATGGCGGCGTGCACCCACACTCAGCGTCCCATAAGGTATCCTGGCAACTGCTACTCGCCGTCCGATCTAGCCGCCGATGGGAGTCTTTGCGGACGTCGTGCGGCGTCGCTGCGTCCAGGTGGCTATTAGGATGAGAATCTCTTTCCCCTCTCCCGCCCCCACGTTGGGCGACGACATCGAGGAAGCCTTACGCAGCGTCGCCCAAGAACTCGGCTACAGCCGTGAACAATTGCTGCGGGTTATCGTCAGAGAATGGTTGGAGCAAAACGCCTACCTACCGGTCTTGGATCAAAACGACGAAGGTGAGGCTGACGGCAATCCCTAGCGGCTGATGGCGGCCCAAATGAAGGCCGCCATCCACCATCTCGGCTCAGTTCACAGGCGTCGCGCCGGCAGTGCCGCATTTGGCGAACTTGCCTTTGGCATCCTTGCACTGGACCTTCTTCTTAGTCGTCTCGCATTTGACGAACTTGCCTTTCGCATCGCGGCACTGCTCGGCGCTCGCCGGCGCAGCGGCGAAAGACGTGAGTGCGGCGACAATCAAAACCGACTTCCACATTCCCGAATCCTCCTTGGCCGTAATTGGCCGAAGCCATGGTTACAAGATGATCAGGAAAGCTCAAGCGGCGAGCGTGGTGCGATGAAGGATGCCTCTTGTAGATACCGCGCCTTTCGGTTGGGGACTTCCAATAGGGATCCTGGACGCCCCCTTTCGCCGGCGCCTATTCGAAACGGTCGCGAAGAAAGATCGCGGCATCTCGGGCTTCTTCCGAAGAGATCGTGTGACCGACGCCAGGATAGATTTTTGACGTCACGGCAAACCCCGCCGCTTTGAGTTGGTTCGCCGCAGTCGTCGTCGCAGCGGCTGGTATGGTCCTGTCAGCAGAACCATGCATCATAAAGACTTTCGTTTCGACAGAAGACGAAGTCGGCGGCAACGGCAACAGTCCTGCGAAAGTGACGAGCGATCCGACCTTCCAGCGGCCCGAAGCAACCGCATCCAGCGCCATGATCGCGCCTTGCGATACCCCGACGAAGGCCACCCTGTCGAGCGCGTTTTCGAACCCTTCGTGTTCGATGATCTCGGAGACCACGCCGTCGAACGCTCGACGCGCTGCGTCGATCCGCTCAGGACGCATGGTCTGGTCATCGACGGCGAACCACTGACGACCGCCTGACCTATGTGGAAACGGCGCGTCCGGAGCGACGAATGCCGTGTCCGGAAGCGTCGCCTGCCAGGAATTTCCCACCGCCTGCATAACGGACCCTCGTCCTCGGATCCCGTGGAACAGGATCACCAGATGATCGGCGCGAACCACTCCTTTTTGAGAGGCGGTTTGTTTCTGGGTGCGTTCCGCCTGCACAATTTGCAAAGGCTTCCCAGCAGGGTCGACCGCCTGGGACACGAGTTTGATTCCTCTGTTCGCGGCCAACACTCGATCCGGATTCGCGACGAGGTAGGTCGCGCCGACAAGGATGATGAAAAGAGAGACTAGGGTCGCGAGATGTGACGACGTCATGGGGCTTTCCTGTTGCATCCAATCAACCTGCATTCCGAATGTTCGTTCCGCTTCGCTGCCAGACCGGCACTGACATTCTCGTTATGGTCACGGTGTCCCTCGAAACGGCCAAGCCCCTGAGGACGAGGTAAAGGAGCTGATTTCTCGCACCGTCGAGAAGTTCGGACGCTTGGACGTTCTCGTCAACAATGCGGGTGTCGTCGCTGAAGGCGACGTCGGCACCCTGACGACAGACGACTGGCGTAGAGTGATGGCAACGGATGTGGATGGCGTCTTCTACGCCAGCCGTGCAGCGATCCCGCATCTGAAGACGTCGCACGGCTCGATCGTCAACGTCAGCTCGGTGTCCGGCATAGGCGGCGACTGGGGCATGGCCGCCTACAACGCCGCCAAGGGTGCTGTCACCAATCTCACGCGGGCTATGGCTATGGACTACGGAAAAGACGGAGTTAGGGTCAATGCGGTGTGCCCAAGCCTGACACATACAGGCATGACCGAGGAGATGATGGACGACGACAAGCTGATTGCGAAGTTCAACGAACGGTTCGCACTTCAGGGACCGGGAGAACCGGAGGACGTCGCGGCGGTGATCGCATTTCTTGCAAGCGACGATGCCCGCTTCGTCACAGGTGTCAACCTGCCTGTGGATGGCGGCATGTCGGCATCCAATGGTCAGCCGCCCCAGTAAACTTCGCGCGGCCCCTCATCAAATTTCCCTAAGGGGCCGCGGTGCGTTCTATTCGACAGGTCTTCCCTCTTCCGCCGCCGACCAGTCATTGGCCGGCTCATCAATGGCTTCATCGTCAGCGGGATCCGGGTCATGCTCATGGGCCACCATGAGGGCGTTGACCTCGACGACGATCATACTGCAGGCGTCCTCGTAACTGACGCCATTTACGACGAGGCCATCAACCAACTCCTCCAGCTTGGCGCGGACCTCGCGCTTCCAATCGTCGATCATTTCTCTCTCCTTTGTTTTGCTGTCATCTCAATCAGTTCTATCCAAACCGGCGCGTGGTCACTGGCGTGGTCCCAGCCCCGAACATGCACGTCGACCTGGGCTCTCACGAGTTTGTCGGCGAGATCCTGGCTGAGCAAAAAGTGGTCGATCCGGAGGCCGGCGTCGCGTGCGAATGCATTTCGGAAGTATGCCCAGAAAGTATAGATGCGGTCGTCTGGATGGAGGTGCCGCAGTGCATCCGTCCAGCCTTGGTCCACTAGATCGGCATATGCTTTCTTCACCTCCGGACGAAACAGTGCGTCGTCGATCCAGCGCGCCGGTTTGTAGACGTCGAGGTCGGTTGGCATGACGTTGAAATCGCCCACGAGCGCGACTGGGACACCGAGCTCTAACAGTTCGGCCGAGTAGGAATGCAGCCGCCGAAACCAATCCAGCTTGTACTGAAACTTCGGCCCAGGAACCGGGTTGCCGTTTGGCAAGTAGAGGCAGCAGAAGACAATCCCGTCGATGACGGCCTCAATGTAGCGGCTTTGGCTGTCATCCTGATCGCCGGGAAGTCCTCGTCTTGTCTCAAGCGGCTCCTGACCTCGCGCGAGAATGGCAACGCCGTTCCACGATTTCTGTCCTTGCCACACTGCGCCGTAGCCAGCGCGCTCCAACTCCTTGCGAGGAAACTTGTTGGAGGGCGCTTTAAGTTCTTGAAGGCAGACGACGTCAGGTCTCGCCTCATCAAGCCAACGAAGGAGGACGTCTAGGCGGCCGTTGATGCCATTGACGTTGAAGGTGGCGATCTTCACCTAGGCGGTCAGCGTTTGCGGTCGCCCTTGTCGCCCTCGCCCGATTTCGTATCGTGCTTTGCGTCATGGCGTGCGTCGGCCGAGAGCGAGCGGGAGACGTCAACGCTCTCCTTGAACTTCCCGTCTTCGTCGCGGCGGACATAACGCTTGTCGGTGCCGGTATCGATCAGTTCGCGCTTGGTCATCACAGACCTCCTTTTTTGAACAGGTTGCAAAGGCAAACGCGCTGCGAGCCTGAAAGATGCATTCGAATCAGCACCATAGGAGAGACTCGCATAACGAGCGGGCACGGCCCGCTAAGTCATTGAAAAACGATTCATTTTGCCCGGAACGATTCGCGCGGCGATTCGGTTTGAATCGCGTCGGTTGTGTCAGGAGTACGCGTGCCATGGGTTCCCCGAGAGCAAACTGGAAGGGCTTCATCAAATTCGGAGAGGTGTCGTGCCCCGTCGCGCTCTATACCGCGGCGTCAGCCTCGGAGCGCATCGCCTTCAACACCCTCAACAGGGCGACGGGAAATCGGGTCAGGCGAGAGTTCATCGATGGCGAGACCGGAGAGCCCGTCGAGAAGGGCGATCAGGTGAAGGGCTACGAGACGGAGAACGGTCACTACATCGTCCTCGAACCCGAGGAAGTCGCAGCCGCCGTCCCGGATAGCGACAAGACTCTGGCGATCGAATCCTTCATTCCATGCTCCGAGATCGACACCGTCTACTTCGACAAGCCCTACTATCTGACGCCGGACAAGATGGGCACGGAAGCGTACGTCCTGCTTCGCGATGGCATGAAGAAGGCCAAGGTCGCAGCGATCGCCCGTACGGTGCTGTTTCGCCGCCTGCGCACGGTGCTCATTCGTCCTCATGGCAAGGGCCTCATCGCCTCTACTCTCAACTTCGATTACGAGGTCCGATCATCGCAGGAAGCGTTCGAGGATCAACCGGACGTCAAGAGCGATCCGGAACTGCTGGAGATCGCCGAACTCATCATCGAGAAGAAGAAGGGCAGCTTCGACGCCAGCGCCTTCGACGACCGGTACGAGGAAGCTGTGACGGAGCTCGTCAAAGCCAAGATCGAAGGACGTTCGCTTCCGAAGAAGAAGGCTGCTCCTGCGGCGAAGGCCGTCGATCTGCTGCAGGCGCTACGCGAGAGCGCGGGACTAGGCGCTAGGAAGACCAAATCCAGCCGAACCGCCGCCAACGCCAATGCTGGCACAAACACTGCAAGAACAAAGAAGGCCGCCGGCAAGGCGAAGGCTCCCGCAGCACCGACCCGTCGCGCAGGTTAAGAGGAGATCGTCATGGCTGTTCGTCCTTATTGGAAAGGTCATTTGAAGCTCTCTCTCGTCAACTGCGCGGTTCAGATGATGCCGGCGACGTCGGAGAGCGAGAAGGTTCGCTTTCACACTCTGAACCGTGCCACCCAGAACCGCGTGGTCAGTCACTACGTGGACTCTGTCACGGGCAAGGATGTGAAGGAGGAAAACGAGGTCAAGGGCTACCCGCGCGGCGAAAATGACTACATCATTCTAGAAGATGACGAGCTGGAAAACGTCGCTCTGGACAGCACCCGGACGATTGACATTTCAACCTTCACGCCACGAGACACGATCGAGTGGATATGGCTCGATACCCCCTACTATCTGTCTCCGAGCGAAAAAGTTGCTCAGGAGGCCTTTGCCGTGATCCGAGATGCCATGGCGTCGCAGGACATGGTCGGAATTTCGCGACTCGTGATCTCGCGCCGGGAACGCGCCGTCATGTTGGAACCGCGCGGCAAGGGCATTGTCCTGTGGACGCTACGCTATGGTGACGAGGTTCGTGACGAAGACAACTACTTCGGCAGCATCGCGGATGAAAAACCGGACGCGGACATGATGCCGCTTATCCAAAAGCTGATCAAAAAGCAGACGAAGCCCTGGGATGCGAAGATGGTCGTCGATCCCGTGCAGGACCGTCTGCTCGACATCATCAAGGCGAAAAAGAAACAGCGGAAGAAGCCGGCCCGAAGCAAGGCGAAAAATCCCGCATTGCCTTCGAAGCCAAGCAATGTCATCAACATCATGGACGCTCTGAAGAAGTCCGTCGCCGCAGAAACACGGGCAAAATAGGGAGCCGTCAGGCGGACGCCTTGCGGGCTTTGTTCAGCCGCTTGATAGCTTGCTGCAGCGAGCGGTGGCCCTCGTTGTAGTCCGCCCAAGCCGTGCTGTTCTTCAGGAGACCCGGCACTGTCCTGACGGTAAAGCGCGTTGGATCGAGGTCAGCCCTCACCTGTGTCCAATTCAAAGGCATCGACACCGTCGCACCAGCACGTGCTCGTGGAGACAGCGGCGCGACCGCCGTCGCCATGCGGTCATTGCGCAAGTAGTCGAGGAATATCCGCCCTTCTCGTTGGTTCTTCGCCATCTTGATGAGGTAGAGATCCGGATTATCCCGCGCCATATCCTGACAGACGTCATGCGCAAAGCCTTTAGCCTCGTCCCAGCTCAGCCTCTTACCCCTGGATGTGGCAAGCGGCGTCACGACGTGCAGTCCCTTGCCGCCGGTCGTTTTGCAGAAGCTGACAAGACCCAGTTCTTCTAGCCGATCGCGTATCTCGCGCGCAGCGTCAACCACGGCCGAAAACTCGACATTCGGGCCGGGATCGAGGTCGAATACCAACCTACCTGGAACTTCCGGCTGATCGGGCATGCAGTTCCAGGGGTGAAGTTCGATGCCGCCGATCTGAGCGATGGCGGCAAGACCTTCGACCCGATCGATCTGGAGGTAAGGCTTCTTGTCACCAAAGACCGTCACTAGCTCCAGAAGATTGGATGTTCCGGACATGGCGTGGCGCTGGAAGAACTGTTCCCCACCGATGCCATCAGGACAACGAAGGATCGAGCATGGGCGACCTTTTAAATGATCGATCATCCACTCGCCGACAGCTTCATGGTAGCGCGCGAGGTCAACCTTGGTCACCGGCTTTTTGTCACCCGCGTCCGGCCAGAGCGCCTTGTCAGGGCTCGAGATCATGACGCCCATGACCTCTTCCTTTGCGCCCTTCCGAGATCGTCTGGATGGGGGCTTTTCCGTCTCAGGGTCAGGGACATCCGCGTCCGCTGGTGCTGCAGGCTCCTCGGCTTCCACCTCTGCGGCGGGCTTGTCTTCGCGCAAGCCCTTGAACGCACCCTGTCGAACCTGGCCATCCGCGGTCCATCCGGCGAACTCGATCTCGGCGACTAACTGGGGCTTAAGCCAAGCGATATCCTCCGTCTTCTTCGGCGCTCCGATCCCTGTGAAAGGAGATTTCGATGTTTCCATCTTCTGAAGCTTCGGCAGAAGTTGCTGGACCGTCTTGGCGCCGTAGCCCGTTCCGACGCGTCCAACGTAGACGAAGTGCTTGCCGCTGAAGACGCCCACAAGCAGTGAGCGGAATTTCCCGTTGGTCTTGGCGTAGCCGCCGATGACGACTTCATGGCCGGCACGGCATTTGGATTTCGCCCATGTCTTCGTCCGGCCGGACACATAGGGAGCGTCCGCCTGCTTGGACACTATACCCTCCAGTGACAGCTTGCAGGCCGACTTCAGGACGGCGTCGCCACCTGTCTCGAAATGCTCCACGAACCGGAGGCGAGGATCTTCGCCAGCGTCGGACATCAAAGATTCCAGACGGGACTTGCGCTCCGTCAACGGAAGCTCCCTCAAATCCTCGTCGCCCTCGAACAGCAGGTCGAATGCAAAGTATACGAGGTCGTCCGTCGTCCCTTCTGACAATGCCGCCTGCAGGGCCGCAAAGTCCGGCGCTCCCTGCTCATCGAGGGCACAGATCTCGCCATCGATGATGCAATCCGGAAGCGCTGACGCCGCCTCTGCAATAGCCGACCACTTCGACGTCCAATCCAGTCCGTTGCGGGTCTTCAGCGTGACCTCGCCATCGACGACGCGCATCTGGACGCGATAGCCGTCAAACTTGATCTCATGAATCCAGCCCTTGCCAGCCGGCGGACGAGTCAGGCTCTCGCAGAGTTGCGGTGCGATAAAGCTTGGCATCACCGATTTGGCAGGTGAAGACTTGGCTGCTTTTGTTCGAGCCGTCGTTGCCTTAGACGCTTTTTTCGTGCCAGCCTTGCGCTCCTCGGCGGCGAGACCTTCGTTGCTGTCCCACACCGCGTCCGCCTTGACCGTATCGCCCTTCGTCATGAAAGGCTTTGGCTTCTTCCCCTTGCCAGAGGCGATTGCCTCCATGGTTCGGCCGGAAGCGACGGAGGTCTGATTGTCTTCCAGTATGGCTGCGCCATTCTCGTCGACGGCGTGATCGTCGCGGTGCTTGATCAGCAGCCAGTTCGTGCGCTTGCCGCCGTCGCGGTCGTTGCGCATCCGCACTAGCACGAAGCTTCCACGGAGCCGTTCACCTTCAAATGTAAATTTAAAATCGCCTTTCGCCAGCGCCTGCTCCGGCGTCTTGTTGCCCTCCGGCTCCCAGTAGCCCCGGTCCCACAGCATCACCGTGCCGCCGCCGTACTGACCCTTCGGGATCGTCCCTTCGAAGTCGCCGTAGTCCAGAGGGTGATCCTCGACCTCGACGGCAAGCCGCTTATCGCCCGGATCAAGAGAAGGTCCCTTCGTCACCGCCCAGGATTTGAAGACTCCATCGAGCTCGATGCGAAGGTCGTAATGAAGCCGGGTCGCATCATGCTTCTGGATGACGAATCGACGTCGGTTGGACGCCTTGACCTCGATCTCTCCACTCGGCTCACGCGTCTGCTTGAAATCGCGTTTCGATCGGTACTTACTCAGATTGTCAGTCAACGCATCAACTCCATACTCAGCAACGACGGCGTAACTTCACTCAGCGTTCAAGACGGAGAACACTGCTCTCGAAGACCCAAACGATTTGGATTGCCGTTGGTTTCTGATCCCGGCGTCGGCGCAAGTTGATTATTAGCGATGGAAAAACGTTCTTCCCAACTTCGCAAGCTAGCTGTATGTTCCGCATTTGTTCGAGGGGTTATCTCTCGTTGTCAGAATGAAGTGAGCTCATGTCGGTCGCCTACCTGGAAAAGTTGAACGAGCAGCAGCGCAAGGCAGTCGAACACGGCGTCGGCCTGCCTGAAGGCAATTCCGCAGGTCCGCTTCTCATCATCGCGGGTGCGGGTTCGGGAAAGACGAACACGTTGGCGCATCGCGTCGCCCATCTCATCGTCAACGGTGCCGACCCTCGCCGCATTCTCCTTATGACGTTTTCCAGAAGAGCCGCCTCGGAAATGGCCAGACGCGTCGAGCGCATTTGCCGCAACGTCCTGGGCGCCAATGCCGCCGTCCTGACAGACGCGCTTGCCTGGTCCGGCACGTTCCACGGTATCGGTGCGAGGCTGCTGCGGATGTATGCCGAACAGATCGGTCTCAACCTCGACTTTACCATTCACGACCGGGAAGACAGTGCCGACCTTATGAACCTCGTTCGGCACGAACTGGGCTTCTCAAAGACCGACAGCCGTTTTCCGACAAAGGGTACCTGTCTTGCAATATATTCACGTGCGGTGAATTCCGAGACGCCGCTCAGCGAAATCCTGCGCCAACATTATCCATGGGTCGCCACTTGGGACGAGCAGTTGAAGGAATTATTTGGAGCTTACGTGGAGGCCAAGCAGGCCCAGAACGTGCTCGATTATGATGACCTCCTGCTCTACTGGGCCCAGATGGTCAGCGACCCCGAGCTTGCGGACGATATCGGCAATCGCTTCGACCATGTGATGGTGGATGAATATCAGGACACCAACAAGCTGCAGGCGTCGGTTCTGATGGCGTTGAAGCCAGGCGGACGCGGTCTTACGGTTGTTGGAGACGACGCTCAATCGATCTACTCGTTCCGGGCGGCCACGGTCCGCAATATTCTCGACTTCCCGGCGTCCTTCAGTCCAGCGGCAGACATCATTACACTCGACCGCAACTACCGTTCGACGCAACCCATTCTCGCAGCAGCCAACGGCGTGATCGAACTAGCACGCGAGCGTTTCACCAAGAACCTTTGGACCGAACGGGAATCGTTGGAGCGACCAAAACTCGTCACCGTCAAAGACGAGACCGAACAGGCGAATTTCATTGTCGAGCAGGTGTTGGCCAATCGTGAGACTGGAATGACGCTGAAACAACAGGCGGTCTTGTTCCGAACTTCCAGCCACAGCGGTGCGCTCGAAGTCGAACTCACCCGCCGCAACATCCCCTTTGTCAAGTTCGGTGGCCTGAAGTTTCTTGACAGCGCCCACGTGAAGGACATGCTGGCCGTTCTGCGTTTCGCACAGAACCCGCGTGACAGGGTCGCGGGTTTCCGTCTCCTGCAGATGCTTCCAGGTATCGGCCCCAAGAAGGCCGGGACCATCCTCGACACCATCGCGCCCGACCCAGAGCCGCTCCTGGCACTCGCCGAAATTCCACCACCACACAAGACCGGCGAGGACTGGACATCCTTCGTCAAACTGCTGGCAGGTCTTCGGAAAACACAGGATGGCTGGCCTTCGGATATCGAGCGCGCACGCCTGTGGTACGAGCCGCATCTCGACCGCATCCATGATGACGCAGATACCCGCAAGGCCGACCTTCTTCAACTCGAGCAGATTGCCAGCGGCTATCCTTCTAGAGAACGGTTTCTAACGGAGCTGACGCTCGATCCGCCGGACGCCACAAGCGATCAGGCCGGCGTTCCATTGCTTGACGAGGACTACCTCATCCTGTCGACCATCCACTCGGCGAAGGGACAGGAATGGCGCGCTGTTTTTATGCTAAATGTTGTCGATGGATGTATTCCATCGGACCTGGGGACTGGCACGACACAGGAGATCGAAGAGGAACGGCGTCTCCTCTACGTCGGGATGACGCGGGCAAAGGACAGTTTGTCGCTCATCACGCCGCAGCGGTTTTTCACTCACGGCCAGAACTCGCAAGGTGACCGGCATGTTTACGCTTCACGATCCCGCTTCATCCCGTCGACGTTGCTGCAATACTTCGAGCAGATGGCCTGGCCGAAGGTTTCTGCCGTAGCGTCAGAGCGAAGCGCTCGGCAGATAAGGATCGATGTTGGCGCACGAATGCGCAGCATGTGGAAGTGAGTGACAGATGTCTAAACTGGGCAACTTAACCGCAATGCCACCGCCGGCGCGCACTCCCGCCCGCATGATAAATAGAGTCAACAGTTGTTCGCGGCTGTAATGGCAATGCACGCAGCCGAACTTGTGGTTGCTCGCTCTTGAACGGGATCGAACCCGCAGCCCATGGCTAGCTGAAACCTCCGGAGAGACCTCGCTGGCTAGTTTTCCGATAGTCTGAACCAACGGATGGCGGCGTCCCGTCGCCACCGTACCCACCGCTCAAACCGATCCAAAAGACTTCGTGCAATAAGGCTTCAACATCAACGGAGAGGTCGCCGCGTTGCGAGGCATCGTTTGATGGGTTGAACTTCTGGAGCGGCGGAGTTGCGGAAACTGAGCCCATCGGAAAAAAGAATAGACGCCCGAAATCCGGCGGCATATCGCCTCAAGCGGGTCTAAGAATTCCGTATGCTATTCGATCTCCCAGATACCGATACACTCTATGCCGCTCTCCTTGCACGGAATGAAAGTTTCGACGGGCAGGTCTTCGTGTGTGTTTCATCTACAGGTGTTTTTTGCCGCCTGACGTGCCCCGCACGAAAGCCAAAGCGCGAGAACTGCGCATTTTATCCGACGATTAGACAATGCGTTGAGGCCGGCTTTCGCCCCTGTAAGCGCTGCCATCCTCTTCAGGCGGCTGCGCTTGCAGATCCTACAATTGCAGCACTTCTAAGTGCTCTGGACTCGCGGCCTGATCTCCGTTGGTCTGAAGACCATGTGATCAAGCTTGGTTACGACCCCTCAACGGTGCGGCGAAGCTTCAAAAGGCAGTTCGGAATGACATTCCTCGAAATGGCGCGTCAACGGCGGCTCCGAGAAGGATTCGAGACGTTGGCTGTCGGCGGGAAAGTGGTTACGGCCCAGCATGAGGCCAGCTTTGAATCCGCCAGCGCGTTTCGCGCCGCTTTTGCTCGCCTTCTCGGCCAATCTCCCTCTGATTTGCGATCCGATAAGTTGCTGCGCGCAACATGGATACCGACGCCGCTCGGCGACATGATCGCGGTCAGCAGCCGAAGCCATCTTCATCTTCTGGAATTCTTGGATCGAAAAGGCCTTCCAGCAGAGCTTAAGAAGCTACAGAAGACCTCCAGAGAGGGTATCGGTATCGGCAGGATGCCTCCTTCAGAGCAAGCTGCCGCAGAACTCACTGAGTACTTCGCGGCTCGTTCTGACAGGTTTTTGACGCCACTTTCGGCGCCTGCAAGCGCATTTACTCAGCAAGTTTGGGATGCTTTGCGCGAGATCCCCGCTGGTGAAACGAGAAGCTACTCTGAAATTGCTCGCCAGATCGGCCATCCGACGGCAACTCGGGCGGTGGCCCGTGCCAATGGTGCCAATCAAATCGCTCTTATGATTCCTTGTCACAGAGTCATCGGGGCAGATGGCTCCCTGACCGGATACGGCGGTGGCCTATGGCGCAAACAGCGGCTGATAGAAATCGAACGACAACTCAAAACAAAAAATACGGAAACCCCTGAATGATATCCCAGATCGAAAAGGCTCGACAATTCCGAAGCTTTCACGTGCCTTACAACCCACTCTTCCTCTATAACATCTGGGATGCTGGCAGCGCCAAGGCCGTGGAAAGCGCTGGTTCAAAAGCCGTGGCGACCAGCAGTTGGTCCGTCGCTGCGGCTCACGGTTATGAGGATGGCGAGCAGCTTCCTCTCGATGAAATGTTGGCAACCGTTGCGAAGATTGCAAGATCGGTCGAGTTACCAGTTACCGTCGATTTTGAGGGTGGGTACGCTGCCGATCCTGAAACGGTTGGGCAGAACGTTCGCAGATTGCTGGAGCTCGGCGTTGTCGGCTTTAATTTTGAGGACCAGATCGTAGATGGCCCGGGTCTTTATAGTGTTGAAGATCAGGTCTCTCGGATACGTGCCGCTCGTCGAGCTGCTGACTCCTTAGGTTTTCCAGCGTTCATTAATGCCCGGACCGACGTCTTTTTAAAGGCCGATCGGGCAGTAGCGCAGGCTGATTTGGGCGAGGAGGCTATTCTCCGAGAGAATGCTTATGCATCCGCTGGTGCAGACGGCTTTTTTGTTCCTGGAGTGACAGATACCGTGTTGATCCGCCAAGTCTGTGGAGCTGCAACACTGCCTGTTAACATCATGACGACGAGCGCTCTAGAGGTCCGGAAGTTTGCGGAGTTAGGCGTCGCCCGCATCAGCTTGGGACCGGCACCATATATCGCTCTCATGTCTACCGTCGAAGAACAAATGAAAGCGCTTCTGTAATCAAGAAGGATGCACAGGCATTAGCGTACACCTTTGACCTGTTGAATGTTCAGGGGCCGTTCGACTGCCATAGGATATGGAGCGGTCAAAGCATCGATCCGCCCAGAGTTCAAAGGGTGGTAGGTTGTCCTGCTTCATAGGAGAGCTGGTTGGGCAGCGGTGACGCGCGCTTTGGTCCGTTTCGTACGCGAATTTGTGCAAAACGGAAAGCTTCGCAAAAAGTCAAGTTGACAAGGGATGAGATAAATCCTCTATTCCATAGAGCAATAGAATATTGGATTAAATTGTGATCACAACTGAACAGTTGGAGTCAGCAGCGGTAATGTTCAAAGCCCTGTCTGATCCACTCAGACTGAGGACGCTAATATTGCTCGCCGATCAGGAACGCAGTGTTGGGGAACTCTCTGGCATTGAGAGCGAGAAGATAGGGACAGTTTCCGCGCGCCTGAAGGTTTTACTCACTGCTCGTTTGGTCAAGAGAAGAAAGGACGGCCAGAGCGCCCTTTACTCCATAGCCGACTACCATGTCTTGGCACTGATCGACAACGCTATCGACCATGCCTGCGAACATCATTAAAGTAAAAAGGATATTTCCATGAGCAATTGCAACCTGCCCCACCATGACCATCACGACCATAAGCACGGTGCTGGCTGCGGCCATATCGCTGTCAAGCATGGAGATCACGTGGACTACCTTCACGACGGACATCTTCATCATCCGCATGGGGACCATATCGACGAACATGTTATTGAAGTGACACCAACCAATCCGGAGGGCTGCCATCCTCTCGAAGGTCACACGGGGCATGCAGCTGACCACGTCCACGGACCGGGGTGCGGACATGAGGCAGTCCCGCATGGCGATCACATTGATTATCTTGTCGATGGCCGCCTGCACCACCAGCATGGTGATCATTGCGATGACCACGGCCCACTTGAAATCGTGACGGCGTGAACGAAACGCGAGGCAGGGCGATGGTGTCGAGCAGCTCGATACCATCGTAAGGGCTCTTCCGCTCACTCACCAGCATGACCTTGCCAAGCTGTTGACTTATCTCGAGAGAGAAATCTACGCAATCCGGCCAACGAAGCCATTGGGCGCGACGACTCAGGCGGTCCTATGGAAATCGTGTCAGGCGCATTCGGATACGAGAAAGTTCACTATGTCGCGCCGCCGGCAGATCGCTGAGAGCGTGAGATGTCGACCTGCCTCCAATGGTTCAACGAAACGCATGATCTCCATCCTTTCGTAAAAGCGGCTGTCGCCAAAGCGAAGGTCCTGATTGGCATTGGTGAGATCATCCTCGCTATTCAGAGAGTGCGGTGAACCGGTAACGGGCCGGCGTTCGACAGAGCGATCGAGGTTGCTTTATCTCGTTCGTCGATTGAGATCGACGCGGCAGACCGTTTGTCTGTCGATGCGACAGAGCGTGCTCCACCGTCCTCTTGAGGCGTCCGAACTTTCTGAGAGCAACACTAAAGCCAGCTGGAGCTGCGACACTCCGCGCCGCGGCAGGGACGTCCTGCGCTTGCCGCCCATCCGATTGATTTGTCAAGGCAGCTTGACGGCGGCGGGCGAAACCGCCTTCAGAGGAGCATCGACCAGATAAGGGCGCATTGTTTCCGGCGCCGGAGCCTTGGCCTTTATCACGCCTTTGGACACGATCCAATTTCCTTCGGAGACAAGAAGCGACAGGAGATCATTGTCAAGCGTCATTCCCAGATCGACATCCTTCCACATCGCCTGCAGGCCATCGACGGTCATCGCACCCTTCATATTGGCAGCAACCGCCTCCATGGCCCCTTTGGGATCGGCCTTTACGTCGGCATCCGCCTTGGCGAGTGCACCAAGAAAAGCCTTAACCATTTCCGGCTTGCTATCGATTGCATTTTGAGAGGCAGCGACGATGTAATGGACCTGATAGCCCGGCGCGCGCAATTCGCGATAGTCGTCGCCGAGCGCCTTCTTTGCCTGACCGTAGAAGGTGGGGAAAAAAACCGCGGCCTGGATGTCGCCCTTGACCAGCGACGGCACGAGATCGACGGGCGAGGCGTTGATCACCTCGGCACTGACGCCCGCGTCCTTCAGGACCTCGCTGAGGTAGTAATCGACATTGGTGCCGAGCGTTGTACCGATCTTCAGGCCCTTGAGATCGGCGGGCGATTTCAGTTCGCTATACTTTGAGGAGGCGATGATCCGCGAACCGGTGTAGCGGGCAAGATCGGCGACGACGCCGAATTTCTGTCCGGTCAGCGCCCCGGTCACGGCCGGGAATTCGGCCATGAAGGCGAAATCCACCTGTCCGCCGATCAGCGCCTCAAAGCCTTCGCGGCCGGAGGGGAAAGACACGATATTCACATCGATGCCGGCGTCCTTGAAATAGCCCTTGGCGATGGCAACATCCACCTGGGGGGTCTGCGGGTTCGGAGACCAGGCGAAGTTCACGGTCTCACCCGCCATTGCCGACGCGGTGAAGGACAGGACGGCCAGCGTCAGCGCGCCGGCAAAGCTTGCAAATCTGAAATTCATTGTCTGGATCTCCTGAACAGGTTGAATGCGTTGGCACAAGGCTAATGATCAGGCGGCGTTCGCCTGATCATTAGTTGGACCGGGTTTGAGCAGTGCGAGGGATTTCCTCGCGCGTATCGAGCAGAGTCGGATCTTCACGCGAAATGGCGCGCGGGCGTGGAGACGTGAGGTCGTAGCTGCGAATGATGCTGCCCGGCGCGCGCGACATGACATGCACGCGGTCGGCGAGCAGCAGGGCTTCGTCGACGTCATGCGTCACAAAAAGAACGGTTGCCCGGTGCTTCTCCCAGACCCGCAAAAGTAAATCGTGCATGACGCGGCGGGTTTGCGCATCAAGCGCTCCGAAGGGCTCGTCCATCAGCAGCACCTTCGGCTCGTAGGCGAGCGTGCGGGCAATACCGACACGTTGTTTCATGCCACCGGAAAGCTGCCCGGGATACTTGTCGGCCTGGGTATCGAGGCCGACTTCGGCCAGTGCCGCCATTGCGCGCGCCTCGAGTTCCTTTTTCGGCAGCTTGAAGCGCTGGAGCGCAAACTTCACGTTGCCGAGCGCGGTGAACCAGGGAAACAGCGCATATTGCTGGAAGACGACGCCGACCTTCGAACTCGGACCCGCAATCGGCTCGCGGTCGATGCGGATCTGGCCGCCGGTCGGCTCAACGAAGCCTGCAAGCGCATTGAGCAGTGTCGATTTTCCGCAGCCAGAAGGCCCGATCAGCGCGGTAAACGTACCAGGTTCGAGCGTCAGCGCAGTTTCACTGAGTGCCAGATAATCGCCCTTGCGGGAGGTGAAGCGTATGGACACATGGTCTATCTCAACACGGCCCTCGCCTGTCGCCATCAAATTGCCGGATGTCATGGACTTCATCCTTTCGGTTCTTGTCAATTTTGTTCCCAATGCACCAGCCGCTTGCCGACGCGATGCACGATCGTGTCGACGAGGGCGCCCAGCACACCAAGTTCAATCAACAGTGCGAACATGCGGTCGGTGCGGATATACTGGCGCGACTCCTGAAGGCGGTAGCCGATGCCGGACGACGCGCCGGAGAGCTCGGCGGCAACGAGGCTCAAGAAA
Organism: Agrobacterium sp. SORGH_AS 787; assembly: GCF_030819035.1. Lineage (NCBI taxonomy): Bacteria > Pseudomonadati > Pseudomonadota > Alphaproteobacteria > Hyphomicrobiales > Rhizobiaceae > Agrobacterium > Agrobacterium sp. SORGH_AS 787. The sequence continues at coordinate 242,421 of NZ_JAUTBG010000003.1, forward strand.
GCGAGCGCGACACCCAACCTGATACCGGCAAAGATGTGCGGAGCCGCGGCCGGAATGACGACGGCGAAGAATTCCCGCACGCGGCTGGCGCCCAGCGAGCGCGAGGCGCGAAGATAGATTTCGGGGATATATTCCATCCCGTGATGCGTATTGAACCAGACGGCAAGGAAGACGGTGTAGGAAATCACGAAATACTTCGATCCCTCCCCGATCCCGAACCAGACGATCGCCATCGGCACCAACGCGATTGCCGGAATGGGACGCAGGATCGTCATGAACGGATTGAGCAGGAGGCGGATCGCCGCCACCCGGCCTGTCAGAACGCCGACCGTGACACCGAGCGATGCACCGATCACGAAGCCGATGGCCGCCCGGCTTATCGAGACGGAAAGGTCAGAATAGAAGACACCGTTGGAGACCATTTCGCCAAAGGCTTCGGCCACCGTCCAGGGTGCCGGAAAGATCGACTCGGGAACGAGTTGCATCACCGCGACCAGGCTCCAGATCGCAAGAACGATCGCCAGGGATACGACGGGGCTGATCAGCCCGCCGGCCAGATCTCTCATGGTTTCGCCGAGACCTTGAAACCGCGGCGCAACCTCTTTTTCTTCACTCGCATCGGTCATGGTCGATACTCCCAAGGCTGAAGCAGACATCTCAGAGCCATCCGATCCGCTCGGCCGGGTAACGATGCGCCCTGAACAGGCTGTTATGTTCGCCGGTGATGTATGGCCCCACGACTGCCGGGTATGGCGCGAAATAAGGAACAACGTATTCCCAGACCGTGTCGCCGCCAGGCGTCACTTCAAAGAGACGTCCGAAAGCCGATTCACAAATGAACGTATTGCCGTTTTCCAGCCGCTGCGCGCTGCCCATGTAGGGGGAGAAGAATGACGGCGGGCACGGGTCGGTATATTGCCAGACGATTTTGCCCGTCTTCGGTGCGAATTCCAGCGCGCGGGAATGGGGCGACGTGACCCCCTTGCGAACATTGCCGTTGTCGAAGACGAGAATGTTGCCGTCGGGCGTTTCCACCGGCGTGTGCTGTTGGGCCAAGACGTTCGAACCGACATGCCAGACCACATTGCCGGTCGCCTTGTCGACGGCAATGACGCCGGACGTCACGCGCAGGCTCATCAACACCAGACCGTCACGAGTCTGGCTGATACCGTTGATCATCGGCCAGTGACGGCGGTCAAAGATATCGTGGACCGGGAAATCTTCCGGACGCAGATGTTCCCAGGCGCGCCATTCCCACACGGTCTCGCCGTTGCGATTGACCTCGGACACCACATCGCTCTGAACGACGCCGTCTGCGCCATCCTTGCTTTCGTCGCCGCCGATGATGCGCGCCGAAACGGACTTCGGCATGGGTTCGGCGGCGGTATAGAGGAGATTGCCGTTTTCGAGCCATTGGCAATCATGGTGATGGCGGGGATCCTCGTGCCGCCAGACGATCTCACCGTCGGGTGTCGCCTCGTAGAAGTCGCCGCCGTGCCAGAGGTTCCAGGCCGGATAAAGGCTAAGCGAGGTGTTGTGGCTGCCGTTATAGCCGAGATTGCCGTTCTTCAGGATCACGGCATCCCTGCCGGCACGCACCGGCATCTGCCATTCATGCGCCAACCTACCCTCGATGTCGATGAGATAGACGCGTCCCTCCGCTGTCTGTGGTGCAAATAGCGTATAACCCCCGGCAGTGCGGGTGGGGTCCAAGAGCGTCAACGCGGTTCTGCGACGGCGGAGCGTGACTTGATCGACATCGGACGTCACGTCCGAGGACTTCACGTTTAACATCTCAATCTCCATTAAAACGTTTTACTGGATTATTACGCTCTTACTTTTCACAGTAAAACGTTTTACTATCATCTGAGTCAAGAGGCGGATTTGCAAAATTGCACATCTGGAAATCATTTATTTATCTGCTTATTTTTAAGGCGAAACACCTGTGAAGATCGGAACGATGGCATGTCGAAACAGTCAAAGGTCACGTTGATCGAGGTCGCCAAGCGGGCGGGCGTATCCCCTGCGACCGTTTCCAACGCGATCAACAGCGCCCGTTATGTCGACACGGAAACGAAAAAGCGGATCGACCTCGCAATCGCGGATCTCGGCTATGTCCCGAACCTGAAGGCAAGACGTCTGCGCACCGGCAAAGCCAACGCCATCGCAGTCTTCTCGTCCATGCCGTTTTCGATATCGGCTGGTCCATCGCGGCTTGGCTTCATGATGGAGATTGCTGCATCCGCCGCCGTTGCCGCCCTCGAAAGGCGGCTCTCCCTGGTGCTAGTGCCGCCGGTTCCCGTCAACGATCCAGGCTTCGACCATCTTGAGGCAGACGGCGCCATCGTCATCGAACCATCGATCGACGATCCCCATATCGCGGAACTGATGCGGCGCGGCGTGCCTACGGTAGCGATAGGCCGACCTGGCCCGGGCTTCTCCAACAAGGTTCCTTATGTCGACCTTCAGCCCAAGGTGGTGACGGAGAAGGTCATCCGGCATTTTCTCGAGACAGGCGCGAAAAGCCCCGCCTTGTTTCTCGGCAAGACCAACAGAGCCGCCTTCCACGAGTCCGAGACCGCCTATCGCCACATGGCAATTCAAGCCGGCTTCGAGCCAATCGTCTCCTACCTCGACGAGGGAGAAGGTGAAGAGGCTGGCTATCAGGCAACGTCGCGTATCCTGAACAGCCGGCCGGGCGTCGATGCGATATTCGTGCTGATTGATACGTTCGCAACCGGGACCGTGCGGGCGCTCAGTGAACGCGGCATCGCCATGCCGGACAGGATCCAAGTTGCAACCCGCTACGACGGCCTGCGCGCGCGTGAAAGCACGCCACGCCTCACCGCCTTCAATCTCCATCTTGACGAGATCGCACGCCTGGCGCTCGACCGGCTCATGCAAACCATGGAAGGACAGGTCGCCCCGCTTTCGATCGCGGGTCCCGAGCCGGAAATCGTGTTGCGGGAATCCTCGCGGCCATTGGTCCGGCACACCGTCCAAGCGGTCTGAACACAGGCCGCTTGCCGCATGCTCCCATGATCGTCGTACGAGCGGCCATCGTTGACCTCTGTTACGAGTTGCGCATGTTCAATTCAAAATCTCCCCTCTCAGTTCTTTGCTTTAGATGCAAGCGTGACCGAGCGCCGTCCGCTCGCGGATCCGTTTGGGGGGCGTCCGACCTGAGAGATAGGTGACGTCTTGTAACGGAGACATGGGTAACACTTTTTCGCTTTGTGGGAGGTGTTGATGCCGTGGAGAGAGACTTAGGTTATGGAATACGTTACGCTTTGCCGCCCGTCTGCTGGAGGGCGAAGGAATGAGTAAGGTGCGCCGGGATTTCGGCATATAACGCAAGACGGGCTACAAGATATTCAATCGCTACAAAGACGACGGGCTTGAAGCTCTGACGGACAGATCGCGGCGTCAGGTGCGCTTCGCCAACCAACTTCCCTATCCTGTCGAGGCAATAATCGTGCGCCTCAAAAAGGAGAAGCGGCATGATGGGAATCGAACCGTCGCCCCCTGCAATCCTCAGCTTAGCGGCAGCTGTTCTGGCAATTCCTGCGCGCCATGGAGTACGCGGAGAATTCGAACTGTTGTCTGGGTAATCAAATAGGCGACGACGTAAGGCGTACCATTGATGACGAGTTCGCGTGTCCCGGCAATTCTACCTACGCGCCTACTGACAGGAAAATCGAGCAAGCGACGAGCGGCGGCCACTATTCGTTCATCGATCAATATGGCTGCTGCAGGATTATCTGCGTCGATGTATGTGAAAATATCGTCGCGATCCGACAAAGCAAACGCAGACCAAGCCAGTTTCAAGTTTTTGGCAAACCAGCTTTAAGGCGGGCCGCCGCTCGACGTGTGGCAAAGTGCGCTTCGACCTCGTCATCCGATAAATCCGGTTTAGTATCGTTCAATGCTTCTAGTACCTTGGTCCGAAACCAAGCATCATGTGCTCCACTGCCAGAGAGAAGCTCAAGAGGCAGGGCGCCCTCGTTAGCAGTCCGGGTGAGCATGATACGAACCGCATCAGATACCGTGAGGCCCATGCTTTCAAGCACAGCGGAAGCACGGTCCCGGATTTCGGAATCAATACGTGTTTGTACAAGAGCGTTCGCGGCCATAACTATCTCCAACGTTTTAGGAGATAGTAATGCATTTGCATGACAATTCCCAGAGTGGAGTCGTGATTTCGCTCGAAGCACTTCGCACTTGAACCAATTTGAACGTAGACTGGCATTTCGCCGCAAATAACTGAACAATTCTGGCTCTTCAACCTTCACTCTATCACTAAGCAGGCACGGCGCGAACATGTCTCGTGGGATGATGGACCTTCGTCGATCGCAGATCCTGTTCACCGCCTCCATATTCAACTTATCGTCTCACCCGAAAGCGAGCCTGAACACGCCCCGCGATCAGCCGGACCGATAAGGTCAGTTTGGAGGTCGAACGAGTGCAGGACCGTATGACCGAGCTCCCAGCTCGCCGGGTTGCAGCCACCGATCACCCATGCGGAAGCTGCGACTCGTTTTGCAATTTGACATTGGTCGCGCCCTTAAAATTTGGAGGTTAATTGCGTCATGGGTAGCTGTGACCTTGATGCGCAAAACGCAATAATAGGCCGATTATTTGCATTTCACACACGAGATCTATTTCAGTTAAGTCTGAGAAAGAGGAGTGCTGTCGGCAAATCAAGTAGCTGACGGCTTGGAGGAAACCATGACATCTGTATTCGTAGCAACATCACGTACTGTGATGACGATCTTGCTTGCCTGTGTGCCAGTAACATCTGCTTTCGCCGCGCCACAGGATGCGGCTGGCCTGTGTTCGGCGATCGCCGCATTACCCATCCCCGCGTCAAGAATAAGCCTGCCAACAACAGGCACGAAGATACAATCCGCAACCCTGGTCGGCGGATCTGATCCAGCCAATCAAAACGGCGAATACTGTAAGGTCATCGGACAAATAAAGCCTGTCGATCCGAATGCCCCGGACATCTTCTGGCAGGTCAATCTGCCGAGCGCATGGAACGGTAAGCTGCTGCAATATGGTGGTGGTGGCTACAACGGCAGCATTCCGCCCACTACGGACAAAACGACTTTAGGACTAGATGTCGTGCCAACACCGCTAGCGGAGGGCTATGTCACCTTCGGTAGCGATTCCGGCCATCAGGCTCCGAATGCAGATGATGCCTCTTTCGCCAAGAACGATGAGGCGATGCTGAATTACGGCTATATGCATATCAAGAAGGTGCTCGATGTGGCGAAGGTTCTCGTTGCTGAGCGATACGAGAAGCCAATTACCCGTGTCTATTTTCAAGGTGGATCCACCGGTGGTCGAGAAGGATTGACGGCAGCCTCGCGCTGGCCGGAATCCTACGACGGCATTTTGACGAATTACCCGACGGCGAACTTTGTGGGACTCCGGCTCTGGGGAGCCGGTCTAGCGAGGGCCGTTTACGACGACAAATCCGCAGGCTGGATTACGCCGAAGCTCGTGGAGCGAATTTCCAGAGAGGGCGTTGAAATCTTGCGACGGCCTTGATGGCGTCGAAGATGGCCTTGTAAGCAACATGCAGCAATGCCGTGTGCAATCCGCGGCGTTGGTCCAAAGCCTGGCTTGCGACGCCGACGTGACCGGAAACCCCGAAAATTGTTTGACGAAAGCACAGATCGAGCAAACTCTCAAAATTTACCATGAAGGGTATTCACTGCCTTACCAATTGGCGAACGGAATCGACACCTACCCGGGCTATAACAGCTTGGAGGGCATAATGATGCAGCTTGGATCGGAGCCGCAGATGCGAACGCCGCCAGTCTCTGGACCAAACGCTCATCACTCAAGCCGATCCTTCGAATTCCTGCAGAATTTCGTGCAGCGCAATCAACCCTTCGATCTGCTTTCCTTCGACATACGCGAGCCAGGAAAAGTCAAAAACCGGATCGTTGAGCTGTCCAATGTGATCGGTGCGACGAGGACGGACTGGTCTGCCTTCAGCGATCGGGGTGGAAAGATCATTTGGCTTCAGGGCAATGACGATCCGAGCGTCAGCCCCTTGGGTAATGCCAAGCTGTTCGAATCCATCGTCGCAAAGATGGGTGAGGACAAGGTCAAGAGCTTCATGCGCTTCTACCTCGTACCCGGTCTGGCGCATGGCGGCGGTCGTTTCTCACCGACCTGGGATAACCTCGCTGCGCTCGATAATTGGGTCGAACACGGTGTGCCCCCATCCAATCCGGTCGTCGTTGACGCGACGAAATCATCGACTAAGGGCCGTAGTAGACCACTGTGCGAATATCCAAGCTGGCCAAAATATAAAGGCGATGGCGACGTAGCAATCGCTTCAAGCTTCAGCTGCGCTAATGATTGACCCTAACGACGGCCAACACAGTAATTAAAATTTTACGAGGAACAGAATGACAGCAGGTCCCACTCTATCAAGACGCGCCGTTCTCGCAGCATCCGCAGCATCGACATTTGCCGCTGTCAGCCTTGTCGGAAAAACCGTATCCGCGGCAGATACGACACCTTGCGTCGCGACCGGGAAGCCATGGAAAACCGCGGGCGATGTGGAAGTCGCAGGCTGGTCTTTGGCGAAATTGCGGGAGATGGAAGCAAAGCTTTACCCAATGGCCACAACGTCTATGATGATAGCACAGGGCGGAGAGGTCGTTTATCGCTACGGCAATCTGTCGGATGTGAGTTACCTTGCCTCAGCTCGAAAGAGCATAATGTCGATGCTGTTCGGACGGTATATCGCGGAAGGAAAAATCGATCTCGATATGACGATCGGCGAGATTGCCATTGATGACAACGACGGGCTTCTGCCGCTGGAAAAGACAGCCAAGGTCAAGGATCTGCTGACATCGAGTTCTGGTGTTTATCATGCAGCAGGTAGCCCAGGCGGTAACGAAAACACACCGGAACGCGGCAAGACGAAACCCGGCTCGGTTTTCCTTTACAACAACTGGGATTTCAACGTCCTTGGCGCCATTTTTGAGAAGCGGACGGGAAAAACCGTGTTCGAGGCGCTGAAAGAGGATTTGGCGGACCCGTTGGGTTTCGAAGATTTCGACATCAACCGTCAGCGGATGATGGGTTACGAAAATCAGTCGCGCTATCTCGCCTATCATCTCTTCCTGTCAGCACGTGACATGGCCCGCCTTGGCCAGCTGATGCTGCAAGGGGGAAAGTGGGGAGGTAGAACTATCGTGCCTGAAAGCTGGATTGCCGAGAGCACCGAAATGCGGTTCACGCCGGAGCAGACAAAGAGCAAGGAAGGTCTAGGATATGGCTACCTGTGGTGGATACCCACATCCAACAATCCTTCGTTCAAAGGAGCGTTCTTGATGAATGGTAATTTCGGACAATTTGTTCTGTGCCTTCCGGCCATCGACACGGTCGTGGTCCATCGCCGTGCGGTAACCGATGAGTTTGCTATCGCCAGAAATCAGGGAAAGACCACCTACGAACCGACAAAGGTTTCAGTCGGTAATTTTCTGAAAATTGCAGAAGCAGTCGTAGATGCGAGAACCTGACGAGTATCCGGCACTTGGAGTTCTCCTCCAGGTGCTGGTTAGACATGCAGAACGCGTGCAATTATGATCACCGGAGAGTGTCGCGAAAACGGACAGTGTTGCCATGCAGCGGTTTCAATTGGGGTCAGTCGATCTCAATCTTTTGAAAGTCATTTATGCTCTGGTCGTCAAAGGCAACATGACGGCTGCGGGAGAGTATATCGGCCTTTCCCAACCCGCCATGAGTCACGCCTTGAAGCGAGTGCGCGCCGTAACGGGCGATGAATTATTCAAAAAGACCTCCGGCGGCTTCGTTATGACGCGATTTTGCTCCGAGATTTTCCCCGCAGTGCGACGCATTATCGAAGACACAGAAACCGTCATGCTGCAGCGGTTGGCATTTGAGCCCGCGACATCCCATCGTGCTTTCAGAATCGGTATGAACGACTATTTTTCCGTCGTCCTCATGCCACGGCTTGTAGAGCGTGTACGTTCCAAGGCGGAACATTGCGTTCTGGAAGTCATTCACATGCCTCGCGCAGGCGTCAGTCATAACAGAAACTTTAAGCCGGTGGTTCAGGAGCACCTCGACGAAGGGACAATTGATGTAGCCGTAATGACTGCGGAGAACTTTCCGCCTCGTTATCGCTGCGCTTCGCTTTTTACCGAAAGACGCGTCTGCATCATGTCAGCAAACAATCCGGCAGCGAAAGATCTGCTGACGCTTGATGCATTGCTGTCATTGGGCCATGTGAAGGTTACGTCGTCCCCAAGTCGTCGGGGCTGGATCGATGAACGACTGGATGCGATGGGGCTGGAGCGCCGCGTCGTGGCGGTCGTGCCGCACTTTTCCGCCGCCGTGGCTATCGTTTCCCGCAGCGACCTCGTCGCCATGATGCCGGAGAGTGTCGCCAAGCTGTTCGAGCGGTCGCACGAACTTCTGCTGTTGGAATCGCCTTTCGCAGAAGAAAAGCAATCCACCAGCATGATCTGGCTTGCCGAAAAGGAACGCGATCCGGCAAGCCTCTGGCTACGTGAGCAAATCTCCGCATGTTTTACGGACGACCTGCACTAGCTATTCCGCGTCACCTGACGCCCAGCTTTGCCGCGATGAAGTGATCGGCAACGCTTAGGAACTGCTCCATTGTCACGGCGGGCAGTTCTTCCTTAAAACTTCCTTCGTTGCGGGCAATGGCAAGTTCGTCTGGAATGGCGCGTCGGTTGACGAACACCATATCGAGTGCAGGCATGCCCAAGATGAACTGCCCAAAATGTCCGGCAGCGACAAAGGCACCTTCCCATTCCGGGGTATCCCTGGTCACGACAGGGATCCACCAAAGATAGCTATAGCCGGCGATGCGGGATTTTTCGCTCTCGTTCATCTTATCGGCGGGAACACGAATGCGCGTGCTTTCCGAAACCCAGTCTGCCGGTATGATTTGCTCGTTACCCCAGCGACCGTTGCGTACCATCGACAGACCGAGTCGCGCCATATCCCTGCCAGACAGGAAGAAATGGTAGGCGAGATAACGCGACGCACCGTCATAACCCATCATGCGCTGACGCGACGGATCGAAATCCTGAAGGCCCATCGGACCTGCGAAATCCTCTTCGAATGCGTTGAAGACGCTGCGACCCGTCAGCTGTTCGAAGGCCGCGCCCAAAACGTTGAAGTCCCAGTTGTTGTAATGGAAATAGTCTCCTGGCTTTTTCGAGCCGCGCTCTGGAATGTTTTTCGTATTGCTGCCGGGGCTGCCGGGTTGGTGATAGACGCCCGAACTGCTGATCAGCAGATCACGCAGCGTTGCGGTCTTCTCGATCGGAAGAAGACCATGGTCCTCATCGATATTCAAATCCGCCATGGTCAGATCGAGATCGATCTTGCCCTCCGCAACAGCCTTGCCGAAGAGCATCGAAAGAATGCTTTTTCTGGTCGATGCGAGATAGCTTACTTCCGATACGTCGCCGTAGGTGTAGAGCGCTTTGCCCCCAGCGACCGCCATGAAAGAGGTAGTCGACAGACCGTCGAGCATGGCGTCGACTTTTCCTCTGACCTCGGCAGAGAGACCGTACTCTTTAGGAGAGGTTACATTCGCCCATTCCTGAGCGGGAAATTCCCGACTTATGGTCAGGTGTTGATGTTCCAGAGGTGCTGAAACAGACATGTTTGATCCTTTTGACATTGTCGATTGTAGGAGGTTCAATCGTTGAGGTGGCAGGCACTCTTGTGCTCTGAGCCGATGGTCCGAAGTTCTGGTCGCTCGACACAGCAGCGCTCCATTGCGAACGGACAGCGGGGATGGAAATGGCAACCCGACGGCGGCGACAGCGGGGATGGAATCTCGCCTTCGATGGAGGAAAAACGCCGTTGAACGGGGTCGAGACTTGGTCGCTCCTGCAGAAGCGCGCGCGTGTATGGGTGGTTAGGGTGCGCAAACAGTTCCGCGACTGGCGCCTCTTCCACAACACGCCCGAGATACATGACGACAACGCGGTCGGATATGTGCTCGACCACGGAGAGATCGTGGCTGATGAACAGATAGGTGAGATCAAGCTGCTCTCTTAAATCGAGAAAAAGGTTGAGGATTTGCGCCTGTATCGACACGTCGAGCGATGCAACGGATTCGTCGCAGATCAACATATCGGGCTGAACAGCCAACGCGCGCGCAATGCCGATGCGCTGGCGCTGACCTCCGCTGAACTGATGCGGAAAACGGCTGGCCATGGATGGATCAAGCCCTGAACGTTCCATCTGCTGGCTGACATAATCATCCAGTTCACGGGCACTCGTCATTTTATGGTGCAGCGGCGCTGCCCCGATGATCTCACGCACCCGCTGCCGTGGATTAAGCGATGACGATGGGTCCTGAAAAATCATCTGGACTTTCAGCCGCGCATCATCCGCTGCCTTGCCATCCATTTCCGCCAGTTGCTTGCCACGAAACAGGACCGAACCTTCGGAGGCCTGCAGCAACCCGGCCGCCACGCGACCCAGTGTCGATTTTCCGCAGCCGGATTCTCCGACGATGCCGACGACTTCGCGTTCTGCGACGGTAAGGCTGACATCATCCAGCGCCCAGACAACCGGATTGGGAACTTTAAGGCCCATCATTTCCGCACCGCGTTCCACCACGCCGGATTTACGGCTGAAGCGCTTGCTGACGTTGCGCACTTCCAAACGATTGCTCACGATGGCGCTCCTTCCATAACGGGGTGAAAACAGCGAAGAAGACGCCCTTCCACCGGCTCAAGCGCCGGCGGCTTCAGACAGATTTGGGTGGCAGAGGAGCAGCGCGGGTGAAATGCACATCCCTTGGGCATGTTCGCGACAGAGGGCGTCGTACCCGATATCTGCCTTAGCCGCTCACCGCGTTTGTTATGCGCGGGCAAACTTGCGATCAGGCCGTTGGTATAAGGATGCAGGGGACGTCTCAGCAGATCGGCGGTTAAGCCTTGCTCGACGATGCGACCCGCATACATAACCGATAGTTTCTCGGCCAGGCCAGCAACGACGGAAAGGTCATGGGTGACCCATATTAAAGCCGTCCCCTTCTCCCGCGCAAGCTTCTGCACGATGGATAGAATTTGCGCCTGTATCGTCACATCAAGTGCAGTCGTTGGCTCGTCTGCAATGATCAGGTCTGGCGACATGAGAAGCGCAATAGCGATGGCCACGCGCTGGCGCATGCCTCCGGAAAACTGGTGCGGATAGGCGTTCAGGCGTTCCTCCGGGCTTGGAATGCCGACCATGCCCAAAGCATCACGTGCGCGTTCGCGCGCGCGTTGTTTGCTGACGTTTTCGTGCGCATGCACCACCTCCATCATCTGCGTATCGATGCGAAGCACGGGATTAAGTGTCGACATCGGATCTTGAAAAATCATCGCAATCCGGTTGCCGCGGATCGACTGTAGTTCTTTTTGCGAGGCGCTTCGTAAGTCGCGTCCTCTGAACAGGATTTGCCCGCCGGTCACCTGAACTGGCTTGTCCAGCAGACCCATGATAGACAGTCCCGTCACTGACTTGCCGGAGCCGGACTCACCAACGAGCCCCATGACTTCGCCCGCCGCCAGGCTGAGGTTGATGTCATCGATGAGCGTAACGTTACCCTCATCTGTTACGACCTCGGTCTTTAAACCTTTGATTTCAAGCATGGCGCTCATCTCCGTGCAGCCTTCGGGTCCAGCAACTGGCGCAGCCGATCTCCGACGAGATTGATGGCAAAGATCGTAACGAGAAGTGCGATGCCGGGAAAAAGGGCGATCCAGTACGTTCCTGACAGCATGAATTCGTATCCGCTGGAAATCAGAAGCCCGAGGGACGGCTCGGTCACCGGGACACCGAGGCCAAGAAAGCTGAGCGTCGCTTCAAGCGTGATTGCACGAGCCACCTGCATGGTCAGGAGCACGACGAGCGGCGAGAGACAGTTCGGCAGCAACTGGCGAAACAGAATGTTGCGGTGCGGCAGCCGTAAAGAGCGGGCAGCCTCTACATATTCACGGCGAAGCTCCGTCAATGCAGCCCCGCGCGCCGTGCGGGCGTAGGTGGCCCATTCTACCAGAACAATGGCAAAGACGACATTGCCGACGCTTTTCCCAAGAAGCGCGAGGATCAGAAGAGCGGACAGGATCGTCGGAAAGGACAGCTGAAGATCGACAAGCCGCATCATGGTGGTTTCAACCCTGCCGCCAACATAGGCAGCTGTTAGGCCGAAAGCCGTGCCGATGACGAAGGCGAGTGCCGCCGAGCCAAGCCCCACGATAAGGCTTATCCGCAGACCATAGAGAATAGCCGACAGCATATCTCGACCTTGGTCATCCGACCCGAACAGGAAGGTAAAGCCCGTGGACGATTCCGTGCCGGGAGCCATACGCCCGTCCATGATGTCCAGCTGCATCAGATCATACGGGTTCTGTGGGGACAGATAGGGTGCAAACACGGCGATAAGGACGATCAGAATGATCAGCACAAGTCCCAGGACTGCCAGAGGCGAGCGTGCAAACTGTCGTATGAATTGCAGGCCAGACCGAAATTTCGAGGAGTTCACAACCGCTTGCACATCAATCTCCCTGAAGCCGGATGCGTGGATCGAGCAGCCGGTAGGTGACATCCACGACGAGGTTGATGATGACGAACATGATGACCACGAGCATGAGGTAGGCGACGATGACCGGGCGGTCGAGCGCGGCAATGCTGTCGATGATGATTTTGCCGACACCGGGCCAGGCAAAGATGGTTTCGGTCACGACCGAAAATGCAATCGTCTGACCGATATCCAGACCGACGACAGTGACGACCGGGATCATGACGTTTTTCAGCACATGGACGCTGAGGATGCGCCTTGACGAAAGACCTTTGGCGCGGGCGAACCGCACATACTCACTCGACATCGCCTCACGCACGCCAGCTTCGGTCAAACGCGTCACCATAGAGATGTTGAAAAGCGAGAGGCTGACGGCTGGCAACAGCATATGCCGCAGGCCGTCCAGCGTCACGAAAGACCACTGTATGCCGAAAAGGATTTCAGTTGCCCCGCGTCCGGAGCTCGGTAGCCAGCCCAACTGGACGCTGAAAATCATGATGAGCAGGATCGCGATCCAGAAAATCGGCAAGCTAAAGCCGAAGATCGAGCCGATCATGATGGTGCGTGCAAAGGGGCTCTCGGGTTTCCAGCCTGCGGCAAGTCCAAGCGGCACGCCAACAATCAGCGATAGCAAGACAGCGGCGAATGCCAATTCCAGCGTTGCAGGCAGGCGAGACAGGATCAGCTCAACCGCTGGCTCCTTATAGACATAACTGACACCGAGATTGCCTTGCAAGAGCCCTTTCAGAAACAAAAAGAACTGCTCGTAAAGAGGCCGGTCGAGACCGAGATCCGCTATCAGGCGCAGGCGGTCATCATAGGTGGCTTCCGGCGGAAGCAAAGTTTCAATCGGACTACCTATAAGGTGAAGACCGACGAACACGATCAGGGCCATTGCAAGGGCGACCAGTATCGCTTGCATCAGGCGCTGCACAATCCATAGGGTCATGATGCCCTCTTGTTATTGGTAAGATACCGACCATCCACTTCGTAGGGGATGGCTTCGTGAGCACAGTATAGCCGACATTTGCTCGGGCGGCTTCGCCACCGATTGCCGGACGGTGAGGCTGGCGCGATGGCACCAACCTTTATCCGCTTTATTCAGAAACATCCTTGGCAAGCGTGCGCTCATCGATACGCGGAGCGTAATTCAGCCCCTTGCGCAGCACCCAGGCGTTGCTCTGCTGGTAGAGCGGGATGATGGCGCCGTCAGTGACGGCAACCTTCACAGCCTCTATGAGGGCCGCTTCACGCACCTTGTCGTCATAGATCGTCATTGCCTTGGAGACGAGGTCATCGAGTGCTGGATTGGAATAGCCACTATCATTGGCAGCGCCTAAGCCACGCTTTGGATCGACAGTGCCCAATACGTTGACCAGCATGGAACTTGCGTCATAGGTCGCGTTACCGAGCCCGAGAAGCTTCATGGCGAATTCCGACTTGCGCGATGAGAAGGTCGTCCATGGCAGAGCTTCCACGTTCGTCTTCACGCCAATTCTCGTCCACATCTGCGCAACGGCCTGAACCACCGCGGGCGCATTGGGGTAGCGATCATTCGGCACATGAACTGTCAGCTGAAAACCTTCGGGATATCCGGCGTCGGCGAGAAGCTTTTTTGCTCCCGCAGCATCAGGCTTGGGTGGCTGAATGTCGGGCGTGTAAGAGAACGCACCCTTGGGGAGCCACTGACCGGAGGCAGTTGCAGTTCCTTCCATGATCTTGTCGACAATGCCTTCGCGATTGATCGCCTCGGAAAGAGCATTGCGAACGCGTGGATCGGCCAGAGGATTTTTATCCAGCGTCTCGCCCTTTGGCCCTTTCACAAAGGCCTTCCAAGCATCTCCCGATGTCGACGGCGCGAGATAGATGACACGCAGGCCCGGCGTGCTGACGAAGGAAAGATTGGCTGTGGTTTTGAAACGAGCAATATCGGTCGCAGCCGGTGCGTCGATGACATCGACATCGCCAGCGAGAGCCGCGGTCGTACGAGCGCTTGCGCTGGAAATCATGCGGTAGGTTGCGTGATCCCAAGCGACTTTCTTACCCCACCAATCGGGATTACGCTCTAGGCCAACTTCGATGCCTTGCTTGAAAGTCGTAAATCGGAATGCGCCCGTGCCGATTGCGGCCTTGCCGGAATTGTAATCGGCAGTATCCACACCGTCACCCGCATGGCGCGACACGATGGCGATATTTGCAAGATCGCCCGGAAGGGTCGGTGCCGGTGTCTTGGTGTTGATGATGACGGCGTTGTCACCATCAGCCTCGACGCTTGCAACATTGCGCATAAAACCGCCGAAGCCACCCGGGCTATTGGGCACGCTTCCGGCGCGACTAAGCGTGAAAATTACGTCGTCAGAGGTAAAGGGCTTGCCATCGTGCCACTTAACGCCTTCGCGCAGGTTAAACCGCCATTTAGTTTCGGAAACGGACTCCCACTTGGTTGCAAGACCCTCGACCAATTGACCCTCAGCAGTACGCTCGGTCAGCCTATCAAAAATCTGCATGGCAATGGCGTTGTTTGGCGAGGCATTGTAAAAATGCGGATCAATTGAGGTCACGGTTCCGCTTAGACCGATCGTTAGATTTTTCGCAACAACGGGTTGGGCAACCAAGCCAATAAGGCTGGTCAGAAGAAGCATGCCAGTTTTCATTATCTCGTTCCCTTGTTTCGAACGTGGAAATGTCACCCGTTCGCTTCTTGTGATCCTCCAACTAAAACTCATATTTAACAAATGAATGTTTTTTGCCTACTTCATTCATCTCATGAATAATGCGGTTCTGAATGGCTCGCCTCCCATCCCATATTTCCCTCTTTCAAGAAAAACTGGATCCATTTTTGTAGAACGATCGAACATAACGGAATGTGGAGGAGCTAACCCGTCAGCAATGAAAATCTAAGTAGTTGAGCCACGAGCTATGGTGAAAAACTATCGCCTAGCTTCCAATGCAGTCGATCAGATCGAGAAGGTTCTGCCTTGAACGGATACGAACCTATAACCCACGAACATGAAGATATTAGCTGCATTCAACAAGTCGTAGATTTGCGCACCAAATGGTGCTATACGAGCTACTCATTTGCGGGAGCTAGAATATGCGATCGACCATAAATCTTGACGACAATCTTATGGAACGGGCCAAGTCCCTTACGGGCACCAAGGAAACAGCAGCTCTCGTCCGACAAGCGCTGGAGACGCTTGTGCGTGTGGAATCCGGCAAACGCTTGATCGCGCTTGGCGGCTCTATGCCTGAGGCTGAAGCATCGCCTCGCCGACGGAGCGACGTGGCCAAGTGATCCTGGTAGACACCTCGATCTGGATAGATCATTTTCGATACGACGACGCAGAACTAAGAAAAATCATTACTGATGACCAGTTGCTTTGCCACCCGTTCGTTGTCGGCGAACTGGCGCTCGGTAGCCTAAGAGAACGAGGCGCAGTTTTAGCTTTCTTAGCAGCTCAACGCGAGGCAATTATCGCGACCCACGCAGAGGTAATGACGATGATTGATCGCCATTCGATATTCAGCATGGGAATTGGTTACACAGATGCCCACTTACTGACTTCAACGTTGCTCGACCGGCGATCAAGCTTGTGGACAAGAGATAAGCGCCTAGCGGCCGCCGCGCAAAAAGTTGGTGCGGCACTTTATCCGCACGCACACGCCTCTCATTAGAACAATAACGCAGGACCGCTCAGCAATATCGAGGCTCTTGAAAAGATACACACCATTGGCAACTTGTCCAATTTTGATAAGCAGTTGAATTATCGGCCTTGAGGTCGGCGAAGTGGAATGATCGTATACTTAAGGCACTTTAAGGGCTGGGAGATTCCGAAGCACATCGTAGGCGCGCGCGGCTCTAATGAGGCAACGAAGTGCCCCGGCCTTATCCGGTAATGCAGGTGATCAATTTCGCGTCTGGGAGCAGCTTCCATCTGCCGCCTCGCGGTGTTTGCCGGCCCAATGGGCCAAAGCAATTCAAGCCCGGCTAGGATAGAGCTCGGGAACGTGAGCGTGAATCCAAGAGGCGGTTGGTGCTCGTATCTAGCATGTTCGCTTTTTTGGACCAGCAAAGGGTCGGTTCCGGCACGACCTGAAAAGCAGCTATGCGCGGGAACACCTTACAGCGCACGCGGTTCGCATCTTCGAAAGGAGAACAACATGAGCAGAGACGTAGACAAGCGGATCATGGGTACGCCTGATGACCCTAACTCTATACGAGCCTCAACTTGGCGGCCAAGAGCGAAAGATGAGGACATCATCACGAACAACGACCAAGGCGCTCCACCTGTGCCAGTAGGTCAGTCTGGTGATCGTGAGCAAGGCTCAGACAGTGATGGTTCCGTGGGTGGGCAGTAGAATCGTCCTCACTTCAACCGGCTTACCTGGGGCAGTGTTCGAAAACGCCTCCCGATGGAAGTAGAGTTGAAGGCGGGGCAATCTCACAAATTTTGGGGAAAGGCTATCCGTTTGGGTTGAGGCCGAAAACGCACTGCTTGAAAGGGCGACACAGAAAGATCTCCATATTGCTGTGTTATCGTTTCGCCAGTGTCAGGGTACGTTTGCGCATGGAATGTTCCGTGTTAATTGATGCTCTATGCGTCAAAGTCTCCAACAGGCTGCAAAGCATTATTCAAAGATATTTTCGCCGCCGAACCTGGAGGCTTGTCGCCTTAAATCAAGGGGGTTCGAAGTGCGGTTTGTCTGCAAGATCCTCTATGCTGTCCAGTACGTCCTCAGGCCTAACGTCCTGTTGGAGTTCAATGATCTCCTCATTCTGATTGAGCTCGACCTTCAACTTCCCCGCGATGGCGGTCACAATTAATAAAAGCTGCGTGGTTTCATGCTCCGCGAGAAGCGAAATCTGAAGATTGAGATCAGCACGCTTGTCATCGGAAGCAGCCATGCGGTTCTGGCTGATCATGACGAAGGTCGAGACAAATATCGCCTCAACAGAGGCAAACATAGCCAGTATGACGAGCGAGGGATCAAAAGGCGGAAAGATTGGCAAAAGTCCGACGTTTACCAGGATCCATCCGCCAAAGAGTGCCACGTGAATGTAGACGAAGCTCATCGATCCGGCAAAGCGTGTGACAGAAGCCGCTGCCTTTTCTTGAAGCGAAGCTTTTGCTGCATCTTCTCGTTTTCGTTCGAGCAACGCATTAATGTTTCGGTCAAGCCGAGTGCCTCGTCTGTTCATATTCGACATCAACCCGTAATGGTGCGGTCAAAACCCAACTTTGGCGCACCCTGCAGGTTCCTGTCCCTTTCGAGACGCGAATGCTTGATATCAAGTCCGACTGCTGGTGCGTTGCGCCTGTGGGTGTTGCGATGCAGGCTCTTGAAAGGTGCCGAAGCCGAGCGAATAAATTACGGGTATGCGCGATCATCAGTGTGCCCCTCAATCTAGGCAATCCTGGCGAAATTACCACTAACGTGTTAGTCACCTACCGCTATTGTCAGCCTTGCGGCTCGGAACTTTTCTAAAGGCCGCTACGGGCCGCAGTGATGCAGACCGCCTCGGTCGTATTCGCGCCGCGGGAGGGAGGGAGATGTCAAGACAGGTTTATGGAAGCCTATCGATGAGGTAGGGTAGATTGCCTCTGCGCTTCGTGCAGAGCTATCGCGAAAATCAATGCGTCGTACCGCGTTCCTGTGCCGATAAAGCCGCCACGATATGCCATATGTCTTCACTTTCGGTGGACAGCACGAACGGTCCTTGCTCGCTGCCAGCCGCGCAAGAGGGCACGAAGAAGATATAGGGAATAGCTTTTGCCTCAAGCTCGTTCATCAGCGGCACCATGAGTTCAGGCTCATAACGCACGTCGATGATAGCGCTCGCGAAGCTCCAGTCCTGACCGTTATCATCGGTCGCGGTGTAAGGGCCGACCAGATCGATCGCGATCTCAGACCATGACGAGACGATCTCCGTCGTTACCGCGTCTTTCGTGCCGAACACGGCTATCGTGAGACGGTCGTTAACCGGCATGCTCTGCTCTTGCACAATATGGTAGCCTCTGATCAATTTCTACGACTGGTCATAACCCCCAATCCCGGGGCTTTGCCAGCTAAAATACATCGGGTTGTGACTTCTTCATTCATCCCGAACAACCCGGCGCTGACTTCGGAACATCACGAATTTTTTATTGTGAGAGTGCGGGAGGAAAACTGCGGGTAAAGACACTACAACCGTGGCAGGTCTTCCCTTCCGGAAAGCTCTTACCATGGTGGGACTAACCCGCGCAGATTAAAAATTATTACCTGTTAAAATCTCTAAATTGCTCTTGAGAAGAAAAATAATTCCGCCGGAGGTACGGTTGCGAACATTTACCGCTGTCCGCACACGACATATAGTTTTGAGACATTCTTCTTTCCTCAAGCATAGGCCGAGTTCCATTGCTCGGAAGGTAAAATGCCTTTCCATTATCAACACCAAAGCCCGGGCGTCTTCCTTAATGATGATCTGCGAATTGTCCAGACCGCTTATTCGGGCGTCATCGCACAAGTTTGCAAGGCTTTAGGGCCTAGTCACGCTGAAGTTGCACGCTATGTGCTCAGAATGTACGACCGAGGCATTGTGGACCCACAAAAGCTGCAGCAGATCGCAACCTTGCACTTCAAAGTCGTCTCCGACCGTCAAGACAGACCTGACGTTCCCCCGTTCTAACGACAGCATTTTTTCCTTCTCACGGTTAGTATCGTACCACATCGCTTAACGAGCGGGTTTGCGGTGGACAAATGGCGAAAGAGACGGCGATTGGCGCCTTCTTTGCATCGATATGCCGCACATATTCCCCGGACCCACGCCCTGCCATGTGGACATCATCGACATTGTCGGGCGAATGTTTGAATTTTCACCGCTCCGTTTCGCCGGTAGACGCGCGCGCGGCTGTCGGGCAGTAGAAGCGATACTCCGAAAAGTGGTGGATGATGAAGGGCGAACATATTCGCCGCGAGCCTACCGAAGTCATTCCCGAATCGGTTCCTGAATCCCGACCGCTCAGCATTTTTTGAAATACACATAGTCCCCGTGAATCCACGGTAGGCCGCATCAGAATTTGGACAAGAGTGCGTCGCGACCCCGGTCGTCTCCGGGAGGTGAAACAGACGTTTGCTTGCTTGCAACGGTGCTCGGCGCCATCGATCCCTCTACCGGCTATTTCTGGTTCGGCATGGCGTTTTCAGCGCGCAGTACGGTACTGATGGTGCGTCACTCGCGCCTCCCGGCGAAAGTCTCGCTTTGCAACTGACGCTCGTTCGCACAGACGAACTGCTGCAAAACAGTTACGGAATTCTTCTTCGTACATAGTCGAAAACACAAATACCGCGGCGCTTGCAGAGGAAGCGCCGCAGTCGATAAAATGTTTGCTGCAGATTAGTACAAATCGCGCCTTAGCGCCTCGCGGGCGCGGCTGACTCGGCTCTTGATGGTGCCGATGCGACATCCGCAGAGATCGGCGGCATCAGCATAGCTGGTTCCATCCGCGATCAACAGAAGCGCCTTCTTCTGATCGGCATCGAGTCCGCCAATGGCACGCATGACCTGCTGGTGTTCCAGTCGCCCCTCCTGACTGGGGGGCGTCGAGATCATTTTCTCCACGCCGACCGGCAAACCTACACGTTCGCGCTGAGCGACTTTGTATCTGGTACAGAAGGTGTTGCGCATTATGGTGAAGAGCCATGATTTCAACGCTGTTCCGGGCGTGAAGCGGTGAATGGCGCGCAGGCCTCTCAGCATGGTTTCTTGAACGAGATCATTGACGTCTTCTTCCGTTCGCACAAAGCGTCTTGCAAAAGCCGACAATGCTGGGTTCAGTTCCGCAATCCCTGCACGCAACTCCTCAAGCTCCGCTTCGGTAACAGCGATTTCGGCTGTGGTCTTGGTGACATGAATGTCCATATTCCCCTCCGTTGCTATGGAGCCAATGCACGCCAACACTTTCCGTTGCAGTACGCGGGCGTACAAACCAAGGTGAGTGACGATATTCTGAGGGAACAAACCCGAGATAGGCAGGTTCGGCACAGCAGAACAAGGGGAAATCGAATGCTAAGGAGAGCTATCATCGTTGCCGCTCTGGTCACCGTGGTTGCACTTGCCATCGTGAATTTCACATTGCGAGAGGATAATAGACCCGGACAGCCTTCCCCTCACGCTATCGATCAGAGCCAGTAAATCGTACTTAAATTTGCAAGCGCTTAAGGTCCAGAAGTACTGAATAACTGGGAGGCGGGCTGGCCTCGTTTTTGACCTACCTTCACGCCGTTGCGATGCTTGCCGATACGCGCCTCGATCTTGTTCAGCCGCTAGGCGGTGCTGAGACCGACGCGCTGTACGATGGGCGCGGCGGCACCCTTCGACAAAACTGGAAAAGCCGCCAGTGCTGGTTTTGCTGACGATCTGTCCTTCCGGTCACAGCACGCGGGCCCATTCGAACAGAAGCTGCTCCTTATCCGGGACGAGGATCGAAGCGTCACCAAATCGGCGGAGCATCGTCGGTTTGCAGATGGCATGCATCCGTCACCTTCAATTCGCGAAAAAGAGACAAACAGCCGCGCGACATTTTGGCCTTTGCCTTGCCCAACATCTGATCGGAATATCGATACCAGCGACGACGCTCCCGCGTGGATAGTGGGGAAGAGCGACGCCGGCTACGACACCGAAAGCCAGAATATCACGACCGCCCTGCAACGCCATGTTGCGAAGAAGTCCCCGCGTGTTCGTCGCAGAATTTCGGGAGGCCCCCACTTGTCTGCTTTCTTCTGTTCTCAAACTGGCTAACTTCTCCGTTTCTCCTTTCAGAGTAGCATTGCTGCGGTCAGGTAATGGGCTCATCCAGTTTCAAAGCTCACAATCGGCTCCTCGATCAGATCTCGCCTTCTGCATTTATTCAGGAACCATGCCAAGACCTTAATGTTCGGACCGAGTTATCCCAAAGGTCAAGATATGGAGAGGCCAATGTTCAGCTTCGATAAGCGTTTACAGTATCCTGTAAAGGTCAATTCCCCCGATCCGGTTTTTGCGCGCATGCTTCAACAGGCGATCGGAGGCGTTGAGGGCGAAATCCGTGTTTGCATGCAGTACTTTTTCCAAGCGTGGGGCGCGCGCGGCCCCACCACCAAGTACCGCGATATGCTGTTGCACACGGCAACTGAAGAAATCGGTCATATCGAGATGCTTGCAACGGCTGTTGCACTCAATCTCGACAAGGCCCCGGCCAGCCTTGCTGAGGCAGGCGCCGCCGACGGAATAGTGGGCGCAGTTATGGGTGGTGAAAATCCGCGCCATGTGGTCGAAGGCATGCTGCACAGGCATATCCTCTCGACTGGAATGGCAGCTTTTCCCGGCAATTCGGAGGGCGTGCCGTTCGACATGTCCCATATCTATGCGAGCGGAAATCTGGCAGCGGATATGTACTGTAACGTGGCGGCAGAAAGCACCGGCAGGGTGCTTGCCACCCGTCTTTACAATGCTGCACACGATGACGGCATGAAGGATATGCTTCATTTCATGATCGCTCGCGACACCATGCATCAGCAACAATGGCTGGCAGTCATTGAAGAGTTAGGTGGAAATGAAGGTGCCCTCCCTATCCCAAATAGCTTTCCGCAGGAAAAAGAAGATCAGACCCACAATTACGACTTCTTCGCCACGGCAGCAGATGGCTCCGTTCCCCCTCCCGCGCGATGGAACGAAGGCCCATCAGTCGATGGGAAGGGGCAATTTACCATCTTCCAAAACGTGCCGATGGGAGATGAACCCGTGTTAGGACCAGCGCGCCCGGATAGCGGCGCGCAGAATGAACAAATTGGATAGCGCTGGTGAGTTGGCCGACCTCTGGTTCGGCCAACTCAGTTTGAATTAGATCACGCGGCAGGACAAAGTGGAGCAAACGAGCTGGCGGTTGCGTCTTGAGACCTTCTTCAACGGCGCAAGGCGAAAAGGCGCTACGTAACAGCGAGAAACGAGAGGCGTTTCTGCTGAAGCCCAGCGACGCAATGCGAGCGCTCGCGGCACCTTCGGCTGCTGCCAAAGCCGCGCGCTGCTTCCATGTTCAGCACCTGGGCACGAGCAGAATGCAGTCGACTGAAGTCACCGGCGAACCCGGCGCGGACGCGGGCGAGGCCCATGGTCAGTACACCCGCACCACACAGGGGGGCCTAAACTCTGTGTATTAAAAAAGCGGCCGCGTATTTCGCCAGGGATGCAAAGTGATAGTTGAGCGTTCATTGCCCTGCATCGCTTGCAGTTTTCGGTGCGGACGATGTGTCGCCTTCTGCGGGTTCATCCCAGTGGACTTTATGTTTGGCTGAAGAACCCATTGAGCGGGCGGGCCAACGAGGACAAGCGACAGACCGATCTTCTCCTGAAGGCATGGGAAGAAAGCGGCAAGGTCTACGGTTATCGAAAGCTGCACGGCGATCTTCTCGATCAGGGTGAGATGTGCGGCCCGAACCGGATTGCACGTCTGACCCGCCTTGCCGGGATAAAGGCGCAGATTGGCTACAACGCCGTCCAGGCATTTATGGTGGCAGGCCTGCCGTCGCTATCGAGACACGCTCGACCGGCAATTTGACGTATCGGCTCCGGACACGGCCTGGGTCACGGACATCACCTCCATCCGAACCTGCGAGGGCTTCGCTTACCTTGCTGTCGTCATCGACCTCTATTCCCGTCGGGTCATCGGCTGGGCGATGCAGAGCCGACAGACCACGGACGTCCTATTGCAGGCTCTGCTCATGGCGGTGTGGAGGCGAAAGCCGAAGGACAAGATGCCGGTTCGTTCGGGTCAGGGCTCGCGGTTCACCAGCATGGACTGGGGCCTCATTTCTCAGGCACCACAATCTGGCTCACTCGATGAGCCGACGCGGCAACTGCCATGACAATGCGGTGGCCGAGAGCTTCTTCAATCTTCTGAAACGGGAGCGGATACGTCGCAGGGTCTACCGTTCGCGCGATGAAGCTCGCCAGGACGTGTTTGACTACATCGAGATGTTCTACAACCCGAAACGCAAGCACGTCAGAAACGGAATGCTGTCGCCAGTCGACTTCGAGAGGCAGCAGAAAATCTAACCCGAGGATGTCTACGAAACTCGGGTCTATTCAAAGGGCTGGCATAGAGGCAATCATCCAAAAGCAGAAGCGTGTGCCTTCGGAAGCGACAATCACGGCCTCCTCCTTGAGGCTCAAGATCGTCGAACGCGGTTCCTTCGGCCCGGTCGCCAGATCGGCAACCGATGTGCGTTTCCTCCACTTGGAAACGGTCTTCGGGTTGATCCCACCCCGCTTTGAGAGCGCTCTCAGGCTCTCTCGACTATGTTGTATCGCTTGACGGATTGCCTCAGTCGTTGTGGCGCGACCATGTTGAATCTGGCCCATAGTGCCTCCTTCCATTCGACGGAAAATAGTGCACCATTGAAGTCTGGGACCATACCCCCAGTCGAGCGAGGCATACCATTCGTTTTCTTGACCGGCTACGATCTGGATGTGATCCCTAATCAACTCGCCGATATTCCAGTGCTCAAAAGCCGATCGTCCTGCCCGATATCGTCGAAGCCGGGAATAAGATTTAAAAGAAGAAACTCCCAAGCACAGCTCCAACTAAGGCAAGAGCAGGGGAAGGTAAAACGAAATACACAAATCTCAGTTTCCAACCGGTTGAGTTGCATGAGCGACGAAGGGTAATGCCATCAACCGTTGATACTCGGCTTCGGGTGCGCCATAGGCTTCACCAGCGGCTGCGATCAACCCCCGTTTGTCACGGATCTCGATGCAACCTCGGTTGGATCTTATTAGTCGTTCACCTTCAAGTATATGAAGCGTGTCTGTTACCGACGACCGTCTAACTCCCAACATCATGGAGAGATATTCGTGGGTGAGCCTGACCGTTCCTCCGGGCACCCTGTCATGTACCATCGCCAGCCATCGAGCAAGCCGCTGTTGCAGCCCAAAACGCCCATTTGCGAGAGCCGTATGGCTGACCTGCACTCCGAGCGACCTTGAGAAACGAGCGGTGAGCACGCGCAAGTCGGGTACCCCGTTTAACTTGGACAGGAAATCGTCGGTTGCCATTGCCAGCGCAGAACCTTCGATCTGGGTAATTAACTCGTAAGGTGTCTTGTCATCACCTTCGAGAAGCCCCAAGCCGGTCACGCCTTCTCTGCCAATGATACCCGTTTCGATGCGGCTTCCGTCACGACCGACCACAATCATCGATGCGACACAATCGATGGGAAAGTATACGCGCGTAACGCTTTGGTGTTGTAACTCCATCACGGCTCCTCGTGCGAGGTTGATCGAACGAAGCATCGGAAGAACGGTAGCCAGGTCTTCATCCGACAGCCTCGCGAGGAGATGATTGTTGCGGGCGTATGCTTGCTTAACGGGCTCGGTAAAGAGCGCTTGCGAAAGCGCCAAGATTGCAGACTGTTTTTCCACGGGCTTTCTCAGCACGATCTTATCTGAATGACGTGCGGGTATGATTTCTGGTTCGAACCCTGTGGCAAACACGAAGGGGACAGCAATCCGCTCGAGTTCATCCGCTACCGGAAAGACGAGTTCCTTGCCGAGTTTGATATCGAGAATTGCTCCGGCAAGATCTGGAGCGGACGGAATGCGCTCAAGTGCGCTTTCCACATCCGAAACAGGCCCTTCAATGAGGACTCCAGCCGATGAGAGAGCCGAGGCCAGTTGCTGGGCGATTAGGCAATCGTCCTCGACGACAAGGATGCGCTTGCCGGTCAGGAGTTGATGCGGCTCCATCTCACATCCTTTCTTGAAAGCTCATCCATTGGCACTAGACATAGCCCATCGAACAGTAGGGCCGTCTAAGTCTGGTATCAGGATACAGCCAGGAAAGGTGCTCTCCAAGAGTCCAAACGGCCCAATCAATCTCGTATCGAACCGGACAGAGCGACGGTCAGTGAAAGCCTCCGTTGGGTTAGCCGCGGCTGCATTGTCTACTTAGAAACTTCGAACGAATTTGAGATTACGCCTTATCCAAGCAACCGTTGGCAAGAACATTAGGAGCGGATCAGACCTTTGCCGCTCCACCTCTTTCTCGCAACGCTACAAATTCCAGCGTTATCTTTTGCAGATTTGATTCGAGCCAGACTGCCATCTGGATCTCTTCTTCAAGATTGTCATCGAGCCGCGAGCGAGCCGCCGTGAAGCCGCCGTGGTCGGCTATCGCTAGAAGCGATTTGTAAGCAGCAATTTCGTAGTGCTCGAACGCAAAATTCGCGAGGCTGTTCTTCACTATCTCGTCGCCAGCAACAGCATGACCCAAACTGGCGATCGCTCCTGTGAACGACATAGCCGTGTCTTTCAGCGACGACGCGTTCTCGGAAAGGCCAGCCAGAATTTCATCGAGCCGTGAAATTTGCCGTTCTGTTTCATGAAGATGCATTTCCAGACGCTCCCGAACTTCGGGATAGTTTTCAATTCGCTGTATTTGCGGCTTTATGATGGATAAGGCCTGATTTTCCATCGCGTGAGCGTTACGCAGGCCCGTTACGAAAATGTCGCGTATGTCTGTGGTCATTAAACGT
Organism: Agrobacterium sp. SORGH_AS 787; assembly: GCF_030819035.1. Classification (NCBI taxonomy): domain Bacteria; kingdom Pseudomonadati; phylum Pseudomonadota; class Alphaproteobacteria; order Hyphomicrobiales; family Rhizobiaceae; genus Agrobacterium; species Agrobacterium sp. SORGH_AS 787. Next base: position 268,576 of record NZ_JAUTBG010000003.1, read on the forward strand.
CCTCCTATGAGGCTTGCCTAACCGGAGGAGGGATGTGATGTTCCGCTGATCACGCCAAGAACATGCGGATGACGGCGAGGCCGCACAGCAATCCAACCCCCCAGGCAAACATCCAGTTCAAGCAGACCAACACGAGTTTGAGAAAATGACCATGCACATAGTCATCGATGATGGCGTGCATGCCGATCCGCATATGCCAGACTGAAAGAAAGATGAAGATCAGGGTCGGCGCTGCAACCCACCACTGAGTAAAAGCCTCAAGCACCACGGGTCTCGGTTTTCCGAACAACCAGATACCCAGAAAGATCATGTAGGGTGTGACTAGTGCTGCGGCGAAACCTGTGACCTGCTTCAAGGCATAGTTCACCGTGCCGCCCTTGGCGGAGCCAAGGCCTTGGACACGCTTGAGGTGCGTTGTCATTTCAGACCTCCCCTTGGCGAACGGGCTCGTCCGGAATGGGCTGAACCTTCCCGGCGATGAAGAGAGCGATGAAGCTGCAAACCGCACCGGAGAGCAGGTAGATGCCGATATAGGCGATGCCGAATCTGGTAGCGAGGAAGAGCGCGACTGCTGGCGCAAAGCCTGCCCCGATCAACCAGGCGACATCGGATGTGACCGCGGACCCCGAATAGCGAAACCGGGTGGTGAAGACATTGGCGATGGAGCCGGACGCCTGGCCGAAAGAAAAGCCCATCAGCGCAAACCCGACCAGCAGAAAGGCGTACTGACCCGTTCGGCCTACATCGATCAGCAGCGTGGCCGAGAAGCTGAACAGAGCAACCAGAACAGCGCTCCACAGGAGATGTTGCCTGCGGCCCCATCGGTCGGCCGCATAGCCCGACAAGACGATCGCAATCGTCCCCACCGCTGCCCCGACCACCTGCATCGCCAGCATCTCGCCGATCTGGTCTCGCCGCACGAGGCTAATCCAGGCAAGCGGGAAGATAGTGACGAGATGGAAGAGAGCGAAGCTTGCCAGCGGTACGAATGCGCCGATCAATACATCGCGCAAATGATGTTTGAAGAGCTCCGGCATGGCTTGGGCATAAAGCTCGTTCTTCTCCAGCAATTCGCCAAATTCGCGCGTTGCGACAAGGCGAAGGCGGGCGAAGAGAGCGACGACATTGATGGCAAAAGCAACGAAGAACGGGTAGCGCCAACCCCAGGAGAGGAAATCCTCTTCCGGAAGGATCGTGTAGAAATAGCCGAACAGGACGCTCGCCAGCGCAAAACCGAGGGTGGCTCCCAGCTGCGGCACCATGGCGTAGCGCCCGCGCCGGTCTTCCGGTGCATTGAGCGCCAGCAACGACGCCAGACCATCCCATGCGCCGCCCCAGGCGAACCCTTGAAGTAAGCGAAAGGCAATCAGAAGCCATAGCGAGATGGCGCCCGCCTGCGCGTAGGATGGCAGAAATGCCATCGATACGGTCGATCCTCCAAGCAGAAAGAGGGCGATCGTGAGCTTGACCCCTCGCCCATACACCCGGTCCACCCCCATGAAAACGAAGGAGCCTATCGGTCGCGCCAAGAAGGCGACGGCGAAGACCAGGAAGGAGTACATCTGCGCCCGAACCGGATCTGGTTCAAAAGATAAGACGAGGCTTGGAAAGACCAGAATCGATGCTATCCCATAGACAAAGAAGTCGAAGAATTCCGCCATTCTGCCGATGATGACGCCGATGGCGATATTATCCGGCGAAACTGCCTTGTCGTCGTGAATCTTTCGCGCATCGCTTTCCATGCCCGATGTGTTGGGCTGGGATGACGGATGACTGCCCACATTCTGCATTGATTAGCCCCTAATCATGTCGGCGAGAACTCGCCTGCATCGTCTTGAAACGCGTGCCTAACCTCTTTGTACGCGGCTTGTTCCTGCATTCGATCTTCGGGAACCCATTGCCAAGCTTGAGGTTCGGGCGGCGATCAGAGCGGTGTGGTGGGCCTCTTGCCACTCCGCATTACCCACTCGGCATGGGCGGGCGGCAACAGGCGGGGAGCCATGACCTACGTTAAAAACTTCATTGCTCTGGCGGGCGCGACCTGCCTGCTGACGGGCTGCAACATGGTCGTCATGCGGCCATCGGGCGACATCGCCACGCAGCAGCGGGACCTCATCATCGTATCGGTGGCCTTGATGCTGCTGATCATCGTGCCGGTGATCTTCCTGACGCTCTACTTCGCCTGGAAATACCGATACACAAACACCGAAGCCACTTACCGGCCAGACTGGCATCACTCCACGCGCCTGGAAGTCCTCATCTGGTCTGCGCCGCTCGCGATCATCATTGCGCTTGGGGCTGTCACCTGGGCGAGTACCCACCAGCTCGATCCCTACAGGCCGCTCTCCCGTCTCGATGCATCACGCCCCATCCCTGAGAACCAGAAGACCTTGACGGTCGAAGTCGTAGCGCTCGATTGGAAGTGGCTGTTCTTCTACCCGGAGCTGGGGATTGCCACGGTCAACGAGTTGGCGGCACCGGTCGATGTCCCGATCAGCTTCAAGCTCACAGCATCCTCGGTGATGAACACCTTCTACGTGCCGGCACTTGCGGGGATGATCTACACCATGCCTGGCATGGAAACCCGTCTTCACGCAGTGATCAATCGCGAAGGGCAATATGACGGGTTTTCCGCCAACTACAGTGGCGACGGATTTTCCCGCATGCGCTTCCAGTTTCATGGCATGCAGCAGGCGGCGTTCGACCAATGGGTGGAGAGGGTAAAAGCGCAAGGCACATCCCTTTCCCGCGAGACCTACCTGAGCCTTGAACGACCCAGCACCGACGAGCCGATCCGCTATTACGGCTCAACCGACCAGGGGCTTTATCAGGCAATCGTCAATCTCTGCGTCGCACCGGGCAAGGTTTGTATGAATGAGGTCATGCATAGCGGGACGCATGGAAAGCAGGCGGAACCGATCGACCGCACGCGCCTCGAATACGACAATCGACATACCACCTCGGGACGCCCTGGCGCCACATTCCCGGAGACCGGCAATCCTGCTCACAGCCACCAAGAGATCGAGCCGACGGAGCATCCCGCGCCAACGCCGCAGAGCTCCGAGCCTACTACCACAAACCCGCATTCTACTCATTGACCGGAAGGCAATTGCGATGGACTCCGACCTATTACGCATGATTTTCGGGCGACTTGGCCTCGACGCTTTCCCGCTTCATGAGCCGATCCTGGTGATGACATTCATCGGCGTCGCAGTCGGCGGCTTGGCGCTGATTGGGCTCATCAGTTATTTCCGGCTTTGGGGTTTCCTCTGGAGAGACTGGTTCACCAGCATCGATCACAAGAAGATCGGCATCATGTATGTGGTGCTGGCGCTCGTCATGTTGCTACGCGGCTTTGCCGATGCGGTGATGATGCGCACCCAACAGGCGATTGCCGTCGGTGGTTCGGAAGGTTATCTCCCGCCCCACCATTTCGATCAGGTCTTTACCGCGCACGGCGTGATCATGATCTTCTTCATGGCCATGCCCTTCATTACCGGACTGATGAATTTCATCGTCCCGTTGCAGATCGGCGCACGCGACGTCGCCTTTCCTTTCCTCAACAACCTGTCCTTCTGGATGACGGTGGCAGGTGCCGCACTCATCATGTGCTCGCTCTTTGTCGGCGAATTTGCACGCACCGGCTGGCTTGCATACCCGCCACTCTCCGGTATCGATTACAGTCCGGGGGTCGGCGTGGACTATTATCTCTGGGCGCTGCAGATCGCAGGGGTCGGCACGACCTTGTCCGGCATCAACCTCTTGACCACCATCGTCAAGATGCGCGCACCCGGCATGTCGATGATGAAGATGCCGATCTTCACCTGGACCTCGCTCTGCACCAACATTCTGATCGTCGCCACCTTCCCGGTTTTAACAGCCACGCTGGCTCTGTTGACACTTGACCGTTACGTCGGCACCCATTTCTTCACGAACGACCTCGGTGGCAATCCGATGATGTACGTCAACCTCATCTGGATCTGGGGCCACCCGGAGGTCTACATCCTTATCCTGCCCGCCTTCGGCATCTTCTCGGAAGTGGTCTCCACTTTCTCCGGAAAGCGGCTCTTCGGCTACGCTTCGATGGTCTATGCCACCGTGGTCATCACCATCCTGTCCTATCTCGTCTGGCTGCACCACTTCTTCACCATGGGGTCGGGTGCGAGTGTCAACGCCTTTTTCGGCATCACGACCATGATCATCTCGATCCCCACGGGTGCGAAGATCTTCAACTGGCTCTTCACCATGTATCAGGGCCGCATTCGCTTTGAGCTGCCGATGATGTGGACGGTCGGCTTCATGGTCACTTTCGTGATCGGCGGCATGACCGGCGTGATGCTCGCCATACCGCCTGCAGATTTCGTGCTGCACAACTCGCTCTTCCTGGTTGCTCACTTCCACAACGTCATCATTGGCGGCGTGGTGTTCGGCTTGCTCGCTGGCACCGTCTACTGGTTTCCCAAGGCCTTCGGCTTCAAGCTCGATCCTTTCTGGGGGAAGATTTCCTTCTGGTGCTGGCTCGTCGGCTTCTACGTCGCCTTCATGCCGCTCTATGTGCTCGGGCTGATGGGTGTAACGCGGCGCCTTGCGTTCATAGAAGACCCGTCGCTCCATATATGGTTCGTTATCGCGGCCGTCGGAGCTGCCATCATCGCCTGTGGTATTCTGGCCTTCATCATCCAGATCGTCGTCAGCTTTATTCGCCGCGAGGAATTGCGCGACACGAACGGCGATCCCTGGAACGGTAGAACTCTGGAATGGGCGACCGCCTCGCCCCCACCGCACTATAATTTCGCTTTTACCCCAGTCGTCCATGAACTCGACAGTTGGTATGACATGAAACGAGAGGGCGGCAGTTTCCCGACCTCTGGCTTCCGGCCCATCCACATGCCGAAAAACACCGCGACCGGCATCTATATCAGCGTGCTGAGCGTCATCTTCGGCTTTGCCATGGTCTGGTACATCTGGTGGCTTGCGGGCCTCGCCTTCATCGGAATTCTCGGCGTTTCGATCGCCCATACCTTCAATTATGACCGCGATTACTGGATCCCGAGCGAAGATGTTGCGGCAGTGGAAACCGCGATCCGTCGAGTGTCGACACGGAGGCCTTCATGAGCGATCACAACACGGCCCCGCCCGAACGTCTCTATCACGCGGAAGAAGAGCACCATCCGGAAAACGGAACCTATCTGGGTTTCTGGATCTATCTGATGAGTGATGCGCTGATATTCGCGGTGCTTTTCGCCACCCATGCGGTGCTGAGCCAGAACTTCGCCGGTGGCGAGCCACCGGCAGAACTCTTCAGTCTACCGCTGGTGGCAGTCAATACCGCGATCCTTCTGACCTCCTCACTGACCTTCGGCTACGCCATGCTGGCCGCCCAGGAAGAGAACGTCAAAAGTGCCATCCGCTTTCTGGCGATCACGGGTCTTCTCGGTGCCTGCTTTCTGTCCATTGAACTTTACGAATTTGCCGAACTGATCGCCGAAGGTGCCGGGCCGACGCGCAGCGGCTACCTGTCGTCCTTCTTCGCACTTGTCGGCACGCATGGCCTGCACGTGTCTTTTGGCATCATCTGGATCGCGGTCCTCATCGCACAGATCAAGCAAAAAGGAATGCAGGAGGCCAATCTGCGCCGTCTCAGCTGTCTTTCGCTGTTCTGGCATTTTCTCGACATCATCTGGATCGGTGTCTTCACCTTCGTCTATCTTTTGGGAGTGACAGCATGAGTACCGAACACGAGGTTTCGCACGCACCGCATGGAAGCCGGCGTGACTACCACAAGGGTTTCATCCTCTCGATTATCCTGACGGCAATTCCCTTCTGGCTGGTCATGGCCGATGTCCTGCAAAGCCGGACGCTGACGGCAACCGTCCTCATCCTCTTCGCCGTTGCGCAGATCCTGGTCCATATGGTCTATTTCCTGCACATGGATGCCCGCGCAGAACGTGGCTGGATCATGCTGTCGCTGCTCTTCACCATCGTCGTGCTTTTGATCGCCGTCTCCGGCTCGTTGTGGATCATGTACCACCTCAACACCAACATGATGCCGATCGACCCCAAAGCGGCCAGGAACATCCCTTGAAGCCACACTCAGGGGCGCAACATCTATCCGCAAGAGACCTGATTAGAAGCGAATGAGAGCTTTCATGAAGCCGTCTGGCCGATCCCGTGTTTCATTCAAAGCTTTCGCCAGTTCAGAAAGCGGATAGCTGTGGGTAAACAGTTGGAAGGGGTTCATATCTCCCCGCTGCACGGCAGCGACCGCTTGGTGTATGCCTTCGATATAGACGGCGGGATCGCGCTCATGCGCGTTGATGACATCGATGCCCTTCCAGTTCCAGGCCTGCATATTGACCTGCCGCGGGCCATCCTGATGATAGCCGGCAATGATGAGGCGGCCGCGTTCGCCGGTGAGATCTGCCGCCAAATCGAGCGGCCATTGCTTGCCCACGGCTTCTATGACGCGTTCGCAGAGGGCCCCATCTGTCAGCGCTTTCACCTCGTCGATGATCTTCCAGTGATCGTCCATGGCGATCGTCACGGCCGCGCCTGCCTTTTTCGCCGCTTCAAGCGCATAGGGTCGACGGGAGATAGCGATGACGCGTGCGCCCCTACGCGTGGCAAGTTGCGTTAGCAGGCTTCCGAGAAAGCCAGCGCCGATGATGGCGACAGTCTGTCCCGCTCTGATGTCGGATCGATTGAAAATGTTCATGGCGCAGCCGAGCGGCTCTCCAGGAAACGGCAGGCCCTCCAGTTCCGGAGGCAATCGCACGAGCATGTTTTCCTCGGCGATATCGTGTGTCGCATAGGCATGTGACGTCAAAGATGCAACGCGGTCGCCGACCTTGAAGGCAGTGACGTTTTCGCCCACCGCATCGATGATACCCCAGCCCTCGTGTCCCAGACCGCCCGCCTCGGTCGGAAAGGTCATCCACTCCGGACCTGCCCAGGGGCCGAGGTTGGAGGCGCAGACCCCGCACCCCTCGAGACGAATGCGAACTTGTTTGTCAGAGGGTGTGGGTAGCGGCAGCTCCTGCACCTCTACCGTGCCGGGGCCAGTCACAACAGCGGCCTTCATCGTTGCGCTTTCCACACTCGTCATCATGTTCATCCTGTTCTCCATTCGCTGGCAGCGACGGAATAGCCCTCTGCCTGATGTGCGCCGAACCGTGGTCCGTCCGACCGGTTCCGGAAGAAGGAGTAGATGAAGTCATAAATGAAAAAGATGTCTCTGAAGAAGGAACCATCGGAGGTTGCTCTTGTTCGGGGCGCCAGTCAAAGCGAAACATTTGTATTGAGGGTTTAATGAAAACCGTTCTCGTGACCGGCGGCAGTGGATTTATCGGACGTTACGTTACCTCTGAACTTCTCGAACATGGATACGCTGTTCGCGTCATGGACGCTCTGGTGGAGCAGGTGCATGGTGATGCGCCTGAAAAACAGGAGGGCGTCTCCGACGTCATCTATGCCGACGTGCGCGACAAAGCGGCCGTTCTGCGCGCCATCGACGGCATCGATGGGATCATCCACCTTGCAGCCGAAGTAGGCGTTGGCCAGTCCATGTATGAGATTGCCCGCTATGTCGGCGCCAACGATCTCGGCACCGCCGTTCTTTTGGAGGCCATGCTCGGGAAGGACATCAAGAAGATTGTCGTCGCGTCCTCCATGAGCGTCTATGGCGAAGGCCTCTATGCCGATAATGCTGGCCGCCGCTTCGACACCATCCGTCGCAAGCCTGCGGAAATGAAATCCAAGCAATGGGAGCCGCTTTCGCCGGATGGAGATTGGCTGACGCCGCTTGCGACCGACGAGCAGAAGCCGGTCGAACTCGCCTCCATCTATGCTCTTACCAAATACGTTCAGGAGCGGCAGGTTCTCCTTTACGGCGATGCCTATGGCGTGGATGCTGTGGCGCTTCGTCTGTTCAATGTCTTCGGTGCCGGACAGGCGCTGTCCAACCCCTACACTGGCGTCCTTGCTAATTTCGCCTCGCGCCTGATGAATGGTCAGAGCCCGACCATCTTCGAAGATGGCCAGCAAAAGCGCGATTTCGTACATGTGAAAGATGTTGCTCGCGCCTTCCGTCTGGCTCTGGAGAAACCTCGCGCTGCGGGTCACGTCTTCAATATCGGCAGCGGCAACGCCTATACGATCGCGCAGGTCGCAGGCCTTCTCGCGGACGCCATGGGCCTGCCGCATCTTCAGCCGGAAATCCTCAACAAGGCCCGCTCCGGCGATATTCGCCACTGCTTCGCCGATATCACTAAGGCGCGCGAACTGCTGGGCTTCGAGCCGCAGCATCGTCTGGAGAATTCGCTTGGGCCTTTCGTCGACTGGGTCACCTCCCAGGTTGCACCCGACCGCGGGCCACAGATGCAGAAGGAATTGCTTGAGAGAGGCCTTGTTTCATGACAGTGCTCTCCTCCGCCCCACCTTTTCTAGACGATGATGCAAAGTCTTTCGGCTTCGTCGAATGGTTTCGTCCTGGCGAGTATGAGCGTGTCGAGCGCGCGATGGCCGCTATCGAGAAAAGCGGTGCATCCTATTTAAGGACGCATCTGTCCTGGGCCGAATATCTTGCTCCGGGCGGACAGGAATGGTTCGACTGGCTTATTCCCTTCGTCGGCAGCCGTATCGATCTTCTGCCCTGCATTGTTTACACGCCGCCGTCCATGTCCCGTACTGGCAAGTCGTCCGGCGCGCCGCACGATTTGAAGTCATATGCAGACTTTATTGACCACATCATCACCCGCTACGGCAAATATTTTACCCACATCGAGCTTTGGAACGAACCCAATAATCTTCTCGATTGGGATTGGCGGGTCGACAAGGAGTTCAACCTCTTCTGCGAGATGGTTGGTGCGGCGGCCTATTGGGTACAGCAACGCGGCCTGAAGGCTGTGCTCGGCGGCCCCTGCCCATTTGATCCCTACTGGCTAAACCTGATGGGCGAGCGCGGAGTGCTCAACGTAGTGGACGCCGTTGGCTTTCACGGCTTTCCTGGAACTTGGGACAGCGAGGAAGCCACCTGGGGCGGCTGGGACATGCATCTTGGCGAAATGCGCAAGATCGTCGATCGCTACAATCCGTCCGCCGAAATCTGGATCACCGAAACCGGTTACTCCACATGGCGCAAGGATGAAGTGGAACAGGCGAAGCGCTTTCTCAAAGCCCTCAACGTCAATGCTGACCGGATGTACTGGTATTCCTGGCAGGATGTGGCACCGGATGTGGCAGTGCAGGAAGGCCTTTGGTTCGATCCGCGTCACTACCATCTCGGCGCTGTCACCCATGACGATCAGCCAAAACTCTTGGCGCGGCTTCTGACGGAAGGCGGGATCGATCGGCTTCTTGAGGTCGACAAGCTGACCTCACCCCATGTGCCCACATCCACGACACCGGTCGTCATCACCGGCGGCAGCGGCTTCATCGGCTGCAATCTTGCTGACTCCTTCCTGCGTGACGGCAAGGATGTCATCGTTCTGGACAATCTCAGCCGTCCAGGCGTCGATCAGAACATGTCCTGGCTGACCGAACGGCACGGGCCGCGCGTTCATCCTGTCCTTGGGGACGTGCGGGATTTTCACGGTCTCGAACCGGTTTTTCGCGATGCCGGTGCGGTGTTTCATCTGGCGGCGCAGACCGCAGTCACCACCAGCCTCGTGCACCCACTCGATGATTTCGAGACGAACGCACGCGGCACCATCAATATCCTCGAAGCAGTGCGCAAGGCTGGCAAAAAGGCGCCGGTCATTTTCGCCAGCACCAACAAAGTCTATGGGTCGCTAGAGGATATCGACTTCATTGAAGCCGGCGATCACTACGCGCCGGCGGACGAGAGCATCCGTCAGAACGGCATTTCCGAGCGCCAGCCGCTGGACTTCTGCACCCCCTACGGCTGTTCCAAGGGCGTCGCCGATCAATATGTACTCGATTACGCCAAATCCTTCGCCATACCCTCCGCCGTCTTGCGCATGAGCTGCATTTACGGGCCGCGCCAGTTCGGCACCGAGGATCAGGGCTGGGTGGCGCATTTCCTCATCCGCGCCATTCAGGGCGAGACGATCTCCGTCTATGGCGATGGCAAGCAGGTTCGAGACATTCTGCATGTCGATGACGCCGTGGCCGCCTATCGTGCGGTGCTCGCCAACATCGGCGCCTTCAGTGGCAAAGCGTTCAATTTGGGCGGTGGACCAAGCAATGCAGTCAGCATTCTGCAGTGTCTGCAGGAAATCGAAACGTTGCTCGGATGCCCGCTCGACCTCGGCTTCCACGATTGGCGCGAGGGAGACCAGCGTTATTTCGTCACGGACGCGCGCAAGCTGGCGCAACAGGCTGGCTGGCAGCCAGCCGTTCACTGGAGAGATGGCCTGCGGCATCTGGCGGAATGGCTGCTTGCAGAACGTTTCAACGGCATGTCGCTGCCTCCTGCGACAGCGGCACGGAGAATGCTTGCATGATGGCGACCCGCGACATCGCCGGAATGCGCGTATTGCTGACGCTCGATGCCGTCGGCGGCGTCTGGCGCTTCACGCTCGATCTTGCGCGAAACCTGACACGTGCCGGTATGGTCGTGGCGTTTGCCGGGTTCGGCCCGGCGCCGAATGAAGGACAGAAGCAAGAGGCGCGGGCCATCGGCAAGCTCATCTGGCTTGACGCGCCGCTCGATTGGACCGCCAGCAGTCCGCGCGAACTCCAAGTGATTCCAGCCTTCCTGAAAGACCTGATTGCGCACGAAGCCATAGACCTTCTGCATCTCAACCTTCCTTCCCAGGCGGCGGCTTTGGAAACGCATGTACCGGTGGTCGTCATGTCTCATTCCTGCGTCACCACGTGGTTTGCAGTGATGCGCGAAGGCGACATGTCCCCGGAATATGCCTGGCATCGAGACATGAATCACGCGGGTCTGCGTCGTGCCGACATCATCGTCGCGCCCAGCCAGAGCCATGCCGAGCTTCTGAAAAGTACCTACCCCGGCATCGCGCCCGTATCGGTCGTCCATAACGCCAGCGCTCTGCAAAACCATGCTGGCGAGAAGGAGAACTTCATTCTTTCTGCGGGACGCTGGTGGGATGAAGGGAAGAACGGGCGCGTGCTGGAACTTGCCGCTGGCAATCTGCGCTGGCCGTTTTTGTTTGCTGGCGCCGATGAAGGTCCGCGTGGCGAACAGACTGGTCTCTCCGAAGGTGTACGACTTGGCCAGCTTGGCCATGAGCAGATCGTCAACCTCATGCACCGGGCTGCGATCTTCGTCTCGCCATCGCGCTACGAGCCCTTTGGGCTTGCCGCGCTGGAGGCGGCGCGTTGTGGCTGTGCACTCCTCCTCGCCGACATTCCGACCTACCGCGAACTTTGGGAAGGCGCCGCACTCTTTGGCGATCCTCATGATCCGCAAGACATGCTCGCGAAGATCGAGGGACTGATCTCCGATCCGGCGCTTCGGGACGAGTTGGCGCAGCGCGCGCATCAGCGATCATTGGAATTCAGCGAGGGGCATCAGGCAAGTGAAATGATTGCGCTTTATCGGCGGGCGATGAGCCGCGCGCAAGTGACGGCGGGGTAACCATGAAATTTATATTCTACACGCACTCTCTGGTTTCGGACTGGAACCACGGAAACGCCCACTTCTTGCGTGGCGTCATGCGCCAGCTGATGAAGGCCGGGAATACCGCTGTGGCGCTTGAGCCTGAAAATGCCTGGAGCCGGGAAAATCTCTTGAGGGACGGTGGGGAGAAGGCGATCCAGAGCTTTCACGACCGTTTCCCCGATCTGACCTCGCAGACATACGGCCCGGGCTTCAATCATGAGGAAGCCATTGCGGATGCGGATGTGGTCGTCGTGCATGAATGGACGGATCCTGCGCTTGTCGAGCGGATCGGGCGGGCTCGCCGCGACGGTGGTCGCTTCACGCTTCTCTTCCACGATACCCACCACCGGGCCGTCTCGTCCGAGCACGATATAGCCGGTCTTCACCTACAGGATTACGATGCTGTTCTGGCCTTCGGCGAGACGCTTCGCCAACGTTATCTCGATGCCGGCTGGGGCAAAAACGTCTTCACCTGGCACGAAGCGGCCGATACGACGGTCTTTCATCCCCTTCCCGTCGATCATGTCGAAGGCGACTTGATCTGGGTTGGCAATTGGGGTGATGACGAACGCTCGGCCGAGCTGAACGAGTATCTGATCGACCCCGTGCATGAGCTCGGGTTGAAGGCAAATGTCTGCGGTGTGCGCTATCCGGTCGAGGCGCTGGAGAAATTGAAGGCGGCAGGCATCACCTATCGGGGCTGGATCGCCAATGCCGAAGCACCTCTGGCCTTCTCCCGGCATAAGGTGACGGTCCACATTCCGCGTCGGCCCTACGTCGAACACCTTCCCGGCATTCCAACCATCCGCGTCTTCGAGGCGCTGGCCTGCGGCATTCCCCTTATCAGCGCGCCCTGGAGCGATGCGGAAAATCTTTTCCGTCCAGGACAGGACTACCTGACGGTGAAGAGCGGCGAGGAGATGAAGCAGGCGCTGAGCGCCGTTTTGAACGATCCGGTCCTTGCGGCAAAATTGGTGAAGTCTGGTGCCGAAACAATCCGCGACCGCCACACCTGCGCGCACAGGGTCAACGAGTTGCTCGACATTCTAAAATCGTGTGGGACTGCCCGTGTCAGAACGGCACTCGAGATGGAGGAAATGGCCCTATGAAAATTGCGTTTTACGGCTCAAGCCTTCTTTCTTCCTACTGGAACGGCGCTGCGACCTATTACCGTGGTCTGCTTCGAGCGCTTTCTACACATGGTCACGACATCACCTTTTACGAGCCGGATGTCTATGGCCGACAGCAAAAGCGCGACATCGAGCCACCGGAGTGGTGCAAGGTGGTTGTCTATGATGGCACGATCGAAGCCCTGAAGCGGGTCGCGGCAGACGCAGGCAGTGCCGATATCGTCATCAAGGCAAGTGGCGTCGGCTTCGAAGACGACCTGTTGCTGAACGGGGTTCTGGCCAACAGCCATCCTAAAGCGCTCAAGATTTTTTGGGATGTGGATGCTCCGGCCACGTTGGCGGAGCTGCGCGCGAGCCCAGACCATCCGCTTCGGCATGCTCTCAAGACACTCGACCTGGTCTTGACCTATGGCGGCGGCAAACCGGTGATCGACGCCTATCAAGCCCTTGGCGCGAAGGAGTGCGTGCCGATCTACAACGCTCTTGATCCCCACACCCACCATCCCGTGCCGGTGGAAGAACGGTTCAAGACGGATCTTTTCTTCCTCGGCAATCGACTTCCAGACCGCGAAGCACGCGTGGACGATTTTTTCCTCAAGGCGGCACATGCGCTGCCGGAACGCAGTTTCATGCTGGGTGGTGCGGGATGGGATGACAAGCCCTTCAGCCCGAACCTCACCTATATCGGCCATGTCCCGACGAAGGATCACAATGCCTTCAATGTCTCGGCTCGAGCAGTCCTCAACATATCGCGGGACAGCATGGCGCAGAACGGCTTCTCGCCTGCTACCCGCGTCTTTGAAGCGACAGGCGCGGGCGCATGCCTCATCACCGATCACTGGGAGGGTATCGATTATTTCTTCAAGCCCGGCGAGGAAATTCTGGTGGCCCGAGATGGCCAGGATGTCGCCGACCTGGTGCATGACCTGACGGCGGAAAAGGCCGCCGCCATCGGTAAGCGTGCTCTCTCCCGAGCGCTCGCCGACCATACCTACGAACAGCGGGCTCATACCGCAGATGCGTTATTCAAGGCACGCCTTGCAAGATCGATGGAAGCCGCGGAATGACCAGTCAGCTGAATATCGTCTTCATCGGCCTTTCCCTGTCCTCGTCCTGGGGAAACGGCCACGCTACCACCTTCCGGGCATTGCTCCGCGGGCTCCATGCGCTTGGACATAAGAGCCTGTTTCTGGAGCGCGATGTTCCCTGGTACGCGGCGCATCGGGACCTGCCCTCGCCGGATTTCTGCAAACTTGCCTATTACGATGATCCATCGCAGCTGAAGAGCACCTTCCACGACGCGATCGTCAACGCCGATGCCGTCATCATCGGCTCCTACGTACCGGATGGAACGCAAGTCATCGAAACCGTCCGCCAGATGGTGCCGTCCTGCCTCTGCTTCTACGATATCGATACGCCCGTGACGTTGGCAAAACTTCGTCGTGGCGATGAGGAATATATCGCGAGCGAACAAATCCCGCTCTTCGATATGTACCTGTCCTTCTCCGGTGGTGATGTCCTCACTCATCTGGAACGCAACTGGAATGCAAAGCGCGCCGAAGCGCTCTATTGCTCGGTTGACGAAAGCGCCTACCGCAACACCGAAAAGCCCCTGGAATGGGATCTCGGCTATCTCGGCACCTATAGCCCTGACCGTCAACCGAAGCTGGAGAAGCTTTTACTGGAGCCGGCGCGCAGACTGCCGCACATGCGTTTCGTCGTCGCCGGTCCGCAATATCCTGACGACATCGTCTGGCCGGAGAATGTCGAGCGGATCGAACACCTACCGCCCGCACAGCATGCCGACTTTTACAGCAGGCAGCGCTTTACGCTGAATGTCACGCGCGCAGACATGGTGGAAGCCGGTTGGTCGCCGAGTGTGCGCCTGTTTGAAGCGGCCTCCTGCAAGACGCCGATCATCACCGACCGCTGGCGCGGGCTGGAGCATTTGTTCCCGAGCAACTCCATCCTGATCGCCGATGACAGCAACGACGTTGTTGGAATGCTAGAAAACCGCTCGCTGGCCGACAGATCCCGCATGGCCGAAGCTGCGTCGAGGATCGTGATGAAGGCGCACACCGGACGCGCAAGAGCATGCCAGCTCACCGAATATATCCGCTCATTTCACAAAGCGGCTTCACGCGAACGCATGCCTACGCCCGTTGAAGTTTCAGTTGGAGGAGTATCTTCATGACGATGCATACAATCAGAGACAAAAAAACCTCTGTGGTCGCCGGTGGCGCGGGCTTTGTCGGCTCGCATCTTTGCGACGCGCTTTTGGCAAAAGGCCACCGCGTCATCTGCGTCGACAGTTACCTGACTGGCCGGGCTGAGAATATCATCGCGCTCGAAAACCACCCGCATTTCCGCATGATCGAGGCGGATATCTGCAACATCCAGATGATCGATGAGCCTGTGGATCAGGTCTTCAACCTCGCCTGCGCGGCCTCGCCTCCGCATTACCAAGCCGATCCCATCCATACGATGATGACATGCGTTCAGGGGACGGCGAACCTACTTTCGATCGCCGCTCAGCATCATGCGTCTTTCGTTCAGGCCTCAACGAGCGAGATTTATGGAGATCCGGAAGAGCATCCTCAACGGGAGGATTATCGCGGCAACGTCAACTGCACGGGTCCGCGCGCCTGCTACGACGAAGGCAAGCGTGCAGCGGAAGCCTTGTGCTTCGACATGTTCCGCTCCGGCAAGGTGGATACGCGCGTCGCCCGCATCTTCAACACCTATGGCCCCCGCATGCGGCCGGACGATGGACGGATTATTTCCAACCTGCTCGTTCAGGCGCTGAAGGGCGAACCGCTGACCATCTACGGCAGCGGTAACCAGACTCGCTCCTTCTGCTACGTGAAGGATCTCGTCACCGGTTTGATCAGTTTGATGGAGGTTCAGCCAAACCCTGGTCTGCCCGTCAATCTAGGCAATCCCAGTGAGTTCACCATCAATGAACTTGCCGATCTGGTGCTGGAACTCACACGCTCGCGATCCGAGCTCGTCTACAAGCCTTTGCCCATGGACGATCCGCAACGCCGCCGACCCGATATTGTCCGCGCGCAGACGCTTCTTGAATGGGAACCTACTATACCGCTAGAAGACGGGTTGCGGATGGCTGCGGACTGGTTTGCTTTGGCTCTTCGCAATGACCTCCCCACACGATCTAGAAATGGTTCTTCGCAGGTAGGAAGCACTGTCCTCCAGTTCTAGCTTTACTTTGCGGCCTTTGATGGCGCGGCGCGGTTCGAAAGCGCAAAAAAGCTGGGTCAATGTCCTTCGGTAGTGGCCGACTGAGGTAGGGACATGCGATTGTATTAATACCGGACCGGCGGCCACTGGTTCCGGACATACCGATAGGGACGTCAGACTTTGGAAGACGT
The DNA here is from genome assembly GCF_030819035.1 of Agrobacterium sp. SORGH_AS 787. Classification (NCBI taxonomy): domain Bacteria; kingdom Pseudomonadati; phylum Pseudomonadota; class Alphaproteobacteria; order Hyphomicrobiales; family Rhizobiaceae; genus Agrobacterium; species Agrobacterium sp. SORGH_AS 787. Next base: position 284,685 of record NZ_JAUTBG010000003.1, read on the forward strand.
GAGTCGGACTGATCTGGTACTAGTGCGGCAACGGCTCTGAGATCCGATGTCGAAGATGTGTCGAGTCCCGAGTTGAAGAGAAAGCGTTGTCTCGCTCACACGTCGGCGAGAAACATTGATGGTGTCATGTCTGTGACCTGACGGAACGCACATGAGAACGAAGCCGTACTGGCAAAACCGAACTCTGCAGCAACGCGGGCAATTGAGTTCCCTCTTGCTAACCCGTCCATCGCTTGCACGATCCGTGCACGCTGTCGCCAGGCCTTCAGCGTCAGCCCTGTTTCTGCTGGAAAAAGTCGGCTCACGGTCCGGACCGAGGTCGCGGCACGTGACGCCAAGTCGTTGATGTGCAGCCTGTTCTGACGGTCTTCGAAGGCGAGATCGGCAACGCGCCGCCCGATCAAGCCTGTCGGCAGGGGCAAGAAGGTCGGCGCATGAGCCGTTTCAGTCAGTTCGTGGAGCATCAGCCTCGCAACAAGTTCGGCCTTACCCGATCCGATGTTGGCCGAGAATGCCGCCTCAAGGAGGGCATGCATCAGCGGTGTAACCCGCAGCGTGAATGGTCGGTCAAGTTGCGTCGGCGGTGCCCAGGCCTGTGCCGCGGACGGGGACCAATCCACCATCCAAAGCTCTGAATCGGTCAGCACTTCAACCCGGTGCGGAACCCCAGCGGGTATCCAGACGGCCAACTGTGGCGGCACGAGCCAGCGGCCTGCCTCTGTTTGCACCTGAACCATGCCGGATGCGGCGAAGGTTAGTTGCGCTTCTTCATGAGAGTGGGTTGGTATGCCCTTGCCGCGCTGCTTGCGACCACGGCGCATAGTGAAAGGAACTGTGGACATCGGATTGGCCTCTGAGCGATGCGGATTGGCGTCACGTCGCCGAGAGGTCGAGATATCATAGGTTGGATCGAAGGTCGATCAAACACAGAAGCTGAGCGAGCAGATAGGAACGAGGAATGAAAGCGGTTGTCATCAACGCCTACGGCAACAACGACGTGGTCGCATATACCGACATCGACCGCCCGATCCCCCGGGCTGGCGAGGCTCTGATCAAAGTCTATGCGGCGGGGGTTAATCCAGTAGATTGGAAAATCCGAGATGGGCTTGGGCAGCGCCTGGGCATGTCGTTCCCCATACACCTAGGAGGTGAGATAGCAGGTACCATTGAGGAACTCGGAGATGGCGTAAGCGACTTTAAAGTTGGCGATGCGGTGTATGGCATTTTACCTACGGGAGGGTTCGCAGAATACGCTATTGCCAGTGCTGGCGACCTGGCCCGCAAGCCTTTCAATCTCGATTTCGTCCAGGCTGCAGCGCTTCCGCTTGGAGCCCTAACGGCATGGCAGGCAATGTTCGACCTTGCCAACCTCTCCGATGGCCAGCGTCTGTTGATCACCAGCAGCACGGGCGGCGTCGGTTCCCTCGCCGTTCAACTCGCGAAAACCGTGGGCGCGCATGTTTCCGCCATGGGTTCTGCCCCTAACGAAGCCTATATCCGCGGTCTCGGCGCAGACGAATTCATCGATTATAGACAGCAGCGTTTCGAGGACGTAGCGCATGATATGGACGTCGTCTTCGACACGGTCGGCGGCGAGACCTTTGATCGGGCATTCTTAACCCTCAAAAAGGGCGGTTTTCTGGTCACTGCGGTGGCCTTCCCTAAGGATGAAGCGAGCAAGTTCGGTGTTGGTGTCGGACGGCTCTATTGCAAGCCGAATGCCAAACAGCTTGCCTCCATCCGCAAATTTGCTGAAGCCGGCAAACTAAAAGCTAATGTGGCGACAGTGTTGCCTCTTGCCAGCATCAAGGAGGCACTTGATCTCTCCGAGGGGGGCCGTACCCGCGGTAAGATCGTTCTGCAGATCCCAAGCAAAGATTCTTATAAATGATATCGGTTTGCGAGGCGTCCTTAAAAATCGAGCTTGGCAGTCTTTGCACGTTGCCGATAGTTGTTTCGTATCCGCTGCGGTCACCGGCATAATTGCTTCGCCAGGTCAGATAGTCCTACCTCAACAAATATTCGACCCGACTTTTCTTGTAGCCCTTAACGATGGCAGTGAGCATGGCCCTCACGTAGGTTAGCGAATCGAGGGCATTTAGTTCGCAGTTCTCAATCAGCGAGGCAGTAGTCGCTCAATCCTCTGCTCCGTCATCATGACGATCCGGATAAATCCGGCATGAGGGCATTTATGTGTGGCCTCTTTTAGCGAGACCTGTCTACCGTATCAGAGCCCGCGCCGAACTCCGAGAGCCGGGCGTAAGCAGCCGCGTGCTCGCTTTCGCCTATTAAATAGTCGTTCACAAGGCTGAAGTATTCGCGTTCAGGTGCGCCGTAAGACCGTCCTACGAACTTCTTCAGCGCCCTCCGATCGCGAATAGAGAAAACGCCCCTTGAGGAACGGACCAGATGTCTTCCTTCTAAGCTATGAAAAGCAGTAGTGATACTTGGGCGACGAAGAGCTAGTGTTTGCCCGAGAATTTCGTGGGTTACTTTGATATCGCTTCCCCAGATCCGGTCGCGGCACATCAGGAGCCATCGAGCCAAACGGATGTCAACCGTGTCGACAGCATTTGACTGAGCTGCGTAAGCCATCTGCAATTGGAATACCGATGAGAAGCGCCTCACGACGTCTGCAATGACAGGATCATCCTCCACCGCGCTCATGAAATTAGTCAATTTAATTCTAAAACCGTCACCCGGAAAGTGCATTACCATATCGAAAGGGCTACAAGCAGCACGATTTGTGAATGTCCAAGGTGCGAGCCCCTCATATCCGATCATACCAACCACGAAGTTATCGGACCGTGCAGAAGGGACATGCACAGAGATGATTCCGGAATTGAGGAAATACACGTTTTCTATAGGCTCGCCTCTGGAAGTAATCCGATAATCTTTCGGCAGCGACACGCTTTCGAGCTCTGCAAAAAGCCGCTACCTTGAATGTGCGGGTAAAAGAGTCAGCAGTTGGTTCTGAGGATGAGAATAGGGAAAGTGGGTCATAGCTCATTTCCGAAAGAGCAAGAGCAGTTCGAACCTTCGTCCCGCGCCTCGACAATCTACGGACGACCATGAATACTACCATACCCCCCCGAGGGCGTCGAACCCAAAAGGCTAGCAATACCTTTCTGTACGCATTGAGACACGCCACGTTAGGCCTGGCTGTCTGCATCACTCGTTTTCGACCCCCGCACCGTTTTGGATGAAGACTACTAATCTCGTCCATGTCGACGCGTAAATTGCCACGCTGCAACACATTCATTTCGTGGCTCACAGACGAGAAAAACCTCTCCAATCTCTCGGGCCATGTAGACGATAAGATGTGCCTTGAAGGGAGGGATTCGTACAGGATGACTTGCCACTAAAGTTTCATCCGGTTGCGATTATAGCCTCGGCGGTTTTAAAGTAAGCCTCCGGTGAAGGCCGCAGGTCAGGCCGCTTGAGCGTTGATGGTCGGCGGTGTCCAATTCCAAGGAAGCAGTTGCTCCAGCTTGGTGATTGGGGTGTCCGCGATGCGGGCAAGAACGTGGGCAAGCCATGCCTGCGGATCGATGTCGTTGAGCTTTGCCGTCATGATCAGGGTGGCCATGAAGGCGGCACGGTCAGCACCACGATCCGATCCGGCGAAGAGCCACGATTTTCTGCCGAGTGCGAAGCCTCGCAGGGCTCGCTCCGCGGCGTTGTTCGTGAGGCAAATTCTGCCATCCTCCAAGAATGACGTGAAGCCATCCCAGCGCTTGAGCATGTAGTCGATCGCCTCCGCGACCGGAGAACTGCGTGACAGCTTTGACCGCTCGGTTTGAAGCCAGGCCTGCAAATCGTCGACGAGCGGCAGACTTTCCTTATGGCGACGTTCCAGGCGTTGGTCGGCCGTAAGCCCGTTGATCTCCCGCTCGATATCGAACAGGCCGTCGATCCGTTTGATGGCTTCGAGCGCCACAGGCGAGATCGGCGCGGCGTTCTTTCCACGCTTGGCGTTCGCGGCAATGTCGGCGAGCACAAAGAATTTGCGCCGCGAGTGCGCCCAGCAGAGTGCCTGCGTCAGCGGACCGGGATCGCGATCAACCCTGAACAGCGGATTGTAGCCGCCATAGGCATCCGCCTGCAGAATGCCGGTGAAGGTCTTCAGGTGGCGTTCCGGATGTTCCAGCCGTCGATCGCGCGAGGCATAGTAAAGGGCGGCCGGCGGTGAGAGCCCTCCGAACGGTCGATCGTCCCGGACATAGGTCCAGATGCGGTCCGTATCAGTCTTTCCCTTTGCCAGGATTGGCACGGTCGTGTCGTCACCATGCAGACGTTCGGCAACAAGGACATGCGCTTCGATCAGAGAGTGAATGGGCTTCAGCGCCGCGGCGCATGCTCCAACCTGATCGGCCAGCGTCGACAAGCTGATGTCGACGCCCTCGCGGGCGTAGCGTTCGCTCTGACGATTGAGCGGCTGGTGCTGGGCAAACTTCTCGAACAGGATCATCGCCAGCAGGTTCGGTCCTGCAAAACCGCGGGGTGTTACGTGGAATGGTGCCGGCGGCTGCGTGATCTTCTCACACTCGCGGCAGGTAAACTTCTCCCGCACCGTCTGGATAACCTTTCGCTGGCGCGGGACGACCTCCAGGGTCTCGGTGATGTCCTCGCCAAGCTTCGACAGTTTGGTCGATCCGCAGCAGGCGCAATTCGCGGGAGCGGCAATAACGACGCGTTCACGCGGCAGGTGTTCGGGAAAGGGCTTGCGTGATGGGCGCTTGCGCTCGAAAGCTTTGACGGCTGAGGCTTTGGCGGCGATTTCCGCGACCAATTCATCTTCACTGGCGTCTGCTTCGAGCTCCTCGAGTTGCAGTTCCATCTGCTCAAGGAGCCGCGCCTTACGCTCGGACCGGCTGCCGTAGAGTTCACGGCGAACCTTGTCGATCTCCAGCTTCAGCCGCGCGATCAGCGCCTCGGAATGCGATACAAGTGCCTTTGCGCTGGCGGCTTCTGCCTTGGCGGTTGCCGCTTCTGCTTCGGCTGCAACGCGTCGAGCGCGTTCCTGGGCCAGCAGTGCAAGGGCACTGGCAAGGTCATCCGGAAGCTCTTCGGTCGTATTGCTCATGACAGAATGGAATCATATTCGACCCCGTCGTTCCAGTGTTTTTGCTCATCCGGCCGACGTCGGCCGCCAGGTTTTTTGCGGCATCCGCCAGTCGATACCCTCCAACAGGTAACCGAGCTGCGCAGGCGTGATCACCACCGTGCCATCGACCGCTGATGGCCAGATGAAACGACCGCGCTCCAGCTTCTTCGTAAAACAGACAGGCTCCCTGGCCGTCATGCCAGATGACCTTGATCAAGCCACCACCGCGGCCGCGGAATACGAACAGATGACCGCACATCGGATCGCGCTTCAGCGTCTCCTGCACCATCAACGACAGACCGGGGAAGCCCTTGCGCATATCGGTATGGCCCGTGGCCAGCCAGACCCTCACGCCACTCGGAACCGGGATCATCGCAGACCCAATACGCAATCGAGAATCCGGCCAAGCGCATCCGTGTCGATATCGCTATCCACGCGAACCCGACGGCCCCGGCCGAGCTCGATCGTTACATCGCTGCGCTTCCGACGAGGATGGGATGTAGTGGGCGGTTCCGGTTGAACGGGAGAGGCTAACGAAGCGGCCTCGGACACGATTACCGGCACCAAAGTCGCCGTGTCCGACCTTGGCTCCTCGATCCGGCAAAGCTCCTTTCGCCAGCGAAAGAGTTGACTGACATGAATGCCGGCTGCGCGGGCAATCTCGGAGATCACCGCGTCTGGCTCAAAGCAGGCAGCGACGAGGCGCTCTTTGTCTTCGCGTGACCAGCGCCGACGGCGCTCTACGGACGTGATCACCTCAATTGGATGCTTCGTCATATGATTACTCCTGGTGTTACCACTAGGACTGGCAGTCAGCAGGCCGTCATCGCAAGACGGCCTTCACCGTGCGCTTACGTTTTAAACCGCCCCGGGTTTCTGGGGATCAGAGCAGGATTAGGAAGAGAAACAATCATCGTTGACATAGTGGCCTCCAAGAAGCTGCAGCAAGCCAATACACCAAGCGCTCTTAATACAAGCGATAGGCAAGACTGTCTAAGCGCTGAGATGCCTCGCCCACCAACTGGTCTCACTAGCAATACGAAAACTTTAGGCTTGCTCGGCCATCTATGGGGAGTTTAACATGAGCTTTATACACATGTTAATTGCGCCAACCGCTACTAAGAGTTTCCTCCCTTGCACACACCATTCAACTTACGACAGGCAGTCAAAAGTTTCCAACATGGCAGAAGCTTCATTGATGACAAAGGATCATCACAAGAGGCTGGCTGGAATTGAGCTGGGACATTCAAGATCTGTTTCGACGTCATGCGAATGGAATGTCGAGGTCGCTCCAGCGCAAGGGTTTTAATCCAGAGACCGCAGCGGATCTCACGCAGGACGCGTTCCTTCGCGTGATCGCTAAGCCCCCGGAGGAACATACAGAGAGCCACAACCCATGTGCCTATCTTTACAGGGCGGTTCGAAACCTTGGCATCAATCACAATCGAAGGGAGGCACTGGTTTCAACGGTACCTCTCGATGATGCAGAAGCACTCAACATTGCCGATCCATCACCTTCTCAAGAGAGCATCATTTATTCTCGCCAATGCTTGTGGCAAACCAACAAGGCGTTGTCCGAATTGCCGGAAAGAACTCGTCAAGCGTTTGAAATGCATCGGCTGGGGGAAAGAACGATAGCGGAAATAGCCGAAGAGCTCGGAATTTCGAGCACGCGTGCGTGGTCGTTAATCCGTGACGCGTATCGTCATCTTGTCCTCAATGTGGACCGATCCTGATCCACGCTTTCGACGTGGAAGCTCGCGGTATGAATTGAAAGGCCATCTGAGGTGGCTCAAATGGGGACACTTCTGGAAGAGAGCAGATGACCGAGACGACATCAAATCCGGAACGATTGCTTAATGAAGCAATAGATCTGATCATTCGGAAACAAAATGATCCGGACAATCCGGTTTCTGATGACTTGATCCGGAGTTGGCGAACTCGTAGTCCACAGCATGAGCAGATTTGGAATCGCGTCACATTGGCCCACGATGCATCAGGCGCAATCTTGAATGAACAGCGACGAAAAGAGCGGAGTGAGAGCTTGGGTATCACTCGCCGCAATCTTATCGTCAGTGGCGTCGCAGTCCTCGGCCTTGGCTCGGCCGCCTATTCCCTGAATACACACTTCCTGACGTCGGCCTTGGCGGACCACATGACCGGCAAGGGAGAAATTCGTCGAACCACCCTTCCCGACGGTAGCGCTGCGACGCTTGGTCCAGAGAGCGCTCTCGCCGTGAACTTCAGTGACGAAAGGCGCGACGTCGATCTGCTGGCTGGCATGTGCTTCTTCGAAGTTGCCAAAGATGCACGGCGACCGTTTTCAGTTCTGGCCGCAAATGTGCGTGTCACGGCGCGGGGCACCGCCTTTGACGTGTCGAACGACACAAGCAGCGTTACGGTCGCCGTCGACCATGGAATTGTCGATGTGCAGACCTCCAACGCAGCCCTTGGAGCCTCCATCCAGCTTGAAAAAGGACAGTGGGTTACCATGCATCCCGCCTCAGGGCGAGTTGATCGCGGTCGTCGCGAAAGCGGCCAGATCGCGGAGTGGCGAGACAATCTGATCATCGCCAACGAGGAAACTGTCGACACTCTTGTCGCACGGATCGGTCGCTGGCTCCCTGGACGCATCGTCTTCGCAGACCGGTCTATTGGCAGCCAACGTGTCAGCGGGGTTTTTGATCTCAACAACCCATTGCGGACGCTTGAGGCGGTGGTTCATCCGACAGGCGCACGCGTACGCCGTATCACATCGTTGATCACGGTGATCTCGCCTCTATGACGGCGACAAAAAAACTTGAGCGAAATAGTGAAAATTTCCAGCGCCCGACTGTAACAGTCTCAGGGACAGAAATTCGTTGATGCTCATTCACAACCTGTCCCTGCACACATGTTGCAGAGTTGAAAGGTTTAGAGGCAATGGGGCACGGAAGTCGTAGAGTTTTGAACAGCACGAGTAGAGCGTTGGCGACTGCTCTTTTGGTCTCAACGACAGTCGGCACTGTTGTGCTGGCAACACATGGCCGAGCTGCAGCCCAGAGCCGCGCCCAAACATCCTTTTCCGTGCCAGCCGGCCCCATGCATCGCGCGCTAACGGCCCTCGGTCGGCAAGCAGGCATTCAAGTAACATACCTGTCAGCCGCAGCGACAGGAAAGACATCGCCTGGCTTTTCCGGCGCTGCAACACTCGAGCAAGCTCTAGCTGCCGTTCTGGCAGGCTCTGGCCTCACCTATTCATTTCCGAATGCCACAACGGTGGCGATTGCGACCGCGGCGTCAGGCACAGGCAATCTTACCGCCAACGGAGCGACGCAACTCGATCCAATCGTTATACAGGGGGAAAGCGCGTCCGGTCCGGTAAAAGGCATCGTTGCAACGCAGAGCGCCACGGGAACCAAGACCGACACACCACTGAAGAATACACCTCAGGCCGTTAATGTGGTGACGCGAGATCAGATGGAAGTACAGGGTGCTGCCACGGTAACACAGGTCTTGCGCTATACACCAGGCGTTGTCGCCCAGTATTCCGACACCGACGTTCGCCACGACTGGTTGACCGTCCGCGGCTTCGTGCCCGGTCGGTACCTTGACGGATTGCGGCTTCCATTTGGTGTTCGTGGATACTCGCAGCCGAAGATAGAGCCTTATGGCCTGGAGAGGGCCGAGGTTCTGAAGGGACCGGCATCCGTCATGTATGGCCAAGGTCTTCCAGGCGGTATGCTGAACATGGTGAGCAAACGTCCCCGCGACGAGGAAATCCGGGAGGTCGAACTCCAGTATGGCAGCCATGATCGCATCCAAGCAGCTTTCGACTTCGGAGGAAAACTCGATGAAGACGGAGCGCTCCTCTACCGCCTGCTCGGCGTCGGTCGCCTAAGCGACACGCAATACAATTACGTCGAGGAGCGAAAGGGATACATCGCGCCATCTTTGACCTTCAAACCCGATGAAGGAACCTCGCTGACCATTCTCGGCGAGTACCAGAACGTCGATTCCCCTGGCGGCGGAGGCGCGCCTGCCCTCACGGCCAATGGCACGCTCTACACGAATGTTTACCCTGAATTACCGCGAAACGCTTTTCTCGGCGAGCCCGGTTACGATAGATTCCAGCTTGAGCAAGCTTTCATTGGCTATGAATTCAGCCACGAATTCGATGAGACCTGGACTTTCAAACAGAACCTGCGGCACGGATACGTCGACACAGACACACAGCGCGTTCAAGCCTATTGCCTATCGCCTGCGTCTTGCAACCCTGCGGCGCTCTCGCGCTACGCATGGGCTTTCCCGGAGAGCTCCCGCCTCTTCACGGTCGACAACCAAGCGATCGCCCATTTCTCGACTGAGGAGGCTTCGCACACTGCGATCTTTGGGCTGGACTATTCCTTTGAGAACAGCCGTTTCGAAGAATCGGCGCTTTCACTGATACCTACCCCCTTCAACGTCTACGATCCGGTCTACGGCGTAACCCCTATCTCCCGGCCACCGGTAAACCTTCGCATAGATCAGGACCGCTCGCAGACGGGCTTTTATGCCCAAGATCAGATTGAGTGGGGCAAGGCGGTGTTTTCTATCGGAGGCCGATATGACTGGGCAAATACTGAAACCCGAAACCGAACCAGAAGCGCAGACACTAGCGTAGACCAAAACGACGGAAAGTTCACATGGCGGACCGGGCTCGTCTACAACTTCGACAACGGCTTTTCGCCCTATGCGGGTTACTCCACGTCGTTCAATCCAGCGAGCGGCACGACCTGGGACGGCGTCCCATTTAATCCCACCACCGGCGAGCAGTTCGAAGTGGGCCTGAGGTATCAGCCAGAAGGCATGAATAGCTTTGTTTCGTTGTCAGCATATCAATTGACGCAACAAAATGCGCTCACCCCAGACCCGGACCGTGCGCACCCCGGTGGTCGTGTTCAAACTGGCGAGGTGCGCGTACGGGGTCTTGAGCTTGAGGGTAAGGCGGAAATCAACGATGCATTCTCCGTCATTTCCTCCTATGCCTACACAGAAAGCCAAATCACGCGTGACAATCCGAATCCCGCTGCCGTCAACCCGAGCAGTAACCAAGGCAAGCGCCTTGCTTTCGTGCCAGAGCATCAGGCGGCGCTATGGCTGGATTACCATGTGCAATCCGACGATGCCTGGGGCGGTTTGAGCTTCGGTGGCGGCGCCCGTTATGTTGGCCAAACCTATGGCGACAACGCCAATAAGTTCGACGTCCCCGGATACACCCTATTCGATGCTGCCCTTAGATATGACTTCGGCAAGGCAGATCCCAAGCTGGAAGGCCTCAAGGCCTCGATCAATGTGAGCAACCTCTTCGACAAGAAATATGTCTCCTCCTGCATCGGGGATACTGGCTGCTACTGGGGCGAAGGGCGCACGGTCTATGGAACGCTGAAGTACAGCTGGTGACACCGTCCGTGAAAAATCGTTCAAATCATCCTTTGTCCCGGCGGACTTTTTCCGCCGGGATCCTCACGTTCTTGGCGACGCATACGCTCGCTAACGCGGACGCGTCCGCGCCTAAGATAGCCGCACTCGACTGGGCGTGGGCAGAAACACTGCTGGCCCTCAACGTAAGTCCTTCTGCTGCGACGGAAACAGCACTTTACAGGGAAAGGGTGATCACACCCGAGCTCCCGTCTAGCGTCATCGATCTCGGTTTGCGCTCCTGGCCCAATATCGAGCTGCTCAAGTCGCTGCGCCCAGACCTGATCATCACCCAAACCGGTTATGGCGTACAGGCAACCTCTCTGGAGGCGATCGCACCGACGCTCTCCCTACCCTTATTTACGCCACAGCGTCACCCGCTGCAGCTTGCCGAGGCGGGTATGCGAACCATCGCCACTCGCGTTTCGCAAGATAGGACAGCCGACGAGTATATTGCCGGCTTTAATCAGAAACTTTCAGACGTCCGCCAGCGCCTGCGCTCTTATGACGGGTTGCCGTTGCTGATCGTCAAATTCGCAGATGAGCGTATCCTCGACATATACGGCGCCGGAAGCTTGTTTCACGACGTGATCGGACGGCTAGGCCTATCAAATGCATGGACTGGAAGCAGCAATTCATGGGGCTTCTCCACCGCGGGTCTCGATGCAATTGCCATGAACGCTCAGGCTCGGTTGGTTATCTTAGAGCCAGGACCGCCGGCAGCGCTCGTCGACAGTGACCTGTGGAGAGCCATCCCCGCCGTTCGCGCAAACCGGGTGTTAAGCATCCCTCCGACCTGGGTATTTGGTGGGCTGCCATCGGCTATGCGTTTTGCAACGATCCTCGGAAAGGCGCTCGAGAACGCATGACTAAGCGCCCCCTCCTTCTCTTCGCACTCCTCGCTATACCCGCTTTGGCTTTGACCATCGCCGGATATAGTGACCATGTTTCGTTGCTCCGAATAGTGCCGGCCATGCGGCATCCGGAGCCGGGAAACTTCGGGGAAACCTATTTGCGCTTCGCCCTTTTTCCGCGCTTCTTCGTCGCCCTCGTTGCCGGGGCGGCCTTGTCACTCTCCGGGGTCGTTTTTCAACAGGTTCTCAAGAACCCGCTCGCAGAACCCACCACCTTGGGGCTGCTCTCGGGGGCGCAACTTGCCGTTACGCTTACCACCCTGGCATCGCCCGCCGTTGCGATTTGGTCGATTGAGCTGGCGGCCATCTCCGGTGCGCTCATCACGCTCGCGCTTGTGATACTGCTGGCTTCTAGAAGTCACTTCTCACTCACGACCATGCTCTTGGCCGGCATGATCATCAGCTCATTTGCCGGAACGGCGTCGGTTGTCCTGACGCTGTTCAACCATGAATACCTTCGCTCCGTTTTCATTTGGGCAAGCGGCTCTCTCGTCCAGAACGACTTTTCCAACGCGTCAGCACTCGCCTTGCGTTTGCTGATTTGCCTGCCGCTGCTTCTGCTCCTGGTCCGCCCACTAACGATCGCTGGGCTAGATGACGCGAGCGTACGCAGTCTAGGTGTACCTGTCAAAACGCTGAGACTTGCAGCCTTATTTCTGGCTTCCATTTTAGCCGCGTTCGTTGTGGCCCGGGTGGGCGTTATCGCCTTCATAGGCCTCGCAGCACCTCACCTGACACGACTCTCCGGCGCGAGAACCTTTTCCCAACAACTCCTCTGGGCACCAATTGTGGGTGGGGCGATCCTGCTTCTCGCAGATGGATCTGTGCTCGTCATGACGCGGTACATGGCCGAAGTGCCAACGGGAACCGCAACGGCATTCTTTGGCGCAATCCTGTTGCTTTTTCTTGTTAAAGACATGTCGGCAAGCTCGGCTCCAGTAGAGACGCAAGCGACGCGCGTCATCCCGCGCCGTCGACCATATCTCGTCCTCTCGTTGGCAACGATCCTGTTTCTAGGAATGGTCGCCTTCTCCCTGACCGAACGGCTCTTCATAGATAACCTTGCTTGGGAGGAGTTGTTTTCCGGACGTTGGCCAAGAGTTGTTGCGGCAGCTTCGGCTGGCGCTATGCTGGCGGTCGCCGGTGCGATCATGCAGGCTATCACGGCAAATCCCCTCGCGAGCCCAGAAGGTCTTGGAGTAACATCGGGAGCCGCGCTCGGCATCATCGCAAGCCTCTTCGTGGCAGGTACGTTTTCCCCGCTTGTCATGCTGCTGGGAGGAGTGAGTGGTGCTCTCGCTGCGTTTCTCCTCATGATGATGCTCACCCGCACATCCTCTCATGCACCCGGGCCAGTTCTTCTTGTAGGTGCAGCGATCGGTACCTTTGCCGCTACGCTCATTACGCTCTTGCTGGCCAGCGGGGATCCGCGCGCAGTCTACGTCCTTGCATGGTCTATGGGGCCAACCTACCGCGCGAATGCAATCACTGCGATCGCTGGTCTAGGCATCGTATTTTTCGCGCTCCCCCTCCTCCCCCTTTGTGGGCGATGGCTCCGAATACTGCCACTCGGAGATCATGCGGCACGTGAATTAGGCCTTTCGCCACGATTGTCCCGGACGTGTCTGCTATCCCTAGCTGCTGTCCTTACCGCTGCTGCGACTCTTATTGTCGGCCCATTGAGTTTTGTCGGATTGGTCGCCCCTCACATCGCGGCGATGACAACTCGACCGAACCCTGTCCACCGCACCTTATGCGCCGCCGCAATAGGGGCCGGATTGATGACTGGCGCAGATTGGCTCGGGCGCAGCGTTCACTTCCCCTATGAGATTCCGGCGGGTGTCCTCGCGGCGCTGATCGGCGGGCCATATTTCCTCTGGCTCCTATCTCGGAAGCAATGATGAACAGCCCACGCACTCCTGAGGACCTGTTATCATCTTTGCCCGGCGAGCTCGAGCCGATCAGGGCCAGACTTTCCTATGGCACAGAGTGCCGCCTGGTTGTGCCATCTGCGCAGTTGTTAAGTGGCGATGCGCTTAAAATCTATGTCACAAGATTTGCAGGCCGCTTCGACATCGAGCCTAACCGGTATCTGGTCTCACTATGGTCGCAGAAATACTTCGGGACTGTCATTATTCCATTTATCGCGTTAGCGATGATTGGTGGGAGAGCTTTGAAAGCTGACATCGATAGTGCTGTCGTTGTTCTCGATAGCGATGGTGAGCCTGTCGCCGTGCGGCTTCCTTCAGCCTTTGCAACAGAAAGCGGGGAGAACGCCGCGTCGCTACTAACATCCACACATCTGGCACCGATGATCGAAGCCCTTGCAGGATGGAGCGGACTGTCGCGGAAGGTCTTTTGGGCCAACGCGGCCCATTATCTGGAGTGGATAATGGGGCGGCTTTCCGGTCAAGCCACACGACCGCAACTGCCCAGCCCGATGACAGACGCCATTCGCTACGTCGAAGAAGACGGTAAACGCGTGCGACGTCGTAAAGTGTGTTGCCTCCGAGACCGCGTTCCGGGTGTAGAAAGTTGCGGCAGTCTTTGCCCGGAACGAAAGATGAGGACCCGACCTTGAGCAGACGAGAATCCACCTTTTCTTTTTGTCAAACGGCTGTTCAAGTCGATGGGCGTCAGATTCTGGCGCCATTGACGCTGGAGATACCGCTGAGCGGCCAAGTTGTCGGACTGATTGGTCACAATGGCTCAGGAAAATCGACTCTTTTGAAGCTGATGGCACGCCAGTTGGCTCCAACCACGGGCAGCATCGAGTTGGACGGACGCAGTCTCGGCGCGTGGGGCAACCGGTCGCTGGCGCGTAAGATGGCCTATTTGGCGCAGCACCTCCCCCCTGCTGCCGGAATGACGGTTCGCGAACTCGTCTCACTCGGGCGGTATCCATGGCATGGAGCGCTGGGTCGATTTAGCCGAGAAGACACGCAGAAGACGGACGAAGCGATCACTTTGACCGGCCTTGACTCTCTCGTCGACCGCCTCGTGGATACCCTTTCTGGCGGAGAGAGACAGCGCGCGTGGCTTGCCATGCTTGTGGCTCAGGATACAGAGTGCTTGCTGCTAGATGAGCCGATCTCGGCCCTCGACATCGCGCATCAGATCGAGGTGCTTTCTCTCATCCACAAATTGTCGCGTGAAAACGGCTTAGGCATCGTCGTTGTCTTACATGACGTCAACATGGCCGCTCGGTTCTGCGACAACATCATAGCGCTTCACTCCGGCGAGATGATCTTCCAAGGCACTCCAAAGACACTTATGATTTCGGAAGCATTGCAGAAAATATACGGCCTTGCGATGGATGTTTTGGAACATCAACAGACAGGTCGATTAATCGCTGTCCCTCAGTAAACACGGCAAAGTCGCTCCTCGATACGTTAAGACTGAGGGAGCTTGTGCTCCAATCGGCGAATGCGCGTCGAAAAAACACGAGCTCTTGAACAGAATTGAACCCTTGGCACCTTATTTGTCCGCGCCACTTCAAACGCAATCAGCAACCTGGCGTTCAACGCGGCGGCGATCTATTCGCCAAACGGAAGTTCAATATCTTCGCGGTTTTTCTTCGCGCCGTCGATTAGGACCGTCTTGAACCGGTCCGCATCTGGTGCCGGCAGCATCCCCACCCCGGTTCGAATAGCTTGTTGCCATGCCGGCCCGCACTCCCATGCTTCGTTGTATATGAGGGCCAAGTCGGCAGATCGCCTCGTCTGCTGCAGCGCTTCAAAAAGCAGCGCGGCTTGGCGAAGGTCCTTCTCACGCTTCGCCGGCCCCTGACCGTCAGTGTGGCGGCGGCTGGCGACTATGAGCTTGTGGACCGCATATCTGGTTGGATCGGGGACAACGACTGGGATGCCGCTTCGATGGAGCAGTATTGTCCTTACGGGTTCCCTGATGAGAAAATCGAGAAAGCGTAGTGGATCCGCGCTGGCGCCGCCGAGGGCGGGCATCTTCGCCGGCTGATCGATGTAGTCGTCCGAGCCTCGGTTCGATGTCAAGAATTCCACCCTGTAGCCGTCGGCATTCTGAAATGCCGACGAAGCCGCTGATCCCGATCTATGTGGAACGGGCCGGAAACTGGCGTCGACGTCCTGCAGCAATTCCAAGATCGGAGGCAGACTACCCTCAACCTCTCGACTGATAGCGTAATCTTGCGCGATGTCCGCATCGCCGGTCAGTATGGCGGCCGTGGGAAGGCGCACGCCTAGTAGCCCTGAATAGCATTGAAAGGCCACCGTGCCGATGAGAACGCCACGAAGTCGAAAGAGACCCCCATTGGCTAAAGCTTCAACGATATCGCCTGACATTGCGTCGGGGGATATCATCCCGCCTTCACGGGTCAGGGTGTTCACTAGGCGCCTGCGAGCGCGTAGATCGTCCTTGTCCCGCTTATGATCAGATACGCGCTGCGCTATATCCGGATCGTCAGCAGGACCAACATAGCGACGTTTCGTACCACCGTGTCCATCCGGGATGTCGAAATACCAATACTTCCGTCCCTTGATGTTCGCCGGGGTGAATCGACCCTCCGGAGGGAAATCGGCCGTCCATGCAGCGTCGAGCGAGCGCTGACCTAGCTCGGCGAGCATAGTTTGGTACATGAGATCAACTGACTTCATAAGCTCGATTCCGAGGTTATACTGTTTTACAAAAACAGTATAACGCTCAAGTGGATCCGTCACAAGACGGAACTCGATCCTGTCGCCTCGAGTCGCAGACACCTTGTTCCAGAGCCGTCAGAATAAACTACCTCGCAGAAAAGGCGCTATATTCTTTCGAGAGCCCAGCGCGATGAAGGAGCTATGTGTCATTATCCGTCCCTAAAGTTTAAACGCTTAGAGCTTCCCAGCAACCATCGGCAATGTGAGATTTCACTCTTGTTTGGACGTGTCGCTGCCTAATCTCAAGCATGTGTTAAGTACCTTCGGGACGACACCCGCTTCCGTCAAACGGAGTTCTGACAATTCAAAATTTACTCGGAAGTAATTGTCAGGATAACACGATAATTACCCTTGCTGCCGTAATTCACGCAGAGGAAGTGTTGCTCTACAATTGACACCATAGGAATGATAGTTCAGCGCAACGGTACCGCTAGGCCCAAGACCAGCCAGGATCAGGCGAGATCCGGCGCCCCGCCTCGTCGGCTCCCGTACTGTCGGTCCGCCAACTTCTTGCCAATTGATTTCAAATACCGGGTCGTGGCCCCTTGATAAAGCCCAACCAACGGAAACTGTGCCCTCGGCCTGTGAAAGAGCGCCATACTTTGCAGCATTTGTTCCGAGCTCGTGCAACATTAGCGACAGAGAGATTGATGAGCGCGGGCCAATCTCGACCAACGGGCCGTCGATCTCCACCCTATTGCTGTCGTAAAGAGCCAAGCAGTCTTTCACGATAGTCCCTACTAAAGAATGGCTTTGCAAACCATGAATAAGGATATCATGCGCGCGCGCCAATACACCAATGCGGCCGTTCAGCGTCTCAGGCAGCGTAGACAGATCCCTAGCAGAACGTACGGTCTGAGAGATAATTGCTTGTACGATAGCAAGCTGATTATTCATACGATGCGCTAGCTCGAGGCTCATTTCCTTTTGGTAAGCGTCGTTCGCGAGAAGTTGAACGTTTTCCTGCTCTTTTTTGGCTGCCAGCAACGCCAGCGCATGCCGCTCCTGCCGCAAAGATATTGCTGTGACGCTAATCGTGTGGATGATGAAGATGTCAACGCTGACGATGAAGGCATAAAATAGTAGGGCCAAGATGGACCCAGGGGTAAGCTCTAGCGTGTAAGCCGGTGGGATAAAGAAATACCACGAAGCCAAACCGCTCATGACCGCGCTCACAATGCCGGGCCAAAGGCCGCAGATCAGTGTTGTGATAATCACTGCGGGAAAAAACGTGAGAAAGGGGAAACCTGGCGGCAATCGCTCCTGGACTGCCAATCTTACAATGAGCGCTATGGCAAAGAGGGCAGCCCCAAGAGTCCAACGAAAAGATTTAGACCTGTGTTTTGTAACCAAATCCTGAAGGTGCGCGGTAAGCGACCGCGCTTTCGCAAATTGGCTAGTTTCGCCCATGGCGGCCGGACAAAGGAAGACGTGTTGTCGCTTCATCAGAGGGATCTGGTATTGCTTCGTCGCTACTTGCTATTGAATCAGTACATTCGTTCATTGAGCGTCAACTCCAATGTCACCAATCGAATTTGATTATTCTTTTCCCTCGCGCCGCTCTGTACCTGTCAGCTTGTATCAAGGTCAACCAACCTGAGATTTGTCCATTACGAAATTTGTAGTCACCTAGATCAAGTCCCAGTGTTGTACGGCAACAACATCAACGTCTCCTTGAGTTGCTTCAACGAATGTAGAGGCGCAGAAAGTGCACTGCTCACACCAACGACGCGGCCAGGATGAGCTGCGGAATCGCATGGCGGCTGTGCAACCGCCAAGAATACACCGTTGGGAGGTCTATGTGTGGAAGTTACGATCCCGCTCAGTAACGGATAGTGTTCCTCCGGCGAGTGAACTTACAGCTCTTAAGCGGAAGTAAAAGTCTGACCTTGGCATGGTATCCTTTTGTTCTGATTTGGGCGA
Source organism: Agrobacterium sp. SORGH_AS 787 (assembly GCF_030819035.1). Lineage (NCBI taxonomy): Bacteria > Pseudomonadati > Pseudomonadota > Alphaproteobacteria > Hyphomicrobiales > Rhizobiaceae > Agrobacterium > Agrobacterium sp. SORGH_AS 787. The sequence goes on from NZ_JAUTBG010000003.1 coordinate 302,741, forward strand.
AGTTGTAGTGTCCCGCGACGTGTCTGCCTTCGCCCCCCAGCTGTCGTTCGCAATTGCAAAAATTGACTTCGGAACTTTTACTTTGGCGTGAGCGGTTACCTGCGATCTCGCAACGCGGCCACTATCAGCAACCGCGTTGACGAAAGCGCAGGTAACCCACCTCCAATAACACCGGTTGCAATGCCTGAGTCACGCGCTGTCAGCGTGACACGGCCATGGCTGTGATTTCGATATCGTGTGAAAATTCCCACAGGAAGATCAGGAAGCCGTGATGCTCAAAGCTTGTGGTAGGGCAGCAATTTTGTTTGGCGGCACATGTCTGCTTTTCTACTCAGCGGAAACGGGGGAAGTCTCGCGGTCTTAATCGGGGGCTACCTCCTCAGCTTCGCCGTTGATAAGTATTTAGAGGCTATCGATGCTCCCCGCGCGCCCACCGGGTACAGGGTTTTCCGAAAGGTGTTCGACTATGTCTGGAGCGGATTTGAGTCACAGCAAATCGATGGCTCGAAATAGCGCGAAACAGCCGAGCATTATCAACTGGCCTAAACTCGTCGTACCGCTGATAAAGAATTTCCCGCCGCTAAAGCGGGCCGCAACGACGCTACAACCGGTATCGGGTTGAGCCTGGGGCTCTGAGTGGTGTGGGCTTTAAAACGCGACAGCATTGGTCGCCAATTGCGCTCCCGTCTGATGTGTAGATTCTGGCCACTCTTTGCCAACCAAAATGGCAACGTCCAGATGAAAATGCAGTCAGTTGTAGGCTTCGATCATCGATCTCGTCACATCGCCAGCAAAGCAGATAGGCGAATACCCTCCCGGCTTCGAATAAGCGCTCCTGCTGCCGCATCTGCGCCCGCGCCTGTCGGTGCTGTACGGGCATGCGCACGTTCCGGGATAGCCCGCGATAGACTCCGCAATGATCCTCTGGATGATAATCGACGGCGAAATCTTCGGCTTGACCTCGACGGTCTGCTTGACCTCCGGCGCTTCTTGTTTCGCAACTGGTTCATCGTCGCTCAGAAACCTGCTCGCAACCCAGCCTTCGCGCTGGGTAAGGTCGTCTTTCACGCGAGACCATTGGCCTTCATGGGCCAACACCATCACGCGTTTGCCCATATTGAGCCGGTCGAGGATGTTGGCTTTTGCGTTCGGCGCCTGTCTCAAGGCGACGCTGTTTCCTCAAACAAACTTGGGCTCAGCGCTCTCAATGTCTTGCGCAGGAGCCACGGGTGTCGCGCGCTCAGCGAGTGTCGACGGTGGCGGAGGCTTTGGCGGTGGGTCCGGCGCAAGCTTCGCGGGAGCGGATGGCACAGTGGCTGTTGGTGATGGAGATGCCACGCCTCGACCACCCCCTGGCGTCTCGCTGAGTTTCATGATCCCAAGCAAGATCACGCCGCATAGCAGCCAGTACCGTTTTTGCATAAGCGCCCCTAAATCACTATGGCAGACGCAACCGTTTTTGATCAAGTAGTGCGGCGCAATAAATCTACCATCCCGCGCATGCTGAGCAGGATGCAGGAGATGGGAAGGCTATCGACGCCTTTGGACATTTGCAGAAAATTGAGCCGCAAAACCTCGATTCGACCACATCAAATGTGAGGCTGACAATCTCGCCTGCGGCAAGGTCGCAGTCTTTGTCGATGAAATTCTCGGTAATGGATTCAAAGCCCTACCTCCCGTCGACTTGCGTGATGACCGACCACCCTTGCCTTCCACGGCCTCCGCGGTACCGCGGTCACGACGATTGCTCTGGCAGGCCGCAACGGCCACCGAGATCGCGACGGTCACCGTGCAGCTTGAGAGACGTGAGGCAATGCTCGTCTCTTAGTGTCTTTGCGTCCGGACGTATTTGGCGTCAAGCGCGTTGCAGAAGACGATGAGAGAGACGTGACCTTCTGCCGTGCATGATGGTGAGGTCGAGCCGGAAGGACGGGGATCCTGTGCGGCGCGGGCTTTCGGTATTTGTGACGGTCGCCTGAAAAAGGAAATATTTGGTCTTTTTTTAGGCGGAACGATGTCCTCGCAAAAGTGTTTAGGTGTGGCCAAACGCAGTCGTCCAGACTGCGCCGCTCTTTGCGTGCAGGAAGCGATAACGAGCTTCAGATCAGCTGCACGCTTAGAACTGATTTCTTTATAGGAGACCCTCATGAACTCGATCATTTATCTGGTGGGACTAGTCGTCGTTGTCCTGTTTGTTCTCTCTCTCTTGGGGTTACGTTGATGGTAGGATCTGAATTGATTGAGAACCCAAATCGCAGCTACGTTGACTGGCCAGCGATCTTTGCTGGAACCGCTATCGCGTCAGGTACCATGGCCGTGTTTACCGCTTTCGCCGGTGGGCTGGGATTAAATGCAATTTCAGCTGACAACGGCGGCGAAATTAGCATGACATGGCTCATCATCACCGGACTGTTCGTGGTGGTGTCGATGGTCGCGTCTTACATGCTCGGCGGTTACATTGCGGGCCGCATGCGACGGCCGGTTTCGGATGGTACAGCACGTGACGAACGAACGACGCGCGACGGCGTAAATGGTCTTGTTGTATGGGGCATTGGCACAGTCGTCTCAGCGTTTCTAGCGCTTGGCGTAGTGTCAGGTGGCGCAAAGGCAGTCGGAAGTGTTGCACAGACAGCGGTTGAGGCAGCCGGCTCTGCTGTTGGCGGCGCAGCGCAAGGTGCAGGTCAGCTGGCAGGCGGCGTCGTGGCAGGCGCTGGTAACGCGCTCGGTGGTGTTGCTCAGGGCGCAGGTCAGGCTGCCGCTCCAAGTATCGAGCAGTCGCTGCCACAGGGCCTCAAGACGAACCCGATCGACTATTTCACCGATACTATGCTGCGGACGGACACGCCTTCTCCTGGGACCGATCCGAACGCTACTGATTTTCAGCGTCAAGCTGGCGGCATCCTGAGCAATCTCCTTTCCACGGGCGAAATATCAGATGGCGACAAGGCGTGGCTGGCCAACCAGATCGTTGCCCGCACGGGTATCCCGCAGGCTGACGCACAGACGCGGGTGAATCAGACGGTCGAGCGTGTGCAGGCTGTGCGGACGGCAGCGCAGCAAAAGGTTGACGAAGCACAGAAGAAAATCGACGAACTGAGAGTGCAGGCTGAAAAGGCTGCCGAGGACGCTAAGACAGCAGCGGCAGACGCCGCGGAGAAGGCTCGCATCACAGGGATCCTTACCGCATTCCTATTGGCAGCGTCGTCACTCGTGGCGGCAGTTGCGGCCTATATTGGCGGTGTGCACGGTGGACGTCACCGCGACGAAGGTCGCGTGTGGGGTGGCCTTGCCTATCATAAGTAACTAAAGGCAATGAGGCTCTTCTGAGAGGGTCTCACTGCTGCCATCGGCAGAAAGGTCGGTGCGTTTGCCCCGGCCTTATACATTGGAGGCCGGAACATTGTTATGATGTTCCGGCCTTGTTTGTGTTGATGGTGGTGGCAACACCGTCGAGACGATGGCCAGAGCGGTTGGGCCTTCGGCGGCCTGAACTTTCGTTCGTAAAAAAGCAAAACCCTCTGCGCATTACGAGGCTTCGTCGAACCGTTGAGAGAGCCAAGCGCTCGCGTGTAAGGGAGACAAGACCTCATGACCTATACTCGCCGTTCTGTCGGCATCGACATATCGAAATCGTCATTCGATGTCTGCGTTCTTCCCGAAGAGCGCTTCGCAAATTTTGCTAATGATGCTGCAGGGATTGCTCGTTTTGTGACTTTTTTCGCTCAATAGGAGGGTGTCGAACGTCTGGTGCTGGAGCCGACGGGCGGCTATGAGCGTGGTGTCGTGGAAGGCCTTTGGGCGGTCGGTATGCCTGTGGCCCAGGTCAATGCCAAGCATCAGGCAGTTCGCACGCGCTTGCGGTCGCTTGTCGAAGACGGACAGGATCGATGCATTCGTCCTTGCCGACTATGCCAGACGCATGGATACCAAGGTTCTGGGCCCTCTTCACCTGCACATGCGATGCTGATCGATCTCGTATCGCGCTACAGGCAATTGTCGCACATGATCGCACAGGAAAAGAACCGGCATGAGAAGCTCGTCAATCAGGACAATGCCAGAACAGGAGCATGGATCGAGCAGACGCTTGCATTTCTGCAGCAACAACGTCAGGCGGTCGTCGATGCGATGGCAGCCTGCCTTGACCTGCCACCGAGAATTTCCTCCAGGAGCAAGAAGCGGGGGCTAAAGCCGTCGACCTGTGCAGGAAGCACGGGATTTCTGAGGCAACATTTTACAACTGGCAAGCCAAATACGGTGGGATGGAAGTCTCTGAGGCAAAACGTCTGAAGGCGCTCGAAGAAGAGAATGCCAAACTGAAGAAGCTGCTGGCCGAACAGATGTTGGATGTGGCCGCACTTCGCGAGCTTCTTTCAAAAAATGTATGGTCCGCCCCGTCCGTGCAAGGGTTCGCGACATCGCAAATGACGATTCCAGTTGCATAAATGTATCCGGCCTCTCGCGAGTGGGCTGCGGTTGCAGCCAGGCCATGATGAGATCCGCACACGCCGTTCCCAATAAATGGTTCGGGCACGAAGCCCGCTTTTTTGCACAGGACTTACGGCATGTTGATCCACTGTTTCGTCATCACTATTCCCGAGCCTTGCAATCGAGCTTGGAGCTTCAGGTGAAGGCAGGGTCTCTGCGTTCGTAGAGTGCTCCAGGCTCGGTCAGGACGACCCAGACAATCCGGGCCATTTTTGCGGCAAGTGCGACAACAGCTTTGCTTGGGTGCATCCGGGCTTGAAGGCCATCCAGCCAGTTCCCCAGTCGATCCCGTGTTCGGTCGAGATGCCGAAAGCATGATCGTGCGCCATGCACGAGAAGTTTGCGAACATAGCGGTTTCCTCGCTTGCTGATGCCGAGAAGCTTTTGCTTTCCGCCGGTCGAGTATTCTCGCGGCACGAGGCCAAGCCACGCAGCCAGATCGCGGGCTTTTTGGAATTGCCGACCGTTGCCAATCGCAGCAAGAAGTGCAGTCGCCCCCAATGCTCCGATGCCGGGGATCGTCATGAGCCGTCGAGCCACATCCTCTCGACTGGCTATGGCTTCGATCTCGCGTGTGACGTCACCGATACGCTGTTCCAATTGGCGTAGATCGGCAAACAGATCTGCGAGCAGCTTACGCATCGCCAACGAAAGGTCGTTCGATTTGTCTTCGAGAACCTGTGGCAGGTCGAGCTTGAACAGACCTGCGCCCTGACGCAGCGCGATCCCGTATTCGAGGCAAAAGGCTCGCATCTGATTGATCAGCCGGGTGCGCGTTCCGATCATCTGGTCTCGCACCCTGTGCAAAGCCTGAAGATCGGCTTGTTCCTCGCTCTTGAGTGCTGCAAACCGCATCGTTGGTCGCGTAGCTGCCTCAGCTATCGCCTCCGCATCGATGATGTCGGTCTTGTTCGATTTTACGTAGGGCTTCACAAATTGCGCCGGGATCAAGCGCACCTTATGTCCCAGAGCCTTTATCTTCCTGGCAATCCATTGAGAGCCAGCGCAAGATTCCATTCCCACGATCGCCGGCGCTGCGCGCTCGAAGAACTGTAGCAGCGTATCGCGTCGGAAACGAACCTTCTGAACTGGCACGCCATCGCTTCCGAGACCGACGACGTGGAAGATGTTCTTACCGATATCAATTCCGTAGACAGCCGCTGAACGCGGCACATTGCGTTGTGGCATTGCAACCTCCTTCGGTTTGACAGCCTCATAATGCTACGGGAGGACGAGGCGGACCATCCCATTAATGGTAGGGCCTGCCGCCGAGCGTGCCGCCGTCGCGCATCTGAAGTCCGTCATGGGCCTTTCGGAACGGCGGGCCTGCCAGATTATATCCGCTGACCGAAAGACGATACGCTTTCGGTCCTGCCGCCCGCCGGAAGTCAAACTGCGGTTGAGGCTGCGCGATCTCGCCAACGAGCGACGACGCTTCGGATATCGGCGACTGTTCATCCTGCTTCGGCGGGAGGGAGAGCCGTCCGGCGTTAACCGAATCTACCGGCTATACCGAGAGGAAGGCCTGTCGGTCCGCAAGCGAATGGCCCGACGACGTACAGTCGGCACACGCGCTCCGATCCTGGTCGAGGCGAAGGCCAATGCCCGCTGGTCACTGGATTTCGTCCACGACCAGTTCGCCTGTGGCAGGCGCTTCCGCGTACTCAATGTCGTGGACGACGTCACACGCGAATGCCTCGCCGCAATCCCGGACACGTCGATCTCCGGTCGTCGTGTTGCTCGCGAACTAACGATGCTGATCGAACGACGCGGTAAGCCCGGCATCATCGTCTCCGATCACGGCACGGAGTTCACGTCGAACGCGATCCTGGCCTGGTCGAAAGATCACAAGGTCGAATGGCACTACATTGCGCCCGGAAAACCGACTCAGAATGGTTACGTCGAATCCTTCAACGGCCGCATGCGTGACGAACTCTTGGACGAAAGCCTGTTCTTTGGCCTCGATCATGCCCGTAGCGCCATCGACGAATGGACCAACGACTACAATAATTTCCGGCCACACTCATCGCTCGGATATCAAACCCCGGCAGACTATGCCGAGCTCATCGCCGCAACCGGCTCCAACGCTGCGCAAGATGAAGGCTACGCGTTTCTGCCAGTTGCTCAAACAGCGCCATTTGGCGTATCCAAAACCACCGAGGCTCTAATCGCCGCCGGATGAAAATTCAGTGGCAGGTCAGTTGTTCGTGAAGGTTGCGGTCCGAGACTGGGGCCAGGTAACGTCTCGGAGTCTCATGCTCATCACGCCCGTAGGGATACTCTAGGTTGGTTGCACTGAATAGATCTGGGCCGGATTGTTAACGAGATCAGAGGTTATTCAGACCTAGACGCGTCTTCCATTCGTGTGCGCCAATGCAGAATAACTCGTTTCGCTTCAACATACTCCATAATGCATTGGCTCACGCTATAGGCATGTGTTGCCGCAGCTTTGGCTTCAGCTTCGATTTTTGCGGCTGATGACAAAGCTATATTGGTCGGAAGCCCTGTCGCGCGAAGAGCATTCTCAACAGCAACTCGAGCTTCAAGATAACGCGCGTTACCCAACTCTAACTTACAGCCATACGCCACCTTTATAAGTGCATAGGCTGTCCGATTGAGCTTGGACAGGGCAACCTCGTAATTACTTGCAAAGGCCGGAGGGATAAAGAGAGACCAAGTGATGAAAGTAGTGACCACGACCAGGATGCGTCTCTCCTGCCTAGCCCTTCTGGCTTCCAAACGCTCTGCAACACTAGTTGGGCACAGGCGTGTTTTGTGCGGTATCGTGTCGTCTCCACGGTTTAACGAACGAGGGTGTGTGAGAGAAATCGTCACTTTATGCTCCACTTCGAGGTTTGCGGGGTGAGGAGATCCCTGATTGCCTCGAATGCGATGCGCTCGGGGGCCAGAGGCAGGGTGTGGGGGAAAGTGGTTCCGGACCTGGGTTCATCCAGAAGGATAAGATCTGCGTCCTGAAACATTGCTCGGACGAAGAGCGCGCTCTGCATCTGCCCTTCGGAAAGGCTGTCCAGCGGTGCTTTTGAAATCCTGTCAGACCAACAACATCCAGCCATTTACCTAAAGCAGCTATTTTCTGCCCTGGCCCGACCGAGCAATCCTTTCATCTGCCATGATCCCCGCGAAACGAGATCGACGGCACGAGCGTAGTAGCTGCAGTCGACTTCTGACTGCTGGGGGATTCCTTGGCATCCCAGCTCCCATCTAAAGTTTCTCAAATGACGCAACAATCATGACGATGGGGTTGCGTCCTGACTGCCGTGAAGCCGCTGCTCCGAAGCCATCCGTATCCCTCCTAGAGCTGCGTCGGGTTGGGTGCGTCGCCGTAAACCTGTTTTGGGTCGAAGACCTTTTCAGCTTCGGTAAAAACGAGTTCGAGCGGTTGTTTTCCAGTGTCGGTCGAGACGGCGCGGTAGAAGCACGACCGATATCCGACGTGGCAGCTCGCGCCGCCGGTAATCTCGACACGCAACCAGACGGAATCCTGGTCATCATCGATACGGATCTCCCTGACCTTCTGGACTAACCCGCTTGTAGCGCCCTTGTGCCATATGCATTGGCGGCTGCGGCTCCAATAGTGCGCCTCTCCGGTCTCGACCGTGCGCAGAAGCGCTTCCCTGCTCATCACGCCCATCATCAGGACTTCGCCCGATGCGGCGTCCGTTGTCACAACCGGGATCATCCCATCAGGCCCGAACTTGGGTGCAAAGACATCGCCTTCCTCGACTTGCTCCACGGACCGCCGTACGGCGAAGGCCTCAAGGTGCGTCGTCATCCGAACACCTCGCCTACTGTGGGAATGGAAGACAGGAACTCGCGGCGCAAATCCTTGTCGCTCTGAAACGCCCCGAGCAGCCGCCTCGTCACCATGCTGACACCGGGTTTCCTGATGCCGCGCGTTGTCATGCACATGTGGCCGGCCTCAATGACAACCGCAACGCCGCGGGGTTGGAGAACCTTGTCGATGGTATCGGCGATCTGCGACGTGAGGGTTTCCTGGATCTGGAGACGCTTTGCGAAAACCTCAACCACACGAGCGAGCTTGCTAATGCCCACAACCCGGCGGTCGGGCAGATAGGCAACATGGACCTTGCCGATGATCGGCACGATATGATGCTCGCAATGGGATTCGAGGCGCATGTTGCGAAGCACGATCATGTCGTCATAGTCGGCGGTTTCCTCGAAGGTTCGGCCCAGCAATTCGGCTGGATCCGTGTTGTAGCCCTCGAAGAATTCTTCATAGGCGCGCACGACACGCGCCGGCGTATCGACCAGTCCCTCGCGATCCGGGTCGTCCCCTGTCCACTCGATGAGAAGCCGAACAGCCGCTTCGACGTCGGCTCGCGCCGGACGCGGACGTCGGCTTGTTTGCTCCTGCGGTTTCACGGCAACGTTCATACTCTACTACCTTTTTCCTGCTTGAAACGATGGCTCTTGCCCATCAGAGCACCTCGGAAAGACGTGATGAGTGATGCCCGGTGATCAGCCATTGCCCCTCGATCTCCTCGAAGGTGAATAGAAACCTCGCCGGCACCAACTCTTCCAGGTTCCCGCGCAGAAGGCGGAACGTGTATAGCCCGCCGATGACAACGGTCCCGAGCTTCCGGCTCACCCGCTTTTTCTGAATGAGGATGCTGCAGGACTGGACGTCATTCGACAGAAACGCCTCGAAATAGCGTCGCCTATCCTCTTCCCGTTCACCGATCTCGTCGGAAAGCGTCGGAACAAGGATCGCGTCCGGCGCGTAGAGTGCCAGGACATCCTCGACGCGACGCGACGCAATCACCTCAGCCCAGCGGAACAACGCCTCGCGCGCCGCCGCCAGACAGGACTGATCCGTCCGCAAGACGTCCTCGCAGCGCATCGCCACACCGATCGGTCGCACTTCAGTCATTCGCGCCCTTCCATGTTTTTGCCATCTTGTACTCCTTTATGTAACGTTATAACGTTTCGCATGGATTGCTGGCGAGGATCAACTGCAAAAATGCAGAACCGGTTTTCGTAGATCAAGGATGCCTCATTGCAGTCGGCAAGGAAGCAACCAGTGACGATGCTGTAGTCACCGAGATAAACGGACATTCGCCGGAGCGCCGCGAGGATGACTGAGAAGGGATGCAACCTTGACCGTAGATTACATTCCTGCCGAGCCAACCCCTGTCTTGCTTGTAACCGGATTTCTGGGGAGCGGGAAAACGACCCTCATCAACCATCTTCTCCGTCAACCGGACCTTGCGCGCACCGCGGTCATTATCAACGAATTCGGCGAGATTGGACTGGATCATGAACTCGTCGAAGCGAGCTCAGAAAACATGGTCCTGCTGCAATCAGGCTGCCTGTGCTGCACCATCAGGAGTGATCTGCTTACCACGCTTCACGTGCTCGTCGATCGCCGCGACCGCGGCGAAATCGCACCCTTCAATCGGATCGTAATCGAAACGACCGGGCTCGCCGACCCCGCCCCCATCCTCCATACGCTGATCATCGATGGTTTCCTCGGCGAGGCGTTTCGCCTTGATGGCGTGATCGCCACGGTGGATGCCGCCGCAGGCGGAGCCACACTCGACGCGCAGCCGGAAGCGGTCAAGCAGGCCGCGATGGCCGATCGCATCCTTCTGACCAAGACGGACATTGCCGGGCGGCACGCGGTGCGCGAGATCGAGGAGCGTCTGCGCAAGCTCAACCCCGGTACGCCGATTATCCGTACCTATCAGGGGGCCGTAGAACCATCGCGCCTGTTTAACGTTGGCCTCTATTTCGGCAACAAGATCGACGACGTGCAGGCATGGCTGAATGCGGAGGCTTACGAGGAGCCCAGTCAACAGCATGCCCACCAACAGCGTGACCATCACCACCACCACCATCATGGTCACGGCGAGCACCACCACCATCATCATGTGAACAGGCACGACGAGAGAATTTCGGCGGTTTCCTATACGGTGAACGACCCGATACCGGCAGACATCTTCGATCTCTGGCTCGAAACCCTCGTCCTGCTCAGCGGTCCGAACATTCTGCGCCTGAAAGGCATCGTAAACGTCGAAGGCATACCGGCTCCGTTTGTCCTGCACGGCGTCCAGCACATTTTCCACCCTCCGACCCCTCTTCACGACTGGCCGAGAGAAGATCGCAGGACGCGGATTGTATTGATCGGACGAGACAGACCGATGAGTTTCTTCGAGACAGCTTTGCCTTCCTGGGCTCCGCGTCACGCCATGGTCACGGTCTTGATGATCACGACCACGACCACCATGACCATCATCATGAACGCGAGGAAGTGAACGCGTGAGACTGTCGTTCGATACGCATGCCGACCATCGCGCAGCGTCGCGGCATCCCCTGGCGAACCTCCCCATCGTCTACGCCGTCCCGGCTGGCCTCGGCGTGGCGCATGTTCTTCGCGACCTTGCCATATCGGACGTACGCGTGTTCGAACGCAACCAGATCGGCCCGTCTTTCCGAGCCTGGCCGCTTACAATGGGCTTCATCACAGCGTCCTTTCCAGGCAATGCGTTCGGTCTGGCTGACCTGAACGCCATCAGTTTCGACAGTTCACCTGGCTTTTCGGTTAAGCGGGAACATCCGAGCGGTGCGGAAAATCCAACCTATCTCGAACAGGCGGCTATGGTGTTCGGCTTACCGATGATCGCCGGCGTCGACGTCAAAGGCATGGAACCGGACGGCGACGTCGAATCGACCGAGCTTCCAGGGCTCTTCCTCATCGGTCCGGAGGTCAAGCACGCCGGCATCCCGCTCTGCTTCATCTACGAGTTCCGGCAGCGCTTTGAGCTTTTGGCGCGGGCGATCGCCGGACCCCTTAGAGCCGACACCAGTGCGTTGAGCACTACCGCTCCGACAACATTTTCCTTGACGATCTCAGTTGTTGTGAAGCCGACAACTGCGTTCGCTGAGCATTTTCCTGACCATCACGCAAAGAAAATACGATGACCCTTTATCTCACCAACAGTCTTGGCGGTCGGAAGGAAGCCTTCATTCCGCAGAACCCGGAAGAAGTCCGGATGTATGTCTGCGGACCGACGGTCTACAACTATGCCCACATCGGAAACGCGCGCCCTGCCGTTGTCTTCGACGTTCTGTCGAGGACGCTGCGGCGCCATTTTCCACGCCTAACCTATGCGCGGAATCTTACCGATGTCGATGACAAGATCAATGCCGCCGCGCGCGTCGAAGGGCTTCCGATCGGTGTCGTTACCGAGCGCTACACGGAGGCCTACCATGCCGACATGGCAGCGCTCGGAGTCCGCCCGCCGACGATCGAGCCGAAGGTCACCGAGCATATTCCTGAAATCATCGCTCTGATCCAGCGCCTCATTGCGGAACGCTACGCCTATCAGGCGGAGGCCCATGTTCTTTACCACGTTCCCTCTTGCAAGGACTATGGAATGCTCTCGCGCCGAAGCCCGGAGGATATGATCGCCGGTGCACGGGTCGAGGTGGCGCCTTTCAAGAAGCATCCGGCAGATTTCGTGCTCTGGAAGCCGTCAACGACCGAACAGCCCGGCTGGGACAGCCCGTGGGGGAGCGGGCGACCCGGCTGGCACATCGAGTGCTCCGCTATGATCGAGCGTCACCTTGGATCTTCAATCGACATCCATGGTGGTGGGCAGGACCTTATCTTCCCGCATCACGAGAACGAGATCGCCCAAGGTACACGGGCTCGTTACTGGATCCACAACGGCTTCGTCACCGTCGAGGGCCGAAAGATGTCCAAGTCTCTCGGAAATGTATTGCTGGTGCGCGATCTCCTGGAAGAAGCCCCGGGTGAGGCGATCCGGTACGCACTCCTTTCGGCGCATTACCGGCAGCCTCTCGACTGGAGCGCCGATGGCTTGCGGCAAGCGCACCGCAGTCTCGACCGTCTTTATGGGATTCTGCGCAGTCTTGCGGATGTCGCTGTCAACGACGACGTCAGCCCCTATTCCGACAACTTCCACCTCGCACTCGACGACGATCTCAACACGCCGGCGGCTTTGGCAGAACTGTTCCGGCTGGCGCGCATGGCTCAACAGGAGACCTCTCCGCCTATCCGAAGCAAGCTTAAGATGTCCCTTTTGTGGGCGGGTGAGCAACTTGGACTCCTGCAGCAGAAACCTGAAGAGTGGTTTCGTCAATCCGCCGGCGTCCTGGACGGCGCGGACGTCGACGACATCGAGACACTGGTTGCCCAGCGCAGCGAGGCACGGGCAGTGCGCGCTTTCGACGAAGCGGACCGGCTTCGCGAGAAGATCGAGGCTCTGGGTGTGATCCTCGAGGACAAGCAAGAGCGAACCGAATGGCGGAGGGCATCCTCATGACAAGCCCGCATCCCCGCGGAAACACCTCGATCCTCGAACGTCAAGAGCGCCTGATCGACGAGTTCGAACTCTTTGACGACTGGGCTGAGCGCTATCAATACCTCATCGACCTCGGCCGCAACTTGCCGCCCCTTTCCCCTTCGTTGCGCACTGCGCGAAACCGCATCGCCGGATGTCAGGGCGAAACATTCCTGTCCGCTGCACGACAGAACGGACGTCTTTTTCTTTATGGTGCGAGCGACATGCCCGTCCTGGCCGGCATCCTGGCAATCCTGGTTCGGATCTATGCCGACGAGACGCCGTCCGACATTTTGCGCCATCCGCCGGTTTTCCTCGACCGCATTGGGCTGACCCGCAGGCTTTCGCCGCACCGCCGTCTCGCGCTGGTGCGCATCCATGAGCGCCTGCTCGCACTGGCGAGCGATTTGGAAGCAAGAGGGAAACTTGCATCATGAACCATGGAACGCCGCCGTACCTCGACCACTTGTTACACCAGACCGCGAAGGCGTTTCACGATCGCCGTGCCATGTCGATCCCGGCACCGCGGCTGACGGCCGCTGACGGGGTGACAGCATGCCTCATCGTTCCTTCGGCCAGTGCGTGCGCGGTAAATTACGGCCTGGCCAAGGCCGATGCGATGCCCAGTTTCCGTTACAAACTCTTCGCTGGCGAGGCTCTGCCGGTCCCTTTAGCCGGCGAGACGGCGGAAATCATCCTTTCCGGACTGCCTCTTTCGGCCGGATACTGGAAGGCACCAAAGCTTGACGAAGAGCGCTTCGTCTTCCGTAATGGCGAACGCTGGTACCGAACGGGTGACATGGCGCGCGTCGATTCCCAGCACGGGATCCTGTTCGCCGGCCGCGCTAACCGGCAGATGAAAGTGCACGGCTATCGCGTCGAGTTGCGGGCGATCGAGGGGACGCTGCACGAGGTCACGGGACGCAGCCAGGTCGCGTTCCTTGGCTGGCCCGTCGTTGCCGATGGTGCGGCGGAGGGAATTGTCGCCTTCCTGGTGAGAGATTCGGTCATCGAAGGTGACGTGCAGACGGCACTGCGCTCCCTTCTTCCCGCCTACATGGTGCCAGATCGAATTCGAACTCTACCCGCACTGCACTCAACTCCAACGGAAAGACCGACGATCGCGCGCTTGGGGCGCTTCTCGAAGCCGAGCAAGCACTTGCCGACGCCCGCCCCATCCTATTCGAAAGTACGAGGTTCGCTAATGGTTCGCATTACTTTCCCCGATGGCGCCGAGCGCGGTTTCGACGTGCCGATCACCGGCGTCGATCTCGCCCAGTCCATCGCGCCGTCGCTGCGCAAGAAATCGGTAGCCATGGTGGTAGACGGCAAGCTGGTCGATCTCGCGGAGCGCATCGACAAAGATTGCCGCGCGGAACTCATCGGCCGGGAAGACCCACGGGCTCTCGAATTGATCCGCCACGATGCGGCACATGTCCTCGCCCAAGCGGTTCAGGAGCTTTTTCCTGGTACGCAAGCGACGATCGGTCCGGTGATTGAGAACGGCTTCTTCTACGATTTTGCGCGGCACACGCCGTTCACGCCCCACGATCTGCCCGCGATCGAAGACCGCATGCACGAGATCGTCGCGCGCAATCAACCGATAACGCGGGAGGTCTGGAGCCGGGAGGAGGCCAGGGACTTCTTCTGCGAACGGGGAGAGGCCTACAAGGTCGAACTCGTGGACGCCATTCCCGAAGGCGAAGACATCAGGATCTACCGCCAGGGGCACTGGCTCGACCTTTGCCGCGGCCCCCACATGACGTCCACCGGCAAGATCGGTGCGGCCTTCAAGCTGACGAAGGTCGCTGGTGCTTATTGGCGCGGCGATGCCGCCAACCGTATGCTGACCCGCATCTATGGAACCGCCTTCGCGACCCAGGCTGAACTCGACGGGCATCTCAGGACGCTGGAGGAGGCGGAAAAGCGCGATCACCGCAAGCTCGGCCGGGAAATGGACCTTTACCATTTCCAGGAGGAAGCGCCCGGATCCGTCTTCTGGCATCCGAAGGGCTGGACGCTGTTCCAAACGCTCATCGACTATATGCGAAAGCGGCAAGCCGCCGCAGGCTATGCCGAGGTCAATACGCCAGACATCATGGACCGGCATCTCTGGGAGACCTCGGGCCATTGGCAGAACTACCGCGAACACATGTTCACCACGAAGACCGAGGACGACCGCGACTTCGCCCTGAAGCCGATGAACTGCCCAGGCCACATGCTGATCTACAAGCAGGGCCTCAAGAGCTACCGCGACATGCCGCTGAAGATCGCCGAGTTCGGCAAGGTACACCGCTACGAGCCGTCGGGCGCGCTGCACGGTCTCTTGCGCGTGCGCTCCTTCACCCAGGACGACGCGCACATCTTCTGCACGGAAGACCAACTCACGGAAGAATGCATCAAGGTCAACGACCTCATCTTGTCCATCTATGAGGATTTCGGCTTCCGCGATATCCGCATCAAGCTCTCACCC